>CAWEPH010000015.1:0-15049 GCA_963810915.1 uncultured Actinomycetes bacterium | reverse complement strand
GACCTTCGCCTCTGTGTGCCACGACCCCTCATTCATACGGTGAATCCGTACGAGACGATGAGGAGGTTGCACGCCGTGAAGCGAATCGTCGTGCTCGGTGGAGGCACCGGCGGGACGCTTGCCGCGAACCGCCTCCGTCGGATGCTCTCGAGCATGGACGTGTCGATCACGGTCATCGATCTAGACGATCGGCACGTCTACCAGCCCGGGTTGCTCTTCGTCCCCTTCGGGCTGACTCACGCCGAGCACCTCGTGCGACCGCGTCATCGTCAGCTTCACGACGGCATCGCGTTCTGCGAGTCGGACATCGACCGTGTCGACATAGAGAAGAACGAGGTTCATCTCCCGGACGGCACGACCTTCGCATACGACGTGCTGATCATCGCGACGGGTGCGACGCTCGTTCCCGAGGAGACCGAGGGCCTCACAGGACCGGGCTGGATGGAGAAGGTCTTCACCTTCTACACACCCGAGGGCGCGGCCGCGCTCGGCGCTGCGCTGGCCACACTCGACCGGGGGCGCCTCGTCGTCAACGTGGTCGACATGCCGATCAAGTGCCCGGTTGCACCGCTCGAGTTCTGCTTCCTCGCCGACTGGTACTTCCGGGAGCGCGGCATCAGGAATCAGATCGAGCTCACGTATGTCACGCCCTTGGACGGTGCGTTCACCAAGCCGGTCGCGTCGGCTCGGCTCAGCGGGATGCTCGCCGAGAAGGGCGTCGAGCTCGTCACGGAGTTCAACACCGGTGAGGTCGACGGGAGCGGCGGTCGGCTCATCGGCTACGACGGACGCGAGGTCCCCTTCGACCTCGCTGTCGTGGTCCCGCTCCACGGGGGCGCTGCTTACGTCGGCCGCTCTCCCGGGCTCGGTGACGAGTTGAACTTCGTGCCGACGGACGAGCACACGTTGCAAGCGAAGGCAGCAGCGAACATCTTCGTGATCGGGGACGCTGCGAACGTTCCGACTTCGAAAGCGGGATCGGTTACTCACTTCGAAGGTGAGGTGCTCACCGAGAATGTGCGTCGATACCTCGCCAATGAACCCCTCGACGCGACCTTCGATGGGCACACGAACTGCTTCATCGAGACGGGCTTCCACAAAGCGCTGCTGATCGACTTCAACTACGAGACCGAACCACTCCCCGGCCACTTCCCGGCCGGGGTCGGTTTGCCGCTGCTGAAGGAATCGCGGCTGAACCACCTCGGGAAGCTGATGTTCGAGTGGTTCTACTGGCACAGCCTGCTGCCGGGGCGCGACATCCCCGGCATCGGCTCGAACATGCCCACCGCTGGGAAGGAGAGGACGACATGACGGTCGCCACGTTTGCTGAGACACACGTCGATCTGAACGAGGAGGGGTTCTTCGTCGATCCGGCGCAATGGACCGAGTCGATGGTTCCGGAGCTCGCTCGGCGCGAGGGCATCGAGGAGCTGACCGACGAGCATTGGAAGGTGATCCGATTCATGCGCGCCGAGTACCTCGAGAAGGGCACCGGTCCAACAGTGCGCGTGCTCGGCAAGACGTCGGGGGTCTCGGTCAAAGAGCTCTACCAGCTGTTCCCGAAAGGTCCCGCGAAGGTCGCCGCCAAGATCGCCGGCATCCCGAAGCCCCGCGGCTGCATCTGAACGCCCCATCTCAGAGGAGGAGCACATGGATACGCCCACACCGATCGAGAAGGTTTCGATCATCGTCTCGAAGGGCTCGCTCGACGGCGTCTACCCCGCGCTGATCATGGCGAACGGGGCGCGTGCCGAGGGCATCGAAGCGAACCTGTTCTTCACGTTCTTCGGCCTCGACGCGATCCACAAGGAGCGTCACGAGCACATCAAGATCTCCACCGTCGGCAACCCCGGGCTCCACATGATGACGCTTCTCGGAGGGCTCCCTGGGGTCTCCGGGGTCATGACGCACTACATGAACAAGAAGATGGAAGGGCTCGACATCCCCTCCGTCCCCGAGTTCATCGAGATGATCGCCGACACCGGCGCCGGTCTGTATGCATGCAAAGCGTCGGTCGATCTCTTCGGCCTCGAGAAGAACGACTTCATCCCTCAGGTCCAGGACATCATCACCGTCGGCGAGTTCTACGAGAAGGCTGCCGGCGGGCAGATCATCTTCACGTGAAGACCGTCGAGGTGTTCGCAGACGTGCGGTGCCCGTTCACGCACGTCGGGCTGAGGCGGCTCGTCGAGCAACGCACGCTGCGAGGACGTAGATGTCCGCCTGCGAGTCCGCGCCTGGCCGCTCGAGCTCGTGAACGGTGCAGATCTCGACGCCGGCCTGATCGCCGAAGAGGTCGACGCGCTCCGCAGCCAAGTCGCGCCCGATCTGTTCGCGGCCTTCGACGCCGGTGCGTTTCCGTCATCGTCGCTTCCCGCGCTTGGCCTGGCTGCGGCCGCCTACGACCGAGACATCCGACTCGGCGAACGCGTGAGCCTCGCGCTGCGCGACGCGTTCTTCGAGGAAGGTCGCGACATCGCGAAGCAGGATGAGCTCGACCGCGTCGCCGCTTCCGTCGGCCTCCCCACCGGCCTGAACGCGGTGGAGTCGGTGCACGCCGACTGGCATGAGGGCCAAGCGCGCGGAGTGATCGGCTCGCCGCACTTCTTCGTCGACGAGATGAGCTTCTTCTGCCCAGCGCTCGACATCGACAGGATCAACGGACACCTGCGCATCACACCGAGCCGGTCGACGTTCGATGCCTTCATCGACGAGTGCCTGGCAGCCTGACGGTCCTGGCTCAGCGCCCTCGAGGCAGCCGCCGCAACAGCGCTCCCGGCGCCTCAGGAGAGCCCGAGGAGCGCGACGAGATCGCGGAGCACTTGCCCCCCCGATTGCTTGGCCATGGCAAGTGCTCTGGGGACATCGAGGTCGTCGAGGAGAGCAATCGCGACCTCGTGCTCCGCGACGTCACGGTCACCTGGCTCCGCGCCGTAGCGCCACAGGCTCTCCAGGTCGCCAGCGGCCTGCTCGAGCCCAGCCTCGTCGAACTCCCAAGCTTCGCTCCATGGTCGCGACAGGATCAGCAACCGCAACGCGCCCGGCGGGTATCGGTCGAGCACGTCGTGCACGTACACGAGATTGCCGGTGGACTTGGCCATCTTCTCGCCGTCGACGAGCACGCTGCCGACGTGCATCCATGCCCGTGCGAAGGGTCGCACTCCGGTGAAGGCCTCGGCCTGAGCCGCTTCGTAGGCGTGATGCGGGAAGGCGAGATCTTCCCCACCGACGTGAAGGTCGACCGTCGGGCCAAACGTCGCCAACGACATCGCCGTGCACTCGGCGTGCCAACCCGGCCGCCCGGGACCCCAAGGGCTCGGCCACGCCGGTTCATCGCCGGCGGATCGCTGCCACAGCGCCGCGTCGAGTGGATCGTCCTTGTCCGGATCGTCGGGGTGACCGCCGCGCTGGCGCGCAAGCTCCATCGCGCTGGCTCGGTCCAGTCCAGCTCTCGACGCGACATCGGCGCCACGGAAGTACACCGAGCCGTTGCGCTCGTACGCCGCGCCGTTCGAGAGGAGATGGGCCGCGAGCGCGATGACCTCGTCGACATAGTCGCGGCTGCGGGGCTCATAGGTCGGTCGGACGACCCCGAGCTGCGCCATGTCGCGCTCGAACCGGTACGTCTCCTGGATGGCCAGCGATCGCCACGGCACACCGTCGCGCTTCGCCTGGATGAGGACGTGGTCGTCGACGTCGGTCACGTTGCGGCACACCTCGACGGTCGCCCCCGCCAGTCGGAGCACCCGGGCGGCGACGTCGGCCCACACGAACGTGGCCGCGTGCCCGACGTGGGTCGTCTCGTACGGGGTGATGCCGCACACGTACACCCGCGCGCTCCCGAGAACCGGTAGCGGCGTGTCGCCGATGCGAAGCGAGGGGGCCGAGCCGAGCGCGGCATGGGAGGTCATCGTCTTCGCCGCGGTGGTCGAGCCGGCTGGCGACACCGTCGATGTCGGTTCTGATGACAACTCCCGCCACGACACCCCCGTGAGTCGTCCTTGGGCCATCCCGTCGTCCTTCCTTTGGTCACCGAGACTACGGATCTCGCGAGTGATCGAACAGAGCCGTTGGTCCTCGAATGCTCGCTAGGCGACACGGCGCGAGTCATCCGTTGCTTCGGAAGAGGTTGTACCCAACCCCTCCGCGTGGGGACCGGCGGCGTTGGGGACCAACGGCCCTGGCGGCCGAGCGCGCGCGGTGGCTTGATGAAAGGCGGACGGAGGACCAACATGTCCGGACCATCACGACCTGCTTGCGGGCTTCCAGCCGTACTCGCCGCGATGGCAATGCTGCTCGCCGCGTGCGGCGGGGGCGATGCCACCGCTCCGGTCCTCCCCGACCAGTCCTCCACCCCCACGACGTCGAGCGCGGCCTCCGACGGGAGGGCGACATCGACGACGGAGCCCGCGTGGCATCCGCTCCCCGACGTGGGCAACGTCGCGTACGCGTCACAGTCGGAAGCGCAGCGCCTCGACCTGTACCTGCCACCGAATGCCGAGCCGCCGCTGCCGCTGTTGGTCTTCATCCACGGCGGCGCGTGGATGGCCGGCGACAAGCGCAACGAGTACGCGGCCGGAGTCGTCCCCCTGTTGGTGGCAGAGGGATACGCCGTCGCGAGCATCAACTACCGGCTGTCGGGCGAGGCGGTGTTCCCCGCACAGCTGCTCGACGTGAAAGCGGCGATCCGCTGGCTGCGGGCGAACGCTGCGGCGTACGGCATCGATCCCGACCGCATCGCTGCGGCAGGTGAGTCCGCCGGCGCCCATCTTGCGGCGCTGCTGGGCACGTCCGCCGGCGAGGCCGCCTTCGACGATCCGGCGCTCGGCAACCGTGACGTGTCGAGCGCCGTGAGCGCAGTAATTGATTGGGTACGGCCCGGTCGATCTCGTCACCGCCGACGCGCAGCTCGCCGCGAACCCGGCGTGTGCCGGTGCGCTGCGGGCGCCGGACGAGCCCGACCCCGCCTCGTCGCAGCTGCTCGGTGCACCGCCCGCCGAGGTGCCCGAGCTCGCCGCGACCGCGAACCCCGTCACCTACCTGGTGCCCGGCCGCGTGGTCCCCCCGTTCCTCATCGAGCACGGCGACGTCGACTGCGTCGTGCCGTATCAGGGCAGCGTTGCGCTCCACGACGCGATCGAGGCCGTGGCCGGGCCCGGGCGATCGCAGCTCGTGATCGTGCCCGGCTCCGGCCATTACACGGACTTCGACGCGGCCAGCCAGATCCCGACGGTCCTCAGCTTCCTCGCCGAGGCCATTGGCGCACCCGCGGAGTGACCTCGATGTCTTGGTCTCGGCGCGCCTCCAGCGGCGCCGCCCCGCAGCCCCGCGTTCGAGTCCGCCCGACGAGTCCGTTGCCAGTCACGTGGGCGTCGCGTGCCTCCGTCGTGCGCGCGCTGTGCTCAACGCAGCGCGCGCTCTTCCCGCTCGGCTCTGTTCGCTCAGTCAGGTCCGATGACGCAGAACTCGTTCCCAGCAGGATCCCGGAGCACCCGTGTGGTCCAGTCGCCTGCCTCCGTATGGGACAGCACCGAGGCGCCGGCTTCCTGCATCTCGTCGACGAGAGGTTGCGCATGCTCGACAAAGAGGTCGAGGTGCATTCTCGCCTTGGCCGTCTTCGGCTCTGGAACCGTCTGAAACGTGATCAACGGAGGCCCGTCCGGACCGCCGTCCCCTCGTTCCAGCGTGACGTAAGGCCCACCGGACGTCGCTGGCCTGCGCGTGTAGCCCAAGCAGCTCTCCCAGAACGAGGCCAGCCGTGATGCGTCGGGACAATCGATCGTGATGCCGATCTGATTCGGAGTGGTCATAGGTTCCATTCGCATCGACGGTCGCGGATGGAACCGCACACTACGAGCGGCGGTTGCCCCTGCCGATCGAATGGCTATGCCGGCCGTCAGAGCGTCGCGGCAAGATGGCGCCATGCTCGCCGGCGGACCCTTCCTCGGGTGCGCTGGTGGGCCATTGCCGTGACCGGAGTCGAAGCTTCGACCTCTCCCCCTCCCTTGCCGCGCTGGTTCGGACCGAGAGCCAGCCCAGATGACCCGGCCGTCTCGGCCCTGATCGCCCGCGTGCTCGCGAGGGGACGGATGGGCAGACATTGGCGGTGGGTTCAACCTCAACGTGCGGATAGGCGCTGAGCCGCCGGTTGTCCTCCGGGTTCATAGGCCCTGGGTCCGCCGCGGCCGGGTAGCGGGACTGCGGCGCCTGCGGGAGCGGCTCCAGCGCACGCAAGTCCGCGTCGCTCGGCCGATTCGGACTTCCGGCTGCGACCTCGTGAGGGTCGCTGATCGTTGGGCCGAGATTGAGGAGTTCGTCGATCACGTCCAGCCGCGGGCGGACGAGGACTCCTACGTCCGCCTATTCGAGGAGCTCGGTCGCTTTCACACTGCGCTCAAAGCAGTCTGGGAGCCCAGTCCGCCCGAACCCCTCGACGACCACAGAACCTTCGGCCAACTGCGTTACTCGGTCGGCTTCACACGCCGCAGGCTCGGACCCCGCAGCGAGCCGGTCGTGCATCGGATGCGCCAACTGACTGGCGAGCTCTCCAAGCTCCGGAAGGAGGTCGAACTGCCATGCGCTCCGATTCATGGGGACTACAAATTGGGCAACGCGGGAGAGCTGTCAGACGGCTCATGGGCCACCTTCGACCTCGATTTTGCGAGGGTCAGGGAGCGGCTGTACGACCTCGCGGCCAGCCTGCACCACGTCGCACAGGGCGGCGAATTGCTCGAACCGCGACGACTGCTCGACGCCTACGAAAGCACGGCTCCGGAACCGCTGACTTGCGACGAGCACCGTTGGCTCCCCGGCGCTCTCGCCCTTGTACCCCTGCACTGGGCTGCCACCGCAGGGCTCGTGGGCGACGGCATCCACGAGGCCGAGAACGCAATGACCGCCGCCGAGACCTGGTGGTCGCGCCGAGCTGAACTCTCGTCGTAGTCCGGTGGCCGTACGGTCCGGTGAACGTGTGGCGCGGATCAAGGGAGAGCAACGAGATGAGACCTCTTCGATACTCGATCAACGTCACGCTCGACGGCTGCTGCCATCACGAGGCGGGGCTCCCCCCGGACGAGGAGTCGATGCGCTACTGGACCGCTGAGATGGCACGAGCCGATGCCCTGCTATTCGGCCGGGTGACCTACGAGATGATGGAGTCGGCGTGGCGGCAGCCGGCCACGGGCACGTGGCCTGACTGGATGGATGAGTGGGACATCCCGTTCGCCGAGACCATCGACCGGGCGAAGAAGTACGTCGTGTCGAGCACGCTGAGCGGGGTCGATTGGAATGCCGAGCTGGTGCGAGGCGACTTGGGGCAAGCGGTTCAGCGGCTCAAGCAGGAGCCAGGCGAGGGCCTGTTCGTGGGCGGCGTGACGCTCCCCCTGGCGTTGGCAGATCTGGGACTGATCGACGAGTACGAGTTCCTTGTGCAGCCGGTCCTTGCCGGACACGGTCCGACGTTGCTCGCCGGTCTGCGCGAGCGAATCCAGCTCGAGCTCGTGGATCGCCATGAGTTCCGGTCGGGGGCGGTCGCCCTGCGATTTCGGCCCATGCGAGTTACGGCTTGACGTGATTTGTCCTGGCAGGTTGGCCGCTGCCTCGCGACGGACGACGGATTCGTGCAACAGGTACCCGCGACGTGCCTCACAAGCCGGCAGCGGCAGTGTCTTCTTACCCGAACTCCTTGCGGTGCCACCGCAGCACGCGGGTGTCGATGTCGACGATGAGCCACCAGCTCGCCGCATCGCGAGGGTTGCCGCAGACCGCCCCCGGGTTGGCCATGCAGGCGCCCGCCGCGAGCCAGTCGTAAGACTCGCCGGGGACGGGCCGCATCGCGGTCGTAGCGGCGCCGTCGTAGGCGAAGAGCGCCGGTTCATGCGTATGGCCGACGAGTCCGAGCGAGCCCAGGGGGCGGCGGGGCAGGATTCGGGCGGCAGACGCCTCGGTGAGGAACCCGAGCAGGGGGTGGCGCGGCGAGCCGTGCCAGCAGTCGATGCCGTGACGGCTGGCGATTGCGCGGTCGACAACCTGAACACGTCGCGTCCGTGGGCGACGACCCGGTCTGGTCCGAGCGCCCAGGCGTCGTGGTTTCCCGCGATGAGTAGGTCGAGCTGGCGAGCCGCGCCTAATAGCTCAACCGTGGGCGGCTCGCCTCCGACCAGATCACCGAGGCACCAGCGTTCGTCGACCCCGGCTGCTGCCATGGCGCCGAGCACAGCCAGGAGCCGGTCATGGCGACCGTGCACGTCGGAGCACACGCCGATCCTCACCCGAGCATCATTCTGCAGTCCCCTCACGAACAACGGGGATGCGATCAACAGCTACTGCGGCGGTCGGAGGCGCAGGCCCTGCATTCCCCCATCGACAGCAAGGGCGATCCCCGTCGTCGCGCTGGCCGCCGGCGACGCCAGGTAAAGGATTGCGTCTGCCACCTCCGCGGCAGAGACAAGTCGTCCCGAGGGTTGGCGAGCTTCGAGCGCCGCGCGCTCGGCTGCCGGATCCGCGGCCTTCTCGAGGAGCCGGCCGATCCATGGGGTGTCCGCGGTGCCCGGGTTCACGCAGTTCACCCGGATCCCCTCGCGGAGGTGATCGGCCGCCATGGCGAGCGTGAGCGACAGCACGGCTCCCTTGGTCGCGCTGTACAGCGCACGCTCGGGCAACCCCGCGGTCGCAGCGATCGAGCATGTGTTGACGATCGCCGCGCAGCCCGACCTCCGGAGGTAGGGCAGAGCGGCTCGGCTCACGCGGACCATGCCGAACACATTCACGTCGAAAACGCGTTGCCACTCGTCGATTGGGTTCGCCTCGACCGTGCCCTGGGCTCCGATCCCCGCGTTGTTGATGACGACATCGATGCCGCTCATCGCGGCAGCCGCTTCATCGACAGCGCGCACGACCGCCTCGTTGTCGGTTACGTCGGCCGGCAGCCTGACTGCGCCGTCTGGGGCCCCGGAGGGATCCACGTCGAGCGCCGCGACGCGTGCACCGCGGGCGAGCGCCTCGGCGGCGACGGCCTGGCCGATGCCCGAGCCGGCGCCGGTGACGAGCATCCGGACGCCCTTCACGAAACCTCCCGATGATCGAGGCGGTAGATCCGCGTCGCGTTCGCGCCGAGGACAGCGTCACGTTCGGCCTCGGACAGATCGGCGATCAGCTGGTCCGCCGCGCTGACAACCTCTTCGTAGGACGCTGCAAGCGTGCACACCGGCCAGTCCGAACCGAAGAGCACTCGATCGGGACCGAAGGCAGTGATCACGTGGTCGGCGTAGGGCCGGAGGTCGTCCACTGACCAGCCGCTCCAGTCGGCTTCGGTCACCATGCCGGAGAGCTTGCACGACACGTTCTCGAACAAGGCGAGGGCGGCTATTGCTGACGCCCACGGCTCCCACTGCCCGTCGACGATCGCCGGCTTCGCGAGATGGTCGACGACGAAGCGCCCCTCGGGCACCTGCGCCACGACCTCGATGGCCGCATCGATCTGATGAGGCAACACGAGCAGGTCGTAGACGAGGCTCCGAGCGGCCACGGCCCTCAGACCGGCGATGACGTCACTGCGCTCCAGCCATCGAGGATCGGGCTCGTCTTGCACGGGGCTCCGGATGCCAACGAGGCAGCTGCCGCCCACCGCCGCGCGCAACCGATCGATCTGCTCGCCGACGTCGGATGCCGTGAGATCGACGAACCCGACGACACCACTGATGAGCGGATCGGCCGCGGCGGTCGCCAACAGCTCCTCGGTCTCCGCTACAAGCGAGGATGCCTCGACCACGACGGTGCGGTCGATGAGAGTCCCCTTGGCTTCCGCCAGGTCATGAAGATCGAAGCTCCGGTCGATTGCGGCCATGTCCACCGGATCGATCCACGGCTGCGAGCGCACCGATAGGTCCCAGAGGTGGTGATGCGCGTCGACGCGAAGAGCCGTCACACCGAGGCGCGCCCACACCGGGCCGTCGGGAAACCGGTGCTCGGCGATCGACGCATCGCGAAGCTGGGCCCCGCCGCCCGGCGCTGAGGGCGCCCGTATCGCCCTCGCTCGACACGCACCGGAGCGGTGAAGTGCTCGTGCAAGTGGTCGACGTATTCGATCCAACGTTCCTCGAACGTGCCGCTCACGGCGACGAAGTCGAACATGGCCAGATGCTGCACCATCTCGCACAATCCGACACCGCCCGCGTGAGGGCACACAGGCACACCGAACTTCGCGGCGAGCAGGATGATCGCGAGGTTCTCGTTCACTCCCCCGACGCGGCACGCGTCGATCTGCACGACGTCGATCGCCTCAGCCTGAAGCAGCTGCTTGAAGATGACCCGGTTCTGGACGTGTTCGCCCGTCGCGACGCGGATGGGACTCACCGCACGGCGAATCGTCTGATGTCCGAGTACGTCGTCGGGTGACGTGGGTTCCTCGATCCAATAGGGCTCGAACTCTGCGAGATGCTTCATCCACTCAACCGCCTGGCCCACTCCCCACCGTTGGTTCGCGTCCACCGCCACGAGGGCTGACGTTCCGACGGCAGCATGGGCGACCTGGAGACGCCGCATGTCCGAGTGCACGTCGGCGCCGACCTTGAGCTTGATCATCGTGAAGCCGTCGTTCACCGCTTGCCGCGCGAGCCGATCGACCTTGGCGTCGTCGTAGCCGAGCCAGCCGGCAGATGTGGTGTAAGCGGGAAAGCCGTCGCGCTCGAGGTCGTCGATGTGCTCGTGCTTGTTCCGAGCGGCCGCCTCCAGGATGGACAGCGCTTCGGCCGGAGACAGGGCGTCGTCGATGTAGGTGAAGTCGATCTGGGCGACGACCTCCTCCGGCGTGAGCGACACCAACACCTGCCAGAGCGGGCGCTCTTCGAGGCGCGACCGGAGGTCCCACAGCGCGTTCACGACCGCCCCGATCGCCATGTGCATGACGCCCTTCTCCGGCCCGAGCCAGCGCAGCTGCCCGTCCCACACGAGCACGCGCGCGAACGCTCCGATGTCTGCGACCAGCGCGGACAGCTCGAGACCGACCAGGTACGGCGCCAAAGCGTTGATCGCGGCGCAGGCGACCTCGTTGCCTCTGCCGGTCGTGAAGAGCAACGAGCATCCTGATACCGCGGGATCGTCGGTGCGAATGACGAGGTAGGCCGCCGAGTAGTCGGGCTCGGGATTCATGGCGTCCGACCCGTCGAGCTCGCGGGAGGTCGGGAAGCGCACGTCGATGACGTCGAGCGCGGTGATGCGGGTCATCGGTGTCTCCGATCGGCGTAGTCCAGATGAGCGGGAGAGAGGCAGGCCGGGGAGCGCGCGAGCCGCGCTCCCCGGCGTGCGCTCACTGGAAGTCGGCCGCGTTGTCCTTGGTCACGATCGCGGTGCCGGTGTCGATGTTCGGAGCAACGTCCTCACCGTTCGCCGCCTTGAATGCGGTGTCCGCGCCGAGCTCACCCATCTTGGCCGGGAACTGCGCGACCGACGCCGTCTCGGTGCCTGCCAAGATCGCCGTGATCTCGTCCGGGCCCGCGTCGAAGCCGACGGTCACGAGTGTCTTGCCAGCCGTGTCGATCGCCTCGAGAGCACCGATGATCGGAGGGCCACAGGCGCCGTAGATGGCGGCGATGTCCGGATTGGCGGTCAGCATGTCCTGCGCCGCGTTGAGGCCCTTCGTCTGATCGCAGTCAGTCGGCAGCTTGGACACGATGTCGTAGCCGTCGCCCAACCCGTCGAGGAAGCCGGTCACGCGATCGTCGAGCGAGGGCGCGCCCGGTACGCCTTGGAGGATGCCGATCTGTGCACCAGCCGGGACCTGGCCCTTCATGAACTCCCCGGCGAGCTTGCCGCCCGCCAGGTTGTCCGTGGCCACCACAGAGACCTTGCCGTCCCAGTCGGGGATGTCGTTGTCGACGAGCACCACGACGATGCCGGCGTCGACGGCCTTCTGGAGCTCATCTTGGACGTTCGGGCTCGTCGGGGTGATGGCGATGGCCTTCACTCCCTGGGTGACCATCGACTGGATCGCGTTGATCTCGCCTTCGTCGTCAGTGCCGCTCGCGCCCTGAGCGAAGATCAACGTCACCTCGGGATGGTCCTTGTTCCAGTCCTTCGCGCCTTGGACCATCGTGTCGTAGAAGTCGACCGGGAACTTCGTGATGAACCCGATCTTCATCGCCTCCCCGCCGCTACCTCCGGTCGTCGCGGCGCCCCCGCCTCCGGTCGTCGCGGCGCCGCCGCCCGACGTGGTTCCGGCGCTACTTCCAGAATCGTCCCCGCACGCGGTGACGCCGAGCAGAAGGCTGGCGCAGAGCACCAAGCCCGCCCACGGTGTGATGCCGATCTTCCGTCTCATGATGCTCCCTTGTGTGCTCGTTGCCTGATGTGTGTGATGGTTCAGAAGCGCGCGCGACCAACCCAGTGGCGACCGGTGTGTGGACCGAGCGGCTCAGCCAGCCGTGCCGACGATGAGGGCGACGATCCTTTCTTGGCTCTCGGGGCTCGGGATCTCTTCGCCGACCTTTCGCCCACGTCGCATGACGACGGCGCGATCGGCGACTTCGGTCACGTGATCCATCGCGTGGGAGATGACGATCACTGCATGGCCCTCGTCACGAAGACGACCGATCAGGTCGAGGACACGCCGCGACTCCCGCACGCCAAGCGCGGCCGTCGGCTCGTCGAGGATGACGACCTTGGATGCGAACGCGGCGGCTCGCGCGACCGCGATGACCTGACGCTGGCCGCCTGACATCAGCCCGACGTTTGCCGCTGAGTCGGGCAGAGTGACCTGCAGACGGTCGAGCACCGCGGTGGTCGCGGAGGCCATCGACCGGCGACGCAGGACGCGAAGCGGTGCCGGAAGCCAGCTCGGCCCGGCGTCTTCGCGGCCCGCGTAGAAGTTCGCGGCCGGGTCGAGGTTGTCGAAAAGCGCCAAGTCTTGATACACGGTCTCGATGCCGTAGCTCCGCGCTGCCGCGGGCGACGTGATCGTCGCGGGCTTTCCGCCGACCTCGATCGTGCCGGCGTCGAGACGGTGGACGCCGCTGATGCACTTGATCAGCGTCGACTTCCCGGCGCCGTTGTCTCCCAGGATCGCGAGCACCTCGCCCGCGCCCACCTCGATGTCGACCGACTCCAGCGCGAGCACCGCGCCGAAGCGCTTCGTCGCTCCGCGCACCGCGAGCGCGGTCATGCGAGCGCCGCCTGCATCACCCGGAATCGATCTTCCAGGCGAGCCCGCAGCACGTCGGCCTCGACCGCGAGCACGATCACGATGCCGATGACGATCGGCTGCAAGAACGCGTCGACGTTCAACAGGTTCATCCCGTTACGGATCACTCCGATCATCAACGCGCCCACCAGGGCGTTGATCACCGTGCCGCGGCCGCCGAGGAAGCTGGCTCCTCCGATGATGACGGCGGCGATCGAATCGAGCTCGGCCAAGTTCCCAGACGTGGGCGACCCCGCGTTGAGACGGCCCGAGGTGACGATCGCCGCGACGCCGGCGAGGAGGCCGCACAGCACATAGATCGAGATGAGCACCGCACCCACGGGGATGCCGGTGCGACGAGCGGCCTCCGGGTTGCCACCGACCGCGTAGATCCACCGTCCCCAAACGAGGCGCGTGCCGATCACCGCCGCGACGAGCGCGATGCCGATGACGAGGAACGTGGAGTACGGAAGCCAGCCGACAGACCCGCTTCCGATCGTGCGCACGATGGACGGCATGCCCCGCTGTGGCTGTCCCCCGGACAACCGCAATGCAAGGCCTCGGGCGATGCTCAAAGTCGCCAAGGTGATGATGAACGGGTGGGGCAATCGTCCCCACACGAAGAATCCCCCGTTGACCAGACCAACCGCGGCGCCGGACGCGAGCATGATGAGGATCACCAACCAGCCCGAGGCGCCGTGTTGAAACGCCAACGCGCCGACGACCGACGCGAGTGCGAGGTTCGCACCGACCGAGAGGTCGATGCCGCGGGTGATGATCACGAACAGCTGCCCGATGGCCAGGATCGCGATGACGGCCGTCTGCGACAGCACGTTCCCGGCATTCTCGGTCGTGAAGAACACGGGCGAGAGAAACGACATCGCCACGATCAGACCGCCGAGGATCAGGATCGGACCGAGCCGGAACACTGCCAGCGTGAGCCCGAGGAGACGGAAGCGCCGGACGGATCGATCGGACCCGGCCGCCGGGTCGCCAGAGGGCGGTTCCACACCGGAGGCGGGCGCTTCAGCCGGATCGGCCATCGTCGTGCGCTCCGGATCGGCCACGTCGGTCATCGAACCTTTCCCCCTGACCGTTCCCCCGAACGATCAACGTGGCGTAAGATACGCCGCCAGACATCCGATGTCTACTGTCTTGTGGCCGGGAGGTGAGAAACGTTGGGGGCACCGCTCACAGAGGCCGCCATCCAACACGTTCGGGATCTCATCGCCACCGGCGAGCTCACCCCCGGCTCCCGTCTCCCTCCTGAGGCCGAGCTCGCGGACGCCCTGGGCACCAGCCGAAGCACGGTGAGGGAGGCTGTCAGAGCCCTCGTGACCGCACGGGTCCTGGATGTCCGGCGAGGAGACGGCACGTACGTGACCAGCCTGCGGCCTGAACTCTTGCTCGAGGGCATCGGCGCAGCGGCTGACCTGATGCACGATGATTTCACCCTCGAGCTCGTCCAGGTGCGACGCATCCTCGAGCCAGCCGCGACCGCTATGGCGGCGAGCCGGATCAACGACGGGGCGCTCGACGAACTTGGAGCCTGTTTACATCGGATGTCTGAAGCCCCTTCCCAGGACGAGCTGGTCCAGTTCGACGCCCAGTTCCACGAGCTCGTGGCGAGGGCCGCCGGCAACGAGACCTTGGCCTCGATGCTCAACGGGGTGTCGAGCCGCACGAGCCGGGCCCGAGTGTGGAGAGGGGTCGTCGAGGCCGGCGCCAAGGAACGCACGATCTTGGAGCACGCTGAGATCCTCGCCGCATTGCGCGCCCGTGATCCTCGGCTTGCCGAGGCGGCCGCGCTGATCCACGTCTCGACGACCGAGGCGTGGATCCGACAGATGGTGTCGCCCCCGGAGCCCACGCCGT
>CAWEPH010000014.1:0-94806 GCA_963810915.1 uncultured Actinomycetes bacterium | reverse complement strand
ATCGAAGCGGCCTTCGCGGCCGCCGTTGCGTCGGGAGACTACGCCGCCGCCGAGGGATGGCTGGCGACCGCCCGGTACGTCGCGGATCGCGACGCATCCCAGAAGCCGCCGCGGCGTGAGCGGGTCATCCGCATCCGCGCGGCGCGCTGACGAGACGGGCTCAGTACGCTCCTCGCCTGGAAACCAGGACGGGCATGGTCTTCGCCAGGATGTAGAGGTCGTAGGCGAGCGACCAGTTCTCGATGTAGAACAGGTCCAGGCGCACGCAGTCGTCGAACGAGAGGTCGCTCCTCCCGCTCACCTGCCACAGACCGCTGATCCCGGGGGGCACCTCGAGGCGATCGAACTGCCAATCCTCGTACCGCGTGACCTCCTGCGGCAACGGGGGGCGCGGCCCGACGAGGCTCATCTCCCCGCTGATCACGTTGAAGAGCTGCGGGAGCTCATCCAGGCTCCATCTGCGTAGGAACCGCCCCACGCGGGTCACCCTCGGGTCGTCCGCCATCTTGAACATGAGGTCCTCAACGGCGAAGCGCTCGCGCAGGTCTTCGACGAGGGCATCGGAGCCGACCAGCATCGTCCGGAACTTGAGCATGGTGAAGGGCCGGCCGCGTTGCCCGACGCGTGTCTGGCGATACAGGGCCGGGCCGCTGGACGAGACCCGGACGGCCACGGCGATCACGGCCAGGACGGGCGAGAGCACCAGCACCGAGAGACCGGCGACGGCGACGTCGAAGATCCGCTTCACGAGCGCCTGGGTCCCCGTCAGGCGGACCGGACGCAAGGACAATGCGGTCACGCCGCCCAGGGACTGGACGGCTACGCGGGAAGAAAGGACCTCGGGGAGCGTGGCGGTGATGCGCACCTCCACGCTCTCGAGACGCACGGCCTTCGCGACGTGGCCCATCTCCTGGGCCGAGAGCGCCGAGGACGCCACGAACACGCACTCCGCCCCCACCTCGCGGATCACCTCCCGTAGCTGCGCCACGGAACCAAGGACGGGGAACTCGGGCGCGTCGTCCTGCGCGTCACGCGTATCCGTCGCCACCATGCCGATGGGACGGAACCCGAACGAGGGCAGCTGCATCAACTCGACGAGGTGGCGCGCCTCCTGATTCGTTCCCACCACGACGGTGGGGAACGCCAGGGCCCCGTCGCGTCGAAGGCGGCCGATGCGCTTGTGCCACAGACGCCGCGAGCCCAGGGCGGCCACGATGCCGAACGCCCACGAGAGCCCGAGCCAGCCCCTCGAGAACTCGGTCTGCGACCAGAACGCCAAGGCCAGCACGCCGAAAAGACCGAGGGACACGGCGAGGATGATGCGTCGGAACTCCTCAGCCGGCGTGTAGCGGTACGCGTCGTAGAGGTGGAAGGCCTGGTAGACGACGATCATGAGCAGCGGCGTCGCGAGCAGCAGCCCCACGAAGTAGGGCCGCGCAACGTGCAGACTGAACCGGATCCAATAGGCGAGGAGCAGCGCGACCGCGATCGAGAGGGCGTCGGTGAGCGCCACGATCCGATAGAGGCGTCGATAGGCGGCCCGCGTCGAGGGGGTGGGCGGCGGGGGGGCGACAGGAGTCGGGCGCCCACCGGAGGACGGCTCCGGGGTCGGCGCAACGTCTCGATAACGCCCCTGCATGCGCGCCCTCTCGTTCGTGAGCGAGCGGGAGGACGGGGTCCGAGGGACCTCTCCCCGCTTCCGCATCGCGCATAGGACGATAACGGCTGGGCCTCGATCGCGCCATCCGGGAATCGCGGGGGGGTGGGTCCCGCCCGGCCGGTCCGGGCCACGCTCCGGGGAGGGGTCGCGCGGAGCCCGGATCGGCCGGGTCAGCTATTTGGTGACGATGCTGTGTGCGATCCGGATGGCTCCGGGGCCGATGATGACCACGAACAGGGCCGGAAGCACGCAGAGCACCAAGGGGAACACGATCTTGACGGGGGTCTGTTGCGCCTTGGCCTCGGCCCGCTGGCGCCGCTTGATGCGCAGCTGCTGCGCCTGCGTGCGCAGGACGCTCGCGATCGAAACACCGAAGACGTCGGCCTGGATCATCGCCAGCGCGAAGGCGTTGAGCTCCTCGACATCCGTGCGCTCGGCGAGGTGCCGGAACGCATCGGAGCGCGGGACGCCCAACTGGATCTCCTGGAGCATCCGCGCGAACTCCGAGGAGAGCACGCCGGGCACGTTCTGCACGACCTGCGCGATCGCCGCGTTCAACGAAAGCCCCGCCTCCACGCTGATCGTCAGCAGGTCGAGGGTGTCGGAGAGCGTCTTGAGGATCTCGCGTTGGCGCTCGTCGACCCGGCGGTTGAGCACGGAGTCGGGCAGGATGAACCCCACGAAGGTGAGCAGCCCGATGATCGCGACCGCGACGAAGGCGGACGGGTGGATCATCCCCACGACGACCAGACCGCCGATGAAGGCGCCGACCGCGCCGATCACCTTGAACGCGAGCACCCGCTCCGCGTCCCAGCCCGCAGGACTCCCCGCCAGCAGCAGCTTGTTCGCGAGGCGTTCGCGCGTGTCGATGGGCGTGATCCGCCGCGCGAGCCGCCCGGCCCGACCGACGATCGGCACCACGACGCGCCGACCGAAGCTCTCGCCCATCGCCTGCTGACGGAGGTCGACGGACTGCTCCGTGGGCGCGCCGGACACCTGGGATTCGAGGAGGCGGACGGCGCGTTTCTTCTCCGACTGCGCCTGTTCGATCGCGACCCCTGCGAGCAGGATCGCGAAGAAGACG
The DNA here is from genome assembly GCA_963810915.1 of uncultured Actinomycetes bacterium. Lineage (GTDB taxonomy): Bacteria > Actinomycetota > UBA4738 > UBA4738 > HRBIN12 > JAOUEA01. Next base: position 92,062 of record CAWEPH010000014.1, on the reverse strand, counting down.
CCGGCGACCGCGAGCAACAGCCAGATCTCAGACATCGATGTCCACGATCTTTCTCATCCAGGCGACGCCGACGCCGAGCAGGACGATCGCTCCCACGAGCATGATGATCCCCATGCGTGTGGTGACGAGCAGTCCGACGTAGTCGGGGTTCGCGATGAACAGGTAGGTAGCGATCCCAACGGGAAGCAGAGCCAGCACCCAGGCCGAGAGCCGTCCTTCCGACGTCAGGACCCGCACCTGGCGGCGCATCATCGCGCGCTCGCGCAGCGTGTCCGCGACGTTGTCCAGGATCTCGGCGAGGTTACCGCCGACCTCTCTCTGGATGTTCACGGCGAGGACAGCCCAGCGGAAGTCGTCGCTGCCCACGCGTTCGGCGAGAGCCTCGAGCGCCTCCTCCGTCGGGCGACCGAGGCGGATCTCGGCCACGACCCGTTGGAACTCCGTGGCGGCGGGTTGCGGGATCTCCTTGGCGACCGTGTCCAGGGACTGCATGAAGCTATGCCCCGCGCGGAGCGAGCTCGCCATGATGGTCAGCACGTCCGGCAGCTGCTCGCGCAGGCGCTCGGCGCGCTTCTTCATCGCGACCCTCAACGCCATCCACGGCCCCATCGAGGCCACGGCCCCGATGGCGACCGCGATCAGCAGGTTCTGCAAGATCGCCGCCCCGAGGAGCAGACCGACGAGGGCCGCGACGACCGAGAGCACGACGAACTCGCCCGACCGGATGCTGACGCCCGCCGCCTCGAGTTCGGCGTCGACACGGCTGCTGAAGCCGCGCGAATCGGCGAAGCGCCTACCGAATCCGGAGACACGCTTCGGGATCCACCCGGTCCCCTCGCGGTCGTCAGACGACTTGGACTTCACCGACCCGGGGCGGATGATCGAGGTCATCCGCGCCTCCCTCTCGCGATCGCTGCGCGCCCGGATGGCGGTGCCGAACAGCAGCCACCCCAGGACGAACGTGGCGGCGGCGACGAGACCGACCACGATCATCTGCCCCACGAGGGAACCTGCGAGATTCGCTGCGACGAGTTGCATCAGCGGCCGCCCCTCGGCTCGAGCGCGAATGTCTCGGCGTCCAGGTACACCCCGCGCTCCGCGAGCTTGTCGGCGAACTTCGGCCGCAGGCCGGTCGACTTCAGACGGCCCTTGAACTTCCCGTCCTCGTCCATCCCCGCGGAGTAGTCGAAGACGAAGAGATCCTGCAGCGTGATCACGTCGGTTTCCATGCCCGCGACCTCGGTCACGTGCGTGATGCGGCGCGACCCGTCCTTCAGGCGCTGCTGGTGCACGATGAGTTGGATCGCCGAAGCGATCTGCTCGCGCACCGACCGCGGCGACAGGTCCATCCCGGCCATCAGCGTGATGGTCTCCAGCCGCGAGAGCGAGTCCCGCGGCGAGTTGGAGTGGATCGTGCTGATCGAGCCGTCGTGGCCCGTGTTCATGGCCTGGAGCATGTCGAGGGCCTCCGGGCCACGACACTCGCCGACCACGATGCGGTCGGGCCGCATGCGCAGGGAGTTGCGCACGAGGTCGCGGATCGTCACGGCGCCCTTGCCCTCGATGTTCGGCGGACGCGACTCGAGGCGCACGACGTGCGGCTGCTGCAGCTTGAGCTCCGCCGCGTCCTCGATCGTGATGATGCGCTCGTCGTCGGGGATGAACGAGGAGAGCACGTTCAGGGTGGTCGTCTTGCCTGCGCCCGTTCCACCGGACACCATGATGTTGATCCGCCCGCGCACGCACGCGTCGAGGAAGTGCGAGGTGGCCGAGCTCATCGTCCCGAACTCCACCAGGTCATCTGCCTGGTACGGGTCGGCGGCGAACTTCCGGATCGTGAGTGCGGGCCCGTCCAGCGCGAGCGGCGGGATCACCGCGTTCACGCGGGAACCGTCGGGGAGGCGCGCGTCCACGTAGGGCGACGCCTCGTCCACCCGGCGCCCGACCTTCCCCACGATCTTGTCGATCGTGCGGCGCAGCTGCGACTCGTCGTGGAACTTCGTGCCGGTCCAGTACAGCTTGCCGGCGCGCTCCACGTAGATCGTGTCCCACTTGTTCACCATGATCTCGGTGACTTCCGGGTCACGCACGTAGGGCTCGAGCGGCCCGAGGCCGAGGACGCCGTCGCCGATCTGCCGGACGATCAGCAGCTTCTCCTGAGCGGAGAGCGGACCCTCCTCCTCGTCGAGCAGCTCACGGAGGCGCTGGTGCACCAGCCCTTCGAGCTCGTTGTCGGAGAGCGTCGAGTCGTACAGGCGCGGGCCGAGGACCTCGACGAGCCGCTCCTGGACCTTCACCCGAACCTCCGAGATCCGGTCCTTCTGTTGGGACTTGGCCAGCCTATCTGCGAGAGACATCGGGACTACCCTCCTCTAACTCCTCGAGAACAGCTTCTTCTTCTTCTTCGAAGCGGCCGCGTCGACCGCCTCCGATTTCTGGATCTCGAGCTGGCCGGTAACCTTGGCCGCCAGCTGCCGGACCGCGGTCGCCACTTCGGAGCCGGGCTCGTCGAGCACGACGGGCCGGCCCTTGTTCAGCGACGTGGGTACCAGCCGGCTCGACGGCACCATCGCATCGACCTGGATCTTGAGGACCCGCTCGACGTCGGTGGAATCGAGTCCGACCTTGCTGTCCGCCCGGTTCAGGACCACGCGGAACCGCTCCCGGGGGAGCCCGATCGTGAGCAGGGTGTCGAGCGCCTTGGAGAGGTGCTTCACACCGACGACGTCGAGGCTCGTCACGAGGCAGATCGTGTCGGAGAGGTCGAAGCACACGAGCGCCGAGTCCGAGTAGTCGACGGAGGCGTCCACGACCACCCAGGGGAAGTCGTTGCGCAGCCCCCGGAGGAACTTGCCGATCAGCTCGCCCGCCGGCACCTCGGCTGCCGGATCCGGTGGCGATCCGTACGCCCACACACGATCGCCCATCTGCACACCGATGTCGCGGATCTGGTCGTGAGGTGCACCCTCACCCAGCTCCATCAGCTCGGGGATCGAGGTCTTCGGCTCCGTGCCGAAGTACGTGAAGACGTCGCCCATGTCGAAGTCCAGGTCCACGACCGCGGTGTCCTGACCGGTGACCTCGGCGATCGCGGCCGCGAGGTTCGTGGTGAGGAACGTCTTGCCCGCGCCTCCCTTGGAGGAGAACACGGAGATGATCCGTCCGCGCTGGGGCTGATGCCCGCTCTGCGTGACGACCGTGGCCGACCTCAGGTTCGAGGCCCAGACGATGGCGCGTTCCACGGCGTCTCGGAGCTCTTCCGTCCCCTGCGTCATGTCCACGACGTCGCGGATGCCGGCGCGCATCGCGGCGGGCAGGAGGCCGTTCCAGGTGTGATCGCGCACGAGCACGATCGCGGTGCCGGGCGCCTGCCGCCCAACGAACTCGGCGAGGCCGAGCGCGTCGGGCTCTTTGACCTCCGGAGAGAGCACGAGGACGTCGATCGGGTTGAACGCGTGGATCAGGAGTTCCTCGGCCGCGGTCGCGGACTGCACCCAGCCCACTTCCTCCGGCTCGACCTCGAGGGACCGGGCCAGCTGCTGACGGAAGGACTGCGGTGTTCCGACGGCGACAACGCTCGCGTCGCTGCTCATGATGCCTTCACCTCGTGGGTCTCCAGACCGTGTGACCTCATCTGCTCTTCTCCTTCCGGGCGCTAGCGCCCGAAGTTCCTCTCCGACGCCCGCTCCCGCTGGGATGCGGTCTCGATGGAGATCGGAGCGGGCGCACCCTCATCCCGACGTATCGGCGAGGTGGCCGTGCGGTTGAGCCGGGCCGGGCTCGAGGGCCGGCCGTCTCGCTCAAGCGCGCTTCCGTGGATGCGGAGCATCGGGTCGATCTTCATGCTGGACTCCCACTCGTCCGACGGGTCCGATGGGTTCGCCGGTCCCTCGCTCCCTCGGGGATCCCGACCCGGGAGAGCGAGCGACCGGCGAGGGTCGCTCTGAAGCTGAGGTGCTTAGGCGCCCGAAACGGCGCTGCCGACCTCGTTGAACTTGCTGTCCGCCGACGTACCGATGAAGGTCACGGCAGCGATGATCACCACGGCGATGAGCGCCACCATCAGCGCGTACTCGACGGCGGTCGCGCCGCCCTCATCCGTGGCACGGGTCTTCAGGTCGTTCCACCAAGTGGCGACGCCCGTGTAAGCACGAAGGAACATGTCCACCCTCCTTCTCCGAGGATCCCGTCCTTGCGTGAGCCCCCTTTGGCCCCCGCAGCGGTCCTTCTTTCCGCTTGTCGACACGTTAGGGGTGGGCACTTGAGCAGGGAATTCCATGTTTCCCTGAGGGTGCGTACGTATCGATACGTACGCAACGCCCGGTATCGGGGCCGCCTCCAGTCACGCGGAACGCCGCCCGATACCCGACGAGATGAAGCTCGACGAGCACGCAAGCATCCGCGAAGAAGAGTCGCTCGCGCGTCGGAGGGATCGCGGCATGAGCCTCGACGCCGTCTGGGCGACGCTCGTCGTCCTGCTCCCCGCGCTCGTGATCATGATGGCGTCGATGGGGACCGTCGATCTCGCGTATCACCTTCGCGCGGGATCCGAGATCCTCGCGACGCACGCGCTCCCTCGCGTCGACACGTTCACCTTCACGGCAGGGGGAACCCGATGGGTGGATCAACAGTGGGGAGCTCAGGTCGCGATGGCGTTCGTGCACGCGCATGGTGGGTTCGCGTCCCTCCTGCTGTTGCGGGCGATCCTCGTGGCCGCGGCCGCGTGGCTCGTCTTCCGGGCATGTCGGGCACGGGGAGCGCGCCCGCCGGTGGCCGCGCTGCTCACGCTCGCCGGTGTGACGGTCATGTTCCAAACGAACGCCATGCGGCCTCAGCTGTTCGCGCTGCCCCTGTTCGCCGCGACACTGTTGATCCTCACGGAACGTCGCCGGCACCCCGCGTGGCTGTGGGCGATCCCCGTCATCACCCTCGCGTGGGTGAACCTGCACGGCAGCTTCGTGCTGGCGCCGGCCTTGATCGGCCTCGCGTTCATCGAGGACCTGATGCGGCACGAGCGCGGCGGGGCGCGAGCCTTGGTGGCGGTCGGTGCGCTGACCCTCGCGGCGACGGCGGTCGATCCGTTCGGGATCGGCGTATGGCGCTACGCGATCGCGCTCGGCACCGACCCGGAGATCAGGACCTTCGTCACCGAGTGGGCGCCGATGTCGTTCGCGACCTTCACGGGTGTCGCGTTCTTCACGTCGGTCGCCGCCGTGGCGCTCGCGATGGCACGTCGGGGGCGCACCGTGCCGTGGCCCGACCTGATCTGGCTCGGGTTCTTCTTCGCGCTCGCCCTGCCCGCCCTTCGCAACGTGGTCTGGTGGGCGATCGTGGCCCCCGTCATCGTCGCCGGGCTGCTCCCGATCCGTGACGGACGACGAACGACGGTACCGCCCCAGGAGGCATCCGGGGCCGTGCGCGGCTCCCGCCTCCTGAACGTCGTCGTCGTCGTGGCGCTCGTCGTCGCCTGTGGGATCGCGCTCCCCAACCGGCGGCCCGGCGCGCCCGCCTCGCTGCTGCGCGACGCGCCGGACACCCTGGTGGCCGCCGTCGCCCGGGACGTCCCTGCGGGGAGCCGCGTCATGGTGGCGCAACCCTGGGGTTCGTGGTTCGAGTACGCGCTGCCCGCCGACACCGTGTTCGTGGACTCCCGCATCGAGCTCTTCCCGAGCTCGGTGTGGAAAGACTACGTGGCCGTGCGCAGCGGTCGGACCGGGTGGCAGGACACGCTCGACCGCTACGAGGTGGAGGCGGTCGTCTTCGATCCCCACGACTGGCCGTTGGCCGATGCTATCGCGCGGGATGCGGGCTGGCAGGAGGCCTATCGGGGCGTGGACGGCGTCGTGTACGTGCGCGCGGGATGAGGTCGCGAGTGGCTATTCGACGATCTGTCCGACCGTGACGAGGCCGGAGCGCGCCGCGAGCCTGATCGCCGCGAGTCTCGTGCCGACCCCGAGCTTCCCGTAGATCCGCGCGAGGTGGGTCGTCACCGTGCGCTCGCGCACGCCGAGCCGCATAGCGATCTCGCGAGCGGTGAGTCCTTCAGCAGCCACGCTGAGGACCTCACGCTCGCGCTCGGTGAGCTTCACGTCGAGTTCGCGACGCCGCTCCAGCCCTTCGGCGATCATGCCCACGGCCTGCTGAGCGGGGCCTGCCAGGACCATCTCGCGGTCCGCGGCCTTGCGGAGCGACTGGAGGAACTGCACCGGATCGATGTTCTTGTCCACGAAGCCGTCGGCGCCCACGAACAGGGCCCGGGACACCATGGAGGCGTCCGCGTTCGCGCCGCATCCGAGGACGGCATGCGACGGGAACCGCTCCCGCAGGGTCCTGATCAACCAGAACCCGTCGTGCTCCCCCGTCAGGCCGAGGCCCACCAGGACCACGACGCGCGATCGGCGCACGCGTTGGACAGCCTCCAACCCCTGATCGGCGGTGCCCGCCTCGGCGAGCACCTCCATGTCCGGCCGGTCATCGATGAGCATCGTCAGACCGGCCCGCACCACGGGCAGCGGGTCGACCAAGATCACGCCCAGCCGGCGCCTGGGGGCGGGCTGCGCATCGTCGCTTCGTCGTGCCACTCGGGTCCTCCGTCGCTGTGGACATATGGGGACGCAGGCCCGGTCGGGCGCCGGCGCCCCGATCAGCTATCGGCACGCAAGGCGACGGAACTGAGGCGAGGAAGGTCGAGGGTCTACCGGCCCAGATCCAGCAGACCGAGCTGGGCCGCCTTCGAGACGGCCTGGACCCGCGTGCGCACACCCAGCTTGCGGTAGAGCTTGGCGACGTGGGTCTCGACCGTCCGCGGAGAGATCCCCAGGCGGGTGCCGGCCTGTTGCATCGTGTAGCCCTCGCTGATCATGGTGAGGATCTCGAGCTCCCGCGGGGTCAACGACGCCTCGACCTCGGAGCCCTCACGCGTGCGACGAGCGAAATGGCCGAGCGCCATCACGGCCGACTGTTCGAGTTCGGAGGCCACGACGCGCTCGCCTGCCGCGACCCTGCGGATCACGTCGCCGACGGAGCGCAGGCCGTCGGCCGTGCCGAGGCATCCCCGCACGCCCGAGCTTGAGCGCGGCGAGGACGGTGGAACCCTCGACGCGATCGGCGAGCAGGACCACCGCGGTGTCCAACCCTCGCGCACGCAGATCGCGCAAGCCCGACGAGATCGTCGTTGGGGCCGTCGACGTGGATCACCACGACGTCGGGATGCGAGCGTTCGCAGACGTCGCCCGCGAGGGAGGGGTCCCCGGTCTCATCGACGAGGTCGAGATCGGTGGACGCGCCACAGGCGAGCCGCACCGCACCCCGGACGGCCTGGTGGCCGCCGGCGATCGCGACCCGGATGGGATCGACCCGCGGCGTCATGGGGGGAGGCTACTCCCTGTCGCTCATGCGGTACGCGTGAAGGAGCCGAGACCGTGCTGCCACACCATCCGGACCGCCTCGACCTTCGTGTGCACCCCGAGCTTGGCGAGGATGTTCTTCACGTGGCTCTGCACGGTCAGCGGGCTGATGCCCAACTCGAGCGCGAGTTCGGTGGTGGATCGGCCTTCGGAGAGGCCGGAGAGGATCTCGCATTCACGACGGGTGAGGGTGGCGAGCCGCTCGGGTCCGGACGGCGGCGTGCCGGGGGCCCGCAGCCGATCCACCAGGCGAGGAAGATCCTCGGCCGGCAGCACGAGCTCACCGGCGTAGGCTCGACGGAAGACGTCGATCAGGGAGCGATCGCGTTGCGGAGGAAGGAGACCACAGGCGCCCGCGGCGAGGGCGAGCGTGGCCGCGTCGGTCCCGGAGATCGTGGACGAGGCGAGCACGCGCACGTCGGCTCGCGCGTCGCGGATCGCGCTCACGATCTCGATGCCGCGGCCGTCGAGACGATCCAGATCGACGAGCACCAGGTCGGCCCGACCCTCGCGGACCACCTCGACCGCCTCCGCGACGTCCGCGACGGGACCGAGGACGCGGATCGGCCCGGCGCTGGGAAGCGCGAGCAGGAGTCCCTGGGTCAGCTCGGAACGGTCGTCGACGACGAGAACGCGGATATGCTCGATCACCCCGGATGCATCGGCAGCGAACGCCCCCAAGCTGAATGGGGCCCAGCGCGTTTCGAAGGTGGAACCCGAAGGATCGGAGCGATGACCGAGCGAGCGTCGAACCACCTCGCAGGCGAGACGAGCCCCTACCTCCTCCAGCACGCCCACAATCCGGTGGACTGGTACCCCTGGGGCGAAGAGGCGCTCGCACGCGCGCGCGACGACGACAAGCCCATCTTCCTGTCGATCGGGTACGCCGCCTGTCACTGGTGTCACGTCATGGAGCGCGAGTCCTTCGAAGACCCGGCCACGGCGGCACTCATGAACGCGAGCTTCGTCTCGATCAAGGTCGACCGGGAGGAGCGCCCGGACCTCGACGGGATCTACATGGACGCGGTGCAGGCCATGAACGGGCACGGTGGGTGGCCGCTGTCCGCGTTCCTCACCCCCGACGGGCGTCCGTTCTACGCGGGCACCTACTTCCCGCCCGAGCCTGCCCACGGCATGCCGTCGTTCCGCCAGGTGCTCGAGGGGATCGCCGACGCCTGGCGCGAGCGGCGCGACGAGCTCGTCGTGCAGGCGGCCGCGTGACGGACGCGATCGCGCGTGCCGGTTCACTCACGGCGTCCGAGGAACCTCTCGACCGCGGAGATCGCCCGCGAGGCCGTGGCGTCGCTCGGCCGGGCCTTCGACGGCCGCTGGGGTGGGTTCGGTGCGGCACCGAAGTTCCCGCAGCCCATGACGCTCGAGTTCCTGCTGCGGCGGGCGGTGCGCGAGGAGCCCGAGGCGCTGGAGATGGTGATGATCACCCTGGATCGGATGGCTGAGGGCGGGATCTACGACCAGCTCGGCGGGGGGTTCGCCCGCTACGCGACGGACGCGTGCCTGGCACGTCCCCCACTTCGAGAAGATGCTCTACGACAACGCGCAGCTCCTGCAGCTGTACACGCGCGCCTGGCTGGTCACCGGCAACGAGCCGTACCGCCGCGTGGTGACGGAGACCGCCGACTACCTCCTGCGGGAGATGCAACACCCCGAGGGCGGGTTCTGGTCGTCGCAGGACGCCGACTCCGAGGGGGTGGAGGGGAAGTTCTTCGTGTGGTCGTGGGAGGAGCTCGGAAGAGCTCGTGGGCGAGCCTGTCGCACGCTGTCTGGGGGCCACCCCGGAGGGGAACTGGGAAGGCGTCAACGTGCTGTGGCGCCCCGTGGCGGTGGCGGCGGTGGCCCGGGAGTTCGGCCTCGACGCGGCCGAGCTCGCCGAGGAGCTCACGGATGCCCGGCGTCTGCTGTTCGATGTGCGCGAGGCGCGGGTCCATCCGGCGATCGACGACAAGGTGCTCACGGCGTGGAACGCGATGACGATCCGCGGCCTGGCGGAGGCCGGACGCGCGACCGGCGATGCCACCTATGTGAGCGCGGCCGTGCGCGCCGCCGACTTCGTGCTGCAACATCTGCGCGACGACGGCGGGCGCCTGCTCCGTTCTTGGCGGAACGGGCAGGGCGGTGGGCCGGGGTTCGCGGACGACCACGCGCTGATGGCGCTCGCCTGCCTCACGCTGTACGAGACGACGTTCGAGCTGCGGTGGTTCGAGACCGCCCGGGCGCTGGCCGACGAGTTGATCGACGGCTTCGCCGATGCCGAGCGCGGGGGCTTCTTCCAAACCCATGCCGAGGCGGAGTCGCTCCTGCTGCGACCGAAGGAGCTCTACGACAACGCCGTCCCGAGCGGGAACTCGGCGGCGGCCGAGGCGCTGCTCCGCCTCGCGTTGCTGACCGGTGACGCCCGCTACGAGCGACGCCGGCCGCTCGGCCCTGCTGCTCGTCCGCGACGTCATGGGCCGCGCGCCCACCGGCTTCGGGCACGCCTTGTGCGCCCTCGACCTCGACCTCGGCCCCTCGCACGAGGTGGCGGTCGTCGGTGGGCTCGACGATCCGCGGACGACATCCCTCGCGACCGAGGTCACCCGCCGCTTCCGGCCCAACGTCGTGCTCGCGGTCGCCGATCCGCTGGACGTCCGGTCGGCGGAGCGGGTGCCGCTGCTCGCGGGACGCGGGCTCGTCGACGGCAGCCCCCGCCGCCTACGTCTGCGAGCGCTTCACGTGCCGGCTTCCGGTCGGCGATGCCGCAGCGCTCGCAGCCCAGCTCGAGGGCTGAGCGCACCTGGGCCGCGCCCCGTCGCCCGGGCCACGCGCTCCGACTAGGATGAACGCGTGGCCACGTTGACGCCCGGCGCCGTCGCACCGCCGTTCGCCCTGCGCGATCAGCGGGGCGACATCGTGCAAGCTCGAGGACTTCCGCGGACGCACGCTGCTCGTCTACTTCTACCCCAAGGCGGACACCCCCGGATGCACGACGCAGTCCTGCGCCCTGCGCGACGCACGGGAGGACCTCGCCGCGCTCGGCGTGGATGTCGTGGGCATCTCTCCGGACCAACCAGACGCGCAGGCCGCGTTCGACGAGAAGTTCTCGCTCGGGTTCCCCCTCCTGTCGGATCCCGATCACGCGGTGGCCGAGGCGTGGGGGGTCTGGGGCGAGAAGTCGATGTACGGGAACACCTACATGGGCGTGATCCGCTCCTCGTTCCTGGTGGACGAGGACGGGACGGATCCGCGACGCCTTCTACAAGGTCAGCCCGAAGGACACCGTCCCCAAGGCACGCAAGGCGCTCGCGTCCTGACGCGGGCACAGCTCGAGCGCTTAACGCGAACGCCTCTCGTCGTTGAGGGCGAGGACCTTCCCCATCGCATGATCGGAGCTCGCGTGCCTCCTTCTGGGTGAGCCCGTCGAAGAAATGCGTGTGCACCCCGGCGAGGTGGATCGGCATCGCGCGTTCGAGGGCCTGGTGGCCCGCGGGCGGTGATCGCGAGTCGGCTCACGCGCCGGTCGTTCGCGTCGCGTCGGCGCTCGACGTAGCCCTGGCCGATCGAGCCGATCGCAGACGGGCGCGAGGCCACGTCTGCGTCAGTCCGAGGGCGGTCCGCGAGGTCCGCGGCATGGAGACCGGCCCCGGCCGCCGGCATCGAGGCGTGACAACACTTCGAAGGCGACGGGTGTGACGTCGGTCATCGCCAGGTCGCGCTCGAGCGCGCGCGCGGCAACCCGGTGCGCCCGGTGGAACGCGAACCACGTCTGGACCTTCGCCTCGGTCCCTCCCATGGCTCCAAGCGTAGGGACGCCGACGGCGCTGCGGCGCCCCCCGTCCGACCGTCAAGGTACGGGCCGGTGGACCCGTTCCCCTTGTCCCTCCCTCGTCCCGCACGCGATACTGGCCGGCCGACCGCCGACACACCCAGGATGGACATCGACATGACGAGCGACACCCAGCCGGCCCGCGCCGGGGGCACATGTCTGCGAGCGCAGGACGGAGGGCCCCCACGTCAACGGCGTGCGGATCGATCCCGTGTCGCGATCCGGGTTCCTGCACGCGCGTCGAGGACTTCATCGGTTGCGGCCGCGCAACGGGCAACGCCCACGTGATCCACTTCTGCGCGGCCCACCCGACCGTGGAGGCGCGCCGCGACGCCGACGTACCGGGCGTTGCTGAACCGCGGCGACCTGAACGTCGCGGACGGGATGCCGGTCGCGTGGGCCGCGCGCCGCGACGGCCGGCCCACCCTGAGGCTGGCGGGCACCGACGGCATGGGCGAGCTGTGCGCGTGGGGCGAGACCCGCGGGCTGGCGCACTACCTCTACGGCGCGACGGAGGAGCACGCTCGCGGCGATGCGCGCGAACCTCGAACGGACGTATCCGCGAGATCCGGATCGTTGGCGTGGAGTCGCCGCCGTTCCGCGCCATCACCGACGAGGAGCTCGACGAGACGGCCGCGCGGATCCGAGCGGCTGGCGCGGACGCGGTCTGGATCGGCCTGGGCGCGCCGAAGCAGGACGTGATGGCCGCCCGGCTCCGCGAGCGGGCGACCGCCCCGTTGCTGTTCGCGGTGGGTGCCGCCTTCGACTTCCTGGCGGGCACCAAGAGCCGCGCGCCGGAGTGGATGCGACGCAGCGGCCTGGAGTGGGCCCATCGACTGGGATCCGAGCCGGGACGGCTATGGAAGCGGTACCTGGTCGGCAACGCGGAGTTCGTGGCGGGCGTCGCGAGCGACCGGCTTCGGGGGCGCCGATGAGCGCTCAGCGCCCGGCGACCCGCTCCGCGGCGTTCCTGGGCAGCTGCGCGAGCTTGCCGAGCGGCTGGTAGCGCTCGTTGCGGCGACGGAACGCGGCCAGCGCCTCGTCGAAGCCCGGCCACGCCGGCGAGGGTCGCCGCGAACCGCTCGCTGCCCCACGCGTAGAGCTCAAGGTCGAGCGCGTTCTGCGTCCGGCACGAGCGCGAGATCCTCCTCGCCCAGGGACGGACGGCGGGAGCGCCCGGGATCGACGTTCACGGTGACGTACCGGAGCTTCGTCCACCCGAACGCCCGCTCCATCAGCACCAGCGACTCGTCGAAGCGCTCGGTGAGGCCGACGACCGCGAAGGCGTTCGACGAGGTTGGCCTTGGCCCGATCGAGCATGGCCCGGGTGCATCCCCCGAACGGGGTGGTGGAATCACCCGCGAACGCGCGGGTCTGGCTGTTGTCCATCTCCAGCGAGATGCCGCTGCGGACGTACGAGGCGAGGTCCGGGTACTCCTGCGCCGCCTCGTGCAGGATGTGGCCCTCGTGACGGCGGACGTGGTGGTACTGGGACGCGATCAACGCCAGCGGCTCGCGCAGAAGCGTGACATAGGTGGAGGGCCGCGGCACGACCTCGTGCAGACCGAACGTCATGTGCCCCATGATCAACCGGAGACGCGCGCGCTCCGCCTCCGGGAGCGAGGCGAAGTAGCGCGATCGCCCCGTCGCGGCGGAGCCGCCCGGCGCGCGACGGTGGGCGCCTTGAGCTCCATCACCTCCGCGCTGCGGTACTCCCTGCGCAGGGCACGACGCATCGTGGCTCCGGCCGTCTTCCCGACGTGCAGGAAGATCACCGTGGCGTCGTCGGCGATGGGATCGCGACTCAGTGGCATGGCGTCGGGGTGGCCGATGCGTCCGTGAAGCGGCCGCCGGCCGCGGGGATGAACCGCCAGTCGTAGCCGTCGCGGTGCAGGCGGAGGGTGAGGATCCCGAACGTCTTGGCGTTGCTGGCCTGACTGGTGGGCAGACGGGCGCCGGTCGGGAACCGGACGTGGCTCGCGCCGCCCGTGCCCACGATGAACTCGCGGATCCCGTTCGGATCGGCCCTGCCGTCGGGGTTCTGCCGGGCGAAGCGTTCGTAGACGTGCTCGTGCGCGTTCAACACGACGTCGACCTTCTTGCGGTAGAGCAGCCGCCAGATCGCGTCGTAGGCGGCGTTGCTGCCGTGGACGCCGGAGGAGAACCGCGGCTGGTGCCAGAAGGCGAGCGTGCATCCGTAGGACGTGTTCGGATGGTCCGCGAGATCGGCGGCGAGCCAGTCGTACTGGTCCGTGCCGGGCACGCACCCGATCGCCTTGTTGCAATTGCCGTTCAGCGCGATGAAGTGCCAGCACGGGTTCCCGCTGCGCGGGCGAGCATCCCGAGGGCACGTCGAAGCTGTAGTACGCGCCCGAACCGGGGGTCGAGCCCGTATGCACGAACGGCTTCGACCCGAAGTAGGCGAAGAATCCCTTGCGCCGCGCCGGGGGGCGGCGAGCACCCGGTCGCCCCCGGGGCGCTCGCCGTCGTCCGGTAGTCCTTGTCGCCCACGACCGGCCGGGTCACGGAGAACACGCGGCCCCACGATGGACGGTAGGACTGCCGGAACGCCGAGAGTCCGCCGCACGTGTACTGGGTGTCGCCGAGCGCCAGCACCGTTCGGTACCGAGGCCGGCCGTGGGGCCGCAGGAGCAGGTTCGACACGGCGCGCATCCTGCAGCCCTGCTTCGTGCCGCGCCCACCGTGGAAGTTGGGGTTGGTCGGGTCGCACGCGATGTTCCCGGCCGCGGCGATCACGGGATCGCCCTTCTTCACGTGCACCTTGGCCATCCCGGGAGACGCCGCGGCGAGGAGTCCTGCGGCCACGCACACAGCGACGCAGAGGGCGGCGGCGCGCGCGCTCCGGACGGACCTGCGCGCCCTCATCGGGACCCGGTCACGGCGAGGCGCTCGGTAGTGCTGGGGACGTCCATCAGCTCGTGCTCCGGGGTCGGGGGAGGATCCATCGAGAGTAGGAAGCGACGCGCGAGAGGTGTCAAGGCGGCCGCGGGACAGCCGACCTTCGACGGGTGAGCGATGGCCGGTTTCCCGTTGTCGTGCGAGGGACGCATGGATAGCGTGAGGGTTCGCCGGGATGCTCCCGGCGATCCAGCCTTCGAAGGAGCGATGCGCAGCGTGACCAACCAGGCCGGAGCCGACGTGGAACGGCTGCCCAACCTCATCATCGTCGGCGTGGGCAAAGCCGGGACCACCTCGCTCTTCTGGTACCTCTCGCAGCACCCCGGCATCTGCGCCTCCGACGTGAAGGAGATCCAGTACTTCACGCCGCTCAGCGAGGGCGACGGCACGCTCGCCCCGCTGGCCGAGTACGCTCGCCACTTCGCGGCCTGGACCGACCAGCCCTACCGGCTGGAGGCGAGCCCCCAGTACTTCCACGGCGGGAAGCCGATCGTCGACGCGATGCGCGCGACCCTTCACCGACCGCGCGTGATCGTGATGTTCCGCGACCCGCTCGAGCGGCTCTGGTCGCAGTACCGGTTCATGCGCAGCCGTATGGCGGACCTTCCCGACGGCATGACGTTCGAGGCCTACGTCGCGCGCTGCCGTGAGGTGCGCGAGCGGCGCGAGCCCTTCTCTCAGGAGAACCGCCTCTACTGGACGATCCAGGGGGGCTTCTACGCGGAGTACCTCGCGCCTTGGGCGGACGCCTTCGCGCGAGGATCTCCGCGTGATCTTCTTCGAGGATCTCGCGGCGGACCCCGAACGGGTGGCGCGGGAGGCATGCGCCTGGCTCGGGCTCGACACGGCGCCCACCGCCACGATCGCGTACTCGGTCGAGAACCGAACCATCCGCTATCGGAGCAAGACCCTGCAGAGGCTGGCGCTCTCGGTCAACCGGGAGGGACGACTCGGCAACCGGCGCCGCCTGAAGGAGCCGCTGCGGAAGCTCTACTACGCCGTCAACCGCCGACCCGAGCAGGAGCGGATCGCGCCCGCCACGCGACGCGGCCTGCAGGAGCTCTTCGCCCCCGGCAACGCGGCCTTGGCGTCACAGCTCCGATCGATGGGGTACGAGGACCTGCCGGCATGGCTGGCCGACGCCGCGACGGCGGCCCCCGCGACGGGTCCCAACTGAGGCGAGAACCGGTGACCTCTTCCCCTCTCCCCCGCATCCTCTGCAGCTCGGTGGTCCGCTCCGTGCATCAGGGCGAGAGCCACGGCGGCCTCTACCTGGTGGACCTGGAGGACGGCACGGCCGAGCAGGTCCTCGACTGGACGGACGCCAACATCAACTGGGAAGGGCGCGGGGGCGATCGCGGGCTCCGAGGCATCGCATTCCACGACGGGCTGATCTACCTGGCGGCGAGCGACGAGATCTTCGTCTACGACCGCGGGTTCACGCGCCAGGGCTCGTTCCGCAACCCCTACCTGAACATGTGTCACGAGATCTTCGTCGAGGGGGACATGCTCTACCTCTCCTCGACGGGCTTCGATTCCGTGCTCGAGTACGATCTGCGCGCCGGGGCGTTCACGCGTGGTTGGTGCATGCGCTACGCGAACGCCTGGAAGTTCCGTCGGACGCTGAAGCTGAAGGTTCCGCCGTCACTGCGCACCTTCGACCCGAGCGGCTCCGATGGCCCGCCGCGCGGGGACACCAGCCACGTGAACCACGTGTGGATCGAAGACGGTGCGATCCTCGCCAGCGGCACGAAGCTGTCCGCGTTGTGGCGGGTGGACGGACCGCGCCTCCAGCGCTATGCGACGCTCCCGTTCGGCACGCACAACGCGCGGCCGTTCCGCGACGGGGTCCTGTTCAACCACACCAAGACCGACCGGATCTGCTACGGCTCGCGGCGAGGGGACCTGATCGCGTCCGTCCCGTTGCCCACCTACCCGCCGGAGCGACTCGAGCACGCCGACCTGCCCGAGGATCTCGCGAGGCCGACGTTCGGACGTGGACTCACCGTGCTCGAGGACGGTCGGATCGTCGGCGGCTCCTCACCGGCCACCATCAGCGTCTACGACCTCGACGCCGGCGCGATGGTGACCTCCGTGAACATCACGATGGACGTGCGCAACGCCGTCCACGGCCTCGAGGTCTGGCCCTTCGATCACCAGTCCTCGTCGGTGTAGAAGGCGCCGGCCACCGGCTCGGTGCCGCGCCGGATCCGGTCGATCTCCTCGGGCGTGAAGCGCGCCTTCCACGCGGCGATGGCCTTGCGGCTATCGCGCTTGTGGGAGGAGGCGTCGGTCGTCTCCTCGGGGTTCTCGACCCCGCTGTGCAACTCGACGGTCCGCCGCACGTCATCGGTCCACGTCAGGCCGAACCGAGCGTAGAGCGCTCGGAAGCCCTCGACGGGCTCGCGCGAGAGGTCCTCGTGACGCAGGAACGTCCAACCCGGGCGACCGTCGCGGAATCGGATGATCTGGCGGTGGATCAGGTTCCACAGCAGGATCGCCTGATCGAGCAGAGACTGCTCCTCCTCCGCGTACCTGCGGATCTCGTCCTCGTACCCATCCAGTTGGTCGCGCATCATCAACGGCTGCCGCAAGAAATGATCGAACGGGTGGTCCCACCCCTGCCGCACGATGCTGCCCGCGAACGCGGCCGGGTGCCGGATCAGGACGAGGACGTCCATCGCGAACGTATCGGCGAGCCAGCCGGAGGAGAAGAGCGCGATCGGGTCCTTGAACAGGGGGACCGCGTGGTGGCGCCGATGGGCGGTCGTCCGTGCCCAGTCACGCCCGAACCGCGCGAGATCCTTGGGTGAACGAAGGGCCCTTAACTCGGCGTCGGCCCGGTAACGGAACGCGAGCGTGTCGGCGATCGCGGCACGGAAGGGGTCCTCGTTCTCCGAACAGACGTAGGTGAACCAATAGCGGAAGGGTGCATCGCAGATCCCGGGCCGCGCCCGGAGGCTGAAGGGCTCCCAGATGTAGGCGAGCTCGGGGGAGGGTGTGGCCGCGAGCATCTCACCGACCCAGCCGGTGCCGGATCGGTGCGAGCCGGTCACCAGGAGAGGTCGAGGGGCATCCATGCGTTGCCAAGGCTACCGTCGAGCGAACCACCTTCGACGATGGCGCGGATCCCTCCGACGACCTCTACAGGAAGCACGGATCCTGACCCATGGCTGCTGGGAACCTAACAGACCGGATGCCGGGTCTCATCGCCGCATCCGGCGTCCTCCGAAAGGCTTAGCGTCGGTGGCCGTTCGGGACGTGGTGAATCCCGAAGAGCCGATGGTAGCGTGGTCCTCCCGAGGTACAGCGACCGACGCACGGCCCCCGCCAGAGCGGACCGGCGTCGTGAAGGAGGTTAGGTTCGATGCGCACCCCCCGACGCATGGCCCGCGCGCTCGTGGTCGTGGCCATGATCGCGAGCGGTCTCGCGATGCTGCCGGCTACGCCTGCATCCGCGCTGGCGAACAACCCCGACACGACCTGGATGACCAACGGCTCGGTGTGGGCCACCGCCCAGTACGGGAACGTCCTGTTCATCGGCGGCAGCTTCACCCAGGTACGCAGCGTCCCCGTCGGCACCACGGGCGGCACGATCATCGCTGCGAAGAACCTCGCGGCCATCGACATGACGACCGGGCAGGGGATCGCCTCCTTCCACCCCAACGTCGCAGGCTCCGGGCTGCAGGTCGCGCAGGTCCACGCCCTCGCGGTCGTGGGGAACACGCTGTACGTGGGTGGCCAGTTCAGCTCGATCGACGGCGCGGCTCACTACAACCTCGGCGCGCTCACGATCGACCCCTCGACGCTGACGGGCACCGTTGACAACACCTTCAACCCCGTCGCCGGCGTGCCGGGCGCGGCCAACGAGAACAAGATCTTCGTCTATGAGATCCTCCCCGCCTCCGACGGCCTGTACATCGGGGGTTCCTTCACGAAGATGAACGGGACCGGCCGCAGCAAGGCCGCCAAGATCACCTACGCCGGAGCGCTCGTGAAGACGTGGAAGGTCCTGGCCGTCAACGGCGCGATCCGCGACATGGTCTTCTCCACCGACGGCCAGACGATCTTCATCGCGGGCGCCTTCGACCACATGAACAAGGTGGCCCACCAGAGCATCGCGCGCGTGCTCACCACGACGGGCAAGGACGACCCATGGACGGCGCTCGGCGTGATCGTCGGGGGTCCGTCGCACCCCGGCATGACGTGCTGGAGCCTCGCCGCCACGCAGACCCGGCTGTTCGCCGGCTGCGGACGCAGCCCCAACTACGCGGCGTCCTTCCGGCTGGACAACGGCAACACCGGGCAACATGACGTGGTCGTTCGGGACGGTGGGCAACGATCAGGCGATCGCGCTCACGATCGGACCAGCAGAGCCTCGTCATCGGCGGGCACTTCGGCACGTTCCTCACCCAGCAGGTCTGCGGGCAGCAAGTACCTGAAGAACCTGGGCATCCTGCACAACCTCTACGGGACGAGCGGCGGCGTCAGCCTCGACTGCAACTTCCTCCCGCAGTTCAAGGGCCCGAACCCGTTCGGTGGCGTGTGGGAGATCCAGGTGACCCCGACCGCGATCTGGGCCGGCGGCGAGTTCCACGAGGTGAACTGCGACCCCTCGCGCTCGGACACGCTGGGCGGACCCGGCAAGTGGACGTGCACGAACGGTCGCGGTCAGGAGAGCATCGCCCGGTTCACCCTTTAGGGTGAACCGGGTCCCGTCCGATGGCGACCACCGAGGAGCGGACCGCGACCCGTCCAGCGACCACCGCGCGACCCACCACGTTCGGCATCGTCACCCCGACGCTGAACGCGGAGCGGTACCTGGCGGACACGCTGCGGTCGATCTGGAGCCAGGTCTCCGACGGGATCGCCGTGGACCACGTGCTCGTCGACGGCGGCTCGGCTGATCGCACGGTGGAGGTCGCCGCGGACTTCCCCTCCCGCGTGGTCGTGAACACCGACGACGAGGGCATGTATGACGCCGTGAACCGCGGCCTCGGGATGGTGCAGGGCGACATCGTCGGATACCTGAACGCGGACGACGAGCTCGCCCCGGGCGCCCTCGCGCGCGTGTCCGAAGCGTTCCGCGCACATCCGCACGCGCAGTGGCTGATGGGCACGCGCGAGTTCATCGACGGCGACGGCCGCCCCTTCGCATGGATGACGCCGGTGCCGTTCACGCTGGAGGAGTACCTGGGGCTGGGGTGGTCGTGCGTGCCGCAGGAGACGGTCTGGATGCGCCGGTCCCTCTGGGAGCGCGTCGGGCCGTTCGACACGAGCTTCCGCAACACCGGCGACTACGACATGTACGCGCGCTGCCGGGCGGTCGCGGCCCCGCTGATCCTGCAGGAGGTGATCGGGCGGTTCCGCCTGCACGGGGATCAGCTCTCGTTCAGGCCGGAGGTCATGGCGCGCGAGAGCCGCCGGGTCCAGGAGAAGAACGGCACGGTCAATCGCGCGGGCTGGATCCGCGGCAGGTACCTCAGCCTTCGCCTCAACGCCCGCAACCCACGATGGCTCTGGGCGAAGAAGACGGGGAAGATCCGCTTCACGCCGCAGGGCTGAGAGGCAGGGACCGGCGCGCGGATGCGACGGACCGCGCACCACCCACCCGTATCATCGGTCCATCTACCGAGCGGAAGGGCCTGAGGACGTGCGGATCGCCGTCGATGCCAGCTTCATCGACCCGGGTCGTGTCGGCGGCGCCGAGCACATGCTCACGAACCTCGTCGAAGGCCTGGCGATGACCGCTGCTCCGGACGACGCCCTGGAGGTCTTCACGGACCATCCGTGGGAGGCGCCCGCCGGGACGACGTTCCAAACCCTCACCGGCGCGGGGAACCGCTTCTCGCGCATCACGTGGACGCTCCGCGGCGTGCTCCGCGACTACGACGCGGTGCTGTTCTCGAACTACTTCACCGCGCCGATCCCCCCGTCCGCGCGACGACCTCGCTTCGTGACCGTGATCCACGATCTCCAGTACCTGCACTTCCCCGAACACTTCAGCCGGCAGAAGCGCCTTTGGTTGCGCGCATCGCACGAGGCGACACTCCGGCTCGCCGACGCGACGGTTGCCATCTCGCACGACGTGCGCCGCGACATCCTCGCCCGGTACGGTCGGCGATGGGCGCCCCGGGTGCACACGATCCACAACCCCGTCAGCTGGACGCGGTTCGGAACCGAGGAGGAGGCGGGCTCCCCGCCCGTCGACGGGCCGTACGTCCTCGCCGTGGCCGCGCAATACCCGCACAAGAACCTCGAGACGCTCGTGCTCGCGTTCGCGGAGATGCGCGGCCGCGGCGCTCACCCCGACGTGCATCTCGTGCTCGCCGGTCAGCTGGGAGCGCGCCTGAGCGGCGTGGCCTGGACCCGCCCGCTCGACGACGTGATCGATGACGCCGGTGTCCGCGATGCCGTCCACGTGACCGGGTACCTGAGCGATCGTGCGCTCGGCGACGCGTATCGTCACGCGGACGTGTTCGCGTTCCCCTCGCGCTTCGAAGGGTTCGCCCTCCCGGTCGTCGAGGCGTTGGGGTTCGGCCTGCCGGTCCTCACCACCCGCAGCACGGCGATCCCGGAGGTGACGGGGGGCCTCGCCACCTACCTCGACGACCCGCTCGATGCGCCGGCCATGGCCGACCGCCTGGAGGCGATGCTGGATGATCCGTCGGCGTTCCGCCCTGCCGAGGACGAGGTGACCCGACTGCGCGCGGCCTACGCTCCGGAGACGATCGCCCAGCGGTACCGAGGGCTCTTCGAGGAGGACGCGGCGTGATCCGACCGATCTTCGTGCTCTCGCTCCCCCGTTCGGGCTCCACGCTCGTCCAGCGGGTCCTCGCCACACACCCCCAGATCTCCACGGCCGCCGAACCATGGCTGCTGCTCCCGCACGGGTACGCGCTGCGCGAGCGAGGGATGGCGGCCGAATACACGCAGCCGATCGCCGCCCGCGCCATCCGCGAGTTCGTGGCCGAGCTCCCGGAAGGGGAGGACGACTACTGGTCCGCGTTGCGGGGATTCGCGCTGGAGCTCTACACCAAGGCGGCCGAGCCCGACGCAACGCATTTCCTGGACAAGACCCCGCGCTATCACTACATCGCGCCGGAGCTGTTCCGACTCTTCCCCGACGCGAAGGTGATCTTCCTGTGGCGGAACCCGCTGGCGGTCGTGGCCTCGATCGTCGAGACCTGGACCAGGGGGAGATGGAACGTGGACCGCTGGCAGGGCGACCTCCGCGGGGTGGCGTCGCTGGTCGAGGCCTCCCAGGCGCATGCCGAGGACACCCTCGCGGTGAACTACGAATCGCTCGTGAGCACGCCCGAGACCACGTGGCCGGGGATCTTCACGTACCTCGAGCTCCCGTTCGACCCGTCCCTGCTCACGTCGTTCGCGGACGTGCGCCTCCGCGGCACGATGGGGGATCCGACCGGCGTCGACCGCTACCAAGAGCTCAGCACCGAGCCCCTCGACAAGTGGAAGAGGACCCTCGCGAACCCCTGGCGCAAGCGCTGGTGCCGCGAGTACCTCGAGTGGATCGGAGACGAGCGCCTGGCGATGATGGGCTACGACGCGGAGACCCTGCGCACCGAGCTGGACGCGGTCGGCTCGACGCCACGCCATGTGGCATCCGATGCGGTGCACGGGTCCTACTGGGCGTGGGCGCAGCGGCGCAAGCGCGCGGCGTTCAGGAAGATGGCGCCGCGGGTGCGTTGAGCACCCAGTCGAGCTCCACATCCGGCTCGACCTCCGGGACCTCCCCCGGATCGCCGAGCGACATCGCGATCGCGTAGAGGCCGAAGATCGTGGCCGAGCGCGACGCTCCGGGCAGGACGGGGTTGAACAGCATCGTCATCAGGAACGCGTTGATGGTGCACAGGATGATCCGGAGCAGGTCGGCGCGGTCCTGGTCACCCAACCTGACGAATCGCCGGTAGCGGCGCACCAGGGTGATCTCCACCATGACGATGAACGCCACGAGGATGCCCGCGCCGAGCAACCCGCCCTCAGCGAGGAACAGCACGAAGTCGTTGTGGTACGGCAGGGCGCGCTGGTCCCGAGAGCGCACCGCGACGGCCTCCCCGGAGAACACCGACCCGACGAACGGGGACTCCTGCCAGCGTTCGATGCCGGCGCTCCACAGGTCCAGCCGCCCGGCGTTCGCGTCGACCTTGCCCACCGCCGAGAAGTAGTCGCTGCTGATCCGCACGCCCTTCTGGAAGTTGGCGACCGCCACCACCCCCATCAGCACGACGACCCCCACCACCACGATCGAGCGCAACCCCGTGGCGCGCCGCCCGGTGAGGAAGAGCGTGAGTAGCACCGTGAGCGCCACCAGCACCGTCGTGGCCGAGGGGTAGGAGACGAAGATGGCGGCCGTGAGGACGAGGACGAGCAGGAGGCGCCGCCGCCGACCCCGCACGAACGCCGCGACGGCGGCCAGGGCCACGTAGGCGACGCTCGCGTTGCGGTACTGCTTGTACTGCAAGAGTCCTGGGAGGATCCCGTAGTTCACGAGGAAGTTCGCGATCACGTAGACGAGGCCGATCAGTCCGAGCCAGTCGATGATCCGGGTCACCTCTCGGTCCCGCGGGGGATGCAGCGTCAACAGGTAGAGCAGGCCGAGCACCATCGGGAGGAAGACGGGACGCAGGGTGTCGGTCGTGCCGAGGAACGCGAGCCCGACGTAGGTGCCCACCATGCCGAGCAGGTAGAGGAGGCCGAGCAGCAGGTCGCTTCCACTGGGAGCGCGCACGAAGAGCGACGGCGCCTTCATCCGCATCCAGATGATCGCCACGATCGGGATCAGCAGGATCAGGTAGCGCTCGGCGCTGCCGCCTCCCGCACCGCCCGCATCGGCGGCCACCGGCGGCCATCCGCGGTCCAGGACGTTGAACACATCCACGGTCACGAGCGCCATCACGAGCATGAAGGCGCACGCGAGCCGGTAGGAGTCCGTGGCCACGGAGTCGGCGAGCTCGGGAACGACGGCGCTCGGCCGGCGCCAGGAACGTGCTTGGAGGAGGCTCATGCGGTGCGTCCTGTTCGGAGATCGCCGGTCCGGCTCAGGGTAGCAGGGCTCCCCGCCGTACCCGAGGCGGTCGGGTAGCCTGTGGGCCGCGCGAGCGACGGCCGGAGCGCGGTGCCGAAAGGGGTCTGGTGAGGTCCACGAATCGCGCGGCGCAGGGGCGCGGCATCGTGGTGCTCGCGATCTGCGTGATGTTCGTGGGCACGACCTGCTCGCTCATCGGGCGCGGGTCGGACGTGGAGGGCTCGACACGGCGGTTCGTCGTGGTGGCCACCGGCGACATCGCGTGCGTCGAGCCGCCGATGGCGGCGGACCCGGGGCGCAGATGCCAGTACGACCTGGTGGGTCAGCTCGTGACCTCGCTCGCCCCGGATCGATTCCTCGCCCTCGGTGACCTCCAGTACTCGTACTCGGGGCCTCCCGACTACGCGAACTACGACCGATACTTCGGGAGCCTCTCGAGCGTCACAAGCCCGTCGCCCGGAGACAGCGACTGGGAGCCGGACCCCTCCGCCTACCTGGCGCGGTTCGGTGCTGCGGCGGGACCGCCCGGCGGGTACTACTCGTTCAACATCGGCTCGTGGCACGTCATCTCGCTCAACTCCCGCGATTGCCACGACGTCGACGGCTGCGCCCCCGATGGGCCTCAGTACGAGTGGCTGCGAAGCGATCTCGCATCCCATCCCAACGACCTCTACCCGTGCACGCTGGCGTACCTCCACGATCCACGATTCCTTTGGGTGAGCTGGTGGGACAAGGACGGCGCGCCCAAGGGCCCCAACCCCGTCATCACGCCGCTGTGGGGGCTCCTCAGCGCCGGAGGTGTTGACGTGGTCCTCAGCGCCAACGCACACAACTATGAGCGATGGGCACCGCAGGACATCGACGGTCGCCGAGCACCGGACGGGATCACGGAATTCGTGGTGGGCACGGGAGGGCGTCGCCTCATGCCGTTCGGCCCCGAGCCGAGGCCCAAGCACCTGGCAGCCGCACAAGACACCTCGTACGGTGCCCTTCAGCTCACGCTCGACCCTCGGGGGTTGACCTACTCGTGGAAGTCCGCGGCGGAACAACCGATCTTCCAGGACGACGGGCGCGTGGCCTGCCACTGAGCGCGGCTAGGTCCGCTTGCTCTGGGCGCTCGAGGCTTGGCTCTGGCTGGACGCCCGGCCGTTCTGCTCGCCCACTCCCGGCTGTGCGGGAACCTCGACCACCCTTACCTTGCGGACCCGGTCGGGGCCGTAGTACTGGTCGTAGCTCGCGTAGCCCAGGTAATTGCGTTGGGCGGCGCTGACATTGTTGTAGACGCCCCCGATGATGGAGCCGCCCGCCGTGCGCAGCTGACGGACCGCGTCCTCCAGGGCCGTGCGGTTGGAGATGCCGGGGTCGTGCACGAAGAGCACGGCGTCGCTCTCCTCGGCCAGGACGGAGGCGTCGGCGACCGGCAGGACGGGCGGCGCGTCGCAGACCACGATGTCAGCCACGCGACGCAGGCCGTCGAAGACGGCGTCCGCGTTCGGGCCTGCCAAGAGGGAGACCGGGTCCTGCGGCACCGCGCCGGCCCCCACGATCCACAGGTTCTCGATCTCCGTGGCCTGGATCACGTCCACGAGGTCCCGGCTTCCCTCGAGCGCCTCGCGCAGGCCGGGCCCGTCCGTCACGCCGATGAACCGCGACGCCCGCGGTCGGCGGAGGTCCGCGTCGACGAGGACGGTGCGCAGCCCGGTCTCGGCCAGGATCACCGCCAGGTTCGCGGCGGTGGCGCTCTTGCCCTCCGCAGGCATCGCGCTACTCACGACCAACACGCGCAAGGGCGTCTGCGAACGGAAGAACCGGATGTTGGTGGCGAGCGTGCGGTAGGCCTCGGACGCGGGCGCCCCTGGCTCCTCGCGCGTCACGAGCTCGGCCCTCTCCGCGCGGTCCCAGCCCTCGACCTTCGGGATCACGGCCATCACCGGCGCCGATAGGTGCGTCGCCAGCTCGTCGCGCCCGCCGACCTTGTTCTCGCGGAGGCCGCGGATGATGGCGATGCCCGACCCCAGCACGGCGCCGATCACGAGGCCCAGCGCGATCGCCAGCGGCAGGTTGGGCCCGACGGGCGAGGAGGGCGTGAGAGCCTGCTGGACGACGTCTCCTCCCTGGGAGACGCTGCCCTGGGACTGCAGGTCGACGATCTTCGTGCTGAAGGTGGTGATCTGCGCGGAGAGGTCGGCTGCCTTCTGCCTGAGGGTCGCCAACTCGGCCAGGGTCGGTGGTGCGCGCGATCGCGTTCTGCGTCTCCTCGAACTTGGTCTCGAGGTCGTCGCGCTGAGAGATGAGCGGGCCGAGGGCTTCGGTCACCTGCTTCTGCACCGTTTCTCCGCGCGCCGTGAGGTACGCGTCGGCGAACGCATTCGCCGCATCCGCGGCCACCTTGGGCTCACTCGACGTGAATCCGATCGTCATGACCGTCGTGTCGCGGATCACGTTCGCTGAGACGCTCTTCACGAGCTGGTCGGGGGACTGCGTCAAGGACAGCGTTTCCTTCACCGACGTGGCGATCGGGATCGATCGGACGATCTCGGCCTCGGTCGCCATGTCCGGCTGGAGGGTGTTGGCCGTACTGCCCGGGACGGGGGTCACCGCGGGGTTGATCAACGGCGATACCACGACCTTCGCCTGCGCGAAGTACTGCTTCGGCTTGAGGAGGACGAAGGCGGCGCAGAGGGCCGCCACCACGATCGCCGTGACCACGACGATGAGCTTCCTCGCCCGGATCATGTTCCAGTAATCGCTCAGGTCTAGGATCCGGGTGGTGGGTTCAGACAACTCGTGCTCCTGACGTCGCATCGCCCGCGGGATACCGGGGGGCTGCGGGCTACGGTCGCCCATGATATCGGACGAAACGGCCCGGCGGACCCCCTGTCGCCGTCTTTCCATCCAACGCACACGATCGCGCTCGGCGTAGGCCTTCCGACCTAACCTGCGTCCCCGAACGGCGGGACTCCCCTGGCTCGTATTGACCCTGGTTCGAACCGTGTCGTACGTTCATCGGCCAGGCAGACCCGCGCGCGGGGCGCGTTCCCCCGCCGGCGTCCACACGAGCGCGCAGGAGGTTCCCCCCGATGGCAGTATCGCCCGAGACGATGAGCGCACCTTCCCCCGACGAGGAGATCCCCGCCGTTCGCGAGAACGTGGCGGAGCTCTACCTGATCCGCCACGGCACGACGACGCTCAACGTCCAGAACCGCTACCGGGGGCGCCGCGACGTGCCGCTCGACGCCCAGGGGTGGGCCGACGCGGTCGAGGCCGCGCGCGCGCTTTCGCCGATGGGGCTCATCGCCGTGTACGCGGGGCCGCTGCGGCGCACGATCAACACGGCGCAGGTCATCGCCGACGAGTGCCGGATCCCGGACGTGCGGATCCTCCACGGCCTGATCAACCTCGACTACGGGGCGTGGGAGGGCATGACCTCCGAGGAAGCCGCGATGTACGACCCCGAGATGTTCAAGCGCTACAAGACGGCACCCGGACAGGCGATCTGTCCCAACGGCGAGCGGCTCACCGACGCACAGGCCCGCATGATCGAGGCGGTGCAGCTGATCGGCGAGCGCCACAAGGGCGAGCGCGTGGCCGGGGTCACGCACGCCGTGATGATCCGCCTCGTGGCGGCCAAGCTGTTGAACCTCGACGGCGAGGAGTGGCGCATCCCCGTCGGACGTGGATCCCTCACCAAGTTCGAGGTGGAGAACGGGGAGATCCGCCTCGTGGCCATGCCGGCCGGCGACGACGTCGACTGAGCGCCCATCACGCCCCGATGTCGGGGCCGACGCGTCCGCGACCGGATTAAGGACCCCGCATGACGACGCTCTCCGCCGGCGACCTGGCCCGGTTCCTGCTGGCGCTCACGCTGCTGCTGGCCGCCGCGCACAGCGGCGGCTACCTCTTCGCGCGATGGAAGCAGCCCCGCGTGATCGGGGAGATCGTGGGCGGTCTGATCCTGGGCCCGACCGTCCTCGGCGCCATCGCACCGGGGGTCGAGGCGCACCTCTTCCCCACCACCGGCGCCGTCCCCGTGGTGCTGGACGCCCTCTCGCAGCTGGGCCTCTTGCTGCTGATGTTCGGCGCCGGCACGGAGATGCGGTCCTCGTTCAACAGCGACGAACGCCGCACGGTCGGTGCCGTCACCCTGGCGGGCGTGGCCCTTCCGGCCCTCGTGGGCCTGGGCTTCGCCGCACTCCTCCCGGCGGGCTACGGGCTGGGGACGGCGGAGAACCACACCGCGTTCGTGCTGGTCTTCGTGCTGGCCATCGCGGTGACGAGCATCCCGGTGATCTCCAGGATCATGTTCGACCTCGGCATCCTCGAGACGGCGTTCGCCCGGATCGTCCTGGCGGTGGCCGTGCTCGAGGACGTGCTCGTCTACGTCGTGCTCGCGATCGCTCTCGGCTTGGTAGCAGCCAGCTCCGGGGATCAGATCGGCGTGCCGGCGGTGCTCGGCATCCGCCCTGGCTCCACCGCGAGCGTGGTCTTCCACGTCGTGGCCACGCTGGCGTTCCTCGGCCTGGCGCTCTGGCTCGGACCGCCCCTGTACCGGCGCACGCTCCGGTTCCGCTACAACCTCGTGCGCAAGGGGAGCCAGATCGGATTCCAGCTGGTCTTCATGCTGGGGCTCACCGTCATCGCGGTGCTGCTCGGCGTCGTGCCCCTCTTCGGCGCATTCGTGGCCGGGATCGTGGTGGGCGCGTCCTCGGGGGAACGGGTGGTCGAGGCGCGCGAGACGATCCGCACGTTCTCCTTCGCCTTCTTCATCCCGCTGTACTTCGCGATGGTGGGGCTGCGGCTCGACCTCGTGCGCTCCTTCAGCCCGCTCTTCTTCGTCCTGTTCCTGGCCGTGGCGTGCGCGGCGAAGTACGCGAGCGTATGGGTGGGCGCGCGGCTCGCGGGCGAGTCGGCGGCCGGCGCGCGCAACCTCGCGGCCGCGCTCAACGCGCGTGGCGGGCCGGGCATCGTGCTGGCGTCGGTGGCGCTGGGGGCCGGGATCATCGACCAGAACCTCTACGCATGCCTGGTGCTGCTCGCGATCCTGACGTCGTTGGCGGCGGGGTCGTGGCTGGGCGCCGTCGTGCGGGCCGGCAAGCCGCTCCGATGAGGCCCTCACCACGAGCCCGGTAGACTCGGGACGTCCGTCGTCCACCTGGAAGGATCGCGTCGTGACCACCGCCACCTTCGTGACCAACAAGGGCTCGTTCACCGCGCAGCTGATGCCGGAGCACGCGCCCAAGACCGTGCAGAACTTCGTGGATCTGGCTACCGGAGCCGGCGAGTGGCGCGATCCACGCGACGGCGAAACGAAGAGCGAGCCGCTCTACGCAGGCACGATCTTCCATCGGGTCATCGACGGGTTCATGATCCAGGGCGGCGACCCCACCGGCACCGGCACCGGCGGGCCCGGCTACCAGTTCGAGGACGAATGCCCGCCCGACGGCCCCTCCTTCAACCAGGTCGGGCGCCTCGCGATGGCGAACGCGGGCCCCGGCACCAACGGCTCGCAGTTCTTCGTTACGGTGACGGAGACGCCGCACCTCAACGGGCGACACACGATCTTCGGCCAGGTGACGGACGGCTACGACGTCGTGGAGGCGATCTCGCGGGTGCCGACGGGGGCCCAGGACCGTCCGGCCGACGACGTCGTGATCGAACGGATCGACGTCACCGACTAGTTGGCTCCTTCACGCCGGAGGCCGGTCCAGCCGGTACACGTGATGGCGCCGCGGATCGAGGCTCCCCCATACGACGTCCTTCCACACCGTCATGCCGAGGTTCTCGGCGACGCCGCGCGACGGGAGGTTCTCGGGCATGATCAGCGAGATCACGTGGTCGACGTCGAGCGTCGCGAAGACCCAGTCGCGGGAGGCGGCCCCGGCCTCGGTGGCGATCCCTTGCCGCGCCCGAGCCGGGGTGATCGACCACCCGAGCTCCACCTCGTCCACGCCGTCGACGTGCTGCATGCACGGGCCCACGTTGCCGAGGAACGCCCCCGTCGACGCGTCCTCCACCGCCCACAACGCGAAGCCGTCGCGCTCGTAGCGGTCCTGCATCGTCTCGATCCACGCGAGCGTCTCCTCCATCGAGAACGGATGGGGCCACAGGCGCATGTGGTCCGGGTCGGCTTGGATCGCGTTCAGCGCCGTCGCATCGTCCAGGCGCAGAGGCCGAAGCGTGAGGCGCTCCGTGCGGATGGTGAACGCGGTCATCGCTCGATGCTCGCACACGATCGCCTTCCCACGCGCGACTACCACCCGGCGGTCTCGGTCGCGCATACTCCGAGCCTCCCGATCCGGATGCGAGGAGAACCGCCATGAGTGAACGAGCCGATGTCCTGGTCACCCGCCCCATCATGGACGGGCCCCTGGCGCAGCTCCGGGAGCGCTGCGACGTAACCGTGCACGAGAACGAGTTCGGTATCCCGCGCGAGGAACTCCTGGCGGTCGTCCGAGGCCGGGACGCGATCATCACGATGCTCACCGAGCGGGTGGACGCCGAGTTCCTGGCCGCCGCGGGCCCGCAGCTCAAGATCGTCGCCAACCATGCGGTGGGCTTCGACAACATCGACGTCGCGGCGTGCACCACCGCCGGCGTGTTGGCGACCAACACGCCCGACGTCCTCACCGAGACGACCGCGGACACGGCCTTCGCGTTGCTGATGGCGGCCGCGCGACGCCTCGGCGAGGGCGAGCGGCTCCTGCGGGCCGGGAGACCGTGGATCTGGGGGCCGCTGATGATGCTCGGCCAGGACGTGCATCACAAGACGATCGGCATCGTGGGGTTCGGCAGGATCGGTCAGGCCGTGGCGCGCCGCGCGAAGGGCTTCGGCATGAGGGTGCTCTACGCGGACGCGTTCCAACTCCCACCGGACGTCGAGGCCGAGACCGGCGCGGAGCGCCGGGAGCTGGACGAGCTCCTCGCCGAGGCGGACTTCGTCTCGATCCACACGAACCTCACCGAGGAGACCCGGCATCTGTTCGACGCCGAGGCGTTCGCGAAGATGAAGCCGACCGCGGTGCTGGTGAACACCTCGCGTGGGCCCGTAGTGGACGAGGCCGCCCTGGCCGACGCGCTCGCGTCCGGCGAGATCTTCGCGGCCGGGCTCGACGTGTTCGAGCGGGAGCCGGAGGTCGAGCCGCGTCTGCTCGCGCTCGAGAACGCCGTCGTGATCCCGCACCTCGGATCGGCCACCGTCGACACCCGCAACGCGATGGGTGCCCTCACCGTGGAGAACGTGTTCGCGGCGCTCGATGGCGTCAGGCCGCCTACGCTGTTGAACCCAGACGCGTTCAAGGGGTGAGCCAGCCGTGACCGCACCCGCGGCCGCACCGACCGGCCGCCGGGAGCGGCCGCTACCCGATCCGCTGCGGCGCGACGTCCGTCTGCTCACGACCCTGCTCGGCGACGCCGTCGCCGCACACGGGGGCGCCGGCCTGCTCGATGACGTCGAGCGCCTCCGGAAGGCCGCGATCGGGCTCAGGCAGCGGCCTTCGGCGGCGGGCCGGCGGCGGGTGATCGCGATCGTCGACGGGTTCGACCGGGCACGCGCCGAGGACGTGATCCGGGCGTTCACCGCCTACTTCCAACTCGTGAACGTGGCCGAGGAGCGGCACCGGGTACGCACACTGCGGTCCCGCAGCAGGGGCGCACGCCCGCTGGAGGACTCGCTCGCCGCCCTGACGGACCTGACGCCGGATGCCCTCGAGGGGCTCCTGATCATGCCCGTCCTCACCGCGCACCCCACCGAGGCGAAGCGCCGCGCCGTGGTCGAGCACCTCTGGCGGATCGGGGATCTTCTGGGCGCCCGGGAGCGCGCGGAGCTCGATCGGGCCGAGGAGCGCGAGGTCGACAGGAGGCTCGCGGAAGAGATCACCGGGCTGTGGCTCACCGATCCGATCCGACGCCATCGACCGGAGCCGCTCGACGAGGTGCGGGCGATCCTCGCCCTCTTCGACCACACCCTGTTCACGACGCTGCCCCTCGTCTACCGCGAGATGGATCGCGCGCTCGACCCCGACGGTGCCGGACGGCGCCGCCCGCCCTTCCAGCCGTTCCTGCGGTGGGGCACCTGGGTGGGCGGGGACCGCGACGGCAACCCGTCGGTCACCGCCGAGGTCACGGAGGCCGCCGTCGCGATCGCGTCGGACCACGTCCTGCGCGGGCTCGAGGCGGCGGCCCGGCGCATCGCGCGCACGCTCTCGGTCTCCGATCGCGACGTCCCGCCGAGCCGGACGCTGCGGGCAGCGCTTCGGCGCGACGCGGCCCGGCTGCCGGACGTGGCCGCGGAGTTGGAGCGGAAGCTCCCGGATGCGCCGCATCGCCGCAAGCTCGGGCTGGCGGCGCACCGCCTGGCGGCCACCCGGACCGGCGCGCCTTCGGGCTTCTCGAGCCCCGACGAGCTGGCCGCCGATCTCGACGTCCTGCAGCGGTCGCTGGACGAAGGGGGCGCTGCGCCGCTCGCGTGGGGCGACCTGCAGCACCTGCGCTGGCAGGTGGAGACGTTCGGGTTCCACCTCGCCTCCATGGATGTCCGTCAGCACGCAGACGTGCTGCGCGCGGCCGTGGACGAGCTCCGGGGCGACGGCGCCGTTTCGCCCGCCTCCGCGGAGGTGGCCGCCACGTTCCGCGCGATCCGTCGGATCCAGGACCGGTTCGGGTGGCGCGGCCTGTCACCGCGTGATCGTGAGCTTCACGCGCAGCCCCGACGATCTCGAGGCGGTGCCCCGGCTCGCGCGCCTGGCCGCGCCGGACATCCCGCCGGACGTGCGCGCGGTGCCGCTGTTCGAGACGCGTCGCGAGCTCGCGACCGCGCCGCGGATCCTCGACGGGTGGCTCGCGATGCCCGGGGTGCGGCGACGCCTCGCCCGCCACGGGGATCGTCCTCGACGTGATGGTCGGCTACTCGGACTCGGCCAAGGAGGTCGGCATGCTCGCCGCCAACCTCGAGCTGTATCGAGCCCAGGCGGCGCTCGCGGCCTGGGCGCGCGCGCGCGGACTGGGGCTCACGATCTTCCACGGACGCGGCGGCGCGCTCGGGCGCGGCGGCGGGCCCACCAACCGCGCGATCCTCGGCCAGCCTCCCGGGTCGGTGCGAGGCCGCTTCCAGGTCACGGAGCAGGGCGAGGTGGCCTTCGCGCGGTACGGCAACGCCGCGATCGCCGAGCGCCACCTCGAGCAGCTCACGAACGCGGTGCTCCGCGTCGACCGGCAGGGCGACGTCGATGATCCGGCCGTCCCGTTCGGCGGCGAGATCGACGTGATGGCGGAGGCGTCCCAGGCGGCCTACACCGAGCTCGTGCGAGCTCCCGGGCTTCGTCGGGTTCTTCCGACGCGTCACCCCGATCGACGGGCTCGCCGCGCTGCCCATCGGGTCGCGGCCCGTCGCGCGGTCTGCCGACGACGCCCACGACCTCGACGACCTTCGCGCGATCCCGTGGGTGTTCGCGTGGGCGCAGAGCCGCGTGAACCTACCGGGATGGTTCGGGCTCGGGACGGGACTGGCCGCGGTCGCCGCCGAGCGCGGAGGGGCTCGCCCGGCTGCGCCGGATGTTCCGCGACTGGCCCTTCTTCACCGCGCTGATCGAGAACGCCGAGCTGTCGCTCGCGAAGGCCGATGCGGACATCGCCGAGGCGTACCTCGCGCGCGGGGAGCGCGACGACCTGGCGCGGGCCATCCGCGACGAGTTCGCGCGCACCAGCGACCTGGTGCTCGCGGTGGCCGGGCACGGGCGCCTCCTCGACTGCAAGCCCGAGCTGCAGCGCGCGATCGAGCTCCGCAACCCGTACGTCGACGCGCTCTCCTTCCTGCAGCTGCGGTTCCTGAACGAGCACCGCGGGAGGGCGCACGGACCGTCTGGTGCAGGCGACGATCAGCGGTGTGGCCGCAGGGTCTGCAGAACACGGGCTAGCGCGCATGTCCGCAGGTCAGGGGCCCGACTTCCGTGCGGGCACGGACCTGTGCCATACTCAGCCCCTCGTTTGAACGGCCGTTCAATCACCGTCTCCTGTCCGCGGAGCCGGCACATGAGGGAGGGACCCATGGCGGAAGGACAGGTCACGACGATCCCGGCGCTGGACCCGGGCGACCGGCTGCTCTGCGGCCCTGGCCCCTCCAACGTCCACCCGAAGGTGCTCGAGGCGATGCAGCTCCCGATGAACGGGCACCTCGACCCCGACTTCTGGGACATCCTGCTGGACCT
Source organism: uncultured Actinomycetes bacterium (assembly GCA_963810915.1). Classification (GTDB taxonomy): domain Bacteria; phylum Actinomycetota; class UBA4738; order UBA4738; family HRBIN12; genus JAOUEA01. Next base: position 58,666 of record CAWEPH010000014.1, on the reverse strand, counting down.
CGTCGCGGGGCTGCGCGCGCTCTGGCGCCGCGGCGACCAGGGTCTCACGCTCTCGCTCTCGTCCTCCGGCACCTCCGCGATGGAGGCCGGGTTCATGAACCTCGTCGATCCGGGCGACGATGTGATCAGCTGTCACTGGGGGTTCTTCGGCTCGCGCCTCAACGACTTCGCGCACCGCGTGGGCGCGAACGTGACCGAGCTCACCGCCGACTTCGGCCAGATCGTCTCGGTGGACGCGATCATGGACACGCTCGCGGCCCACCCCGACACCAAGATCGTGAGCGTCGTGCACGCGGAGACCTCCACGGGCGCCGAGTTCCCGCTGCAGGAGCTCGCCGAGGCGATGCGCGCCGGCAGGATCCGAGGCCCTCCTCTACGCGGACTGCGTGACCTCGCTGGGCGGCCAGGCGGTGGAGGCCGACGGCGTGGGGGCTCGACTACGCCTACTCCTGCTCGCAGAAGGCCCTGGGGTGCCCGCCCGGGCTCGCGCCCGTGACGATCAGCGACCGGGCCGATCGAGGCGATGCGCCGGCACACCGGCGCCCGTCCCCTACTACTACGACTTCGAGGAGCTCTCGAAGTACTGGATCGACCGGCCGATCACCTACCACCACACGATGCCGATCCTCCAGTACTACGCGCTGTACACGGGCGTGCGCCTCGCCCTCGAGGAGGGACTCGAGGCGCGGTGGGCGCGCAACGCGGACGCCGGCCGGTACTTCCAGGACGAGATCCGCGCGCCGCGGTTTCGAGCTGCTCGCCGATCCCGAGCACCAGCTCGTGGAGCTCACCGCGGTCAAGGTGCCGGAGGGCGTGGACGGCAAGGAGATCCAGACCCGGATCCTGCGCGAGCACGGCATCGAGGTCGGCGGCGGGCTCGGCCCCAAGGCGCCGCCGATCTGGCGCGTGGGGCTGATGGGCGTGAACGCGAACCGCGAGACCGCCGATCGGGTGCTCGCCGCGTTCGACGCCGTGCTGCCCCGGTAGCGCCATGACGCGCAAGGACCGGCTGCACCGCAGCGAGCTCGCCGTCCCCGGCACCAACCTCCGCGCGATGGAGAAGGCCGCCACCCTCGGCGCCGACGTCGTGTTCCTCGACCTCGAGGACGCCGTCGCGCCCGACGACAAGGAGCGGTGCGCGCGCGAACGTGATCGAGGCGCTGGGGGCGCACGACTGGTCCACGACCGCGGTGAGCGTGCGCGTGAACGGGCTCGACACGCACTGGTGCTACCGCGACATCGTCGAGGTGGTGGAGGCGCGCGGTCGACGTGTTGGACACGGTGCTCGTGCCCAAGGTGGGCGCGCCCAGCGACGTGGCGTTCGTGGGCACGCTGCTGGACCAGATCGAGCAGCGCAACGGCTGGGAGCCCGGGCGGATCGGGATCCACATCCTGATCGAGACGGCGGCCGGCATGGCGAACGTCGAGGCGATCAGCCGGGCGCGACCCGACCGGCTCGAGGCGATGGTCTTCGGGGTGGCCGACTACGCGGCGAGCGTGCGGGCGCGCACGACGAACATCGGCGGCGCCAACCCCGACTACGCCGTGCTCACCGACCCCGACCCCGCGACCGGCGCGCGCCACACGCACTGGGGCGACCAGTGGCACTTCGGCATCAGCCGGATGGTGGCGGCGTGTCGCGCCGAGGGACTCCGTCCGATCGACGGCCCCTTCGGCGACTTCAACGACGCCGACGGGTACCGCAGCGCGGCCCGGCGCGCGGCCGCGCTGGGATGCGAGGGCAAGTGGGCGATCCATCCCTCCCAGGTGGCGCTCGCGAACGAGGTCTTCTCCCCCGCGCCCGCCGAGGTGGAGCGTGCCCGACGGATCCTCCAGGCCATGGAGGACGCCGCGAAGGAGGGCAAGGGGGCCGTCTCGCTCGACGGGCGGCTGATCGACGCCGCGTCGATCCGCATGGCCGAGAACCTGATCCGTCAGGTCGAGCAGATCGAGACGCGCGGAGGTGACCGATGAACATCCACGAGTACCAGGCGAAGGAGCTGCTGCGCTCCTACCGCGTGCCGACGCCCCGGGGCGAGGTGATCTACACGTCGCGAGGCCGCGGCGCGCGTCGCCGAGGAGCTCGGCGGCAGCCGCTGGGTGGTGAAGGCCCAGATCCATGCGGGGGGCCGAGGGAAGGCGGGCGGGGTGAAGATCGCGAACACGCCCGCCGAGACGGCCGAGATCGCGGATCGGATGCTCGGCTCGACGCTCGTGACCGAACAGACGGGCAGCCGCGGACAGGTCGTGAGTCGCCTCCTGGTGGAACGGGCGGCGCGGATCGAACGCGAGTTCTACCTCTCGCTCGTCGTGGACCGCGACTCCCAACGCATCGTGGTCATCGCGAGCGCCGAGGGCGGCGTCGACATCGAGGAGGTCGCGGCCGCGCATCCCGATGCGATCCACAAGGAGTACGTCGACCCGGGCGTCGGGCTGCTCGACTTCCAATGCCGGAAGGTCGCGACGGCGATCGGCCTGGGCAACCGCACCACGTCCTTCACGCGCCTCCTGCGACGCATCTACCGGCTCTTCCGCGACAAGGACTGCCTGCTCCTCGAGATCAACCCGTTCATCGAGACCGAGGACGGCGAGCTGGTCGCGCTCGACTGCAAGATGAGCTTCGACGACAACGCGCTGTTCCGCCAGGGCCGCGTGGTGGAGCTGCGCGACTTCGACGAGGAGGACCCGAAGGAGGTCGAGGCCACCGGCCACGGCCTGAACTACATCGCGCTCGACGGCTCGGTGGGCTGCATCGTGAACGGTGCCGGCCTCGCGATGGGGACGATGGACGCGATCGTGCACCACGGGGGCCGCCCCGCGAACTTCCTGGACGTCGGGGGCGGTGCGAGCCCCGAGAAGATCGCGAACGCCTTCCGCATCGTGTTGAAGGACCCCAACGTGCGCGCGATCCTCGTGAACATCTTCGCGGGCATCAACCGGTGCGACTGGATCGCGCAGGGCGTGGTGCAGGCCACGCGGGACCAGGAGATCCGCGTGCCGGTGATCGTGCGCCTCGCCGGGACCAACGTGGAGGAGGGCCGCCGGATCCTCGACGAGAGCGGCCTGACGCTGATCCAGGCCGACGATCTCGACGACGCGGCCTCCAAGGCGGTCGCCGCGGTCGACGCCAGGAGGTGCCCGCGTGAGCGTGTTCGTCGACAGGGACTCGCGGGTCATCTTCCAGGGGTTCACCGGCCAGCACGCCACGTTCCACGCCGAGGAGGCGATGGCGTTCGGGACCAAGGTGGTCGGGGGCGTCACGCCCGGCAAGGGCGGCGCCACGCACCTCGGCCTGCCCGTCTTCAACAGCGTCGAGGAGGCGGTCGAGGAGACCGGGGCGACGGTGAGCGGCATCTTCACCCCGCCCCAGGTCGCGACCGACTCGCTCTTGGAGGCGGTCGACGCCGGCGTCGAGGTGGCGGTGATCATCGCCGACGGCGTCCCCGTGCAGGACATGGTGCGCACGAAGCGCTACCTCGCCGGGCGCTCCACGCGGATCATCGGCCCCAACTCCCCCGGCATCATCACGCCGGGCGCGTGCAAGGTCGGCATCATGCCGAGCCACATCTACCTGAAGGGCCGGGTGGGCGTCGTGAGCCGCTCGGGCACCCTCAACTACGAGGCGGTCTCGCAGATGACCGCGCTGGGACTCGGGCAGTCGACGTGCGTGGGCATCGGCGGCGACCCGGTCAACGGGACCGACTTCAAGACGGTGATGCAGGCCTTCGAGAACGACGACGACACCGACGTGGTGGTGATGATCGGCGAGATCGGCGGCCAGCAGGAGGTCGACGCCGCGGCCTGGGCAGCGCAGTACATGACGAAGCCGCTCGTGGCGTTCATCGCGGGCGTCTCGGCGCCGCGCGGCCGGCGGATGGGCCACGCGGGCGCCGTGATCAGCGGCGAGGCGGACACGGCGACGGCCAAGCTCGACGCGATCGAGTCCCACGGCCACCGGGTGGTGCGCAACCCCGCGGAGATCGGCGACACGGTGCTGCGCGCCGTGAAGGAGTCCGGCGAGGGCCGAGGCGGCGCGGGCTCCTAGGCGGCGGGCACCTGGGGAGCGGGCAACGCCTCGTGGTGGCTCCAGCGGGCGGCGATGCGATGGATCCGATGGGGTCGCGCCCGTCGCAGCTTGCGCGGCGCCGGCGCCACCTCGCGGAAGAAGAAGAGCTTGGCGACGTCGACCGCCGCCAGGTACACGGCGACGAAGGGCACCATCAACGCCATGAAGCCGATCGGGGGGGTCGCGAACCCCAGGGTGGCGGCCATCGGCGACAGCGGGATCGCGATGCCCACCACGACGACGGCGAGCACCGAGACCGCGAGCGTGCGTGAGGGACGGCTCCGCAGGAACGGCACGCGCAGGGTGCGGATCACGAACACCACCAGCGTCTGCGTGGCGATCGACTCGATGAACCAGCCTGCGCGGAACGCCGGCGCGGTCGCGTGGAAGACCCAGAGCAGGACCGCGAACGAGGCGATGTCGAAGGCCGAGCTGATCGGCCCGAACCGCAGCATGAAGCGCCGGATCTCCGCCACGTCCCAATGCGAGGGTCGCAGGAGCTGCTCCGCATCGACGTGGTCGGTCGGGATCGCGAGCTGGCTCGTGTCGTACAGCAGGTTGTTCAGCAGGATCTGGAACGGGAGCATCGGCAGGAACGGCAGGAACGCCGAGGCGACGGTGACGCTGAACATGTTGCCGAAGTTCGAGGACGTGCCCATCCGCACGTACTTGATCGTGTTGGCGAAGGTGCGCCGGCCCTCCACCACGCCGTCGGCGAGCACATCGAGATCGTGCTCCAGCAGGATGATGTCGGCCGCGTCCTTGGCGACGTCGACGGCCGAGTCGACCGAGATCCCGACGTCGGCGTGGTGCAACGCGAGGGCGTCGTTCACACCGTCGCCGAGGAACGCCACCGCGGAGCCCGCCGTGCGCTGGGCCCGGAGGATCCGCGCCTTCTGCTCCGGACTCACGCGCGCGAAGATCGAGACCCCGGTCACGGCGGCGAGGAGCCCATCGTCGTCGAGGGCCTCGACCTCGGGGCCGGTGAGCACCCCGTCGACGGGGATCGCGAGCTCGCGACACACGGTCGTGGCCACCACCGGGTTGTCGCCCGTCACGATCTTCACCGCCACGCCCAGGTCGCGGAGCCGCGCGACCGATGCCGAGGCCGAGCGCTTCGGGGGATCGAGGAAGATCAGGTACCCCCGGAGCACCAGGTCGCGCTCGTCGGCGGCCGACACCGTGGAGAGGTCGGGCGCGGGTCGCGTCGCCACCGCCACCACCCGGTTGCCCTTCGCGAACTCGGCGTCGACCATGCGCCGGTCGGTCTCGGACACCTCGGCGCAGCGCGCGAACACCGATTCCGGGGCACCCTTCGTGATCAGGATCCGCCCGTCCTGGCGCTCCACCAGCGCCGAGGTGCAGCGCCGATCGTGATCGAAGGGCACGACCCCGAGGCGCGCGCCGTCGGATCCCGAGGAGGCGACGCCGGCGCCCGCCCGCAACGCCTGGTCGAGAGGGTCGCCGCTCGCGCCGTCGCCCTCCGCGACGCCGGCCTCGCTGCAGAGCAGCCCGAGCTCGATCACGGCATCCGAGGGATCGCCTTCGCGATCGATCGCCCGATCGAAGCTCACGCGCCCCTCGGTGAGGGTCCCGGTCTTGTCCGAGAACAGCACGTCGATGTCGCCGAGGTCCTCGATGCAGACGAGCCGCTTCACGAGCACCTTGCGCGCCGCGAGACGATGGGATCCGCTCGCCAGGCTCGTCGAGACGACCGCCGGCAGCAGCTGGGGCGTGATGCCGACCGCCACCGCGAGCGCGAACAGGATCGCGTCGATCCACGGACGGCCGAGCAGCAGGTTGATCGCGAGGATCGCGACGCTGAGGACGAGGGCGACCTTGGCGAGGAGCCCGGAGAAGCGGGCGAGCCCCTCCTGGAACTCGGTGCGCGGCTGGCGCTCCCCCAACCCCATCGCGATGTGTCCGAACCGGGTGCGCGGTCCCGTCGTCACGACGACCGCGCGCGCGGACCCCCGATGCACGACGGTCCCCATGAACAGCGCGCTGCGACGACGGGTCGGCCGGCCCCTCGCCGCCGTCGATCGCGAGCGTCCTTGCTCACGGGCTCCGCCTCCCCCGTGAGGATCGACTCGTCGCACTCGAGCCCGTCCGCGCTCAGGAGGCGCATGTCGGCGGGCACGACGGTCGCCGATGCCGAGCAGGACCACGTCGCCGGGCACGAGGTGCGTGATCTCGATGCCGGTCGGCGATCCGTCCCTGAGCGCGGTGACGATGTGGCGGACCTGCGAGTGCAACGCCTCGGCGGCCCGGTCGGCGCGGTACTCGTTCACGAACCCGAGCCCGACCGAGGCCGCGACGATGACGCCGATGATGGCGGCGTCCACGCCCTCGCCGACGAAGGCGGAGACCGCGGCCGCGGCGAGCAGGAGGAGGAGCAAGGGACTGCGCACCTGAGCGAGGAACACGCGCCACGCGCTCGCGTGGTGCGTGCGGACGGCGTTCGGTCCGACGCGCGCGAGGCGGATCTCCGCCTCCGCCGAGGAGAGCCCGTCCGGCGCCGGAGCCGAGCGCCTGCAGGACGCCCGGCGACCGGCATCGTCGCGGCGACGTCGACCGACGGTGCGTCGGCCCAGGCCGGCGTCGTCTCTACCAGTCCGGATCCACCTCCATCGGTGCGCCGCGAGGCACGGGAAGCGTACCCGCGACGTGCGCGACGACACCGCCTGGCGCCACGAGGGTAGGCTCGAACGATGACCACGCCGGCCGATATCGTCGAGGTCCAAGGACGCGACGTGCGGGTGACGAACCCGGACAAGGTCTACTTCCCGGACGCACCGGGCGGCCCGATCACCAAGCTCGAGGTCGTCGGCGTACTGGGCGCGCGTGGCCGAGGCCGCCTTGGCCGGATGCCGCCGGCGACCCGCGATCCTGCATCGGTTCCCCGCGGGGGTCGCCGACGACGGCGAGGGCTCCTTCTATCAGAAGCGGCTGCCGAAAGGCGCCCCCGACTGGGTCCGCACCGCCACGATCACGTTCCCGAGCGGGCGGCACGCGCTGATGCCGGTGATGGATGACGAGGCGGCGCTCGTCTGGGCGGCCACGCTCGGGTGCCTGGAGTGCAACCCGTGGCCCGTGCGCGCCGACGACGTCGATCACCCGGACGAGCTGCGCGTCGACCTCGACCCGACGCCGGGCGTTCCGTGGGACGACGTGCGGCAGGTCGCGCTCATGGCCCGGGACGTGCTCGCCGAGCACGGACTCACCGGGTTCCCGAAGACGAGCGGCAAGCGGGGGATCCACGTCAACGCGCGCATCGAGCGTCGGCACGGCTTCACGAACACCCGTCGCGCCGCGCTCGCGTTCGCCCGCGAGGTGGAGCGGCGGATGCCGGGGGTCGCCACGACCGCGTGGTGGAAGGAGGAGCGCCGGGGGGTGTTCCTCGACTACAACCAGAACGCCCGCGACCGCACGGTGGCGAGCGCCTACTCGATCCGGCCGATGCCCGACGCCCGCGTCTCGACGCCGCTGGCCTGGGACGAGGTCGCCGACGTCGATGCCGAACGCTTCACCGTGCGGACGGTGCCCGATCGCCTGGAGACCATCGGCGACCCGGGCGCCGACATCGACGCGCACGTCGGCACGCTCGACTCGCTCCTGGCGCTCGCGGAACGCGATGCGGCGGGCGGCCTCGGCGACGCGCCGTGGCCTCCCCACTTCCCCGAAGGAGACGACGAGCCCATCCGGGTCAACCCGTCGCGCGCACGCCGCGTGGCCGAATGGGAAGAGATGCGCAAGGCCGAGAAGGGCAACAGGCGAGGAGGTCGCTCCCGCACGGACACCTAGTCCGTAACGGACTAGTTGCCCTGCTCCTCCGGCCAGCTCGGGGGGTCGGCGCCCAGCTGCTCGAAGGTGCAGCTCCGGGGGTCCCGATCGTCGCGCCATCGCACGAACGTCGCCGCGTGGCGGAAGCGGCCGTACTGCAGTCGGTCGATCGTGACCTCGCAGACCAGGATCGGCTGGATCGCGACCCACTCCGGATCCTTGCCCCCCGTCCACCGGCTCGGACCGCCCGGCGCCCGCCCTCCCTCGAAGCTCACCCCACCCTCCAGCTCGCGGAGCACCCCGAGGATCTCGCGGCGTTCCGCGGCCTTGAACGACGACGTGTGGCCGACGTAGTGCAGGGTGCCGTCGCCGTAGAGACCGAGCAGGAGCGCCCCGATCCCATCGCCCTCCTTCGAGAGCCGGTACCCGCCCACCACCACGTCGAGGGTGCGGCGGTGCTTCACCTTGACCCAGCCGCGCTCCCCGGCCAGGTACGCCTGGTCCTCGCGCTTGGCGAGCACGCCGTCCTGTCCGAGGCCTTCCTCGTCGGCGAACCAGGCCTCCGCGACCGACACGTCGTCGGTCCACGGGGCCACGAGGATCGTGGGCGACGCCGGCATCGTCGGGATGTCGCCGGGAGCCTGCGCCCAGCCGAGCCGTCGAGCCAGCCCCGCGAGACGCGCTCGGCGCTCGCGGAGCGGGAGCGGCGCGAGGTCGTCGTCGCCCTCGCGGATGAGGTCGAACACGACGAGGGATGCGGGGATCTCACCCGCGAGCTTCCGGATCCTCGACTCCGCCGGGTGGAGGCGGAGCTGGAGCTGGTCGAACTCCATCGACGCCCCGTCGACGCGCACGATCTCCCCGTCGGCCACGAACGGTCCTCCGTCCGCCGCCTCGAGCAGCTCGATGAGCTCGGGGAAGTAGCGCCCCAGCGGCCGGCCGTCGCGGCTCGCGAGCCGCGGGATCGGGTCGTCGACCGCGGCGATCGTGCGGAACCCGTCCCACTTGGGCTCATACGTCCAGCCGGAGCCCGTCGGCATCTCGGGCTGGAGCTTCGCGAGCATCGGCGCCGGGAGGTCGCCGTCGATCGTGCGTCTCGGCATCCCGCGACCCTATCCGCTCGCGCGTCGACCGCGCGCGGAACGGATCCTCAGTGCGCGGGCTTGGCGCGGCGGCCGGCCTTCACGCGCTCGTTCTGCCCCAAGATCACCTTGCGCAGGCGGACGTGGTTCGGTGTGACCTCCACGCACTCGTCCTCGCGGATGAACTCGAGGGCCTGCTCGAGCGAGAGCTGCAGCTTCGGGATCAGCCGCACGAGCTCCTCGGCGTTGGCCTTGCGCATGTTCGTGAGGTGCTTCTCCTTGGTGGGGTTCACGTCCATGTCGTCGGCGCGTGCGTTCTCGCCGACGATCATGCCCTCGTACACGTCCTCGCCCGGGCCGACGAACATCGCGCCGCGCTCCTGGAGGTTCATCAACGCGAACTGCGTCGTCATGCCTGTGCGGTCCGCGATCAACGAGCCGCTCGGTCGCGTGCGGAGCTCGCCGTGCCACGGCTCGTACCCCTCGAAGACGTGGTGGAGCTGGCCGGTCCCGCGCGTCTCGGTCATGAACTCGGTGCGGAAGCCGATCAGGCCGCGGGCGGGAACGAGGTACTCCATGCGGATCCAGCCCGTGCCGTGGTTCACCATGTGCTCCATCCGGCCCTTACGGAGGGCGAGCAGCTGGCTGATCACGCCGAGGTAGTCCTCGGGAGCGTCGATCGCCACGCGCTCCATCGGCTCCATCAGCTTCCCGTTCACCGTGCGCGTCACCACCTGTGGCTTGCCGACGGTGAGCTCGAACCCCTCGCGACGCATCATCTCCACGAGCACCGCGAGCTGGAGCTCGCCGCGTCCCTGCACCTCCCACATCTCGGGACGCTCGGTGTCGAGCACACGGATCGACACGTTGCCCACCAGCTCCTGGTCGAGGCGGGCGCGCAGCAGCCGCGCGGTCATCTTGTCGCCGTCCTTGCCCGAGAGCGGCGACGTGTTGATGCCCACCGTCATCGAGAGGCTCGGCTCGTCCACGCGCACGACGGGGAGCGGACGAGGGTCTTCCGGATCGGCGAGGGTCTCCCCGATCGTGACGTCGGCGATGCCGGCGATCGCGATGATCTCGCCCGGGCCCGCCTCCTCCGCGTCCACGCGGTCGAGCGCCTCCGTCACGTAGAGCTCGGTGACCTTCACCCGCTCCACGGTGCCGTCGAGACGGCACCACGCAACCTGTTGGCCGCGACGGATGTGGCCGTGCCGCACGCGACACAGCGCGAGCCGGCCCACGTAGGGCGAGGCGTCGAGGTTGGTCACGAGCGCCTGCAGCGGGTGGTCGTCCTCGTACTCGGGCGCCGGGATCCGGTCCACCAGCGTGGTGAACAGCGGCTCGAGGTCGGTGCCGGGCACGTCGCGGTCGAGCGAGGCCTGGCCCTCACGCGCGTTCGCGTACAGGATCGGGAAGTCGATCTGGTGCTCGTCGGCGTCGAGGTCGAGGAAGAGCTCCTCGACCTCGTGCACGACCTCGGCCACGCGCGCGTCCGGGCGGTCGATCTTGTTCACGACGAGGATCACGGGCAGGCGCGACTCGAGCGCCTTGCGCAGGACGAACCGGGTCTGCGGCAGGGGGCCTTCGCTCGCGTCCACCAGGAGCAGCACGCCGTCCACCATCGTGAGCGCGCGCTCGACCTCGCCCCCGAAATCCGCGTGTCCGGGGGTGTCCACGATGTTGATCTTGAGACCGCCGTGGCGCACGGCCGTGTTCTTCGCGAGGATCGTGATCCCCTTCTCGCGCTCGAGGTCCATCGAGTCCATCACGCGCTCGTTCACGTCCTCGTTCTCGCGGAACGCCCCCGACTGCCAAAGCATCGCGTCGACCAGCGTGGTCTTGCCGTGGTCGACGTGGGCCACGATGGCCACGTTGCGGATGTCGTCGCGTGAGGGCATGCAGGGCTCCGGGATCCGAGGGGCGCCGACGCGCGGACGCGCGCCACCAGCGAGTTTACCGGGTCGATCGAGCGGCGCCGTCGACCTGACCTGCGGTTACGTTGGAGGACCCAACCGCGAGCGCGCCCGCTCACGTAGGTGTACAAAGAGCGCGACCCGCGAACCAGAAGGAGTCTGGGCATGAGCATGCACCCCAAGGAACGAGCCTCGATCGATCGGCGTACCTTCCTGCGCCGCGCCGCGGCGGCCGGCATCGCGATGCCGTCGATGGCGGCGATCCTGGCCGCATGCGGGTCCGGGGCCCAGACCTCCGTGAGCAGCGCGGCCGCTACGGGCTCCGGCGGCGCGAACCAATACGGGACGGGGGGCATCCCCGGAGCCCCGTACCCGCTCGCGCGGACCGACGCGCCCGTCACCTGGACCATCCAGACCGACAACCCGGTGATCGACAGCGGGCTGCAGCCCGAGCAGAACGCCACCCTCGAGGTCATGCAGTGGCCGTACTACATCGATCCCGGCCTGCTGAAGTCGTTCTCGGACAAGTACCAATGCAAGATCAACGTGACCAAGTTCCAGGACATGGACGGCGGCCTGGCCAAGATCAACGCGAAACAGAGCCCCTTCGACATCATGTTCGGGATGAACGTCTGGGCGCTCGGACGCTCGATCGCGCAAGGACTGATCCGTCCCATCAACCACGACTACATCCCCAACATCTCCAACCTCTACGGCTCGTTCACGAGCCCCTTCTACGACGTGGGTGCCCTGTTCTCGCTCCCGTACTCCATCTGGTCCACGGGGATCTTCTGGCGGAACGACAAGCTGAAGATCGATCCGGCCTCGATGGACAACCCGTACGACGTCTTCTTCGACAACCCGCCGAAGGACAAGACCCACCTCCTCGCCAACGCCCAGGACGTCCTGGCGATGCCCATGTTCCGCGACGGGATCACCGACGTGAACGCGGCCGACGCTGCGGCCATCTCGAAGGCCAAGGACGACGTCGCCTCGATCGCGCAGATGGTCGGCTCCATCTCCTACGACCACAGCGACTACACCGACGTGCCTGAAGGCAAGGCCTACCTCCACCAGTCGTGGTCGGGCAACGCCAGCGATGCAGTGGTCTTCCTGACCAACAAGTCCGACGCGGACGTGCTCTCCTACTACTGGCCCGGCTCGGACGGCCACCCCGCGAACGTCGACAACGACACGATCGTGCTGCTCTCGAGTGGGAAGAACCCTGTGCTCTCCCACCTGCTCGCGAACTACCTCCTCGACAACAAGAACGCGCTCGCCAACTTCACGAACATGACCGGATACCAGATGCCGGTGTCGGCGATGACCCCGGAGGCGATGGTGAGCAGCGGCATCGTGCCCAAGCACCTGTCCACGGTGATCGTGAGCGAGGACGACTTCGCCAAGGGCTCGCGCGAGCTGGAGCTCCCCACGGACCTCGACGCGCTGTGGAAGTCCGCCTTCACCGAACTGCAGGCGGGTGTCTAGCGGCGCTCCGTCGCTGACCCGGCGCGAGCGCCGTGCCGACCGACGGCTCGCGGAGCGCGAACGGGGCGCGTGGGCGCCGAGATGGTTCTGGCCGAGCTTCGCGGCGCCCGCCACGCTCTACCTGCTGATCTTCTTCGTCTTCCCCTTCTACGTCGTGCTCGCCGTCACGTTCGGCGGGATCGATCCCCTGCTGCGTCAACCGGTGCCCGCGTGGAACCCCGCGACGTGGTTCCAGACGGGACAGGGGATCTTCAGCTTCACGATGTCGAACATCCTGCACACGGACGGCTTGTACTCGAGGGCGTTCGTGAACACGTTCGTCTTCGTCGGTATCTCCACGTTCCTCTGCCTCCTGATCGGCTACCCGTTCGCGTACTTCCTCGCCCGCCGCGCGGGGCGGTTCAAGGGCCTGTTCCTGGTGCTCTTCTTCGCGCCGTTCTGGATCTCCTACATGCTCCGGATGCTCGCCTGGATCTCGCTCCTGCAGGACGACGGCTACGTCAACAAGGTGCTCGAGCGACTGGGGGTCATCAGTCAGCCCTACTCGTGGCTCTCGGGGAAGCCCTCGACGTTGATCTTCGGGCTCGTCTACGGCTACGTGCCGTTCATGATCTTGCCGCTCTTCGCCACCCTCGACCGGATCCACCCGTCGCTCCTCGAGGCCGGCCGCGACCTCGGAGCGAGCCCAGCCAAGACGTTCTGGCGGGTCACGCTCCCGCAATCCGGGCAGGCGATCCTCGCCGGGTTCGTGATCTGCGGCCTGCCGATGTTCGGCGACTACTTCACGAAGCAGTTGATCGCCGACACGCCGAAGTTGGGGATGATCGGGAACGCCATCGTCCTGGCGATCGACGAGCCGCTCTTCCGACAGCGCGGCGCGGCGTTGGTGCTCGTGCTGCTCGTGCTGCTGATCCCGGCCATCCTCTACTACCTGTGGAGCACGAACCGGGCCGCGCGGGGGATCAGCGCATGAGCGCCACCGCGGGCCTGGGCGCACCGCAACCTCGGCAGAGCCTCAAGGAGTGGATCACCAACCCCTGGGCCGAGACGCGGTTCATGTGGGTGGTGGGCCTCGCATACGTGATCTGGATGGCGATCCCCGTCATCACGGCGGTCCTCTTCTCCTTCAACAAGGGCCGCTCTGACACCCAGTGGGAGGGGTTCTCGCTCCGTTGGTACACCTGGGATCCGACCGGCTCCGTGCTCCACGACCCGTCGCTGCAGCACGCCATCGTCCAGAGCCTCAAGCTCGCCACGCTCACGGCCGTCGTCGCCGTCCCCCTGGGTGTGGCGTTCGCCCTGGCCCTGCATCGCTGGCATGGTCGTGGAGCCGGTACGTCGAACTTCCTCATGCTGTTCTCGTTCGTCACCCCGGAGCTGATCCTCGCGGTGGCGCTCTTCCTGCTCGTCCTCAACGCGTTCCGGTTCATCGGCCTCGGATCGACGGCGCAGCTCGCCGGGCTGGTGGTGTTGTCCCTCGCCTACCCCGTCATCATCGTGCGGGCTCGGCTCCTGTCCCTCGGCAACTCCTACGAGGAGGCGGCCATGGATCTCGGGGCCTCACCCACGCGCACGCTCGTGCGCGTCACCCTCCCACTCCTCGGACCCTCGATCTTCGCGAGCGCCGCGATCATCTTCGCGTTCGCGCTGGACGACTTCGTGATCGTGAACCAGCTCTCGCGTGACTCCTCGACGGAGACCGTCGCGATCGTGATCTACGGGGCCGCACGGACGTCGCCCACCCCCGCGGTGAACGCGATCGGCACCATCATGCTGACCGTCTCCACGATCTTGATCGCGATCGCGTTCGTCGTGTACCGGCGGACGTCGCGCAAGCGCGGCGACCAGCCCGGGGTCGCGCTGGGCTGACGCTCGCACCTGGGCCGTACGGACCTCGCGCGGGCGGCCCACCGGCCCCCGTCCCCGGCTCGTCCACATGCGAGCGTGGGAGTCGGAGGTGGATGCGATGCAGACCGACGATGAGGCTGTCCTGGAACTGACCGCGCAAGCGACCGAGGAGCCGATGCTCCTCGACGAGCTGATGCCCGAGGCCGACGCCACGCTCGCGGAGCACGTGGTGGTGGCCGCGGATCCGGAGACAACCTGGCATGCCGCGATGGAGCTCGACTTCCTCACGGTGCACACGCCCCTGATGGACGCCGCCTTCGCGGTGCGCGGCGCGCCGGCGCGGCTTTCCGCCTGGGTCCGGCGCACGGACCCGCCCGCGCCGCCCCCAGCGATGCGCCTCGGCCACGTGATGAGCGAGGGCGGGCTGGAGGGCTGGTCGGTGCTGGGCGAGCGCCCCGGCAACGAGACCGTCTTCGGCGCGATCGGCCGATTCTGGACGCCCCAGATCACGTGGCGTCCCGCCGACCTGGAGGGCTTCGCCGCCTTCGACGAGCCCGGATGGGGCAAGATCGCGTGCAACCTGAGCGTCCGGCCCTACGGCGCGACCCATACACTCCTCACCTACGACGTGCGCACCCTCACGACCGACCCGGCTTCCCGGGCGAAGTTCCTGCGGTACTGGAGGCTGATCCGCCCCTTCGTCGGGCACATCATGCGCGCGACGGTGCGGACGATCGCGGACCCGTTCGCCTGAGCCCTACGCCGCGGGCGACTCGAGGTCGGTGGAGTAGTCCCCACTTCGCGCGAGGCCGTTCATCCTCGCCCGATGGGCCAACGCGGCCTGCGCCGCGGGGACGTTCGCCGGCTCCCCCTTCCACGCCTTCAGCGAGGGCGCCTGCAGGGCTCGTCCGTAGCTGAACGAGAGCTCCCAGGACAGCCCGCCGGCGCGGTTCATCTCGTTCAGGCGGTTGGTGGCCTGCTCGTCGGACATGCCGCCGGACAGGAACACGACGCCGGGCACGGCGGCCGGCACGTGGGCGGTGAGGCACCGGATCGTCGCGGCGGCGATCGTGGTGTCGTCGTCCTGGATCTCGCAGCCCTTGCCGGGGACGATCATGTTGACCTTGAGCAGCGTTCCGCCGAGGTCGACCCGCGCGCTCGCGAGTTCCTCGAACAGGGCGTCCAGGGTCCGGGCCGTCGCATCCTCGCAGGCCCGGATCGGATGATCACCGTCCATCAGGATCTCGGGTTCGACGATGGGCACGACCTCGGCCTCCTGGCAGAGCGCGGCGTAGCGCGCCATCGCATGAGCGTTGGCGCTGAGCGCCTCCGCCGTGGGCAGGCCCTCCCCGATGAAGATGGTGGCGCGCCACTTGGCGAAGGCCGCGCCGAGCGCACGGTACTCCGCAAGGCGCTCCCGCAGCCCGTCGAGCCCCTCGGTCACGGTCTCCCGCGGGAAGAGGGCGAGCGGCTTGGCGCCGGTGTCCACCTTGATGCCCGGGATCACCCCTGCGTCCTGGAGCACCTGCACGAACGAGCGGCCGTCCGCGGCGGACTGGCGGATCGTCTCGTCGAAGAGGATCGCGCCGCTGATGTGATCGCCCACCCCGGGGGTGGTGAAGAGCAGCTCCCGGTAGGCGCGGCGATGCTCCTCGGTGGACTCGACGCCGATCGCGTCGAACCGCTTCGCGATCGTGCCGGTGGATTCGTCGGCCGCCAGGATGCCCTTGCCGGGGGCCACCAGGCCGAGCGCGGTCTCGTTCAGGACGCTCATCGTTCCCTCCGTGGTCGTTCCCGCCAGCCTACGCGACCCGTGTCGGTCCCCGGCAACCGGATCGCGGAAGGCCTTGCGTACACTCGATCCGTGGTCGTTTGCCCTCGCTGCGCCGAGTCCAATCCCGAGCACGCGCGCTTCTGCCTGAACTGCGGAGCGCCACTCGCCGGCGTCGGGAGCGAGGAGCGCAAGCTGGTGACGGTCCTGTTCTGCGACCTCGTGGGGTTCACGGAGCGCTCCGACCGCGCGGACCCCGAGGACGTCCACGCCACGCTGATGGCGTTCCACGCACCGTTGAAGGAGGTCATCGAACTCTACGGGGGCGAGGTCGACAAGTTCATCGGCGACGCCGTGATGGGGATCTTCGGCGCACCCATCGCCCACGAGGACGACCCCATCCGCGCCGTCCTCGCGGCCCTGCGGATCAAGGACACGATCGCCGGCATGAACGCCCAGGGCGTCGCCGACGGCCTGGAGGTGAGGATCGGCATCGACACCGGCGAGGCGGTGGTGACGCTGGGCCCCTCGGGTCCGCGGGTCGGCGAGCGCGTGACGGGCGAGGTCGTGACCAACGCCGCTCGCCTGCAGGCCTCGGCGCCGGTCGACGGCATCGCGGTGGGCGACCCCACGTACCGGGCCACGCGGCACCTCGTCGGCTACGAGGCGCTCGCACCGGGCGACGACGGGAAGCCCATCTGGCGGCCGGTGGAGGCCCTGGCGCGCACGGGCATCGATCCGCGCGGGCCCGCCACGCCGTTCGTGGGCCGGATCGACGAATCGGCGCAGCTGCGCACGATCTTCCGGCGGGTCCTGCAGGCCGTGCCCGAGCACGAGACGCCAGACGCCCTGCGGTTCGTCACGATCGTGGGCGAGCCCGGGATCGGGAAGACGCGGCTCATCACGACGTTCGCCGAACACGTGGAGGAGCTCCCCGATCTCGTGCGCTGGCGGCAGGGGCGATGTCTGCCCTACGGCGAAGGGGTGAGCTTCTGGGCACTGGGCGAGGTGCTGAAGGCAGAGGCGGGGATCCTCGACGACGACGACCCGGACGCCGCACGCGAGAAGCTCGACGCGGCGCTCGCCACGACGCATGCCGAGGAGGACGAGCGCCTCTGGCTGCACACCCGGCTCGAGCCGCTGCTCGGGATGGGCGACCCCACCCAGGCCTTCCCCCGCGAGGACCTCTTCGCCGCGTGGATACGGTTCCTGGAAGCGCTCGCGCACGGCGGCGCCTTCGTGCTGGTCTTCGAAGACCTGCACTGGGCCGACGACGCGTTCCTCGACTTCATCGAGCGGGTCGTGGGCGAAGCCCGCCACGCCCCCATCATGCTGGTCTGCGCCACGCGGCCCGAGCTGTTCGACCGCCGTCCGGGGTGGGGCCGGGGCATCCCGCTGGCCACGCAGCTCGTCCTGCCGCCGCTCACCGACGGGGAGACGGCGAGCCTCATCGCGGGACTGCTCGATCGCGTGGTGCTGCCCAGCGAGACCCAGGCGATGTTGATCGAGCGCTCGGGAGGCAATCCGCTCTACGCCGAGGAGTTCGTGCGGATGCTGGCGGACCGCGGGATCCTCGATCACACGACCGGGGGGCGTGTGGTGGTTTCCGACACGGCGATCACGGTGCCCGAGACGTTGCAGTCGCTGATCGAGGCGCGGTTGGACGTGCTCCCTCCCGCACTGAAGGCCCTGCTGCACGACGCCGCCGTGATCGGGAAGGTGTTCTGGCCCGGCGCGGTCGCGCACATCTCGGGCGTCCCGCAGGACGAGGTGCGCGCCCTGCTTGACCTGGCCGTGCGCCGTGAGCTGGTCCGGACGTCGCCGTCTTCGGGCGTGCGGGGGCAGACCGAGTACGTCTTCTGGCACGCCCTGATCCGCGACGTCGCGTATCGACAGATCCCCCGGGCCGCACGTGGGGCGAAGCACCTCGCGGTGGCGCGCTGGCAGCTCGGACTCACGGGCGACCGCGCCGCGGACTTCGCCGAGGAGATCGCCTACCACTACGGGGAGATGCTGGACCTCGCCGCTGCGAGCGGCACCGAGCCCGGCGCCGACCTGCGGGACGAGGCGGCCTCGGCGTTCGTGCTCGCCGGCGAGCGTGCCCGCAACCTCGACGCGGACCGCGCGGCCGCCTATCTCGACAAGTCGTTCGCGCTGATGGGCGAGCGGCATCCGGGACGCGCTCGGGCCTCCCTGCGCGCCGCCGAGATCGCGAGCGTGAGCGGACGGTTCTCCGACGCCGAGCAGCTCTACCTCGCGGCGATGGTCGCCTTCCGTGCCACCGGTGACCGGCAGGGGTTGGGTGAGGCGATGGGCCTCCTCTCCCGCCACTACTCCCGCACCGGCGACACGGGCCGCTCGCACGACCTCATGTCGGAGGCGGTTGAGCTGCTGGAGGCCGAGCCGCCGGGCCCCGAGCTCGCGCGCGTCTACAACCGCAAGGCGGGTGAGCTCCTCGTCTCGGACAGCTTCGCGGAGTGCCTCGCGTGGTCCGACAAGGCCCTGGCGCTCAGCCGCGAGCTCGGCCTGGGCGGCGAGACCGTCCTCGCCCTGCAGAACCGCGGCGCATCGCGTTGCGAGCTGGGCGACGACGAAGGCCTCGAGGACCTGGAGGAAGCCGTGCGGATGGGGCACGAGCTCGGGCTCGTCGAGGAGACCGTGCTCGCCTACGGCAACCTCGCGTATCAGCTCTGGTCGCGCCAGGGACCTGCCACGGCCCTGGAGCTCTGGCGCAAGAGCGACGAGCTGGCCACGCGGCGGGGATTCGTGGCCCGCGCACAATGGGCGCGCATGGGCGAGCTCGAGACGCTCTTCGATCTGGGCGAGTGGGACACGGTCCTCGAGATGTGCAGCGAGATGGAGGCCTGGGACCGACCGCAGGAGGGCCGGTCGCAGGTGGGTGTGTACGCGAGCCTGTTCGAGGCGTGGGTGCGCCTGCGTCGCGGGGAGGCGACCTCGCTCGTGGAGCAGGCCGAGGAGCTCGTCGACGACGCTCGCCGGATCGAATACCCGGAGTACATCGCCCCGGCCCTGATCATCCTGTTCGAGGGTCTGCGCCTGCGGGGCGACACGTCCGGCGCGCTCGGCGCGCTCGACGCCTTCATGGACCTGACCGAGGGAGCCCCGGCCTACCGGCGGTTCCTGATGCCGGTGGTCGTGCGTGCGCTGGTCGAGATGGGGCGGATCGACACGGCCGAGGCCATCATCCCCGATCCCTCGAGCGCCCACACCGAGCGACATCGGCTCTCGTTGCTGACCTCACGCGCCGCGATCGACGAGGCGAACGGCGACCTCGAGGCCGCCACCCAGGCCTACACGGAGGCGGCCGAGCGATGGGCGGCCTACGGCTTCGTGCTGGAGGAAGGGCTCACGCGAACGGGCGCGGCGCGCTGCCTGGCGGCGCAGGGACGATCGGAGGAGGCGGTCGAGGTCGCGCGCGAGGCGCGCATCGCCTTCGAGCGCCTGGGCGCTCGGCCCGCCCTCGCTGAGGTGGACGCGCTGACGGGCGCTCTGGCGCAGACCTCCTGACCCCCAACACCCAAGCCCTCAAGCGCCCTCATGCGGTCGCCGATGCGTGAGGGATGCCGCGCGAGCACCGTCTCCGGACGACCTGGGTCATGGCCATCGTGGCCCTTGTCGTCGCCCTGGGAGCCCTCGGCGTGGTCTCCTTCGCGGGCCACCAGCCGGGAGACGCCGCCCATGCGATGCCTGCCGTCACCACGGCGTTCGCGGAAGGGGAAGGGATCGCCCCTCTGCGCGCCCCTACCCCGCGCGCGAGAGTCACGAAGACCGGCCACCACCAGGCCCACGTGGGGCCCGAACCGCAGCTGCTCGTCCGCATCCCGCACGCGATGACGGCGCGCGCGCATCCGTCCGTCGGCGCACGGGCGGTCGGCACCCTCGTGTCGAGCTCGAAGTACTACCACGTCGCCCTCACCGCATGGGTCGAGGAGACGGTGAAGCACGGCCGGTGGGGGCGCGTGGCGCTCCCCTACACCTGGCCGCATCGCCACGGGTGGATCCCCTTGCGCGGCCTGGCTCACGCGCGCACCTTCGTCGAGGTCCACGTCGACCTCTCGCGGCACCGGATCACGGTCACCAAGTTCGGCAAGACCCTGTTCGGTGCCCGCGGTGCGACCGGCGCGCCGTCCTCCCCCACGCCCGTGGGACGGTACTTCGTGACGGACCGGATCCCCTTCGGTTCCGGAAGCGCGCTCGGGTCCTTCGCGTTCGGGATCTCCGGGATCCAGCCGCACCTGCCCGCCGGGTGGAGCGGGGGCAACCAGCTCGCGATCCACGGCACCAACGACCCGTCCTCGATCGGGCGTAGCGCCAGCGCGGGCTGCGTGCGCGTGAGCGAGCGCACGCTCCATCGCCTCATGCCACTGTTGCGGCTCGGCACGCCGGTCGTCATCCAGCGCTGAAGACGCCTACCTCCGGTGGTCCTCCACGAAGGGACGCAGATCCTTGAGATGTGCCTCCGCGTGACGGAAGTGTCCCTTCGGCCCGCCCAGGATGCCGCCGAGACGCTCCCCCACCGGTTTGCGGCCGCGCGCCGTCCCCGGGCTCCCCCACCGTGCGTCGCTCATCGCCTCGATGCGCGCCATCAATGCGGCGTGGGTCGCATCGGCGCGGCGGACCGTGTCCGGGAACGACCGTCCCTTCTTCCGCTCGTAGGCGTCGCGGTTGATCGCGTTCGTGCCGCGGCTCCACAGCTCCCGTTCGAACGCGGGCCCATGACCTTCGTCCCACGCATCGAGCGCGTCGAGGGCGAACCCTTCCCAGGTCTCGAGGTGGCCGAGCAAGTCCTTCGGGGACCAGTCTCCCCCGCCGAGACCGGGCCTCGTGCGCGCACGCGGCGGGAGCTGCGCGATCAGGTCGCGGACCTCGCGGTTCCCGTCGGCGAGGATGCGGAGCGCGCTGCGTCGCGATGGGAACCCCGTGGGTGCGGCCATGCACGGAGGTTAGCCCCGACCCCCCTCCCGCGTCCTCTGCGGCCCCTTCCCGACGCCGTTCATGACCCGCGGTCGAGCCAACGGTGGACCCGCCTCCTGGAGGGGCGTACCTTCGGCTGCTGAGCCGCCACGCGCCCCGACACCGAGGAAGGACCCGACATTGGCCGAGCGCACGATCCGCACCGTGAAGCATCGCGAGCAGCCACTCGACATCCTCACCCAGGATCAGCTCCATCGGATCCAGGAAGCCAGCCTCGACGTATTGGAGCGCACGGGCATCGAGGTCCGCTCGGAGGTGACCTTGAAGGA
This sequence comes from uncultured Actinomycetes bacterium, assembly GCA_963810915.1. Classification (GTDB taxonomy): domain Bacteria; phylum Actinomycetota; class UBA4738; order UBA4738; family HRBIN12; genus JAOUEA01. The sequence continues at coordinate 37,451 of CAWEPH010000014.1, read as the reverse complement.
GCTCGGCAACGCCGGCGCGGTGATCGACGAGGCCACCAGCCGCGCGATGTTCCCCCGGGCGCTCTCCCTCGAGATGCTGGAGATCGCCCCACGCGACCTGCCCCTATCTTCCCGTGAGCCGGGTCTCGATCTCGTCCTCGACGGCACACGCGGCTATCTGGGCGTCGACGGCAACGCGGCGGAGGTCGTCGACCTGGAGACGGACGAGCGCCGTGCGTCGAACAAGGAGGACTGCGCGACCGCCACGCGGATCGGCGATGCGCTCCCGCAGATCGGCTACATCTGGCAGCCCGCGTCCGCGCGCGAGTACCCCGTGCCGGTCGAGCCCCTCAACAACCTGCAGGCGAACCTGCTGAACACGGGCAAGCACATCTGCATGATGACGGCGGTCACGCCCGAGCAGGCCCGCGCCGTCTCCGAGATGGTGCAGATCGCCGGTGGCGGCGCCTCGATGCACGAGCGCCCCATCGTGTCGGCGTTCCAGTGCAGCGTGAGCCCGCTCGTCTACGACGGGGGGCCGCTCCAGGCAGCCGTCGAGTTCGCGAAAGCCGATGTGCCCTGCGGCTTCATGGTGATGCCGATCCTCGCCGCCACCGCTCCCATCAGCCGGGCCGGCACGCTCGTGATCTCGAACGCCGAGATCATCGCCGGGATCATCGCCCTGCAGCTCCTGCAGCCGGGCTCGCGCACCTTCTACGCTTCGTGCGCCACCACGATGGATATGCGCAGCGGCGCGGCCGTGTGCGGAGGTCCCGAGGACATCGTCTTCCAGATGGCCAACGCCCAGCTGGCCCGCGCGTACGGGTTCAAGTCGATGGTGGGCACCTTCGCGAGCGGCTCGCGCACCTCCGACTGGCAGGCGGGCGCGGAGAACGCGGCCTCGGGATTCGCGAGCTGGGTGGCGGGCGTCGACATGTTCTCCGGGGCCGGCCTCCTGTACGCGGCCCGCGTCTTCAGCCACGCGCAGCTGGTGCTCGACGCCGAGCTGTTCGACATGATCGCCAGCACGTCGGAGGGCGTCGGCGATCCGGCCGAGGTCGACTACGCGGTGGACCAGATCGACGCCGTCGGTCCCGGGAACCACTTCTTGGACCAGGAGTACACGCTCGAGCACATGTACGACGTGTGGCCCACCGAGATGTTCAGCCACGCGAGCTGGGAGGACTGGGAGGCCGCCGGACGGCCGGTCCCCAAGGCCAAGGCCACCGAGAAAGCCAAGCAGCTGATCGAGACGCATGAGCCCTACCCTCTGCCCGACGGAGCCGAGTCGGAGATCCAGAAGGTGATCGACGACTTCGAGAGGGAGTACGTGAAGTAGCCGCGGCTAACGGCTCCGGCGGTGGGCGCGGTATCGTGCGTTGCTCCGGGGGCGATCACTGCAGACGAAAGGGTCCTGACATGTCCGAGGAACTGCTGGAGCAACTGCGCGTCAATCTGATGGCGGCCAACAAGGAGCCCGCCCTGGAGGCCACGCAGGGACTGGTGGACGCGGACGTGGATCCGGTCGTGATCCTCGAAGAGGGCATGGCGGCGGCGATGTTCGAGCTCGGCGAGCGCTGGAAGCGCGGCGAGGTCTTCCTGCCCGAGGTCGTCGCGTCCGCGACGCTGTTCAAGAAGTGCAACGAGATCGTCGAGCCGGCGCTGCTGGCCAAGGGCGGTGCGCAGAAGGGCGACCTCGTCGTGACGGCGACGGTGAAGGGCGACCTGCACGACCTCGGGAAGAACATGGTCGGCGCGATGCTGAAGACGGTGGGCTTCCAGGTCCACGACCTGGGCAAGGACGTCCCGGTGGAGAAGATCATCGCCGCGGTGCAGGAGATGCAGCCCGCGATCGTCGGACTCTCAGCGTTGCTCACCACCACGGTGCCGCAGCAGAAGGTCGTGATCGAGGCCCTCGAAGCCGCCGGTCTGCGCGACAAGGTGAAGGTGATGGTCGGGGGCGCCCCCGTGACCGAGGAGTGGGCCACGTCGATCGGCGCGGACGGCTTCGCGCCCGATGCCCCCGAGGCCGTGCAGAAGGCGCTCGAGCTGGTGGGTCGCAGCACCAAGGAGGCGGAGGTCGTCCTCGGCGCCTAGCGCGTGACGGGCTCGCCCGTCACGGCCACCCGTTCGATCAGGTCGGCGCCCTTCACGCGACCCGGTTCGGCTCGCACGGCGGCGGCGATCGTCGCCATCCGCGCGGAGAGGTCCTCGTCGGCGAGGAGCCGGTTCACCGCTGCCGCCAGCTCGTCGTCGGTCCAGTCGTACGTGGGCAGGCGGACGCCGTAGCCCGTCTCGTCCAGACGCTGTGCGTTGTCGTACTGGTCCCAGAACAGCGGCAGGCCGATCATCGGCAAGCCGAAGTGGAAGCCCTCGCACACCGTGTTGTTCCCGCCGTGCGTGATCAGCAGGTCGCACTGCGGCAGGATCGAGGGCTGCGGCAGGAACTGGTCGCCGTACATGTTCGGCCCCAGCGTCATCTGATCCTTCAGCGGCCCCATCGAGACGATCACGCGATGCTCGGTCGCCGCCAGCGCGTCGATCAGCCGCTGCATCAGCCCGACGTCCATGCACCCCAACGAGCCGAGCGAGAGGTACACGATCTTGCCGTCCCCGGGCAGGTGCTCCTCCATGTCGAACGCGGCGTCCGTGGTCCGCACGGTGGACTGCAGCCGGTGCCACGTGGGGTCGAGGGGCTCGGCACGGTCATAGTCCGCCGCCTTCGGGAACAGGTAGAGGTTGCACCAGGGCGAATGGGTGTTGAACTCGTCCAGAGGGCACGGCGCCACGTTCACCGACGCGCGGAAGTCGTTGTGCTCCCGCAGCAGGTCCTCGTGCTGGCGGTGGTACTCGGCCCGGAACGCCGACCATTCCCCCCGGTCGGCAACCGGGAGCCCCGACAGCACCGGAGGCAGATCCCCGTCGCGCATCTCCAGCGGGTTCGCCGAGACGAACCGGACCCACGGCGCGCCGGCGAGCTCCACCGCCGGGTACCCCGTGACGTTGTCCGTCACGACCGCGTCCGGACGGACGTCGTCCCAGATGTCCATCACACGTTCGTGCGAGTACTGCTCGCCCGCCACGAGCGCTTCCCAGATCGGCTTCGTGACCGTCTCGATCTGATCGATCGTCGGCTTGCGGAACTCGGGCGCCGTCACGCGGATGAACTCCGCCCAGGGATCGGCCGTGGGGTCCGCGTCCTCCTCGGGCGGCGCCATCCGCATCATGCGCTCCTCGAATCCTCTAGCCTCGAGCACACCCTCGAACGACTCGTCCACCACGAAGACGATCCGGTGGCCCCGCTCCGACAGCACGTTGGCGATCGCGACGCAATTGTTGGTCGGACCCCAGGCGCCGGGCTCGGGGAAGAACGCGATCGTCTTGGCCTCGCTCATGTGCGTCATGCCTCCTGTCAGCGTGGGTCGCGCGCGTGGAGCGCATCGGCGATGAAGCCGACGATCCGGGTCGCGTACGTGCCGTCCGGGTCGCGGTCCGGATTGTAGGTGCCCGCGTCCCAGCCCGCGCACGTGCGTCGCCCGAGCGCCTCGCGCGCGACCGTTGCCAGGTCGTCCCAGGTGAGCCCGCCCGCGCGCGGGAAGATCACCGCGCCCATCGCGTCGTTGGCCAGCACGTCCCAGTCGAGGTGGAACCAATACGGCGCCCACGCCAGCAGGTCCACGGCCCGGACCGCGGCGGCGGCGGGATCCCCGCGCACCGCGGCCGCGTCGATCACGAGGCTCCGGCTCGCGAGCGAAACCACCCCGTGTCGCTCGAGGTCGGGCCGGTCGCGTTGACCCAGGAGCACGAGCCGATCCGCGGCGAGCCACGGCTGCGTGGCGGCCAACTCCGCGTCCCACGACAACGGGGCATCCCCGAGCGCGAACGCGATCTCGGAGTCGGCCGAGTCACCGGTGGGCGAGCGCGCAGGCGGGTAGGCGTCCTCGTGCCCGTCGACGTGCAGCAGGCCCACGGGACGGTCCCCGTCGCCGATCGCGCGGAGGCATCCGAGGAGCATCGGGCAGTCGCCCCCCAGCACCAGGGGGAACCGCTCCAGGGCGCGCGCCGCTCGCACGGCGCGGTCGACCTCCCGGATCAGGGTCGCGAGCCCGCCGGGGTTCACCACGTGCGAGACGGGATCGCGGGTCGGGTCGGGCGGTGGCAAGGCCACGTCGCCCAGGTCCTCGACATCGTGGCCGGAGGTCCGCAGCACGTGCACCAGCCCGGCCGCCCTGAGCGCACCCACACCCCGCGCCACGCCCGTCGGGCGCCCTCCCGACTGCGACGGCACGCCGATCACCGCGACCCGTCCACCCATCCGGAGCCCGGACTCTAGTCGAGGAAGGCCTTCCGCCGTTTAGCATGTACGGACCCCCGACCAAGGAGCCCGCCCGTGCCGCACGTCGTCCGCCCCGCTCGCCGCGCCGCGGCGCTCGCCACCGCCACCATCGCGCTGGCGGCCTCACTCGCCTTGGCCGGTCCGACGGCCCGCGCGAACGACACGCATCCGCAGGCGCACCGGCGGCATCCCCACCTCGCCACCCCCGACCTCATCCAGCGCGATGCCGCCGCCGGGCACATCAACGGGACCCAGGCCGCGCGGTACCTGCTGTGGGCGTTCACCTCCCCGGAGCGGGTCCCCTCCGCGTATCGGAGCACCACGCCGTGGGACGGCACGCTGCCCCTGCTGCACCTGCGCCAGGCGCTGCCGTCACTCGGTGACGGACCCGCCGCGCGTGCGGTGCGCGCGGGCGTCGAGAAGCTGTCGACGCTCCCCTGCCGGTCCGCGCGAGGCCCCCTTCCCTCCCGCAAGAAGACCAAGCACTTCTACATCGAGTACGACGCGCGGCGGCTGCACGGCGTGCGGATCGCGGCGTACACCAACACGCTCGAGCGCACCTGGAAGACGGAGGTGACGTCATTCAAGTGGGCGGCCCCGCCCAAGGATCCGTCGACGAACGTCCCGGGCGGGAAGTACCTGGTGCGCATCGACAACCTGGGCACGCAGTTGTACGGGTACGTCACGAGCACGGCGTACGCAGGCAACAACCCCCATACCCCGTGGAACGACCGGGATGCGGTGGCGTCGTGCATGGTGCTGAACCAGAACTTCGTCCCGTTCCCCGGCACGCCGACGAACGCGATGCGCGCGACGGTGGCGCACGAGTTCAACCATTCGCTGCAGTACGGCTACGGCGCGCTCACCGGACCCACGAAGGTCAAGAGCTCGTGGGTCGAGGGCGGCGCGACGTGGATGGAGGACGAGGTCTTCAACGCGAGCAACGACAACTACAACTACCTCTGGCCCGACATCACGAAGCCGATGCCGTTGTTCGACCCCAGGTTCCCGTACCCCTACTGGGTGGTGTTCCGGGCGATGACGGAGCCGTTCGGCACCGGCACCAGCGACGGGGGGCAGACGGATCTTCCGTTACTTCTGGGAGCAGCTCAGCCGGAACGCCTCCACCAACTCCCAGGCGTTCAACCGCGCGTTCAAGTCGGTGCACTCGAACCTCGCGGACGCCTATCACGACGCGGGCATCGCCCTGCGGTTCACCATTCCATGCGGTGGCGGCACGGCTGAGCCGTACTGCCTCGAGGAGGCGGGCGGCTACCTGGCGGCCGCGGGTCCGAACGACGACATCGACTCCGTTTCCTCCTCGCTCCCACGTTCGATCGCGAACGACTACGCCACGAACTGGATCGGCCTGGCGCATTCGGGCACGCCGAACGTGACAGTGACGGTGGACTCGGGTGTCGGGAAGCTCGACGTGAGCCTGGTGTGTCGTCAAGGACCGGACACCCTGGTCGTGACGGATCTGGGCACAGCGGTCGCCGGTCCCGGTGGTGAGGTGAGCGTCAACAACTATCCGGCCAACACCTGCAACGAGGTCAGCGCGGTGATCTCCAACGTCGAGATGACCGATGCGTCGCCCAACTCGAAGACGACATCGAACTACACGATCACGGTCACCTAGTGCCCGATGCCGGATTCAGACGATCGGGTCGCTCGAGAGGTCGCCCTTCACGGGGCCCAGGGTCTCACCGAGCTTCTCCGCCACCCGCTTGAGGCGATCGAGGTGCTCGTAGATCTCCTCGCGGGCCAGCTTGGCCTGGTCCGTGAGCCCGTTCAGCTCCGCCAGCCGGAAGTGCTTGTCGAGCACCGGACGCAGCACCTGCTCGAGGTGGATCCGCAAGTTGTAGACGCCCGCCGTCGCCATCGCCTTGGCCTTCTTCCGGAACCCGGGGATCCCTGCGCCCGGCATCGCGAAGTTGAGGATCTGCCGGTGCATCGCCATCACCATCGCCGAGGCGTCCAGCTCGATCGCCGCCTGCGCCATGTCGCGGTAGAAGACGTAGTGGAAGTTCTCGTCGGTCGCGACGCGTGAACAGAGCCTCTTGGCGCTCTCGTCATCGGTGAGCTCGCCCGTGTTGCGGTGGGAGATCCTCGTGGCGAGCTCCTGGATGGTGGTGAAGACCACGCCGTCGAGCGGGCCCTGCTCGGCGAACTGCGGGTACCAGCCCCGCAGCGCCTGATCCATCCGCCCCTGCTCCAACACGGTGGGATCGACGCCGCGCGTGACGGTGAGGTAGTCACGGATCACGATCGAGTGGCGTCCCTCCTCCGCGGTCCAGCGCCGCACCCACTCCCCCCAGGCCTCGTCGTTCCCGAAGGTCTGCCAGAGCGCGAGGTGGTAGTAGGGCAGGTTGTCCTCCGTCAGGAGGTTCACCTCCAGGGCCGTCTGCGCGACGTCGGGGAGCCGGCTGTCGGAGGGCTGCCAGGGCTCCTTCAGGAAGTTGCGCCCCTCCTCGTACGGCACGTAGTCGTGGGGGAACCACTCTGCGGTAGAGGAGATATGGCGGTCGAGGGACTTCTCGACGGTCGGCAGCAACTCGTGCAGGATCGCCTCATCGCTGACGGGACGGGGATCGGTCATCGGCACTCCTTCCGAACCTCGGCACCCAAGCCAAGCTCTTGCAGAGGTTCGGCGGCCGAACGACTGCTCTTGTTCTGACACGCTGGCTCCGTCGATCGGATCCGAGCACAGCGGTACTCCAAGGGTACCGCGGAAGCCGGCCCCTCCGACGGCTCTCGGGCCCGCAACCCTGCGATCACACGCATCCGGTAGGGGTCCCGAGCGCGAAGGACGCACACGAGACCATAGGAGCACGCATTGAAGATCGCAGTCATCGGCGGGGGGATCTCCGGCCTTGGCGCCGCCTGGGCCCTCTCCGAGCGACACGACGTCACGGTCTACGAGGCGGCCGGCCGCCTGGGCGGCCACGCCAACACGGTCGAGGTCGAAGACCGTGGGCTTCGCCTGCCGGTCGACACGGGATTCATCGTCTACAACGAGCGGAACTACCCCAACCTCGTGCGGCTCTTCCAGGCCGAAGACGTGGCGACGGAGCCCAGCGACATGTCGTTCTCGGTCTCGGTGAGTGAGGGCGCGTTCGAGTATCAGGGGCGGGCTCTGGGTCTGCTGGCCCAGCCGTCGAACCTCGCGCAAGGCGCCTACCGACGGATGATCCGCGACATCGTCCGGTTCACCCGCGAGGCTCGGGAACTGATCGGCACCGGCTCGACCGAGTCCACGGGCGACTACCTCGCCCGCCGTGGCTACTCGCGATCGTTCCGCGACGACTTCCTGCTCCCCATCACCGCGTGCATCTGGTCGTCCTCGCTCGAGGCCATGCTCGACTACCCCGCGGAGACCATGGTCGGGTTCCTCGACAACCACGGGTTGCTCCAGGTGCGCCACCGGCCACAGTGGCGCACCGTGACGGGCGGCTCCCGCGCGTACGTCCACCGCGTGGCCCGGAGGTTCTCGGGAGGCGTGCGCCTGTCGAGCCCCGTGGACGCGGTCCTGCGCGACGAGGACGAACTCACGGTGATCGACGCCCGCGGCGGGCGCGACCGCTTCGACCACGTCGTCTTCGCGACGCACGCGGATGCCACGCTCGCGATCCTCGGCCCCGAGGCGAGCCCCGAGGAGCGACGGATCCTGGGCGCGTTCCGCTACCGGACGAACCGGGCCGTGCTCCATCGCGACCCGCGGCTGATGCCGGTGCGCGGACGCGCGTGGTCGAGCTGGAACTACCTCGCGCATGAGCGCGGCTACGGCGGTGCCGTCTCCTTGAGCTACTGGATGAACCGCTTGCAGAACCTGGAGACCGAGGCGCCCGTCATCGTGACCCTCAACCCGATCCTCGAGCCGCGCCGGGCCGCCGCCGAGTTCACGTACCGACACCCGCAGTACGACCGCCTCGCCGTGGATGCGCAGGCCGCCCTCCCATCGATCCAAGGGGCGAACCGGACCTGGTTCTGTGGCGCCTGGAGCGGCTTCGGCTTCCACGAGGACGGGCTCCGCTCGGGCCTGGAGGTCGCGGCGCGTCTGGGCGCACCCGCCCCGTGGTGGCGGGTGCCGGAGCCCACACCCGCGCGGCACGGCCCGATGGCGGCGGTGGGCGGGTAGATGGCGACGATCCGCGAACGCGCGCGACCCACCGCGCCGTCGACCGGGGCGCCGGATCGATTCACCTCGGGCCTGTACGAGTGCCGCGTCACGCATCAGCGCGTCCGTCCCGTGCGCCACAGGTTGAGCTACGGCGTGTGGTACCTCCTGGCCGACCTCGAGGAACTCCCCATGCTCGACCGGTCGATGCCGGGCTTCACGTACGAGCGCCCGGGGGTCGTCAGCTTCTTCAACAGGGATCACGGACCGCGCGACGGCTCGCCCCTGCGCCCCTGGATCGATGAGCGCTTGGGGGAAGCCGGCATCGATCTCGAGGGCGGGGCCGTGCGCCTCCTCAGTTTCCCGCGGGTCTTCGGCTACGTCTTCAACCCGCTCACGGTCTGGTTCTGTCACGGTCCCGACGGGGAGCTGCGCGCGATCCTCTACGAGGTGACGAACACCTTCGGCGAGTGGCATCACTACCTCGTCCCCGTGACCCAAGGAGGCCGCGCGGTGATCCCCGCCTCGTTCGACAAGGAGCTCTTCGTCTCGCCCTTCGTCGACATGGGGAGCACGTACGACTTCCGCGCGCGCATCCCCGACGAGCGGGTGGCGGTGCTGGTGCGCCAGACGGCGCCCGGGGGTCAGCGGCTCGTGGCGACGCTCACCGGCCGGCGCCGTGCCCTGACGGGTGGCGCGCTGGCGCGCATGCTGGCACGCTATCCATTGGTGACGATGAAGGTGATGGGCGGGATCCACTGGGAGGCGCTGAAGCTCTGGTCCAAGGGCGCGCCGTACCGGCGGCGCGGGCTCCCGCCTGCACACGACCTGACGGTGGTGGCTCCCTCGCTCCCTCGAGAGGGTGTCCGGTGAAGACCGCCGATCGACTCCACCCGGCCCTGCAGCGGCACCGCAAGCTCGGGCCGCTCGAGCGCGGCATCCTGTCGGTGGTGGGTGGTCGCGTACGCGTCGGGCGTCTCGCCGTGGACCTCCCCGACGGCGGTCGCCGCGTCTTCGCCGGGAAGGCCGACGGACCGCACGCCGACGTGGAGCTCCGTGACCCGAGGCTCCTCCGGCGGGTGGCGACGACGGGAGCCATCGGGCTGGCCGACGGGTACATCGCCGGAGAGTACGAGGCCGACGACCTCGCGTCCTTCATCGAGCTCGCGGCCCTGCACGTCGAGCCCGCGCATCGCGCGCGGGTTCCCGCCGCGCTGGATCGTGGTGGTCGCGCGCTGTGGCGGGCGTTGGGCCGCGGCGCCGCACCGCGCGGACCCTTGCACGACATCGTGCAGCACTACGACCTCGGCAATGCCTTCTACGCGCTCTGGCTCGACCCCACCATGACGTACTCCTCCGCCGTGTTCGCACGCGACGAGATGACCCTGGAGGAGGCGCAGCGCGAGAAGTACCGGCGCCTCGCCGCGGCGACCGGCGTGCGGGCGGGCGAGCGGGTGGTGGAGATCGGATCGGGATGGGGCGGCTTCGCGTGCCACCTCGCCGCCGAGGTGGGGGCCCAGGTGACCACGCTCACCGTCTCCCGAGAGCAGGCGGCCTACGTCGAGGCGCTGGTCAGGCGGCGCGGGCTGGCGGATCGCGTGGAGGTCCGTCTCGAGGACTTCGCCGCACATCGCGGCACCTACGATCGGGCCGTGTCCGTCGAGATGATCGAATCGATCCCGAGCGGCCGTTGGGACGGCTACTTCGGCGCGTTGCGGAGGCTCGTGCGTCCCGGGGGGAGCGTCGGGCTGCAGATCATCACCGTCGCCGACCGCCACTGGGACTCGTCCAACCGCAACCCCGACTTCATCCGGCGTTACATCTTCCCCGGCGGGCAGGTGCCGGCGCCGAAGGTGCTGCGCGCCCTCACCGAGCGCCACGGACTCGGATGGCGGCACCACGAGGCGTACGGCGCCTCGTACGCGCGCACGTTGCGATGCTGGCGCGAGTCGTTCGAGGCGCACTGGCGCGAGATCGAAGCGCTCGGCTTCGACGAGCCGTTCCGGCGCATGTGGCGCTACTACCTCTCGTACTGCGAGGGCGGATTCCGGGCGGGTCGCGTCGACGTCGGCCAGATCGTCCTTACCCGTTCCTAGGTACTTCGGTCCATCGGCCGGGTGGCGGGCTCAATGCCGTCGGCCGTCCGGCCGACATCTACGGAGATGCCCTGGCACGAACGCGCCGTGCGTGACGAACGAGGCTTCACGATGGTGGAGCTCCTGATCACCGTGCTCGTGATCGGGATCCTCATCGCGATCGGTCTGCCGACGTTCCTCGGCGCGCGGTCGCGGGCACAGGACCGTCACACGCAGGAGGACCTCCGCGTGGCCTTCACCGCGGAGCAGGCCTACTACGCAGACACGGTCACCTACACGGCGAACGGGACCCTGATGACGGCGATCGAACCGGCGCTGGCCTACGTGGATTCGGATACGCCGATCGCCAGTGGGAACGTCTACCTGCACTACCACCCCGGCACCAACGAGATCTTCGTGTCCGGACTGAGCGCATCCGGCATGTGTTTCTACCTGCGGTCCGCGGGCAACGGAACCGTCCAGTACGCGCATTCACTCGCGCCGTGCGCCATCGCGGACACGCGTGCCTTCGGGCCGAGCTGGTAGAGGGATCTCGGTAACTTCACCTACGGCGTTCAAGGTATGCCGCCCCGATTGCCGATACCTGCCCGCGTGAGGGGGACACCGGCAGCCGACGGTCTGGTATCGGCAACGCCCACCCTTTCGCGGCGCCGGTTCGTCCGGAACGCCGCGGTGGGGACGGCGGTCGCCGGATCCGCGCTGAGCACGAACCTCCTGAGGGCCACCCCCGCCGCGGCGGCGGGCGCAGCGTCGTTCCTGCCGAAGAACCCCGACCTCCACGTGCTCCGGCGCGCCACGTGGGGTCCGACACCGCGGCTCGCCCAGCAGATCCACAAGATGGGTCCCGACGCCTGGCTGGACGAACAGCTGCACCCCAATCGGATCGACGATCGCGCCCTGGCCAGGCTCATCGCCGCGCGCTTCCCGGACCTCTCGATGAGCCTCAAGCAGGCGTACGGCACGCTGAACGGGTCCTGGGAGCTGATGCAGCAACTCGGCATCGTGGCGATCGTGCGCGCGACGTGGAGCAAGCGACAGCTGTTCGAGGTGATGGTCGACTTCTGGTCCAACCACCTCAACGTCGCCAACCCCAGCGACAACGTGTGGTGGTCACGCCACGACTACGACCGCAACGTGATCCGGCGCCACGCGCTGGGCAAGTTCTCGGACATGCTCGCCGCATCGGCGACCCACCCGGCGATGATGACCTACCTCAACAACGCGGAGTCCACGAAGGACAACCCCAACGAGAACTACGGGCGCGAGCTGCTCGAGCTCCACACCGTCGGGGTGGACGCGGGCTACACCGAGGACGAGATGCACACGTCGGCCTTGATCCTCACGGGTCTCGGCGTCCACTGGTACGACGACGTGGACGACGGCACCTTCAACTACGAGCCGGACAACCACTACGTCGGGCACGTCAAGGTCCTGGGATGGTCCTCCAAGAACACCAGCGCCAACAAGGGCCTCGCCGTGGCGCTCGACTACGTCGACTACCTCGCCCACCATCCCGCTACGGCCCACCGCATCGCCTACAAGCTCTGTCAGCGGTTCGTCTCCGATGCGCCGCCCGCGGGCCTCGTCACCAAGCTCGCGCAGACCTACCGCAAGCACGACACGGCCATCGTGCCGGTGCTGCAGGAGCTCTTCGCCTCCAAGACCTTCAAGCACTCGAAGGGCGCGAAGATCCGCCGGCCGATGCAGGACGTCGTGGCGACGCTCCGGATCCTGGGTGTCCAGCCGGACGCCGGGACCGGCACCGACGGCCTCCAGGGCCTGTACTGGATGATCGAGGGCCTGAGCGACGCGCCCCTCGCCTGGGTGCAGCCGAACGGGTATCCCGACTACGCCGATGCGTGGCGCTCCGCCGGCGGCACGCTGAACCGTTGGAACACGCACATGAGCCTCGCCAACGGTTGGTGGCCCGACAACCTCCGGTACCCGGAGCTCAGGAACCTCCTGCCGAAGAAGCTCCCCTCGACCTACGGCGCCCTGATCGACGACCTCGCCCGACGCCTCGTGTTCCGCACGCTCGCGCCGGCACACCGCAACGCCGTCCTCGGGTTCCTCGGCAAGGCTGCGGGCGACCCGCTCAAGTCCACCGACGCCGCCGTCACGTGGCGATTCGGCTACCTGGTGGCGCTCATCCTCGACTCGCCCTACCACGGGATCAGGTGATCACATGTCCATGACGAAGCCCCGCCCCACGCTCGATCCGGAGGTCGCCACCAAGCCCTGCGGCTGCCCGCACATGCCGCCCGTCTCCCGCCGGAACTTCCTGAAGGCGGCCGGGGTCGCGGGCATCGTGGCGGGCATCGCGGGCGAGGACATGTTCACGCGCATGGCGTTCGGCGCCACGCCGTACACGGGCGACACGCTCGTGGTGCTCTCCTTGCGCGGCGGCTTCGACGGGCTGAACGCGATCGTGCCGACCGGCGACCCGCACTACGCCACCTGGCGGCCTGGCATCGCGATCCCGCAGGGTCAGCTCTTCCAGCTCGACTCGATGTTCGGCATGCATCCGGCGATGGCGTCGCTGCAGCCGTTCTGGAACGCGGGGACCTTCGGCGTGGTGCACGCCGTGGGGATGGAGCAGCCGAACCGCTCGCACTTCGAGGCGATGGAGGAGATGGAGCGCGCCGCGCCGGGGACCTCGGTCCGCACGGGCTGGATCGATCGGGTGCTCGGCCTCCGGGAGCCGGGCACGGCGTTCCAGGCCACGCAGATGGGATCGAACACCGCCGCCTCCGCGTTCCTCGGGCCGAACCCCGAGCTCGCCATGTGGTCGGTGGACTCCTTCAACCTCGACGGGGCCTACGACGTGACGCAGATGGCGCTCTGGGACGCGGCCCTGCGCGGCCTGCACGCGGGAGCGCCCGACATCCTGGCCGACCCGTCGTCCACCGCGCTGGACGCCCTCGCCGACGCCACCGCGTTGCAGGGAACCCCGTACGTGCCCGCCAACGGCGCCATCTACCCCGACACGGGGCTGGGCAACGCCCTGAAGGACATCGCGCGGCTGATCAAGGCCGACGTCGGCCTGCAGGTGGCCGCCGTCGACTACGGCGACTGGGACATGCACGTCGACATGGGGACCGTTCGATACGGGGTGGATGCACGATCACCTCACCGAGCTCTCCGACTCGATCGCGGCGTTCGGGACCGACCTCGGTAACGCCAAGCTGCAGGACGTGACGCTCGTCTCGCTCACGGAGTTCGGTCGCCGCGTCGAGGAGAACGGCTCGGGCGGCGTGGACCACGGCTACGGGCAGGCCGTGCTGATGCTGGGCGGCGGGATCAAGGGAGGCCAGGTCCACGGCCAGTGGCCCGGCCTCGCCCCGGCCGACCTGATCGACGGCGACCTCAACGGGCAGAACGACTACCGCAGGGTCCTCGCGGAGATCCTCGAGAAGCGGTGCGAGGCATCGACGGTGAGCGACGTCTTCCCGGGTCTGGACTCCCCGCGGATCGGGATCGCGAACCCTCGCCCCTGAGGAGGGCGCCGCTTCAGTTCCTGCGCGCCGCGACCGTCGCAGCAGCCAGCTGGCGAAGGGCAACACGATCAGCGTGCCGATGACGGCCCCGACGATCCCTTCGAGGTCGAAGATGTCGTCGTCGCCGATACCGAAGAGCTTCGCGAAGAGCAGCCACCCGACGAACGCCCCGATCAAGCCGATCACGAACGAGACGAGCCAGGACGTGGGGCCGCTCATCCGACGGAACACATCGCGCGGCATCAGCATCCGCGCAACGGCGCCCGCCACCAGCCCCAGGATGATGGCTCCGATCACCGTTCGCGCTCCCTTCGCCGGGGATCTGCATCGCGATTGTCCCTCATGGGGAGTCCACGTACGCTGCTCGCTCAGGCTGGAGAGCCACCTCGAAGGGAAGGACGTTCATGCTGTCGCGGATGACGCACCAGCGGATCGTCGCGATCGATTTCCTCGTGATCGCGTGGGTCCTGTTCTGCCTGATGCTCGGCATGGCGGCGACGAAGCGCATCAACCATCTCGGGACGCTCGGCGATGGGCTCGTGAGCGCCGGCGACAGCGTCTCGGGGGTGGGTGAGTGGATCGGAGGGCTGCAGGACACCCCGCTGATCGGCGGGAGCATCGGGGCGGTCGCGGACAAGGTCGACGCGCTCGGCGCGTCGACCGCGCAACAGGGTCGGAACGGGAAGGACGCGGTCTGGAAGGCAGCCTTCGCCATCGGCGTTCTCATCACCCTTCTCCCGACGCTGCCGGTCCTCGTGGTGTGGATCCCCGCCCGCGTCGCGGTCGAACGCGAGCGCTCCAGCCTGCGTGCTGCCCTGAAGGCGGATGAACCCGGCGTTTGGGAGTACCTCGCGTTGCAGGCCGTCGACGACATGGCCTTCCGTGACCTGCGCAAGATCAGCGCGGACCCCTGGGAGGACATCCGGCAGGGCCGCTACGAGCCGCTCGCGCGCGTGGAGATCGACCGGCTCGGGCTGACGCCGGCCGCTGGGGCACAGCCCGCACGAAGGCCGACGACCACCGCAACCACCCACGAGCCGCCGCCACGACGCCTGATCCGGGCGTCTCGTAGGCGACGATCGGGCGATCAGGTCAGGAGACCCTCAGCCGCTGACGATCTTGGCCTTCATCGCCGCGAACTCCTCGTCGTTGATGAGCCCCTGCGTCTTCATGTCGGCGAGCTTCTGCAGCTGTGCGACCGGATCGTCACCCGTGGCGGCGGCCGGCGCCGGTGGCGGGGGTGGAGGCGCCGCGGCCTGAGCGGCCGTCTGCGCCGCGACCGCGGCGGCGGCGGCGTCGTCGATCTGCTGCTGCTGCTGCATGTCGTCGTAGGCGGCAGCCTTCTGGGCCATCTCGGTCTGCTCGGCGGTCGGCTGAGCGGGCGCCGCCTGCTTGTCGCCCTTGTTCATCGCGCCTGAGACGCCCTTCACGGCCACCGTGGCCGTTCCGGCGACGACCGCGGTCCTCGCCATGGTGCCCACCAGCCCCGGTCCTCGACGCATCCCTCTTCGTGGCATCGTCCGTCACCCCTCGTTATTGGCGGCTGCCCAGTCGATCGCAGCCTCGACCACATCGTGGGGGATCCGCTCGTTCTCGAGCACGATCCCGTCCGCGTTGCGCACGGCCCGAGCGAAGCGCGAGGCCCAGGCGTTCTCCCAGACCAGCACGGCCGCGGAGTTGTTCGGCTCCAGCGATTCGGCGGCGCGGACGAGGTCGTCATCGTTCAGCAGGTCGCCGACGTCACCGTACGCATCCAGCCCCCCGGCCTCGTCCTCGCTCACGTCGTCGAGCTCGAGGATCGTGATCGCACCATCCGCGTCCTTCTTCACGAACGCGAGATCGATGATCCTGATCGTTTCGTTCTCGACGAGCTCGGCGAGCGCAGGAACGATCTCACCCTTGAATCGATTCCCCGGGAACCCAAGCATGATGTATTCGACGGGCCCGATGTCCGTATCCACGATCTTCCCCCTCAGCCGGATACGCGAGGATACCGCAGGGGGCAACCGAGGACGCCGGTCGGCCGGCGCGCGTCCTTCATCCCATCGGCGTGATGTCGCGCTCCGATGCCCGTGGTTCGCTGCGCAAGGAGATCGGATCCGCAAACGTTCGTCGGGGCGTCACCGTCGCGTTGATGTTCGGATGGGAGGCTCGGATCCCTGATCCGCCGGTCACCACGGAAGGAGAACGAGATGTCGGACGGAACTGACACACCGCTGCTGGACCTGCTGGCAAGGATGAACGCGGACTCGATGGAGACCGCGGGGCTCGACGCGCAGAGCCTGATGTTGGTGCGCATCGCCGCGCTCGTCGCGGTCGATGCCCCGCCGGCCGCCTACCTGTTGAACCTCGGGGCGGCCGACGAGGTCGGCATCGATGTCGACCAGGTGCGCGGTGTATTCGCGGCAGTCGCGCCGATCGTCGGCACGCCGCGCGTCGCAGCGGCCGTCGGCAACGTCATCCGCGCCCTCGCGCTCGACGAGCTCGCGAGCGAGCAGATGGCGCTCGACGACGCCTGACCCTCGACCGAGATCCATCCCGCGGCCGACCGCGGTTCAGGTAGCGTGCACCCCATCAGGGAACGCTGAGGGGGCTCGCATGTCGAAGATCGCGGTTCGGTCGCGTCGGTCCGTCCCATGCTATCCGGGGGGCGGCCGTGAGTGACGAGGCCGCAACGCCACCGGTCGATCCGGGCTCGCTCCTCACGAGCAGGAGCTACCGCGGCCTCCTCGTGGTCGCCGCCGTCATCGGGGTGGTCGTCTCCGTGGCGTCGTGGTGCTTCCTCGAGGCGATCCACGGGATCCAGGTGTGGGTGTTCCAGGATCTACCCAGTGGGCTCGGCTTCGACACCGTGCCGACCTGGTGGCCGTTGCCTGTGCTCGCCGTCGCGGGCGTGATCATCGCGTTCGCCGTGGCTCGCCTCCCGGGCCGCGGTGGCCACGAGCCCGCGGAAGGGTTCAAGTCCGGGCCGCCCACGACCCCGATCCAACTCCCGGGCGTGCTGCTCGCCGCGCTCGCCTCCATCGGGCTCGGCATGGTGCTCGGCCCAGAAGCTCCGTTGATCGCGCTCGCCGGCGGGCTCGCGATCCTTTCCATCCGGCTCGCCAAGAAGGACGCGCCTCAGCAGGTGTACGCGCTCATGGCTGCGGCCGCGAGCTTCGCGGCCATCTCCTCGCTCTTCGGCTCGCCCATCGTGGGCGCCATCATCATCATCGAGGCCGCCGGGCTGGGAGGGGCGACGCTTCCGGTCATCCTGCTACCGGGGCTCATCGCCGCGGGGATCGGCTCCCTGGTGTTCGTCGGCATGGGATCGGTGAGCGGGCTGAGCACCAGCGCCTATGCCATCGCGCCCCTGTCGTTGCCCGCCTACCCCACGCCCACCTTCGGCGCGATCTGCTGGGTCATCGCGCTGGCGGTGCCCGTCGCGGTCGTCGCGTTCGCGATCGTCCAGCTTGGGCGAAGGGTTGAGCGCGTCTCGTCGCCCCGGCCGTTCGTGGTCATCCCCGTCGCCGCCATCGCGGTCGCGGCCATCGCGATCGCCTTCCAGAAGATCACGGGACAGCCGGTCGATCTGGTGCTGTTCTCCGGCCAGGACACGATGAACTCGCTCGTCGACAGCGCCGCGACCTTGTCCGTTGGCACGCTCGCGCTGTTGATCGTGTTCAAAGGGCTCGCGTACGGCATATCCCTGGGCAGCGCGCGGGGCGGTCCGACCTTCCCGGCGATGTTCCTCGGGATCGTCGCCGGGCTCCTGGCCGCACACCTTCCCGGGCTGTCTGAAACGCCCGCGGTGGCGGCCTTGATGGGTGCGGCCACGGTTGCGGTCTTGCGGCTCCCGCTTTCATCCGTGACGATCGCCGCGTTCCTCTCCCAGGCCAGCCTGGGCACGACACCGCTGATCATCGTGGCCGTGGTGGTGGCCTACCTCACCGTGCGGCTGCTCGACGCACGGTTCGTGTCGGACGCGAACGACGTGCCCACCGAGACCCCGGTCGCCACACCACGGACCACCGGCGACCCCAGCCTCCGACTAGTCCGGATCGACCGTTATCCCATGTCCGTAGCGGGATGATCGAACATCATCCGCGTGGGATGAGCCCCAGGAGCCTCGGCCTCGACTACGCTCCGAAGGTCGTGCGCTGCATCGGTGGCTCGTTCGGGAGCCAAGGAGCGGAGCGACGGGCGCGAGGTTCGAACGCCCACGGCCGACGCTGTGGAGTGTGCGATGCCAGGTGAGGATGCGGTTGCCGAGCAGGTGAAGACCGAGCCACGCTCGCGGACGCAGGGGGAGGACCCCGAAAGCGGCCACACCGGCCGTCTCGCCGGCGTCCGGCTCTTCTCGTCGGCTCCGGACGCCTCACGAGCGCGCCGACCTACGGATGCGATCCTGCTGGTGCTCGCGATCCTGGGCGTCATCGTCCTGTCGTTCCCGGCACCCGGCCCGACGACGTTGGACACCGCCGTCGCCAACCTCGTGGCCGAGCTCCCCGGGCTCATCGGGTGGTTCTGGGAGATCTCGTACGACCTCCTGATCATCTGGTCCGTGACCCTGCTCCTCCTGGCTCTCTTCTCGCGGGGGCGGAAGCGGCTGTTCCTCTACGAAGCTGCTCGCCGTGGCGCTCAGCCTGGGGTTCGCGATCGTCGCCAGCAGCGTCAGCGGCACCAACCCGTCGACGAGTCTCGAAGGGCTCTTCAACTCCAGCTCACCGCCGATCTACCTCGCGACGCGCATCGCCGTCGCCACCGCCGTCATCGTGACCGCGTCTCCCTACCTCGCCAAGCCGTGGCGGCTCATCGGCCGGTGGCTGATCGGCATCGGGGCCATCTCCGGGATCGCCCTCGGTGCCGCCCTCCCGATCGGGGTCGCCGCCGGGTTCCTGCTCGGGTTCGCCTCGGCAGCTCTGGTGCACCTCCTCTTCGGCTCCCCCGCCGGGACGGCTCACCCTCGCGCAGGTGACCGAGGCGCTGCACGAGCTCGGGGTGGAGGCCACCGCGGATCGAGATGCGGCCCTGCAGCCGCAGGGCGTGGCCCTCGCCCTCGCCTCCGCATCCGACGAACACCCCCTCCTCGTGAAGATCTTCGGCCGAGACGCCTGGGACGCTCAGCTCGTTGCGGCCACCTGGTCCTCGATCTGGACCCGTGGTGCCAAGCGCGTCAGCGCGGGTCGACTCGAGCAGGTGGAACACGAGGCCTTCATCACGCTGCTCGCCGAGCGCGGCGGCGTATCGGTGATGCCGGTCGTTGCCGCGGGCGAGGTCGATCAAGGTGATGCGCTGCTGGTGCTCGATGCGAACGGGCGCTCGTTCGGGACGCTCGCACCGGAGGAGATCGACGAACGGCTCTTGCGCGACTCGCTGGCAGGTGCTGGGTGACCTGCACGCGCTGGGCGTGAGCCACGGACGGATGGACGCCCAACATCTGATGGTGCGTCCCGATGGATCGATGGCGCTGATCGACCTCGGCGCCGCGCGCGTCGCCGCCGCCAACGGCGAGATGCTCACCGACCGCGCGCAACTCCTCGTGACCACCATGCTCGCCACGGACACCGACAGGGCGGTCGCCGCCGCGACGGATGTGATCGGGAGCGACGGCCTGGCCGAGGTTCTGCCGTTCCTGCAGCCGGCCGCCTTCGACCGCGAGACGCGGAAAGCGCTCCGCGGCCAGGACATGAAGCTGAAGGACCTGCGCAAGGACATCGCAGAGCGTGCGAGCACCGAGGTCCCTCCGCTCGAGCCGATGCGCCGGGTCACCTGGGGATCGCTGCTCAAGCTCGCCGTCGTCGGCTTCCTGGCCTATGCGCTCATCTCAGCCGTCGCCGATGTCGGGATCGACACCATCGTCAAGGAGTTCCAGCAGGCCGATTGGGCCTGGCTCCTGGCCGCGTTGATCGTGACGCCGTTCGCGCAGGTGCCGCAGGCATTCTCGACGATGGGGGCCACCCTGCAGGAGATCACGTTCCTGGCCGGTGCTCATGCTCCAGTACGGGGTCCAGTTCATCGCGCTCGCGGTCCCGAGCTCGGCCGCTCGCGTCGCCCTGGAGGTCCGGTTCTGGGAGCGCGTCGGGGTGCCGGGTGCCGGTGCGATCTCGATCGGCATGCTGGACAGCTTCAGCACGTTCTTGATCCAGATGCTGATGATCATCGTGATCCTCCTGTCCGGCGTCGTGAGTCTCAACCTCTCTTCGAGCAGCTCAGGATCGTCGGACAGCTCCTCGAGCTCGTTCAACTGGGAGGCGCTCCTGATCGCGATCGCCCTCGTGGTGATCGCGTTCGTCATCGCGCTGCTCGTGCCGAAGACTCGCGCGAAGCTCCACCGGTTCCGGGAGATCCTCCGGGAGAAGCGGACCGACGCCAAGGAGGCGCTCCGGGTGCTCAGGCATCCGAAGAAGCTGCTGCTGCTGTTCGGCGGCAACCTGATCGCGCAGGTGGTGCTCGCGATCCTGCTCGGTCTCTGTCTGAAGGCATTCGGGTACTCCGCCTCACTCGCTGCGCTGATCCTCGTCAACACGTTCGTCAGCCTCTTCGCCGGATTCATGCCCGTCCCCGGCGGGGTGGGCGTGGCAGAGGCCGGCTATACGGCCGGCTTGATCGCGATCGGCATCCCCAGCGCGGCGGCCACCTCGACCGCGCATGGCCTATCGGCTCATCACCTTCTACATCCCGCCGCTGTGGGGGGCGCTTCGCGACGCGTTGGATGAAGCAACACGAGTACCTCTAGGCGCCGGCCACCCTTCAGCCCGACCGGATCGACAGGCTGATCGGGAACGTGGCGACCCACACCGCGGCTCCGACGAACACCACGTACCCCACGGCGAGGATCGCGATGCGGAGCCGCGGTCGCGGGAGCCTCGTGCTGATGCCCGCGAAGAAGAGCGCGACGGCGAACAGCACGACCGCCAAGCACGTAGTTGGTGGCTCTTTGCACGTACACCCTCGCGGTCTCCGACGCCGCGTCGGCGGTCGCCTCGAGCGCCGCAGCCTGCTGCTTCGCGGCGACCACGTACTCGGGCATCGCGAACGGAGACGTCGGCGCCGATGGATCGTGGAACGGGTCGGCACGGAGCCATGCCTGGAACGCCGGCTCGAACTCATCGCGGAAGCGTTGACGGTAGAACGTAGCGAGGCGTTCGTCATGGTTCAGGTCGGCGTCGACCCACTGCATGAACAGGGCGATGTCGACCTGCGTCTGCGCGTTCGCGAGGTCCGCGGCCTTGGTGGACTCCACGCGCGCCGCGTTCGCAGCGCTGAAGGTCTTCGCTTGCTCTCCGGTCCAGCGGCTCGCCTGATAGCTGCTCCAGGCGGTCGCGACCGCGGCCATCGCGAGCAGGATGGCGGCGCCGGTATCCACCCACCGGGCAGGACGCGACCGCCCTTCCGAGGTCGCGCTCACACGACATCCGCCCCGTCCCCAACAGAGGGCAGCGTGTCGCATCCGCGCACACCCGCGACCACTACCACCCGCATCCCCCAGATGAGATCCACCCGACGCCTTCCCCGCGAACGCTGGCGGCACCCTAATTCATCCCAGGTGGATGAAGTCGTCCCTCTCTGACGGAGCGACACTGGACGAAGCAAGGCCGCGCGCGTGAGCGGTCCCATGGCGTCCGGGCGGAAGGAGCACCTACATGAGCGAGAACGAGATCGACGAACTCGGCCCGATCGATTACCTGGTCATCGAATTCCCAGCCGGGAAGAGCAGCTTCAACGGCGAGATGGCCGACGCGCTTGCGACGCTGGTCGACGACGGTGTGATCCGGCTCCTCGACCTCCTCGTGATCCAGAAGGACGAGGACGGCAGCTTCGACGCGTTCGAGATCGACGACGCCGAGAACCTCGGCGAGCTTCGAGGCCTCGAGACCCACGTCGCGGAGATCCTCGCCGCGGAGGACGTGGCGCACCTCGCGGCGGCGATGGAGAACGGCAGCACGGCCGGCGTGGTGGTCTGGGAGAACATCTGGGTGGCGCCGTTCGCGTCGGCCGCACGTCGGGCCGGTGGGCAGTTGGTCGCGAACGGCAGGATCCCGACCCAGGCGATCATCGCATCGATCGAGGCGGAGGAAGCCGCCATGAGCGAAGGAGCGTGACATGCCTCTACGAGGTGCACGAGCAGGACGGCGCGGAGTGGTCGGTTCCCCTGTGGCACGGACGGCCGTCGTCGCCGGGGGTGCGGCGGTGGCTGTGCACGGCGTGAACCGTCGCCACGACCGTCGTGACGACCGGCGTGACGACCGGGGCGACCGGCGAGAGGACCGGCGCGACTGACGCTGACCGTTCCCGGTCTGGAGGGTTCAACCCGGATCCCCATCACCCCTACGGGGTGTTCTCAGGATTCCCTGACCACACGGTTTCCGGCACTTTCGGAGGACCTCCCACAGGTTAAGAGAGGTAGTACCAACAGCACGTCAGAGGCCATCTTTGACCGCGAGCGCGGCCTCCGCCCCCGCGAAAGCACGGTCCGCGATTTCGGCACAACAGGTTTGTGCTCGCGGTCGTGAACGCGGGGCGCTCAAGGAGACGCTGGGCAAGGACTCCGTCGCGTATCCTTCGCGGCAGACGTGGTCGAACGACGCAAAGGCGAGCAGCGGTGGCCGATGGCACTGGCGGTCTTCGCTGCGGGGCTGATGCGCACCGCACTCCCGGATCAGCTCCGTCTGGCTGACGCGAACTGGCTCATGTTCGCCGTGCTCACCGTCCTGATGGTGGCGCTGCTGCTGGGCGATCCCGGAAGGGTCGACCGCGACGACCGCTGGCTCCGCATCCTAACCGGTGCCTTGATCGCGTTGATCACGGTCTCGAACAGCGGTTCGGTCGTCCGGCTCGTACTCGCGATCTTCTACGGCACGGCGTTCACGAAAGACCCCCACATACTGCTTGTGAGCGGGGCGATCATCTGGTTCACCAACGTGATCGCGTTCGGGCTGTGGTACTGGGATCTCGACAGAGGGGGCGCGGCGGCCCGAGCATCGGGGTCGGGGCGCTCACCGGCGTTCGTCTTCCCCGAGATGGCGCTCCCCGAGTACGCAGAGGCAGGCTGGATCCCGGCGTTCGTCGACTATCTCCACCTGTCGTTCAGCACGGCGACCGCGTTCAGTCCCACCGATGTCTCTGCGATCAAGCCGTGGGCGAAGCTGATGATGATGGGCGAGGAGGCCGTTTCACTCACCGTCGGCATCCTCGTCGTCGCGCGCGCGGTCAACATCCTCACCTGAGGAACGTGCCGACGGTCCTTCCCACGACGACAGAGCGCGCGGACCACGACCAAGACCGCCACGATCCCAACGAGGGCCACCGCGGCGATCTTGGCGATCGACCTCGCGTGTCTCGCCGCCTCTCGCGCCGCGTGGTCAGCCCGGTCGGCCGCATCGACCGCCCGCTTGGCTTGATCGAGCACTTGCCGAAGCGCGAACCGCCACGCGCTTCACGACCGGATCTGCCCTTTAAGAACATCCCCATGTCATATCGAGTTGCGGGTGTGGCTGAGAAGCTAGCGCTCGAGACCGCTGTCGAGCCGAGCGCGCAACCTGCGCTGGACGGAGAGGGTGACAACGCCTCCGATCAACAGGAACGCGACGTTGACCGTCAGGATCCCAAGCCCCGTCGCCGCCTGGTTGATCGAACCGATGGCCAAGGCGACACCGCAATAGGCCGCGGACGGGATGGTGGCTACCGAGATCGCGACACCGATGGCCACACTCGCCTTGGTTTCGGCAGCGAGCATCCCCGCAACCCCTGCGACGAATGCGATGGTGATGGCGGGAAGCAAGAGCCTCGTGGATGGGGCGATCACGAGCCCGCTCCCATCCGGAAGGTGGGCCGCCAGGTACCCACTGGCATCGAGGAGGTAGGCAAGGGTTGCAGCGGACAGGAGGGCAACCGCGAGTCCGATCGTGAGCGTCCCTAGCGCGCGGAAGAACAGCCGGTGTCGGCGTCCCACGATGCCGACGCAGGCTGCCGTCACGGGTAGGAGGTCGGGGCTCACGGCCATGGCGCCGACCATCAACGTGGCGTTCGCGAAGATGACGGCGAACCCGGCCAGGACCCCCGCCACGACCATATAGATGAGGTACCGAGCTGGGAGTCTGGCGTTCTCCCGAGCCGCTTCGACCACTTCGGCCCACACCAAGGGCTCCCGTCCGAAGGTGAGCCATCGCCCGCGACGTTCGATCGGCCCGATCGCGTTGGTCCGCTCGACCATGATGTGCTCGGGGGAAAGACCGACCGCCGACAGGGCCTCGAGCGCCCGGTCGACTCCAGCGGCCGGAAGATCCGCGCTGATCATCTCCAAGCGCCCGTCGGCGGTCGCCTGTCGCATGACGTGCGCCACCGCGGGGATCGCCTCCAGGGCTATGACCGCTTGGTCAGCGGCTTCGGGAACCGCGAAGGCCCGGATGAACAGCAACAGACGGCCCCCTTTCGTCGTCCCATCGACCTCACTCTTCCTCGTCTACGATCCGCCTGCGCCACCGACAGGGTGGAATCACCCGGGTGAACCGCCACCGGCGCCGGTCGGGCACGGGCACGACGTCGGCCTCGCGCTCGCGCACCTCTATGCCTTCCGTGTCTCCAGCCGGCTCGTTCGAGGGCGTCCTTCCACCGAGGAGACCTGGAGAGCGCGCTGGCGCAGCTCGGGGGTGCGGCGGCCGTCGCAGCGCTGTGCACGATCCCCGTCGTGGTGCTCCCCTCCCCCTCCGAAGGCAACGTCGTTCGTCTCCTGCTCGGGTTGCTGCTCGGTGTCGCGGGGTACTCATCGGGCAGGACGGGAGGTGCGTCTCGCCGAGGAGCTTCGTCCTCGGTGCGGCTCTAGTCGGCGTCGGCATCGCCGTCGCGCTGGTCAAGAACGCACTGAGCGGTCACTGACGCGGAGCGTCGAGCAGGCGCTCGTCAGCGTCCGGTGGGCCGGCTCGCTCGATCTTCCGGCTCTTGATCAGGATGTCGATGCTCAGGACCAGCGCCCAGAGGGGCAGGACGAGGTTCATCCATGCGCTGATGTTGACCCCGAACAGCAGGACCGCCCCGGCGACGAAGCCGGCGATGGCGAGCCAGCGGGGGAGCATACCGGTTCGCATGCCGATCGTGGTCGTCGAGAAGATGAAGATGGCAGCCATCCTGATCGCGAAGGTGTTGATCAATGTCAGCGTGATCCGCCGCTCCAGGTCCCAGAGGGCAGGGTCTGGTGTGCCTCCGGACGCGACCACCGGATCGCTCAGGAGGCCGCCTATCACCGCCGTGCCGACGAACACCATGCCGACGAACAGCAGGCCGCTGCCGAGGAAGACCGTCGCGAAGAATCGATCTTCGCGCTCGCCGATCCTGTCACGGATGACGCCGATGAACCACAGGAACGCGATGCCCGCGAACGGCACCAAGCCGAGCGCGATGGACACCGCTTGCCGCTTCTGCGGGTCCGTCAGCCAGTCGCTGCTCGCGGACTCGCTCGATGGAACCGACATGCGGATCAACAGGAACACCGCGCCGAGCAGCACGGAGAAGACGATCCCGGCGACACCAGCGGAACGTGGTGTCCGCAGGCTCGCCCGCGTGGCGGATCCCATCGTGTCCGTGGTGACCATCTCCTCAACGACGGCGAACGCCCTCCCCCCCGGGGGGGGTCACCCGCATAAGGGCGGTGGGGATCCCCACCGCCCTTATGGCGCCGCTCAGTCCGCGGCGTTCCCAGGGTGGAGCTCGCCGGTCTCCTCGCGCTTCGGGAGCGCCATGACGTCGGGGTCGAGGTCATAGGTCCACGGCAAGCCCGACATGATCCAGCCGTTCTTGCGGCGCATGCCGTCGAACACGCTGTCGGCGTCCTCGACACGGCTGCCCTCCATCCCGTCGAGGATGTTGTAGGCCTTCGTGTACCCGGCCGCAGCCATCATGTTGCACGCCATCGCCCCACGGCCGCCCGAGCGGCACGACACCAAGATCGTGTCCTCAGGGGAGAACCGCTCCTTCACCAGGGTGATGAAGTCCGGGCTCAACGACCACGTGAACCCCTGCTTCTCCGCGTCCCAGACGTAGGCCATGAACGCGAACGGGATCAGCGTGGCCATCGGCGCATGGCCGGTGAAGACCCACTCCTCGGGCGAGCGGACGTCGAGGATCTTCACGTGCTCGGGATCCTCCTGCCACATGTCATAGGCCTCTTTGGCGGTGACGTAGAGCTCCAGCTTCGTCTGCCGTTGCTCGACGATCGGTCGACCGTTGTGTGTGGTTGTGGTCATCATCTCCTCCTCTCGGCCCGCGGATCAGGGCACGTAGTTCGCGGCCGTGTCGGTGCCGTAACCGCATCCCTGGTACGTGCACCCGAACTCGTCGCGGACGATCGCGGCCCAGCCACCCGCGCGAGCGGTGTTCAACGAGAGCTCCTCGTCCAGGATCTTGGTCTCGAACGTCCAGCCCTCCGGCAGGTTCTTGTACATGCCGCCCAGCCGGTCGAGGTTGTCTGCCTCGAGGCTCGGGTCGACCTCTTGCGTGAACTCCTGGAGCACCCACACGGCCGCGCCGTCCGGCTCGCGGAGCAGGTAGGCGGGCTTGCCGGCGTGCCAGACCCAGTCGGTGTTGCGGTAGATCAGCGACGGTGAGTACGCGCTCTTGAACTGGGCGATCATCTCCGCCCCGGTCATATCGCCGGCCCAGCGCATCTCGACACCGTGGAAGTTCATGATGTCGCCGGCCGTTAACTCGTACTCGTCCATCATCCAGAAACGCCCGCTGTTGACGGCGCACATGTCGACCTCGAGCTCTTTCGCCAGTCGCTCAGGATCGATCTGCTTGTAAGCCTCAGGATCGACAGGGACCGATGCCGCTGTGTAGACGTGCGCCCTCTGCATCCGCCCGGTGCCGACGAAGGCACCTAATCCATGGAAGCGGGCTCCGCGGGCGTCCTTGACGTGCATCCGTTCGGTGTGGTCGAGACCTGTCTTCAGTTTCATCGTGGTTCCCTCCTCTTACCGATCGTTGGTACCTGACTGTTCCG
This sequence comes from uncultured Actinomycetes bacterium, assembly GCA_963810915.1. GTDB lineage: Bacteria > Actinomycetota > UBA4738 > UBA4738 > HRBIN12 > JAOUEA01. The sequence continues at coordinate 10,450 of CAWEPH010000014.1, read as the reverse complement.
CCGAAGCGCTCATCGGGATCGCCTCCACCATGAAGGGCCCGACGAGCGCTGTTCGCTGCTCGGCTCGAGCGGCCACCTCGAAGGGTTCGCCATCCGCGATCGAGAGCGTCGCGATCAGCAGGTCGTCCCCCAGGCGGTGGAGCTTGTGTCGTTCCTCGTCGCTCGGGTCACGGAGCTCCACGGCCGTCACCTGGACGATGTCTTCGCTCCAGGCGGCCGGGCTTCCGCGGAACGCGAACACGTCCGATATCCAGATCGCGTTCCCACGGGTCCATCGGGTCTTCCCGGGCCGCTTCATGCGCGCCGGGATGTTGCCGTAGCGAGCCCGCAGCTTCCGATTCCGGATCACCGTGGCGGCGATACCGATCGCGATGAACCAGAGCGGTATCCCCAGCAGGAGCAAGATCGCCCAGACCATGCGTCACCTCCTTCCGCGGGTGGTGCCCGATGCGGATCGGGGTTCGAGCCGGTCCGCGGGGCCGTCCTCGAGCGCCTTCGTCTCGAGGAGGGTGAGCCCGAAGTCCGTCACCCGGCGCAACACGGCCTGCAGCTCCGCTTGATCGCGGATCTCGCCCGTGAGGGCGGTGGTGCCGTGGTCGCGCGTGAGCAGCATCCCGGGGAAGGCTGGCTCCATGTGGTCGCCAAGCTCTCCCTCGACGGTCAGGCGATAGATCCGGGAACCCATGCTTGGAGCATGGCACCGCGCATCGCGCTATCCGGGCCCGGGTGGACGTATCACCCGGGTGATTGCGACCCGTCGGTCTCGGTCGCGCGATAGCGCACGCCGGGTCCGGAGATCGTGTCCGGGCCGCGTGCCTCGAACTCCCGGAAGAACGGACGCATGGCACGGAACATCGAGATGGGGTTGCGCCGCTGTTTGAAGCTCAGCCAGGTGAGCAGGATCGGCACGATGATGGCATACACCACGAGCGCCACCACCTCCGTGAACCTCGTGCTCCCGGGTATCAGGTCGCGCTTCACGCGGTCCAGGAACGCATCCACGCTGTTGCTCATCTCGTTCAACCAGTACATCGTACGGGCGGCCAGCTCGATGTCCGCCCGCTCCCGGGCATCGAAGTGGTGGCGGAAGTTGGCGGTCACGTCGGCGGGGATGATTCCGAAGTCGTTGCGGGCGTAGGCCTGCGCCCACGCGAACGCCGCCCACTTCCGTTCATCGATCGCGGCGAACCGCAGTCCCTCCAGCGCCGCAAGCTCTTCCTCGGACAAGCCTTCCGCCCGGGCCCATTCGCGATGGGCGAAGCTGCATTGGCGGCTCGAATCCGCGCCCGCGGCGGCGATCATGATCTCCTCACGGAACCTCGGCTCGAGGCGATGCCGTCCGTAGATCGCCCACAGATCGCGTCGTCGTCGGAGCAACATGAGGGTGGCGAGGAATTTCCGCTCGCCCAGCACGGGGAAGTGCCGGCCGTTCTCGGTCATGCAACCCCACCGCAAGGTCTCAGGGTCGGACGCTCTTCTCGCGTCGGGGGACGCCGCCGGCGGTTCTGTGTCCTGTGACCCCATCTCGGCCTCCTCTCTCCTCGCGGATGGGCCCCCGAACGGGCGCCAACCACGGGAGCGGGTTACGAGCCTGCGTGGCGCCGGATATGCAGGCGATCCAGGAGCGCATCCAGCGTGTTGCCCGCCAGGTTCCCCAGCGTGATCGCGCGAAGGTACGCGAGGATCTCGGCCGCCTGTGCCTCGTTGTAGCACGTCCGGAGGTTCTCCATCGACTCGGGATCGAACCCCTCGCGACGCTCCGCGTAGTGTTGTGCGAACAGGATCGCGGTCGCCTCGGCGGTGTTCCGAGCCGCGAGCGACGCGTTCTGGTATCCGAAGATCTGGTTGATCTCCTCCAGCGGCACCCCTTGCGCGAGCGCCAGATGGGTGTGGCCCCACTGGCAGTATCCGCACTCATTGACCGCGGTGACCTCGAGCATGATCTTCTCCCGCAGCGCCCGGGGGATCCTCGCCCTGATCAGCGCACGGAGGAGGACGGGGGTCGATGCCAGGGCGGCGGACAGCGCCTTCCACCAGTTCTCGCGGGTCAGCGTCCGCTTCCCGGTTCCCGGGGGCTTCCGCGCCGGCCTCGCCGGCCTATCGGTCGTCGACGTCATCGTTCCTCCTGAGAAGGGCTGGAAGCCCATGTCTTGAGCTTGGCACCTGCGCTGAGCCCGGGCCCTCGCCGCGCCTGGGAATCACCCGGGTGATAGCGGCTCGCCCGGTTCAGCGTTCGCGGCGAGCGCTCTAGCATCGACTTGAGCCCTGCGGGGGATCCCTACGAAGGATGGTGGACCATGGAAGCCAAAGAGCTGCAGCAGAAGATCGACGCGCACGACGCGCCGTTGATCGTGGACGCGCGCACGTCGATCGAGTTCAAGCACGGCCATGTCCCCGGCGCCATCAGCGCGCCGCTCGGGAAGATCCTGGTGAACACGGCGCATCTGCCCAACGAGCGCATGGTGGTCACCTGCCACGGTGGCGAGCGCGCCTGGATCGCCCGGAAGGTGTTGGCCCATCGCGGCTACCGCCAAACGGAGCCGCTGACGGGTCACATGCGGAACTGGAAGAAGGCCGGGTTCGCGATGGAGTCGGACGGGTCCTAACGCGGTCCACGCCGGGCCAGACCGGCCATCCCCGTCCCGAGGGAACGTATCAGGGCTCTCGATCCGATAGACCCGGCCCTCGTTCGCCGTAGGTTCCCTGTCCCACGCGAAGGCCCCGCCTCGCCTTTGCGGCGACACGGGGCCTTCGACGCCCCTCGAGACTCACGGGATCAGGGATGCAGTTGGCGCTCATGTCCGAGCCGTAGCCGCAACCCTGGTAGGCACAGCTGAACTCGTCGCGCAGGAATCGCGGGCCCAGCCGCCCGCGCGGGACGTGTCGAGCGCCCCAGCGAAGCGGCCGAGCCCTGACAACCCCGGTCGGTCGACGGCTCCGACCGCTACGCCTGTGCCTGCTTGGCCATCAACTCTGCGATGACCTTGGCCTGTGCGGCCAGGGCGCCAGCGCCGCTGAACTGGATGATCTCGGCCCCGACATCTGAGATGAAGTTGTGCGGAGCCGGCCAGTAGCACACGTCCCCAGCGTTGCACACGTCAGTGGTCCCGTCCTTGTAGATGACCTTCAGCGTGCCGCTGATGACGTAGGCGTGGTGTGGAACCCCGCACAGACCGTCCGGCATTGGCGCCAGCAGCTGTGTGAAGTCAGTACCCGGGGCGAAGACGTGGTAGGCGCACTGCATGTCGCCCCAGACTTCCTGCCAGATCTTGAGACCCGGGGTGTTCTGGGTGACGAAGTCGTCAACCGGTTCCATATCCTTCAATTGGCTTCTCATCGGATCGCTCCTCCTGGGATCGTTACGGATACAGCGGACGTTTGGCGAAGATCCCCGGGGCAGACACCTCGCTCTCGAGATGCCGGATCGATCTGGACCCCTCCCTTCGCGTACTGACGCCAACCCTGGGAACCCATGCGTGTAGCCTGGCACCGCAGGTCGAGGGATCAGGCGGTTTCCGCGGGTATCACCCGGGTGATTGGGGTTCGTGGAGGAGTTCGAGCGCGATCGCACGCGCGATCGCCTCGTCGCGCGAGTGGACGCCGAGCTTGCGGTACAGGGCGCGTCGATGCGTGCGAACGGTGTTCTCAGATACGAACAGGCGCTCGCCGATCTCCCGGACCGAGAGGTCTTCGGCGATCAGCTGAAGGACGGTCATCTCAGCGTCGCTCGGCGCGACAAGCATCGTGCCCGCGTGCGCACGTTCGCTCGTGAGCGCGATGTCGCGGTCGGCCGCGTCAGCGAGCGCGGGCAGGATGCCGGCGTCCGGGATCTCGGCGAGCGCGTCGCGTGCCGTGCGGACCGCTTCCGAGGCGTCGTCCAGACGTCCGCGGGCGGCCTGCGCCCTAGCAAGCAGCAGGAGGAGCCACGTATGGTGCACGGTCGGCACGTCATCGCGGAAGAAATGCTCCGCAGCTGAGAGCTCCCGGGATGCCTCGGCGACCCGTCCCTCCGCGAGCAGCAAGGTTCCCATCGCAGCACCGACGTTGGCCCCCAGCCAACTTCGGCTCGTCCCGATCCGCCCAACGAGCTCCTTCGCCTTGTCGGCGTGCGCCTGCGCCGACGAGAGTCGACCCTCCTCGACGGCCACCATCGCGAGGGTCGCGCGCGCGTGGATGAGCGTCGGCACACGCCGCGTCACGTCGGAGTGCTCCAGCGCGCGCAGGGCAGCGCCGCGGGCCTCTTCGAGTTCGCCCGAGAAGTAGAGCGCGCGACCGTAGGCGGTCAGCGCGCCGTCGGAGAGTTCGTCGAGGCGCCCCTCCGTAAGCCCGACCGCGCGACGCCCGGCATCCACCGCGCGGGTGACGCCGCCCTCGATCGCGAGCGTACGTGCGATGAGCGCGGCGACAGCAGCGTACCCGTCCGATGGTGCGGGGGTCTCGACGATCGCCTTCTCCACCAGGCCCAGGTATCGCCGCCGTTCCATCGCGCCCCCGCCCATGATCACCGACGTGATCGCGGCGGCGACCGCGACCTCGGGGTACGCGATCAGGAGGTCGTCCGGCAAGGTGTGTGCCCAGCGCAGCAGCGTGCGGCCGGCCCCGGTGCGGATCAGGCTGAGGTGCTGTTCCGCCAGCAGCTCGGCGACCAGCGCGGGCTCGCCCGCGGCGGATGCGTGCGCGATAGCGTCGATCGGCCGACGTGGTGCCAGCCAGCGTGCGGCATTGTCATGGATGCGGGCGACCGCGCCGGGCTCGGCCGCCTCCAACTCGAGCTGTGCATACTCTGCGAAGAGGGGGTGGATCCGGGACCAGTCGCCCTGCTCGAGTCGCGACACGAACAGACCGCTGTGTTCGAGATCATCGATCATCGCTCCGGAGCCCGTGCGATCCAACGCCGCGTCGCAGAGCGCCGGCGTGAACTGACCGAGGACCGCGATCCCCTGCAGGAATCCACGACGCTCATCGTCGAGCGCCGCCAAGACCTCGGTACTCAGGTAGTCCACGACGAATCGCTGCTCCCCGCCGAAGCGTGACACCGCGCTGGCCGGGTCGTCGACGCCCCGCAGCCAGATCCGGGCGAGCACGAGCATGGCGGGCCAGCCCTGCGTCCTTTCGACCAGCGCCGCAACCTCCTCCGACGTCAGCGCGAGACCGCCGTGCTCTACGAGCAGGATCTGCGCCTCGTCCACCGTGAATGCCAGATCGCTCGCGCGCAGCTCCGTGAGTTGTTGCGCGGCGCGCATCCGCGGGATCGCGAGGGGCGGATCCACCCTGGTACCGATGAACACGCGAACGTTGTCTGGCATGTTGTGGAGCGCGTGATCGATCGACGCGAGGGAGTCGTGGTCGGTGACGGTGTGGAGGTCGTCGAGCACCAGGATCGCCGGCTTCCGTCGTCGCCCGAGGATGGTCAACAGCTCGTCCACGGCGTGTTCGACCGGACTTCCCGGGACCTCGAGCCGTTGCAGCACCGGCCGGGCGAGACCCGGTCGGATCCGCTCGACGGCCGTCGCGATGTAGGTCCACAGGCGGGTCGGGTCGTCGTCGAGCGGGTCGAGCGTCACCCACATCAGACCGGCGTCCTGCGTCGCGCACCAGGAGCGGATCGCCGTCGACTTCCCGTATCCCGCAGGCGCTTCGAACACCGTGAGCAGGGCGTCGGCGCTGTCTTCGAGCGCCTGCATGATCCGTCGTCGATCGACCACGTCCTGTCGGACGCTCGGCGCCGAGAGTTTCGCCTCGACGAGCGGTGCCGATATGTCCGAACTGGCGTCGTCCGACACAGCGGTGTTCTCCTCGATCTCCATGGGGCAAGGATTGTTCCAGCGTGTGCCGGTCGGAAGCAACTGCTGGACGCGACGAACGGCCCTGCCTTTCGACGAACCGCAATCACCCGGGTGATACGGCCACGGACCCAGGAACGAATCGCGCGTCGATGCGATGCTCCAGACAGGGCTCCCGGCACGTCGCGGTTGACCGTCGAGATGAACCCGCTCGACGACATCCGGTGCGGAGTCGGGTCGTTGACCAGGAGGTCGGAGTGGGCGGGCTGATCCTGTTGCTGGTGGCGGTCGCGTACGGGGCGTTCTCCCGGCGCCTCGATCGATTGTGGATCAGCGCTCCCCTTGTGTTCGTCGGCGCGGGGCTGGCGCTCGGCCCCGACGGGGCCGACCTGCTCCACGTGCAGGGCGGGAGCCACGTCGTGCTGACCTTCACCGAGCTGACGCTCGCGGCGTTGCTGTTCGCCGACGCGACGACCGTGCCGCTGCGCGTCCTGAAGGGGGACGCGGGCGTGCCCGTGCGCTTGCTCAGCGTCGGGCTGCTCCTCACCCTCGTGCTCGGAACGATCGTCGCGATGCTCGTGGTGCCCGGCGTGACCTGGGCCGAGGCGGCCCTCATCGCGGCCGTGCTGGCCCCGACGGATGCGGCGCTCGGCATGGCGGTGGTGACGGACAAGGCCGTGCCGGTCAGGGTCCGTCGCTCGCTCAACATCGAGAGCGGACTGAACGACGGCATCGCGACGCCGTTCGTCACGGTCTTCCTCGCGATCGTGGTCGGCGAGACGACGGGGCAAGGCGGCTCGCCCGTGCTCGACGCGCTCGTACAGATCGCGATCGCGATCGTCGTCGCGATCGTCGTGGGCGGGGTCGGAGGGCGGCTGCTCGTGTGGGCGACACAGCGGGCGTGGTCGTCGCACACATCCAGGCAGCTCTTCGTCGTCGCGCTCGCCTTCGTCGCCTACATGGGCGCCGTCGAGCTCGGCGGCAACGGGTTCGTGAGCGCGTTCGTGGCGGGCCTCGTCTTCGGCGCCGTGGACGAGGGCAACCGGGCGGCGATCACGTTCACGGAAGACGTCGCGTTGTTCGCCTCGCTGCTGGTCTGGGTCGTCTTCGGCGCCTACTTCGTGGGTCCGGTTCTCGCCGGCGGCGTCGATGCCTCAGCGGTCGTCTACGCCTTGCTCAGCCTGACCTTGATCCGCATGGTGCCCGTCGCTGTCGCGCTGCTGGGCAAAGGCTTCCGGCCGCTGACGACGGGGTTCATGGGGTGGTTCGGCCCGCGCGGGCTCGCGTCGGTCGTATTCACCCTGCTCGCCATCGAGGAGCTCAAGGGCACCACGGTCGATACACCGTTGTTCGAGGTCGCCACCTGGACGATCCTCCTGTCCGTCATCCTCCACGGGCTCACCGCCCGCCCGCTCTCCGCTGCCTACGGCGCCCGGATCCGCGCGGGAGCCGACGACCTGCCGGAGCTCGTCGAGTTGCCCGAACCCCGCGTCCGGCGTCACCTCCAACGGACCACCGAGCTATCGTCGGGCTGACATGGACGCGCAGGAGGAGACGGCGAAGAAGGGATCCCTGCAGCGATGGGTGCCGGGCGTCACGATGCTCGGGAGCTACCGCCGGTCGTGGCTGCGCTCCGACCTCGTGGCCGGCATCGTCTTGGCTGCGATCTTGGTGCCACAGGGCATGGCGTACGCGGAGCTCGCGGGCCTCCCCGCCGTCACCGGCCTCTACACGACGATCGCCTGTCTGATCGGCTACGCGCTCTTCGGTCCCTCGAGGATCTTGGTGCTCGGCCCGGATTCCTCGGTCGCGCCGCTGATCTTCGCGGCGATCGTCCCGCTGCTCGTGACCGACGACCCGGCGGAGGCCGTCGCGCTCGCCGGGATGATGGCGCTGATGGTGGGCGCGATCGAGATCTGCCTCGGCCTCGGCAAGCTCGGCTTCGTGGCGGACCTGCTCTCCAAGGAGGTGCAGGTCGGGTACATGAACGGCCTGGCCGTCACGATCATCGTGGGCCAGCTCCCCAAGCTGTTCGGCTTCTCCACCGACGCGGACGGCTTCGTCGAGGAGTGCAAGGCGTTCGTGCACGGTCTCGACCAGACCAACACGACGGCGCTCGCGATCGGCCTCGCGACGCTGGCCGTGCTGCTGCTCCTCCCTCGCGTGGCGAAGAGGATCCCCGCGGTGCTTGTGGCGGTCCTGGGTGCGACCGTCATCACCGGCGTGTTCAGCCTTGCCGAGAAAGGGGTCGACACGGTCGGCGCGCTGCCACAGGGGCTGCCGTCCCTGACCTTCCCGTCCGTGTCGCTCGACACGGTCGGCGCGCTGCTCGCGGCGGCGCTCGGCATCGTCCTCGTGTCGCTCACCGACACGATCGCCACGTCCACCAGCTTCGCCGCTCGCCGGGGCGATGAGGTGGATCCGGACCAGGAGATGATCGGGATGGGTGCGGCGAACGTCTTCGCCGGCCTGTTCCAGGGATTCGCGATCTCCGCGAGCGGCTCACGCACCGCGGTCGCCGAGCAGTCCGGGTCGAAGTCGCAGGTGACCGGCCTCGCCGGCGCCGCGATCGTCGCCCTCCTCCTGCTGTTCTTCCCGTCGTTGCTGCAGAACCTGCCGCAGCCGGCGCTCGCGGCCGTGGTGATCGCGGCGGCCCTGACGCTGTTCAACATCGTGATCCTCCGCACGTACTTCCGGATGCGCAGGTCGGCGCTCGTGATCTCGCTGATCGCGTCGCTCGGCGTGATCCTGTTCGGCGTCCTCGAGGGCATCCTGATCGCGATCGTGCTGTCGATCCTCTTGTTCTTCCGCCGCGGCTGGTGGCCGGAGGGCGAGGTGCTGGGGCGCGTGCCTGAACTCGACGGCTGGCACCGCACCGACGTGTACCCCGACGCGCAGGAGGTAGATGGGGTCATCGTCTACCGCTGGGATGCACCGCTGTTCTTCGCGAACGCGGGCATCTTCCGTCAGGAGATCCGCAAGCTCGTGCGGCGCCGGAACCCTCGCTGGGTCGTCCTGCAGTGCGAGGCGATCACGGACATCGACGTCACCGCCGCCGACATGCTCGACAAGCTCGACAAGGAGCTGAACGCCAAGGGCGTCAACGTGGTGTTCGTCGAGATGCACAGCCGGATCGAGGATCTCCTCGAGCGCTACGGCTTGTTCGCGACGTTCACGAGAGAGCACGTCTATCCATCGATCGACCTGGCGTTACGTGGCATCGAGGACGAGGAGCAGCGGAGTCCGGCCAGCGGATGCGGCTGCATCTCCCGCCGACGGTACCGAGTCCTAGGCGTCCTTGCGCGTACTGCGAACCACGGATCCTGGTCGCGCGTTGAGATCGGGGTATCGCTCAGCCGCTGAACCGGGACGGCCGACCCATGACGATGCCCCAGAGGTCCCGGAGGCTCTCGCGCCAGCCGATCGAACGGGCGGCCGGTGAGTAGCCGATCGCGTGATGAGGCAGCCGCACGCGGACCGGCTGGGGACGCATCGAGAAGCGCACAGGTGAGTCCATCACCATCGTCTCCCCGTCCAGCCCGAGCTCGATCGGGTCCTCGGAAGTGACCTCGAACGTCGGCGTGGCCCACGTCATGAACCCTGCGAACCGATCCGGATGTCCGGTCGCGAGCGCAGCCAGGAACGCCGCGGCCCCGCCGTCCTTTCCGAGCACGAGGGACACGACGCCGAGCTGACCGGTGTCCAGGCGAGGGCGGCTGCCCATCCCCCGGGCGGTGGTGCCGTAGGGGTTGTTCGAGACCTGGATCACGTGCGCACCCTGATGCTCCTCACCGTCGGCACCGGTGAACCGCAGGTCGAACGCCTCGGTGTCCGGGCCGAGCACCTGCGGCAACGTCGCGAGGGTCGTGTCGACCTTCGCGTCGCGGTACTCGGGCGAGCGCACGATGGCCGCGTACAGGCCGAGCGACACGTTGTTGACGAAGACGTGACCGTTCGCGTCCGCGAGGTCGAGACGGCGCTCCACGGCGTCGCCGTAGGCGTCGAGCGCTCCCACGACATCCTCCCGGTCGAGGCCGAGGTCGAGGGCGAGGTGGTTCCGCGTGCCGGCGGGGACGACCACCATCGGCAGCCCGAGCTCCGCGGCCACGGTCCCCACCAGCGCCTGCGAGCCATCACCACCCGCCATCCCGAGCACGTCGACCCCGCTCGCGGCCACGTCGCGCACGCGCTGGAGCCAGTCCTCGCCGGACTGCAGCACGATCGGTTCGATCCCGCGGCGGTTGCATTCGTCGACCAGGTGGAACCGTTCCGCCTTGCCGCCGCCGGACTTGAGGTTCATGAACAGCACGCCTCGCTTCGCCGCCGGCACGGGCGTTCCCTCGACATCGGAGGCCTTGAGCGATCCGACGGTGGTGCCGAGCGCGTACTTCGCGAGCGCCACGGCGCCCATCAAGGCCAGCACCCGCACGACCATGGAGGCGCCGAGCCACCCCTCGCCGTTGACGACGCTGGCGGCGAGCCCCAGAACGGCGGCCACCGCGACGATCACCGCCACCACCCGGCGCCTCCCGGCGCGGGTCAAGGCGATCCAGAGCGCCGCGAGGAGCACGGCGAGCAGGACGAGCCCGGTCAGCACGCGCAGCGGTTCATCCCAGCCGCGAGCGAGCGAGACGACGACGACGGCCACGACGAGCAGGATCGACACG
>CAWEPH010000013.1:0-9818 GCA_963810915.1 uncultured Actinomycetes bacterium | reverse complement strand
CCACGAGGCGGTGCTCGCCGCGCTGCGCATCCGGCTGAAGGGGAGCGCCGGGAAGTCGCTGGAGGAGATGCTCGAGGCGGCGGACGATCCGGCGTCGGACGATCCTGGCGGAGAAGCTCGCGGAGGCCGAGCGGGCCCCCAAGCGCACGCTCGACGACCTGTTCGCGGAGCCGAAGCCGAAGCCCGACTGGCCCTCCTGAGCGGCCTCTAGCCGCCGGGTCCCGGGATCGCGCCGAGCTGGATCAGCAACGTGAGGGCGTCGTTCATCCCCCAGTGCTCGACGACCTTCCCGTCCTCCAGGCGATAGACGCCCCAGGCCTCGATGTCGAACGGGTTGCCGTTGGCCGGCACGTCGAACACGGGGAAGCCCCCCTGATTCGTGCCGGTGATCCGGTTGCGGACGAAGACCCTGTCTCCGCCTTCCACGAGCGCGAGGATCTCGACCTTCCGATCGGGGAACGACTGCATGACGCCCTGATGCGCGATCTTCGAGCCGGCCAGGCCCGGCGGCACCCCGGGGGTGCCCGACTGCGCGTTGTCGAATCCCGGCGCGAAGTACTGATCCAGATCGTCCAGCCTGCCTTGTCCCAGGCGTCCTCGATCGCACGGACCACATCCGCGTTGCTCGGTGCCATCGTCCACCTCCTCCTTCGCGCCCACCCGACGGGTCGGCTCCTTCATCACCTGCACGACGAACGAGCAGCCCCAGATACGACACGTTCCGCGGATCGGGCGTTCCTCGACCGCTCTCGTCGGGTAGCGCGATCCGTATCGGCCGGTGTAGCCTCGTATCCCTACGGACCGGGTTGCCCGCTCGACAGAAGGAGGGGAAGGATGAAGCTGCGGCTTCTTCTGAGCCTGTGCGCGCTGGTGGCGGTTGCGGTCGGGGTCTGGCCGGCGACGGCGGGGGCGGATCCGTTCGAGGGACCGCCGATCTGCGCGACCGCCGGCACCGCGCTGCACGGCCATCACCATGGCAACCTCATCGTCAACGGCGACGCCTACGTGCCGGGTGGGAAGACCCTGCGGGTCAGCGGCAACCTGCGGCTCGGCCCCGGGGCGTGCCTCGACGCGTTCACGATCGGCACCGTGCACGTGCACGGCAACATCCGCGTCGGCGAGGGAGCCGTGCTGGCACTCGGATGCACCCCGAACTCGATCGGGCCGTTCCCGCCCTGCAACGACGTCACGACGAACGACACGGTGGGCGGCAACATCGTCGCCGAAGACGCGCTGACGATGTACCTGGACGGCAACACCGTGCACGGCAACGTGATCTCGCGCGGCGGTGGTCCGGGCCTGCACGGTGACTTCCTCAACTTCCCGATCAAGGACAACGCGATCTGGGGCGACCTGATCGTCCGCGGCTGGAAGGGCGGCTGGGCAGGCGCCATCCGCAACGAGGTCGGCGGGGACCTGGTCTGGACCAAGAACGGGAGCGTGCAGGACACGGACTCGAACGAGGTGCAGACCAACGTCGTCACCGGTGACCTGCGCTGCTACGGCAACTCGCCCGCCGCGCAGGTGAACCCGGCCGACGGTGGGCAACCGAACACCGTCGCCGGCGACAAGCTCGGTCAGTGCGCCGCCTTGTAGCGCCGCGCATCGCACCGCGATAACGCGCACGCGTGCCGGGCGACCGAGATCGCCCGGCACGCGGCGGCGCCCCATCCCAGAGGCCCAGAGGTACGTTTTCGTGGGACGCCTTCCCGGAGGAGAGGTCGGCGGGCCGGCTGGGTCACGACGATCTCGGTGCCCGTGGTGGGCAGCTACGGCTCGCGGAGTCCCGACTTCATGGCCCGGCTGCACCCGATCGTTCGTCGCCATCCTGGGGCGAGTGTCCACCGGGTCGAAGGGGCGGCCACGCGACATGCGCTTCGCCACGGACAGCTTCGTGCAGATGATCGCCGACACCGTGACGTCGACAGGGCGGTTGACTCCCTGCATACGCACGACCTCGTTGCGGGGTCGATCACCTGTGTCTCCTCGACTCCCTCGTCCGAAGTCGATTTGACCGGCGCGCGGTTCCGCGCTAGGACAACAACTGGAGAACCTAGGGAGGGGGCCCCAGTCATGGCTGGACGTCGCACGAAGCTCCGACCGCTGCTCTTGGCGGTGGCCGGCACCCTGTCGATCGCGCTGGTCTTGCCGCCGGCACCGGCGAGTGGCGATGTGAGAGCGAGAACCGTCGCCTCGGGCCTGAACAACCCGCGGGGGATCTTCCTCGTCACCGGTCGTTCATATTTCGTCGCCGAAGGCGGGACCGGTGGCGCAGGCCCGTGCCAGCCCGGACCGTTCGGCTCGACCTGCGTCGGGCTGACGGGCGCCGTGACGCACGTCAGGGACGGAAATCTCGACCGGATCGGGCACCTTCCTTCGGTCGCATCGCCGGACGGCTCGTTCGCGTTCGGGCCGCATGACGTCGCGGTGGGGGACGACGGTGCTCTGTTCACGACGGTCGGCCTGGGCGGGACGCTCGCGTACCGGAACGGATTCGGGCCGGCAGGAGCCGGCCTCGCCACGCTCACGCGGGTTACACGGAGCGGTCACACGCGCGTCGTCGCCGACCTCCTGGCGTACGAAGACGCTAACAACCCCGCCGGTGATGATGTCCTGGAGAGCGACCCCTACGGGATCTGCGCCAGGGAGACGCCAGCATCGTCACCGACGCGGGAGCGAACGACCTGTTGAAGGTCACCGATCGCGGGCGCATCTCGACCCTGCGGTGTTCCCCGATCGGATGGTCGACTTCCAGGGTAGCGAGGTCGAGATGGACGCCGTCCCGACGACCGTCGTGCGCGGTCCCGACGGCGCCTACTACGTCGGCCAGCTGACAGGGTCTCCGTTCCCGCTGCACGGCGCTCGTGTGTTCCGCGTGGAGCCGGGCGAGAAGCCGACGGTGTGGGCGCGGGGATTCACGAACATCATCGACATCGCGTTCCATGACGGGAAGCTCTACGTCCTCGAGATCGCCCACAACAGCTTGGCGACGACCGGAACCCCCTTCGGAGCGCTCCTTCGGGTGAACCGTGACGGCTCGAAGACCGTCCTGTTCAAGGACCTCTTCTTCCCGACGAGCTTCGCGTTCACCCGGGGCGGCGACGCCCTCGTGACCAACTGCGGGGTCTGCCCCGGCGGAGGCGAGGTGCTCAGGATCGACCTGTAGTCTCATCGACGCGCCTGTGAGATCGGGTCACGTCGGTGGCCCGATCCTCTCCTACTGCTGGGCGCCTGAGAGCGCGTCCGCGATCTGCGAAGTCCATCGCTGGATCTCGTCCCAGTCGCGGAAATCTCCATCCGCCGCACCGAACGCTCTCGCGATGGCCCTGTCGCCGGGGTTCAGCTTTTCCTTGGACAGCCTCCCCGCGAATACATGGTGGTCCCGGGCACGCGTGACCTCCGCGATATCGGAGACGTCGATCGGGTCTTCCTGGGGCTTCGGTGGATCCCCGATGGGACCGCTGGAGAATAGCCATACCGGTCGCTCCGAGAGCGACGTGCGGAAACGACCGACCAGTTCCTTCGCCGGCTGCATCCAATGGCCCGCGTAGACCGCGCTGCCGAGCACGACCGCACCGTAGGCGTCGATGGAGTCGACTTCGTCGGGCTTCTTCACAACGGTCATGAGGCCCCGATCCGTCAGCACGCGCCCGATCGCGTCCGCGATCTCGTCGGTCGCCCCGTACTTGCTTGCCGCAACCACGAGCACCCTCATGGTGAACGTCTCCCCCGATCGGATCGATACTACCAACCGTCGGTTCAGACAGATGCGCTGACCACGTTCGCGCGTTCGTTCGACACGCCTCGCGCACGGCAGTTCATCTTCGTTCGCCATCGGCGCCCGAACGCCGGCAAGCGTCCCGGCGATGATCCATCATCCGATGGGGCCGGTTCCCCCATTGGAGGCGCAGATGTCCTCGATCACCTCGCTCGTTCCGCGCGATAGCTACGCGGCCCTCGAGCGGTGCACCTACCTGAACCAAGCGGCCCTGGGGTTGATCCCCGTTCCGACGATCGATGCGATGGATACCTTCCTGAAGGAGACGGCGCAGTTCGGGAACCTCTATCTCAGCGACGACCAGGAAGCTGCGATCCTGGACGGCGTCCGTTCGGCCGGGGCCGAGATGCTCGGAACCTCGACCGATGCGGTGGCCGTCGTCGCGAGCGCGAGCGAGGGACTCGGCCAGGTGACCTCGCTGCTCGAGCCCGAGCACGGTACGATCCTCCTCGTCGGATCGGACTTCCCGAGCGTGACGTATCCGTGGCTCGCGGCCGCCGAGCGTCGTGGGATCTCGCTGCGGTTCATCGACGACCGCGCCGACCGGGACCTCACGCAGGATCTTGTCGACGCGGTGGATCCGGCGACGGTGGTCGTGGCCTTCAGCGTGGTCCAGTACGCGACGGGCACGCGGGTCGACGCCGGGCGGGTGGCAGACAGGGCGCACGAGGTCGGCGCCCGCGTCGTCGTGGATGCGACGCAGCTCGCCGGTGCGGGGGTCGTTGACACCATCGGATGGGGGGCGGACGCACTCGTGACGAGCGGCTACAAGTGGCTGTCGTCCCACGGAGGCGTGGCGCTGCTGGCGCTCGCTCCTGATCTGGTGCTCCGCCTTCCCGGCCTTGTCGGCTGGAAGGGCAGCCACCACCCGTTCGCCTTCGATCCGCTGGCGCTTCACCTCGCAGATGACGCGCGCCGCTTCGAGCTCTCGACGATGTCGTACGTGTCCGCCATCGGGCTCGAGTCATCGATCGCGACGCTCTCGTCGCTGGGGTTCGAGCGCATCGGCGAGCACGCGCGGACTCTTGCGACGTACCTCATCGATCGGGTCGCCGAGCTGGGATGGCGCCCGTTCCGGCCACTGAGCGATCCATCGGCGGCATCCCACATCGTGTCCTTACGGCACCCCGATCACGACCCGGGGGTGACCGCGGAACGTCTCGCTTCCGAGTCCCGGATCATCTGCGGCGGTCGAGCGGGCGGGCTCAGGATCTCCCTGCACGCCTACAACGACGGCGACGACGTCGATCGGCTCGTGGAAGCTCTGAGGCGTCTCTCGCCTTCTCACGCTTGGCAGCGATGACGGGAAAGAGCGCTCCGCTGTGCGATCCGACGCCGAGGTACCCTGACGTCGACGAGCGATGCGCATCGAGGGGTTCACGTTCGGCTCGATCCGGATCGACGGAGTGGTCTACGAGCACGACGTCGTGATCGCTCGCGGACGCGTCCGTAGGCGGAAGAAGAAGGCGTCGAAGCCGTTCCGCGATGCGTTCGGACACACGCCGCTGTCCATCGAGGAGGAGATCCCCTGGGACTGCCGGCGCCTCGTGGTGGGCACGGGCGCGGACGGAGCCCTGCCCGTGATGGACGAGGTCACGGCCGAGGCCGCTCGCCGGGAGGTGATGCTGGTGACCGTCCCGACCCGCGAGGCCATCCGACTGCTCGAGGCCAAACCCGAGGACACGAACGCGATCCTGCACGTCACCTGCTGATCGCGGGACATCCAGGTGAAGCCGAGGAGGCCACGGATCCGGGGCTGGGTCCGAGCGATCTGAGGCCTCTGGGGTCGCGGCGTCCGCGCGGCGACCGGCCGGAGAACGGCCGGGCGCCGCGCGTGAGTATCGCTGGTCGAGCGGCGATGCCCGTCAGTAACCGTAGCCGCCGGCCGGACCTCCGCCGTTCCCACCGTAGGGCGCGGTCGGGCCGTTCTGGCCGCCGCCTCCACCCCCGGACGAGAACGCGTGGGCCTGCGACAGGACGCCGGCGAGGCCGAGCGCGCCGATCAACACCGCGGCCGCGAGCGCGAAGCCCCGCACACGTGCTGCGGCCCGCGTCGTACCGGATCCCCGAACCACCAGCACCGCCGCACCGACGACGGTCACCGCTTCGAGGATCGACGCCACGCCGTCGGGGAACCGGACGGGCAGCACGACGTGGGCGAACTGGCCGAGCGGGAGCGCCACCGTCCTGGAGACGAGCCACGTGGCCACGACGACCGCGTTGCCCAACGCGCCGAGCACGAGCCACCACCGGGGAGCCCAGACCAGTGCCAGGAGGCCCCAGACGACCTGCGCCGCGCCCACCACCCCGAAGAACGCATGGGTCTGCGCGTTGCCGCCCCCGATCGTCGCCGCTACGGCGATGTTGATCGCGCCGGCAGCGATGCTGGCCAGGGCGATCACCGACACGATCCGTGCAGTGTTCCGATCCGGCTCCCCCGTCGCCCGGCTCGTCGGCACCGCGACCGGACGCTGAGCGGGTGCGGTGTCATCCCATCGAGGTTGTGCAGACATCTCGAACTCCTTCCTAGTAGATCCCGCCGTCTCCGCCGTCGGCGAGCGACGCGTACACGATCAGCTGCAGGACGACGCCCACGCCATGAGGCACCTCCTCGTCTGCTCGGTGGTTCCAGGGGTAGTACCGGCGGCGGCATCCGACGGCTTGCGCGTGACGCGGATGCTCAGCGAACTCTCAGCCCTGACGGGCGTCGCCGAGGCGGGTGGAGTCTCTGGGCGGTTCCGTTATCCAACCGGGCTCCGCGCCCGCCCCGGCGTCCGACGGCGGGCGCTCCGGGTGCCTCCCGCCTAGTGAGAGGCGGGTTTGGATGGGGAATGGATGGGCGTGAGCCCGCGAGGGCCGCACTGCTGCACTGGCACCGCGCGCGAACTGCGGAAACAGGTTGGTGAACCTCGTGCCCGGGGTGGGATTCGAACGCCCACCAGGCCGATGATGACCGACGCCGGTTCATGGCGTCTGCTACCGCCACCAGGACCGTCAGCTCGGTCGACATGCCATCCGGTATCGACAGATATCGTCACGTAACGTTGATGCCGTAAGCACCCCGTTAGCACAGGGCCCCGCCGGGAGGGGGCCTTCGGCATATGGTCACCCGCTCCCCAGGGAGGCATCCTCGGGAAGGAGGGGATGGCTCCGTGAGCGGCGTGATCATGGAAGCGACCCGGACGAGGATCGATCGAACGCCTGCGGGCGGGGCGCGGCTCGCGTATCTAGACAACCTCAAGACGCTGCTGATCGCGGGGATCATCGCGTCGCACGCCCTGATGGGGTACGCGACCTTCGGCAGCTGGACCTACCAGGACGTGCAGGAGGTCACGCTCTCGGACGCCGTTGAGAAGATCTACGCGGTCCTGTTCCTCACGCTCGGCGGGCTCTTCCTCATGGCGCTGTTCTTCCTGGTCTCGGGCCTGTTGACCCAGGACTCACTGGTGCGGAAGGGACCCTCTCGCTTCGTCTCGGATCGGGTGCTGCGGCTGGGCGTGCCCTTCGCCGTGTACACGCTCGTGGTGTGGCCGCTCCTCGAGTACGCCCTGTTTGGACCGTTCCTGCACGTTGGCTTCTGGCGGTCGGTCACCAACACCGATCCCGTGCTCGACAACGGCCCGATGTGGTTCGTGGGCGTCGTGTTGCTCTACTCGCTCGCCTTCGTCGCGTGGCGGAGCCTGTTCCCCCCGCGGAGCGTGTCGGAAGGGCCCCTCCGCTGGCGACACCTAGTCGTACTGGCACTGGCCGTTGGGCTTGCGTCCTTCATCGTCCGGATCGTCCTGCCCGTGGACTCGAACCAGCCGCTGAACCTGAAGTTCTGGGGATGGCCCCAGTACCTCGCGATGTTCGGCCTCGGCATCGTCGCGGCCCGGCGAGGGTGGCTCCGTCCGGTACCGGACGTGCTCGCTCGGCGGAGCGGCATCTCCGCGCTCGCCGCAACGCTCGCGGTCGTGATGGTCGCCGTAACCACCGACCTGCGCGGCTTGGAGCAGGACGAGTACTTCGGTGGATTGGGGCTCGTGGCGTTCGTCTGGGCCATGGCCGACGGCTTGCTCGCCGTCTCGGGGCCGATCTGGGTGCTGTCCTTCGTACAACGCCACCTGAACGGCACGGGTCGGCTTCGGCGAGCGATGGCGCGCGGCTCGTACCTGGCGTTCATGTTGCAGGGGCCGGTGCTCGTGGCGCTCGCCCTCGTGCTGCGACCGATCGACCTCCCGGGCGACGTCAAGGCGCTGCTGGTGGCATCACTGGGCGTCGTCGGCTCGTTCGCGTTGTCGTGGCCGATCGTGACGCGCACACCCCTCGGTCGGGTCCTCTGAGCCGATCTCCACGTCGGGGCGTGGCCCAGCTGCCACTCGGAGCTCGGCGTCGGGCTCCGGCGAAGCCTACCGGCGGCCATCGCCGCCCCGCCCTGATGGGCGCTGCGAGATCGTGCCCGGGGTGGGATTCGAACCCACACGCCCCGCGAGGGGCAAGCGCTTTTAAGGCGCCGTCGTCTGCCAGTTCCGACACCCGGGCCGGACCCACGATGCTAGTCGCGCCGCGGGACGCTGTCGCCGATAGATCGGACCCGCGACCGCCCGTGGCATAGGATCGGCGTGCGGCGGATCCGGGTGAAGGAGCCGTTGCGTCCCGTCGATAAGGACCCCATGAGCCTCGAGATCACGCACGATCTGAACGTGGATCCGCTCGAGCGCCTCGCCGCACGCATCCGCGAGCGCCAGGCGGTCGCGGCCGTCGTCGGGCTCGGCTACGTGGGGCTGCCATTGTTGGTGGGCGTCCACGGGGCCGGCTTCCCCACGATAGGACTGGATTCCGACGCCTCGAAGATCGACGTGCTCCGGGCGCGGCGTTCTCATGTCGTGGACGTGCTCGACTCGGAGATCGAGGCGATGGACCACGCCACGTTCTCCGCGACCCCGGACGTGCTCGGAGACGCCGACGTGATCATCCTTTGCCTCCCCACTCCCCTGACCGACGGCGCCCCCGACCTCACGACGGTGTTGACCGCGGCCGAGGATGTCGCGCGCTACCTGACCCCCGGCACCTTGGTCGTGCTGGAGTCCACGACCTACCCGGGCACCACCGAGGAGCTCCTGCGTCCGATCCTCGAGGAGCCCGGGCTGGTGGTGGGCCGCGACATCGCGCTCGCGTACTCGCCGGAGCGGATCGATCCGGGCAACAAGGATCATCCGCTCGACGCGACTCCCAAGATCGTGGCCGGGCTCACGGAGCGGTGCCGGGAGCTCGCGACCTCGTTCTACTCGCAGTTCATCCACACCGTCGTGACGACGTCGTCTCCCCGCGAGGCGGAGATGGCGAAGCTGATCGAGAACACGTACCGGCAGGTGAACATCGCGTTGGTGAACGAGCTCGCGATCCTGGCGCGGGAGCTCGGCGTCGACATCTGGGAGGCGCTCACGGCCGCGGCCACCAAGCCCTTCGGGTACCAACCGTTCTGGCCGGGCCCGGGGGTCGGCGGCCACTGCATCTCGATCGACCCCACGTACCTCTCGTGGCGGGTGGGCCAGCAGCTCGGGTACCGCGTGGAGTTCATCGAGCACGCGAACGAGGTGAACAACCGGATGCCCGACTACGTCGTGGCCCGCGTGGGCGAGGCGCTCAACGACGCGGGCAAGCCCATCAAGGGCTCGCGGATCCTCGGCGTGGGCGTCGCCTTCAAGGCCGGGCGTGGACGACCTCCGCGAGTCGCCGTCGCTCGGCGTGCTGGACCGGCTCGCGGCCAAGGGCGCGCAGGTGACGTACCACGACCCGTTCGTGCCGTCGTGCGCCGTGGGCGGGGTGCCGCAGACCTCGGTTCCGCTGGACCCTGAGACGGTGGGCACCCAGGACCTCGTGGTGATCCTCACGCCGCACCCGGGCCTCGACGTGCCGGCGCTCGTGAACGATGCGGCGATGGTCTTCGACACCCGGGGCGTCACTCGCGGCATCGACGCGCCGCACGTGGTCAGGCTCTGAGGCGACCCTGCCTCACGACGCCCGGACCGTGACGCTGTCCATGTAGATCGCGTCCTTC
>CAWEPH010000012.1:0-17593 GCA_963810915.1 uncultured Actinomycetes bacterium | reverse complement strand
GCGAAGCGTCGCCCGGCGGAGGGCTTGTTGGCATCCATCGGGGGATATCCTAGCCAGCCGACACCCTGGCGTTGCTAGGATCGAGCATGCTCTGCCCTGTGGATCGGAGAACTAGGGTCCCACCACCGTCGTGGCACCAGAGACTCGCGATCGATCGGATCATCGCGCGCGGATTCATCCCAGGTGGGTGAGGTGGCTCGTCTCGGATGCGGGGAAGATGGCGATGGGACCGCAGAGGAAATCCACCCAGGTCCTTTGGCTTGAGGGAGGGAGTATGGGTATGGATGAGAAGGAGCTCGACGGACTCGGGCCCGTCGACTACCTGGTCGTCGAGTTCCCCGCCGGGAAGGCCAGCTTCACGGGTGAGATGGCCGACGCACTGGCGAACCTGGTGGACGAGGGGATCATCCGGATCCTGGACCTCCTCGTCATCCTCAAAGGCGAGGACGGCGACTTCGAGGCGCATGAGATCGACGACGTCGAGAACCTCGGCGAGCTGCGAGGATTGGAAGCCCACGTGGCGGAGATCCTCGCGGCGGAGGACGTCGCCAACCTCGCCGCGGCGATGGATAACGGCAGCGTTGCCGGGGTCATCGTCTGGGAGAACGTCTGGGCGGTGCCGTTCGCGTCCGCGGCCCGCCGGGCCGGGGGTCAGCTCGTCGCCACGGGTCGGATCCCCATCCAGGCGATCGTCGCGTCGATCGAGGCCGAAGAAGCAGCCGTGAGCGAAGGAGCGTGACATGCCTCTGAGAGCAGCACGAGTGGGACGTCGCGGCGTCGTCGGCGCCCCCGTGGCCAGGACCGCGGCGGTGGCCGGTACCGCGGCGGTGGCGGTGCACGGCGTCAACCGTCGTCACGATCGCCGGGACGACCGGCGCGACGATCGGGGAGACCGGCGCGACGACCGTCGCTGAGAACGCCTGCGGCCCCGACGGGCTCGACGGGCTCGAGCACATGCTGCCCGAGCCCGTCCGGCCGCTACGTGTCCGAGCTGAAGGCCACCTCTACCGTCGCAACGTGACCTCGCTCACGGCTTGTAGTTGCTGAACGCGCCACCGACCCGATCGTAGGTGTTCGCCAGTTCGTCCTGCGTGATCAGCGCGTCCCCGTCGTCCGGCGTGAGGACGAGGTCTCGGTCGAGCACGACGGTCCGGAACTTCCAGCCATCCGCCGGCTTCAGACGACCCCCGAGATCCTTGAGGCTCTCGTAGGTCTGGGTTGGGTCGACGATGAGGCTCGCGGACTTCATGCACCACGAGTTGCCCTCCGGGTCGTCGAGGAGGAACGCGGGCGAGCCCGCATCGATACCGAACTGCGTGTCGCGCTTGACGCCGATCACCTTGTAGGCGACGGCCTCGTGCTTGCGCATCTCCTTAGGCACGTGCAGCCACGTCACCCAACGCGCCTTCAGGCCGTTGAAGTCACGCTCCTTCCCGGCCATCACCTCGAGCCAGTCGAGGGTCCAGAGCCTGGGACCGTTCTTGAACGCGCCCATGGCGTCGTACTCCTTCGTCAGGGTGTCGACGTCCACCCCGTCGAGGACCTCCTGGGGGGACGTGTCGCCGGTGCCGTCGGGGTCGTTCAGCCCGACGGTGTTGTAGACGCCGCCCATCAGATGGATGGGGCTTCCCCCGATGATGAAGATCTCCGTGTACCGCTGTCCCCGGATGCCCTCGAAGCGCATCTTCTCCGCGCCGACGTCATCCTTAGGCAGCTTCGCGTGCAGTTTCACGATCTTGTCTCCTTCCGTATCGCGTCACGGCAGATGGTTCGCCGTGCCGTCGCCGAGGTAGTCGAACGTGTTCTCGAACTCGTCCTGCATGACCGTTGCGGTCCCTCCGGCCTTGGTGGGCGCAAGCACCAGGTCCCGATCCAACTCCGTCACACGGAACTTCCACCCATCGGGAAGCCGCTCGTACCGTTCGCCCAGCGCGGCGAGGGTTCTGTAGGTCTGGTCGTAGCTGTCCCTGAACGCCTTCATGACCCAGGGCTTGCCATCGGGATCGTCGAGGATGTGCACGGGCGTCCCCTGCCGGAACGTGATCTCCGTCTTCCGCTCGATCGGCGACTTCCGGTAGGTGAGCCAACCCGGCTTCTTCACGTCAGCGTCCTTGGGGATCAAGCCCAGACCCATCCAGTAGCCCTTGAGGCCGTCGAAGTCGCGCACCGGCCCCACCGGCACCTTCAGATGGTCGTAGACCCAGAACCTCGGCTTGTTCAGGTACACGGCCAGCACGTTGTAGTGCTTCTTGTACGCGGCCAGGTCCAGATGGTCCACCAGCTCTTGGGGGCAGGAATCGAGCGGGTCGTCGCGGTAATTCAGGCCCGTGGTGTTGTAGACGGCCGCCTTCAGGTTCTTGGTGATGGCGTTGCCGCCGATCAGGAAGATCTCGCAGAAGCGAAGACCTCGAACGTCATCGAATTCCTTCACGGTCGTGGCCGCGCCCGCGTCCGGAACGTGCTTACGTAGCAGACCCATGTTGTCTCCTTACGTTCGTGGGAGGTTCGGTACCTCCCGGCACCGACGATCCGGTCATGGTGCGCGCCTCAGCGGGGGCGGGGTCCAGGACCCGTCGAGGATCGAGGGGGGCTCGTCCTCCGGCCAGTAGAGCCTGAGCATGGGGATGAACTTGCCCTTCGGGGCCGGGAGCCAGTTCGCCTCCTGCTTCGGGCCGGGCGAGTCGGCCTGGAGATACAGGTCGACCGAGCCGTCATCGTTTGGGACGAAGGTGTCCCGCTGGCTCAGGCTGTAGCGATCGATCGGGTTCGGCACGAAGAAGAAGTCGGGGTCGTACATGGTGAGGGACCAGAATCCCTTGACGGGCGGCATCTGACCCTTCTCGAACCGCATCACGTAGGCGTGCTTGGACCCGTCGTACTCGTGGCCGTCGACGTCCTTCTCGGAGAACGGGTAGATCGCGTCCTGCGGGAAGTTCAGTCCGGGGCCGATCAGGGTGACCATCGCCCGCTGCTCGAAGTCGGTCCCGTACTGGCCGGCGTCGCTCGTCCAGTACAGCCACCCGTTGACGGCCTTCGTGCTCTTCATGTCATGGACCAGTTCTAGGAGGGCCAGCTTGGGGTCGAGCTTGTGCCCGAGATGGGGCAGCTTGCCGCGGTCGAAGTCCTGTCCCGGGACGATGCCGATCTCCGCCATGCGTTCCACGATCGGGGCGTCCTCCGACTTCGGAGGGTTCGTCTTCAGGAGGTCTGCGAGGTAGCTGAAGAAGTCGGCCTCGGACAGGTCGTTCACCTGCTTCCGAACCTCCTTCTCCATGTCGAACGTGTCGTCCACGACGCCAGGGGGTGGCGTGTACTGGGACCGGTAGGCGCCGAGCGGGACGCTCGAGAAGCGGTCCTGGAGTTCGTGGACGGCCGCGTAGTCCTCCGGGGTGCCCTCGCAGTAGACGCGTCCGAGGATCCACACGAGCGCGGTCGGCGACTCGACCCGCGTCATGCCGTCGGGGACGTCGCCCGACCAGCCCGGTCCCGTGACGACGTACGTCTGCGCATCACTGCCCGTGGCCCGAGTGCCGGCGACGAAGAACACCTCGTTGAAGGCGCTCAGCATGGGCATGATGTAGAAGCGGTCCCCCATGTCGGGGATGCTGAAGACCCACGCCTCGGACGACACGTCAAGCCACACCATCGTGTACATCGTGTCCGCGTTCGGGGCGGCGGCTCCGTGATCGTCCACCGGCGGGTAGGCGCGCATCTTGACGAGTTGGCCCATGGGGGCGTGCGCCGCATCGGGCTCCTGCACGTTCGTCTCGTGCTTGCGCGTCATGTCCATCGTGACGAGCGGGTAGCCGTACAGGTACGCCTCCCGGACGATCGTGTGCTTCTCCATGTCGCATCCTCCGCTTCGGATGAAGTTGGGATCGCTCAGACGGCTCTAGGCGGATCCACGACGGTGATCGGGGTCACGGGCGCGAGAGCCTCCAGATCGGCGTCGAGGTCGTAGTCGAGCGCCAGCGCCACCTTGGGTGCCGTGTCGACGATCCTCGCGATCCCGACCAGAGGCGCGATCGCGAGCATCACGCCGACGATCTCATCGGGAGTGATGCCGGCCTCGAGCGCGTCGCCGATCGTCCATCGGAACGTCTGGACCGGCCCATCGTGAGCGGTGATCGCCGCGACGCGCGAGATGCAGCGGTCCCGTTCCTCCAGTTGATCGGACACAGACGGTTGCCCCTCGGATGAAAGGCGCTCCGCGATCAGTGTGCGATCGTTCACGACCAAGCTCCGCAAGATCTCCTGATACGTCGCCATACAAGGCCCCCGAGCCATCGGGTGATGCCGTGCTTCGATACTGGCCTCTCCGCGGCCGATCGGCATCATCCGCACTGCATGAAAGGTGACGACGTCCGACGTCCTCGTCGCCGGTTACGGATGAGCCTCCACGAGGAGCCCGATCTGCCGAGCGGTGTCGACCGCGGATGCGCGGGATGTGACCCCGAGCTTCCGATAGATCGAGATCGCCTGCGTCTTCACGGTATGCGGCGACACGAAGAGTTGCTCGCCGATCTCCCGGAACGACAGGTACGTCGTCAGCAGGGGGAGCAACCGCGCCTCGGCGGGGGTGAGCGGCTGGATCCCTCGTCGAGACGATCGCAGGAGCTCGACCTGCTTCCGAGCCGCTTCGAGCTCGTCCGCCAACGCACCGAGGTCCGAGCAGGCCCCGAGGATATCGTCGGCCTCTTCCAGATAGGCCTCGGCACGATCGAGGTCGACGAGGGCGAGCGCGGTGCGCAGCAACTGGATCCTGACCTGCAGGGCCAGCGTCGGCAGCGCCACGGTCAGCAGTGCGCGGTGGTCTGCCGCATCCTGGGTGAAGCGCCGCGCCCGCACCGGGTCCCCTTGGATGACCGCGACACGCGCTGCGACGGCGTACGTGAGCACACTCGTGGCGTAACCGTGCAGTTGGCCCTCGTCGATGACCTGACGGGCCGCGTGTGCGTGCGTCGCGGCGCCCTCGACGTCACCGCGTGCCAACGCCAGGATCGCGAGCTCCGCCAAGGCCACCGTGGACGCCGGAGCCGTCCCCATCCCGGCGCTCAGTTCTGCGCTCGCTCTGAAGGACCCCTCCGCTGCTTCGCTGTCGCCGGCGAGCACATCGGCGAGGCCCGCCACGAGCCTCGCGTTCGGCAACCAGGTACTCATCGCAGGAAGGATCGCGAGCGCACGTTCCATGTCCTCACGCATGCTCTGCGCGCCGTCCCGGCACATCGCGGCGAGAAGCAGCAGCCGACAGGCCTCCCCCTCGTCGCCGCCCGTCACGGTCGATCGGGAGGCCGCGTCCACCCACCGTTCCGCGTCGAAGAGGCGTCCTTCCATCGCCATCGCCCACCCGCCCAGCGCGGCGACGAACGGATGATCCTCGATCGCGCAATGGTCGTCGAGCCACCTGAACCACCGCAGGACGGCATCGGCGCGACCCGTGAAGTAGGCCATCTGTCCGTACCGAGCGATGAGTTCCGCGACCCTGCCCGTCAGGTTCCCTTCCTGCGCGTAGGAGACCGCGAGATCGAGCGCGCCCTCTGTCTCGCACCACGCTGAGGCTCTGGCGGCGAGAACGGGGATGAGCTCCGGAGAACGATGGCCGAGTTCGTGGCGCAGGAGATCCCGGAAGAGGTGGTGGTAACGGAATCGTTCGCGTCGATGGTCCAGCGGCACCACCAGCAGGTTCGAGGCCTCGAGCGCCTCGAGTCGGACTCCAGCGGAGGTGGTCTCGAGGATCGCGTCGCACAGGGGACCGGTCATCTCCTCGAGGAGTGACGTTCGAATGAGGAAGTCCACATCGTCCTCGGGGAGCTGCGCGAGGACGTTCTCACGCATGTAGTCCGCGACGAACCGGTCGTCCCCCCCGAACGAGGGCGCGGCATCGCCGGGCCCACCCGACGCATGCGAGAGCGCGGCCAGATAGAGGCCGACGGCCCAGCCCTCCGTCTGTTCCGTAAGCGCCGCGACCTCCTCCCTCGAGAGGTCGGTCACGCCGGCGCTCCGCAGGAGGCGCTCGGCATCATCGATGCCGAAACGCAGATCCTCCGCGCCCATCTCGAGGAGCTCGTCGTGCGCCCTGACCCCGGCCAGGGAGAACGCGCGGAAGCTCTGCGACACCAGCACCACCTGCGAGCCTCGAGGCGTCTCATCGACGATCGCCATCACGAGATCGATCTCCGCAGGATCCATCAGGTGGTGCAGGTCGTCGAGGACGAGCAGGAATCGATCGGGAGCGTTCCGAACGGAGGTCGAGAGTCCTGCGACGAGCATCGAGTGTCGTGGGCGCGCCGAGGTCAGCTCCTGAAGAAGGGTGTCGTCGATGGGGAGGAGGGGCGACAGGGCAAGGGTGAGCGCGCGCGCCAACGTGACGGCATCGCCGTCCCCATCGATCGACAGCCAAGCCGAGCGGCGGGGGTCGAGGCCGACGTACGCCGCGGCGAAGGTGGTCTTACCGTAGCCCGGCGGCGCAGCCACGGTGACCAACGCGGCGCTCGAAGAGCGAATCCGTTCGATCAGACCGGGTCGAGGAACGTCGGCATCCCTCGGCAACGGAGCCTGGAGCTGCCATGGTCGCACGCCCCAGCGAACCCCGAACCGCGAGATCAGGCTCTCGTCAACCTCGAGCCGAGCCTGCGTCCTGACCGCCATCGATGCCCCCGCCCATCTGGGCCGAACTCCTCCGCAAGGAGTCATCTTCCGCGGAGGGTCTGTACGCGTCGACGGCGAAGGTCCCAAAGGTTGGGGGACCAATGCCCAGGTCTTCGTTCGACGCCTCACCGTAGCAGACGCCCGAAATGGCTACTGTGCGACCAGGAGCAGTCTTTTCGGGGAGGCGCAGCAAGGAGCCACGAACCCGCTGACATTCATCCAATCAGGACGATGGCTTAGGATGCGCGGACGGCTTGGATGATGCCGAGGGAACCACGTCAAGGGAGGGGTTCATATGTCGAGCAGGGAACCGAGCGGTGCGGCGATCGGTTGGATCGCCTTCGCGGGATTCATCTTGATCCTCGGCGGTTCGTTCATGATGCTGGCCGGCCTGGGAGGGATCATCAACTCCCGACGCCTACGTAGTCGGCAAGGACAACATCCTCAAACTGAGCACGACCTCGTGGGGATGGTGGCACCTGATCCTCGGGGCCGTCGTGTTCCTGTCGGGCCTGGGCGTCTTCGCGGGCAACATCCTCGCGCGGACGGTCGGTGTGATCGCCGCCCTCATCAGCGCGATCTCGGCCTTCGTGTGGATGCCCATCTACCCCGTGTGGGGGATCATCATCATCGCCATGGACTTCGCGGTCATCTGGGCGCTCACGGTGCACGGTCGCGACATGCAGAAGGCCGAGCGGATGGACCAGATGTAGGGAAGCCGGACACGACGCTCCGAGTCAAGCTCGCAGCACCTACGCGACCCCGTTCCCGAAGGAACGGGGTCGCGTGATGTTCCGCCCGATCCTCAAACCCCTTCGATCGCCTCCAGCCGCCCCGAACGGATCGCCTCCGAGAAGGCCTCGATAGTCCTGCTCGTTCTGGTCGGCGTAGCGCTCGGAGAAGTCGGTGATCGATCGATCGAACCCGTCGCCCTTGCCGAGATACGCGGCGATCGCGATCGGGTCGCCGGATCGGGCGTGCGCCCGGGCCAGGGTCCAACCGCACTGACGGGCGTAGAACTCGAGTGCGAACGGCTTCAGCGTCTCCACGACGGCCGAACCCTTCATGTCGCGCAGCTGCCGCCAGTACAGGTAGCGACCTTCCTCCGCGCCCTTCGTCCAGCCCAGATAGATGTCGCTCGCGGCCTGCATCATCCGCTGACCCTGCACGACGCGCTCACCCGGTTGCTTGAACCGACTCTTGGGCAGATGGTCCTCGAGCACGGAGCTGGTTGCCTCCTTGACCTGGAGGAAGAGCGGATCCTCCTGGTCCCGGCCCTGAAGCAAGACGATGAACGCCCGCGTGCCGACGCTGCCGACGCCGACGACCTTGCGGGCCACGTCGACGATCTCGAACCGCTCGAGGAGCGCGCGTCGATCGGGCTGCAGCGTGGCGCGATAGGCCCGCAACTGTTGGTGGATCAC
Source organism: uncultured Actinomycetes bacterium (assembly GCA_963810915.1). Taxonomy (GTDB): domain Bacteria; phylum Actinomycetota; class UBA4738; order UBA4738; family HRBIN12; genus JAOUEA01. Next base: position 9,521 of record CAWEPH010000012.1, on the reverse strand, counting down.
GTGCTGGAGCTGCTCGGGAGACATCCCGATCGACGCGGTGAGCTCACGAGCGGGGATCACGATCGGCGGCTGACTGATGATGCGGTAGTTGCCGTCGACGTGTTCGGCGAGCTTGGACAGCGCCTGGAGGCTGTCCCGCGAGTGGGCTTTCAGAGCGCTCTTCTTGGCCCTCTTCTCGGTCTCCTTCGCCTGCTTCCTCTGCGCCTTGTCCTGCGTGTCCTTCTCGCTGCGCACGGCAGCTTCGATCCCCGCCATCAGCTCCTGCTCGGACAGGTGTGCGTACCAGACGTCCATCGTGCGCATCTGCGAGAACTCACGCATGGACTCTCGATACGCCCTGACCGACGTCATCGTGGCCTCGCGTGCCTCCGCCTTCGTGAACCCGTTGTTGCGCGCGGCGATCGTGAAGCTCGCGGACATCCGCTTCACGTCGTATTCGAACGGGCCGGGCAGGGTCTCGTCGAAGTCGTTGAGATCGAACAGCAGCGCTCGCTCGGGCGACGCGAACACCCCGAAGTTCGACAGGTGCGCGTCGCCGCAGAGCTGGACGGTCAATCCCGCCCTCGGCGTGTCCTTGAGGTCGGCGGCCATGATCTTGGCGGCGCCCCGGTAGAACGTGAAGGGAGAGACCAGCATGCGCCCATGACGCACGGGAACCAGGTCCTGCTCGCGCGTGGCGTCCTGCTCCTCGAGCAGTCCCACCGGGTCGGGACGGTCCGCGGCCGGCGTCCATCCGGCGTGGCCGGATGGATCTGCCAGGTCGCGTGCAGTCTTGCCGTGCGCCTTGCGTTCTTCGACGCTCGGGTGCTCGATCCTTCGTTCACTCATGCGAGCTCGTTCCTTCCTCGTCCATCCGTCACGCGACCGCGGCGCGATCCTGGACCACGTACGCCATGATCAGCGCCAGTGGGAAGAAGAACAGACTGAAGATGAAGTACCCGATGAAGCTGTGCCCCTTCCGACCGGCAACGCGAGCGGGCCAGAACGCCAATGCTACCCAGATGATGAGCACGATGGTCCACCAGAGCCACGACGTCGTCGCAAGCATCTCGAGCCTCCCTTTCGTAGGTACCTCCATCCAACGCGGTGCCGGAACGTGAGGCATCACCCGATGTGGGCTAATCAGCGTCGAGTCGTGGCACACTTCCCTCGTGGACGACGAACAACTGCTTGCCCGAGCGGAGGAGGCCCTGACCGAGATCAAGGTCAGCCAGGGTCTCTCCGAACGCCACGAGGCGGTGCTCGCCGCGCTGCGCATCCGGCTGAAGGGGAGCGCCGGGAAGTCGCTGGAGGAGATGCTCGAGGCGGCGGACGATCCGGCGCCGGACGTCCTCGCGGAGAAGCTCGCGGAGGCCGAGGGCGCCCCCAAGCGCACGCTGGACGACCTGTTCGCGGAGCCGAAGCCGAAGCCCGACTGGCCCTCCTGAGCGGCCCCTAGCCGCCGGGAGCCGGGGATCGCGCCGAGCTGGATCAGCAGCGTGAGGGCGTCGTTCATGCCCCAGTGCTCGACGACCTTCCCGTCCTCCAGCCGGTAGACGCCCCAGGCCTCGATGTCGAACGGGTTCCCGTTGGCCGGCACGTCGAACACGGGGAAGCCCCCCTGATTCGTGCCGGTGATCCGGTTGCGGACGAAGACCCGGTCCCCACCTTCCACGAGCGCGAGGATCTCGACCTTCCGATCGGGGAACGACTGCATGACGCCCTGATGCGCGATCTTCGAGCCGGCCAATCCCGGCGGCAGCCCGGGGGTGCCGGACTGCGCGTTGTCGAATCCTGGCGCGAAGTACTGATCCAGATCGTCCAGCCTGCCTTGATCCCAGGCGTCCTCGATCGCACGCACCACATCCGCGTTGCTCGTTGCCATCGTCCACCTCCTGGTCGTGCCCACCCGACGGGTCGGCTCCTCCGTTACCTGCACGACGAACGAACATCCTCAGGTTCGACACGTGTCGCGGATCCGGCCGTTCCTCGAGGCTCTCGTCGGGTCAGCGCGTTCCGTTCGGCCGTTGTACCCTCGATCCTCTACGGACCGGGTTGCCCGCTCGACAGAAGGAGGAGGAAGGATGAAGCTGCGGCTTCTTCTCAGCCTGTGCGCGCTGGTGGCGGTTGCGGTCGGGGTCTGGCCCGCGACGGCGGGTGCGGATCCGTTCGAGGGACCGCCCATCTGCGCGACCGCCGGCACCGCGCTGCACGGCCATCATCAAGGCAACCTCATCGTCAACGGGGACGCCTACGTGCCGGGTGGGAAGACCCTACGGGTCAGCGGCAACCTGCGGCTCGGTCCGGGGGCGTGCCTCGACGCGTTCACGATCGGCACCGTGCACGTGCACGGCAACATCCGCGTCGGCGAGGGAGCCGTGCTGGCACTCGGATGCACCCCGAACTCGATCGGGCCGTTCCCGCCATGCAACGACGTCACGACGAACGACACGGTGGGCGGCAACATCGTCGCGGAGAACGCCCTGACGATGTATCTGGACGGGAACACCGTGCACGGCAACGTGATCTCGCGCGGCGGCGGTCCGGGCCTGAACGGTGACTTCCTCAACTTCCCGATCAAGGACAACGCGATCTGGGGCGATCTGATCGTCCGCGGCTGGGAGGGCGGCTGGGCAGGCGCCATCCGCAACGAGGTCGGCGGCGACCTGGTCTGGACCAAGAACGGGAGCGTGCAGGACACGGACTCGAACGAGGTCATGACCAACGTCGTCACCGGTGACCTGCGCTGTTACGGCAACTCGCCGGCCGCGCAGGTGAACCCGGCCGACGGTGGGCAACCGAACACCGTCGCCGGCGACAAGCTCGGTCAGTGCGCCGCCTTGTAGCGCCCCACATCGCACAGCGGTAACGCGCACGCGTGCCGGGCGACCGAGATCGCCCGGCACGCGGCGGCGCCCCATCCCAGAGGCCCAGAGGTACGTTTTCGTGGGACGCCTTCCCGGAGGAGAGGTCGGCGGGCCGGCTGGGTCACGACGATCTCGGTGCCCGTGGTGGGCAGCTACGGCTCGCGGAGTCCCGACTTCATGGCCCGGCTGCACCCGATCGTTCGTCGCCATCCTGGGGCGAGTGTCCACCGGGTCGAAGGGGCGGCCACGCGACATGCGCCTTCGCCACGGACAGCTTCGTGCAGATGATCGCCGACACCGTGACGTCGACAGGGCGGTTGACTCCCTGCATACGCACGACCTCTTTGCGGGGTCGATCACCTGTGTCTCCTCGACTCCCTCGTCCGAAGTCGATTTGACCGGCGCGCGGTTCCGCGCTAGGACAACAACTGGAGAACCGTAGGGAGGGGTCCCAGTCATGGTTGCACGCCGCACGAAGCTCCGACCGCTGCTCTTGGCGGTGGCCGGCACCCTGTCGATCGCGCTGGTCTTGCCGCCGGCACCGGCGAGTGGCGATGTGAGAGCGAGAACCGTCGCCTCGGGCCTGAACAACCCGCGGGGGATCTTCCTCGTCACCGGTCGTTCATATTTCGTCGCCGAAGGCGGGACCGGTGGCGCAGGCCCGTGCCAGCCCGGACCGTTCGGCACGACCTGCGTCGGGCTGACGGGCGCCGTGACGCACGTCAGGGACGGAAATCTCGACCGGATCGGGCACCTTCCTTCGGTCGCATCGCCGGACGGCTCGTTCGCGTTCGGGCCGCATGACGTCGCGGTGGGGGACGACGGTGCTCTGTTCACGACGGTCGGCCTGGGCGGGACGCTCGCGTACCGGAACGGATTCGGGCCGGCAGGAGCCGGCCTCGCCACGCTCACGCGGGTTACACGGAGCGGTCACACGCGCGTCGTCGCCGACCTCCTGGCGTACGAAGACGCTAACAACCCCGCCGGTGATGATGTCCTGGAGAGCGACCCCTACGGGATCCTGCGCCAGGGAGACGCCAGCATCGTCACCGACGCGGGAGCGAACGACCTGTTGAAGGTCACCGATCGCGGGCGCATCTCGACCCTGGCGGTGTTCCCCGATCGGATGGTCGACTTCCAGGGTAGCGAGGTCGAGATGGACGCCGTCCCGACGACCGTCGTGCGCGGTCCCGACGGCGCCTACTACGTCGGCCAGCTGACAGGGTCCCCGTTCCCGCTGCACGGCGCTCGTGTGTTCCGCGTGGAGCCGGGCGAGAAGCCGACGGTGTGGGCGCGGGGATTCACGAACATCATCGACATCGCGTTCCATGACGGGAAGCTCTACGTCCTCGAGATCGCTCACAACAGCTTGGCGACGACCGGAACCCCCTTCGGAGCGCTCCTTCGGGTGAACCGTGACGGCTCGAAGACCGTCCTGTTCAAGGACCTCTTCTTCCCGACGAGCTTCGCGTTCACCCGGGGCGGCGACGCCCTCGTGACCAACTGCGGGGTCTGCCCCGGCGGAGGCGAGGTCCTCAGGATCGACCTGTAATTCAAGACACGCTGGTGAGATCGGGCCACCTCGGTGGCCCGATCCACTCCTACTGCTGGGCGCCTGAGAGTGCATCCGCGATCTGAGATGTCCATCGCCGGATCTCGTCCCAGTCGCGGAAATCTCCATCGGCTGCACCGAAGGCTCTCGCGATGGCCCTGTCGCCGGGGTTCAGCTTGTCCTTGGACAATTTCCCGGCGAATACATGGTGGTCCCGGGCACGCGTGACCTCCGCGATAACGGAGACGTCGATCGGGTCTTCCTGGGGCTTCGGTGGATCCCCGACGGGACCGCTGGAGAATAGCCATACCGGTCGCTCCGAGAGCGACGCGCGGAAGCGACTGACCAGTTCTCTTCGCCGGGCTCATCCAATGGCCCGCGTAGACCGCGCTGCCCAGCACGACGGCACCGTAGGCGTCGATGGAGTCGACTTCGCCGGGCTTCTTCACGGTGGTCATGAGGCCCCGATCCGTCAGCCCGCGCCCGATCGCGTCCGCGATCTCGTCGGTCGCCCCGTACTTGCTTGCCGCAACCACGAGCACCCTCATGGTGAACGTCTCCCCCGATCGGATCGATACTACCCAACCGACGGTTCAAGCAGATGCGCCGACCACGTTCGCGCGTTCGTTCGACACGCCTCGCGTACGGCGGTTCATCTTCGTTCGCCATCGGCGCCCGAACGCCGGCAAGCGTCGCGGCGATGATCCATCATCCGATGGGGCCGGTTCCCCCTGGAGGCGCAGATGTCCTCGATCACCTCGCTCGTTCCGCGCGACAGCTACGCGGCCCTCGAACGGTGCACCTACCTGAACCAAGCGGCCCTGGGGTTGATCCCCGTACCGACGATCGATGCGATGGATACCTTCCTGAAGGAGACGGCGCAGTTCGGGAACCTCTATCTCAGCGACGACCAGGAAGCTGCGATCCTGGACGGCGTCCGTTCGGCCGGGGCCGAGCTGCTCGGAACCTCGACCGATGCGTTGGCCGTCGTCGCGAGCGCGAGCGAGGGACTCGGCCAGGTGACCTCGCTGCTCGAACCCCAGCACGGCACGATCCTCCTCGTCGGATCGGACTTCCCGAGCGTGACGTATCCGTGGCTCGCGGCCGCCGAACGTCGTGGGATCTCGCTGCGGTTCATCGACGACCGCGCCGACCGAGACCTCACGCAGGATCTTGTCGACGCGGTGGATCCGGCGACGGTGGTCGTGGCCTTCAGCGTGGTCCAGTACGCGACGGGCACGCGGGTCGACGCCGGGCGGGTGGCAGACAGGGCGCACGAGGTCGGCGCCCGCGTCGTCGTGGATGCGACGCAGCTCGCCGGTGCGGGGGTCGTTGACACCATCGGATGGGGGGCGGACGCACTCGTGACGAGCGGCTACAAGTGGCTGTCGTCCCACGGAGGCGTGGCGCTGCTGGCGCTCGCTCCTGATCTGGTGCTCCGCCTTCCCGGCCTCGTCGGCTGGAAGGGCAGCCACCACCCGTTCGCCTTCGATCCGCTGGCACTTCACCTCGCAGATGACGCGCGCCGCTTCGAGCTCTCGACGATGTCGTACGTGTCCGCCATCGGGCTCGAGTCATCGATCGCGACGCTCTCATCGCTGGGGTTCGAGCGCATCGGCGAGCATGCGCGGGCTCTTGCGACGTACCTCATCGATCGGGTCGCCGAGTTGGGATGGCGCCCGTTCCGGCCACTGAGCGATCCATCGGCGGCATCCCACATCGTGTCCTTACGGCACCCCGATCACGACCCGGGGGTGACCGCGGAACGTCTCGCTTCCGAGTCCCGGATCATCTGCGGCGGTCGAGCGGGCGGGCTCAGGATCTCCCTCCACGCCTACAACGACGGCGACGACGTCGATCGGCTCGTGGAAGCTCTGAGGCGTCTCTAGCCTTCTCACGCTTGGCAGCGATGACGGGAAAGAGCGCTCCGCTGTGCGATCCGAAGCAGAGGTACCCTGACGTCGACGAGGGATGCGCATCGAGGGGTTCACGTTCGGCTCGATCCGGATCGACGGAGTGGTCTACGAGCACGACGTCGTGATCGCTCGCGGACGCGTCCGTAGGCGGAAGAAGAAGGCGTCGAAGCCGTTCCGCGATGCGTTCGGACACACGCCGCTGTCCATCGAGGAGGAGATCCCCTGGGACTGCCGGCGCCTCGTGGTGGGCACGGGCGCGGACGGAGCCCTGCCCGTGATGGACGAGGTCACGGCCGAGGCCGCTCGCCGGGAGGTGATGCTGGTGACCGTCCCGACCCGCGAGGCCATCCGACTGCTCGAGGCCAAACCCGAGGACACGAACGCGATCCTGCACGTCACCTGCTGATCGCGGACATCCAGGTGAAGCCGAGGAGGCCACGGATCCGGGGCTGGGTCCGAGCGATCTGAGGCCTCTGGGGTCGCGGCGTCCGCGCGGCGACCGGCCGAAGAACGGCCGGGCGCCGCGCGTGAGTATCGCTGGTCGAGCGGCGATGCCCGTCAGTAACCGTAGCCGCCGGCCGGACCTCCACCGTTCCCACCGTAGGGCGCGGTCGGGCCGTTCTGGCCGCCGCCTCCACCCCCGGACGAGAACGCGTGGGCCTGCGACAGGACGCCGGCGAGGCCGAGCGCGCCGATCAACACCGCGGCCGCGAGCGCGAAGCCCCGCACACGTGCTGCGGCCCGCGTCGTACCGGATCCTCGAACCACCAGCACCGCCGCACCGAGGACGGTCACCGCTTCGAGGATCGACGCCACGCCGTCGGGGAACCGGACGGGCAGCACGACGTGGGCGAACTGGCCGAGCGGGAGTGCCACCGTCCTGGAGACGAGCCACGTGGCCACGACGACCGCGTTGCCCAACGCGCCGAGCACGAGCCACAAGCGGGGAGCCCAGACCAGTGCCAGGAGGCCCCAGACGACCTGCGCCGCGCCCACCACCCCGAAGAACGCATGGGTCTGCGCGTTGTCGCCCCCGATGGTCGCCGCTACGGCGATGTTGATCGCGCCGGCAGCGATGCTGGCCAGGGCGATCACCGACACGATCCGTGCAGTGTTCCGATCCGGCTCCGCCGTCGCCCGGCTCGTCGGCACCGCGACCGGGCGCTGAGCGGGTGCCGTGTCATCCCATCGAGGTTGTGCAGACATCTCGAACTCCTTCCTAATAGATCCCGCCGCCTCCGCCGTCGGCGAGCGACGCGTACACGATCAGCTGCAGGACGACTCGCACGCCATGACGCATCCCCTCGTCTGCTCGGTGGTTCCAGGGGTAGTACCGGCGGCGGCATCCGACGGCTTGCGCGTGGCGCGGATGCTCAGCGAACTCTCAGCCCGGAGGGCGTCGCCGAGGCGGGTGGAGTCTCTGGGCGGTTCCGTTATCCAACCGGGCCCCGCGCCCGCCCCGGCGTCCGACGGCGGGCGCTCCGGGTGCCTCCCGCCTAGTGAGAGGCGGGTTTGGATGGGGAATGGATGGGCGTAAGCCCGCGAGGGCCGCACTCATGCACCGGCACCGCGCGCGACTGCGGAAACAGGTTGGTGAACCTCGTGCCCGGGGTGGGATTCGAACCCACACGCCCCGGAGGGGCAAGCGCTTTTAAGGCGCCGTCGTCTGCCAGTTCCGACACCCGGGCCGGACACCACGATGCTAGTCGCGCCACGGGGCCGCTGTCGCCGATCGATCGGACCTGCGACCGCCCGTGGCATAGGATCGGCGTGCGGCGGATCCGGGTGAAGGACCCGTTGCGTCCCGTCGATAAGGACCCCATGAGCCTCGAGGTCACGCACGATCTGAACGTGGATCCGCTCGAGCGCCTCGCCGCACGCATCCGCGAGCGCCAGGCGGTCGCGGCCGTCGTCGGGCTCGGCTACGTCGGGCTCCCGTTGTTGGTGGGCATCCACGGGGCCGGCTTCCCCACGATCGGGCTGGATTCCGACGCCTCGAAGATCGACGTGCTCCGGGCCCGGCGTTCGCACGTCGTGGACGTGCTCGACTCGGAGATCGAGGCGATGGACGACGCCACGTTCTCCGCGACCCCGGACGTGCTCCGCGACGCCGACGTGATCATCCTGTGCCTCCCCACTCCCTTGGCCGACGGCGCCCCCGACCTCACGACGGTGTTGACCGCGGCCGAGGACGTCGCGCGCTACCTGACCCCCGGCACCCTGGTCGTGCTGGAGTCCACGACCTACCCGGGCACCACCGAGGAGCTCCTGCGTCCGATCCTCGAGGAGCCCGGGCTGGTGGTGGGCCGCGACATCGCGCTCGCGTACTCGCCGGAGCGGATCGATCCGGGCAACAAGGATCACCCCCTCGACGCGACGCCCAAGATCGTGGCCGGGCTCACGGAGCGGTGCCGGGAGCTCGCGACCTCGTTCTACTCGCAGTTCATCCACACCGTCGTGACGACGTCGTCTCCCCGCGAGGCGGAGATGGCGAAGCTGATCGAGAACACGTACCGGCAGGTGAACATCGCGTTGGTGAACGAGCTCGCGATCCTGGCGCGGGAGCTCGGCGTCGACATCTGGGAGGCGCTCACGGCCGCGGCCACCAAGCCCTTCGGCTACCAGCCGTTCTGGCCGGGCCCGGGGGTCGGCGGCCACTGCATCTCGATCGATCCGACGTACCTCTCGTGGCGGGTCGGCCAGCAGCTCGGGTACCGCGTGGAGTTCATCGAGCACGCGAACGAGGTGAACAACCGGATGCCCGACTACGTCGTGGCCCGCGTGGGCGAGGCGCTGAACGACGCGGGCAAGCCCATCAAGGGTTCGCGGATCCTCGGCGTGGGCGTGGCCTTCAAGCCGGGGTCGACGACCTCCGCGAGTCACCCTCGCTGGGCGTGCTCGACCGGCTCGCCGCCAAGGGCGCGCAGGTGACCTACCACGACCCGTTCGTGCCGGCGTGCGTCGTGGGCGGGGTGCCGCAGACCTCGGTTCCGCTGGATCCTGGGACGGTGGGCACACAGGACCTCGTGGTGATCCTCACGCCGCACCCGGGTCTCGACGTGCCGGCGCTCGTGAACGATGCGGCGATGGTCTTCGACACCCGGGGCGTCACCCGGGGCATCGACGCGCCGCACGTGGTCAGGCTCTGAGGCGGCTCTGCCTCACGACGCCCGGACCGTGACGCTGTCCATGTAGATCGCGTCCTTC
>CAWEPH010000011.1:0-39141 GCA_963810915.1 uncultured Actinomycetes bacterium | reverse complement strand
GCTCGAACCCCGGGGGCGGAGCATCCTGCCGGCGTTCACCCAGGAACCGCCCTGTGAGCGCGGCGCGCAGAGCCGGATCCGTCTGGAGTTCCGCGATCCCCGTCAGGTAGAACGCGTCTTCGTTGTCGTCGGCAGGGAAGGCGTGCATCGCGTATCGACCGTCCCGCGCGAGATCGTCGCGCTTGGGCGAGGGGACGATGAACGCGAACAGCCCGTCATCGGTGAGCAACGGACACATCGGATGCACCCTCGGTCCGCCGTCGCGTCGCACGGTGGCGAGGAACGCGAGGCCCACGCCGAACTGGTACAGGAGCCCGCGGCCGGCTTCCGCCAGGTCCGGCCGCTCGCGCACGAACCCGCCCCAGGTGACCCCGCGTCGCTGCGACATCTCGACATCGTGCCACCGCCTGCCGACACCCGGCGAGCCGCCCCTCGGGCTTGGGTAGGCTTCGGTCGTGTTCGAAGACGAGCTGGCGTTCGCGCTCGGGTTGGCCGACCGCGCGGCTGCGATCGGGATGAGTGTCTTCCGCGGCGACGTGCGCGTGCGGATCAAGGCGGACCTGAGCCCCGTGACCCAGGCCGACACCGCGATCGAGGCCATGGTGCGCGAACAGGTCGCCGCATCCTTCCCCGGCGATCGTGTGATGGGCGAGGAGGAAGGGGGCGACGCCACGGGCGGCGGGCGCGTCTGGATCGTCGATCCCATCGACGCGACGGCCAACTTCGCGCGGGGCATCCCGATCTGGGCGACGCTGATCGCGCTGCAGGTCGACGGTGACCTGGTCCTCGGCGTGGTGGACGCTCCTGCCCTCGGGGAGCGCTACGAAGGGGTGCGCGGCGCGGGCGCGCGGTGCAACGGGGACGTGCTGGCCGTGAGCGACCTCACCGACCTGCCCTCCTCGCAGGTGCTGTTCGCGGGGCTCGGACCCTGGATCCGCGAACCACGGGCCGACGCCGTGCTCACGGTGTTCGCCGAGGCCAACCGCACCCGGGGCTTCGGTGACTTCTGGGGCCACATGCTGGTGGCGCGCGGGAGCGCCGAGGCGATGGTCGAGCCCGAACTCTCGCTCTGGGACTACGCGGCGCTGGTGCCGATCGTCGAGGAGGCTGGGGGGCGCATGAGCGCCATGGACGGTGGACCGCTCCGCCACGGCGGGAGCGTGCTCACGAGCAACGGTGCGATCCACGACGAGCTCGTGCGACGCTTCTCCGCCTGAATCAGATCTCCAAACGTTCGCCGAGATCGCCGGCGCTGGCCATCACCACGTTCGCGGCCGCCACGTCCTGTACCCCCAACCCCGTCAGGTCGCAGACCGTCAGCTGGTCCGCACCGGTTCGCCCGGCCGCCGTGCCCTCGCATACGGCGCCCAGCTCCACCGCACGGTCGGCCTCGCCCGGCGCATGCTGGAGCTCACCGAGCCGTAGGCATTGATCCCGCGCGTCGACCACGAGCACGTCCGCGTCCTGCAGGATCGCCGGGTCCAGCTCCTGCTTGTCGACGCCGTCGGAGCCCACCGCGGTCACGTGCGCGCCCGGCTTCAACCAGGTCCGCTGCACGAGCGGCTCGCGCGCCGCGGTGCAGGTGATCACCACGTCGGCATCCTCGACCGCTTGCTGCACCGACGACGCTGCCGTCACCGTCGCTCCGTCCACCCGCGGCCGCAGGTCATCGACGCACGCCGACGCGTGGTCGGGGTCGCGTCCCCAGACACGCACGTCCACGAAGCCGGGACGCACCACGCCGAGGGCCTCGAGCTGCTGGCGCGCCTGCCCGCCGGTGCCGACGACGGCCACGGTGCGGACCCGTTCGGGCGCGAGGTGCTTGGCCGCGACGCCGCCCGCCGCTCCCGTCCGCAGATCGGTGATGAAGCCGTTGTCGAGCAGGAACGCAGCCGGCGCGCCGTCGCGGGCGTCGAACACGGCGACGATCCCGTCGATCGCGGGGGGATCCTGTGCGTAGAAGCCGCTCGCCGCCTTCACGGCGTAGAACCTCCCGCCGTGCAGGTATCCGGCCTTCACGTGGATCTCCCCCTCGGCCTCGGGGACGTTCAGATGGATGACGTCGGGCAGCTCGGCGCCGCCGGTGGAATAGGCGATGAACGCCTGTTCACAGGCGTCGATGCACGCCGCCATCGTGAGGGCGTCCCGCACGTCGGCCTCGCGGAGGATGCGCACGACCCGCTTCATGCCGCGCAGCGTAGCCGGGCCGCGGGCGAGGGTGTCGATCGCTGACCTCGGGAATCGTTTGTCAAATCGCGAACGTTAGAGGTAGCATCGAAACGTTCGCGCTAGAGCGAACGCCAGAACACACTCGGAAGGAGGTGAAGCAGATGCCACGACCCAGGCAATACGACAGCGACGCCCAGCGGGCGCGCGCCTGGCGCCAGCGTCGGACGGAGGAGCTTCGTGCGGATCTCGCGCGCAGGCTCCGCGAGGCCGACGACGAGACGATCGAACGACTCGTCGGGATGGTCCCGATGCCCGCGTTGATGCGCCTCGACAGAGCGCTGGAGTGGGCGGAACACCCTGAGCGTGCGCCCGAACACGGTGAACACCGTCACGGGCCGCGTCGCGGGCACCACCACCACCACGGCCACGGTCCGTTCGGACACCGCGGCCGGCGCCACGAACACGACCACCCCGTCGCGTGAGCGCCCGCCGGTGCGAGGGCCGGGTTCCGGAGCCCGGTCCTCGACGTGGCGGCGCTCGGCCCCCTCTGGGTGAGCCAGTCGTCCATGTCTGATGCTCGAGTAGCCCCTAGCGTGGGAAGAGAACGGAGTCGAGGAGGGTCGTGGACGATGAAGACGGAGATGAACCCCTACGAGCTCTTCGAGACGGAGCTCCCGACGCTCGCCGCGTGCTTCGATGACGTCGTGCAGGCGCAGATCGGGTTGCCGGGGCTCGACCCGAAGACCAAGCAACTCGTGAACATCGCGATCCAGACGGCCAACGGGAACGTCCGCGGCGTCGGCTGGCACGCCTCCATGGCCCGCCGTCAGGGTGCCACGCGCGAGGAGGTCGTCGGGGCCGTCGCGCTCAACCTGCACCTGAGCGGCCTCGCCGCCGTGCTGAACGCGCTTCCCGCGGCCATCGACGGCTACGACGGTGCCGTCGCCCCCGAGATCTGAGGTCGTTCAGGCGCCGAGTGCTCGTCGCCGGCCAGCGGCCGGTGCTACGTTGCCGGGACGACCCCCAGGAGGACCGATGGACATCGACCTGTTCGAGATGGAGCGCTACCAATCCCTGTACTGGCATCAGGTGGAGTACGACCTGTCCGAGTCCGGGGTGTTGCCGATGACCATCCGGGAACTGCTCGGCCCAGCGGCCGACGCCGAGGCTTTCATCTCCGGCATGTATCTGGGCTACCCGCTCTCGGAGGGGTCGTTCGAGACGCGTGCGAACATCGCCGCCTGGTACCCCGACGCGACCGCCGAACACGTGACCGTCATGAACGGGGGGTCGGAGGCCAACTTCCTCACGCTGTGGAGCCTGCTGAAGCCCGGTGACCGCCTCGCGTTCATGATCCCCAACTACATGCAGGGCTGGGGGCTCGGACGGCATTTCGGCAAGGCCACCGATCCGTTCCGGTTGAAGCTGCGCGATGGCCGGTGGGCGCTCGACACGGACGAACTCGACGAGGCGGTCGGCAAGAAGACCAAGGTCGTCATGGTCTGCAACCCCAACAACCCGACCGGGCACGTCCTCACCGAGGAGGAGATGGACGCCGTCGTGGCGGCCGCGGAACGCGTCGGCGCGTGGATCGTGGCCGACGAGATCTACCGCGGTGCCGAGCTCGACGTGGACGTCAGTTCCCCAACGTTCTTCGGACGCTACGACAAGGTCGTGATCACCAGTGGCCTCTCCAAGGCCTTCGCGATGCCGGGCCTCCGGTTCGGCTGGACCGTCGCGCCCCCGGAGATCATCGAGCGGATCTGGGAGCGGCACGACTACACCACCCTCGCACCGTCGATGGTCGCGGACCGGCTCGCCGCGTTGGCGATGCTCCCCGACGTGCGGGAGTCGATCCTCGCGCGCACCCGCACGATCCTGCGGGCCAACTACCCCTCGTTGGACGCCTGGCTGCGCACGCACGAAGACGTCTTCTCGTGGGTGCGTCCCACCGCCGGCGCGATCCAGTACGTGAAGTACGACCTGCCGCTCGGCGCTCGGGCACTCGTCGAGAGGATCAGGGTAGAGAAGAGCGTCCTGCTGGTCCCCGGGTCGCAGTTCGGCCTCAAGAAGGGACTGCGGTTCGGGTTCGGCTACGACATCGAACGGACCCTCAAAGCCTTGCTCCTGGTGGACGAGGTGCTCGCCGAGGTCGCGCCGGCCTCCGAAGGCTAGGCGACGAGCCGGCCGTCGCGGATCTCGACGCTCCGATCCGCGTAGCCGATCATCCGGGTGTCGTGGGTGACCACGACCGCCGCCGTGCCGCGGCCCTTCACCTCGTTGCGGATCAGCTCCATCACCTGCTCCCCCAGCTTCGTGTCCAGGGCGCTGGTTGGCTCGTCGAACAGGACGAGTTCCGGCTCGTTCATCAGCGCGCGGCCGATCGCCACGCGCTGACGCTCGCCGCCCGAGAGCTGCGGCGGCGTGTTGTCCTTGCGATGCCCGAGACGGAGCTCGTCCAACAGCGTGACGGCGCGACGATCGACGTCCTTGCCACGCCGGCCCGCGACATCGGCCACCACCAAGAGGTTCTCCTTGGCCGTGAGGAACGGGACCAGGTTCGCGCCCTGGAAGACGAACCCCACGAACTCGCGGCGAAACCTCGTGAGCTCGCGACGGTCGAACTCTGTGATCAGGTGCGGGCCCACCAGGACGATGCCCTCGCTGGGCGACAGGAGCCCTCCGGCGATGGAGAGCAACGTGGTCTTGCCCGAGCCCGAGGGCCCCACCAGCGCCACCATCTCGTCGTCGCCGACGGAGAGGCTCGCGTGGTCGAGCGCGACGACCTCGTCGTCGCCTGAGCGGTACACCTTGCGGACTTCCTTCATGTCGAGGGCTGACATCGTGTGATCCTCCTCAGGCTCCGCCGACGGCGGAGGCGGGGTCGATACGGACGATCCTTCGGAACGAGATGGCGCTTCCGATCAAGGCGGCGGCGACCAGTCCGGCCGCCGTGAACACGAACCTGCCGAGTGAGAGCGTGAGCGGCACCGTGTCGGGGATCACGCGGGCGAGCCCAACCGCGAGCAGGCTGCCGAGCACGAGCGCGCCCCCGGCGATCAACACCGCCTGCAGCGTGAGTCCGGCGGCCAGCGTGCGTGACGAGGCACCGATCGCCTTGAGGATGCCGAGCAGGCCGATGCGCTCGATCGTGAGCAGCGCGAAGAATAGCGCCACCACGATCCCTGCCACCGCGAACGTCACCACGATGATCGAGTTGAAGACGCTGCTCTGCTCCTTCACGCCGGGCACCCCTGCGACGGCCTCATCGATCGTGAGGGCGCTCACCGAGGGCACGGCCCGCTCGATCGCCGACGCGAGCTCCGTGGGCGAGGTCCCCTTCTCGGGGGTGACCAAGACGGCCTGGAACGTGCCCGGCGCGACCGCCGCGTCGGGGATGTTGGCGTTGAGCGCACGCCGCCATGTGGCCGGGTCGACCCAGACTCCGCTCTGGAGGTTGTAGTCCGTGCCGTCCACCCAGCCAGCGACCTCCACCGGGACCCGAGCGCTGCCCAGTTCGATCGTATCGCCGAGCACCAGTCCCTCATCGCGCAGAGATGTGTCGGCGTAGCCCTGACCGGGGTCCGGCGGAGCCGGCACACGTAGGTTGGGAGCTTCGTACCCGAACAGCGCAACATCGGCAGGCGTCTCGCGGCCCGGGATGTGGCCCGCCAGCAGGGCGATGCCGAGGCCCGTGGCCTCGTGCACACCAGTCACCTTCGCCACGGCCGCGCTCTCGGCGGCGCTCACGCGCGAACGGTCGATCGAGCCCTTGCTATCCACGCTGTAGACGATCAACGGTGCCGACTGCGCCCGCAGCAGCCCCGTGGAGGACGCGACGAGCGCGTCCAGGATGCCGCCGAGGACGAGCAACAGCAGCACGATCAGCGTCAGGGCCGCCCCCGCCGTGACGAACCGGCTGGGGCGCCGGATCAGCTCCCGCCAGGCCAGCTTCATGCGAGGCCTCCCCCCGCCAGACGCGCCGTCGCGGCCGCGGGATCGATCCGGACCACGCGACGCATGGCACCCACGGCCGCGGCGACACCGAGGATCAGGATCGCCGCCGAGGAGATCAGCAGCACGCGCGGATCCACCTTCGCGGTGAACGTGTCGCTCGCGCTCGCGGACACGGCGAACACGGTGAGCGTTACCGCGATCGCCAGGGCCGCCAGGATCACGACGACCACCTGCAGCACGAGGCTCCGCAGGAGGAAGGCGCCACTCGCGCCGACCGCCCGCAGGAGCGTCAGCGATGGCGTCTTCTGCACGGTGATGATGAGGAAGAAGAAGCCGGTGAGCAGGATCACGACGACGAACGCGAGCCCGAGGATGATGTTGAAGGACTGCTCGATCGAGGAGACGCCCGGGAGCGACGCCACGGCCGTCGACAGGTCGAGGGCCTCCACGCCACCAACTTCCTGAGTGATCGAGGCGGCCAGCGTCGACACGTCCACCCCTGACGCGGGCTCGACCCCCACCAGGTTGGGAAGCACACCCTTCGCGTCAGGGTTGGTGGTTCGCACCAGGTCTTCGTACGTGGAGAACGAGACGAACAGGGTCGGCTGCACGTTGAACTGGATGTCCTTGGCTAAGCCCACGATGGTGACGGTGGTCCCGCCCGGCACCACACGCAGCCGCTGGCCGATCCCGTATCCGGCACCCGCATCGGCGGCGCTCGCCACTGCCTCACCATCGCGCTCGGGGAGCCGTCCTTCCGACAACGTGGTCGGGGAGCCGGGACCTCTTAGCTCGTAGCCGAAGATCGTCGTGTCCTGCAACTCTCCGCTCTCGAGTTGGGCGGTGAAGGAGCCCTCGCCGATGGGTCCCGCGGCCGCGACGCCGTCGATCTTCGCGACTTCGGCCAACTGTTGAGGCAGGATCCGGCTGCCGTCGACGGTGCGGCGCGCGTCCGCGCTGTAGACGAGGACCGAGGCCGACTGGTGCTCGAGTCCCCCGGTGAACTGACCGAGTAGCGACCCGGCGAGGGCCTGTTGGAAGAGGATGAGGAACACGAGGAGGGCGACGGCTCCTGTGAGGAGCCCGAAGCGGAGCTTCGCACGCCTGATCTCCGCGAATGCCAACCGCATGCCGCGCCTTTCTGTGTCGACGGTTCCCGGTTCGTCCGAGGTCCCTCGACAGTATCCGATGCGTCATTGCATGGATACTCGGGAGGAACCTATGCACTCAGCTGGATTCGTTGCCGCAGGTGAACGACCTGTGGTCTCATCAGGGCTATGCAGACCAAGAGCGATTCGAGCCAGATGCCGATCGCAGCGGTGTCGACGCTTCTGCAGATCCCGGTGCCGACGATCCGATCCTGGGAACGACGCTACGGGTTCCCCGTGCCGGCGCGCACGCAGGGGCATCACCGTCGCTACACGGTCGAGGAGGTGGACCAACTCCGGAAGCTCCGCGACGAGATCACGCGAGGTCACTCGGCCCGGGAAGCGGTAGAGATCGTTCGAAGCAAGTCGTTGAGCGAACGGCCGCGCGTGGAACTGCTGGATCGCTTCCTCGCCGCCGCCATGCGGCTCGACCCGGCGGGCCTCCGCGAGGTCCTCACCCAGGCCACCGAATCGCTCGGTGTCGAGACCACGATCCGCGATGTGGCCCTGCCGGCGATGCGGGAGATGGGCAGTCGCTGGAAGGCCGGTGTCTGCGACACCGCGCACGAGCATCTGGCCACCGAGGCGGTGCGCGTCTGGCTCGCCCGCCAGTCCGTGATGGCCCCTCCCCCCTTCCGTCCGTTCCCCCTCGTCCTGGCGTGCGGCCCCAAAGACCTGCACACGATCGGGCTGGAGGCGTTCGGCGTCGTGCTGGCGCGGCGGGGCTGGTCGATACGGACGCTGGGCCCGCTCACGCCGGTCTCCTCGCTGGTCGCCGCCGTGCGTGCGGCCGAGGCCCGCGGCGCGGTCGTGACGAGCCAGCGGGGCGTGACGCGTCGTTCCGCCGTCGAGGCGATCGCGGCGGCAGATGCGCTTCCGGGCGTGGAGGCGTTCTACGCAGGGGCCGCGTTCGGACCGGCCTCCGCACGCAAAGACGTCCCCGGCACCTACCTCGGCGACGACGTGGTCGAGGCCGCCGAGATCCTCGAACGCATGCTCCTGATCTGAGCGACCGGTCAGTCTTCCGCGAAGAGGTCTGGCGCGTCGCGCCGGGACGCGATGTAAGCCTTCAGCTCCTCGTCGATCGCGGGGTCGAGTCCCGGGTCCTCGTAGCCCTCGAGCAGCACTTTCCATGCCTTGTTGGCCGCCACTTCCGTGGTCTCGCTCCCGAGCATCTCCCACGTCGCGAAATCGGGCGTCTGGAAGAGCGGGCTCATGTACAGCCATTCCTTGAAGTGGCTGCGCGTGTGCGGCGAGGAGAGGAAGAGGCCACCCGGCCCCACCGCCTTCAGGGCGTCGAACGCGAGCTCTTCCTCCGTGAACCCGATGCCCTCCATCTGACGCTTGAACTGCCGTAGCAGCTCGACGTCGAGCGCGAACTTCTCGAAGCTGGCGGTCAGCCCACCTTCCAGCCAACCCGCGGCATGCAACACGACGTCGGTGCCGGCGAGCATCGTGGCCCAGAGCATCATCTGGGTCTCGGCGGCGGCCTGCGCGTCCACGGCGGGCGAGGAGGCGAGACCACCCCCGCCGCGGAACGGGAGCCCGTACCGGCGCGCGAGCTGCCCCCCCGCGAGCACACCGAAGACCGACTCGGGGGTGCCGAAGGCGGGCGAGCCGGTGCGCATGTCGGTGACCGTGAAGAACGAGCCGTAGAGGCACGGCACGCCCGCGCGCACCGTCTGGGCGAGGGCCACGCCGGAGAGCGCTTCCGCCACCTGCTGCGTGAGTCCGCCGGACACGCTCACGGCCGACGTCGCGCCCGCCAGGAGGAACGGGGTGACCACGATCGGCTGGTTCGCCTCGGCCCATGCCATCAGCGCATCGGTCATGCGGAAGTCCCAGATCAGGGGCGAGTTCGGGTTCACGATGCCGAGCAGCGCCGCCTCCTCCTCGATGGCCTCGCGGCCGCCGTGCACGATCTCGGCCATCCGGATCCCGTCGCGGGCGCGCGGGCCGCTGGTCCCGTAGGTGGTGTACGGCTTGTCCGACCAACGGATCGTCGAGTACTCCTGATCCATGTGGCGCGACTCCATCTGGAGGTCGGTGGCCTCAGCCGCGCCCGTCTGGACGCAGTTCAGGACGTCCGTTGCTTGCGTGAGCTTCACGAGCGTGTCGTGATCCTGGATCCGCCCGGAACGCCGTCCCTCGTCGAGGTCGCTCGCGAATGGCGGCCCCCCGACGTTCATCCACACGGGGGTTCCCCCCTCCCCCACCGTCACGGAACGCTCGGGGTTGCGCGCGCGCAGCCGGAAGCTCGAGGGCGCCTTCGCGACCTGCTCCATCACGAACCCGCGGTCCCAGTACACACGGTTCCCGTCGACGGTCTGGCCCACCTCCGCGAGCACCTTGCGGGCGCCCTCGTGGAGCACGTCGGTGCCGATCTCCTCGAGGATCCGCATCGCCTGCTCGTGGATGATCTCCACCTGTTCCTCGGAGAGGATGTTCAGTGCGGACTCACGTTCGAACATCGTCGGGCTCCTCCATCAGGGGGGTCAGCAGATCGTCGAGCGGCGCGATCCCCAGGTCGTGGATCTCCAGCGGCTTCTCCATGTACGCGGCGATCTCGCGCGCCTTCACCTCGCGGTCGGGGTCCGGATGCTGGCGCACGAAGAGCACGCGCGTGAGGTTGCCGAAGTAGGTCTCCTTGAGCCACGGGAACCGGTCGAGGCCGAGGCCCTTGATCACCGCCCGGTCCCAGTTGGTGACGAGCCAGTCGGTGAGGAAGTAGATGCCGATGTCGTCCTCGAACCGCCGGTACAGCTCCCCCGCGTACCACTGGAAGCAGTGCACCCCGGCCGGCCGCACGGCGGGATAGCGCTCGAGGACCGCGTCGAGGCGGCCGCCGGTGCCGCAATCCCCGTAGACCACGATCACGCGGTCGTACTTCGGCAGGAGCGCCTGGAGTTTAGCCTCGACCGCCGGCGCGATGTCGAGGGGCGTCATATGCAGGTCCGACGAGATGCCGTGCACGTCGGCGTCCCAGCCATGCCGCTCGATCAGCGCGGCCGTGTCCTGCGCGACGGCGCCGCAGGCCAGGAACGCGACCTTAGCGCCCGTGGAGGTCACGGCGAGGCGTTCCCCGCGACGCGCGCGGCGTGCGCCGCCTCGGCATCGTCGAGCTCCTCGGCCGTAGGGAACCCCAAGTTGCCGATGAACCGGTCGTTGAAGTCCTCTTCACCGGAGAGCTCGATGTACTCGACGATCTGCGGGATCTCGAACGCCACCTCGCGCTCACGAAACGACATGAGGGCCATCTTGGCGCCCTCGCTCGCCGTGTTGCCGACGGCCTTGATCTTGTCGACGGGGACGGGCGGCACCAGGCCGATCACCCGGGCGCTCTGGGGGTTGATGTAGGAACCGAACGAGCCGGCCAGCATCACCTCGTCGAGGTCGGCCGCCGTGAGCGAGAGCGCGCGCATCGCGGTCTCGATGCCGGTGGAGATGGCGCCCTTCGCGAACTGGAGCGCGCGCACGTCGGTCTGGGTGAGCACCACGTCGCCGGCGAGCACGAACGCCTTGACCTGTTCGCGCAGGATCAGGCGATCGGCGAGGGGGTGGCCGGCGGCCGCGGCCTCCTCGTGCGACGTCATCTTCCCGCCGTCGTCCAGCAAACCGGCGAGCCGCAACTGCGCCACGATGTCGATGAGCCCCGATCCGCAGATCCCGCGCGGCTCCACGTCGTCGCCCGCCGATCACCTGGAGCTCCACCTCGCCGTTCGTGAGCACCACGCCCTCGATGGCGCCGTCGGTGGCCCGCATCCCGCACAGGATCTCGCCGCCTTCGAACGCGGGCCCCGCCGGTGCCGCAGTGGCGACCGAACGCTCGGAGGACCCGCACGCGATCTCCCCGTTGGTCCCCACGTCCACGAGCAGGCGCATCTCGGGATCGCGCACCAATCCGGTGGCCACGATGTCGGCGACGATGTCGGCGCCCACGTACGCACCGATCGAGGGGAAGAGCGCGACCCACCCGAGCGGATGGATGTCGAACCCGATCTGATCGGCGCGGAGGTCCTGGGGCTCCACGAAGGAGGCCACGTACGGTGCGAGCGCGATCGACTCGGGGTTCACCCCGCAGAGCAGGTGCAACATGGTGGCGTTGCCGGCGACGACCGCTTCGTAGATCTCCTCGGTCGCGACGCCCGATTCCTCCTTCACGCGGGCGAGCAGCTCGTTCACGGTGGCGACGGCGGCGGCCTGCAGCCTCTCGATGTCCTCATCGTCCTGCATCGCCCGAGCCATCCGCGCGATCACGTCCGCGCCGAACGGGGTCTGGTGGTTGATCGTGGAGGCGACCGCCACGGCGGCGCCGGAACGCAGGTCGACGAGCGTGCACACGCAGGTGGTGGTGCCGATGTCGAACGAGGCGCCGAACATCCGGTCCGTGGTGTCGCCGGGCTCGAGGTCCACCAGGTACTCGCCGACGAGCGTGGCCGTCACATGCGTCGTCTCACGCAGCGTGCGCGCGATCTTCGGGAGCACCCCCCAGTCGTGGTTGCGCGTGTACCCCGCCTCCTCCACCGCGTCCAGCACGCGCGCGAGGTGCGAGCGGTGGTCCTGCAGCGAGGGAGGAGGCAGCTCGAAGTAGTGCTTCACCACGTTCGGTTCCAGCAGGACGAAGCGCCCGACGCCCATCGTCGCGGCCTTGGGCATCTTCATGAGCCGCGGGACCTCGACGGTCATCGGACCGTTGATCGGGCACTGGCAGGACAGCCGCCATCCGTCGTCGAGCTTCTCCGGCAGGTGGCGGTAGTCCGCGAGCGAGAGCTCCGCCTCACCGTCCAGCACCTTCACGCCGCACTTCCCGCACGTGCCCCGGCCCCCGCACGTGGATTCGATCGGCAGGCCCGCCCAGTGGGCGGCGTTGAACAGCGTCGTGCCGGCCGGGACGCGGACGCTCTTCCCGCTCGGTTGGTAGGTGACCTGGACCTTCCCCTCCACTCAGGCCTCCGACCGCGCGGCAGCGAGCTCCCTGCGGTGCTCCGCGATCCACGCCGCCCCGTACTCGTCCGCTCCCAGCAACAGGTCGGCCGCCAGGATCGCCTTGCGTCCCTGTTCGTGCAGCGGGTTCGTGATGGCCGTGTTCATGCCGCCCATGATCGCCATGGCCAGGAACGTCGCGTCGATGCCCCGGCGGTCGGGCATCCCGAAGGAGATGTTCGATGCGCCGCAGCTCACGTTCACGCCGAGCTCCTCGCGGATCCGCCTCATGGTGGCGTACATCGACGTGGCCGCGTCGGGCGCGGCGCCGATCGGCATCGTCAAGGGGTCGATGATGACGTCCTCGCGCGCGATGCCGTGATCGGCGGCCGCCTCCACGATCTTGCGCGCGGCCGCGAGGCGCACCTCGGGATCCATCGAGATCCCGTCGGAATCGTTCGCCATGCCGATCACCGCGGCGCCGAACTTCGCCACGAGCGGGAGCAGGCGCTCCAGGGAGTGATCCTCGGCGGTCACGGAGTTGATCAGGACCTTGCCCTCCGCGAGCGGGACGGCGGCTTCCAGGGCCTCGGGCGTCGAGGAGTCTATGCAGAGCGGGACGTCCACGACCTCGTGCACCGCCTGGACGACGGCCGAGAGCATCGCGGGCTCGTCGAATCCGGGGATGCCCGCGTTCAGGTCCAGCACCGCCGCACCGGCCTCGACCTGCGCGGCCGCGTCCGCCTTGACCGTGGACATGTCCATGACCTTCAGCTCCTCGGTGAGCTGCTTGCGGCCCGTGGGGTTGATGCGCTCCCCGATGATCCGGAAGGGGTACCCGTCGCCGATGCGGACCTCCCCGCCCGGCCCCGTCAATACGGTCGTCGCCACCTCGGTCATACCGTCACCCCCGTGAGCTTCTTCGCGATCTCAACGGCCTCGGGGGCGTTGTTCGCGTATCCGTCGGCGCCGATCTTCTCGGCCCACTCGGGCGTGACGGGAGCCCCGCCCACCATCACCTTCACTTTGTCACGCAAGCCCGCGGCCTCCAGCCGTTTGATCACGGTCTCCTGATAGGGGACGGTCGTCGTGAGCAGCGCGCTCATCCCCAGGATCTGCGGCTCCAACTCCGTGATCGCCTCGACGATCCGGTCGGCGCTTACGTCCTTGCCCATGTCGTGCACGTCGAAGCCGCTGGTACGCAGCATGGCACCAACCATGTTCTTCCCCAAGTCGTGCAGGTCGCCCTTCACCGTGCACATCACGACGAGCACGTTCGCCTGCGAGCCGTCGTCCTTCTGTGCCAGCAAGGCAGGCTCGATGATCGCGTTGCACGCCTTGAAGACCTCCGCGGAGGCCACCACCTCCGGGAGGAAGACCTCGCCGCGCTTCCACATCTCGCCGAGGTCGAACATGGCCACCGCCATCCCGTCCTCGAGCACCATCCTCGGGTCGGCCTCGGCGGCCATGAGGGCCTCCGCGGCCGTGGTCCCCATGTCCATGTCCGCCACGATCAGCGCCTGCTTCAGCTGTTCGAGGTCCTCGCTCAACGTGTCCTCCTCGCAGGGCGGCTCCGATGCCATCCTAGGGGTGACCAGAAGTCAGCCGGAACCACCTCCCGGCACCCGCCCAGGATAGGAACCCCAGGCAGATGTGGGAACGTCCCGCCCCGCCGTGTTCATGACCGCCGGTCATGCACGGGGCGCTCGAGGCCCTACGCTGTGGGGCATGGCCAGCCAGCCTCGACCCCCACGGAACGCGCGCAGCGAAGCCAAGCGCGACCGCATCGTGGAATGCGCCATGCGCCAGTTCGCGGAACACGGATACCAGGGCGCCAAGATGGAGGACATCGCCGCCGAGCTGGGCATCGCCAAGGGATCGATCTTCCAGCACTTCGGTTCCAAGGCCGGCCTCTTCTTCGAGGCGTACAAACGCGCCGTGACCCAGAGTCCCGCCTGGCTCGACGCGCCCGACGCGGTCCTGGAAGAGGGGTTCTTCGCCACCGTCTCGTACTGGTTGGAGCGCACGCAGGACCTCGTGGCGAAGGATTGGGTCCCCTATCGCGTGGTCCTCATCGGCAACTTCGGCACCGATCTCTCCCTGAAGCGCGACATCAACCGGTACATGGTGAGCGAGGACCCCTACGGCACGCTCGACTTCGTGGAGTACGGGATCCACCGCGGCGAGGTCCGCGACGACGTCGACCTCGAGACGGTCGTCTCCATGGTCGACTGGCTCTCCGGCTCGATCCAGGACGCGCTGGTCACCGAGGAGCTCGATCCGGGCCTGTTCCACCGCTTCAGCGGACAGCCCGAGCGTCAGAGGATGCGCGTGGAGCACTTCACGATCCTGCTGAAGAGCGCGATCGGCGCCGCATCGCCTGGGCCGCGTCCCGCTCCGTGACCCCGTCACGCAGGTAGTTGGTTAGCGCGAAGCGATCGCACGTGGTCTCTGCGGCGGCCTTGCGACCCAGACGCCAGGAGGGCGACGCGAAGACAGCGGGCGTGCGCGGGTGGCTCGAGGACTTCGCGGGCCTTGCGCCGCGGCCTGAGGTCCTCAGCGAGGACGTTCCGGAGAGGGGGGTCGCGCACAACGCGTGAGGAAGCACGCCGCGGCCGGTTCCCTTCTGTCGTTCGCGGCGTACAGCGCGGATCGTGAAGAACAGGCTGGTCCCATAGCTGATCGGAGACGTCCCGGCCTTGATCTCCTTGCAGCTCGCCCCGTGGTCCTCGCACAGGGCCCTCGGTTCCGCGACACCAGGTGCGGTGCTCATCGCGAACGCGAGCACGCCGAGTGACCGCGCGATATAGCCTACCCATCTGCCGGATCGCGAAAGAGAGGGGCGGGAAATGGCTGACACCACCGTCATCGATGGACGTCACGCGTATCGACCTCAGGCGATCGGGCGCGTGTTCGGCTGGTTCTTCCTCGCCACGTTCTTGACCTCGATCCCGGCGTACTTCATCGGGTACGCCAAGATGCTGGACAACCCCAGCCTCATTACGGGGGCCGGCGGTAATCCCAGTACTGGCGTGGCAACCGGCGCTGCGCTTGAGGTCTTCCTGATCGTCGCCAACGTCGCCACCGCCGTGATCGCGTACCCGGTTCTCAAGCGCGAGAGCGAGATGGGGGCTATCGGCTACGTATCAGCTCGTTTGGTCGAAGCGATGTTCATCGCGATCGGGATCGTCAGCGCCCTCGCGTTCCTGCTGATGCGCCAGGAGGCCACGGCCGCTTCTACTCCCGTTCTCGGTGAGGCGTTCGTCGCGCTCTACCGCCGCGCGTTCCTGGTCGGGCCTGGGTTCTTCGCGGGTCTCGCGAACGGAGTGATCCTCGGTTACCTGATGTACCGATCTGAGCTGGTGCCGCGAGGCATGACGTGGCTGGGTCTCATCGGAGGTCCGCTCGTCATGGTGACCGGCATCTTGGTCATGTACAACGCGATCGAGCGCGGCGGCGCGGTTCAAACCCTCGCGACGTTGCCCGAGGCCCTCTGGGAGCTGTCACTCAGCATCTACTGCATCGTCAAGGGGTTCAGGCTCTCTTCCCCGATCTTTCGGGACACGGCGATAACACTGCCCGAGTCCGACAGCGCATTGCGGCACGAGGCCTGAGAGCCGCGCGGTTCATGGATCGCCCGCGGCCTCGAGCCGTCCCGCGCTTCTTACGAGGTGTTCCCCACGCGCCTCCCTCGGCTAAGGCGTTGAGCCGTTCTGCATCGCCTGCATGTTGGTCATCATGACCGCCTCGGCCGTGCGCAGCTCTTCGGTGGGGCTGAACGACACGAACTCGGTGCCGGGATCGTTCTGCACCGGGATGTGGCCGGGCGGGGTATAGAAAGCGTCGCCGGCCTCGAAGACCTCGTCACGGTCGGCGTACCGAGCGGTCATCTTGCCCTTGATGACGTAGCCCCAATGCGGGCATTGGCAGCGGTCGTCTGGAAGCCCCTTCATGAAGGGCGTCGCGTCGATGTCCTCGAGGAGGGACGTGAAGGTCACGGTGTAGCCGTCGAGATCGTCGCGCAGATCCACGATGGGGCCAGCTTCCTGGCGTTGTGGCGCACGTTCCCTTGAGACCTTCGGCATGTCCATCGCCTCCTTCGACTGCGTCGTGGCGCAGGCTAGATGCCCAGGTTACGCCGCCACAAGATGTTCGACCCCTTCCTCGCGTCTTCGCGAGCACCTCCGGGCATTGAGTTCGCCCTCAGCGACATGGTGGTCGGGAATGCGCGAACTTCGGCAGAAGGTTCAGCCCGAAGATCCCGGTACCGGCCGCACACTTCGTCGATCGTGAATCACGGTCATCGCAGGGCTGTTCGCCACCGCGTGGGCGCTGATCAGTGTCCTATTCCCGGACGAGTTCACGGAATCTCGCCGCCGGTCGTCGATTCCTGGATCTTGCGAACCTAAGCCCCGTAGGGCCGCGATAGGGGGAGCAGTCAAGTTCTGGGCCCGGGGAACCTTAGGGTCGCGCGGAACGCCGGTCTTGCGGGGTTGGCACCCGTGCGCCACTTCAGGGAGGCCTCCGCGTCCTCGATCGTGACCGTGTCCCGCAGGTAGTTGAACATCGCGAACCGGTCGCAAGCCGTCTCCCCCACCCGTCGCCTCCCGTCCCTCTGTCTACCATGAACGTGCATCCACTCGTGGCAGTAGAGGAAGCGCAGGACCTCGCGCGGGTCGCGGAACGTCAGGCCTTCCGTGAGCCAGATGAAGCGCATCTTCCCGCCGCCCGGGCGTCGCTTGGCGCCGTAGGGCACCACCTCGCCGAACGGGAAGAACGGCTCGGGCACCTGCAACGTGATCGAACGGTCGGTGAAGTCGGTCCACGCCGAGAGGTGCGGCTTCTGCCGGTAGCGCAGGTACTTCACGTGGATCAGGTAGCCGTCGGCGTCGGGGAGGCCGGCGAGCAGGCCGGCGACCTCATCGGGAGGAAGTTCCGGGATCGCGGACGTGATGCGCACCCGGGCAGGCTACCCGCCGCCTCCCACTAGCATGGGCCCATGGAGGACGGGGCGGGGGAGCCGGCGCGCAGCCATCGCGACGGCGTGCGGGCCGGGCTCCCGCTCTCGGTCGCCGTCTTCGGGTTCGGGATCTCGTTCGGGGTCCTCGCGCGCGCCGCCGGGATGGGCGTGCTCGCGCCGATCGTGATGTCGGCCACGACGTTCGCGGGCTCCGCGCAGTTCGCCGCCACCTCGGTGCTGGGCTCCGGGGGCGGGGTGGCCGCCGCGGTCGTGGCCGCCGTGCTCCTGAACGCCCGCTACGCGCCGATCGGCGTCTCGGTCGCCCCCTACCTCACGGGGCCCTGGTGGTCCCGCTTCCTCCATGGGCAGCTGGTGGTGGACGAGTCGTGGGCCATCGCCGCGGAGGGCGAGGGTCGCTACAACCCGAAGGTGCTCCTGGGGGCGGGCCTCACCCTCTACCTGGCGTGGGTGGTGGGGACGATCGCGGGTGTCGCGTTCGGCAAGCTGATCGGCGACCCGGCTCGCCTGGGGCTGGACGCCGCCTTCCCGGCGCTCTTCCTCGCGCTGCTCGTCCCGCAGCTGCGGTCCCGCGACGCGAAGCTCGCCGCCGTGCTCGGCGCGACGATCGCGTTGGTGCTCACGCCGTTCACGCCGGCGGGCGTCCCCATCATCTGCGCGAGCGTCGCGTGCTTGATCGGCCTGCGCACACCGCGGAGCGAGGGAGCCGCATGACCGCGACGTGGGCCGTGGTGACCCTGGTGGGGATCGCGACGATCGCGATCAAGGCGCTCGGCCCGGTGTTGCTCGGCGGCCGACCCTTGCCTGCGCGTGTCGACCGCGTGGTGGCCCTCCTCGCTCCCGCGTTGCTCGCGGCGCTGGTCGCGATCAACACGTTCGCGACGGATCGGGAGCTCGGGGTGGACGCCCGCGTGCTGGGAGTGGCCGCCGCGGCGATCGCGATCTGGCTACGCGCGCCGGTCCTCGTCGTCGTGGTGGTGGCCGCGGTCGTGACCGGCGTCGCCCGCGCGATCGGCGGCTGATAGCCTCACGCGCCATGACCCGCTACCGGGACCTGGGGCTCACCGTCGGACAACTCCAACCGGGACCGCTGAACGCGATCACGGATGTCGAGGGCGTGCGCGTCGGCATGACCACGTTGATCGAGGGCGACGGTTCGCTCCGGGTCGGCGCCGGACCGGTCCGCACCGGCGTCACGGTGATCGTGCCGCACGACACGATCGGACGCGAAGTCGTCTTCGCCGGCTGTCACCGCCTCAACGGGAACGGCGAACTCACGGGTCTCGAGTGGATCCGCGAGTCGGGCACCCTCTCCACACCGGTCGCGCTCACCAACACGCACAGCGTGGGCGTGGTGCGCGACGCGCTCGTGGCCGCGGAGATGCGCGGGCGCACGGACCTCACCGCTTACTGGAGCCTTCCCGTCGTCGGCGAGACCTACGACGGCGCGCTCAACGACATCAACGGCTTCCACGTGCATCCGGAGCACCTCGTCGCCGCGCTCGATGCGGCGAGCGACGGACCCGTGCCCGAGGGCAGCGTTGGCGGGGGCACCGGGATGATCTGCCACGAGTTCAAGGGGGGCACGGGCACGGCGTCGCGACGGTTGCCCGCGGCCAGTGGCGGGTTCACGGTGGGCGCCCTCGTCCAGGCCAACTACGGCCGACGTGAGCGACTCAGCGTGGATGGCGTGCCCGTCGGCCGCGAGATCCCGAAGACGGAGGTGCCCTCGCCCTGGGATGAGGAGGCCGTGCGGGCCGAGGCCGGCATCTCACCGCTTCCACCCGGGAGCGGCTCGATCATCGCGGTCCTCGCGACGGACGCGCCGCTGTTGCCCCACCAGTGCGAGCGGCTAGCGCAGCGCGCGGGCCTGGGCATCGCGCGCGCGGGGGGCGCGGGCGAGCATTCCAGCGGCGACATCTTCCTGGCGTTCTCCACCGCGAATCGGGGGCGGCTCAGCAGCTACAAGACCGAGGAGTACCTGCGGCCGGTGCAGGTGACCATGGCACCCGACGGCATCATCAGCGATCTGTTCTGGGCAGCCATCGAGGCCACGGAGGAGGCCATCCTCAATGCCCTCGTCGCCGCCGAGACGATGACGGGCCGCGACGGCATCACCGCGCACGCGCTCGACCACGACCGGCTGGTCGACATCATGACGCGCTACGGCCGCGGGCCGGTCGACGCGTAGGAACCTCAGATCAACCGGAATCGGAACCGATCCGCGGCCGAGGCTCTCGCCGTCCGACGGTGGGCGTGTTCACAGGCCTTCACGGGCCCACGCCCCTGGTTCTGATAGCAGGTGTCGGGGCCGGGACCGCCGTTGAGCGCGTCGTTGTCGTCGCCGCCGATCAGCGTGTCCCTGCCGGGCCCACCCGAGAGGCTATCGTTGCCGCTCACGCCGGAGAGCCTGTCGTTCCCGCCTCCCCCGCGCAACACGTCGTTCCCGTTGTTCCCAGTGAGCACGTTCGCCGCCTTGTTGCCGATCACGACGTCGCGCTGCGAGTCGCCCTCGATGTTCTCGATACCGGCGAGGGTGTCGCTGCCCTCCCCGGCCGCGGTGCCCTTGACCAGGTTCACGCTCACGCCGGAGGCCGAGCCGTAGTTCACGGTGTCTTTCCCGGGACCGCCGCTGAGCACGTCGTTGCCGAGGAGGCCGGTCAGCCGGTCGTTGCCTCCGGCTCCGCTCAACACGTCGCTGCCGTTGCCTCCGCGCAGCGCATCGCCTTGGGGTGAGCCCGTCACCGACTCCACGCCCTTGAGGACGTCCGATCCCTCTCCCGTGGCCGTCCCCGCCAGCAGCGAGAGCACGACCGGCTTCCTGGCGGCGGCGTAGCTGATGCTATCGATGCCGGGGCCGCCGTCGTAGCGATCGTTGCCGGCGCCGCCGAGGAGGGTGTCGGCGCCCGCCGCACCCGAGAGCGTGTCGTTCCCACCCCGCGCTTCGATGCGGTTGGGAGCCGCGCTCCCCGTGAAGACATCCCCTTGTCTCGATCCCACGATGAACTCGAACCCGCTCAGGGTGTCCGTCCCCACGCCCGGCCCCGTGGACGTGCCGGAGGGAAGTCCAGCGGTCACGCCGCCCGTCGCCGCGGAGAAGTCGATCGTGTCGACGTCGGCGCCGCCGTCGATCGTGTCGTTGCCGACGCCTGCCGGCATCGTGTCGTTGCCCGGACCCCCGGCGAGCGAGTCCGCGCCCTGCAGCCCGTCGATCGCGTCGTTGCCTCCGCCGCCGTCCAGCGCGTCGCCACCCGTCGATCCGAGGAGGGTGTCGTTCTGCGCCGACCCGATCACGTGCTGGATGCTGGCCAACGTGTCGGAGCCCTCACCCGTTGCCTGGGGAGCCGATCCTCCGAGATCGACCGAGACCGCCCCCGGCGAGGCCGCGTAGTCGGCGGTGTTGACGCCCGCGCCGCCGGCGATGGAATCATCGCCGCCGCCGCCTAGCAGGACGTCGTCGTCCCCCTCTCCATCGAGCGTGTCGGTTCCCAGTCCCCCGGCGATCACGTCGTTGCCCGCTCCCCCCTTGATGACGTTGGGGGCGGCGTCGCCGGTGAGGCCGTCGGCCGACGCAGAGCCCGTGAGGTTCTCGATGGTGCTCAACGTGTCGGTGCCTTCACCTGTCGCCGATCCCGTCGACAACGAGGCGCTCACGGCACTGGAGAAGGCGGCCGTGTCCGTGCCCGGACCGCCCTGCAGGTTGTCGTTGCCGGCGCGGCCCGCCAGCGTGTCGTTGCCTCCCGCCCCCTGGAGCATGTTGGCTTGTCCGTCCCCCGAGAGCGTGTCGCCACCAGGTGAACCGATGACGTTCTCCACCGTCGCGAACGTGTCGGCGCCATCGCCCGACCCGGTGCCCGCGAGCAGGTCGACGTTCAACGGGCTCGCGGCGCCCGAGAGGTCGGCGGTGTCCGTGCCGCCGCCGCCCGTGTAGGCGTCGTCGCCGATGCCCCCGATCAACGTGTCGTCCTCGGTGTCGCCGGTCAGCGTGTCGTCGCCTCCCAGGCCGGCCAGGGTGAGGGCGACACCGGAGAACGTGATGTCGTCGCCGTCGTCGTCCGTGTTCACGTTGATCGCCGCCGCCGCGACGACGAACGAGTCCGCGCTCGCCGTGCCCCGCACGGTGAGCGAGTCCGAGCCCCCGTTCAGCGTCACGGTGATCTCGATCTCCGCAGTACCGGTCTCCGAGGCGATCCCAGGTGCGAAGGCGGCCGGATCGGCGATCGTGAGGGCGTTGGTGCCCACGGCCCCGGTCACGGCGATGGTGTCGGTGTTGAGCACCGTACCGGTGCCGCACTGCGCCCCGTTGAGCTGGATCTCGCCCGCGGAACCCACGTCGAGGGTGTCGCTCGGGTTGCCGGAGAGCGCGACCGTGACATGGTCGGTCGAATCGTAGCTGCAGTTGCTGGCGAGAGCTGGGGCCATCTGCCAGGGCGCGAACGCCGTCGCCAGGGCGAACGCGGTCACCACGCCGATGCGTTTCATCGTCATCCCCGGCTCCTCCGATGCATCAGAACGGAACGCACGGACTATGGCACGGTCCAACTCGGGCGTCGAGGGTCAGAAATGCGGTCGGGGCAGGCCGATCTTGACCCGAGGCCTCGCGCTCCCAAGCCAGGGTCGCGCTACAGGGTGGCGCTCGCCGACATCAGTCAGGGTCGCCCTGTTGAGGATCCGGGTCGGAAGATCCTGCCGCTTCGGGTTTCGAGCGGTGTCCCCCACCGTGCCGGTCGTTCTTCGTGGGGGCGGGCGCCGGGGTGTCGACGCGCGTCAGCGAGGAATCGGCCACCTCGTAGCCCTTGGTGTAGGTGGACAGGAAGGTCTGGATCGTGGCCGCGATCGGGAGCGCGAAGAAGGCGCCCACGAACCCGCCGACCGCCCCGCCCGCCATCGCCGCACCGAAGTCGACCCCCGGGTTGAGCTCGATCGTCTTCGCGCTGATGCGCGGGCTGAGGACGTAGTTCTCGAGCTGCTGATAGAGCACGATCTCGATCAGGACCACGATCCCGGCCGTCGGACCTTGTTCGGCCAAGGCGACGAGCACCGGGAGCGCCCCGCCCAAGTAGGTCCCGACGATCGGGATGAACTCAGCGATCAGCCCTGAGATCACGGACAGGGGCAGGGCGAAGGGGACGCCCACGATCTTCAGCGTGATGAACATCAACGCGCCGTTGATCGCGGCCAGCAACAGACGCGAGTAGAGGTATCCCCCCATCTTCTTGAGCGCCGTGTCGAACGCGAACAGGTAGCGCTCCTGTCGATCGGGTCGCATCCGTGAGCAGAGCACCCTCCGCATCTGCGGCCCCTGCGCGGTGAGGTAGAACGTGAACATCCCGACCGTGAAGAGCGTGAAGACCGCGCTCAGACCCGAGGCGACTCCGCCGAGGATGTCCGACTGGTGTTGCTTCAAGAAGTCGTTGATGTGCGTCGTCACATCCGCCGCATCGCCTCGTTGGACAGCCGAGACCACCGTGGTGTTGAAATGGTCCTGCGTGAACGCGTTGAGCTTGTCGATGTAGGCGGGAAGCTGGTGCACGACCTGCGTGGTCTCTCGCGCGAGCACAGCAACCGTCCCGATGAGGAGCAGCACCAACGCCAAGAGCACGGCGACCAGCAGCAGCCCGGTCGCACTGCCCCTGCGCCACCCATGCTTCTCGTGCATCCACGTCACGGCGGGCTCGAGCGCGAGGGCGAGCAGCCCGGAGAGGATCAGGTAGCCGACCAGGTTGCGCTCTTGGCCGAGGAACCACAGCGCCGCGGCGGTGACCAGGACCGCAGCGATCGCGTAGCGGATGCCGCCTCGGACCACGTCTGCAGTCGTTTGCGGCTCTTCTCCATCGGGGGTCGGGGCGTCCGCGACGGGCACTCCCGAGGCTGCTTCGGTCATGACTCCATCCTTCCGGTGGTTGTGAGCGGCTGGTTCGGACGGCACCAGAACGGATCGCTCCGGACGCAATCTCAGACATCTCGCGGCCGAGCGCAACCCGCTCGACGTGCTCGGGATGAGGTGCGGTATCGCGGCGTGGAAACGAAGCGCTCATGAACTCATCGCCGGATCGACGCTCCCCGGTTACGTGTGGTGATCTCCGTCATCGGGCACTGCGCCACGTTCGAGATGAAGCGGCCAGGTAGGAGAGGCTCACCGCTCCGCCCGCGAAGACCGTCAGGCGGATCACATCGACTCAGGGATCCCGGTCGGGGCGGCGGGACTCGAACCCGCGACCTCGTGCTCCCAAAGCACGCGCGCTACCAGGCTGCGCTACGCCCCGAAGACCACGAGTGTACGCACGCGGGGCGGCCCGCGTGTAGCTCGATGTCCCGACGTTCGGCGGAGCGAGGGTTGCGACCTTCGGCCGTATTGCCCTCCCCCGTTCGGGGGCTAGGCTCGGGCGCATGGAACGACGCAGCGACGCGACCTTCACCCTGCTCGCCGGCGTGCTGTTCGCCCTCGCCGCGGTCGCCGTCTTCTTCTTTCTGATGCTCGTGAGGGCACCGAGCGCCGGCGGGGCCGAGATCCACCTCGGCCAGCCGACCGAGGCGGACTGCCCCTCCGGTGATGCGGCCACCACGTGCTACGTGTTCATGGCCACCAACGTCGGCACCGGCTCCGGGCAGATCGTGTGCCAGCTCTTCCCCGCCACCGGCACCACCGCGACCTTCGGCAATCACACGGGCCAGTATGCGACGCCGCCCGACGCCCTCGTGCCCCCCAACGGCGCGGTCTCGGTGACGGTGCTGGTCTCCCCCGACGCGAGCGCCTCCCCCACGCCCGCGGCGGGATCCAAGGGCTCGTCGGAGGGCTCGGCCGCGAAGTCCACCGCGGCCGAGCCCGCCCTGGACGCACCTACCGTGGGCTGCGGCACACCCGCCTGAGCCTGCAGCGCCGCTCACCGTTCAGATCGCGAACGACCCCTCGCCCATGAGCCGGACGCCGCCGCCTACCCGGATCTCCCACGAACCGTCGGCCGTTGCGGTCTCCACATGGAGGAAGCTCGGGCGGCGCACCATCTCGCCCTGGGCCACGGTCGTACGTCCCGGCATGCCCGCCAGTCCATGGATCGAGAGGTACGCGCCGAGGGGCCCCGCGGCCGAGCCGGTGGCGGGATCCTCCCCGATGGCCACGAGCCGGTCGAACATGCGCGCCATCACGTCGCCGTCGCCGCGGACGGTGAACAGGTAGAGCGACTCGGCGTCCTCGGCCGCGTCGCAGACCGAGGCGCAGAGACGGTCGATGCGTTCGGCGCGCCGTAGCGCCGCCTCGCTGCGCACGGGCACCATGAGGTGCCGCAGGCCCGTGCTCACCGGGACGATCGGCAGTCCGTCCACGAGATCCCCCGGCTCGAGTCCGGCCGCGCGCGCGACGGCGTCGCGGTCGACGACCTCATTCCCGACGACCGGCGGCAGCTGCCGCATCCACGCGAGCCCCGTCTCCACATCCACGTCGACCGCTACCTCGCCCGCACCGCAGACCTGCACGAGCGGCGAGCCGACGCGACCTTCGGCGACCAGCGCGAACGCGGTGCCGATGGTGGGATGGCCAGCGAACGGGATCTCCTTCTCCGGCGTGAAGATGCGGACGTCGTAGCCGTCCGCGCGTGTTGCGGTCACGAAGGTGGTCTCGGAGAAGTTGATCTCCCGGGTGATCGCGAGCATCACGTCGTCGCCGAGACCCTCCGGTGGTTCGGGGATCACGCAGAGCTGGTTCCCCGCGAACGGGACCTCCGTGAACACGTCGAGGAGCCGGAAGCGGACGTTCATCCCGCGCAGTATCCCAGCAGCGGCATCGGCTACGCTTGTGGTCGCGCGGGCGTAGCTCAATGGTAGAGCTCCAGCCTTCCAAGCTGGCTACGCGGGTTCGATTCCCGTCGCCCGCTCCACGCGGCCTCCGCCCGGCCTGTCCGAACCCGCCTCATGCGGCAGACTGTCCGTCGTGGACGACGCACGATACGCAGAGGACGTGGCGGCGCTGTACGCGGAGGCGCCCGATCGCTTCGTGGCCGTGAGGGACGAGCTCGCGTCGCGCTTGAAGGCGTCGGGAGATGCCGACGCCGCGAAGCGCGTGAAGGCACTGCGGCGACCGACCACCGCGGCGTGGGCCGTCGACCGGGTCGCGCGCGAGCGCTCGAGGGAACTCGAAGCCCTGTTCCGCGCGGGTAAGGAGCTCGGCGCGGCGCAGCGTGCGGCCGCCGCCGGTGGTGGCGCTGAATCCCTGCGCGAGGCGACCGAGGAGCGGCGTCGGCTCGTCGGCCTGCTCGTCGGCGTCGCGAAGGACGAACTCGAGCAGGCCGGCATGGCCGCGCCGCGCGCGACCCTCGACAAGGTCGAGAACACCTTCATGGCCATCGCGTCCGACGAGGTGGCCACGGAGCGGATCCGCCGCGGCACGCTCGACAAGGAACTGGCGGCCCCGGCCGGGTTCGGCGACGACCGTCTCGACGCGGCCCTCCTGGCCTCCGTCAGCGAACTCCCGACGTCCCCGGTCTCGCCGCCGGCCACCCGTGAGACCAAGGCCACACCGAGCCAGGAGCGCCGCCAGCGCGAGCGGGCGCGGCGCGCGGCGACGTTGGCCGCAGACGCACAGAGCCTCGAGGACGAGGCCGACCGCCTGGAGCGTGCGGCGAAGGAGGCGGCGTCGCGAGCCGCGGCCGCAGGGAAGGCGGCGACCGCGGCGCGACGCAAGGCGGCCGCCGCGCGCCGTCGCGCCGACGCCGCCGGCTGATCAAGAACCCGGCGGTAGCGGGGTCGGCGCTACGGGCGTTACGCGGGGGCCGGAGGCATCGGAGCGCCGCCACCCGTTGCCGAGGCACCACCAGACCCGGCGGGCCCGAGATACCGATCGCTCCCGAACCCGAGGATCAACAGGAAGATGTACGGGAGGAAGATCAGGCCGATCGCGAACCCGACACCGTGCCCGAAACTCTTGGACAGATCCACCCAGACGATGATCAGGATCACGATGTTCACGAACGGGATGAAGTAGAGGATCAGCCACCATCCCGGGCGGCCCACGATCTTCAGCAAGATGTACAGGTTGTAGATCGGGATGATGATCTTCCAGCCGGCCTCGCCGGCCTTCTCGAAGACCTTCCAGCCGCCGACGATGTAGAGCACCACGAAGGCGAGCCAGAAGAACAACCCCACACCCGAGAACCAGCCACTCCCGCCGTTGTCGTACGTCTGCGCGATGAGATGCATCGAGGTTCCCCCTCTCGTGGCGGCGAACCAGCCGCCACCGCAGCAAACCCTAGAACCCAGGACACTCCCTGGGTGGGATTTCGGAGGTTACGCTTCCCCCGGCGCCGGTAGCTCAGCCCGGACAGAGCGACGGACTTCTAATCCGTGGGTCGCAGGTTCGAATCCTGCCCGGCGCGCCACCTGACCAGCGGAAACGCTGTCAGCGGGTGTCGCCGCCAGGGCCGTCATGCCAGATCCATGGACCTCGCGTCCCTGCCCTCGTTGCTCGTGCTGGGTGGGAAGTCCAGTCTCCGCCTATGCGCCAGCCGTCCCGAGGACAGCACTCGCTCGTGCGCGAGGGTTCGTAGATGTACCCGGGGCCACTGAAGGATCTAGGGTGACGGTGACCGGTGGCGTCGCCTGCTCAACTCACGCGCAGAAGACGAACGGAGCCAACGCTGAAGCGAGGGCGCGATTACCGCAGCGAGAGTGACGAGCGCGGCCGGTAGTGGGGTCCAGCCTTGAAGCGCGCCGATCCAAAGGATCATCCCAAGCGCCGCCAACGCCAATGTCACCTTCACGAACCGAGTTTACGCCGCCGCGCACCGACGGGGAAGCCGAAGCTCGCGTGCCAGACGGTTCGTTGATGTACCTAGGCGGGTCGGGACGCTCTCCTCCGCCCGACGGGCTGGGGTGCCTAAAGGGAGATGAGAGCCACCAGGAACAGCGCGAACGCCGCCCAGGTCGTCGCGCATCGGATCCAGTTGATCGTGAAGTACCTGCGTCGCCCTGCCTCCCAGTTCGGCGGCATCGCGTCGGGGTCCCAGGACAAGATCACGTTGTACGTCGGGGTCTTCCACACATTGGAGACGAGCCAGATACCGACGAGCACGATCCCCAAGCCGATCGCGGTGAGGATGAACGAGGTGGAGCCGGGATCGTCCCAGAGGAACACGAGCGCGACGATCGGCCCGATGCCCATCACGAGCGACCAGGCAAGGTTGTACGCCTTTCCCCAGGAGTTCCCCGCGGATCGAAGGAACGCTTCCATGAAGTTCCGGAAGTCCCGGCCGTCCATCGCTTGGAGCATCGGACGCATGATCGTGCACAGCATCCCCAAGAGGCCAGCCGCGAGCCCCGAGAAGAAGACAGTTGCTCCAAGTGCCCATTCCTCGGCCGTCATGGAGCCCCCTCTCCACGCTGGGGCATGACGTTACGCCCCGTCATATGCCCGGTCTAGCGAGAGACCGCGGTGGTGCGCGAGTGTTCGGGAATGTGCCTTGGACCCTCTCAGGGAACGCCGGGACGGCGAGGCGCGTCGACGACCGACTCGGGCGCATGCCACACTGCCTCGACGTTGTTCTGATGCAAGTCGTTGACGAATGCCGCGTAATACCGCTCGGAGTACTGCGTCCAGACCCCGGGCTCGCCGCGGACGGTCGCGCCGTTTGCGACGGCGGCCACGAAGAATGCATCCACGGCGTCCCGAGCCTCGGCGGAGAACGCAACATGCGCCGCTGTAGTCACGGGCTCCCCACGGCAGATCGTGAAGTCGTCCAGTTCCTCCGCCCCGTAGGAGACACAGTCGTCCTGAACGTAAAGCTCCTCATACCCGAGTGGGGCTAGGGCGGCTGTATAGAGCCCCCGGCTCGCGTCCAGGTCTGCCACGACGAAGAGCACGTGATCGACGACGACGCGGCGAACCGTCATTGGTTCACGCTATCAACGCCGGGCCAGGGGTCGCTACTGTCGGGAAGCC
The DNA here is from genome assembly GCA_963810915.1 of uncultured Actinomycetes bacterium. Taxonomy (GTDB): domain Bacteria; phylum Actinomycetota; class UBA4738; order UBA4738; family HRBIN12; genus JAOUEA01. The sequence goes on along the minus strand of CAWEPH010000011.1, from coordinate 11,036 downwards.
GCGCGCTCAAGACTTGCAAGATCTACCAATCGGCACCCCACCCGTCGCCCAAGAGAGACGTGAACGACCGCGGCCAGCCGAACAGCTCGCGGATCCGCGCGTAGGTGTCCCGGTCGGGAGCCTTCGTGCCGGGGGCCTCGACCCGTCAGGTCGGTCAAGCAGGGCTGGGGGTCACAGCGCCCGAGGGTCGTGTGTCTTGACGCGCAGTCGGCACCGCCACGGGATGCAGCGACGATTGCCTAGCCCGGGCCACCTCTTCGACGCGGGGGCGCAGAGGCCGGCGGGACCATCTCACCAAACGCCGCCAAAGCCCTTTCATGGGAGTCTCCTTTGCATCCTTCGAATCCCACGGGAGGCCACCCGAACAGTTGACACGCGCGAGCGTAGGTGTCGAACGACGGAGGTTTGGTACCGGCCACGATCTCGCGGTACTCGCCTACCGTCACGCCGACGAGCCACGACGCGCGGGCGATGCGGAGGGCGATCAGCGCTCTGCGTGCTATGAGCCCGTTGCGCTCCCTGTCGCTCTGAGCATCGTCGCGAACATCGCCACCACGCGAGGACCTTACCGAGGATGCCCGACGGTCGCGGCGCTGGGACAAGGCCTAGGCTTGGGGCATGACCACCGAGGCTTACTATCGGTTGCGCGAGGAGAGGGTCGGTGGCGAGCGCTTCAACTTCATCGACGCCGAGGTCAGGCTCCCGGTGATGAGAACCCTCTCGAGCGATCGTCCGGCGGTCTACGAATTCGAGCGCGAGCACATGTACACGGCCGCGGGGTTGAGGGACAGGCTCGGAGCCACCGACCTGCTCACCGCGTGGGACGACGACGACCACGAGATCCATCGCTGCTTCCTCGCTGCGATCGACGCGGAGGTGCCCTAGAGGCTCCGAAGGAGGAGGAACGCGAGATGGCAGCAATCATCTACACGTTCACCACGAAAGAGCGGAGCGGCACACTCGATCTCGATGACGACGAGCGCAGGCGGTTGGTGCACCACGCGAGCGGCGACCACGCGGAGGGATTCTTCGACATCCGGGCGTTGGAGGGCGGACGGCGGCTCGCTGTCGCTCCGATGGTCGCGGATGAGGGCAGTCCGGACGAAGGGGTCACGGTCAGAAGAACGGCCCGTGTGGACCTTGCCGATCCTCCGGGGCAGACTGCGACTATCAGCCTTGAAGCGTTTGCGACGTTCATCGAGGACGTGCGCGCCAACCGAGAGGGGTCCTACGAGGCCGACACCTTCTACCCGCGGTGATAGGCCTCGCGGCTCATTCGCGTCCGTTCACCAGCCGCGGAGGGCACCAAGTTCGGAGGCCACTTCAGGAACTCGTTGTGGATGTGGCGGGCCTTGCCGCCGAGGGCTCGGTGGCCGAGGATCTTCTGAACCTGCTTCGGCGAGCAGCCGGCATGCATCAGCGCGACGGTGGCGGAGTGGCGGAGAACTCAGGGTTGCCTGAGATCCAGTAGGCGTCCGGGCCGGTTGCAGCACACGACGCCGGGATGCCGCCCGGAACGATGTTCTGCGCTTCCCTGAGCGTGGTGATCCCTCCGCTGAGCCGAACCTTGTCACCGATCCGAGCCACCGGGGCTCCGCTCGCGTCTGTGACCCAGACGGTGCCGTCTCGCTTGGTGAGCCCGAAGCCTCGTGGCCAGACGACGAAGACTGACGACTCGGCGCTTCCCGCCGACAAGCACCCTCCATCGCTTCTGAGCCTGCCCGTCAAGAGGGCCATGTCCCCCGAAGGGCCTTGTGCGGACAACAGCATCGTGAGACGGCCAAGGGTGACGTTGTTCCCCTTCTCAGAGGAGAAGTCAGATGTGTCCGCGCATGAGGCCAGCACGAGAGAGAAGATGACTGCCGCGCACGCAACGAGCGTCAAGCGCGTTCGCTCGCGCATATCCACCGTTGCCCCAGATTCGTTCTCGTCATCGGGTGAACGTTACCCCCCAGCCTGTTCGCCAACCAGCCTGGGTACACAGGCGCCTTGCGCGACTGCCTACGGCGCTCCGGTGGCAGACGATGATCAGGCGGGCACGTTCAACGCCCGTGCGATCTCCCACATCGCTTCGACCGCCTCTGGGGCGTCGCACGTGAGTGGAGGCTCGGGCATCGCCGGCAACCAGCGCTCGCGGCACTCGATCTCGGAGGGGTCGAGCTCGACGAGCTTCAATCGAAGCGGCAGCCGGCTCACGGCGACCAATAGGCCGGTTCGCCTCCCGTCGGCGTCGACGCGTTCCGCGACGACGAGACCAGCCCGATCAACCCGATGTGCCGGCGACAATCTCGCGACCGTCGCGTGCGGCACGTATCCGGCGGTCTTCGTGCGATCGCGATTCCAGATGGCGATCGTAGGCGGATCGAAGGGGTCCTCCGGGTCCGGGATGAGCGCCAGCGTGCGACCGGGCGCGAAGCTTGGATCCTGGGCCTCCTCGAAGTGGTGCCAGAATCCCTCTATCCACGTCACCCACACGTGCTGGCGAAGGAGCGACGTGCGATCCTCAACGAATAGGTAGCCGCGCCCGTGCGACCCGTCGTACTCGCAGGCGTCGAGCGGGATCGCCGTAGCCTCCTCTTCGACGCGAGTGATGACCTCCAACCGCCTCACCCCTATGCCGGAGCGTAGGGTTGAGCTCCGCTGCCGAAACCGGTCGGAGGGCCCGTGGGTATAGGGCCGGGTGGGCACCGCTCCTCGGCCACGCAGGGACAGAGCAACGAGCGGCCCGTCAACCGTTCAGTGGCGCGCTGCGAGTTCACGTCTTACGTCGGAAAGAGCCTTCGCGAGGTAGGCGATCGCTACGACGACCAGCAGCTGGTACGTGAAGAAGAGGAACCCCAGCAACCCCTGGAAGGCTCCCGTGAACAGGCCCACGGCTAGGAGCACTCCTCCCAACAAGACCATGAGGAACGCGATCAGCCGCAGTGGGCGGCCCGATTCAGATGTGGTAGCCCGGTTCGTCACGTGGTCCATACCGGGAGCATGAGGCGCGCTTCACACTGTTGCAGCAGCCGAGTAGTACCACGCTGACCACCGAGGACACTCCGTGTCTACCGATCCCTGATGCTCCTCTGGCGATAGCGGATCAGCTCATCCAGTCGTCTGATCTAGCTGGTGGTGCCGATCGAACACTCAGGGTTGGCGGGAACGCTCCACCAGGACCGCCAGGCTGTGCGCGATCGAGACGAACGCGAGCGCTTGCACTGCCTCGTACGAGCCCGGCTTGAGGGTGCCCGCAAGCGAGGCCGCCTGCTGCGCGTAGTCCGCCGCGATCTGCATCCCTGCTCCATCGTCGATCGCCATCGTTCCTCCCTTTCCCTCGTTCTAGGTCGCTCGACGATAGCGAGCACGGGCACCTCGGACCGACCGATGCGACGGTCGCCCCCTAAGCAGCGATCAGTGACAGCTCGCGCTGCCCGTGTCCGTGAAGGTGGACGAACCCTCCGGCAGGAACCGCCAGTCGTAGCTGCCGGTGTGCAGCGTCAGCTTCAGCGCGCCGAACGTCTGGTCCGTCGCGGTCACGCTGTTGGGCGAACGGTTCGAGGGGGCGGCGAGCTTGTGCAGGTTCCTGCCCCCGACGCCGACGACCCACTGCACCATCCCGTTCGGGTCGTAGTTGCCGGCGGCGTTCTGCGGCTTGAAGCGCTCGTAGAAATGGGAGTCGCCACCCAGGATCGCCTCGACTCCGGCCGGAACGAGGTCGTCCCAGAAGGCCTTCATCGCACCGGTGACCTGCGACCCGCTCGCCTTCGACCGGAACCGCGGCTTGTGCAGCATCGCGATCGTGCACCCCGTGGCGTGCGCGGCGAGGTCTTGCTCGAGCCAGTTGTTCTGCGGCGAGCCCTCACCGCAGCCGCCGGGAACGTCCGAGCACTCCGAGTTCAGCGCGATGAAATGCCACCCGGCGTAGTCCCAGCTGTAGTAACCGCCGGGCTGCGGACCAGCTTGGACACCCCAGTACGCGAAGTACCCGTCCGGCCCGGCCGAGCCGCAGCCGGTTCCGGCCGTGTCGTAGTCCTCGTCGGAGAGGATGGGGTGGGTGATCGCCTTGTACAGCCCCCACGAGAGGTTGTAGGACTGCTGGAAGGCCGAGAGCCCTCCGCAGTCGTACTGGGTATCGCCGACGGCGAGGACCTGATCGGCTCCGTTCAGCAGCTGAGCGGTCCATCTCTGGCGGCACGCGGTCGCCGTGCCGTTCCCGCCGTTGAAGCTCCCGTCGGACGGATCGCACGCGATGTCTCCCGCCGCCATCACCACGGCGCCGCCGCCGCCGCCCGAGTCCGGCGGCGTGCTCACCTGGACAGGCGCCGACGCGCCGGAGGATCCTGATCCGTTCGTGGCGGCGACCGCGTAGGCGTACAGCGTCGACGGTGCGACGGTCGTGTCCGAGAAGCTCGTGCTCGTGGGCGTGGCGAGCAGACCGCCGTCCCGATACAGCGCGTAACCGGTCGCGCCGCTGGAGACGTTCCACGTGAGATCCACGCGCGTGGCCGAGATGGCCGTGGCGCTCAGTCCCGTCGGGGTCGGCGGCGCGGTGCCGCCACCGCCGCCTCCGACGAACGTCGTGGAGATGACCACGTCGTCGAAGACCACGTCCATCGATGTCGATGCCGTGTCGTTGCGGCCCAGCACCACCTGTCCCACGCCGGCGGTGCCGAAGTCCTGCGCCCCGCTGATGTCATCGACGCGCACGCCGTTCGCCCACGCCTCGCCGACCCCCGATGCGCCGTTCACGAGCACGTGGAGCTGCAGGTCGACGAAGGCGCCCGGGGACACGCCGAGGGCGCTCGTTCGCGTTCCGCCCGTCAAAACGTTCTTCAGCACCAGCTTGTCGGACGCATTCACGTTGAGGGAAGCCACGATCTTGCCCCCGGCGGTGCGCACACGGAGCAGCGGCGTCGAGCCGGCATGGCTCACGACCTCAACGAGGGCCCGGACGTACAGGTCTGATTGCGGCACCGACAGGACCTTGGTCGCGTGAGCCGACCCGGACGAGCCCGTGGCGCGCCCCGCCCACGCCCCCGCTGCCCTGATCGCCTGCTGTGGGGAGAAGTTGTTGGAGGAGGTCCACTGTCCGAGCGTCCCCGACTCGAACCCGTCGGACAGGAGTTCGGCGGCCGCACCCGGATGCATCGGGAGGAGCACACCGGTCACCACGGACGCCGACACGAGCAGCGCCTTCCACCGACGTCGTCGGCCCACCATGGATGCCCCCACTCCTCTCCCGCCCCGGCCCGGATCGGGGGCGGGTTCGGTGCCGATGGTAACCGCTCTCGGCATCGGGAGTAAACCGGACGTCGTAGGTCCTACGCCGGAGCCCGCTCGCGCGGCACCCGGTCAGACGCGGGGGTAGGTGTAGCCGTACCCCTTCACGCGCATCGCCTTGGTGGACGTGCTGTAAAGGCGCGACCGAGGGATCGGGACCATCTCGCCGCACCGCCCACAGGTGAAGGCCCCATCCCAGCGCGCCGGGATGGCTTGCGCCCAATGGCATTCCGTACATGTCTCGAAGATCATCTCCGAGAAGCACGAGAAGCACCGCGTCTTGACGGCGTCGTCGCCCGCCGGTGTCGGCATCATGCAGTCGGGACAGGTTAGATAGGCCATGGCGCTCGATAGGTCATCGGGTCCGAGGGGGGGCGCCTGTAGGCCAGACGGGGGAACTCGGGACTATCGGCGATGGATCGACCGCCGAACGGCCCGCAGGGGGGCCGTGAGCCTCCACGACGTGGATCCGTACACGAGCTCGAGCCGCGACTTCAATCCTGCGGTCTCGGCGTGGAGCGCATCCGCCTCGGCCGAGGACGCGCGCGCCGCCGCGTCGAGCTCCTCCATGCGCGCCACGAGCTGCTCCTCGCGCGCCACCTCCCACCATCGTCGGGGCTTCCCGTCGATCAACGGGTTGAGCTCGGGCGCGAGGACGTCCGCCAGCTGCGCGTCCTCCGAGCGTACGTACCAGCGGTTGAGGCCGTCGTCGGCCGCGAAGCCGAACCCTGCATCCGTCAGGATCGCCTCGCTCTCCGCGTAGGTGTCCTCCGCCCGGCGAGGCGCCCGGGCCTCCACCACGACGACGAGCGGACGGAACCGTCCGAGATCCGCGCCCCGCAGGACCGCCGGCTCGAAGCCCTCGACGTCCACCTTCAGGAAGTGGAACCCGCCCGGATCCTCCGCAGGGGTGCCCTCCATCAGCTCGCGCAGCGGCATCATCTCGACCTCGGTCACCTCGACACGGCTCCCCTCGGTCCGGTGTCGATCCGCGATCGCGGTCTCCAGCGTGGTGAGGCCCGTCTGCGCACCCTCGGCGCTGACGATCACGTTCAGCGAGACCCGCGCGCGCTCGGTGCCGGCCGCCACCTCGGCCACGCGGTCGCGCGGTCGCTCCTCGCGCAAGCGTCCCGCGTAGTAGGGGTTGGGCTCCACGTCGAGGCCGGCCCATCCGTGTTCGTAGGCGACCTTGGTCACGGAGTCCTCGGAGGGATCCATGGCACCGACGTCCACGTAGAACCCCGGTTCGAGCCGGTGCAGCACCCGCCAGAGGCGCACGTCCTCCCAGTGATCGGCCCAGGAAACGGGGAGGTGCGGCGGGAGGCCCGGCATGGCGCGAGATGCTAGCAGCCGGGCTCGAGGACACCGCCGGCGAGGGCGTCACACGCCGTCGAGTCCGAGCACCGACGCCAACGCGGACGCGACGATCGCGGGATCGTCGGCGCGGACCGTGATGTGGCCGAGCTTGCGACCCGGCCTGGGCGCCTTCCCGTACGTGTGCAGGTGGGCGTGCGGCACGGTCGCCACCGATGCCAAGTCGGGCTCGGTTCCGATCAGGTTCACCATCGCCGAGGTCCCGATCGGTTCCGGCGGACCGAGCGGCAGGCCCGTGACGGCCCGCAGGTGCTGCTCGAACTGCGAGGTCTCGGCGCCCTCGATCGTCCAGTGCCCGGTGTTGTGCACCCGGGGCGCCATCTCGTTGCCGAGCAGATCCTCGCCGACCTGGAACAGCTCGACCGCCAGCACCCCAACGTACGCCAGGTCGTCCATCAACGCGTGCACGTGCGCTTCGGCGCGCGCTTCGAGCCCCGGCGAGAGGTCCGGGGCCGGCGCGCGGGTGAGACGCAGGATCCCGTCGCGATGGTGGTTCTGCACGAGCGGATAGCAGGCGACCGCGCCGTCACGCCCGCGGGCCGCCACGATCGAGAGCTCGCGGTCGAAGGCCACGAACCCCTCGAGCAGCGACGGCACCTCCCCGACCGACCGCCAGGCATCCTCGGCGCGGGCGCGGTCGTGGATCACGACCTGTCCCTTGCCGTCGTAGCCGAAGCGTCGTGTCTTCAGGACGGCCGGCGTGCCGATCGCGTCGAGCGCCGTCTCCAGCTCCTCGGTCGAGGCGACGGGGGCGTACGGGGGCACCGGCAGGCCGACGGCCTCGAACCGGCGTTTCTCGCGCAGGCGGTCCTGCGCCACCTCCAGCGCGGCGGGGGGCGGGTAGACCGGGACGCGCTCCGCCATCGCGCGCACCGCGTTCACCCCGACGTTCTCGAACTCGTACGTGAGCACGTCGGACCTCGCCGCCAGGCGCTCCAGCGATCCGAGGTCGTCGTAGGCGCCCACGAGCGCGGGCGCGACCTGCGCCGCCGGTGAGTCGGCCGCCGGGTCGAGCGTCGTGCAGCGGATCCCGAGGGGGTAGCCGGCGATCGCGAGCATGCGGCCGAGTTGACCGCCCCCCACGATCCCGACGCGCGCCACGGACTATCCCGCGGGATCGGGATGGTCGAGCACGTGGGCGGTCTGTGCGGCGCGGAACGTGATCAGCCGCTCGCGCACGGCGTCGTCGTGCAGGGCCACCACCGCTGCGGCGAGCAGGGCGGCGTTCACCGCGCCCGAGCGACCGATCGCGAGCGTTCCCACCGGGATGCCCGCCGGCATCTGCGCGATGGACAGGAGCGAATCCATCCCCTTGAGCGCCTTCGATTCCACCGGCACGCCGAGCACGGGGAGGTGCGTCTTGGCTGCGGTCATGCCCGGAAGGTGGGCCGCGCCGCCCGCGCCGGCCACGATGACCTGGAGTCCGCGGTCGGCGGCGGTGGACGCGTATTCGAAGAGCAGGTCGGGCGTGCGATGGGCGCTCACGACCCGCGTCTCGCACGCGACGCCGAGCTCCTCCAGGGTCTCGACCGTGTGCTTCATCGTCTCCCAGTCGGAGCGCGACCCCATGATGACGCCCACCAACGGCTCGCTCATGGCCTGAGTCTATCGGCGCCGAGACGCCTCCCGCCCCGCTCCCCGCTACTCCGGCGGCGACGCCCGCCGGACCTGCCGAGCGCGGCCGAGGTTCCCGATCAGCAGGCCGACGGCCACCACCAGGTAGATCTGGCCCATGACCGCCTCGGTGACTGCGAGCATCTTGGGGAAGCTCTCGGCCATCGTGAGGTCGCCGTAGCCCACGGTGGACAGGGTCGTGAAGCTGAAGTACGTGGTGTTCACCGCGGTCGCCGGCTCCCCTCCCGCGAACAGGACGCCGTCGTCGAGTCCGGCCATCAGGCCGAAGATCGCCCCGAAGGCCAGCCCCACCAGCAGGTAGATGCAGATGCCCGCGAGGACCGTCGCCCATGAGACCGTGAGGTGCGTCCCCATCCGCAGGAGGATCGAGACGAGGACGGCCAACAGCAGCAACAGGGTCATGGCGTCAAGCACGCTTCGGGCCGTCTCGTCGTCGGCGAAGGACGCGAGGATCGCCGCGACGATCAGGATGGGTACCGCCACGAGCGCGAAGCGGAAGGCGAGCTTGGGCGCCCGCGAGGTCCGCAAGGCGAACAGGAGTGTGACGCCGAGCAGCGCCACGGCGAGCACGCGCTGGAGCCCGGTGTCGGACAGGCCGGCCAGGCAGAGCGTGCTGATCAGGATGAGCAGGAGCAGGAGTCCGTAGCTGTCGGGGGCGGCGAGGCGCTGCCTGAGGGTCCAGCCGCGACGGTGCCCCGGCAACGCGTCGGATACGCCGTCCTCGGTCCCGCCCGTCCCGGCGGCGTCGCTCGGTTGGTGGTCCATCGGCGGAGTCTAGAGCGCGATGACCGCCAGGTCCTCAAGCGTCGAGCGCCCGGAGCCAGATCCTCGCCACCCGCCTGGGGTCGGTGAACACGACCTCGCGGGCCCCCAGCCAGTCCGCGAGCTCGTGCAGGGCTCGCGCCACCGCCGCGCCGGCGCTCGCCGGCGCGTCGTCCTCCGCGTGGACGGCGTGCACGTTCAGGACGCCCGAGGCGCGATCGAACCGCGGGTCGATGCGGCCGATCAAGCGATCGCCGTGCAGGATCGGCAGCACGAAGTAGCCCCACCGCCGCTGCGCCACCGGCACGTAGATCTCCAGGCGGAAGAAGAAGTCGAACAGAGCCTCGGTGTGATCGCGATCGGAGACCAGATCGTCGAACGGCGACAGGAGCACGGTCCGGGGTCGGAAGGGATGGTCGAGCAGCTCGGCGTGCGCGTACCACTCCCCCTTCACCCCGTCCACCTCCACGGGAACCGCCACGCCCTCCCGCGCCAGCTCCCGAAACGCGCGTTCCCACCCCGGCGGGCGCCCGTCGAAGGCGTAGCCGAACTGGGTGGGTGTGGCCACCCCGCGCGCGTGGAGCTGGCGCTCGAGGATGCGGCGCGCCACCTCGCGCTGCGGGAGACGAGGCTCCGCGACCGGGAGGCTCCGCTCCGTGAGATCCCACAACCGCTGCTGGCCGTCCCGCCCGACGATCATGATCTCGCCCTTGCTCCACATCAGGTCGAGCATCATCGCGACGCTGCGGCCCCGCTCGTCGTTCCACCCGCCCGAGCGCCAGGGGATGACCGCGCGGTCCTCCAGGTCGCGGGCCCGCATCGGACCGTTGCGGCGGAGCTCCCGCATGACGTAGCGACGGAATCCGGCGTTCGCGGTGAGCCAATCCTTGATGTAGCGGCGACGGGCCGCTCCCGACGACGGTCCGCGATCCGGGTAGCGGAGCATCGACTCTCGGTGCACCGCGAAGTCCGAGGTGGGGACGATGTGGACCCAGTACTCGAAGAGCGAGCGCTTGGTCCAGAGCATCCGCTCGAGCTCCTCCACGCGGAACCGACGGCCCAGCCGCGAGAAGAGCACGAGGTGCTCGGTGCGCGCCACGGCCGACGTGGGATCCATCTGCACCATCCACAGGTCGTGGACCACGTCCGCGACGGAGGCCGGGCGCGGCGCGGACAACCGCTGGCCCACCACGCACAGGCGCCGCGCCTGCCGTCGCGTGAGCCTCAGGGGAGCGTTCACGCGATGCAGGCTACGCTACCGCGCTGACGCCCACGGACCAGGAGGGAGCCGGGTGCAACCATGCGAGGCGCCATCTCGCACGGATGTGCGCGAGGCGGCGGATCGTCACCCGCAGATCGCCAAGCTCGAGGTCCGCGACGTGTACGCGCGGGCGCTCCGCCTCTATCGCCGCGCGCCGTTCCGCGTGTCCGTGACGGCCGTCCTGCTGCTCGGACCCGGCCTGATCCTCGGCATCGGCAGCGGGGCCTTCGCCGACCGGCTCGCCGACGACACCGCCGGCGACCGCTTCCTTGCGGTCCTCATCCTCGCTCTTGTGGGCGCCGTCCTGGGCACGCTGGGCACGGTCGCCTACTCCGGGGTTCTCGACGAGCTCGTCGGCGCGGTGATCCGCGGAGCGACACCGCCGCCGATCGGCGCCGCGATGCGCAACCTCCCGTATTGGCGCCTGATCGTGGCCGACCTCTACGTCGCGGTCGCCGCGGGGATCGGCTCCGCCCTCGGTGTGCTCCCCGGGGTCGTCGCGCTGGCGTTGTTCTGCACGGTTGGGCCCATCGTGAACATCGAGCGGCATCGGCCGCTCGCGGCGATCCGTCGCGCCGCGGGACTCACGTCCCGCCATCTGTTCCTCACCCTGATGACGGTGGGCATCCCGCTCACGCTCGAGATCGCGGCCCACGAGTACCTGCTCCACCTAAAGGGAAACGTCGGGACGTTGATCGAGTTCCTCGTGGGCTTGCCGCTGATCCTCACGATCGGCGCT
>CAWEPH010000010.1:0-7739 GCA_963810915.1 uncultured Actinomycetes bacterium | reverse complement strand
CCACCCCCCACCACCCCGGCCCCCACCACGTACACCGTCACGCCGCCGAGACGTGCCGGTGGCGGTTGGACGCTCGCGGTCTGCACCATGTCGGAGCAGGTCACCAGCCGGCGCACGCCGGCCTCGGGGTAGGCGTCGAACACCCGCTGCGCGAGGGCGACCCCGTCGTAGATGTCCGTGCCCGACGCCTCGGACGTGCGCGCGAGGATCGCCCGCGCCGCGTCCAAGGCGTCGCCTCTGAGCTGGGCGGCGCGGGCCGCACACGCGAGCCGGTTGTCGGTGAGGGTCGCAGGCTTCGAACGTGGCCTGGATCGGGAACGTGGAGTGCGCGAGCGGGTTGTCGTCGATCACGTCGGCGACGAGGGTGCCATGCTCCGCTTCCACGTCCGCGAGCACGCGGGCGAACGCATCGAGGTACCGCGAGCGCACCTCCGCGTCGTGCGTGCTGCGCGAGACGTCGAGGAGCACGACGACGAGCGGGCGCGCCTGGTCACGGCCCGACGCGCGCGAGAGGGCTGACACCCGTCCCCGTCAGCAGGCTCAGGGCGAGTAGCAGCACGAGGGGGCGCCGCCTCATCGGGCCCCCTCCGCATCGATGCGCGTGCCCAGCGCGACCGCGGTCTCCCGCGACGCTTCGCCGTTCCCATGTCCCCGGTCGTCGCCGCCGGGAACCACCGACCCGCCGAACACGGCGGGCACCTCGATCGGCGGCAGCTCGCGCAGCACCGCCGGCACCTCGGGGTTTCCGCGCGCCCGCAGGTTCGCCGCGCAGTACTGCGCCATCAGTCCGCGGTGGTAGGCGGCGACGGCGCTCGCGCGAGCGCGCGCCACCTGGAGCGCTTCGTCGCTCGCCACACCCGCGTGGGAGAGCTGCTCCTCGTGGCGCCGCGCGCGGCGGGTCGCCTCCCTCAGCTGGGTCTGCGCCGAGCCGAGCTCCGTCTGCCGCGCACGCTCCGCCTCCTTGGCAGCCGCCGGCATGCGGGGCGCGTGCGCGAGGTAAGAGAGCATCGTGGCGCCGGTGTAGACGAGCAGGTTGATCACCAGGAAGACGAGACTCCCGACCATCGGGCCGAGGACCTCCAAGCCGGTGACCTCAGCCTCGAGCGAGAGGTAGCGTGCGCGGATCAGCGCGATCGCCACGATCGTGAGCACCGGCAGCACCACGAGCACCACGATCCAGCGCCGCTCCGCCATGGTGGGCTGCTCGGCGCGCAGGAACGTGCCGAGGCCGTGGGCACAGAACACCAGCGTGAACGCGAGGCTCGCGGTCATCACCCACGTGACGTACTCCGCCTCGCCGAAGAGACGGAACGCGATGGCGTTCAGCGGGAACTCCGCCACGAGGATCGCGACGATCGCGACGGCGTACACGCGCGGGCTGATGCGCGCGGCCACGCCACGGGCGGGGCTCGAGGCGGCGAACTCGTCGGCGCGCGTCTGCGAGGTCCGGCTGCGCGACTCGGCGACGGCCACGGCGCCGGCCGCCATGTCGGCGTCATCGGATGCGGAGCGAAGCTCGAGCGCTTGCGTGTCGGCGTGTTCGCGCAGACGGGCGACGCGATCCGCCGAGTCACGCGCGAGATCGGCGAGCGCCTCGTCGGCGCGGCGCGCGATCTGCAGCAGCGCGGGCGGGTAGGCCACCTCGTCCCTGGTCGGGATGCCGAGCAGTCCGTCCCGGCGACCGTCGCGGCGGGCGCGCCAACGATCGTGGGCACGGCGGATGGAGCCGAAGGCAGGCTTCATCGGGGGGACCTCCTAACCGGCGAGTCGCCCTCCGCCCGGGGCGGCGGAGCAGGGGGTGACGTCTCGCTGTGCAAAGGTACGCAACACCTCTGACACGAACAGATGTTCGGAGAGGCATCCCGCTCAGATCAGCCGCTGGAGCTCCCGGTCGTCGTGGCAGCGGTCGAGGGCCGCCTCACGGGTGATCTGGCCCGTCTTCACGAGATGCGCGAGGGCGGCGTCCATCGTCTGCATGCCGCTGGCTCCCCCGGTCTGCATCGCGCCGAGGATCTGGTGCACGTGCCGTTCGCGGATCATCGCGCGGATCGCGGGCGTGACCACCAGCACCTCCGCGGCCACCGACGCGGCCGTTGCCGTCGAACGTGGGCACGAGCTGCTGGCTCACCACGCCGTGCAGGGTCGTGGAGAGCTGCACGCGCACCTGCTGCTGCTGCTCGGAGGGGAACACGTCGATCATGCGGTCGATCGTCTGCGCCGCGTCCTGCGTGTGGAGCGTCGCGAACACCAGGTGGCCGGTCTCGGCGGCGCTGATGGCGGTCGAGATCGTCTCGAGGTCGCGCATCTCCCCGATCATGATCACGTCCGGGTCCTGGCGCAGGACGTGCTTGGTCGCCTCCGCGAAGCCGTGCGTGTCGTTGCCGACCTCGCGCTGGTTCACCGCGGAGCGCTTGTTCGTGTGCAGGAACTCGATCGGGTCCTCGACGGTCATGATGTGGGCCGCGCGCTCCTCGTTCACGACGTTCACCATGGCGGCGAGCGTCGTGGACTTGCCCGAACCGGTCGGCCCGGTCACGACCACGAGCCCGCGTGGGAACCGCGCGAGCTCCGACACGACGGGTGGGAGCCCAAGGTCCTCCACGCTCTTGATCTCCGAGGGGATCAGCCGGAAGACCGCACCCACAGAGTCGCGCTGGCGGTAGACGTTGAGCCGGAACCGCGCCTGTCCGGGGAGCGTGTAGGAGGTGTCGAGCTCGAGGTCCTGCTCGAAGCGTTCGCGCATCTTCTGCGGCAGCACGCCGTAGACGGTCTCGCGCAACGACTGGGGCGGGATCGGTCCGTAGTCGTCGAGGCGGACCAGTTCGCCGTGCACCCTCACCAACGGAGGAGAGCCGGCCATCAGGTGGAGGTCGGAACCGCGCATCTCGATGACCCTGCTCAGGAGTTCGTGGACGGGAACCGCCGTCTCGGGTGCGGCGAGCGTGGTCTCACTCATCATCGTCTCCTCGTTGGTCCGTCCAGTTCTGCTTCGGCGCATCCTGACGCGGCTTGAATGCGACCCGGGGCGGGCGTCGCGCGGAAGGGATGCGAGAGGAGCCAGTCGGCATACTCGTCCCTCAAGGAGTCCTTCCGTCGCTGTCGGACCAGGTCGATGGCATCGACCGCGCTCATACCCCTGCGCCATCAAGACGCGGGCCACGACCAGCGCCGAGCGGTTCATGCCGGCCTGACAATGGACGTACACGGCGGCGCTCACCCTGAGGGTGGTGTCGATGAAGGTAGCGAGGCAGTCGAGGATCTCCGGCTGCGGGATCGGACCGTCCTCGAGCGGCCAGTGGATCAACACGCCGTTGCGCGGGACCGCGCGCGCGGTCGTGCCCGAGGTGAGGGAGACGACCACGGTGGCACCGAGCTCGAAGGGATCCTCGGGCTCCGGATGCGACCCGATGTAGAGCCCCGGCACGACCTCGGCGAAGTCGGAGAAGGTCACCCGTTCCTCCCGACGACCTGGCCTCCGACGCGGATCGACGTCGGTCGGACGGATCCGCGATCGCCGGTCGTCAGCCACCCCGCGAACACGACGTTGGACAGCGCGTGAGGGCCGCGCGCCTGACGCACGAGCCGGATCGCTTCCAGGGGCGCATGCCCGAGCGCGATCAGCGCGCGGCCGACGAGCAGCCCCGATCGGTTGAGACCTGCCGCGCAGTTCACGAAGACGCGTTCCCCGTTGCGCACGCGGGCCGCGATCTCCTCGCCGACCTCGTGGACGCGGGCCGCATCCGAGACCCACGGCACGTCGTCCATCGGCAGGAACGTGTAGGCGAACCCCCGCGGCGCGTACTCCGTCCGTTCCCAGCCGCACGCGTCGTACTGGGCGTCGAAGCCCCGGTAGGCGACATCCTCCGGCCAGAGGATCGCATCGGCCATGAACAGCCCGGGAACGACCTCCGCGTACGGATCCAGCGGGTAGCCCCGCTCATCGAAGCTCGGCTTCATGCCGGCCCCCCGCCGGAGAGCGCGGAGCCCACGATCGACGGGAGGACCTCGCCGATCGGGGCGTGCACGACCGCGTCCGCGCTCTCGTCGTACACCGTGGGGTCCGCGTTGATGATCATGCAGCTCGCACCCGACCCCTGCGCGATGTCGAAGAGCGACGCCGCGGGCTGCACGGCGAGCGAGGTGCCGACCGCCAGGAACACCTGGCACGACCCGGCCGCCTCGATCGCCTTCCGCAGGACCGTCCCGTCGAGCTGTTCTCCGAACGCGACCGTCGCCGACTTCTGGATGCCGCCGCAGGCCGCACACGGCGGGTCGGGCTCGCCGGCGCGCACGCGATCCAGCTGCTCCTGCATCGGCGTCCGGGCGCCGCACTCCAGGCACTTGGCCTGCTCGGATCGTGCCGTGGAGCTCGAGCACGGCCCGCGATCCCGCCGCCTGGTGCAGCCCGTCGATGTTCTGGGTCGCGAGCGCGCGGAGCTTCCCGGCGCCCTCCAGTTCGACCAACGCTCGATGGCCGGCGTTCGGAGACGCGGTCCACGACGGGGTGGTGCAGGCGCTCCTGCCAGGCGTCGCGACGCACCTGCGGGTCGGCCAGGTAGGCATCGATGTTGACCAGCCGCATCGATGCGGGGTTCGTCGTCCACACCCCTTGGGGACCCCGGTAGTCGGGGATGCCCGAGTCGGTGCTGATGCCGGCGCCGGTGAGCACCGTGATCGTCTCGGCGGCCTCGACCATCGCCGTCACCAGGACCACCTGGTCCATCATCGTGCGCCTGCCAGCCACGGACCGGGCACCTCGAACAGGAGCTGCGTCTCCTCTTGCGGCGAGGACAGCGCACGCTCGTCGCTGCTGAGCAGTGAGAAGCCGCGCGCACGCCATGATCCGATCTCGCCGTTCACCATCTCCGGAGTGGTGTCCTGCAGCGTGACGGAGATCCCGCCGACGATCTCCGTGGGTTGCGTCACGTTCGCGAGGCGTCGCCGCAGGTCGACGACGGCGTTACGCACGGTGGCCTCGAGATCCCCGAGCACGGTGAACGTGATCATCAGGCCGGGCGGCAGGAGATGGCCGCCCGGAACGTCGGCCCCGAGGGCCGTGCACGGTTCGCTGAACACGGCGCCGACGCCCGCCATCTCGCCGAGTTCGAGTTGCCAACGGAAGTAGTCACGCGTGCCGAACCCGGTCACGAAGCGCGCGAGGTCGAGGTCCTCCGGGAAGAACGCCTCCACGACGGCCGCCACCGGGCCGCTCGGCTTCGCAGAGGCAACCGCGGTCGCGACCGAGACCTCCTCCCCCAGGAACTCGCGCATCATCGCGCGCAGGGCGGACTCGGCGCCGAGGCGGAAGGCCTCCCCGTCCGGCCCGGCGATCCGCGCATGGAGCATCACCTCGGACTGATAGGCGGCGGGTGGCTGCAGATGCATCGATCCGAACCAGTCCGAGAACGTGGTGGCCAGCATGTCAAGGGCCAGGTGGGCGACGGCGAACTCCGCGTCGCGGGGAAGCACGACGAACAGGTCGTACTGAGACCGTGGCGCGGCCGGATCGAGGAGCTCGGGCGGCAGATCCGCCAGCGCCGTCCGAACGATGCTTTCGGTCTGGGACAAGGCGTCTTCGAGGGGAAGGGGGGAAGTCAACGCATCAGTCCTTTCTTCGGTTCCTGAGTGTGCGGGGTTGCTCTGACACGAACATCTGTTCGACATCGAGCCGGGACGACTGAACATCCACTGGGATCTGACGGCGTGCTGCCGGACACGTTGGCGCTCCTCACCGAGGCGTGGGTCCCTTCGACAGGGCCGAAGGATCGGCTCTGCCTCGATCATCAAGTAGGTGCCCGTAGCAGGTGCACCGTTCCGGAAACGCCTGTGACGACGAGACCTCACGATCCACTTGACTCAGAGCGTCCGCTCGACGGCGAGCGCTGCAGGTCACCCGTCACTGGCATCGCCGCCCCGAAGGCTCTCAAACGGTATCCCCGCAGGTCATGGGACCTATGCCCCACGTTGGTCCGCCTCCCCCGAACGAAACTCGACAGTAGAGGCGGATCTCGGAGGGAACAATGAGAGGGACCAGGCGAGCAAGCTCCATGGGCGGGATCGTGCAGATGTTGTGTGCCGGTCTGCTGGTGGGGGCGATGGCCATCCCGGCGCACGCCGCGACGCTCACCCGGAGCTGGGTCGAGCGCTACGTGGGAGGGACCGACTTCCAATACGCGAGCTCGCTGGCGATCAGCCCGGACGGTCGCACGGCGTACGTGACCGGGATCAGCGCAGGCCCGAACCACGAGGGTGACCCGTACGACGCGTTCGCGACGGTCGCCTACGACACGGCGACCGGCGCCACGCGGTGGATCGCCCGATACTCCGACGCGGATGTCGACAACTGGGCATCGACCGTGGTCGTGACGCCCGATGGTCAGCGCCTCTTCGTGACCGGCGCGACCCCGAACGGGTATCCGATCGTTGCGTACGACGCGGCAACGGGCACCCGCCTCTGGGTCAGGCACGCTGCCGGGCCCGACTATGTCGGATCCCACGGTCGGCTGGCCGTCAGCCCAGACGGACGGCGTGTCTACTTCACGGGCGAGACGACGATCGGCGACGGCCCTGAGACCGAGATGCTCACGGTCGCCTTCCGTACGACCACCGGCAGCACGGTGTGGTCGAGCACGCTGGTTGACCGGTCCGGTCAGGTACGGCCTGAAGCGATCAGCGTGGATCCACAGGGACGGCGTCTCTTCATCACTGGCGGCACCGGAGATCTGAACCAGTCCCCCAGCCCGACTCCGCCCGACTTCATCACGGTCGCGTACGGGACCGATTCCGGGGCGGAGCTCTGGGTGACGCGCTATGACGGCATCGGTCAGGGGTGCGACGAGGCGTTCGCGGTCAGCGTGACCCCGAACGGTCGTCGCGTGATCGATCGCCGGCACCAGCGACGGAACGAGCGGCCTGCCGCAGTATGCGGTGATCGCGTACCGTGCGGCGAGCGGCGCAACGGTCTGGGCCACGCGAGACGGCGGACCGACACTCCGCCGGAGCGTGGCTGCGATGGCCATGGATCGGTTCGGCAGACGCGTGTTCGTCACCGGCTCGGAGTCCAGCAGCGACTGGTCAGCGAACCGCTATCGCACCGTGTCGTTCTCGATCTCATCCGGGGCGAAGGTGTGGAGCAAGGCGCTGAACGGCGACACGGTCGCGACTGCGCACGCGATCGCGATGAGTGCCGATGGTGCCTACGTCTTCGCAACGGGCAGTATGGACACGGTCGGCGCGCCCCACTCCCAGGGCTATGCGACGGTGGCCTACCGGGCGGGCACCGGCCAGCGGGTCGCGTCTGCGCGGTACCTCGGGCCGAACGGCTATGCCGAGGCCGAAGCGATCGGCGTCTCCTCGAGCGGCGGCATCTTCGTCACCGGTCGGGGCGGGGGGGCCTTCGCCACGGTCGCCTACCGACTCAGTTGAAGGAATGAGCCGCGCTGGTCGGTGCCTGCCTGCATGAAGTGGTGGACACGCTTCCTCCAGGCCTCCATCGACCGTGGGCACGACGATCTGCGGACGCACGAGGGCCATGAGCACTATGACCTGGTCTGCTCCACTATGCCCTTGGCGTTCCAATCGGAGAGACCCTCACCCAGGCTCCCGGGACCTACGGAGGCAAGGGCCATCGCCCTCGGAGGGCTTGTCGACCGCCCGGCATCGTCGGAGGGAGGTAGACACTCGGGTGGAGGTTCCATCCCTGGTCGACCAGGGGCCGGGCGGTCCGCAGTTCATATGAA
>CAWEPH010000009.1:0-5688 GCA_963810915.1 uncultured Actinomycetes bacterium | reverse complement strand
CGGTCCCTAACCGCGGCAGAGGAGGCAACATGCGAACCCACGTGACCATCGGATCTCCACTGACGGGGCGTTAGTCATGAGCGATCGCGACTCGGAACGCGTCGTCAACGGCGCAGATGTCGATCCGTAGCGAGCCTCGGATCTGCCCTCGGAATCGGAGAGCAGCTCATCGAGATCGCCCGGTTGGAGACTGTGTCGGCATAGTTTGGGAGACGCATCCGGCAAGGCGGAGCCAAGTCGCGGTGGTGAAGTCGGTTACTTCGCTGCGGTGACCTCGGCATCACAAGGGCCCGGCGGGGTGCCCCGAGGCGTGTATGTGATCAGACCTCGTGACGGGCGGCTTCCCTTTCTCGGCGAGGTCGGCCATCCTACGCGTATGGCTACCGGGCCGATGCCCGTTGAGTCCATACCGCGCATATCCCGAGTCGAAGCACCATGGCATGCGCGGACCGCGTACCGGCGGATCGTCCTCCTCCTCGAGGATCTGTCTGAAACAGAGTGGGGTCGACCCACCGACTGCGCGGGTTGGGACGTCCAGGCGATGGTGGCGCACCTGGCCGGCGCCACCGCCTTCTGCGCCTCCATCCGTGAAGCCGGCCGGCAGGCGTTCGCCGGGGGCCGTCTCGTCAAGGGAACCGGTCGACCGCTCGTCGATGGGATCAATGACGTTCAGATCCGCGAGCGGGCAGGGCGATCGCCCACGGAGCTCGTGGAGGAACTTCGACGCACCCTGCCCAAGGCCGTGCGTCGACGCGCCACGTACCCTCGCGTCCTGCGGCGTGTGCGCTTCTCCGATCCGACCGTCGGCTCCGTCAGCCTGGGAGAGCTGATGGACATCATCTACACGCGGGACGCGTGGATGCACCGGGTCGATCTTGCGCGCGCCACCGAGCAACCACTCCAGCTCACCCCCGTCCACGACGGGCGCGTGGTGGCCGACGTCGTTCGTGACTGGGCCGATCGTCACGGCAGGCCGTTCCTGCTCGAACTCGAGGGGCCGGCCGGGGGCTCGTACGCGCGCGGCGTTGGTGGCGAGGAACAAAGGCTCGACGCGGTCGAGTTCTGCCGGATCCTCTCCGGCCGAGGGACCGCTCGTGGTCTTCTCGGGACCCGGGTCCTGTTTTGACGAAACCGATGAACCCCGACGCAACACGCGATGTCCGCAAGACCGTCACCGTGCTGTTCGTCGACATCGTCGGGTCGACAGACCTCGGCGAGAGACTCGACCCCGAGGTGTTGCGCGATGTGATGCAGCAGTATTACGAGCGGATGGCTAAGGTCGCTGAGCGGCTCGGCGGCACGGTGGAGAAGTTCATCGGCGACGCGATCTTCGCGGTGTTCGGGATCCCGCACGTCGGGGAGGACGACGCCCTGCGTGCGGTCGAGGCAGCGGAGGCCATGCGGAGCGCCATCGCGGAGCTCAACGCGGAACTGGTGCAGCGATGGGGGGTCGAGATCCAGACGCGCGCGGGCGTCAGCACCGGCGAGATCGTGGTCGGGGACGAAGCCACGGTCGATCGGATGGTGATGGGCGACGTCGCGAACGTGGCCGCGCGACTTCAGGCGGCCGCCGGACAGGGAGAGATCGTGATCGCCGGGTCGACCGCGCAGCTCGTCCGAGGGGCCGTGGAGCTCGGCCCGATCGAGCCGCAGAACCTCAAGGGAAAGCGCGATCCGGTGATCGCCTACCGGGTCCTTGGCCTCGTGGCGGCAGATGCACGGACGTCAACGTCGTCTCCATTCGTTGGGCGTACGAGAGAGCTGGAAGCGTTGGAGGCCGAGCTTGCCCAAGCGGTCCTGCTGCGCGCCTGCCGGCTCGCCGCGATCTTGGGCGACCCCGGGATAGGGAAGTCTCGGCTCGTTTCGGAGTTCGTGGCACGCCGAGGTTCGAGCGCGACCGTGCTTCGGACGCGGTGCGCTGCACACGGAGAGGGAGCGGCGATGCTTCCCTTCGCGGATCTCGTGCGGGAACTGGCCGGGATCACGTCGATCGATGGCCGGAGCGAAGCGCGCACCAAGCTGGACGCGCTCATCGTGCGGGTCGGCGCCGCCGAAGGAACCGCGGTCGCCCTCGCCTCGCTCTGCGATCTCGGGGAAGCGGCCCGTCCCCTCGAGGAGATCTATCGCGGCGTTCGGCGGGTGTTGGAATCAGTGGCCAAGCCGCTGCCGGCGGTCCTCGTCGTCGAGGACCTCCACCGCGCCGACCCGGCGAGCCTCGATCTGATCGAGTACCTGCTCCGAGCCATGCGAGACGCGTCCGTGCTCGTGTTGGGGACGGGACGTCCCGAGCTCGTCGAAGCCAGACCGTCGCTGGGTCGGGAGAGCGGGACGACGATATTCCTATCCCCGCTGCCACCGGAAGTCGCGCGAACGCTCATCGACGAGTTGGCGGGCGACGCGGAGGAAGCGCGCGAAGGGCTCCGGATCGAGGAGGCGGCGGAAGGGAACCCCTTCTTCATCGAGCAGCTGGCACTGATGTTGCGCGAACAGCGAGAGGCGCCGGCCGATGCGTCGTCGGGTTCCGGCGAGTCAGGCGCGCCGTTGGTCGTTCCTGCTTCGATCTCGGCGCTGCTGGATGCTCGCGTGCACGGCCTCTCGCCGGACGAACGGAGCGTCGCACAGCGAGCGTCTGTCCTGGGGCGAGCGTTCGATCTGGAAGACCTCGCCGCGCTCCTGCCGGAAAGCGATCGCTCGACGTTGGCGGAGATCGTGCAGCGGCTGGTGCGGAGGGGGATCCTGCGACTCAGCGAGCACGGCACGCCCTCACGCGGGGCGTCGTTCGCGCACGGCTTGATCAGAGACTCGGCCTATCGATCGCTGTTGAAGTCGCAGCGTGCCGATCTTCACGAGCGCTACGCCGACCACCTGGAGAGGACCCGAGGGGAGCGTGTGGCCGAGCACGGAGTGACGATCGGGTCCCAGCTCGAAGCCGCGGTGCGGAACCGGCTCGAGCTCGGGGGGGACGCGGAGGGCATCCGGTCCTTGTCGATGCGGGCTGCGGGATGGCTCGCGGCGGGCGGTCGCGCCGCGATCGCTCGAGGAGACGCGAGGAACGCGGAGGACCTCCTCGGCCGCGCGGCGGCTCTGCTCCCGGAGGAGGAGCCCGAGCGACTCACCGTGCTCGAAGACCTCGGGATGGCTCGCTCCGACCTGGGACAGCTCGTGGCCGCGGAGGCGTCCTTGTCGGAAGTCGTGGCGCGGTCGAGCCCGGCTTCGGGCCTTCGCTGGCGGGCGCGGGTGGACCTCATGCAGCTCGTGTTCGGTACGGATCCCGGGCGGATGGTTTCGGACACGGTGAGACGAACAGCCGAAGACGCCATCCGGGCGCTCGCCGATCTCGGGGATGATCGCGGTCTCGCCCGTGCGAACTACCTCCTCGCGAGTGTCTCGTGGGTATCGGGGCAGATGGCTGAAGGCCTCGAGAGCCTCGAGCGTGCGCTGACGTTCGCCCAACAAGCGGGCGACGCGCGGACGATCGCCGGGTGCGTGGGGGATCTAGGGTACGGCCTCGTCTATGACACAACGCCCGCGCCGGCGGCGCTCGAGCGATTCGCGGAGCTCGCCCGCACCTTCCCGTACGCCACCGCGTCCGTCCTCGGACCGATGGCGGTTACCTCGGCGATGCTCGACCGATTCGACGAAGCGCGGCGGTTGCTCGACGAGCGCCGAGATCTCGCCGAGGAGTTCGGCCAGAGGTGGGCACTTGCGCAAACGGAGTGGTGGGCGGGCTTCGTAGAAACGCTGGGGGGAGAGCTCGGGGCCGCCGAGTCGCACCTGCGTGTGGCCCATTCGATCTCGCTCGAGATGGGCATCCGACGGATGGCCGGACAGATCGCAGGCGACCTCGCCGAAGTCGTGTATGAGCTCGGTCGACAGGAGGAGGCGTTCGCGATCGCCGAGGAGCTTCGGACGGATCCCGCCGCGCACGACGCGCTGGCTCTCATCATATGGCGGGGGGTGCATGGCAAGGTCCTCGCGTCCCGGGGCGAAGGTGAGGAAGCCGAACTGCAGGTGCGCGAAGGGCTGGGGGTCGCCGAGCGAGCGGGAGCGGCGATGATCGCCGGCCGCCTGCTGATGGACCTCGCAGAGGTTCTGATGCTCTCCGGGAAGAAGGACGAGGCCGTCCGGGCCATCGGCGACGCGGCACAGTGGTTCGGCGCGAAGGGTAGCCTGCCGTCCATGCGTAAGGCGGAACGAGCGCTGGAGCAGCTTCGGGCCGGCGCGTGAGGGGATCGGCAACGGCTGGGTGCGCCGGGACGCGGGGTGGTGCCGGCCAGCTCAGTGGGTCCTTCGAACGGTGGGTCACCGGGCCCTGTTGAGGAGGACGCTGCAATAGCAGCTTCGGGGTGGAAACATGGCATCGGCGATCCGGACCATCCACCATGCTGCCGTGAACTGCTACCTGGTCACGGCCGGCGACGGCTACGTCCTGATCGACACCGGCAAGCCAGAGAATCGCACTGACCTCGACACAGACCTCGAAGACGCGGGATGCAGACTCGGGATGCTGCGGCTCATCGTGCTGACGCACGGCGACTACGACCATGCTGGGAACGCGGCCTACCTGAGAGCCAAGCATGGCTCCAGCGTCGCCATGCACCGTGACGATTCGGGACGCGTCGAACGCGCGGACTGGAGCTGGAACCTGAAGCCCAAGCCCGACAAGTTCGGGCTGATCTTCAGGGTGATGTCGCTCTTCATCAAGCCGGGCCCATTCGACACCTTCGAGCCAGATCTCTACGTCGAGGACGAAGAGAGTCTCTCCGACTACGGCCTCGATGCCACTGTGCTTCACCTACCCGGGCACACGAAGGGTTCGATCGGCATCCTGACGACTGAGGGCGAACTGTTCTGCGGCGATCTGATGGACAGCATGGGCAAGCCGAGCTTGGAGTTCTTCATCGACGATATGGCCGCGGCAGAGGTGAGCCTCGGAAGACTGAGAAGGCTCGGAGTCGGCATGGTCTACCCCGGTCACGGCAAGCCGTTCCGGCTGGAACGGGTTGCGGCTAACCGATGATCCGGGCCAGCTGAACACTGCGCGGTACCGTGTCGCGCGGCTGCTTGCGCAGGGGCGGTGACCGATCAGACCTTGTGAGGCAAGTAAGGCTGACACCGTCTAGACACCCCCGGCCAACTGGCGGGCGTACTCCTCGGCGTCGTAGCTCCCGATCGAGGCGGCGATGAGGCCATCCTCATCGAGCGTCCACGACTCGAAACCATCCACGCGGACCGCGTTGCCGGTGCCGCCTGGCCCGGTATTCGTCCCGGTGAAGGTCCAGAGGTACTCGATCCGATCCCCGTCCACGACGAGATCACGGAAGAACACCTGCATGTCGGGGAGGGCTTCATAGAAGCTGGCGGCGACGGCAGCCAGGGCGTCGCGGCCCACCGCGGGCGGTCCACCGTTGATCGCCAGCGACCCATCCGGCGCGTAATGCGCGGCGACCGCATCCGGGTCCATGCTGCACCACGCCGCGGTGTAGTCCTCGGCGAACGCGCGAAGCTGCTCGGGATCCGGTGCCAAGGATGCCTCCTCCGTCGGTGCAGCGGACTGTACGCGTCGCAGGAGATGCGGCGCAATCCTTCTTGCATCGGACCGCAACGCCGCTCGCGACTGCGCTTAGATGTCGCCAGAGCGGCAGGCTCGCCGCCCCCGTCGACGTAGGAGTTGGGCGCTGGATGGGC
>CAWEPH010000008.1:0-21659 GCA_963810915.1 uncultured Actinomycetes bacterium | reverse complement strand
ACCGCCGCGAGGCAGAGCATCACCGTGAAGCGCGCACGTCTGGATGAGGAGGAGGGTCGCATAGGAGGTCGGGTTCAGGTTCAGTCAGCTATCGGACCGTCCGGGCCCTGAGCTTGAGCCGCTCACCGCGCGTGCGGCCTCGACCACCTCTGCCGCGAGGTCGTATCTGCCGAACTGAGGCATCACGTACGCGCCCGCGGCCCCGGCTGCGGGAAGCGCCCCGATCAGATCCCTCGCCATGGCCAGACCCTCGCGCCAGGCGTCCTCGCCGGCGGCGCGGAGCCGCGCGCGCACGGCATCCGGGATGGAGATCCCGGGCACCTCGTTGTGGAGGAACTCCGCGTGACGCGCGGTCACGAGAGGAAGCACGCCGGCGAGCAAGGGCACGTCCAGGGGCACCCCCGCCTCGCGCTGGAAGGCCTCGCGGAGCCGAATGAGCGCCTCCGTCTCGTAGACCGGCTGCGTGAGCAGGAACGCCGCCCCCGCGTCGACCTTCCGCTTGAGCAGCCGCACCTCGTGCGCGAGGTCGGGCGCGTGCGGAGCCACCGCGGCGCCGGCGAAGAACGTCGTCGGCTCGCCGATCGGGGAACCGGCCCGGTCACGACCCGTGTTGAAGTCGCGGGTGATCAGCGCGAGCAGACCGGTCGCCGTCACGTCGACGTCGTTCAGCGCGTGCGGGTAGTCACCGATGCTCACGGGATCGCCCACACAGACGAAGAGGTTGCGGATCCCCAGGGCGTGGGCACCGAGGAGGTCGCCCTGCAGGCGCAGGAGGTTCCGCCCTCGTGTGGGGAAGTGCAACACGGTGTCGATCCCGACCTGCTCCTGCACGAGACGGCATGCGGCCCAGGCGCTCATGCGCATCTTGGCCATGGGTGAATCGGCCACGTCGATCGCGTCGGCCCCGGCGTCGCGCAGCGTGGAGGCGGCGGCCACCAGCTCGGCGGCGCTGAACGATCGCGGCGGCTCCATCTCCACCGTCACGACGAAGGCGCCGGAGCCGAGCCGCCCCTGCAGCGCGGTGGGGGCCTCGGCGTCATGACCCCGGTCGGCGTCTTCGACCACCACGACGCCCACGGGTTCGGGCGCGGCCGTGTGCTGAGCGCGGGGGAGGTGACGTTCCACGGCCTGGGCGACGGCCGCCGCGTGAGCGGGACCGGTGCCGCAGCAGCCGCCCACGATGACCGCCCCCTCGCCGAGCAGCGCCTCCACCAGCTCCGCGACGTAGGCCGGCGTCGCGGGATAGACGAACCGGCCGCCCACCTCGGACGGCCCGCCGGCGTTCGGCCGCGCGACGAGCGGGAGACCCGCGCTCACCGGACGCATCGCGCGCACGACGCGCAGCGCCTGGGCCGGGCCCTCGCCGCAGTTCACCCCCAGACCGTCGACCCCCAGTGCCACGAGGCGACGCGCGACCTGGACCGGCGTGGACCCGAGCAGCGTGCGGTCGTCGCGGGTGAACGCGGCGGAGGCGACCACCGCGAGCTGGGGCGCGACGGCGCGAGCCGCGGCGACCGCCTGCTCGATCTCGCGGAGATCGGACTGCGTTTCGATCACGAGGAGGTCGACACCGGCCTCGGCCAGCGCGAGGGCCTGCTGGTGGTAGGCCTCGAACGCCTCCTCGGGCCGTACGCGGCCGTAGGGCGCGAGGCGCACACCCAGCGGACCCATCGAGCCGCCAACCACCTCGGCCCCCGCCTCGCGAGCTCGTGCCACGCCGGCGCGGTTCAGCACGTCGACGTTGCCTCCTTCCCCGTGTGGCTCGAGGCGATATCGGTTGGCGCCGAAGGTGTTCGTGAGGATCAGCCGCGATCCCGCGGCCACGAATGCGCCATGCACGGCGCGCACCCGATCGGGGTCGTCACGGTTCACCGCCTCGAAGCACGCCCCGACGGCCGCCCCGCCCTCGATCAAGGAGGTCCCCATCCCGCCGTCGGCCACGAGCGGGCCCACCGCGACGAGGTCTCGTAGGCCGTTCGCATCCATGGCGTCCATCCTCCCAGGCGGTGCAGCACGCGCCGAACGCCGGTAGCATCCCCGCATGCAGCGACCCCCCCGGCGCCTCGCTGCGCTCTGCGTGAGCGCGTTCATGCTGCTCCTCGCGTCCTGCACGAGCGGAGGTGACACCGCCCGCACGCCGGACGAAGGCGCGCGCCCCACCGGGGCGATCCCCGCCCTCGACGTCGCGCAGCCGCGCGTCTGGGGTGCCTCCGCCTCCAGCTGGGCGATCACCCTCAGCTGGCAGGCTCCCCCCGACGTTTCCGTCGACCACTACGAGGTGCGTCGCGACGACGCTCCCCTCGCCGACGACCTGAGCGACCCCACCTATCGCGACACGGACGTAGAACCGGGGGCCACCTACACCTACTCCGTGATCGGCCTGAGCGCCGACGACGTGCCGACCCGACCGGCCGTCGCCACCGTCAAGGCGCACGCGCCCGCCCCCAGCGACGCGCGCCTAGAGGGATCCTTCCTCGTGAAGATGGAGGTCGCGTCATCCTCCGGTCTCACGGCCGAACCGAGCGGCGGATCGCTCATGTTCGTCTACGACCCAGGCTGCGGGACGGGCACCTGCAGCACCAAGTGGCGAGCGCGCTCCCACGCACCGTCTGCCCTCCTCGCGCGCCACGGTGGCCGCTACCGCGGCAAGGCCCACGGTTCGTTGCTCTTGCGCGGATGCACCGGGGGCAGCATCAACGAGACGATCGACGTCCAGACCCGGGTGCTGGACGCGGGTCCCGTGCGGGGTACCTGGCGCGCGACCCGCGTCCGGGGTTCGTTGCACGAAACCGGCAAAGCCCCGGGCTGCACCGCGGCGTCCATCACCTGGACCTTCGAAGGCGTGATCCAGACGTGACCGACGCCGCCGGCGGGTCCCCACCCGGCGGCACGAGCCGCGGCACCTGGCCGGTGGTCGGGCTCGCGCTCGTCGTGGTGGGCCTGCTCGCCGGAGGTGCCATCGTGCTCGCCGCCGACGGGACGCCGACCTCGCCTACCTCGCCGGTCTCTTCTGTTCCCACAGTCACCTCGCCCGCCGAAGTCCCGACGATCGGCAACGCACAGCTCGCGGGCCACTATGACGTACGGCTCGTCGTTCGCACGTCTCACAACCTCGCCACGCTCGCGGGGATGGATGCGCCGGTGCCCGGCATGCGTCGTGCCGATCGGTGGACGTTCTACGCGACGTGCGTCGCGACGGCATTCCCCTGCCCGACCAGCTGGGAGGGACACCATCCACCGCTCATCCCGGCCGACGGCGTGTGGACGGGACTGGTGAGCGGCCCTCCTGCGGCGTGCACGCGCGGCCGCCACGTGGCGGCGCCGATCAGGTTCCGTTTGATCGCCCTCGCAGGCGAGACCACCCCAGCGGGCTGGACGGTGCAGAGCTTCACAGGTACGTGGACGATCGCGTTCCGATGCCCGGGATTCCCTCGCTCGAAGGGCACGGTCGAGATCGCCGGCCACCTCGGCTGAGCGCGGATGCCTAGCCTGGATGGATCTCGTGCGAGTGGCTGAGCTCCACGACGTCGCGGAGGGTCGCAGCTACGGCGCAGTACTTCGATTCAGCGAGCTCGATCGCCCGGGCGGCCTTGCGGTCGTCGATCTCGCCCGCGAACACGAAGTGCATGTGGATCTTCTTGAAGGTCCAAGGCGCCTCGTGTTCCTGTTCCGTGATGGTCCGCACCTCGAGTCCGCGCAGGTCCTGACGCTGCTTGCGCAGGATCACCACCACGTCGTACGCGGTACACGCCGAGAGGGAGAGCGGCAGCAGGTCCGAGGGCTTGGCCCCCTCGCCACCTTGTTCGCCGGTCCGCACAGGCGCACCCCAGGTCGCGAGACCCTCGAACTCGACCCCCTCCCCGGTCCAGATCAATCGCTGTTCGCCCATCCGTGATGGCTCCTCCCAGCGGGGATGCGCTCAAACTCCCGCGGTGGGAGTCTAGATGTGCCCTACCGGGCCGATGATAGGAACTGGGATAGGCTCGATCGTGCTGCAGGACGAACGGGGGACAGTGGACGTATGAGTCAGCGCCGCGCACGGATCGTGGTGGCGGAAGGCGCTTCCGCTCGGAAGGGCCTGCTCAGATTCGTCCTGGAGGGCGAGGGCTACGAGGTCGTCGGGGAGGCGTCGACAACCGCGGAGCTCGCCTCGCAGCTCAAGGACCGGCGCCCCGACGTGGTGGTCATGGACGACGGGATCGGTGTCGTGGCCGTGGGCATGGTGCACGAGCTCGCCCCGACCGCCAAGGTCATCCTCATCTGGCCGGAGGCGGTCGTGCCGATCGGCGGCGATGCGCGCGTGGAGCCCTCCGCGGTCCTGAGGAAGCTGGGACCCACCGTGGAACAGCTCACCGGCGTGCCCAGCACGACCGGGACCCTCGAGGCCCGGCGTGGAACCGGCGCCGGGGCGGCCGGCGCCCTCGGGCTCGGCGCCATCCTCGCGCTCGGGCGGGCCGCCGGGAGCGGCGC
The DNA here is from genome assembly GCA_963810915.1 of uncultured Actinomycetes bacterium. Taxonomy (GTDB): domain Bacteria; phylum Actinomycetota; class UBA4738; order UBA4738; family HRBIN12; genus JAOUEA01. Next base: position 17,189 of record CAWEPH010000008.1, on the reverse strand, counting down.
GGGACCCACCGGAGAGATCACACCCTCGACACCGAACGAGCCCGGAGAGCCGATCATCGACGACTCCGCAGGGGCGCCGGTCCTGATCCTCCCGACCGAGGAGGCGCCGGCGGCCGGCGCGGCCGCCGCGGGTGTGGAGGGACCGCTCACCATGGCGGAACTCGAGGCCGCGTCCTCGCCAGACGCTGCAGGGACGGCGGTGGCCGGCGCGGCCCTCACGGCGGTCGGCGCGGCTGCTGCGGCTGCTGCGGCGGGAGTCTCCCCGGCAGCCGCGGCAACGACTGCCGCGGCCGGGCCGACGACCACGAAGGCGGCGGCCGGCGCGGCGGGAGGGTTGCAGCGACGCCTCGGCACGATCGCCCTGGGCGGGGCCGCGGTGGCGGCCTCGCTCGTCCTGGCCGTCTCACTGAGCGGCAATCGGGTTCCCCTGACCATCAGTGGTGAGCGGCCGACGACTCGGCCCCCCTCTGCGGTCACCTCAACGCCGTCGATCCCGCCACCGGGCTCCGAGGTCGTGCCGGGCACCGTCCTCGGTGGTGTCGGCGGCGGTGCAACGCCTCAGCCGGTCACGCTGCATGCCGTCATCACGACGTCCACGACTTCGGGTGGTTCTTCCGGTGTGGGCACCGGAGGCGGAGGCGGCGGTGGAGGAGGAGGCGGCGACACCGCCGCAGCCGGTGGCGGCGGGGGAGGAGGGTCCGGCGGTCCGAACGGTGGCGGCGGCGGTGGGGGTGGCCACGGCGACACGAGCGGCTCGGGAACGGGTGCCGGGCCGAGCGGCCCCACCACCAGTGGCCTCGATGGAGGCGACCATCACGGCGACGACGACGCCCAAGACCTCGTGGGCCACGGTGATCACGGCCACCACGGTGACGGGTTCGGGCACGATCATCTGGGATCCGGCGGTTGGGATCACCACGGTGACGAGGGTCACCACGGCGATGATCACGGGGATCACCACGGGGACGAGGGTCACCACGGCGAAGGCCACGGGGATGATCACGGGGATCACCACGGGGACGAGGGTCACCACGACGAAGGCCACGGGGATGATCACGGGGATCACCACGGGGACGAGGGTCACCACGACGAAGGCCACGGGGATGATCACGGGGATCACCACGGGGACGAGGGTCACCACGACGAAGGCCACGGCGATGATCACGGGGATCACCACGGGGACGAGGGTCACCACGACGAAGGCCACGGGGATGATCACGGGGATCACCACGGGGACGAGGGTCACCACGACGAAGGCCACGGCGGAGATCACGGCGACGGCCATTGAGCTCTGCGGGCCGTGAGTGCCCGCGGCGCGTACCATCCACGCCATGTCGATCCAGGACCAGACCTCAACCCTTCGCCGCGTATTCGTCCGTGCTCCGGTCGCCGAGTCTGCGTCGGCATACGAGGCGTACGCCTGGCGGTCTGCACCTGACCCGGCGGTCGCGGCCGCGCAACACGCCGCGCTGCGCGGTGTCCTGGAGGACGCCGGCGTCGAGGTCGTGCTGGGCGAAACCCCCGTGCCGGGCGACCCGGACGCCATCTACGCGTACGATCCCTTGCTGATGACCGATGCAGGGGCGGTTCTCCTGCGACCGGGCAAGGAGGGACGCCGGGGAGAGCCCGAGGCCTACGCCGTGGATATCGCAGCGGCGGGGGTACCTGTCGCCGGCCGGCTCCACGACCCCGCCACGGCCGAGGGCGGCGACATGTTCTGGCTGGATCCTTCGACCCTGCTGATCGGACGCGGGTACCGCACCAACGACGCGGGCATCGAGCAGCTGCGCGCGCTGCTGGCACCCGGTGTCGACGTGATCGCGTTCGACCTCCCCCACCTCCGCGGGCCGCGGGAATGCCTCCACCTCATGTCGTTCATCTCGATGCTGGACCGCGACCTCGCCGTGGTCTATCTGCCGCTCATGCCCGTGCGCCTCGTCGAATTGCTGCACGATCGCCGGATCGACCTCGTCGAGGTGCCCGAGGCGGAGTTCGACTCGATGGGGCCCAACGTGCTCGCCATCGGGCCCCGGGTCGCGCTCGCCCTGGAAGGGAACCCGGAGACCGCGCGTCGCATGGAGTCGGCGGGGGTCGACGTGCGCACGTACGTGGGCTCGGATATCTCGCGCAAGGGGGACGGAGGGCCCACGTGCCTCACCAAGGCGCTCGTGCGCGGGTGAGTGCGCGGGTGCCCGGACGCGCGGATATGCTCTGCCGGCCATGACGTACAGCTACTGGGTCTTCCTCCACCTCGTCGGGGTACTCGGGCTCCTCGCCAGCCACGGGGTGTCGATCTTCTCGCTCTACCGGATCCGGCGGGTGGCGCCCGATCGCGAGAAGATCGCGGAGCTGATCGCGTTCTCGGGGTCCACCGTGATCCCGATGTACGTCTCGCTCGGGGTGTTGCTGATCGGCGGGTTCGGGGCCGCCTTGAAGGTGAGCTACCTCAGCAAGCCCTGGATCGAGCTGTCGATCGCGATCCTGGTCGTCACGCTGGTGGCGATGTACGCGCTTGCCCGGCCCTACTTCCGCAAGATCACGGCGTCGTGCGGCATGCGGCCCTCGGGCGTGCCCCGCGTGAGCGACGAGGAGCTGCTGGAGCTGGTGGGCAGCCCCCGGGCGCACGTGATCTCCGCTATCGGGACCATCGGCCTCGTGTTGATCGTGTTCCTGATGGTGACGAAGCCCTGGGGCACCTGAGCCGACCACCGCCCTCAGGCGGGGGGGAGCGGGCGCGCGGCCGGCCCGTTGACCACGGAGCCATCGGACGCGAACCGGGAGCCGTGACACGGGCAGGCGAATACGCCGTCGCCCGCGTTCCACGCGACGGTGCATCCGAGATGGGTGCACTTCGCGGAGAAGACCCGCACGTCGCCGTCGCTGCCGACGTAGGCCGCCAACTTCTCCCCGCCACGTTCGATGATCCCGCCCTCACCTGGCGCCAGCTCCGATTCGACCTGCACGACGGTGCGCGCCACGAGGATGTCGCGATCGACCTGCTCGACGACGCGCTCGGGCACGGGGTTCAAGAAGAAGCGCTTCGCGCCCGACATCCCCTTGTTGCCCACGACGACGAGGTCGGCGTCGGCATCGCGCGCGGCCGCGAGCAGTTCGGTCGCAGGCTCGCCCTGTCGGACATCGATCGTGGTCTCGACCTCCTCGGGCGCGTACATCGCCTGCGTGTCCTCGGTGATGAGCTTGCCGGTTGCGGGGTGCCCCACGAACGCGATCGTGACCGTCGCCCCCAGGGCCTCCGCGAGGTCGTACCCCTTGCGTGCGGCCCGGTCGGCCGTGGGCGAGCCGTCGGTGGCGATCATGATCCGCCGGTAGATCGGTCCCTCGTCGGGCGCCGGCCGGGAGGACACGATCAGGAGATCGCGTGGCGAGTGATGCGATAGGCGGTCGGCCACCACCCCGGGGCCATGCTGGCCCCGCCCGCCACTCACGACCACGAGTCCGACGTCGCGGAGCTCCGCGATCTCGGCGAGGACCTCGGCGGGTGGGCGGGCACCGTGCAGTTCCGGTACGACCTTCTTCACGCCAGCGGCCTTCGCCGCGTCCACGGCCAGGGACAGGCGCGCCTCCGCGCCCTCGGGCTGCTCCCACACATGGGCGACGATCAGCTCGGCGTTCCCCGCCTTCGCCAGCCCGGCCGCGACCCGCCCGGCATGTGCCGCCCGATCGGTGCCATCCGTGCCCAACAGGATCCGCTTGTACGCCACCTCGCCGCGCCTTCCTCCGTGAACGGGCCGACACGCTATCACCGGGGCCGGTCGACCCGTGACGGCCGACCGGCAAACGGACTACGGTGGCATCGAGAGGAGGAGGTGAGGCAGGTGAAGCATGTCCCACGCTTCACACCCGCTCCCGCGAAGACGGAGACCGCGGCGGGTGGCGACCCCCACCACGTCCACGACCCGTACCTGCAGCGTCGCCCTGGCAAGCACGGCTGGAGCCGGCTCCCCGATCGGGTGCACCTCGGACGCGGGTTCCATCTGAAGGGGCGGATCACGCATCGCAACCTTCCGCCGACGCACGGCGGCTGATCGCCGAGCGCGGGCCACGGCGGGCGCTCCAGCCCCCGCGGCTATGCTCCCTGGGATGCTCGAGTTCTGGCTCTTCCTGCACCTCGTCGGCATGGCCGGATTCCTGGCCGCGCACGGCGTTTCGATGTACGCGATGTTCCAGGTCCGCGCCGTCGAGGGCGACAGGGACAAGATCTTCGATCTCTGCGAGCTCTCCAAACGCTCGATCCCTCCCATGTACGTTTCGACAGCCCTCCTGCTGGTCGGCGGAGTGGCGGCGGGGATCCAGGGCAGGATGTTCGGGCACGCTTGGCTGTGGATCTCGATCCTGGTGCTCCTCGCCACCATGGCCATGATGTCCTCGGTGGGCACCCCGTACATGAAGAAGCTCCGCGACGGATGTACCCGGTGGCACGACGGCAGCTACACGCTCAGCGACGAGGCACTGGACGCAGCCCTGACCGGGCCGATCACCTCGATCACGGCGGCGGTGGGGACGCTGGGGTTCCTGTTGATCCTCTACCTGATGGTGTACAAGCCCGGCGCGTGACCGCAGGACGCCCCGCGCGCCGCGTCGGCTAGCCTGGTCCATCATGAGCGAACGCGTCTTCAACTTCTCCGCCGGACCGGCGACCCTCCCGCTCCCGGTCCTCGAGGAGGCCCAGCGCGAACTCGTGGCCCTGCCCGGCCTCGGCATCTCCCCGCTTGAGGTCTCCCACCGTGCTCCCTGGTTCACCGACGTGATCGACGAAGCCGAGGCCAACCTCCGGGCCCTCCTGTCGATCCCGGAGAGCCACGCCGTCGTGTTCACCCAGGGCGGGGCCACGCAGCAGTTCTCCATGGTGGCGCTGAACCTCCTGCGTGGGGCTGGCAACGCGGCCGAGTACGTCGTCACCGGGAGCTGGGGCGCCAAGGCGCTGGCAGAGGCGGCGAAGGTGGGCGGCGCGCGCGCCGCGTGGAACGGCCGCGACGACGGATTCGTGCGGGTGCCAACGGACGACGAGCTCCGCGCCGTCCTCAGCCCGGGTGCCGCCTACGCGCACGTCACGTCCAACGAGACGATCCAGGGCGTCGCATTCCACGCGGAGCCCGCCGTGCCGACAGGAACCCCGCTGCTCGCCGATATGTCGTCGGACTTCCTCTCCCGTCCCGTGGCCGTGGCCGCATACGGGCTCATCTACGCCGGCGCCCAGAAGAACGCAGGCCCGGCAGGCGTCACGGTGGCGATCGTGGAGCGTTCGCTGCTCGAGCGCGTGCCCGGGGGCCTGCCCACGGTCCTGGATTACCGGACCTATGTCGAGCACGGCTCGCGCTACAACACGCCTCCGGTGTTCTCGATCTACGTCCTGATGCTCGTCACGAGGTGGCTGCGCGACGAGGCAGGCGGGCTCGACGCCCAGCGCGCGGTCAACCGGACCAAGGCGGCCGCGCTCTACGACGCGATCGACGCCAGCGACGGGTTCTATCGCGGCCACGCCCAGATCCCGAGCCGGTCGCTGATGAACGTGACCTGGCGCCTGCCCGCCGAGGACCTCGAGCGGGCATTCCTGCAGGAGGCCGCCGAGGCGGGCATGGTGGAGCTCAAGGGTCACCGCAGCGTCGGCGGGATCCGCGCGAGCCTCTACAACGCGATGCCGCTCGCGGGCGCGCGTGCGCTCTCCGACCTCATGCGGTCGTTCGCGGCCGCGCACGGCTGACGCGGAGGCGCCTCACCCCACCGCGATGTCGAACTCGTTGCCCTCGGGGTCTGCCATCGTGCGCCAGGTGAAGTCCTCGAGGCGGCGATCCACCCCGTCGGTCCAGCTCCCGCCCAGCTCCACGATGCGATCCGTGGCCACCCCTAGGTCGTCCACCGACACGTCCAGGTGCAGGCGGTTCTTCGCGACCTTCGCCTCCGGCACCCGTTGGAAGCAGAGCACGGGGAGCGTCTCGCTCTCCTTCAGGAAGACGTAGCGACCGTCGTCCATCACGAGATCGATCTCGCTGCCCAGCACCTCCGCCCAGAAGGTGGCCAGGCCGTCGGGGTCCCGGCAGTCGATCGTCATGAACAGGAAGCTCCCTACCGCCACGCACATCCCTCCTCCGGGCCGGCTGTTCCGCCCGGACCCGGTGTTCGTTCGCCCGGGACCGGTGTTCGTTCTCCGCCCGGTCTCACGCCCCGACCAGCTCGTCGGCCGCCTGCCCGAACACCTCGGTGTGGCGGTCGACATCCTCCACCGTGGTCGCGGGCGACATGAGCGACATGTTGTGGAACGGCGTCATCAGGACGCCGCGGTTCAGCAGGTAGAGGTGGATGAACGGATCCAGCTCGCCGTCCTGCGCCGCGGCGGCCTCGCTCCCCGTCCGCGCGCGATCGGGGCGGAAGAGGTACTCGACCCGACATCCGAGCCGCGTCACGTGGAAGGGGAGCCCGCGCGTGTCGATCACGCCTTGCACGCCCTCCTCGAACCGCGCGCCCAGCTCGATCATCCGCGCGAACGCCTCGTCCGTGAGGACATCGGCGAGCGTCGCACGCATCGCGGCCAGTGAGAGCGCGTTGCCGGCGAGCGTGCCTCCGGTGCCGCCGACGTCGCTGTCGAGCTCCGGATGCGCGTAGATCGCGTCGGCGACCTCCCCGGTCATGCCATAGGCGGCGCTGGGGATGCCGGCGCCGAGCGTCTTGCCGATCGTGACGAAGTCGGGTTCGAGTCCCCAGGCCTCGGTGCATCCACCCGGACCGGCGCTGATCGTGTGGGTCTCGTCGATGATCAGGTACGTGCCGTACTTGGAACACAGCTCCCGGACGCGCTCGTGGTAGCCCTCGTCCGGCAGGACGATGCCGATGTTGGTGAGCGCGGGCTCGAACAGGCAGGCCGCCGCGTCGCCGTGGGCGAGCGCCGCCTCGAGACCGTCGAGGTCGTTCATCTCCACCACCCGCGTCGTGAGCTCGAGCGGGACCGGCTTCCCGACGTTGCCCTCCCGTTCCACCACGTTGCCGGCCTCATCCAGCGTCGCGATGGTTTCATCGACCGTCCCGTGATAACACCAGTTGTGCACGACGATCTTGTCGCGTCCCGTGAGCGCGCGCGCCCAGCGGATCACGAAGCGATTCGCGTCGGTGGCGGTGAGCGTGAAGGACCAGGTCGGAACGCCGAATCGACGCTCCATCTCGCGTCCCACCCACTCGGCATCCTCGGTCGGGAGCATGAGCGTGATGCCCTTGGCCGCCTGCGCGGCGATCGCATCGACGCTCACCTTGGGCGCGTGCCCGGCCATCCCCCCGGTGTCGCCGAGGCAGAAGTCGACGAACTCGTTGCCGTCCACGTCCCAGAAATGCGCACCCTCGGCTCGCTCCACGAATACCGGGTAGTCACCAGGCCAGCGGGTCATCCAGTTCATGGGCACGCCGTACAGGAGGTTGGCCTTCGCCTCCTCGGCGAGCGTGCCGGAGCCCGGATGCCGCTCGCGGAACACGCCGTGTTCACGCTCCATCAGCGCCTGGAGCCTGGCTCGATCGATCGTGTTCACCGCGTACCTCCGTCTCGGGTTCCGGGCGGCGCCAGTCTAGTCCCGGGCGGCGTGGCCCAGGCACCGTCGAACCGCGTGCGAATGCGGTTATGCACACGTGTGTGGGGCGGATGACCCACGGTCGCGTGCTCTGGGTCGCGCGGTAAAGGTCGACTACGTACGTACCGATGGTGACCTCACGATGGACCCCCAGCGCAACGACTTCCCTCGTCGACGGACGACCGACGGCGCCGAACGACGGCTGTCCGACCTGCCCGTGGAGCCGTCGCCGAACGGCAAGCCGCGTCGCCGCGACGTCGACGGGTGGCTGGACCGCTGGGTGGCTGCGACCTCCGATCTCACGCGCCTGAAGCGCACCCATCCGATGATGGACGCGGTCATCGACGAGCAGCGCGGACGGAAGATCCGGATCGGCGACCGATGGCTCACCGACTGGGCGTCCTGCAACTACCTCGGGTTCGACGTCGACGAGGAGATCATCGCCTCCGTACCCGAGTACCTGGCGCGTTGGGGAACGCATCCGTCCTGGTCCCGGTTGCTGGGGAACCCGCGGCTCTACCCGGAGATCGAGGAGCAATTGACCGAGCTCCTCGGATCGGAAGACACCCTCGTCCTGCCGACCATCACCCACATCCATATGTCGGTGATCCCGGTGCTGGTGGGCGACGGCACGATCTTCCTCGACGGGCGCGCGCACAAGACGATCTTCGACGGCGCCATGGTCGCGGCCGGGCATGGCGCCACCGTCGTCCGGTTCCGGCACAACGACTGGGAGCACCTCGAGGAGCTCCTCAGCGCCAGCGACCCCGGCGCCCCCCGGATCGTCGCGATGGACGGGGTGAACTCCATGACCGGCAACACGCCCGACATGGCGCAGTTCGCGCGCGTGGCCCGCGAGCACGACACTGTCCTCTACGTCGACGACGCGCACGGGTTCGGCGTGATCGGCGAGCGCACCGCCGACGAGCTCTGTGACTACGGATCGAAGGGCAACAGCGTGATGCGTCACCTTGGCGTGGGCTACGAGAACGTGATCCTGGTGGCCGGATTCTCCAAGTCCTACTCCTCGCTGCTCGCGTTCCTCGCGTTGCCGACGCGGTTGAAGGACGCACTGAAGGTGCTGGCTCCGCCCTACCTCTACTCCGGTCCCTCGCCGGTGGCCTCCCTGGCCACGACCCTCACCGGCCTCGCCGTGAACCGCGCGCGCGGCGACGAGATCCGCGCCGACCTCTGGCGGAAGACCCACCGTCTCCTCGACGGGCTCCACGCGGCGGGCATCAAGACGCCCAACACGTCGGGGTTGCCCATCATCGAGGTGCCCCTCGCCGATCACGAGTCCATCGACGAGGTCGGCCGCTACCTCTTCGACCATGGCCAGTACGCCACCATGGCGGCCTATCCGCTCGTGCCGAAGGACGAGGTGGGGTTCCGCATCCAGACCACGGCGGCCAACACCGACGAGGAGGTCGAGGAGCTCGTGGCCGTGCTCACCGGCCTCCACGAGCGCTTCCAGCTCGAGCCCTCGGTGTCGACCACGGTCTAGTCCGCGGGGTCGCCGTTCGCCGCGTTCGAAGACGCGTTCCCCCTGCTCAGCGAGTCAGGCGCAGGCCTTCAGTCCGTCGCTTCGAGGGCCGATAGCCCATTCGTGAGGAAACGGGCTTGGTTCGTGTACCCACTCGTTGCCGCGGTCGCGACCGCGGTCTATTTCCTGTCCGGTCACCACAGCTGGATGTTCAACCTGATCGGCCTCTCCTCGCCCGTGTTGATCCTCGTGGCCGTGCACATCCACCAGCCGGAGCAGCGGGCCCCCTGGTACCTGTTCGCGCTCGGACAGTTCCTCTTCATCATGGGCGACGTGGTGGCGTACAACTACAGCGCCTTCCACAGCTTCCTGCCCACGCTCTTCCCGCTCGATGGGGGCGACACGCCCTACCCGGCCATCAGCGACGTGCTCTACCTGTCGGTATACCCCTGCCTGATCGCGGGGTTGATCCTGCTGATCCGTCGCCGCGGCGCAGGCCGAGATCGGGGCAGCCTGATCGACGCCGCGATGATCGCGATCGGCATCGGGACGCTCTCGTGGGTGTTCCTGATCTCCCCATACGTGACCGACACCACGCTGTCCGGCCTCGTGAAGTTCGTCTCGATGGGCTACCCGCTGATGGACATGCTGATGCTGACCGTGGCGGTCCGTCTGGCGGTCGGCAGCGGCCGGCGGTCTCCCTCGCTGAACCTCATGGTCGCGGCGATCGTGGCCCTGTTCGTCACGGACTCGCTGTACGGGTGGCTGCAGCTGCACGACGGATACATCCCCGGCAGCGGGTTCTTGGAGATCGGCTGGATCGCGTTCTACGTCGGGTTCGGCGCGGCAGCCTTGCACCCGAGCATGAAGCAGCTCTCGGATCGCGCGACGGACGTCGAGGCGAGGGTGGGGATCGGACGGCTCGCGCTCCTGGGCGCCGCCTCGCTCCTGGCCCCCCTCACGCAGGTGATCCAGATCTGGCGCGGCGAGCCGGTGAACGTGCCGGTGGTCCTCGCCGCAACGATCACGCTGTTCCTGCTGGCGGTGATCCGCATGGTCGGTCTGGTGCGCCAACAGCAGCAGTCCGTCGACCGCGAGCGGGCCCTCCGCGAAGCGGGCGCGTCCCTCGTGACGGCCACCAACCGGGACGGCATCCACGCGTCGGCGATCCAGGCGGTCCGCGCCCTGGCCGGTCCCAACGCGTCCATCCGCATGTGCGAGGAGCGCGACGGCACGGACGAACTCGTCGTGGTCGCGGCCGCGGGCGGGACCGACGACGCGGAGGGAGCCAACTTCCACCTGAGCGAGCTGCAGGCGTGGAAGCGGGAGCGCCTGCTCGACAACGACGCCTACGTGGTCAAGACGTACGAGAGCACGCTGCGGGACGCGCTCTCCCTGCCCACCGAGGCCGACGGCACCGTGATGGTCGCACCGCTCTTCATCCGGGAGGAACTCCGCGGCCTGATGGTCGTCGCCACCCCCGACGACATGCCGCGCACGATCGTGGACTCGCTGCGCGCGCTCTCTTCGCAGGTGGCCCTTGCCCTCGAGAGCGCGGCGCTCACCGAGGATCTGCTGATGCAGCAGAGCGAGAAGAGGTTCGCATCGCTCGTGCAGAACTCCTCGGACATCGTGACGGTCGTCGATGCGGACACGTCGGTGCGATACGCGAGCCCGTCCGCTCACCGCGTGCTGGGACTCGAGCCCGAGGCGCTCGAGGGCTCACGGTTCATCGATCTCGTGCACCCCGACGACAAGACGCGCGTCCTGTCCTTCCTCACGGCCATGGGCGACGGCGAGGGACACCCGGGGCTGATGGAATTCCGAGTGCAGTGCCACGACGGGACCTTCATCTTCGCCGAGACGCTCCGCACCAACCTGCTGCACGACCCCAACGTCCATGGGATCGTGCTCAACACGCGTGACATCTCTGAGCGCAAGGCCTTCGAGGAGCAGCTCTCGCATCAGGCGTTCCACGACTCGGTGACGAACCTCGCCAACCGGGCCCTCTTCCGGGACCGCGTCACGCACGCGATCGAGCGCCAGGAGCGTGACCACAAGCCCATCGCGGTCCTGTTCATGGACCTCGACGACTTCAAGACGATCAACGACTCGTTGGGGCACGCGGCCGGCGACCAGCTGCTCCGCGAGGTCGGGGACCGGCTGAAGAAGGCCCTGCGGGCGGCCGACACGGCGGCGCGCCTCGGCGGCGACGAGTTCGCGATCCTCCTCGAGGACGGGGGTGAAGGGATCCAGGCCGTCGACGTGGCCGACCGCGTGATGCAGATGCTGGAGGAGCCCTTCGCGCTCGAGAGCAAGGAGGTCTACGTGCGGGCGAGCGTGGGCATCGCGGTGGCCGAGGGCGAACGGCTGGGCGACGCCGAAGAGCTGCTCCGCAACGCCGACGTCGCCATGTACATGGCCAAGGAGAAGGGCAAGGGCCGCTACCAGGTGTTCGAGCCGGCGATGCACGACACGGCCCTGAAGCGCCTGGAGCTCAAGGCCGATCTCCAGCGCGCCCTGGAGCACGGCGAGTTCGTCCTGCACTACCAGCCGGTGATCGAGCTGGAGAGCGGCAACATCTCCGGCGTCGAGGCTCTGGTCCGTTGGATCCACCCCGTGCGCGGCATCGTCCCGCCGCTCGACTTCATCCCGCTCGCCGAGGAGACCGGCCTCATCGTGCCGATCGGCCGCTGGGTGCTCGAGGAGGCCTGCCGCACCGCCGTCGAGCTACAGACGCGATTCCCGAACCAGCCCCAGTTCCACATGGCCGTGAACCTCTCGGCCCGCCAGATCGCGAGGCCCGAGCTCGTGGACGAGGTCCGAGGCATCCTGCAGGACACGACGCTCCAGCCGCAGGCCCTGATCCTCGAGATCACGGAGTCCGTGATGATGCAGGACATGGATCTGTCGATCGAACGGCTCACGGAGCTCAAGGCGCTCGGGGTGCAGCTCGCGATCGACGACTTCGGCACCGGGTACTCGAGCCTCAACTACGTGCGTCGCTTCCCGGTCGACATCCTCAAGGTCGACAAGTCGTTCATCGACGGCGTGAGCGAGGGCGGCGAGTCCAGCGCCCTGACAGCCGCCGTGATCGAGCTCGCCGGCATCCTGAACCTCAAGCCGGTGGCCGAGGGCATCGAACGTGCCGACCAGCTGCAGCGCCTGCTCGAGCTCCACTGCGACCTGGGCCAGGGCTTCTTCTTCGCCAAGCCGCTGCCCTCCGACGACCTCAAGGCCCTCCTGCACGAGCGTGCGCAGATGCAGGCCGAGGTCGAAGCGCTCGCGCAAGGGTGAATCCACCGCTTCCGTGGCGTCGAGGTCCCGAGCCCGTACCATCGTGACCTCCATGCGTCCCCACCGCCTTCCGTTCGTGCTCTCGCTGCTCCTCGCGGTCGCCGTGCCCACGGTGGCCGTCGACCCCCCTGTGGCCCATGCGGGGGCGATCGCGTCCACCGCGACCAAGCCTCGATGGATCCAGCGCATCGACACGGTGGTCGGCCATCTGCCGGTGGGTGTCGTGATCGGGTACCAGGGCACGACCTGGTACCACCACCGGGACTGGGTCGCCCGGCCGCCCGCCTCCAACGAGAAGCTCCTGCTCTCGATGGCGCTCCTGGACCGCCTCTCCCCGGAGGCCACGATCCCCACCGGGGTCCTCGGCACGAGCAAGCCCGAGGACGGTGTGCTCCGAGGGAACCTCTGGATCGTCGGCCACGGCGACCCGGAGACGGACCGGGCGGATCTGGCGGACCTCGCCCAGGCGATCGCGACCGCTGGCATCACGAAGGTCACCGGCCGCGTGATGGGTTCCACGGGACCCTTCGCCCGGGATTGGTTCGCACCCGGCTGGAAATCGTACTTCCCCGCCTACTACGTGGCGTTGCCGACGGCGCTCACGTATCACGACAACGTCGACGGGGCGGGCCACCACGTGAGCGACCCCGAACGACGGGCCGCCACCGAGCTGACGAAGCGGTTGAAGGCCAACGGCATCAAGGTCACCCACCGGGCAGGGATGGGCGCGCCGCCCGCACACCTCGTCCCGCTGGCCACGGAGCGGAGCGATCCGCTGCGCTCGATCCTGCACCGCATGGACGTGTGGTCCCTGAACTTCTACGCCGAGGTGCTCGGCAAGTTCCTCGGCGCGCGCGTGACGGGGCCGCCCGGCAGCATCGCGAAGGGCGCCGACGCGATCGAGGCCTTCACGCGCGCACACGGCCTGTCCGGGGTCGTGGCCCACGATGGCTCCGGCCTGTCCTACGCGAACCGCGTGACGCCCACCCAGATCGTGAAGATGCTCTGGGTGGCCGACGGGCAGCCGTGGGGAGAGACGCTGCGGTCCCTCCTGGCCCGTGGCGGTCAAGGCACGTTGAAAGGGCGTCTCAACGACGTCCCGATCCGCGCCAAGACGGGCACACTCGACGGCGTCTCCGCGCTCTCGGGATGGGTGTGGGTGGAACGCGAGCAGGAGTGGGCGGAGTTCTCGATCCTGTCCAGCGGCATCACCAAGGCGCGTTCCGTGCAGATCGAGAACGCCATCGTGCGCGCCGTGAGCGCGAACGGATCGGCGCCCGCCTGAGCCGGTCTCCTCAGAGATCGACCGCGTACCGCACGATCGGCATGTTCGCGCATCGCACCTGGTGCGTACCCCGCGATCCGTCCCACGTCCAGCCGTTGCGCTCGTAGAAGCGGCGCGCGCGCTCGTTCGACTCCAAGACCCAGAGCGTCGCACGCGAGTGGCCGCGCGCCCGCAGGAGTCCCTGCGCACCGACGAGGAGCGCGCGGCCGGCGCCCGTCCCGACGGCGTTCTCGACCACATATAGCGCGAGCACCTCGCCGGTGCCGGGCGGCGCGTCGCCATCGCGCGAGGTCGCGGCGCTCGCGAACCCAACGACCCGGGCCCCGTCGTCGGCCACGATCACGTCCGTCCCGCCGGACCCCAGGATCCGCCGCCATCCGGCAGCGCGCTCGGCCGGGTCGAGCTCGTTGAGGAGATCGTCAGGCAGCTGGCCGCGGTAGGCCCACCGCCAGCTCTCGACGTGCACGCTCCCGATCGCATCCGCGTCCTCGGGCGTGGCCGGTCGGATCCGCACATCCATCGGGGTTCAGTCCTCCCGGGCCTCCCGCGGGTGGAGCAGGCCGAACGTGTAGGCCTCGACGAGCGCCTCCCACGAGGCCTCGAGGATGTTCTCGCTCACGCCCACGGTGGTCCACTCGCGCTCGCCGTTCGACGTGTCGATCAACACGCGCACCATCGATCCGGTGCCGCTCGGCCCCTGCTCGCCCAGGACGCGCACCCGGAAGTCCTCCAGGTGCATGTCGTCGAGCTGCGGGTAGGCGTTCGTGAGCGCCTTGCGGAGGGCGTTGTCCAGCGCGCCCACGGGGCCGTGTCCCTCGGCGGTCTCGATATGCCGCTCGCCGTCGGCGACGACCTTGACGGTGGCCTCCGCGAGCGCTCCCTCGTTCCGCCGCTCCTCCACGTGCGCCCTGTAGCTCTCGACCTCGAAGAACGCCTGCCTCCACCCGTGCGCCTTGCGCATCAGCAGCTCGAGGGAGGCGTCGGCCACGTCGAAGGTGTAGCCCTTGGACTCCAGTCCCTTCAGGTCCTCGAGGAGGCGAGGCACGTCGGCGTCGGCGAGGTCCACGCCATACTCGGTGGCCTTCATCCGCAGCGTCGCGGCGCCGCCGAGGTCGCTCGCCACGACGCCGCGGTGGTTGCCGACCGTTTCGGGCGGGACGTGCTCGTAGGCCTCGGTGAGGCGAGCGACGCCGCTCGTGTGCAGTCCCGCCTTGTGCGTGAACGCGAAGCGCCCCGCATAGGGCTGGTGCGAATCCGGCGTCACGTTGGCGATCTCGGCCACGTAGTGCGCGAGCTCGGTGAGGTGTGCCACCGCGCCCTCGGGCAGCGCGTCGCTCATGCCCATCTTCAACACGAGGTCGGCGGCGATCGGGACGAGGTCGGCGTTGCCCGTGCGCTCGCCGTACCCGTTGATCGTGCCCTGAACCTGGTGGACGCCCGCGTCCACCGCGATCAACGAGTTCGCCACGGCGCAGCCCGCGTCGTTGTGCACGTGGATCCCGAGCTTCGCCGACGCCTGTCGTCCGACCTCCTGCACGATGCGCGCCACGTCGAACGGGAGCATCCCGCCGTTCGTGTCGCAGAGCACCAGCCGCTCGGCCCCGGCTTCCTCCGCCGCAGCGACGACGGCGAGCGCGAAGGTGGGGTTCCCCACGTACCCGTCGAAGAAGTGCTCGGCGTCGAAGAACACCCGGCGTCCCTGCGACCGTAGGAACGCCACCGAGTCGCGCACCATGGCGACGCCCTCATCGAGATCGGTGCGCAGGGCCTCGGTCACGTGCAGATCCCACGACTTGCCTACCAGGCAGATCACCTCGGTGCCGGCGTCGAGAAGCTCGCGCAGCACCGCGCTGTCCTCGGCTCGCTCCCCCGCCTTCCGTGTCATGCCGAACGCGGTCAGCTGGGCGTGAACGAGCGTCTCCTTGGTCGCGAGCTTGAAGAACTCGGTGTCGCGGGGGTTCGCGCCCGGCCAGCCGCCCTCCACATACGGGAAGCCCACGGCATCGAGCCGGTGCAGGATCCGCAGACGATCCTCGATCGTGAAGCTGAGATCGGCACGCTGCGCGCCGTCGCGGAGGGTGGTGTCGTAGAGCTCGACCGTGCGCGCGGGCGTCTCCGGCACGCTCATGTGCTCGCTCCGGCCGCCACGAGATCGCCGACCTCGGAGGTGCTGAGCCCCATCTCGCCGGCGCGCATGCTCTTCATCTGCCGGGTAGCCGCGCGGATCCCCCGGTCCACCCCATCGGCCGCCGCCTGCTCGCCGAGCTCACGCAGGAGCATCTCCATCGCCCCGATCGCGGCCAGCGGATTGATCGTGCCCCTCCCGGTATGGTCGGGCGCGGTGCCGCCGATCGGCTCGAACATGCTCACGCCGTCTGGGTTGATGTTGCCGCCGGCCGCGATGCCCATCCCGCCCTGGATCATGGCGCCGAGATCCGTGATGATGTCACCGAACATGTTGTCGGTGACGATCACGTCGAACCGCGCCGGCCAGTCCAGGAAGTAGATGCACGCGGCGTCGACGTGAACGTAGTCGGTCTCGACGTCGGGGTAGTCCTCGGCCACCTCGTCGACCACACGCTGGTAGAGGTCGCCCGCGTACGTCAGCACGTTGGTCTTGTGCACGAGGGTGAGCTTTCGGCGGCGATGGGGCTGCATCGCGAGCTCGAACGCGTATCGCACGATCCGCTCTACCCCGTGGCGCGTGTTGATCGATTCCTGCACGGCCACTTCGTGCGCGGTGCCTTTGCGATGGAAGCCGCCCGCTCCGCTATACAGTCCCTCGGAGTTCTCCCGCACCACCACGAAGTTCACGTCCTCCTCGGCGTGGCTCGGCACGAGCGTCTCGACGCCCGGGTAGCGCACTACCGGCCGAAGGTTCACCCACTGGTCGAGGCCGAAGCGCGCCTTCAGGAGCAGGTCTCGCTCGAGGATCCCCGGCTTCACCCGATGATCCCCCACCGCTCCCAGGAAGATGGCGTCCATGGCGCGGAGCCGTTCGAGCTCCTCGTCGGGGAGCACCTCGCCCGTGCGCAGGTATCGGTCGGCACCCAGGTCGAACACGACGGCTTCGGTGGCGAACCCGTCGCGGACCGCGTCGAGCACCTTCAGGCCCTCGCGCACCACCTCGGGCCCGGTGCCGTCTCCGGGGATCACGCCGATCCTGTACGCCCGACCGGTCACGGCACCGCCTCGTCGGAGGTGCTCGCGGCGCTGACCTGGAGCGCGCGGTTCACGGCCGCGAGGTACGCGCGCGCGCTCGCCTCCACCACGTCGGTCGCCACGCCGCGCCCGGTCACCCGCCGCCCGTCGACTTCGAGCTGGACGACGACGTCGCCCAAGGCGTCCGAACCGCCGGTCACCGAAGAGACGTTGAAGCTCACGAGTCGCGCCTCCACGCCCGCCGCGCGCCCGATCGCGCCCATCGCGGCATCGATGAGACCGTCGCCGATCGCCGACTCCTCGATCGTGTCCTCACCCTTCTTCAGATGCACGGTGGCGCGGGGCTGCAGATGCGTCCCGCCGCCGACGACGACCGACTCGAGCAGGAGGA
>CAWEPH010000007.1:0-123454 GCA_963810915.1 uncultured Actinomycetes bacterium | reverse complement strand
CGTCGTCCGACGGCAGCCCTGCGCTCGGGCCCGACCACCGGCTCGTGCGCGCGGGCGCCGAGGGGGCCCTCGACCCCGGAGACGAATACGGAATCGAGGCAGCGCTGCAGCTCACCGAGGCGCACGGCGGCGAGGTCACGGCGATCTCCATGGGTCCCGACGAGGCGTTGCCGGCGGTGCAGCGCGCGCTCGCGATGGGCGCCCATCGAGGGGTCCTCGTCACCGACGACCTGCTCGCCGGCGCCGACGCGCTCGCAACGGCGCGGGTGCTGGCCGCGGCCGCGGGCCGCGTCACCCCGGATCTCGTGATCGCCGCCGTCGAGTCCACCGACGGATACACCGGCACCGTCCCGGTCACCGTCGCCGAGCTGCTCGACCTGCCGGCCGTCACGTTCGTGACGAAGCTCGAACTCCTCGACGGCGAGGTGCGTGCCGAGCGACAGACGCCGACCGGGGCGGAGGTCGTCGCCTGCGAGCTCCCGGCGCTCGTGACCCTCACCGCGGGCGCGAACGAACCTCGCTATCCCAGCCTCAAGGGCATCATGGCCGCCAAGTCCAAGCCGCTCGAGCGGCCGACGACCGCGGACCTGGGGCTCGACCCCGCATCGGTCGGTGCGAGCCAGGCCGTGGTGGCCGTGGAGCCGGCGCCCGCGAAGGCCGGCGGTGAGATCGTCGGCGCCGGCGACGAAGCGCTCGCGCGCATGATCGACCTCCTCGTCGAGGCGAAGGTGATCTGAGATGACCACGGTCTGGGTGCTCGATGAGATCACATCGGCAGGCCCGAGCCCGGTGTCGGGCGAGCTGCTCACCGCGGCGCGAGGCGTGGCGGACACCGTCGGTGTCGTCGCGCTCGGCCCCGGGGCGGTCGAGGGGGGCGGCGCGTACGGGCGGTTCGGCGCCACGACCGTCTTCGCCTGCGACGACGACGGGATCGCCGGCTCGACACGGGCGGCGGCAGCGCTCGTCGAACGACTCGTACGGGCGCACGGCCCCGATCTCCTGCTGTTCCCGACCTCGTATGCGGGTCGCGACCTGGCCGCCCGCCTGCAGGCGCGCCTCGGGTCGGCGCTCATGGGCAACGCGACGGCCCTCCTCGCTCCCGACCGCGCACGCACGGAGATCTTCGGCGGTTCGCTGGTGGTCGATGTCGAGCTCCGCGGGCCCGCGCCGGTGCTCGTGCTCCTCAAGCCGCGCTCCGTGGAAGCGGTGGACGCTCCCGTCACGGCCTCGGTGGTCGACGTCCCCGCGGAGACCCCGCCCGGCCTGCGCGAGGTGCGCGTGCTGGAGCGCCGCGAGCAGGCCACGAGCGGTCCGTCGCTCGACGATGCGAAGGTGGTCGTGGCGGGCGGTCGCGGCCTCGGCGGTCCCGAAGGGTTCGCGATGCTGGACGAGCTCGCGGGCGCGATCGACGGCGCGGCGGTGGGCGCCTCCCGCGCGGCCGTGGACGCCGGCTGGGTGCCCTACGGCTACCAGATCGGTCAGACCGGCAAGACGGTGAAGCCCGAGGTCTACCTCGCGATCGGGATCAGCGGTGCGCTGCAGCACTCGGTCGGCATGAAGGGATCCGCGCGCGTCGTCGCGGTGAACAAGGACGCCGAGGCCCCCATCATGAAGATGGCCGACCTGGGGGTGGTGGGCGATCTCCACCAAGTGGTGCCCGCCCTCACCGCGGAGATCCGGCGACGGACCGGCTCGTAGGCGCCGCGGCCCTGGCGGTCGTCCTCGCGACGGCGGTCCTTCTCTTCGCGCGTCGCGCCCGGCCGCGTGCCGAGCTCGTGCGCCGCGCGCGTCCGACGGAGCGCGAGGACGCCACCCACGCCAGGACCACGCGCGAGCTCACCCAGGTTCTCGGGCAGCGCAAGCTGTTCCAGAAGGCCTTGCCCGGCTTGATGCACGCCTTCATCTTCTGGGGATTCCTGATCCTGTTGCCCACGATCGTCGAGGCGATGCTCGCGGTCGTGAACCCGGACTGGACCCTCCCTTACCTCGGACACGCGGCCTGGTTCTCGTTCGCCGTCGACCTCTTCGCGACGCTCGTGATCGTCGGTGTCGGCATCGCGTTCTGGATCCGCAAGGTCCAGCGACCGACACGGTTCGAGGGGAGCCACCTCGGGGAAGCCGACCGCATCCTGCTCACGATCCTCGGCATCGTGGTCTCGCTCCTGCTCTGGAACGCGACGAGGATCGCGCTCGGTGACGCCTCCCACCCGGCGGCATCGCCCCTATCGAACGCCTTGTCCGGCCTGTTCGCGGGCGGTCGAGGCACCGAGGTGGCGGAGCGCGTCTTCGTCTGGACCCACCTCCTGCTCGTGCTCGGGTTCCTCGTCTATCTGCCGGGGTCGAAGCACCTGCACATCCTCACGGCGGCGCCGAACGTCTGGCTCGCCAAGACGGGACCGAGCGGCAGGCTCGAGCCCCTGGAGATCGACCTCGAAGGCCCCGAGGAAGACCTGCGCTTCGGCGCCGCCACCGCCGCGGATCTCTCGCGCAAGCAGGTCCTCGATCTATTCAGCTGCACCGAGTGCGGCCGGTGCCAGGAGGTCTGCCCGGCCTGGGCGACGGGCAAGCCGCTCAGCCCCAAGCTGCTGATCATGGACCTGCGGGACCACGTGATCGGGTCGGCGCCGGCGCTCACCCCGACGGGGGGTGCGGGTGTCGTGGAGCTCCAGCCCCTCGTCCCCGGCGCCGTCGAGGACGAGGTCGTGTGGGATTGCGTGACGTGCGGGGCCTGCGTGCAGGCGTGCCCGGTCGACATCGAGCACATCGACACGATCGTCGACCTCCGTCGCAACCTGGTGATGGCCGAATCCCGGTTCCCCACCGAAGCCGGCGCGCTCCTGCGCGGGATCGAGGGCCCCGGCGAGAACCCGTGGGGACAGCCCCAGTCGGCGCGGCTGGAGTGGGCCGAGGGCCTGGACGTGCGCGTGCTGCAGCCGGGTGATCCCGCCCCCGATGTCCTCTTCTGGGTCGGGTGCGCGGGCGCGTTCGACGAGCGAGCGCGGGAGGCCACGCGCGCGACCGCACGCCTGCTCGCCGCGACGGGCGTCGACTTCGCGGTGTTGGGTCCGCGTGAGCGGTGCACCGGCGACCCCGCGCGGCGGATGGGCCACGAGTACCTGTTCCAGATGCTGGCCGCGCAGAACGTGCAGACGCTGGGTGAAGCCGGCGTGACGAAGATCGTCGCCAGCTGCGCGCATTGCTTCAACACGCTCGCCAACGAGTACCCCGACTACGGCGGGCGCTACGAGGTCGTGCACCACTCGGAGTTGCTCGCCGGGCTGATCCGGGAGGGGCGTCTCACGCCGCACGCGGGCAAGGGACGGGTCACGCTCCACGATCCCTGCTACCTGGGACGTCACAACGGTGTCTTCGACGCCCCGCGCGAGGTGCTCGGCGCCTCCACCGAGACGGCCGTCGAGATGCCGCGCGCCAGGGAGGGGTCGTTCTGCTGCGGCGCCGGCGGCGCTCGGATGTGGATGGAGGAGTTGGAGGGCACCCCGAGGATCAACGACGCGCGGTTCGCCGAGGCGGCGGCGACGGGAGCCGACACCGTGGCCACGGCGTGCCCGTACTGCTTCGTGATGCTCGACGACGCCGCCAAAGGCTCGGACAGCGATGTAGAGGTGGCAGACATCGCGACGCTGCTGGCCAGGTCCGCCCTGCCGGACGGGTGATGAGCCTCAGGGCCGAGCCGAGCGCGCGAAGCGCGCCGGGGTCGCCCCCACGTGCCGCTTGAAGTGCCGGGTGAAGTGCGCCTGGTCGTGGAACCCCACCTCGCAAGCGACGCGTGACACCGGCTCCCCGTCGAGCAGCCGCTTCCGCGCCGCCTCGATGCGGCGCCCGATCACGTAGCGGTGGGGCGTGATCGCGAACGTCCGCCGGAACGCCCTGATCAGCGCGGACACATCCGCACCGAGGATCGCGCCTGCCGCGGCGAGGGTCATCGGCTCCGCTCGATGCGTATCGAGCAGCGCGCGCAGGGCTTCCGCGAGCGCGGCCTCGCCGCCTGGGGCGGGGTCGGCGGCACTCCGATCGCGGAGATGCGCGCGGATGCGGTCCCGGACCGACCACGTCATCTCCTCCGCGGCGAGCGCGTCGTCCTCATCTTCGAGGAGTCCGTGGAGCCGCCCGATCGCCGCGAGCAAGAGCGGATCATGGATGTCGGGATCGTCCACCGCGCGTCCGGTCAGATGCTCCGGGAGCACGTCGGCGCCCACGTAGAGGACGCGCTTGCGGAACCCGTCGTCGGAGGCCGGTCGGCCGTCGTGGATCACGTGGGGCGGCAGGAGCGTGACGACGTCGGTGCCCACACCGCGATCGCGTGCGTCGAGGTCGTAGCGGATCGCGCCCTGATCGACGACGAACAGGGTCCAGTCGTCGTGCGCGTGCGGCGGGTAACGATGGCCGACGAACCGCGCGTGGAAGACCTCGGAGATCCCGGGAACCGCGGGCCTCCACGCGCGCACCCACTCGCGCTGCGCATCCACCGACACTGCAGGATCGTACAAGACCGATCGAGGCCGAACGTCGTCCAATCCGGGACATGGATCGCTCGGACGCGCGATGCGACTGACGTCCGTCGTCGCCCTCCTGCTGTTCGCCACGGCGGGATCGGGATCGCCGGGACCCAACAACACGCTCCTGTTGACCTCGGGCGTCCGCTTCGGCTTCCGGCGCACGGTGCCTCACGTCATGGGGACGGCCGTGGGGATCAGCGTGCTGATCGTGGCCGTCGCCGCGGGCATCGGCGTCGCGCTGGCGGCGCTGCCGGCGGCCCAGACAGTGCTCAAGATCGCCGGGTCGCTCTACCTGATCTACCTCGCGTACGGGCTCGCGCGCAACGCTGGGGTCGACGACGCCGGCATCGCGGCCCCGCTCACCGTCGGGCGGGCCGTAACCTTCCAGTTCGTGAATCCCAAGGGATGGATCTTCGCCGTTGCCGTGGTGAGCGCGTTCCTTCCCACCGGACCTCCACCGGTCGTAGGCGGCCTCGCCGTCGCCGCGATCGTGGCGGCCGTCGTCGCCGGGACCGCCGTCATCTGGGCGAGCGGGGGTGCGGCCCTGAATCGCCTGCTCCGCGACGATCGGTCACGCCGGACGGTCACCGTGGCGCTCGTCGTGCTGATGGTGGCGTCCGTTGCGCTCTTGTGGATGTGAGCAGGAGGACTCAGACGAACGCGCGCAACCCGGTCAGCAGTCCGCCGATCACCAGGGTGTGGATCTCCTCGGTCCCCTCGTAGGTGATCACCGACTCGAGGTTGGTCATGTGGCGCATGATGGGGTATTCGAGGGTGATGCCGTTCGCCCCCAGGATCCCGCGGGAGGTCCGGGCGATCTTGATCGCCTCCCGCGTGTTGTTGAGCTTGCCGATGCTCACCTGCTCGGCTCGCAGCCGGCCCTCCTCCTTCAGGCGGCCCAGGTGGTACGCGAGGAGCGTGCCCTTGTGGAGCTCGAGCGCCATGTCGGTGAGCTTCTTCTGGGTGAGCTGGAACCCCCCGATCGGCTTGCCGAACTGTACCCGGGTCTTCGAGTAAGTGAGCGCCGTCTCGAAGCACGACCGGGCGGCGCCCATCGCGCCCCAGATGATCCCGAAACGCGCCTCGTTCAGGCAGGAGAGCGGGCCCTTGAGGCCCTGAACGCCCGGGAGCTCCGCTGATGCGGGGAGCCGGACGTCGTCCATCACGAGCTCCGAGGTCACCGAGGCGCGCAGCGACATCTTCTTGTGGATGTCGGGGGCGGAGAACCCCGGGAGGTCGCACGGGACCACGAACCCGCGGATCCCGTCGTCGGTCTCGGCCCATACGATGGCCACATCGGAGACGCTCCCGTTCGTGATCCACATCTTGGTCCCCGACAGGATCCAGTCGTCGCCGTCGCGTTTCGCAAACGTGCGCATCGAACCGGGGTCGCTGCCGCTGTCGGGCTCGGAGAGCCCGAAGCACCCGATCGCGTCCCCCGCCTGCATCCGCGCGAGCCATTCCTGCTTCTGCTCGTCGCTGCCGTAGGTGTGGATCGCGTACATCGCCAGGGCGCTCTGCACGGAGACGAAGCTCCGCAACCCGGAGTCCCCCGCCTCGAGTTCCATCTCGACGAGCCCGTACGCGACGGCCCCGAGCCCGCCCATGCCCTCGAGCTGCATGCCCAAGAAGCCGAGCTCGCCCAGCTCCTTGGCGAGCTCGCGAGCGGGGAACTCGCCACGTTCGTACCAGTCCTCCACGCGGGGGAGGATGCGGTCGCCGACCCACTCCCGAGCGAGGTCTCGCACCTGCCGCTCCTCGTCGGAGAGGAGGTGCTCGAGGTCGAGGAGGTCGGTCGGCTTCAGGGTGGCTCGGTCGGCGGCGGTCATCCTGCGACGGTAACACCGGCGTTCGGCGCGCGCGACGCCGACAGCTCCTACACTCTTCGGTCATGAGGCCGGTGCTCCTCGTGCAGAACGACCCCGTGGAGACCTTCGGCGTCGGCGTGCGCGCTGTCGAGGCCGCGGGAGCAGAGGTGCTCGTCCTGGATGCCACCGACCCCGCGCAACCGAGGCCCTCGCTCGATGACCTCGCCGGGATCGTGATGTTCGGCGGAACGATGAACGTGGACGAGCTCGACGAGCACCCCTTCCTCAAGGAGAACCGGGATCTCACGCGCGAGGCGATCGATCGCGGCGTGCCCTTCCTGGGGATCTGCCTGGGGGCACAGATGATCGCCCGCGCGATGGACGCGCCGGTCTGGCGCGCCGAGGTGAAGGAGGTCGGGTTCGAGCCGATCCACCCGCTCGCCGAGGCGGCCGACGATCCGCTCATGAGCGTCTGGGAGGACGGTGACCGGGTGTTCCAGTGGCATCAAGACACGTTCCAGCTGCCGGAGGGCGCCCGACCGCTCGCCGTGGGCGAGCGGATCCCCGCCCAGGCCTACCGACTCGGCGCGGCCACGTGGGCCACCCAGTTCCACTTCGAGATCGACGCCGACGAGCTGGAGCTGTGGCTCGAGGAGGCCTCGCAGTTCATGGATCTGAAGGAGGTCTGGGGCAAGTCCGCCCACGAGATCCGCGACGAGGCCACCCGACATCTAGCCGATCACGAGAGCAAGGGCTCCGAGATGTTCGCCCGGTTCGCCCGGATCGCGATGGAGCGCCGCGGGTGAGCCCCGGGTACCGCCCGCTCGTGGGGGTGGTCGCGTATCACCTGGCGGGCGACCGGGTGGCTCGATGGCCCGACGGGGGCTACGGGGTGCCCGCGCCCTACGTCGAGTCCCTGAGACGCGCCGGCGCCCGTACGGCGATCCTCGCGCCCGGCGAACCGGGCGAGCCCGAGGAGTTGCTCGAACCCTTCGACGGCCTGGTGCTCGTTGGGGGTGGCGACGTCGACCCTGCCCGGTACGGCGCGGAGCCCGACACCGAACACAACTACGGCGTGGAGCCGGACCGCGACGAGTTCGAGATCGCGTTGCTCCTCGCCGCCGATCGGCTCCACCTCCCGGCCCTGTGCATCTGCCGTGGCATGCAGGTCATGAACGTGGCCTTCGGCGGCACCCTCCGTCAGCATCTGCCCGGCACCCCCGGCCTCCTCGAACACGGCGTGCCCGTGGAGGACACGCAGACGATGCACGCCGTGGAGCCCGTCGCCCGGACACTGCTCTCGGCGACCACCAAGTCCGGGCCGCTCGCCTGCTCATCGCACCACCATCAAGGAGTCGACCGCGTGGGTGATGAACTCGTGGTGGCCGGACGCAGCCCCGACGGGCTGGTGGAAGCGCTCCAGCGGCCGGTTCCTGGGGATATGGGCAACATGAGCGAGGCCGAGCTGACGTGGATGCTGGGCGTCCAGTGGCATCCGGAGGAGACGGCCCCCCGGGACCCCGCTCAGCAGTCCCTCTTCGATGCTGTCGTGAACCTCGCACGTCTGCGCGGTTCGCGGGCGAAACCGGAAGCCACCGAGGGGCGCAGCCGGCCCTACGGCCTGAGCGATCCCGATCCCCTCTGGGCAACGTGGTTCGACGCGGAGGCGGCCCGCATCCTGGCGGCCCTTCCTCCCGACCTGGCCACGCGGATCGACCATGTCGGCTCCACGTCCGTACCGAGGCTCGCCGCGAAGCCCATCGTCGACATCCAGCTCTCCATCGCCTCGATGGTGCCCAGAGCCGCCTACGTGGAGCCGCTGCTCGCACTCGGTTACCGATGGGTCGTCGATCCCTGGGACGACGACCACGAGTATTTCAGCCGGAGCCGGGGGCCCGAGGACGACCGATCCTTCCAGATCCATGTCTGTCGCGCGAGCAGCGCCTGGGAGGCACGGCACCTCGCGTTCCGCGACGCCCTGCGCGCCGACCCCTCCACGGCGGCAGAGTACGAACGGCTGAAGCGCGGGCTCGCCGACGCGCACCCGAACGACATCTACAGCTACGTGGACGGGAAGACGCCCTTCATCCGCGAGGTAGAGGCGCGCGCGGCCTCCCCTGGCGTTCCTCCGGCGTTTGCTGAATAATCCGCGCTGATCGTGCTGAGAGCCCGAACGATCTCCGGCACGCGCGGCGAGTGGGGGGGGGTTCCATACGGTGACAACGGGCGTCGGATCGATCGCGTACTGGGACCGCATCCGGTGAGGTTCGTTGCCGCCACGCGGTGGGGTCGCCCGCTGCCCGCCGGAGGCACGGTCGGCGTCTGCGCGCCTTCGGGACCGTACTTCAACCGCAGCGACGTCCTGCGCCCCGTCGAATGGTGGTCGGCGAAGGGGTACCGGGTGAAGCTCCTCGAGGGAGTGTGGGCCAAGGACGACTACGTCGCAGGCTCTGCCGAGCAGCGGGCCGCCGATCTGCACGCCCTGTTCGCCGATCCGGACGTCGACGTGATCCAGGTGCTGTGGGGCGGCACGGGCGCGATGCAGGTCCTGCCGTACCTGGATTTCGAGCTCATCGCCGCCAACCCCAAGGCGTTGATGGGGTACTCGGACATCACGAACCTGCACATCGCGCTGCGCCAGGAGGCGGGGCTCGCCACGTTCCACGGCCCCGGTCTCGGGTCGATGGGGATCCCCGAACGCACCGATTTCACCTGGAACTCCGTGCTTGCGGCGTTCTCCGAGGGCGGAGCGGGGCCGGTCCCACGCGATCCGGACGACCCGTACGTGCGGCCGATCGCGTCGGGCACGGCCACGGCCCCGATCGTGGGTGGCAACCTCTTCACGTTCGTCCACCTGATCGGCACCCCATGGGATCCGGTCTTCGACGACGCGATCCTCTTCTTCGAGGAAGTGGACGAGCCTCCCTACGTCATCGAGGTGCACCTCAGGCAGCTCCTGATGGCCGGCAAGCTCGATCGCGTGGCCGGCGTCGTCGTCGGCGAGATGAAGAACTGCGATTGGCGTGAGGAACGGCCCGAGGCGCCCCGGACGCGGTCGCTCGAGGACGTGCTGGAACTGTGCCTAGGCCCGCTGGGCGTTCCCGTGCTATACAGACTCCCGCTCGGCCACGGCAAGCACCTGGCCACGATCCCCCTGGGGGTGACGGCGACGATCGACGCCGATGCGCGCACGCTCACGATCGACGAACCGGGCGTACGCGCGGGAACGTAAGACAGAACGGAACGTGACGGTGGACGGATCGAAGCTAGGGAGGAACGGAATGAGCAGGATGCGTCGGATCGTGGCCAGCGCCGCGATGGTCGGTGTGATCGCGGGGGTGGCCATGACGGGCTCGGCGTTCGCGCAGAGCGCGAGCGACAGCAGCTCCGCGTCCTCGACCGCCGCCACCGGGTCCAAGTTCATCTTCGGGGACACGAGCGAGCCGAGCTCGCTCAACCCCATGGTGGGGTACCTGGCCACGGACTACACGTTGTGGGCCATGACGTACGACATCCCCATCAACTTCTCCGCCAAGGACTTCAGCCCCGACCTCGAGCACTCGACCGTGCTATCGGTGGATGTGGGCGCGGATAACATGACCTTCACCTACACGATCCGCGACGGGATGAAGTGGTCCGACGGTCAGCCCTTCACCGCCAACGACTTCGCGTGGACGCTGAACTTCTACAAGCAGCACAACATCTCGAACTACTCCGCCGACGTCCGGCTGATCGACAACGTCACGGTGACGGACGACACGCACTTCGTGATCCACGCCACACAGCCGACGTCCGTCTACAGCGGCAAGACGGTCTTCATGTACGACTACATCCTTCCCGAGCACATCTGGTCCAAGCTCGACGAGCCCAAGAAGTTCCAGAACGTGCCGGCGGTCGGCTCCGGCCCGTACTACATCGCGTCGTACCAGAACGGACAGGCCGTGACCCTCAAGCGGAACCCGTACTACTGGGGCTTGTCCGACGGGCTCACACCCACCTTCGACGAGATCATCTACCAGAACTTCAACGACGAGAATCAGGAAGCGGCGGCGCTTCAGAACGGTGAGGTCGACTTCGCGTCCTTCGACTCGGCGAACATCTTGAACTCGGTCAAAGGCAAGCCCAACATCGAGACCCATCCCGCGGTCGTCCCCGCGTTCGACGAGCTCGCCTTCAACGCGGGGTCCGCGTTCCAGGACAACCCGGCCGGCGGCTTCGTGAAGCACGGAGATGGGAGCCACGCGGCATCCGACCCGGCCTTCCGCCGCGCCATCGCGATGGCGATCGACAAACAGACGCTCGTGGACAAGGTGTTGCTCGGCTACGGGACGCCCGCAGACTCCCCGGTGCAACCGGACGCGACGACGGGGGACTGGAGTCCGGGACCCGATGACGCGGACCTTTCGTTCAATGCGGATGCGTCGAAACAGGCCCTTGCCGACGCCGGCTACAAGGACACAGACGGGGACGGAACGGTCAACGATCCGGTCACCGGAGAGAACGTCGTGCTGCGCTACTTCGTTCGCACCTCGGATCAGAACACCCTCAAGACGGCGCCGTACGTGAAGAGTTGGCTCGAGGCGGTCGGCGTTGGCGTGCAGGTCCAGCCGGTGAGTAGCAGCAAGCTCACGAGCATCATCGAGGATGGCGACTACGATCTGTTCCACTGGGGCTGGTATCCCAATCCGGATCCCAACTACATCCTGGCGATCTTCACGTGCGCCGAGCGCGCGCCGAAACCGGGCATCTATGGCAACAACGACAGCTACTACTGCAACGACGCGTATGACCAGCAGTACGACAAACAACTGAGCGTGACGGACCCGACCCAGCGCGCTGATGTCGTTCATCAGATGCAATCGACGCTGTGGAACGACCAGCCGTATATCCCGCTCTACTACCTACCGACGCTGGAGGCCTACCGCAGCGACAGGGTGACGGGTTTCACGACCCAGCCTGAGGAAGTCG
This sequence comes from uncultured Actinomycetes bacterium, assembly GCA_963810915.1. GTDB lineage: Bacteria > Actinomycetota > UBA4738 > UBA4738 > HRBIN12 > JAOUEA01. The sequence goes on along the minus strand of CAWEPH010000007.1, from coordinate 112,161 downwards.
GCGACCTCCTGGCCGCATACGGTCCGTTCTCGTTCATCAGCATGAAGCCCCCGACGGGCGCGACCGACTCGGGGGGAAGCACGTCCGGCGCCTCCGGCACGGTGTGGCTCTTGATCGCGTTGGCGGTGGCTGCCGTGGTCGTGATCGTCATCGTGCTCAGCCGCAGGAAGGCGGGCGATGAGGACGAGGCTTGACGCCGACCGGGGACCGCATGTGAGATAGCGCGGACGGAAGGAGCAAGGTGGGATCGAGGAGCTACCTGCTTTCGAAGATCCTTCAGGCGTTCTTGACCTTGCTGTTCGTGCTGGCGGTCAACTTCTTCCTGTTCCGTTTGCTTGGGAATCCCGCCGAGCAGCTGCTGCGCGGCGGGAACGGGGCGTCGCGCGCGACCGTCGCGCAGCTCGAGAAGGAATTGGGTCTCGATCTGCCCCTGCCGCAGCAGTTCGCGCACTACCTCGGACAGACGGCCCAAGGCCACCTCGGCTACTCCTTCGTCAACAACGCCTCGGTCAGCACGACGATCGCGGATGCGGTATGGCCCACCGTCCTGCTGATCGGGGGATCGACGATCGCGTCGATCGCGATCGGCATCTGGATCGGGATCTCCCAAGGCTGGCGACGTGGGACCGGGTACGACCAGGGCTTGCTCGGCTTCACGATGTTCACGTATTCCATGCCGGAGTTCTGGTTCGGCATGCTCATGATCATGGCGTTCGCCGTGGGGGTGGGCCCGTTCCCCGCTCTCTTCCCCACCGGTGGCTACGAGACGCTGGGGGCCGGGTACACCGGGCTGCAGCATGTGACGGACGTCCTCAACCACATGGTCCTGCCGTTCTTCGTCCTCACCATCGCCTACCTCGGCGAGTACTCGCTGATCATGCGCTCCTCACTATTGGAGACGCTGAGCGAGGACTACATCCAGCTCGCGCGCGCAAAGGGCTTGCGGGACAAGGCCGTCCGGCAACGCCATGCCGTCCCCAACGCCCTGCTGCCGACGATGACCGTCACGATCCTGTCGCTGGGCTTCGTCGTCTCCGGGGCCATCACCATCGAGCTGATCTTCAACTGGCCGGGTCTCGGCCTGCTCACCGCCAAGGCGATCGCGAACCGCGACTACCCCCTCTTGCAGGGATTGTTCCTGATCTTCAGCGTCTCGGTGATCGTCGCGAACCTCGTGGCGGACCTCCTCTACTCCTACCTCGATCCGCGCGTGAGGGCCGCCTAGTGGCCACCACGCAGACGCCTCCGGAGACCACGCCCCCGGCGGTGCTCCCCAACCCGAAGGTACTCATCCGCAAGCGCAAGCGGGAGGCGCGCAAGCGTCTGTGGCGTGAGTACCGCAGGAACAAGATGGGCATGGCCGGGCTGATCATCCTCGGGTTCTTCTTCTTCATCGCGATCTTCGCGCCGCTGCTGGTGAGCCGCTGCTACCTCTCCCCGACCTGCCCCCAGAACGGGCTCGCGCTGCAGCCACCCACCGCCAACTATCCCTTCTGGTTCGGAACCGACGATCTGGGCCGGCCGGTGCTGGCCCTGACGTTCTACGGCGCGCGCATCTCGCTGCTGGTGGGACTCATCGGCACGTTCATGACGATGGTGATCGGCACCCTGATCGGGCTCATCGCGGGGTACCGAGGAGGATGGGTCGAGAAGATCCTGATGTCGTTCACCGACTGGATCCTGGTCATCCCGTTCCTGCCGCTCGCCATCGTCCTCGCGACCCTGCTCGGGCCCTCGTTCATCACCATCACGGTCGTGATCGCGGTCACCTCCTGGCCGAGCACGGCGCGCATCATCCGCGCGGAGGTGCTCTCCTTGAAGACGCGGGGCTACGTGGAGCGCTCGCGCGCGCTCGGGGCGAAGGATCGGGTCCTCGTCATCAAGCACATCCTGCCCAACGTGGCACCGCTGGTCTTCGCCAACACGATCCTCATCGTCGCGGTCGTGATCCTGTCGGAGTCGACGCTGGCGTTCCTCGGCCTCGGTGACCCGCTGCACGCGTCGTGGGGCAAGCTGCTGGAGGACGCGTTCGGCGGTGGCGCGACGTATGCCGGGAACTGGTGGTGGATCGTCCCGCCCGGTCTCTGCATCGTGCTGGTGGTGCTCTCGTTCACGATGATCGGCTACGCCCTCGACGACATCCTCAACCCGAAGCTGAGGTCCCGATGAGCATCCTGGAGATCCGCGACCTGCGCATCACGTATCAGACGCAGGGCGGGCCCGTCCCGGCGGTGCGCGGCGTGACGCTCAACGTCGAGAAGGGCGAGGTCGTGGGCCTCGCCGGTGAGTCCGGCTGTGGCAAGTCCACGATCGCGGGCGCCATCATGCGGCTGCATCCCAAGAACACCAAGATCGAGGGTGAGATCCTCCTCAACGGCGAGGACGTCCTCACCATGAAGCCGGGCCGGTTGCGCGCGGTGCGGTGGGCCGGCGCTTCGATGGTGTTCCAGGGAGCGCTGCACTCGTTGAACCCGGTGCGCCGGATCGGCGATCAGATCGCCGAAGCCATCATCGTGCACGGCCAGGCGAACGAGCGCGAGGCGAAGGTCCGCGTCGGCGCGCTGCTTGAGCAGGTGGGGCTGCCCGCCCGCCGTATGACGGACTACCCGCACGAGCTCTCGGGCGGTCAGAAGCAGCGGGTGATGATCGCGATGGCGCTGGCGTGCGGTCCATCCATCGTCCTCGCCGACGAGCCCACGACCGCGCTCGACGTCATGGTGCAGGCGCAGGTGCTCCGCCTCATGAAGGAGCTCCAGAACGAGCTCGGCCTATCGATGATCTTCATCACGCACGACCTCTCGGTGCTGGTCGAGGTCTCCGATCGCCTGGCGATCATGTACGCGGGTCGCCTCGTGGAAGAGGGACCCGCCGACAAGGTGTTCCACGACTCCAAGCACCCCTACACGACGGCGCTCGCGGCCGCGTTCCCGGAGATCGGCGACGAGCGGTTCCGCCGGAATCCCACTGGTCTCGGGGGCGACCCGCCCGACCCCCAGCACCTCCCAGAGGGGTGCACGTTCCATCCTCGGTGCCCGCTCGTGTTCGACGACTGTCACGACACGGATCCCCAGCTGGTGGACGCGGGCGACCGTCGGCGTGCCGCCTGCCTGCTGGTGAAGGCTCCCACCATCACTCCCGTCGGCGGAGTGGCACCGTGAGCACCCAAGCCCCCGCGAGCGCGGACGCCGAGGTGGTCATCGAGGTACAGGATCTGCACGTCACCTTCACCGGGCGCGTGGGGCTCTTCGCCGGCCTTCGGGGCAAGAAGGCCACGCTGGCGCGCGCGGTGGACGGCGTGAACCTCCAGGTCCGCAAGGGCGAGGTGCTCGCGCTCGCAGGTGAGTCCGGGTGCGGCAAGACCACGACCGCGCGCGCGATCATGGGCCTGCAGGCCGTGAACCAGGGCCAGATCCTCTATCGGGGCAACCCGCTCGGCAACCTCCGCAAGTACCGGCGGAAGGTCCAGATGGTCTTCCAGGATCCCACCGGCACGCTCAACCCCCGGCACACCGTCTACGAGATCGTGGCGGAGGGGCTGCGGATCCACGGGATCCACTCGGGACCCAACGGCGAGACCGAGGAACAGCTGGTGGCACAGGCGCTCTCCAACGCAGGGCTGCGCCCGCCCGAGAAGCTCTTCCAGCGCTACCCGCACGAGCTTTCCGGCGGTCAGCGTCAGCGCGTCGTGATCGCCGGATGCCTGGTGCTCGATCCCGAGATCATCGTGGCCGACGAGCCCGTCTCCAACCTCGACGCGTCCGTGCGTGGGCGAGATCCTCCAGCTACTGATGAAGCTGCGCGAGCAGTTCGGCCTGACGATCATCGTCGTCACGCACGACCTCGGGCTCGCATGGACCGTCGCCGACCGTGTCGCCGTGATGTACCTGGGACGGATCGTGGAGATCGGTCCTACCGAGGAGGTGCTCCTGCGACCTCTGCATCCCTACACGAAGGCGCTCCTCGACGTGGTCCCGGAGGCCGAGGGCATCGACCGGCCGATCCTCTCGGGTGAGCCACCCGACCCGACGCGCATGCCCGGAGGTTGCCGGTTCCACCCACGGTGCCCCGTGGTGGCCTCGGGCGAGGCGACGCAGCTGGGGATCGAGGCGGCGTGCAAGGGCGAGGACCTGGGGCTCGTCGCCTATCCGAACGGTGCCTTCGCGGCCTGCCACAAGGCGGCGCTGAAGCTACCGACGTAGTTCCCCACGTGAGCACATCCGGCCGATTCGCGCTGTGACGCAGGTCAAGGCGGCAGCCTCCTCTGCCGATACATCGTCTCACGGTGCGGAGCCTGGCGCGAGGTCGTCTGTCTCATCACGTCCGAGGTCTCCTGACCGTCGGGCTGCTGCTCGCCGTCTTGGCGCCTCGTGTGGCCTCCGCCCAGCCGATCGTCCAGCATCGCCTCCACGACCTCCACCGGATCGATCGGCACCTCGATGCGCTCCGCACGGCACGCGGCGAGCGCCTCGGTACGATCACGCACGAGTTGCAGCTCATCCACACCCGCCTGGCGGACCTGTCCTCACCCGTGATGCTCGGCGCGCGCTGGCAGTTCGCGCACCGTCACCTGCGCGCGGCCGCGTTCCATCTGCGGGTGCGCGAGACCCGCTTCAGCCGGTTCCAGGGCCGCGTGATCGCCCATCTCGCCGAGCGACGTGCGGCGCTCGTCGCATGGATGGCCGAATGGGGCATCTTCAGGCGTTGCCCCGTCGACGGCCCCAACACCCCCGCCGACAACTTCGGGATCACCGTGCGGCTCCCCCACGTGCCGGTGCACCGTCACATGGGCGACGACATCTCCGCGGCGGAGGGCACGCCCATCGTCGCCCCGTTCGCCGGCATCGCCTCCGCGTCCTCGAGCGAGCTCGGCGGGCTCGAGGTGCGCGTCACGGGCACCTCGGGCTACGTCTACAACGCCCACCTGAGCTCCTACGGCACGCTCGGTCCGGTCCACCTCGGTCAAGTGATCGGATACGTGGGCCACACGGGCGATGCCACGGTCCCCCACGATCATTTCGAGTGGCATCCGGGCAACGGGCCCGCCGTCGATCCCCAGCCGTTACTCGACCTCGTCTGCTGACGCGGAGGGCCGCTCGGAGACGGGCGCCGGTGTCGCCTCCGCCTGGCCCTCGCCGGTCTTGAGCACGCCCAGGATCGCCTCCATCTCCGCGTCGGAGACCGCCGCCTGCTTCGGCGCCTCTTTGGCGCGCGCCTGCGCGAGCAAGGTGCGCAGGTTGGACTCGGCCATCTCCGCGCGCGCCTCGAGCTCCCGCACGCGCTCCGTGAGGGTGCGTGCGCGCTGCTCGGCCTCGTCCCGCGCCTGACGGGCCTCCCGGGCCTCTTCACGCGCGGAGCGCAGCCCCGCGCGCTGATCGGCCGCCTCCCTCCCGAGCTCGATCAGCCTGTCGACCGCCGCACGTCCCACGTCGGAGTACGAGAGGCCGCGGCCTTCGGCCGCCCCACCGGTGGTGCGACGGGCCCGCGGCTTGCGCTGTCGCCCGAGCGCCTCCCGCTCTTGCGCACCCACGGGCGTCGGATCGAGCAGCCGGTACGAGCCCATGGCCGGCTCCAACCGCTTGCGGGCGATCAGGGCGCGCACGGCCCGGGCCGTCGACAGCGCATCGGGGAAGCCGAGGTCACGGCCGATCTCTGCGGGCGTCACGTCGAGGACGTCGCCGGTGGACGTGCGCGCCGCGACGGTCTCGAGGAACGCGTTCACGCGCTCCAGGCTCTCGTCGTTCATGTCACCCATCATGAACGAGCCAATAGTCGCTCTGCCAGTGCGCGCGAGCGCATCCTCACAGTTCCTGCAGTAGCGCATCCACAGAAGTAGGCTCCGACCATGCACGACGCCCCCGCGCCCCTGCGCGGCCTCCGGGTCCTCGACCTCACCCGGGTGCTGGCCGGACCCCTCGCCACGATGACCTTGGCCGATCTCGGAGCCGACGTGATCAAGCTGGAACGACCGGATGACCGGCGACGACACGAGGCACTGGGGGCCGCCGTTCGCCGGGGACGACGCTGCGTACTTCCTCTGCCTGAACCGCAACAAGCGTTCGGCCGTGATCGACCTCAAGACTCCCAACGGCATCGCGGCCCTCCGTCGCCTGGCGGGCACCTCGGACGTCCTCATCGAGAACTTCCGCCCCGGACTCATGGCGGAGCTCGGCGTGGCCCCGGAGGATCTGCGCGCCGCGCACCCGCGCCTCATCACGTGCTCCGTGACGGCGTTCGGCGACGAGACGCCGGAGGCCGCGAGCCGCCCCGGATACGACATCATCGTGCAGGCGCTCTCGGGGCTCATGAGCGTCACCGGCGAGCCGGGCGGTGAGCCGATGAAGGCCGGTGTGGCGCTCCTGGACGTGATCACCGGGCTCTACGCCACGGTCGGCGTGCTCGCGGCCCTACGGGAGCGGGAGCTGACCGGCGTCGGTCGCCACGTGAGCGTTTCGCTCTTCGACGCCAGCCTCGCGGCGATGGTGAACCAGGCCGCCAACCACCTGATCGGCGGCCTGGTGCCCCGGGCGATGGGCACGCAGCATCCCAACATCGTCCCGTACCAGGTGGTGCACGGGTCGGACCGGCCGTTCATCGTGGCCGGTGGGAACGACCGGCTCTTCGCGCGGCTGTGCGACGTCCTCGGCCACCCGGAATGGGCGGACGACGAGCGGTTCGCGACCAACGAGGAGCGGGTGCGCAACCGGGAGGCGCTCGTGGCGTTGCTGACCGGCGTGTTCGCCACGCGGACGGCGGCGGCGTGGCTCGCCGCGTTGGAGGCCGCGTCCGTGCCCTGCGCACCCATCCGTACGATGGACGAGGTCTTCGCCTCGCCCGAGGGCCTCGCCGCCGTCGAGACGGTGGACGACCCGGCCCGTGAGGGCTCCCTGCGGCTGGTCGCCGATCCGATCCGCTTCGACGGCGACCCGCTGCCCACCCTGCGCCCGCCTCCCACGCTCGGCGAACACACCGACGAGGTGCTGCGCGAGTGAGGACGGCCGCCGAACGCTGGCGCGAGGACCTCGAAGCGTGGGCGATCCCGCCGGCGCTGATCGACGCCGCGCCGGAGTCGCCCTACGGGTTCCCGGCCGAGCTGTTCCGTCGCCGCGCGGCGGGCGCCGCATCGTCCCGCGCCGACAGCCCAAGCACACTGCGCGCGTTGGACGCGCTCCCCGCGGGGGGGACCGTCGTGGATGTGGGGTCCGGCGGGGGGAGCATGTCCCTCCCGCTCGCGGGCCGCGCCTCGCTCCTGACGGCCGTCGACGGGCAGGCGGACATGCTGGCCGCGTTCACCGAGGCGGCGCGAGCCGCCGGCGTCGAGGTCTCGACGATCCTGGGGCGGTGGCCCGACGTGGCCGGTGAGGCACCGATGGCCGACGTCGTGACCTGCGGCCACGTCGCGTACAACGTGGCGGATCTTGGCCCGTTCGTGAGCGCTCTCGGACGCTCACGCCAGCAGGCGCGTGGTGATGGAGCTGACCGATCGACACCCGCTCGCATGGATGAACGACCTCTGGCTCACGTTCCACGGCCTCGCGCGTCCGGATGGACCCACGGATGCCGACGCGATCGACGTGACCCGCGACCTCGACCTCGCGGTCGAGCGCGAGGCCCGCAGCAAGCCGCACACGGCGGCCGACGGGGGGTTCGAGCGGCGCGAGGACGCGATCGCGCTCGTGCGGCGCCGTCTCTGCTTGACGGCGGATCGCGACCTCGAGATCGCCGAGGCGCTGGGCGCGCGCCTGCGTGAGCGCGGCGGTCTGTGGTCGGCCGGGCCCGACGAACAGACCGTCGTGACGCTCTGGTGGGATACGCGAGCTGAAGGCTAGGCGGCTTCGGGCCGCGCCTTCACCACATAGGTGGCAACGTAGGAGCCCTGGTCACCGTCGCTCACGCGCACGGTGCTGGTGACGGCCCCGTGACCATCGGCGAGGTGGACGGTGGGGAACCGAGGGCAGCGTGGGCACCAGCCCGCCGAAGTCGTTGCTGCCGTCGGGGAGCATCGAGGTCGGATCCAGGCTGAGGTCGAGGACGGCGCCCCGCAGGTGGCCGCCCACCTCCACTTGAACCTCCTCCGCCTGCGTCTGCGCGGTCGGGAAGTCGCAACGGAGGTCGCCTTCGAGGTGAGCCGCGCCGGTGCCCTGAGCCCGCCCCGCGTCGTCGACCCCTACGCGCAGCTCGATCGTCCAGTCCGTCTCGCAGCTGCCACCGACGAACAGGTCGTGGCTCGTACGAGCGGTGCCGGTGACGAGGTAGCCGGCCTGAGCGACGGAGGGTGTTGCCGTCGGCGTCGTCGCTCGTGATCCAGGGTCCTCGACGCCCGGGGGGAACGGGTTCGAACGTGAGGCGATGAAGGCACCGACGCCCGCGCATGCCGTGAACACGGCGACCCAGACGAGGACCCTGACCCAGCGCGGCACTCCCGGAGCCTACCGGGCGCGGCCGGCCACGTAGTCGCGCAGGATGAAGTCGCCCACACGCTCGTCGTCCATCAGGAAGACGCGACCCGAGGTGAGCTGCGCGAGCCGCTCCATGAAGCGAGCGAGGCCCTCGGACTCCTCGAGCATGAAGATGTTGAGTTGCACACCCGACTTCGACAGGCGCATGGCCTCCGCGAGCGTGAGCTGGATCGTCTCGGGCTCGGGAGGCCACGCGAAGAAGGCCTCGCTCCCCTCGAGATGGGCCGTGGGTTCGCCGTCGGTCACCATGATGACCTGCCGCGACGCGCGGGGGTGTTGCGCGAGGAGCCGGCCGGCGAGCATGAAGGCATGCTGCATGTTGGTGCCGTAGGTGCGCTCGAGGCCGGGCGCCGTGAGGTCCTCAGGCTTCAGCTGTCGCGCGTAGTCGCTGAAGCCGATCAGGTAGAGCGTGTCGTGCGGGTAGCGGCCCTCGATCAGCGCGTGGAGCGCAAGCGCCATCTTCTTGGCGTGGACGAAGTGGCCGCGCAGCGGCATCGAGAACGAGAGGTCGAGCAGCAGGGCCGTCGCCGTCTCCGTGCGCTGCTCCGCCTCCACCATCTCGAAGTCATCGGGATGTAGACGTACGGGCTCGCCCGGGCTCGCACGCACGACCGCGTTGAAGACGGTCTTCTGCACGGCGAGCTGACCGTGGTCGCCGAAGCGCCAGGGCTTCGTCGCCCCCGTGGGCTCGGCGAGCCCGCCGGCATCGCGTGCCTCGTGCGTGCCCTCGCGATCGCGCCGCATCGCTTCGAAGACCCGGGTCAGGGCGCGCTCCCCCATCTTCCTCGCGCCCCGGGGCGTCACCTCCAGCCGTCCGCCACGCCGCTGCACCAACCCGGCCTTCTCCAGCGCACGCTCGATCGCCTTCAATCGCCGCAGGTCCTGCGCGGCGGGCTCACCGAGGGTGCGCCGCAACGCCTCCTCGTCGACGTCATCCAACGAGGCGCCGGGGTAGGCGCCCTCCATCGACCGGTCGAGCTCCTCGTAATCGTGCAGACGCTCCATGGCATCGATCGTGGCGGACATGGGCATGGGCTCATCGCCGTCACCGAAGACCGGGTCACCCCAGGGCATCTCGGGGAACGCACCGGCGAGGTTCGCGCTCAGCCGGTCGACCTCGAACGCGAGGTCCATGTCCTGCATCATCTGCTCGGCCAAGGCCTGCAGCTCCCGACGCTGCTCGTGCGAGAGCGATGCCATCAGGCGACTCATCGCCGCCATGCGTCGGGCCATCTGCTCGAGGAGCTCGTCGAGGGTCCGAGGGTTGTCCGGGAAGAGGTCGCCGTGCTTCTCCATGAACGCCTCGAAGCCCGGTTGCGTGTCTTCGCCGCGGTCACGCTGCTCGATCAAGGCGTTCAGGTCGGCGAGCATGTCGCGGAACCGCGCGAGGTCCTCGGGCGTCACGTTCTGCATCCCCTGCGCCATGTTCTTGAAGTACGCGCCCAGGATGTCCTGGCGCAGTTGCTCTAACAGCTCGTCGAACTCCCGCTGCGCCTGTGGGTCCGAGAAGCGGTACTCCTGGAGCTCGCGGATCTGGCCGGGCGCGTCGGCGGGGAGCGTGTCGAGGAACGCCTCTCGCATCCGCGCGTCCTCGTCGTCGCTGAAGGACAACGTGGTGCGCTCGCGCTCCAGGATCTCCTCGAGCTGTTCCCGCACGTGCTCGAGCGGCCCGGTGAGGTTGAGCGCGTCCTCCTCCTGCTCGCGCTGCTGCTGCAGCCGGCGGCGGATCGCGTCGAGGCCGCTGAAGCGACCCCGCATCCCCCGCTGGAGCAGGCGCCCGAGGGCGGCGTCGGCGCTCCCCCCCATCAGCACCTCGTCGGAGAGCTCCTCGAGGACGTCGCTCGCCTCGATCTCGGGCCCGAAGGGGTCCTGGGAACCATCCCATCGCGAGTAGCGAGCACGCATGCGACCAGCCTACGGCGACTTGGTCGAAGAGGGGGATCGGGATCAGCTCGGCGTGAAGTGGCGGTGCTCGTCGCCGGCGATGTGCATCCCCAAGGCGCGCGCGGCGCGCTGGGCGCGGCCGCGCGGGACCGTGCCGGAACGGCCGCTGAGATCTTTCGCGAGATCCTTCACCGGGGCGTAGCGCACGCCTCTCACCGTCCTGCAGTCGGTGAGCGCGTGCGTGAGGCAGACCACCGGCTCCACGTCCTCGTACACGGCGGCCCCTCCCAGCTTGGCCTGCAGCGATTTGGCGCGGCGCCTCAGCCCGCCCACGTCCGGGACCTTCTGGGTCCCGATGGCGGCGCCGGTCATCCCGAACTGCAGCACCCCGGCCATCGAACACGGCATCACCACGAAGATCCCCGTCGTCCCCGCCACGATCAGATCGTCGGTCCGCCCGTCGGGCGAGGGCATCACCCAGAAACTGAACGGATCCAGGGTGCGCAGGGCCGCGGCGACGCGCGCGCGCCCTTCACCCACCGCATCGGAGAACGCGGCATCTCTCGACGATGGCATCTATGCGACCTCGGCACCGGCTCCGGCCGACTTGAACCGGGAGGGTCAGCCGATCCCGAGACCCGTCATCAGCGCGCGCAACGACAGCCCGAAGCAGATGAACGACGCTCCCGCGAACCACGCCCACGGGGGGAACGGGTTGGCGCCCTGCTTCACCTTCTGGCCCTCGCGCGCGAGCCAGTGCGCGAGCACGAGGATCACGAGCGGACCGAACCCATAGACGTAGTGGAGCCACACGTCGGGTCGGTAGCCGAGGAGCAGCAGGATGATGCCGAGGAGCGCCTGCAGTCCCGCCACCAGCTGCGCGACGGTGAGCCAGACCCAGAAGCCCCTGCCGGGATCGGATCTCCGGAGTATCCACGTGAGGAGCCCCCAGATCCAGCCGACGCTGAACACGGCGACCACGGCGAACCCGACGAACTTGTGGACCTCCGGCACGCCCGGATACTACGTGGCCGCGGGTCCCGTGTAGGTGGCCCCGGCGTCGCCGCCGTCCTTGTTGAGCCGCCGTGACAGATGCAGTCCCTCCAGGGCGAACTCGAGCGCGCTCGCGGCCACGCCGGGGCTCTCCTCCTCCACCCCGAGCCGCTCGAGCAGCTTCCCCAGCCCGGGCAGCTCGCCGAACTGCGCCAGGAGATCGGCCGCCGGCGTGAGATCCGAGGTGGTGGCGGCGAAGCCGTCGTCGAACCGCTGCAGCACGGCGGTGAAGTCGAACCCGGAGAGGCGACGCCGGAAGACCTCGAGCTCGGCGGTGCGCAGCGCGCGGGCGAGGATCTCGTCCTCCCGGCCCTCTTCGATCGTGTCGAACTCCACGCGCCCCTCGGACGAGGTCAGGACCGCGGCGAGGTCGCAGGCGCGCGGTACCGCCTCAGGTTCCCCGCTGCGCGCCGCGCGGCGGACCGCCGCCGCCGCCAGCGTCTCGAGGTTCCCGATCGAGTACCGCACGCTGACCCCGCTGCGATGGTTCACGTGAGGCGAGCGCCGGAGTTCCGCGGTGAGCGCGGCGACGATCTCCTTCATGAACGCGGGCACCCGCACGGGGACGTGCGCGGACGCGGGCGCGGCCTCCTGATCCATGATCCGGATCTCCTCGGCGAGCGTCTCGGGGTAGTGCGTGCGGATCTGCGTGCCGAACCGGTCCTTCAAGGGGGAGACGATCCGGCCGCGGTGCGTGTAGTCGTCGGGGTTGGCCGTCGCCACAAGCAGCAGGTCGAGCGGCAGGCGGATCCGGTAGCCGCGGATCTGGATGTCGCGCTCTTCGAGGATGTTGAAGAGGCTCACCTGGATGCGCTCGGGCAGGTCCGGGAGCTCGTTGATCGCGACGATGCCCCGATGCGTGCGAGGGATCATGCCGTAGTGGATCGTGAACTCGTCCCCGAGGTAGCGACCCTCGGCAACCTTGATCGGGTCGACGTCCCCGATCAGGTCCCCGACGGAGGTGTCGGGTGTGGCGAGCTTCTCCGCGTAGCGATCCTCGCGCGGCAGCCAGCGCACCGCGACCCCTTCCCCTTCGGCGGCCACGAGCTCGCGGCACCGGGCGCAGATGGGGCGATAGGGATGATCGTGGATCTCACACCCCTCGATGACCGGCACCTCGTCATCGAGGAGCTCGACCATCGCGCGCACGAGGCGGGTCTTGGCCTGGCCACGCTCCCCCAACAGGATCAGGTCGTGGCCGGCCAGGATGCCGCGTTCCATCGCCGGCAGCACGGAATCGTCGAACCCCACGAGGCCGGGGAAGAGGTCGGCGCCCGCTTCCAGGCGGGCGAGGAGGTTCTCGCGGAGCTCCTGCTTCACGGTTCGATCGGCGTAGCCCGAGGCCCTGAGCTCGCCGATGGTGCGCGCCGGTTCGGTCATGACGACCAGCCTAGCGAGGTTCCCGCGATAAGGCCGGGTCGCGGTTCAGACCGAGCGCAGCGTCGTGAGCGTGACGCCGCCGAGGGCGACCGCCAGGTCCGAGGGGGTGCGGCCCTGATCGTTCACATGGTGCGGATCGGCCCCGTGCTCCAGGAGGATCCGCACGACCTCCCCGGAGCCGCGCGTCCGGATCGTGGCGTTCCACAGCGGCGTGTTCCCGTCGTGATCGACCGCGTCCACCGGGGCCCCGTGGCCGAGCAGGAGCTGTGCGACGGTGGCGGCATTCCCTTGCGCCGCGTAGTGCAGCGGCGTCTGACCGTCGTGGTCGGCGATGCTCACGTCGACGCCCTCGGCCACGAGCTGTTCGGCGTGGCGGAGGTCGCCGAAGAGCGCCGCGTAGTGCAGCGGGACGCGCCCCATGACGTCCGTGGGCGGGCGATCTTCCACGATGGCCATGTTCCTAACCATCGACCGCGGACCCGCGGTTCTGAACCGCCAACCTCGCGTTTCCGTGTCCGGGCTTGTCCGCGGCCGCTGATAGGGTCCGCGCCATGGGGGCAGCCAGCGACATCCTCGCCGGGCTGAACGATGCCCAGCGTCAGGCCGCGCTGGCCGTGCGAGGCCCGGTGGCCATCCTGGCCGGCGCCGGCACGGGCAAGACCACCACCATCACGCACCGCATCGCCTACCAGGTGGCCTCCGGGACCTTCCGGGCCGAGTCTCTGCTCGCGGTGACGTTCACCGAGAAGGCGGCGGGCGAGCTGAAGGAGCGCCTCGGCCGCCTCGGGGTGGAAGGTGTGGAGGCGCGCACGTTCCACGCGGCGGCCCTCTCCCAGCTCGGGCGGATGTGGGAGCGCCACACGGGGGAGCGACTCCCCGAGATCCAGGACTCGAAGGCGCCGCTCATCGCCTCGCTCGCCAACGCGCTTCCTCCACCCCACCGGTTCATGCCGCGCAGCGAGCTCGCGGGAGAGATCGAGTGGGCCAAGAACCGCATGATCGGATGGCGGCGCTACCTGGGCGCGCTGGAGGAACAACGCCATACGCCGCCCATCCCCGCGGAGCTGATGGCCGGCATCTACCAGGGCTACGAGCGACGCAAGGAGCGCACCGGCCGGATCGACTTCGAGGACATGCTCTTGATGGCCGTCCGGCTCTTCGACGATCACCCCGATGCCGTCGAGGAGGTCCGAGCCCGCTTGGCGGCGTTCACCGTCGATGAGTACCAGGACGTGAACCCCCTGCAGCAGGCCCTCCTCGAACGGTGGCTCGGCGACCGCGACGAGCTGTGCGTGGTGGGCGACGACTACCAGACCATCTACTCCTTCACGGGGGCTTCGCCCGACCACCTCCTCGGGTTCCCTGATCGATACCCGGACGCCACGATCGTCCGCCTCGAGGACAGCTACCGCTCGACCCCTCAAGTGCTCGCGGTGGCCAACGGATTGGCGCGCCATCTCGGGGGGTTCGCCAAGCAACTGCGCACCGCGCGACCCGACGGACCGAACCCCACGGCTCGTGTCCTCGCCGACACCGACGCCGAGGTCGCCTTCGTGCTCGGCGAGGTGCGCCGCCTCCACGGCGAGGGCGTCCCGTTCGAGGAGATGGCGGTGATCTACCGCATCAACGCTCGGTCCGAGCCCTTCGAGGAGGCATTCGCGGAGGCGGCCATCCCCTATCAGGTCCGCGACGGCGCGTTCCTGCGGCGTCCGGGGCCGCGCGGCGTGCTGGGCCAGCTGCGTCGTGCCCGCGACGGTGCAGGCGTGCGCACGCTGGTCGAGGCGGCGACGGAGACCCTCGGCTACGACCCCGAGGCCGACCCCGACGACACGGAAGAGGTGACCCGCCAGGCCGACCTCGCGCGCCTGCGCGCGCTGGCCGCCGAGTACGAAACGGTACACGCCGACGGCGACATCGAGGGATTCGTCGGCGAGCTGGCGCGGCGATTCAGCACGCAGCACTCGGGGCGCGGCGTGAACCTCCTGACGTTCCATCGCGCCAAGGGTCTCGAGTTCGACGCGGTCTTCCTCCCGCGGCTGCTGGACAAGGAGCTCCCCTTCCGATCGCAGCGGGCCGCCGCGGATCCGGAGGAGGAGCGCCGGCTCTTCTACGTGGGCATCACACGCGCGCGCGTTCACCTCTACCTCTCGTGGCCGCGGGAGCAGCGCACCGCGCCGAGTCCGTTCCTGGAGGAGCTGGGGATCGTCACGCCTCCGCAGACGCGCCCCGGCGGCGCTCCGACGCGCAAGCCCGTCAGCGTCTCCACCACGGGGGGAGGGACCTTCGACCGGCTGCGCGAATGGCGGCGCAAGCGAGCGGCTGCCGACGGCGTCCCCGCCTACGTCGTGTTCCACGACAAGACGCTCGCGCAGATCGCCGAGGAGAAGCCGCGCGACTGGGCCGATCTCGCGTCCATCCCGGGCGTCGGGCCCGCCAAGCTCGACCGCTACGCCGACGAGATCCTCGCGGTCCTCGCCGACGCCTAGCCGTTCAGCAGCTTGGGCAGGATCAACGCGGCCGCGAGCAACGGCACCGCCACCGAAAGGAGCCGCAACGCCTTCTCGGGCGCGGCACGCAGCGCCGAGGCATCAAGCGGCGTCGCCCTGCCGTCGTCGGCGACGATCGTCCCCGACACGGATGCGGTGTGGCGCCTGAGCCTGCGCACCGGGGTCGAGAGCGCGCGCTGCGCCGCCGAGAGCGCGGTGCACGCGGCGGCGGCGATGACGGCGGCCGCATCGAGCGACCCCGTCTGCGCCACGTACGCGGTGATCACGGGGAAGGCGCCCCACGCGAGGGCGAACCAGAGGTCCGAGTGGAACGCGCCGCCGAAGAGCTCCAGGTTGTACGCCACCACCAAGAACCCACCGACGGGGATCAGCAACCAGATCCACGGCGTGGCCTCGAGGGCGCCGTCCACCCCCAGTGCTGTGGCTCCGGCCAGACCGACGATCGCGAGGACCTTCAACACGCCGTCGGGGATCCCGGTACCGAGGGGCCGGCCGTGGAGCTCGTCGAGCGCATGCGCCGCGACGCCCATCGCCAGGAAGAACGCGAGCATGGTCTCGAGCCACCAGCGCACGTTCACGCTGGGAGCGAGCGCGGCCCCGATCGTCACGTAGGACAGATGCCACACCGTGTACGGAGGGTGCAGCAGGGTCCAGTAGTCCCGCCACCCGCCGGACGGGAGCGCGTAGAAGGCGGGGCGCGGAGACTCAGACGACACCCGGCCCGTCCTTCACGCCCCAGATCACCACGCCGGCGCCGAGCGACATCAGGCGGGTGCGCACGTGACGGACCCCGGCGTCCTGCCACCACCGCACCTGCTCCGGCAGCGGCGCGCGGGCCACGAACCGCTCGATGCTGGGACCGAGGAACCGGCCCGTGCGGTACCAGGCGGGCGAGATGACCGCGCCGACGGCGGGGAGGATCGCGCGCGTGTAGGCACGCCAACCGGCGCGCAGCAGGGGATCGTCGGGCTCGTGGAACTCGAGGGAGGCCAGCGTGCCTCCGGGCTTGAGCACGCGTGCGAGCTCACGCACCACGGCGGGAGGGTCGTCCACGTAGCGCAGCAGGTACGTGAAGGTCACCGCGTCGAAGGCGTCGTCGGGGAAGGGGATCGCCTCGGCACGTCCGAGGACCGGCGCGATCCGTCCGTTCAGGTCGGCCCGGTCGTTCTCCCTTCGACCCGAACGGAGCATCGACTCACTGGGGTCGAGCGCGATCACCTGCGCGGGCGTGCGAGCGGCCAACTCCCTCGAAACGAGGCCCGTTCCCGCGGCCACGTCGAGCACACGGGCGCCGGGTCCCGCCTCGACGTTCGCCACCATCGTTCGGCGCCAGCGGCCGTCCTGGCCGAGGGACAACACGGCGCCCATCCATGAATACTGAGGAGCGATCCCTGCGAAGATCGCGGGCGCCTGCGCGCGGTCCGAGCTGTTCGCCATCGAGATCAACCGCCGAGGATCCCGGGGAGGGCGTCGAGCGCGTCCACCACGGCGTCGGGCGACCCTTTGCCCAGATCCGACGGCTGGAACTTGCCGGTGCGCACCAGGACGCCGCGGATCCCGGCGGCCTGTGCCCCGTTCACGTCGTTCACGATGTCGTCGCCCACCATCAGGGCGCGGGCCGCACCGACGCCCAACAGCTCGAGGACGGAGGCGAAGTACGCGGGTGCGGGCTTGCCGCACACGACGGCGCGTACGCCGGCGGCCTCCTCGAGACCGGCCAGGAACGCACCCCCGTCCAGCTGCCAACCTTCGGCGGTCCGCCAGTACAGGTTGCGATGCATCCCGACGAGCGACGCACCGTCCATCACGCGACGGAAGCATCGGTTCAAGGTGCCGTAGGTGAAGTCGTCGCACGCTCCGCCGACCACGATCACGTCGGCACCCTCCGGATCGTCGACGAGAAGCAGCTCCTCGAAGTCCTCACGCGCGTCACCGTCGGACAGGACATACACGGCTGCGCCTGGATGCTCGCCGCGGAGATAGGTGACCGTCGCCACGACCGCGGTCACGATCTCCTCCGGCGTCACGTCGAACCCCGCGGACCCGAGCGTCGCCGCCAGGTCGCTTCGCGTGTGGGTCGTGGTGTTGGTGATGAGGCGGAAGGGCAGTCCCCGCTCGCGGATCCAACGCATCGCCGCGACCGAGCCCGCGATGGGTTGCCACGAAACGGCGAGCACGCCGTCGATGTCCAGGAGTAGGCCGTCCACGTCGGCGAAGCCGGAGGTCATGACGCGAGTCTCGCACGCGTCGCGGCGTCAGCGCTCGCCCAGGCGGATCCCCGCGCGCTTGCGGGCCTGCTCCAGTCCGCCTCCGGGATCCGCGCCCGTGAGTCGAAGGCGCCACTCGTTGTACGGCGCGATGAACCGGTACTTCGGGGGGAGCAGCGGGCGCAGCGCGCGGATGGCCGGGAACGTGATGCGCACGGCCGTTCGCTTCGCGCGACCGAACGGGACTCCGTACGCCTTCCTGCAGGCGCGGCGGGAGCGTCCCGAAGGCGAGCCGCGACACGCCCCTCAGCACGGGGCGCCACTCGGCCTCGCGAGGAGGCTCGAGGAAGAGATCGAGCACCCTGCGTGCGCCCTCCGTCACCTGGAGGATCCCGCTGTCCTCGATGTCCGCCATCCACGCGCGCAACGCCGGCACGGTGGGAGGGATCATCGCGCGCGGCACGAGACACAGCTCGGCGGCCAGCATCTGCTCGTCGTGGAAGCGCTGCCGCCCCGCGTCGTCGAGCGCACCGACCGTGAGTTCTTCGAACAACAGCGCCGAGTCGACGAGGCACGCATGCACGTAGAGCAGCAGGACCGGATCGAGGGCGTCGTATCGAAGACCCGTCACCGGATCCACCCCGTTGATGCGCGTGTGCACCTCGTTGATCTTGTTAGCCGCCGCATGCGCCTCGGCCTTCGTGCCGAACGTCATCGTGTAGGTCAGGATCAGCGTCCGCTGGAGCCGCTTCCAGGGGTTGCGCTCGTACATGCCGGTCTGGTTCGCGCCGGCGACGACGAGCGGATGCGCGGCCTGCATCAGCAGTGCGCGGGCACCACCGAACAACACGGTGACTTCGCGATGGACCTTCCACGACACGCTGTCTGGTCCGAAGTAGCCGAGATCGCCGTCCACGCTCATGCCTCCAAGGCTACGCGGGGAACGCGCGAGGGCACGCCCCGAACCTCTGCGGAGGCGTGAGGCTGGACTTGCCCCGGACCGAGCGCGAGAATCCGGTTCCCGACGCCCTGGAGCATCCGCCTCGTGCCGCTGATCCTGATCATCGTCCTCGCCCTGGCCGTCGCGGCCGGGTTCGCCGCGCACGGGAGCCTGCGGCCCTTCGAACGCCTCCGGGTGCATCTGTGGGGGCTCGCGATCACCGGTCTGTTCCTGCAGGTGATCCCGCTCCCACGCGAGGCGACCTCGGCCGCCGTGGGCGGGGTCTTCGCCGTGTCCTACCTGTTGTTGATCGCGTGCGTCTGGGTGAATCGCAGGCTGCCCGCCGCCGGCCTGATCCTGATCGGGCTGGTCCTGAACATGATCGTCGTCGTGCCGAACGGCGGTATGCCGGTCAGCGCACAAGCGATACGGATCGCGGGGGGAACGGTCGAGGATCTCCCGGCCGCGGATGGGTCAGCCAAGCACCATCTGATGACCGAAGACGACGTGCTGCGTCCGCTCGGCGACGTGATCCCCGGACCGCCGCCGCTGAGCGACGTGCTCTCGATCGGGGATCTCTTCCTCTACGCGGGCTTGGCGTGCTTCGTGGTGCTGGTCATGCTCGGACGATCTGGCGAGAACCGTCGTCCGCCGTCTCGTTGGCTCCAGATGTACCGGGGCCAGCACCAGCCCGCGCGTCGGGGTCCTTGGGGCTCTCGAGCGCGGTCGCGTCCTGCCCTTCCTGCTGCAGTAGCGAGATCGGGAACCCGACCGTGATCGTGGCGCCCTCGCCGGGAGCGCTCTCGACGTCGAAGACACCGCCACCGACCTGGGCCCGCTCGCGCATCATCGCCATACCGAAGTGCCCCTCGGGTCCTGGGGCAGAGGTGTCGAAGCCGCGTCCGTCGTCACGCAGCTCGAGCTCGATGAACGCTCCCGCGTTGACGCACCGAGATCCACACGTTCGACGCCTCCGCGTGCTTCAGCGCGTTCATCACGCCTTCCCGGGCGATGTGGTACACGAGGAGCGCGATCGGGGCCGGCAAGGCGATGTTCTCCACGTCACGGTGGAAGACCATGCCCGAATCGCGGCCGACCTCGTCCGTGAACGATTCGAGCGCCTCGGCAAGTCCCTTGGCACCGAGGGGAGATCGGTGCAGGTCGCGGATGAGCGCGCGGATCCGATCGGACGTCTCCTGCTTGGACTCGCGGATCTTCTCGAGCTGGTCGACAACCTGCTGGTAGTCCTGCTTTTCCATGAGCTTGCGCGCGACGTCGACCTGGATCGATAGACGGAACAGGACCTGAGCAAGGTCATCGTGGAGGTACCCCGCGATCTGCAACCGTTCGTCCGCCCGCTCCTCAGCCATGGCGTTCGAGAGGGTCCTAAGCACCTGTTCTCGATCCTGGAGTTCCTTGTGCGCTTCCTCCAACGCCTGCGATCGGAAGAACATCTGTCGCGCCAACAACGACGGCGCCAGAAACGCGGGAATCGACCAGAAACCGATCTTGGCGTCGAAGACCGCAACAATCAGACCTAACACGCCAAGGCCAAGGTAGCTCACCAAGAACTCACTCAGACGGCCGATGCGCAACTCGCGCATCACCTTGAAAGGGGAGACCCCGATTCGAATGCTGGTGAACACCGTAACCAGCGTGCTGTTGACGAGGTAGTCAGCAATGGCCGCCAGCATCGCTGCAATCACCAGAAGCCATGCTGGAGAAGAAGATGCATTCGGCGCAGGATCGAGATAGGCAATCGCGTGGAAGACACCGCTGGCAGCCAGAACCGAAAGGGCGACTTGACACCGATTGAAGACCGCCCTCAGGAATGTGACCTCATGACGTAGCTCCCGCGGGTCCATAGAACCCACCAATGCAGTGAGTGCGGCGGCAGATGGCGGAAACAAGATCGCGACGCTCATGAGCAATGGGAAGCCGAGGCTCAGATGAACCCCCCGCCAAGCCGGCACCGGCAGCAACTCGACGAAGGCAATAAGAAGCACCCAGAGCGGAAGCTGCCAGTCCAACCGGTTGCTGTTCAGCGAGTCCAGCGAATTGAGTTGCAGAAGGACGAGGCCAACGAGCGTGGGGATGATGATCGCGAGCTCAAACACCAGCAAAGCTCGCGCGGACTGGGTCGCGTGTCTGGCTCGAGATCTGGGCGCTCATCGTCGACATCTTCGACCGTCAGACAGTCGGTTGAAAGTAGGTCGACGAGCCGAAGGGAGCAGGCTACGTCATTCGATGTAGCTGAATCTACCTCGTTGTCCCCCGAGTGGGGGTCACCCATAATCCATTTGTCAGTCCCCCGTTTCGGGGGCGGACGCTTTCTGCTGAGGAGGAGGACGAAATGAAGATTGCTCGCAGGATTGCCATCGCCCTCGGGTCCCTCATGGTGATCGCCCTCGCCGGCGGAGCACACTGGAAGGCCTGAGCAAGCACTCGATTACGCGACCCCGTGCTCCCAAGGCCGGGGTCGCTCTACTTGCTGAACCTCCTATCGAGGCTCAGCTTTGTTTGGCATCGCAACCGTGATGGTAGTTCCAGCCCCAAGACGGCTGTCAACGATGACTCGCCCGCCCGCCGCCTTCACTCGTTCGGCGATCAGCTGGAGCCCGAAGTGCGTCCCTCGGTCGACGAGGCGTGGATCGAAACCAACGCCGTCATCCGCGACCGCCAGGCGGACCTCATCGTTCTCCTCCGCTAAACGAACCGTGACTCGCGATGCACGTGAATGACGTACGGCGTTGTTCATGGCTTCCCGTCCGACGAGGAACAACAGATTCTCGGCGATCCCCGACATGGCGACGTCAGCCAGCTCCAAGACGTGATTCGAGGAGACCCGGCAGTCTCGAGTTCAACAGCCCGTTGCTCCAGTGCCGGTCGCAAGCCTCCCGAAGTGAGCGACGACTCACGAAGATTGGCCATCTGGCTTCGAATGGCCTCCTGAGCCAGTTCGGTTGCGCTGAGAAGCTCGGGCAAGTCGAAGTCGAGGTTAAGGAGATTCCCAGAATTCAAGTCCTGCTTCAGGACTTGCCCCATGAGGTGAACCTTGTAGATCGCCGGTAGCACCTCATCATGCAGCTCGCCTGCAACCATCATCCTCTCGTCCCGACGCTCCTCGATGACGCATTCAGTAGCAGCCAAGAGCGCATCGTCCTTGAGTTCCAGGCTTCGCTCTGCCTCGTCAACGCGCTGTGTTTGAACGAATGCTTGCCGAGCAAGTGCAAGTGGGACGAGGAACGCAGCAGTGGGCCACATCCCAACAGCCGCGTTGGCTGTGGCCATGAGTAGAGCCAGCGAGCCAAGTGCCAGCCACGTTAGAAGGTACTGGGCTGGAACTCCGCGAAACCAGCTCTCGAGAACCGAGAGCGGGCGCACTGATCTGGTGAGCGCTGCACCAGCACACATGAGCAGCAGATTGATCGCGCAATCAAGCGCGACCGCTATGGCGGCTGGCCCAAGGACACGCGGCCAACTCTGAAGAGGCACGTCGATCGCGTGAAAGGCCGCTGAGGCCACCAACACGGTGAGTGCTATCTGCGCTCTGTTGAACAGGGCGCGATCCCAAGCCAACTCGCCTCGAAACTCCCGGGGGTCGACGGTTGCGAAGACGAGAAGCAAACCGACAGCGCTTGCGGGTAGGGACAGCCCTGCCGCGAGAGCAACCGGGAAGCGAGAGGGTGAAGGAGACCCGACCCCAGAATTCGACAGGCAACATATCCGCCGCCGCAATGAGCACCGCCCAAACCACCATCTGGGGGAGAAGTGGACGGATGACGTTCCAGTCCGCCAAGGCCAGCCCACCCACCAGCGCGAACACGCACAGACTGAAGCCCGCCAATATCACTCTCGCCCGAATGGGTGCCCATCCCACGCGCGCCGCACGTGACGTTCGCTCTGCTGCTGCTGTCGACATCGGGCCCCTCCCCCTTGCTGCCCCGGTCGCCGCACACCGAACTCGCCTTCGGAGGGGGCTAGTTCTACCCAATGCCACCCGGTAACAGCAACAGTGACAAAACCCCAGGCGATACCATCAAGGCATGAAGCCTCGTGTGCTCGTCGTCGAAGACGAGACCGCTATCTCTGAGCCCCTCGCAGAGCACCTCGTCCGAGAAGGGTTCGACACCGAGGTCGCCGGGACGCTCGAGTCCGGTAGGGAGGCCTTCGGTCGACTAGGACCCGACCTGATCCTGCTCGACGTCATGCTTCCCGACGGAGACGGGCGCGACCT
Organism: uncultured Actinomycetes bacterium; assembly: GCA_963810915.1. Lineage (GTDB taxonomy): Bacteria > Actinomycetota > UBA4738 > UBA4738 > HRBIN12 > JAOUEA01. Next base: position 89,497 of record CAWEPH010000007.1, on the reverse strand, counting down.
GTGTCGCGAGATCCGCAAAGGTTCGGACGTCCCGATCATCATGCTCACCGCACGGGGGGAAGAGATAGACCGGATCGTCGGTCTGGAGCTCGGTGCCGACGACTACGTCGTCAAGCCATTCAGTGCGGGTGAGCTCGTCGCCAGGATGCGGGCCGTCATGCGCCGGGGCCGCGGCACCGCCCGCAGAGGCCCCGTCAAGATCGGTGCCATCACCCTCGACCCAGCGTCGCGCATCGTCACGAAGGACGACGAACAGGTGGAGCTCGCCGCCAAGGAGTTCGATCTGTTGCACATGCTCATGAACAACGCCGGCCAGGTGGTGAAACGCGAGACGATCATGGACGAGGTCTGGGATCCCCATTGGTTCGGGCCGACGAAGACGCTCGACGTGCATATCTCCTGGCTCCGCAAGAAGCTCGAGGACGATCCGGCGAACCCCGTGTACATCACCACCGTCCGCGGTGTCGGCTTCCGCTTCGCCGCCATCGAGGATCTCGAGCCGGCCCCGTAACGGGGAGGAGGGCGCCACGAAGGTCCGTACCCGGCTCGTCCTGGCGTTCGGCTACATCCTCCTCGTGGTCATCGTCGCACTGACCATCCCGCTCGGGATCAACCTCGCGGCGCGTGCGCGGAGCGAGGTCGAGAGCCAGGCCCTGCTCAGCGCCCAGACGATCGCGGCAGGCATCGGCAAGGAGGGACTCGTCGAAGGACCGGCTCTTGACCGCCAGGCGAAGGACTACGCGAGCCAGATCGACGGTCGCGTGCTGGTGCTGGACAAGGACGGCACCCCGCTCGCCGACTCCACAGGCCCGCCGATGTTCAACAACTACGCCACCTGCCTACGTCCCGAGGTCCTCACCTCCCTGGGACTGGCCTGCGCGCCCGACGGGTCATTCATCCACGTGCCGGCTACGGCCAACACCATCATCCGGCACAGCGACACCCTGAACGCCGATCTCCTTCTGGCCGCCGCACCGGTGCTGGATGAGGGCGGGGTCGTGGGCGCGGTCCGCATCACCGAGAACATCCAGGAGGTCAAGGTCGCCGTTCGCAACGTGCGCATCGGCATCGGGGTGATCGGACTGGTCGGGCTCGCGGCAGGCATGTTGATCGCATTCGCCCTCGCCAACTCCCTGGCACGACCTCTCACGAGCCTGGCCGCCACCGCCCGTCGCCTCGGCAACGGCGACCTCAGCGCCCGCGCGGGCGACGTCGGCGGCGCGAAGGAGATCCAGGACCTCGGCGAGTCCTTCGACGACATGGCCGACAGGGTGGAGCGCACGGTGCGGTCGCAGCGCGAGTTCGTGGCCAACGCTTCCCACCAGCTCAGGACACCGCTGACGGGGATGAAGCTTCGCCTCGAGAGTGCCGCCTCGGACGCGACGGACCCGGCGCTCAAGCACCAGATCGAAGCGGCGGACGTCGAAGTGGACCGCCTGGCCGCCACCGTCGACCGCATGCTCGTGATGGCCCACCAGGTGGAGCAGGGCGACGCGACCGTCGTGAACCTGCGGGAGATCGCCGATCGCGCGGTGTTCCGGTGGCACGATCGTGCCGAGGCGCTAGACACGACCGTTACCGCGACCGGTGACGGCGGCAGCGCCCTGGCGAACACCGTCGACCTGGACCAGGTCCTCGACAACCTGATCGACAACGCGATCGCGTACGGGGCCGGACCGATCGAGCTCGAGTGCGGTGGGCGCGGCGGTCGCGTCGTCCTCGCCGTGCGCGATCACGGCCCGGGGATCCCCCAGGCGGAACGAGGCCTCGTCACCGAGCGCTTCTACCGCGGCAGGGGGACGCCGAGCGGGGGGTCGGGCCTCGGCCTCGCCATCGCCCGCGAGTTGGCCGAGAAATGGGGCGGAGACCTGCGGATCGCGGACGCCGAGGGTGGGGGCGCGCGGATCGAGCTGGAGTTGCGCGCCGCCGGTACCGCCCCCGTACCCTGAGCCGCCATGGATCGAGGAGGAACCGTGCCCGCGCCCGACCGCCCGCCGTCACGCCTTGAGCTGTGGGTCGATCCGTCATGTCCCTGGGCATGGCAAACGGCGACCTGGTTCCGCGATCTCCGTGATCGCGGCGCGCTCGACATCGAGTGGAAGCTCTTCAGCCTCGAGCTCAACGCGTCGGAGCCGGGCCTGCCGTTCCGGGAGGCAGCATCGCGTTACGGACACGCGATCCTCGCGCTCGCGCTGGCGCGGCGCGAGGCCGGCGGGTCGGCCTTCGAGGCGCTCTACGTCGCCCTCGGGCGACGGCTCCACGTTGAGAAGGATGAGATATCCGGTGCCCTGTTGGTCGAGGCCGCCACCGAGGCGGGTCTCGGAAGGCTGCCGGATCGCGCGGACGTCGATCCGCGTATCGTCGATGAGGTCGTCGCCGAACATCTCGCCGCCCGCGATCGCAGCGTCTTCGGTGTGCCGACCTTCACGATCGATGGTTCGAAGCCGGCCTACGGACCGATCCTCTCGCTGGCGCCCTCAGGCGACGAGGCACTCGCCTGGTGGGAACACATCCGTTGGCTCGCAGAACGTCCTGAGTTCTTCGAGATGAAGCGCTGGCCGCGGGATCTGCGTCCCGGACACGGGCCTCCGACGCCCTTAACCGGGTCTTAGCCTTGCCCGGGCTAGGTTGGTGTGGATGAGGCGTGGACTGATCATCGCGATCTACGCCCTGGGCGGTCTGGGCATCGCACTCTCCCTCTCCTTCGCCACCTTCGCCGTGGCCGGCCAGGATCTGAACGACCCTGCCTATCCCGTGCGCCCGGTGGCGGCGACCAACGGAGGATCGGCCTCACCCAAGCCGGACCAGGGAACGACGGCCCACGAGGGTCCGACCCATTCCCCGCACCCGGGCACGCTCTCACCGGCTCCCACGGGCGGGTCCGCGGGAGGCGGCGGCTCGTCGGATGGATCGTCTTCGGGGGGTTCGTCGCACTCGACGTCCACAGGTTCCCCCGAGAAGCCGGGACACGGATCCGGATCGAGTTCCGCCCTCCCCCTCGCCGGGCGACGACGCGGTGGTGGTGACGACGGAGGTGGAGGGGGCGGCGACGACTAGTTCGTCGACCGAGCGATCCACGATAAACTCGGCGGCGGATACCTGAGAAGCAGCACCGAAGGGGAGTACCCCCGCGGGCGTCATCGTCAAGACGGTCCATCCGAGGACCCGGTGGCGTCGATCCGCGAGGATCGGGGAAGACCTTCGGCCGACGGGGCGCGGCGAGGGCCGCACCCACGACCGAAGGAGCGGGGATGCACGTCGAGCCGTGGATGTGGGGAGCGTTCGTCGGCTTCATCCTGGCGATGCTGGCCCTCGATCTCCTTGTCTTGAACCGCGAAGCGCACGAGGTCTCGATGCGCGAGGCGGGGATCTGGAGCGGCGTGTGGATCGGGCTGGCGCTCGCATTCGGCGCCCTGATCTGGGCCGAGTGGGGGCCTGCAGCCGGCGGCCAGTACCTGGCCGGCTACCTGATCGAGAAGAGCCTCTCCGTCGACAACATCTTCGTCTTCGCGTTGATCTTCGGGTACTTCGCCGTGCCGGCCCGCTATCAACACCGCGTGCTGTTCTGGGGCGTGCTCGGAGCGCTGGTGTTCCGCGCGATCTTCATCGCGGCCGGCGCCACGCTGCTGGAGCAGTTCCACTGGATGATCTACGTGTTCGGTGCCTTCCTGGTCTTCACCGCGGTGCGCATGGCATCGGCCCACACGCAGCACACCGATCCCGGCAAGAACCCGGTCCTGCGGCTGATGCGGCGCACCGTCCCCATGACGGAGACGTATGCGGGCCCACGATTCACGGTCCGCGAGGGCGGCCGACGGCTCGCCACCCCCCTCCTCGCGGTGCTCGTCGTGGTCGAGACGACCGACATCGTCTTCGCGGTGGACTCGATCCCGGCGATCTTCGCCGTTACCGACGACACCTTCTTGGTCTTCACATCCAACGCGTTCGCGATCCTGGGGCTGCGGGCGCTGTATTTCCTCCTGGCCGGCTTGATCGACCGGTTCCGCTACCTCAAGACCGGGTTGGCGGTGGTGCTGGGCTTCGTGGGCGCGAAGATGCTCCTCACCGACGTCGTCCACATCCCGATCTGGATCTCCCTGGTCGCGATCGCGTGCATCCTGGGGGTCGCGGTGGCGGCCTCGCTGCGTGCCACCGCGGAACCGGAACGTGAGAGGATGGACGCTCGATGAGCTCCCACCCGCACCACCATGACGTGTGGGGCGACGACCCCGAGGAGCGCGACGCCGATGCGGTCGTCGCGGAGATCGCCGCGACCGAACCGGAGCTGGAGCGGCGCTGGCACGACCACCCGGCGGTCGTTCCGTTCAAGGCCGTGGCGCTGTTCGTCGCACGCAACGCGCGGCGGGTGGCCGTCACGATCGCGGGCGTGCTCGTGCTCCTGCTCGGGATCGCCGGCCTCGCCCTCCCCGTCCTGCCGGGCTGGGCCCTGATCTTCGTCGGGCTCGGCATCCTCGCCACCGAATACGTCTGGGCCCGCAGGCTCCTCATGAAGGCGAAGGAGACGGCGATCGCGGCGAAGGACAAGGCCTTCGCGCGCAAGGACGCGAGGGCCGCGAAGAAGGAGGCACGGCGGTCGGAAGCATCCTGATCGGGACGTCTTCCTGGACGGATCCGACGCTGGTCAAGGACGGCCACTTCTACCCGCCCGGCACGAAGACGGCCGAGGCCCGGCTCCGCTTCTACGCCACCCGGTTCCCGCTGGTGGAGGTGGATTCCAGCTACTACTTCCCGCCGTCGGAGAAGAACTCCGTCCTGTGGATCGAACGCACACCGCCGCGGTTCACGTTCAACATCAAGGCCTACTCGCTGCTCACGAACCATCCGACGCGACCTGACTCGCTCTACGCGGACGTCCGTGAGTCCCTGCCCGAGGGCGCGCTCGACAAACGGTTCGTGTATCGAGACAAGCTTCCGGAGGAGGCTGTCGACGAGGTGTGGCATCGGTTCCACGACGCCCTGATGCCTCTGCACTCCGCGGGCAAGCTCGGCGCCGTGCTCTTCCAGTTCCCCCAGTGGTTCACGATCAGTCGCAAGAACAAGGCGTACATCGAGGAATGCGCCGGACGGCTGCGGGACTTCCGCGTCGCCGTCGAGTTCCGCCACGCATCGTGGATGCGTGAGGACAACGTCGAGGAGACCCTCGGCTTCCTGGAGTCCCTCGACCTCCCCTACGTCTGCGTCGACATGCCGCAGGGGTTCGACTCGAGCCTGCCTCCCGTCGCCGCGACGACGGCGAGCGATCTGGCGATGGTGCGTTTCCACGGTCGAAACACCGCCGCATGGAACGTGAAGAGCGAGACCGCCAGCGAGCGGTTCCGGTACGACTACCCCCAGGGCGAGCTGCGCGAGTGGGTGCCCAAGATCGAGACGCTCGCCGAGCAGGCGCGCGAGACGCACGTCCTCATGAACAACTGCTACCGCGACTTCGCCGTGCGCAACGCACAGGAGCTGGGCAGCATGCTCGACGTCGAGCTGGAATCCTCTGAGGAGGACGATCAGACGAAGCTGGTCTGAACGGGGGTCGGTCGCGCCGCCGGCACCTCGAGGATCGGAGCGGGGTAACCGGTGGCCCGCAACACCTCCGGTTCCTTCCAGGGCGCGAAGATGAGTCCTGCGGGCGTGCCGGCGAGCTCACGGACGTACCGTCGGACGTAGGCCCCGGCCGGATCGAAGCGCTCGGCCTGGCGCACGGGATTGAACGAACGCGACCGTCGCGGGTCCGTGCCGATCCCTGCCGCCCACTGCCACCCGCCCGCGTTGCTGGCCGGGTCGCCGTCGACGAGCCAGCGCATGAAATGCGCCGCCCCCTCCTGCCACGGGATGCCCAGACGTCGCGTCAGGTAGGACGCGACCACCATGCGCGCGCGGTTGTGCATCCAGCCCTCGCGCCGGAGCTGCCGCATCCCCGCATCCACGAGCGGGATGCCGGTGCGTCCTTCCTGCCAGCACCCGAAGAAGAACGCGGCGTGCTCGGGAGGCGTCGGGATGTCGCGAGGCGGCTCCCGGAGGCTCCGCCACTGCAAGGTCGGATCGTGCGCGAGCAGCTGTCCGTAGAAGTCGCGCCAGGCAAGCTGGCGGATCAGCGCCTCCGTGCCCGGGATCGCGGCGGCCCGTTCGACGACCTCGGTCGCCGAGAGGCATCCGAACCGTAGGTAGGCCGAGAGGCGGGAGGTGCTATCGGCGGCGAGGTCGTCGCGCACGTCCGCGTAACGAGTCGCGTCGGTGGCGAGGTACGCGTCGAGGTGCCGACGCCCGGCGCTCTCGCCCCCGGGCGCCAGATCGATGGATTCGGCACGGACAGCGGACGGGTTCGGGCGTGGGCCGGGCTCCAGACCGGGAGGGAGCTCGATCCTCGCGGGCACGGGATCGAGCGGTCGGCGGGGAGCCTCGGCCCACGCACGGTGATACGGCGTGAAGACGGAGTAGACGAGTTTGGCGGCCGGCACCACGTCGCCGGGCGCGACGACGGCATTGCCGGGATGGACGAGGAGCGGGACGCCGAGCGGCTCGAGCGCGTCGCGCAGTCGGCGATCACGCCGCCGTGCGAACGCGCTGACGTCCTCCGAGAGGTGCACAGCCCGTACATCTCCGCGCCGAACGAGGTCAACGACGTGAGCCACGGGGTCGCCCTCGCGGGTGACGAGCCCGCCGCGGAGCTTGACGAGGGATCGATCGAGATCGGTCAGGGACTCGGTCAGGAACCGGTCGCGGTTGGGCGAGCGGCCGAGGAGTCCAGGGTCGAATACGAAGAGCGAGATGACTCGCCCTCCCGCTCGGCAGGCGGCGCTCAGCGCATGATGATCGTGCACGCGCAGGTCGCGCGTGAACAGGACGACGTCGGTCACCCTCCCAACGTAGGCCCACGAACGGACCGGCCTACGTGCCGAACCTATGCGTCGGCGGGAGCGCGCCGCCTCGATCGGTCACGGTGTCCACCGTGCCTCTTCGAAGTACGGCTCGGAGACACCGAGGAGGAACTGGCCGTCCCAAGATCGGATCACGGCGTAGGCCTGGAGTTGCCGATCAGCGCCCGCAGGGTTGCCGGGGAGGGGGCGCCCCTCCGGGTCGAACCTGATCACGGTCCCATCGGGGCAAGTGACGCGGATCTCCTGCGCCTGCGCATCCCACCGCTGGTCTTGGCCCTCGCCGCAGGTGTCGGGCACCAGGTCCAGGGCGTAGATCGGGCCAGAGGCCGGATGCATCACGTAGATCACGCCGAGTCGCTGAAGCTCCGGTGTCCCGGTGAGGACGGCCGCCGTTCCCTCACCCTTCGGGAACCCACCCTGCGGCATGAACAAGGGAGTCCACCCTGCCGTGACCGTTCCGGATCGCAGCGCGGCCCCCGTGAACGACTCGATGATGGCTCGGGCGGCCGCGATGTCGGCTTCCGAGGCATCGCGGCCGGCCCAGAGGGCGATCTCATATCCCACGCCGTTCGTCTGGATGTTCATGCCCGCGGGGCAGACCGTGCACGTGCCGGGCGGCACCTTCAGATCGGACGCGGAAAGCGGCAGGGGCGTGTCGTCATCCACCTGTGGGCCCCCCGGTGGTCCGCCAGACCACGCCGTGATGCCGAGCGCGACGAGGTCGGACGCCGCCGATCCGAGATCGGGGCCGACCGGGCCGGGCGTGGCCGCGTTCGGAGACGCGAGTCCGCCCGGTCCGTTCGCGATGACGACACCCTGCGCATTGACCCTGCCTTGGATGTCGATGGGGCTCACCGACCAAGCAGACGGGTACGAGACGCTCCAGCCGGCTGGGTCGGTGTAGCTCGACAACCCGGACGCGACCCCGGTTGGGCCGGCGCTCTCGGTTGGCACGTTCTCGGGGATCGACACCACGATCGGCGCCGCGGCGAACGACACGAACACCGTGCTTCCGTCGAGCGGATCGGTGAGCTGCGTCGTCTCCGGGTCCACCGCGGCCCCGGCCCAGACGAACCCGGGCGCCGCGGGACCGCAATCCGTTCCCGCGACCGCATCGGGCCGAACGGTCACGTCGATCGCCACGCGGGGCCCCTCCTGCGACCCGCCGTGCGGGGCCTCGCACGACCCTCCGCCTCCGACATCGCCGATGAAGGAGCCGGCCTCCGTGCGGGCAAGGTCGACGCCTTCCACACTTCCCGTCGACGTCCCACCGTTCGCGATCACCAGGCCGGGCTGGACCTCGAGGGCCGCGGCGGGCGAGGTGGGCGCGGTGACAGACACCACCGACCAGACGCCGGCGGCGCCGGTGGTGACGGCCTCGGCGAGCGCGATGTCTTCCGCGCCACCGGCACACATGGGACCCATGTGATCGTTGACCGGAGCTGGGCACGGCAACGCATATCTGGTCACCCGCGCGGTCATGCCGACAACTGACCCTTGGAGAGTCTTGGTGACCGTCGTGTCGATCCCGTAGTTGCCGGGGTTCCACCCGAGGACCTGGTTCGCGAACCTCGTGGCCACCTCCTCGGGATCCAGGCGCCACGCGAGGTTCCCCGCGTCGGCCTCGGCCTGGGCAGCCCTCAGGCCGGCGGCCGTGTTCTCGGGCCACAGCGTCGAGCCGTCCTCGCCGAGCGCCACCACGGTTCCCGGCGCAGGGGCGGCGGCCGCAGACTCCCCCGACGGGCGGAGGGCACGCCACGCGAACCCGGCGGCCAGGGCGAAGACCGCCGCCGCTGTCACGCCTGCAACCAGACGCTTGGCACGGCTGGGACCCTCCGGCGTGTCCGGGTGCGAAGGCCCCTGTCGGGCGCGCCGGTAGACCGATCCGTCGGGTCCAAGCTCGTCGAGGTCGCGGAGGGCGGCGCGCCAGCGGTCGGTCATGCCTCCACCTCCTCCGACTCACGGAGGAGTTCGGCGAGGCGTCGGCGGCCGCGCATGAGATGGACCCTCACCGCAGCAGAGCTGGTGCCCATGACCTGGGCGACCTCGCGGACCGGGAGGTCCGCACGGTAGTGGAGGTAGACCGAGGCGCGTTGCGACGGGCTGAGGCGCCGGAGGGCGGCCATGAGGTCTGCCGCCGGCTCGGGATCCTCAGCCGTCCGGTCGGACTGGAGGAGCTCGGTTTGGCGGCTCGCCTCTTTGAGGTCGGCGGCGGCGATCCGGAACGCCACTCGATAGAGGTACGGCACAGGCTCGCGGACGGTCTCTGGACGAGCGATCGCGCGCGCGAACGCTTCGGCCACGGCGTCGTCGGCCACATCCCGGCGCCCGCCCGAATACGCATAGACGGCGCGCCAGATCACAGGTCCGGCCTCGCGCCAGATCGCATCGAAGTCATGCGTGTCGGTCAACTCCTCTCACCCTGACAGAGCGGCGAGAGGCGCGAAAGGTGAACCCGCTCAACGGACGCGGAACGCGCCATGCATGAACAGGTGGACCTCGCAGACGAAGACGTAGGCGCCGTCGGGTAGTGCCGGGACGTCGTACGTGATCCGCTCAACCCCCAAGATCACGGATCCGCGGTAGACGGCGGGACCCGTCGCGTCTTGGCAGCGAGGCTCCCTGTTCGCGGCCACCGCCTTCCCGAGGCAGCTGTCGGCCGGGTACATCGCGACGTTGTGCGACTCCCCCGCATCGTCGTTGGCGAAATCGATCGTGGACGGGGAACCGGCCGGCACGGCCAGGCAATCGCGATCGAACGAGAGGGAGACCGCGCGGATCACGTTCGTCGTCGTGGGCGCGCACCCGGGAGAGGGAGAAGGGAACTGGGGCGACGAGCTGGGCGATGTGTCGCCACCACCTCCGTCGCATGCCGCGAGAACGACCAACACGATGGCGAGGAGGAGCAACCGGCGGCGCACGCCGCCCAGTATCCGCGACGGGGGCATGGGCTCACCCTCCCGCGAGAACCAGGGTGGCCGGGTACGCTCGACGCCATGGGACGGCGTTGGAAAGTCGCGACGATCCGGGGGATCCCGCTGTTCGTGGGCTCCTCGTGGATGCTGCTCGCGGTGATCTACGTGTGGGCGCAGTACGTCGGGCTCACGCAGGGGTTCGCGCGCGAGACGCCCGCCACCGCCATCGTGCTCGCGGTGTTCACGGGCGTGCTCTTCTTCGGGAGCGTGCTGCTGCACGAGGCCGCGCACGCGGTGACCGCTCGCGCACTGGACCTGCCCGTCTCCGGCATCACCCTGGTGTTCTGGGGCGGCGCCACCGAGACGCGCGCGAACGCGCGCGGACCGCTCGGCGAGTTCCTGGTGGCCTTCGTGGGGCCGTTCACGACGCTGGTGATGTCCGGCGTCTTCTGGGCGGCCGCGCAGATCTCCCACGGCACCGTGCATTCCATCTTCGACTACCTCGCGTTCCTGAGCCTGCTCTTCGCGGCCATGAACACGCTTCCCGGGTTCCCACTGGACGGCGGGCGGATGCTCCTGGCCGCGGTCTGGGGCATCACGCGCAGCCGTCGGACCGCGCTCCGCACGGCGGGCTACGTCGGGATCGCCATGGGCCTGGGGCTCTTCGCGTTCGCGGCGTATCGGTTCTCGCAGAACGACACGTTCCTCGCCATCTTCTGCGGCTACCTCGGGTTCATCATGCTGGTGACTGGTCGCGGCATGGACGGGCGCATCGCGTTCCGCGACAACCTCGCGAAGGGCACCGCCGCCGACGCGATGCGTCCCCCGCCGACCACCGTGCCGGCGGACATGACGCTCACCGATGCGCTCGACCACGCCCTGCGCGGCGGCACGCCCGACCAGCGGTTCCCGGTCACCGAGGCCGACGGTCGGCTCATCGGCACCGTTTCGATGGACTCGGCGCGGCCGGTCGGGACCCGTGACCCGATGCGCCCGGTGCGCGACGCGATGATCCCGCTCACGCAGACCCCTTTGTTCACCCCGCAAGAGACCCTCGAGGAGGTGCTCGAGTGGCTTTCAGGCCGCGAGGGCTTCGTGCTGGAAGACGGACGACTCGTGGGCGCCATCGGCCCCGCCGACATCGAGCGTTGGTACCGCCGCGAGATCGAGCATGCGCCGCCGGGCGATCTCTCCGACGAGCCCACCGGCGTCTCGTTGCCGCCCCGTCCCGACGTCTGAGTCAGCGGCGCTCGGCCGTGCAGGCCGCTGCGGGTCAGCCCTCAGAACTGGAGCGGTGGAACAGGCGGTTCCACCAACGACGCCCGCCGGACTTCGATCCTTCGGCTCCTTCGAGGAGCTTGGCCTCGTGGGCCATCTCGAGCTCGCGCCGCATCTCCGCTTGGTGCTCCTCCAACAGCTCCTGCTTCTGCTCCGGATCCCCGAATCCGGCGCCCCTGCTCCCGTCGGGATTCACCATGCGTGCGAGTGTAGCCCTGACTCGAGGGTCCGGTCGCCCTGCCGTACCGTCCCCGGGGCGGCGCAGCCGCGCGAAGCCCGTGTCGTTCCCTGCGGGTAGCATCCCCTTGTGACGGCCCCCCCGTTCCTCCCCGATGGTGATCAGCAGCGTGTCCTCGATCACGGGGACGGCGCCCTGTTGGTGACGGGTGGCGCGGGCACCGGCAAGTCCACGGTCCTGCGGGAGCGCTTCGCCCGATTGATCGAGGGTGGCGCCGACCCCGAACGGGTCGCGTTCGTGGCGGGCTCGGTTGCCGGGCGCGACGCCGCACGCTCGGCGCTCCTGGCCCGGCTCTCCACGTCGCTGCCCGGCCTGCAGGTGGTGACCTTCCACGGCCTCGCCAACCGGATCCTGCGGGAGCGGTTCACGGAGCTCGGCTACGACGAGCCGCCGCAGGTGCTCGGCGCCGCCGAGCAGTTCGCCAAGGTGCGCGAGCTGCTCGCCAACGCGGACCCTCGCCGACTGGCCCGCGTACGGATCGCTCCTGCAGCTCCGCGGCTTCGTGGACGAGGTCCGACAGTTCCTGGTGCGCGCCCAGGAGGAGATGCGCACGCCGGAGGACATCGCGGAAGCCGCCGAGCGGCGCGGGCTGGCCGGATGGCAGGAGCTCGCACGGTTCCTGGGCGAGTACCAGGACGTGCTCGACGACCTCGACGTCGTGGACTTCGGCGCGCTGCTCCAGCGCGCGGCGAACGTGGCGTCGGAGGGTCCGCCGCTCTTCGACCACCTGCTCGTCGACGACCTGCAGGACACCACGCTCGCCGCGGAGGCCATCTTGAAGGGTCTCCGCGCGAACGACCTCGTGGCCGCGGCCGATCCCGACGCCGCGGTCTTCACCTTCCAGGGGATGTCGCGTCTGCCGCTCGACCGGTTCGCGGAGACCTTCCCCGGATCGACCGCCGCTGACCCTCACCACGAATCATCGAACGCCGACGTCCGCGCGGATCGAGGCCTGGGTCACGCCGCACGCCTCCGAGGAGCACGCCGCCGTGGCGCGAGAGCTGCGGCGACTCCACGTGGAGGACGGCATCGCGTGGTCGGAGATGGCCGTCGTGGTCCGGCGCCAGGGTGCGCACCTGGGCGGGCTGCTGCGCGCGCTCGACGACGCCCGCATCCCCCGCGCGGTGCCCGAGCGCGGGCTCTCCCTCACGGCCGAGCCCGCCACGCGCCCCTACGTCCTGGCGCTCCGCTGGCTCGTGGCGGACGACCCCCAACGCGAGGAGCTCGTCGAGCCGCTGCTCACCTCCGACGTCGTGGGGCTCTCCCCCGCCACCGCGCGCGGGCTCCTGCGCACCGCGCGCGCGGAGACCGGCTCGATCGGCGGATGCCCTCGACGTGGACGAGGGGCTCACCCCGGACGAGGCCGAGACGGTGCGCGCCGCCCGCGAGGCGCTCGCGAAGGCATCGCTGTTCGCGGGCATGTCGGTGCAGGATGCGTTCCGCGTGCTCTGGGAGGAGCTCCCCTGTTCGCTGCAGCTGGTGGAGCGCGGCCGGGCACGAGGCCGAGGCGCGCCGCGAGCTCGACACGGTGGTGACCTTCGCGAACGTCGTGGCCGAGGCCGACGACGGCGCCGACAAGAGCGTGCAGGGGTTCCTGGAATCGCTCGATGCCGGCGAGCACGGGCCCGGCCACTCGGCGTGGGAGCGCTCCCGCCCCGACGCCGTCCGCGTGCTCACCGCCCACGGCACGGTCGGGCGCGAGTTCGACGCGGTCCTCGTGACCGGCGTGAGCGAGGGCAACTTCCCGAGCGTGCACCGCGCGGAGCCCATGTTCGACCTGGCGGTGCTCGACCGCGTGATCACGAACGCCGAGCGCAACCGCGAACGGCTGGAGGAGGAGCGGCGCCTGTTCGACACGGTGCTCGCGCGCGCCCGCAAGCGCGTCGTGCTCGTCTGCGCCGACGCCCATCCCGATGCCGACGAGCTGAGCGTGCGCTCCCGCTTCGTGCACGAGCGCGGCCTGACGTGGACGCACGCCCCGGCGGGCCCGTTCGAGGAGCCGGTCTCCGTGCGCGAAGCCTCCGCCACGTGGCGACACCAGCTCGCCGACCCCCGATCTCCCCGCCTGGCGGCGCCTCGCGGCGCTCGAGGGCATCACGGCGCTGGGCGTCGACCCGGCACGCTGGTGGTTCCAGCACGACTGGACCGACACGGGCCGCCCGCTGCACGAGCAGGTCCGCGTCTCGTACTCGCGCCTGTCCAACCTGGAGGCGTGCGAGCTGATGCACGTGCTCGGCGACGAGCTCGGCCTCGGCCGTCCCGGCGGGTACCACGCGTGGGTGGGCAAGACCGTGCACAAGATCATCGAGGAGACCGAGCGCGGCGAGATCGCGAAGGAGCCGCGCGCGATGGTGGAGGCGCTGGAGGCGCGCTGGCGCCCGCAGGAGTTCCCGTCGCTCGCCGTCTCCGAGGCGTTCCGCCACCTGGCGCGCGAGCACATGCTGCGCAACTGGTTCGAGACCTACGGCGACACGCCCGCGCTCGGCATCGAGCAGTTCTTCGAGTTCGAGTTCGAGGGCGTGCTGGTGATCGGCTACATCGACCGGATCGGGCCGTCCGTGAAGGACGGCACCACCATCACCGACTTCAAGACCGGCAAGAGCGACAACGCCGGGCCGCCCGAGGACAGCCTGCAGCTCGGCATCTACTACCTGGCGGTGCAGGAGGCGGAGGAGCTCGCGGCGTTCAAGCCGGTGCGCGTCGTGGAGCTCGCGTTCCTGCGCGGCAACTGGAAGAGCCCGCGAGATCCAGTTCCGCAAGATGCCCATCAACCCGCGCGACGAGGAGGAGTACCAGGCGCGGATGCGCGAGCGCCTGGCCGCCCTGATCGCGCGGAAGAAGGAGCTGAACGCGGCCGAGGTCTACCACCCCAACCCGTACGCGAACTGCCGCTTCTGCGACTTCCGCACGCTCTGTCCCCTCTACCCCGAGGGCCAGCCCGTGTTCCCCGTGGACGCGCTCAGGCGGCACCCCGAGGCGGCGCCGGCATGAGCACCACGACGATGCCTCCCGAGATCGTGGCCGCGATGGGCGGCGCCGAGCCCACCCCCGAACAGTGGGCCGCCATCTCGATGCCGCTGGAGCCCTACGTGCTGGTGGCGGGCGCCGGCTCGGGCAAGACCTCGGTGATGGCCGCGCGCGTGGTCTACCTCGCGCTGGTGGCGCTCGGCCGCATCCCCGCGGAGCACGAGGGCGCGCTCCCGGGCAACGTGCTCGCGCTCACCTTCACCGTGAAGGCCACCGAGAACCTGCGCCAGCGCGTGCGCCGCGCCCTGGCCACCGTCGAGCTCGACGAGGGCGAGGAGCCGGAGATCCTGAACTACCACGGCCTGGCCGCGCAGGTGATCGACCGCTACGGCATGCTCGCGGGCATCGAGCCCGGGCAGCGCGTGCTCTCCCAGGCGCAGCGCGTGGACCTCGCCGGACGGGTCCTCGACGAGATGACGTTCCAGCACGTGAAGACGGAATGGCAGCCGTCGGTGGTGGACAAGATCCTGAAGCTCGACGAGCAGGCCCAGAACCACCTGGTGGATCCCGACGCGATCGTCGCGCACAACGCTGGAGCGGCTGGAGGCGCTGAAGGGCCACCGGTCGGACAAGGCGTTCTACGCGGCCCAGGATCGCGTGGAGCTCGCCGAGGCCGTGAAGGTCTTCCGCCGCCTCAAGCGCGACCTGGGCGTGATCGACTTCGGCGACCAGATCGAGCTCGCGATGCGCGTGGCCACCGAGCACCCGGAGGTGGGCCGCGAGTACCGGGACCGCTTCGCCGCCGTGCTGCTCGACGAGTACCAGGACACGAACGTCGCGCAGGCGCGGCTGATGGAGGCCCTCTTCGGCGGCGGGCACCCCGTGACCGCGGTGGGCGACCCCGACCAGAACATCTACGCCTGGCGCGGCGCCTCGCTCTACAACCTGCTGGAGTTCCCGCAGCGGTTCCGTCGCGCCGACGGCGCCGAGGCCGCGCGGCTCCCGCTGTTCACCAACTTCCGCTCGGGCGCCCGCATCCTGCACGCCGCCGACGCGATCATCGCGCCGCTGCCGGCCGCGCAGCGTCCCGACCCCGAGAAGGAGCTCGTGCCGTGGCCCGCCAACGGCGAGGGCGACGTGACGCTCGCCACGCACCTCGACGAGCTCACCGAGGCGCGCTGGATCGCCGACCGGATCGAGGCGCTGCACGCGGAGGGCGCGGCCTGGTCGGACGTCGCGGTGCTCTGCCGGACCTCGCGCCTGTTCTTCCTGCTGCAGCGCGCGTTCGAGGACCGCGGCATCCCGGTGGAGATCGTGGGGCTCGCCGGGCTGCTGAAGCTTCCCGAGGTGGTGGACGTCCTCGCGTACGCGCGCGCGGCCAACGACCCGATGGCCTCGGTGGCGCTCGCCCGGATCCTCCTGGGGCCCCGCTACCGCGTGGGCTTCAAGGACCTCGCGCTGGTGGCGCGCTGGGCCAAGGACATGAACTACGCCTGGCGCGAGGACGGCAACGACGACGAGGAGACGCCGTTCCTGTTCGCCGAGGCGCTCGAGCACCTCGACGACATCGAGGGCCTGAGCGACGAGGGCCGCACGCGCCTCGAGACGTTCCGGCGCGAGCTGCGAGGCGCTGCGCGTCGAGGCCCGTCGCCCGGTCCCCGAGTTCTTCGGCGAGGTGATCCGGCGCACCGGCATCGTGGAGGAGCTCGAGGCCGGGACCGATCGCGCGGTCGGGGCGCAGCGCGCGCGCAACCTCGGCGCGTTCCTCGACCAGGTGCACGCGTTCGAGCCCGTCGAGGGCGAGCTCACGCTGCGCGCGTTCCTGCAGTACGTCGACGACGTGGAGGCCCTCGACAAGGAGGAGTGGGAGCCGGTCCAGCCCTCCGACGAGGACGCCGTGAAGGTGATGACGATCCACCAGGCCAAGGGGCTCGAGTTCGACCACGTGTTCGTGCCCGGGCGTGGCCACCGGCCTGATGCCGTCCAAGCGGATCCAGCAGAACCCTGCCGAGCGCGGCTACTCGCTCGACTTCGAGCTGCGCGGCGACGCCGCCATCCTGCCCGCCTTCGACGGCGTGCTCTCCCACTTCAAGCGCGACCTGCAGGCGCAGGAGGTCGTGGAGGAGCGCCGCACGATGTACGTGGCGCTCACGCGCGCGCGCCGGTCGCTGCACGTGAGCGGCTCGCAGTGGTACGGCGAGCTCGTGATGGCCAAGGGTCCCAGCGAGTTCTTCGCCGAGCTCGCGGACTGGGGCGCCGCCACGGGCGAGGCCACGCTGGAGCTGGCGGAGGGCATCGACGGCCGAGGAGAACCCGATGCTCGGCTACCGGCAGGGGCTCGTGCGGCCCTGGCCCGGCCCCGCCAAGCCCGACGACGCGGACGCGCTCTTCGCGGACGGATGGCGCGACGGCGGCCGTCGACGCGGTGGCGTCGGGCGGCGTCCAGCCCTCGCTGCTCGACGCGCTCGGCGAGGAGGACCGCGCCGCCTTCGAGCGGGCGGCATCCGCGCAGCGCCAGCTCGCCGCGCACCTGCGCGAGCGCGAGGCCGCCGAGCGTGGCCCCGGCGTCGAGGGCGCGCCGCAGACGCTCTCGGTGAGCTCCGTGATGACGTACGCGCAGTGCCCCAAGCGCTTCTACTGGTCGAGCGTGCGCCCGCTCCCGCGCTTCAGCGGACCGGCGGCGCGCATCGGCACGGAGATCCACGGCTGGATCGAGCGGCGCGCGCGCGGTCAGGGCCAGCTGCTGGAGGTCGACGACGCCCCCGACCTCACCGACGAGGAGCTCGCGGGCGACCCCGGCCGCGTGGACCGGCTCCGCCAGGCGTTCCTGGAGAGCCGCTTCGCGTCGCTCACGCCGCTGTTCGCCGAGCGCGCGTTCATGCTGCGCGCGGGTCGCGTACGCGGTGAGCGGGCGCATCGACGCGATCTACGGCGTGCACGACGGGCCCTGGGAGGTCGTCGACTGGAAGACCGGCCAGCGCCCCGCGGACGACGACCCGCTCTCGGGCCTCCAGCTCGACCTCTACGGACTGGCGTGCGTGGAGATCTGGGACAAGGCGCCCCGAGGAGCTCACGCTCACCTACGTCTACCTGAAGACCGGCGAGGAGATGACGCGTCCCCTCGGCGATCCCGGAGGCGGTGCGGTCGCGGGTGGAGACGGCGCTCGACGCCATCGCGGACGGGTCGTTCGCCCCCACGCCGGGGCCGGCCTGCCGCTACTGCGACTTCCGCGCGTTCTGCGCTGAAGGCCAGGCCTGGGTCGCGGCGAACGGCTAGACCGCTCACTCGCCTTGGGTCGAGAGGCGCTCGATCGAGGCTTCGAAGGTCCGGTAGCCCGCCGCCGGATCGAACCCTCCTTCGCGCACGCCCGGGACGAGGCGGGCCACCAGGCCGGTCTCGGCGGGGCCGCGCACCTGCGACGCCGCACGGAACCACTCGAGGTCTCCGGGCTGGATCACGACCTCGCCGCTGGTGCCGAGACGCCGGTAGGACGCATCGTCGGTGACCACCGGTGTGTGCCGGTAGGCCCGCTCCAGCTGGGCGCGGACCGCGTCGTCCTCGCACGCGATGCGAACCGTCCCGTCCCACGTGACGGTGGCCACGACGGTCTCCGGATCGTCGGCGGTGTGGAACTCGGCGTTCATGGGCCCAGGCTACCGGGCTTCAGCGGGCGAGCGACCGGTCCACCCGCCGGATCATGCGCGCGAGGTTCTCCATCAGCGCGATGGTGACCGTGGGATCGTCGTTCAGGACCTTCTGGAAGTCCTTCCGGTCGATCACGAGCATCGTCATGGGGGTCTCGCTCACCACGCTGGCCGTGCGCGGCCCGCCGTCGAGGAGCGAGATCTCGCCGAAGTGATCCCCCGGGAGCGTGCGGCCCACGGTGCGGCCCTTCACCGTCACCTTGGCCTGGCCCGCCAGCACGATGAAGATGCTCTCCCCCTCGTCGCCCTCCTTCACGATGGAGTGCCCGCCCATGTAGTTCACGACCTCCGCCACGGACGCGACCTTCTTCAGCTGCCGCTTGGAGAGCGCCTCGAAGATGGGGACGGACGCCAGGGCGACCTCGATCTTGGGCTTCGCCACGGGACCTCCTCGCCGCGCTCGATGGTCGGGTCGGCGACAGCCTATCCGTTCCTCCCCGCGGATGGGAACGCGCGCGGCCGTGTCACCCGCCCCGGATACGCTCGTCGCCCCCGGAAGGAGTGGTGCTCATGGCGGCGCGTCTGCCCCGCCCCGATCAACCGCTCCCCCTCGTCGCGGTGCGCACCGGCCAGGAGGTCGTGCGCCAGGGCGAGGCGTGCCCGCACGCGAGCGTGATCGAGACCGGCGCGCTGCTCGCCACCGCCGTCTCGTCCGACGGCCGGGTCCTGGCCCTCGACGTGCTCGGGCCCGGCGACCTGGTGGGCGAGCCCGATCGCGAGCCGTCGCTCGTGACGGTGCGCGCGCTGCGGCCCTGTCGGCTGCGTCCGCTCACGGGCGACGGTGGCGGAGTCGCTCGTGGCCGAGCGCGCGCGCAGGGCCGCAGCGCTCGCGCTGGACCTCGCGTGGTCGGACGTGGCCGACCGCGTGGACCGACGCCTGACGGACCTGGCCGGGCGGTTCGGGCGTCCCGTACCCGGCGGCATCCTGCTGGCGCTGCCGCTCACCCAGGAGGATCTCGCCGCGCTGGCCGGCACCTCGCGCGAGTCGGTGAACCGCGCGTTGCGGCGGCTCGAGCGGGCCGGACGGGTGGCCGTGCTGGCTCGGTCCCGCTACCTCGTGCGGCCCGGGCTCCGTAGCGTGGTCATGTGAGTGCGGTCGACGGCTACTCCGCGCTCGCGCACCCTCCTGCAGGATGATCAGGCTGCAGGTGTTGCAGTAGCGGGCCCGGCCCTTCACCGGTCGCCCGCAACGCTCGCACGCACGGGGCACCACCGTGAACCACGCGGCGTCCAGGCCCTTTCCCGTCTTGTCGACGCGTCCCTCGCCCTGCAGCTTCAGCAGGTGCGCCAGCACGGAGCGCGCCGCGAGCGCGTGCACCTCCGCCGGGTAGTCCGCGTAGATCGCCTCGACCATCTGCATGATCGTGCGCGGCCCGTCCGCCATGGCGGCCAGCACCTGCTCCTCGCGCTCCGCCCGGTGCTCGACGTACTCCTGCAGCTTCTCGGCGGCGCGGAGCACCGTCGGGCCGTGGCCCGGGTAGAGGATCCTCGGCGCCAGGTCCTGCATGCGCTTGAGCGAGCGCAGGTACTGCGCGAGGTCGCCGTCGGGCGGGTCGATGAAGCTCGTGCCCCGCCCGAGCACCGCGTCGCCGGTGAAGAGCGCGCCGTCCGCGGGGAGATGGAAGACCACGTGATCGGACGAGTGGCCCGGGGTGTGCACGGCCACGAACGCCGTCGCGCCCACGTCGATCCGCTCGCCGTCGCGCAGGTGCTCGGCGCCGTCCAGGCGGAACGCGCGGAGCGGCGCCCCCACGCGCCGGGCGAACGTGAGCGCCCCGGGCGCGTGATCCGGGTGGTCGTGCGTGACGAGGACCGCGCCCACCCGACCGGCCACCCTCGCCACCTCGTCGAGGTGCGCGGGGTCGAGTGGACCGGGGTCGATCACGACCGCGGGGTCCTCGCCCACGACCCAGGTGTTGGTGCCCTCCAGCGTGTACACGGACGGGTTCGGCGCCAGGACCCGCACGACGCGCTGCATCCTCAGTCCTGCCAGAAGACCGACCGCGGGAGGCGGTCGAGGTCGTCGTCGTCGGGTTCCCGCGTCTCGATCCGCCGGGCCCGGAGCTCGGCGGCCGTGCCGGAGGTGGCCAGGGCTCGCATGGTGAAGTACGTGGGCCAGTAGAGCTTGCGGACGCCCGCCTCCCACTCGGCGAGCAGCGCACGCGGCGTCGACCCACCACGCGTGGGCCGCCTCGTGGCCGTCGGGCACGGGGTCGAGCCCTGGCGGCGACGCCACCGCGTAGTAGCGCGCGTCGAAGCGCACGGGGACCTCCTCGGGCGCCACCCAGTGCGCGACCTCCGTGAGCTGGTCTCGGTTGGGCGGCGACGCGGTGGCGGCGGCCATCGGATCGTCGGGGTCCGCCAGCGCGAGGCCCGTCGCGGTGAGCGCGAGGCCGGCCTCCTCGGCCAGCTCGCGGACGGCGGCCGCGCGGGCCGCCTCGGTCGCCGAGCCGAACCACGTCTGGGCGAGCCGCTCGTCGCCGACGTCGACGGCACCCCCCGGGAACACCACGTAGCCGGGGAGGAACCGGCTCCCCGACGAGCGCTCCAGGACCAGCACCTCCGGCCCGTCCTCGGCGTCGCGCACCGCGATCACCGACGCCGCCTTGCGGATGTCCTCGCTCACGGCGGCGATTCTCGCAGGATGGCCGGAGCCCCGCCGCGCCGACATACTCCGGGCATGAGCCAGCCCGTGCGCGACGCGATCGTGGAGGCGATCCGCGATCACGGCCCGATCTCGTTCGCCGAGTACATGGAGCGCGCGCTCTACGGGCCCGGCGGCTACTACGAGCACCCTCCGGTCGGCGCGGAAGGCGACTTCGTCACGAGCCCGCACGTGCACCCGGTGTTCGCGGCGCTGCTCGCCGGCGGCATCCGGCAGATGGCCGAGCGCCTGGGCGACCCCTCGCCCCTGCGCCTCGTGGAGGTGGGCGCGGGCGACGGCACGCTGGCGACGCAGCTGCTCGCGCACCTCGACGGATCTGGACGTCGCGTACACGGCGGTGGAGCGGAGCGCCGGGGCGCGCACGCGGCTCGCGGAGATCCCCGGCGTCGCGGTGCGCCGAGGAGATCCCGGACGTCGCCGCACATCGTGCTCGCGCACGAGCTCCTGGACAACCTGCCATTCCGTCGCGTGCGGATGACGGAGGAGGGCCCGCGGGAGGTCCGGGTCGGCCTCGGCGACGGCGACCGGCTGGAGGAGGTGCTCGCCGCGCCCGACGCCGAGGGGCTGGAGCGTGCCGCGGGCTTGAGCGAGGACGATGAGGTCGTGCTCCCCGACGGGGCCCTCGCGTTCGTCGATCGGCTCGCCGCGGTGCTGACGGATGGGATGGCGCTGCTGATCGACTACGGCGGCGTGGGATCGCCGGGCGGTCTGACGCACGGCTACCGGAGCCACCGCGTGACCGAGGACCCGCTGGACGAGCCCGGCACGGCCGACATCACCGCCGGCGTGGACTTCGCGCTGATCGCGGAACGCGCCCAGGCGCGAGGGCTCGTGGCGTTCCCCAGCGTGACGCAGCGGCAGGCACTCGAGGCCCTGGGGTTCGAGGCGTGGGCACGCGGGCGAGCTCGAGGCGCAGCATCGGATGCTGGACGAGCGCGACGGGCTGGGGGCCGTGCGGACGTGGGGCGCGCGGAGCCGCGCCACGCTGCTCGTCGATCCCGCGGCCCTGGGACGGTTCCGCTGGCTGGTCTTGGCCTCCCCCGGCCCGGAGCCGCCCGCGTGGCTCGACCTGCCTTGACCCTTCCGCGACCGGACCCGTAGCGTTGGTCGACCCGAGCCGAGGGAGAGCCATACCGTCATGCGTCGCCGCACCGTCGTCATCGTCGCCACGCTCATCGTCATCGCCCTGGTGGCAGCCATCGTGATCAGCGCCACGCAGAGCTCGTCGCCGCCGCCCAAGGCCGCGGCCACGGGGTCGACGTCGGAGGGCGATCGGGGATCGGAGACCTCGGGTGCGACCGACCGGGCCCAAGAGGAGGGCGCGGGCGGAGAGACGGAGGCGGAAGCGGGGGCCGAGGGGAGCGGCGACCCCGACGCCGGCGAGGGCGAGCAGGAGCGGTTCGACGCCCTCGCCGAGGCCAAGGCGGACGGCACCTTCGGG
The DNA here is from genome assembly GCA_963810915.1 of uncultured Actinomycetes bacterium. Taxonomy (GTDB): domain Bacteria; phylum Actinomycetota; class UBA4738; order UBA4738; family HRBIN12; genus JAOUEA01. The sequence continues at coordinate 67,401 of CAWEPH010000007.1, read as the reverse complement.
GTGGACGCGCGCATCCCGCGCGCGGCGAGCGCGCCCGGGTGGGCGGGCGAGCGCGTCGTCGCCCGCCACTACGACGATTGGGAGCCGGCGATCGCCGCGGACCCGAACGCGCCGTACGTCTACCGCCTGGTCACGCGCTACGGCGGTCCCACCGCCTGCCCGAAGGACTGCCCCGACCCGGCCATCATCCTGCAGGTCTCCAAGGACGACGGGCGGCACTGGGGACCGTTCAAGTTCCTGTGCACGTGCAAGGGCACCCACGGCATGTACGACCCCGAGATCGAGGTGGCCGACGACACGGGCACGGTCCAGGCCGCCTTCATGCGCAACTACACCGTCTGGTTCGTCCGCTCCTCCGACCACGGGAAGACGTGGTCCAAGCCGGTTCCCGTCTACGGGGACGTCGCCTGGCAGGACAAGCCGCTGCTGGCCTCGAGCGCGGACGGCAAGGACGTCTACGTGGCGTTCAACGGGCCGAGCGCCGGCGACGCATACGTGGCGTTCTCGCACGACGGCGGCAAGACCTGGGACCAGCGCAAGGTCACGACCAGCTCGCGCTACCTCTACGCGTTCGGCGGGCAGGTGCTCTCCGACGGCACGGTCGTGTACGCGGAATCGAGCCTCAAGTACAGCGGGAGCGGACGGGGGCTGAAGGGTGCCAACCGCACGGTGATCCTGCGTTCGGTGAACGGCGGCACGTCGTGGACCACGGCGACGGTCGGCTCGCCTTCGCGCTGGGGCGCAAGTGCGTCTCCGCACGGCTGCCCCGCCGGACTTCTACGACGGCCACACGGCGCTCGGCGTGGACGGCGCTGATCGGCTCATCCTGTGCGGCCGACGGGTCGCTGAAGTCCCACGGGATCCGCCGCGTCTTCGCCTGGACGTCGACGCGACGGCGGCGTGAACTGGGGCCCACGCGTGCGCCTGAGCCCCGGCTCCAGCGGTGCGGGCTTCCCCGCGGCGGTCGGCACCCCCGGCGGCGAGTTCCGCATCTGGTACATGGCACGCCGGGACGGCCGCTGGAACACCTTCTACCGGACCTCCACCAGACGGCGTGCTCTGGAGCCCCGCGGTGAAGATCTCCGACGCCACCGGCGGCGCCGTCTACATCAGCCCCAAGGGATACCGCGAGGCGTACGGCGACTACGGCGAGATCGACGTGACGAACACCGGCAAGACGGTGGCGATCTGGGGCGAGGGCGCGAGCTACGCGGGACCGGGCGGCGCCTGGTTCAACCGCGAGACCTGAGCCACTCGACACTCATACCGGCAGCGGATCGCCCCGGCGGACCGACCAGACCAGGCGGTTGAGCTCGTCCACGATGCCCTCGTCGCCCTCGTCGCCGAAGGGATCCATCTCCTCGGCCGCGAAGGTCCCGGGCGCCGCCACACGTTCGCCGGAGTTGCTCACGAGCACCGCGCGTCCCTCGTGCGGGTTCCGCTCGCCCACGAACCCGGCCACGTCGTCCCAGGGCATCTTCACCGTCCGCAGGACGCCCACCACACCGACGCCCTCTCCGTCGATCGTGAAGCCCAGGTGACACAGGCGCATCGCCACCCACGCGCAGCCCGCGAGCATGACCGCACCGATCACCTTCATCGGCAGCCCCACCGGTGACGACCAGCAGCGCCGCGGCCATCGCGAGCGGCGCCACCGGCACCACGCGGGACTCCAGGCGCCAGCCGCGGGACCACACCTCGAGCGCCCCCCGCTTGTCCCGGCGCACCCTGAACCGACCGTAGGTATGCATCACGTCCCCCTCAGGACTCGTCGTCGTGGGTATCGGCACGCGAGGGCCGACCTGGAACGCGGATGTGCGCAGGAGACGGCCGCGACTCAGCGGTCGACGTCGCCGACCACGAAGAAGATCGACCCCATGATGGAGATGAGGTCGGGCAGGATCGCGCCGGGGAGCATGGCGGGGATCACGCTCACGTTGGAGAACGAGGCGGTGCGCATCTTCACGCGGTAGGGCTGCTTCTTCCCGTTGCCCACCACGTAGTAGCCCATCAGCCCGAGCGGGTTCTCGGTGCGCACGTACACCTCGCCCTCGTCGAGCGTGAGCTTCTTGGGGAGCTTGTCCGCGCGGAACTTGCCGGCCGGGAGCTTCTCCATGCACTGCTCGATGATGTTGAGCGACTGCGTCACGCGCTCCACCAGGACCCACAGGCGATCGTAGGAGTCCCCGGTCTTGCCCACCGGGACCTCGAACTCGACCTCCGCGTACTTCTCGTAGGGCTCGTCCTTGCGGGGGTCCATCGGCACGCCGCTCGCCTGCAGCGTCGGCCCGGACGTGCCGTAGGCGATCGCCGTCTCGGTGGGGAGCACGCCGACGTTGCGGCATCGCTTGAAGATGATCTCGTTGCCCATGATCAGGTCGTTGAAGGTCTTCACCCACTTGCGCACCGCCACCACGCAGTCGGCGGCCTCCTTGAGGAACCCGGCGGGCAGGTCGTCCTTCAGGCCGCCGACGCGGCAGTAGGAGTGGTGCATGCGGGCGCCGGTGGCGGACTCCATCAGGTCCTGGACCAGCTCGCGCTCGATGAACGAGTAGAAGACCGGCGTCATCGCGCCGAGCTCCAGCGGGAAGGAGCCGGCGAACATCAGGTGGTTCAGGATGCGGTTCCACTCGGCGAACATCGTGCGGATCCACTGGGCGCGCTCGGGCACCTCGATGCCGGCGAGGCGCTCCACCGCGATCGTCCAGCCGAGCTCGTTGTTGAACGCGCTGATCCAGTCGTGGCGGTTCATCAGCACGAGCACCTGTCGTGCGTCGCGGTACTCGGAGAGCTTCTCGGCGGCGCGGTGCATGTAGCCGATCACCGGCTCGGCGCGCGTGATCACCTCGCCGTCGAGCTCGAGCACCACCCGGAGCACGCCGTGCGTGGACGGGTGCTGCGGCCCGATGTTGAGGATCATCTCCTCGGTGGTGAACTCGCCCGCGGGCGCGATCTCCACGTCGAGGCCGCCGCCGCGGACCATGGACGAGATCTCGTGCTGGAACGCCGGACGCTCGGAGGTGTCGACCATCGCGGGCCTATCCTACGCGGGGCCGCGGATCCCGCCCAGCGACGCGCCCGGGTAGGCTGCGGACATGCCGAAGGATGGGCTCGGAGACCGGGCCGACACGCGCCGCAAGGTGCCCTCGCTCGACGCCCTCCTGCGCTCGGGACCGGGGCGGCGCGCCTCGGCCACCTTCGGCCGCGCGCTCCTGAAGCAGACGCTCGCCGAGACCCTGGACGAGGTGCGGACCGAGGCGGGCAAGGGCGCGGAGCCGCCCTCCGAGGACGAGATCCTGGCCCGCGCGGTGGGCCGCGCCTCGACGGTCGCCCACGGGCTCACCCCCGTCATCAACGCCACCGGCGTGGTCCTGCACACGGGTCTGGGCCGGGCGCCCTTGCCGGAGGCCGCGGCGCGGGCGGCGGCGCGGGCCGCCCGCCACTACACGGACCTCGAGGTGGATCGGGAGACCGGCCGGCGCGGGCAAGCGCAGCGCCCGCGCGGAGACCTTGGTCAAGGCGCTCACCGGCGCCCAGGACGCGCTGGTGGTGAACAACTGCGCGGCGGCGCTCCTGTTGAGCCTCGCGGCGCTCGCGCAAGCGCAAGGAGGTCCTGGTCTCGCGCGGGGAGTTGATCGAGATCGGCGGGGAGTTCCGGATCCCGGACATCATGGCGCGCGAGCGGCGCGAAGCTCGTCGAGGTCGGCACGACCAACCGCACGCGGATCGGCGACTACCGTGCCGCCGTCTCCGAGCGCACCGGGGCGATCCTGAAGGTCCATCCCTCGAACTACCGCGTGGTGGGCTTCACCGCGAGCACGCCCGCGCGGGACCTCGCGGCGCTCGCACGCCACGCGAGCGATCCCGTTCCTGCACGACGTCGGATCGGGGCTGCTCTCGGCCGGACACGGGATGCCGCCCGACGAGCCGAACGTCACCGACGCGCATCGCCGAGGGCGCGGACCTCGTGACCTTCAGCGGCGACAAGCTGCTGGGCGGCCCGCAGGCCGGGGTCGTCGCCGGACGTGCGGACCTCGTCGAGAAGCTCCGGCGGCATCCGATCGCGCGCGCGGTCCGCGTCGACAAGATGCAGATGGCGGCGCTCGAGCGCGTCCTCGCGATGTACGCGAGCGGGCACGCCGAGAGGTCGATCCCGGTCCACGCGATGCTGCGCGAGCCCGCCGAGCTGGTGCACCGGCGTGCCCAGCAGCTCTCCGAGGCCGTGGGCGGCGATCTGGAGGGCGCCCACGTCCACCGGTGCGAGTCGGTCGTGGGCGGCGGATCCACGCCGGAGACCGTCCTCGCCTCCTGGGGCGTGCGCGTGCAGGTGCCCGACGCCGACCGCGTTCGCGGCCCGGCTGCGCACGGGGCGCCCCCCGGTGTTCTGCCGCGTCGAGGGCGATCACGTGCTCTTCGACGCGAGGACCGTCACCCCCGACGAGGTCCCCCATCTCGCCCGCGCGATCCTCTACGCGCTGGAGGGCGACGAGTTCCTCGAGGACTGACGTGGCCGCCGAGCTGCGGGTCATCGCGACGGCCGGCCACGTCGACCACGGCAAGTCGTCGTTGATCGTGCGCCTCACCGGCATCGATCCGGACCGCTTCGCCGAGGAGAAGCGCCGCGGCCTCACGATCGACCTCGGCTACGCGTGGACCACGCTCCCCTCCGGCCGGGAGGTCGGGCTTCGTGGACGTGCCGGGACACGAGCGCTTCATCGGGAACATGCTCGCGGGCGTCGGACCGGTGCGCCTGGTCCTGTTCGTGGTGGCGGCCGACGAGGGATGGAAGCCCCAGTCGGAGGAGCACCTCCAGATCCTGGACGTGCTGGGCGTGCACGGAGGGGTGGTCGCGCTCACGAAGCGCGACCTGGTGGACGCGCGAAACGCTCGCGATCGCCGAGGAGGAGATCCGTCGAGCGGCTCGCCGGCACGGCGCTCGAAGGCGCGCCGATCGTGCCGGTCTCGTCCGTGACGGGTGAGGGGCTCGAGGACCTCCGCGATGCGCTCGACGCGATGCTGGCCGCGGCGCCGGCGCCCGAGGACGCCCGCGCCCGGCTCTTCATCGACCGGGTCTTCACGATCAAGGGCGCGGGCACCGTGGTCACCGGGACCCTCACCGGCGAAGCGCTCTCGGGTGGGCGAGGACGTCGAGCTGTTCCCGACGGGGACCCGCGCCCGCATCCGTTCGCTCCAGACACACAAGCGCGCCGAGGACCGCGCCGAGCCCGTCTCCCGCGTGGCGGCCAACCTCGTGGGCGCCGAGCGCGAGACCCTCGAGCGGGGCGACGTCCTCGGTCGTCCGGGCGCGTGGCGGGCCACCGAGACGATCGAGGCGTCGCTGCACCCGGTGCGCGGCCTCGCGCATCCGATCACCGGCCGCGGCGCCTTCAAGCTCTACGCGGGCGCGGCCGAGGCCGACGCGAAGCTCCGGCTCCTCGGCCGTTCGAGCCTCGAGCCGGGCGAGGAGGCCTTCGTGCGGATCCGGCTCGCGCGTCCGCTGGTCCTCGACGTCTTCGATCGCTTCGTGGTGCGTGAGGCGGGCCGCCGCGAGACCGTCGCCGGCGGGATCGTCCTGGATGTCGCACCGCCGGTGCGCCCGGGCCCCGACGCGATCGATCGGCTCGTGCGACGCGCGACGTCGTCGAGGGAAGAGCTTCCGACCCTGCTCGCGCTCGAGCGCGGCGCGGTCGGCGCCGCCGAGGCGGAGCTCCTCACCGGCGTGCGGGTCGCGGGTCCGCTCGTCGGCGGCTGGCTGGTCCGACCAGGCGTGCGCGAAACCGTGACGGAGGCGCTCGCCGCCAGCCTGCGGGTCCACCACGCGGACCACCCGTTGGAGGAGGGAGCGCCGCTCGCGGGGGCCCGTCGTGCCGTGGCGCAGGCGCTCCGTCGGGAGGGCGCGCCGGCGGACCCGGACCTGATCGAGGCCCTGATCGACGCCGACGTCGCGGACGGGACCGTGGTGCGCACGGCGTCGGCGCTGCGCCTGACCTCGCACGTGGTCGCCCTGGACACGCGCAGCGCCGACATCGAGCGGCTCCTCGCCGCGGTCGGCGGCGAGCACGAGGCAGCGCCGCCCACGGTGAGGGATCTCCAGGCGCAGGGCATCGGGCGCGACGTCCTCGAGGCCGCGGCGCGGGAGGGGCTGGTGATCCGCGTCTCGCCCGAGCTTGTCTTCGCGCCGGACGTGATCGCGCGGGCGGAGGCCATCGTCCGCGCGGCTGGACCCTCCGGCATCACGGTGAGCGCCTTCCGCGAGGCCCTCGGGACCAGCCGCAAGTACGCGGTCCCCCTGTTGGAGTGGTTCGACACCCGCGGGGTCACCCGCAGGGACGGCGACCTGCGGTTCCCGCGGGGCTCGTGATCAGGCGGGGTCGACCTCGGCGGTGACCTGCACCTCGACGCACGTCCCGAGCGGCAGCGACGCCATGCCCACCGCCGTGCGGGCGTGCCGTCCTTCCTCGCCGAGCACCTCCATCAGTACCTCGCTCGCGCCGTTGGCGACCTTGGGGTGATCGACGAAGTCCGCCGTGGCGGCGATGAACACGCTCACCTGGGCGATGCCGCGCAGGCGTCCGAACCCGCCGAGCGCCTCTCGGAGCGCCGCGAGGGCCTGCAGGGCGGCCCGACGGGCGGCGGCGGCCGCCTCGTCCACCACGACGTCGCGACCGAGGAGCCCGGGATTCAGCAGTTGACCGTCCTCCATCGCCACCTGGCCTGCGACGTAGGCGATCCGGTCGACGACCTTCACGGGGATGTACGCGGCCACGGGCTTCGGGACCTCGGGCAGCTCGATGCCGAGATCGGCGAGACGGGAGAGGATCTGCGCATCGTCCATGGCGAGGCATCCTGCGGCCCTCGCCGGGTGGCGTCAACCCGCTAGACGGCCTCGCGCGTGCGCTCCCGCAGGACGGCCCGGCGCTCCATCTCGTTCAGCCCACCCCAGATGCCGTGCGTCTCACGGATCTCCAGGGCGTACTCGAGGCACTCGACCCGGACGGGGCACCGCGAGCAGATCGCCTTGGCCACAGCCTCTCGCGCGTTCTTCTGGCTGCGCTTCTCGAAGTAGTTGGGTGCGAAGAAGTGCGACGCATCGGCGCCGCGGCACGCCGCGAAGTGCTGCCAGCCGGAAGCGAGGTCATCGGCCATCTCACCCTGTTCTTCGTAAGGAGGGCCGCCGAGGATTCCCCCGAGGCGTGCAGATGAGTCCCGGGTTAACGCAACCGCAACAACCGACGTCAGTCGGAGGAGACCCTGTCCGGGTCGCGCAGCATCGGGGTCGCGTCGGGGTCCGCCTCGACCTTCAACACCAGGCCGTCGACCCCGCGCACGCGCACGGGCGTCCCGGGCGCGATGGCCTCGCCGGCGCTCCGCCCCCGCCACATCGCGCCCTTCACGTACACCGGTCCCTCGGGAGCGATGCGTCCGCGCGCCTCGCCCACGAGACCGATCAGCCCGCGCTGCGTGTTGACGATGCGATCGCGCGACTGCAGGGCGACGGTGAGCCCGAACCCGTAGTACAGGAGGCTCGCGATCACCGCTCCCACGATCAGCCAGGGCGAGATCCGGATCGCGGGCGCCACCTGGTGCCACGCGAGCCAGGACCCCGCGGCGAACGCGAGCGAGGCCGAGCGCGGTGAGCAGACCGAGGTTGCGGATCCGCACGTCGAGCGTCATCAGGGCCACGCCCGCGAGCAGGAGCGCGAGGCCCGGCCAGAACGGCGGGATCACCCAGATGCCGTAGGCGGCCAGCAGCAGCATCCCCACCCCGGCGAACCCGGCGAACCCGAAGCCGGGCTGCGTCAGCTCGAACGCCAGGCAGGCCAGCCCGATCGCCAGGAGGAAGTAGATGATGGAGGGCGAGGCCACCCCGTGCGCCACGCGCAGGACCGGTCCCATGTTGTCGAAATCGATGTTCACGACGTGCTGGGCCGCCTCCTGATCCGTGGTGGCGATCCGCGTGTGCAGGGTGACGGGGCCATCGGCGGTCATCACGGTCTTCCCGTCCGCCGCGTCCAGGAACTGCGTGATCGACCCGGCGGCGACCTGGGCGATGTCGTGGTCCATGGCCTGGGCTCCATCGAGGGCGCCGTCGGGCCAGTCGATCTCGGTGTCCTTCCCCCGTGCGTCCAGCCAGCCCTGGATCGTGGCCTGCAACCCCGGGTACGCCTGATCCGGCGAGGCGAGGTCGATCGGGTTCAGCGGGCCGGTCTGCGAGCCCGGCGAGACGCCCGCGAGCGAGGACGCGTACATCAGCAGGAGGCCGGCCCCGGCAGCCTTCGCGGGGGCAGGTCCGACCCAGACGAGGACGGGGACGCGCATCGCCACGAGGCGGTTCCCGAGCGCCACGCCGTCCTCGCCGAGCGTGCCCGACGTGTCGGTCTGCAGGACCACGATCGCACCGTCGGCCTCCGCCTGATCGAGCCGCTGGTTCAGGTAGGACCAGAGCGGCCGGTCGATCGCGCCCTCCACCTTGAGCACGACGACGTCCGTGCTGGTGGGCCCCGCCGCAGGCGTCGGCGAGACGTCCGCGGCCCGGGCGAGGGAAGGCCAGAGGGCGAGCGAGAGGAGCGCGAGGAACAGGGGGATCGAGCGGCGCATGGCGCTCCCTATCGTACCGGGGGGACCAAGGGTATCCTTGGCGCAACCCCATGGGCGTGCCGACCGGACCTCGCAGGGCGGACCCCCGCCCGCTCCACGACCGATTGGCGTTCAAACCGTTCGCGGTCCTGCTGCTGATCCCCGTCGTGCTGATCGCCTCGGGGCTCATGGCCATGATGATCGCCGCCCCGTTCGTGGGCGCCGCGGTGGGCGTCAAGCGGATCGACGACAAGGTGACGGCGCTGGGCGCCGACTTCACCAAGATCCCGCGCTTCCCCGAGCGCTCGACGATCTACGCCAACGACGGCAAGACCGTCCTCGCCACGGTCTACCTCGACAACCGGGAGATCGTGCACCTCAACAAGATCAGCCCCGTTGCGAGGCAGGCGGCCCTGTCCATCGAGGACTCGAACTTCTACAGCCACGGCGCGCTCAACTGGACCTCGTTGTTGCGGGCGGTGATCGCGAACGCCCGCGCCGGGCAGGTCGTCGAAGGAGCCTCGACCATCACGCAGCAGCTCGTGAAGAACACGCTGGGGCTCGACCCCTACGACCGGAGCTTCGAACGCAAGCTGCAGGAGTTCGCGCTCGCGATCCGGGTCGAGAAGAAGTACACGAAGGACCAGATCCTGGAGATGTACCTCAACCAGGTGTACCTGGCCAACGGCGTCTACGGGATCGGGACCGCCGCCGAGTACTACTTCGGGGTGCCCGCGTCCCGGCTCACGCTGACGCAGGGCGCCACGCTCGCGGGGATCATCCGCAACCCGAGCCTCTACGACCCGATCAGGCACCCACTGAAGTCGCGGATCCGTCGCAACGACGTCCTGAACCGCATGATCGGGCAAGGGGTACTGTCCTACGACCGGGGCCAGCAGGCGAAGGCGACGGCGCTCAACCTCGCGAAGGACGCCGGGGTCTACCGCCGAACCACGCAGCCGTACTTCGTGACGTATCTGGTCCGACAGATCCTCGCGAACACCAACGCGGCCTTCGACTCCCTCGGCAAGACCGTGGACGCTCGCAAGCGGAGCCTCTACGAGGGCGGACTCAAGATCACCACCACGTTCGACCCGAAGTGGCAGGCCTACGCGCAGGCCGCGGCCAACGCCCCCGGCGCGCTCGCCCTCCCGTACCACCCGCCCGGGATCGCTCCCGCCCGACGTCGCGATCGTCTCCGAGGACGTGAAGACGGGGGCGATCCGCACCCTGCTGTCGGGGAAGAACTACGCGAGGGATCAGCTCGACCTCGCCAACACGCCGCACGCCCCGGGGTCCTCCTTCAAGCCGTACATCCTCACGGCCGCCTTCGAGGAGGGCATCCCGCCCACCACCACGTATTCGAGCAAGTCGCCCTACTACCCTCCCGACGGCTGGCCGGGCAGCTCGTGCAACTGCGTCACCAACGCCGAGGGACCGGGCGACTCGGGGATGATCAACCTCTACACCGCGACCACGGATTCGGTGAACGTGGTCTTCGCGCAGCTGATCCAGGACGTGGGTCCCGACAAGGTCGTGGAGGTCGCGCACCGGATGGGCGTCACCTCCGATCTGTTGCCGGTCCTCGCGCTCGCCACCGGATCCGTCCCGGTCACGCCGCTCGACCAGGCCTCCGGCTTTCAGACGCTCGCGAACGGCGGCGTGCACTGCGTGCCGTACACCGTGGAGAGCATCTCCAACGACCGCGGCACGGTCTACACGCACCAACCCGACTGCAACCCGGTCGTGAAGCCGGAGATCGCCGCGCTGGTGACCTCGATGCTCCAGGGCGTGGTCTCGGGCGGGACCGGCACGGCCGCCGCGCTGGGCACGTGGCCGGTGGCCGGCAAGACGGGCACGGCCAACGGCAACACCAACGTCTGGTTCGTCGGCTACACCCCGCAGGTCGTGACCTCGGTCTGGGTCGGGCCGCCCGGCCAGCTCTACTCGATGGGGAGCGTCTTCGGCGGCACCGTGGCGGCCCCCATCTGGCACGACTACATGCTGCGCGTGATGGCGGGGATGCCCGTGCAGGGCTTCCCGACGGCCGCCCCTCCGTCCTTCTCCTCGGTCACGGTGCCCGACGTCGTGGGGATGGACCAGGCGACGGCCGAATCCACGCTGTCCGCCGCCGGCTTCCACGTGGTGATCAACGCGGTCCATGCGGTCGAGCCGAAGGGCACGGTCGTGGCGCAGAGCCCGGCCGGCGGGAGTTCATCCGCGGCCGGCACGACGGTCAGCATCGACGTGAGCGACGGGGTGCCGAGCACCGCGGCCGTGCCGGGGGTGGTGGGACAGAACGTCGACACCGCGCAGTCCACGCTCGAGGCATCCGGGTTCGTGGTTCGCGTCGTGCACAAGATCGTGACCCACCCGGGCGACTACGACCGCGTGCTCGCTCAATCGCCCGGCGCGGGTACCAAGGCGCAGCAGGGGTCGACGGTGACGATCACGGTGGGCAGCCGGGCCTGAACGCCTCGGCCTGCCCGGCCTCGATCAGGCGTCGAGGCGCGCTCGCACCTTTCGCCTGGACGACGGTGCCGTCGACCTTGCCCTGCGCCTTGCCCATCACGATGCCCATGACCTTCCCGAGCTCCTTGACGGAGGTCGCGCCGGTCGCGGCCAGCGCCTCGTCGATCAGGGCGTCCACGGCGGCGTCGTCGAGCTGGACGGGAGCCCAGGGCCGGATCACGTCGCGTTCCTCGGCCTCCTTCGCCGCGAGCTCGGGCCGCCCGGCGCCCTCGAACGCCTCGATCGACTCGTTCCGCTTCTTGACCTCCTTGCCGGCCACGTCGCGGATCTCGTCGTCGTCGAGCTCGTGACCGAGCTCGTCCTCCTTGTAGCGGATCGCCGAGACGAACATGCGCAGGGCGCCCACGCGGGTCTTGTCGCCCGCCTTCATGGCGTCGGTCATCTGTTGATGGATCTGGTCTTTCAACGTGGAGCCGGTCACTAGACTCCCTCCGATGCTTGGCTGGATCCTGCTCGCGCTTGTGGCCGTCGGCGTGCTCTGCGTGCTCTAGGGTGCGCTGATCGAGCACGGGTGGTACCGGCTGCGGCGCTACTCGTTGGCCATCCTACCGGCGGATGGTCCGGCATCCCTGAGCGTGCTGCACCTGTCGGACCTGCACTTCGTCCGCCACGACCCGAAGAAGGCGCGGTTCCTCGCCGACCTGCCCCGGGCCGACGTGACGGTGGTGACCGGGGACTTCCTGGCCGAGCCGGAGGCGGTCGAGACCGCCGTGGCGGCCGTGGCGCCCACGCGCGGCCGGCTTGCCTCGTGGTTCGTGCTCGGCTCGAACGACTACTACGTTCCGCGGCCGCTGAACTACCTCGCGTACTTCCGCCGGCATCGCAAGCCCCGCCGCGCGCGGCGTGGACGCGCCGAAGACCTGATCGCCCAGCTCGAGGCCGGGCGATGGGAAGATCTCACCAACGCGCGGCGGGAGATCTCGCTCGATGGCCTCCCCGTCGAGCTCCTGGGGCTCGACGACGCCCACATCCGGCGCGCAGGACTACCGGGTGGCCCCACGGCAGGCTCCCGAGCGCTTCGGCGTGGCGGTGATGCACTCCCCCGACTCGGCGCCGGAGGCCGCGGCCCTCGGCTACGCCTTCATGGTGGCGGGTCATACCCACGGCGGCCAGGTCTGCCTTCCGTGGTTCGGCGCGGTGGTCACCAACTGCTCCATGCCACGACGGATCGTGAAGGGCCTGGCGCGGATGGGCGATGGGGTCCTGCACACCTCTCCGGGGCTCGGGACTTCCAAGTTCGCGCCGTTCCGCTTCTGCTGCCGCCCGGAGGCGACCCTCCTGGAACTCACGCGGCGGGAGCAGGTGGGCGCCGAATCGCTACACTGACAGGCCCTCGGGACGTGGCGCAGTTTGGTAGCGCGCAGCGTTCGGGACGCTGAGGTCGCGGGTTCAAATCCCGCCGTCCCGACCACCTCGGAGGGCATCGAGGGCGGGTCGCGAGACCCGCCCTCGCCTCGTTCCGAGGGGTGAGCCCTTGCACAACCGCTTCTGCGGATACGTTTGACGACCCGGGGGAGGGACCGGTAGCCTCGTGTCAAGCCTCCGCCCGACCTGAGAGACGGAGGCTTCGCCATATCCGCCGGATCCAGGAGGGAAATGACCAGGAGCGCAGAAGGTTGGTAAGGACGGCGTTGGCCGCCGTCTTCGTTATCCCCTTCTTCGTCGCCTCAGCCTCACCCTCCTTCGCGGACCACGCGACGCAAACCGACGTCACCAACGCCAAGGCGAAGCTCGACAGCCTCAACCAGCAGCTCGAGGCCATCGTCGAGCAGTACAACGCGGCGCGGGTCCAGCTCCAGCAGCTCCAGCAGAAGCTCGCCGGCGCCAAGGAGCAGATGGATCAGGCCCAAGCCGCCGCCGAGGCGGCGCGCGCCGAGCTCGGCAAGCGTGCGGCGGAGGCCTACACCGGGATGGGTTCGCAGCTCGACACCCTCCTCGGCGCTCAGAACTTCTCGCAGTTCTCCGACCGCCTGGAGTTCATGGGGGCGCTCGCCCAGAACGACGCCGACCTCGCCACCACCGCCGACTCGGCCCGCCAGAAGGCCGAATGGGCGGCGCAGCAGTACGACGCGGCGGTGAGCGACCAGCAGACGCAACTGGACGCCGTGAACTCCAAGCGCGGTGAGATCTCGGGCCTGCTCGACCAGGCGAAGAGCCTGTACGAGCAGACCAGCGCGAACTACCAGGCCTACCTCGCGGCGGTGAAGGCCCAGCAGGCGGCCGCGGCCGCGCAGGCCACCCAGGACGCCTCAGGCAGCACGGGTAGTTCGGGTGGGAGTTCGGGCGGGGGCGGCAGCTACAACCCGCCGCCGCCGAACGTCAGCGGGGCGCAGCGGGCCATCGACGCGGCCAAGCAGGTCCTCGGCACGCAGTACGTCTTCGGCTCGGCGAGCCCCAGCGTCGGGCTTCGACTGCTCCGGCCTCACGATGTGGGCGTGGGCGCAGGCCGGCGTCTCGCTCCCCCACTCCTCCGCGATGCAATACGCGGTGCTCCCCCACGTCGACCCGAGCCAGATGCAGCCGGGCGACCTCCTCTTCTTCTACAGCCCCATCAGCCACGTGGCCCTGTACATCGGCGGCGGCATGATGATCCACGCCCGCCACCCCGGCCCGGGCGGCGAGGTGCAGGAGGGCAGCGTCGCCGGATACGGCACGCCGGTCGTCGGCGTCGCGCGACCCTAACGACCCGGCTAGGCTCGCCTCCGATGGAGGCCGCCACGGCGTCATCCCACGATCTCGAGCTGGTCGCGCGCCTGCGCGCCGGCGACGAGGAGGCGTTCATGTCGCTCGTGGATGCCCTGCAACCCTCGATGCTCCGGGTTGCCCGGATGTACGTCTCGACGACCGGCGGTGGCCGAGGAGGTCGTGCAGGACGCCTGGCTCGGGGTCTTGAAGGGCCTCGACCGGTTCGAGGGCCGGTCCTCCCTGCGCACCTGGATCTTCCGGATCCTCACCAACATCGCGAAGACGCGGGGGCAGCGCGAGGGTCGAAGCGTCCCGTTCGCGTCGCTCGCGGGGGACGATCTCGACCAACCGGCATGGGACCCCACGGCGTTCCTCGGATCCGAGGAGCGGTCGGCGGGGCACTGGTCGAGCCTGCCGAACGATTGGCGGGGCTGCCGGAGGACCGGCTGGAGGCGGCGGAGACGCGCGCGCTGGTCGCGGCCACGATCGCGTCGCTGCCGCCCTTGCAGGCCGAGGTGATCCGCCTGCGCGACGTGGCCGGGTGGTCCGCCGACGAGGTCCGTAACGCCCTCGATCTCACGGAGACCAATCAGCGGGTGCTCCTGCACCGCGCGCGGGCCAAGGTGCGCCGGGCGCTCGACGAGTACCTCGAGGCGGAGCGATGAGCGACGGGAGGCGACGTGGCCTGCAGGGACGTGGTCGAGCTCCTCACCGACTACCTCGAGGGCGCCCTCCCCGACGGATCTGCGTGCGGAGATCGACGCGCACCTGGCGAGCTGCGACGGCTGCACGAACGCCCTGGAACAGATGCGGGAGACGATCCGCGTCACCGGCAGCCTCTCGGAGGATCGAGGTGCCCACGGCCGAACGCGAGGCGGTGCGCGCCGCGTTCAGGGCGTGGCGGCGCGACGCCCTCCCGGACCTGCCTCCGGCTTGATCATCGCGAACGCTGCCACGCGAGGATCAGCCCGCGTCCATGATGGCCTGGAGGTCGGCCAGCCGCACCCGGGCCTGCTCGACGAGGCCCTCGTTGCCGATCGCCTCGGCCTCGCGGATCGCTTCGTGCAGCAGGTCGGCCGCCTGCTGCGCACGCAGGTCGCCCTTGCGCCGCCGTGGCGTACTTCAGCTTCTCGTCGGCCTTCACGATCAGCTCGAAGATCTCGTTCGGATCCATCAGACCCCCACCCCCGATTCCACGCGATCGAGGTAGCCGCGGATCTGGATCGCCGCCGCGGCCCCGTCGCCCACCGCGAACGCGAGCTGCTTGGTCGAGCCGGCCCGCACGTCACCCGCGGCGAACACACCCGGCACGCTGGTCATGAGCGTGGCGGGATCGGTCACGACGAACCCACGCTCATCGAGATCGACCTGACCCTTCAGGAACGCCGTGTTCGGATCCAGGCCGATGAAGACGAACACCCCGTCGGGGTGGTGCTCCTCGCGCTCGCCGGAGGTCCGGTCCTCGATCACGACGGTGCCGAGCTTGCCGCTGCCGTCGTCCTTCGTCGCGAAGGAGGCGACCGCGTGGTTCAGCAGCACCTCCATCTTCGCGTGGTTCCGGACCTTGTCCTGCAGGATCTTGGAGCCGCGCAGCCGATCCCCGTACTCGACCACCACGACCTTCTCCGTGAACTGGGTGAGGAAGACCCCTTCCTCCAGCCCGCTGTTGCCCGCCGCCGATCACCATCAGCTCCTTCGACCCCTTGTAGAACGGCCCGTCGCACGTGGCGCAGAAGTGGACGCCCGCGCCGATCAGGTCCTCCTCGCCCATCGCGTTCGTGCGTCGGTACGACGACCCGGTCGCGATCAGCACCGCGCGCGCGTGGTAGTGGTCGCCGGTGGCGGTCTCGACGTCGAACTCGCGATGCCCGTCGTCGCTCACGTGCGTGACGCTCACGGCCTGCAGCATCTCCACCCCGTACCGCTGTGCCTGCTGCACGAAGCGGTCGGCGAGGTCGGCGCCGCCGATCCCCTCGGGGAAGCCCGGGTAGTTGTCGAGACGCTCGGTCACGCCGGCCTGTCCGCCCAGGCCCTTCGCGTCGATGATCAGCGTCTCGAGGTTCTCGCGCGCCGCGTAGATCGCCGTGGTGAGGGCCGCCGGTCCGCCGCCCACGATGATGAGGTCGTAGACGTGCATCATGGCGGTGCGCTGGATGCCGAGCTTCTCGGCCAGATCCTCGTTGGTGGGCTCCGACAGATGCGAGCCGTCGGGGAACACGACGGTGGGGATCGTGTTGTTGCCGTCGTTGCGGGACTGCACCTCGGAGGCGAGCTCCGGTTCGGTCTCGAGGTCGTGGAAGACGTAGGGGATGCGCTGGTCGCCCAGGAACTTCTTGGCGCGTCGACAGTCGGGACACCAGCTGGCGCCGTAGATCACGATCTCGTCCACCGATGCCTCCCTCTGAGCTAGGGTCGTGGTGACGCGTTCCAGCCGGACCGTCTCACATCGAGCACACGCGTTACAGGGGGCCTGTCCGCATGGCGAGGATGATCGACGTCTCGGTTCCCGTAGGTCCGGGCATGCTCACCTATCCCGGCGACCCCGAGGTACACGTCGAGCGCGTCTCCGACATGGCGGACGGGGCGGCTTCGAACCTCTCCGTCCTGACGATGAGCACGCATACCGGGACCCACGTCGATCCGCCGATCCACTTCGTGCCCGACGGCCCCACGATCGACCAGGTGCCGCTCGACACGTTCATCGGGGCCGCCGACGTGGTCGACGCGCGCGGCGTGCGGGAGATCGATGCGGCCCTCCTGGACGCCGCCGCCCTCCCGTCGAGACCGCAGCGCATCCTCTTCAAGACCGACTGGTCGGCGCGATGGGGATCGGACGAGACGCCGACCTTCCCGGACGTCGTACACGGCGCTCACCCTCGACGCGGCGCGCTGGCTCGCCGACCGCCACGTCAAGCTGGTGGGCACCGACTTCATCTCCATCGAGGGCACGGACGACCCGACCTACCCCGTGCATCGCATGCTGCTCGGCGCCGGCATCGTCATCGTGGAGGGTCTGGATCTGCGCGACGTGAAGCCCGGTCCGTGTCGCTTCACCTGCTTGCCGCTGAAGGTCCGCGACGGCGACGGCGGTCCCGCGCGGGCCTACGTGGAGCAGTGAGCGGCGTCACACGCCGGAGCACCTCAGGTATGAGGTGATGAACGTTCGAGGAACGGGCCGGCAACGATCGTCCCCAGGTCTATCCGTCACCCCCCGACGCTCGGACACTTCCGTCACCACGACCGCTCGAACCCAGGAGGCTCCCGTGCAGATGGAACTCGAGTCCAACGAGGCGTACGCCCGCCAGACCATCGCGCACGCCCTCCGCGCGCACCCCTACGAGATCTGGACCCGCGACGCGCTCGCCCGCCGTTTCGGGATCGCTCCGTCCCTGGCCGCCGCCGTGCTCGCCGACCTCGTGAACGCGGGCATCGCCGAGCGATTGGACGGTCCGGACGAGGAGTACGCGGCTGCCGGGATGGACTACTGAGCGCCTTGACCGACGCTCAGACCAACGCCGCGAGCTCCCACGCCTCGGCCTCGAGGGCCTCGCGCTCGGCGAGCGCCGCGAGCCAGGACGGAGGGATCGCGGCGATTCCCGCGAGCCGCGCCGAGCAACGCTCCGGCAACCGCGGCGTTCGTATCGGTGTCGCCGCCCAGTGACACCACGTGGCGCAGGCCGTCCTCGAAGTCGCGACCCTCGCCCACGACCTGCAAGCCGATGCCGGCGGTGAAGAGCGTGAACCCCATGTCCGGGCCGTCGAGGGGACGGGCGCGTCCGGCCTCCGCCACGAGGTACTCGAGCTCCTCGCCCCCTTCTCGCGGAGCGACGGTCGCGACCGCCTCCACGACCGCGCGTTCGGGGGCCATACCGGCGACGAGACGCGGCGACGGCGCGGGTCACCGCCAGGCATGCCGTGCGACAGCGCTCGTCCCAATGGGTGAGCGCGGAGAGCGCGGGCGCGAGCGTCGCGAGCTCGTCGGGATCGTCCGCGTGCACGACGCCGAGAGGCGCGCAGTACATCACCGAGCCGTTGCCCGCGCTCACCTCCGGCCCGCGTTCCTCGACGTAAGCACGCGCCGCGTCCGTCGCGCCGTCGCGCGTGCGAGCCAGCACGCGGCGCGTGAGGTTCCCGACGTCCGGCGGACCCGAGGCGAGCCACGCGAGATGCCGAGCGAGCACGTCGTCGAGGTCCAGGGCGCCGTCGTGCGCGATGAGCGAGCGCCAGAGGTTGCGCGCCATCGCGGTGTCGTCGGTCCAGGTGCCCGGGGGCAGACCCATCCACGGACGTTCGAACGCGGGCAGCGGATCGGGGATATCCGCGGCGCGCCGGAACTCGAACGGAGCGCCGAGCGCGTCGCCCACGGCGAGCCCCAGGATGGAGGCGGCGGCGCGGTCGCGTGCGGGCGTCCACCGACGGTAGCCTAGCGGCGCCCTCGGCTATCACCGCAGCTCAGGGCTGGTACATTCGTACGGCACCAAGGGCACGAGCTTCCGCAGTCCACCGCCCGTTCGGTGACACTTCACGGTCAGGGATCGACCAGCCCGATGCCCTGTCCAGCGGACGCACCCGGCACATGGGCTGAGCAGATACGGAGTGAGCACGTGGACAAGATCGGACCCAAGCACCGCACCTGCCGACGGGTCGGCGCCGCCCTCTGTGGCCGGCCGAACTGCCCGTCGAACAAGCGTCCCTACCCGCCCGGCCAGCACGGCCGGGGTCGCAAGCGCATCTCGGAGTATCAGACGCGCCTCGTCGAGAAGCAGAAGCTCCGCCACATCTACGGCGTGAGCGAGGCCCAGATGCGCCGCTACTACGAGAACGCGGCGCGCCGGCGGGGCGTCACGGGTGAGGCCATGATCCAGCAGCTGGAGACGCGTCTGGACACCGTCGTGCTCCGGCTCGGCTTCGCGCTCACCAATCGTCAGGCCCGCCAGCTCGTCTCCCACGGCCACGTGCTGCTGGACGGCAAGCGCCTCAACGTCCCCAGCGCGCGGGTCAAGCCCGGGCAGACCATCGAGATCTCGGCCAAGGCGAGGAACTTCGTCGCGGTGCAGGAGGCCATGGAGATCACGCCCGACCCGCCCTCCTATCTCTACCGCAACAAGTCGGAGGTCTCGGGCACGCTGTCCCGCCTCCCCGAGCGCGACGAGATCCCGCTCCCGGTCGAGGTCGAGGAACGTCTGATCGTCGAGTTCTACTCCTAGGTCCCGACGGGCTGAGGTGACCCCTCAGTCGGGCTCGGGCGGCTTGAGCGCGGCCCGCACGAACACCATCACCTCGCGTTCGCGCAGCCGCAGCGACTGCCGGCTCTTGTCCGCCCCCACCACGGCGTTCAGGACGCTCGCCTCGGTGAGCGAGCCCACCACCGCCGTGTAGAGGGTGAAGAGCAACAGGGCGGGATCCTGCTTGCGGATCTCCCCCTGATCCATCCCCGTCTGCAGGAAGTCGATCGCGCGCCGACGCAGCGGGTCGATCACGTCCGCGAAGCGGTCGAAGGCGTCGGGGCCCAGACGACCGGCCTCCCGCACGAACATCGGGAACTCCGGCCATTCACCCGCCAGACGGAACACCGCGTGGATCACCGCCTCCGCCCGATCCCAGTACGTCTCCTTGTCCGCGAGCGCCTTCGCCATCTCGTAGGCCAGTCGCTCGCCCGCGGCTTCGAGGCATGCCTCGAGCAGCGCGTCCTTGGACGGGAAGTAGTACAGGAGCGTCTGCTTGCGCACGCCCACCGCGCTCGCGATGTGATCGAGGCTCGCCCCGCGATACCCGTCGCGGCCGAACTGGTGGATCGCCTCCGCGACGATGGCGGCCTTGCGCTGCTCGCCTCCCGCGCGCGGCACGGTTCCTACTCCCAGGTCCGGTCGGGCGACCGGCGCGGGACCGGTCGTGAGCCGTCCCATCTGCGTCGCCACTCCGGTCCCTGTGGACCGACGATCGCCGGGGTCTCCCCTCGCTCGGCGCGCCGCAGCGACTCCCACCACGTCGTCTTGTCCTCGTCCAGGAGCACCGCCACGGCCTGGCTCATCCGCACGGAGAACGCCTGGTGCGTCTCACCCTCGTTCGGGTACACGGGGTCGCCGTAGCGCACGCTCACCGGAGGGCGGCCCGGCTTCGGCCAGTTGGTCCCCTTGGGCCAGGCCTGATACGCGCCGCGGATCGCGATGGGCAACGCGCCCACGCCCGCCTCGATGCACAGGCGCGAGGTCCCGTGCCGGAAGCGCTGCGCATGGCCGTCCGGCGAGCGCGCGCCCTCGGGGAAGACCACGAGGCTCCAGCCGTCGTCGAGGAGCTCCCGCGCCTTGGTCACCGCGCCCCGGCCCCCCTTCGCCCGGTCGATCGGGAACCCGCCGTACACGAGGGCCGTGAACGCCTGGCGCCACCAGACGTCGAAGAAGTAGTCGCGCGCCGCGCCCACCGCCGTCTTGGACTGCCAGCGGTCGGGGAGCGACGTCATGATGATCGTCGCGTCCAGGTGGCTCGTGTGGTTCGAGTAGAAGATCAGCGGACCGGCGACCCCGTCGAGCTTCTCCAGCCCGTGCACACGCATCGTCACCTCGTTGCGCAGCATCGGCCCGATCATCGTCTTGAGGATCACCTGGCGCGCCGCCGTGCCCACCTCGGTACGGGCCCAATCCGTCGGGAAGAGGTGGTCCTCTCGTTCGGGCGTGAACGGCTCGGCCGACCGGGGCACCATCGGACGGCGTCCCCACCGGAAGCCTTCGGCCATCGTCTTCAGCTCGTCGCGGATGCCGGCCATCAGCGTCTCCTAGCGCACGTCCGCGATCATCACGGGCGGCGCGTGGAAGTAGGTCATCGACGGACCGGAGCCGACCGTGTCCTTCGCCATCTCGATCGCGTCGCGGAGCGAGCTCGCGCGCCGGTACCCGAGCCGGCTTACGGTCTTGGGCTCCCCACCCACGAAGATCACGTCGCCCGCGTGGTCGCGCCCGTGCGCGCCCCAGTACCACATGTAGAACGGGTGGACGCCGTGGTACGCGTTGCTCGTGCGGTACAGGTGCCGGTACCAGGGGTCGGTCGCGTACTTCTCCTCGAACTTCGACTCGATCGTCTTGGGGTCGGTGGTCTCGGAGAGGACCTCCTCGAAGAAGTCGATGTAGCTGGGGTGGTGGATCTGGTTGAACTCCCACGGCACCGGGTGGTGCAGGATCACGACGCCGCCCTGGCGCACCAGCGGCTTGTTCCGGTACATGTTGAACAGGTACCCGAGGCCGAGGCAGTGCACGAGGATCGGGTTCAGGATCGAGTTCACGTTGTACGGCCCGAGGTAGGGGATGCCCATGATCAGAACGTCGGACTGGCCCTGGACCTCCACCAGTTGCTGGCGATGCAGGTTGGTGAGCGTGCGCTCGTGCACCGCCTCCACCTCGCCGGCGTTGATGCCCGTGAGCTTGTAGGGCGCCTCGATCCGCCGGAAGAGCTCGCGGCGCACGCGCGGGGGCGCGACCTCGTTCCCTTTCTTCGCGGCCATCATCAGCGCCTGGTCGTACGCGCTCCACTCCCACTCGCGCTTGTTCAGGAAGCCGAGGCTGCCCGGGAACGTCTCGGCGTTCAGCGTGGTCTCGATCTGGAAGACCTTCACGCCGTCGGCCGCGAGCTTGCGGCCCATGCGGTTCACCGAATCGTTGATGGCGCTGTGGCCCTCGCGCGGATCCATGTAGGAGCGTGAGTGCAGCATCGTCTCGACGTTGTGATGGTGCTTGAGGCTCTTGTAGCTCGCGAGGCCCACCGCCACGGACTTGTGGCCCCCGTCCATCGCCACCAGGTTGATGTTCACGTACACGATCAGGTCCGACTCCGCCGCGCGCTTGCTGATCTCGACGTCCTCACCCTCGTCGGTGACGCCGAAGCTCGTCAGGGCCTCGGGGTCCTCCGCATCGAAGTTGTAGAGCTGCTTGGGGAAGAACGAGCGGAAGACGCGCTCGCCCACCATGCGCTCGATCTCCGAAGGGGTCATCCGCCGATGCAGCGCCGTGGCCACGATCAGCTCGACGTCCTCCACGCCGTTGCGCGCCGCCAGCTCGATCACGTGCTCGAGGATCCGCTGGCGGATGTCGGGGGTGACCATCGGCGGCAGCGGGATCGAGATGTCGTCGATCGCGATCGTGAGCTTCATCCCCGCCGTGAGCAGCTCCGGGAGCGGCTTCGAGTCGCCCACCGGGTGCAGGAGGGCGTGACGGATCGCCGCGTTCTCGTCCTTGATGCCCGGGAGCGCGTCCGGCGGATACACCACGCGGGTGCCGAGCGGGAACTTCTGCATGCGGAAGCCCTCGCCCTGGTGCACGAGGAGCGGGGGCGTCCGTTCGTCGACGTCCAACACGAATCCGGGTCTGGGCATCTCGATGATCTCCTAGTCCTGCGGCGCGAACGCCACCTTGAACGTGCCGAGCTTGCCGGCGGACATGGCGTGGTCGATGGCCTCGCGCCACTGCGCGAGGGGATACGTGGCGCCGACGAGCTCGTCGAGCATGGGGAGCGAGCTCGCCAGCTCGAGCGCGAGCGCGAACGCGTGGCGGCGGTCCCCGTCGACATCCTCCATCCCGGCGGTGTAGGCGCCCACGAGCTCCAACTCCCGCATCCACAGCGGGGTGAGGTCGGCGCCGGCGCCCGGGATCCCGCTCACCACGACGCGCCCCCCGGCCTTCGTGGTGCGCAGGCACATGTCGAGCGCGCTGCGCGAGCCCGTGCACTCGAGGGCCACGTCGACGCCGCCCAGCAGGAACTCCAAGCCCCGTTCGGGCGTCAGCTTCACCGCGCTCCCCGCGCGGCGCACGGCCTTGGTGGCGTGCTCGGGTCGAACGACCTCGGTGGCGCCGGCCATCTTGGCGGCGGCGCGCTGCCGCGGGTGCTTGGCCGCGACCACGATCCGCCCGGCGTCCGCGAAGCGGCGCAGCGCGATCAGCGTGAGCAGGCCGACGGTGCCGGCGCCCACCACGAGGACGTCGCCGCCAGCCGGCACACGGGCGCGCAGCGCGGTATGGATCGCGCACGCGAACGGCTCGATCAGCACGGCCGTGCGGTCGTCCATCGCGTCGGGGACCGCCCAGAGCTGCGAGCGGTGCGCGAGCATCATGCGGCTCCAGCCCCCGCCCGTGTCCGCGCAGTAGCCGGTCTGCAGGCCCGGCTTCAGGTCGCCGAGCGTGATGCGGTCGCAACGGCCGTAGTCGCCCGCCGCGCAGTTCGGACAGAGCTCGGGCATCCCGCGCACGGCGCATCCCAGGACCGAGGAGATCACGACACGTTTGCCGGCCTTCAGGTCGCCGCCGGCGTCGTCCAGGAGCTCGCCCACCACCTCGTGACCCGGCACGAACGGGAGGGAGACGAGCGGCGAGAAGTAGAAGCTCGACTTCCCCGCGATCGTGGACAGGTCGCTGCCGCAGATGCCCGCGAGGTGCGGCTTCACGCGCACCCAGCCCTCGTGCTTCGGCTCGGGGTCCGGACGGGTGGACAGGCGCAACGGGGCGAGCGGGCCAGCCACCAGACCCGGGGCGCGATCGCCGACGGCGCGCGCGGTGAGGTAACGCGGGGCGCTCCGGAAGAGCTCCAGCGAGAGCACCATCAGTGCACGCTCCGCATCGGGTCCCGTGGCTTGGGGAAGCGCACGCGCGGCATCCCCTTCGACATGCCCCACTCCTCGATCGGCCAGCGCCGTCGTCGCGCGTAGCGGTACAGCGACGCATCCGGCGAGACCGCGACGGGGTTGCCTACGGCTCGCAGGAGCGGGAGGTCGCTGTAGGAGTCCGCGTAGGCGTAGGAGTGCTTCAGGTCGAGCTCCTCGAGCAACGCGTAGCGCTTCAGCCACGCTGCGCGCGCCTCGCCGACCAGCGGCGGCTGCGACATGAATCCGGTGTAACGCCCGTCGCGTACCTCCAGCTCGGCGCCGATCACCACGTCGAACAGGGGCGCGAGCGGCCGCACGAACGGCTCTGCGGCGGCCGTGATCAACACGGTGCGGTGCCCGGCGGCACGATGCTCGCGGATCCGTCGGATCGCGGCGGCGCTCGCCTTCTGCAGCATGAACTCGCCCACGTGCTCGCGCACCAACCGGTCGATGCCCTCCACGCTCGCGCCCTCGTACCGCCGGAAGAACGTCCGCAGGAAGTCGCCGCGATCGCGCCGGTCGATCTGAAGGTAACCCGGGATCTTCGAGAACACGTCGAAGAGCTCGGCGGGCCACGCGTCGGGCTCCAGGTCGGCCATACGGGTCCACACGTAGGACTCCACCACGTTGGACGTGATGATCGTGCCCTCCATGTCGAAGACCGCCAGCACCGGCTGCTCGCGCTCGCGGATCTTCACGGCGGGCTTCTCGCGATCGCGCTTGGAGAGCTCGCGCAGGCTCTGCGTGACGGCCGGCGTGTGCACGTCCTTGAGGTAGTACTTCCAGTCGATCATCGCGACGTCGAACGGGAACGCCACCTTGTCCGCGTCGCTCATCGACTCGAAGAGCGCCAGCGTGCGGTCGTCGGTGTAGACGACCTCGGTCTCCGTGTACATCCCGTAGAGATCGCTGTAGCGCTTCACGAAGTCCACGCGGGCCTTGTCGCGGTCCACGCGGTTGATGGCGTTGCGCATCCCCTTCGACTTGGGCAGGTGCGTGACGACCTGTTCCGCGAGGTCCGTAAGGCGCTCCGCCCGCCGCAGCACCCGCTCGACCTTGAGGCGGCCGGGGAAGTCCCAGTCCGGCACCTTGTGCTCGCCGCGCCCGCGCTCGGGCAGCGGATGCTCCTCGAAGTAGCCGCGGATCCACTCGTACAGCTCGAAGAAGCGCAGCGGGTTCCTGGAGCCGGAGCTCACGTTGTAGTGCACGGCGGTGGCCGGCGCGGGGGGGTTGGCCGCCACCGCCAGGAGCGCGTTCACCACGAAGTCCACGGGGATCAGGTCGATGATGCCCTCGGGGATGCCGGGGAACTCGGGGATCTGGCCGAGCCCGTAGGCACGGATGATGGGGTCGGCCATCTTGAAGCCGTCGATCCAGCCCGGGGACGGGTGCAGCAGCGCCGACTCGATGATGGAGGGGCGCACGATCGACAGCGGCAGGCCTTCGGCCGCGGCGAGCTCCTCGACCGCGCGCTCGCCCATCGCCTTCGTGAACGTGTAGACGTCGGGCCAGCCGAGGGACCGCGCCCGCATCCGCCCGTACTCCACCAGGCGCTTCGTGACCCACTTCTGGCGGCGCTCCTCGGCATCGTCGGCGACCGTGCTGGGGCCGGCGCGCTCGTGCTCCTTGCGGGCGGCCTCCAGGAACGCGCCCAGCATCTCGGGCTTGCGGGACTGGGCCTCCACGTCGCCGCGCGCCTGCAGCGCGAGCTCCAGCTCCAGCCGGTAGTCGACGCGCTGCTCGAGCGGCCCCTCCGGGATCACGCCCTTGCGCACGCCGGCCACGTACGCGGTGGACACGTGGACGAGCGCCGGCCGCGACCCGCCGTTCACCACCCCGTGGTACATGTTCAGCGCGCCCTGGAGGTTGGTCTGGAACCCCTCGTCGATGGGCGGGTCGAAACTGACGGTGGCCGCGGAGTGCATGGCCACGTCGATGCCGTCGGGGATGGGCGGCTCGCCGCGCGAGAAGTCGGCGTCGATCACGTCGACACGTTCGTCAAGTAGCTTGACCAACCCGTCGTCGCCGACGCGCTCGCGCAGCCGATCGAAGGCCGGCTTGCGCAGGAGGTACTCCACGCGCTCGCGGCTGGTGGCACCCGTCTGCGACCGGACGAGGAGGGTGACGTGCGTCTCGGGGAAGTCCGCGAGCAGCCGCTCGAAGACCACCTGCGCCAGGAAGCCCGTCACCCCGGTCAGCAGCATGCGTTTCCCGGCGAGCTTCTCGACGATCGAGGCCGGGGCCCCTCCCCCGTTCTCTACCATGCGGCAGATTATGAGCTATCTACCACTTGGTAGACAAGTCGGTCTCGAGAACCGCCCCGCTAGACTCCGCGCCATGGAGCTGTCGGAGCTGCAGACGGTGATGCGCGAGACCTACGGGGAGCGGGACGCCGCCCGCGGACGCGACGCCACGTTCCGCTGGTTGACCGAGGAGGTCGGCGAGCTCGCCCGCGCCCTGCGAAAGGGCGACCGCGACAACCTCGAGCTCGAGTTCTCGGACGTGCTCGCCTGGCTGGCGTCGCTCGCGAACCAGGAGGGCGTGGATCTCGACCGGGCGATCCACCGCTACGCAGACGGCTGTCCGAAGTGCCACCTGAAGCCCTGCGGGTGCGCGTTCGCATGAGTGTCGTCACACCCGGCGACGAGCACCGCGAGCAGATCGCCGGGGTCATGTCGACGGCGCTCAACTTCCCGCTCGCCAACGCGTTGCAGCGCGCCCCCGGCTACCCACTCGCCGACATGCGGGTGGCGCTGCACGACGGCGAGGTGGTGGCCACCGCGGCCGAGTTGCGCATGGCACAGTGGTTCGGGGGGCGCCCGGTCGGATGCAGCGGGATCTGGGGCGTGGCCACCCTTCCCGAACATCGAGGCATGGGCCTCGCGACCGCCTGCATCGAGGCGATCCTCGACGATGCGCACCGACGCGGGGATGCGGTCACGAGCCTGTTCCCGGCGCTGCTCACGCCGTACCGTCGGATGGGATACGAGCTCGCGGGGGCCTTCGCGGAGCATCGTCTCCCGCTCGATGCCTTGCCCGGCGGCGCGCGCGACATGCCTCCGGTGGAGCTCGTCGACCGCGAGCGCGACCTTCCCGGCATCCGGGACGCGTACCGCACTTGGGTGGAAGGCGAGAACGGGCCCGTCGAGCCGCTCGACGACGACCACTGGGAGCGTCGCTTCCTGGACCGCCCCTCGGACGAGACGTTCCGCGCGGTCGTGGTGCGTGAGCGCGATCGCGTCACGGGGTTCGCCGCGTTCACGCGCGCGAAGGACCCGGGACCGCTCGATATCGCGTTCGGGCTGCAGTGCACGCTGCTCTTCGGGGTGACGGGCCTAGCCTGGGAGGCGCTGTTCGCCTACTTCCGCGGACATCGAGGGCTCGGCAAGTGGCTCCGGTGGCCGGGACCCCCCGCCGACCCCGTCGCGATCGGATCCGCCGAGACCTTCCTGGAGCGGCCGTTCCGCCACGACTGGATGCTCAGGCTCCTCGACGTCCCGGCCGCGTTCGAGCGGCGCGGCTACCCGGGATCGACGCCGACGTCGTCTTCTGCGTGGACGACGCCATGTATCCGGATAACGGGGGGCCCTGGCGGATGGAGGTGCGCGGGGGGGTGGCCACCGTGCAGCTCGACCACGCCGAGTCATGCCGGCCGATCCCGGTGGGCGCGCTCTCGGCGATGTACACGGGCTACCTGCGCCCACGCGACGCGGTGCGCCTCGGGTTCCTCGGCGCCGAGGATCCGTCGGTCGAGGCGTTCACCAGGCTGCTCTCGGGCCCCGACCCCTGGTGCCCGTTCTTCTTCTGATGACCTCCGACGCGATCGAGGTCCGGTTCGCGCGGCCCGAGGATTGGTCCGCGGTGGCCGGACTGCTGGTGGAACTGGGTCGCGGGGTGGCCGAGGGGACCGCCGGGGATCCCACGCATCGGATGCAGTTCGCCGGTCACCTCCGCCGCCTCGAGAGCGTCACGCTGGTGGCCGTGCGCGCCGATGCGGTGGTGGGTGTGGTGGACATGGAGTACCACCAACGTCTCGGCGACCATCGCCCTCAGGCGCGCGTGCACGACATCGTGGTGACGGAGCGCGAGCGCGGATCGGGCGTGGGGGCGCGGCTCCTCGACGCCGCCGAGGATCTCGCGCGCAAGCGTGGCTGCTTCCGCATGACGCTCGTGACCGCGGGCTGGCGCGACGGCACGATCGCGTTCTACCGACGGGAAGGTTGGAGCGACTACGGGACCTGGTTCGTGAAGCCGCTCGCCGAGGACGTCACCCCGGGCGGCCAGCCGGCCGATGACAACTAGGGCGCGCCGGCGTCTTCTTCGCGCTGCAGCTCCGCCTTGCGCCATGGGACCACGCCGTCCACCTCGATGTCGATCGCGAAGCTCAGCACGATCCGGACCACCACGATCAGACCCAGGGACAGCGCGCTGGACAGCGTGGGATCCACGACGATCGTGCGGATGATGTCGGCGATCACCAGGATCTCGAGACCTAGGAGGATGCCGCGGCCCAGGCCGGCGCGGAGCGCCAGGAACGCGTCGAGGCCGGTCTGTCCGCGCACGACGGAGAGCGCGTACCGCACGAACGCGATCGCGCTCGCCACGACGAGGATCGAGACCCCTAGGAGCTCGAAGACCTTCACGAGGTCCGACATGCCGTGCTCGTAGTCCATGGGCGAACCCTACCCCCAGAGCCTGAGGATGCGGGTTATCGAAGGAAGAGGTGCTCGGCGATCTGCACCGCGTTCAGGGCGGCGCCCTTGCGCAGGTTGTCCGTGCAGCTGAAGAGGATCAGGGCGTCGTCGCGGCCCGGAACCTGGCGGATGCGCCCGACGATCGCGTCGTCGCGGCCCGCGGAGTCGATCGGGCTCGGGTACACGTCCGCGCCCGGATCGTCCCAGAGCTCGACACCGGGCGCGGCGTCGATGACCTCGCGTGCCTCGGCCACGGAGATCGGGCGGGCGAACTCCGCCAGGATCGACGCGCCGTGGCCCACGATCACCGGGACCCGCACGCTCGTGGCCACTACGGGGAGGTCGGGCAGGCCGAGGATCTTCCGGGGTTCGGCCATCATCTTCAGCTCCTCGCCCGTGTATCCGCCCTCCGCGAACTCCCCGACCTTCGCCACCACGTTGTAGGCGATCGTCTTGCCGAACGTGGGGCCGGCGGGCAGCGCATCGGCCACCGGACGGGCGAGCGACTCCTCGTCGCCGCGCAGCTTCTCGACCTGTTCCAGCAGCTCGCTCACGCCGTGGTGGCCCGCGCCGCTCACGGACTGGTACGAGGACAACACGAGCGAGGTGAGGCCCGCGGCGCGGTGCAGCGGGGCCACGGCGAGCAGGGTCGTGATCGTGGTGCAGTTGGGCACCGCGATCATCTTCGGCGCACCCTCGAGCGCCTCGGGGTTCACCTCGGGGATGGACAGGGGCACCGCCGGATCCATCCGGTAGGCGCTCGAGTTGTCGATGCACGTGACGCCCATGGCGGCGGCCTCGGGCATGAACGACCGCGAGACGGAGGCCCCGGCGCTCACCAGCGCGACGTCGACGCCGCGCAGCGCCTCCAGCGACAGCTCGCGCACCTCGTGCTCCGCACCGGCGAAGGGCACGCGCGTGCCGGCGCTCCGCGAGGAGGCGAGCGGCACGAACGCATCGACGGGGAAGTTCCGCTCCTCGAGGGTGCGGGCCATCTCCCGGCCGACGGCCCCGGTGGCTCCGACGACGGCGACCTTCATGGTCCCGTCACCCTACCAGCGCGTCTGCGGCGGATCGGCCATGCTCGACCGGCCTTCGGTTCAGCCCTGCGAGGCCCCCGAGGCGTCGAGCCCGAATCGGTCGTGCACCACCTGCACCGCGCGCGGGCCGTCGTCCTTGCGGATCACGCACGAGATGCGGATCGGCGACGTGGAGATCATCTCGATGTTGATCCCGGCGGCCGCTAGCGCGTCGAACATGTCGGCGGCCACGCCGGGATGGCTCTTCATCCCCGCCCCCACCATCGAGACTTTCGCGATGCCGTCGTCGAGCGTGTAACGGTCCGCCCCGATCTCCTTCACCACGCGATCCATCACGCTGCGGAGCCGCGAGATGTCGGCGAGGGGCGCCGTGAACGAGAGGTCGGTCGCGCCCTCGTGCGACACGTTCTGCACGATCATGTCGATGCTGATGCCGTCGTCGGCGATGGCCTTGAAGACGGTGGCCGCCACGCCGGGGCGGTCGGGCACGCGGTCGAGCGTGACCTTCGCCTCCTCGGCGTCGAGCGCCACCCCGGAGATCAGCACGCCTTCCATCGCTTCGTCTACCTCCTGCACCCAGGTGCCGGGCGCGTCGTCGAACGAGGATCGTACGTGCAGGCGCACGCCGTGGCGCCGCGCGTACTCCACCGACCGCGCGTTGAGGACCTTGGCCCCGGCGGCCGCCAGCTCGAGCATCTCCTCGTAGGAGATGCGGTCGATCTTGCGCGCGCCCGCCACCACCCGGGGATCGGTGGTGAACACGCCGGGCACGTCGGTGCAGATCTCGCACACCGCGGCGCCGAGCGCGGCCGCCATCGCCACCGCGGTGGTGTCCGAGCCGCCGCGTCCCAGCGTGGTGATCTCCAGCGACGAGGTCGAGAGCCCCTGGAACCCCGCGATGATCACGACGCTCCCCCCGCCGAGCGCCTCGATGATGCGCTTGGGGCGGATCTCCACGATCTTGGCGGCGCCGTGCTGCGTGTCGGTCATGATGCCGGCCTGCGATCCCGTGTAGCTCGCGGCGCGGCACCCCCGCGCGTTGATCGCGATGCCGAGCAGCGCCATCGCGATCCGCTCGCCCGACGTGAGCAGCATGTCGAGCTCGCGCGGCTCGGGGACCGGCGCGATCCGGTGCGCCATCCCCAGCAGCTCGTCCGTGGTCTCGCCCATCGCCGAGACCACCACGACCACGTCGTTGCCCGCCTCCCGCGCGTGCACGACCCGGTCCGCCACGGCCTGGATCCGCTCCACGGATCCGACCGAGGTGCCGCCGTACTTCTGGACGATGATGGGCATGCCGGGATCCGCTCCGCGGTGAACTCGGGGACGCGTCGAGTCTAGCCGCCGCCCCCCAGCGCACGGTGCAGGAAGTCCACCTGGATCTGGAGCATCGCCTCGGCCGCGCGCTCGTCGGTGGGCCGGTGCGTGATGCCGGAGAGTGGGATCATCGCGTGCAGGCGCCCGGCCTCCATCAGCGCCTTCGACATCCGCAGCGCGTGCGCCACGTACACGTTGTCGTCGGCGAAGCCGTGGAGCATCAGCAGGTCGCCCTGCAGCGCCGCGGCGTCCTTCACGACGTCGGCTCGCGCGTACGCCTCGGGGTCAGACGCCGGGGTGCCGAGGTAGCGTTCCGTGTAGTGCGTGTCGTACAGGCGCATGTCGGTGACGGGCGCGCCCGCGATCCCGGCATGGAAGACGTCGGGCCGCCGTAGCAGTGCCGCCAGCACGAGGTAGCCCCCGTAGGACCAGCCGCGGATCGCCACCCGCGAGAGGTCGAGGTACCCGAGACGATCCGCCGCGGCGTGCAGCGCGTCCACCTGGTCCTCGAGCGCGGCGTCCACGTAGTCGCGGTCGATCGCGTGGGTCCACGCCACACCGCGGTTGGGCGTGCCGCGGCCGTCGGTCACGAGCACCGCGAACCCCTGATCGGCAAGCCACTGCGACTCGAGGTGGGCGCGCAGCGTCCGCAGGACCCGGATCGCGCCCGGGCCCCCGTACGGGTTCAACAGCACGGGGAGCTGTCCATCGGGCTCCATGCCGCCGGGGGTGAGGATCGCGATGCGCAGCTCCCGTTCGCCCAGCGCGGCGAAGGTGGGCGCGGTCGTGACGACCGGGGTCTCGGCGTGGGAGGTGAACGTGTGGACGGGAGCGCCGTCGCGCCGGAGGACGGCCGAGGGCATCGCCGCTTCCAGCGTCTCCGAGACCAGCACGACCATGTCGCCGCCCACCGCGGCCCCGTGGGCGCCGGCCGTCTCGCTCAGGCGCTCCGGCTCGGCGTCCGCGCGCAGCCGCCAGACGTGCACCTCGGTCGGATCATCCGTGGCGGTGAACACGACATCGTCGCCGGCGTCGACCACGCCGATCACCTCGAGCCCCGCCGGCGTGACCGGCTCGCCGTCGATCAGGAGGGCACGGTTGCCTCCCGCGTGTCCGGCGGTAAGGAGGCGGCCGCCGGGCAGCCACGCCGGCGTGCCCGGGACGATCTCCGTCCAGGCATCGTCGTGCTCGGACCACAGGACCTCGGTGACGCCGGTGTCCGGGTCGATGCCCAGGACCTTGACGTCACGCTGGTCGCGGGATTGCACGAGCGCGAGCGGCGGCCCCTCGCCGGTCCAGCTCACCGCCACCAGGTACTCGAACGCCGCGCGATCCCAGCGCACCTCCACGTCGGCGCCGTCGAGCCCCAGCACGTGGAGCGTCACATCCGCGTTCAGGCTCCCGGCCTTCGGGTAGCGCGTGGACCGGGGCGGCGTCCAGGGGTCGGCGGGCGCCGCGATGTGCCAGACGTCGACGGGCCGCTCGTCCACCCGGGCCGTCAGCAGGCGCGTGCCCTCCGGCGCCCACCAGTAGCCGCGCTGGCGGCCCATCTCCTCAGCGGCCACGAACTCCGCCAACCCCCAGTGGACGTCGGGGTCGTCGTCGTGCGCGAGCCTGCGGTCGATGCCTCCGTCTGCATCGATCACGTGGAGCGACCCGCCCGTCACGTACGCCACGCGGGCGCCCGTCGGATCGGGACGCGGATCGAAGGCCGGTCCCGCCGTCGTGATCTCGCGCGTGGTCCCCGTGGCCAGATCGGCCACCATCAGCCGGTCGCCCACCACGAACGCGGCCACGCGCAACGCCGGGTCCGTCGCGAACGTCACCACGCCGAGTTGCTTCTCGCCTGCGCGCTCCCGCCGGTCGCGCTCTTCATCCGTGAGGCGCTCCTCGTCGGCGGCCGACGGCCCGTGCACCACGCGCTCGCGGTCCTCACCGACGTCGTAGACCCAGAGCGACGCGTGCGGATCGTCTCCTGCGGGTGTGCGCAGGAACGCGACGCGCGCGCCGTCGGAGGCCACCGCGAATGCGCGCGGGAGCCCCAGGTTGAACCCGCGCGTGCGCGCGGACTGACGGGGGAACGAGTCGGTCACCACTTACCTCCTCGACGGCGGACGTCGCGGGTCACGCTAGCATCGCGCGGAGAACGGAGGGTACGATGCGCGCCTGGCTCCTGGACAAGACCACCGGCCCCGAGGCCTATCGCCTCGGTGAGGTCCCGACCCCCGAGCCCGGCACCGGCGAGGTCCGCGTGGCGCTGCGTGCCTCCGCCCTCAACCACCTGGACCTCTGGGTGGCGCGCGGCATGCCGGCCCCGCCGTCGTTCGCCCACATCCCCGGCGCCGATGGCGCGGGCGTGATCGACGCCGTCGGCCCGGGTGTCACGCGGGCGGAGATCGGCGAGGAGGTCGTGATCGACCCGTCCACCTCGTGCGGAACGTGCGCGGCGTGTGCGCGCGGTGACATCCCCTTCTGCCCCGACTTCCGGGTGGTGGGCGAGCACCGCCCCGGCACCCACGCCGACGCGATCGTGCTGCCCGAGGCGAACGTGGCGCGCAAGCCCGCGCGCCTCGACTGGCCTGAGGCGGCCGCGTTCGGCCTCGTGGCCTCGTCGGCGTGGCGGATGCTGCGCCGCGCCCAGGTGGAAGAGGGCGACCGCGTCCTGGTGGTGGGCGTGGGCGGCGGCACGTCCACGGCGGCGTTCCTCCTCGCGCGCGCCCTCGGCGCGGAGGTGTTCGTCACGTCCTCGGCTCCCGAGAAGCGCGGATGGGCGATGGAGCGGGGCGCCGCCGGGGCGTTCCATTCGGCGGGTCCCTACGACGAGGAGGTCCACGCCGCCACCGACGGCCGCGGCGTGGACGTCGTGTTCGACAACGTCGGCACGGTCACGTTCGAGCGCTCCCTGCGCGCGCTCGCTCGGGGGGCGCGGCTCGTCACGAACGGCTCCACGAGTGGCCGCACCGCCGAGCTGCATCTGCCCACGCTGTTCTGGCGCCAGCTCGAGGTGATCGGCTCGTCGATGAACGACCACCAGGAGTTCGCCGACGCGGTAGCGATGGTGGCAGGCGGCACCCTCGACATCCCGGTGGACGCCGTGATCCCGTTCGAGGACTACCCACCCGCCCTCGCACGGCTCGAAACCGGCGACCAGCTCGGCAAGCTGGTGCTGGCGCGCTGAGCGCGGGAACCAGCTGCGTCATCGCGAACGTCCCAAGGGCTGTCACACGCCGACCCCCTCGCGGTATGAACCAGATGACGGACCCGCACCGCGAGGCGACGGAGAGGAAGGCCCCGTGCCGGACGAGCGCACCGACAGCGAGCTCCTGATCGCCTCGCGCAGCGACGGCGAGGTCTTCACCGAGCTCTACCGCCGGCACGCGGAGGACCTGCTGCAGGTACTTCGCGCGACGCACGCTCGACCCGGAGACCGCCGCCGAGCTCACCGCGGAGACGTTCGCCGAGGCCTTCGCCTCGCGGCAGACCTACTCGGATCAGGGGGTGAACGGCGTGGCGTGGCTCTACGGGATCGCCCGGCACCGGCTCGGTCGCTTCTTCCGCTCGGGGCGCGTGGACGCCGCCGCGCGCCGCAAGCTCGGGATGCCCGAGCGCGACCTCCCCTCCGAGGACTACGAACGCATCGAGGACCTGATCGACTTCGCGCCCATCCGCGACGCGCTCGCCGAGGCCCTCGAGACCCTCAAGCCCGCCCAACGCGACGCGATGCGCCTGCGCGTGATCGACGGCCTCGGCTACGACGAGGTCGCCGCGCGCCTGCACTGCTCGGCCGACAACGCACGCCAGCGCGTGAGCCGCGGCCTGCGCCAGGTCGCGCTCGTCCTGCAGGAGCGGGGCATGGAGCCCACCACGGAGGTCGACGCATGAACACCGAGATCCGCTTCCTGCAGCAGCTCGAGGACGATCTCCGAGATGCCGCCTCCCGCGAGCACGCCGCGGCCGCCGCGCACCCGATGTCCGC
Organism: uncultured Actinomycetes bacterium; assembly: GCA_963810915.1. Taxonomy (GTDB): domain Bacteria; phylum Actinomycetota; class UBA4738; order UBA4738; family HRBIN12; genus JAOUEA01. The sequence goes on along the minus strand of CAWEPH010000007.1, from coordinate 32,955 downwards.
CGCCCCGCGCCGCCTTCCCCGGCGCGGCCGGACCTGGAGCGCCGTGGCCGCCGCGTTCGCGGCGTTGCTGGTCCTCGCCGGCTCGATCGGGTTCCTGGCGCAGAACGCGGGGGTGAGCCCGCGCGCGGCCAGCGAACCCGGGACTGCCGTGGGCATCGGCGCCTCGGCAACCGCGGCCCCACCGCCCGGACAGCCGACGGTCGGTCAAGCGGTACCCGCCCGCTCGGTCCCTTCAAGAACCCCGCTATCCACGGTGCGGACGTGATCGTCGGCGCCGCGACGAGCGAGAACGCGGGCGGATCCTCCGGCAGCGGCGGCGTCGCCGCCAACGATGCCGCAGCCAACGCCCCCCAGACCGACCTGTCCAAGATCATCCGCGACGGGAAGATCGGGATCCAGGTGGCCGACCAGACGTTCACGGAGAACGTCGCCGCCATCACGCGGATCGCGCAGCGGGCCAAGGGGACCGTGATGGACGTGTCCACCCAGAACGAGAGCTCGGGCACGTTCACCCTGCGCATCCCCTCCCGAAACTTCGATGAGGTCATGCTGCAGCTGCGCGACCTGGGCACGGCCGAGGGCGCCTCGATCCTCTACACGCAGGCCACGGGCAAGGACGTCACGGCCAACTTCATCGACCTGCAGGCGCGCCTCAGCATCCTGCAGGGCACGAAGGCGCGGCTCGTCGACCTGCAGTCCAAGGCCACGACGACGAGCCAGATCCTCTACCTGGGCAACCAGATCGACCAGGTGCAGCTCCAGATCGAGCAGATCCAGGGGCAGCTGAACGTGATCCGCAACCAGGTGGCCGAATCCACCGTCACGGTGGAGCTGCGCGAGGAGAACGCTCCCGAGAGCACGAGCGCCGCCGACCGTCCGAGCCTCGGCTCCGCCTGGGACTACGCCGTGCAGGGCTTCATGCGGGTGCTCGGCGCCGTGATCGTGGGCCTCGGCTACCTGATCCCCGTCGCCGTCATCGGGCTCGCGATCGGCGCGGTGGTCATGCTGGTGCGGAAGCGGCGTCGCGGAGCCAGCTGAGCGCGCGGAACCGCTCCGCCGCGATCGAGGCCATCGAGGCGTCCTCCCCGGTCCGCCCCTCGGTGGCCCCGAACCACGCGTCGGCCTCGAGCCACGCCTGCTCCACCTGATCGTCGGGACGCAGGAGGCCGTTCGCGCGGAAGCTGCCCACGCTCCCGTATCGGGTCACGGCGCCGTCCAGATCCGCCTGCACGAACTCGCTCCCGAACGCCGGCAGCTCCTCGAGATGCTGCAGCGCCCAGAGGAGGACGCCCATCGACTCTTTGCGCCACATGGCGTCGGCCACCGCCGGCGCGAGCCAGGAGCCCGACGGCGCCTCCAGCAGCTCCCGCTCGACCGGCGTGACGGCATCGGTGAGCGACTCCCGCTCGAGCCACCGATCGGTCTCCACACGGGCGCGCTCCGCCTGTGCCACGCGCATCGGGTCACCGCCGGTCTCGTTCACCACCAGCTCGATGCCGCCGCGCCGTACCAGCGCATACAGCACGAGCGCGCGGTCGGAGACCTCGTCGGTGCTGGGTCGCGTCACCGCGGACCCCTCACATCTCCCGGCGGCCCTCGAGCGCCTGGGAGAGGGTGACCTCGTCGGCGTACTCGAGGTCGCCGCCCACCGGCAGACCGCTCGCGAGCCGGGTCACCCGCACGCCGATCGGCTTCAACAACGCGGCCACGTACATGGCGGTGGCGTTACCCTCGAGGTTCGGGTTGGTGGCCAGGATCACCTCGGTGACGTGGTCGCGCTCCACCCGGTCGAGCAGCTCCTGCACGCGCAGGTCCTCGGGACCGATGCCGTCGAGCGGGCTGATGGCCCCGCCCAGGATGTGGAACCGGCCCTTGATCAGCGCCGCCTTCTCGATGGTTGCGGCGTCCTTGGGCTCCTCCACCACGCAGAGGACGGTGCGGTCACGCGACTCGTCGCGGCAGATCCGGCAGAGGTCGCCTTCCGCGACGTTCCCGCACTCCCGGCAGAACGCGATGCGGTCCTTGGCCTGGACGATGACCGCGGCCAGGCGCTTCGCGTCCTCGGGCGGAGCCTTCACCAGCCAGAACGCGAGGCGCTGCGCCGACTTGGGGCCGACGCCCGGCAGGCGCGCCAGCTCGTCGATCAACTCCTGGATGGGACCCTCGTACGCCACGGCTACTCCGCACCGCCCTCGACGGGCTGGGCGCCCAGCATCTCTTGCACCCGGCGCAGGGCCTCGGCCTCGTCGGGCACGTCCTCCTCGTCCACGATCTCCACCACCGCGGGGCCGCCGGCCGGCTCGCGCAGCTCTCGCACCACGCAGGTGATGGCCGGACGGATGCCGAAGAGGTCGTTCAGCGCCGTGCGGAGCTCCTCCTGACGCGCCTCCACCTTCTCCGGACCGACCTTGCGATCGGGCGGGAACGCGAGCTCCAGCGTCTCGCCGTCGTAGGTGGCGACGGTGGCGGACTCCAGCACCGCCTTCAGGATGGGTTGCCGGGTGGTGCCGAGGTGGTCGATCAGCGTGGGCCAGGAGCGCCTCAGCATGGCCACGTCGACGCTGCCGGCGCTGGCGGCGTGCGGATGGCCGGTGCGCAGCTGGGTGCCGTCCGTGACGCTCGCGGCGGCCACGGGCTCCGGCGCGGGTTCCGCGGCAAGCTCGGGCGTGGCCGACGCGGGCTCGGCCGGCTCGGGCTCCGGAGCGGGGGCCTCCGGGACGGTGACGGGTTTCTCGACCTCGACGGCTGCCTCCGCGGGCGGCGGCACCGGCTCCGCCGGCACCACGTCGTCGGCAGGGCCGGCGGGGCGCGGCGCGGGCTCGGCGGGGGGCATCACGCTGGTGGGGTCGAGGTTCGCGAGACGCTCGAGACGTTCGAGCCGCGCCACCACGCCCGCCGGGCTGGGGTCGGTGTCGGGGATGGTGGCGCGCACGAACGCCAGCTCCAACGAGATCCGCGGCGAGGTGGTCCACCGCATGTCGTTCTGCGCGGCCAGCAGCAACGAGATCACGCGGGCCAGCTCTCCGGGCGTGAACTTCTCGGACTGGATCCGCAGCTGCTCGTACGCGTCGGCGGAGACATCGAGCAGGTCCTCCTGGCCGGGCGCCGTCTTGGCGATCAGCAGGTTCCGGAAGTGCCCGAGCGCCTCCGAGGTCACCGTGCGCAGGTCGCGGCCGTCCTGCACCAGCCGGTTCACGACCTCGAAGGTGGAGCGGGCGTCGCCGACCGCGATGGCGTCGGCGAGCTCGTGCTGGATCTCGCCGCGGGGCGCGCCCAGCAGGGTGGTGACGGCGTCGTCGTCGATCGCCTCCCCGCCCAGCACGCTGGCCTGATCGAGGATGGAGAGCGCGTCGCGGCTCGATCCCTCGGCCTGGCGTGCGATGGCATGGGCGGCGGAGTCGGTGAGCGTGGCGCCCTCGGCCGTGGCGATGGCCTGCAGCTGGGTGGCGAGCGTCTCCAGCGTGAGCCGGCGGAAGTCGAAGCGCTGGCACCGACCCACGATGGTGGCCGGCATCTTCTGCGGCTCGGTGGTGGCGAGCACGAACCGCACGCCGGGCGGGGGCTCTTCGAAGAGCTTCAGGAGGGCGTCGAAGGCGGGGGCGGTGAGGCGCTGCGCCTCGTCGATGATGTAGACCTTCTCGCGACCCATGGCGGGGGCGGTGGGGGCGCGCTCGCGCAGCTCTCGGGCGTCCTCGACCCCGCCGTGGCTCGCCGCGTCGATCTCCACGACGTCGAGGTGCGTGCCTTCCCGGATGGCCACGCACTGCGTGCAGGTGCCGCAGGGCTCGGGGGTGGGACCCAGCTCGCAGTTGACCATCTTGGCCAGGATCCGGGCGGTGGAGGTCTTGCCCGTGCCGCGCGGCCCGCAGAACAGGAACGCGTGGTGCAGCCGCCCCTCGCGGATGGAGCCGGTGAGCGCGCGGACCACGTGGTCCTGGCCGAGCACCTCGGCCGGGGTCTGCGGCCGGTACCGCCGGTAGAGCGCCTGGTGCTGCTTCTCCTCCGCCACTGTCCCTCCAGCCTTCCCCGCACGGGGAAGGAACGCAAGGTGACCGTGCACCCGCCGTCGACCGCGGACGACTCGGACGCTTCCCGACACTCAGCTCCGGCCAGGCGTCCCTGCGGCACCCACCAGGCTCCGCTTACGGCTGCTTCCTTCCGGACCTGACCGGGTTCGCGGTCTGGAGTCGCGCAGGACCCGACCTTCAACGCTTCGTGACGAGAGCTGCCCCGGACCTTCCGGGCCTCGGGCGGGGATTCAGCCCCGCTAGAGCGGATTGCGGGTACAGGGCACCGCTGGCTCCCCGCCTAGCACGGTCACGGACGGGAGTATACGCGGGGTCCCGGACATCGCGGTTCTCGGGACGGTGAGGCCCGCCACGGGAACCTCCGGCGGCGTGGCAACGTCGCAGAGGTATCCGACAACGACCGCCCACGGCACGAGGAGGAACCCCCATGCGCACCCGGATCCGCATCGCCGTCGCGCTCGCGATCGCCGTCATCGTGCTGATCGTGGCGGGCGTGGCGGCCGCCGGTGGCGGAGATCCGGCACCCCCCAAGACGCCGGTCGCGCAGCCCCCGGTCTCGAACGCCCCCTGTGGCAAGGACGTCGGTCTCGGCAGCGGCCCCGACACCGCCGTGAGCTACACCCCCTGCCCCGGTGACGACCCGATCGACCTGGTGGGCCACGCCCAGACCGTGGTCCCGACGCCGGGCATGGACAACGTGCGCCCCACCGGCTGGATCAAGGCCGAGCCGAACGCCGACGGCACCTCGGTGACCGTACGCTTCTGGTCGGGCGTGGAGCCCTGCTACGTGCTCGATCACGTGGACGTGGCCTATACGACCGACGCCGTCACGATCACCCTGTACCAGGGCAACGACCCCACGGCGGGGGACGTCGCGTGCATCGACATCGCGATGCTGAAGCAGGTCGTGGTCCCGCTCGACCAGCCGCTGGACGGCCGGCAGTTCGTGGACGGCACCCGCTCCTGAGCGACCTCGTAGGCTGACCGGATGCTTCCGGTCGGGGCGGTGCTCGTGGACTTCGACGGCACGGCGTGCGCGCACGACGTCGCCGAGCACCTGCTGGACGCGTTCGGCGACGAGGGCTGGCGCGACTACGACGAGGCCGTCGATCGCAAGGAGATCGCGCTGCGCACCGCCATCGTGGCCCAGGACCGGATGTTGAACACGGATCGCGACGCGCTCCTCGCCCACGCCTTCGCCCACTGTCCGATGGACCCGACCTTCGCACCCTTCTGCGCCTGGCTGGCGTCCGAGGACGTGCCGGTCGCGATCGTCTCCGACGGGTTCGGCTTCTACATCGGGCCCTTCCTGGAACGCGAGGGGCTCGGCCACCTGCCGGTGATCACGAACCGGCAGCGCTGGAGCGCGGACGGACGACCGGACGGCATCGACTTCGTGAGCGGGCATCCCGTCTGCGTCGGTTGCGGCACGTGCAAGATGCGGGCGGTGCAGGACCACCAGGGGACACACGGGGCGGTGGCCTTCATCGGCGAGGGCCAGACCGATCGGTACGGGGCGCTGTACGCCGACCTGGTGTTCGCCAAGGACGCCCTGCCGGCGTACTGCGAGGAGGACGGTGTGCCCTTCGTGGGCTGGGACTCCTTCGACGACGTCCGGCGCGCCCTGGAGGATCCCGCCGCGATGGTGCCGGGGCCCGTCGCCCCGCTACGCTGCCCCGGATGGACGCTCCCGACCTCGTGAACCTGCCCTCCGGGTGCACCGCGCGACCCGTGAGCCGCGACGACCTCGACGCGGTGGTCGCCCTCGTGCGCGCGTGCGAGGCGTATGACACCGGCGCCGCGGAGCTCGACCGCGAGGATCTGGAGGCCGACTGGAACCGCCCGGTGATGGACCTGTCCACGATGACCCTCGCCGTCTTCGAGGACGGCGAGATGGTCGCCGAGGCCGAGGTCGTGAGGAACCGGGGCGAGGTGAGCGTGCATCCCGCGCATCGGGGACGCGGGATCGGGACGGCGCTCCTCCCCTGGGTGGAGGCCGTGGCGCGCACCCAGGGTTCGCACTGCCGACAGGTCATCCACGACGGAGCCACCGGTGCAGCCGCGCTCCTCGCGGCGCACGGCTACGAGAACGCGTTCACATCGTGGATCCTCGGGATCCCGCTCGATGAGGACCTCGCGCCGCCCCGCCTGCCGGACGGCATCGCGTTCCGCGATTATGAGCCAGGCGTCGGCGACGAGGAGATCCATCGCCTGATCGACGACGCGTTCGGCGAGTGGGACAACCGGGAGCCCGAGGCGTTCGAGGACTGGGCGGCGCTCACGATCCGCCGCCCGTCCTTCAAGCCCTGGCACATGATCCTGACCGCCGACGAGGCGACGGGTGAGCTGGTCGGTACGGCATACCTGATCGACTACGAGGGCGTCGATGCGGGGTGGATCCAGCAGCTCGCCACCAAGGCCACCCACCGCCACCGAGGGATCGCCCGGGCGATGCTGCATCGTGCGTTCGGCCTGTACCGCGATCGCGGCAAGACGTCGGCCGAGATCCAAACCGACTCCCGCACGGGCGCGCTCGGCCTCTACGAGAAGGTCGGCATGCGCGTGCTCAGCTCCTACACGAACTACGTCAAGGCGTTCGAGCCCGGAGAGCGGAGCTAGTCGACCTCCGGCCCGGCGATCTCGTTCAACACGTTGAGCGAGGGCGCGAAGTAGTACGCGCCGCTCACCGGCCGGGAGAACTCGGTGAGACGGTCGTGCACCCCGTCGCCGACCGTGCCGAACATCCGCGCGAGCATCAGGTCGAACCGCCCCGGGTCCGCGCTGAACCCCACGAAGTAGAGGCCGTGCTCGTCGACCGTGCCGTAGGGGACGCTCCGGCGGAAGATCTCGAGCTCGTCGCCGTCCTCCTCGACCTCCACCCGCGCGATGTGGGCGTCCGGCGGCTTCTCCGCATCGGAGAGCTCGATGCTCGCGGCCTTCGTGCGCCCGATCACGCGCTCCTGTTCCTCGACGGGCAAAGCGTGGAACGCGTCGAGATCATGGACCCACCGCATCGCGATCACGTGGCTCCCGCCCTCGCCGGGAGCGCCCGGCGGCACGATCGCGACCTCCGCGGCGCGCCGGACGGGTGGGTTCGCGGTGCCGTCGACGAACCCCGTGATGTCGCGACCGCTGTGGTAGCTGAAGCCCGGCTGTTCGGCAGCCAGCACCACGACATCGTCGACGGCGGACACCGCGGCCCGCGCGTGGTCCCAGGTCACGTCGGGGGTGCTGCCGCTGATCCAGAGCCACGCGTCGTGCTGGGTCGAGGGAGCGCCGCGGCCGTCGGGCCCCTCGATCGGGCGGAAGTCGGCGAGGGAAGCGGGCACCTCCTGCGGGGCCACCTCGCGCCACGCATCCGCGCCGAACGCGATCACGAGGTTCACCCCGCCCGCGGAGACGTCGGGGGTGCGCAGGCGCCGGAACGAGGCGACCGCCTGCGTGGCGCTCACGCCCTCGCGCAGGTCGAACTCGAGGAAATGATGGGAGTCCGTTCCCTGAGCGAAGATCCCGAACTGCGGAAGGACGAAGGCCATGGCGCCTACAGTCCCGGCTCGGACGTGATGCGCCCGCTCTCGATGGCCGCCTGCAGCGCCTGATAGTCGCGCTCGTTCTGGTCGGCGTAGGCCGCCGAGAACGTGGCGATGGCCTCGTCGAAGACGTCGGACTTTCCGAGGTAGGCGGCGATCGCGATACGGTCCCCCGAGCGGGCGTGTGCCCGCGCCAACGTCCATCCGCACAACCGTGCATAGATCGCGAGCCCCTCGGCGTTCAGCGTGTCGATCTCCACCGAGCCCTTCCAATCGCGGAGCTGACGGAAGTAGAAGTCTTGCACCTGTCCGTCGAGGCCGACGACGCGGTCCCAGCCCAGGAAGATATCGCTCGTGGCCTGCATCAGGCGCTGCCCGGCCACCACGCGCTGACCGTGGTTCGCGTACTTGCTCCTGCCGACGAAGCGCTCCAGCACCGAGGCGTCGGCTTCCTTGATCTGCAGGAAGAGCGGGTCGTCGTCGTCCCGGCCCATCATCAGCGCGATCCACGACCGCGTCCCGACGCTCCCCACTCCGACCACCTTGCGCGCGAGCTCCACGAAGCGGAACCCCTCGAGGAGTTGTCGCCGATCCGTCTCGAGGGTCTTGGCGTAGGAACGCAGGACGGCTTCGAGGCTCTCCTCGATGCCGTCGCGCTCCCCCTCGTCGATCAGGTCCTTCAGCGGGACGATCAAGGGCGGCTGACTCACGATGTGCGGCTCTCCGTCCACCTGCTCCGTGAGCTTGGAGAGGGCCTGCATGCTGTCGCGGGTACGGACCTTCGCGAGGGCCTTGTCGAGGGCCTTCACCCGCTTCGGGTCGATCTGGGCCTGGATCTGCGGCATCAGGTCGTCCAGATCGATGCGGGCGTACCAGACCGCGAGGTTGGTCATGGCCGCGAACGAACGCATGGCCGTGCGGTACTCGCGCACCCCGGAGCGCACGGCGGCACGACGTTCCTCATCCGTGGACGTGACGTCGCGACCGGCGATCTCGACGCTGGCCGCCAGGCGTTTCACGTCCCACTCCCACGGTCCGTGGGCCGTCTCGTCGAAGTCGTTGATATCGAACACCAGATGGCGTTCGGGCGAGCCGAACACGCCGAAGTTCGACAGGTGCGCGTCCCCGCAGAGCTGGACCCGCAACTCCGACGTCGGCGTGCTCGCGAGATCCGCGGCCATGATCGACGCCGCACCACGGAAGAACGCGAACGGCGAGACGCTCATCCGGCCGTAACGGATGGGAACGAGCTCGGGGACCCTCGTTCTGGACTGCTCTTCCAGCAGCTCGATGGGGTCGAGACGCACCTCGGGCGCGAACCCAGCTTGGTCTTCGCGCGGCACCTCGTCGCGCGCGGCCTTCCCTCGCGCCTTGCGCTCCCTAGGCGAGAGATGCGCCACCATCGGCGCGTCGGGTCGACGTGGAACGGAGACCGACCCTGAGTTGGTCGTTCTCCCTCGTCGATCCATGCTCATCGGCGGTGCCTCCTCGCGAGATCAACGGTCCACAGCGCCGGTGTACACATCTGGTGCCGTCCAGATACACCCGAGGTGGGGACCCGCGCAACCTGCGGGAGCGTGTGTCCCGGCGCGGGAGGGGATAGGGTCCTGACCCAACAACGTCGGGTTCGGGAGGAGGAGTCGTCGTGTCGCAGAGCGGATCACCCGGTGGGCAGGTGAACAAGGGCGGGGTGTTGGGCTACGTGGACGAGCGGGTCGAAGGCGTGGTTCGGGACTTCTACGACCCCAAGTTCGAGGGTCGCCGTCTCTTCTCCGAGCTGATCGGCACGTTCTTCCTCGTGCTCGTCGCATGCGGCGGCGCGGTCGTGAACGCGCAGAGCAACGGGCAGATCCCCCTCGCCGTTCGGGTGACCGCCCCCGGACTCATGGTTATGGCGATGATCCTGTTCATGGGCGCCGTCTCCGGCGCCCACTTCAACCCGGTGGTGTCGGTGGGCTTCGCGATGCGAGGGGACTTCCCTTGGAAGCGCGTGCCGGGGTACGTGATCGCGCAGCTGATCGGCTCGATCCTCGCCGTGCTCTTCCTGCGCGCGTCGCTCGGCAACATCGGCGGCCTCGGCGTGACCGAGCCGGGTCCGGGCATCTCCGCCACCACGGCCCTCATCTTCGAGGCGGTGCTGACCCTCGGACTCTTGAGCACGATCCTGGGCACGGCGTCGGGGGCCCAGAACATCGGCGTGTTCGGCGCCCTCGGCGTCGGGGCGTACATCGCGCTCGCGGGACTCTGGTCGGCGCCCATCAGCGGCGCGTCGATGAACCCCACGCGCTCCCTCGGCCCCATGATCGTGAGCGGGAACTGGAACGACTGGTGGGTCTACATCGTGGGTCCGTTCATCGGTGGCGTCCTCGCTGTGGGCTGCGCGTGGATCCTGCGCGGCAGCGGCGGCGGCATCCGCGGGAAGATGGCGGCCCAGGGCGACGTGAAGCTCGACGTCGCCGACCCCACCGCTCCACCGAAAGAGGCCCCGCCCGAGTAACCTTCGCTCGGCATCGGGAGGAGCCGGGCGTTGAGCGACGAACGAGGGATCACCCGTCCTTCACTCACGACGCCCAGGTCCGCGGCGATCGCGGGGATCTTGTTCGCGCTGTTGCTGGGACTCGCGATCGTGATCCTCCGGCTCTCGATCCCCGCCGGTGCAGGCCAGGACACGACCTGGCTCACCGACACCGCGAAGCGTGGGTCCGTGGGTCTCGCGATCAATCTCGTGCCCTTCGCCGGCATCGCCTTCCTGTGGTTCATCGGCGTGATCCGGGATCGCATCGGCGCGCATGAGGATCGGTTCTTCGCGACGGTGCTGCTCGGGAGCGGCCTGCTCTTCGTCGCGATGCTCTTCGTCTCAGCCGCCCTCGCCCTGGCGTTGCAGCTGGAGGTGTCGGGCGCCGCCGGCTCGGTGGTGACCTCCGATGCGTGGCGCGTCGACGCACGGCTCACGTCGCTCCTGATGAGTATCTACGCGATGCGGATGGCGGCGGTGTTCACGATCTCGGTGGCGACCATCTCGTTGCGCACGGGCGTGATCCCGAAATGGCTCGCGTACTCGGGCTACGCGAGCGCCCTCCTCCTGCTGGTGAGTGTCGGCCTCACGCCGTGGATCCACCTGCTCTTCCCGTTGTGGATCCTGCTCCTCAGCATCCATATCTTGCGACGATCGTGGACGGCCACATCTCGGCTCGGCGAGGGGTAAGGGTCAGCTCACCACGCGGTAGAGGCGCCAGCGATCGGGGACGCCCTTGAGCTCGTGCTCGCCTGCGTCCTCGAACGTGAGGCCGCTGCCGGCCACGAGATCCTTGACGGTCTGGGAGACGAGCACCTCGGAGGGACCCGCCATCGCGGCGACCCTCGCGCCGATGTGCACCGCGATCCCCCGGACGGCGTCGCCATCGAGCTCCACCTCGCCCGTGTGCACGCCGGCGCGGATCCGGAGGCCGAGGTCGTTGAGCGCGGCGTCGATCGCCTGCGCGCAGCGCACGGCGCGCGCCGGGCCGTCGAACGTCGCGAATACGCCGTCGCCGGTCGAGTCGACGAACCGGCCACGGTGACGCTCGATCTCGGCTCGGCATCGCTCGTCGTGGCGCGCGAGGACCGATCGCCACCCCGCATCCCCGAGCTCGTTCAGCCGCTCGGTGGAGCCCACGATGTCGGTGAACAGCACGGCTGCCAGGACCCGATCCACGACCGGGGGTGGGGTCTCGATCCCGACGAACTCCCGGATCGCATCGAGGACGGCGGTCTGCTCTTCGATCAGCGGCAGGAGGTCGCTGCCTCCCGGGAAGAGCCGGATCTCGGCTCGTGGGAGGAGCGAGGCGAGGTACTCCAAGGCCTCACGGTCACGGTCCCTGGCCATGAGCAGCGTGGGGGCGCTCACGGCCGGCAACGTCCCTCGGACGTCGGTCTGGCGCCAGATCAGCTCGAGTTCGACCGCCACGTCCGGGGTCGCAGTCTGCCGTCCGAGGAGGGCGACCGGCAGACGGTCTGATCCGGGTACCGGCTCGGTGCCCGCGGGAGCGGGCTCGTTCCACCAGGCCTCGTACTCGGGCGTGCCCCACATCTCGGCCGCCGCTCGCAGGTCTCGATCGAGAACCTCGTCCGTCACACCCCACGGGTAGTCCGTCGCCTTGGTCGAGCGCGGAGCGGGATACCACCAGAACAGCGAGTGCACGCGTTCGGGATTCGTGGCGGCGAGCAGGACGTTGGGGGCGCCGCCCTCCAACGATGCCCCCAGCACCGGTCGCTGGCAACCGACCGCGTCGAGGACCGCCAGGAGGTCGGCGACCCGTGTCTCCAGGTTGGGCGGGTCGACGTCCCGGCTCGAAGCGCCCGTGCCGCGGCGGTCGTGCAGGATCAGCCGCGAGAACGAGGCGAGGCCACGGAACCACTCCGCGTACGGACGGGCCTGCCAGATGGCGTCGACGTTGCCCAGCCATTCGAACTGCCATGCGATGTCAATCGGCCCGCCACCCAGCGTCTGATACGCGATGTAGGCACCGTCGGCGGTCTTCGCGTACCGGGTCTCGGGGAGCTCCACGGACCCATCCTGAGCGCCGGCTCCTCCCTGAGGCAAGGTTTCCGACGAAGCGGTACGACCTATACCGTGAACAGGTATGTCGTCGTCCTGACGGCGACATGACAGCCCGAAGGAGGCGACGGCGATGCGGAACCTCAGTGTGTTCAACAGCGTCTCGATCGATGGGTACTTCACGGACGCGCACGGCGACCTGAGCTGGGCCCACAGGCAGGATCCCGAGTGGGAGGCCTTCGCCTCGGACAACGCGAGCGGCGGGGGCGTCCTCCTGTTCGGACGGATCACCTACGAGCTCATGGCCAGCTACTGGCCGACGCCCGCGGCGCTCGAGGCACTCCCCGTGGTGGCCCAGCAGATGAACGCCCTCCCGAAGGTCGTGTTTTCGAGGACCCTCCAGGAGGCGTCATGGGAGAACACCGAACTGGTCACGGGCGACATCGAGGACGTCGTCCGGCGCATGAAGCAGGAGCCCGGGCCCGACATGGTCATCATGGGGAGCGGCACGATCGTGGCGCAACTCACGGAAGCGAGGCTGATCGACGGGTATCAGATCGTCGTTGTCCCCATCGCTCTCGGCAGCGGGAGGACGATGTTCGATGGGGTGCGCGAGAAGGTCGATCTGAGACTGACGAGCTCACGAGTCTTCGACAACGGCAACGTCGTGCTCTGGTACGAGCCGTCGTCATGACGGACCGTCTGACGGTGCGATCGAGGTTGGCGGTGGCCGAGGGATTCGAACCCTCGAGGGAGTTGCCCCCCTACACGCTTTCCAGGCGTGTCCCTTCGGCCGCTCGGGCAGGCCACCGTCGTCGAGTCTAACGAAGCGCCGAGGCGGACCCTCGTTCGCCCTCAGGAGGTATGCGCGTCGATGAACCCGGCGTACTTCACCTGGCCGGTGGGCGTCAGGTGGTAGCCGTCGCGATAGAACCAGTTGTCGTGGTGGTGGCTGTAGGCGTACCAGTCGATCAGACGCGCGTTCGCGTGCCGGTGCACGCAGGCCTTGAGCACGTTGTTGCTGGGCGTGCGATGCGGCCGCGGGATCTTCAGCGTGACGAAGTAGATGATGCGAGACCGGCCCGCGGCGCGCACGGCCGCGTCGCAGTCGGAGCCCTGGATCTGCGCGTTGTTCCCCAGGTGCACGACGACCTTGCCCGGGAGGTGGCCCGTGCGGCGCAGCGCGCGGATCTCGTTATCGGCCCCGTAGAACTGACGCGAGACCACCGCGTTCACGCGCACGAACCCTCGTGCGAGCAACTCGTTCTTGGCGCCGAGCATCACGGAATCGCCGATGCCGACGCGGCCGGGTCCGCCGGCCGACGCGTTCTGGGTCGGCACTGCCAGGATCGCGGCCACGACGATGCTGAGGAAGAGGGATCGACGCATCCACCGAGGATACCGAGTCGTCTTAGTGGCGTCGGTCGCCGTCGTCGTTCGAGGCCGGGAGGCGATCGCACACTCGTGCCAAGCCGTGCTCGACATCGACCCCGATCGAACGAGAGGTGCGCGGCGTGCGGTCATGCTGATGGCCGGGAAGTCGTACGGTGAAGAGGCGCGGGTTCGATGGCCCGTTCGTCGACCAGAGGAGGTGCGATGGAGACGGAAGATCCATGGGACGAAGGTGACGGCGAAGAGCTCGAGGCCGAGATCATGCGGGCCGACCATCCGTTCGGCGCGGATCTGCGGGGCACGACGCCGGCGGAAGAGGTCGCTGGTCAGGGTCTCGACGAGGCCCTCGCGCGAGAGCTACCCGACGCACCCACGATCGACGAGGCACTCGAGGTCGTCGACGAAGGCGACCCAGATGTCGAGGGTGAACTGGTGGCGGAGGGTTCCCTCGTGAGGGACAACTTCCCGTCCCCGGAGGAGTCGGCGCTCTCGGTCCGGGACGATGCGCCGGGCGCAACGGATCACGACGATCCCCATCCGAGGGATGAGCGCTGACGCGAGGAACATGGACCGAGCGACGGAGCTTCCCGTGGAGGGCCACGCCCCATCGTTCGCCGGCGCGACCGGCTGGCTGAACGCGCCTCCGGTGGAGATGGCGGACCTGCGCGGGAAGGTCGTAGTCGTCGACTTCTGCACCTACACGTGCATCAACTGGATCCGGACGCTGCCGTTCGTCCGCGCGTGGGATGAGCGGTACCGCGACGAAGGGCTCGCGCTGATCGGGATCCACACGCCGGAGTTCTCGTTCGAGCACGACACGGAGAACATCCGGACGGCGCTGCGGCAGATGAACGTGACGTGGCCGATCGCGATCGACAACGACTACGCGGTGTGGAAGGCGTTCGCGAACCACTACTGGCCGGCGCTCTACTTCATCGATGCCACGGGCCGGATCCGACATCATCGGTTCGGGGAGGGCGACTACGAGGGGTCGGAGCTGGTGATCCAGCAGCTCCTGACCGAGGCCGGGGGCACGGGGATCGAGCCCGGGTTCGTCGCAGCAGACGGGAAGGGGCCGGAAGCCGAAGCCGACTGGGACAACCTGGAGTCACGCGAGACCTACCTGGGGTACGGGCAGACGACCGGGTTCGTCTCACCCGGGAGCCTGGTGCCCGATGTGGGCCATGCCTACGGCCCTCCGGCGTCCCTGGCGCTGAACCGATGGTTCCTAGCCGGGGAGTGGACGGTCACACGCGAGGCGGCGACCTCCGATACGCCCGGTGGGCGGATCGGCATCCGGTTCCACGCCCGCGACGTTCACCTCGTGATGGGTCCGCGATCGGGGGAGGCATCCGCACGCTTCCGGGTGTCCGTCGATGGAGAGGCACCGGGCACCGATCGGGGGATCTGACGTCGAAGCGGACGGCACAGGCACGCTCGTCGAGCAGCGGATGTACCAGTTGATCCGGCAGAAGGGGCGGGTCGCCGACCGTCTCTTCGAGGTGGAGTTCCTCGACCCCGGCGCCCAGGCAATCGCGTTCACGTTCGGTTGATCGAGGATGCTCCCGACGGGTGCCCGGCCCCTCGGGCGGTGAGGGGCACGTGAGGGGCACCCGTTGGTGGCGGAGGCGGCGTGATTTGAACACGCGAGGGGCGGTTTAGACCCCTAACCGCTTTCGAGGCGGTCCCGTTCGTCCGCTCCGGCACGCCTCCGTGGACGAGTCTAGCGGGCGAGCCCTCGCCTCCCAAGCCGTGGTGATCAGCGGCGTTCGCGGAAGAACGCGCGGAGCAGGTCGCCGCAGTCTTCGCCGAGGACGCCCCCGGTGAGCTCCGGTCGATGGTTCAGGCGCTCGTCCTGCAGGAGGTTGCCGAGCGACCCGGCGTAGCCCGCCTTCGGGTCCGTGGCGCCGAACACCACCCGATCGACCCGCGCGAGCACGATGGCTCCGGCGCACATCGCGCACGGCTCGAGCGTCACGTAGAGGCTGCAGCCTTCGAGGTGCCACGTGCCCACGGCGACGGCCGCCTCGCGCAGGGCGAGGATCTCCGCGTGCGCCGTCGGGTCCTGCAGGCGCTCCCGGCCGTTGCCCGCGCCCGCCACAACCTGCCTGTCGCGCGCGATCACGCACCCCACCGGCACGTCGCCCCACTGCCCGCACAGGCGGGCCTCCTCGATGGCCTGGCGCATGAAGTTCGCGTCGGCGTCGCGCAGGTAGTCTGACATGGACTAGTAGGCGTCGATCTCGAGGAGCCGCGCGTCGTCGATCCCGAAATGGTGGGCGACCTCGTGGGCGACCGTGTGACGGACGATGTCGCGCAGCCGCGCCTCGTCGCCGCGCGCCTCGCGCCAGAGGGGACCCGCGAACAACGTGATGCGGTCGGGCAGGGCTCCCGAGTAGTGGTTCCCGCGCGCGGAGAGCGGCACACCCTCATAGAGACCGAGGAGGGGGCGACCGTCGGGGGGTTCATCGTCGATGAAGATCTCGACGTTGTCGAGCGTGTTGCGCACCCACGCGGGCAGGGACGCGACCCCCTCCTCCACGAGCTCGGCGAAGCGATCCTCGCTGATCTGCATCCCCTGCAGCCTAACCGCCGTCGTGACATAGGATGCCCGCCATGGCCGATGAGGATTGGGTCGCGGCGCTCCCGCTCGAGGACCTCCCCGAAGCGCGCGCCACCAAGGTGCAGCTCGATGGCACAGCCGTGCTGCTCTACCGCGCGGGCGAACGGATCTTCGCGATCGGGAACCGCTGCACGCACCAGGGCGCGCTGCTCGACCGAGGGCCCGTCAAGGTGAGCGGCTCGGAAGCGACGGTCACCTGCCCGGCGCACGGCAGCATGTTCCGCCTTGAGGACGGACGGGTGATGCGTGGCCCCGCCACCCGGCCCGTGCCGGCCTACGACGCGCGAGTCAACGAGGGCCGGGTGGAGATCAGGGACCGAGCCTGAACCTCAACAGATGCGCGGGAGCTGGTCGCCGGCCAGCATGATCAGTGGGCGCGTGGCCCCGAGCCCGCTCTTCGAGCGCACCGCGACGGGAGGCTCCCCCACCTCGCCGATGAGGGCCGCCTGCGCACCGAGCCCGTCCCCGCGTGCAGCCGCGACCACGGCCTCGGCGCTCTCGGGCGCAACCACCGCCACCGCGACCCCCTCGTTGGCCACGTAGAGCGGATCGAGACCGAGCATCTCGCAGGCCGCCTTCACGGCGGGCAGCACCGGCACGGCCGATTCCGTGATCGTCATCGAGACCTCGCTCGCCTGCGCGAGCTCGTTCAGGACGCTCGCGAGGCCGCCGCGGGTCGCGTCGCGCAGGCATCGCACGGCGCCCGCGGCGATCATCGCGCGCACGAGCCCGGTGAGCGGGGCGGTGTCGGAGCGCACGTCCGCCTCGAAGTCGATCCCCGCGCGACGGCTCATCACCGCCACGCCGTGTGATCCGACGGGTCCGCTCACGATGATCGCGTCGCCGGGGCGGCATCGCTCGGGGCCCACGTCCACGGCGTCGGGGATCAAGCCGATGCCGCTCGTCGTGATGTAGAGCCCGTCCGCGGCGCCGCGCTCCACCACCTTGGTGTCGCCGGTGACGAGCCGGATGCCGGCGCGCGCGCAGGCCTCGGCCATGGAGGCCACCACCCCGCCGAGCCGCTCCAACGAGAGTCCCTCCTCCAGGATCAGGGCCGCGCTGAGCGCCAAGGGCTCGGCGCCCATCATCGCCAAGTCGTTCACCGTGCCGTTCACCGCGAGCTCCCCGATGTTGGAGCCGGGGAAGAAGGCCGGCTGCACGACGAACCCGTCGGTGGTGAACGCGAGGCGCCCGGCCCCGTTCGGCAGGGGCACGACGGCGGCGTCGCCCATCCGCGCGAGCTCGGGGTCGCCCCCCAGCGCCGGCACGAAGAGGTCGCGGATCAGCTGCTGCGTGAGCTTCCCGCCGGAGCCATGCCCGAGGAGCACCTGGTCGCCGGGTGGCAGGGGCACGGGGCACCGGAGCGCGAACGCGCGGACCTCCTGTTGCTCGGCCTCGCTCACGACCCGGGTCGGATCGCTCACGCGGGCGCGCCCTCCTGGGTGCGGCCCGCCAGGAAGTACGCGGCGCACGCGCCCTCGGTGGAGACCATCGGCGCGCCGAGCGGCGACTCCGGCGTGCAGAGCGTGCCGAAGGCGGGGCACTGCGACGGCTTCGCGCGCCCGCGCAGGACGTCGCCCGCGATGCAGATCTCCGACTCCGAGGCGGGTGCGCCGCCCGTCCACGGGAAGAGTCGCTCGGCGTCGTGTGCCGCGTAGGACTCGCGCAGCCGCAGGCCGCTCGCCGGGATCACGCCGATCCCGCGCCACGCGCGATCGGCCACCTCGAACACCTCGTTCACGACCCTCAGGGCCGCGGGGTTGCCGTCGCGCTCCACCGCGCGGACGTACTGGTTCTCCACCTCCGTGCGGCCCTCCTCGAGCTGGGTCACGAGCATCTCGATGCCCTCCAGGAGGTCGACCGGCTCGAAGCCGGTGACCACGAGCGGGACGCCGAAGTCGCGCGCGATCGGCTCGTACTCGCGCCACCCCTGGATCGCGCAGACGTGACCCGGTGCCAGGAACCCCTGCACGCGGTTCCCGGGCGAGACGAGGATCGCCATGATGGCGGGCGGTACCAGGACGTGGGCCACGAGCAGCGCGAAGTTGGCGACACCGAGGCGCTTGGCCTGCATCACGGCCATCGCGTTGGCGGGCGCGGTGGTCTCGAATCCGACGGCGAAGAACACCACGGTCTTCTCCGGGTTGCGGCGGGCGACCTCCAGGGCGTCGAGGGGCGAGTAAACGACGCGGACGTCGGCGCCGACGGCGCGCGCCATGAAGAGGTCCTCGGCAGAGCCGGGCACGCGCAGCATGTCGCCGAACGAACAGAGGATCGCGTTCGGTTGCTTCGCGATCGCGATGGCCTCGTCGATCAGCGCGAGCGGCGTGACGCAGACCGGGCACCCCGGGCCGTGCACGAGCTCCACCACCCCGTCCAGGACCTGGTCGATGCCTTGGCGGATCAACGTGTGGGTCTGGCCGCCGCAGACCTCCATGATCGTCCAGGGGCGCGAGGCGGTGCGCGTGATGCGCTCCACGAGCGCCATCGCGATCGCGTCGTCGCGGTACTCGTCGAGGTACTTCACGCCGCGCCTCCCGGCATGTGTTCGGGACGCACGCCCTCGGGATCCTGCGGGAGGTCGATGTACTCGAGGTTGTCCATCTCCTTCAGCAGCTCGTATGAGCGGGCGGCCTCCTCCTCGTTCACGGTGCTGATCGCGAAACCCACGTGGATCACGACCCAGCTCCCGATGTCGACCTCGGGCGCGTACTCGAGGCAGGCCTTCCGCCGGATCCCGCCGAAGTCGACGGTGCCCATCCGGATGCCGTCCTCATCGAAGGTGTCGATCACCTTGCCGGGGACCCCGAGACACATCGTTACGCCACCTCCCGCCGTGCGTTCGCCACGAGCACCTGACCGAGCGCGATGCCGCCGTCGCCGACGGGCACCGCCCGGGGTAGGTAGGCACGCAGGCCCGCATCCGTCAACCGCGCGAGGAGGGCCGAGGTGAATCGATCGTTGAAGAACACGCCGCCCCCGAGCACGACGCGATCGAGCCCGGCGTCCGAGGCAGCCTGCACCGCAGCGTCGGCGGCCGCCCGCGCGAACGAGGCGTGGAAGCCAGCGGCTACCGCCGACGGACCGTCGCCGCGACGCAGGTCGCGCACTGCGGCCCGGATCAGCGGCCTCGTGTCGATCTCGAGGAGTCCCTCGGCCGATCGGGCGAGGACAGCAGGTTCCGCGACGCCCGGAGCCTCTCCCGCCGCGCGCTGCTCGAGCAGCATCGCAGGCTGGCCCTCGTAGGTGGCGCGGCGGCAGAGGCCCGCGAGCGCGGCGACGGCATCGAACAGACGGCCGGCCGAACTCGTGAGCGGCGAGGCGAACCCCGACTCGATCTGGCGAAGCACGACGGCGAGACGCTCCCCGTCGGGCTGGAGCAAGGCGAGCGCATCGTCGAGGACGCCCGCATCCCGCGCGTGCGCGATCGCCATCCGCATCGGCTCGCGCGTGGCGGCGTCCCCGCCCGGCTGCGGGACCCGCCGCAGGTGGCCGGCACGCCGGTAGCCGGCCTCGTCGCAGACGAGCAGCTCGCCGCCCCAGATCGTTCCGTCGTCGCCCAACCCCAGGCCGTCGAGCGCGAGGCCCAGCACCGCGCCCGCCAGTCCGTGCTCGGCCATCGTGGCCGCGACGTGCGCGTGGTGATGCTGGACCGCGACGGCCGGCACGCCCAGCTCCTGCGCGAACCGGGTGCTCGGCAGGTCGGGGTGCAGGTCATGCGCCACCAGCTCGGGCACCACGCGGAAGACCGCGCGGTAGCGTGCCAGCGCCTCGTCGTAGGAGCCCATGGCCTCCTCGGTATCGAGGTCGCCGATGTGCTGCGAGAGGTACGCACGCGTGCCCGTCGCGAGGCAGAACGCCCCGTGCAGCAGGGCGCCGACCCCGAGGGTCGGGACCACCGGGCGCGCGAGCGGGATCGGATCGGGCGCGAAGGATCGGGCGCGCCGCAGCACCGAGGGCTCCGTGTCACCGCTGCGCACCCGCACGACGGGGTCGTCGTAGCGCGCGACGATCGCGCGGTCGTGCACGACGAAGCCGTCCGCGATATCAGCGAGGCACGCGAGCGCGTCGCCCGTCGCGATGCAGATGGGCTCGTCGCTGGCGTTGCCGCTCGTCATCACGAGCGGTCGGTCGATCGCGCGCATCAACAGGTGGTGCAGCGGCGTGGTCGGGAGCATCGCGCCCTGCCGGCGGTGGCCGGGGGCCACGGACGCTGCGAGTCGACCCCGGTCGGGTACGAGCACGATCGGGGCCTGCCAGGATGCGAGCGCCGCGACCTCGTCTCCGGTGGGGTCGAACCAGGCACGCGCCTCGTCGGCGTCGCGCACCATCACGGCGAAGGGCTTGTCGGGACGGCGTTTGCGCGCGCGCAGACGGGCGACCGCCGCGTCGTCGGTGGCGTCGCACGCGAGGTGGAACCCGCCGAGGCCCTTGATGGCCACGACCCCCCCGCGCGCGATCAGGGCCGCGGCGCTCTCGATGACGTCGGTGGGGTCGCCGGTGGGCCGGCCGGCGCCGTCGAGGAACGCGAGTGTCGGGCCGCATGCGGGGCACGCCACGGGCTCGGCGTGGAAGCGCCGGTCCGCCGGGTCCTCGTACTCGCTCCGGCAGTCGTCGCACATGGGGAACGCGCGCATCGACGTGCGTTCGCGGTCGTACGGCAGCGCCTCGATGATCGTGAAGCGCGGCCCGCAATCGGTGCAGTTGATGAACGGGTAGCGGAAGCGCCGATCGGCGGGATCGAGGAGCTCCGCGAGGCACGCCGTGCACGTGGCCGCGTCCGGTGAGATCAGTCGCGGACCCGCCGCGTCGTCGGAGGACGGTTCCACCACGAACCCGCTCAGCCCTCGGATCGACACGGGCTCACAACGCACGTCGTCCACGCGCGCGAGGGGCGGCGCCTCGACGGCCAGCGCCACCGCGAAGGCGTCGAGGGCCGGGCGCGCGCCCTCCGCGTGGATCTCCACCACGCCGCTCGCGTTGCGCACGCTCCCGGCGAGCGCGTGACGCGCGGCCAGCCTCCAGACGAACGGGCGGAACCCCACCCCCTGGACCACCCCGCGGACCTCGTACCTGCGCGCCTCCATCACGGGCGACTCCCGGCGAGCGCCGCCGCCTCGTCCACGATCGCGTCGACCAGCGCGGGCAGCGCCCCCGCGACCAAGGGCGAAAGGCCCCGGCCGGCAGTGAGGTCGTCGGCCTCTAGGCCAAGGAACACGACGCGTGGCATCGGGCCCAGGGCCGCGGCGAGCCCCACCGCCTCGGCCAGCCCGATGCCGTGCGAGGAGATCGCGCCGCGCAGCTCGGCGGGCAGCCCTTCCGGATCGCCCACCGCGCGCACCAGCGTGCCGGCGACGCGCGCGCCTGAGGGTGCGCGCACCGCGTCCACGATCACCACGGCATCCGTGTCTTCCAACAGGTCCACGACCCGGATCGAGACCCCCGCCTCCACCACCTCCACGTCGGACGGCAGGCGTGCGCGTGCCGCGCGGACGGCGAGAAGCCCCACGGCGTCGTCACCCGCCTCGGGGTTGCCGCAACCGATCACGCGGACGCGGGCCATCGCCGGCCGCCTAGGTCCGCTCGACGTCGAGCCGCAGGAAGTGCGTGGCGCAGGAGATGCAGGGGTCGTAGTTGCGCACGACCATCTCCGCGTAGCGGGTGAGGTCCTCGTCCGGGAGGTCGAGGACGCCGGGGAGGAACGCCCGCAGGTCCGCCTCCATGTGCCGGAGGTTCTGCGACGTCGGCGGGACGATCTTCGCCTCCGCGATCATGCCGTCCGCGGCCACGTCGTAGCGGTGGTAGATCGTGCCGCGCGGCGCCTCCGTGCACCACGTCGCCCGGCCGGCCCGGGGCTGCACCTGGACGTGGGGCGGGTCCGGAGGCTCGTACGCGCGGATGATCCGGAGCGACTCCTCGAACGCGAGCGCGGTCTCGGCCACACGCGCGGCCATCGAGCGGAAGGGGTCGGGGTCGGGGAACCCGCCGAGCCCGGCGCGTGCCGCGGCTTCGCGCGCCACCGGGGTGAGCATGCCCTGGTTGAGGTTGATCCGTGCGAGCGGGCCCACGAAGTAGGGCTGTTCCGTGTCGGCGAACACCGAGTGCAGGGCGTTGGAGTGGGCGACGTGGACCTCTCGGCTCACGTCTTCGTACTCCTGCGCCGTCCAGCTCCTCCCGCGCGTGGATGCCATGTCGCCCGCATTCATCGGATAGTCAAGTTGATTGACCATCGATACCAGCTCGGCGTCGCGCGGGAAGGCGGGCATCTCGAGCGGCGCCACGAAGTCGGCCACGTCCAGGATCTCCGCGAGCGCGTCCTCGAGTCGTCCCTCGAAGGCCCGAAGCTCGCGCGCGGTCGCCGCGCGGCTGAATCCACCCACGAGCGGCGACACGGGGTGGATCTCCCGTCCGCCGATCGCCGCCATCAGGTCGTTGCCGACCCGCTTCAGCCGCAGCCCGCGTTCGACCTGCGGCTTGAACCCCTTCTGCGCCATCTCGATGGCGGAGTCGAACCCGAGGAAGTCGGGCGCGGCCAGCAGGTGCACGTGGAGCATGTGGCTCTCGATCCACTCCGCGCAGTACAGGAGGCGGCGCAGCTCGTACGTGCCCTCGGGCACCTCGGTCTCGAAGAGACGCTCCAGCCCGTGGATCGCCGTCATCTGATACGCGACGGGACAGATGCCGCAGATGCGCGGCACGATGTCCGGCACCTCGCTGAAGTGGCGTCCGCGCAGGAACGACTCGAAGAAGCGCGGCGGCTCGTAGATCTCCAACTCCAGGCGCGTGATCTCGCCGTCGTCGATGCGGACGTGCAACGCCCCCTCCCCCTCCACGCGCGCGACGACGGGGACCTCGACCGAACGGTGCGTCATGCGGGCTCCTCTCCGGTCATCGCGGCCGCCGCGAGCGCCTCGAGCCGCTCCGAGGCCTCCCGGAAGTCGGGGGCGTACCCCGTGATGAAGTTGAACTTCTCGGCCACCTGCGAAGGCGTCATGCCGAAGTCGAGGAACAGCCTCGCGAGCGCGTCGCTGTTCGGCGGCTGGGAGGGGCCGAAGCACCCGTAGCACCCCCGGCCCATGCCGGGACAGATCGCGCCGCATCCGGTGCGCGTCACCGGGCCGAGGCAGGGCTCGCCCTTGGCCACCACCACGCAGACGTAGCCGCGCTTCTTGCACTCGATGCAGACCGGTGTGGTGGGCGGGCGCGGTACCGAGCCCTGGAGCAACCACGCGAGCGCCCCCAGCAGCTGTCCCCGGTCGACGGGGCACCCGGTCAGCTCCAGGTCCACCTTGACGTGGTCGGCCACCGGGGTGGAGTCGGCGAGCGCCCTGACGTACTCGGGCGTCGGGTAGACGTAGCGGACATGGTCGGCGAGCGCCGTACCGTTGCGAAGCGCCTGGACGCCCCCGGACGTCGCGCACGCCCCGATCGTGATCAGGAAACCCGACGCCTCCCGGATCCCCTTCACCTGCTCGATCTGCTCTTCCGTGCTGATCGAGCCTTCCACGAGGGTCACGTCGTAGGGGCCGGGCTCCACGTACGACGTGGCCTCGGCGAAGTTCACGATCTCGATGGCGCCGGCGAGCTCGAGCAGCGCCTCCTCGGCATCGAGCAGCTGCAGCTGGCAGCCGTCGCAGGAGGCCATCTTGAAGACGGCGACCCGCGGCTTGGCGGCGGTCTCGCTCACAGCTCCGGCACCTCCATCAGGTCGCGCATCTGGTCCCAACGGAAGATCGGTCCGTCGGCGCAGACGAAGTACGGGCCGAGCTGGCAGTGGCCGCAGAGCTTCACCCCGCAATGCATCGTGCGTTCCATCGTCAGCCAGAGGCGCTCGTCGGGGATGCCGAGCGCCGAGAGGTCGCGCAGGGCGAACCGCATCATGATCTCGGGTCCGCACGTGAACACCGTGGCGGCCCTCGGGTCGATGTCGACGTAGGGGAAGAGCGAGGTGATCAGGCCCTCGCGGTGCGGCCAGTCGGCGTCGGCGGTGTCCACCGTCAGGTGCACCTCCAGTTGGTCCTGATAGCGCGACCAGCCGAGCCACGTCTCCAGCTGGCGACGGAAGAGCAGCTGCCCCGGATCGCGCGCCCCCACCAACAGCAGCACGCGGCGGTACATCGCGCGGTGCCGCAGCGCGGAGTAGACCGCGGAGCGCAGGGGCGCGAGCCCGAGGCCCCCGGCCACGATCACCAGGTCCCCGCCGCGGGCCTGCTCCACGGGCCAGGGACGTCCGAACGGGCCGCGCAGGGTGATCCGGTCGCCCGCCTTCAACCCGCCGATCACGTTCGTGACGCGCCCGCAGACACGGATCGTGTGCGCGAGGTGCATCGGGCGCGCTGGATCCGAGGAGACGCTGATGGGGACCTCGCCCACGCCGAAGACCCCGAACATGCTGATCTGACCGGGCTGGAACGCATACGCGCGTCGCGCCTCGGGATCGTCGAACGCGCTCCAGTAGGTGAACGTGTCCTCGGCCGTCTGCACGACGCGTTGCACGGTCGCGGTCAGCGTGGGCACGCCCGCGATCAGCTCGTCGGTGCGCACCGTCATGGCGCTCATGCGAGCGCCTCCTCGTTCACGCGGACCTCGCCGTCGGTCATGCGGATGGCCGCGATCTCCTCGGTCACGTCGATGCCCACCGGACACCAGGTGATGCAGCGCCCGCACCCGACGCAACCGCTCGTGCCGAACTGGTCGATCCAGGACGCGAACTTGTGGGTCAGCCACTGGCGGTAGCGCGAACGCGGGCTCGAGCGCACCTCGCCGAACGACATGTGGCTGTACTCCTCGCTGAAGCAGCTCGCCCACTCGCGCTCGCGGGTGGCCTCGGCGCCGTCGAGCGAGATCCCGTCGGTGATGTCGTGGCAGAAGCACGTTGGGCAGGCCATCGTGCAGTTCGTGCACGTGAGGCAACGCGAGGCGACGTCGTCCCAGCGCGGGTGCTCGGGGTTGCGGTAGAGGAGCCCGGGAAGATCCCCGGTCTCGAGCGTCCGCCCCATGGCCCCCTCCGCACGTTCGGTGACCCCGAGGGACTCGGCCCGCTGGGCCTCCGTGGCCGCACCGGCGCGGAGCGCGTCGAGCAGCTCGGCGCCCCGCGGCGTCCCCGCCTCCGCGGTGAAGCCCGACTCGAGCTCGGTGAGTGCGATGTCGAACCCGCTCGAGCAGCGAGGACCGGTATCCATGGAGACGCAGAAGCAGGTCGCGCCCGGATGCCCGCAGTTCACGCCGATGAACAGGGCCTGTTCCCGCCGCGCACGGTACGCCGGATCCGCGATCAGGAAGACGCGGTCCTGCACCTCGATCGCATGCAGGTCGCAGGAGCGGAGCCCGACGAACGCGTATCGCACGTCCGGCAGGGGTGCGGGTGCGACGGTGATCGCACCGTCGGCGTCGCGATGTGCGGTCTGGATCGTCTCCCGCGCCGGGAAGAGGTAACGCTTGGCGGCGTCGGGGCCGTGCGCCCAGGCGAACAGTCGGTCGTCGCCTGTGTGTTCCAGCCGGTAGCGGCCGGGACCCTGGACCTCGCGCACGCCGCGGGGGAGGTCGGCGGCGCCCTCGATCGGATCCATCACGATCGCGCCGTCGCGGACGGTGGGACCGATCAGTGCGTATCCCTGCTCCTTCACCAGCGACAGGAGGTCGGCGAACCCATCAGCATCCAGGTGGCGCACGTGCGGACCCTCCACGGTGTCGGTGCGAACATCCTCACCCGGAATGATGCCTCGCGCCACCCGGGTCCAAGGGGATACCCGACCGGCAAGCTGCGGGACCTTCGGCCGTGCAACGCGTCGTGGTGGAGCCCTACGCGGCCGTGCGCTCCACCGCGTACGCTTGCCCGGACATGCCCGGGGGCCTCCTCACCGATCTCTACGAGCTCAACATGGCCGCGAGCTACCTGCGACGCGGCATGGACGGCCTCGCCACCTTCAGCCTCTACGTGCGCGGCCTGCCGAAGCAACGCGGGTTCCTCGTGGCGGCCGGCCTCGAGCCCTGTCTCGACTTCCTCGAGTCGTTCGCCTTCGGCGAGGAGGACCTCGACTACCTGGCGGAGGTCGGCTTCGACGCGCGCGCGCTCGCCGATTTCCGCGAGCTGCGCTTCGACGGCGAGGTCTGGGCCGTGCCCGAGGGCCGGATCGTCTACTCGGAGGAGCCGATCCTGGAGGTGACGGCGCCCGTGGCGGTGGCGCAGGTCGTAGAGACCTACCTCCTCAACCAGGTCACCCTGCACACCACGCTCGCGTCCAAGGCGGCGCGCTACGTGATGGCGGCGGACGGGCGCGACCTCGTGGACTTCGCGTTCCGGCGCACGCACGGGACGGAGGCGGCGATGGCGGTGGCGCGCGCCAGCGCGATGGTGGGGTTCGTGGCCACGTCCAACGTGGAGGCGGCGCGGCGCTACGGCCTGAGGGTCGCCGGCACGATGGCGCACTCGTTCGTCGAGGCGTTCCCGTCCGAGCGCGAGGCCTTCGACGCCTTCGCCGAGGATCACCCGAGCCGGATCACGTTCCTCGTGGACACCTACGACACGCTGAGCGGGGTCCGCACCGCGATCGACACGATCCGCGCGCTCGGCCTCGACGGCCGACTCGGGATCCGCCTGGACAGCGGCGATCTCGATGCCCTCGCGCGCGGCGCCCGCACCCTCCTGGACGAGGCCGGACTGCTCAACGCACGCATCTTCGCGAGCGGCGGGCTCGACGAGCACGAGGTGCACGAGCTCGTGCAGGCAGGTGCGCCCGTCGACGCGTTCGGCATCGGGACGCAGTTGGGCGTGGCGGCCGACGCACCCTATGTCGACTCGGTCTACAAGCTCACGGAATACGCCGGTCGACCGGTCCTGAAGCTCTCGGCGGGCAAGGCCAGCGCGCCCGGTCGCAAACAGGTGTGGCGGGGGAAGGCCGGCGACCTGATCGCGCTCCGCGACGAGACGGGCCCCGAGGGAGGGACGCCGCTGCTCGAGCCGGCGATGCGCGACGGCCGCCGCCTCGCCGACGCCCCGGGTCTCGACGTCGCGCGCTCCCGGTTCCGCACCGACCTCGAGACCGTGCCGACCAAGGCGCGCCGCCTGATGCACCCCGAGCACGTCGCGGTCCCGAAGTCGGAGGCTCTGCAGGCGCTTACCGAGCGCGCGAGCGACGAGGCGCGCGCGCGCTCGAGCCGTTGATGGGCCTCACGCGGTGGGGAGCCAGTCCGGCCTCGTCGCCTCGTAGGCGGTGATCTTCTCCTCGTTCCGCAACGACAGTCCGATGTCGTCGAGCCCTTCCATCAAGCGCCAGCGCGTGAAGTCCTCCATGTCGAAGACCTCGTCGATGCCGGGCGCGCGCACCACGCGCTGATCGAGGTCCACGACGATGCGCGTGCCCGGGTCATCGAGCACGGCATCCATCAAGGCACGCACGGACTCCTCGCGCAGCTCGACCGGGAGCAGCCCGATCTTGGTGCAGTTGTTGCGGAAGATGTCGGCGAAGCTCGGCGCGATCACCGCCCTGAACCCGGCGTCCTCGATGGCCCACGGCGCGTGCTCCCGGCTCGAACCGCAACCGAAGTTGGCGCCTGCGAGCAGGATCGATGCGCCCGCGTAGCGCGGATCGTTGGTCACGAAGTCCGGGTCCTTGCGCCATTCGGCGAACAGGAACGGCCCGAAGCCCGTGCGCTCGACCCGCTTCAGGTACTCCGCGGGGATGATCTGGTCGGTGTCGACGTCGCTGCGGTCGACCGGCAGCGCCGTGCCTTCGATCAGCGTGACGGGTTCCATACGGATCAGAGCTCCTCGGGGGTCGTGAAGTGTCCGGCGATCGCCGTGGCGGCGGCCACGGCCGGGCTGACCAGGTGCGTGCGCCCACCCTTGCCCTGGCGCCCCTCGAAGTTCCGGTTGGAGGTGGACGCGCTGCGATCCCCGGGGTTCAGCGTGTCGGGGTTCATGCCCAGGCACATCGAGCAGCCGGCGCCGCGCCACTCGAACCCCGCCTCGGTGAACACCGCGTCGAGCCCCTCGGACTCCGCCTCCTGCTTCACGGCGAACGAGCCGGGCACGACGAGTGCGCGCAGCCCTTCGGCCACCCTGCGACCCGCGACGATCCCAGCGGCCACCCGCAGGTCTTCCATCCGGGAGTTCGTGCAGGAACCGATGAAGATCGTGTCCGGTCGGATCTCCCGCACGGGGGTGCCGGGTACCAGGTCCATGTAGGTGAGGGCGCGCGTCGCGGCCTCCCTCCGGCCCGGGTCGTCGAACGTGTCCGGGTCGGGCACGGCCTCATCGATCGTGACCGACTGCGCGGGGTTGGTGCCCCAGCTCACGTACGGCCGTAGGGTCGACGCGTCGAGGATGACCTCCTCGCCGAAGGTGGCGCCTTCGTCGGTGGGAAGCGCGCGCCAGTCGTCGAGCGCCCGCTCCCATGCCGCCCCCGTCGGCGCGTGCGGCCGGCCTTCGACGTACGCGAAGGTCGTGTCGTCCGGCGCCACCAGGCCGGCGCGCGCGCCGGCTTCGATCGACATGTTGCAGACGGTCATCCGCCCCTCCATCGAGAGCGCCCGGATGGCGGAGCCCCGGTACTCGATCACGTGGCCGACGCCGCCGCCCGTCCCGATGCGCTTGATGATGGCGAGGATGACGTCCTTCGCCGCCACGCCGGACGGGAGCGTCCCCTCGACGGTGACCGCCATCGTGCCCGGTCGGGTCTGGGGCAGCGTCTGGGTGGCGAGGACGTGCTCGACCTCGGAGGTGCCGATCCCGAATGCGAGCGCCCCGAACGCGCCGTGCGTGGACGTATGGGAGTCGCCGCACACGATCACCATCCCGGGCTGCGTGTAGCCCTGTTCCGGCCCGATCACATGCACGATGCCCTGCCCCGGCGCGCCCATCGGGTAGAGGGTGATACCGAAGTCCTCCGTGTTCGTCGCCAGGACCTCCATCTGCCGGGCGCTCACGGGGTCCGTGACGGGACCGCTCGTGGTGGGAACGTTGTGGTCCATCGTCGCGACCGTAAGATCCGGCCTGCGCACCGCCCGACCGTGCAGGCGCAGACCGTCGAAGGCCTGCGGGCTCGTCACCTCGTGCACCAGGTGCAGATCGACGTAGAGGAGGTCGGGCTCTCCCTCGGCCCGATGCACCACATGGCGCTCCCAAACCTTCTCGGCAAGCGTCTGCGGCATGGATCCTCCTTCCGCTCGGCGACCGAACGGGCCGGGAGGACCACGTTTCTCGGGCGTCGGGCTTGTTCCAAATAATGGAATCTGGTATCGATATGTGGACTATGAGGCTAGCAGAGTCGCGCGCGTCCGGTCCAACGCCAGCCGTCGGACTCCGGCGTCGGGGTCCTCGACCGTTCGATGGCGATCATCGCCGCCGTGGAGCGCGGCGCCCGCTCCTTCACCCAGATCGTGGAGGCCACGGGGCTCACCCGCCCCACCGCGCATCGGCTCGTGAAGGCCCTCGAGGACCACGGGATGCTCACGACGGCCGGCGGCCTCCGTGGCTACCGGCTGGGACCACGGCTCCTCGGGCTCGCCGTGGCCGCCATGCGCGAACTGCCGCTTCGCGACCTGGCGCACCCGGCCCTCGAGCGTCTCGCCACCGTCACGGGTGAGAGCGCGCAGCTGTACGTGCGCGACGGCGAGCGCCGCGTCTGCATCGACGCGATCGAATCCCGCCGCGAGCTCCGAACGATCGTCGCGGTCGGAGCCTCGCTCCCACTCACCAAGGGCTCCGCCGGCAAGGTCTTCCTTGCGTGGGCGCAGCCGGAGGACCGCGACCGATCCCTGGCAGCACTCCCGGAGAAGGAGGCCCTGCGCCTCGCACGGCAGGTGGCCACCGCGCGCCGACGCGGCTGGGCCGACAGCATCGGCGAGCGTGAGGCCGGAGTGGCGTCCGTGAGCGCGCCCGTGTTCGACCGGCAGGGCTCCCTGGTGGCGGCCATCTCCGTTTCGGGACCCGCCGACCGGATCGGCACCGCGGGCGGGAAGCGCTACGCCCCCGCCGTGATCGCCGCGGCCGCGGAGGTCGCGGACGCCCTCGGCGCGTGAAGCGTATCCTCAGCTAGCTATGCCCCTGGATCGCCCCATCGATGCGGTGCACCGCACCGTCGACGCCTGGTTGACCCCGCGACGCGCCGTGACGGCGTCGGTCGCCTCGTTCACGCTGGTCGCCCTCATCGCCGCCACCCCGGGATCCCCCTATCACCCCGTCCTGCCCGACGATAGCGGGGGGGGACCACTCGGCCTGCTCACGCGGCTCCTGTGGATGAACCACATCCCGCACGGCCTGCTGATCGCGATCGGGTTCCTCGCCATGATGGCTGCGGGGGTCGCGTTCCTGGTCGTCCTCTACGCGTGCGAGCGCGGGCTGGTGCCGATCCGCACGGTCATCACGCTCACCGTCGCCTACGCGCTCACCGTCCTCCTGTTGCCCCTGCTGCTCTCCCGGGATGTCTTCAGCTACACGCTCTACGGACGCATCGTCACGCAGTACCACGCCAACCCCTACGTCAAGACTCCCGCCGACTACCCCGCGTCGGACCTGAACAAGTGGGTCTGGTACGGCTGGCGCGACACGCCGTCTGTTTACGGGCCGGTCTTCGTGTGGATGGCCGCGGCCATCACCGGGGTGATTCACGCCGTCCCGCAGACGATCTTCGCGTTCCGCGCGGTGGCGGTGGGCGCCACGCTGGGATCCGTGTGGTTCGTCTACAAGCTGATGCAACACGTTCGGCCCTCGAAGACGGCGTACGCGGTCGCGTTCATCGGCCTGAACCCGGTGGTGCTCTTCCATACAGCGGGCGGCGGGCACGTCGACGCACTCGTGATGCTCGCCATCTCGGCCGCGATCTACCTGGCCGCCACCGACCGCGACCTGCTTGCCACGGCCGTCCTGACGATGGGCGCGCTCGTGAAGGTCTCCGCGGCGGTTCCGCTGCTCCTGCTCATCATCTACGTCGCCGCGCGAACCGATCGCGAGCGACGCACCCGGGTGATCGCCACCAACGTCGGACTCGCCGCCGGGATCTCCATCTTCGCGGCGCTCCCGTTCATGCAGACGACCAACCCCACCCTGGGGATGGTCCAGATCGTGCAGCACGCATCCTGGATCGCGCCCCCCGAGCTGATGGAGCGCGTCTTCGAGGCCGCGGGCCGCCTGATCGCGGGCACCACCGGCGGAAATATCGGCATCGTGCTCGCGCGCCTCTGCATGTACACGGCGCTCATCGCCGGGATCTTCCTCGTGGCACGGCAGGTGGCGCGGAAGGCTCCGGACGAGCCCATCACCTACCTCGCCGGCGCCTGGGGATGGGCGCTACTGCTGATGATGCTCTTCTCACCCACGCTCTTCCCCTGGTACTTCTGCTGGGTGCTCCCGGTCGCGTGGGCGCTGCCGAAGGTGCCCCGACGCACGCTGGAGATCGCCTTCCTCGCGCTCTGCACGTCGCAGCTCACGACCGAGAGCTTCCAGCTCCCCGGGTGGATGCACATCAACCTGCCGATCGGACACCCGATCCTGGTGGTCTTGCTCGTCTGGTTCCTGCGCGACCTCTATCTGCGACTGCGTCACGACGTGCCTCTCGACGCCGAGGTTGACGTCGTCGCCCTCTCACGCCAGCTGCGCGGCTACCAGGCGTAGGCCTCGGGCGCGGGTCCGCCGGGACCGGGGAAGATCTCGTCGAGCTTGCCGAGCACCTCGTCGGAGAGCGAGATCTCGAGCGCACGCATCGACCCGAGCAGCTGTTCCTCGGTCCTCGGACCGATGATGGGCGAGGTGACGGCGGGCTGATGCAAGAGCCACGCGAGCGCGACGTCGGCCGGCCGTTCGCCGAGCTCGTCGCAGAGCGCCTCCCACTTCGCGAGCTTCACGCGGTTGTCCTCGATCTCAGCGGCCATGTACTCCTGAGAGCGACGCCACCCGGCCTCGACCTTCTGCAGCGCGCCGGCGAGCAGTCCGCCCGACAGCGGGCTGTATGCGATCAGGCCCATGCCGTACTCGCGCAGCGCGGGGATCACCTCGAGCTCGATCATGCGGGCGTTCAGGTTGTAGATGGATTGCTCCGATGCGAGGCCGAGCGAATGACGGTAGCCGACGATCTCGTTCGCGCGAGCGATGTGCCAGCCGGCGAAGTTCGACGACCCCACGTAGAGGATCTTGCCCTCGCGTTTGAGCTGCTCGAAGGACTCCCAGATCTCGTCCCACCAGGCGCCGCGGTCGATGTGATGCATCTGGTAGAGGTCGATGTGGTCGGTCTGGAGACGGCGAAGCGAGCCCTCGCACGCCTTGCGGATCGCGAGCTTGGACAGCCGTCCTTCGTTGGGCCAGTCGCCCATCGTCCCGAAGACCTTGGTGGCGAGCACCACCTTGTCGCGGCGTCCGCTCCCCTTGTCGAACCAGCGTCCGATGATCTCCTCGGTCGCGCCCACGCCCAGATGTCGACCGTACACGTTCGCGGTGTCGAAGAAGTTGATGCCGTGGGCGACGGCGGCATCCATGATGGCGTGACTGTCCTCCTCGGAGGAGTGGGGTCCGAAGTTCATCGTGCCGAGGCAGAGGCGGCTGACGACGAGGCCCAGGCGGCCGACGTGCGTGTACTCCAAGTCGGATCTCCTTCAGGTGCGCAGGCGGACCCCTCAACCATACGCCCGAGCGCGGTCCGCGTCGGCTGCGGAGGCGCTCAGGCGGGTACGGGTACGGCGGCCTGTACAGGGGCCGATCGGAACCCGGGGAGGCGGATCGTGAACGTCGTCCCGACCCCGAGCCGACTGGTCACGGAGACGGAGCCGCCGTGGGCCTCCACGATGGCGCGAACCATCGCGAGCCCCAGCCCGGTTCCGCCGCTGCCTCGACCGCGAGAGGCGTCCGCGCGA
>CAWEPH010000006.1:0-1064317 GCA_963810915.1 uncultured Actinomycetes bacterium | reverse complement strand
GCGGAGGTGCGAACGACGATGACCGATCTGCTGGTTCTGGGCGGAGAGCGCGTATCGGCTGCCGACGGGGCGACGACCGACGTGATCGAGCCGGCGACCGCGGCGCCCATGGCCGAGGTGGCGACGGGCGGTCCCGAGGACGCCCGCCGCGCGGTGGACATCGCCGCACGCGCGTTCGAAGAAGGCGCATGGGCACGCATGAGCGCGCGCGAGCGCGGGCGCGTGCTCACGAAGGCGTCGTTCCTGATCCGCGAGCGGCAGGAGGAGCTCGCCACGCTGGAGGCGCGCAACGGGGGCAAGCCGATCACGTCGGCGCGCGCGGAGATCGACATCGTCGCCAACGTCTTCGAGTACTGGGGCGGGGCGGCCAACAAGATCATGGGCGAGACCATCCCGATCGTGCCGCCCGGCATCGACCTCACGCTGCGCGAGCCGGTGGGCGTGTGCGCGCTCATCACGCCGTGGAACTTCCCCGCGGTCATCGCGTCATGGAAGATCGCGCCGGCGCTCGCGTGCGGGAACACCGCGGTCGTGAAACCCGCGTCGCAGACGCCCCTCAGCGCGCTCGCGATCGCGGATCTCTTGTACGCGAGCGGTCTCCCCGAGGGAACGCTGAGCGTCCTCCCTGGCCCCGGCTCCACGACAGCGGGCGCCCTGATCGCCGACCCACGCGTCGCCAAGATCTCGTTCACGGGCTCGACCGAGGTGGGCACGGCGGTGATGCAGGAGGCCGCCCGGAACATCGCCCGGGTCTCGCTGGAGCTGGGCGGCAAGTCGGCCAACGTCGTCTTCGCCGACACCGATCTCGACGTCTGCGTGCCCAAGTCGCTCTGGTCGGTGTTCGACAACGCGGGACAGGATTGCTGCGCGCGCTCGCGGGCCTTCGTCCAGCGGCCGATCTACGACGAGTTCGTCGCCCGATTCTCGGAAGCGGCGGACGCGGTCACCGTGGGCCAACCGCTGGATGAGTCGACCGAGATGGGTCCCCTGATCAGCCAGGGGCAGCGCCAGACCTCGCTCGACTACCTCGCGCTCGGCGAGGAGGAGGGCGCGAAGCGCGTGAGCGGCGGAGAGGTCCCCGCGGACCCCGGCTACTTCATGCGGCCCGCGGTGCTCGCCGATGTCCGCAACGACATGCGCGTGGCGCAGGAGGAGATCTTCGGTCCGGTCGCGTGCGTGATCCCCTTCGACACCGAGGAGGAGGCCGTGCGGTTGGCGAACGACTCCCCGTACGGGCTATCGGGTTCCATCTGGACGCGGGATCTCGGCCGGGCGATCCGGGTGGCCAAGGGCATCCGCACCGGCACGCTCAGCGTGAACTCGTCCTCGAGCGTGCACACCGAGGCGCCCTTCGGCGGCTACAAGCAGAGCGGGATGGGCCGCGAGATGGGGATGCACGCCGCCGCGCTCTACACCGAGGTGAAGAACATCTACTTCTCCCAGGAGTAGGCGACCCCTCAGGTGCCGAACGGGCTGGTCACCGGGACGGTGCCGGGGGGCCAATCCGGGAAGCTCGACGGGAACGTGTAAGGGTTCCCGAACGTCTCGGCGCGTTGGGTCGCGACCTTCGGCGCCTGCGGGTTCCGCTTGAAGTCGAACAGGTGCTCCATGTTGTGGGACCGGGCGATGCGCGGGGTCAGGTGGCGCAGTCCCCAGTTTTCGGCGATGAACCGGAGGGGGGTCGAGAACTCGCCCACCTCGTCGTCGATCAGTCCGCGAGGGGTGAACGGGCTGATCGTGAGGAGCGGCACACGGAACCCGAGCCCGACGTCGTCGATCTGCGGCGGAACCACGTGATCGTAGAAGCCACCCCACTCGTCCCAGGTGATGAAGATCGCCGTGCTGTTCCAGAGCTCGCTCTTCATCACGGCGTTCACCACGTCCATCACCCAGTTGTGCGTGAAGGCCGAGGACGACGGTGGATGGTCCGAGAGCTGGAAGTGCGGCACCGCCCACGTGACGGACGGGAGTGAACCGGCCTCGATGTCGCGCACGAGGTCGTCGATGTCGTGCTGGGCGTGCTCCTGCCAGAGGTCGGAGTGGAAGACCTGGTGGATGCCGTTGTAGGCGTTCCACATGTAGCCGAGGTAGCCGGGCAGGGGCGCGTAGTACGCCCAGTCGATGCCGCGATGCGAGAGCTGCTCGCCCATGGTGGGGAAGTGGAAGCACGGATCGTGGCGTACGAACGAGCCGTCGGGCTCCGCCACCTCCACGTACACCGGTTCCTCTCCCTGACCGACCGCGTCGCAGCCCCAGCTCTTGAACCGTCCGCCTCCGGGCTTGCCCGCGGTGGAGGGGTCCTCCGTCGTGCCGATGTTCTCCGGGTTGTCGACGACCCCGCCCGATTGTCCCGCCACGAAGAAGAAGTGGTTGGGGTAGGAGGGGCCGAGCGCGGACGCGAAGAAACGATCGCTCAGGGCGTAGTCGCGCGCCCACTGCCAATACGCGGGGATCTCGGGGCCGCGGAACTGGGTGTACGCCCACGGGTCGCCGTAATCGCCGATCCCGAAGTTGTCGAGCTTCCCGTCGTTGAACTCGCCGAGCGCGGAGGCCCGATCGTGCGGGAGGTCGCCGGGCAGCCAATCCGGGCAGCTGAGCAATGGACGCTCCTGCCCGAGCATGTTCCCCACCCGTGTGCCCTCGACGCCGGGGAACCGGCCGAAGAGGTTGTCGAAGCTGCGGTTCTCGAGCATCAGGTACACGACGTGCTTGATCGGCCACCTCGTGTCGACCCTCGCGGACGGCGAGCTCGTGGATCCGACCCGCGGGATCACGCGGCCGCCGGTGCAGGAGAAGAGGGTGCCACCCGCCACAGCCATCGCCGATCGGCGGAGGAAGGCCCGCCGGTCCATCGGCGCGGGGTGGATCGCCGGGTCGGCGTCGGCGCGCGAGGCGAGCTCCGGCGACGTCATGGACCATTCCTAGCAGAGCGCGTAGGCGGTGACGGCCGTCTGCGACGGAAGGGCAACGAACCGCCACAAGCGCACGGGTGCGCGGACCCCGGAGATGGCGCGCTCCCGCCATCGGTAGACTGCTCCGCATGCCAGACCTTCCTGACGAGCTCCGCAATCGTCCCCCACGCAAGGCCGGGCAGGAGCCCACGGCCACCCTCACGCTCGACGCCTACCTGCGGATCAAGGCCGAGCTGGTGGAGATGACGACGACGGGGCGGGAGCAGATCACCGGGAAGATCAAGGTCGCGCGCGAGCACGGTGACCTCAAGGAGAACGCCGAGTACCACGCTGCCAAGGACGAGCAAGGGCTGATGGAGTCCAAGATCCGCAAGCTCCAGCACATGCTCCGGGACCCGGAGATCGTCGAGGCGCCCGTGGACGCCACCTCGGTGGGGCCCGGCATGCTGGTCACCATCCGGCCGCTCGACGAAGACGACCCCGACGACGAGACCTACCTCCTCGCGGAGCACACAGAGGAGCGGGCGCCGGGCGCGAGGACCGTCACGACGACTTCACCTTTAGGCGCTGCGCTCCTCGGTGCGGAGGAGGGCTCGGAGGTCGTCTACGAGGCTCCGGCCGGCAGCTTCCGGTACGTGGTGGTCGGGTTCGTTCCTCACTCGGGCTAGCGATCAGCGATGCGCCGTTGACCGGACTCGGGAGCCATGAGGGGCGCGAGGCCCCGCGCGTGCGCGACATGCCCGCGCCTCGCAAGAACGAGAGCGCCACGGGCGGCATCATGCAGCGCATCTTCGCGTGGCCCTATCGTGCGATCCTCGCATTCTTGATCTGGACCGGGGTCCGTCCCAACCAGCTCACGCTGCTGTCCCTGGGCCTGAACATCGTGACGGGATGGCAGATCCTCGAGGGCAACTGGCTCGTCGCCGGCTTCGTCCTGCTCGCGGCCGGGCTCTGCGACGTCTTCGACGGTTCCGTCGCCCGTCATCGCGGCGAGGCCAAGCGGTCCGGCGCGTTCATGGACTCGGTGCTCGACCGGGTCTCCGACATGATCCTGTTCTCCTGTCTGTTCTGGAACCTGGCGGCCAAAGGGGAGACGTGGCAGGCGGCGCTGGCGCTCGTGACGCTGATCGTGAGCCTGGCCGTGAGTCAGATCCGTGCTGAGGCAGAGGCCGTCGGCGTGCGGCTGACCGAGGGGTTGTTCCAACGGCTCGAGCGGTTCCTCGCGCTCCTGGTGGGTCTCCTGATCCCGGGTGCGATGCCCTATGTCCTGGTGATCCTGGCCGCGCTCGGCGCGTTCACCGTGGCCCAGCGCGGGTTCTCCGCGCTGACGCGCGCCTGAGACCGAGGCGCCTCGCTAGGCTGTCGGCGTAGGCGAGGAGGCATCGGATGGAGTTCACACGGGTCGGAGCGCTCGCGGAGATCCCCGAGGGAGAGGTCCGCGCGTACGACACCCCGACCGGCCGCGTCGCCGTGGCTCACCTCGAGGCCCGCGTCTACGCGTTCGGCGACGAGTGCACGCATCAGGGATGCTCCCTCGCCGAGACCGGCACCTTCGACGATCGCGCCACCACCGTGGAGTGCGGATGCCACGGCAGCGTCTTCGACGTCGAGCGGGGGGAGCCGCTCGAAGGTCCCGCGGAGGACCCGGTCCCCCTCTTCCGAGCGCGGATCGTCGACGGCTGGGTGGAGGTGGCGGTCGCGCCGGGGACCGCGGAGGACTAGTGCGGCGCGTGTGGCTCCGCGAGCGCAGCGATCATCATGCCGAGACCGTAGCCCCCTGCGACGTCGAGGGGCATGTGCGCTCCGGCGTACATCCTCCCGGCACCGACGATCGCGGACCACGCGTAGGCGCCCACCCGTGCGGGGGTGGGTAGCGTCGGTCCGGCGATCAGCGCGAGCGACGACGACACGGCGGCGTGGCCTGAGATCCATCCCTGGTTCCCGCCGATCTCGTCGCGGAAGGCCACGTCCTCCAGGAGGGTGCCGGGCCGAGCACGCCCGACGTAGGGCTTCACCATCTTCGCGAGGATGTAGGCGGCGGTCCCCCCCAGGGCCAGATGGGCCGCCAGCCTGCGTTGGTGTGCGAGGAGCGCGACCGCCGAGGCCGCCGGCACCGCACCGAGTGTTCCCCCGAGCATCAGCACCCAGTTGGGCCGCCGCAAGGCGTCGGGGCGGTCGTTCAGGGCGCGGAACACGGAGACCTCGGTCGGCGACGGATCCCTACGGTAGGCGAGGACGCCGGATCCCACCAGAAGGGCCGTCCCCGACGCGAACAGGGCGACACGCGTTGCGGTCGAACGTGGCACGGGTCGCAACGCTACCCGACGCGGATCGATCCAGGCTCCGTTCGGGGCGGCTCAGTTGCCCGGCATCCCGGGAAGGATCGGGCCGTCGAGACCGTGCCATGCGGGCACGACCACCCATCGATGACCCGGCTTCCCCTTCAGGACGACCCGGCGGTACGTCACGTCGTTGGAGGTGTCGGTTTCGTAGATCGTCCCCTGCGGATTGGCGACGACCTTCACGAAGTAGCGTCCGTTGGGCAGCCCCGTGATGTCGAAGGACTGGCCCGGGAGGTACTGGAAGTACGTGTCTCCCCACCCGCTCGGCAGCGACTCGCGCACCCAGATCGCGCTCGCGTCGCCGCATGCGCTGCTCAGCCCGATCGGATAGGGGTTGATCTCGGCGTTCGGCGCCAACAGATCGATCGGATCGGTCGGTGCCAGGCAGAACGCCTCCTTGTGGCTGAGCACCACGTCGGTCTTGTCCGCGTCGGTCAGCGTGTAGCGGGCGAACTGCTCGAAGTGCCAGTGTTGATGTCCCGGCCTGCGGTCGTACTCCATGTCGCCCGTGCGCGCTCTCCCCACGGGCTTGCCGCGGTCGTCGAAGAAGTACTGCCAGGCGTCCATCGTGTCGCTGCCCGGCTGTCGGAACCCCTCCACGACCATCGGGGCGGGGCCCGCGTCCCACACGGTTGCGCCGAAGATCAGGAAGTCGTGGCGGCGCCGATGCTCGACCGACATCTGCGACGCCGGAAGCGGGACCAGATCCGGCAGGGTGGCCGGGTCCGGTGTGGGATCCGTGGGGACGCCCCGGTACGGACGGTCGGTTCGAGTGGACGCGGGGGCCCGCCGCGCAGTGCCGCCCACGCCGCACCGGCGGCAACGGCGGGTGACGACGTGCACGTCGACCGAGACCGTGGCGTCGGCATCGGAGATCCCGAACAGATCGCGGAACGGCTGCCGGATCGCGACGACGGCGGTGTAGCGACCGTCGGGGACCCGCACGGACGAGGGGTCGGTGGTCGGATAGCCGTAGTAACCGCCGTAGGGGTCGACGAGCGTCGTCGCCCACCCTCTGGCGATCCCCATCACGGTGCCGATCGTGAACGGGTTGTACGGGCATCCGTAGGCCGGGAACGGGTCCTGGAGCGGGCCTGAGGCGCTCACCCTTGCACGCGTGAAGGACGCGGGACACCATGTGCTCGTGAGCCGGGCCTTGACCTCGCCTTCGGTGTTGGTGAGCGTCGTCGTCGTGAAGTCCTTGAGTCCGCTGAAGCCGTCGATCGCAGCGTCGGGCAACGGGATCTCCACCCCCGCGACCACCTGACTCGCCTCGATCGGCCTGTCGTAGTCGGCGCGTGCCACGTGCAGCTCGAAGGCGCCGCCGACCGAGGCCACGTACACCCCGAGGGCGAGCGAGACCGGTTCCCGATGGCTGCGTCGCACGAGCCGCACCCCGTTCTGCGCGGCGAGGAGCCGCACCGAGGGCGTAGCCGGCCCCGCGGCGGCGGGATGCGCGTCGAAGGTGAGCGGCAGCATGGTCACGAGCGTGAGCAAGATGGTGCCGAACGCTCGGATCGGTCTGGTGGAACGTCGCATCAGGATTCCCCTCCCAACCGGGCGCGCGTGACGCCGAGCGTGTCGACGCCTTCGCACTCTAGACACCCGCACCCTTCGGAACGCAACCCAACGTGCATCGAACCCCGTGAGACGCCCGGCGCGGTCGGCCGGTTCCCGCTGGCGTGGGGCCGGCCGAACCGGATACGCTTCGCCTCCGACCCTGCCGAGGAGGCCTTGCGATGAGCGACATCCGCACCCGCTTCGACCTCACGCCCGAGGAGATGCCGACCGCCTGGTTCAACCTCGTCCCGGACATGGTGGCCGCGGGGATGCCGCCGCTGCCGCCGCTCAGTCCGCAGACGATGCAGCCGGTGGGTCCCCCCGACCTGGCGCCACTGTTCCCCGAAGCGCTGATCATGCAGGAGGTCTCGACCGAGCAGTGGATCGACATCCCCGGTCCCGTGATCGACATCTACCGGCTCTGGAGGCCGTCTCCGCTGTACCGGGCGACGCGGCTCGAACGCGAGCTCGAGACCCCGGCCCGCATCTATTTCAAGTACGAGGGCGTGAGTCCGGCGGGGTCGCACAAGCCCAACACGGCGGTACCCCAGGCGTACTACAACAAGGAGGCGGGCATCCGCCGCATCGCGACCGAGACCGGTGCCGGCCAGTGGGGCTCGGCGATGGCGATGGCGTGCAGCTTCTTCGGCCTGGACTGTGACGTCTACATGGTGAAGGCGTCCTACGACCAGAAGCCCTACCGACGGATCTTCATGGAGACGTTCGGCGCATCGGTCGTGGCGTCCCCTTCGGACAAGACGAACAGCGGCCGTGCGATCCTCGAGGCCCATCCCGACTCCACCGGGTCGCTCGGCATCGCGATCAGCGAGGCGGTCGAGGATGCGGCGACGCACGACGACACGAACTACTCCCTCGGGAGTGTGCTCGGGCACGTCCTCCTGCATCAGACGATCATCGGGCTCGAGGCTCAGAAGCAGATGGCGATGGCGGGCGAGGAGCCCGACGTCGTGGTGGGGTGCGTGGGCGGCGGCTCGAACTACGCGGGCATCTCGTATCCGTTCATGGCGGAGAAGCTCCGGGGCGCGTCGCGGACGCGGTTCCTGGCGACCGAGCCGGCGGCGTGCCCCACCCTCACCAAGGGCCGCTTCGCCTACGACTACGGCGACACCGCCAAGATCGCGCCGGTCGTGCCCATGTACACGCTGGGGCACGATTTCGTCCCGGCGCCCGTGCACGCCGGGGGACTGCGTTACCACGGTGACGCCCCCTCGCTATCGATGCTCGTGCATCACGGGCACATGGAGGCGAAGGCCTACACGCAGAACCAGATCTTCGAGGCCGCGATCCTGTTCGCCAAGACACAGGGCATCATCCCCGCGCCTGAACCGAGCCACGCGATCCGCGGTGTGATCGACGAGGCCGTGGCGGCGCGCGAGGCCGGCGAGGAGCGCGTGATCCTGTTCAACCTCTGCGGCCACGGGCACTTCGACATGCAGGCCTACGACGATTACCTCAACGGCCGGTTGCCGGACTTCGAGTTCGACCCCGCCGAAGAGGACGCCGCGCTCGCCAACCTGCCCGAGGTCTCGATCCAGATCTAACGGACGGTCGACGTCAGGGCGACTGCACCACGTTCGGCGTGAGATCGAACTCGTCGATGGCAGCCTGGAGGGCGGCGCCGGCGACCATCTCGTATCCCGTTCCGTTGAAGTGGATCCCATCGGATTCCCTGATCAGCTCCACCTTGCCGTCGTCTCGGTAGTAGGCGGAATAGCCGCCGTCGGGCTCGGCGAACCGATCCCAGACATCGACGTATGTGACGTTGGGCGTGTGCGCGGCGACGCGCTCGAAGATGTCGTTCTGGCGCTGGAACAGGGGCCAACGATCCTTGTCCGCGACGATCGGAAGCCCGACCCAGACCACATGGGCGCCGTTGTCGACGGCGATCTCCGCGAAGTCCTCGACGCGCTGTTCGTACGCCTTCGGCCACTCGTAGGTGCCGATCGGTGTCTGCATGTGGCCGTCCGGCGTCAGGAGTCCCTGGTTGTCGTTGACGCCCGTCATCACCACGACGAGGTCGGGTCGATACCCGTCCATGATCTGCTTCAGCGCGACGGGCCAGTTGAAGTAGTCCTGGCGCGAGAGGCCCGTCGAGATCCTTCCCTGCTTCGTGAGCCGTGAGAGCGCGGGCCGCAGGGCGCGCTCGAGGTAGACGCCCAGGCCGGCGGCGAGGGAGTCGCCCACCACTGCCACGCGGAGCTTGTTCGTGGGGGTGGGCGTCCGGATCGGGTCGGTCTTCACCGGCACCTTCGTGGGTTTGGGCGAGCCCAGGCCCGTCGGGAGGGGGTCCGGGTCCGGAGCGACCACGCCGCCGGGGGCCGCGTTCGGGTCGCGCCCGAGCGCGTTCGACACGGCATCGGTGACCTTGGTGAGTTGGAGTCCGTTGCTCACGGCCGCGAGCGGGCCGAGGATCCAGAGCGAGACCGTCCTGCGCGTGCCGAGCGGCTGGGCCTCGGAGGATCGCTTGAGGCTGGGTGCGTCGAGGAAGCCCCACACCAGCAGGCAGACCAACATCACGACCAGCACCTTGCCGGCGGGCATCGTACGCAGGCCCGTCCGGACCGGCGTGCGAGAAGGCGCCGTCGCGGGCGGTCGCGTGCGCGTGCGGGGCGTGGGTGCGTCGCTCATCGGAAGTCGCTCATCAGAATCGGAAGTAGATGAAGGGGGCCACCCCTTGCGGTCCCATGGTAGCGATGAAGAACAACACCACGGCGAAGACGAGTCCCATCACGACCGGACTGAGCTGCGAGACCCGCTGCTGGAGCACCACCGCCGGTTCGTGTGGCATGTACTGCATCGCCAGCATCCCGAAGATCACGAGCACGGTTAGCGGGTTCAGCAACGGCGTCGGCGTACCCCACCCCGTGACGAGGCGCTCCACCATCGAGACGGCGGTCGCGATGGAATCCGAGCGGAAGAGGATCCAGCCTAGACAGACGAGGTTGAACGTCACGATGCGCTGCGTCCAGACCCAGATCGGCGTCTCGGGACGCGGGGGCAGGTGCGTGCGCTTCCAGGCCCCGATCGACTGCCCCACCCCGTAGTAGGCACCCCAGAGCACGAACGTCCACGCCGCTCCATGCCAGAGTCCGCCGAGGGTCATCGTGGCCATGATGTTGACGTAGGTGCGGGCCTCGCCCTTCTTCGACCCGCCCAGGGGGATGTACAGGTAGTCGCGGAGCCAGCGCGACAGCGTCATGTGCCAGCGCCGCCAGAAGTCCTGGAGCGATCGCGCGCTGTAAGGCCGGTTGAAGTTCTGTGGGAACTGGAACCCCAGCAGCTTCGCGAGGCCGATCGCGATGTCGGTGTAGCCGCTGAAGTCCGCGTAGATGACCACCGCGTAGCCCCATACGGCGAAGATCACTTCGAGCGCGCTATGGCGTGCCGGATCGGCGAACACGGGGTCCACGATGGCGGTGGCGAGGTAGCTCGAGATCACGACCTTCTTGAAGAGCCCGCCGAGGATCAGGTAGGAGGAGCCCACGACGTCGACGTGGCGGGGGTCGCGACGGATGTCGAGCTGAGGGATCAGCTCGTCGGGTCGCACGATCGGCCCAGCCACGAGGTGCGGGAAGAACGAGAGGTACAGGAACGTATCGATCCACGAGGCGGGCTCGAAGTGGCGGCGGTAGACGTCGACGATGTAGGCGACGGCCATGAAGGAGAAGAACGAGATGCCGACGGGCAGGATCACCTGGATCAGCGGCACCGACAGATGCAGGCCGAGGGAGCTCGCCGCATTCGTCGCGTTCACGGAGAAGAAGCCGTAGTACTTGAAGTACAGCAGGGGCAGGAGCGTGAGCGCCACCGCGACCCCCATCGTCCACCGACGTGCGCGCTCCTGTTCCTGGCGTGCAACCGCGAGCGCTCCCAGCTGCGCGATCAGCGAGATCGACGCGAGGAGCCAGATGAACGCGGGATCCCACCACGCGTAGAACACGTAGCTGGCGCCGATCATGAACAGCTTCCACACGAGAGGTCTCGGGTTGAGCAGCCAGTGGCCGAGGAAGACGACCGCGAAGAAGATGGCGAAGTCGATGGTGGGGAAGAGCATCGACAGGAACTCTAGCCCGGTGACGGAGGCAGGGCCTCGAGGCCCGAGGTGGCGTGCGGCCGATGCTCAGGCACCCTCGAGCCGTCGTTCGAGGAAGGCGCGTTCAGCAGGATTGGTTGCTCGCTCGAGGGCGCGGGCGTAAGCCTGGGCCGCCTCCTCCTGGCGGCCGAGCCTCCTCAGGAGGTCCGCGCGCGTCGCGTGGAACAGGTGGTAGCCCTCCAAAGCCGGGGCGAGGCGATCGGTGAGCGCCAGGCCTGCGGCCGGGCCGTCGGCCATGGCCACCGCGACGGCCCGATTGAGCTCCACGACCGGTGAGGGGCTCAGGTCCGCGAGGTCCCCGTACAGGGAAGCGATGAGCGGCCAGTCGGTGTCCTCGGGTCGCGGGGCACGGGCGTGCTCAGCCGCGATGGCGGCCTGCAGCCCGTACCCGCCCGCGCCACCCACCCTCCGCGCTTCCTCCA
The DNA here is from genome assembly GCA_963810915.1 of uncultured Actinomycetes bacterium. Lineage (GTDB taxonomy): Bacteria > Actinomycetota > UBA4738 > UBA4738 > HRBIN12 > JAOUEA01. The sequence continues at coordinate 1,052,967 of CAWEPH010000006.1, read as the reverse complement.
GCTCAAGCAGGCCCTCGTCGATCATGGCGTGATCCCAGCGCCCCCGGTCCTGGTCCTCGAGCAGGATCAGCGAGCCGTCGGCCGCGGTGCGCGTCTCACGACGGGAGTGCTGCAGCAGCATCAGGGCGAGGAGCCCGTGGATCTCGGGCTCCTGCGGCAGGAGGCGCGCCACCACCCTAGTCATCCAGATGGCTTCCTCGCAGAGATCGGTCCGAACGAGCGAACCCTCCGTCGCGGCATAACCCTCGTTGAAGATGAGGTAGAGCACTGCGAGGACGCCGGCGGTGCGCTCCTTCAACAGCTCCCGCGGCGGGACGCGGTAGGGGATCGCGGCGTCGCGGATCTTCCGCTTGGCACGCACGAGCCGCTGCGCGACGGTCGGCTCCGATTGCAGGAAGGCCCGTGCGATCTCCCGCGTCGAGAGGCCGCCCACCGTCCTGAGGGTAAGCGCGACACGCGACTCCAACGGGAGCGCCGGGTGACAGCAGGTGAAGATCAAACGTAGCCGGTCGTCGGGGATATCCATCGCTCCATCACCCATCGCCTCTAACTCGGCCAGACGCCCGAGCGCCTCGGTCTTCTCGTGCAGGCGCGTCTGTCGGCGGAGCCGGTCGATCGCGCGGTTGCGCGCCGTCGTGATGATCCATGCCCCGGGCTTGTCGGGGATCCCGTCTTCGGGCCATCGCTCGAGCGCCACCGCGAAGGCGTCCTGGACCGCGTCCTCGGCCAGGTCGAAGTCACCCAGATGACGGATGAGGGTCGCAACGGCCCGCCCCGACTCCCGGCGGAACAGCCGCTCGACGATCTCTGCCGTAGGTGGCTGGCCCCGGCCGGTGGACGGAGTCACATCGGCAGGATCGGGCGAACCTCGACCGTGCCGTGCTGCGCACCGGGGCAACGGCCGGCGGCCTCGATGGCATCGTCGAGGTTCTCGACCTCGACCAGGTAGTAGCCGCCCAACTGCTCCTTGGTCTCCGCGAAGGGGCCGTCCGTGACCAGCCGTTCCCCATCGGCGACGCGAACGCTCGTGGCCTGCCGCGTGTCGTGGAGCGCATCACCCCCGAGCATCCAGCCCTGATCCCGGAGCCACTGCGTGTATCCGTCGTAGGCCTTCATCATCTGGGAGGCGTCGTCCTCGCTGGCGGTCGCCATCGCCGACTCATCGCCGTAGATCAGGAGCAGGTATTGCGGCATGCCGATCCCTCCTTACAGGTGACAGCCTCCGTGGCCGCCTCCACCCTAACGACGAACGTCGGGTCGCGGATATCGACAGCCGCGCCGGGTGTCGCGGCGGGCGACCTGCGCACCCAGGCGTCATGGACAGAGCCCGCCGCATGCGGATGCCTCAGGTAGCCTTGCCCGAGGTAGTCGACGGAGTCGAAACGAGCGAGCAGGATCCCGGAGGAACCGAGCGATGTCACGCGAGACCGATTGGCACGTCTTCGAGAAGGCATGTGAGATCACGGCGTCCGCCGTGCGGGGCACGATGACGGGACTGGACGGCCAGAAGGCGGCGTTCGTCGGCGACGTCTTCCGCGCCATCCACGAGGCGCTCAGCGAGGTGGCCGAGGCGATGCCGAGCAAGGAGAACCGAGCGGGGTTCTGAAGGCGCGTGGCTGGAATGACTCAGCCCGAGATGGCGCGGGTCAGATCCCGCATCGAGACGATGCCCACGACGGCTGCGCCCTCCATCACCGGGAGGTGCCTGAATCCGAACGCGAGCATCGATCCCAGCGCGTCGTGGGCGTCTTCGGTCACCCCCGCGGTATGGGGGTCCGCGGTCATGAACTCGGAGACGGCATGATGTTCCGCGTCGAAATCGGAGCCGACGGCGCGCAACACGTCGCGCTCGGTGAAGATACCCACCAGCGCGGTCCCCTCCATCACCAGCGCGGAGCCCACCTTGCGGGTGCCCATCACCGTGGCCGCTTCGGCCACCGTCGTGCCGGGCGTCACGATGACCAGCTCAGTGCTCATCACGTCGCGGACGACGGTCATGGTCTCTCCTCCCACGTCCGAGCCTAGTCCGGAGCGCCGCGCGGGGGAAATCGAGGCGGCGCGCGACGCGTTGCTCGCATGGTTCGCCGAGCAAGGACCCGACTATCCCTGGCGGCGAACGGAGGACGACCCCTATGCCGTGCTGGTGTCCGAGGTGATGCTCCAGCAGACGCAGGCCTCACGCGTGGTCGAGGCGTTCCCGAGGTTCATGGGCCGGTTCCCGACCGTGGGAGACCTTGCCGACGCCTCGCGCGCCGACGTCGTACGGGCGTGGGCGGGGATGGGCTACAACCGCCGTGCCGTCGCGTTGCATGAGGCGGCCCTCGCGATCGTGCGCGATCATCGGGGCGCCGTGCCGCGGGAGCCGGACGCGCTCCGTGCCCTGCCCGGGGTGGGCCCGTATACGGCGGCCGCGGTGGCGTCGATCGCCTACAGCGTGCCGATCGCGACGGTGGACACCAACGTCCGCAAGGTGGTGGCGCGGCTCGATCACGCCGCCGAGCGCGACGAGATCACCGGCGCGCAAGCCGCCGACGCCGCGGCCTCCTGGCTCGATCGTCGTCGGCCGGGCGATTGGAACCAGGCGCTCATGACGCTCGGGCGCGCCGTCTGCCGGACCCGGCCGCGATGCGACGTGTGCCCGCTCGCCGCGTCGTGCCGATTCCGGGCGAGCGGTCGCGCGGGGCGGGCGTCGGTCCGCCCGCAGCCCCCCTTCAAGGGGTCGATGCGCCAGGTGCGCGGCGCGGTGGTGGACGTGCTGCGGACCCACCCCTCCATCACGCTCGGGAGGCTGAGCGCGCTGTCCGGTCACCCCGAGGATCGGGTACGCGCGGCCGTCGAAGGGCTCGCACGGGACGGGGTCGTGGAGGCCGCAGCCGCAGCGGGCAGCCCGACCGGACGGGTCCGCCTGGCAGGAGAGCTCCCGCGCGGTTGACGCGTGACGCCGGGCGGCCTACCGTTCAGTCATGAGAATGAGAGCGAGTCTCACTCCCGGCTTCGTAGCGATCCTTGCGTCCGCGCTGCTCCTTGCGGTCCCCGCGTGCACGTCGAGCGTGGCCGGCTCGAACGAGGGGAAGCTGTCGGTGGTGACGGCGTTCTACCCCTTGCAGGAGGCCGCGCAGCGCGTCGGCGGCGACGACGTCGACGTGACCAACCTCACCGCGCCGGGTGTCGAGCCGCACGACCTGGAGCTGGCGCCGCGCGCCGTGCAGGCCATCAGCGAGGCGGATGTCGTCCTGTACCTCGGAGACGGGTTCCAGCCGGCCGTCGAGGATGCCGTGAGCGACGCCCAGGGCGTCACGGTCGACCTCCTGGCGAACCAGGACACGGCTCCTCCGCCGGCAGGGTCCGAATCGGGACTCGTCGTAGACCCGCATGTGTGGCTCGATCCCACTCGGTACGCGGCGATGGTGGGTCAGGTCGGTGATGCATTCGCCGGGGTCGACCCGTCGCACGCCGACGTCTATCACGCCAACGCGGAACGATTCCAGAAGGAGCTCTCCACGCTCGACGCGGACTACAGCACAGGTCTGAAGGATTGCGCGCGGGATCTCATCGTCACGAACCACGCCGCCTTCGGGTACTTAGCTGCCGCTTACGGGCTGAAGCAAGAGGCCATCAGCGGGCTGTCGCCGGAGGCCGAGCCCAGCGCCAGCCGGCTCGTGCAGCTGCGTGATCTCGTCCAGCGCGACGGGATCACGACGATCTTCACAGAGGAGCTCGTGTCGCCGAAGGTGGCCGAAACGCTCGCGAGTGAAGCGGGCGTCGCTACCGCGGTCCTTCACACCCTGGAAGGCCTCACCCCCGACGAGGAGTCGGCGGGGGCGGACTACGCTTCCCTCATGCGGGAGAACCTGCAGACCCTGCGGAGCGCGCTTGGCTGCGCCTGAGTCCGTCGTCTCACCTTCGGCGGAACCGTTGATCGACGCGGAGGGAGTCTCGTTCGCCTACGGACGCAACGAGGTCCTCGACGACGTCTCTCTGGCCGTACGTCCCGGGGAGTTCGTGGCGCTCGTCGGGCCGAACGGGTCGGGCAAGTCGACCCTCCTCCGTGTGCTCCTCGGGAGGCTCGATCCGTCGGTGGGCTCGGTGCGGTTGTTCGGTGCCCCACCCGATCACCTCACCGATCGCGGCCGGCTCGGCTACGTACCACAGCGACCCGTCTTGGCCTCGGAGGTCCCCGCCACGGTGGAGGAGATCGTGGCGACCGGGCGGCTGTCGCGAAGTGGGTGGTGGCGTCCGATGCGCCGTGAGGATCGCGACGCCGTCCACCACGCGGTGGTCTCCGTCGGGCTCGACCACGTCGCTTCCCGTCCGCTCAACGAGCTTTCGGGTGGGCAGCAGCAGCGTGCGTTCATCGCGCGGGCGTTCGCGAGCGAGCCGGACCTCCTGGTGCTCGACGAGCCGATCGCCGGCGTTGACGCCGAGTCCCAGCGCCGCTTCCGAGACTCGATCGTTCACCTCGTGAACGATCACGGAGGTGGCGTGCTGCTCGTATCCCACGAGCTTTCCGCCGTCGCCCAGGATCTCGACCGCGTGATCGTGCTCAAGCGGAGGGTCCTGTTCGACGGGCCGCCGGCGAGCCTGGTCGAGGGAGGGGTCTCGCTCGGGGTGCATCGCGAGGACCTCCCCCTATGGCTCGAAGGGCTCCGATGATCGCGGCGGTGCCGTTGCCGTACCCGTTCGGGTTCCCGTTCATGCAGCGTGCGTTGGTGGCGGGGGTCGTCGTCGGGATCTTCGCGCCGCTGATCGGAACCTTCCTCGTGCAGAAGCGGATGTCGCTCATCGGCGACGGTATCGGTCACATCGCGTTCGCGGGCGTGGGTGCGGGACTCTGGGTCGCAGTGCTGACAGGGTCGTCGCTCCGCGTCTGGCCGATCTGGACGGCCCTCGTGTTCGCGGTCGTGGGAGCCCTGGGCATCGAGTGGCTGCGGGCGCGGCGGAAGGCCTCAGGGGACCTAGCGCTGGCGCTCTTCTTCTACTCCGGCATCGCGCTGGGCGTCGTGTTGGTGAGCCGTGCAAACGGACTCAATGCCAACATCCTCACGTACCTGTTCGGGCAGCCGCTCGCGGCCAGCGACGGTGACGTGCGCACGATCGTGGCGCTGGGCGCGTTCATCACCGTCGTCGTCGTGGCCCTCCGGCGCGCGTTGTTCGCCGTCGTCACCGACGAGGATTGGTCTCGGGTGGCGGGACTGCCCGTTGGTGCACTCAACAGCCTGCTTGCCGTGCTCACGGCGTGCGCCGTCGTCGCGGCGATGAAGATCGTCGGCATCCTCCTGATCGCGGCCATGATGGTGCTCCCGGTGGCGAGCGGACAGCTTCTCGCTCGATCGTTCGCCGGCACGCTCCGTTGGTCGATCGCGATCGGCGTCGCCTCGGTCATCGGGGGTCTCACGCTGTCGTGGATCTGGAACCTCGCGCCCAGCGGCGCGATCGTGCTGCTCACGGCCGCGATCTTCGCGGTGGTGGCGGTGGTGACGCGCGGCGTGGCACGCCTGAGCGTGACCGAGGAGGTGGAGGCGTGACGGAGGTGAGGACGGATGTGCACGACACCGCCGAGCAGCGGTTGCGCGCGAGCGGGCAGCGCTACACCGGGCAGCGTCGGCGCCTCGTGGACATCCTCGCGCAGGCCGGGAGCCCCGTCGCCATCCCGGACATCTTGCGAGGGCGCAGGGACCTCGCGCAGAGCTCCGTCTACCGCAACCTGGGTGACCTCGAGGCTGCCGGCGTGGTGCGCCGCGTGATGACCGACGATGAGCACGGTCGCTACGAACTCGCCGAGGATCTGACCGGTCACCATCACCACCTGGTCTGCCGATCGTGCGGGCGGGTGCAGGATCTGCCCCTTCCCGCGGACGTCGAGCGCACGCTCGACCGGACGCTCGACCGCGTGGCCGCGCGCGCCCGTTTCGCGGAGGTGAGCCACCGACTGGACCTGATCGGCCTCTGCGGAGACTGCGCTACGGCGTGAGGTAGGGGTGTTCCGGCTGCGGGATCGGCGTCACGGCGCTCGCGTCCACGAGGATGTCGCTGCCGAGCGGATAGAGCTTCCCCGTCACGCTCACCCACTGGTTGTCCTGGAGTGCGCCGGCTGGCGCGTCCACGACCTTCACCTGAGCGATCGTCGCGTCGGCGACGCAGCAGGTGATGATGAAGCGGGTGAGGAGGAACTCACCCGGCCCCGCGCCCGGCTCCGTCGTCACGAGGCCCTCGAACGTCACCGGCTCCCCCGCGTGACGCTGGAGCGCGGCCTGCCCCTCCTTGGATGACTGCGCCGCGGCGACATCGATCAGCGTGATCTGACCGGTATCGAGGGAACCGCTGCCCGCACTCACCCCGGAGCCCACGAACCCGCTGCGTCGCCCGGCCGCGTACGTCCCCAGGGTGGCCGGTGGCATCGCGAGCAGCACGACGACCGGGAGGACGACCAGTCCGAGCGTCCAGGCCTCGCGCGATCCCAGGCGCTCCGGGCGCTCCGTCTTCGCCGAGGCGAGGCGCAATCCGGCGGCCGCGGTGGCGAGCACGCCACCGAGAGGTACCAGCCAGGCGGTCCGCCCCGATAGGTAGAGCCCCGTCCGTCCGCTGACGAGCACGAACCAGAACAGGGCGCCCCACGCGGCGAGGGCGAGTCCCGTCCAGATCCGCGCGCTGCTCCATGACCGCGTCACCCCCAGATCACCTGGACCCACATCGTGAGGACGAGCGTGGTGGCGAAGATGGCGATCGTCGCCGTGCGCAGGAAGCCACGGCGGTAAGTGCCCAGGTAGAGCGCCCCGAGCTTCATGTCGATCATCGGGCCGCTCACCAGGAACGCGAGCTGTGCCGCGGGACCGAACGCGACGAAGGAGGCCGCGACGAACGCGTCGGACTCGCTGCACAGGGACATCAGGAACGCGAGGAGCATCATCGCGACGAGGCTGAGCACCGGAAGGTGCGCGACGCGATCCACGATGGACTGCGGGATGAACGTCTGCACGGCGGCCGCGATGAACGCGCCGACGATCAGGAACCGCGCCATGAAGATCACGTCGCCGCTCAGGTGTCCTGCGAATCGGCGCCAGCGTGCCTGCATCGCATCCTCCTCGCGGGCCTCGGCCGTCCCCGCCCGCTCGCGGAGGAGTTCGTCGCTGCCTTTGAGGGCGCCGATCACCCAGCCGACGATCATCGCCACCACGAAGCCGAGCACGAACCGGCCGATCACCATCAGCCAGAGCGTGTCGCGGCCGCGGTAGGCCACGAACGTCGACGCGATCACGACGGGGTTCACGATGGGGGCTGCAAGCATGAACGTGATCGCGGCCCCGGGCGCCAGCCCTTTCGATGCGAGGCGTCGCGCCACCGGCACCGACCCGCATTCGCAGACGGGGAAAGCCATCCCCGCAGCCGCGGCCGCCGGCAGCTGCATCGCGCGCGGGAGCATCCCGATCCGCGCGAAGGCGGTGGAGGGCACGAAGACCTCGATCGCGGCCGAGACCGCCGCGCCCAGAAGGATGAACGGCATCGCCTCGACGAGCAGCGAGCCGAACACGATCAGGAGGTTCTGCAGCCACGCCACGCGGCTCGGGTGCGCCAGGTGGATGAGGGCTGCCAGCACGAGCAGGGCGCCCAGCACGGCCAGGCCGACACCGCGGGCGGTGGGCGTCCGCGGGACCTGCGTGCGCGGCCGGGCGACGTCGAGGGCCATCAGCAGTACCTCGCGAACGCCACCGAAAAGGCGGGGTAGACGTCGGCGAAGCGCGGCGCGCCGTCGGCATCGGTCTGTGCTCGCATCGCCTGCACGGCGGCATCGGCTGACAGTCCGGCCGCGGCGAGTGCGGAGGCGTCCAGGAACACGCCGCCCGGCCCGTCGGCCTGCACGACCGAGGTGCCGAGCGCCGCGTCGACGTCACGGCCCACCGTTGTCCCCCCGATCGCGCCTGCGACGGCCGCCGCGTCCCCGGTGGCGGCGACGACGACGAGCGCTCGCGGCACGCGTGCGCGCACGGCCTGGACGATCGCTCCCGTCTCGCGATCCATGAAGGGAAGAGGGCCGCGGAGCACGACGCCGAGGATGTCGGGGACGTCGTCCCTGCCGAAGCCCTCGTCGAGCATGCGCACCGCGGCCGCCGCCGGGTCGGTTCGGTCCACGACCACCTGGTCACGGTCCGCGCCCAGGTACCACCCGTCACCGATCAACCCGAGATCCGTCGGGTCCGAGGCCACGAGCCCGACCATCGATCGCTCGCCGAACGAACGGTCCAGGTCGTCGGGGAGCGACGTGATGACGGCCTCAGGCGCTCCCGGGGACCACGCACGGGCAACCCCACCGTGCGTCGTGCGCAGGTCGGTGCCCGTGATCCCGTGCTGTGAGGGCAGTCCCCCCGTGCCGATCGTGGTGAGGATGGCGGCGGGGTCCAGCGGGAGCGAGCCGATGGTTGCGTGGAGCGTGGAGGTGCCGGTCTCCGCCACGAGCGCGCGGGTGCGCGCGGGCCAGCGTCCCCCGAGTGCGTCCGAGCCCACGCCCTTCCAGACGATCTCGACGCCGAGCAGATCAGGCGGAACGCCGCCGTCCGCGACGTCGTCGATCGCTCGCCCCGTCCGCACCTCTGGGTGCGGCGGGGCGTAGCCGAGCAGCGCGGCGACGGTGGGGGCGACGTCGTCGAGGCCGGTCCCGGCCGGCAAGGCGCCCCGTGTGACGTTCGGTCCCAGGAACGCCAGGGGCGCGGTGGTCTGCGAGGACGTGCCCGTGGACGGCCACGCCACCGTCTGCCCCGGCACCGCGGTGATCACCGGTGTCGAGGCGGCCGCCGCGAGGATATCGGGGGATCGCCCCTGTCGGAACCCAGCACCGATCGCGTCGCGCAAGCCGGCCGGCAACGGGCAGAACGGCACCTCAGCGGCGGCCGCCGAGGCGTCGTTGCAGACGTTGCCTGCGCAGAACGCGCGCAGCACGAGAGCGGGCGCAGCAACCAGGGCGAGGACCACCAGCAGCATGGCGAGGCGTCTGCCGGTCGAGGTGCCGGAGGAAGGTTCCTTGGAGGCACTGCGCACCGGGCCACGCTACCGCTTGGGTTGTCATTCCGCCCGGGTTCCTGTTTCTCTGGACGCCGTCATGCACTCCCGTCTCCTTCGCCGTGTCCTCGTGTCCTCGCTCGCGCTGATCATGTTGGCCGCGGCCCTGCTGCACCCTGCGCGCCAAGCGCGGGCGCAAGGCTCCGAGGAGGACCTGATCAAGCAAGCGTGTGCGGTGCCACACGATTGGCTCCTGCGCACCTGGCGCGGCTGGAGTCCCGACCGGGGGGCCGACCTCAGCTGGATCCCGCAGGAACCCGATTTCGTGGGCGCGGGATTGCCGCACGTCGGACCGTGGGACTACCTCCAGGACGTGCCGATGCTCTGGTACGGCCCCGGCTACATCAAGGCACAGCCGCCGATCTCGCGACCGGTGACGCTCGCCGGCATCGCGCCCACGCAGGGCGAGATCGTGGGCTACCCGTTCGCGCCCATCGACGGCCAGCCGATGACCGAGGCGGTGATCCCCGCCTCCGCGCGGAGCAACCAGAAGCCGCCCAAGCTCCTCGTCGTGATGGTTTGGGACGCAGGCGGCATGAACGTGCTCCAGGCGCACCCCACGGCCTGGCCGTACCTCAAGTCGCTCATCCCCCAGGGCACGTTCTACGAGCACGCGACCGTGGGGTCGTCGCCCACGTCCACGGCGCAGGATCACGCGATCATCGGCACCGGCGCCTTCCCCGACCACCACGGACTCGTCGGGCACCACCTTCGGGTGGGAGGCGAGATGACCTCGCCGTGGGGCAACGGCCCCTCGTTCCTCGTGCTGCCCACGTTCGCCGACCTGTACGACCGCGCGATGGGCAACAAGCCCGTGGTGGGCATCGTGGGGACGGTGGACATCCATTTCGGCATGATGAGCCACGGGTCGTTCTTCACCGGCGGGGACCGCGACATCGCGCTCACGCGTTCGGTGATCGGGGGCGACACGCTCACCGACGAAGGGTTCGAATGGAACCTCCCGTTGCGGGAGGCGCCCTACTACGAGCTCCCCACCTACGCGAACGACGTGCCGGGGTTGAAGGCGGACATCACCGCGCTCGATCAGCAGGACGGCAAGCTCGATGGGAACTGGCGCGACAACGACATCCAGCAGTTGTTGCAGGGCTTCGACACGCCCGCACGGACGCCCTACCAGGAGTCGGTCGTGGAGACCGTGATCAAGCGGGAGGGGTTCGGCAAGGACGACACGCCCGACCTCCTGTACCTGAACTTCAAGGAGATCGATTACATCAGCCACGTCTGGTCGATGAACTCCCCGGAGATGAACGACGCCGTGGTCGCCCAGGACGCGGCGCTCAAGCGGTTCGTGGGGTACCTGAACGACGAGGTGGGCAAGGGCAGCTGGGCCATGGTGCTCACCGCCGATCACGGGGCCATGCCCGATCCCGCGGTCTCCGGTGGCTTCCAGATCTCCGTGGGCGACATCCAGAACCTGATCGAGCAGACCTTCGACGAGAACGGTCCCGACGTGCCGGTCGTCGATCTCGCGCAGCCCAGCCAGGTGTTCCTGAACCAGGCGGAGCTGGAGGCGAACGGCCACACCGTTGCGGACGTGGCGCGCTACGTGGCGACGTTGACGCAGGCGCAGACCGCTGACGGCGGGGTGACCCCGATCCCGGGTCACGAGAACGACCGGGTCTTCCAGGCTGTGTTCCCCTCGGCCCTGATGCAGGACATGCCGTGCCTGCCCGAGGCCAAGGACACGACGGACCAGGCGTGAGCGGCTTCCCCGGCGCGACCTCCAGGGTCGTCTATCCTTTGCGGGTTCCCGCGCCGTCGAGGCCGCGGATCCGCACCTGAGCAGGGATCGAGGACCCCAACCCCATGGCAGTCACCCGCACCGCGAACGGCCACGTCGAAACGACGACCGAGCAGGCCGCTCCCGGCTCCTCGTGGCTCGGATCGTGGTGGATGATCGCGGGGTTCGCCGTCCTGCTGATGGTGATCCTGGGCTGGGGCCTGATCGTGCATCCCACGTGGACCGCCCCCACCCGCGACCCGGCCTGGTACACGTGGCGAGCCAACGTGATCATGCACGGGAACCCTGGATCGATCGCGGGCGACTGGGGCCCGAGCAGCGTCTTCGGGGGTGGCTACCGCGTCACGGTGCCGCTCGCGGGTGCGCTCCTGCAGCGCGTGGCGGGCATCAGCGCCTACAGCTTCAGCGCGTTCCTGATGGTGGCGATCCCGATCCTCACGGGGCTCGCGTTCGGTGCGGGCGCGTACCGGGCGCGCCGGGACCCCTTGGTTGTGCTCCTCACCTTGCTCGCCTCGGCGGCCCTGTTCCTCACCACGCCCTACGTCGGCTACCTGGACAACATCACCGTGCTGTTCCTGTTGTCGCTGATCGTCGCGTTCGCCGGCGCCGCGCGCACCTCGTGGGGCGCCCGGGTGGCCGTCTTCTTGATCGCGATCGCCGTGGCCTTCACGCACCCCACGACCGCGGTCTTGTTCGGGATGACGTTGCTGGCGGTATTCGGCTTCCATTTCTTGACCAGCAGGTTCTCCTTCGGAGCCGCGCTCCGCTCCGACGGTCCCCTGCTGATGGCCACTGGCTTCGGCATGGTCGCGGGCCTCGCGATGTGGGTGATCGGCATCTGGGGCGTGAAAGCGAAGATCTCCGACGCGGCGGCCCCGCCCCCCTACACCAAGGCCTTCTTCGAAGGCCGCCTGAACGAGTGGGTCACGTCCCTGAGACCCATGATCACGGTCCCGCTGCTGGTGGTCGCCGTGATCTCGACGATCCTGATGGCGCGGCGCCGGCGCGAGCCCGCGGATCAGTACTCGATGGTGTCGATCTGGTGGATGTTCCCGTTCGTCGGCGTCCTCACGATCCTGACCGGCACGCTGCCCTACTACCGGTTCCTGAACGCATCCGCGGCGCCCATCGCGCTCGTGGGCCTGGGCGCGTTCGTGGCCGTGCGGTACTTCCTCCGGCTCAGGGGGACGGCGCTCGTCGCGGGAGCCATCGCGGCGCTCCTCGTCGTGGGTTCGCTCGGCTGGCTGCTCGCCGACGGCCTGCAGCACCGCTGGATCGAGGAGTCCAACCAGTGGGCGAACGAAGGGGTGCGCACGTCGCTCACCGCCGTGAACGAGGTCGTGCAGGCGGCAGGGGAGCGCCCCATCGTGTTGGTGATCAACTACACCGACGCGGATGACGCCACGGGATCCAACACCGCGTACGGCTGGGCCAAGACCTACACCAACGTCTTCCGCACCGGCATCCCGGGAGACATGGAGCAGTACTCCGCCACGTACCTGGGATCGCTGGAGGACTTCTTGGCAGGTCGCCCGACGGCGAGCAGCACGGGCAGCCAGAACTACGAAGAGTGGTCGCAGAAGTACTTCGACGAGCTGCAGGTGCGGGAGAAGGCGTATCCCGAGGACCCCGTCGTGTTCGTGGTGGGCCAGTACTACTGGGGGTACCTGCCACCCGAGCAGCAGCAAGCGGCCAAGGACTTCGTGACCGCGCACGGCACAGAGATCGGCCCCGACACGTACGTGATGAACGAGCCCGGGTTGTGGATGCCGGACGCCGACGTGATCGCGCAGGCCCAGGCCGCCGCCCAGGCGCAACAGGCGGCGTTCGCCGATCCGTCCGGACCGTTCGGCGATCCTGTCCACCTGCTCCGGGTGCTCCTCGGGGTCTTCCTGCTCGCGATCCTGCCCGGCCTGATCGCGGCGCCGTTGTTCGAGCTCGAGGACACGCCGAGCCGCATCGCGTTGATCCCGGGGATGTCGATCGTGCTCACCCTGCTGACGGGGATCGCGGTCCTCGCGGTCTGGCGCGGCCCCCTCGGCCCGACCAAGGCGTGGACCGTCGTGGGGCTGACGATCGCGGGTTCCGCCGTCCTGCGCTACGCGCGTCGACCGCTCCTCGGCGTGCTCGAGAGCTTCGGCGGCTTCTTCAACAAGCTCTTCGGTGTCTTCTCCAACCGCGACTTCGCGACGCTGATGGGGGTGCAGTTCCTGGCGCAGGCCGGCCAGGGCGTGATCCAGGGCGCGATCGGGAAATCGATCGCCTTCGGCGGGGAGAAGGGCTTCGACGTCTCGACGGTGCCCTCGGCGGACTACCTCCTGAAGGTCGTGCTCGCGCTGTACGTGCCGTACACGCTGATCTCGCCGTTCATCGGTGTGTTCATCGACCGGTTCCAACGGCGCAAGGTCGTGAGCTGGACCAACGTGCTCGTGGCCGCGGTCGTGGTGCTGGTGGCCGCGGCCTTCATGCTCCCGCTCGGCAAGGCGACGTCCGAGGGCAACATCCCGGCCACCGTAGCTCTCATCGCCGCGCTCCTGGCGGCCCAGGCCGCGGTGCGCGTGGTCCTCGCCGTGAAGTCCGCGGCGATCCCCGACGTGCTCTCGGGCAAAGACCTCCTGCAGGGCAACGGCCTGTCTCAGGCGGGCGGGGCCCTCTTCCAGGTGGTGGGCATCGCCTTCGCGCTCGCGGCAGGCGTTGCGCTCCCCGCCTGGGCCGTCGTGATCGCCGGTGCCGGGGTCCTGGTGGTGGGTGCGCTGATCGCCCGGCGCATGCGCCACGTGGAGTCGGTCGCGCACGACACGAGCTTCGGGCGCGAGGCGTCTCAGGTCGTGCGCAACATGGTGGCGGGCCTGAAGGAGGTCGCCGGACGTCCGGCCGCCGCGCTCGGGCTCTCGTCGTTCCAGATGCTCCGCTACCAGTTCTGGGGGTTCGGGCTGTTCACCTTCGCGCTCTACGCCAAGAACCTGGTGCAGGGGGGCGATGCCAGCAACACGGCGCTCGCGATCACGGGGGTGGGCGGGCTCGTGGGCGGCGCGCTCGGCCTGGTCCTGGCGCAGAAGTGGAAGGACCGCATCCCGCCGATCCGCCTCCTGCTCGCTTCGATGTTCCTGTTGGGTGCGGGCACACTCGTCTTCGGAGGGCTCGTGAGCATGGCCGGGTTCGCCGCCATGCTGTTCATCGGGTTCTTCTCCTTCTTCCTCGGGAAGATCTCGGCGGACACGATCATGCAGCAGGCGATGCCCGACGACTTCAGGGGGCGCGCGTTCGCGCTGTTCGACATCGCCTACAACCTGGGGTTCATCATCCCCGCGATGATCCTGTCGGTGGTGTGGATCGAGGACGATCCCGCCCGCACGCGCACGATCCTCGTGATCTCGGGGGTCATCTTCCTGGGGTTGACGTTCCTGGTGGCGGCATGGGCCCGCCGCATCAAGGGGGAGTTCGCGCCTCAGGACGACCTCGTCGAGGTGGACGGAGAGCCGGCTATCCCAGCCGAGTAGCGTCGGTGCCTCGCGCGTCTAGGCTGTCGTCGGTTTCCTGCGAAAGGGAGCGCGCGTGCCCGAGGTCATCACCGACGACGCCACGTTGCACGTGGCGGTGGACGGCGCCGGCGAGCCGGTGACGATCTTCGCGCACGGCCTCACTAACTCCAGCCTCGAGCTGGCGGCCTTCACCCCGATGGCGCCGGGCACCAAGGTGCGGTTCGACTTCCGTGGACACGGCCACTCGAGCACACCGCCGGCGGGGGCCTACCGGTTCGCGGACTTCGCGCGCGACCTCGACGCCGTGGCGGCGACCTACGGGGCCACGAACGCGGTTGGAACGTCGCTCGGGGCGGGGGCGCTCACGCATCTCCTCGGCGATCGCCCGGACCGGTTCGCACGGCTCGTGTTCCTGCTCCCGGCAGCCCTCGACGCCCCCATCGGCGACCACGTTCTCTTCGATCGGACGGCCGACCTCCTCGAGACGTTGCCCAGGGACGAGGCGATCGAGGCGATCTTGGTCGAGTCCGGGCGGGCGGCGAACTACGAGACCCAGCCCGGTCTCCGGGCGTTCGATCTCCTGCTGTGGCAGGACATGGATCCGGTGGGTGTCGCGCGCGCGATCCGCGAGGTGACCCGCGACGTGGCGATCGACGATCGAGAGCGGCTCCGCGCGGTGACGGCGCCGGTGCTGATCATCTGCCGCAGGGGCGACCCGGTTCACCCCGAGGCTCTCGGCCGCGTCCTCGCGGAGGTGTTGCCGAACGCCGATCTGATCGTCCTCGACTCGGAGGAAGAGCTGATGGCGTCGATCCCGATGTTGGTGCGGCGGGTAAGCGCGTTCCTGGCGGACGAGTCATGAGTGCACCAGAACCCGCCTCCGCCGATCGTCGCGCCACCGACCGTCGCGGAGAGCTCACCGGCGCGGGCCTGTCGGCGCTCATGGCGGTGCTCTTCGCGTTCGTGGTGATCCTGGGCAAAGAGGTTCAGGAGGGCGCGCCGCCTTTCGCCATGCTCGCGATCCGTTTCGCGGGGCAGTCGGTCCTGCTGTTCGGCTTGATCGCCCTGCTGCACCGACCCCTGCGCCCGGCGCAGGGAGAGTGGCGACCCCTCCTCATCGCGGGCACCCTCGGTTACGGATCGGAGGCCGCCCTCTACTTCTCGGCGCTCAACCACGGCAGCGCCGCCGCGGTGACCCTGCTGTTCTACACGTACCCGGTCTGGGTCATGCTGGCGACGATCGGACTCGATCGCGAAGGCCCCCCACGTCTGCTCTTCGCCGCCCTCGGTCTGGCGATCGTGGGCAGCGCCATCGTGGTGCTCGGTGGCGGGCGCGCCGACATCACCACCCTTGGGATCCTGCTCGCGCTGGCGACGTCCCTCGCCTACACCGCGTACCTTGTCGGCACCGATCGTCACGTGAAGCGGACCGATCCGCTCACGGCCGCCGCGTGGCTCGGCCTCGGGGCTGCGACGGCCAACGTCGTGTACGGGGTCGCCTTCGGCGCGATCTCGTTCCCGTCCGGCGGCTCCTGGTGGCGACTCCTCGCCATGATGGTGTTCTCGGCGGGCGCGTTCGCCGCGATGCTCGGGGGCCTGCAGCTGATCGGGGCGGTGCGCAACGCCATCATCGGCGTGATGGAGCCGTTGACCGTGGCGGCGCTCGCCTACGTCTTCCTCGACGAGCCCGTCACCGTCGCGGTCGCGATCGGCGGTTCCCTCATCCTGGTGGGTGCGGTGATCGCATCGGTGCTCCGGACCACCTCGGAGGGTCCGGTGAGCGAGGGGTCGTGGGCGCCGTGACCGATCTCTGGCCGAGCGCGCCACGATGCGCTCGTGGGTGATGCTGTCGATAGCATGGGGGCATGACCGACCAACTCTGCGCCCACGACGCCTACCTCTCGACGTGCGACGCGACCGTGCTGGACGTGCGTCCCGACGGCGTCGTGTTGGATCGCACCGTGTTCTACGCGCGAGGGGGCGGACAGCCTGGCGATACCGGCGTCCTGCGCTGGGCCGAGCGTGAGGCCCGCGTGATCGACACCACCAAGTCGCGCGACGACGGCGCGGTGCTCCACGCCCTCGGGTCCGGAGCGTCTGCGCCGGAGGCGGGAACCGAGGTGACGGCAGAGATCGACTGGGAACGCCGCTACATGATGATGCGGACCCATACGGCGCTCCACGCCCTGTCGGGCGTGATCTTCAGCGAGTACGGCGCCAAGGTCACCGGCGGCAACATGGACGACAGCGGCGTCGCGCGGATGGATTTCGAGCTGGAGAGCATGAGCCAGGAGATCGGGCGGGAGATCGAGGAGAAGCTCAACGCGCGCCTCGCCGAGGACGTGCCGGTGATCGTGAGCTTCCTCCCCCGAGCCGAGGCGCTCGCCGATCCGGACCTGATCCGAACGAAGGTGTCGCTGATCCCCGTGTCGGTGGATCCCATCCGCGTGATCGACATCGTGGGGATCGACAAGCAGGCCGACGGCGGCACGCACGTGCGATCCACCGCCGAGATCGGCCGGGTACGAGTCGTGAAGACGGAGTCGAAGGGGAGGGCGAACAAGCGCATGCGGGTCCGGCTGGAGCCCGCCGCGTCCGCCTAACCGCCCAACAGCGCCGCCACGATCGCGATCAGCAAACACGCCCCGATCCCGCCCGCCACGAGCATCAGCCGCAGCTGCTTCGGGATCGGCGACCGGCCGAAGGCGAAGTAGAGGACCGGTCCGAGGAACGGCACCACGATCACCGCCAGCATCCACCGAGTTCGGAACGAGATCGGCACCGACTCCTGACGGATGAGATCCCACAGCGCGATCGTCAGCCAGGCGGCGTAGAGGAATCCGGGCAGCACGTATGCGTAGAGGCCGATCAGCAGGCTCCACCACGACGTGGCCACCAGCGGGATCCCGTACACGGTCACTTCCCTCGTCACGGTCGCTCCCGGCGAGGAGCGGATCTCGCTCATCGAACGGATGCGGTACTGCTGGGGCACGGCCTGGTCCGGGATCGCGGGCTGGGGTGGAGCCTTCGCAGGGTTCACCATCACGGGTTGGTCCGCCGGCGTCGGCTGCGTCCTCCAGTCGCCGTGCGGGAAGGCGCCGTCGAGCGCGTCGAGGAACCGCGTCCCGAGGTTGACCGTGGGAGCGAGATCGCCTCCACCGATCTTGGCGCCGAACGATCCGCAGCCGCGCAGGAGCTGGATGGCCGGAGGGAGGCTGCTGGAGATCGTGTTCCCGCTGAAGCAGTCACCCCCGGCCGCTGGAGCGCCCAGCGCCAGGTCGGCACGTCCCGAGTCCCGCACGACGTTGCCTCGCACGACATTGCCGGAGCTCACCCAGAGGTTCGCATCGAGGTTGGGCATCACCGCGATGCCGTAGCCCTCCTGGCGCTCCACGAGGTTGCCGATCACCAGGTTGTCGCGACCCCCCGCCACGATGATCCCGTTGCCGAACGTTGGGTATTCCAGATCCTTGGTGTCGGCGGCCGTCGCGTTGTTGTCGTGCACGTAGTTCCCGCCGATCGTGGCCTCGCGCTGGGGCGCGAGCGCCTCGGAGTCCAACGTGTTCGGCACGATGCCCGCCATGTTGAAGCGCCACTCGCTGTTCACGATCGCGAGGTCTCCGCCGGCGTTCGTCCCGCTGTACCCCATCGCATTGTGCTCGGCCAAAGAGTCGGCGATCACCGCGTGGCACGGGTAGCACTGGCCGATGTAGAGTCCCGAGTCGGGTGAGCCGCTCGCGTACACATGGTCGAACTGACCCCAGTCTGAGTCGTACGCGTAGATCCCGTAGTCACCGTTGTCGTACGCCGTGAGGTACTGGGCCCAGAATCCGTGCACGCTGGACCAGTAGAACCCGTTCAGCAGGTAGTGGCGGGCGGTCATGTTCTGCACGGTCACCCCGTCGGCCTCGATCACGTGGATCCCGTTGGCCCGAGTGAAGCCTCCGTCCAGGATCACCGTGTTGCGGTCGGTCCCGCGGATCGTGAGGTACGGGGTGGTGACCGTGACCGCCTCGTCGTAGACCCCGGGAGACACCAACACCATCCCCCCGGGCTTCGCTCGGTCGACCGCGGCCTGGATCGTGGAGACCTGCTGAGGGACGCGGATCGTCTGGGCGAAGCCGGAGGGAACCGGTTCCTCGCCGGGCCCCACGCCGCCCGCCGGGCCGGGGAGCGGGACGTCACCCACGACCACCGTGCCCGCCATCCCCACCCCGGGGCTCCCGTGATAGCGGCAGTAGAAGGAGTAGATGCCCGGCTGATCGAAGGTGTGGGTGAACTCGGCGCCGGGGTCCATGTTCCCCGAGTCCCACGATCCGTCGTCCGCCGTGACGGTGTGTGGGCTGCGCCCGTCGTTCGTCCACTCGATGGACTGCCCCGGCTGGATCCGCACGACGTCGGGGTCGTAGATGTTGTCGATCGCGCTCACCGTGGCGCCGTATCCGTCGCCGCGGGCGACGGCGAGCGGCGAGAGCCAGGCGGCGGCGATCAGGGCGGTCAGGAGCAGGGCGCGGCTCCGGCGCGGCGTCGGCATCGCGCGGACGGTAGCACCCCCGGACCCGCTCGTCCGGCGGAACGGTAGGGTGACGTCCGATGGCCCCGGAACGCCTCTCGAGCCTGGACGCGAGTTTCCTCTACCTGGAACGCCCCGCCATGCATATGCACGTGGCAGGCGTGTCGGTCTTCGCCCCGCGGGACGATGGGCCCCTCACGTACGCCGACGTGCAGCGGGTCGTCGAAGCCAGGATCCATCTCGCACCGCGTCTGCGTCAGCGCGTCCTTCGTGTCCCGTTCAGCGTGGGCCGCCCACTCTGGGTGGACGATGAGCGCTTCGACCTCGACTTCCATCTCCGGCGCTCCGCCATCCCGTCGCCCGGCGGACGGCTCCAGCTCGAACGGGCCGTCGGGAGGGTGCTGTCCCGTCCGCTCGACCCGTCGAAGCCGCTCTGGGAGCTCTACGTCTTCGAAGGACTCGAGGAGGGCCGCACCGCGGTGCTGCTCAAACTCCACCATGCGATGGCCGACGGCATCTCGGGGATGTTGGTGGCATCTGCCCTGTTCGACACCGACCCCGACGCTCCGCTCGGCTCAGGTCCCAAGGAGCCGTGGGTGCCTGAGCTTGCGCCCACGTCGACGGAGCTGATGCGTGATGCGGTCGAGGACCTTGTGCTCCACCCCTTGCATGCGGTCGGGCGCATCGCCGAAGCCCCGGCGCGAGCCTGGGAGGACGTATCGGAGACCCTGTCGGGTCTCGGACATCTGGTGGGGATGGGCGCCCCGCCGCACGGGCCGTTCGACGTGAAGATCGGCCCGGCACGCCGGTTCGGCACCGCTGAGGTGCCCTTCGAGACGCTTCGGGCTATCCGCCACGTGTTGGGAGGCACCATCAACGACGTCGTGCTCACGGCGGTGGCCGGTGGGCTCCACGATCACCTCAGCGCCCGTGGCGAACCCACCCAGGGCCGGACGCTCAGGGTCATGGTCCCCGTCTCGGTGCGTTCTCGGGCGGAGGAGGGTGACGTGGGCAACCGCGTGGCGCCGGCCTTCGTCGATATCCCCGTCGGGAAGATGACCCCGCGCAGCCGGCTTAAGAAGGTGCGCGCAGCCACGACCGAGCTGAAGGAGTCGGGCCTCGCGATGAGCGCCGATTCCATCATCGGGCTCGGCGCCTACGCGCCTCCTGCCCTACACGCGATGGCTGCGCGGCTCGTCTCGCGGGGCCAGTGGTTCAACCTCGTGGTTTCCAACATCCCCGCCCCGCAACTGCCGCTCTACCTCGCGGGAGCCCAGTTGTTGATGAACTACCCCTCGATGCCGCTCGGGGAGAACTGCGCGCTCTCGATCGCGTGCACGTCCCTGTCGGGGATGATGTCGTTCGGTCTCACTGCGGACTGGGACGCCGTCAAGGACCTCGATGTGCTCGGGCGCGGGATCGAACGGGCCGTGCTGGATCTGTCCTCGGCGTCCGCGGCTTAGCTCGACCTCAATTCCTCGGCGTGCCAGTCGGCCACCTCGGTGAGCCAACGCCCGGGCGCCTCGAGCATGGGGACGTGGCCCAGGCCGGGGAAGATCCGTCCGCGCCATGCCGGCTGCCTGCGCAATTCAGCCTCCGCGAACGCGGCCGGCACGAGGCGGTCGCGTCGTCCGTGCAGGACCAGGACGGGGGCCTTGACGTTGTCGAGAGCGCGCCGGGCGACATCGGGACGGGCTCCCAGCCGCATCAGCGACCGCGCCGACTCGGTGAACGCGGGGGCCGAGTCGGGGTCGAGCTGACGCTCGCCCATCAGGGCAACGTGCAGGGCGAACACGTCCGCAGGGATAGAGGCGGGGTCGGCCATCGTGAACGCGAACCCGATGCGCACCGCCTGCTCGGGCGTCATCGCACGCATGCGCGCGGTCACGATCCCCTCACCCACGCCCGGGAGGCGATATCCGAGGAACGCCGCCATCACCGCTGGATTCGGCAGCCCGCCACGCGCCCACGGGAAGATCGAGCACGTGAGGATGAGCCCGGCCACGGATCCCGGCTCGACGGCCGCCTGCAGGATGGAGATCCCGCCTCCCATCGAGTTCCCGCAGAGCACGACCTTGCCCGTGCCCACCTCGGCGATGAAGCGGGAAACCGTCCGCCGCAGCTCCATCAGCCCGCACGTGCGGCCGGCACGCGGCGACCAGCCGAACCCCGGGAGATCGAGGGCCACGACGCGCCCGAGCCCACTCAGTCCCGGCGCCACGCGGACCCAGTTGATGTGGGCGCCGCCGAGCCCGTGCACCATCACGAACGTGGTCTCGGACGGACCGTCCCAGACACGATAGGTCACGGGCCCGTCCAGGTCGATCCGCTCCATCGCGGGCAGCTCGAGGCTCACCCGTCCAGCCTAGAACGCCTGCGAAGATGTCGTCCGTGGACGACGTCACCGATCTTCGGCTCCTGCTCGCAAGCCGTTACCCGCTGATCGTGGCACGGATGGACGACGAGGCGCGATTCCTGTCGTTCGTCCGACGTGCTGCCGATGCGCTATCGGTCCCGGTCTGGACGTGGTCCCTCACGCGGGGGCTCGAGCGGGACGGGATGGGGCCCCAGACGGGCACCCAGGATCCGAAGCAGGCGCTCGGGTTCATCGGTGAACTCCCCGACCCGGGCGTCTTCGTCCTCCTCGATTTCGGCGCCTCTCTCGCAGAGGCGGCGGTGCTCCGCAGGGTCAAAGAGTTCGCCCTCGCGCCCAAGCCCGGCCAGACCCTAGTGCTCACCGGCCCGGCGGCTGACGTCCCGGAGGCTCTCGAGGGCATCGCCCTGCCCTGGACCCTGGAACCGCCCTCGCCCGAGGAGGTCGATGCGATGGTGCGCAGGACCGTGTCGGAGCTCGCGGCCCGGGGCCTGGCGCCGGCCGTCGACGATGCCCAGGTCTCCGCGCTGGGCGAAGCTTCAAGAGGGCTCACGCTCCCCGAGGCGGAACGGCTCATCACGCGCGCCGCGATGGAAGGCGGGACCGATATCGCCACGCACGTCCGCGACGCGAAGGCCGCGTTGCTCGCGGAAGACGGCGTGCTCGAACTGGTGCCCTCCGAGGACGGCGACCTCGAACAGGTGGGCGGGATGGAGAACCTCAAGGACTGGCTCCGCATCCGTGGACGCGGGTTCGAGCCGGCCGCGCGGGACTTCGGCATCGAGCCCCCGCGCGGTGTGCTCCTGGCCGGCGTTCCCGGCTGCGGGAAGTCGCTCGTGGCCAAGACCCTCGCCCGAACGTGGCACCTGCCGCTCGTCCTGTTGGATCCGGGGGCCATCTTCGGGCCCTACGTGGGTGAGTCGGAGGAGCGCCTGCGCACGGCGCTCCGCACGATCGAGGCGATGGCGCCCGTGGTCGTGTGGATCGACGAGATCGAGAAGGGCTTCGCCACCGGCGAGAGCAGTTCGGACGGTGGCGTGAGCGCACGCATCGTGGGGGAGCTCCTGCGATGGCTCCAGGAGCGTCCCGACGGGGTGTTCCTCGTCGCGACCTCGAACGATGTTGGGACCCTCCCGCCCGAGCTGCTGCGCCACGGGCGTTTCGACGAGATCTTCTTCGTCGACCTCCCGAACGTGAACGAGCGTGCGTCGATCGCGGCCCTGCAGCTGCGCCGGCGAAGGCGCGATCCGGCGGCGTTCGACCTCGCCCGCGTCGCGGAGGCCGCGGACGGGTTCTCAGGCGCGGAGATCGAGAGCGCCGTGGTGGGTGCGCTCTATCGGGCCTACGCGGACGGCGCCGACCTCACTACCGAGCGGATCGTCGAGGAGCTCGGCCGCACGACGCCGCTCTCACGCACGCGCGCCGAGGACGTCGCGCAGATGCGCGCCTGGGCAATGGGACGGGCCGTCGCTGCGTCCGCGAGGGTGCCGACGGTGCCACACTGAAGACATCCCGTTCCGGCCTTGAAGGAACCAGGACCTGCGCCCCGGCGAACGTTTCCATGGATGGCGGGTTCCCGGGGAACAACTTCCCTGGCCGGGAGCGTTGAGCGTGGTGGATCGAGAAGGAGACGACGGCTGGTGCGGACGATCGCTCGGGAGGCCCTTCCCGCGTCTTGTGAATCTCTTCACAAGACCTTTACATGCCCTGAGCTTTACAAACCCGCAGCCGACCCCATACCATATGAACGAGCGGCCGCCAAGACCTGTTATTCGCGTGTGCCCGTGCGAGCCGTTGACCGAGGGATCTAGTTCTCGAGGATGAGCGCTGCTGCGTCCTGCAGCCCCGTCCTTCGAGTGGGAGAGTGATACGAAGTGCCCGAGCCTGCGCGTCCCCTGGGGACCGACGACGCCGACGACCTGCGCCTCTACCTGGAGGCGGCGGCCCGCGAGCCGCTGCTCACCAAGGAGGAAGAGGTCGAGCTCGCCATGACGATCGAGGCCGGCAAGGAGGCCGAAGAGCGTCTGCGTGCGGGGCGTCTGCGCTCCGAGAAGAGCATCGCCAAGGCGCGCCGTGAGGTGCGCGAGGCCGAGGCTGCCCGCCAGCGGTTCATCATGGCCAACCTCCGCCTGGTGGTGTCCGTGGCCCGCAAGTACCAAGGTCAGGGCCTGCCCCTGCTGGATCTGATCCAGGAGGGCAACATCGGCCTGATGCGTGCGGTCGAGCTGTTCGACTGGCGCCGCGGATTCAAGTTCTCCACGTACGCCACGTGGTGGATCCGTCAGGGCATCACCCGTGCGATCGCGGACCGCTCGCGCAGCATCCGTCTGCCCGTGCACATCCACGACCGCCTGCGCAAGCTGAACCGCACCCGGTTCCAGTTCGCGCAGTCGATGGGTCGCGAGCCTTCGCGAGAGGAGCTCGCCAAGGCCCTGGACACCACGGTCGAGGAGATCGACGACCTCACCGAGATGGGCCGCCGTGAGCCGCTGTCCCTGCAGTCGCCCGTGGGCGAGGACACGGAGCTCGGCGACCTGATCGAGGAGGTCGACTCGGACGCCGCGTTCAACGAGGTCGAGGACCAGCTGCTCCGCGAGGAGATCGGCGACGCCGTCGACCGCGTGCTCGACGAGCGGGAGCGTCACGTGGTGGCGCTGCGCTACGGCCTCGAGAACGGCCAGCCGCTGAGCCTGCGGGAGACCGGCAAGGTGCTGGGGCTTTCGGGTGAGCGGGTGCGCCTGATCGAGCGTGAGGCGCTGCGCAAGCTGCGCGACTCCAACCTGATCAACGCAGTGGCGCTGGGCTAAGCGTCACGTAGGCATCGCGAGCCTCAGCGAACGGGCCGGCCCGAAGGGCCGGCCCGTTCGCGTTCGCCGGATCGGCTTCACGGGCAAGGGCGCTTCAGAGGGTGTCTCGTCTCGCCGATACCCAGGTGAGGCCGCCACCCCGGACGGGCGGACCGCCCATGGCCACCGATCGACGTCACGACGACACCCGCGCTCCCGCGCCCGAGGCTTGGCGCCGGCGACTCAAGGTCGCCGAGCATGCGCGCTTCGAGGCGGAGGCGAAGTACGAGGCGCTCATGCGGCAGCTCCCGGCAGCGATCTACGTCTACTCGCCCCAACTCGACGGCCCGACGTTCCATATCAGCCCGTTCGTGGAGGAGCTCCTGGGGGTGTCGCCCGAGGCCTTCATCCAGAACGACGAGATCTGGGACGAGCTGATCCATCCCGACGACCGCGACCGCGCCCGCATCGAGTACGAGTGGTTCCTCAAGACCGGGCAGCCCGAGGCGGGGGAGTACCGGTACGTCAGGCCCGACGGTCGCGTCATCTGGGTCCGCGACCACTCCGTGATGATCCGTGACGAGGACGGCGAGCCGCTCTACATCCAAGGTGTCATGACGGACATCACGCCGACGAAGGAGGCCGAGCTGCGGATGCAGCACCTGGCCTTCCACGACCCCCTCACCCACCTCCCCAACCGCGCGATGTTCGAGCAGCACCTCGGCCTCGCCCTCGCGCGCGCCCGGCGTGACGATCTCGCCGTCGCGGTGCTCTTCCTCGACCTGGACGCGTTCAAGCCCGTCAACGACACCCACGGGCACGCCACCGGCGACGAGGTGCTTAGGCAGATGGCTGCGCGGCTGCGGTCGGCCGTGCGCGAGACGGACCTCGTCGCACGTCAGGGAGGGGACGAGTTCCTGGTGCTCGTCGCGGACCTGCCTCTGGGGGCGGAGGCCACCGATGCACGAGCCGCCGTAGTCAAGGTCGTCGGCAGGATCAGCCACGCCATGGAGGAGCCGTTCCGGATGCACGTGGCGGAACTCTCATTGCAGGCGAGCGTGGGGCGAGCCATCTTCCCGGTCGACGGGGTGGACGCGGCCGGCCTGCTCCGGCACGCGGACGAGGCGATGTACGAGCACAAGCGGAACCGGCCCGAGCGAGCCACGCCGATCCGCCGCCTCGCCTGAGCACGCCCGCGTGTAGCATCGCCCACGTGCCGGACGACCGTCTGATCCATGAGGTTCGCGACGCCGTCATCGGCGACGATGAAGCCATCGCCACGCCCTTCGGTCTGAGGCGGGTGACCTATGCCGACTACACGGCCTCGGGACGTTCGCTCTCCTTCATCGAGGACTTCATCCGGGACACCGTGCTGCCCCTCTACGCGAACACCCACACGGAGTCCAGCGGCACGGGCTTGCAGACCACGCGGTTCCGGGAGGACGCGAGGGCCATCATCCGGGATGCGGTCGGCGCCTCGCGGGACGAGCACGCCGTGATCTTCTGTGGATCCGGCTCGACGGGCGCGATCGACAAGTTGATCGACTGCTTGGAGCTCCGTCTCCCCGCGGGCCTCGACGAGCGTTACGGGCTGCGGGACCGGATCCCGGACCGGGATCGACCCGTCGTGTTCGTCGGCCCCTACGAACACCACTCCAACGAGCTGCCCTGGCGGGAATCGATCGCGGACCTCGTCAGGGTGCCCGAGGATCACGACGGACGGATCGACCTCGACGCGCTCGACCGTGCGCTCGTCGAGCATGCGGAGCAGCCCCTGAAGATCGGTAGCTTCTCGGCCGCTTCCAACGTCACGGGCATCATCAGCGACGTGCCGGCGATCTCGGCGATGCTGCATCGTCATGGAGCGCTGTCGTTCTGGGACTACGCGGCCGCGGCGCCCTACGTCGCGATCGAGATGTCGCACGGCGGGATCGATGCGCTCTCCTACTTGGATGCCGTGTTCCTCTCGCCGCACAAGTTCGTCGGCGGCCCGGGTACCCCCGGCGTGTTGGTGGCCCGTCGCGACCTCTTCCACAACCGCGTGCCGAGCGTCCCGGGCGGCGGGACCGTCGCCTACGTGAACCCGACGGAGCACCGCTACCTCGACGACGTGGAGCGTCGCGAGGAAGGTGGGACACCGGCGATCGTGGAGTCGATCCGTGCGGGGCTCGTGTTCCAGCTGAAGGAGGCGGTGGGGGTGGCAGCCATCAGGGAGCGCGAAGCGCGGTTCACTCACGCCGCGATGCACCGCTGGGAGGCGAATCCCAACATCCAGATCCTCGGCAGTCACGATCTCCCTCGGCTCTCCATCGTCTCGTTCGTGATCAGCCACCGGGGTCGCTACCTGCACCACAACTTCGTCGTGGCGTTGCTGAACGATCTCTTCGGTATCCAGTCGCGCGGAGGGTGTTCGTGCGCCGGGCCGTACGGCCACCGTTTGCTCGGGATCGATCTCGAACGCTCGCACGGCTTCGAGCGAGAGATCGCGCGGGGATGCGAGGGCATCAAGCCCGGCTGGGTGCGGGTCAACTTCAACTATTTCCTCACCCGGTCCGTCTTCGAGTACGTCCTCGACGCGGTCGACCTCGTTGCGACCGACGGCTGGAGGCTGCTCCCGCGCTACCGGTTCGAACCCGCGAGCGGGATGTGGCGCCACGCGGACGGGCAGCCGGAGCCGCCGATGTCGCTCCGTGACGTGCGTTACGAAGACGGCGGTATGCGGTTCGAGGGACACCGGCACCACGAGCCCGAATCGAGACTCGCCGAGTATCTCGAGGAGGCGCGCGCCCTACTCGCGGAGTCGCCCGGGGCCGCGGAGGGTCAGGTGCTGGATGTCGGCGGCGACTTCGAAGACCTACGCTGGTTCTGGCTGCCGCAAGAGGTGGCGGCAGGCTAGGAGGGGTCTCCCCTATGCCCCACGTCGAGGTCGGCGATCTCCGCCTTCCCGGGGATATCGAGGGTGTCGAGGGTGCCAGCGGGTTGGTCGTCTTCGCTCACGGGAGCGGCAGCTCGCATGCGAGCCCGCGGAACCGCGCGGTTGCCGGCTCCCTGAACCGATCGGGCATGGCCACGTTGTTGTTCGACCTGTTGACGGCGTCGGAGGCCGGCGATCGGTCGCTCGTGTTCGATATCGGGTTGCTGGCCGGCCGCCTGGTCGACGCGACCAGCTGGGTTCGCGCACAGCCCGCGTGTGGATCGCTCCCTCTCGGGTACTACGGCGCGAGCACGGGCTCCGCGGCGGCGCTCACGGCCGCCGCGGGGTTCGGGGAGGACATCGCAGCCGTGGTCTCTCGAGGTGGGCGTCCCGATCTCGCCGGCGGTCTCGAGCGGGTGACGGCACCCACGTTGCTGGTCGTGGGCGGGGCGGACACGTTGGTCCTCGAGCTCAACCGGATGGCGGAACGGGAGCTGCGGTGCGTGCACCGGCTCGAGGTCGTGCCCGGGGCCACCCACCTGTTCGAGGAACCGGGCACCATGGATCGGGTGACCGCCCTGGCGGAGGCGTGGTTCAGGGAGCACATGGAACGCTAGACTCCCCGCTCTCGTGCGATCGTGAGGAGTGCGGTTTGGGTCATGACGTCGTGGATCTCGCCTCGATCGACCATGGCGAGCGCCTCGTCGAACGGGACCCATCTGACGGCGAGATCCTCGGTGCCGTCGGGGGAGGCCGCGCCGGGAGCGAGCCCGGTGGCGACGAACGTAACCCCTTCTTCGTCCGTCGCCGAGTTCGAGAGCGTGAAGCGGATCAACTCCCGCCACGACGACGCCGTGTAGCCCGTCTCCTCGGCGAGCTCGCGTCGCGCGCCAGCAAGGGGCTCCTCGTCCCACGGGGCGCCGCCCTCGGGGATCTCCCAGGAGTAGCGGTCGAGCGTGTAGCGGTGCTGGCCCACGAGCAGCACCCGGTCGTCGTCGTCCAGGACGACCACGCCGACGGCGCGGGTGCGGAAATGCACCACCCCGTAGATGCCGGGGTGGCCGTCGGGGCGCCGGACCTCGTCGTGCCAGACCTCGATCCACGGGTTCGCGTAGACGGTCGACCGTGACCGACGACGCCAGGGTCCGACCTCGGAGCTCACGCGTCATCCTCGGTCAAGGCCTGGGCGCGTCGCACCTGCTCGCCGATCGCGTCGGCGAGACGCAGCCGGAAATCGCCTGGGGATTCATCGCTCCCGGGGGAGGGTGGTCGCAAGGGCTCGCCGTAGATCAGGGCGACGCGCGGCCGCCGCAGGAGAGCCGCCCAGAGGACGCCACCTTTGTGAGGCCACGCCGTCTGCGTGCCCCAGATCCCGATCGGCACGACGGGCGCGCCGGCGGGGACGGCCACCCGCGTGATCCCCGAGCGGAGTCGCTGCAGACCGTGTGAGGGGTCGTCGCTCACCCGGCCCTCGGGGAAGATCCCGACGCAGCCGCCCCCCGTGACCGCGTCGACCGCCGTCGTGAGCGCTCCCGTGTCGCCGCCGCCGCGCACGATGGGGATCTGTCGGGCCTGGCGAAGGATCCATCCCCAGCCGGTGTCGTAGATCTCCGACGCGATCAGGAATCGCGTCGCACGCCAGCGTTGGGCGCCCGTGACGGCGGCGAGCGCGGGCCCGTCCAGAACGCTCACGTGGTTGGGCGCGAGGATCGCCTGTCCACGATCGGGCACATGCCGGATGCCCTCCACGCGCACCCGGAAGACGAGCGCCATGATGGCGCGCACGAGCGGGGCCCCGATGGTCCAGATCCAGTTCATCTCTCGCATGCCGCGTTCAAGCGACCGCGGGCGGGCGCTTCGCTCTGTCACGATCGGTCCTCCCCGGGCTCCGCCCACGCGGCGTCCGTCTCCGCCTTGAACGCGCGCACCGCGGCGCCCACCGTCGGGAAGAAATGGGCCGGGTCGATCGTGCGCGTGAGCTCGTACCGCTCGATCTTGCGGTGAACCGGATCCTTCATCTCCGCGAAGATCAGGGACATACCGCGCGCGTTCAACGTCTCGTCGAGGTCGGCGAGCATGTCCGCCGCCGTCGTGTCCACGTCGGTGATGGGTTCGGAGGCGATCACGATCCAGCGAACCCCCGGCTGCCGATCGGGGATCTCCAGGATCTGCTCGCGGAACACCCGCGCGTTCGCGAAGATGAGCGGTGCGTCGAACCGGTAGATCACGAGTCCCGGCATCAGTTTGGCGTCGGGATGCATCGTCGTGTCGTGGTAGCCGGGGAGCCCTGCGACCCGTCCCAGCTCGGCCTGGTACGGCCACCAGGCGCGGCGGAACACGTTCAGGATCGAGAGTGCGACGGCGACGCCGATGCCGGGCAGGACCCCGAGGAACGCGACGGCGATGAAGGCGGCCATGCAGAGCCAGAACTCCGTGTGGCGCAGGCGCCACAGGCGGCGCGTCCCGGCGATGTCGGCGAGCGACACGGAGGCCGCGATCACCACCGCGGCGAGCGTGGGCTGGGGGAGGTTCCTCAGGAGCCCCGGGACGAACACGAGCATCAGCGTGATCGTGACGGCCCCGACCACGCCCGTGAGCTGGGTCTTCGCGCTCGACTGCTCCGCCACCGCGGTGCGTGAGCCGCTCGTGCTCACCGGGAATCCTTGGAAGAACCCGGCCGCGATGTTCGCCATCCCGATCCCCACCATCTCCTGGCTGCCGTGCACCTCGTCCCCCGAACGAGCGGCGAACGCCGAGGCGGTCGAGATCGTGTCGGCCAGGGCCACGAGCGCGATCCCGAGCGCTCCTCCCACCAGGAGAGGGAGGTCCGAGACCGAGACGTCGGGGATCGTGAACGGCGGGAAGCCCTGTGGCAGGGTCCCGACGACCGACACGCCCTTCGCAACCAGGTCGAACACGTTCACCGAGATGATCGCCACTACGACGGCGATCAGGACGGCCGGGAGCTTCGGGAGCCATCGCTGCAACACGAAGATCAGGATCAACGACGACCCGCCGACGAACAACGCGGCGCCGACGGCCTCGCCGTGCATGAGTCCGTGGATGAACCCCGAAGCCTCTGGGATCAGTCCGTCGGCGTCCACGGAGAACCCGAAGAGCTTGGGGAGCTGGCCCACGAGGATCGTGAGGGCCAGCCCGTTCATGTAGCCGATCCGCGTGGGCTTCGAGAGCAGGTCGGCCACGAACCCGAGCTTCGCGATCCCGGACAAGATCATGATGAGACCCACGATCAGCGCGAGCAGGGATGCGAGAGCCACCGCCCGTGCTGGATCCCCACCGGCCCCCATCAGCGGAACGATCGTGGCGGCGATCATGGGTCCGAGGGCCGAGTCCGGGCCGAGCACGAGGATCTTCGAGGGGCCGAAGACCGCATAGCCGAGCAGACACAGGATGGACGTGTACAGGCCGGTGATGGGAGGAAGGCCCGCGAGCTCGGCGTAGGCCATGCCCTGGGGCACCAGGATCGCCGTGAGGACGAGGCCCGCCACGATGTCCTTGGAGAGCCATCGTCGTTCGTAGCCGGCGATGACGTTGAGGCCTGGGATCTTCGACGGGGCGCGGCGCGACTGCACCTTCGCCATCCGCGCCTCCCTCCATCGGGCCCGGGGCCGGGGCCCTCACCCGACCGGGAAGACACCATCATCGCGGTCGCCCGGCCATCCGGCACGCGAGGGTATCGCGTCGACGCGGACATCGAGGACGCCGTGCTACCGTCGGCCCATGGACCCCCTGGCCCTCCTCGACCTCGCCGGGCGTCACCACGAACGGTTCGTCGAAGACCTGCGGACGATGGTGAACGTCGACTGCGGGTCGTTCTCGCCCGCTGGTGTTGACCGGATCGCGGACCTGTGTGAGGACCGTTTCCGATCGCAGGGATGGGAGGTGGAGCGACGTCCCCACGTCGCCTCTGAGGGCGAGCCGCAGCTCGGCGATCTGGTGATCGGGACCCTCCGCGGTTCGGGTGGTCCGCGCGTACTGCTGGTCGGGCATATGGACACGGTCTTCGACGACGGCACCGTGGCGGAGCGACCGTTCCGGATCGAGGGCTCCACCGCCCGGGGTCCCGGCGTCTCGGACATGAAGGGGGGCCTCCTCACGGGGTTCTATGCCACGCGGGTGCTCCAGGAGGCGGGGTTCGACGCGTTCGAGCACATCACGTACGTCTGCAACCCTGACGAGGAGATCGGATCGCCGTACAGCGGTCCCGTGATCCGTGAGCTCGCGCCCGGGCACGACGCCGCCTTCGTGCTCGAGGGCGCGAGGGCCAACGGCGACATCGTCAGCTCCCGCAACGGCATCACCGACTACACCATCACGTTCCAGGGGCGAGCAGCGCACGCGGGGGTCGAACCGGAGAAGGGACGCAACGCGCTCCTGGAGGCGGCGCATAAGATCATCGAGTTCCAAGACCTGAACGGGCGCTGGCCGGGGGTCACGGTGAACGTCGGCGTCGCCCGCGGCGGCACCCGCACGAACGTGGTGCCGGAGCGATGCGTCCTCCAGGTCGATCTGCGCTCGCCCGAGCTCGCCACGCTCGAGGCGGCCGAGGCCGAGATCGACCGCATCTGTGCCTCGTCGATCGTCGCCGACGTGACGATCCACGTGGATCGCAGCGCCTGGCACCGGCCGATGGAGAAGGGGGAAGGGGGGGCGCGTCTCGCGCGGATCGCGATCGACGTGGCGAGCGAACTCGGCTTCTCCTTGACGGACGCCGCCACCGGTGGCGCCTCCGATGCCAACACCACCAGCGCCGCCGGCACGCCTACGATCGACGGGCTGGGACCGATCGGCGGGGACGACCACGCGCCCGCCGAGTGGCTGGACCTAGCGAGCGTGGTGCCGCGGATCGCCCTGCTCGCCGGCGTCATCGCCCGCCTGTGACGCCCGACACGGATGCGCGGCCCGACGACCTGGGCGACCTGGACGTCTATCGTGCACTCGTCGAATCGATCCCCGCGATCTTCTACATCGACCGGCCGGACGTACTCTCCACGAACTTCTACACCAGTCCCCAGGCTGTGGATCTGCTCGGGTACACGCAGGACGAGTGGGGGACGACCCCCGCGCTCTGGATCGACCGGATCCATCCCGATGACCGGGCTCGGGTGAGCGAGGAGAACGAACGAGCCAACCGTGTCGGCGACCGGTTCTTCTCGGAGTATCGGATGATGGCGAAGGACGGTCGCATCGTCTGGTTGCGCGACGAGGCGGTCTACATCGTGGGGGCCGGAACGCCCCCGCACTGGCGGGGGATCATGCTCGACATCACGGCCCAGAAGGAGGCGGAGGAGAAGCTTCGTTGGAGCCTGGAGGTCCTGCGCCGAACGCTGCAGGAGCGGCGCGAGCTCGCGCAGCGGCTGGAGAGCGCACAGGAGGAGGAGCGCCGACGGATCGCTGCGGACATCCACGATGACCCGATCCAGGCGATGAGCGCGGTGGATCTCCGGCTCCAACTCCTGGTCGCATCGCCCGAGAGGGCCACGGCCCTCGAGCTCACGGAGCTGCACGAGACCGTCACACGGTCGATCGAACGACTCCGCTCCCTGCTGTTCGAGCTGCGTCCCACGGCCCTCGACAGGGAGGGTCTCATCCCCGCCCTGAACGTCTACCTCGCGCACACGGCATCGGATCCCGGCTGGTCCTTCGAGGTCGTCGATGCGCTGGACACCGAACCGCCGCCGGAGATGCGGGCGGTCCTGTACCGCATCGCGCAAGAGGCCGTGACCAACACGCGCACGCACGCGGCCGCCTCGCGCGTGGACGTCACCGTGACGGGTTCGAGGGATGGCGTCACGATCGAGGTCCGCGACGACGGCCGCGGGTTCGACGTCGAGGAGGCGATGCGGCCGCGTCCCGGTCACCTCGGTCTGTCTACGATGATCGAACGTGCCGAGCTGCTGGGAGGGCGCTGTCGGGTCTCGAGTGATCCCGGACACGGGACGGTGGTGACGTGCTGGCTCCCGTGGGAAGTCGGGGGTCCGGAGTCCGGCATCCCCCCCTCCTGAGTGTTGGCGGGCTCAGACGGCGGCGGCCGCCCTCGCGTTGGCGCCCACAGCCTCCCCGGTGTCCGGATCGAAGTAGTGGAACCGAGCCGGGTCGACGGAAAGCCGGATGGTGTCACCGGGGTTGCTGTGCGTGCGAGCGTCGACCCGGGCGCAGAAGCGCGCACGACTCTGCGTGTCGGCGATCAGTGGGATGTTGTCGTGATCGCCCTCGTCGCTGGCGGCGGCCATGGTGTCCTCAGTGAGAACCGGGGGGGCGTCGACGGCGAAGATCACGTTGACCTCGGACCCCAGCTCCTCGGTGACCTCGGAGCGCACCTCGATCGTGGGTAGCAGTTCGTTGTGCCAGACGTCGCAGTCCTCGAGGTCGGACGGTCGGATCCCCAGGATCAAACGGCGACCATGGTACGGCTCGAGTCCGGCGCCGGTAGGCACGGGGAGCGTGAATCCGCCGAACGCGAGCGAACGCTCCGCGACGTCGGCCTCGATGAGGTTCATCGGTGGAGATCCGATGAACGCGGCCACGAAGAGGTTGGCCGGATGGTTGTAGAGATGCTGGGGCACATCGACCTGCTGGAGGATGCCGTCTTTGAGGACGGCCACGCGTTGGCCGAGCGTCATGGCCTCGACCTGGTCGTGGGTGACGTAGACGGTGGTGGTGGCGAGGCGCTCGTGCAGACGCGCGAGCTCGGCGCGCATCTGCACACGGAGTTTCGCGTCGAGGTTGGAGAGCGGCTCGTCCAT
Source organism: uncultured Actinomycetes bacterium (assembly GCA_963810915.1). Classification (GTDB taxonomy): domain Bacteria; phylum Actinomycetota; class UBA4738; order UBA4738; family HRBIN12; genus JAOUEA01. The sequence continues at coordinate 1,019,318 of CAWEPH010000006.1, read as the reverse complement.
CAGGAACGCCATCGGTTCGCGCACCATGGCCCGTCCGATGGCCACGCGCTGGCGCTGGCCGCCCGAGAGCTCTGCGGGCTTGCGCTGCATCAGCGGTTCGAGGCCCAGGATCTTCGAAGCGTCGTCGACGCGCTGTTTCGCCTCGGGCTTGGGCATCCTGCGGAGCTTCAGCCCGAATCCGAGGTTCTGCTCCACCGTCATGTGCGGATACAGGGCGTAGTTCTGGAAGACCATCGCGACGTCGCGATCCTTCGGTTGCAGGTCGGTGACCTGCTTCTCTCCGATGAAGATCTCGCCAGCCGTGACCTCTTCGAGGCCGGCAAGGATCCGCAGGATGGTGGACTTCCCGCAACCCGACGGGCCGACGAGCACCATGAACTCCCCGTCGCCGATCTCGAGCGAGACGTTGTTCACGGCGATCACGTCGTTGCCGAACACCTTGCTGACGCCATCGAGGACGATCTTCGCCATCAGGGATGCTCCTTCCTTCGGGCACGAGTCTGGGTGCTCAGCCGAGCATGGGTCAACTCGCGCCGAACGCGGGTCCGCGCGGCCGCGGCCGCCCCGATCCTGTCGAGGCCCATCAGGGCCGCCCCGATCACGGGCGGGGCGGTGAGGATCCGCGTGGAGGCTGTCGGAGCCACCGCATGGAGCCCGTCGTCGATCCGGGCGAAGAACGCCGGATCCTCGTTGCGGAAGATCCCTCCGCCGAGCACGACGTGCACGTCGAGCTTGGTCATCCGCAGGCGCCGGATGGCCGTGCCGGCCATCGCCACGACCTCGTCGGCTTGCCGGTCCACGATGCCGCGCGCGACCGCGTCACCCTCGCGCGCGACGTCGAAGATGAAGGGGGCAAGCTCTCCGATGCGGCTCCAGTCGAGGCGGTCGTAGTACAGCGCCTCGAGGACCTGGCGAGGCGTCCGAAACCCCAGGTTGCGAGGGACGACCTCCATGAGAGCGGACTTCTCCCCCCGGCCGTCCTCGGCGCGGATCGCATGCCAGATGGCCGCCTGGCCGATGTCGACCCCCCCTCCCCAGTCTCCGGAGATCGGTCCCACCGCCGGGTACCGCGTGATGCGGCCGTCGGGCGCCACTGCGCTGCAGTTGATGCCGTACCCGCAGACGACGCCGACGCCCCAGGTTCGGTCGGTACCCGCTCGGAGCACCGCGAACGTGTCGTTGCGCACGATGTCCTCGCCGGTGACGGTGCGCGACTTGAGCCACCGGGCGATCTTGCGATCGTCGGCCGGCAGGTCGGCACCGGCCAGACAGTAGACGCCCAGTTCCGCGACGGGCAAGCGCTCGGGGTCGACGCCGGCGTCGCGACAGGCCGCCGCCACCGCGTGGAGCACCTGCACCATGTGCTGTTCACCGCCGTTCTCGCCGAACTCCTTCGTCCGGGTCCGGGCCGCTCCGAGCACGGAGCCGTCCCTGCGGAGCAAGGCCGCGTCGATCTTGGATCCGCCGCCGTCCACCGCGAGCAGGGCCGGTCGCCTGCTCATGGCACCTGCTCGAGGTCGTCGACGGTGACGAAGGTCGCCCCGAGCGTGCGCAGGCCGTCGATCATGGGCCCGATGCCCTCGCCGGTGCCGCCCGGCCAGGTGTGCATCAACACGACGGCGCCGTCGCCGTGCTCGCGGACCCCTTCGATCGCGTCCGCCGCGATCGCTTCGCCCGTCCGCCACGGCTCCCAGTCTTCGAGCTCGACGTGCCAATGCACGTTGCGATACCCGAGGTGCTCGAGCGCTCCCAGCACGCGGGGATCGTCCGCGCCGGCGCCGAACGGGCATCGGAACCACGGCCGCGGATCGACGCCCGTTGATCGTAGGACCGCCTCGCGACCATCCGTGAGGTCCGACGCGAGTCCGTCGTCCGACAGGAGCGGCATCCGCGCGTGATAGTGGGAATGATGGCCGACGAGGTGGCCCTCATCGGCGATCCGCCTGGCGGCGGCGGGCTGGGAAAGCGCCCACCGCCCTTGCACGAAGAACGTGGCACGCGCGCCGCGGTCCGCGAGCGTGTCGAGCACCCGTTCCGCGTTGCCGGGTGGACACCACGGTCGATCGGGGTGCTCGGCATCGAACGTCAACGCCACGCGGAGGGTCGTGGACGGCTCACTCACGCGTCGTCACCTTCGAGGCTCGGTGGTAGGAGCCCGGCTCACGTCCGCGCAGGCCCGCGAGTCGCCATGCGAGGAGCTGGGCAGGCAGGATCGAGACGGCGGGCGCCAGCGCGCGATCCATCGCACCGATCGCCACGTTGACGACGTCGGTCACGTCGTCGTCACGCGAAGGCCCTTCCGTGATGGTCATGACGGCGGCGCCCGTTCCGAGGAGCTCGGCCGCGAGCTCCAGATCCAGCGCGCTGGTCTGGGGTTCCGTCGCGATCACCATGGCCGCGAGCCCGGGCCCTGTCAGCTCCAGGGGACCGTGACGGAACTGGGCGGTCTGCAGCGACTCGACGGGCATGCCGACCGCCTCCTTGATCGTGAGCGCGCCCATCTCCGCCGCCGCGCGAGCCGGTCCCCGACCCAGGATCACGAAGGCCTCGCGGTCACCCAGCCAGGTCACCAGCCGCTCGGGCAGAGCATCGTCGTCCAGGAGCCTGTCGAGCGCGGCCGCGGCCAGTTCCGCGCCGTGGCGCAGGTCCTCGATGAGGGTGGGCACGGGTAGCCCCGCCATCGCGCGTGCGACGGCCGCGACCAGGACGAGCGAGGCGGCGAACGTCATCGTGGACGGCCCCGCCTCCTGCCCCGCGCTCGTGTCGAGGGCGAGGTCGGCGAGGCGCGCGAGCGTGTTGGCCACACCGTTCGTGACGGCGACCACCTGGGGCTGTTCGGCTGGCCGCGCGCGCACCTCGCGTACGGCCCGCACGACCTCGGCGCTCTCGCCCGACTGGCTGACGGCCACCAGGATCGTCCGGGCGCTGAGCATGGCGGTGCGGAAGTGCAGCAGCTCCGCGGCGTCGAGCATGACGGCCGCGACTCCGGCCTGCGCGAGCTCGGTGACGGCCGGGTAGCAGGCGTCGTACGAGCTGCCCATGCCGGTGAAGACGATCGTGCGCCCATGCGCGGTGGCGGCGACCCGTTCGAGCACGTCGGCTTGCGCGGGCACGCCATCCGCGGCCCGCCGCAGCGCATCCGGCTGCCCAGAGATCTCCGCGATGAATGGGTCAGGAAAGTTTCCTAACGATTTCATCGGCGCGAGTGTACGATGCCGACGGCGCGGGTGTGAAGGCGGCGTGACATGGGTGTGAAGGTAGCGGTCGTCGGAGGCGGGAGCACGTACACGCCCGAGCTCGTCGAAGGGTTCGTCACCAGGGCGGATCGCCTCCCCGTGGATGAACTGGTCCTCTTGGATATCGACGAGGAGCGCCTCGCGATCGTCGGAGCGCTCGCGGAACGCATGATGCGCCGCGTCGGCTGGGACGGGCAGCTCGTCCTCACCGCCGACAGGGACCGGGCGCTCGAGGGCGCCGATTTCGTGATCGTGCAGTTGCGGGTCGGAGGACAGGCGGCCCGGTTCAAAGACGAGACCATCCCGCTCGCTTACGGCTGCATCGGCCAAGAGACCACGGGGCCGGGGGGGTTCGCGAAGGCGCTGCGTACGGTGCCGGTGGTGCTCGAGCTCGCCGAGGAGACGGCGAAGCGCGGCGCGTCGGGCGCGTGGTTCGTCGACTTCACGAACCCCACGGGCCTCGTGACGCAGGCGCTGATCGATACGGGCCACCGGGCGCTGGGCCTCTGCAACGTGGCCATCGGGTTCCAACGGGCGTTCGCGGAGCACTTCGGCGTCGCGCCCGACCGCGTGCAGCTCGAACACGTGGGACTGAACCACCTGACGTGGGAGCGCAAGGTGATGGTGGACGGCGTCGACCGGCTGCCCGAGATCATCGACAAGGCCGTGGACGTAGTCGCCCAGGAGACCGACATGCCGGCCGAGCTGATCCGCGCCGTGGGGGCCGTCCCGAGCTACTACCTGCACTACTACTACCTGACGGGTCGCGTTCTGGAGGAGCAGAAGACGTCCAGGACGCGCGCGGAAGAGGTCATGGAGATCGAGGCGGGTCTCCTCGAGCTCTACAAGGATCCCGCCCTCGACACCAAGCCGAAGCTCCTGGAGGAACGCGGCGGCGCGTTCTACAGCGACGCCGCCGCCGCGCTCGTCGCCTCTCTCCATGCGGGGACGGAAGACGTCCAAGCCGTCAACGTGCGCAACGGCGGCGCCATCCCGAACCTGCCGGACGACGCGGTCGTGGAGGTGGCGGCCACCGTCGACCGGGACGGAGCGCACCCGTTGCCCGTCGAACCTCTCGCGCCCGAGATGCTCGCGCTCGTGGAGCACGCGAAGGCGTACGAGTTGCTCGCCGTCCAGGCGGCGATCACGGGGGACCGGGGCGTTGCGTTGAAGGCGCTCATGACCAACCCCCTCGTGGGCGACTACGACCGGGCCGGGCCGATGCTCGATGATCTGCTGGAGCAGAACCGCGCGTACCTCCCGAGGTTCTTCCCCGAAGGATGAGCGGGATCGAGATCGACGACGAGGCGATACGCCTGACCGTGTATCGAGACCTCGCGGCAGACGCGCGCCCGATCCGTTCGAACTCGCCACGCGTCTGGGTGTGGCCCGGTCTCAGCGGGCCGTTCTGGGGTCGTTATTGCGGGTCGAAGGACCCGTGGGCCGACGCCGCCAAAGGGCCACCATGGAGGTGGAGGATGAAGGAGGCGATGATGCCGTACGAGGTGACGGTGAAGCAGGTGCCGCCGCAACACGTCGCTGAGGTGCGCCGACACACGACCGTCGATGCGATCGGGTCCGTGGTCGGCGAAGCGTTCCGGACCTTGATGAACTCGATGGGACGCGCGCACGAGCGGCCGGCCGGCCCGCCGTTCGTCGTGTACGACCGTATGGATCTCCCCGAGCGCCGTGCCGAGATCGAGGTGTGCGTGCCGGTGGGATATCGGTTCATGGGCGACGACGACGTCGAGGTGAACGAGATCCCGGGCGGGGCGGTAGCCTCGACGGTTCACCACGGTCCTTACGACGCGGTGGGATCTGCGTACGAGGCGGTAGACGGCTGGATCCGCGACAACTCCTTGGTGGCGGACGGACCGCCGCGCGAGATCTACCTCACGGATCCGCGGGAGACGCCCGACCCGGCGGACCTGATGACGGAGATCGAGTTCCCGGTCCGCTGAGTCCCGCGCGGGGTTGGCCGGAACGCGGGGCCGAGGCGTGCCCGACCCCGCGTCCCGGACGCGTCAGCCCCTCGGCAGCTCGGCGGCGTTGCGCTGGATCTTGGCGAGCGCCTCCGCTGCGTCCTCGATGCCCCGGGTCCCATCGCGGAAGACCGTCTCCATGAAGTAGACCGATTCGCGCTGGCCGGCGGCCTCCGCCACCGGGAAGGACATCGTGTTCGGGTCCAGTCGGTCGGCGAACTCCACCGCAACCGGCAGTCGAGAGAGCGATGGCTGGAAGAGCTCGTAGCGGTTCATCGACGGGTACTGCACCTCGGCGGGGATGCCTTCGGCCTCCATCGCCGCGCAGACGATCTCGTTCGTGGCGCCACCGAACGCGTCCGGGTCGATGGCAAGGATGTAGTTGTAGAAGCTCCACCGCGTGATGCGCTGGTCGTGCGGCATGACGCGCACGCCCGTGATCTGGGCCGCCATCTCTTCGAACGCCTTGCCGGCGATGGCACGTTCCGCCTGTTGCGCGGGGAACTTGCGCATCGCCACCACGAGCAGGGCGGCGTTCAGCTCGCTGAGTCGGTAGTTGGCGCCGAAGGTGTGCTCCTTCTCCTCGGCATCCTTCGGCCGGCCGCAATCGATGATGGAGTGTGCGCGGCGCGCGAGCGTCTCGTCGTCCGTGAGCAGCGTGCCGCCTTCTCCTGACGTCAGGATCTTCGAGGACTGGTGGCTGAAGGACCCGAAGTCGCCGAAGCACCCTGCGCCCCGCCCCTTCCACTGTTGGCCGTGCGCATGTGCGCAATCCTCGATCACCGCGAGTCCGTGCTTGGCGGCGATCTCCATGATCCGGTCCATGTCGGCCATCTGGTGACCCAGGTGCACCGGGAGGATCGCCTTGGTGCGCTCGGTGATCGCCGCCTCCGCCCGATCCGGGTCGATCGTCCAGGTCTCCGGGGTGACGTCCACGAAGACCGGCAGGGCGCCCGCCGCCATCGGGGCGTAGGCGGTCGCCGCGAAGGTCAATGCCGGGATGATGACCTCGTCGCCCCAGCCGATGTCGAGCGCCTTGCAGGCGACCTCCATCGTCACCGTGCCGTTCATCATCAAGACCCCGTGCTCCGCGCCTTGGTAGGCGGCGAAGGCTTCCTCGAACGCGCCGCCGTGCAGGCCGGGCTCGGGGAACCCTCCCCATTCCCCGTTGCGCACCACGTCGGTGACCGCGGCCACGTACTCGTCGTCGGGCGCCGGCCAGGCCGGGTACCCGCTCGACCGGACGGGCGTGCCGCCGTTGATCGCGAGCTCAGGCATCCTCGTGTGTCACTCCTCTCGGGCGCTGGCCCTGGCTGTTAGCGTGGCCGCATGGGCCCGCGCATCGTCGTGATCGGCGGAGGATCCGCGTACATGCCGGGGATCGCGTTCGGCATCGTGCACGCGCGCGAGGCGCTCGCCGGCGCGACCGTGGTGCTGCAGGACATCGACGAGGATGCCATGGATCTGCAGCGGCGCCTGAGTGAGGGGATCCTGCGATCGCGGGGCGCCGGGGACGTCCGCGTCGAGGCGCAGGCGGATCGCCTGCGAGCGATGGAAGGGGCGGACGTGGTGCTCTCGGCGTTCCGTCCGGGCGGGCTCGAGGCCCGGCGTCTGGACGAGCGGATCGCGGTGGATCACGGGGTGCTGGGTCAGGAGACGGCGGGGCCCGGTGGGTTCGCCATGGCGCTGCGGTCCGTGCCGATCGTGGTGGAGATCGCCGAGGAACTGCTGAAGGTCGGCGGCGATGGGGCGATCCTCCTCAACTACACCAACCCCGTGCAGATCGTGAGCGAGGCCATGGCCCGTTTCGGGCCCGAGATCCCGTTCCTCGGTCTCTGCGATCAGACGGCGGGCGAGGAGGCCTTCCTCGCGCGGCTGCTCGGCGTCGATCCGGCGAATGTGGAGCTCGACACGGCCGGCACCAACCACATGACGTTCACGCGCGCCGTCCGCGTGGACGGTCGCGACGTGACGGCGGAGCTGTGGCCGCTGCTGGACTCGCTCGATCTGGAAGGACTGCAGAGCGACGACGAGCGGCACATCGTGCGCCTCTTCCGGTTGCTGCGCCGCATCCCGAGCGAGTACATGCAGTACTTCTTCTTCCACGACGAGGTGCTGGCGCACCAGCGCGCTGCGGGGACGACCCGGGCGGACGAGGTGATCGCGATCCTTCCCGACGTGCTGGAGAGCTATCGACGCGAGGCCGGCGCCGACTTCCCTCGACCGTCGATGGCTCGCGCGAGCGAGGAACACGGGGATTTCGCGGTGCGGATCGCGGCGGCGATGCTTTCGGGGGCCGACCTGCGTGTGATCCTGAACCTGCCCAACGAGGGTCAGGTCGTGGATCTCCCTCAGGGCGTGATCGTGGAGACGCCGGCAGACATCCACGGGCGCGCGGTCGCACCCCTGCCCCAGGGGGTCCTCCCGCCTGAGGTCAGCGGGCTCGTGCGGCAGGTCGCTGCCCACGCCGCGCTCACGGCCGAGGCGGCGCTCACGGGCGACCGGAGGTTGGCGCTCGAGGCGCTGGCGATCCACCCGCTGGTCCGCAGCCTCGATCAGGCCGAGGCGATGCTGGACGCCTACCTCACCGCGCATGCTGCATACCTTCCTCGGTTCGTCCGCTGAGATCCGGCGTCTTCCCTTGACCCCCCTCGGAGCGGCAGCGTAGCATCCGGCTGAATAGTTAGGAAAGTTTCCTTAGCACTTGGCGGAGGGAGAGCCACGGGCGGCGAGCAGACCTTCGCGGCGGGTACGCCGAGCCTCCTGCGTGCCATCAACGAGCGGACGGTGTTGGAGTTCATCCGCCATGTCGGTCCCGTCTCACGGGCTCAGATCGCTCGCGATTCGGGACTCTCGAAGCCGACCGTCAGTCAAGCCCTCTCGGCGTTGGAACGCGCGAAGCTGGTGCGCGAGGCGGGCCGCACATCAGGTGGCAAAGGTCCAACGGCGATCCTCTACGCCATGAACCCGCGAGCCGGGTGGGTCGTGGGGCTCGACGTCGGGCGCGACCGGGTGCGGGCGGCGATCGCCGATCTCACAGGCGAGATCCTGGCCCGCAGGGATGAGGGTGCCCGCGTCCGCAGCGCGCGCTCCCTGATCGAACAACTCGGCGACATCGCGCACGCGCTCGCGTCGGAAGCGGGGATCCGCTGGAAGCAGGTCACGGTCGCGGTCATCGGCAGCCCGGGGGTGTTCGAGGCCTCGCGGGGCCAGGTGGCTCTCGCGCATAACCTTCCAGGATGGGGCCGGGAGGGATTGGCGGAGGTCGTGCAGCGGGAGCTCGGGACGAAGGTCGCGTTCGAGAACGACGTGAACCTGGCTACGCTCGGGGAGCGGTGGCGCGGTCTCGGAAAAGGCGTCGAAGACTTCGTGTATCTCCACGTCGCGACCGGCGTTGGGATGGGTCTCGTGTTGAACGGTCAGCTCTTCCGCGGTTCGACCGGCGCGGCCGGTGAGGTTGGCTACCTGCCGCTGGGGAACGCGGACCCCCACGGGGCGAACGCACGGCGTCGGGGGGCGCTGGAGGGTGCGCTCGGTGTCGAGGGTGTCGTGGCTCTGGCGCGCGCCGCGGGGATGCGACCTCCGTTGAACCCGCGGCGTATCTTCGATGCGGCGCGCGCCGGGGACGCGCGAGCGCTCGGGGTCGTGCAAAGCGTTGCTGAGCGGATCGCGCTCGCCATCGCGGCGATCGTGCCAGTCGTGGATCCGGAACTGGTGATCCTCGGCGGTGGTGTGGGACGTAACGGCGATCTGCTTCTCGAGCCGGTCAGGGAAGAACTGGCGGAGCTCTCGCCGTTCCGCCCGCGGATCGAGGTGTCGGCGCTCGGCGAGGACGCCGAGTTGGTGGGGGCGGTCTCGATGGCGCTCGACGCCGCCCAAGATCAGCTGTTCTCACGTACTGATGGGAAGGGTCGGATCCCTGCGATGGAAACAGGAGGGCATAGATGAGAAGGATCTTGGCGGTGGCGGCGCTTGCCGTGGTGATCGCGAGCGCGTGCACGAGCGGTGGGGACTCCGGAGAAGCCGCGCCGACCTCAGCGCAATGCACCACGAAGGGCTTGTCGCTCGAGTCGGGCTCGAACGCCGCCTCGGCCAGTGGCGCACAGACGGTCACGACGATCAACCTCTGGAGCTTCTACACGGGTGGAGAGTTCAAGAAGTACTGCGAGGTGCTCCAGGACTTCCATCAGAAGTACCCGGACATCGCGATCCAGCACACCGGAGGCAAGAGCGACCAAGACATCCTGCGGGCGGTCAGCTCGGGCACCGCGCCCGACCTCGCCATCAGCCAAGGGCCGGACAACGTCGCGAAGTTCTGTTCGAGCGGGGCATACAGCGACCTGACGACCGATCTGCAGAACGACGGCATCGATCTGTCGAAGGAGATCCCCGAGCCGGCCTCGCGGTACACGAGCTTCGAGGGGAACCAGTGCACGCTGCCCGTGCTCTCCGACGCGTACGGCCTCTACTACAACAAGGACATGTTCAAGGCGGCGGGGATCTCACAGCCTCCCAAGACCCTCTCGCAGCTGGAATCAGATGCGAAGAAGCTGACCACGTTCAACCCCGATGGGTCCATCAAGGTGGCCGGGTTCGTGCCCCTTTCCTCGTTCTACGAGCTGCAGAACTTCTACAACGGCGCGTACACGGGAGGGGAGTGGTACGACGCCAACGGCAAGTCGGCGTTCGCGAGCGATCCCAGCTGGGCGGCGTTGCTGGAATGGGACAAGGCCTTCATCGAGAACGTCTACGGGCCGGACGGGTACGACAAACTGCAGCAGTACTTCGCGGAGGTGGGGGGACCCAACTCCGAGTGGTCCTCAGCCCAGGCATTCGAGACCGAGCAGCTCGCGATGGCCTTCGACGGCGAGTGGCGGAACGCCTTCATCCAGGACGACGAGGCCAAGATCGACTACGGCACGGCGGCGTTCCCCGTGGCGGACGACCATCCGGAGCTCTTCGGGGCGGGTCAGATCGGCGGGGACGTCCTGGGCATCCCTTCCAACGCACAGCACGCGGCGGAGGCGTGGACACTCCTCAAGTATCTCGCCCTGGACACCGGAGCCGAGGTGAAACTCGCGAACACGTTGAAGAACATCCCGACGACGTTCGAATCGCTCAAGGATCCCGGCCTCAACGCTGACGAGCACTTCAAGCCGTTCCTGGAGATCTTCGGCAACCCGCATTCCGAGTTCAAGCCGCTCACGCCGATCGGCCAGACGGATGCGGACATGTGGGTCGCGTTCATCGACAAATGGGAATCGGGCCAGGTCCCCGATCTTCAGGCCGGGCTGCAGCAACTCGCCAGCGACATCGACCAGCAGATGCAGCTGGGGTGAGCGTTGGCTGAGACGGCACCCACGACGATCCAGGCGATCAGGGATCGCGCAGCAGCGGAACTGGCGTCTCCGGCGCGCCGCAAGGCGCGCCGGAGGCATCGGCGCAGGAACGCGCTGACGATCCTGGCCTTCCTGAGTCCTTGGATCATCGGGTTCTGCTGGCTCTACCTCTACCCGATGTGCGCCAGCCTGTACTACTCGTTCACCAAGTACGACGCGATCCTCGCGCCGCCGCGGTGGGTGGGTCTGTTCAACTACCGCTACCTCCTGCTTCACGATCCGTACTTCTGGATCTCACTCCGCAACACGCTTTGGATCGTCGCCGTATCGGTGCCCGCCTCCATCGTGTTCGCCATCGCCTGCGCGTACGTCCTGACAAACGTGCGCCGAGGACGGTCCGGTTACCGATTGGCCTTCTTCCTCCCCACGATGGTCCCCGCGGTGGCGGCCTCGCTCGCGTTCCTGTTCTTGCTCAACCCGTTCGGTCCGATCGATACGATCTTGCGCTTCCTGCACTTGCCTACCCCCCTCTGGTTCCAAGACCCAACCTGGGCGAAGCCCGGTCTGGTCCTGCTGGGGTTGTGGGGGATCGGCGCGACGATGATCATCTTCCTTGCGGCGCTCCTCGATGTGCCGGTCCACCTCTACGAGGCGGCGGATATCGAGGGTGCCGGCAGCTGGCAGAAGTTCAGGAACATCACGCTCCCCATGATCAGCCCAGTGATCCTCTTTTCGGCCGTCATCGGCGTCATCTACGGGCTGCAGTACTTCACCGAGGCCTTCGTGATCTCCTCGGGGGCGAGCGGCTCGGGCGCTGGCGCGGCCTCCCTGGGGTATCCGCAGCAATCGACGCTCTTCTACACGATCTGGCTCTACCAACAGGGATTCGAGTCGTTCCACTTCGGCGTGGCATCCGCCATGGCGTGGATCCTGTTCCTGATCGTGATGGCGTGCACCCTGGTGCTGATCAGGTCCTCGCGCCACTGGGTCTTCTATCAGGGGGGATTCAGATGACCGCGCTGACCCTCGACGAATTGCAGGCGCATCCCCGTGTGCGCTCAGCAGGGGCGCAGCGCCAGTCGTTCCTGTCGGCGGTCGCCAACCATTCCGTCGCGATCCTGCTCGGCGTCGTCTTCCTGATGCCGCTCGTGTTCGTCGTCCTCACCTCACTCATGACCGAACATCAGGCGCTCACGCGCGATCTGATCCCGCACCCGTTCCAGTGGAGCAACTACGTCGAGGTGTTCCACGTTGAGCCCATCTGGCAGTACGCCTGGAACACGTTCGTGTATGCGGGTCTGGCGACCGTCGGCGTGGTTGTCTCGTCGGTGCCTGTCGCGTACGCACTGTCCGTGATCAGGTGGCGGGGTCAGCGCCTCGTCTTCCTGCTCGTGATCGCGACGATGATGCTCCCCGCACAGGTGACGATCGTGCCGCTCTACCTCATCTTCGTGAAGCTCGGGTGGATCGGGTCGCTGAGGCCGCTCATCGTGCCGGCCTTCTTCGGCGATGCCTTCTCGATCTTCCTCCTCCGGCAGTTCTTCCTCTCCATCCCCGACGAGCTCGTGGACGCCGCTCGCGTGGACGGAGGCAACGACCTGCAGATCCTCTGGAACGTCGTCATCCGCATCGCGAAGCCGGCCATCGCCGCCGTCGCCCTCTTCCAGTTCCTCTTCGCCTGGAACGACTTCTTCGGACCGCTGATCTACAGCGGAAGCAACGGACACATCTGGACGTTGAGCGTCGGGCTCCAGCAATTCACCACGACGCATCGTGGTGTCTTGTGGAACCTGCAGATGGCCGCGTCCGTCCTGTTCATGCTGCCCGTGATCGTCCTGTTCCTCTTCGCGCAGAAAGCCTTCATCGAAGGAGTCACCCTCACCGGTATCAAAGGGTAACGTGCGTCTGGTGACCAATGTGGCGCTCATCGGATGCGGGTGGATCCAGGACTTCCATGCCCGAGCCGTGCGGGCTTGCGGGGGCTCCCTCGTCGCCGTCGCGAACCACCGCGAGGAAACCGCGCGCCTGTTCGCCGAACGGCATGACATCCCCCGCGTCACGATCGACTGGGAGGCCTTGGCCGAAGATCCGGAGGTAGACGCCGCGATCGTGGCCACCCCGAACGCCCTTCACGCGCCGCAAACGATCAGGCTGCTGCAACACGGCAAGCACGTGCTCGTGGAGAAGCCGATGGCCACGAGCCTGGCGGAGGCCGACGCCATGATCGAGGCGTCCCGAGCCTCGGGGGCGCGCCTGATGGTGGCGCATTGTTGGCGCTTCCGCGACGAGGTGATCGCACTCCGCGACCGCATCGCGGCGGGAGAGTTCGGCGAGGTGGTCAAGACGCGAGGGTACGGCGTCCACGCGGGCTGGGGCCCGAGCGGTTGGTTCACCGATCCAGCGCTGGCCGGCGGCGGCGCCCTCGTGGACATGGGGGTGCACGCGATCGACACTGCGCGTTTCCTGCTCGGCGACCCCAAGCCAGGGCCGGTGTGCGCTGTGGTGGGGACGCGGTACGCGAACGGCCGCTATGCGGTTGACGACGACGGCATCCTGCTGATCCGGTGGTCCAACGGGACGAACAGCCTCGTCGAGTCGGGTTGGTGGCAACCCCACCTCGGGGGCCTCGAAGCCGATACCGAGGTCTATGGCACTGCGGGGTACGCACGGATCTGGCCGCCCCAAGAGCCGTCGGATGACTATGAGCACTGCACCCAGCCGATGTACACCGCACAGGTTGCGGAGTTCCTCGATGCCATCGTCGAGGGCCGGCAACCGAGACCCTCCGGAGAGGACGGTCGCGTCGTGCTCGAGGTGGTGGAGGCCGCCTACGCCTCCGCCGAGGGGAGCGCTCCGTGACCGTCGTGCTCGGTGTCGACGGAGGGGGCACCGGGACCCACGCCGTGCTGGCGGATGCGAGTGGCGCCATCCTGGGCTTCGGTATGAGCGGCGCGTCGAACTGGGAAGACGCTGGGTTCGAGGCGGCCGCGGCAGCGTTGAAGGCGGCGGTCCGCGAATCGCTCTCTGGATCTGGGGTGGAGACGAGCGAGGTGGTGTGCTCCGTCTACGGACTCGCCGGGATCGACTTCCTTTCCGACGAACAGAAGATGGGTGGGGTGCACGATGCCCTGGGGATGGAGGGCGTCTGCCGCATCCTCAACGACTCGTTCGTAGCCCTTCGCGCGGGGACCAACCACCCGTGGGGCGTGGTCGTCCTCGCCGGAACGGGATCGGTCGTCGCCGGACGGAACCCGGCGGGGGAGACGTTCCGTACGTTCGGGCTTGGCCCGATGTTCGGAGACGACAGCAGCGCGTCCGAGATCTCCGAGTCCGCCATCGGCGCGGTGGCGGCGCAGGAGCTTGGGCGAGGCCCGCATACGGAGCTCGCCACACGGATGTGCGAGCTCACGGACACCGCAACGCCGATGGCGTTCCTCGAGGCCGTCGCCCGCGGGAGCGTGGACGAGCGCCGATTCGCGCCGACGGTGATCGAGGTCGCCGAGCGCGGAGACCTGGTGGCGCGTCGCCTCCTCGAGCACGCCGGCTCCACGCTGGGAGACCTCGCCGGCCACGTCGCTCGTCGTCTGCAGATGGATGACTCCGAGTTCGAGCTGGTCCTCGCGGGCAACATGTTCCGCACCGACAGCCGGATCATGCGCGCGGCGCTCGAGGCGACGGTGAAGCGCTCCGCCCGGTTCGCATACCCCGTGACGCTGGAGGCGCCGCCCGTGGTGGGCGCCGTTCTGCTCGCGCTGGAGTTCGCCGACGTGCAGGTGGATCGCGACCTCCACGCCCGGCTCGCCGTCGGCGCGATCGAGGCGATGAACCGCAGGGCGGCAGGTTGAGCCGCGTCAGTCCGCCGGGTAGGCGGGAGCAACGGTCTGCCCCAGCTTCATCCACGTGAGGAGGCAGCGGTAGACCGTAAGGAAGTCGTCGCTGCCGAACCGCAACGTCCGCGGCGACGGCCGCTCGGTCCCCGGGGCGAGCGCGCAGATGTCGGCCACGACCGTGCCGATCACATCGATCTCGAGGGTGAACGGGCCTCCGGGCGTGAACGCCTCTAGATCTGCGAACCCCACCACGGCCGCCGCGACCTCGCTGCGGATCGCGGCGCGGGCACGCTCCGGCGACCAGGAGCGCCCCACGCGATTCCCGATGCCTTGCTTCACCGCCACGGTACGCACCCATGGCAACATCGCGATCGCTTGATCGCAGCATGCGCGGTCGCCGGCCACGAAGCCCACCGGCACCCGGAAGGTGCCCGCGAGGGCGGCGTTCAGGTGCGTCTCGTTCCACGACGCGCCGTTCACCCGCACGTCGGTCATGAACCCGGTGTACGTGTGATCGAGGATCGCGGCGGGCGTGCCGGCGCCGGCGTGGTACCCGACGAACGCGGCCATCGCGAAGCCGTCATCGATGCCCGTCATCATGCTGAGGGGAACCTTGGGTGTGCCCTGAACGAGGTCCGCGCGCGCATCGAGCAGGTGGGGGAGCAGGTTCCCCATGTCGCCGTGCGAGTCGCTGACCACGACCTCGTCGGCCCCGCCGTCGAATGCCCCGCCGACGGCCGCATTCGCCTCCCCCGTCATCAGCTCGCGGGCCCACGGGTAGTCGTCCGAGCCACGAGAGGTCTGGCGATACGTGGTGATCCCGCCGACGCCCTCCATGTCGACGGAGATGAAGACGCGCTTGGTCACCGACGGATCCCCCTTCCTCGCGGGGGCATCCTAGTCGGGGGCGGCCACCGGGGCGAGGGTCTCGTCCGTGGCCGTCTCGTTGGCCACGACCATCAGCGGCTGCCCGAACACCTTGTGGAAGCGCGTCGCGATCCCGCGTGGGTGCCACCCGGGCGGGACGGGCGCCACCACCTCGAACCCGCTCCGCAGCCAGTTGCACGAGAGCGGCGCGGGGGCGTCCGGCGGGATCCGGCGGTTCAGCTCGTCGGCGAGGGTGAGCGCCGCGGCGGCCTTCAGGACGGCCTGCCGATCGTCGGGATCGATCATGCGACCGTAGGGCCCGAGATGCGTGTCGTCGTCCGCCTGACGCAGGATCGCCGTTAGCGCCCCGAGATCCGCGTGCGTGAACCCCGCCAGGTCGGCGGCCGTCACCATCATCGCAGCGTGCTCGAACCGGTCGTAGTAGTCGATCGCGCGTCCCACGTCGAGGAGCGTGGCGGCGTGTCCGAGCATCTCAGTGATCCCCTGTGACGCACCCTGGTCGAGCACCGTGTGTAGCTGGGACGCGATGGAGGCGCGGCGATCCGCCAGCGCCGCGTCCCACGTCGCGAACCGCGCCGCGAGCGTCGCGACCGAGATCGTACGTACCCAATGCGCTGACGGGATCGCGCCCGCGCCGCCGGTGGTGAGCGCGAGCCCTTCGCGCAGACCCCGGCTCGACACGACGACCTTCCCGGCTCCGACGTGCTGCATCACGCCGCGCACCACGAGCGCGCCGCCGACGATCGTGTCGGCACGGTCCGGGTTGAGCCCGGACATCTGCCCGAGCCGTTTCATCGAGCGCCCGGCCATCTCGTCGATGAGGGCGTCGAGGCGTCGCTCCTTCAAGAAGTAGCCGTGCAGCAGCGGCAGGGGGTAGTCGGCGCGCTTCAGGTCGACCTTCGCGAGGTTGCGGACCGTGCCGCCGATGCCGACGAGCTCCTCGGCGCCTCCGAGCTCGGTGATCCCGGCATCTGTCAGCGCCGAGGACACGAACCTGCGGAGCGCCTTCAGCTCCGTGGCGGCGGGTGGATCCGACTCGAGGAACCGGTCGCTCATGCGGAGGGAGCCGAGCTGCATCGACCAAGCGCGCTCGAGTCGCCGGTCGCGGAAGCGCACCAGCTCGACGCTCCCGCCGCCGACGTCCATCGTGAGCCCGCTCGTCACGGGCAGATCGTGCACCGCACCGAAGAATCCGAGCCGCGCCTCGTGGTCGCCGTCGATCACCTGCAGCGGCACCCCCAGGTGTTGCGCGCGCTCCACCAGCTCGTCGCCGTCCTCGGCGTCGCGCACCGCGGCCGTGGCCACCGCGATCATGCGTGCAGCCCCGGCGCCTCGCGCGACCGCCTTGAAATCGCGCAGCGCCTCCAGGGTGCGCTCGATCGCTTCCGGTCCCAGGGTGTCCGAATCGCGGAGGTCCCGTGCCAAGCGAAGGGGGGCACGAGCGTCCTCGATGACATCGAGGTGTTCGCCGTCGCGGAGGCGAAAGACGATCATGCGGCCCGAGTTGGAGCCGATGTCCACGACGGCGAAGGGCCGGTCGTCGGGGGCGGGGTACGGCACCGCGCTCATCGACCCTATGCTCCCACGAACGGGTGTCGGCGATATGAACGGAGGCTCGTCAGGTCGCGGGCGGAACGTCGATGACCGGGCCGCGGCCGCCCCCTCGCTTGGCGGACTCCGAGCGCTCCCAATCGCGGATCGCGTCGGCGAGACGCATCACGAGGGCGGCGCCGCCCACGAGCTCGATCGCGCGGCCGATCGGAGAGCGGCGCAAGCCGGGGATGCGCATCACGAACGGCACCGACACGATCAGCCCGGTGGCCACGACCTGCCGCAACCGACGCCCCGGTGGGGAGTCCAGGAACATGAGGAACTCGTCTACGGTCATGTTGACGTGCTCGGCGAGTTCCTTGAACCGGGCCATATCGAACCGGTGCGCGGGGGCGGGTTGTCTGCTCATGCCGTCGATGCTAGCTGCCGGACGTGCGAGCGGCGAACGGGGGCTCGGGCCTCGGCTCGCGCACGCGGACGCGCGCGTCTACCACGGCCGCGCCTCGTTCCAACACGATGACCGGGTTGCAGTCCATCTCAACGATGGCCGGGTGCTCGGCCGCGAGGGCCGAGACCCTGAGCACGATGTCTTCGAGGGCGTGCACATCCTTGGGGGCGTCGCCGCGGAACCCGTCCAGCAACGGGAAGCTGGTCAGCGAGCGGATCATCTCGCTCGCGTCGAGATCGGTGAGCGGAGCCACCCGGATGGCGACATCCCGGGTGAGCTCGACCATGACCCCTCCGGCGCCGGCCGCGACGATCGGCCCGAACACTGGATCCGCGGCCATGCCCACGAGCATCTCCACGCCGCCCGAGAGCATCTCCTGGAGCAGGAAGCCCTCGAACGGCTCGCCCACCGCCGCCACGCGGGTCCGCATCGCCTCCGCCTCCGCGGCCACCTCCATGGCGTCCAAGCCGAGCGTCACGGCACCGCTCTCGGTCTTGTGGAGCGGGCCCACGGCCTTCAACGCGACCTTCCCGTGGAACCCCGCGGCGGCCTCCGCGGCCTCCTGCGCCGTCCGCACCTGTTCCTCGCGGGCCGTCGGGATCCCGTAGCAGGCGAACAGGCGCTCGATCTCCTGCGGCTCCAGCCACCCCTCGCCGCGCTCGAGCGCGGTGGCGATGACCGCCGTCGCCTCGTCCTCGCGGATCCCCGGGAACTCCGGTACGGCGCCCTCCGGCTTCTCGCGCCAGGTGCCGAGGTCCGCGGCATGCGCGAGCGCGATCGCCGCCTGCTCGGGGAAGGGATACGAAGGGATGCGCACGCCCGGGGCCGAGAGATCGTCGGGAAGGCCACGGGAGGACATGAAGCACGTAAGGACGGGGATCCGTTCGTCGAGCGCGCCGATCGCCTCCACCATGTGCTGCGCGATCTCCGGCGCGTCGGCCTCGATCGGCGGGATGTAGATCACGATCAGGGCGTCGACGCTCGGATCCGAAGCCACCGTGCGGATCGTGTGCCCGTAATCCTCGCCCGAGGCCGACGCGATCATGTCCACCGGATTGGAGACGCCGGCGGCCGGCGGGAGGAACGTCCGGAGCTCAGCCACGGTGGCCTCGGCGAGCTCGGGTACGTGGAGCCCGCGCGCCTCGCAGGTGTCGGCGCACTGGATCGCGAGGCCGCCCGCGTTCGTGACGATGGCCACGTTGCGCCCCTTCGGGACGGGCTGGTTCACCAGGAGGGTGGCGACATCGAACATCTCCTCGAGCGTGTCGGTCCGGATCACCCCGTACTGACGGAAGAGCGCGTCCACGGTGGTGTCGGACGAGGAGAGCAGCGCCCCGGTGTGCGAACTTGCCGCGCGCTGCCCCGCGGCGCTGCGACCGCTCTTGACGGCCACGATCGGCTTGCGTTTGCCGATCTGGCGGGCCAGCTGTCCGAAGCGCCGCGGGTTCCCGAACGACTCCAGATACAGGAGCACCACGTCGGTGTTCGGATCCTCGTCCCAGTAGCACAGCAGGTCGTTGCCGGAGATGTCGGCCTTGTTGCCCACGGAGACGAACGACGACAGGCCCATGCCGAGGGCCGTGGCCATGTTGATCACCGCGATCCCCAGCGCCCCGGACTGCGACATGAAGGCCACATGTCCCTCGGGCGGATAGGCCTGCGCGAAGGTGCCATTCATGCGCACCTCGGGGTCAGTGTTGATCACGCCCATGCAGTTGGGCCCGATCAGCCGCATCCCCGTGGCCCGGCAGATCTCCACGAGCTCGTGCTGGCGAGCGCGACCCTCGTCGTCGGTCTCGCCGAACCCGGCTGAGATCACGACGAGGCCCTTGACGCCCTTCTCCGCGCATCGCCGTGCGACATCGAGGACCCCGGCGGCGGGCACCGCCACGATCGCGAGATCGACCTCGTCGGGGATGTCCGTGACCGAGGCGAACGCCGGCACGGCCTGGACGTGGTCCGCCGTGGGGTTCACCGGATACACCACGCCGGAGAACGGCTGCCCCAGCAGGTTCTTCAGGAGCCTGCCGCCGATCGTGGCCGGGTCGCGCGAGGCGCCGATCACCGCGATCGACGAGGGCTGGAGGAAGGTCCTGACCGCGTTCGCGGCGGCGATCCGCTCGCGGTCGCCGTAACGCTCCGCCGTCGCGTCGGTGATGATCGTGGGGAACTCCACCTCGACCACGCCGGGCTTCGCGTGGATCGAGACCGGGAAGCCGGTGCGACGGAAGACGTCGATCATCTTGTGGTTCTCGGGGAGCACCTCGGCGAAGAAGAACCGGATGCCGTGTTCGTCCGCCGCCTGCGCGAGCTGCGCGATCAACAGCGAGGCCAGCCCGCGTCCCTGGAAGTGGTCGGCGGTGCTCATCGCCACCTCGGCGCGGGCGCTGCCCGGCTCGCGGATGTACTGCGCGCCGCCCACCACGACGGGCTTCTCCGCCCCCTCGAACGCGAGCAGCGTCAGGTGATCCGCGTAGTCGATATTGACGGCTCGGGATGATTGTTCGCGAACGTCTACCGACGCCCCCCAGAACCGAAGGCGGCGACTCTCGTCGGACAGGCCGATGAAATAGTCCTCGAGCGGTTCCTGGTCCTCCGCGCGCGCGGGACGGATGTGCACGGTACTGCCGTCGCGCAGGACGACGTCGGCCTCCCGGTGGACCGGATAGGTGGCATCGGTGTCGGTCATCGCGGAGGCGGACGGGAATCGAACCCGCCTGGGAGCTCGCGCCCCCACTACGGTGTTGAAGACCGCGGGGCCCACCAGGAACCCTGACGCCTCCACCGGAAGGATAGTCGGCCTCGGTCCGAGTCGCGGGTCCGGAGGTCTCCTGGGACGAGGACTAGCGCGCCAACGACATCCCGGGGGGCGGCGGGGAGCACAGCCTCCGCATCTCCCCAGCGAGTGCTTGACGCTCCTCCTGCAGCTGGCCGGTTGACGCGAGGTTGTAGAGCTCCTCGGGGTCCATGAGGAGATCGTAGAGCTCCCGCTCACCGTCCTCGTACCAGACGAGGACCGCAGTCGCCGAACGTACGGCACAATAAGAAGGGAGCTTCGTGTGGTCGTCGCGGAGATGCTCGATCAGGAAGGTCGACCTCCATGGCGCGGCCGGACTGGCGAAGAGGTCTCCGAGATCCTTGCCGTCAGGGTCGTGAAGGCTCACGCCGGCTGCGTTGGCGAACGTTGGGGCGAGGTCGATGTTGAGGACGAGGTGCGCGTCACGACGCGGCGTCGCTATGGCTGCGTCGTATCGCGCGACGAAGGGGACACGGATGCTCTCGTCGTACGGGGCGTTCTTCCCCACGAGGCGATGCTCACCCCAGAGATACCCGTTGTCTGAGGTGAAGACGATGAGCGTGTCGCGGAGCCGTCCGGTGTCTTCGAGGGCGTGGACGATCTTGGCGACCATCCTGTCGATGGCCCTGAGCGTCTCGAGTTGCTGACGGCGGAAACGAGCGATCCTGCCGCCTCGTCGCGTCAGTCGAGGGTGCGATCGAACGTACGTTGGCTTGTCGGAAACGTCTGCCTCATCGTAGGCGGCTGGTCGCGCCACGTGGCGGGCGAAAGCGTGTCGGTCACCGGGGGCCGGGATGGCCGGCCCGTGAGGTGCGTGAGGGGCCACGTAGGCGAACAGGGGATGGGAGGGGTCCGTTCCACGGATGAACGCCGTGGTCTGCCGAGCCACGACGTCCGTTCCGTAGTCACGCGGCGCGTGTCCGTACCGCACCACCCGGGGCCCGTCTTGGGCCACGTAGTCGTAGTAGGCACCAGAATGGTACGTGCAGAACCAGCGGTCCCAACCCGGCGGGATGTAGGAGCCCTTATAGCCGTTGAGGTACTTGCCGAACAGGCCGGTTCGGTACCCATGCGCATCCAGGCGCGTGGCGATGGTGTCGTGGTCGTCGAACGCGTGCATCCCCCCGTACTTGTGCCCGTCGTGGTTCGTGTAGACCCGCGTCGAGTGGGAGTAACGACCGGTCAGGATCGATGTACGACTCGGGCAGCAGAGGGGATTCACCACGAAGCCATTGGTGAACTCGATGCCAGGACCGGCGAGCAATGCACGCACGTTCGGCATCGCCCAAAGCGTGTCGGCTCGTTGGTCGTCGGTCACGATGAGGACGATGTTCGGTGGGACCCGTCGAGCGGATGACAGCGCCGCGATCGCCCCCGGCAGGCTCTGTATCGACGTGAGGTGGGCGGCCAGGGCGACGACGAGGATGGACGGAACGATGAGCCAACGCCAACCTCCTCGAGATCGGTCCGTTCGGCTGGCCGCGTCGCGCCTGATGAACCCCTCCATGGGTCCCACCTCCCGCCCGACTCCTTCGTCGGTCGTGGTGCGACGCTAGGGACGGACCGCGACGGCGGGACCAGGGCGAGCTCGGAACAATCGCGATCCCACTACGGAGGAGTCGGCGAGAGGATCCGCTCAGGGAGGCGGGAGTTCGGATCGTGGATCCTCATAGAAGATCGCCAGCTCCGTGCGGGACCGGATGCCGAGCTTCGCGTAGACGTGCGAGAGGTGGCTTTCTACGGTGCGGACGCTCATCACGAGCGTGTCGGCGATCTCTTGGTTTCGCAGGCCGGACCTGGCCAGACGCGCGACCCTATCCTCGGCGTCGGTGAGCCTCCCGGGCGCCGGACGGCGACCCGCGATGTGTCCCAGCTCGTCGTGGACACGCTGCGCCCAGATCGCTGCCCCAAGATCCTCGAAGATGGCCAGCGCTGCTTCCAGCGATCTGCGCGCCGCCCGCTTCTGACCGTCGCGACGCATCACGCCTCCTGTGATGAAGAACGTTCTGCCCAGCTCCAACGGCATGCCCAGGTGCTCGTGCTCCTTCAGGGCGCCTGTCAGATGCGCGAGCGCGGCCGGCCTGTCGCCCTGCGCTTCGAGCAGCATCGCGCGGCACCGCGCTCCCGTGGCCAAGGCGTAAGGTCGATCGAGCGCAGCGCCTCGTTCCTCGAGCCAGGAGATGAGGCCTTCTGCCTCCCCGAGCTCCCCGATGAGCACCGCGGTCTCGGCGGCATCATGGACCATCAGGTAGGCCCCCGGCTCTCCGATCCCCGCTCCGAACAGGATCTCCGTCGCGGACGACAGCGCAGCGCGTGCCTCCGCGAGATGACGAAGGGACAACGCGAAGGCGCCGACGTGCCCATAGCCCAGGAGTCGCGTGATGGAAGAGGCGGTCTCGGCGAGGGAGCGCGCCCGCGCGAATCCGGAGGTCGCCTGTTCCTCCTTCCCGCGGAGCGCGTGGATGGATCCCAGAAGCGCGACCTCCTTGGCAGGGTTGTAGCCCAATTGCTCCACGAGCTCCAACGCGGCTTCGGCATAGGCCTCTGCAGACGCGAGGCGTCCGCATCTGCGCTCGAGCTCAGCGAGGAGGGCGAGGATGCGCGCACGACCCGACTCGTCGCCGCGCGCCTCGGATGTGGCGAGAAGGTCGCCGAGCCTCGTCGACGCCTCCTCGTGTCGACCGACATACAGGAGCTCTTCGGCGTCGGCGAGCGCCGGCCATTCCAGCATGGGCAGGTCCGTCGGTTCCTGCATCGCCGAAAGGGAATCGGTTACTGAGTCGGAGACATCCGGGACCCCTTCCAGGCGAAGCACACGCCTCATCGAGACGATCGCTCGGACGGGCCTGGCGTCGGCGGCGAGCGGTTGTCTCAGCGCCTCCTCGGCGTGCCTGCGTGAGGACTCGAACTCTCCGAGGCCGTGGAGGATCCAGAACAGTTCCGCATGTATCTCCGCACTGAGAGCGGGCCCGAGGTCCGGCTCGGCGATCGCCCGATCGAGCAAGATCCGAGCTTCCTGAAGGTCGTCGGTCTGAGCGTGCAGACGAGCCAGGACCCTGAGCGCCTCCGCCCGTTCATCACCGGCGCGCGCCGAGCGCGTGGCCGCGGATGCCGCGTCGATGGCGCCATCCGTGTCGCCCAACTGGAACCGTGCCGTCGCCTCGGAGGTCCACCGTCGAACGAGGGACGCGATGTCCTCAGGAGGTGTCGACCGCACGGACAGCGCGAGCAGCGAGGCGGCGGCATCCGGCGCTCCGCGGGCGATGCTCAACGAAGCGGCTCGCTCCAACTCCTCGGCGACTCGGGCATCCGGCTCGTCACGGGACAACGCGAGATGTCGAGCGCGCTCCTCGAGGTCGTCGACGTGGGCAGCGAGGACGGCATGCACCCGATGCCGGTGAGAGCGCGAGGCATCGTCGTAGATCGCCGATCCGTAGAGGGGATGCGTGAACGCGACCACGCCGTCTGCGATCACCAGGACCTGTGCACGCCGAGCCTCATCCAGTCCGGCGTCGACATCGAACCCCTCTACGGCCTCGCGCAGCAGTCGCGGGGTCGGTCGCGAGGTCGCAGCGACCGCGAGCATCGACTCGTGCGCGTCGACCGAAAGCGTCGCCAAACGATGACGGACGAAGTCGTCCGAGAGGCTCCGGGGAACGGGGAGGGCTCGGCCGGTGGCTCGAGGTTCCTTGGCCAGCACCGCACGCGCGAACTCGAGGGCGTAGAAGGGGTTGCCACCAGTCTGCTCGTGGATCCAACGGATGTCGGCGCGGTCGAGGCCGGCACCGGCACGCTCGCGGAGGATCCGCGCCAGGGCGTCTACGGGAAGTCCCTGCACGGTCAGGTGCTGGATCAGGTCTCCAGGGAACGAAGAGGTGAGCTCCCGGGCTGCGGAAACTCCTCCGGTGGAGCGAGCGGCGCCCAAGAGTCCCACCTCGGCCGTGCCGATCCGTCGCATGGCGAACGACAGGATCCGCAGCGTGCTGGGATCCAACCACTGAAGATCGTCGATGGCCACCAGCAACGGTCCCGCCGACGCGACCTCGCGGAGCAACCCGAGCATCGCCGTCGAAACGGCCCGCCATCCCGGAGCCGGGGCGTCAGACGGTCCTCGGAGAAGCGCGGCGTCCAATGCACGGCGTTGTGGTGGCGGGAGCGGGTCGAACGCGCGAGGCGACACGTCGTCCAGGAGATCGCTCAGACCTGTGAACGCCAGTTCCGCGTCCGAGGCCGCCGGCCGGCAACTCATGATGGTGTGTCCTCGATCGCGCGCCGCGTCCACGGCGGAGTCCCACAGGGTGGACTTGCCGATGCCGGGCTCTCCCTCGATGAGTGCAACCGCCGGCCACCCTATGTCAGCGACGAACGCCGCGAGCGCGTCGAGTTCCCCGTCTCGCCCGACGATCATGATCCCCCCAACCAAGGGCTGAGGAACCATCGTGGGAGGCGTGGCGTTCCAGGTCAACTCGGGCGGGCACGATCGGACCCGGAGGCCGATCGTCCATCCTCAGAGCGCTTGTCCGACGCGCGAGCGCCCGTGTCGTGGATGCCCGTCGGCGATGACACGCGGTTGATGCGCCGGCGTGGTGAACGACACGACGGCGGGGGCCAGATCCGACGAAGCGGGGCGTCTCGTGCCTTCGGCCATGACGTTGCTGGCGAGCAAGAGCACGACGAGCACGATGGCCATCGCGACCCCCGCCGCGATCAGCTGTCCGAGCCCCGGGATCGGGTCTTCGATCTGATCCACCCGCATCGCTCTCCTCCTTCCCGCGACGCGACGCTACGTGTGAGGGGTTCCACGAGGCATCCGAGGGAACACGGTTGTTTGACCGCACCCGGCTGCGTTCCGCTCGCCCCGCCCGTTGCGAAGTGATACAACGACGAACACGATGGTCGACGATGCGCGACTGGGGACAGAACTCGCCGGTCACCGGATCGAACGGATCATCGGACGAGGCGGAGCGAGTGTCGTCTACCTGGCCGAACATGTGCGGCTCGGGCGGTTGGTGGCACTCAAGCTTCTGGCTCCCCATCTCGCCGATGACGCGGCGTTCCGTGAGCGCTTCATCCGTGAGTCGCGCATCGCCGCAGGGCTCGACCATCCCAGCGTCGTGACCGTGTACGACGCCGGAGAAGCCGACGGGATCCTGTACCTGTCGATGCGATACGTCGCAGGGACGGACCTGGGGCGACTACTCGACGCCGAGGGGGCGATGGACCCTTGGCGCACCGTCCTCCTCCTCCGCCAGGTTGCGGGTGCGCTCGATGCGGCACACGAGGAAGGGCTCGTGCATCGCGACGTGAAGCCGGGCAACATCCTCCTCGAGGCGAGCGACACCTTCCCCGAACGGGCGTTCCTTTCGGATTTCGGAGTCACGAAGCGGATCACCTCGCGAACGGCGTTGACCAGAACCGGTCAGTTCGTCGGGACCGTCGATTACGTGGCGCCGGAACAGATCGCGGGCGACCCGATCGACGGACGCGCTGACGTCTATTCCCTCGGGTGCGTGCTCTATCACTGTCTTTCGGGGCGCGTCCCGTTCCCACGCGACACAGATGTCGCAACGATCTACGGACACCTACAGGACCCTCCTCCTCCGTTGCCGGAGGGCATCGGGACGTGGCCCGGTCTCGACACGGTGGTCGCGCGCGCCCTCGCGAAGCACCCGGATGACCGTTATGCCACGTGCACCGGATTGGTGGAGGCCGCGAGGAACACGATCGGCGCGGCCACGGTCACGACCGAGCGGACGCCACTGCGGGTTCCGGCCGAACGGCGCGACGGTGACGACGTCGCGGAAGACACCCACGTTCGCGAGGTCGAGCGCACGCCCACCGAGATCCTCCCCGGGCCGAAGACCACCCGACGACCTCGTCGGGCCTGGCCATCCCTGGCGATCGGGGGCGCCGTCGTGGCGTCGCTCGTCATATGGATGGTGGTCGCCTCCGGTGGCGCCGGATCGCCGCCGCCCTCGCCGCACGCCGGATCGTCGTTCCCCGCTGGATCCGGGGGTCCGGCCGCAGATACCTGGAGGCATTTCCTGTGGCACGGCCTGCAGAAGGTCCCTCAGGGGTTTCGAGGATCGGGGGAGCAAGCGATCAACGATTTGGCGTTGTCGCCGAGCGGTGTCGTCGCGGTCGGCCACGCCGCGCGGGCGGGAGATCCTTCCGATGTTGCGATATGGATGTCCCCGAACGGGCAACGATGGCGGTCCGCCGACGCGCCGGGTCTCCACATGTCGGGAGAGCAGCGGGCGACCACCGTGGGAGTGAAGGACGGGGTCATCCTGGCCCTCGGCTGGACCTCGGGTGGGTCCGACCTCGACGCGATGGGTTGGCGCTCAACGGACGACGGCACGTCCTGGACCCCGGTCCGATCCCCGAGCTGGGCACAGCCGGGCGACCAGGTCGTTCGCGATGTCGTCGTCTCGCACGGCTCGTTCGTGGCGGTCGGATACGACGCATCGAGCGGGGAGCCGCAAGGGGCGGCGTGGCGCTCCTCCGACGGCCTGCGTTGGAGACGCATGCAGGACGAGGACCTCGGTGGCGTCGGCGCGATGGAGGTGGACTCGGCCGTGGTCGAGTCGGCGGGCGTCGTCGTGGCCACGGGATCCACCTCCGAACGAGGTGATGTCGATCCAGCGTTCTGGGTGCTCCGTCAGGGAGATTGGACGAGGGCGAACGACGATCCCCTTGCGGGTCCGGGTAACCAGATCGCGTTCTCGATCGCCGCCGGCCGCGGCTCGGTCTCGGTCGCGGTCGGCTACGACGATTCGATCGGGTCGGACAGCGTAGCCGTCTGGCGTTCCGTCGACGGCCGGACCTGGGAGCGGGTCGCGATGACGCCTGCCGTTGCCGCGGGCGAGGGGCCGCAGCGGATGCTCACCGTGACCGCGTATCGCGGCGGGTTCGTGGCGGCCGGCCACGCCGCGTCGGCGCAGGGCGATGTCGACGGCGCCGCCTGGATATCGGTCGACGGAGTGACCTGGGCGCGCGGGGACCCCTTGTCGCTCGCGCTCGAGGATCTCGGAGGTCCGTCGGATCAGGAGCTGCGGGCGCTCGTGACGCTCGGGGGGTCAGGTGTCGCGTTGCTCGGTGCCGGGGTCGATCACGCCGAGTCGGACGAGAACGCGGCGGTGTGGGGTGGATTCCCTCAGTTCTGACGGTGCGTTGCAGTCCTTCGCCGCGCGCGAGGTCCGTACCATGGAGGGGTGTATGCCGCGATCCCGTATCGAACGTTCCCCGTGGTGAACGTGGGGCCCGTGCCGATCCACGTGTTCGGGGTGTTCGTCGCGGTCGGTATCCTCGTCGGGACCTGGGTCTTCCTGCGGTTCGCGCGTCAACGCGGGCTCGACGCTGATGCGCTGGCCTCGCTCGCGTGGCGCGTGGTGATCTACGGGATCATCGGGTCGCGGGTCCTGTACGTGCTCACCCACCTCTCCGATTTCTCGGACCAGCCCCTCTCCGCGTTCGCCGTCTGGCAGGGCGGGCTCCAGTTCTCCGGCGCGTTCGTGATCTCGATCGTCGTGATCGTGCTCTGGCTCCGCAAGCATCCCGAGGTACGGGGGCTCCTGCTCACGGACGGTATCGTGCTGGGCCTGGTGCCGGGCCTGATGATCGGGCGGATCGGGTGCTACTCGGTCGGCGAACACCTCGGCCACACGACGTCGTTCTTCCTGGGGGTGAAGTACCTTGGCGGCGCGACCAGGGAGGGTCCGATCGTCGTCGGCACCGTGGTCCACAACACCGCGCTCTACGAGATCCTGCTGCTGGCGCCGCTCGCAGCGTTCCTGTTCTGGTTGGCCCGTCGGCACGCACCCGAGGGCGTGATGACCGCCACGTTCCTGCTCTGGTACGGCACGCAGCGATTCCTGACGGACTTCCTGCGTGCCTACGATGAGCGTGTCGGCGGGCTGACGGGTGCCCAGTACCTCTGCCTCGCGATGATCGTCGGCGGTCTGGTGATGGTCTGGCGGATCCGGCGACGCGAAGCCGCTTCACCCGCTCTTAACCCAACCTTGTCCGCGTCCTGAGGGCGCGGACGTCGGAGCGCCCGTACTACCCCCGACATGCACGGACGTCGTGCATCCGAAGGAGGGAGCTCCATGAAGACCACCCTGGTGCGGCTCATCACCGCCACCGCCGTGATCGCCTCGCTGACCGCGTTCGCGCCCGCGGCGCGCGCCACACACGGCGCACACGGCCCGCGCGTCACGAAGAGCGGCTCGTGCAGCGGATCGAGCCATTGGAAGCTGAAGCTCAAGACGGAGGACACGGGGATCGAGGTGGAGTTCGAGGTCGATCAGAACGTCTCGGGGCAGGCCTGGCGCGTCCGGCTCGCCGAGAACGGGACGCAGATCGCGAGCGGGCGGCGGACCACGAGCCGTCCGAGCGGATCCTTCACGTTCACCAAGCTGGCCCACGACGCTGCCGGCCACGACGCGTTCGTGGCACGCGCAACGAACGTGCACTCGGGGGAGACCTGCGTGGGGCGCGCTTCCATCTGAGCGCTCAGCGCGGATAGCGGAAGCAACGGGTCTCGTGATCGTTCACGAGACCCGTTGCTTGCATGAAGGCGTAGCAGACCGTCGGGCCGACGAACTGGAAGCCCCGGCGTTTCAGGTCCTTGCTCATGGCGCGGGATTCCGCCGTCTCCGACGGGATCTGCGCGATGCCGGTGAAGGCGTTCACCAAGGGCTCGCCTCCCACGAAGCTCCACAGGTACGTGCTGAGGGAGCCGGACTCCGCCTGGACACGGAGCACCGCATTGGCGTTGGCGACCGCGGATCCCACTTTCAGTCGGTTGCGCACGATGCCCGGGTCCCGCAGGAGACGCTCGACCTTGGCGGGGGTGAACCGTGCCACCTTGACGGGGTCGAACCCGGCGAAGGCCCGAACGTAGCCCTCACGCTTGTCGAGGATGGTCTTCCAGGACAGCCCCGCCTGCGCGCCCTCGAGCACGAGCATCTCGAACAGGTGCCGGTCGTCGTACGAGGGCGTGCCCCACTCCTCGTCGTGATAGGCGACCATCCTCGGATCCGAGGAACCCTCCACCCAGGCGCAGCGCACGCGTGCCATCGCGCCCACGCTACCTCGCGCTGCCGACACGCGCGCCCTGCGCGCTAGACTTACTAGTCCATATCAGACTAGGAGTGATGCATGGCCGTCTCGAAGGTCGACGTCGTGGTGCTGGGATGCCTGGCGGAGGAGCCGCTCTACGGGTATGACCTGCTGGAGCGGATGCGGGCACGGAGCATGAGCTTCTGGGCCGAGGTAGGGAAGGCGTCCGTGTACCAGGCGCTGCTGCGCCTCGAGCGCCGAGGCCTGATCGGCGGCCGGGCGCAGGAGGGGAGCGAGGGGCCAGATCGTCGCGTCTATCGGATCTCGCGCACCGGGCGGGCTAGGCTGGCCCAAGGCCTGGCCGAACGGTTCGACGAGCTCACTCCATACGAGACCGACGCCGGCCTCGCGCTCGGGTTCGCCCACCTGTTGAGCGCGCCGCAGGCCCGCAAGGCGGTGGAGGCGCGAGACCGCGCGGTGCGCGACCTGTTGGACGCGATCGCGGACGAGCGCGCCCGCGGCGGCCGGGCGCATGGCCCGGCGCGGTCGGTGGCCGACGCCATGTTGGATCGGCAGGAGGCGCTGGCGCGCGCGGAGCTCACGTGGCTCCGGACGTTCCGATCGTCGATCGGGAAGATCCGTCGTTGAGCCACCGTAGGATGGACGGGATGGAAGCGGCGTTCTTCGACCTCGACAAGACGATCATCTCGCGATCCTCGTCGCTCGCGCTCTCCCGGCCCTTGTACCGCGCCGGGATGGTCTCGCGGACCCAGCTCCTGCGCGGCGCGTACGCTCAGCTCGTCTACCTCCTGGTGGGCGCGGACGAGGACAAGATGGAGCGTCTGAAGGAGGGCATGCTCAGCCTCACCCGCGGGTGGGACCGGAACCAGGTCGAGCAGTTGGTGCGCGAGGTCATCTTCGAGGTGATCGATCCGTACGTGTATCAGGAGGCGCTCGACCTGATGGCGCTGCACCGCAGCGAGGGGCGCCGCATCTACATCGTGTCGTCCTCGCCGGAGGAGGTCGTCCGCCCCCTCGCGCGCCACTTCGGTGTGAGCGGGGTGATCGCCACCCGTGCGGCGATCGACGAGACCGGTCAGTACACGGGCGAGCTCGAGTTCTACGCTTACGGCGAGCAGAAGGCGGAGGCGATCCGCTCGCTCGCCGATCGCGTGGGGATCGACCTCACGCGCTCCTACGCATACAGCGACTCCGTCACGGACCTCCCGATGCTGGCCGAGGTCGGGAACCCGGTGGCGGTCAATCCCGACAAGGAGCTCCGGCGCGAGGCGGAGGAGCGCGGCTGGCAGATCCGCGATTTCCGCCGGCCGGTGCGCTTGCGCACCCGGATCGCCCAGACGGTGCCGGCGCCCAAGGCCACGATCCCTGCGGCGGCGGTGGGGGCCGTGGCGGTGGCGGCCGTGCTCGTGTGGGTCGCGCTCCGCTCGCGCGGCGATCGCAGCGCGTCCTGAGGGCCGGACGCTCGGCGTTTGCGGCCCGTTCCAGGCCGGGGTACGTTGGCGGCGGTCGCCGAGAGGTGACCGCGAGGGGAGCAGAACCCACGCGCGAGTCATGCCGCGGGAGGCATGCTCAGGACCCGGGGCGATCAGTCCCCGGCTCCCGAGCACGTGCAGACGAGACGCTTGATACCTGCTCCCCTCGCATCGCGTCTGGGCCCGAACGGCCTCAGCCGAGGGCGGCGGGGTGCTCCAGGAGGTCCGCGAGCCGTTCCGCGCGTGCCGCGGCGACATCGGGCAATCCTGCGGAGACGGCGGTCGCGATCCGCGTCAGCTCCCGCTCGACGGCCGGCGACATGTGTCCCTCGCGTCCCTCCACCAGGGGTTCGAGCCGTCCGACCGCGAGGTCGAGCCGTTGCAGCGACGACACCCCGCGGGCGCGTCGCCTCCGGTACTCATCGAGCGAGATGATCTGTGCCATGTCCTCACCATAGTGAGGGGGTCTGACACGGATCGTGGGACCTCTCAGGCGACCCGGACGCTCGTGACCGGCGCCAGGCGGTCGTGCACGGAGAACCAGTGCGCGCCCGCGTCCGCCGATCCGAAGACGTCCCCGCTCGTCGCCCCGAAGAAGAGGCCCAGGTCGTCGCCCGACCCCTCGCGATCGAATGCCTGACGCAGGATGGTGAGGTACGCCTCGTCGTCGGGGAGCCCGTCGGCGAGCGCCGTCCACGACGCGCCCGCATCGCGCGTGCCGTAGACGCGCATCCGCCCATCGGGCGTGACGCGGTCGACGTCGGCCGTGAGCGGGATCACGAACGCGCTGTCGGGGTCGCCGGGGTCGATCACGAGCGGGAAGCCGAAGCCGCTCGGCAGGCCTTCGGCGATGTCGTTCCACGTGGCGCCGGCGTCGTCGCTGCGGTAGACGCTCCCGTGGAACTGCAGGAAGAGGCGCTCCGGCCGCAGCGGCGCGCGATGCATGTTGTGCACGCAGAGGGCGTTGGTGGTCGCCCGCGCCTCCTCGGGCACGTACTGGGGAACGAGGCCGGGGTAGCCGGTCCTCCAGGTCTGGCCCGCGTCCTCCGTGATCCAGACGCCGGCGGCGCTCACGCCGATGGCCAGTCGACGAGGGTCCCCCGGCCACGGGCAGATGGAATGCAACGCGAGCCCGCCGGCCCCCGGGTTCCAGTCGCCGGCCTCGCGCTCCTTCCACAACGCCTCGTTCAGCGTCCAGGTCTCGCCGTCGTCCCTGCTCTCGAACAGCGCGGCCGGGGCGACGCCGGCGTAGAGCACGCCGTCGGCCTCGCCCGGCTTGACGACCCAGATGCGCTCGAGCGAGGTCTCGGTCCCCTCGGGGAACGCGGGACCGGAGGCCTGCTGCCACTCGCCCGTCGGATCGTCGGTGAACATCAGCCGTGGTCCGTAGAACCCCGAGGTCACCGAGGCGAAGTAGCGACCCGTGCGTGGATCCTTGATGGCGAACTCCACGACGTCGCCGGCGAATTCGCGCGTCACCAGCGCGAACCGATCGCGCTGCGCCGGGTCGCCGCGCAGCACGAAGAGACCCTTCTTGGTACCCACCAACAGCTCCGTCACGTCCTAACCCCCTGAGATCGACGGGAGGACCTGGATCACGTCGTCCGGCGCGAGCGGCGTGTCCTCCCGGGTGCGTTCGCCGTTCACGAAGACGTTCACGTGTGCGCGGACCCGCCCCTGTTCATCGAGGATCCAGCCGGACACGGGCGGATATCGACGCTCCAACTCACGAAGCACGTCGCCCACGGTCGTTCCGGGGAGGTCGTGATGTGCGTTCCCCCCGGCACGCTCCCGCAACGGCGCGCGAAGCCTCACCACCGCCATGGGCCAAGAGCCTACTCCGGCTCACAGACACCGTGGCGTTCAGGTCCTGCGTACGACGGGCTGGCGCACGATCGTCCGCATCCGATCCGGCGCCACGCGGCCGGGGTCGCTGAGGTAGATCTCGTGGTGCTTGCCGACGGGCACCAGATCGGACTCCGCGATGAACAACTGCAACCGTTCGAGGGTGGGACGCTCGGCCTCCCATGGGCCGACGTGCATCGTCTGGACCGACAGGCCTTCCTCGTACGCCTCGAGCCGCACACGCTCGAGGGCCGGGGAACCACGCTTGACGCGGACCGCGGCCATCACCTCTCGGACGAGATCGGCGGTGACGATCTCGGGCTGGACGATCATGAGCGTCCAGTCCCAGTCGGACTTGTCCTCGAAGTCCCAAACGCGCGCGTTCGGGATCCACCAGAGCCCCTCCAGGGGCATCACCCGGTAGTCCGCACCGTCCAACGCCCGAACGCGGAACTTCAACCCGTAGGCTGCCGCGTAGAGCGCGTCCACGGACTCCTGGAACGCCGGCCCGGCGGGCTCGCCATGGCCGTCGATCATCAGGAAGTCCAGCTCCGGCACCTCGACCACCATCGGTTGGCTCCGCGCCTTGTAGAGGTCGCCGAGTTCGTGCTTCAGATCGATCTTCGCGGCAGTGCGGACCATCACGCACCTCCTGTCTCCTACTACAAGGGATACCGGGAGGCCGGATGAACGCCCGGGGCCGCTGGTCCCAGGTCGCTCGGGCGCATCGGGTCCGCGAGCGGCCCGCGGGCTCAGGGCCGTTCAGCCCGAGCCGTACTCGAAGTGCATCCCGTCGGGGATCAGGAAGTCCCCGCCCCAGAGGAATCCGTGGGCCTCGAAGATCCGCACGACCCGTGGATCCATCGTCGGGGTGGCGCCATACGGGTTCTCCGGCGCGTTGATGTCGACGGCCGCTCCGTACGCGTGGTTGGAGGGCGGCGCCGTGGGGCTGCGGGCCACCGTCCGCGCGGCGTAGCAGCCGGAGTTGGTATGGATCAGGTTCCCGAGGCCCGCTTGCCGCACATCGTTCAGCGACGCGATCAACATCGGGAAGAGGGCGCGATTGCACGTGATCCGACCCAACAGCGGCACGGATCTCGTCTGGATGCGCGCGCGGACCCAGGCCGGATCGATCGTGAGG
This sequence comes from uncultured Actinomycetes bacterium, assembly GCA_963810915.1. Classification (GTDB taxonomy): domain Bacteria; phylum Actinomycetota; class UBA4738; order UBA4738; family HRBIN12; genus JAOUEA01. Next base: position 985,705 of record CAWEPH010000006.1, on the reverse strand, counting down.
TAGGCGGGATCCGATGGGTCGGGGTGCGCCGCGAACTCGCCGAACGTCTCCTTCATCACGACGGGCGGGTTCACGCCGCTCGCCACACGCAGGTACGGCGTCTCGCCGGTGTGCTGCACCCGTAGCGGGGTCCCGCCGGGCAGGAGCGATCCGATCAACCTGCCGAACGCGGCATCGGTGGGTTGCGGCTGCATCTGCGCGAGCAGGTAGCGCTCGTCGAGGATCCCGAGAGACCGGCCCACGTCGCGGGAGACGAGGAGCTCGCTCCAGCCGACCGCATCGTCGGGTGCGACGAGGCCGATCTTCACGGTCCGGTCCCCGAACGTCATCGTGCCGCCCGCCCCGATGCCTCGCAGATCCGCACTGGCCTGCCCGATCACCCCCTCGCCCGCGCGCAGCGTGCTGACGACGGCATCGCGCAGGTCCGCGGGCAGGAACGGCGCGTACGCACCGGGGTCCACGCTGAACGCGTCGATCGGGATGCCGAGTGGGTCCCGTGGATCATCTGCGACGGACCCGTCGGCGGCGTGGGAGGCGGTCATCCAACGCGTGTCGCCGGCAACGACGACCGAGTGCGTGATGTGCGGGAGGGAGCGGACCCCGGTACGCACCGCGGGCGGGAACCCGCCCGACATCCACGCGAGGTAAGCCGTGGGGGCGGCCTCGGCGGGCGCGGACGTCGACGAGGCGCTCGGCGTGACACTGCCGTGCGCGGCGGCCGTCCCGGTGGGGAGTGGCGCCGACGCGTGCGGTGCGAAGAACACCACGCCGCCGAGCACCAGGAAGAGCGCGGCGATCAGGACCGCGAACGTGCGTCGACGGCGGACGGCTGCGCTGGGGGAGGGACGCGGCGGCACCGGCCCAGCCTACGGGGCGAGACGCGCGTCTGCGCCGCTCCGACGTGACCTGCGTCACGGCCCCAGAGCAGTCCGACGGCCTACGGTGGCTGCCTCCAGGCTCGCCTCCCCTGCGACCCCGGGAGGAGCCGGTGGTGGAACAGATCGCACGCGTGGTGCTGGCGCTCGAAGCGCCCGACGTCGTCGAGGAGGTGATGCACTTCCTGGACCGCAGCGGGTCGGCACGCGTGGTGGCCACCGCGCAGGACGACCGTCAGCTCGCCGCCGCCATCCGACAGCTGGAGCCCGACGCCGTCGTCGCCCAGCCCTCTCTCGTCGATCCGGCCGGGGTACGCGGAACCTCCCTCCTGGCGCTCGACACGAGGGAGTCCGTGGCGTCGCTGCGCGCGGCCATCCAGGCGGGCGCGCACGGCTTCTACCTGTGGCCCGCCGACCGCGACGCCCTCGCGGGCGCCGCGGCGGCCACCGTGATCTCGGGGGGGATCGAGGAGCGGCGTGCCCGGGTCGTCGCGGTGCACGGAGCGCGCGGGGGAGCTGGCACGACGTTCGTGGCGACCCACCTGGCCGCCGCCGTCGTCCGGCGCGGTCTGGATTGCGTCGTGCTGGACGCCGATCCGCTCTACGGCGACGTGGCGGCCGCGCTCGGCGCCCCCACGGAGGACGTGCACACGGTCGCGGACCTGCTTCCACTCGTCGACGAGCTCTCGGCCGAGCATCTCGGCGAGGCACTTTGGACCCATCCGAGCGGCATCCGCCTGCTGCTCCCGCCGGTTCCCGAGCAGGCGGCTTCCGTCCGCGCAGAGGATCTGCGCTCGTTGACGGGCGCGGCGGCAACGGCCTGTGACGCGTTGGTCCTGCATCTCCCGCGCGCACTCGATCCGCTGGGGCGCGCGGCGGTCGCCGAGGCGGACCGGGTGATCGAGGTGCTCTCGCTGGACGTGCTCTCGTTCCGCGCGGCTACACGCGCGCTCGAGGCCCTCCTGCCGATCGGGGCCGGCGACCGGATCGGGTTCGTGGTGAACAGGTCTGTACGGAGCGAGATCACGCCCGCCGACGTCCGTCGGGTGTTCGGGGTCGAGCCGCTCGCCGTCGTGCCGTTCGAACGCGGCGTGGCGCGCGCGCAGGATCACGGACGGCTCATGCCCGCGCGCGGGCGTCTCGCCCGAGCGTTCGATCGGCTGGCCGCCGAGCTCATGCACCCGATCGAAGCGGCATCCGACGGCACCGAGCCGATCGTCGCCCCTACGGGAGGAGCAGGAGGTCCGTGAACGCGCCCTCGTCTTCGTACCGCTGGGTCCACGTCGCGATCTCCGAGGCCGGCGCGTCCACCGTCGCCCCTTCGTCCTGGGTGCGGCGCAGATCGATCATGCGTCCGAAGTGCTCCGAGACCGCGTCCGTGAACGCGAGGAGTCCGCCGGTGCGGCGCATCTCCGAGGGCCAGAACTCGCTCACCAGGGGGACGGATCCGCGAAGGATCGACGTGGCGCCGCTCAGCACGTGCCCCTCGTGGCCCTGCACGTCCAACCAGACGAGCGTGAGATCGGACGGGTCGAGCGCGCCCGTCTCCACCAACGTGTCCACGCGATGGACCTGTACCGTCACGCTGGAGCGTTCGAACACGTCATCGGTCCCGACCCGCATCCGGTGGTCGCCCGAGTTCTCGGCCGAGAGCGCGAGCTCGAGGAACCCGTCGCGGTCCGAAGCTCCCACCGGGATCACGTCGACGCGACCGGCGAGATCGTTCAGTTCGATGTTGAGCAGGAGGAGCTCCACGTTGCCGGGCGCGGGCTCGACCGCGATCCCTCGGTCCGCACCGAAGAGTCGGAGCAACGGCACCACGGAGGTTCCGATGTTCGCTCCGATGTCGAGGACCGCGCCGCCTGCGAGCACGATCCCCGGCACGACCCCCCGCGACGCTGCGAGGAGGTCCATCGCGCAGCGCATCGTGCCGAGGTCGTAGCCCCCGTGCACGAAGGTGTGGCGGCCCACCTCGCGATCGTCGGTGGACACGAGGAATCGCATCCCCGCCTCTCCCTGGACCACCACCATCGGCGCCACCCGGGCCAGGAGATCGAAGACCGGTCCTCGGACCTGGGCGGGATCGTCGACCTCGGCCGTGAGGCGCTCGAGGGTCTCCGCGGGGTCCTCCTGGTGCTGGCCGTAACGCGCGTCCACCCGGGCCTGCCATCCCCGCCAGGACGGATACACCGCCGCGCCCATCGCGAGCGCCACGGCCGCGACGGCGACGGGAAGATCATCGACACCGAGGATCCAGGCGATGAGCCAGGTGAGCCCCAGCACGGCCGCGATCGCGCCCACCCCGAGGGCGGCCGTCCAGATCCGGTAGTCCGCCATGAATCCCACGAACCGGTAGATGCCGAACGCGTGCGAGCGGACGATCGTGACGGCGACCGCCAGCGGGAGGGCGACGGCCGCGAGCGCCCAAGCCACCACGAACGGCCACGAGTCTCCCCACAGGGGTCCCGGCTCGGTGATCAGGAGCGTGGCGGCGAGCGCGAGCGCGGCGACGGTCGCGGTCGCCACCACGGGGAGCAGTTGCGCCCGATCCGACCCGGACACCGCGCGTTCCCGCCGCCAGGCGATCGCCAGCGCCGCGGCCGCGCCGAGGGCCAGGAGGACCACGCCGGCGGTGAGTGCGGGGGGGCGCGTCGTCCCGGGGAAGGGCGTCCCGCATAGCCGGTCGGAGGTGGCCCCGAAGGGTGCGACGCGCCCATCGGCAGCCGAGGCGGCAACGGTCGCCACGACGGCGCCCGTCCACGCCAATGCCGGTGCCACGAGCGATTGGCGTTCTGCAGCCCACCCGTCCCGCATCCTCGACGGGCCGAACGGATAGAAGGTCACGGCGGTGACCAGGCACGCGCCCCAGACGGCGACCCCGGCGACGGAGCCGGCGACCTGCCAGCCGGGCGTGGCGGAGAACGTTGCCGGGATGGCGGTCAGCGCGGCCGGCTCGCCGCACCCGGACGCCGCCTGGCCCAGCAGGACCCCTACCCCGAGCCCAACGCCGCCGACCGCGAGGAGCCAGCCCGTCGCGTTCCCGGTCTTCCCCCCGATCAGAGCACCGACGGCGGCCGTCGTGACGGAGCCGGCCGCCACGACGAACAGCCAGGTGTCCTGGGTCGTCCCGCCGTCGCGAAGTCCCAGGGCGACCGCCCACGCCGCCACCGCGACCGCCGCCGCGACGAGCAGCCACGCCAACGCCACGCGCGACGGGCTCGATCCCGCTCCCTCGCTCACGCGGCGGACCCTACCGCAACCGGCGGTCGGGCCGGACAGGGAGCCTCAGCGCTCGGCCACCAGCATCGCGCGCTCCTCCAGCAGCGCTGCCCGGTCCTCCTCGCTCACCTCGGGGAACCGGGGATCGATGTCGGCCAGCGCCTCGATGATCACGCCCGCGGCGGCGACCCGCGCGAACCACTTGCGGTCCGCCGGGATCACGTGCCAGGGCGCCCACGGCGTGCTCGTGTGCGTGAGCATGTCGGAGAACGCCGCCTGGTAGTCCTCCCAGAAGACCCGCTCCCGCACGTCCGCGGCCGAGAACTTCCAGTTCTTCTCCGGCTCGTCGATGCGCGCCAGGAACCGCTCGCGCTGCTCCTCCTTGGACAGGTTCAGGAAGAGCTTCACGACCTTCACGCCGTTCTCCACGAGGTAGTGCTCCCATTCGTTGATCTCCCGGTACCGGCGCTTCCAGACCTGGTTGGGTTTGGGGTCCGTGGGCAGGAGCTGACGCTCGAGGAGCTCCGGATGCACGCGGACGACGAGCGTCTCCTCGTAGTGCGAGCGGTTGAAGATGCCGATCTGCCCGCGCTCGGGGAGCGCTTTCTGATAGCGCCACAGGTAGTCGTGGGAGAGCTCTTCCGTCGAGGGCACCTTGAACGAGCGCACCGACACACCCTGCGGGTTCACGCCGCTCATCACGTGCTTGATCGTCCCGTCCTTGCCGGCGGCGTCGATCGCCTGCAGCACCACCAGGACCGCCCAGGTGTCCTGGGCCGCGAGCCGCGTCTGGTAGTCCGCGAGCATCTCCACGCCGCGGCTCAGCAGGTCCTTGGCGTCCTTCTTGCGGAGCCCCGCCTTGAAGCGCGGGTTGAAGCCCTTCGGGAGCCGCACGGCGCTCCCCGGCTCGACCCGCAGCGGGACGGTGAACCGCTTGATCCGCTCGATCTGCTTCTTGCGTTTGGCCACGGGGAAGTCCTTTCGACTCGCGGGGGGGAGGCAACCGTGCAAGCCTATGACCTCTTCCGAGCCCGAGGAGGATGCTTGGAACCCGATCTCCTGATCGTGAACGCGCGCGTCCACACGATGGATGACGCCATGCCCGAGGCGAGCGCCGTCGCCATCGAGGGGGAGCGCGTCGCCTGGGTGGGAGCGGACGAGGAGGCGCGAGTCCTCGCCGGACCCAACACCGACGTGCTCGATGCGCGCGGCGCGACGGTGCTGCCCGGGTTCATCGACTCGCACAACCACGTGCGGCTGGGGTCGAACCCGGCGGAGGTCGACCTCGCGGGCGCCCTTAGCCTCGACGAGCTCCGCGCCCGGGTGCGCGCCCACGCCGACGCCCATCCGGAGCTCACCTGGATCGAGGGCGTGGGCTGGAACTACGGCGCCATGCCCGGCGGACGCCTTCCCACCTGGGAGGACCTCGACGGCCTCACGGGTGGCCGGCCGGCGTTCCTGTTCAGCTACGACGCGCACAACGTCTGGATGAACCGCGAGGCGATGCGGGCGTTCGGGATCACGCGCGACGCGACGACGGTGCCGTTCGGTCACGTGCAGCTGGACGCGACGGGGGAGCCGACCGGGTTCGTGACGGGGTTCGCCGTGATGGGCATCTCGCGCACCGGACAGGCGGCGCTGGAGGGCGTCCTCCCCGGGTACGAGCGGGCGCTCCAGTACGAGCGCACGATCGAGAGCCTCGACATGGCCACTGCCTTCGGCATCACCACGGTCGTGGAGCCGCAGAACTCGCCCGACGACCTGTGGATCTTCGAGCGTGCCCGCGAGGAAGGACGGCTGCGCTCGCGTCTCGTCGCGGCGATGTTCCACCCGGTGGGGACCTCCGAGGCCGAGGTGCGCGAGTTCGAGGCCGCGCGCGCGCGTCTGGACGACGACCGGCTGCGAGTGGGGCCCATCAAGCTCTACATCGACGACGTGATCGAGCCGTGGACCGCCGCCATGCTCGAGCCGTACGCGAACCGTCCCGGCGAGCGCGGCGAGCTCTTCTGGCAGCCGCGGGAGTTCGCCGAGCTGATCACCGATCTCGAGGGCCGCGGGTTCCAGTGCCACATCCACGGGACCGGCGACCGTGGGCTCCGCACCGCGCTCGACGGCATCGAGGCCGCGCGCGCAGCCAACGGCCCGGGCGATCGCCGCCACCTCATGGTGCACACCGAATGCTTGGACGCCGCCGAGGTGCCGCGGTTCGGCGCGCTCGGCGTGATGCCGTGCATGCAGCCGCGGCACTGCGCACCCGAGATCGTGGCGGATTGGCGCGCGAACGTCGGCCCAGAGCGTTGGCGCTACGCGTGGGCGTTCCGGAGCCTCCGGGACGCGGGCGCCAGGCTCACGTTCTCGAGCGACTGGAACGTGGCGGAGATGGATCCGATGGTGGGCATCTACACGGCGCTCACGCGCGCGAACCTCGATGGCTCCGATGCCTGGATCCCGGAGGAGACCCTCGACCTCGCCAGCACGCTGCGCGCCTACACGATGGGGGGCGCCGGAGCGTGCTTCGCCGAGTCGAACCGCGGTTCGGTGACCGTGGGCAAGTACGCGGATCTCGTCGTGCTATCCGAGGATCTGTTCGCGCTCGAGGCCGAGCCGCGCCGGATCCTCGACGTGCGCGTCACCCACACGATCGTTGGCGGCGACGTCGTCTACCGCGCCTGAGCACCAACCGCGTCGAGCAGGTTGACCGGGACCGATTCGGCGGCTACACCGGGGATGGGAGGTGCCGTGGGCGGCAACGTGAGTGAGCTCGTCGCGCAGACGCCGTCGACGCGGGACCGCTACGTCGACTTCCTGCGCGCCGTCAGCATCCTCGCCGTGGTGTGCGGGCACTGGATGATCGGCGTGATCGTGTGGGACCACGGGGTGATCAGGGACACGAGCGCGATCGGCCTGACGCCGTACCTCTGGCTCGCCACCTGGCTGCTGCAGGTGATGCCCATCTTCTTCTTCGTGGGCGGCTTCGCGAACCTGCGCACGTACGACGCGTACCGGGCGCGCGGCCGGACCGCGGGTGCGTTCGTGCGGAGCCGGGCCGCGCGCCTGCTCCGTCCGTCGCTCGTCTTCCTCGGCGTGTGGGCGGTGGTGCTCGTCGTGCTGCACGTGGCGGACATCGGCGCCCCGGCCGGCCCGCCGTTGTGGGGCGACACGCGCCTGCTCCGCGGCGTCCTGCCTCCGGGCGCCACCATCCCGTTCGGGCCCCTGTGGTTCCTCGCCGTGTACCTCGTCGTCGTGGCCGTCGCGCCGGGCACGATCTGGCTGCACCGACGCTTCGGCCTGTGGGTGCCGGCCGCGATGGTGCTCGGCGCGGTGCTCTGCGACGCGATCGGGTTCATGGGCGGCCATCCCATCGCACGCTGGGGCAACGTGGCGTTCGTGCTGTTGTTCCCGCACCAGCTCGGTCATGCCTACGGGGACGGCAGCATGCTGCGGTGGCCGCGCCCGGTATTCTGGGCGATGGTGGCCGCGGGGCTGGGCGGTCTCGTGGTCCTGACCAACCCGCCCTTCTGGCAGCTCTTCGGCGACGCGCGCCACACGTGGTTCCCGGGCATCGGCGCGTACCCCAAGAGCCTTCTCGGGACCGACGTGGAGGCGGTCTCCAACGCGTACCCGCCAACCCTCTGCTTCCTGTTGGGCGGCGTGTGGTCGATCGGTGCGGCGATGCTGCTGCGCGATCGAGCGAACCGGTGGCTCCAGTATCGGCGGCCCTGGACGTTCACGGTGGCGATGAACGGCGTGATCATGACCCTCTTCCTCTGGCACATGACCGCCTACCTGCTCGCGATCTTGCTGCTCTGGCCGCTCGGGTTCGGGCAGGAGACCGACAGCACCCTGCGATGGTGGCTGGAGCGGCCGGTCTGGATCGTCGTGCCCGGCGTCATCCTGCTCGGCCTGATCGCGATCTTCGGGCGGTTCGAGCGGCCGCGTCCCCCACCTGGGGGCGGATCCGTCCCACGACGAGAACCGGCGGTTGCCCCTGCCGCGGATCCCCCCGCGTGAGGAGCCGTTGGCGTGAGCTGCGTGCATCATCACCCTCCGCGGCCTGCGGGATCTCCTGCCCATACAGACTATTGAGTTGAGCCGCCCTCAGGGTTTATGTTCCGGCAAACGTCCGCATGGCATGAGTGATCCGGCCCCTCGCGGTCACTCCCTGAGAGCCGGTGTCGACATGAACGGTGGGGATCGCGGTCTCCTGAGGCTCTCCCGTTCACATCCGAGCCCGGAACCTACGGGCTCACCCGCCGTCGCCCTCCGTGTGCGCGAGCACCCCGGATCGGCGAGCCGAGCACTCCGGCACGCGCTCGCCGATCCGCTCGTCCAAGACACCATCGTCGCGGCGCTGCTGACGGCAGCGTCGTTGGTCGGTCTCTTGGCGCACTTCCACGTCGATCTCCCCGAGGGCGGTACGCCAAGGGATCGCAGTCTCGACACGCTCGGCCTCGTGCTTGCGCTGATGCAGACCGTGCCTCTCGTCTGGAGGCGGGCGGCACCGGTTGCCGTCCTCGCGGTGTGCAGCTCCGCGATGTTCCTGTTCTTCTCGTTCGGCTACCTTCCGTCGTTCGCCTCCTTCGGATTCCTCCTCGCGCTCTACTCGGTGGCCGCACACACCGATCGTCGGGTCTCGATCCCGGCCGCCGTCGCGAGTGGCGGCGTCGTGCTGCTGCTCCTCATCCTGTCGAGAGAACCCATCGAGTTCGACACGATCTTCGCCGAGGGCCTCGTGGTGGGCGCCGTCTGGTTCATCGGTGACGGTCTGCGGAGCAAGCGGACTCAGGTGAGTGATCTTGAGGATCGGGCGACGCGCCTCGAGCGGGAACGCGAATTGGCGGCGCAGCAGGCGGTGGCCGAAGAGCGCCGAGTGATCGCGCGTGAGCTTCACGACATGGTGGCGCACAACGTGAGCGTCATCGTGGCTCAATCGGCCGCCGCGCAGCGCGTGTTCGACGGCGATCCCGAGGAGGGGCGCTCAGCGTTGCGCTCGATCGAGGACTCGGGTCGAGAGGCGCTGGTGGAGATGCGGCGGATGTTGGGACTGCTGAGGACCGACGACGATCGACCCGACGTCCGCGACCCACAACAAGGGCTGGGCGATATCGAGACGCTGCTCTCGCAAGTGCGAGAGGCTGGGCTTCCCGTGGAGCTCACGGTGGAGGGCACCCCGAGGACCCTGCCCGCGGGACTCGATCTCTCGGCGTTCCGCATCGTTCAGGAGGGCCTCACCAACGTCCTGAAGCACGCAGGGCCCGCGAGCGCGTCGGTCTTGATCCGCTACGGGACCTCGACGCTGGATCTCGTGATCACGGACAACGGGGGAGGGTTCTCTCTCGACGATGCGGATCCGCAACGGTCGCGGTACGGACATCTCGGCATGCGAGAGCGTGTCGGGCTCTTCGGGGGTCAACTCCGGGTAGGAGCGAGGTTCAGCGGGGGGTACGAGGTCGCGGCGTCGTTGCCGCTGGATGCGGACCCGGCGTGACCATCCGCGTTCTGGTTGCCGACGATCAACCACTGATGCGCGCCGCCTTCGAGATGACACTGCGGTCTGAAGACGACATCGAGCTCGTCGGCGAGGCCGCCGACGGAAGTGAAGCGATCGAACAGGCTCACCTCTTACAACCCGACGTCGTCCTGATGGACATCCGGATGCCCGGGATCGATGGCGTGGAGGCGACGAGGATCCTGGCGGCCGAGGGCGGCGCCATCAAGATCCTGATCCTCACGACCTTCGACATCGACGAGTACGTGCTCGAAGCGCTCAGGGCGGGTGCGAGCGGCTTCTTACTGAAGGATGTCCGCGCGGATGAGTTGGTGCACGCCATCAGGGTCGTGGCCGACGGCGACACGCTCCTCGCGCCCTCGGTGACCCGGCGTCTCGTTGAAACGTTCATCGAGCCGCGCGTGCCGGGTCCGGAACAGGCGCACGAGCTCGACACGCTCACGCCGACCGAACGCACGGTCCTCACGTTGGTCGGACAGGGGCGTTCGAACGGCGAGATCGCCGCTGAGCTCTTCATCGCGGACACCACCGTGCGCACCCACGTTCGGCACATCTTCGAGAAACTCGAACTCCGTGACCGCGTGCAGGCGGTCGTGCTCGCCTACAGCACCGGTCTGGTCAAGCCCACCCGGCGCTAGGTCGACCACCTCCGCGAGGCGAGCGCCTGTCGTCTCCGGGGACGACGGGATTCATCCCACACGACGATGTTCGGCACCCTCCCCGTTCCTAGTGTGCGCATCGGGCGATCCGTCGAGGGAGGTTCGGGCATCATGATGAGGTGGATCATCGGATCGAGCCTCAAGGCGCGTGGGTTCATGTTGTTCCTCGCAGCGCTGTTGATGGCTCTGGGCATCGCGCAGCTCCGGAGCGTGCCCAAGGACGTCCTGCCGGAGTTCACGCCCCCGACGGTCGAGGTCCAGACGGAAGCGCTCGGGCTTTCCGCGGCGGAGGTCGAGGAGCTGATCACCGTCCCGCTCGAGCAGGACCTCCTCAACGGTGTCGCGTTCCTCCACACGATCAAGTCGGCTTCGCTCCCCGGGCTCTCCTCGATCGAGATGGTCTTCGAGCCCGGCACGGACATCCTGGACGCCCGTCAGGTCGTGGAGGAGCGCCTCACACAGGCCCACGCGCTGCCACAGGTCTCGAAGCCTCCCCAGATGCTCCAGCCGGTCTCGTCGACGAGCCGCGTGATGATGGTCGGCCTCACCTCGGAAGAGCTCTCGCTGATCGACATGTCCCTGCTCGCCCGCTGGAACATCCGACCCCGGCTGATGGGGGTTCCGGGGGTGGCCAACGTGTCCGTCTGGGGACAGCGCGAGCGGCAGCTACAGGTGCTGGTCGATCCCGCGCGCCTCCAGGCGAACGACGTGTCCCTGCAGCAGATCATCGAGACGACCGCGAACGCGCAGTTCGTCTCGAACCTGACCTTCGTCGAGGCATCCACGCCGGGCACCGGGGGGATCATCGAGACCCCGAACCAGCGATTCGGCATCCAGCACGGTGTGCCCTTCGCCTCGCCGGCCGACCTCGCGAAGGTGATCGTCCAGGACACCGGAGGAGCGCCGCTCCGCCTGGGCGACGTCAGCGACATCGTCGTGGATCATCAACCGCTCATCGGCGACGCCGTGTTCTCGGACGGGCCCGGCCTGCTGCTCGTCATCGAGAAGCTCCCAGGCGCGAACCCGCTGGACGTGACGCGCGGGGTCGAGGCGGCGCTCGACGACCTTCGCCCCGGTCTCTCGGGGATCACCATCGACACATCGCTCTTCCGACCCGGGACCTACATCGAGTCGTCGAGTCACAACCTCACGACCGCGCTGATCATCGGTGCGTTGCTCCTGCTGCTCGCCCTCGGGGCCTTCCTCTTCTCATGGCGCAGCGCGCTCATCGCCGTCGTCGCGATGGCCACGTCGCTGCTGACGGCGGTGCTCGTGCTGACCTGGACCCACACGACGTTCAACTCCATGATCGTGGCCGGCCTGATCCTGGCGCTCGTCGTCGTGATCGATGATGCGGTGGGCGACACGGAGAACGTCGCCCGACGCATGCGTGAACGCCGCGCGAGCGGCAACGGCGGCACGGGTCTCCTCGCGCTGACCGTCCGCGACGCCTTCATGGAGATGCGCACCGCCGGCCTGTATGCCGTCCTGATCGCGCTCGTCGTGTTCGTTCCGGTCTTCTTCACGCGAGGGGCGTTCGGGGCGTTCGTCCCCTCGATCGCGATCGCCTACGGGGTGGCGGTGGTGGCGTCGATGTCGGTCGCCCTCTTGGTGACGCCGGCGCTCGGACTGACGCTGCTCGCCAAGGCGCCGACCGAGGTCCGCGAGTCCCCGATCGTTCGCTCGCTGCGGCCCCGGTACCAGCGAGGCGTCTCGCGCGTGCTCCGTTCGGCGCGTCCGGCGTTCGTCCTGGCGGGGGGGCTCCTATTGGTCGGACTCCTCGCCGTGCCCTTCCTCGGACGGTCGTTCACGCCCGAGTTCAAGGACACGGACCTGCTTGTACGACTGAGTGGCCCACCGGGCACCTCCCTCACCGAGATGGACCGGGTCACGGCGCTGATGAGCAACGAGATCCGCGCCGTTCCCGGGGTGCTGAACGTGGGCGGACATGCGGGGCGTGCACTCCTGTCGGATCAGGTCGTCGGCACGGAGGCGAGCGAGTTGTGGGTCACCATCGACCCCGGGGCCGACTACGACGCGACCAGGGCCTCGATCGAAGAGGTCGTTCACGGTTATCCAGGGCTTCGCCGCGACGTGGTGACCTACCCCTCCGCACGGATCGATCAGGTCCTGGGGGGGTCGAACGATCCCATCACCGTGCGGATCTTCGGGCAGGACCTGGGGATCCTGCGCAGCAAGGCCGAGGAGGTGCGGCAGGTCCTCTCCGGGATCGACGGGATCGAGGACCCACGGGTCGCCGCCCAGTCCGAGGAGCCCACCCTCGAGATCGAGGTCGACCTGGATGCGGCCGAGCGGTACGAGATCGTGCCGGGCGATGTCAGGCGGGCGGCCGCGACGCTGCTGTCCGGCATCCAGGTCGGCAGCCTCTTCGACGATCAGAAGGTGTTCGACGTCGTGGTGTGGGGAACGCCGGAGGTTCGCCACGATCTCTCCAGCGTCCAGGATCTCGCGATCGACACCCCCGCCGGCGGGCAGGTTCGGTTGGGCGATGTGGCCGACGTGCGGATCGGATCGAGCCCCACGGTCATCCGGCACGTGGACGTCTCCAGAAGCATCGACGTCACCGCCGCCACATCGGGTCGTGACCTGGGGGCCATCACCGACGACGTACAGGCCGGTCTCGGCCAGGTCGAGTTCCCGATGGAGTATCACGCCGCCCTCGTCGGAGACTACGCGGACGGCAGGGCAGCGGACCGGCAGGCGCTTGGCTTCGCGATCGCCGCCGCGATCGCCGTCCTCCTGCTGGTGCAGGCGGCCATCGGCAACTGGCGCCTGGCGGCGCTGATCTTCCTGATGCTCCCCCTCAGCCTCTCCGGCGGCGCGGTCGCCGCGCTGGTCGACGGACGAGCCGTCTCGATCGGGTCCGTCGCCGGGTTCCTCGCGATCCTCGGGCTCGCCGCCCGTCAGGCCCTCATGCAGATCCGGCATGCGCAGCACCTCGAGCGGCATGAGGGCCAGGCCTTCGGCGACGAACTCGTCCTGCGCGGAGCGGGGGAACGGTTCTCGCCCGTGATGACCTCGGTCTTCACCACGGCCCTCGTGTTCGCGCCCCTGGCGATCGCAGGACGGATCGCGGGGCTCGAGATCGTGCAGCCGATGGCCGTGGTGGTCCTCGGAGGGCTGGTCTCGACCACACTGCTCACGCTGTTCATCGTCCCCGCGCTCTACAAGCGCTTCGGGGCACGCTCGGAACCCGACCTCACGACGGTGTTCGCCGAGCAGACGATCGATCTCACCGACGTCGAGTCAATCGAGCTCACGAGTTCATAGGAGGAGGGCCGCGATGCCGCATGGTCGTCGATGGATGGCAGGGCTCCTGATCTTCTGCGGTCTGTTGCTGTCGGCGTGCGCACACGTCGCCGAGGAGGAGGAGGCGATCGACGAGCCGGCCACCCTCGAGGCGATCGAGGGGTCGGAGACCTCGCGCATCACGCTGACCGCGGAGGCGGTCGAGCGGGTGGACATCGAGGCCGATCCCGTCGTCGCGGTGGGCTCGGAAACGGTGATGCCTTACGCCGCGGTGTTCTACACAGCGACCGGCGACACCTGGGCGTACACGAACCCAGAGCCGCTCACGTACGTGCGCGTACCGATCGTCGTCGACCACATCCGCGGGGATCGCGCGTACCTCTCGGAGGGTCCGCCCTCAGGGATGGAGGTCGTCACCCAAGGCGCGTCGGAGCTGTACGGGACCGAGACCGAAGTCGAAGAGTGACCACGGAAGGATCGCGTCGGCCATGATGCGCTGGATCGTCGCCTCGAGCATCAAGCTCCGATTCATCGTCGTCGCGTTGGCGGCCGGGATGATGCTCTACGGCTTCACCCAGCTGCGCAACACGCCGCTGGACGTGTTCCCGGAGTTCGCGCCACCGCAGGTCGAGATCCAGACGATCAGCCTTGGGCTCTCCTCGACCGACGTCGAGTCCCTGGTCACCGTTCCGCTCGAGGAGGCGCTGAACGGGGTGCCCGGTCTCGAGACGATCCGCTCGAGGTCGGTGGCGGACCTCTCGTCGATCCAGCTGCTCTTCAAGCCCGGGACCGACCTCCTCGAAGCGCGCCAGCTTGTCTCGGAACGCGTCCGCATCGTGACGCCGACCCTTCCGACCTGGGCGGCTCCTCCGGTGATGATGCCGCCGGTGTCGGCCACCCGCCGGGTGATGCACATCGGGATGACCTCCGACTCCGTGTCATTGATCGATATGTCCACCACCGCCTACTGGAAGGTCCGGGCTCGCCTGCTCCGCGTCCCCGGCGTGGCCAACGTGGCGATCTGGGGCGAGCAGTTGCAGCAGCAGCACGTCCAGGTGATCCCGAAGAAGCTCCGGCAACTCCACGTGACGCTCGACGAGGTCATGCGGGCCACCGCGGACTCGCTCGACGCCGGGCTGCTCAAGTACTCGGACGGAGCGGTCATCGGGACCGGTGGAACGGTCGAGACACCGAACCAGGATCTCTACATCCGCCACATCCTGCCGATCGTCTCGCCGGAGGACCTCTCCAAGGTGGTCGTCAAGGAGCGCAGCGGCGAGACGATCGTGCTCGGCGACGTGGCGAACCTGCTGATCGACCACCAGCCGCTCGGAGGGGACGCCGTGATCAACAACGGCCCCGGCCTCCTGCTGGTCGTCGAGAAGTTCCCGTGGGGGAACACGCTCGAGGTCACGCGGGGGGTCGAGGCGGCGCTCGACGAGATGCGACCCGGCCTTCCCGGGATCGAGTTCGACACGCAGGTCTTCCGGGCCGGGAACTTCGTCGACGACGCGATCCAGAACCTCTCCCACTCCCTCCTCGTGGGCGTGCTGCTGATGATGCTGGTGCTGATCGTGTTCCTGTACGACTGGCGCAGCGCGTTGATCAGCGCGGTGACGATCCCACTTTCGCTGACCGCGGCGGGGCTCGTGCTGCACCTACGAGGCGTCACGATCAACACGATGATCCTGGCGGGGTTCGTGATCGCCCTGGGGGCGGTGGTCGACGATGCGATCGTCGACTGCGAGAACATCGTGCGGCGCCTGCGCATCCATCGCAAGGTCAGCGACGACCGGTCCGTCCCGACGACGGCGAAGATCATCTTCGATGCGTCACTCGAGGTGCGCGGCGCCGTGGTGTACGCGTCGATGATCGAAGCCCTGGCGCTGCTGCCGATCTTCTTCCTGCAGAGCCTGACCGGCTCGTTCTTCCGCCCGCTCGCGACCGGGTACGCCCTGGCGGTGGCGGTGTCCACGCTGGTCGCATTGATCTCGACGCCGGCCATGGCGATGCTCCTGCTGCGCAAGGCGCCGCTCGAACGCCGGGAATCGCCGCTCGTGGGATGGCTGCAGCGGGGTTACGACCGGATGCTGGCGCCCATCATCCGCAGCCCTAAACCGGCGTACGCGACGGTGGGCGCGCTGATGGTGGCGGGCGCCGTCACGCTCCCGCTGCTGGGGCAGGCCCTGCTTCCCACGTTCCAGGAGCGCGATTTCCTGATGCACTGGATCTCCGCGCCCGGCACGTCCGTGGGGGAGGAGCGGCGGATCGTCACCCAGGCCAGCCGCGAGCTCACGGCGATCCCCGGCGTGCGGAGCTTCGGCTCCCACATCGGTCAGGCGTTCCTCTCGGAAGAGATCAACGGCGTGAACTTCGGCGAGAACTGGATCAGCATCGACCCGGACGCGCCGTTCGACGAGACCGTGGCCGCCGTCGACGAGGTCATCGCGGGCTTCCCCGGGCTCTTCCGCAACCGTGAGACGTACCTGAACGAGCGGATCGATGAGGTCCTCGCCGGGTCCAGCGACGCCATCGTCGTGCGCATCTTCGGTGACGAGCTGGAGACCCTACGTGCCAAGGCGGACGAGGTGGGCGAGCTCCTCGGGCAGATCGACGGCGTGGTCGAGCAGCACGTGGAACTCCAGGCCGACATCCCGCAGATCAGGATCGACGTCGATCTCGTCAAGGCCGAGCGTTACGGGCTGAAACCCGGCGACGTGCGCCGCGCGGCGGCCACCATGCTCGCGAGCGAAGAGGTCGGGGACATCTTCAGGGACGGCAAGGCCTACGACGTGCACGTGTTCAGCACGCCGGCGTCGCGCAACAGCCTGAGCGACGTGAAGGAGATGCAGATCGACACGCCCGACGGGGGGTACGCGGAGCTGCAGGACCTGGCCCACGTGCGCCTCGTTCCGACGCCCAACGCCATCTCGCGCGAGGCCTTCTCACGGACGATCACCGTCGGCGCCAACGTGGAAGGCCGCGACCTCGGCTCGGTCGTCCAGGAGCTGCAGCAGGATCTCGAGTCCGTGGACTTCCCGCTCGGTGTCCACGCCGAGGTGTTGGGCGAGTTCGCGGAGCGCCAAGCGGCCCAGTCGCGCCTCTTCCTGTTCGCCGCCGTCGCCGTGATCGGGATCTTCCTGATCCTGCTCGCGTCGTTCGGGAGTTGGCGTCTGGCGACGCTCGCGTTCGTCACGCTGCCCATGGCCTTGGTGGGCGGCGTGCTCGCCGCGTACTACATCGGCGGCGGCATCATCTCGATCGGTTCGCTGGTCGGGTTCTTTACCGTCCTCGGCATCGTGGCGCGCAACGGCATCATGATGGTCAGCCACTACAAGCACCTCGAGGACCACGAGGGCATGACCTTCGGTCCCGAACTCGTGGCGCGCGGTTCGCGTGAACGGCTCGCCCCGATCTTGATGACGGCGCTGACCACAGGACTCGCGCTCGTCCCCCTCGTGCTGTCGGGCAATCTGCCGGGGGAAGAGATCGAGTATCCGATGAGCATCGTGATCCTGGGGGGGCTCATCACGACGACCCTGTTGAACCTGTTCGTCCTCCCCTCCCTCTACCTCCGGTTCGGGAGGTCACGTCGGGCCGACGCGATCGATCCGAGCCCCGTCCCCCCAATGCCCGCATGAACCGGTTCGGAGGACCCCGCGCTTCCGAGACGAGGTCTCGGAAGGGGCGTACATGAAGATCAGGAGGATCGTGATGCGTGGTTCTCGGATGACCGTCCTGCTCGCGGTGTCGGTGTCGCTGGTCGTCCTCTCGGCGTGCGGCGACCGGGCGGGAGGGGGAACCAGCACCGAGCCGGTGTCCAGCCTGCCGCCCGTGGCGAGTGACGAGGACTTCGACCCCGCCAACTTCAGCCACCCGACCCAGGTGACGAACCCGTGGTTCCCGCTCGTTCCCGGGACGCGGTTCACGTGGAAGGGTCACGCGCTGGACGAGGGAGAGCGGGTCAGTCGCAAGGTCGTGTTCACCGTCACCGATCTCACCAAGTTGGTCGACGGCGTGCGCACGATCGTCGCGTGGGACCGCGACTTCACCGGCGGCACCCTCGAGGAGAACGAACTGGCGTTCTTCGCGCAGGACGACGACGGCAACATCTGGCACTTCGGGCAGTACCCAGAGGAATACGACGGCAAGGAGATCGTGAAGACGCCGACGTGGATCGCGGGTCTTCATGGCGCTCGCCCGGGCGTGACGATGCAGGCCGTGCCTCGTCTGCACACTCCGAGCTACGCCGAGGGTTGGGGAGGGTCCGACGTCAACTGGACCGATCGCGGCAAGGTGGATCAGGTGGGACTACAGACGTGCGTTCCGGTCGACTGCTACACCGACGTGCTGGTGGTCGACGAGTTCAATCCCGACGAGCCGGGTGCCCACCAGCTCAAGTACTACGCGCCCGAGGTCGGCGGCGTCCGCGTGGGGTGGCGGGGGGCCAGCGAAGAGGAGCGGGAGGTCTTGGTACTGATCGTCGCTCGAACATCTGAGCGCCACCCAGATGGAGGAGGTCCGTCAGACGGTGCTCGCGCAGGAGGCCCGCGCCTACCGCATCAGCCCCAACGTCTACGGGACGACGCAGCCGATCGACCAGGCGTGAGTCGTCCTCAGATCAGATGCACGCGCACGGGCACGTAGCTGAGGACTCCTTTCCCGTCGCCGAGCTGGCCGTCATCGCCGAAGCCGACACCGGCCCGACCGGGTGGCGTCAGAGCAACGGATGGCGCAGGGCAGACCCTTCACACCGACGTCGGCCCACATCACGCTCCACCCGCCGAGGCTCGCGACCGCGAGCCTGTCGAGCGCTGAGCCGACGAACGCCACGTTGGTGGGCTGGTTCAGGACGACCCCGTCCGGATCCTCGGCGAGGATCTCGGGCTCTCCGTCGGGCGGGATCCGGTAGATCCTGTCCGGCCGGTAGCAGCCGACGAGGAGGCTGCCGTCCTGCGCGAACGCCATCCCGTCCGGCTGGCATCCGGGGAGCGCGACGACGACCTCGGCAGGGCCCGCGGATCCGTCGCCTTGGATCGGGACGCGGGACACGCACCGACCGTGTGACTCGATCACGTAGAGCGCGCCCCCGTCGGCGTCCAGGCAACACCCGTTCGGGAACCGGGGAACGCCGTCGCTCCAGACCACGGTCGTGCCGTCAGGCGCGACACGGAACACGAGCCCGTCGTCATCGCTCCACTCGCCGGAGTCGGTGACGTAGAGGTTGCCGGCGTCGTCGAAGGCGGCGAAGTTCGGCACGCGCATCGGACGTTCGGGCGTCCCGGTGGAATAGGTGGCGATGGCACCCGAAGGTGCGATGCGTGAGACCGCTGCATGACCGAAGTCGCATGCATAGACGTTGGCGTTGCCGTCCACCGCGACGCCGTAGATGAAGCCGTCCGTCGACGCGATCGTGTCCACCGAGCCGGTCGTCGAGATCGCGTAGATCTGGCCCGCCTCGCCGCCGGCGTAGATGCGACCGTCGGGTCCCTGCGCGATCCCCTCGGGATGATCCAGGCCACCTGCGAGTTCGGAGAACATGTCGAGGCTCATCAGCTCATCCATCCTTCCGCACACGGGCATCGAGTTCGGCGGCCAGCGGTGACGCGGATCCGTGCCCCGCGTCCGGGCCGCCGACGAGAAGCGTCATCGCATAGGGACCCCGGGTCCACGCGGCGATGTACTGGAACGTGTCTTTCGTGCAGCAGCCGCTCACGCCGTGTCGGAACGCGACTGCGCCGGGGACGTCGGGGGGATCGGCTGGCTGCGCTCGAGATCCGAGGAGGTCGGTGCCGTGCGACGCGAACCAAGCGACGTACGCGGTGGCGCCCTCCGGGGTGCCGAACTTCAGGACGCGCGCCACCACCTCCGTCAGGGCCCTCGCTCGCGCCGTGAACCTCCGCTCCACACCTCCCTCGAATCCTGCGCCGGCAAGGACCGACGCGAGCGCGGGCGCGTTCAGCGCTTCGCCGGCCAGGCCCGCGGCGTCGATCGGCGTCAGGCGCGTGACGTACCCGTGCATGGCGGTGGCGGGGAGGGTCGGGACGTGCGCGATGGGTACGTGATCGGCACTCGATGGCGACCCGCTCGGCGGCGCCGAAGGCTGAGGGTCGCCCATGGAGCACGCGGTCAGCAGGACGATCGCGAACGCGGCCCATCTGACGCAACCCTGCACGACCTCGGTCCCCTCAGGCGCACCTTTTTCCCGCCAGGCACTATCCAGGCGGCGAAGTCGGGGGCATCATACGCGTGTCCGTTGGGAGCGCTTGGGGGGGAAGATGACTGACGAGCTGGATCGGTTCATCGCGCGGAAGTTCGGACGGAGAGACCTCCTGCGCTACGCGGGCGTGGCGGCGGGCGCGGGCGTCCTGGCGGCCTGCAAGAAGGCGACGACGTCCGGCTCCGCGGTCAGCGGCTCGGCTTCCACCCATCCGGCGATCACGAGCGAGCCCGGCAACCTCGCGGTGTTCGACTGGGCGGGGTACGGGGGCGGGGAGTACTACCCCGACAAGGAGAAGCAGAACCTCTGGGCGGCCTACGCCCAGGCGACCGGGGACACACCGAAGTTCATCCTCTTCCCGAACGACGACGACGGGTACACGAAGACGGTGGCGGGCAGCGTGGATTTCGACGTTGTCCATCCCTGCGCGTATCGCTTCAAGGACTACGTGGAGCTCGGCGCCGTCCAGCCATGGGACACCTCGCTCATCTCGAACTACGCGCAGATGAGCCCGAAGCTCGAGACCGCCGGCCAGATCGACGGGAAGCAGTACTTCATCGTCGAGGACTGGGGGTTCATCGCCCCCCTGTACCGGGCGGACAAGGTCCAGCCCGCGGAGGATTCGTGGAGCCTGCTCTGGGACGATCGCTACGCCGGGAGGATCTCGTGGATCAATACGCTGGAGATGCTCGTCATCGCCGGCTACTACCACGGCGTCAGCGATCCGTGGACCATGACGGACGATGAGCTCGGGCAGATGCGTGACTTCCTGATCTCCAAGAAACACCTCGTCAGCTTCATGTGGGACCAGTCCTACGACCTGTGGACGGCGTTCAAGAAGGGGGATATCTGGATCGGGTACGCGTGGCCCGACACGGTCGGCTACGCGACCACCGCCGGGATGGACGTCGTCTACATGCAGCCGAAAGAGGGCCGGATCTGGTGGTCGTGTGGGATGGGGCTCTCGTCGAGCACCAAGAACTACCGGCACGCGCACGCCTACGTCGACTCCTGGTCGAGCACGAAGGCAGCGCAGTTCCTGGAGGGCTACTACTACTACGGTCACGCGAACACCAAGGTCGATGTGTCGGTGCTTCCCGCGGCCATGGTCCAGGCGCTGAGCCTGGATGATCCCTCCGCCCTCGAGGAGCCCAAGGCGCACATCGAGTCCTGGATCTCCCGTCGCTCCGTGTACTCGCAGTACTGGACCGAGGTGTCGTCGGCATAGTGAGAGCCCTTCACGCTCGGCGCGGCGGGCCGTGTGCGGATGGGGAGCGGTTCGGTGGAGGCTGAGTCCGCCAAGCAGAGCCGGGGACGGGAGCGCGGGGCCACCGCCGGCCTGCTCTCCGGCCCGCTGCTCTGGCTGCTGCTGTTCTTCATCGCGCCGGTCGTCTACGTGGCGGTGTACAGCATCGGGGCCGTCAAGGTCTTCCCGACCGACACCGGCGTCGTGTCGTTGGACGCCTGGCGTCGCTTCCTTGGTGGGTCCGTCTACCTCCGGCTCTTCTGGAAGTCGCTCCGGATCTCGCTCACGGTCTCCTTCATCGTCGTCGTGCTCTCGTACCCGATCGGGTACTTCTTGGCGCTCTGCGTGAAGAAGCGGAAGTACGTGTTGCTCCTGCTGATCATCGCGCCGTTCCTCACGAGTTACCTCCTGCGTGTCCTCGCGTGGAAGGTGATCCTGGGTGACTCCGGGGTGATCAACAGCTTGCTGTTCTCCCTGCATCTGCGGAGCCCTGACCACCCGGTCACGTGGCTGCTGTACAGCCAGTTCTCCGTCACCTTGGTGCTCGCGTACGTGTGGATCCCGTTCGTGGCGCTGCCGATCTTCGTCTCGCTCGACAGCCTCGATCCGAGCCTGTTGGAGGCGGCGGGAGACCTGGGCGCCAGCCGGTTGCGGGCGTTCTGGCGGGTCACGCTCCGACTGAGCATGCCGGGGGTCATCGCCGCGTTCGTCTTCGTGTTCGTCCCGACGATCGGGGAGTTCGTGACCCCGCTCCTGGTGGGTGGGACCAGTGGATACATGTACGGCAACGCGATCCAAGACCTGTTCACACGAGGTCTCGACTGGCAGACGGGCTCGGTGCTGGCGATGTTCCTGCTGATCGTCGTCGCGTTGCTGATGGCGCTCTTCGGGCGCTACGTGCGGGTGGGGAGTGTGGGCGGCTGATGGAGGCCGCCGCATCCAAGCTGGGGCTGAGGTTGTTGCAGGTCTTCTTCGCGCTCCTCGTGGTGTTCCTCTATGCGCCGATCGTGATCCTCGCGATCTTCTCGTTCGACAAGGGGGATGTGTCGTTCCCCCTCCAGGGATTCACGACGCACTGGTACGCGCAGTTCTTCCACAACGCCTTGCTGATCGGGGCGCTCAAGAGGAGCCTGATCGTCGCCACGGCCTCGAGCTGCATCGCCGTTGCGCTGGGCGTGATGGCCTCGTTCGCCCTGGTCCGCAGGAGGTTCGCCGGGAAGTCCGCGGCGTCGGCGCTGTTCTTCTCGCCGCTCGTGATCCCGTACCTCGTCTTCGGGATCACGCTGTTGCTGCTGTTCACCCTCGTGGACAAGGTGCTCACCCGGGTGGCCGGCGTCTACATCGGCCTGGGTCTGCACGCCGTCGTGATCGGCCACGTCGTCGTGTCGCTCCCGTACGTGATCCTCACGATCATGCCGCTCCTCGGGCGCCTGAGCCTGTCGCTCGAGGAGGCGGCCCGCGACCTCGGGGCCGGGACATGGCAGACGTTCCGCCGCGTCACCTTCCCGCTGCTGCTCCCCGCCCTCATCTCGGCGTTCCTGATCTCGTTCACGCTCTCCTTCGACGAGTTCGCGATCGCATCGTTCCTCGCCGGAACGTCGGCCACCTGGCCCGTCTACCTCTTCGCCCAGTTGCGGATCCCGAGTCAGCTCCCGGAGCTGGTTGCGGTGGCGTCGCTCATCCTCTTCACGTCGCTCGTCCTCGTACTCGTCGCGGAGGTCGTCAGGCGTGTGATGGAGGGCCGGTACGGAGCCGAATACGTGGGGCGAGGGCTCGGATAGGCGCAGGCCCGCGGGTCGACTCAGGTCAGGTGACCACCATCGATCACAGGATCACCCGGTAGAGGTGCCACGTGTCGGGGACGCCCTTCAGCTCGTGCTCCCCCGCGTCTTCGAAGGTGAGGCCCGATCCCGGGGTCAGGTCCTTCACCGTCGAGGAGACGAGGACCTCCGAGGCGCCCGCCATCGCCGCGACCCGCGCCGCGACGTTCACGCTCACGCCCGTGACGTCGTCGCCGATGGTCTCGATCTCGCCTACGTGGACCCCCGCGCGGATCTCGAGTCCCAGCTCCTCGAGCGATGCCGCGACCTCCTGCGCCCCACGCACGGCCTGCGCGGGTCCCTCGAACGTCGCGAGCACGCCGTCTCCCGTGCTCTTGACGATGTGGCCCCCGTGTCGTTCGATCGCGCGTCGGGAGCGATCGTCGTGCGCGACGATCAGCTCCCGCCAGGCCTGATCTCCGACCCGCGCGAGATGCTCGGTTGACCCCACGATGTCGGTGAACAACACGGCTCGCAGAAGGGTCTGCCCCGACCTGGCGGCTGGACCACCTCCGACGAAGTCCCTGACCGCGCCGACGAGGTCGTCCTGATTGCCGGCGAAGGTCGCCCGGTCCGAGCCCGGGAGCAGGAGGAACGTCGACCCCTCGATCGTCTGGGCCACGTCGCGATCCTTCTCGTGGTTGGACCATCCTCGGGCCAACACCAGGGTGGGGACGTGGATCACGGGTAGGACGGGCCGGATGTCGGTGTCGATCGCGCTCTGGATGAGCTCGGCGGCGACGTCGGGGGGCACGAAGTGGCGCTGGACCTTGGCGTACCAGCGGAGGAACTCGCGGTCGTCGATCATCGATGGGGCCACCTGGGCCATCGCGGCGGCGGCCGACGCCTCGGTGCCCCAGGTCCGGCTCAGGAGGTCGAGGTCGGTGGGGCGGAACACGTTGCCGGCCCACGCGTAGAAGTCCCAGAGGACGAGCGCCCGGGTGCGATCGGGGTAGGTGGCCGCGAACAGCGACGCGGCGTGCGCTCCGGGGCCCGCTCCCAAGATGACGGTCGAACGAGAGCCAACCGCGTCGAGCACCGCCGCCGCATCCTGCACCTGCGTCTCGAGGTCGGGGAGCTCGGCCGCGCGGCTCGAGAGGCCCGTCGCGCGCATGTCGTGCCTGATCACGCGGGCGAAGGATGTGAGCTTGGTCGTGAGCGACCGCATCGCCTCGTGTTCCCAGATGACCTCCAGCCCTCCCATGAAGGCGTGGAGCCAGATGAGGTCGATGGGTCCGTCGCCCACGACGTGGTACGCGATCGAGACCCCGTCGGGCGCCTTCGCGTACCGCGTCTCCGGGGTGTCCACTCAGTCGACCACCCGATAGAGGTGCCACACGTCCGGGACGCCCTTCAGCTCGTGCTCGCCCGCATCCTCGAACGAGAGGCCCGAACCTGCGATCAGATCCTTCACGGTCTGGGAGATCAGGACCTCGGACGGACCGGCCTTCGCGCTCACGCGGGCGCCGATCGAAACCGTGAGCCCCGCGATGTCGTCGGCGTCGAGTTCGATCTCCCCGGTGTGGAGCCCTGCGCGGATCTCGATCCCGAGGGTCTGCATCTCCTCGGCGATCGCCCGGGCGCAGTGCACACCGCGTGCAGGTCCGTCGAACGTCGCGAGGAAGCCGTCGCCCGTGCGCTTGATCTCACGGCCACGATGGCGTTCGAGCTCGCCCCGCACGATCCTGTCGTGGCGTTCGTGGATCTCCTGCCATGCCGCAGTCCCCCAGTGCGGCCCCGCGCTCGGTCGACCCGACGATGTCCGTGAACAGCACCGTCGCGAGCACGGAATCGAGGCCCAGAGGCGGCCGCTCGGCGCCGATGAATCGGCTGATCGCAGAATGGATCGAGGCGAAGTCCTCGATCTCGAGGTACGGACCCGGGAACGTTCTGATCTCGGCGAGAGGAACTCGCTCGGCGACGGAGCCTGCTAATTCCAGGTCGTCAGTCGTCCTCGGAGGTCACCAGCAGCATCGGTGCCTGGATCGTCGGGAGGATGCCCCGGATGTCGGTGTCGTACCAGATGCGGCTGAGCTCCTTCGCGACGTCGGGCGTGCAGGTCCTGCGGCTCGCTCTCGTGATGAACCGGATGTACTCCTCCGCTTGCCCACGGTCCGCCCATCACCATCGAGTTCATCTCGACGAACTCGCGAGCCCATCGTAACGTCCCCCAGCGTTCGAGGATCTCCGCTCGCGTTCGACGTACTCGGGTCCGACTCCCCATGGGTAGTCCGACGTCGTGGTCGTCCGAGGAACAGGCGTCATCCACAGGAGCGCCTGGACGCGGTCCGGGTAGGTGGCGGCGAGCAGCGCGTTCGCGGCTCCACATTCGAGGATCCCACCGAAGACCGCGCGCTCGATGCCTTGAGCATCGAGGACGGCGAGGGTGTCCGCGACCTGGGTCTCGAGGTTGCCGGGCGCCACGTTGCGGCTCGAGAGCCCGTGCCTCTCCGATCGTAGATGGTCACGCGGCCGTACTCGGCCAATCCCTCGTGCAACGCGCGCTCCGGTGGGGAGTCCCAGAACTGGTCGACCAAGGCGAGGAACTCTTCCTGCCAGAAGATGTCGATAGGACCGCTCCCGAAGGTCTGATAGGCGAGGTACGCGCCGTCGGACGCCCTCGCGAACTGGACCTCGGGACGTTCCATCAGCCCGTCACCCGATACAGGTGCCAGCGGTCGGGCACGCCCTTCAGTTCGTGCTCGCCGGCATCCTCGAAGGTGAGGCCGGAGCCGGCGACGAGATCCTTCACCGTCGAGGAAACGAGCACGTCGGGGGTTCCGGCCAGCGCCGCCACGCGCGCGCCGATGTGCACGGCGAGGCCCTGCACGTCGTCGCCGACCAGCTCGATCTCGCCGGTGTGACAGCCCGCGCGGATCTCGAGACCGAGCGAGCGGACCGCGTCCGCGATCGCACGCGCGCAACGCACCGCCCGCGCGGGTCCATCGAACGTGGCGAGCAGCCCATCGCCGGTCGTATGGACATAGCGTCCGTCATACCGCTCGATCTCGGTCGCGAGCTCGCTCGTCGTGCGCCGCCAGGACCTGCCTCCAGGCGGAGTCACCGAGCTCGGCCGCTCGTCCTGTGGAATCGACGATGTCGGTGAACAGCACCGTTGCCAGGATCCGGTCCGCGCCAGGTGGTGCCGTCGCCAGCCCGAGGAAGGCCCGGATCGCATCGTGAGTGCGGTCGATCACCTCGGGCTGGTATCCATCTTCGCCGGGGATCCGAACCACCCGTGCGTCCGGCATCAGCGACGCGATGTAGTTGATCTGGCCCGGATCACCGGAATCCAGCTCGGTGAGGAGTGCGGGCGCGCGCACGGACGGAAGTGCCCCGCGGATGTCGGTCTCGTTCCAGATGCGATCGATCTCGAGCGCGACGTCCGGGGTGGCGGTGGATCGGCAGAGCTTCCCGTACCCGATCGTCACCTCCGTCGGCACGGGATAGTCATCAAGCGCCGCCAACATCGCGAAGAAGGCATCCGTTCCCCAGTGGTCCTGGGTCAGCCGACGTGCGTCGCTCGAGATATGCGATGCTCACGCCCCACGGATAGTCGGGTGCCCACAACGTCCGCGCTACCGGTTCATCCCACACGAACGAGCGCACCCGATCCGGCTCCGTAGCGGCGAACAGGGCGCTCGCTGCTCCCCCCTGGCCGTGGCCGGCCGCCACCACGACGTCGGACCCCAACGCATCGAGGACCGTCCGCAGGTCACTCGCGCGGGTCTCAAGATCGGACGGCGGTACGTTGCGAGGGCGCTCGCGGCTCCTCCTTGACCGTGGCCAGCCGCCACCACGACGTCGGATCCCAATGCATCGAGGACCGTCCGCAGGTCCCTGGCGCGGGTCTCAAGATCGGACGGCGGTACGTTGCGGCTCGACTGCCCTGTCCCTCGACGATCAAGGAGGATCAGCCGAGAGAATTCCGCGAAGCCGCCGAGGAAGCGCGCCCACAGCGGGTGCTCCCACACGGCGTCGACGTTCCCGAAGTAGTCGAACTGCCAGACCAGGTCGACTGGACCGTCGCCGACGACCTGGTAGGCGATATACACCTCGTCGTCGGTCTTTACGTACTGGGTGCGAGGCGTGTTCACCTCAGCCCACCACCCGGTAGAGGCGCCAGCGGTCGGGCACGCCCTTCAGCTCGTGCTCACCGGCGTCCTCGAACGTGAGTCCGGAGCCGGCCACGAGGTCCTTGACGGTTTGGGAGACCAGCACCTCGGACGCTCTAGCGAGGGCTCCGACGCGCGCCCCGATCGCCACCCCCAGGCCGTTGACATCGTCGCCTTCGAACGCCACCTCGCCCGTATGCAGCCCGGCGCGGATCTCGATCCCGAGCGGCAGTATCGCCGCCGCTATCGACTCGGCGCACCGCACGCCGCGTGCGGGTCCGTCGAACGTGGCGAGGAATCCGTCGCCCATCGTCTTGATCTCTCTCCCTCGGTAGCGTGCGAGGTTCGCCCGCACGATGCGGTCGTGTCGTTGCTGCACGTCCCGCCACAGGTGGTCGCCCATGGCCGCGCTTTGGGCGGTGGAGTCCACGATGTCGGTGAACAGCACGGTGGCGAGCACGCGGTCGAACTCGGCCTGCTCCGCTCGAACCTGCGAGGCGAACGTCTCCACAGCTTCAAGGGTCGGGTTCGCGCTCTCGTAGAAGGGCGCATGCTCCGTGAACGGCAGCTCGACGAGCTTGGCCCCGGGGATCTCTTCAGCCGTGTAGCGCGCTGCTCTGACCTCTTCGACCGCATCATCGACGTTGTGGATCACGAGCGTCGGCACCTGGATCGTCGGGAGCACGCCTCGCACGTCGCTGTGCATGAGCATCCGTTCGATCGCCAGCGCCGTACCCGGACTCGCACACGCGCGGAAATGCTTGGCGAAGCGCTCCACGGCCGCCCGGTCGCTGCTTCGGAACGAAGGTGCCATCGATTCCATGTGCCGCGCGGTCCATCCGGGTGTGCCCCAGCCTTGCACCAAGGCATCGAGGTATGGCTGATACTCCTGTTCCGTCCATCCCCAGGGAGCGTCCGGTGCCCAGATGGTTACCGGCGAGCTCCCGATGATCACGAGGCCGGTGGCTCGCTCCGGGAAGGATGCCGCGAACAGCGCGCAGAGCATCCCGCCGTCTTGGAACCCGACCTGCAGGGCCCGTTCGGATCCTGCCGCATCCATCACTGCTCGGATGTCGTCCATGCCGGCTTCGAAGGTTGCAGCCTCACCCTCGGTGATGCGGTCCGACAACCCCGTGCCGCGCCGGTCGAAGATGATCAAGCGAGAGAAGGCGGCCAGGCGTCGATAGAACGATGCGATCTCCGGGATCGACCAGACGGAATCGACGTTGTTGAGCCAGCCGAAGGCGAACACTAGGTCGATGGGGCCCTCGCCGAGCATCTGGTACGCGACGTAGACGCCGTCCGAGGTCAGGGCGTACCTGGTCTCAGGGGACTCCATCAGCTCACCACCCGGTACAGGCGCCACCGGTCGGGGACACCCTTCAGCTCGTGCTCACCGGCATCCTCGAACGAGAGGCCGGAGCCGGCCACCGGATCCTTGACGGTCTGCGAGACGAGGACCTCGGACGGTGCTGCGAGGGCACCCACGCGCGCGCCGGTGTGGACGGCGATGCCGCCTACCGAGCCGTCGATCGTCTCCACCTCACCCGTGTGCAAACCGGCTCGGATCTCGAGCCCCAACGGCTGCACCGCTTCAGCGATCGCCTGCGCGCAGCGAACCCCTCGGGCGGGTCCGTCGAACGTCGCGAGGAACCCGTCGCCCGCCGTGCTGACCTCGGTGCCCCGGTACCGCCCGATCATCGCCCGCACCACCTCGTGGTGCCGCTCCAGCAAGGCCCTCCACGCTCCATCCCCGAGTTGGGCCGCCCGCTCCGTCGAACCCACGATGTCGGTGAACAGGACGGTCGCCAGGACCCGGTCGATCTCGCGCTCCTCAGCACTCACCGATCGGATGAACCCTCCGATCGCATCCAGCAGGGGGGCGGGGTTGGTGTGCTCCATGATGAAGTCCCGCCCCGGAAGCTCGACGTACTTCGCGCCGGGGATCCGGTCTGCAAGATCGCGTTCGCGCCCGCCGGCGGTGTCCAGAGAACCGGGCTGCGCCAGCACGAGGGTCGGCGCCTGCACCGTCCCGAGGATCGCCCGTACATCGATGGCGTAGATCGCGTCCTCGAACTCGACGGCGGCCGCAGGGGAAGCGCCGTAGCGCATGGTCTTGGTGAACCATTCCAGGTACTCCGCGTCGTGCGAGAGCGACGGCGCCTCGGCATCGACCCAGTCCTGTGCCAGCTCCATCGTCCCCCAGCGTCGTGCCATGTCTTCTCGACCTTCGCGGTAGTCCTCCTCCGTCTGCCCGTTCGGGTAGTCGGGAGCCCACGCCTTCCGCGCGTAGGCCCCGTTGAGGATCAGGGCCCGCACCCGCTCCGGATGGGCGGCCGCGAAGAAGGCCGCCAGGGCGCCGGCGTCGGCAGCACCGAGCACCACTGCTCGTTCGGATCCGACCGCGTCCAGCACCGCTCGCAGGTCGTCCGCGCGCATCTCGAGGTCGGGTGTCTGGGTTCGGTCCGACAACCCGGTCCCACGCTTGTCGAACAGGATCAGTCGGGCGAGCGAGGCAAGCCCATCGAAGTACATGCCGCTCCGAGGTCCTTCGAGCTCCACCTCGAAGTTCGCCGTGTATCCCATCGCGTAGATGAGATCGACAGGCCCGTCACCCCGTACCTGATACGCGATGTGGACCCCGTCGACGGTCTTCGCATACCGGGTGCGAGGGATGTCCACCTCAGCCCACCACCCGATAGAGGCGCCAGCGGTCGGGCACGCCCTTCAGCTCGTGCTCGCCGGCGTCCTCGAAGGCGAGACCCGATCCGGCCACGAGATCCTTGACGGTTTGGGAGACCAGGATTTCGGACGGTCCCGCGAGGGCACCGACGCGGGCGCCCGTGTGGACGGCGATGCCCTGGACATCGTCGCCCGTCACCTCGATCTCGCCGGTGTGCAGGCCGGCTCGGATCTCCAGACCTAGGGGTTGCACGGCCTCGGCGATCGCCTGCGCGCAGCGCACGCCTCGAGCGGGGCCGTCGAAGGTCGCGAGGAACCCATCGCCCGCCGTGCCGATCTCCTTGCCGCGGTAACGGCCGATCATGGCGCGAACCACCTCGTGGTGGCGTCGGAGTAGGTCCTTCCACGCCCCGTCTCCCAACGCCGACGCGCGCTCGGTCGAGCCGACGATGTCGGTGAAGAGCACGGTCGCGAGTACGCGATCGAACTCGGCCTCCTCGGCGCTCACCGAGTTGATGAATCCGTGGATCTCGTCGAGAAGCACTCGCGGGTTCGTGGCGATGATGACGAGATCTCGCCCAAACAACTCGACGTACTTCGCGCCGGGGATCCCATCGGCGAGGTCTCGGTCCTGTCCAGCGCCTACGGTCTCGAACTGCTCGTCCGCTCCTGGGATGGCGAGCACGAGGGTGGGCGCCTGGACGCTCCCGAGGATCGACCGCACGTCGATCGCGTAGTAAACGTCCTCGAACGCGACGGCGGACCCCGGGGATGCACCATGTCGCATCGACTTCGCGAACCACTCGACGTATTCGGTGTCGTGCGCGAGCGAGGGGGCCTCACGTGACACCCATTCCTGCGCCAGCTCGATCGAGCCCCATCGTCGCGCCATATCCTCCCGTTCCGCCAGGTAGTCCTCCTCCTTCATCCCCTGCGGGTAGTCGGGGGCCCATGCGGTGCGCGCGCTGGGAGACTTGAGGATCAGCGCCTGAACCCGTTCGGGATGTGTCGCCGCGAAGAACGCCGCCAGGGCCGCGCCGTCCGCGGCGCCAAGCACCACCGCTCGCTCGGAGCCGACCGCGTCCAACACCGCCCGCATATCGTCGACACGCTTCTCGAGGTCGGGGGTCTGCGTGCGATCCGACAACCCGGTCCCGCGCTTGTCGAACAAGATCAGCCGGGTGAACGCGGCGAGCTCCGCGTAGAAGGAGGCGTTGTTCCTTGGGCCGTCGTATTCAACCTCGAGGTTCGCGGTGAACCCCCCGACCCAGAGGAGATCGACCGGTCCGTTCCCTCGTACCTGGTAGGCGATGTTCACCCCGTCGACGGTCATCGCGTACCGCGTCCGGTAGGTCTCCAAGTCAGCTCACCACCCGGTAGAGGTGCCAGCGGTCAGGGACGCCCTTGAGCTCGTGCTCGCCGGCCTCCTCAAACGTGAGCCCGCTCCCGGCGACGAGGTCCTTGACCGTCTGCGAGACCAAGACCTCGGACGGACCCGCCAGGGCCCCGACACGGGCACCGATATGCACGGCGATACCCTGAACATCGTCGCCGGTGACGTCGATCTCGCCCGTGTGCAGGCCGGCTCGGACCTCGAGGCCAAGGGGATGTACCGCTTCGGCGATCGCTTGCGCGCATCTCACCCCTCGAGCGGGGCCGTCGAACGTGGCCAGGAACCCGTCGCCCGCCGTGTTGATCTCCTGTCCCCGATAGCGGCCGATCATCGCTCGCACCGTTCGATGGTGGCGCTCCAGCAGATCTCTCCATGCTGCGTCGCCCAACGTGGACGCTCGTTCGGTCGAGCCCACGATGTCGGTGAACATGACGGTCGCCAGGACCCGATCGATCTCGCGCTCCTCCGCGCTCACCGATCGGATGAACCGTTCGATCTCATCCAGGAGCAGGGTTGGGTTCGTGTGCTCGATGATGAGGTCGCGGCCAGGGAGCTCCACGTACTTCGCGCCGGGGATCCGCTCGACGAGGTAACGCTCGCGGGCCACGTCCCCCGTCCCCTTGACCAGATCGCCCGCACCCGGCGTGGCGACCACGAGCGTTGGCGCCTGCACGCTTCCGAGCACGGAGCGGACGTCGATCTCGCGCCACATGTCTTCGAACTCGAGCTCGGCCGCGGGAGAGGCCCCGTGCCGCAAGGTCTTCGCGAACCATTCGACGTATTCGGTGTCGTTCGAGAGCGAGGGCGCCTGTCGATCGACCCATTCCTGCGCGAACTCGATCGTGCCCCATCGTCTGGCCGTGTCTTCTCGGTCTGCCAGGAAGTCGTCCTCCTTCTGCCCGATCGGGTAGTCGGGGGCCCATGCGGCGCGCGCGTACGCCCCATTGAGGATCAGGGCCTGCACGCGCTCCGGGTGGGTCGCCGCGAAGAACACCGCGAGGGCGCCACCGTCGGCGTCGCCCATCACGACAGCGCGGTCCGAGCCGGCGGCGTCGAGCACCGCTCGCAGGTCGTCGGCGCGTATCTCGAGGTCGGGCGTCGCGGTGCGGTCCGAGAGGCCCGTCCCTCGCTTGTCGAAGAGGATCAAACGCGAGATGGAGGCGAGCCCACTGAACCAGGCGCCGCTCCGCGGTCCCTCGAGCTCGATCTCGAGGTTCTGGGTCCACCCCCTCGCGTAGATGAGATCGACGGGCCCGTCACCCCGCACCTGATAGGCGATGCTGACCCCGTCGACGGTCTTCGCGTACCGCGTGCGAGGGGTCTCCATCAGCCGACAACCCGATAGAGATGCCAGGTGTCGGGCACGCCCTTCAGCTCGTGCACGCCGGCATCCTCGAAGCTGAGACCGGATCCGGCCACGAGATCCTTCACCGTGGAGGAGACGAGAACTTGGGCCGGCCCGGCGGCAGCGGCCACTCGGGCGCCGATGTGCACGGCGAGACCCTGCACGTCATCAGCGGTGAGCTCGATCTCACCCGTATGGCAACCCGACCGGAGCTCGATCCCGAGCGACCGAACCGCCTCACCGATCGCCTGTGCGCATCGCACCGCTCGTGCCGGTCCGTCGAAGGTCGCGAGCAGACCATCGCCCGTCGTGTGGACGTAGTTCCCTCGATGTCTTGCGATCTCCGTCTTTGCCCACTCGTCATGCGTGGCGAGCAGTTCCTTCCATGCCGTGTCGCCCAGCCTGGCCGCCATCTCGGTCGAGCCGACGATGTCGGTGAACAGCACGGTCGCCAGGACGCGGTCGAGGTCGTGCGCCGGCCGGGCACCCGTCATGAACTCCTGGATCGGGTCCACGATGGAGTCGGTGTCGCCCGCGAACCACACGTGATCGTCCCCGTCCAGTTCGATCAAGCGGGCGCCGGGGATCAGCCCGGCCATGAAGCGCGACGCTTCGATCGGTTCGAGCAGATCGCCGACGCGGTGGAGCAACAACGTCGGGACGCGGATGGACGCGAGGATCGGCTGGGCGTCAGTCTCGAAGTACATGCGATGGAACGCGACCGCTCCACTCGGGCTGGTGGAGAGGAGCAACAACGCCGTGTACCAATCGATCGCGTTCGGATCGTCGGCTAGGGAAGGTCCGCAGATCACGAGACCTCCGAGCGGGTCGGAATGCGCGAACTCCCTCGTGCCCCAACCTTTGACGACCTCGACGATGAACGCCTCCAGGAACGCCTCGCGCTCTTCGCGCGACTTGTAGCCGTCGGCCCAGGGCTGGAAGTCGCCCATCGGGTCCATCGTGTAGATGATCAGGCGCTCGACCCGCTCGGGATGGGTCGCTGCGAAGAGCGCCACGCCCTGCGCGCCTTCATCCGCCGCGAACATCGACGCGCGCTCGGACGCCACGGCGTCCAGCACCGCGCCGAGGTCGTCCGCGATCACCTCCAGGGACGGGAGATCCTCGGGTGAGAGCCGGTCGGAGACCCCGCAGCCGCGGCGGTCGACGATGATGAGTCGGCAGAACGAACCCAGTCGCCGCAGGAAGTGGGCGTACGAGGGGAGCTGCCAGTTCCAGATCAGGTTCGACGCGAAGCCCGGAACGAACAACAGGTCGGCCGGGCCGTCGCCGAGCACCTGATAGGCGATGTGGATCCCGTCACGGGTCTTCGCGTAGCGGATCTCCGGGATCTCCACGGGGCCCATCCTCGGGCCAGGGGTTCGGGGCCGCAAACCGGGTGAGCCCGAGGGTGCGATGCTGCGCGGCATGAGGGATCAGGTGCGCACCGTGAGCGCCATCGCGCGCGATCCTCGGATGGCACGGATCGAGCTCGCGTTCTTCGGGTTCGGCATGTCGGAGTACGGCACGTGGATCGCGATCCTCGTCTATGCGTACGACCGCGGGGGGGCTACGGCCGCCGGGCTGGCCGCGGCGATCCAGCTGGTCCCGGCGGGGCTCGTGGCGCCGTTCGGGGCCTTCGCCGGCGACCGGTTCGCGCGCGACCGTGTGCTCTTCGTGAGCTACCTCGCGCAGGCGGTCGCGCTCGGCGTGGTCGCGATCGCCCTGGCCGCGGACGCGCCGTTCGGGCTGACGTTGGTCTTCGCGACCGTCGCGGCCGCCAGCATGACGTTCACGAGACCCACCCAGTCCGCGCTCCTGCCCAGCGTGGCTCTCAGCCCGAAGGAGCTGACCGCGGCCAACTCCGTGTCGGCCATGGCCGAGAGCGCCTCGCTGGTGATCGGACCGTTCGTTGCCGGCGTGGTGCTCGCGAAGACCGGACCGGCCGCGGTGTTCGCCCTCTTCGCGGTGGTCGTGTTCGTCGGTGCCCTTTTGGTCGCGCGTCTCGATGTGGCCTCCGGCGGGATGCGCCCCGAGGAGCCGATGGATGCGCACGACGTGGTACGCGAGGCGTTCGGAGGCTTCCGCGTGCTCGCTGAGGAACGCAGGGCGGGCCTGCTCGTGATCGTGATGGCCGCGAGCATGCTCCTGTTGGGAGCCCTCGACGTGATCTACGTCGGCGTGGCCATCGACCTGCTCCACAAGGGTCAGGGGTGGGCCGGATTCCTCAACTCGGCCGCGGGGGTCGGTGCCTTGGTCGGGGCGCTCCTCACGGTGGCGTTGGTCGGTCGGCGCCGATTGGTCCCGTCCCTCGCCGGCGGCACGCTCCTGTTCGGGGCGCCCATCATCGTCGTCGGCGCGGCTCCGTCCGCAGCGAGCGCGCCCCTCCTCTTTGCGGCGGCCGGTGCCGGAGGCAGCGTCTCGTGGATGGCCGGCAACACCCTCCTGCAGCGGATCGCGCCCGACGAGGTCCTGGCGCGCGTGTTCGGCATCGTCGAAGGATTGGGGACATTGGGGACGGCGGCCGGCGCACTGGGCGCCTCAGCGCTGATGGCGGCGTTCGGCGTGCGGACGGCCCTCATCGTGGTCGGTGCGCTAGCTCCGATCTCCGCCCTCGCGCTCTGGGTCCCGCTCTCAGCGATCGACCGCGAGGCGAGGGCCCCGGACGCCGAGATGCTGAAGCTGATACGCGGCATACCGATCTTCGCTCCGCTGCCTGCGCCGGCCATCCAGCGGATCCTCGTCAACCTCAAGCGGACGGAGCTCGCGGCCGGCGACGTCCTGATCCGCGAGGGGGAGGTAGGGGAGCGTTTCTACGTCATCGAGACGGGCGAGGCCGAGGTGACCCGGGATGGCGCGCACGTGACCGACCGCGGCGTCGGCGAGCACATCGGTGAGATCGCGTTGCTGCGCGACGTGCCGCGAACGGCGACCGTCACGGCTGCGACGCCGATGACGCTCCTGGCGCTCGAGCGGGAACCGTTCCTCGAGGCCGTCACCGGTCATCCCCAGAGCCGCGAACGCGCACAGGCGATCGTGGACGAACGCATGCCGACCGACCCCGGCGAGCGGTAACGAACCGCGGCCGTCTCACCCGACACGTTCGGACATCGTCCCCCGACAAGAACCGGGAATCGGTCGGGCTGGGGATGGGTTCGACGCGCCGGGCTCGCTATCGTTCGCTTTCCCCTCGGCGGTCACCAGAACACCGACCGTCGCTTCCCCCTCGCAGCTTCCCCTCGTTGATGACACGTGGGTTCGGCGCGGACGGAGGTCGGCGGTGGAGGATCGCGAGCAGGCGCAGGTGAGCGCGGACGCGCTCGCGGGCGTGCGACGGCACCTGCGGGATCAGCTGCGCGAGCGCGTGGATGCGCGCGGCCTCGCGTCGGCGCCCCGCACCGAGCGGCGGGTGCGCGTGCGTGAGGAGGCGCTGGGCGTCCTGCGACAGGGCGGCGCCATCCTGCCCCAGCGCGAGCTCACGCGCGTGGTCAACGAGGTGGCGGACGAGGTCGTCGGGTTCGGGTCCATCGAGTTCCTGCTGAAAGACCCGAGCGTCACCGAGGTCATGGTGAATGGTCCCGACGACGTGTACGTGGAGCGGGAGGGGCGGATCGAGAGGGCGCCGGATGGGCTATTCGAGGGGGAGGAGTCCGTCCTGCATCTGATCGAACGCATCGTGGGACCCTTGGGCCTCCGGGTCGACGAATCATCGCCTTGGGCGGATGCGCGACTTCCGGACGGTTCGCGGGTCCACGCGATCATCCCGCCTCTCTCGCTCCGCGGTCCCACGCTCACGATCCGCAAGTTCTCGCAGGTGCCCATCCGCGCCGAGGACCTCTTGCGGGGCAGGAGCCTGGGACCGCGCATGCTCCGGTTCCTCGAGGCTGCGGTCCGCGGCCGCGCCAACGTGGTGGTGAGCGGGGGCACCGGCAGCGGCAAGACCACGCTGCTTGGGCGTGCTGAGCGGCTTCATCCCCGACGGGGAGCGGCTGATCACGATCGAGGACGCGGCCGAGCTCCGGCTGGCCAAGCCGCACGTCGTGGCCCTGGAGGCCCGGCCCGCCAACGTCGAGGGTCGCGGCGAGGTGACCGTTCGGGATCTCGTGCGCAACGCGCTGCGCATGCGCCCCGACCGGATCATCGTCGGCGAGGTGCGCGGCGGCGAGGCCCTCGACATGTTGCAGGCCATGAACACGGGCCACGAGGGATCGCTCTCCACCGCGCATGCGAACAGCGCTCGTCACCTGCTGTGGCGCCTCGAGACGATGGCGATGATGTCGGACGTCGAGCTGCCGGCGGCGCACATCCGCAACCAGGTCGCGTCCGCGGTCGACGTCGTCGTGCAGCTCGCCCGGCTGCGCGACGGCCGCCGCGTGGTCTGGGAGATCGCCGTCCGTGGAAGGCACGCACCGGGGCGAGCCGCTGATCGCGACCCTCTTCCGGTTCCGGGCGCGGGATGGGATCGACGGAGCGTTCGTGGCCACCGGCTCCGTCCCGCAGGTGGCCGAGACGCTGACGGACCGCGGCGAGGACGTGCGGGAAGCCCTCTTCGAGCCGGGAGATGACGCATGATCGCGCTGGTCGGGGTCCTCGCGTTCCTCCTCGTCTGGCTCGGCGGCCGGGCTGGCGCGGCGCATCGGCGAGCGGCGCTGCTGGAACGCGTGCACCGGCCCGAGGGTGTAGCGGCGCTCGGTGCCGGCTTGCAGATGCGTTCGGTGCCGACCTGGGTCCCGTGGGTGGCCGCGGGCGCGGTGGTCGGATGGGTGCTCGTCGCGCCGCTCGGCGCCGCGTTGGGAGCCGCCGCCGCCCTCTTCGTGCGTCGGCTCGTCACCAGGCGGCGGGCTGCCAAGCGATCGGCGACGGAAGACGAGCAGCTCGCCGACGCGGTGGGGGCGCTGTCCGCGGCACTGCGGGCGGGCCGGTCGCTCCCGCAGGCGATCGGATACGCCGCCGAGGAGACGCCCGCCCCGTTGAGCTTGAGCATCCGTCGGGTGGTGGACGAGCTCGCGGTCGGCGTCCCGCTGGAGCACGCGCTCGACGGCTGGGTCGACGACGCTTGGGAACCGGCGACGCGAGGCTCCTCGCGGGCGTCCTGCACCTGCATCGCCGAAGCGGTGGCGATCTCCCGATGGTCCTCGATCAGGTGGGTGTCACGCTGCGCGAACGACGGGCGGCCGCCCAGGAAGTGCGAGCCCTCACCGCTCAGGCACGCCTCTCCGGCGCGATCCTCGGGTTCCTCCCCATCGGGTTCTTCGGCTTCCTCTGGCTCACTTCGCGCAGCGACATCGAGGGCGCGTTCCGCACGCCCGCGGGCATCGCCGCCGTGACGGTCGGCCTCGCGATGGAGGGGCTGGCGTTCCTTTGGATCCGGCACCTCCTCGAGGTCCGATGACGGAGGTCACCATGCTGCTCGCCTTCGGCGCGGCCGCTGCGTGTGCGCTGGCCGTATGCACCGCCTCGACGGTCCCCATCCTGCGACGGCTTCCCCTTGCCCACGATGACGCGGGCGTCGCTCCCGCCGATCCGTTGACGAGGCTCGGCAGGACTCGGGTGGGCCGGCGGCTTCGCGGATCCCGCGCCGACGCAGCGCTCGCGACGAGCGGATGGACCTTCACCCCGGCGCGATTCGCGGGCCTCCGTCTGGTGACGGGTGGGGCGGGCGTCCTGCTCGGGCTCCTCGTACCCGGGCCGGGTCCGCTTGATCGCGCCGGTGCTCGGTCTCGTCGGCCTCAGGCTGCCGCTGCTTCGTGGCGGCTCGGGCCGCCAGACGACGACGGACGGCGATCGACGCCGAGATCCCGCAGCTCCTCGACCTCCTCGCGGCCGGGTCGTCGGCGGGACTCGCAGCACCCCTCGCCCTGCGGCGAGCCACCGACGGCCTGCAGGGTCCGCTCGCAGGCGAGCTACGCCGCACGCTCGACAGCGTCGATCTGGGGGCCCGCTGGCGCGACGAGCTGCGGGCGCTCGCAGGCCGGCTCGGACTCCCCGACTTCACGCGAGCGGTGGCGGCCGTCACCCGCACGGAGTCGTTGGGTTCGTCCTTGGCCGAAGCGACGGCCGAGCTCGCCGTCGACGGTTCGTGCCACCCGACGCGCCGCGATCACCGAGCGGGCCCGCACCGCGCCCGGTGAAGATGCTCTTCCCGCTCGTGTTCCTCGTCCTCCCCGCCTTCCTCCTCCTGACGGTGGTGCCCGTGCTGCTCACCACCGTGCAGTCCATCCGTTGAGCGAGAGGAGGTGGATCGGATGGTGCTCGTGCACGTCCTGTGGTTCCGTGCGCTGGGGCTCCTTCGACGCGAGGAGGGACAGACCACGGCGGAGTACGCGCTCGTGATCCTGGCGGCGGCCGCCGTGGCCGTCGTGCTGATCGCGTGGGCGCACTCGTCGGGGAAGCTGCCCGCGTTCTTCGACCAGGTGATCGACGACGTGATCGGGAACGCCGGTGCGGCGTAGGACCGGCATCGACGCTGAGCGGGGAACCGCCGCCGTCGAGTTCGCGCTCGTGCTCCCGCTGCTCCTCGTGATCACGCTGGCCGTCGTCCAGGTCGGGCTGCTGGTCCGGGACCGGCTGCTGGTGGAGTCGGCGGCGCGCGCCGGGGCGCGCGCCGCCGCCCTCCAGGACGATGCGGCAGCGATCCGCGATGCCGCGGCTGCCGCCGCGCCCTCGCTCGACCCGGCCGCGCTCTCGCTCTCAGTGGGCAGAGCGGGCGTCCGTGGCGACCCCGTCACGGTGACGGTGGACTACGTCTCCGCCGTGCGCGTGCCGTTGATCGACTGGTTGTTCGGCGGCAGCGTGCCCATGCATGCCACCTCGACCGATCGTCAGGAGTTCGGTTGAGCGAGGAGCGGGGCTCGGTGACCGTCGTGACGGCGGCGGTGATCGCGCTGCTCGTGGTCATCACGATGGGCGCGGCCGACGTCGGGCACGCGCTCGTGGCACGCGCGCACGCGGAGCAGGCGGCGGACGCCGCCGCGCTCGCCGCCGCCGAGGAGCATGGCGTTCTCCACGGGCATGGAACCGTCGGAGGTGGCGACCGAGTACGCGGAGCGCAACGGCGGCACCCTCACGGCGTGTGCCTGTGACGCCGGAGGCACGGAGGTGCTCGTCGATGTGCGTGTTCCCGTCGGCTCGCTGCTGTTGCTCCCCGGAGATCGTTTCATCACGGCGCGCTCGCGCGCGGTCGTCGATCTGCCGGTGGCCTCGCCCGGCGCTGCGCCGCCGTGATCGCCCAGCGGCTACTCCAGGCCCTTCGCCCGGGGGTCGCGCCGCACCGGCGGTCGGTAGTCCGGATCGGTCTTCAGGACCAGGAACTCGACCGCGGCCCAGATCGCCTTGGAGTTGGGATAGAAGATCAGGGGGACCACGATCAACAGCACGCAGCTCGCGACGGAGAGCGGCGCCACCGGCACGTCGGGCACCGTGAAGACCAGCCAGATCGCCATCAGTGCGACCCAGAGCCCCACCGCCACGATGAAGTTCAGCACCATGGCGCCGAGGTAGCCGCCCTCCTCCTTCTCGAACCGGAGCTCGCATCGCGGGCACGCCGCCCGCAACGTGAACCACGACGAGAAGATGCCTCCCGATGCGCATCGCGGGCATCGCTTGCGGAGCCCGCGGCCGAGGGTCCTCCACGAGCCCACCTCGGGGTACAGGGGCATCGGTGCGCCAGGCTCTTCGCCCTCCGGCTCGAGGGAGCCCCACGGGTTCGGCGACGACGGGTCCACCGTGATCACGCGTCGTAGATCGCGAAGAACTTCACGATGGTCTCGCGCACGTGCCATACGCCCCTGGACCCCTTGGGGGTCACCAGGACGTCGCCCGGACCTACGTGCAGCATCGTGCCGTCGTCGGTCTCGATGTCTGCCGAACCCTCCAGGATCACCGCCACCTCGTCGTAGGTTCGCTCCAGAGGCCACGTGTCGGGCTCGCGCTCCCACAGTCCGGTCGTGAACGCGCCGCCCCCGGACTCGAGGATCGTGAGGTCGCGCCAAGCGGACGGGATCTCGCCGGGGGGATCCGCCATCTCGGTCCAGCCGTCCCGGTCCGCCGAGGATACGACGCGGATCTCGCTCATCTCCGACCTCCCGATCGAACGCTCCTACGCCCCAG
Source organism: uncultured Actinomycetes bacterium (assembly GCA_963810915.1). GTDB lineage: Bacteria > Actinomycetota > UBA4738 > UBA4738 > HRBIN12 > JAOUEA01. The sequence continues at coordinate 945,246 of CAWEPH010000006.1, read as the reverse complement.
GCTACCCCGCTCGTCGGGGTAGACCGATGCGGCGGGGGAGGGCGGAAGGAGGGTCCCTTCGTCGGGCACCAGGGGTACACTGCTCCGACCATGGCGAAGCAGCTGAGGCGCACCCCACTGGGTCGCAGCCGCCGGGCCGAGCTCGGCGTCATCGACTACACGCTCGCGAAGCGCGCGCTGCTGCGCGACGCGCAGGTCGGCGTCCTGGGCCTCACCGACATCTGCGACGCGCATCCCGAGCTGATCCGGGCCGCGCGCCACGTCGGGGAATCCACGCGCAACGACTGCCCGGTCTGCGGGAGGGTCAAACTCGTGCTCCTCGCCTACGTATACGGCGACGACCTCCGCGAGCAGAACGGGCGCGTGTGGAGCATCGAGACGGGGCTGAAGCTCGCAGCGGCGCATCTGGGGGCCACGTGTCACGTCGTGGAGGTCTGCACCGAGTGCCAGTGGAACCACCTCCGGGAGTCGTTCACGGCTCGTCACCAGGACTCCGCCACCGGCTGATCCGCGCACGCCGCCGCGCTCCCGAGCGACCGGTCAGCGAACCACCGGCTTCCCGGCAACGAATCTCCACGGAAGCAGCACCCCGGTACCCGCATGCCGGACCTCGTCGAGCGCAGCTCCCCAGATAGAATCGGCATCTCGTGGCAACCGACGTTCCACTCCCGCAGAAACGGCACATCCCCAGGCACGCCCCCGCCAAGAGCTCCAAGGCGAAGAGGGGCTTCTTCCGTCGATTCTGGTGGGTGTTCGTGCTCGCGCCGTTCGTGATGGTGGCGATGGGCATGCTGGCGCTGCTCGTCGCCTACGAGCGCATCGAGCTACCGAGCGCCCTGCCACCCATCCGCACCTCGTACCTCTACGACCGCGACGGCAACCAGCTCGCGTCCCTGCACGGGGCGGTGGACCGGACCATCGTGCCGCTCAACAAGATCTCGCCCAACCTGCAGCACGCGGTGATCGCCACCGAGGACGCCGGCTTCTACAACCACCCCGGCGTGGATCTCAAGGGCATCTTCCGGGCGGCCTGGACCGACCTCGTGAAGCGGGGGACGGTGCAGGGGGCATCCACGCTCACGGAGCAGCTGGTGAAGAACGTCTACGCCGGGCAGTACGTGCGCAACGCCGACGGCACCACCGACTACGTGATCCCTCCTCGCACGATCAAGGAGAAGATCCGGGAGGGCTTGCTCGCGATCAAGCTGGAGCAGACCTACACGAAGGAACAGATCCTCGCGAAGTACCTCAACACCGTGTACTTCGGCCACGGGGCCTACGGCGCGGAGGCCGCGGCCCAGACCTACTTCGGGAAGCCGGCGAGCGAGCTCACCGTGCTCGAGTCCGCGTCGCTCGCGGGGGTCCTGCACGCCCCGTCGCTCTACGACCCCATCGCGAGCCCGTACGACAACAAGTTCCGCCGTGACTACTCCCTGGATCAGATGGTGCGCTACGGGTACCTCGACGCGGCGAAGGCCGCGACGCTGAAGGAGCACAAATGCTGCGGGACGGTGCCCGACGCCGGCGACAACATCCAGGCCAAGAACGGCGCCGCCTACTTCGTCGACTACGCGCGCCAAGAGCTCTTCGATCGCTACGGCAGCGCCAGGGTGTACGGCGGCGGGCTCGACGTGACCACGAGCCTGGACCCGCAGATGCAGCATGCGGCCTGGGCCGCGGTCCGCAAGGATCTCCCGTTCACGAAGGACAACCCGTCCGCCGCCGTCGTGTCGATCGATCCGCAGACCGGCGAGGTCCTGGCGATGGTGGGGGGCCGGGACTTCAACAAGTCGAAGCTGAACCTCGCCACGCTGCGGGGAGGCTCGGGCCGCCAGTCGGGCTCCGCGTTCAAGGCGTACACACTCACGGCGGCGTTGGAGAACGACTATTCCCTGAACTCGTACTGGCAGGGACCGTCCTCGATCACGATCCCGCAATCGATCTGCAACGGGCCCGACGGGCCGTGGACGCCCGTGAACGCCGGCGACGGCGAGGCGGGCACGTTCACGCTCCTGCAGGCCACCGAGCACTCCGTGAACACCGTCTTCGCGCAGGTGATCGCGCAGCTCACGCCGGAACCGGTCGTCGACGCCGCGCACCGGCTCGGCATCAGGTCCTACCTCCCCGACGCGTGCTCGATCACGCTCGGGAGCGTCGCCGTGAACCCGCTCGAGATGACGAACGCGTACGCGACGCTCGCGGCGAGCGGCATGCGGCACTGGGCCACGCCGTTCGTCTCGGTGGACAACGGCGCCGGCTCCCCGATCGACGACGTCGCCTCCAAGGGCAAGCAGGTCGTGGAACCCAACATCGCGAACGAGGTGACGCTACGCGTTGCGCTACGTCGTGATCGGGGGCACCGGCACCTCGGCGAGCCTCGGCGCGCGCGAGGTGGCGGGCAAGACCGGCACCGCGAACGAGAACGTGGACGCCTGGTTCTGCGGCTACACCGTGCAGCTCGCCACGTGTGTCTGGGTGGGCTGGCCGCAGGGCGAGATCCCGCTCGAGAACATCATGGGCGTGCCCTCGGTCTACGGCGGCACGATCCCCGCGCAGATCTGGCACGACTACATGACGGTGGCGACGCAGGGCGACAAGTACGAGTCGTTCCCGAGCATCACGTTCACGGGCTCCCTCGGGCCGCAGACACCGGTCTACTCGCCCGCGCCCTCGGTCAGCCCCACGCCGACGCCCGAGCCCCACGCCGTCCCCGACGCCCTCGCCCACGGCCACGCCGACCCCGAGCGCGTCGCCGTCGCCGTCGGGCTCGGGGTCCCCGACCGGTTCGCCGTCACCGACCAAGGGGCCGGCGGCTCCCGCAGAGGCGAGGGCGCCGGACCACCTCCCGCGCAGGGTCCGCTTCCTTCGACACTGATCCGAGCTGGCGCGACCTAGACCTTGACGGTCAGCTCGCGATCCGACGCCGGTGTGTCCGACCGGCAAGGTGGCCAGGATCGTGGTCCCGCGACCGGGCGAGGAGCGCACGACGAAGGTGCCGCTCGCGAGCTCGACCCGCTCACGCATCGACGCCAGGCCCACCCGACCCTCGCGCAGGTACTCCCGCGCGTTGCGTCGCGTCGAACCCCCTGCCGTCGTCCTGGACCTCGATGCGCAGCTGGGTGCCGTCGGACTCGACGCTCACGGTGAGCATGGCGGCGTCGGCGTGCTTCGCCGCGTTGGAGAGCGCTTCCTGTACGACCCGGTAGGCGAGCGTCTCGAGGTCGTCGGGTAGATCGCCACTCAGACGCCCGGCGAATTCGGTGTGGATCGCCTGCTCGTCGCCGAAGCGGAGCACCATCTCCTGCAGGGCGGGGACGAGCCCTCGCTCCTCGAGCACGGGTGGACGCAGGCCCGACATCAGGCGACGGAGGGCGTCCGCCTCGGACGTGAGCTCCTCGCGGATCCGGGCGAGCACCTCCATCCCGCGATCGGTGTCGCCCGCCTTGATCATCAGCAGGGCCGCCTCCAGCGACAGCGACGCAGCGCTCACGCCCTGGACAGGCCCGTCGTGCAGGTCGCGCGCGATCCGGTTGCGCTCCGCCTCGATCGCCGCGTTCGTCCGCCGCAGCAGCCGCGTGCGATCCTCGTCGCGGTCCTGGAGGAACTGGAAGAGCGAGCGGATCGTGCGGTCGGCCACGCGGGCGGCGGTCACGTCGCGCACCAACATGAGCGTGCGCGGGACCGTGCCGGGGATCTTCGAGACGCGCGACTCCAGGAAGAGCGGCTGCCCGTCCGTCCGTCGCACGACCGTCTCTCCCGCGCCCGGCAGCGAGGCGAAGCTGTCCTCCGCGCCGTTCACCGAGGCGGCCAGCGCGGACCAGGGTTGACCTTCGACGGCCTCACGATCCATCCCCATCATCCGGCAGAGCGCCTGGTTGGCGCGGAGCACCACCCCGCGCTGGTCGAGCTCCGCGACGCCATCGGTGGCGGCGTCGAACACGAGGCGGAGGTGTTCCTCGGACTCGCTCAGCGTCTCGTTCGCCTCGCGCACCTGCTCGAGCGCGTGGTCGGCCTCGGCGAGCGCGGCCTCCTTGTCGGCGAGCGCGGCCTCCACGTCCCGATGGGACTGCGTGCTCGCCACCTGGTTCGCGATGATGCGTGCCGCGATGCCGAGGCCGAGCAGCGCGATCAGGGCGGTGGACTCGGCGGAGGGCATCCCTCGGGTGCCGTCGTAGAGCGCGACCAAGATCAGGGCCGCGCAGGCGGTCGCGACCGCCAGGCTCGTGAGCACCGGGCGGGTCCACCGGTGCGGGCGTGCGGGCGGCGCCTCCGTGTGCGACGGCTCCAGGACGGTGATCGCGGCGAACCCCAGGGGGATCAGCGCCAGGGTGAGGTCGACCCACGTGGTCGTCCCCGCGAACGTGCCGTGCAGCCACTGCCATCCGAAGCTCGCCGTGATGGCGGCCGTGATCGCGAACAGGAGCGCCTGCAGGAGGTGGGGACGGGTGGGGACCCAGAGAGCGATCGCGCCGAAGACCGCGAACTGTGTTGCCGCGAGGAGTGCGAAGATCGCGGACGAGATGGAGGCCTGAGCGTCTGCGAAGGGCGGCCGGATCGCCAGGTATCCGATCACCGTGAGCGAGGCCGTGATGAGCACGAGGTCGACGCTGAGCTCCCTGCGCAGGCGCGGCGCGAAGTGCAGACGCGCCTCCGCGCCCGCCAGCTTCAGCAGCGGGATCAGCAGGACCAGGAAGCAGAGATCGATCGGTCCGGGCCGGTAGTTCGCGCGGCCGGAGGCATCGAGCACGAAGAACAGGGCGCTCGCGGCGCCCAGCACCAGGAGCGTCCAGGCGAGCCAGATCGCACCCCGCCATGCCCCGTTGATGACGGCGCGTGTGATCACCATCGCGCCGATCACGCAGGACGCGGCGACGAGGGCCTCGGTGACGAGCGAACGCCCGTGCGTGTCCGATGGGACCAGCGCGTACACCACCACCATCGCGACCGCGACGATGGCGAGGAGGATCGCCGTTCCCCGGGAACGGCCGACGCGGGAGGCCTCGCTCATGTCCACCCATGATGGCGGGTTGTGGCTCATCGCTCCATCACCCGTCGGAGGGAACTCGCGGGCCCGAAGGAGTAACCCCCGTCCGGCCCACGGAGGGGCCGTTCGGACCGCCGGCGAACGGCGGGGGACCTACTCGATCAGGCGTCTGCGGAGCGCTTCGGCGACGGCCGCGGTGCGGTCTGAGGCGCCGAGCTTCTCGAAGATGTGCTCGAGGTGGGTCTTCACGGTGTCCGGCGAGATGTAGAGACGCTCGGCGATGTCCCGGTTGGTGTGACCGAAGGCGAGGAGCTGCAGCACCTCGATCTCCCGGGCGGTGAGGGTCTCGGCCTTGCGGTCGCGCTCCTTCGCGGTGGACAGCTCCTCGGCGAGCGCAACCACGAGCTGGGGGTCGATGACCATGTTGCCGCCCGCCACGAGGCGCACGGTCTGGATCAGGTGCTCGGCGTCGCGGGCCTTCAACACGTAGCCGCGGGCCCCGCTGCGCACGGCCTCCACCACGAACTGCCGGTCGTCGTACGCGGTGAGCATGATCACGCCGATCTTCGGGTGCTTGTCGCGGAGCTCCCGGGCCGCCTCGAGGCCGTCCATCTCCGGCATCCGGATGTCCACGAGCGCGATGTCGGGCTCTTCCGTGCCCACCAGCTCGAGCAGCTCGACGCCGTTGGATGCCTCGCCGACCACCTCGATCCCGTCCGCCATGTCCAGGTATCGGCGCAGGCCTTGGCGGACGAGTGAATGGTCGTCGGCGATGGCAACCCTGATCGTCACGCGTCCTCCGTCGGTGTGGCTCGGCACATCCTACTCGCTCGCGCGCACCGCATCAGAAGATGTGCCACCAGTTCATGAAGAGCACGGCCGAGGACGCCGTAGCCTGCGGCGAAGGTGCCCACCACCAGCGGTTCGGTGAGCTTGCGACGTTCGACGCCGACGGCCAGCACCCAGAACACGGGGAAGATCACCGCCACGAAGCGCGGCATCGACATCAGCGCGCGACCGGGCATCGGGGCGCTCAGCTCCACGAGCACGCTCAGGCCGGCGTACACGAAGTAGGGGCCGCGCAGGATGCGCACCCCGGCTACCACCGCCACGAGCACCACCGCCACGACGAGCAGGTCCACCATCCAGTAGGAGAAGAGGTGATCCGCCTGGCGGAACGCGTCGGCCAGCGTCGTCCACGGCATCGTCGCGCGACGTCCCCAGTTCCGCTGGGCGTGCACGGGTGCCCAGAAATCGCCGAAGCGCAGCTGGAAGTACGTGAAGTACGCGAGCGGCCCAAGCAGGGTGGCGGCGGCCGCCGCCAGACGAGGGGCGAGCGCGCGTCCGTCGACGCGCCACTGGTGCCAGGCCTCGAACGCCAGGGCGGGGGCCAGCAGGATGCCGACGTTGCGCGTCGCGGCGGCGAGCGCGGCCGCGAGCGCGGCCCACGCCCAGCGGTTGCGCCGGGCGCACCAGAACGCGCTCACCGACAGGAGCAGGAACGTCGACTCCGTGTAGGGCGCCAGGAAGAAGAACGCCGTCGGGAAGATCGCGAGGAACAGCACGGACCTCCGCGCGATCGAGACCGAGCCGAACTCCAGCCGGGTGAGTCCGTACAGGACGACGAGCGCCGCGAGGAAGGCGCCGTTGGAGACGAGGAGCGCCGCCCCCAGCGGGCCGATCAGAGGGAGCCACCCGACGATGCGCACGGCCATCGGGTAGACGGGGAAGAAGGCCGCGCTGCCGTCGTCCTCGCGGTAGCCACCGGTGGCGATGCGCAAGAACCACGCGGCGTCCTGACGTTCCGTGCCGGTCACCGCGTTGTGCCAGCCCGCCGAGACGGGCGCGATCGGCCATCCACTCACCGACGGCAGCACGCCGCCTCGCGGCTCGATCAGGGCGACGCCGCTCACCGAGAGGAGGCTCAGCCCGATCCGCACCGCGAGGAAGACGAGGACGCAGTACCTCACGCCGTCGCGCAGGCGGACCGGGGCGCTCGGCTCGTCCGCCGCGGCGCTCACGCCGGCAGGACCTCCGCGTCGGGTCCGGCGTCGCCGGACTCGGGTTCGGCGTGCACGGCCTCGAGTTCTTCCAGCACGAGGGGTCGATGCGGCTCGCGCACCCACGCCACGACGCACCACAGGAGCACCAGCGCACGCACCACCACCATGGCCTCGAACCAGGTCTGCGGCGTGCCCCAGTCACCCTGGAGCTTGCCGAACCACCAGAACCGCGTGACGAACACGGCGACGTCGGCGACCTCGAACACGACGAAGCGGCGCAACCCGGGCAGCGCGACCGCGAACCATGGCAGCAGCCACAGCCCGTATTGCGGGGAATAGACCTTGTTCGTCATCAGGAAGAGGGCGATGAGAGGGAATCCCACCGTCCACCGCGGGAAATCGGGGAATCGACGGGCGCGCAGCACCCATACGAGGACGAGCGCCGCCGCGAACAGCGCGCCCGACGCCACGTTCACGGTGCGGGTCGACAGGCATGCGCCCTCCACGTGGCGACACGAGATGTACCAGAGGCTGTCGAAGTCCGGCAGGCGTTGGGAGTTGAAGGTGAAGAACCGGACCCAGCTGGACGGCCCGGCGATCAGGAACGGGAGGTTCACGAGGCCCCACGCCAGGGCGGTCGCCCATCCGAGCGTGATGGCCGCGTCGGGGCGTCGCTCCTTGAGCCGGTGTGCGATGAAGCGGCACCGCCAGCATCGCCGGGTAGAACTTGGCGGCCGCCCCGAGGCCGAGCATGACGCCGGAGCGGACGTCGCGATCGCGCAGGAGGTAGTAGAGGCCGGCGGTGGCGAACATCACCGCGAGCAGATCCCAGTTCATCGTGCCGTAGACGAGGAGCGTCGGAGCGAGCGCGAAGTAGAGCGCCCGCGCCCCGGCCATCATGTAGAGGAGCGAGGCGATCACCAGCGCGCAGATCGCCAGCAGCACCGCGTTCACGTAGTAGAAGGAGCCGTAGTGCGGACCCGAGATCCAGGCCGACGCGCGCATGAAGTACATCGTGAGGACCGGGTACTCGTCGCAGTTCTGTCCCTGCACCTTCACGCACCCGTTGACGAACGGGAGCCGGTTGCCCGTGAGCTGCTCGGTGCCGAGCAGTGGGACGACGTCGGAGTAGCAGAGGTAGCGGTACTGACGCCCGTCGGACCAGCCGCCCGTTGGCGCACGGGGCCTTCAGCACCGTGCCGACCGCCATCGTCGCGCCCGTGCACACGAGGATCATGGCCAGGCTCACGACGGGACGCGCGACGTGCTTCATCCGCGCGCATCCTAGCCCGCGGAGGGGCCGCGGCCTCGCTGCGGGTCGCCCGGGTTGAGTGCCGCCGGGCGCGCGTGGACCCTTCGAGCGCACACTCGTAGAGTGGATGGTCATGAGGTACCGGGTCGAGCAGCTGGCGTCGGCGTGCGACGTGTCCGTGGACACGGTCCGCTACTACCAGTCGCGTGGCCTGCTCCCGCAGCCCGAGCGGGAGGGGCGCGTGGCCTGGTACGGGCCCGAGCACCTCGACCGGATGCTCCAGATCCGTGCGCTCCAGCGCAAGGGCCTCACCCTCGCGGCGATCCGACGCGTGCTCGCGGGTGAGCTCGGGCGCGGCCGACGCCGACCTCGCCGCGGCCGTCGCGGCGGCGCGCGGGGAGACCGGCGACGAGGTCGAGCTGCTCAGCCTCGAGGAGTTCTCGGCACGCAGCGGCGTCCCGGCGTCCCTGATCCAGGCCGTCGAGCGGGAGGGGATCCGACTGGGACGCGCCGACGAGGGCGACGAGCGCTACACGGCGGCGGACATCGAGATGGTCCGCACGGCGCTCCGATTGCTCGAGTTCGGGCTGCCCCTGCCGGACCTGCTGGGGCTCGCCCGCGATGCCGACGTCGCGATGCGGGGCCTCGCCGAGCGCGCGGTCGAGCTCTTCGACGAGCACGTGCGCAAGCCCATCCGCGACACGGCCGGCGACGACGAGCGCGCGGCCGAGCAGATGGTGGAGGCGTTCGCGGAGTTGCTCCCGGCGGTGACCCACCTCGTCTCGCACCACTTCCGCCGCGTGCTGCTCGAGACGGCGGAGGCGCACATCGAGGAGCCGGAGACATCGCCGGCGTGAGCGCGACGATCGGGCCCGAGCTTCCGGAGGGCGACGAGAAGCGCCGGGCCGTCCGCAGCCTCTTCGACACGATCTCTCCGCGCTACGACCTGGTGAACCGGGTGATGACGTTCGGGCTCGACGTGCGGTGGCGTCGGCGCGCGGTGCGTGAGCTGCGCCTGCCCGGCCGCGCCCTCGTGCTGGACCTCGCGTGCGGCACGGGCGACCTGTGCCGGGAGCTGGCGCGCCAGGGGTACCGCGTCGTGGGCTTCGACTTCTCTCACGGGATGCTCGTGAACGCGCGCACGGAGGCGCCGCTGGTGGAGGCCGACATCCTCACGCTGCCCGTGCGCGAAGCGGGCGCCGACGGGGTGACGTGCGGGTTCGCCCTGCGCAACGTGGTCTCGCTCGGAGGGTTCTTCGCCGAGTTGGGGCGCGTGGTGCGACCGGGAGGACGCGTCGCGCTGCTCGACGCGAGCGAGCCCGACAACCCGGTCCTGCGCGCCGGCCACGGTGTGTACTTCAACAAGGCCGTCCCGATGATCGGTGGGGCCATCTCGGACCGCAGCGCGTACGCCTACCTCCCCCGATCCATGGCCTACCTTCCGCCGCCCGAGGAGATGGTGGAGATGATGGAGGCGACCGGCTTCCACGACGTCGAACGGCTGCAGCTCTCGGGCGGGCTCACGCAACTCCTGGTGGGGACCCGGGCGTGAGCCCGGCCTCCCCCGGGCGCGGCCCGCGGTGCTCGGACCGGCCGCTTCCCACGCACGGATCTCGAAACTTGGATCCGCTTACGACCTCCTAGCCGCGTATCACCCTGAGGGCGTCTTCATGGAGCGCGACGGGATCGGCGTGGCCGGCGGCGCCTCGCCCTTCGCATTCCACATGGCCGTCTCGGGGCCGCAGGCCCAGCACGGCGGTGCGAGCCCTGGGGACCTCCTCGGCGGGATCGAGATCGTGGCTGCCGAGGAGGGGGCGCCGCCGCCGTTCGTCTTCGGCTCGGTGCCGTTCGATCCCGGCAGGACCGGCTGGTTCCAGATCCCCAACCGCGCGGTGCGTCGCGATCGGCAGGGCGAGACGTGGGCGATCGACCTCGTGCGACCCGGCGAGGAGCCTGCGCCCCGAGTCACGGAGCGCTTCGTCGGGCGCGCCGCCCCGCGCGAGCCCTTCAGCGGCATGCAGGTCCGCCCCGAGCCGCTGCCCGACGCCTACGAGCGCTCCGTCGCCTCCGCGGTCGAGCGCGATCCGCGCGGGCGAGCTCCGCAAGGTCGTGCTCGCGCGTTCCGTCGAGCTCGTGGCGGGCCGTGAGCTGGATCCGCGGCAGCTCCTCTTCCGGCTGCGCGCGGCCGAGCCCCACGGGTACGCATTCGCCGCGCCCGTCGACGGCGGCGCGGTGCTGGTGGGCGCGAGCCCGGAGCTGCTCGTCTCCCGGATCGGGCGGGAGGTCCGCGCCAACCCGCTCGCCGGGTCGGCACCTCGGTTCGGCGACGCATCCGAGGACGCCGCCTCGGCGCAACGGTTGATGGCGTCCGCCAAGGACGGCGAGGAGCACCGGATCGTCGTGGAGGCCATCGCGGCGGCGCTGGGTCCGGTCTGCGAGGAGCTCGCGTGGGATCCCGAGCCCGTGCTCTTGGAGACCGCGAACGTGTGGCACCTGTCCACCCGGTTCCGCGGGAGGCTCCGCGAGCCTGCACCCCATGCCCTCGAGCTGGTGCACCTGCTGCATCCGACACCCGCGGTGTGCGGCGAGCCGCGGGACGCGGCGATGCGGTTGATCCGCGCGCTCGAGCCGGTCCCGCGGGGTGCGTACGCGGGGGCGGTCGGATGGATGGACGCGAACGGGGACGGCACCTGGGCGATCGCCCTGCGGTGCGCCCGGCTGCGCGGCGACGAGGCCCGCCTCTTCGCCGGGGCCGGCATCGTGGCCGGCTCCGTTCCGGCCGCCGAGCGCGACGAGACCGACCGGAAGTTCCGCGCATTCCTCGACGCACTGCGCTGGGGATAGGCTTCGGCGGTGGCCGGCCAGACCGCGAACCAGATCGCCGTGAAGGTCGTGGCCGTCCTCGGCGGCACGGTGGGCGTCGGCCTTGCGATCGCCGGGCTCTTCGGCGGCGGTGCGCTCGTTCTGATCCCGATCGGCCTCGCGATGGCGGCGGTCGGGTATCTGCTGTTCCGGAACGCGCACAGACTCGCTCCCGCACCGCCGGATGATGGTCGACGCGGCTAGGCGCCGCCGCCGCGCTCCCGTTCGACCAGGACCCGCCGCAGGATCTTGCCGCTCAGCGAGCGCGGGATCTCCTCGACGAACTCCACGCGGCGGACCTTCTTGTACGAGGGCACGCGCTCGGAGACGAACGACATCAGCTCGCCCTCGGTGAGGTCGGCACCCGACCGTCTTGACCACGAAGGCCTTCGGTACCTCGCCGGCGTTGGGATCGGGGGCGGGGATGACGGCGGCGTCGGCGACCCCGGGATGCTGGAGCAGCAGCGCCTCGAGCTCGGCGGGAGCCACCTGGAACCCGCGGTACTTGATCAGTTCCTTCAGGCGGTCCACGACGTAGAGGTAGCCGTCTTCGTCGACGTGGCCGATGTCGCCGGTGCGGAGCCACCCGTCGCCCGGGAAGATCCACGCGTTCGCCTCCGGGTCGTCCAGGTAGCCCTTCATGATCTGAGGTCCCGCGCGCCCAGATCTCGCCGTCCACGCCGATGGGCGGCTCGTCGGCCTCTTCCTCGAGGGCCACGACGCGGATCTCGGTGTTGGGCAGGATCGCGCCGACCGAGGCTGGGTTCGCCCGCGAAGGATCACGCAGCGGGGCGGAGAGGACCGGGCTCGTCTCGGTGAGGCCGTAGCCCTGCAGCACCTGACAGTCGAGACGCGCGGCCGCCGCTTGCCCGACGCCGGCGTCGAGGGGAGCGGCGCCGCTGATCACGAACTCGAGAGCGGAGAGATCGAAGCGCTCCACGTCCGGATGTTTCGCGAGCGCGAGCACGATGGGCGGGACGAGGCATGCGTACGTCACACGGTGGTCCTGCATCAACCCGAGGAAGGCGTCGAGCTCGAAGCGGGGCATCGTGACGACGGTGGCGCCGCGCCACAGGGCGAGGTTCACGAGCACCGTCATCCCGTAGATATGGAAGAAGGGCAGGATGCCGATCATCACGTCGCGCTCGCCGATGTCGATCGCGGCGCTCGATTGGATGGTGTTGGCCACCAGGTTGCGGTGCGTGAGCTGCACGACCTTCGGGAACCCCGTCGTCCCGCTCGACATCGGCATCGCGACGACGGCCTCGGCGGGATCGAGGGTCAGTTCGGGCGCACCCGAAGGGTCGCCGAGCAGCTCGGCGAACGGTGTCGTCCCCTCATGCGCGTCTTGGCCGAGGAGGAAGACCTCCTGCACGCCGGCCTTCCGCGCCGCCGGCAGCGCCCGATCCAGGAACGGTTCCACGGTGAGCAGGTATCGGGCGCGGGTGGCGTGTAACTGGGCGGCCACGTCCTCGACGGAGGCGAGCGAGTTGATCGTCGTGTTGGTGCCGCCGGCGGCGGCCACGCCGTGGAACGCCACGGCGTACTCGGGCACGTTGGGCGCGAAGATCGCGAAGACGTCCCCGGGCACGAAACCGCGGGCCACGAGCCCGGCGGCCAGCATCCCTGCCATCGCGCCCAGCTGGTCGTACGTGAGCGTCCGCCCGGTGGGGCCGTCGATCAACGCGGGCTTGTCGCCCCGGGCGGCGGCACGATCCAGGACCAGGCTGGCCACGGGGACGTCGGGGACCTCGACGTCGGGGAACGGACTGCGCGCGATGACCACAGAGGGCCTCCTTCGGGTCGACGGTGGAACGCTATGTCAACTCGACGCCGCCCGCTCCCGCCGGCCCTCGATAGTGCCAGTCGCCGCCCAGGTCCAAGACCAACGGGTCCGGCAGCCGGGCGAAGCCGCCACGCTCGTAGAACGGGAACGATCGGTCGCTCGGCCACACCATCGCGAGCGAGAACCCCTCGGCGCGTGAGGCATCCACCATGATGCGCAGGAGACGTGCGCCGAGGCCGGTGTTGCGGTAGGCAGGTTCGACGTAGACGTTGGTGACGTACGCGAGGGGCGCTGGATCGCCGCGGCCGGGCTGGGGGATCCGGGGCGTGCGATGGCGCCAGATCGCGCCCACGAGCCCGCCGTCCTCGGCCACCCACGCCCGCCAGCCCTCGTCCGCGAGCGCGGGGATCGCGAATCGCGCGAAGCGATCACGGTAGTCCGCGAAGGACTCGGCGACGTCGGGGTCGTCTTCCGTGTACAGCTGCCAGCGGAGTCGCGCGAGCTCGTCGATGTCATCGCCGCGTCGCGGGGCGAACGATGGGGCCTTCGCTCACCCGGACAGACCTCCCAGGGCGGCGTCGACGGCGTCTTGGACCTGCGCGTGCTGCGCGCGGTTCCGCTCCGGATCCACGATCACCTCCACGACCTGCAGACCTCCGCGGGCGATCGCGTGCGCGAGCGCCGGCCCGAGCGCCCAGGAGTCCTCCACTCGCGCGTGCTGGGCGCCGGCCGCCACACAGAGCACGCCGAGGTCCACGCCGTGCGGCGTGACGAAGAGCGGCTCGAGCTCGGGCAGATCGCGTTGCGCGAGGAAGGCGAAGATCTGACCGCCCCCGTTGTTGATCACGACGATCGTGAGGTGCGCCCCACGCCGCGCGTTCCACAGGAGCGCACCGGCGTCGTGCAGGAGGCTCAGATCGCCGAGCAGCGCGACCGTGGGCCCGGGCCCCATCGAACGCGGGCCGGCGGCCGAGATCCCGAGCGCGGTCGAGACCAACCCATCGATGCCGCTCGCGCCTCGGTTCGCCAGGACCTCCAGCCCGTCGCGCGGCGCCATCGCGTAGTCCAGGTCGCGGATCGGCATCGAGTTCCCGACGAAGAGGGTGCCCGGCGAGGGCACCGCGGCGGCGACGTCGCGCGCGACCTGCAGCTCCGTGGGGCGCTCGGATCGATCCAACACGTCGTCGACGGCCCGCCGTGCGGTCGCATCGGCGAGGCGCCAGTCGTCCAACCACGACCGTGGGGCCGGGGCGATCCGTCTGGACTCGAGCTCCTCAGTCGAGGGAGCGGCGCCTCCACCGGATCGCATGAAGGCGATCGGCTCGCCGTCGCGCGCGATCGGACGGTCGTCCAGCGCCTCGGCCAGACGTTCGGGATCCGCGTGCAGGCGGAGGTCGGCATGGGCGGGCGGATCGGGCTCGAGGTGGTGCGCGTCGACGACCACCAGCTGCTCGGCCCGTGCAACGAGGGTCTGCGTGGCGCGCGTGGTGGGAGCGGCGCCGATCTGCAACACGACCTCGGGGCGATGTGTCTCGAGCCATCTGGTCGAAGCGAGCAAGGGTTGCCCCGCGCCGAGCGCCTGACCCGGGCGGCGCACGTTCGACGTGGGCTCCGCGATCACGGGCCACCCGAGTCGCTCCGCCAGGAACGTCGTGGATCCGGGTGGCGTCCATTGCGAACCGCCGACGACCACGACGCCGCGCCGACCGGAGATCGCGCGCGCGACGGCCTCCACCTCGTCGTCTGACGGTGCGGGGTTCGCGTCGTGACGTGCGGGGGCCTCCATCGGTTCACCCGTGGGGATATCGACGTGCTCCGGCGTGAGCGGTTCGTCGAACGGGCAGTCGACCTGGACCGGGCCCGGCGTCACGCCGCCACACGCGCTGAGCGCCGCCCGAGCAGCTCGGCGCCATTCCTGCGGATGCTCCAGCACCGCGGGCACCGGCGGCTCGAAGTAAGCCCTGGTGTACCCGCCGTAGAGGTCCTCCTGGTCGATCGTCTGGTTCGCGCCGGTCCCCCGCAGGCGTGGCGGCCGGTCGGCGGTCAGGAGCACAAGCGGGATGCGCGACTGCGACGCCTCCACCACCGCGGGGAACAGCTCGGCCGCCGCCGTCCCGCTCGTGGTGACGACGGCGACGGGCCGACGCAGGGCCTTGGCCATGCCGAGCGCGAAGAACGCGCTCGAGCGCTCGTCGAGATGGACGTGGATCGCGACGCGGGGATCGCGGGCGAGCGCGAGCGCGAGCGGCGTCGAGCGCGAGCCCGGCGAGAGGCATGCCTGGCGGAGGCCACCGAGCGCGAGCTCGTCCACCAGACCCACGGCGCAGGCGTACGCGACGTCGCCCTGGCTCACGCGAGGCCCACCACCTTGGCCGGGATCACCTGCTGGGCGTGCCAGAGCACGAGGCCGAGGCTCACCAGCAGTCCGCACGCGGCGTGCGTGAGGGCGGTGCCGCTCAGCACCGGGATCAGATCCCGTCCGCTCGCCGTGCCGACGAGCTCCATCGGCTTGATGGCCGGGATCCAGGCGAGGAGCCCGAACAGGGCCCATTGCGTGATGCCGTAGCGCTCATCCACGATGAACACCGCGACGCCGACGACGAGCGTCAGGCCCGCCGCGACGATGCACGCGCGGTAGAGGGTGCGGGTGCGCGCGTCGCCGAGCCGGACCGCGAGCGTGTGTTTGCCGGTTGCGGCGTCGGTGGGGATGTCGCGGAGGTTGTTGGCCACCAGGATCGCGACGGCGAGGAACCCCATCGCGGCGCCCGACCACCAGGCCGCGGCCGGGACGGTCTCCACCATCACGTAGGCGGAGCCGCAGGTCGCCATGAGCCCGAAGAACACGAAGACCATCAACTCGCCCAGGCCCAGCCCGGCGTAGGGACGCGGTCCGCCCGAGTAGAGCAGGGCGGCCGCGAGGGCGAGCGCGCCCACCACGAGGATCAGCACGGGCTGGGTCGCGAGCGCGAGCGCGAGCCCTGCGAACGCGGCAACCCCCAACGCGATCAACGCCGCCACCAAGACCGCCCGCGGACTGGCCGCTCCCGACTGGGTCAGCCTCGGCGGTCCCATCCGCTCGTGGGTGTCGACCCCCCGCACGCCGTCGAAGTAGTCGTTCGCGTAGTTCACGCCGATCTGGAGGCCGGCGGCCACGAGGAGCGCGGCGGCGAAGCGCCACGCGATGACGTGGCCGGCCGCCGCCGTGCCCACGATCACCGGGACGAGTCCGGCGCCGAGCGTGCGTGGACGCGCGCCACGGACCCACACGTCGAGGGAGCTCATCGCGCGGAGCCTACGCGACGCCCGACGTCACGGCCGCTTGGGGAAGCGCGTGAAGTCGGGCGGTCGTTTCTCCTTGAAGGCGTCGCGCCCCTCCTGCGCCTCCTCGCTCATGTAGTAGAGGAGGGTGGCGTCCCCGGCGAGCTGTTGGACGCCCGCGAGCCCGTCCGTCCCCGCGTTCGCCCCCGCCTTGAGCAGGCGCAGTGCGAGCGGCGACTCCGCGAGCATCTCGCGGCACCACCGCACGGTCTCGTCTTCGAGCTCATCGAGAGGCACGACGGCGTTCACGAGGCCCCAGTCGAGCGCGGTCGCGGCGTCGTACTGACGGCAGAGGAGCCAGACCTCCTTGGCCCGCTTCTCGCCGATCTGGCGGGCCAGCAGGTTGATCCCGTAGCCCGCGTCGAACGAGCCCACGCGCGGGCCCGTCTGGCCGAACCGCGCGTTCTCAGCGGCGATCGTGAGGTCACAGCACAGGTGCAGCACGTGGCCCCCGCCGATCGCGTAGCCGGCCACCATCGCGACCACCGGCTTCGGGCAGCGGCGGATCTGGACCTGCAGATCGAGCACGTTGAGGCGCCCGATGCCCCGCTCGTCGACGTAGCCGTCGTCGCCCCGGATCTTCTGGTCGCCTCCGCTGCTGAACGCCTCCGACCCCTGCCCGGTGAGGATGATCACGCCCACGACCGGGTCGTCGCGGGCGACGTCGAACGCGTGGATCAGCTCGCGCGTGGTCTGGGGGCGGAACGCGTTGCGCACCTCGGGTCGATCGATCGTGATCTTGGCGATGCCCTCGGCGGTCTCATAGCGGATGTCCTGGTAGGCACCGGATGCTGTCCAATCCATGTGACCGATCACTCCTAGAGCGTCAACTCGAACGGTCAACCAGCCTACCCGACCTGGTGCCTACCGTGCGGTCCGGAGCCCGTGCTAGCGTCCGCGCATGTCGCCCTACCACCACCACCGCCACCCGCCGCGTGGCTCCTTGCCGCGGCGCTCGTCGTCCCGATGCTCGTCGCCACGCCCAGCGCGCGGGCGGCCGCTCCCATCCGCCTGAGGGTGATGACGTTCAACATCGAGTACGGCGGGAACGTGGTCGACTTCACCAAGATCGTGGCCGCGGCGCGCCGTGCCCACGCCGATGTCATCGGCTTCGAGGAGTCCTACGGCCGCCTCCCCCGACTCGCGCGCGCGCTGGGTTGGAGCTATCTGGACGGGCGCACCGACGTGGTCTCGCGCTTCCCCCTGGTGGACGCTCCCGGCGCGGACGGCCTCTATACGCTCGTGCAACTCGCGCCGGGCGCCGTCGCGGCGGTCGCGAACGATCACCTCCCGTCGGGGCCGTACGGCCCGCGCCACATCCTCGACGGCGAGACCCGGCGGCAGGCGCTCAGCACCGAACGCCGGGTGCGCGTGCCGGTGATCCGCGCGATCCTGTCCGACCTGGAGCCCGTCGTCACGGCGGGGATCCCCACGTTCCTGGTCGGTGACTTCAACACGCCGTCGGCGCACGACTGGACCAAGGCGACGGTGGGTGAGCGGCCCCAGATCAGGTTCGCCATGCGCTGGCCGGTGAGCCGCCTCGTCGAGCGCGCCGGCTTCGTCGACTCCTACCGCGCGGTGTTCCCCGATCCCGTCGCTCACCCGGGTCTCACGTGGCCGGCGGACCGGCCGCGGAGCCCGGACAGCTGGAACCCACGCCTGGACGCCCCCGAGGACCGGATCGACTACGTGTACGCGGCCGGCCCCGCCACCCCACTCGACAGCGAGGTCGTGGGGGAGCGGGGCCACCGCGGTGTCGACATCGGCGTGCACCCGTGGGGCTCGGACCATCGGGCGGTCGTGTCCACCTTCGACGTGACGCCCGTGGCCCCGCCCGTCCTCGTCTCGCCCGGGAGCCGCCTCGTGGACGTGGGCTCCGATCTCTCGGTCACCTACCACGCGCCGGGCGACCCCGGCGAGCGCGTGGTGATCGTCCCGCAGGGGGGTGACCCGACCACCGACGCCGTCGCCAGCCAGGCCACGCCCGGCGGCTCCCCCCTCGACGGGACGCTGACGTTCCCCACGGATGCCTTCACGCCCGGCGGCTACGACGTCGTGCTGGTGGGGGCCGGCGTCCCGGAGCTCGCCCGCGCGTCCTTCTGGACGAAGAGCCCGGGATCGGGCCCGGTGGTGGATACGGCGTCGTGGAAGGTCGCGCCCGGTCACGCCATCACCGTGCTGTGGCACGCCGCGCCCGGGTTCCGTTTCGACTGGGTGGGGATCTTCCCGCGCGGCGGCGATCCGGCCCACGACCCTTATTACGGCTGGGCGTATACCGGGGCCACGGTCGACGGTCGGGTGCGTCTCGACGGCGACCAGCTCCGACCCTGGCCGCTGCCGAAGGGGCGCTACACCGTGGCCTTGGCCATCGACGACTCGTATCGGGGGCTCGCGAGCGCCGACTTCGTGATTCGCTGA
Source organism: uncultured Actinomycetes bacterium (assembly GCA_963810915.1). Lineage (GTDB taxonomy): Bacteria > Actinomycetota > UBA4738 > UBA4738 > HRBIN12 > JAOUEA01. Next base: position 926,623 of record CAWEPH010000006.1, on the reverse strand, counting down.
ACGACCGAAGCACGCGGGCGCTAGCCTCTGCCGCATGCGCGTCCCCGACCATCTCTCCGGCGGCCCCGGAGAGCTCGTGGCGATCGACCTTCCGCAAGGCGAGGCCTGGCTGGAGGTGGTCGGTGACCTCTGGTGGCGCGGCGTCGCGTTCCTGCCGCTCGACGGCCGGATGAGCCCACCCGAGCGCGAGGCGCTCCTGGCGCGGGCGCGTCCGACCACCCTGCTGGAGCGACTCGGGGAGACCGCGTTCCCCGGTACGCCCGTGCGTCCCGAGATCGGGGTCGTGGTGGCCACGTCGGGCACCGGAGGCGTGCCGCGCCTCGTGGAGCTCTCGCGCCGCGCGGTGCAGGAGGCGGTGCAGGGATCGGCGGTCGCCCTCGGCGCCGACGAGGCCACGCCGTGGATCTCGTGCCTCACCCCCGCGCACGTGGGGGGCCTCCTGGTCCTGTTGCGTGCGGCCATCCTCGGCGCTCCCGTGATCGTGCACGACCGGTTCGACCCCGCCGCCGTCGCGGCGAGCGCCGACCAAGGGGCGTTCGTCTCGTTGGTGCCCGTGATGCTCGCCCGCATGCTGGAGGCCGACGTTCCGCTGACGGGCCTCACGATGCTCGTAGGTGGCGGACCGCTCGAGCTCGGCGTCGCCGAGGCGGCACGCGCGCGGGGTGCCCGCGTGGTGGCCACGTACGGCATGACCGAGACCTGCGGTGGCGTGGTCTACGACGGTCACCCGTTCGCCGGAACGAGCGTGCGACTCGACGCTGAACGGCGGATCGAGATCCGTGGGCCGACGCTGATGGAGCACTACCGGGGAGACCCGGGCGCCACCGGCGCTGCTTTCACGACGGACGGCTGGTACCGCACGGGCGATCTCGGCGGCCTCGACGACGAGGGTCGCCTCCAGGTGTTCGGGCGCGACGACGACCTGATCCGCACCGGTGCGGAGAAGGTCTGGCCGGAGGAGGTCGAGCGGGCGCTCCTCGAGCATCCGAAGGTGCGCGATGCCGCCGTGGCCGGTCGCGCGCACGCGGACTGGGGGCAGGAGGTCGTGGCGTACGTGGTGCCGGCCTTGATCGACGATCCACCGGAGCTGGACGAGCTCCGGGACTGGGTCGCCGACCGGATCGCGCGCTTCAAGGCACCGCGCGAGGTGATCCTGGTGCCGGAGATCCCTCGGACATCCTCGGGCAAGATCCGGAGGGGCATACTGGGCGCCTGAGCCGGGATCAGCCGAGCTCGGCGAGGAGCTCCGCGATCCGCGCCTTCGCCTGGGCGAACGTGAGTGGCGCCTCGAGCGGCGTGCGGCCGGTGCGACGCAGGAGATGGTTGAGGTAGCCCGCCTGCTCCTCGGTCATGGGTTCCGTGTCGCGGGCCGCGGGCGCCCCTCTGGCCTCGGTCGCCACCTCGGAGGGATCTCCCAGGCGGTCCGAGAACGCGAGCAGGTCGAAGGCGGGCTCACTCTCCATCGCCTCAAGAACATCGGGTGGCCGGGGCCGCGGGTTGACCGCGGCTCCAAGATCCCCTGACGCGGTGCGGACGAGAAAGAGCCCGAGTCCGGGAGGGTGGACTCGGGCTCTTCGTTGGCGCGGAGCCGCCGAGGGGGTGGAAGCTCCGACGCTGGATCGTCGTGGGGCGGGGCGCCGAGGGGGTGGCGTTCCGCCCGTCCACCCCAATAACGGCCTCGGGGCCTCCGTGCTGCATACCCGTGGTCGGGTATCTCTGCGCCGCACTCAGACGGTGATGGCGCCGTGCTTGACCGCGAAGGCGACGGCCTCCAGCTTCGAGTGCACCCGCAGCTTCCCCAGGATGTTGCGAACATGGGTCTGCACGGTCTGGGGGCTGATGTACAGCTTGCTGGCGATGTCGTCGTTGCGCATGCCTTCGGCGAGCAGCTGGAGGATCTCCCGCTCGCGATCGGTGAGGTCGTTCAGGAGCATCTGCGCGTCCCGCTGTTCGGCGCGCTCGCGGGCCACCTGCGCGAGGAGCCGCGTGAGCGTGCCGGGATCGATCAGGACCTCACCGTCGGCGGCGGCCTTCGCGGCCGCGAGCAACTCTTCGGCGGCTTCGTCCTTGCCCAGGAACCCCGATGCCCCCGCCTCGACGGCTTCGACCAGCAAGCGGTCCTCGTCGTGTGCCGTCATGATCACGACCTTGGTGGAGGGGGAGACCTCCTTGATCTTGCGCGTGGCGTCGATCCCGGACATCCCGCCCTTGAACACGATGTCCATCAGGACGACGTCGGGGAGCTGTTCCGTGCAGATCTCGATCGCGGACTCGGGTTCGTGCACAGGTGGGGCCACCATCTCGAGCGTGCCGTCGAGGCCCACGACCGTGGCGAGGGCATCGGTGAGGATCTTGTGATCGTCGCAGATCAGGAGCCGGACGCGCTGAGCTTTGCTGTCTCCCACCCGTTCATCCCTCCACCGGGAGCCGAACGCGGAGCATCGTACCCCCGTCCGGACCGTCTTCGATGCCGATCTCCCCTGAGTGTTCGGCAAGGAGCCCCCTGCAGATGAAGAGGCCGAGCCCGGTTCCCGGTTGCTCCTCGTAGCCCGCGGGACGCCAGTTGGGGAACTTCGTGAACAGGTGCTCTCGCTGATCGGGCGGGATGCCGGGACCAGCGTCGACGACTTCGATCGTCCCAAGATGGCCCTCCCGGCGCGCCACGACCGCGATCGGCGCCCCGGGTGGCGAGAACTTGACCGCGTTGTCGAGGAGCTGGCGGACGACCTCGATCAGGCGCGTGCGGTCCGCGGGGACGCTCACGCCGGGCTGCGCATCGACCCTGATCTCGTGTCCACCGGGCTCCGTCGCGTCCACGCCGGCCCGCACCATGTCGGCGAGGTCCTGCGGGATCAGGTTCAGCCGCAACGATCCGGCGTCGAGCTTCAGCGCGATCGACATCTGGTCCACCGTGGTGAGCAGGCGGCGCGACTCGGTCTCGATCATGCCGAGGAACTCGCGTCGCTCGTCGTCGGAGAGGCGCTCGTAGTGGGTGAGCGACGTGCCCGCGATGCCGCGCACGGTCGCCACGGGTCCGCGGATCTCGTGGGCGATCATGGAGGCGATCTCCGCGCGGCCGCCCAGGACCTCCTCCGCTCGATCCGTCGCGCGACGCATCCGGGAGTCCGAGGATCGCTGGGCGAGCAGGAACCCGACGAACGCGAGCGCGGCCACGAGGGGCGCGAGGAGGTCCGCTGGCTGGACATACCCCGTCCCCGGGGTGGGCACCTTCACCACGGCGAGCACGAGCGGGACCGCGAGGAGGTACGAGACCGTGAGCCACGTTCTCAGCGGTCTCGCGTGAGCGTGGGTGCCCCACATCCTCTCGGCGGCGATGAGGAGCAACGCCGCGGCGGCGATGCCGAGGAGCAGCCCGACCGCTCCGGCGTTTCCCCGCAACGACGACAGATCCGGGACCGCCCCGCCCACGGTCGGCGGCGACGTTCGGAACTGCCTGTAGAAGATGAGGTCTACCGCTGCGGTGACGACCGCGGCCGATCCGAGGATCGTCCAGGCTCGGGTGGGAGGCTGACCGCGCCGGTCTCGCCACGGGTGGGCCAACAGGAAGAGATTCGCCGCGATGACCCACCCCCCGAGCCACGCGTAGATGGGCGCCTTCATGAGCGGGGCGACGACATACGATCCGGCGCTCGTGCCCACCGTGACGGCGAAGAACCCGCCCACGTCGTGTGCGAGCGGCCACCAGATGCCGAGGAGCCCTTCTTGGACGGCCAGTACCAGGAAGCCCGCGCCGACGAAGAGGGCCTGCGGGTCTCGGGATTGACGGAAGTTCGCGAGCGCCAAGGCGCCGACCGCGAGCTCCGCGACACATGCCGCTCCCGCGATCGCGAGCGCGGCCGCCGGGTCGAACCGGCGATGCCCCAGCATCAGGAGGGCGAAGAGCACGACGGCCCCCACCGCCAGGGCGGCGAACCCGCCCCATCGCGCGCGCGGTTCGGTCACGCCCGCGAGTCTAGGCCGGGCCCGAAGCGGCCCCGGTATCTAGCCGTAGCTGTGGGCGTCGTCGGGGAACGTGCCTTCCTCGACGTCGCGGCGGAACGCCTCGACGGCCTGTGTGATGACGCCGCGCAGATCCGCGTAGGGCTTGGCGAGCTTTGGGACCTTCTCGTTCAATCCGAGGAGGTCGTTGATGACCAGGACCTGGGCATCGCACGAGGGGCCGGCGCCGATCCCGATCGTGGGGATCTCCAGCGAAGCGGTGATGTCGGCCGCGAGGTCGGACGGCATCGCCTCGAGCACGATCGCGAAGGCGCCCGCCTTCTCGAGATGTTGCGCCTGCTCGAGCACCCGCTGCGCCGCCTCGCCGCGTCCCTGGACCTTGTAGCCGCCCAGCGCGTACACCGATTGGGGCGTGAGGCCCACGTGCGCCATGACCGGGATGCCGATCTCCACGAGGCGGTGCACCAGGTCGACCTGCGGGCCTTCGAGCTTCACGGCGTGGGCCCCGCCCTCCTTCACGAGCCGGCCGGCGTTGCGCACCCCGTCGTCCAGTGAAGCCTGATAGGACATGAACGGCAGGTCGCCCACGACCATGGCGTGCGCCGTGCCCCGGCTCACTGCCTTCAGGTGATGGAGGATCTCCTCCATCGTGACCGGCAGCTCGTTCTCGTAGCCGAGCACGTTGCGTCCGACGGAGTCGCCCACCAGCAGCACGGGCACCCCAGCCGCGTCCAGGATCTGCGCGGTCGGGTGGTCGTAGGCGGTCAGCATGGTGAAGCGCCGGCCCTCGGCCTTCCATGCTCGTAGGTCGTGGATCGTGACGGTCATCGCTCGCGCCTCCTCGAAGTGCACGGCCTGCTCGCTCCGGGGAGCATAACGCCCGTGTGCCGCTGGACCTTCCCACGCAGGCCATTGCTTCGAGTGCTCGACGGTATGCTCGCGTTGTGGCCCGACCCAGAGGCGTGGGGATCAAGGACGTCGCTCGCGAGGCGGGCGTCTCCACGACGACGGTCTCCCATGCCCTCTCCGGCAAGGGCCGTCTGCCCGATGAGACACGCGCTCGCGTCCGCAGGATCGCGGAGGAGATGGGCTACCGGCCGAGCCCCGTGGCCCGGGGCCTTGCGGCGGGACGGACCGGTGTGCTGGGCATCGCGTTCTCCGTGCATCCGGAGGTCGAGGCGAACTTCTTCGCGTTGGACTGGTACACGCAGATCGTGAACGGCGCCACCGACTGCGCGATGCAAGCCGGCTACGCCTTGGTGGTGATCCCGCCCAGCGCGGGGCCGCAGATCTGGGGTCGGCTGCCGCTGGACGGAACGATCGTGGTGGAGCCGGTGCCCGACGACCCCAACCTGGTCGAGATCGCAGCGCACGGGGTGCGGCTGGTCTCGATCGGGTCGACGCCCGGGCTCGACGCATGGACCGTCGACAACGACAACGCCTCCGTCGTGCGAGAGGCGCTCGAACACCTGCGCGCGGCGGGCGCGCGATCAGTTGCGCTGGCGTCGTTCGCGTGGCCGACCGCCTGGCGCGAGGACGCCATCGCCACGTATCGGGCGTGGTGCCAGGAGCGAGGCGCGCAACCGTCCGTGGTGGAGCTGCACGAGACCGAGGACGCCCCCGCGGCCTACGCACGTCTCCTCGACGACGCCGACCGCCGCGACGCCGTGCTCTGCACCTACGAACGCCTCGGCTACGAGCTGTTGGACGCAGCACACGATCGGGGGATCCGCGTCCCCGACGATCTCCTGATCGTCGCCGCGGGTGACGAGGGCCGCGCCGCCATGACCGATCCGCCCCTCACCACGATCGACTTCGATCCCGCCGCCCTCGGTGCCGCCGCGGCCAGCACCCTCGTCGAGCTGGTCGACGGGCGCGAACCGGCCGCTCGCGCGATGCTCGTGCCCGCGCGTCTGATGGTGCGCGGGTCGAGCTGGCCCGCGGCCTGATCGCGGGCTTGCCCGCGTGACCCACCCCACGTAGGCTCGTCGTCCCGCGGGCGCGTCAGGCGTCCATCGATCGAAGGAGGGGCCGATGATGAACGATGAGACACCGAGCTCGGACATGAGCGAGGGAGAGGCCGAAGAGGTGCTCGAGGAAGCCCTCGAGGAGGCCGCCGCCGAGGGCTACGCGGCCGGGGTGGAAGACACGCTGGAGGCCACGGAGGGGGCGGTCGAGGAAGCCGCTGCCGTCGGGTACGTCGCCGGCGTGGAGGACACCGTCGAGGCCGTCGAAGAGGTTGCCGAGGAGTCCGGCGACGACGCCTGAACGCATCCCGATCCGTGCACGTCAAGTGGGTCCGCCGTCGGCGGACCCCCTCGGCGTCATCACGCCCGCGTGAGGGCCGTGTCACCCCCCGGTGCTAGCGTTCGCCGGGTTCCCGTACACTGCTGGACGACCCTCATTCCTTCTGCTCCCTCTCAACGAGGGGGCCGTCTAGCCCAGAGGAGGTGACGCTTGAGGGAGTACGAGATCATGCTCATCCTGCCCGCCGAGGCCGACGAGTCGGTCGTGACCACGGCCGTGGACCGCATCGCCAAGGTGGTTTCCGCCAACGGTGGCGAGGTGTCCAACATCGATCGGTGGGGCCGCAGGCGCTTCGCGTACGAGATGAAGCACCTGAACGAGGGGTACTACGCGGTGGTGAACTTCACCGCCGAGCCCTCGGTCCAAGCGGAGCTGGAGCGGGTCCTGAACCTGGCCGACGAGGTCATCCGGTACAAGGTCCTGCTCCTGCCAGCGAAGAAGCAGACGCAACGAGACGAGAAGACCGCTTCTTCCCCCGCTCCGGCCTGACGTCCGGAGCGCGCACCTAGAGAGGTGACGCCGCAATGTCGAGCGACAACCAGATCACGATCGTGGGCAACATCACCGACGACCCGGAGCTGCGCTACACGGCGAACGGGGCCGCGGTGGCGAACTTCACGGTTGCGCACAGCACGAGGATCCGCGACGCCGCGGGGAACTGGACGGACGGAGACACCTCGTTCTTCCGGGTCAACGTCTGGCGCAACCTTGCGGAGAACGCCGCCGAGTCGCTCACCCGCGGCACCCGCGTCGTCGTGACCGGGCGCCTGAAGCAGCGCTCCTGGGAGAACCAGGAGGGCGAGAAGCGCACCGTCGTGGAGATCGAGGCCGACGACGTCGGTCCCAGCCTGAAGTGGGCCACCGCCAGCGTCCAGAAGACCGCTCGTTCCAACGCGTCCTCCTCGGGGGACTGGGGCGAGAAGGTCGCAGCGCCGGTGGGGGGCTCGCAACCGAACGAGGAGACACCACTGGATGCCGGGTAAAGGGAAAGGCAGTCGCGACGGGGCCAGGCGCCCCAAGCGCGAGAAGGACGACAAGGCCTGGCAGAAGAAGCAGAAGCGGAAGGTCTGCATCTTCTGCAAGGACCGCATCGAGTACGTGGACTACAAGGACATGATCACGCTGCGGAAGTTCGTGTCCGAGCGCGGGAAGATCCGCGCGCGGCGCGTCACGGGCAACTGCGTACAGCATCAGCGTGATGTGGCTCTGGCCGTCAAGAACGCCCGCGAGATGGCCCTGCTCCCGTACTCGGCGCGATGAAGATCATCCTGCAGAAGCCCGTCGAGAAGCTCGGCGTCCCCGGGGACGTCGTCGAGGTGGCCGACGGCTACGCGCGCAACTACTTGGTTCCGCGGGGGATGGCCATCAAGGCGCACAAGGGTGCGGCCGAGCAGGTCGACGCGCTCCGCCATGCCCACGACCGGCGCCTCTACGCTCAGAAGGGCGAGTTCGAGGCGCTCGCCACCAAGCTGATCGCCAGCGGACCCATCACCGTGAAGGCCCGCGCCGGCGAAGAAGGCAAGCTGTTCGGCTCGGTGACGGCCGACCAGATCGCCGTCGCCATCGCCGCCCAGGCCGAGGTGGCTGTGGACAAGAAGGACGTGCACCTCGACGAGCCCATCCGCTCTGTGGGGACGCACGAGGTCAAGGTGCACCTGTTCCAAGACGTCGAGCCGGTGCTCACCGTGGAGGTGGCGGCCGAGGGCTGACCTCGGCGCCCTGGAGTGGCTGAAGGGCCGGGGCTTCGCCCCGGCCCTTCACGTTCACGACTCAGCTCCGACTATGGTCGGGAGGATGATCGAACACCCGGGGGTTGGCTTGGCTCCGCCGATCCGCTTCCGGGCGCGCCTGGCTGACCGCGTTGCCCGCCATGCTCGACGGACGCGCGGCGGCATGGTGGCTGAGCTACGTGGAGAGCACCTGGGAGCACCACGGCAGGCCGTTCGAGCGCGCCCTCCTCGACGCGGCGATCGACGCCCTCCGCGAACTTCCGGGAACGCAGGAGGATCGCGTCCTCGTGGATCAGGATCTGCACGCGGACACCGTCCTGCGTGCCCATCGCGAACCGTGGCTGATGATCGACCCGAAGCCGCTCCTCGGTGAGCGTGCCTTCGGACTCGTGCCGATCGTGCGCGGCGCTGAACTCGGCGAGGGCACGGAAGGTCCCGATCTGGACCAGGTCGACGTCGCGCGCTGGTTGATGGGGCTCTGAGGCGCATCCCCGAGACCTCCCGTGCCCCGCTACACTCGCGGCCCGTGAACGACGAAGACCGGTCCCTGCGGGAGTTCGCCGAGGATCATCTCGCCTACGTCGAGATCGGTCCCGACGAGGAGCGGATCGTGGATCCTCGCTTCGTGGTCCTCTGCACGCCGGGGCGACACTTCTGGTCGGCGGGGGTGGGTCGCGTGCGCTTCGATGCGGAAATCGACGCACCGCTCGCCGAGATCCGCTCGCTCGTGCGTGCCCGCGGGTACGAGGCCGCGGTGTGGACCGTGGGATCTCACGCGACCCCGAGCGATATCGTGGCGGAGCTCACCGGGCGAGCCCTCGAACTGGAGGGGATCTCTGACACCCTGGTGCTCACGCGTGCCCCGAGTCGGGCCGTAGCCGGCGATCTCGACGTACGAACCGTGCGAACCCTGGAGGATCACATCGCGTCGATCGAGGTCGCGGCCGAGGGCTTCGGATGGCCGCCGGCCGATCGACGAGACGCGCTCGACCACGCCGAGGCTTCCTTCCGCGCGGAGCAGGAGGGTGGGCACACCGCGCGTCTGCTCGCCCTGGACGAGGGCCGTCCGCTGGCCACGGGGCGCGCCTGGCTCGCGCCGGAGGGCGTGTACGTGGGCGGGGGCGCTACCCTGCCCTCCGACCGTCGCCGCGGCGCCATGACATCCCTGCTCGTGGCGGCGTGGGACGACGCGGTGCGCCGCGGCACGCCTGCGGTCGTCACGTACGGAGGCTCGATGTCGAGCCCGATCCTGATCGGTCTCGGATTCGAGAAGGTCGGCGAGGTCGCCCACCTGATCGATCGTCTCCCGGACTGACGGTGCGCGAGCCGCCACGGGACCCGTCGATGCCGCTGGGTCGCATCGGACCCAATCGCGGCGTGAATGTCACCCTTGTGATTCACAATGTTCCACATGGTTATCCACATGTGGAAAGCCCAGGTCAGAGGCGGAGTGACAAGGAATCTTCGCGCGCGACCTGCGGACGAACAATCCACAGGGGTTATGCACTGCCACCGCCACGGAGGCGGGCGTAGGGTCCCCGAGGTTGATGGGTTCGAGGGGATCGGGCCCGGGCGAGGGGGGGTGGGGGTTGGCGCGCGTCGCTGAGGACGTACGGCGGATCTCGCGCGGAGACGGCCGCATCCCACCGCAGAACGTCGAGGCCGAGGAGTCCGTCCTCGGAGCCATGATGCTCTCCTCGGAGGCCATCGCCGACGTGGTCGAGGCCTTGCAGCCCGAGGACTTCTATCGCGGAGCCAACGCGCGCATCTACCAGGCTCTGCGCGGCATCTACGCCAAGGGTGAGCCCGTCGATCTCATCACCGCGGTGGAGGTCCTCAAACGCCAGGGCATCCTCGACGAGGTCGGCGGCCCCCTGTACCTGCGCGATCTCGTGGAGCAGGTGCCCACACCTGCCTCCGCGGGCCACTACGCGCGGATCGTCGCCCAGACCGCGCTCCTGCGCCGACTCATCTCCGCGGCGGCGGACATCATGGAGATGGCCTACGCGGCCCCCGAGGATCCCGAGGGGACGGCCGACGACGCCGAGCAGCGCATCTACGACGTCGCCCGCCGCGAGGACAAGGATGAGGTCGCGGTCCTGAAGGATCTCGTGGACCAGGCCATGGTCGACCTGGAGTCCATCCAGAACCGCGACTCGGCCTACACGGGACTGCCCACCGGTTTCCGCGACCTCGACGACCTGATGTCGGGACTCCAGCCGGGGAACCTCATCATCATCGCGGCGCGTCCCGGTGTCGGTAAGTCCTCCCTCGCCATGAACGTAGCGCGCAACGTCGCCGTGGACGGAAAGTCGGTAGCCGTGTTCTCCCTGGAGATGTCGCGCTTCGAGATCGGCATGCGCGTGCTCTGCGCCGAGGCGCGCGTGCCCTGGGATCGCATCCGCAACAAGCGCGTAGGCCCCGACGATTGGTCGCGGGTGGTGCACGCGGCCGAGACCCTGCACGACGCACCGCTCAGCATCGTGGACTCCGGCAACGTGAACATCGTGGACATCCGGGCCAAGGCCCGGCGCATGCGCACGAGCCGCACGGGTCTCGACCTCATCATCGTGGACTACCTCCAGCTGATGACCTCGCCCAACCAGCGGAGGCCGGACAACCGTCAGCAGGAGGTGGCGGAGATCAGCCGGTCGTTGAAGCTCCTCGCCAAGGAGCTGCACATCCCGGTGGTCGCCCTCAGCCAGCTGAACCGTAACCCCGAGGCGCGCGCGGACAAGCGGCCGCAGCTCTCGGACCTGCGCGAGTCGGGCGCCATCGAGCAGGACTCCGACGTGGTGATGTTCATCCACCGCGACGACGTCGACCCCGAGAAGAAGCGCGAGTCCGAGCTGATCATCGCGAAGCACCGCAACGGGCCTACCGGCAACATCAAGCTGCACTTCGAGCCGTCGCTCACGCAGTTCCGCAACGCGGCCCGAGGCGAGGCGCCGGCGGCGCAGTGAGTCCGGCCGGCCCGCCCTCGGCCTCCGAGGGCCCCACCGCGGCCGACCGACGGCGGGTGCGCACGATCCTCAACCGCCTCCGCAAGCGCTTCGGCGACCTCTCGCCACCGCGCGCCGTGGACCCCCTCGACGAGCTGATCCTCACCGTGCTCTCGCAGCACACGAGCGACCTCAACGCGGAACGCGCCTTCGCGGATCTGCGGCGCGCGTTCCCCACCGGATGGGTCGCGGTCGAGCACGCACGGAGCGAGGCCGTCGCGGACGCGATCCGCAGCGGTGGGCTCGCGAACTCGAAGGCTCCACGGATCCAGGCGATCCTCCGTGAGGTCCACGAGCGCGAAGGCGGCTACGACCTCAGCCGCCTTCGCGAGCTGCCGGACGCCGAGGTGCGCGCCTACCTCATGACGCTCCCGGGCATCGGCCCGAAGACCGCCGCGGTCGTGCTGTCGTTCGCGCTCGGTCGCGACGCCATCCCCGTGGATACCCACGTCCACCGGGTGTCGAGGCGCCTCGGCCTGATCCCGCCCAAGGCCTCGGCCGAGCGAGCCGACCGCATCCTGCACGACCTCGTGCCCGACGGCCTCCGTACCCCGCTGCACGTGGCGCTGATCCGTCTGGGCCGCGAGATCTGCAAGGCGCCGACGCCGCGATGCGGGGCGTGCCCCCTGAACGACATCTGTCCCACTGCACCGCGATACCTGGACGGATGAGGGCGCGATAGGCTCCCAACCGATGGACCCACGATGCTTCGCGATCCGGTTCTCGCCGCGGCTGCGCTGGCTGTTCGTGCTCGTGGGGCTCGGGCCTCGCGCGAGCGCGACGTCTGGTGGGCCATCGGCGTCCACACCGACTTCTCCGGGAGCTGGCTCGTGAACGGATCCGCCGCTGGGATCGTGAACCTCGTCCTTCGCGAGCCCGTCCGCGGCCGGTCGGTCGGCGCCGCCGTCACCGTCCGCAGGCTCGGTCTCGGCCTGGACGACCCGGAAGGGTTCCTCGCCCTCGTGGGTGCGCGCGTGTGAGCCCCCGGCCCGACTTCGCGTGGGAGGAGGCCACCGTCGCCGAACTCGCGACGGCGTTCGCCGAAGGCGCGCTCACAGCTCGCTCCCTCACCGAGGCGTACCTGGAGCGGGTCGCGGCCCTCGACGCCACCGGTCCCGAGCTCCGCTCGGTGATCGAGACCAACCCCGAGGCGTTCGCGATCGCGGAGACCCTCGATGCGGAGCGTCGCGAGGGGCACGTGCGGGGACCTCTGCACGGGATCCCGATGCTGGTGAAGGACAACCTGGACACCGCGGACGCGATGCGCACCACCGCCGGTTCCCTGGCGCTGGAGGACGCACGGCCGCGCCGCGACGCGCCCGTCGTCGAACGGTTGCGCGCCGCCGGTGTCGTGCTGCTCGGCAAAGCGAACATGTCGGAGTGGGCCAACTTCCGCTCGACCCGCGCGTCCAGCGGCTGGAGCGGTCGTGGCGGCCAGTGCCGCAACCCGTACGCCCTCGACCGCAGCGCGTGTGGCTCTTCCTCGGGGTCGGGCGTGGCGGTCGCGGCGAACCTTTGCGCGGTGGCCATCGGCACGGAGACGGATGGGTCGATCGTGTGTCCGTCCTCGCTCACCGGAATCGTCGGGATCAAGCCGACCGTCGGCCTCGTCGAGGCCGCTGGCATCGTCCCCATCTCCCACACGCAAGACACCGCGGGCCCCATGGCGCGCACGGTCGCGGATGCCGCGGTCGTGCTGGCCGCGATCGCCGCTCGCCCGGTCGAGGTCGCAGGGACATCCGACGCCTTGCACGGCGCGCGGATCGGCGTCGCCCGGAACATGGCCGGGTTCCACGAGGAGGTCGATGCCCTGTTCGAGGAGGCGCTCGGTGCGCTGCGCGACGCCGGCGCCGACCTCGTCGACCCCGTCGACGTGCCGCACGCGAGCGAGCTCGAGGAGCCCGAATGGGAGGTGCTGCTCTACGAGTTCAAAGCCGACATCGAGGCCTACCTGGCGGCGGTCACCGGCGACGCGCCCCGCACGCTCGCCGAGCTGATCGCCTTCAACGAGGCGCACCCCGACGAAGAGCTCCGGTTCTTCGGGCAGGATCTGTTCGAGAAGGCGCAGGAGAAGGGACCGCTCAGCGACGCCGCCTACCTCGAGGCACTGGCCACGACGGGACGGCTCTCACGCGAAGAGGGACTGGACGCCGCGTTCGCCGGATCGGGCGCGGACGCGATCGTGGCGCCCACCGGAGCGCCGGCCTGGTTGATCGACCATGTCAACGGCGACCACGACGTGGGCGGCAACTCGTCGCCCGCGGCGGTGTCCGGGTACCCGAGCGTCACGGCTCCGATGGGGTTCGTGTCCGGACTGCCGGTCGGCATCTCGTTCCTCGGACGGGCGTGGAGCGAGGGTCGGTTGATCGACTTCGCGACGCACTTCGAGCGCGTGACCCGAGCCCGCCGCCCCCCGCGGTTCCTTCCGTCCGTGCAGGAGCGCTAGCGCTCGTTCGAGCGGGCGCTGATCGGAGCGGGTGAGGGGAATCGAACCCCCGTCTCGAGCTTGGGAAGCTCACGTTCTGCCATTGAACCACACCCGCGCTGCCCGTCCGACCGCGATCGTCGGGGGTGACAAGTGTAACGAGCGGCCCCGCCGATGTGCGACCTGCTAGCGTTCCCGCACCATGGAGCCCGACCCCAACTTCTGGCCCCAGATCCTCCTCCGTCTCTGCGCGCACGAAGCCCTCAGCGCCGATGAGGCGGCGGAGGCCATGCGCACCGTGATGGCAGGCGACGCCACCGCGGCCCAGATCGGGGGGCTGCTGATGGCGTTGCGGACCAAGGGCGAGACCGTCGACGAGGTCGAGGGCCTGGCGCGCACGATGCTCGAGTTCGCGAACCCGGTGAGGACGACGGTGGACGTCGTCGATGTGGTGGGCACCGGAGGGGATCGAAGCGGCACGTTCAACATCTCGACCGTCTCGGCGATCGTCGTGGCCGGCGCGGGCGCCCCCGTGGCGAAGCACGGCAATCGGGCGGCATCCAGCCACTGTGGATCCGCCGACGTCCTCGAGGCTCTCGGCGTAAAGATCGACCTCGACGCCGCGGGGGTCGAGCGATGCATCGCGGAGGCAGGGATCGGGTTCCTGTTCGCGCCGCTCTTCCACCCCGCGATGGGTCACGCAGGTCCCGTGCGTCGTGAGCTGCGCGTGCCCACGGTCTTCAACTTCCTGGGGCCGCTCACCAACCCGGCTCGGCCATCCGCTCAGGCCGTCGGCTGCTCCGACGCGCGCATGCTGCCGCTGATGGCCGGGGTGCTGGCGCGTCGGGGGACGCGCGCCAAGCTCTTCCGCGGCGAGGACGGGTTGGACGAGCTCACGACGACCGGCATCTCGATCGTCTACGACGTGCGCGACGGCGAGGCCCGCGAGACCCGTCTCGACCCGGCGGACCTGGGGCTGGCGCGGTCGCGCGTGGACGACCTTGCGGGCGGGGACCCCGACGCCTCGGCGCAGATCGCGCGCGCGATCCTGGGCGGGGAGGCGGGGCCGCGGCGGGACGTGGTGCTGCTGAACGCGGGAGCCGCGCTCGAGGTGGCGGGCCGCGTCGGCGACTTGGCTGAGGGCATCCTGGCCGCCGCCGCAGCGATCGATTCGGGGGCGGCCGCGGCGGTGCTCGAGCGCTGGGTCGCCGTGAGTCAGAACGGGTAGCCTAAGCGCCCGATGATCCTGTCCGACCGCACGATCCGCGAGGAGATCGACGCCGGCCGCATCGTGATCGATCCCTTCGATCCGGACTGCATCCAGCCGTCGTCGGTGGACCTCCACGTCGACTCGCAGTTCCGTGTCTTCGCGAACTCGCGCTACCCGTACATCGACGTGAAGCAGGAGATGCAGGACCTCACCGAGCTCGTCGAGGTGAAGCCGGACGAACCGTTCATCCTGCACCCGGGCGAGTTCGTGCTCGGTTCGACCCTCGAACGCGTGGGGATACCGAACGACCTCGTGGCGCGGCTCGAGGGCAAGTCGTCGCTCGGACGCCTGGGGCTGCTGATCCACTCCACCGCCGGCTACGTCGACCCCGGTTGGGATGGGTTCCTCACGCTCGAGCTCTCCAACGTCGCGAACCTTCCCATCACGCTGTATCCGGGGATGAAGATCGGGCAGATCAGCTTCTTCAAGCTCACCACCGCGGCCGACGTGCCCTACGGGGCGGCGGGCAACAAGTACCAGGGCCAGCGCGGTCCGACGGCCAGCCGCTTCTTCAAGGACTTCACGGACGGCTAGCCAACCCGGTGGAGCCAGAAGCTCCGTAGACTCGCCGCGAAGGATGGCCCCTCCTCACCCATCGCCCGCGCTCCTCGATCTTGGGGACGATGATCGTGCGCAGCTCGATGCACTTCTCCTGGCTCTGCGGGACGTGATCGGCGCGGGACTGGTCGGGGCGTATCTGCACGGATCCGCGGTCCTCGAAGGCCTTCAGGTGCAGAGCGACGTCGATGTCCTCGCGGTCATCGAGCGATCGCTCACGGTCGCCGAGAGGCGCCGGCTGGTCGCCCGTCTGCTCGTCGTGTCGGGGCGATATCCATATGCGATGCCCCCTCGACCCCTGGAGCTGACGGTCGTGGTCCGTTGGGAGATCCATCCGTGGCGATACCCGCCGAGGGTGGACTTCCAGTACGGAGAGTGGTGGCGCGATCGGTTCGAGGCCGGCGATCTGGAGCTACGATCATCGAAGGTTGACCCGGATCTCGCGCTGCTCATCACGATGTCGCTGCTCGGCGCGACACCCCTCGCGGGACCGGCGCCGTCCGCGGTCTTCGAGCCCGTCCCGACCGAAGACGTCCTCCAGGCGATGGTCGCGGGAGTGGGGTCCCTGGTCGCGGACCTCGACGCCGACACCCGCAACGTCGCCTTGACGCTCGCGCGCATCTGGGCCGGTGTCGTGAGCGGCGCCATCCTGTCGAAGCAGGCAGCGGCTGGGTGGGCGCTCCCGCGATCGGCGCCGGAGCATCGCGCGGTGCTCGTCCGGGCCCGCGACGCCTATCTAGGGATCGGAGATGAGCGCTGGGACGATCTTCAGGATCGCATCCATCCGTTCGCCACCGCGATGGTCGCGGAGATAGAGACGGCGCGGTCATCGGCCAACGGTGACACCCGCCGGGGATGACGTATCCGTGAACGGTCCCATAGGAAGGAGTCGGCATGGCGACACCAACGACCGTCGATGAGTATCTTTCGGCCCTCCCAGAGGATCAGCGCGTCGCGCTGCAGAAGCTCCGCGAGACGATCGGCGCCGCCGCGCCCGGTGCGGTCGAGACGATCAGCTACCAGATGCCGGCCTTCAAGCTCGACGGTCGTTTCTTGGTGTCCTACGCGGCGTTCAAGGATCACTGCAGCTTCTTCCCGGCCAGCACGAAGGTGATCCAGGCCCTCGGGGAACAGCTGAAGCCCTACCTGTCGGGGAAGGGAACGATGCGTTTCACCGTGGACGACCCACTACCCTCCGCGTTGGTGAGGAAAGTGGTGAAGGCGAGGATCGAAGAGAACGCGGTCAACGCGCGGAAGGGTCGTCGATGAGGCACGCGGCACCGGAACGTGAAAAGGACCGGCGACCGGGTCCGACGCCCCGGCCACCGGCCCTTCGCTCACAGGTCGTTGACCAACGCTCCGGGCGTAGGTCCGACCCCCATCTGGACCGCCATCATCGCGGCCTGGGTCCGGTTGGTGACCCCCAGCTTGCGGAAGATCGCGGCGAGGTGCGCCTTGACCGTCTTCTCGCTGAGGAAGAGGGCCCCTGCGATCTCGCGGTTCGAGCGCCCTTCCGACAGCAGCGCGAGGATGTCGTGCTCGCGTTGGGTGAGGGAGTAGTCGCTGCGACGACCGTTCTGCGAGCCGCCATGTGCGCCGGACTCCTGATCCTCGAACAGGTTCTGGATCACCCGCGGTGAGAGCACGTTTCCGCTGCCCGACATCGCGACGTTGATGGCCTGGGAGAGGTCTTCGGGCGTGGCGTCCTTCAACAGGTAGCCCGCGGCGCCGTCCGCGAGGGCACGCTTCACGTACGGCGCGTTCTCGTAGGTCGAGAGCATGATCACGGGCACGCTCGGCCATTCGGCCTTGATCGCGCGAAGCAGTTCGAGCCCGTCAAGGTCCGGCATGCGGACGTCGACGAGGGCCAGATCGATCTCGGTCCCGCCGTGGAAGACCTCGAGCGCCGCGGCCGAGGACTCCGCCTCGACCACATCGGCCTCGGGGAAGCCCTCCTTCACGACGTATGTCATGCCACGGCGCACGAGCGCGTGGTCATCCACCACCATGATCCTCATCGCTTCTCTCCTCGCCCTCCGACGGGGAGCGAGGCGACCACGCGAACGCCGCTCCCGGGCGTCGAACCGATCTCGATCGACCCGCCCAACTGCTCGGCCCGCGCCCGTAGGAGGCGCAGTCCGAAGTGCGGGTCGTCATCCGTCACGGCCGCGATCCCGCGGCCCCTGTCTTCCACTTCGATGCGCAGTTCCCGTTCGCCCGCGCGTACGCGGATCGCGACGTCCTTGGAGCCCGAGTGCTTCGCCGCATTGGCCAACGCCTCAGAGACGATGCTGTGTGCGGTGTCGAGCACGTCGGCCGGCACGGTCTCGAGATCGCCCTCCACGGACACGCGTGCCGGCAGCTTCCATCGGTCGACGAGCTCGGCCACGAAGGCCGCGAACGACCGTTCCTCGGCGATGGCGCCCTCCTGCAGTTCGAAGAGCATCTGGCGGATCGCCTTCAGGTCTTGGCGGATCGCCTCCTCGACCTCGAGCAGCTCCTCGACCGCCGACCCGGGGTCCGTTTCGATCCGCGCCCGCAGGATCTGCAACTCGAGCACCGCGCTCGTCACCGACTGGGTGAGCCCGTCGTGGATGTGCATCGCCCACTTGGTCCGCTCCTCGAGCATGCGGGACTCGACCGTGGCGGCCACGGCCGGGTGCACGCTCTGGGTGCGCACGTCGTTGCGATGGACGTTCACGTGTAGGTCTGTCCCTTCCGGTGAGACGTTCGCTCTAGTGCCTTTTCGGACGGAACGGCCTCCGGCTTGACCCATTCGGCAGAACCGGTCCCGGTTGCGGGACAGACGTAGGACGCCCGGGCTTGCCCGGTCCTCCTCAGAACCCGGGTGACACCAGGGGAATCGCGCCTGTCAACATAAGAAACTTGTCAATGGAATGCTCAACTTCTATCCTGTGTTGAGACTTAGGAGTCGCACGAGCGGCTTCGGCCAACGCGAGGAGGAGTAGTTCCATGTCACGAGGAGTAGGGATCGACCTCGGTACCACCAACTCGGTCGTCGCCGTCCTGGAGGCGGGCGAGCCGGTCGTCGTGCCCAACGCGGAGGGTGCGCGCACCACGCCTTCGGTCGTCGGGTTCTCGAAGAACGGGGAGATCTTGGTGGGCGAGGTCGCCAAGCGCCAGGCCATCACGAACCCCGACCGCACCATCAGGTCCGTCAAGCGTCACATGGGGGAGAAGGACTTCTCCGTCGACGTCGACGGCAAGGCCTGGACCGCGCAGGAGATCAGCGCGCAGATCCTCCTGAAGCTCAAGCGTGACGCCGAGGCCTACCTCGGGGACACCGTGACGCAGGCGGTGATCACCGTGCCGGCCTACTTCGACGACGCGCAGCGCCAGGCCACCAAGGAGGCCGGCCAGATCGCGGGCCTCGAGGTGCTCCGCATCATCAACGAGCCGACAGCCGCCGCGCTCGCCTACGGCCTGGACAAGCAGGACACCGAGCAGACGGTCCTCGTGTTCGACCTGGGCGGGGGGACCTTCGACGTGTCGTTGCTCGAGATCGGCGACGGCGTCTTCGAGGTGAAGGCGACGCACGGCGACACCCACCTAGGCGGCGACGACTGGGACCAGCGCGTCATGGACTGGCTGGTTAAGGAGTTCAAGAACGGCCACGGTATCGATCTGTCGAACGACCGGATGGCCATGCAGCGCCTGAAGGAGGCCGCCGAGAAGGCGAAGATCGAGCTCTCGCAGGTGAGCGAGGCGACGATCAACCTGCCGTTCATCTCCGCGGGGGCGGACGGCCCGCTCCACATGGACCAGAAGCTCACACGGTCCGAGTTCGAGCGGATGACCGAGGACCTCGTGCAGCGGTGCAAGACGCCGTTCGAGCAGGCCATCAAGGACTGGGGCAAGGACGCGAGCGGGATCGACCACGTGATCCTGGTCGGCGGCTCCACGCGGATGCCCATGATCCAGGAGCTCGTGAAGTCCCTCACCGGCGGCAAGGAGCCGCACAAGGGCGTGAACCCGGACGAGGTCGTCGCGGTCGGCGCCGTCGATCCAGGCGGGCGTGCTGAAGGGCGACGTGAAGGACATCCTGCTCCTCGACGTCACGCCCGCTCTCGTTGGGCGTCGAGACCAAGGGCGGCATCTTCACGAAGCTGATCGAGCGCAACACCACGATCCCCACCCGCAAGTCCGAGATCTTCACCACCGCCGACGACAACCAGACCACGGTCGAGATCCACGTCCTGCAGGGCGAGGCGGAGACCGTCATGTCGCCCGGCGTGAAATCGCTCGGTCGGTTCCACCTGATGGGGATCGCGCCCGCGCCGCGCGGCATGCCGCAGATCGAGGTGGCGTTCGACATCGACGCCAACGGCATCGTGAACGTGAGTGCCAAGGACATGGCCACCGGCAAGGAACAGGCCATGACGATCACGGGTGGCACCGCGTTGTCCAAGGACGAGGTCAGCCGCATGGTCGAGGACGCGGAGAAGTTCGCGGCGGAAGACCACAAGCGGCGCGAGGTCGCCGAGGCGCGCAACGCCGCCGACCAGCTCGCCTACCAGGTGGACAAGTTCCTCCAGGACAACGGCGAGAAGGTGCCTGACGCCGACAAGGCCGATCTCACGAAGGTGAACGATGACCTGAAGGACGTGCTCAAGGACGAGGCGGCCGACGCGGAGAAGCTGACCGCGGCCACCGACGCCGCCATGAACGTCTTCCAGCGGGTCGGCCAGGCCATGTATCAGAGCGCACAGTCGGAGACATCCGCACCGCAGCCGGATTCCGGCGAGGCGGAAGGTGGGCAGACACCGCCCGATGGCGACGACGACGTCGTCGAGGGCGAGATCATCGAGGAAGGAGGTGCGTCGTGATGCTCACGAGACTGGATCCGTTCCGTGATGTCAGGAGCGTGGAGGAAGCGTTGGACCGCTTCGTCGGTCAGACGTTGTCGCAGAACACGTGGCTCCCTGCCATCGACGTGAAGGAATCCGAGGATCGCTTCGAGGTGACCATGGATCTGCCGGGCCTCGAGCCCGACCAGGTCGAAGTCATGTTCGAGGATCAGGTCCTCACCGTGCGCGGGACCCGGGAGTTCTCCAAGGAGGAGGACACCGAGCACTACCACCGGATCGAGCGTAGCTATGGCTCGTTCGCCCGGTCGGTCAGGCTCCCGCACACGGCAGACGCAGGCAAGATCGAGGCCACGTTCGACAAGGGCGTCCTCACGGTCGAGGTGCCCAAGCGCGAAGAGGCCAAGCCTCGCGCGATCGAGGTCAAGGTCAAGTGACCGAGGACCGCGAGCCCGACGAGACGCGTGAGCCGCGGATCCGCATCACGGATCGCCGCCGGTTCGCGTCGGTGACGGAAGAGGGCGACGCCCCGATCTCCTTCGAGGAGACCGGGGCGCAACCCCCGGCAGCAGGCCCCGAAGGAGACGCGACAGAGGTCGCCGGCGACCTTGAGGAGGCTCAAGCGGAGGCTGCGCAGTACCTGGACCACCTCCGCCGGCTCCAAGCGGAGTTCGACAACTACCGCAAGCGGGTCCAGCGGGAGTTGGGCGAAGCACAGGAGATGGGCGCCACGCCGGTGATCCGTCGCCTGCTCGAGGTCCTCGACGACTTCGAGCTGGCGTTGATCCACGCCACGGAGAAGCCCGACTTCGACAAGTTCCTCCACGGGGTCGAACTGGTGTACGCGAAGCTCGTCGACGCGTTGAAGGCCGAGGGGCTCGAGCGTATGCATCCGGAGGGACATCCCTTCGATCCCGAGCTTCACGAAGCGCTGATGCAGACGGGCGAGGGAGACGGCGAGCCGGTCGTAGCCGACGTGCTGCGCCCCGGGTACACGCTGAAGAGCCGTGTGTTGCGCCCGGCCGGCGTCCGTGTCGAGCGGCCGTGAGCGTCGCGTCCTCGCACCGACCGACCACGAGGAGTTGATGAGCTAGATGGCAGACGAGGTCCGCCGGGAGTGGTTCGAGAAGGACTACTACCAGGTCCTCGGCGTGCCCAAGAACGCCACAGCATCCGAGATCAAGAAGGCGTATCGCAAGCTCGCGCAGCAATTCCACCCGGACGCGAATCCCGGCAACACCGACGCCGAGGACCGGTTCAAGGAGATCTCCGCGGCCTACGACGTCTTGGGCGACGAGGAGCGGCGCGCGAGCTACGACAAGGTGCGCGAGATGGGCGCTTCGGGGTTCGGGCCGGGCTTCGCGGGCGGCGGCGCGCCCGGCGGAGCCGGATGGCCCCCGGGCGCCGGGTACCAGCAGGTGGACTTCGATCTCGGCGACCTCCTCGGGGGCATGTTCGGAGGCGCAGGTCGCCGTGGCGCACGGCAGGCACGGCCTCAACGCGGCGCTGATCTGGAGACGGACGTTCGCGTCATGTTCGAGCAGGCGATGGAGGGCACCACGGTCCCGGTGCGGATCACCGGACCGGCGACCTGCCACACCTGTCATGGTTCCGGGGCGGCGCCGGGCACGTCGCCGGTGACCTGTCCCGAGTGCCGGGGCACGGGCGAGGTCGCCGTCAACCAAGGCTTCTTCTCGATGGCGCAGACGTGCCCGCGGTGTCACGGGAACGGCCGGATCGTGGAGACGCCCTGCCCGACTTGCAAGGGGAGCGGGGCGGTCCGGCGCACGCGGACGCTCAAGGTGAAGATCCCCGCGGGGGTGCGCGACGGTGCCCGCATCAAGCTGGTCGGGCGCGGCGAGCCGGGTCCTGCCGGCGCACAGCCCGGCGACCTCTACGTGCGGGTGAACGTGGCCGCCGACCAGACGTTCGGGCGTCGCGGCGACGACCTCACGATCGACCTGCCGGTCTCCTACCCCGAGGCGGCGCTCGGGGCGCACGTGCAGGTGCCCACGCTGAACGGCGCCGTGACCCTCAAGGTGCCCGCGGGGACGCCCACGGGCAAGACGTTCCGCATCAAGGGCAAGGGGGCACCCAACAAGGGCGGGCACGGCGACCTGTTGGCGACCGTGAAGGTCGACGTGCCGGGCAAGCTTTCGCGCGAGGAGAAGCGGCTGCTGAAGGAGTTGCAGGACATCCAGAAGGATTCGCCCCGCTCGAAGTTGGGCGTGGCGTGAGGTGAGACGACATGGGCGAACGTGACGTGAACCGCGAGACAGGCGAACGCGCCGTCTACATCATCAGCGTCGCCGCGGAGCTCGCCGGCGTGCACCCGCAGACGTTGCGCATCTACGAGCGCAAGGGGCTCGTCCATCCGCAGCGCACGTCGGGCAACACCCGCCGGTACTCGCAGCTCGACATCGAGCGGCTGCGCACGATCCAGGCACTCACCGACGAGGGCGTCAACCTCGCGGGCGTCAAGCGCATCATCGACCTGGAGGAGGAGATCGAGGCCCTGCATCGGCAGGTGGCGGAGCTTCGGGCACAGCTCGAGCGCCGTCGGGCGATCGCGATGCCTGGACGGCGCATCGGCGCCGACCTCGTGCCGCTGCGGAGCCTCGTGGGCCTGCCCTGGGAGGACCCTACCGTATGAACGACGTGCGGCTGCGTCCCCTGCTGGGCTCCGACGTCGATCTCCTCGTCCGCGCGCGGATCGAGGAGGCGGGCACCATGGGGAACCCATCCCCCGCGCGACCCGAGGCCGAGCTGCGGGCCGCGCTCGAGGATCGCGCGGCCCACTCGGGCGCGCACCATCGGGGCGAGCTGCTCCTGGGGATCGAGGCGGACGGCCGGCTGGTGGGCGAGATCCAGGCCCGATGTCCGGAGAATTGGACCCCCCCCGGCGTCTACGAGCTCGGCATCGGGTTGTTCGCGACCTCCGATCGGGGCCGCGGCATCGGACGACGTGCGGTCGCCCTCATGACCGCTCGCCTCTTCCGGGAGGATGGGGCGCACCGTGTTCAGGCCGGGACGGATCTCGAGAACGATGCCATGCGGGCGGTGCTCGAACGGCTCGGCTTCCGCTGCGAAGGCGTGATGCGCGGGTTCATGCCGATGCCCGGCGACGAGCCGCACGACTACGCGTTGTACGCCATCACGAGGCGGGACTTCGAGGACGTGGGTGACGCATGGATCTGACCAAGCTGACGATCAAGTCTCAGGCCGCACTGCAAGAAGCGCACGATCAGGCCGTCGCACGCAACCACCAGGCGATCGAGCCCGAGCATCTCCTCTTCGCGTTGCTCTCCGACCCCGAGGGGGTCGTGTTCCCGCTGCTGCAACATGCGGGGGCGAATCCGGGTCAGCTGCGTCAGCGCGCGGACGAGGCGCTCGACCGGCTCCCCAAGGTGTTCGGGAGCGGCGTGGCGGACGTGCGGATCTCCCCGGCTACGGGCCGCTTGCTGGACGCGGCCGCAGAGGAGGCGGAGACCCTCACTGACGAGTACGTCTCCACCGAACACCTGCTGCTCGCCGCGCTGCGCGGCGACGGGGCCGCGGCACGGATCCTGGCGGAGGCGGGGCTCACGCGCGACAGCGTCCTCGCGGCGCTCGCGGAGGTGCGCGGCCGCCAACGGGTGACCGACCAGAACCCCGAGGACAAGCTGAACGTGTTGGAGAAGTACGGGCGCGATCTCACCGAACAGGCGCGACGCGGCAAGCTCGACCCGGTGATTGGGCGCGACGAAGAGGTGCGTCGCACCATCCAGGTGCTCTCCCGGCGCACGAAGAACAACCCCGTCCTGATCGGGGAGCCGGGGGTGGGCAAGACCGCGATCGTTGAGGGGCTCGCGCAGCGCATCGTGGCCGGCGACGTGCCCGAGTCGCTCAAGCACAAACGGCTCATCGCGCTCGACATCGGTGCGATGGTGGCGGGCGCGAAGTACCGCGGCGAGTTCGAGGAGCGGCTGAAGGCGGTCCTCAAGGAGATCGCCGACAGCGAGGGCGAGATCGTCACGTTCATCGACGAACTCCACACGATCGTGGGTGCGGGTGCAGCCGAGGGCGCGATGGACGCCGGGAACATGCTGAAGCCCATGCTCGCGCGGGGGGAACTCCGTGCGATCGGCGCCACGACGCTGGACGAGTACCGCCAGCACATCGAGAAGGACCCCGCGCTAGAGCGGCGGTTCCAACCCGTCCTCGTCGAGGAGCCGTCCGTGGAGGACTCGATCGGCATCCTTCGCGGTCTCAAGGAGCGCTATGAGGTCCATCACGGCGTGCGGATCCAGGACCCGGCGCTGGTCGCGGCTGCGGTGCTCTCCGATCGCTACGTGAGTGGGCGGTTCCTGCCCGACAAGGCGATCGACCTCGTGGACGAGGCGGCCAGCCGCCTGCGCATCGAGATCGATTCGATGCCGGTCGAGATCGACGAGGTGGAGCGACGGATCCGTCAGTTGGAGATCGAGCGCGCCGCCCTCCAGAAGGAGACGGACGAGGCCTCACGCGTGCGTCTCGAACGACTGGAACGGGAGCTCGCCGATCTCAGGGAGTCCAGCGAAGCCATGATGGCTCACTGGCGGCAGGAGAAGGAGCGCATCGACGCCATCCGCACCCTCAAGGCCGAGATCGAGGAGGCGCGCGGCGAGGCCGAGCGCGCGGAGCGCGACAGCGACCTGGAGCGCGCGGCGGAACTGCGCTACGGGACGCTGGTCGATCTCGAGAAGCGCCTGGAAGAGGAGAACGCCGGGCTGGCCGAACTGCAGTCCGAGCGGAAGATGCTGAACGAGGAGGTCACGGAGGAGGACGTGGCCGAGGTCGTGGCCACGTGGACGGGGATCCCCGTCTCCCGCTTGATGGAGGGCGAGATGCAGAAGCTCGTCCATCTCGAGGAGGCGTTGCACGAGCGTGTCGTGGATCAGACGGCCGCCGTGGAGGCGGTTGCGAATGCGATCCGCCGCTCACGTGCCGGACTGGCCGATCCGCACCGCCCGATCGGATCGTTCCTGTTCCTCGGTCCGACGGGGGTCGGCAAGACCGAGCTGGCTCGCGCGCTCGCGGAGTTCCTCTTCGATGACGAGCGGGCGATGATCCGCATCGACATGAGCGAGTATCAGGAGCGGCACACCGTGTCCCGTCTGATGGGGGCGCCGCCCGGCTACGTCGGGTACGAGGAGGGCGGGCAGCTCACGGAGGCGGTCCGTCGCCGTCCGTACAGCGTGGTGTTGCTCGATGAGATGGAGAAGGCCCACGGCGACGTCTTCAACATCCTCTTGCAACTCCTCGACGACGGCCGCCTGACCGACGGGCAGGGGCGGACCGTGGACTTCCGGAACACGATCGTGATCATGACGTCCAACCTCGGATCGTCGGTCTTCGACGATCTCTCGTCCTCGCCCGAGGAGCGGAAGGAGCGGGTGCTCGCCGACGTGCGCGGCTACTTCCGGCCGGAGTTCGTGAACCGGATCGACGAGATCGTGGTCTTCGACGCGCTCGGTCGCGAGGAGATCGCGCAGATCGTGGACATCCAGCTGCGCGGACTGCAGGCGCGGCTCGCCGAGCGGAAGCTGACGCTCACGCTCACCGATGCGGCCCGCGCGTGGCTCGCGAACGAGGGCTACGATCCCGCCTTCGGGGCGCGACCGCTCAAACGCCTGATCCAGCGCGAGATCCAGGACCCGCTCGCCCTCAAGCTGCTCGCGGGGGAGATCCACGATGGTGACGCCGTTGAGGTGGACGCGCTCGAGGGCGGGCTGGCGTTCCGGATCCGCTGAGACCGGCTCGCTCCCGCGCGGTGGTTCACCTCGCGGGGACCTGGGCCGATACTGAGGCATGATCTGGCTGGTCTTCCTCGGTGGCCTCGTCGCCGTCGTCGGGTTCGCCGTCTACGCCTACCTCGCGAAACAGAAGCGGATCGAGGCGTTCGGGCGGATGGCCCTGCAATACGGCCTTACGTACGCGGCGGAGGATCCGTTCGGGCACGATCGCCGAGCCGTTCCACCTGTTCCAGATGGGCGACGGCAGGGGCATCGAGAACGTGCTGTACGGCACCTGGCAGGGCGTCGACGTGCGGGCGTTCGACTACTGGTACTACGACGAGAGCACGGACTCGAAGGGCCACACGTCCCGCAGCTACTCCCGGTTCGACTGCGCGCTGCTGGCGGTGGAGGCGGCATGCTCCCCGATCACGATCGACCCCGAGAACATCCTCACCCGTCTGGCCGATCATCTGGCGATGCATGACATCCAGTTCGAGTCGGAGGCGTTCAACGACGCGTTCAACGTGAAGTCGCCCGACCGCAAGTTCGCGAACGACCTGATCGACGCGCGGATGCAGCAGTGGTTGCTGATGCAGGGACGCGGCTACGCCTTCGAGGTGACGGGCGACCGGATGCTGTGCTCCTGCCGTCAGATCGATCCGACCGCGTTCATCGCGCTGCTGGGGACGGCGAAGGGGTTCCTCGAGCACGTGCCGCGTGTGGTGGCCTCGCTGTACCCGAAGAACTCCAGCTAAGCTGACACCTTCGTTGCCGACGTGAGCGGAGGTCCGACGTGTGGGTCCTGTGGGTGATCCTGGCCATCGTGGTCATCGGGGCGATCTTCGCGATCGTCTCCTACAACCGGTTCATCACGCAGAAGAACCTGATCAAGGACGCGTGGGCCAACATCGACACCGAACTGCGTCGCCGGTACGACCTGATCCCCAACCTCGTGGAGACCGTGAAGGGCTACGCATCGCACGAGAGGGAGGTCTTCGAGGAGGTCACGCGAGCGCGCGCATCTGCCGCTGGGAACACCGGGACCCCGGCGCAGCAGGCGGCGGCCGAGGGACCGCTCGTCGCCGCGCTGGGCAAGCTCTTCGCCGTGGCCGAGGCCTACCCCGACCTCAAGGCGAACCAGAACTTCCTGGCGTTGCAGGCGGAGCTCTCCAACACCGAGGACCGCTTGCAGACGGCGCGCCGGTTCTACAACGCCAACGTGCGTGAGTACAACCAGCGCATCAAGCAGTTCCCCTCCGTGATCGTGGCGAACATGGCCGGGTTCAAGGAGGAGGAGTTCTTCGAGGTCGACGAGGCGATCCGCGACGCGGGAGCGCCGAAGGTGGACTTCTCCGGCGCTGCGCCGGGCGTGTCTTTCGACGCGCCGAGCCCCGCTCCCTCGACGCCCTCCGCGGCTCCCACGCCCCCCGCCGCGTCGAGCCCATCGACCGAGGGATCAACCGGGCCCGACCCCGCGCCCGAGCGGCCCGACGAGTAGCGGATCTCCGCGTCACGGATCCGACGTCGGCTCCACGGGGTCGGGCGATTCCGCGTCATCGAAGGATCGGTCCCTACGGACGTTGCGGATGAGCAACCACCACACGACCGCCCACGCGACGGCCACGCCACCGAGGATGAACGCGGACTGACGCGCTCCCACGGAATCGGCGATGGCCGCGGCCAGCAGGCTCGAGACCCCCAGCGAGAGGGTGATGAGTGCGAAGTCCACCGCGAACACCCGTCCGCGGATGAAGTCGGGCACGAGCCGTTGGAGGCCGTATGTCGACAGCACCCATTGGGTGCCGCCGCCCAGGTGGGCCGTGAAGATCACGATCGCGGCGACCCAGAGCGTCGGCGCGAGGCCGAGCGCCATGTAGGAGAGCCCGAAGATCGCGAGCGCCCCGCCGATCACGGGGAAGAGCCGACGGTGGTGCGGGCCGGCCAGTCGATGGCCCAAGAACGGCCCGACCAACGCCCCGATCCCGCGGGCCGCCATCAAGATCCCGAACCCGATATCCCCGGCGTCGAACACCTGTCGCGCGAAGACGGGGATCAGCGCCAGCACGCCGGCGGCGAGTCCGAACCCTGCCTTGACGGCGAGCAGCGAGAGCACCCGGTGGTCGCGACGCGCGTACTCGAGCGTCTCGATCGTCGCGTCGAGCGTCTTCGGATGCTCCTCGTGCTCCTCCCTCGGTTCGGAGAAGGGCCGGTGGATCCGGGAGAGCAGGGCGGCCGAGGCCAGGAACGATACGGCGTCCACCAGGAACGCGGTGTCGCGTCCGAACACGGTGGCCACCACGCCGCCGAGCGCCGCGCCAACGGCGAGCATCGTGCCCCAGAGCGATCCGCCCAGCGCATTGGCGGTCGGGAGCTCCTCTGCGCTCACGAGGTTCGGGATCGCGGCGGACGAGGCCGGGTCGAACGGCGCTGCGAAGACCGAGAGGATCGCGAGCAAGGGGAACGCGAGCCAGATGTTGTCGGGCCCAACCAGCAAGAAGGAAACGCAGATGACCGTGCGCGCGAGATCGCACGTGATCATCAACTTTCGTCGATCGACCCGGTCCGCGAGGGCTCCCGCCCAGGGCGAAGCCAGGAAGAACGCGGACTCTTGCGCGAGGATCGAAAGACCCACGTCGATCGCACGCCCGGTCGTCTCCAGGATCAATCCGTTGATCGCCACGAAGAGGAACCAGTCGCCGCCGAGCGAGATCACGGAGGCCGCGAAGAGCCTGCGGAAATCGCGGTTGCGGCGGAGCAGTCGTAGGCTGGCGCGGAACCCCCCTTCCCTGAGCAGGGGATCCTCGGTCCCGGCGGAGTGGGATTCGCGTTCGTCCACGGCGGTGCGTCAGACTACCCGCGGCGACGGAGGAGGAGGCGTTGAAGGTGCTCGATCGCATCACCTGGTTCAGGCAATCAGCCCTTCGGTGGGTCGATGGAGAACGCACGATCTACATCGATCCCTGGGGGACGGACGAGAGTGCGCCTCCCGCCGACCTCATCCTGCTCACTCACGCGCACGATGATCACTTCCAGCCCGATGAGATCGAGCGGCTCCGCACGGGGGGCACGAAGATCGCAGCGCCCCACGACGTGGCGGGGATGCTCACCGGCGACGTGACCCCGGTAGCGCCGGATGAGGCGCACGAGATCGCGGGCGTGCGGTTCACGACCGTGCCGGCCTACAACACGCGCGAGGAGGCCCTCGACTTCCATCCCCGCGCCAATCGGTGGGTGGGCTACGTGATCGAGCTGGGCGGCGCCACGTACTACCACGCAGGGGACACCGACCATGCGCCTGAGCTCGACGACGTGAAGACCGACGTCGCTTTCGTCCCCGTGGGCGGCTACTACACGATGAACGTGCCGGAGGCCGCCGGGTTGGTGCGGGCGATGCGTCCGGGACTGGCGGTGCCGATGCACTTCGGGTTCGTGGTGGGCTCCGCCTCCGACGGCGATGCGTTCCGCGCCGCCGCCGATCCCGTGCCCGTGGAGATCATGACCCCGACGAACCCCTTCGAGCGGGAGTAGCGCGGGGTAGCATCTCCCCGACACCGGACGAACGGGAGACGCCATCATGACGCTCGGCTACGACGGGAAGCTCTTCATCCTCGCCTTCGATCATCGCGGGTCGTTCCAGAAGAAGTTCTTCGGCGTGGAGGGCGCCCCCTCGCCCGAGGAAACGCAGCGCATCATCGATGCGAAGACCCTGATCTTCGAGGGCGCGCAGAGGGCGCTCTCCGCGGGCGTGGACGCCTCGAGCGTCGGCATCCTCGTGGACGAGCAGTTCGGCACCGGTGTCGCGAACGCGGTCAAGCAGCAGGGACTGATGCTTGCCATGCCGTGCGAGAAGTCGGGCCAGAACGAATTCGACTTCGAGTACGGCTCCGAGTTCACCGCGCACATCCGGTCGTTCAGCCCGGACTTCACCAAGGTCCTGGTGCGTTACAACCCGCAAGGCGACGGCGCGATGAACGGCCGGCAGTCGGTGCGCCTGAAGGAACTCTCGGACTGGCTCCGCGCCAACGACAAGCGCTTCCTGTTCGAGCTCCTCGTGCCGGCGGAGCCGCACCAGCTCGAGTCCATGGGGGGCGACGTCGGCCGCTTCGACCGCGAGCTCCGGCCGCACCTGATGCGGCTGGCGATCGCCGAGCTGCAGGAGGCTGGGATCGAGCCGGACATCTGGAAGATCGAGGGCATCGACGACGCGGCCGAGTGCGAGTCCGTGGCGCAGCAGTGCCGGATCGGGGGACGCGATCACGTCGCGTGCGTGGTGTTGGGCAGGGGTGCCGATCATGCCGCCGTCGATACCTGGCTGCGTGCCGCGCGGGGCGTGGATGGGTACTGCGGGTTCGCGATCGGACGCTCGATCTGGTGGGACCCGCTGAAGGCGTTCGTGGACGGCACGCTGCCGCGGGATCAGGCGGCCGAGAAGATCGGCCAGAATTTCAAGCGGTTCGTGGCGGTATACGAGCAGGACTGACGGGGGCGGGTTCAGCCCTCGATCAGCAGCCCTCGACGCCGGCGGACGCGCCGGTCCAACCGGTTGAACACCAGGTAGTCGACCAAGACACCGATCACGACGATCACGCCGAGTGCGGCGAGGAGCGTCGGTACATCGTCCTGGCTCCGCGCCAGCAGCTGGCCGAGCCCGACCGCTCCGGCCGCGGTCACGATCAGCTCGGCCGCCATCAGAGCCTTCCATGCGAAACCCCAGGCTTGCTGGAGCCCCGCGATGTATCCCGGGAGCGCGGCCGGGAAGATCACGTGCCGGTACAGCGGCCATCCATCGGCGCCCAGCGTCCGTCCGGCGCGCTTGAGCAGCGGGGGCACCTGACGCATCGCCGACATCGTGGCGAGGGTCATGGAGGGGAAGGCGCCGACGATCGTCACGAACACGACCGCGCGCTCCGTGGCTCCAAACCAGACGATGGCCAACGGCAGCCAAGCGATGAAGGGCGTGATCTGCAGGGCGACGATGATCGGCCGGATCGAACGGCGCGCGAACTCGTTCAGGGCTAGCCCCACCCCGATCAGTGTCCCGATCAGGATCGCCATGACGAAGGAGAACACCAACCGGATGAGCGTCTTGACGGCGGCCTCCGGGATCGTGCCGTCGGACATGCCCCGGAGGAATGCGCTCCAGACGACGGCCGGCGTGGGAAGGGCCGACGACGACGTCAGCTCCGCCGCGATCCACCAGACGACGATCAAGCCGACGATGCCGGCCAGCGGGGGCCCGACCTCCCTAACGAGGCGTCTCATCGGCCACCCCCTTGTCCACCTCGCTCATCAGGAGCTCGTGCACCTCGGTGACGACGCGTGCCACCAGCACGTCGTCGAGCTGGCGGGGGCGCGGCGCGCTGATGCGCACCTCCTCGATCAGGCGACCGGGTGCGGCCGACATCACCAGCACCCGGTCGGCCAGCAGGGCAGCTTCACGGACGTTGTGGGTCACGAACAGGAACGTCTTGGGCCGGCCCTCGCGCTCGACCCACACCCGCTGCACCTCGTTCTGGAGCAGCTCGCGCGCCTGCGCGTCGAGTGCCCCGAAGGGCTCGTCGCCGAGGACGACGTCGGGATCGCAGGCGAGCGCCCGTGCGAGCTGCGCCCGTTGACGCATGCCGGCGGAGAGTTCGTGGGGCTGGACGTTGCCGGCGTTGGCGAGTCCGACGCTCTCGAGCCAGTGGTGGGTGCGGGCGAGCCGATCGGCGGCGGCGACGCCCACGAGCCGCAGGGCGAGGTCGATGTTCCCTTCGACGGAGAGCCAGGGGAAGAGCGCGGGCTCCTGGAAGAGGACCGCTCGGTCGGGTCCGGGTCCGGGGATCGGTTCGCCGTCGAGCAGGGCGACCCCGGACGTCGGCTCGTCCAGCCCGGCGAGGATGTTGAGGATGCTGGTCTTGCCGCTGCCGGAGGGACCGAGCAGGCAGACGAACTCACCGGGCGCCACGTCGAAGGTCACGCCGTCGACCGCCGTCACGACCTCGCCCGAGGTGGACCGGCGGGTCTTGAAGAGATCGTGCACGGCGAGTTTGGGAACGCTCATCACGGGATCCGGCACGAGTCGCAGGGCGGCGTCGCTCATGGCTTCACCGGAGCCTGAACTTCTCGGCCATCTCGATCTGCACGACCTTGCCGTCCTGGATCACGAGGACGACGGTCCCGAACTGGATCTTGCGTACGATCTCGGCGACCTTGGCCAGCACCGCGCGCTCGTCCTCCGTGAGCGCTGCGAGCTGTTGGTTCGCAGATACCGGGGCCGCCTGCTCGTCCGTCACGGACCGATACTAGGCTCGCACCGTTCCGGTCGCTACGACCGGAG
Source organism: uncultured Actinomycetes bacterium (assembly GCA_963810915.1). Classification (GTDB taxonomy): domain Bacteria; phylum Actinomycetota; class UBA4738; order UBA4738; family HRBIN12; genus JAOUEA01. The sequence continues at coordinate 894,470 of CAWEPH010000006.1, read as the reverse complement.
CGGCCGCGGCGGTCAGCTGCGGGCGCGTCTTCAAGAAGTAGGCCACGGCGATGCCGAACCCGATCCCGATCGGCGCCAGCCACGCCTGCCACTTGATCCAGCTCTTCCGACTGAGGCCGGCAGCCTCCCACTGCACCTCCGGGTGCGCGGCGGCGTCGATCGCGCCCCAGACGGGCAGCGCGATCAAGACGAAGATGAGGAGCGTGCCACCCAGGAGCGTCGTGGGCATGTTCAGCAGCTTGAGGGCGGATGCCAGCAGGACGAACACGAGCGCGGGGCGGATCAGGCCATCCGGCGCCTTCGAGGAGAGGCGGGCGCCCACGTAGACCGCCGGCACCGCGCCGAGGATGATCGATACCGTCAGCGCCATCTCGAAGTCCCCGACGATGATGTGTGCGAGCGCCGCCGAGGTCACGAGCGGGACCGCCTGCACCAGGTCGGTGCCGACCAGTTCGGCGCCGCGCAACTCCGGGTAGAGCAGCATCAAGCAGATGATGATGATCGAGCCCGACCCCACCGACGTCAGCCCGACGAGCAAGCCCCCTACCGCTCCGATGAGGATCGTTGGGCCGATGCGGATCTTGATGGGAGCCCCCACCTCGGCGTGGGTCGCCAGGCCGTCCGAACGCCGCTGCGCGCTGCGTTTCCCCTGGAGCCAGGCCTTCAGCACCATGGCGCCGGCTGCGAGCAAGAGGGTCAACCCCAGTAGGGTCTTGGTCAGGTTCTCGACGGCCTCGCTGTTGCCGCTCGCGTGCAAGATGAACACGCCCGCGAAGGCCATGGGGATCGAACCGACGCAGAGCCACTTCACCAACCCCCAACGGACCGTGCCGCGGCGGATGTGCACACCGCCGCCCACGGGCTTCATGATCATGGCCGCCACCAGGTCGGAGGAGACGGCGGTGGACGGGTTGATCCCGAAGAAGATCACCAGGATCGGCGTCATCAGTGCCCCGCCGCCCATCCCGGTGAGCCCCACCGTGAAGCCGACGATCACCGAGGCGAGCACGATCGCCAAGTCGATATGCATATGCGGTTCTCCCCTGCGAGGGACTAAAAAAGGCCGCAGCGACATGAGATCGCTGCGGCCTCCAGTCGTCTGGTCAGCTGCGGGTCAAGGCTACCGAACGCCGGAGGGGGCGGTCAACGGGACTTCCGGCCTATCTTCACGTCGTCACAGGTTCGCCACAGCGCGAACGGTCAGCCCACCTGGACCTGGATCGTGTGATACCCGGTCGCCCCGTCGGGAGCCGGCGGTGCTTGGTCCGCCGTCTGGGTCGACCCCGACCCGTCGGTCGCGCGGACCTGCAGCGTGTGGGGACCGGGCGTGGCATCCCACCGGTAGACCCACTGCCGCCAGGTGTCGGTCGTGTCCTCGGCCCCGAGCTCGGCCTCGACCCAGGCGTCATCGTCGACGCGCACCTCGACGCGCGAGATGCCCCGATGCTGGGCCCACGCCACCCCGGCCACTGCCACGATGCCCGCCGGCGGGTTCGCCCCCGCACGCGGGGTGTCGATCCGTGACTCCGTCTTGATCGGTGCCTGCTGGGCCCAGCCTCGCGGGATCCAGTACGCGTCGAACGCATCGAACGTCGTGAGTTCCAGGTCGACGAGCCACTTCGTGGCCGAGACGTAGCCGTACAGACCGGGCACGACCATGCGTACGGGGAACCCGTGGGCGAGGGGGAGCGGCTCGCCGTTCATGGCGACCGCGAGCATCGCGTCGCGTCCGTCCATCACGACCGACGTGGGCGATCCGGCCGTGAACCCGTCGGCGGAGCGCGATACGAGTTGGTCGGCACCGACGTCGACGCCGGCCTCCTCGAGGAGATCGCTGAGCGGTGCGCCGATCCAGCGCGCGTTGCCGATGTAGCTCCCGCCCACCTCGTTCGAGACGCACGCCAGCGTGATGTCGCGCTCGATCAGGGGCCGCGCGAGCAGCTGCTTGGTAGGTGAGCGTGAGCTCGCGGTCGACCATCCCGTGGATCCGGAGCTGCCACCCCTCGGCGTTCACGGAGGGCGTGAGCAGCGCCGTGTCCACGCGGTAGAAGCGGTCGTTCGGGGTGACGAACGGACCGACGCCGGGCACGCCGAGGTCGGCGCCGGGCGGTGGCGGGGGCGCCGCGTCGGTGGGCGTGGGGATCCGCACGGCCTCGCGTGAGGCGGATGCCGCCGATCGGCGCACGAGGTACTGGCCAGCCGCGCCCGAGGCCGCGGCCACGATGCCTGCGACCACGCCGCTGAAGACGAACGCCCGCCGGTCGATCGTGCCGGGCATCCGCGGGGATCGTGCGGGCGGCGCCTCCACACGTCCGATCGAACCCGCCGGCGCGGCGGAGCGTGCGGAACGTGAGCAGGCCGGCGACGGTCCCCACGAGCGACGGGAGGGCGTAGGCGGGCGTGGCCGTGGGTCTGGTGAGCGAGGCGACGAGCCCGATCGCCCCGAAGATCACGAGCCCGCTCACGCCGACCCGCGGGCGGCGCACCGAGATGATGCCGAGCACGACCGCGACGATCGCGAGCGATCGCGGCGATGCCGATCAGCAAGCGCGGCCTTGTCGTGCGAGCCGAACGTGTCGATCGCGAAGGACTTGAGCCACGGCGGCGCCAGGTCGATCGCGGCGCTCCCCACGGCGATCACCGGAGAGGAGGTGCCTCCCACCAACCCGGCGACGAGCTGGGCCACGCCGAGAGCCACGGCGGCCGGAGAGCAGGCCGAGGAACGCCCCGGCGACGCGATGGCGGTTCACCTCAGGTATCCGTTCACGGGCCCGGATCGGATCATCCCAGGTCGGTCTCGCCCGCCCGCCCTCCGTTACGGGGCGTCGGGCGCCTGCACCTCGGGCCTTCAGGCGTCAGACTCATCGGATCCCTGTGGAAGGAGGAGCGGCATGGACCCGATCGCGCACGAGGAAGCCGTCGCGGCGCTCGCCGAGCATCTCGGCCCCGTCTTCGAAGAGAGTCCGGACGGCGTGTACGTCTGGCTCGACGAGGAGCATTGGATCTGCAACGAGCGGTTCGCCGAGATGTTCGGATACGGCTCCGCGGCGGAGCTGAGCAACACGCCCGGACTGCTGCAGCGACTGGTGCACGAGGACGATCAGAGCCTCTTCTCGTGGAACTACTGGAACCGCGTGCAGCCGCTCGCGTTCCCCTCGACGTTCCGCTTCCGCGCCGTGACGAAGGACGGCTCCGAGCGCGCCGCCGAGACCGACATGATCCCGCTCAGCTTCGGCGGCCACACCTTCGCGTACCACTTCGTGCGCACGCTGGCGTGAGTTCGGGGCCTCGAGGCCACCCGCTAGACTGAGCCCATGCCAGCCTCCATCGTGCTCGGGACCCAGTGGGGAGATGAGGGCAAGGGCAAGGCGGTCGACTACCTCGCGGACCGGATGGACTTCGTGGTCCGCTACCAGGGCGGGAACAACGCGGGCCATACCGTCATCGCCGAGGGTCGGCTGCTGAAGCTCCAGCTGATCCCCTCCGGCATCCTGTACCCGCACATCACCTCGGTGATCGCGGACGGCGTCGTGGTCGATCCGCGACACCTGATGAAGGAGATGGACGAGGTCCGCGCGACCGGGCGTCGACGTCTCCCGGCTGGTGGTCAGCGGGAACGCGCACATGATCATGCCGTACCACCTGGAGCTGGAGAAGGTGACGGAGCGGTTCCTCGGCAAGAACGCGCTCGGGACCACGAAGCGGGGGATCGGCCCCGCCTACGGCGACAAGGCTGCCCGGATCGGTCTGCGCATCCAGGACCTGTTCGACGAGAAGATCTTCCGCGAGAAGCTCGAGGTGGTCCTGCGCGAGAAGAACCTGATCCTGACCAAGATCTACAACCGGCTCCCGCTCGACCCCGAACGGATCGTGGACGAGTACATGCAGCTCGCGGAGCGGATCCAGCCGCACGTCGTCGACACGGGCGCCTTGCTGTACCGCGGGCTGCGGGACGGCACGCAACGTGATGTTCGAAGGGGCCCAGGGCACCCTGCTCGACCTCGATCACGGGACCTACCCGTTCGTGACCTCGTCGAACCCCGTGGCCGGCTACGCGCTCGCGAGCGCCGGCGTGGGCCCCCACTTCGTGGATCGGGTCGTGGGCATCGTGAAGGCGTACATCACCCGGGTCGGCGCCGGCCCGTTCCCCACCGAGCTGATCGACGACGTGGGCGAGCGCTTGGGGACCCGCGGCAAGGAGTTCGGGACCGTCACCGGGTCGCAAACGCCGCTGCGGCTGGTTCGACGCGTGCCTCGGTCGGTACGCCGCGCGCGTGAACGGCCTCACCGAGCTGTTCGTGACGAAGCTCGACGTGCTCTCGGGTCTGGAGACCGTGAAGATCTGCACGGGGTACCGCGCCTACGGCCAGGCGTTCGACGACATGCCCCCGCACCAGTCGGTGTTCCACGACGCCGCGCCCATCTACGAGGAGCTCGAGGGCTGGCACGAGGAGATCGACGACTGCCGCACCTTCGAGGATCTGCCCGAAGCAGGCCCAGGCGTACCTGCGCCGCATGGAGGAGCTCGTGGGCGTCCCGGTCTCCGTGGTCTCCGTGGGGCCGGCGCGGGAACAGAGCCTGCCCGCCGCATGAAGGTCCTGGTCGTCGGGGGCGGAGGCCGCGAGCACGCGCTCGTGTGGGGCCTCGCCCGGAGCGGCCGCGTCGAGCGAGGTGCTCGCGGCGCCGGGCAACGCCGGGATCGCGAGCGCTGGCCCGGTGCGAGGCCGTCGCGGCCGACGACGTCGACGGGATCGTGGGGCTGGCCGAGCGCGAGGGCGTCGACCTGGTGGTCGTCGGGCCCGAGGCGCCGCTCGTCGCGGGCCTGGCCGACGCCCTGCGCGCGCGACGGGCGTGCCGTCTTCGGTCCGGATGCGGCCGCCGCGCGGATCGAGGGTTCCAAGGCGTGGGCCAAGCGACTCATGGACGCGGGGGGGATCCCCACGGCGCGGAGCCGGGCGTTCACCGAGACGGAGGCGGCGCTCGCCTTCGTGGACGAACTCGGGCGGGCGCGCGGTCGTGAAGGCGGACGGCCTCGCCGCGGGCAAGGGCGTGACCGTCGCGCTGGAGCGCGCCACGGCCGAGACCGCGCTCCGCGACTGCCTCGAGGACGGGGCGTTCGGCGACGCGGGCGCCACCGTGGTCGTCGAGGAGGTGCTGGAGGGCCCGGAGGTCTCGGCCTTCGCCGTCACCGACGGCACGACGGTCGTGCCGCTCGTGCTGTCGCAGGACTTCAAGCGGATCGGCGACGGCGACACCGGTCCCAACACCGGCGGGATGGGCGCGTACTCGCCGGTCCCGACGGTCGATGCGGACACCGAGGCGGAGGTCTGGGACCTCTGCCGGCGCACGGTCGACGTCGATGGCGAAGGAGGGCGTGACCTACCGCGGTCTCCTCTACGCGGGGTTGATGCTCACCGGACGCCGGTCCCAAGGTGCTCGAGTACAACTGCCGGTTCGGCGACCCGGAGACCGAGGTCGTGATCCCCCGGCTCGCCTCCGACCTGGCGGACCTGCTGGAGGCCAGCGCCACGGGGGCCCTCGACGGGAAGTCGTGTCGTGGCGACCGGAGGCCGCCGTCACCGTCGTCCTCGCGAGCGGCGGGTATCCGGGGGCCTACGAGGTCGGGAAGGCGATCGCGGGCCTCGACGACGGCCGGGTCGCTGGAGGGGGTGGCCGTCTTCCACGCGGGCACCGCGGAGCAGGGCGATAGAGTGGTCACGGCGGGGGGTCGGGTGCTCGCCGTGAGCGCGCTCGGCGCCACGGTGGCCGAGGCCCGGGACCGCGCCTACGACAGCGTGCGACCTGATCTCGTTCGAGGGGAAGACGTGCCGCCGGGACGTCGCCCTGCGGGCGTCGAGGGGGAGCGGATGACCGAGGAGATCCGGGCCGGGGTGTTGGCGGCCTCGCCGTCGGAACTGGGGACGATGCGCCAGGCCGGCCTGATCCTGGAGAAGTTCGGGATCGGCCACGAGATCCGCATCATGTCGTCCTCGCGGAACCCGGATCTGGTGGACGAGTACGCGCGCACCGTCTTCGAGCGTGGGTTGAAGGTGATCATCTGCTCGACGGGCATGTCCGGGCACCTCGCGGCGGCGGTCGCCGCGCGCACGATCATCCCGGTGATCGGCGTCCCGATCGCCAGCGCACCGCAGATGGTGGGCAACGAGGCGCTCGCCATCACCGCCCAGATGCCCACGGGGGTGCCGGTGGCCACGGTGGGCGTCGACGCCGCGGTGAACGCCGCGGTCCTGGCCGCCCAGATCGTCGCGATCGGCGACCCCGAGGTGCAGCAGGCGCTCTGGCGCTTCAAGGACGACCTCGCGGAGGGCCTGAAGCTTTGATCCCGCGCTACAGCCTGCCGGAGATGGCCGCCGTCTGGTCGGACGAGGCCCGGCTGGCGCACTGGCTCGAGATCGAGCTGCTCGCGGTCGAGGCCTGGGCCGAGCTGGGCCAGATCCCGGACGAGGACGCGGCCGCCTGCCGGGACCGCGCGTCGTTCACGGTCGAGGCCGTCTTCGAGCGGGAGCGGGTGACGCGCCACGACGTGGCGGCGTTCGTGGATGTGGTCGCCGCCTCGATCGGCCCCGAAGGTCGCTGGATCCACTACGGGATGACCTCGTCGGACGTCCTCGACACGGCGTTCGCGCTGCAGCTGCGGCGCGCGGCCGACCTCCTGCTCGCGCGGCTGGAGAGCCTCCTCGCGGTGGTGAAGCGCCAGGCGCTCGCGTATCGGGACACCCCCATCATGGGGCGCTCGCACGGGATCCACGCCGAGCCGACGTCGTTCGGGCACAAGCTCGCCGTCTGGGTGTTCGAGCTCGACCGCGACCGGGAGCGGCTGCGCAGGGCGCGCGAGACGGTCAGCGTCGGCGCCATCAGCGGGGTCGTCGGCTCCTACGCGGCCGTCGATCCGCGCGTGCAGGAACTGGTGTGCGCGCGGCTCGGGCTGCGCTCCGCCGAGGCGACCACGCAGGTGATCCAGCGCGATCGCCACGCCGAGTACATGACCACGCTCGCGGTCGTGGCCTCCACGCTGGACAAGATGGCCACGGAGATCCGGCACCTCGCCCGCACCGAGGTCCGTGAGGTGCAGGAACCCTTCGCGGAGGGGCAGAAGGGGTCCTCCGCCATGCCGCACAAGCGGAACCCGGTCGTGTGTGAGCGCGTGAGCGGGCTCGCGCGCGTGATCCGCGGTCACGCGCAGACGGCGCTCGAGAACGTGGCGCTCTGGCACGAGCGCGACATCTCGCACTCCTCCGCGGAGCGGCTGATCTTCCCCGACGCCACCGGTCTGCTGGACTTCATGCTGAAGGACATGGCCGGGGTGATGGACGGACTCGTCGTCTTCCCGGACCGCATGGCGGAGCACGTGATGTCGCTCGGCGGGATCGCGTTCAGCCAATCGGTGCTCCTCGCGTTGGTCGACGCGGGCCTTCCGCGCGAGGACGCGTACCGGATCGTGCAGCGTGCCGCCGCCGTCGCCTGGGACGAGGACGGCTCCTTCCGCGAGGCGATCGCCGCGGACCCGGACGTGCGTGAGCGCCTCGAGCGACGGCCAGCTCGACGAGCCTCTTCGACCCACGGCGCTTCCTCCGGAACCTCGGAGGGGTCTTCGAGCAGCTCGAGAAGGTGCCGGTGGAGGGGACGTGAGCGCGGCCGGCGGCCTCCACGCGCAGGGCAAGGTCCGCGACGTCTTCGACGCCGGGTCCGACGCGCTGCTCCTGGTGGCGAGCGACCGCATCAGCGCCTTCGACGTGATCCTGCCCGACCCCGTCCCGGACAAGGGACGGGTCCTCACCGCCTTCTCGCTCTTCTGGTTCGAGCGGACGCGAGATCTCGTCGACAACCACGTGATCACGGCGAGCCGCTGGGAGTTCCCGGAGCCGTTCGCCCACGAGACGTTCCTCTCCGGTCGGGCCACGCTCGTCAGACGCGCCGAGGTGATCCCGGTCGAGTGCGTCGCACGCGGCTACCTGAGTGGATCCGGATGGAAGGAGTACGTGCGCAGCGGCTCGGTCTGCGGCGAGGCGCTCCCGGCCGGGCTCGTCGAGTCGGCGCGCGCTGCCCGAGCCGATCTTCACACCGACGACCAAGGCGGCCGAGGGCCACGACCTGCCGCTCACGCACGGACGAGACCGCCGACCTGATCGGGCGCGGGCTCGCCGAGCGCCTGAAGGAGCTCACGCTCACCGTGTACGAGCGCATCGCCGCCGTGGCCCTGGAACGCGGCGTCATCGTGGCCGACACCAAGTTCGAGTTCGGATTCTGCGAAGGCGAGCTGATCCTCATCGACGAGGTCGGCACACCCGATTCCTCGCGTTTCTGGCCGGCCGATGCCTACGTTCCCGGCGGCCCCCAGCCGAGCTTCGACAAGCAGTTCGTGCGGGACTGGCTCGACATGAGCGGGTGGGACCACGAGCCGCCGCCGCCCGGACCTTCCGGACGAGGTCGTGATGCGCACCGCGGAGAAGTACCGGGAGGCGTACGAGCGCATCACGGGCGAACGGTGGGACTGGTACCTGCAACGGATGGGTGTGATGGACGACAGCGACTGGGAGACGTGTGCGGTGAACCTCGACCGTCTCCGGAAGGAGCAGACATGACGTTCAGGTTCGAGGTCCTGGTTTCCCTGAAGCCGGGACTCGCGGATCCGGCGGGCAAGGCTGTGATGTCGGCGCTCCCCACGCTCGGATGGACCAACGTCGACGCGGTGCACGTCGGCAAGCACATCGAGGTGAGCCTCGACGCTCCCGACGAGGCGGCGGCGCGGTCGCAGGTCCAGGAGATGGCCGAGCGCCTGCTCTCGAACCCCGTGATCGAGGACTTCCGGATCCTCGACACCGCCGGTGAGGCCTGAGGTCGTGGGCTCCCCGTCCCCCGGATCGGCGTCATCACCTTCCCCGGATCGCTCGACGACCGTGACGCGCTGAACGCAGTGCGGACGATGGGCGGCGAGGGCGTGGCGCTGTGGCACGGCGATCACGACCTGCGTGGGGTGGACGCCGTGATCCTGCCCGGCGGCTTCAGCTACGGCGACTACCTGCGTTGCGGCGCGATCGCGGGGCACGCGCCCATCATGGAGGAGGTTGCGGCCTTCGCCGATCGGGGCGGTCCTGTCCTGGGGATCTGCAACGGCTTCCAGATCCTCTGCGAGAGCGGCCTGCTGCACGGGGCACTGATCCGCAACCGCAGCCTCCGCTTCATCTGTCGGGACGTGGTGCTCCGCGTGGAGACCTCGCAGAGCATCGTGTCGGGCGACCTCACGGCGGGCGAACTCGTGGAGGTGCCGATCAAGCACGGTGAGGGCGCGTTCGTGGCCCGCCCCGACGAGCTGACGCGGATCGAGGACGAGGGACTCGTCGTCTTCCGCTACGCCGGCGCGGACGGCGTGGTGGACGAGGCCCACAACCCGAACGGGGCGCTGGACGCCATCGCCGGCATCCGGAACGCGCGGGGCAACGTCGTGGGGCTGATGCCGCATCCGGAACATGCGGTGGATCCCGACGTCGGGCCCACGGGTGGACAGCCGCTCTTCGCATCGCTGCTGGCGTCGGCGATGGCGGGCGCGGGCGCATGACCGAGCCGCTACATCGCCGGCTCGGCCTCGAGGACGACGAGCACGAGCGCATCGTCGCGACGCTCGGACGAGACCCGTCGCCCGCCGAGCTCGCGATGTACGGCGCGATGTGGTCGGAGCATTGCTCGTACAAGTCCTCCAAGATCCACCTGAAGGAGCTGCCGACGGAAGGCCCCGCCGTGCTCGTGGGTCCCGGCCAGGACGCGGGCGCCGTGGACGTGGGCGACGGATGGGCGGCCGTGTTCAAGATGGAGTCGCATTCCCATCCGAGCGCGATCGAGCCGTACCAGGGTGCGGCCACCGGCGTCGGAGGCATCGTGCGCGACATCATCTCGATGGGCGCCCGGCCCGTGGCGCTGCTCGATCCGTTGATGTTCGGCCCGCTCACCGACGAGCGGAACCGCTGGCTCTTCGAAGGCGTCGTGGCGGGGATCGGCGGCTACGGCAACTGCATCGGGGTGCCCACCGTCGGCGGCGAGGTGCATTTCGCGGAGCCCCACAGCGCCAACCCGAGCGTCGACGTGATGTGCGTCGGGCTCGCCAGGGCCGAGGACCTCGTGACGTCGCAGCTCGCTGACCGCGCACGCAGGATCGTTCATGGTGCTCTACGGGTCGGCCACCGGGCGCGACGGGATCGGCGGCGTGAGCGTGCTGGCCTCCGCCACGCTGGACGAGGGCGCGGGCGCGTCGCGCCCCAGCGTGCAGATCGGCGATCCGTTCGCCGAGAAGCTCCTGATCGAGGCCTCGCTGCGAGCTGATCGACCGAGGGCCTCCTGGAGGGCCTGCAGGATCTGGGCGGTGCCGGCATCACGTGCGCGGTCAGCGAGTCGGCGGCGCGCGCGGGGATGGGCGCCGACCTCGACCTCGACGCCGTGCCGCTGCGCGAGCCCGGGATGGAGGCGTTCGAGATCCTCACCTCGGAGTCGCAGGAGCGGATGCTCGCGATCGTCCACCCGTCGCGGACTGGAGGCGGTCACCGCGGTCTGCGACCGATGGGGGCTCCAGACCGCCGTGATCGCGACGCTCGTCGAGGGCGGCGTGCTCACGGTGAGGCACCGTGGCGAGGTCGTGGCGCGAGGTGCCGGCGCGCTCGCTCACCGACGACGGTCCCGAATACGACCGACCGATCGCAACGGCCGGCGCCCACCGGTCACCGACGATCCCACCTTCATGTCGTTCGAGAAGGATCTGCGGGACGCGCTCCTGACGGTGCTCGCCTCGCCCGAACGTCGCATCGAAGCGATGGGTCTTCGAGCAGTACGACTCGCGCGTGCAGGGTCAGACGGTCGCGGGGGCGGGGAGCGACGCCGCCGTCGTGCGCGTGCCCGGAACGCTGAAGGGCCTGGCGCTCTCTACGCGACGGCAAGGGACGGTTCGGGGCGCTCGACCCGTACCTCGGCGCCGCGCACGCGGTGGCCGAGGCGGCGCGCAACGTCGCCGTGACCGGCGCCCGGCCGCTGGCCATCACGAACTGCATGAACTTCGGCAACCCCGAACGGCCCGCGGTGATGTGGGAGTTCGCGGAGTCGATCCGCGGGATGTCCGACGCATGCGTGGCCCTGGAGACGCCGGTGACCGGCGGCAACGTGAGCTTCTACAACGAGTCCGGCGACTCCGCGATCTGGCCCACGCCGGTGGTGGGGATGCTCGGCCTGCTCCCCGACTACCGCCTGCGCGTCCCGACCGGGTTCCCGCGGGCCGGGCTCGCCGTCTACCTGGTCGGAGAGACCTTCGCCGAGCTGGGCGGCTCGGAGTTCGCCGAGGCGGTCCTGGGCGTCGTCGCCGGCCGGCCCCCGGCGCTGGATCTCGACAGGGAGGCCGCGCTCCATCGGTTCCTCTACGCCGCCGCGCAGGCCGACCTGCTGGCGAGCGCTCACGACTGCGGCGACGGCGGGCTCGCGGTCGCGCTCGCGGAGTCGGCGATCGAGGGCGGGCACGGGTGCGCGGTCACGATCGAGGGTGACCTCCCGCCACACGTTGCGCTCTTCAGCGAATCGGCCTCCCGGGCCGTGGTGAGCGTGGCGCCCGAGTGCGAGCAGGAGGTCCTGGAGCTCGCGGCGGCGCACGGCGTGCCGCTCGCGCGCCTGGGTGAGTCTGGCGGTCCGCGCGTGGTGTTCGCCGGGCTGATCGAGACCTCGGTCGACGAGCTGCGCGCCACGTTCACCATCGGCCATCCCGCGCCTGCTGGGCGAGACCGAGTAGCGAGGTTCGCGTGCTCGAGGCCGTCACCTTCGACTACTGGCAGACGCTCGTCTCCGAGCGGCCCGGCGAGATGCGCGCCGGCCAGATCGGCCGCTTCGCGGCCATCCTCGCGGAGGCCGGCCAGCCTCGCGACGGAGGAGGAGTTGGTGGCGGCGTTCGACGAGAACTGGGAGCGCTTCGAGGAACACTGGAATGAGAACACCGGCCAGTACACCCCAACGGACACGGTCGACTTCGTCTGTGGGCGGCTCGGCATCGACCTCGGCGACGAGCTGCGCGCGCGGCTCATCGACGGGTTCCGCGAGGTCGGGGAGACGGTGCACCTCGATCTCGCGCCCGGGATCGCCGAGTGCCTCGCGGAGCTGCGGGGCGTGGGGCTGCGACTGGGCATCGTGTGTGACGTGGGCCTCACGTCCTCGCCCACGCTGCGCGACCGGCTCGCCGGTTTCGGGCTGCTCGACGCGTTCGACGCCTGGGCGTTCAGCGACGAGACCGGGTGGTTCAAGCCCGCGCCCGAGGCGTTCACCCCGGCCCTGCACGGCCTCGGCGTCTCGGATCCCGCACGTGTGGCTCACGTGGGCGACAACCGTCGCACCGACGTTGCGGGCGCCCTCGGCCTCGGGATGGTGGCGGTGCGCTACACGGGTCTCGGCCGCGACCGCACGCACGCGCCTGCAGGGGATGTCGGACCTGAGGCCACCCACGTGATCGACGACCACCGTGATCTCGCGGCCGTGCTCGGACTCCTTTGAGGCTTGCGTTTCACGTCTGCGGCCTGGGGCGCGTTGTTCCGTCGACAGGGACGAGGAGGCAGATGTGGTTCCATCGAGCTTCGAGGCATGGGCACGCAAGATGGTGGAGGCGGACCGACGGGCGCGGCAGGAGACCGTGAGGCGCCGGCGCGAGCACCTCGCGCTGCGCCCGGGGCGGCGCCGCGACCGAGCGGACGTGCGTCCCCGGAGGCAGGGGTGAGCCACGGTCACCGAACGTCGCCACGATCTTCCGTGCCGCCGTTCCAAGAGTTCCTGGATGCGCAACGCGCGACCGTCTATCGGTTCCTCACCGTCGCGGTCGGCCCGCACGACGCCGACGACTGTTTCCAGGAGACGTTCCTCGCGGCGCTCCGCGCCTACCCGCGCGTGGACGACGGGCGACGCTTGGACCGGTGGATCCTGCGGATCGCTTCACGCAAGGCGATCGACCACCACCGCGCTCGGACGCGGCGGGCCACGCCGACCGACGACGTGCCCGAACGTCCAACGCACGATCCGGAGCCGATCGCGGAGGACGACCCCTTGTGGGCCGCCGTCCGGGACCTGCCACCACGCCAGCGCGTGGCCGTGGTGCATCGCCACGTGCTCGACCGCCCCTACGCGGAGATCGCCGAGCTGATGGGGATCTCCGAGGCGGCGGCCCGCGCCAACGTCTACCAAGGCACCAAGCGACTCAGGGAGCTGATGGGATGAACGCCAACGACCTCAAGCGACTGGCTCCGGCTGCCGACGCAGCGTCCCGATCTCGCCGGGCCGCGGGTGCGCTCGGGTCCGCCGCCGCCGACCGTGGACTCCTGGACGTAGCTGTGGCCACGATGGGATCGCCCGTCGGGGATCTCCTGATCGCCGTCACGCCCCGGGGGCTGGCGCGGGTGGCGTTCGACATCGAACCGCGCGACGAGGTGCTCGAGGACCTGGCCGAGCACGTCTCGCCCCGGATCCTGGGAGCGGCTTCGGTCACCGACGCCTGGCGTCGCGAGCTCGAGGAGTACTTCGCGCACGAACGCACCCGCTTCGATCTCCCGATCGACCGGCGACTGTTGAGCGCCTTCGCCTGGAAGGTGATGTCCGGAGCGGCGCGCGTTCCCGTTCGGGAAGACGACCACCTACGGCGAACTGGCGGACCGGATCGGTCATCCGCGCGCCGCGCGCGCCGTCGGGACGGCGCTGGGATCCAACCCGATCCCCGTGGTCTTGCCATGCCATCGCGTGCTGCGCGCGGGCGGGAAGCTCGGCGGCTACGCCGGGGGCCTCGATCGCAAGACCACGCTGTTGGAGCTCGAAGGGGCCCTCCCGCCGCACCTCTGACGTCGCCGCCAGCGGGTACCATGGGTGCCTCGTGGGAGGCGAATCACCGAAAGAGGAATGCGGGCTCTTCGGGGTCTGGGCACCGGGTGAGGACGTCGCGCGCCTCACCTATTTCGGACTCTTCGCGCAGCAGCATCGCGGGCAAGAGTCGGCCGGCATCGCGGTGAGCGACGGCCACAACATCCTCGTCTACAAGGATCTCGGGTTGGTGAGCCAGGTCTTCTCCGAGGCCACCCTCACCACGCTCCACGGAGATCTCGGTATCGGGCACACGCGCTATTCCACCACCGGCTCCACCACCTGGGACAACGCGCAACCGGTGTTCAAGACCGACGGGGCGCACTCGCTATCGCTCGGACACAACGGCAATCTCGTGAACACACACGAGCTGGCCACGCAGGCGGGCAAGCCCGGAGGCGCCACCACCGACTCGGACATCGTCACCACGATGCTCGCCTCCGGGATGGTCGCGACTGGAGGGCTCGAGGAGGCGGCGATGCGCGTCCTGCCGCAGCTCCGCGGGGCCTTCTGCTTCGTGATGATGGACGAGCGGAGCGTGTACGCGGCGCGGGATCCTTACGGCGTACGCCCCCTATCGATCGGCCGCCTGCCCAACGGGTTCGTGGTGGCGTCGGAGACCTGCGCCCTCGACATCGTGGGGGCGGCGTTCATGCGCGACGTCGAGCCCGGTGAGCTGATCCGCATCGACGACCGCGGGCTGCACTCGGTGCGCTTCGCCGAGTCGCCCCGCATGGCGCTCTGCATCTTCGAGTACGTGTACCTGGCACGGCCCGACTCGCGCCTGCGTGACGTGACCGTGCACGAGGCCCGCCGCGAGATGGGCCGGATCATGGCGCGCGAGACACCGGTCGAGGCGGACCTGGTGATCGCGGTGCCGACCACCGGACACAGCGCGGCGCAGGGCTACAGCGAGGTCACCGGCATCCCGTACGGGGACGGGCTCTACAAGAACCAATACGTCGGGCGCACCTTCATCCAACCGTCCCAGACGCTCCGGGACCGCGGGGTGAAGCTCAAGTTGAACCCGCTGCCGGACTCGATCCGGGGCAAGCGGCTCGTGGTGGTGGATGACTCCATCGTGCGCGGCACCACCACGAAGCAGATCGTGGCGGCGCTGCGAGAGGCCGGTGCCACCGAGGTCCACATCCGCATCACCTGCCCGCCCGTCAAGTGGCCGTGCTTCTACGGCATCGACATGCCCACCCGCCAGGAGCTGATCGGCGCCGACCTCACCGTGGAGGAGATCCGCGCGTACGTGGGGGCCGACTCGCTCGGGTACCTGTCTCAGGAAGGGATGGTGGAGGCCACGGGCCGCACCGGCGCGGAGTTCTGCGCCGCCTGCTTCGACGGGCGAGTACCCCATCCCCGTGCCCGAGCACGCCGGCAAGTTCGTGCTGGAAGACCAGCTGACGCTCCCCACCGGGTGAGCACGCCGTGAGCGACGCCTACCGTCGGGCCGGCGTGGACATCGAGGCCGGGGCGAAGGCCGTGGAGCTGATCGCGGACCTCGCCGCGCGTGTGCGCCGGCCCGAGATGGCCGACGCGGTAGGAGGCTTCGCGGGGCTCTTCCGGATCGGAGGAGACACGCTCCTCGCGGCAGCCACCGACGGGGTAGGGACGAAGCTCGAGATCGCGCGCACGAGCGGTCGCTTGAACACGGTGGGCATCGACCTCGTGGCGATGTGCGCCGACGACGTCGTGTGCACCGGCGCCGAGCCGCTCTTCTTCCTCGACTACGTGTCCGTGGGCACGGTCGTGCCCGAGCGCGTGGCCGCGATCGTCGAAGGGGTCGTGGAGGGGTGTCACCGAGCCGGATGCGCCCTGCTGGGGGGAGAGACGGCGGAGCATCCGGGCGTGATGGACGAGGACCAGTTCGACCTGGCCGGGTTCTGCGTGGGGGCCGTGTCCGAACGCGATCTGCTCGGTGCCGCGCGCGTGCGGGAGGGTGATCTCCTCGTGGGGCTCGCCTCCAGCGGCCTGCACGCCAACGGCTACTCGCTCGTCCGCGCGGCGCTGCTGGATCGATACCCGTTGGATGCGACGCCCGACGGCCTGGACCGCCCGCTCGTCGACGAGTTGCTCGAGCCGTGCGCGATCTACGCGCGCGACGTGCTGGCGCTCGCGCGCGAGGGTCGGATCCACGGAGCCGCGCACGTCACGGGGGGAGGGTTCCACGAGAACATCCCGCGGATGCTCCCGGAAGGCTTGGGTGCGGAGATCGAGCGCGGGAGCTGGCCCGAGCACCCCGTCTTCGGTCTCGTGCAGGAAGCCGGTGGCGTGACGGACGACGATCTCTTCTCCACCTTCAACATGGGCATCGGGATGGTGCTGGCGGTGGACCCCGACCACGCGGACGAGGTGCTGCACCGCAGCGCACACGACGCACACGGGATCGGGCGGGTCGTCGCGGGGTCCGGCGTACGCATCCGCTGACCGCGCTGCGTACGCGAACCTGCCTGCTCAGTGGTGACTAGGGCTTCCTCCCCCGGGCATCCTGGACCATCGGCCGAGTGCCCGGGCATCGGGCCCCCGGCAAACCGCCCGCACGGCCGATTCAGCGGGACCCCGTCGACGCCGTAACCTGCGGTAGATGGTCGATCAGCTCGAACTCGGAACCAGCGTGCTCGTCGTTGACGACGAGCCCCAGGTCGTGTGGGTGCTCCAGTTCAGCCTCGAGGCCGAGGGCTACCAGACCTTCGCGGCCAACAACGGCATCGAGGCCCTCGCCGAGATCGCGGAGCATCACCCCAAGCTCATGGTGCTCGACATCATGATGCCCACGATGGACGGCTGGTCGGTGCTCGAGGAGATGACCAAGCTCCCCCGCGAGGAACGTCCGCGCGTCGTGATCGTGTCCGCCCTCGCTTCCCTGCGGGACCGGGCGAAGGCCTCCGAGCTCGGCGCCGATGCGTACGTCCCCAAGCCGTTCAACGTCGACGACCTGCTCGAGGTCTTGCGCGGCCTCGAACAGGCGAGCTGAGCACGCCCGCACCCGCCCTGCTACGGTCGATGCGTGACCCCCTTGCCCGATACGACCTCCTCGACCGTCGTCCGCTCCCTCTTCACTGAAGCGTTCCCCGATCTCCCGGTCGGCCGTCCCAAGCTGCTGCTCGCCGGCCAGGAGCACGACACCTGGCGCGTCGGCGACGTGGTGGTGAAGTTCCCCAAGCGCGCGGATCACGCGGCGAAGCTCGAACGTGAGCGCTCGCTGCAGCCGCTGCTCCTCGACCGCGTCGGCGAGGTGATGCCGGCGCTCCGCGGGCTGAGCGATCCGATGGCCCAGTACCCGTTCCCGATCGCGGCGTTCGAGCGTGCCGCCGGCCGGCAGGGACAGGCCAGCGACGGGCCGATCCTGCATCCGAAGCCATGGGCGCGCGAGGCACTCGCGCACGAGCTGGCGGGCGTGCTGTCGCGGCTGCACGCCGCGCCGATCCGACGAGCGAAGTCCGCCGGGGTCGAGACCCGGGACCTGGAGATCGGCGCCGGCGTCGAGGCAGGGGAGAAGGCGATCGCGTGGGCCAGCCGGATCGCGGGAGATGCCGTCGACCGGTTCCTGATCGACCCGATCCCCGTGGATGCGAAGCGAGCGGGGAAGGCTGTGCTCTGTCACGGCGACCTCAAGGGCGAGCACGTGTTCGTGAGTGAGGACGGACGACGTGTCACCGCGGTGATCGACTGGGCGGACCTCACGATCGCGGATCCGGCGTGGGACCTCGCGGGGCTCGCGATCTGGCTCGGGCCGACGTTCGTGCGCGAGGTGCTCGATGCGTACGAAGGTCCCGCCGACGAGGGTACCTACGATCGCGCGATCTTCTGTGCCCGCGAGGGCCTCCTGCGGTTCCTGGACGAGCACTTGGCGGGGCTCACGAACGCGTCCGTGCCGTTGTTGGATGCGCAGCTCCGGGCGGTCTTCTCCGCGTGACGGATCCGCTCCAGGTCCTCAGTGCGCGAAGCGCTGATGGGCCGCGGGCACCACCGTGGTGCCGACGGCCTTCAGCGTGAGCACCGGCTCGTCCAGGAACTCCGCCGCGCTCTCGCTGATGTCGGTGCGCGCGGCTCCGATCTTGTGGATCTCGAACTCGCAGCGCCGGCTGGAGTTGCCGACGCTCACGATCCGGCCGCGGGCCTCGATCCAGTCGCCCGCGTAGAGGGGAGCCAGGAACTCGACGGACTCGTACGCGCGGAAGAGCCCCTCGTCGCCGTCGTAGCGCATCGCGAGCTCGGTGATGAGGTCGCCCACGATCCTCAGCTGGGTGGCGCCGGCCACGAGGTTGCCCCCGTAGTGGGCATCCTCCTGGCCCAGGCGGAGCCGGATCAGTGCGGTGGGCAGGTCGTCGCTCATCGGTTCCTCCTCGCCTGTGGCGGGTGCGTGCCGGTTCAGGTGGCGGGGGCGGCGGACGCGGCCGGCCGTTCCGGGATCACCTTCCCGTGACGCACCCCGCGCGCGGGCACGCGCACTTCCGTGCCGTCCTTCTTGCGCACGAAGTAGGTCTCGGCCGCGGGATCCCAGCGCTCGAACACGCCGACGGCCTCGGTCGTGTAGCCGTTGGGCAGGTCGAACTGGAACGTCACACGGGAGCCGACGTCGGCCGGGGTCACGAGGTTCCCACCGGCGGGCCTCGGGGTGGCGTGCGCGGTCGGGCCCGCCGTCGTGGTGGGTGGAAGCGGCTCGCGCTTGTGCGTGTCCGCGGTCGGAGAAGCCCACGCACGGTTCAGACCAGCCTGCACGTAGGCGCCGCCGATGGCCACCGTGAAGATCAGCAGGATCCACGCCGCCCCGGGAGAGAGCAGGCCGTCCATCACTCCCGCGCGCTCCTGCACCGCGCGCACGCGGAGACCTGTGCGGCGGAACGAGATCAGCGCCGGGATCAGGAGGAGCACCGTGAGTCCGATCGCAGCCGGGAACCGCAACCCTCCGTGGCCGAAGATCATCCACGCGATGGGGGCCGCCACGAGGCCGCCCAGCATGAGCGCGAGCACCGACCGGATGGGCCGGATCTCGTACTCGCGCAGGTAGCGCCGAGCGTCGTCGTTCGCGCGGTAGTACCAGTACAGGAAGTACAGCCCCAGGGTGACCGCGGTCAGACCGATCACCGCGAGCGGGTGCCGGATCCGGTAGCGCTCGTCTTCGATCGTCACGTCGCGCGCCATGCGCGGAGCTTATCGAACGGCGGAGGCCTCAGCTCGGCGGCAGGCGCAGGACGGCCTCGGCGGCCAAGCGGAACATCAGCTCCCGACCGTCGGCGTGCTCGTCCCAGCCGCGCTGATCCCACGCGTCGCCGGAGAGGTCGTCCCCGGCGTAGAGGAGCTGACCGAAGGTGACGCCGCGGAACGCCGCAACGGCGAAGAACGCCGCCGCTTCCATCTCGACCGTGAGACAGCCCAGCGCCACGCGCCGCGCCATCTTCTCGCGCGTCTCGCGGTAGATCGCGTCCGTGGTCCAGGTCATGGCCTGCACGTGCGGGACGTGATGGTGCTCGAGCGTCGCCACGATGGCCTCGACCGCCTCTGCGGTCGGCACGGCCTCGGCTCCCGGGGGCAGGTAGTGGTACGAGGTGCCTTCGTCGCGCACGGCCGCCACCGGGACGATCGCGTGACCGAGGGCCACGTCGGGCACGAGCACGCCGGCGCCGCCGCACGCCACGAACGAGCGGCATCCGCGCGCGATCAGCTCCTCGAGGAACCCGGCGGCGAGCGGCGCACCCACGCCGGGGTGCACCAGGGCGAGACGCCGGCCGTCGAACTCCAGCTCGTAGACGGGGTTCCGGCCCACCTCCGAGATCAGATGGTCGATCACGCGGCCGTCGTGCTCGTCGACCACCTTGGCGATCACGTCCTGGAAGAAGCAGAGGACCGCGTGCGGTGGGATGTCGGTGGGGTCGTAGACCTCGGTCGGCTCGATGACGGCGGTCGGAGCGGGATCGAACTCGAGGATGGGGACGCCGGGTTCCACCGTCATGCGGGCGACTCCCTGCGCGAGGCCAAGATGGCGCCGCCGATCACGAGAGCGATGCCGAGCAGGGACAGCGCACGGATCGCCTCGTCGCGGAAGACGGCGCCCAGGATCAGGGCCACGACGGGAGTCACGTAGATCGCGAACGAGGCGCGCGAAGAGCCGACCCTCGCCGCCAACCGGCCCATCAACACGAAGGCGAGCCCGGTCCCGAGCATCCCGAGCGCCATCACGGCCGCGAGCGAACCCCACGCGAACGAGGATCCCGGCACCGACCACAGCCCGAGAGGCGCGGTCCAGATCGTGGCGAGGGCCAGGACGCGGGCCATCACGGGCAGCGAGCCGTAGCGCTGGGCGGCGGGGGTGAGGATGTTCAGCGACAGCCCGTAGCAGATCACGGCCGCCAGCAGCATCAGCACGCCGATCGCCTCGCTGGTGCCTGCGCCGAGCGCGGGTGCAGCGATCGCCACCATCCCCCCGAACCCCAGGACCAGCCCGAGGAGCTGGGTGCGTCCGGGCATGCGGCGCAGCATCACCGCGCCGATCACGGTCGCGAAGATGGGCACGGTCCCGTTCACCATGCCGGCGAGCCCGGTGCTCACGCGCTGCTCCGCGAAGGGAAAGAGCGTCATGGGGACGGCAACCCACAGGAACGACAGGGCGATCACGCGTCCACGGACGTCGGCTCCGACCGGAGCGCGCGCCGCGGGGAAGAGCCAGAGCACCCCGGCTCCGAACGCCACGCGCAGCAACGTGACGAGCCCCGGCGCGAACGCGTTCAGTCCGATCGCGATGAACAGGAACGACGCGCCCCAGATGCCGCCGATCGCGACGAAGAGCCCCCAGTCGGGCGCCGTGAACGCGCCCAGGTGCGTCCCGGCGGAGGTGCTGAGGACCCCCCGCGCTCCCTCCGCCCGCACCTCGTCCATGTTCAGCCCAGGCGGGTGATCGCGCCTCGGGGAGGCTCCGGGTAGGCCTCAGGGTGGGCGGCCCACGCCAGGATCTGGAGGCCGTCGACGATCCGGGGGCCTGGCCGGGAGAAGAACGAGGTGGCGTCCACCGCGAAGACGTTGCCGTTGCGCGCGGCGGGGGTATCGGCGATCTCCGGATGCGCGAGGACGGCCTCGCCCTCTTCCTCGGCCTCCTCCAGGTAGTAACCGCAGGGCATGAAGACGATGACCTCGGGGTTCGCGTCGCGGATCGCCCGGTAGGTGACCTCGCGCGCCCGTGCTCCCTTCTCGTTCAGCAGGTTCGCGGCGCCGGTGGCCTCGACCATCTCCGGGATCCAATGACCGGCCACCATGGGGGGTTCCCACCATTCGAGGCAGAACACACCGATCGACGGCAGGCGCCGAGCCGTCTCCCGCACCGTCGCGACCCGAGTGCGGAGCTCCTCCGCCAGCTCCCGCCCGCGCTCCTCGCGATCGAGGAGCTTGCCGACCGTTTCCGTCTGCGCGATCACGTCATCGAGCGTCTGCGGATCCAGGGAGATCACCGTGGTCTGCGCGCCCAGACCGAGCGAAGCGAGCGCCTCCTCCACCTGGCCGCTCGGTACGGCGCAGACGCGGCAGAGGTCCTGGGTGATGATCACGTCGGGCTGCTCGCGTCGGATCCGCTCGGTGTCCAGGACGTAGAGGGGCTGGTGGGCGTCCATCCGATCGCGCACCGCTCGGTCGATGGCGCCCGCGCTGTGGAGCCGTCCCTGGGGCAGGGCGCTCCGCGAGACCACCGGCTTGGTGACCGCGTCGGGGGGGAAGTCGCATTCGTCGGTCACGCCGATCAGGTCCCCGCCCAGCCCGAGGGCGTACACGATCTCCGTGGCGGAGGGCAGCAGAGAGACGATCTTCATGCGAGCAAGTCTCGCAGGCGCGCGGCGTCTTGCAGGAGGTCGACGAGGAACGTGAGGGCCCGGCCCGCGGTGGCGCCGTCCATCAACCGGTGGTCGAAGCTCAGCGAGAGTGTGCAGGCCAGGCGCGCGTGGATCTCGCCGTCGATCACCAGGGCGCGTGGGGCGATCACGCCGAGCGCGATCACGGCTGCTTGCCCGGGGTTGATGATGGGCGTCCCCGCCTCGGACCCGTACGAACCGGTGTTGGAGACGCTGATCGTCCCCCCGCTCATCTCCTCGGGCAGGAGCGAGCCCGACCGCGCCGCTTCCGCCAGCCGCCTGATCTCCCCGTCGATCGCTCCGATGTCTCGACCCCACACGTCGTGCACGACGGGCACCACGAGTCCTCGCTCGGTGTCCGCGGCGATCCCCACGTTGCACGCATGCGGCACGTGGATCTCTCCCCGATCGCCGTGCCAGCTCGCGTGCAGCACCGGATGTACCCGGCACGTCTCGCCGACGGCTTTCACGAACACCGGCAGCGGAGAGACCCCCAACTCCTCCCGGTACGCCGTCAGCTCGGTGCAATCCAGGGTCCTGAACGTCGTGACATGGGGGACGTCCCGCACCGACGCCGTCAACCGCTCCGCGATCGTCCGCCGCACCGCCGAGATCGGCTCCACGTCGAACCCCTGAGCCTCCGCAACGCCGTCGCCCGCACCCGCGGCGGCCCGCACGTCCTCAGCTGTCACCCGCCCCGAAGCCCCGCTCCCGACGACCCCCGCGAGATCCACCCCCAGCGTCTTCGCGAGCTTCCGCACCGCAGGAGTCGTTGCTACCGGCGTCGCGTCGCCAGCGGCGGGTGAGGCGGAGGGACCCAGGTCGGCGGGGGCGCCGCGGAGCGGGGTTGGGGATGGCCTGGCAAGCGGAGCGGCGCCCCCGCCGGCACCCAAGGCCCCCACCTCCACGGACTCCACGCCGAACGTCACCAACGGCGCCCCGACGGCGACGGCCTCCCCGACCGCTCCGTGCAGCACGGCCACGACCCCCGCGAACGGCGACGGGATCTCGACGGTCGCCTTCGCGGTCTCGACCTCCACGAGCGGCTGGTTCAGCTCGACGGCCTCGCCCTCCGCGACGAGCCAGGCCACGATCTCGCCCTCCTCGAGCCCCTCGCCGAGATCCGGCATCGAGAAGATGCGCTTAGCCATCAGTACGCCACCACCTTCCGCACGGCGGCAGCGATCCGCTCCACGCTGGGCAGGTACCGGTCCTCCAACGAGGCCGGCGGATAGGGCACGTCCCATCCGGTCACCCGCTCCACGGGCGCTTCCAGGAAGTCGAACGCCAGCTCCATCACGCGCGCCGCGACCTCCGCGCCCATGCCCAGCGTGCGGGGCGCCTCGTGCACCACCACCACCCGGCCCGTCTCGCGCACGCAGCGCGCGAGCAGGTCTTCGTCCAGGGGCGAGAGCGAACGGAGGTCGACCACGCGAGCCTCGACGCCGTCCGCGGCGAGCGCCTCCGCCGCCTCGAGGGCGCGCAGCACCATGGACCCGTACGCGATCACCGTGGCGGCGTCGCCCTCGCGGAGCACACGGCCCTCGCCGATCCCCGGTCCCCGCGCCGAGAGGATCCCCGTCTCCTTCCCCCAGTACCGGGCCTTGGGCTCCAGCACGACGACCGGATCGGGGTCCGCGATCGCGTGGCGCAGGAGGCGGTAGCCGTCCAGGGGCGAGGACGGCACCACGACCTTCAGGCCGGCGGTGTGCACGTAGTACGTCTCGGGGCTCTCGCCGTGATGCTCCTTGCCTTTGATCCCCCCGAACGAGGGGATGCGGATCGTGATCGGCATGTCCACCCGGCCGCGTGTGCGCTCGCGCATCTTGGCGACGTGGTCGATCACCTGCTCGAGCGACGGATAGCTGAACGCGTCGAACTGCATCTCGATCACCGAGCGCCACCCCGCGAACGCCAGCCCCACCGCAGTCCCGGCGATGCCGGCCTCGCTGATGGGCGTGTCGAACACCCGCTCCGGGCCGAACGCGGCCTGCAGGCCGTCGGTGACGCGGAATACGCCGCCGCTGCGCCCGACGTCCTCGCCGAACACCAGGAGGCGGTCGTCCTCGGCGAGGGCGTCGTGCAGGGCGCGGTTCAAGGCTCCGGAGAGCGTCCAGGCCCCCTCGGTGTCCGGGGCGATCTCCCGCGCGGGCGCCGACGTGGTCTCAGCCACCGAGGGCCTCCTCACGCTGGCGTGCCCAGCCGCCGCCGGGCGGCTCGGCGTAGGTCCAGTCGAACATCCACTCCACCGGTGGGACCTGGGTGGCCACCACGCCCGACCGGACCTCCAGCGCGAACGCCTCCGCCCCCGCGGAACAGTCGGCCACGAACGCGTCGTCCGCCAGGCCTGTGGTGCGCAGCCACGCTTCGTAGCGCAGGAGGGGATCGAACGCGCGCGCGGCCTCGACCTCGGCATCGGTCCGATACCGACCAGGATCGTCGGCCGTGGAATGCGCCCCGATGCGATAGGTCAGCGCCTCGATCAAGGTCGGGCCGCCGCCGGCGCGGGCGCGCGCCACGGCGTCGCGCGTGACGGCGTACACCGCGAGCACGTCGTTGCCGTCCACGCGGACCCCGGGCATGCCGTAGCCCTCGGCGCGTCGCCAGATCTCCCCGGCCGTCTGCTGCGCGACCGGCACGCTGATGGCCCATCCGTTGTTCTGGCAGAACAGCACAGCCGGGACCTGCCAGACGCCGGCGAGGTTGACGGCTTCGTGGAAGTCCCCCTCGCTGGTGCTCCCGTCGCCGAAGTACGCCACGGTCACGGCGGATCCGCCGTCCAGCTTCTGGCCGAGCGCGTGACCGACCGCATGCACGATCTGCGTCGCGATGGGGATGCAGATGGGCCCGAACCGCGTCGCGCGGGGATCGTAGGGACCGCCGTGCCACGTGCCGCGGTGATACTGCAGGTACTGGACGGCATCCACGCCGCGGACCAAGGCGACGGCGAGCTCGCGGAACGTGGGGAAGACGAAGTCGTCGGGCCCGAGCGCCGTAGCGCTGCCGATCTGCGCCGCCTCCTGGCCCTCGAACCCCGGGTAGACCGTGAGCTCGCCCTGACGCTGCAACGCGATGCACTCGCGGTCGAGGCGCCGCGCCACGATCATGCGCCGCAGGAGATCTCGGAGGCGCTCCGGGTCGAGGCCCACGTCGGGGTCGCCCACGGCGGTGCCGTCGGCCGCCAGGATGCGGTACGGCTCGGTCCCGGCCCATTGCGCGGGTGACTGCACGGCTCAAACCCCCTGACGCGGACGCCGAGAGCATAGGGAAAAGCAAGGACGTTAGACTCCGTGACGATGGTTCCCAGCGCCTATCTCCGCGTGTTCCAGCCGCTCGATGCGTTCGAGCGCGACGAGCAGTTGCACTGGGAGCGCTACCTGGTGGAGCAGGCTCGCGTGCGGTCCCTGACGCACCGCTACGCCGACCGGCCCACGGTCGGGAAGGTCGGCATGCTGGCGCCCGCCGACGGCGAGCACGCGGAGGTCCGCGTGATCGACGGGCGCACGTACCTGAGTCCGTGGCGGATGCGCATGCGGATCCTCGCGGCGATGCTCGCCTTCCGCGACTCCGAGCCCATGGACCTCTGGGAGCAGTACGTCCCCAAGAAGGACGCCCGCCGCGCCGCGCGCGACCTGAACCGTCTGCGCCGCCGCGATCCGCACGCCGTCGCCTTCAGCCATCAGAGCCCCTGGCACGTGCCCATCCGTTGGTTCGTGCTCTTCCGCGAGGAGGAACGCTGGCTGGGGGAGGACGAACTGGGACGGCTCCGGATGCGCTACCGGACGTCGACGCGACGCGCGATGCGCAGAGCCGAGCGCGCGGTGCAGCCGCTGCGGCGATCCGATCTCGGGCCCATCAGCGACCTGATCGTGGACCTGCACCAGTGGATGGCGTCCTTCCACCGATCCTCCATCCTGGAGCTCGACTACGCGGAGCTGTGCGACTTCCTCACGTGGGACGAGCTCGACGATGACCACAGCGCGCGCGAGATCCACGACGCGCTGGAGGCCCTCGAGCGCGAGGAGTTCCCGGCGGCCGCGGATACCTACCAGGGGGTGCTCACGCGGTGGGCCGAGGTCCGCTCGCGGGAGATCATGAACTGAGTTCGGTGGCCAGGGGCAGAATCGAACTGCCGACACCGCGGTTTTCAGCCGCGTGCTCTGCCAACTGAGCTACCTGGCCAGTCGCCCCGGATCCGCATCTGCGGACCGGGAAGACCCTGCGCGCGCCCGACGGGCTTCGATCCCGCGATCTCCTCCTTGACAGGGAGGTGAGGACGACCGGACTCCTCTACGGGCGCAGGTATTCGGTTGTCGTGGTGCCTGGTGCCTGGTGCTTGGTGCCGTGCCCCCAACGGGATTCGAACCCGTGCTTCCGCCTTGAAAGGGCGGCGTCCTAGGCCGCTAGACGATGGGGGCGTCACTCCCGAGCGTACCGACCCTAGGGGGCAGCCGAACGAGTATAGCCGGGCGCCGTGGCTGCTAGCGCCGGCCTTCGGAGTTCGAGGGGATCCGCGCCATCACCTTCGCGCCCGGCGATCGTTGCCGGGACCACCGTGAGCGGCTGACGCGACGAGATCTGCCGGAAGGGTGAACGGCGCCAGCGCGATCAGCCGGTCGCCCGGCCTCAGATCCGTGTCGTACGGGCACTCGAGGACGTGACGGACGCCCGGGCGCGGGAACAGGATCCGCCCCGGCGGCAGGCGTCGCACCGCGACGATCCGGAACCGGGCATCGAGGAGCGCCAGCGCGATCGGGAACTCCATCCCCACGGTGTGCACGGAGCGGCATCGTTGGAAGAGCATGCCCTGATCGGGCGGCAGCCACCGCCGTCCGCGGAGCCCGCGGGTGCGCTCCCGGTGCGTGACCGGCACCTCCACGATCCAGCGTCGCCGGCGCGGGTCTATCACCTCGATGCACTGCATGGTGCGACCCTATCGGCGGGCACCGACACGACGACACGTCGACCTCTAGAGCGATGAGGCGATCTGCTCGGACAGACGTTCGGCGATCATGATCGTGGACACGTGCGTGAACCCCGACGGTACGTCGGGCATGATCGAGGCGTCGACGACATACAGACGCTCGGTGCCGTGGACGCGTCCCCCCGGATCCACGACCGCTCCATCCTCGGGCGACGGCCCCATCGCGCAGGTCCCCACGACGTGCGGGATGGAGTACCGGTTCGACCGGATCCATCCGCGCAGTCCCGCCGCGCCGTCGATCGCGGGCACCGGCCCGGCACACAGGCGCCGGATCTCGGGCCGACTCACGACGTCCACGGCGCGCAGGTAGCCCTCGGCCAATCGATCCACATCGGCCGCCTCGCTCAAGGCCGGGAGGTCGATGATGGGTGGGTCCGCAGGATCCGCGGAGCGCAGCCGAACGGTGCCTCTCGAGCGCGGCTTGAGCAGCACGGCCTCGACCGAGAAGGTCGGAGGATCTCCGAGCGGGTCGGCGACCCACAGCATCAGGTCGGGCGGTTCGACGCTCGACGCGGCGGCGCTGTGGAACGTGCCGATCGCATGGAGGTTCGGAGCGTCCCTAACCGGTCCCCCATACGCGGGCTCGGCTTCCACACCCGGATGGTCGGCGAGGTTCTCGCCGACCCCCGGCAGCGCGATCCGAACCGCAACGCCGACGGCGCGCAGGTGCGCGGGAGCCCCGATCCCGGAGCGCATCAGGATCGCCGGGCTCCCATACGTGCCGGAGGCGATGACCACGTGCTCGCGCCTCGACCGTGGCGCCGTCCGCGAGCCGGACGCCGATCGCTCGGTCACCGTCGAAGAGCACGTGGTCCACCTGCGTTTCGGGGCGGATCGTGAGGTTCGGCGGCGTGCGCCCGAGAGGGAGGTACGCGTCGGCCGCCGTCACCCTCCGACCGCCGCGCGAGCTCATCGGCATCCGCCCCGCACCCACGGCGCCCGGCCGGTTGTGATCCTCGACCGGGGGGAACCCGGCCGCCTCCATGGCGTGGAGCGTCGCCGCCACGACCTCGGTCGGTTCGAGCTGGAGGTACCGATCGACCGGGATCGGACCGTCGTGGCCGTGCCAGGGGCGATCGCCGAAGTCGGCGTCGGTCTCGAGCCGGTTGAAGTAGGGGAGCACGTCATCCGATCCCCACCCCGCGTTCCCGAGCGTCTCCCACGCGTCGAAGTCCGCGGGCGATCCGCGGACGGCGAACCTCGTCACCCACGAGGTTCCGCCCACGAGCTTCCCCCTGCGCAGGGGGGCAGTGACGCCGCGCTCGTCGGGCTCGGACGCGTATCCCCAGTCGAAGTCCGGCACCATGTGCCAGCCCTCGTGCAGCTCGTTCGGCGTGTTGGCCCGCAGGTCCGGGCCCGCTTCGAGGAGCGAAACGGATCGAGAGGTGGCCTCGGATAGCCGAGCCGCGACGACGCATCCTGTCGCACCCGCGCCGACGACGACGACGTCGAACGCTGCATGATCGGCCATGGCGCAGTCCTCCTTCTGCGCTGCGCGGCGGCTCTGCTCCGCCTCCCGGAGATCCGCCGTGGGCCTGGCAGGATTCGAACCCGCGACACGAGGGTTAAAAGCCCCCTGCTCTAACCAGGCTGAGCTACAGGCCCCGCGCCGATTCTAGGGGCTGCCCGCTCCGGCCTCCCGTCACGGGGGACGGCCCGTCCGGCATGAACCTCCGGAGAGGGCCGCTCGTGGCCCCCTACAGAGGAGGCTTGGCATGGAGAAGCGAGGAGGCTGGGTGGCCCTCACCGCCGTGGTGGTGGCGGGCGTCGTGGCGCTGGCGGCCGTGACGTCGGCACGCTCGGTCGCACACGCCGACGCGTCGGACGCGGCGGCGACGGTCGCCCACACCATCACGGTCAACGCGGCGGCATCGGTCGGAACGGCGCCGGATGAAGCGGTGATCGGGCTCGGGGTCACCTCCGAGGGCGCGGACGCTCCCGCTGCGCTCGATACCAACGCGCAGGCTGCGAAGTCCGTCGTCGACGCGTTGCTCGCGGAGGGGCTCACGAAGGCCGACCTCGAGACCACCGACGTGGGACTCTCCCACCGCATCCTCAACGGTGGCACGCCCCAGGAGTCCACCGTGTACGTGGCCTCCACCCAGATCGACGTCACCGTGCACGACCTCGCCACGGTGGGGACGGTGATCCAGGATGCGGTGCACGCCGGCGCAAACGAGCTGCACGGCGTGCGGTTCGACGTCTCGGATCAGGCGGCGGCCCGCGACCGCGCGCTCTCCGAGGCCGTGAAGACCGCGCGGACCAAGGCGGACACGATGGCGGAGGCGGCGGGCACCCAGGTGACGGGCGTGGTCGAGATCCACGAGCAGGCCGCCGTCACCCGTCCCTACTACGCCCGCCAGGCCATGGCGGGCTATGCCACGGATGCGGTCCCCGCCCCTCAGGTGATCGCGCCGAAGACGCTTCCGACCAAGGTGACCGTGGTGGTGACCTGGTCGCTGGGCTGATCGCCCTCAGTTGGGGTAGCGGTCGGTGATGGGCATGCGGCGGTCGCGCCCGAACGCCTTGGGCGTGATCTTCACCCCCGGGGCGGCCTGGCGGCGTTTGTACTCCGCGTGGTCGATCATGCCGATCACGCGACGCACCAGCGCACGGTCGAACCCCTTCGCGACCATCTCGTCGACGCTCAGGTCGTCTTCCACGTAGGCCTCGATCACCGGGTCGAGCACGTCGTAGGGCGGCAGCGAGTCCGTGTCCTTCTGGTCGGGCCTCAGCTCGGCGGAGGGAGGCTTCGCGATCGTGCGTTCGGGGATGGGCGGTGTGCCGTCCTGCGCGTTGCGCCAGGCCGCCAGCTCGTACACGAGCGTCTTGGGCACGTCCTTGATGGGCGCGAACCCGCCCGCCATGTCGCCGTAGAGCGTGGAGTAGCCCACCGCGTACTCGCTCTTGTTCCCCGTGGCGAGCACGATCGAGCCGAACTTGTTGGAGAGAGCCATCAGCAGGTTGCCGCGCACGCGCGCCTGGAGGTTCTCCTCCGCCACGTCCTCCTGCGTGCCGGCGAAGACCTCGGCCAGCGCGAACCGGTACCGGTCGTAGATGTCCTTGATCGCGATCGTGTCGATGCGGATGCCGAGGCGCCCCGCACAGTCCTCGGCGTCCTCGACGCTCTCGGGCGACGAGTACATCGACGGCATCGCCACCGCGCGGACCGCCTCGGCCCCGAGCGCGTCCGCCGCGAGCGTCGCCACGAATCGCCGAATCGATCCCGCCGGAGAGGCCGATCACCACCTCGCGGAACCCGTTCTTCTTCACGTAGTCGTGCAAGCCAAGCGTGAGCGCGCGGTAGACCTCCTCCGGACCCGTGGGCCACTCGGGCCGGGGCTGCTCGGAGGAGGTGGCGAGCCCTTCGGCGATGTTCACGATCATCAGGTCCTCGTCGAACATCGCGGCGCGATGGGTGACGGAGCCGTCGGGCGCCATGATCAGCGAGCCGCCGTCGAAGACGAGCTCGTCCTGGCCGCCCACCGCGTTCACGTACACGATCCAGGCGCCCGTGCGGCGGACCCGCTCGCGCAAGACCTCCTCTCGCTCGGAGATCTTGCCGCGGTGGAACGGGGAGCCATTGATGTTCACGATCATGTGGATGCCGGCGTAGCCCGTGAACGGCTGGGCGTCGTGCCAGGCGTCCTCGCAGATCGACAGGCCCGTCATCGCCCCGTGGACGTCGACCTGGACGCCTTCGGTGCCGGGCTCGAAGTAGCGCTCCTCGTCGAAGACCCCGAAGTTGGGCAGCGCGATCTTGTGGTACACGGACGCCACGTCGCCGCGGTGCAGGTAGGCCGCCGCGTTGTGGATCCCGGCGTCGGTGCGGTCGATGAACCCGGCCACGACCGAGCAGCGGGTGGCGGTGCCGCGGGCGAGCGCGTTCAGCGCCTCCAGGTTGTCGGAGACGAACTCGGGGCGGAGCACCAGATCCTCGGGCGGGTAGCCCGTCACCGCGAGCTCGGGGAAGCAGATCAGCTCGGCGCCGTCCGCGGTGGCCTTCGCGGTGGCCTCGACCATGCGCGCCACGTTGCCGTCGAGATCGCCGACGGTGAGGTTCAGCTGGCCGAGCGCGATGCGAGGCACGTCAGGAAGCCTACGCGAGACGCGGAGTTGGAGGGTGGGTCGTTACTCGGCGCCGCCGATGTCGACGTTGTACGCCTCCCAGACGAGGTCGGCACCCTTCTGGCGGTGCCGGATCACCGTCCCGATGAACCGCTGGAGGTCGTCCCGCGCGTCGTCGAGGGGGAGGGCGTCGCTGCCCACGTCCACGGCCTCGAACCGCCGGAGCTCCTCGCCGATCTTCTCGGTGATCTCCGGGTGCTCGTCCTTCAACCGGCGGACGGTCCCGTCCAACCGCGGCGCGCGCATGATGATCTCCTCGTAGAGCCCGCCGGGCTTCTCGGTGGCGATCACGTGCTGATCGAACGCGTCGCGCACGCTCGTGAGCTCCTTGACGACCCCTTCTGTCCACTCCGGGAGGCGACCGGCCGCGGGCGAGGAGATGGCCATCTCCAGATGGACGAGAGTGTCGTGCAGGGTGGCGCGGCGCGCCTTGGCCTCGGACAGCGCGGGGGTGATCTGGTCCTCGGGATCCATACGGTCACGGTAGCCGAGCGCGCTCGCGCAGGGCAAGTCGGCGATGGCGCCATCCGCGGGCGGTAGTGTCTCGTAGTACCCCCGTGGCGCTCTGGAGGTCATCGCGTGCAGGCTCGTCCCATCCGCACGACGGCGCTCGCCGTCACCCTCGCGGTGGCGTGCGTGCTCGGGACCGGCCCGAACGCCTCGGCCGCCGTCCTCGTGACCGGCTACACGCAGACCTGGTCGCCCGCGGTCGTGAGGATCGCACCGGGCGGCGCGGTGAAGTGGCGCGCGGTGAGCGGCGAACACAACGTCAAGGCCTACGGCGGGAACTGGACGTACTTCCGGAGCCTGTCGCAGGGTGCCAGCACCCGGGCGAGGACGTTCCGCGCACGCGGCACCTTCCACTTCTACTGCACGATCCACGCGATCGTGACGGGCGGAGGCTGCAGCGGGATGTGCGGCAAGGTCGTCGTCCGCTAGCTCCCTCGGGGGGGAACACCATGACCACACATCGATCCCGCTCCACCGCGCTCGCCTCGCTCGTCCTGGCGGCGTCGCTCGCCCTCGCGTTGCTGCCCGCGAGCCCGGCCTCCGCAGCCGTGATCGTGCGTGGCTCCGGCCGATCCTGGAGCCCCGCCACCGTGACGATCAGCCGCGGCGGCGCCGTCCGCTGGAAGGGCGTTTCGGGCACCCACTTCGTCCACTCCTACGGAGGTGGCTGGACGTACGCGCACGCGCTCGGCGCGGGCACCACGACACCGGCCCGCACGTTCAACCGCGCGAGGACGTACCGGTTCTACTGCACGATCCACGGCTCGGTCGTCGGCGGGGTGTGCTCGGGGATGTGCGGCAAGATCGTCGTGCACTGACGGGCGTCGGCCCGCACAGCTTGGGGGGGAAGAAGGGCGTGCATCCGGATTAGACTCGGTCCGTGCCGTCTCCCCACCAGAGCACCGAGCGTTCCGATAGGTCCCTCGACGCCGCACAGCGGTTGCGGCCGTACCTTCCACGACTGCTGATCTCCTGGCTGAACGAGACACCCGGCACCACCGTGCGGGAGCTCGAGGGGTCGGTCGTCTTCGTCGACATCTCAGGGTTCACGAAGATGTCCGAGCGCCTGGCGCGCCACGGCAAGGTGGGCGCCGAGGAGGTCACGGACGTCCTCGGGTCGGTCTTCGCGCGGCTCCTGGTGGTGGCGTACGAGAACGGCGGCAGCCTCGTGAAGTTCGGCGGCGACGCGCTCATGCTCTTCTTCGCCGAGGAGGACCATGCCGTGCGCGCGGCGCGGGCGGCGTTCGGGATGCGCAGCGAGCTCCGATCGATCGGTCGGATCGAGACCTCGGCGGGTCTCGTCACGCTCCGGATGTCGGTGGGCGTGAGCAGCGGGGTCTTCCACCTCTTCCTGGTGGGCTCCTCGCACCGCGAGCTGATGGTCACCGGTCCGGCCGCCAGTCAGACCGTCCTGATGGAGAACACCGCCGACGCGGGCGAGATCCTGGTGAGCCTCTCGACCGCGCTGGCCCTGCCGCCCGACGTCCTGGGCGCGCAGAAGGGCGAGGGGCTGCTGCTGCGACGCCAGCCCTCCGACGTCGTCTCGATCCCGGCCGAGCCGGTGCACCGCGGCGACGCAGACGAGCTCTCGATCTGCATCCCCGTCGCGATCCGCGAGCACCTCCTCGAGGGACGGTCGGATCCCGAGCATCGGCAGGTCACCGTGGCATTCATCCACTTCGAGGGGATGGACGAGATGCTCACGCACTTCGAGGGCGACCTCGCGGCCTTCGCCCTCGACGGGCTGGTCTCCACCGTGCAGGCGGCCGCCGACCGCAACGGCGTCACGTTCCTGGGCACCGACGTGGACCGCGACGGCGGCAAGATCATCCTGGTGGCCGGGGCGCCCGATGCCCGCGGCGACGACGAGGAGCGGATGCTGCTCACCCTGCGTCAGATCGCCGATGCGAAGCCCCCGATCGACGTGCGGATCGGCGTGAACTGCGGCCCGGTCTTCGTGGGCGACGTCGGGCCCCCGTACCGCCGGACCTACACGGTGATGGGCGACGCGGTGAACCTCGCCGCCCGCGTGATGGCCAAGGCCGAGCCGGGGGAGATCCTCGCCACGCAGTCGGTGCTGGAGTCCTCGGGCGTGCGCTTCGAGACGGAGGCGCTGGAGCCCTTCATGGTGAAGGGCAAGAAGCATCCGGTGCTCGCGTACCGCGTGGGCAAGATCCTCGGTAGCAGCCGTTCCGACGACCTGGCCGACCTGCCCCTCGTGGGGCGCGACCGCGAGCTCGAGGTGCTGCGCGGGGCGCTCAAGGAAGCTTCCGGGGGTCGCGGGACGCTCGTCGAGGTGGTCGGTGATGCCGGCATCGGCAAGTCCCGGCTGCTGCAGGAGGTCCATGCCCTGGATCCCGAGGTGCCGTGGCACGCGGTCTCCTGCGAGCCCTACGAGGCCTCCACGCCATACTTCCCGTTCAACCGGCTCCTGCGCGAACTCCTGGGCCTGTCGCTGGATCTCGACGACGATGCGGCCGTCGTCGCCCTCGAGACCGGGGTGCGCGAGGCGTGCCCCGAGCTGCTGCCCTGGCTCCCCCTGTTCGCCGTGCCGCTGGACCTCGACATCCCGGACACGCCCGAGGTCGCGGCGTTGGAGGAGCAGTACCGGCGCGAGCGTTTGGAGGGTGCGATCGGCGATCTCCTCGTCCAGGCGGCGGATGGCCCCGAGATCGCGGTGATCGAGGATGCGCAGTGGATGGACGAAGCATCGGCGGACCTCGTCCGCGCGATCGCTGCCCGCATGGACGAGCTGCCGCTCCTGCTGTTCGTGGCGCGGCGGGATCACGACGCGGAGAACGAGGACGACCCCGAGCACTTCCGCACGCGGCTCGCCCTGGAGCCGCTCTCGCCGGAGGCGTCGGTCGCCCTGATCCACCTTGCCACCGAGGAGGCGCCGCTCACCCCGCAGGCCGTCGACCTGCTGGTGCGCCGCTCCGGCGGCGGGCCGCGGTTCCTGAAGGCGATGCTCCACGCCGTGATCGAGGCCGGCGGCTCGGTCGAGGAGCTGCCGGGATCCGTCGAGGGCCTGGTGATGGCGCAGATCGACCGGCTCCCGCCGCGCGACCGCACCAGGCTTCGGCACCTGTCCGTGTTGGGGATGAGCTTCTCCGAGGAGCTCGCCACGCGCCTGCTCGAGGACGAGGGACTGGAGAGCGGCCCGGCGGCGGTCCGTCCGCTCCCGGGACTGTTGGAGTCCGACGGCAGGGGTGGCCTCCGGTTCCGCAACGGCCTCGTGCGCGACGTGGCGTACGAGAGCCTGCCGTTCCGACGCCGGCGGGAGCTGCACGCCCGCGTCGGAGAAGCGATCGCCGCCTCGGCCGAAGACGTGGACGCGATGGCCGAGGTGCTCTCGTTCCACTTCCTGCACGCGCAGCGGTTCGCCGAGGCGTGGCGGTTCTCGCGCCTCGCCGGCGAGTGGGCGGCGTCGCTCTACGCGAACGTGGAGGGCAGCGAGTTCTACCGCCGTGCGCTCGAGGCCGCCCGTCGCCTGCCGGAGGCGGATCCGCGCGCGATCGCCGAGGTCTACGAGGCGCTCGGTGACGTCCAGATCCGCCTCGGCGAATACGACGACGGCGGGTTCCTCGTATCGCTCGGCCCGACGACTCATCGAGGACGATCTCGTGGCGCAGGCGCGCCTCCTGTTCAAGGAGGCGCAGGCCCCCGACTGGCAGGGTCGCTATCCGCAGGCACTCCGCACCCTCAGCCGGGGTATCGGCCTTCTCGCGCGACGCGCACGAGGAGGAGGCCGCCCGCCAGCGGGCGCAGCTCGTGGTCCAGTACGGCGGGATCCGGTACGTGCAGGGCCGGTTCCCGGACGCGATCGAATGGTGCCAGCGCGCGATCGCCGAGGCCGAGGCCTCAGGTGAACGCGACGCCCTCGCGCACGCGTACTACGTGCTCGACCTGGCCTACGTGGCCGTGGGCCGCGTGACCGAAGCGGTCTGGTCGCCGAAGGCGCTCGCGATCTACGAGGACCTCGGCGACCTGGGCAAGCAGGCCATCGTGCTGGGGAACATGGCCGCGCTCGCGTTCTGGCGCGGCAACTGGAACGAGTCGCTCGCGCTCTGGGAGCGAGGTCGCGACGCGTGCCTCAAGACCGGGGCGCAGGTCGAGGCCGCATACGGCACCGTGGGGATCGGCGAGATCCTGGTGTACCAGGGGCACCTCGACGAAGCGGAGGAGGCGCTCCGCGACGGACTGCGCGTGCTCCGTGCCTCGTCGGTTCGCACGATCGTCGCCTTCGTGAACGGCCTGCTGGGTGTGGCCGAAGCGAGGCGCGGCCGGTTCGACGAGGCTCGCACGTACCTCGACGCCGCGCGCCAGGAGTACCAGGAGATAGGCGAGACCGATCACGTCACGGAGATCGACGGCATGCTGTCGGAGTGCCTCGTGCTCGAGGGCCGCTCCGACGAGGCGGCGACGCTGGCCCGACGCCTCCTGGACGAGGGGCCGGGCGGACCTCAGGTGCCGATGCTCCATCGCGTGCTCGGCCTCGCGGCTCTGAGCTCGGGGGACACTGAGGCGGCTCGCCTGGCGTTGGAGCAGAGCCTCGACACGGCGCGTGAGCGCGAAGCCGAGCACGAGATCGCGCTCACCCTCGATGTGATGGCCGAGTGTCTCGGTCCGGACGTCCCCGGATTCAAGGACGCGTGCTACGAACGAGACGCCCTCTTCGCCCAGCTGGGGATCAAGGACGGCGGCCGCGTCCGCCCGTTCGGGGGCTAACGCATCGAGGCCGGGCGCTTCGCGCCCGGCCTCGAAGGTTCCTGGCTCGCCTCTGTCAGTGACGCACAGGCGGGTCGTTGGAGTCCATGTAGAGCACGGTGTGTAGTTTCGGATTCGGATTGGCTCCGCTGAACTCGATCGACTGCTCAAGGCAGGCCTTGGTGCCGGCCGGCTTGTCCAGCCCGTCCGAGATGCTGTCGCAGAACGGGATGGTCTCCGTCACGTTCGGGGCCTTGCAGAATGGGTACGGCCCCAAGATCGGGAAGCCGATCTCGTCATCGAACATGACCGTGATCGTTCCGGCATTGGGATCGGGGATGATCGTGACGGTTCCCGCGATCGGGTGCGTCACCCCGGAGCACTCGAGCTGGTTGGTCTCGACGATGAGGGTGGTGCCCGGAGGGGCAGTCACGGTCGAGTTGTTGTCGAGGCTCTGTGTGCAGTCCGAGGCGGTGCACCCGGTCGCTGCGCTGCTCGTGATCCGGAACGTGTCGCTCAGCGTCGTGATGCTTCCGGCCGTCGCCTGGAGTTGATAGTCCGAGCTTGTGGGGGCGATCACCAAGAAGAACGTTGCCACCCCGCCGCCGCCCGTTTGCACCGTTACGGACGATCCTCCGTTGAGCGTTGCTACGCCAGTTGGGTCGGCGGCGAACGCCATGTCGACATTCGTCGGCTCCACATCATTGCCGTTTGCGTCAGTGACGTGCACCTTCACGCCAGTTGTGCCGTTGATCACGTCACCGTCATGCGTGTCCGTAGGCTGCTGGGTGAACACAACGGCCGCTGGGGCGCCCGCCCCGATATTGAACGTGTCCGAGGTCGCGCTCAGCATCCCGCTGGCCGCTGCCGAGAGGCTGTAGGTTCCGACTTTGTCCACGCTCAGGTTGGAGAAGGTGGCCACTCCGTTCTGGGCGTTGACCTGGGACTGGCCGGAGAGTACCCCGGGTACAGCCGGGTTCAGCGTCAGCGTCACCTGATCGGAAGACGCGGTGACGAGGTTGTCGTTCGCGTCGCGCACCTCGACGGTGAGTCCAATCGACGGATCCCCTGCGGTCGCATCGCCTGGCTGCGACGTGATCGTGAGGTGATCGGCACCTGCTGGGGTGATGTCGAAATTGCTCGACGTGGCGTTGCCCAACGAGGAGGTGGCCGTGAGGCCGTAGCTGCTCCCGACCTTGTTCACGGACAGGCCCGAGAAGGTTACGACGCCGTTGACGGCGTTGATCGCACCGCCGCCCATCAGCGAGGCACCGCTCGTACCGCCAGTGAGACTGAGCGAGATGGACGTGTTGG
Organism: uncultured Actinomycetes bacterium; assembly: GCA_963810915.1. Classification (GTDB taxonomy): domain Bacteria; phylum Actinomycetota; class UBA4738; order UBA4738; family HRBIN12; genus JAOUEA01. The sequence continues at coordinate 857,105 of CAWEPH010000006.1, read as the reverse complement.
CATTCACGGGATTGTCGTTAGCGTCCAGGACCAACACGGTGACCGCCGGGTTGATTGCTGTGCCGGCGGTCGTACTCGTCGGTTGCTGACCGAACACGATCTTGTTGGCCGCACCCGCTGAGACATCGAACGTGCTCGACGTGGCGTTCCCCAACGAGGAGGTGGCCGTGAGGCTGTAACCCGTCCCGACCTTGTTCACGGACAGGCCCGAGAAGGTTGCGACGCCGTTGACGGCGTTGATTGCACCGCCGCCCGAAAGCGTCGCGCCCGCCGTCCCGCCGTTGAGCCCGAGGGAGATCGATGTCGTGGTCGTAGTCACGAGGTTGTTGGTGGCGTCGAGAACGCGAACGGTGACGGCTGGCGTGATCGCAGAGCCTGCAGCCGTTGTACTCGGCTGCTGTCCGAACGCGATCTTCGCGGGGGTCCCCGACGCACGAGGCGGTGACGTTGATCTTCACCGAAGAGATGAGGCTGAACGAGGATCCCGTGTTCGGGGTCAATCCCGTCCACGCGAAGGGATAGAAAGGCTTCAGACCGGTCGGCGACTTGACGGTCACCGGGAAGGTGACCTTGATCGAGGCTCCCGGGGCGAGGGTCGCGCCCGAGTTGTTCGCGACGAGGTAGAGGCCGTCCAGGTCGAACCGATCGGAGCCGGACCCGTAGGCCGACTCCAGCTTGCCCGTCCAGTCCGTCCGCACCGCGCCGGTCGTCGGATCGGTGATGATGAAAGCGCTCGCCGGCGTGATGTTGCCGAAGTTCGCTTCAGGGCTGTCGAGGAAGATCGAGCCGATCTTCTGCCCGGCCGTGGTCGTGCTGCTGTTCGTGATCGTTGCGCTGAGGGTTGTGGTCGTGCTGGGCCGGACGCACGAGGGCATCGATACGGAGAACTTGCGGACGGTGGGCGCCGCGTTCGCCGCTACACCACCCAAGAGAGCGGTGGTCACGAAGAGGCTGGTCACCAGTGCCAAGGGGGTGCGACGGAGTGTGCCGGGGGTCCGTGCCATTCTTCGTTACTCCTTCGTGCGGCGGCTCGTGGACGTGCTCAGACGGTGGGGGGCCATCGAAGCCTGGTGCCGAAAGCCCGCATAGCTTGCCTCCCAGCGACGTAGGTCGTCAAGGGGTGGTACCACCACCCTAACGTCGTAGGTCGGATGGCGGGGGTGCGCAAACCGGGTTCGCGGAAGGAGGTCACAGGGCCGGGACCGGCCGCGAAGCGGCCGGCCTGTTCGATGTTGGTCTGTCCCTGTACCTAGTGGCGCACGGGCGGGTCGTCCGAGTTCATGAGCAGTGTCGTCACCAGGTGCCCAGCATCGAGGTACTGGTTGTCGATGCAGGGGGGGTCGGGCTCAATATTGCCGCAGCTGTTGTCCTCGAACGTCAGGATGATGGCAGAGGTGCCTTCGCCATCGAACACCCCCTTGCAGAAGGGAGCATCTTGGTGGGCTGCCCCGTTGGGGTCATCGAACGTGACCAGGATGTTGCCACTCCCCTCATCGGGCGTGATCTGCACCGTTCCCGCGAACGCGGGGAACGAGCCCTCGTCGTCATCGCAGAGGGTGCTGCCCGACACGACCTCCAGTCCGGTGCCGGCGGGGGCGGTCACCGTGCCTCCGTTCAGCGGCAACGTCACGGTGGCGCAGCCGGTATCGACCGTCACCACGGGGTCGGACGCTCCCGTGTCCAGTGAGAAGCTGCCGGACAGGAACAGGGTGCTCTGCCATGCCTTCGTGACCCAGGTCTTGTCGCCCGGGGAGGAAGGAGCCTTCGCCTGGAAGGTGACCGTCACCGACTCACCAGGCGGCGAGGGACTGTGACGCGTCTGGCGGCCCTGAGGTAGATGCCGGCTCGCGTGCACGATGTCGGGAAGGGCCTGCCACACCTGCCCGCCCGAGGCGACCGGCTTCGTGAACGAGCGGAAGGCGATGTTGCGGAAGCCACTGGCCGCGTTGCTGCGGAACAGGGCCGAGCCGAGCGGTTGATTGCTCGACGAACTGTTCGTGATCGTGGCCGTGAAGCGGTTCACCGAGCCTGGGGCCACGCACGAAGTGTTCGGCGTCAGCGTCGGACTGTACTTGCGTACCGCGCCCGTGGCCGAGGCGCCGGCCATGCCGAGCGCCAGTGTTCCGGCCACCAGTACCAAGGCAGTGGCGAGTGCGAGCGGAGTGCGGCGGAGCGGTGCGGGAGTCCCTGACATGGATCCAGCTCCTTCGTGCGGCTCATCGGACGTTCTCGGACGGTTGACGGGTCATCGAAGCCTGGGTGCCGTACGAGACGACCCTGTTCCGATCGGCCTAGGCCGTCAAGAGGCGCATCTGTGCATCAGACCTAAGTCGAGGATGAAGGGGAGATGAACAGGTTCCAGCAGAGGGGCTCACAGGATGGGGAGATAGCGCTCCAGCTCGTAGGGCGAGACGTAGGCCTTGAAGCTGTCCCACTCCTCGCGCTTGTTGCGCATCAGGTACTCGTGGACGTGCTCACCGAGCGCGGTCCGCAGCACCTCGGAGCCCTCGGCCTAGGTGGATCGCCTCCACCAGGTCCTCGGGGAGGGAGCGGATCCCGGCGGTCTCGCGTTCGGCCTCGCTCATCTCGTAGATGTTGTTGGACGCCTCGGGCGGCAGCTCGTAGCCGCCCTCGATCCCGGCGAGGCCGGCCGCCAGCATCGCCGCGAACGCGAGGTAGGGGTTGCAGGCGGGATCGGGCGAGCGGTACTCGATCCGCGTGGCCTCCTCCTTGCCCGGCTTGTACTGGGGCACGCGCACGAGCGCGCTGCGGTTGCGCCGCGCCCAGCAGACGTAGACGGGCGCCTCGTAGCCCGGGACCAGCCGCTTGTACGAGTTCACCCACTGGTTCGTGAGCAGCGTGATCTCGGGGGCGTGCCGCAGCAGCCCGGCGATGTAGGCCTTCGCCGTCTTCGACAGGTGGTACTCGTCGGCGGCCTCGAAGAAGGCGTTGCGGTCGCCCTCGAAGAGCGACTGGTGCGTGTGCATGCCGCTGCCGTTCACGCCGGCCACCGGCTTGGGCATGAAGGTGGCGTAGATGCCGAACTCCTGTGCGACCTCCTTCACCGTGAGGCGGTAGGTCATCACGTTGTCCGCCATCGTGAGCGCGTCGGTGTAGCGCAGGTCGATCTCGTGCTGGGAGGGCGCCACCTCGTGGTGCACGTACTCGACGGGGATGCCCATCGACTCCAGGTACTGGACCGTGCGCTTGCGGTAGTCGGTGGCGACGTCGAGCGGGGTCTCGTCGAAGTAGCCGCCGCGGTCGAGGAAGGTGGGGTCGTCGACGGCGCGGAAGTAGAAGTACTCGAGCTCCGGGCCCACGTAGAAGGTGTAGCCGAGGTCCGCCGCGCGCTGGAGCTGGCGCTTCAGGACGCCGCGCGGATCGCCGTCGAAGGGCGTGCCGTCGGGGTTGAAGACGTCGCAGAACATGCGCGCGACCGGGGCCTCGCTCTTCCAGGGGATCACCTGGAAGGTGGCGGCGTCGGGGACGGCCACCATGTCGGACTCCTGGATCCGGCTGAAGCCCTCGATCGAGGAGCCGTCGAAGCCCATCCCCTCGGCGAAGGCCCCCTCCAGCTCCTGGGAGGTGATCGTGAACGACTTCAGGAACCCCAGCACGTCGGTGAACCAGAGCCGGACGAACCGGATCCCTCGCTCCTCGATCGTGCGCAGGACGAACTCAGCCTCTTCCGTGAGTGCCATGCCTGCAACGCTAACGGGCTCGTGGCCCACAACGGTTACGCGCGTGTGAACTCCCACGCGATGGGCGCGGAATGGCTACCAGTACCGGGCGGTGGACATCGCGGTAACGGCGAGGAGCAGGAGCACGAGGTCGATCTGGCCGTGCTTCTTGAGTTCGGTCCCGAGGTGGGCCATCCGCGCCTGCTGCTCGTCGCTGGGCGGTGCGCCCGACGCCCGGATCTCGTCGCCGAGGTCGACCAGACGCTCCACGTTGCGGCCGACACCGAAGTATCCGAAGAAGAGCGCGGCGGTCGCGAGCACGGCACCGATGGTGAGGACGAGGCCGAAGTGGGTGCCGAGCCAATCGCTCAGCCCACCGGCGTCGTCCATGTCGCCGAACCACATCAGCCATCCCGCGGTGACCGTGATCATCCCCAGTCCGGTGATCACCTTGGCCGCCTTGCGCTTCTTCACCGCGACGCTCAGCAACGGGCCCGCGCTGGGGCCGACCTCCGCGGCCGACGGACCGATGAACCCGACGAACAGGAACGCCGCCCCGACCCACAGCGCTCCGCACACGATATGGATGAACCGGAACACGATCATCCCCGGATCTGCTGCGATCAAGGCAACCTCCCGTGGCCGAAGAGCGGCATCCGACGCGCGCACGATACGGCCGAGGCGCTCCGTTGGAAAGACCTTCCCCGAAGAATGAACCGCGCCCGCGGCCGCCGGTAGGCTCGCAGGAGTGGATGCCGATACCCTCGCCCGCGCCCCCGATCCCGCGATGGCGCGCGTGGCGCTCGAGCGGGTGCGCGAGGCCGGCGGCGACGTGGACGGCCTCGACGTCGCGCCCACCGCCACCGTGCTTCTCGGCTTCTCGACGGCGGCCGCCGACTTCCTGGCGCAGCATCCGGAGGAGGTCGGCGCGCTCGCCGACGTCTCCCCGCGCGGCCGCGAGGCGCTCGGCACCGAACTGGCCGACGACGTTGCGCGGCGCGGACCCGCCGACGGCCTCCGCCTCTTCCGGCGCCGCGCCCTGCTTCGCGTGGCCGCGCGCGACCTCCAGGGGGCCGACCTCGAGGACGTCGTGGCCGAGATCTCCGCGGTGGCCGACGCGTGCCTGGAGCTCGCCTGCCGCGAGGCCGCCGGAGACCTGCGCCTCGCCGTGATCGCGCTCGGCAAGCTCGGCGGCCGGGAGCTCAACTACGCCAGCGACGTCGACGTGCTCTTCGTGCACGACGGCGCCGCCGACCAGGAGGCGGCCGAGCGCGCGGCGGGGCGCCTCGTGCGCCTGCTCTCCGACCCGTCGGTCGAGGGCATCGCCCTGCGGGTGGACCCGACGCTGCGCCCCGGCGGGCGCGCGGGCCTGCTCAGCCTCTCGCTGGAGAGCACGCTCGAGTACTACGAGACGCGCGCCGCGGTCTGGGAGCGCCAGGCCTTGATCAAGGCGCGCGCGGCGGCCGGCGACCCGTGGCTCGGCGGCGCCTTCGTGGACGGCGTGACGCCGTTCGTCTATCCGGGCGAGCTCCCGGCGTACGCGATCGACGAGGTGCGCCGCACCAAGGTGCGGCTGGAGGAGTACGTCCGCCGGCGCGGCAAGGAGTTCACCGAGGTGAAGCGAGGCCGCGGTGGGATCCGCGACGTCGAGTTCGCCGTCCAGCTCCTGCAGATCGTGCACGGCCGGCGCGACCCGCGCCTGCGCGATCCCAACACGCTGAGCGCCCTCAGCACCCTGGCGGAGGAGGGCTACGTCGCGCGGATCGACGCCGAGGTGCTTGCCGACGCCTACCGGTTCCTGCGTCGCCTGGAGCACCGCCTGCAGATCGTGCGCGACCTCCAGACGCACGATCTGCCCGCCGACCTGCTCGCGCGCACGACGATCGCGCGATCCCTCGGCCTCCCCGATGCGGCGACCCTCCAGTCCGAGTACGAGCGCACGACCGGCACCGTGCGGGGCATCCACGAGCGGCTCTTCTACCGCCCGCTGATGGAGGCGTTCGCCGGTCCGGCGGTGCCCACGCCCGGCGTCGACCGCGCGGCGACGCAGGAGCTGCTCGCCGGCCTCGGGTTCGCGCACCCGCGGCGCTCGTACCAGGTGCTGCAGCGCCTGGTCGACCCCTCGACCCGGATGGGGAAGGTGCTCGCGCACGTCTTCCCGGTGATGGCGCCGGCGCTCGCGCTGGCGGCCGATCCCGACGCCGCGCTCGTCCGCCTGGAGCGCGTGGCCGACGCGGTGGGGGAGCGCGACGCCCCCGCCGACGCGCTGGCCGCCGACCCGGGCGCGGCGCGGCGACTCGCGCACGCCGTGGCCGCGAGCTCGTTCGTCACCGATCTGCTCGCGGCGGAGCCGGAGCGCATCCTGGCGCTCACCCAGGGCGAGACTCGAGGGCGACGTCCAGGCGGCGCTCGTGGCCACGATCGCACGGTACGCGGGTCGCGAGCTGCTCCCCAGCGAGACCGGGGCCGCGCTGTCGGATGTGGCGGAGCGCGTGGTGCGCGAGGCCGTCGAGGCCGCCGCGCCCGACCTCCCCTTCGCGGTGATCGGGATGGGCAAGCTCGGCGCCCGCGAGCTGAACGTGGCGAGCGACCTCGACGTGATGTTCGTGTACGAGGGCGAGGGGCACGACGATCAGCGACGGGCGATCGCCGTGGCGGAGCGGGTGATGCAAGGGATCCGCGCGGTGGGCTGGGAGCCCGACGCCGACCTGCGGCCGGAGGGTCGTGGGGGACCGCTCGCCCGTTCGATCGCGGGGTTCCTCGAGTACTGGCAGCGCTACGCGGAGACGTGGGAGTTCCAGTCGCTGCTGCGGGCGCGCGCGGTGGCGGGCGACCCCGACCTCGGGCGTCGGTTCGAGTTGAACGCGGCCGACGTGGCGTACCCGCCGGAGGGTCTCACCCTCGACCGCGTCGCGGACATCCGCGCGATGCGCGACCGCATGGAGCGCGAGCGCGTGAAGCCGCCCGAGGCCGCCAAGTTCCACTTCAAGCTGGGGTACGGCTCGCTCGCCGACGTGCAGTTCGCGGTGGAGGTCTCGCTGATGCGCCACGGCGGCGCACATCCCGAGATCCGTTCGCGGCGCACGCTGGAGGCGATCGACCGCCTGGCGGAGGCCCGGCTGCTGGAAGGGGGCGTCGCGCGGGACCTCGGGGAGGCCTTCGTCTTCCTCAGCGACGTGAAGAACGCCCTGGAGGTGGATCGTCGGCTGCACGCGGAGGCGGTGCCCGCGTCGCCGGAGGCCCAGACGGCGCTCGCGCGCCGCCTGGGCTACGAGGAGTACCCGCGCCAGAGCTTCATCGACGACTACCTGCGGATCACGCGCCGCTGCCGGAGGGCGATGGAGCGGGTGTTCCGCTCTGAGGCGGAGGGGAGGCGGAGGGAGAGGCCACGGAAGGGTGAGCCCCGGCGGCGGCGGGTCGCAGAGATGCACCGATCGGTCCGCCAGCACCCCCGCCTCCTCCGCCCGAGCGGGATCTCCGATGAGGTTGCGCAGCTCCAGCGGATCCCTGCGGAGGTCGTACAGCTCCTGGCTCCCGTCCGCGTAGTAGACGTACTTCCACGCGCGGGTCCGCACCGCGCAGAACGTCGGGATCCGCGTGCCGACGTGCTCGATCAGGAACGACGAGCGGCCGGGGTCGTCGGGATGCTGCAGCAGGTCGAGGAGGCTCCTCCCATCGGCGTGGGGCATCGTCGTGCCGGCGGCATCCGCGAACGTTGGTGCCAGGTCGATGTTGAGCACCATCCGCTGGTCGCGGGCCGGGAGCGTCCCCAGGCGATCGAAGCGCACGACCATGGGCACGCGGATGCTCGGCTCGTACGCGGCCTCCTTGCCGCTCAGACCGTGCTCGCCGAGCATGAACCCGTTGTCGCTCATGAAGACGATGAGGGTGTTCTTCAGGCGGCCGGCGCGCTTGAGCCCCGTCACGAGTTGATGGACGGCGCGGTCGACCGCTTGGAGCGTCTCGAGCTGCCAGCGGTCGACCGTCGCCGTCTGGCCGAAGCGGAACGAGCGGCCCGCGACCCTCCGCACCCAAGGCGGCTTGTCGGAGAGGTTGGCCTCGGGGCTCGGCAGTGGATGGTCGGTCGGGAGCTGCGTGAACGATCCCCGGTCCCGAGGGGCGGGGATGGCCGGCAGGTGTGGGGCGTTCGGGGCGAAGTAGAGGAAGAACGGCTGGCGGCCGGTGGTGGCGAACCGCACGGCCTTGTCGGCCAAGACGTCGGTGGAATACGACGAGGCGCCGAAGGAGACGGTGTGCCCGTCCTCGTTCAGCGTGTAGTCGTAGTAGTGGACGTCGCCGTCTCCGACGTTGATCACGTCCCAGGTGTCCCACCCGGGGGGCACCTCGGTTCCTCCATAGCCATTGAGGTACTTGCCGATCAGCGCTGTGCGATAGCCGCGCTGCTGCAACACGGTCGCGATGCTCGTGCTCGGATCGAAGGCCGTGACGCCACCCAGGGGCGGATGGTTCGTGTACACCCCGGTGCCGTGGGAATAGCGGCCGGTGAGGATGCTCGCGCGGCTCGGGCAACACAGGGAGTTCACGACGAAGGCGTTGGTGAAGGTGACGCCGTGCGCGGCCAGGTCCTGCTCGACCCGGGGCATCGCCCAGAGGCTGTCCCAGCGCTGGTCGTCGGTGAGGATCAAGACGATGTTGGGACGTGGTCGCTTGCGGTGATCCACGGGCGTGGGTGAGACGCCGAGCGTGGGCGACCCGATGGCTGCGCCGCTGACGAGCCCCTCCGGTCTGGTGCCCGGCCGGAACTCGAGACCGACGAGGACCAGGCAGGCGATCGCCAGCGCCAGGAGCCACGGATGACCGCGCTCGAGGGTTGCCCGGATCCGGCCCATGGGGTTGCCCTACTACGAGACACCGGTGAACGCAATGCAACCGCTAGGCTCGGTGGCGTACGCGAAGCGCGATCCGTGAAGGGGACACCTCATGAGCACGACCGCTGCACGCCGCACCGCCCTGATCACCGGGGCCTCGGGCGGGTTCGGCGCCGAGTTCGCGCGTCTCTTCGCCGCCGACGGGTTCGACCTGATCCTCGTCGCGCGCAGCGGCGCCGCCATGGAGGAGATCGCGCAGGTCGAGGAGGAGCGCCACGGCATCAACGTGACCGTGCTCCCCAAAGACCTGTCCAAGCCCGGAGCGGCGCGTGACGTGATGGCGAGCGTCGAAGAGCGGGCGCTCAGCGTGGACGCCCTCGTCAACAACGCGGGGTTCTCCACGTACGGCCCGTTCGTCGAGACCGATGCCCAAACCATGGTCGACATGCTCCAGGTGAACACCGCGGTGCTCACCGAGCTCACGCGCGCGTGCCTGCCGGGGATGATCGCGCGAGGTTGGGGCCGGGTGATGCTGCTCGGGTCGATCGGCTCGTTCACGCCCGCGCCCATGACCGCTGCCTACGCCGCGACCAAGGCCTACGTGCTCTCGCTCGGGCTCGCGCTCGTCGAGGAGTTGAAGGGGACGGGGGTGAGCGTCACCACGCTGTGTCCGGGTCCGACGCAGACCGGCTTCCAGGACCGCGCCGCGATGCACGACTCCAAGCTGGTCCAGGGCAAGAAGCTCCCCTCCGCCGAGGAGGTCGCCGACGCCGGCTACGCCGCGATGAAGCGCGGACGCCCATACCTGGTGACGGGGAACCAGAGCAGGCTCTTCGCGTTCGGCACGCGGTTCCTGCCGCGATCCACGGCCACGAGGATCGCGGGTCAGTCCCAGCGTCGCGCCTCGAGCTGACCGCTACGGGGCGAGGTAGGTCAGACCCTGCGCGCCCTTGGTCAGGACGAGGCGTTGCCCGTCGATCACGTACGTGACCGCGCCGTCCAGCAGCGTCACGACGGCCGTTTCGAGGGCACCGGCGTCGCCGGGACAGACCTGCTTGGTGAGGGACATCGGTCCGAAGGTGAGCGTCGTCTCGCCGATCGTCCACCGCGGCGTGACCCCGGTTGCAGCCCGTGAACACCACGGCCTCGCCCTGGCTTGCTGATCACGAGCGTGGGCGGCGTGACGTCGGTGGGCACGCTCGAGATTCCCTCTCCCTGCACGACAGAGTCGAGCGTCCACTTGGTGCCGGTCAGGGGCGGCGAGGGGCTCGCCACCGCCTCGTCCTCGAACGTGAGCACGACGTCTCCCGCCGCGAGCGAGAGCGTGGAGCCCTCCGCCGTGATGGCGGGGCCGGCCTTCAGGAAGGCGGCGAGCCAGGTGTCCTGCGACATCAGGTCGGGCTGGCAGGCCATCTGGGTGCTCGCGAGCTCCGCGCCGATCTTCAGCTCCCCGTCCTGGATCGTGTACGGCCCGCTCATCGTGTTGCAACCCGCGTTCGCGCTCAGGTTGCCGCCCTCGAAGGCGATCCGGATCTGCGAGTCCGCAACCAGGTCGTAGCCCGAGACGTCCGTCGACACGAACGCGTGTCCGTTCAGCTGGTCGGGGGTCGGAGGCGACGGCGTCGGCGACGCGCTACCCCCGCTCGAGTCGTCGCTATTGCAGGCGGCGAGCACCACCAACGTCGCGAGACAGACGCTCAAAGACACTCGGCGCACGGGCTCCTCCTGGTCCGTGGGGCGCGCTGCAGTCTACCCCGGGCCTCCCGTCGTCCTGACGATGTCGGCCTCGTCGGCGGACCTGCGATCACGGTGCGAACTCGACGCGGACCCCGAGGAGCCGCACCGGGCGATCGAGTTCGAATCGTGAGAGAGCGTCGAGCGCGCCGGAGCTGATCCGCTCGGGATCCGTGGTCGGCTCGGCGAGCGCGACGCCGTGGGTGGACGTGAAGAACGGCGCGAACCGCACCTTCACGGTCACCCTGATCACCATGCGGCCTGTCGGGAGGTCGGCCACGAGCTCCTGCGCGATGCGTTCGGTCTCTCGGCGGATCTCGTCCGGATCGCTGAGGTCCCGCTGGAAGGTGCGTTCGTGGCTCTGACCGCGCGGCACGTACGGTTCCGCGGTGACCTCGCCGTCGTCATCCCCGGTGCCGAGGCCGCGGATCCACGGGCCGGTGTTCGGCCCGAACCGCGCGGCGAGGGCCGCGTCGTCGGCGTGGGCAAGTTCGTCCACCGTGTGGATGTTCAGCTCGGCGAGCTTGGCCGCGGTCTTCTTCCCGATGCCCCACAGCGCGTCGACCGGACGAGGACCCATCACCGCGGGCCACTCCTTCCGCGTGAGTCGGAAGACGCCACGCGTCTTGGCGAAGGCGCTCGCGAGCTTCGCGCGGTGCCGGGAGTCGCCGACGCCGATCGAGCACCAGAGGTCGGTGTGCTCGAGCACGGCGCGCTGCACGTCGCGCGCGAACGTCTCGGGGTCGTCCGGTCTCCGCGGCCATGAATGCCTCGTCCCACCCGAGGACCTGCACCACCGCGGGGAACGATCGCAGCGTCTCCATCACCCGATCGCTCGCCTCCAGGTAGTGGTCGGCGTCGACGCCCAGGAACACGCCCTCGGGGCAGCGCTTCAGGGCGGTGCGGAGCGGCATCCCCGACCGGACGCCGAACGCACGAGCCTCGTAGGACGCGGTGGACACGACGCCGCGCTTCGTCGGGTCGCCGTCGCCCCCGACGATCACGGGCTTGCCGCGCAGCTCGGGATGGCGCAGCACCTCGACCGCGGCGATGAACTCGTCCATGTCGACGTGGAAGATCCAGCGCGTCACCCGTCCAGTGTGGCCCATGGGACCGACCTCGAGGCGCGACGTGGCATCCTGGCCGGATGACCGCCCCCTCGGTGCGCGAGTTCCGTCGGAACCTCATGGCGTGGGGTGGGCGGAACCGCCGGAGCTTCCCGTGGCGGGAGACCGACGACCCGTTCCGGGTCCTGATCGCTGAGGTCCTGCTCCAGCGGTCGAGGGGAAGCACCGTCGCCGTGGTGTACGAGCGGCTGTTCGCCCGATGGCCGGAAGCGGAGTCGCTGGCCAAGGCGCGAGGAGCGTCGATCGCGTCCGTGATCCGTCCCCTCGGGCTCGTGCGGCGGGCTGCGACCCTGCGGTCGCTCGCTCAGGAGATCGTACGGCGAGGCGGGGTGCCGTCCGATGTCGAGGACCTGCGGTCGCTCCCCGGAGTCGGCCCCTATGCGGCGGGTGCGACGGCAGCGGTCGCGTTCGGTGCGAAGGCCCATGTTGTCGACGGTGTGACGGCGCGCGTGTACCGCCGCTACTTCGGTCTGGACGACGACCTACCGGCCTCGAACGACCGAGCGCTCTGGAGGGTGGTCGCCGACGCGACGCCTTCGCGGTCGGTCAACGAGTGGAACTGGGCCGTCCTCGACCTCGCCGCCACGGTCTGCCTTCCTCGGATCCCTCGGTGCGAAGTTTGTCCGCTACGGCTGCATTGTGCCTGGTCACAGGCGCGGGTTGATCATGTCTGAGGATGGTGCTACGATCCGTCGCCAGATCACACGATCGTGATTCGTCCCCCGAGGACTTCCCCCTGGGAGAGATGCAGATGGCTGGCAACGGCGCCGCGCGACCGGGGAGCGCGAACGCGAACGATAGGGTCGTCGAGCTCTTCGCAGGCGTGGGCGGGTTCCGCCTTAGCCCTGGAGCCCTCGGGCTGGCGGGCGGTGTGGGCGAATCAATGGGAGCCGTCAACCAAGACCCAGCACGCGGCCAACTGCTACAACGTTCACTGGCCGGACGGCACGCTGGTCAACGAGGACATCGCCACCGTCGTCGACAAGGTGCCCGCGCACGATCTACTCGTCGGTGGGTTCCCCTGTCAGGACTACTCGGTCGCCAAGACCCTGAAGCAGTCGCGAGGGCTCGAGGGCATGAAGGGCGTGCTGTGGTGGTCCATCTACGACATCCTCGAGCGCCGTCGACCCCGACACGTCCTGCTGGAGAACGTCGACCGCTTGCTGAAGTCGCCGATCAGCCATCGGGGGCGGGACTTCGCCATCATCCTCTCGTGCTTCGCACGACTCGGGTATCGGGTGGAATGGCGCATCGTGAACGCCGCCGACTATGGCTTCCCCCAGCGGCGTCGCAGGGTGTTCATCGTCGCGTCCCATGAGCGCGGGCTGTCGAAGCGCGAATCGTTCGATCCGACCCCCTTGATTTTCGACCGCGGTGTGCTGGCGAAGGCGCTGCCCGTCTGGCCGATCGGAGACCTCGACAGGACCCTCGACGTGCCCGACATGACCCTCGGCGAGCCCGACGAGGTCACGGCGACGTTCTGGTCTGGTCTCAAGGTCTCGCCGTTCCGGAACGCCGGCGTCATGTGGCGTGGCGAGGTCTGGTCGCGCAACGTCGAGGCGAACTACGACGCCAAGTTCCAGACGTTAGCCGACGTCATGGTCCCGGACGAAGAGGTGCCCCAGTCCTTCTTCATCCCGGAGGCCCAACTTCCGCGCTGGGAGTACCTGAAGGGTGCGAAGGACGAGAGTCGCGTCGCGAGCAACGGTCACGGCTATCAGTACCAGGAAGGGGCGCTCGCGTTCCCCGACCCGACCCACAAGCCGGCTCGCACCATCCTGACCGGGGAAGGCGGCACCGGTCCGTCCCGCATGAAGCACGTCGTGCGAGCGTCGGATGGGCGGCTCCGCCGTCTCACGCCGATCGAGCTCGAGCGCTTGAACGGATTCCCGGACGACTGGACCAACACTGGCATGTCCGACGGCAAGCGAGCCTTCATGATGGGCAACGCCTTGGTTGTAGGTCTTGTTGCTTCAGTCGGCGAGGCCCTCGCCTAGCCTCCCGCGCCAGCTTCGTCGAGCGGCACACTTCGGGTCCCTCGGGCGGTGCCTCGGAAGTCCGAGACTTCTTCCCAAGGAGACGTGTATTCGGCGGCGTCAAGACCGACGACCAGCACAGGGATTGGCATGATTGGCTTCATCAGCTGCAGCCAGAGCTTGGCCGACTCGAAGGTGCCTACAGTGTTGTCCATGCGCGACCACTTCTTCAACCGCTCTGTCGCGAACATGGCTACCCCTACGTCGACGGCATGACTGGGCATGACCTCAGTCGACTCACCCGCGATGTTCAGTCGAGTGAAGGTCCAGGGAACGGCTTCCTGATGGTTGAAGGACACTTCGACGCCAATCCGGTTCTTCAAGAAGTCCATCTTCCAGCCCCTTAATGCCTGGGCTTGGTTGTCGAATAATCGTGGCTGGTCCTCCCAGCCTAGGGGCAAGAGTCGCTCCCTAAAGAGCAGATTGAGAGCACTCTGACCTCCCGCCTTCGGCCGTTTCCCTGCCGCAACGAGCGGCGTGTTGATGCGGGCGTGAGCCTCTAGGACGTCGTTCATGGATATGGCCTTCGCCACGCCCTCCAACTCGGTCCATTCATCAACCACCGAGAGGATTTCTGCAGCGTGACGGAAGTTGTCGATGGCGATGTCCATCGTCGGCACGCTATCACCGACAGGAAGATCCCAATGAAGGGCGGGCCCGAAGGCCCGCCTTGCAGGATCACTCCTTGTCCGAGTCGGACTACACGTCGTAGTACAGCGAGAACTCGTGGGGGTGCGGGCGCAGCGCGACCGCGTCGTGCTCCTCGAGGCGCTTGTACTCGATCCACGTGTCGATCACGTCCTGCGTGAAGACGCCGCCCTCCAGCAGCCACTGGTGGTCGGACGCCAGGTTGTCGAGGACCTCCAGCAGCGAGCCCGGGACCTGCTTCACGCTCGCCTGCTCCTCGGGCGGCAGGTCGTAGAGGTCCTTGTCCATCGGCTCCGGCGGCTCGATCTTGTTCTTGATGCCGTCGAGGCCCGCCATCAGCATCGCGCTGAACGCCAGGTACGGGTTGCACGACGGGTCCGGCGTGCGGAACTCGAGCCGCTTGAGCTTGGGGCTCTTCGACCCCAACGGGATGCGCACGCACGCGCTCCGGTTCCGCTGGGAGTAGACGAGCTTGATGGGCGCCTCGTAGCCCGGCACCAGCCGGCGGTACGAGTTGGTGGTGGGGTTCGTGAAGGCGAGCAGCGACGGCGCGTGCGCCAGCAGCCCGCCGATGTACCAGCGCGCCATGTCGCTGATGCCGCCGTAGCCCACCTCGTCCCAGAACAGGTTCTCGTCGTTCTGCCAGAGCGACTGGTGCGTGTGCATGCCCGAGCCGTTGTCCATGAACAGCGGCTTCGGCATGAACGTGACGGTCTTGCCGGCCTGGTACGCCGTGTTCTTGACCACGTACTTGTACTTCATGACGTTGTCCGCGGTGGTCAGCAGCGTGTCGTAGCGCATGTCGATCTCGGCCTGCCCCGCCGTACCGACCTCGTGGTGGTGCACCTCGATCGTGAGGCCCACCTTCTCCAGGTTCAGCACCATGTCGGTCCGCAGGTCCTGGTACTTGTCGACCGGGGGAAGCGCGAAGTACCCGCCCTTGAACCGCGGCTTGTAGCCGAGGTTGCCACCCTCCTCCACCGCGCCGCTGCTCCACGCGCCCGCGACGGAATCGATGTGGTAGTACCCCTCGAACTGCGACTGGTCGTACCGGATGGAGTCGAAGATGTAGAACTCCGCCTCCGGCCCCCAGTAGCTGAGGTCGGCGATGCCCGACTGCTTCAGGTACAGCTCGGCCTTCTTCGCGATGTTGCGCGGGTCACGGCTGTAGTCCTCGCCGGTCACCGGATCCTTCACGAAGCACGTGATGTTCAGCGTGGGGTGCTTGGTGAACGGGTCCATGTACGCCGTGTCGGGGTCGAGGTCGAGGAGCATGTCCGACTCCTGGATCTCCTGGAACCCGCGGATCGACGAGCCGTCGAACGGCTGGCCGTTCTCGAACTTGTCCTCGGTGAGCTCGTGCACCGGCACCGAGAGGTGCTGCACCTGGCCCGGCAGGTCCGTGAAGCGGAGGTCGACGATCTCCGCTCCCTCCTCCTTGGCCATGGCGATGACGTCCTTCGCTGTTGCCACGTTCCCTTCCCCCTCTGCCTCGACGACCCAGACAGCCTAGGACCGGACCGGCGCGGCTCACGTTTCCGCTGCGTTAACTCTGCGTTACGTGCCGCTCCTCAGAGCGACCGCAGGGGTGGGAAGCGCGTGAGGAGCCCCGGCGCGCGCACCTGGTAGATCGTCTCGGGGGCGGGCAGGCCCGACAGCCTCGGGCGGCCGAGGCTGCGGAACGTGGCTCCCGCCGGCATCGACCCTTCCAGCGCAGCCTTCGACCGGCCGGTGATGATGATCTGTCCGCCGTGTCCCAGCGCGCAGACCCGCGCGACCGTGTGCACGGCGAGGCCCACGTAACCGGTTTCGGTGAGCGTGGGACGTCCGCTGTGGATCCCGGCGCGGACCCGCACCTCGCGACCGCCCGGCCACGACCGCGCATCCATCTCGCGCTGCAGGTCGATGGCCGCCTCGAGCGCGCCCGCCGCCCGCTCGAAGACGCTCAGGAACTCGTCACCCGTCGCGTCGACCTTGTGCCCGCCGCACCGGCGGACGGCGTTGCGGACGATGGCGCGGACATCGCGCAGAACTCCGGCGTAGTCCTCGCCCAGATCCTGCAGGAGCTTGGTGGAGCCCTCGATGTCCGTCATCAGGAAGGTCACCGATCCGGTCGGGTAGGTGGAGAAGTCCGTCGAGCGGGCGGTCCGTTCCGAGCGCAGCTGGCCCGTGATGAACCCGACCGGGCACGATGCCGTACCTCTTGGCCGCGTTCAGGAGCCGGCGGCGCGCCCGCTCCCGCGCGGCGTCGTCCTCGAACCGCACCCGTTCGAAGCGGCCGAGCGCGTTGCGGACGTGGGCCTCGTCATGGATGGGCAGCCGTCGCCGCCCCTCGGAATCGATGTAGGCGAACGCCCGATCGGGGAGGTTCGCCCGCTCGCGCGTGCTGAGCCGGGCCATGCCCCGACGATACCGTCAGGCACCGACCCTGCTCCATCCGCATCCGGGGCCCGGACGTCCGAACGCCCCGTCCGGGAGGGGGTTCCGGGCGGGGCGTTCGGTATTCGGTTGGTGGAGAGAAGGACCTACCGACCCGTGCCGGTGCCCGGCCGCCCAGGGTGGGCCAAGGCGGTCGCCGGCACGGGTCGGTGGAGGATGCCCAGGATCGCGATACCGAGGGGGAGGAGTCCCGTAAGCGGGACGAGCGACGCGGTCCTGAGCACGGTGTCGATGTTCATGTCCCTCTCATCGGTCCCGGGCGCGGCTACAGCGCAGAGCCCATGCGAGTCATTTCGCGCTGGCTCCGCCTGACTAGGTCTTCCGGTCAGGGCCGACCGACCGCCCGCAGGGTCATCGCTCGAGGTCGGCCGCGCGATACCCCACGCTGCGCACCGTCTCGATCAGCTGCTCGTGCTCGGGCCCGAGCTTGGCGCGCAGGCGCCGCACGTGCACGTCCACGGTGCGGGTGCCGCCGTAGAAGTCGTAGCCCCACACCTCGCGCAGCAAGGCCGGCCGCGTGTACACGCGGCCGGGGTGCGAGGCCAGGAACCGCAGCAGCTCGAACTCCTTGAACGTCAGGTCGAGCGGGCGCCCGTTCGCCGTGACGCGGTAGGCCTCGGTGTCCAGGGACAGCGGTCCCAGCCGGATCGTGGTGCCGTCGCCGGTACCGGCGCGCCGGCGCAGCATCGCGAGGCGCACCCGGAGCTCGGCGGCCGGGGCGCCGGGGTACACGAACTCGTCGGCCACCTCGTGCCACGGGTAGCGCTCGATCTGATCGCGCTCGGCCACCAGCAGGGCGGGCACACGCGGGTCGCGCGCGCGCAGCTCCTGCAGCACGGCCCACGCCTGGCCCGGGTTCTCGGCGGCGTCCACCAACACGGCCGCGGGTTCAAGTTCGAGCACGTGCGCCAACGACGAGACCGCCAGGGCTTCGAGCTTCAGGTCCGCGTGGAGCTCCACGAGGGCCGGCAGGGCCGTCTGCGGCGGGCGATCTGCGAGGAACGCCAGGAACGCCATGGGTGCACTCACCATATCGGGTCGGTCTCCCCGCCGGTACGCTTGACCTGCGATGACGACCGTCCAGCACGTCACCTCCCACCATTGGCGGGTCCCGGCGCGTCCGTTCACCGTCCACACCCAGGACGGCGTGCGGATCGAGGGCACGCGCCTCGGCCACCCGGGTGCCGATCTGCCTGCACTCATCCTCGCCCACGGCCTGATGGGGTGGCACCGCAAGCCGAAGTTCGCGGTCTTCGCGGAGCACTTCAGCGAGGACTTCACGGTGTACGCGCCCGACCTGCGCGGCCACGGCGAGAGCGCGGGCGTGAGCGACTTCGGGGGTGCGGAGATGTGGGACATCGACGCGGTGGTCGCACTCGTTCGCCGGGTGGGTCACCCGCAGGCGATCACGGTGGGGACGTCGATGGGCGGGATCGCCGTGATCCGCCAGGCCGGGCTTATCGGCGACGTCGACGAGGTGGTGGCGATCTCCTCGCTCGCGTACTGGAACTGGCACGACGGCGCACATCCGAAGGCGCGCCGCAACTTCCATGCGCGCGTGGGCACGGCTCCCGGCCGGGCCGCGCTGCGCGCGTGGGGCGTCCGCCTGCCCGAGGAGTGGGACGAGCCCGAGTCGCCGGAAGACGTGGTCGGCAAGATCGCGCCGACGCCGCTCGTGATCGTGCACGGGCGCGACGATCCGCTCTTCAGCGCCGATCACGCGGAGCGCCTCTACGAGGCCGCGCAGGAGCCGAAGCGGCTCTTGATCGGCGATCGGTTCGGCCACGCCGAGGACGGTCTCAGCCCGGCCTTCGCGCAGCGGCTCACGCGGGTGATCCTTCAGGAGCTTCCGTGATCCGGGTGCGCCTGTTCGCGGCGCTCCGCGAGGCGGCGGGTGCCTCCGAGGTGGAGGCGAGCGGCATGACCGTGGGGGAGATCGTGGACGATCTCTCGGCGCGCTACGGCGAGCGGTTCGCATCGGTGGCGGCGGTCGCCTCGTTCGTGGTGAACGGCGAGCGGGCGGACCGGGGCGTCCCGGTGGCCGAGGGCGACGAGGTGGCGCTCCTGCCGCCGGTCTCGGGTGGCTGAGGCGGTTACGAGCCGCACCCCGGTGCCCCTGGGATACTGAGCGGACGCATGCGCTTCCAACGGCTCCTCCTCATCGTGAACCCCGTCGCGCGGACGGTGTCCAAGCCCACGCTCGCCGTGATCGAGAAGGCGCTGTCCGCCGACTTCCACCTTGAGGTGACGGAGACCAAGGAGCGGGGCCACGCATCCGAGATCGCGGCCCAGGCCGTGGAGGAGGGCTCCGACCTGGTCGTGGTCTTCAGCGGCGACGGCACGATCAACGAGGTGGTGAACGCGCTCGCGGGCACCGAGACCGCGCTCGGCGTGCTGCCCGGAGGCGCCACGAACATCCTGGTGCGTGCGCTCGGCCTGCCCACCGATCCCGTCGAGGCGACCGGGGTGCTGATCGGCAAGGCCCTGGACGACGACGCCTTCAAGCTCCATCTGGGGCGGGCGGACGGCCGGTACTTCGCCGTGAACTGCGGCGCGGGCGTCGACGCGGCGGCGATGCAGCGGATGGACGCCAAGTTCCCCAAGACGAAGGCCAAGTTCGACCGGGTGGCGTTCCGCTCGGTGGCGTGGGAGTTGCTCGTGGGCTACGCGGGGCGCGCCCCCGACCTGGAGATCTCGGTGGACGACGGGGAACCCGTGCCCTCGCTCTCGGTGATGGTCGGGCGCACCGACCCGTACACGTACTACAAGGAGCGCGGGCTCCGGATGACGCCCCAGGCCTCGCTCGACACCGGACTCGACGTGCTCTCGGTGCGCAAGCTCAACCGGCGGAGCGTCCCTCGCGTCGCGTGGCAGGTCTTCGGATCGGCGCGCCACGTCCAGGGGCGTGACATCGACTACATCCACGACGCCTCGCACGTGCTGGTGACGGCGTCGGAGCCGTTCCCGGTGCAGGTGGACGGCGACTCGCTGGGCGATCACCGCCGGCTCGAGATCGAGCTCGCGCGCGAGGCCCTCTGGGTCGTGGCCTGAGCGAGTGCGTCAGGCTTTCTGCTGGGCCGCCTCGTTCGCGTGGATCCCGCACTCCCACTTCGGCTTGCCGGCCCAGCGCCCCGCGCGCTCCGGCTCGCCCGCGAACCGCATCCGCGTGCACGGCGCGCAGCCGATCGAGGAGTAGCCGAGGTCGTAGAGCGGGTTGTGGGGGAGGTCGTGCTCCTTCAGGTAGTTCCAGACGTCGCGATGCGTCCAGGTGGCCATCGGGTTGACCTTCACCATCCAGCGATCCGTCTCGATCTCGTACTGCTCCACGAACGGCGCGTTGGCGCGGGTGGGTGAGGAGTCACGGCGGAGCGCGGTGACCCACGCGTCGAAGCCGCGGAGCGCCTCGAACATGGGCTGGACCTTGTTGAGCTCGCAGCACCGTTCGGGATCGCTCTCGAACAGGCGCGGTCCGAACTCCTTCGCCTGGCGCTCCACGGTGTACTCGCCGTAGAGGTCCACCACGTTGAGGTTGAGGCGCTCGGTCATCTGCTGCTTGAAGGCGAGCGTCTCGGCGAACTGGTAGCCGGTCTCCAGGAAGAGGATCGGGATGCGGGGCCGGATCTGGGTGGCGAGATGCATCACCACGGTGCCCTCGCTCTGGAACGCCGATGCCAAGGCGATCCGCTCGAGCCCCGAGGTCTCCAGCGCCCAGCTGAGGATCTCGCGCGGATGCGCGTCTTCGAACGCGAGGTTCAGCGCGACGAGTTCTTCTTCGGGGAGGAGGGTCTGCATGGGCACCTCTCGGGGTCGCGGCGAGCATACCCGGAAGCCGGCGGAACGGGTGCACGCCGGAGCGCCGTGGGGGCGGCCCGGACCGGCGTTCCGCGGGTTCCGTACACTGAGGCGCGTCGCCCGCGTGGGTCGCGGGCCGCGTCCACCCGACCCCGAAGGAGCTGGAACACGATGTCCGAGTCCTACCCCATCGCGCCGCACGGCGGCACGCTCGTCGACCTCATCGTCGACGACGCCCGCGCCGAGGCGCTGAAGGCCGAGGTCGCCAACCTACCCAAGGTCGTCGTGAGCGAGCGCGAGCTCTCCGACCTGGAGATGCTGGCCACGGGCGCACTCTCGCCTCTCACGGGCTTCCAGGGCGCGGCCGACTACCACGCGGTGCTCGAGGACATGCGTCTCGCGAACGGCCTGCCGTGGGCGATCCCGGTCACGCTCTCGCTCACCGACGACGAGGCGCACCGGCTGGGTGGGGCCGACGCCGTCGCGCTCCTGCCGTCGGAGGGTGCCGAGCCGCTCGCCGTGCTGCGGATCTCCGAGATCTTCAAGCGCGACAAGCCGAAGGAGTCCATCTCGGTCTACCGGACCGACGACGCCGAGCATCCGGGCGTGGCCGCGGTGCTGGCCGCGGGCGACAACTGCGCCGCCGGCACCCTCGAGGTGATCGCGCTCCCGTCGCACGACGACTTCCTCAACTACCGGCTCACGCCGGCCGAGACGCGCGCGGTGTTCGCCGAGCGCGGCTGGAAGACCGTGGTCGGGTTCCAGACCCGCAACCCGATCCATCGCGCGCACGAGTACATCCAGAAGTGCGCGCTCGAGATCGTCGACGGGCTGCTCGTGCACCCGCTCGTCGGCGCCACCAAGGGTGACGACGTGCCCGCCGACGTGCGCATGCAGTGCTACGAGGCGCTGTTCGAGGGCTACTACCCGAAGGACCGCGCGATGGTGAGCGTCTTCCCGGCGGCGATGCGCTACGCGGGGCCGCGCGAGGCCATCTGGCACGCGATCGCGCGCAAGAACTACGGATGCACGCACTTCATCGTGGGTCGCGATCACGCCGGGGTGGGCAGCTACTACGGCACCTACGACGCGCAGCAGATCTTCACCGAGTTCGAGCCGGGGGAGCTGGGCATCACCACGCTCAACTTCGAGCACTCGTTCTGGTGCAACGCGTGCGAGGGCATGGCGTCGCCGAAGACCTGCCCCCACGGCGAGGAGACGCGGATCTCGCTCTCCGGCACGAAGGTGCGCGAGATGCTGCGCAACGGGGAGCGACCGCCGATCGAGTTCTCCCGACCCGAGGTCGCGGACATCCTGATCGCCGCGATGCAGAACCAGGACGCGTAGTCGCGGCGAGCCGGCGTGACCCACGTCGCGCGCGAGCGGCGCCGCCCCGGCGCGCCGCGCTCGACCGGTCCTGATACGCATCTGGTATCACTAGCGATACATATCTGTTATCATCACAGCATGCAAGATGCAGCTGTGATGCTCCGGATGGCACGCCGACGTGCGGGGTTCACCCAGCGCGAACTGGCGCGCCGTGCGGGGGTGCCCCAGCCCACGATCTCCCGGATCGAGCGGGGGCAGGTCTCTCCGTCCCTCGCGACGTTGGCTCCGCTGATCGAGGCCTGCGGGATGCAGCTCGAGGTGGTGGATCGACCCGGCGCGGGTGTCGACCGTGGACAGCTCTGGGACGGTCTCCGTCGCACGCCGGCGGAGAGGCTCGCATACGCGGTCGGGTCGGCGAAGGCCGTAGCGGATCTCCTCGCTCGCGCGCGCGAGGTGCCTGCATGACCGGGTTCGACCCGGATGCGATCCTTCGAGCCCTCGACGCCCACGGCGTGCGCTTCGTCGTGGTGGGTGGGTTGGCCGGCAACCTGCGTGGCACGCCCGATGTCACCAACGATCTCGACATCTGTTACGCCCGCGACGGGGAGAACCTCGAGCGGCTCGCGGCGGCGCTCAACGGTCTGGATGCTCGGCTGCGAGGGCCCGGTGTGCCCGACGACATCCCGTTCGTGATCGACGCGCTGTCGCTTCGGCACGGCGACACGTTCACGTTCTCGACGTCGGCCGGCGCGTTCGACATCCTGGGCACGCCCAGCGGTACCACCGGCTACGAGGATCTTGACGCGGGCGCGAGCTCGATCGATCTGGGAACAGGCCTCGTGGTGCGCGTGGCGTCGCTCGACGATCTCATGCGCATGAAGCGGGCGGCCGGGCGACCGAAGGATCTGATCCAGCTGGAGCACCTGGGCGCGCTCCGGGAGGAGATCGAGCGCTTCCGCGCGCAGGGGCTGGACCCGCAACAGGGCGCGTGACCTGCCGCGATGCGCGCTGGTAGCCTCCGAGGAACGTTCTTCCGGCCCCTGGAGGCAACGATCCTCTTCTCCAAGCTGTTCCGCGCATGCGTCGTGGTGATCGCCGCCCTGGCGCTCGCCGTCGCCGCGCTGCCCGCGAGCGCCGACACCGCGAGCGATCTCGAGACGGCCAAGCAGCAGGCCGACGCCGCACGCGCCGAGCTCGACGCCGTCGCGGCGCGCTGGCAGGACGCCCAGGCGCAGCTCGCCGAGGCCCAGGACGCGGCCGACGCGGCGGCCAAACGCATCGCGGAGCTCGAGGATGCCCTGGTCGGCGCGCGCGAGGAACTGAACACGCGCGCCGCCGAGATCTTCATGGCCGGGGCGAGCCAGCCGGTGGTGGCGCTGATCACGTCGACCTCGCTGGCCGAGGCCACGGACCGCCTGCAGTACGCCAGCGCGCTCGCCCAGCAGGACACCGACCTGGCCGCGAGGGTCGCCGTCCAGTCGCAGGAACTCTCCTGGCAACAGGATCAGCTGGCCGGCGCGATCGCGCAGCGCACCACCGCCTTGGCGTCGCTCCAACAGCAGGAGGCGGCGATCCGCACGAAGGTCGCCGAGTACGAGGCCCGCGCGGCTGACCTGCAGCAGCGGCTGGCCGCGGAGCAGGCCGCGTCGGCACCGGGAACGACCGGCGGTACACCGTCAGGTGGCACCCCGGGCACGGGCTCACCGCCTCCGGTGTCCGGTTCGGGATGGCTCCAGACCTGCCCGGTCAACGGGCCCACCTCGTTCACGGACTCGTTCGGCGACCCGCGGCCGGGTGGGCGCACCCACGAGGGCATCGACCTGATCGCCGGGTACGGCACGCCCGTGGTGGCGGTGCACGCGGGCACGGTGCATCGCACGAGCAGTTCCACGGGCGGCTATGGCACCGTGATCTTCCACGACGGCAGCGCCGACTGGACCTTCTACACGCACTTCAGCTCGTATGCGGGGCCGGGCGAGGGGAGCCACGTGAGCGCGGGCGAAGCGGTCGGCCTGGTGGGCTCGACGGGCGATACCTCCGTGAACCACCTGCACTTCGAGTACCACCCGGGCGGAGGCGCGGCGGTCGATCCCTACTCCGCGTTGCTCGGTGTCTGTTGAACGCGAGTCCCGACGTGTTCGCGTATCCCCTCCGGCCCGTAGGATAGGCGCGTGAGCGAGCACTACGGACACCGCCGCATCGATCGCATCCGCGACGCCTCCTATCTCGATGGGCTGGACGGGCTGTCGCTCGAAGAGCTGCGCGCCCGCCGCGACGAATGCCTCGCCGAGCGCGAGTACCTGTCGCTGCTGCGGCGCCTCGTGCAGGGGCGCGCGGAGATCCTGCAGGCCGAGCTGGCGTCGCGCAACGCGGGGGAGGACCCGGGTCCCCTCGTCGATCGGCTGGCCACCATCCTGGCGGCCGACGAGCCCTCGGGCATCTCCCGCGGCGAGGCGGTGAAGGTCGGGCTGCCGGAGGAGGAGCTCCTGCTCGCTCGGCGCCGCGTGGAGCGTCTCGTCTCCGACGCCACGATCTCCGACCCCTCCACGCTCGACGACGCGGAGCTGACGGCGGTGGTCGAGACCCTGGTGAGCGAAGAGCACGAGGTCTCGGCCTCGCGGACCGTCGTGATGGGGGTGCTCGACACCGTCCAGGCGGAGCTGAAGCGCCGTTACAAGGACGACCCCTCGCTGGCCCTGCGCTGAGCCGCACCCCCGGTTGGGGGATGGACACGACCCCGGCCGTCGTACGGCATGCGGCTCATGTCGCCGTCGTCCTGCCTCGGCCAGAAATCGGACGCAGGTCCGATGGCACAGGGTCGCCCGACCGGAGAGAGTGCACCGAGCTTCCGAGGACCCGAGGAGTACCGTGACCGTCCCCACCGAACCGGCCGTCGCCACCCAGGCCGGCGACCCCCAGCACGAGGGTGTCGTGCACGCCCAGCTCGTCGTCTTCGCCCGTGAGATCGGCGTGCTGTACCAACAGGAGCGCCTCCGCAGCCGGGAGCTGGGCCAGGCGCTCGATGCGATCCGCGAGACGTACCTGGCGACGATGACCTCGCTCGCGCACGTCGTTGAAGCCAAGGACGCCATCACGCGCGGACACCTCGACCGGACGCATCGCTACGGATTGCTGCTGGCGGCCCGCGTGGATCCCGAACTCTTGGAGCGGCCCGAGGTGGGCTACGGCTTCTTCCTGCACGACATCGGGAAGGTGGGGATCCCCGAGCACGTCCTCTGCAAGCCGGGGCCACTCGACCCGGCGGAATGGGACGTCATGCGCGCCCACCCGAGCATCGGCGCCCAGATCGTGGAGCCGATCCGGTTCCTCGCCGGAGCCGTGGAGATCGTGCGGTGCCACCACGAGCGCTGGGACGGTCGCGGGTACCCCGACGGGCTCGCGGGCGAGGGCATCCCGCTCGCGGCGCGCGTCTTCGCCGTGGCCGATTCCTTCGACGCGATGACGTCGGATCGCCCGTACCGGCGTGCCATGTGCTTCGAACAGGCGATCGACGAGGTGACCGCCGGCGCGGGCACCCAGTTCGACCCCGCGGTGGTCGAGGCCTTCCGCGCCCTGGTCGCGGAGGGCACCCTCACCCCCGACCTCCTTCCCGAGCACCCGGTCGCGCGCGCCGTCTGAGGACTAGGCTCCGTCGCCATGGGCGCGGTGCCGTTGGTGCGCGTGGTGCGGTCGGACGTCGAGGAATCCGTCCACCTGGGTCACGTCGCGGTGTGCGACGCAGATGGGCGGCTCGTCGCCTACGCGGGCGATCCCGATCGTTTCCTGTACGGCCGCTCCTGCACGAAGCCCCTCCAGGGCGCCGTCTCGCTCCGCGTGGTCGGGGACCTGTCCCTCCGCGACGTCGAGGTGGCCGTGATGTGCGGCTCCCATACCGGCGAACCGGTCCACCTCCGCGCGATCCGGGCCCTGCTGGCACGCGCAGGGCTCGACGCCTCGAACCTCCGAACCCCGGAGGCCTATCCGGGCGACCCCGACGCGCATGCCCGCGCCCGGGAACGCACCCGTATCGCGCACAACTGCTCGGGCAAGCACGCCGGGATGCTGGTGGCGTGCGTGCGCGCGGGCTGGGACCTGCCCGGATATCGGCTGCGCAGCCACCCGCTGCAGCGGCGCGTGAGCACCGCCGTGAGGCGCGCCACGGGCGTGGAGGATCTCGCGATCGGCATCGACGGCTGTGGGGTGCCCGTGCACGGCGTGCCGCTGCGCGCCATGGCGACGCTGTTCGCGCGGCTTTCCCGCCCCGAACGCATGGGCGAACTGGAGCCGCACGCGCGCCGGGCCGTGACCGCCATGCTCGCCGAGCCGTACCTGGTCGGCGGGAGGAACCGCACCGACACCGATCTGATGACCGCCACCGGGGACGTGCTGGCCAAGGAGGGGGCGGAGGCACTGAGCTGTGCCGGCGTCCTGCCGTCGGGCCTTGGGGTGGCTGTGAAGATCGAGGACGGTGGCTACCGCGCCGCGTCGCCGGCCCTCATCCACGCGCTGCGCCGGATCGACGCCCTCACGGACGTCCAGACGGAGGCCTTGGGCGCGCACGCTCGACCGCCCGTGCTGGGCGGCGGCAGACCCGTCGGCGCGATGACACCGACCTTCGACCTCGTCCGGCCCTGAAGCGCGTCGGTTCCGGCCCGGTGTTACGCCGGACCTCGGATAGCATCGAAGCATGGCGAGTCCACGCGTGGCGGTGATGTCCGTCCACACGTCGCCGATGGACCAGCCCGGCTCGGGTGACTCCGGTGGGATGAACGTGTACATCCGCGCCGTGACCGAGCGGCTGGCACGCCGGGGCGTGGCGGTCGACCTCTTCACGCGTTGCCGCGGTGGCGACACCCACGACGTGCGTGAGATCGCTCCGGGGATCCGCGTGGTGAGCGTGAAGGCCGGGCCCTGCATGCCCGTTCCCAAGGAGGTCCTTCCCCGGTTCCTGCCGGAGTTCCTCGGCGGGGTGCTGCGCATCGCGCGCGAGGACGGCGGCGGCTACGACATCGTGCACAGCCACTACTGGCTCTCCGGATGGGTGGGCCGGGCGGCCAAGGAGGCCTGGGACGCGCCGCTCGTCGCCTCCTTCCACACGCTCGGGCAAGGTGAAGAACTACTCCCTCGCGCGCGGTGAGCCGGCCGAACCGCCCGACCGGCTGGCCGGCGAGGAGCGCGTGATCGCGCAGGCCGATCGCATCCTCGCCCCCACACCGGCGGAGGCCGCCCAGTTGGTCGGCCTCTACGGCGCCCGCCCGGAACACATCCGGCTCGTGCCGCCCGGTGTCGATCACACGATCTTCGCGCCGAGGGACCGGGCGGCCGCCCGCGAGCAGTTGCACCTGTCGGGGTTGCGACTCGCGCTGTACGTGGGCCGCCTGCAGGGGCACAAGGGGCCCGACGTGGCGGTGCGGACGCTGGCCGAGGCCGTCGCCCGCGATCCGGACGTGGCCGGAGACCTCGTGCTGGGGATCGTGGGCGGGCCGAGCGGCACCGACCAGGGCGCCGAGCTCTCCCGCCTGCTGAACCTCGCGGCCGCCCTCGGCGTGAGCGACCGGGTGATGCTGTTTCCCCCGCAACCTCAGGCACGGCTCGTCGATTTCTACGCTGCGGCCGACGTCGTCCTGGTGCCTTCGCGCTCGGAATCCTTCGGGCTCGTGGCCCTCGAGGCCCAGGCATGCGGGATCCCCGTGATAGCGGCGGCCGTCGGAGGCCTGCGCTACGTCGTCGAGGACGGGCGGACCGGGTTCCTGGTGGAGGGGCACGATCCGGGCGATCACACCGACCGCCTCTTGGAGATCCTCCGCGATCCGGCGCTTGCCGCGCGGATGGGCGGGGAGGCGGCGCGTCAGGCGCTCCGGTTCACCTGGGATGCGACCGCCCAGGAGCTGATGAGCGTCTACGACGAGGTCCGCAACGGGCACGCCCACAGCCCGTAACGGCCCCTGACCTGCGGCGATGTGATCCGGGTCACGCGTTCGCCGAATTGTCACTTTTTGTTCCGAGCCCGCTACCTGCGCATATGGGGTCTGACCTGCGGAAACGCGGAGTTGACCCTGCGGGTTCCCACTCGTAGTCTTCGCTTCGCTCCAAGCAGTCGAAGCACCGACGCGAGGAGACCGGACGAGGCGCCGGGGGAGCCGCAAGGCGAACCGAGGCGCGACGGGGAACGGAAGGCCGCAAGGCCGGAAGGGAACCGGCGCCGCAGAAGCCGCAAGGCGGAAGCGGCGGCCCCGACCGAAGAAGCCCGCAAGGGTGGAGGCGGACGGGGCGCCCGCCGAGGAAGGACCGCCGCAAGGCGGAACCCACCGAGGCAGGCGGCTGGAGCGCCGCAAGGTGAACCGCCGCTGGGGCGGTCCGGTCGAGCCGCGCAGGTCGCGGAGGTTGCTTGGAGCACCAGAGCCCGAGGGGCTGACGGTGGCTGGGAGCTTCGGTTCCCGGCGAGCCCGAGGTCCCTCGGGTTCTTTCGTTCGTGCGGTCGCGGTCCTCGCCGATCGGTCCCTCTGCAGACGCTGCGCGGGCCTCCTCGTGCGGTACCGTCCTGGCCATGACCGAGGGTCGGAGCAAGCGGACGCAGGACGCCGAGGCCAGGCGCGAGCTGATCATCGAGGCGGCGATGCGTCAGTTCGCGGAGCACGGCTACCGGGGCGGACGTGTCGAGGACATCGCCGCCGAGGTGGGCGTCGCCAAGGGCACCGTCTTCCTCGATTTCGGCTCGAAGGAGGGGCTCTTCCTCGCCGCGTACGAGCGCGCGGTCTCGATGCTCCCGGCCTGGCTCGATGCACCGGAGGACGTCGTGGAGCAAGGGTTCTGGGCCACGCTCGACTGGTGGCTCGAACGCACCGAACGGTTCACCGCCGAGGATCCGGTGCCGAACCGGGTCGCCATGATCGGTCGCTACGACACCGGCATGGACGGCCGGCGCCCGATCGACCGCTTCATGCGGAGCGAGGATCCCTACGGCACGCTCGAGTTCGTCGAGTACGGGGTGCGGCGGGGAGAGGTCCGCCACGACGTGGACGTCGAGATGATCGCGTCGATGCTCGACTGGGTGGCGGAGCGGTTCCAGGACGCCCTCAACGAGGCCGACCTCGATCCGGGGTTGATCCATCGACGCCCCGAGCGCCGCGAGATGCGGATCAAGGAGTTCGTCGAGATCCTCCGCGGCGGCATCGAGGACCGGGGGGAGGGCTCGTGAACGATCTCTCGACATCGGTCTTCCGACCGGCCGTGCTCACGGTGGCGGAGCAGCCTTGGTTCCGGGCGCTCGCCACGCAGACGCCCCCCGGGCGCGCCGTCGCGAGCAGGTTCGTCGCGGGCGAGACGCTCGCCGAGGCGATGGCCGCGGCGCGGGAGCTGGACCGCTGGCGGACGCTCACGATGCTCGACCATCTGGGGGAGAACGTGACCACGCCTCGCGCAGGCGCTCGACGCGCGCGAGGCGTACCTCAGCGCCGTCGAGGCGATCCGCCAGGCCCCCACCCTGGACTGCGGGGTCTCGATCAAGCTCACGCAGCTCGGTCTCGACGACTCTCCCCGGGCCTGCTTGGCGAACGTGGAGCCGATCCTCGAGGCCGCGGCCGAGGCGGGGACGTTCGTGATGATCGACATGGAGAGCCATCCGTACGTCGACGGCACGCTCGAGGTGCTGCGCGCGGGGCACGAGCGCTACCCGAAGGTGGGGGTCTGCCTCCAGGCGTACCTGCGCCGCACCGAGCGCGACATCTTCGAGCTCCCCGCGGGCGTGCGCGTGCGGCTCGTGAAGGGGGCCTATCTCGAGCCGCCCGCGATCGTCTACCAGGACAAGGCCGACGTGGACGCGGCCTTCGCCCGGCTGTTCGCCACGCTGCTCGCGCGGGGCCACGCGATCGACGCCGCCACGCACGATCCCCGGCTGATCGCGGGCGTGAAACGCCTCACCGAACGGGTGGACGAGGGCTGGTCACGGGTCGAGTTCCAGATGCTGTACGGTGTCCGCCGGGACCTCCAGGCGGAGCTGGCCGGGCAGGGTTACCCGCTCCGGGTGTACGTCCCGTACGGCACCGAGTGGTACCCCTACCTCACCCGACGGCTCGCGGAGCGACCGGCGAACGTGTGGTTCTTCCTATCCAACCTGCTCAGGACCGGCTGAGCACCGAGTCGACGAGGGCACGATGAGCACGGCAGAGGCACGACGGGTCGCCTTCCTGGGCGGCGGCAAGATGGGCGAGGCCCTGATCAGCGGGCTGATCCGCTCCGGTGGACGCACGGCCGACGAGATCATGGTGACGAACCGGCGCGAGGAGCGCGCGCGCGAGCTGGCCGGCAAGTACGGCGTCACCGCCACGTTGGACAACGCCGAGGCCGCGCGCTGGGCGGACGTCCTCGTGCTGATGGCCAAGCCGCAGGACACCGAGGTCCTGCTGAGCCAGATCCGTGAGCACGTGGGGCCCCAGGATCTCGTCATCAGCTTCGCCGCCGGCGTGCGGACCTCGTTCGTCGAGAAGCACCTGCCCGACGGCGTGCCCGTCGTCCGCGTGATGTCCAACGTCCCGGTGATGGTGGACGAGGCGATGTCGGTGATCAGCGCCGGTGCCCTCGCCACGGACGAGCACCTCGAACTCGCCGAGGAGCTGCTCGGCTACGTCGGCAAGGTGCTCCGGTTGAAGGAGCAACATCTCGACGCGGTGACCGCCACGAGCGGAAGCGGCCCCGCCTACTTCTTCCTGCTCGCCGAGGCCATGATCGAGGCCTGTATCCTGCTGGGGCTGTCGCGCGACGTCGCCACCGAGCTGATCATCCAGACGATGCTGGGCTCGGCGAAGATGCTGCGCGACACCGGCAAGCACCCGGTGGAGCTCCGCGAGATGGTGACGTCGCCCGGCGGCACCACCATCGAGGCCATCCGCCACCTCGAGGAGGCGGGGGTGCGCGCCGCCTTCCTGAACGCGATCGACGCCGCCCGCCACCGTTCCCTGGAGCTCGCGCAGGGCGGCGAGGACGAGGACGAATGAGGAGCCACTGACATGGGATTGGGCGACATGAGCAAGGTCCGCGACGCGAAGGACCGCCAGCGGAAGAAGAAGGCGCGCGACAAGCGTCAGGCCGCAGACCGCGCCGCGGCGCGCAAGGCGGCGAAGAAGAAGTAGCGCGCCGAGCGCGCCCTCAGGCGCGGGGGGCCACGCGGTTGCGGAGGGTCCCGATGCCCTCGGCCGCCAGCTCGACCAGGGCGCCGGGCCACAGGCGTCGCGAAGGGTCGGCGTCGTCCGGCGGGCCGAACGGGCCCAGCGCGAACGCGTCCCCGCGCTCCAGCACCGCGCGCTGGGAGACCTCGCTGATCGTCGCGAAGAGGGAGGCCGCCGCGCCGTTGAGGTTGGCCTTGAGCAGCTCCGTCCCGTCGACCTTCACCCGGACGTACATCGACTGCGGATCGAGCTCGTCCGCGGTGACCACGCAGGGTCCGATCGCGAGCGGCAAGCCGTCCGCCGTCGTGACGGGACCCCCGTCGCCCGAGCGGGCGCGCCAGTCGTTCACCAGCGTGTAGCCGAAGACATCCTCGCGGACCTCCTCCGGGGTGGCGCGACTCGTCTCCCGCCCGATCACGGCCGCGACCATGGGCTCGTAGTCGAGCCAGGCGGCGTCCTGCGGCCAGGGGACGTCGTCCTCGGGTCCGACGATGCGCCGTTCCACGTCGAGCGCGCTCGGTGACAGGAGGGATGCAGGGAACAGCGGCGTCAGGATCCGAGCGCGCTTCACGCGCTGGTCCCAGACATCGTCGCGTTCGAGGGCAGCACGGGCGGCAGCCATCACGGTGCCTCGGCTGCTCGAGACCAGGCCCTCGAGGGTGCTGGGGAAGGCCGGATGCCCGACCGCGTCGGGCAGGTCCACCACCTCACCCTCGAGGATCGCTCCCAGCCGCCGGTGCCCCCCCCGGTCGTAGGTCACGAGCCTCATGTGGGAGCCGAAGCATACGCCTGCTCAGGGGCCATTTCCTGCGTTCGGCCGCCGAGTTCACTCCGCGAGCGCGCTCCGGCCCGATGTCGAGCGTCCCCATGGGCGGCCCGCGCATCGCTCGGATAGCATGGCGGCCTGAGCAGGGCATCTCCACCCGTTCTACGAAGGGGGCGACCACCCATGGCAGAGGGATTCAGGGTCACGTACGCGACCATGTCGGCCGACAACGAGGAGCTGCACAAGGGCTACGACCAGGGCATCGAGGAGGCCAAGGCCGAGCTCGGCAAGACGCTCCCGGTCGTCGTGAACGGTGAGGAGCGCGAGGGCGAGGGCACGTACGAGCTCCGCTCGCCGATCGACAGCGACATGCTCCTCGCGCACATCTCGCAGGCCACCCGTCAGGACGTCGAGGACGCCATCGCCGCGGCCAAGGCGTTCGCGCTGGAATGGGACCGGATGGGGTGGCGGAAGCACGTCGAGCTCATCAACACCGCCGCGGACCTGATGTCCGAACGGCGCAACATGCTCTCCGCCCTGATGGCGATGGAGGTCGGCAAGAACCGGCTCGAGGCGCTCGGCGACGTCGAGGAGACGGCCGACCTGATGCGCTGGAACGCCAAGGCGATCGAGGACCACGAGGGCTTCCGGGTTCCGATGCAGGCGATGGGCGCCGCGGGCGACTACTACGACGTCCTGCGGCCCTACGGGGTCTGGGCCGTGATCAGCCCGTTCAACTTCCCGATGGCGCTCGCGGGCGGACCCTCCTCGGCGGCCCTCGTGGCCGGCAACGCCGTGGTCTTCAAGCCCGCCCACCAGGGCGCGGTGCTCGGCTACAAGCTCTACGAGATCTACCGCGACGCCGGCATCCCCGCCGGAGCCTTCCACTACATCCCGGGCCGCGGGTCGGTCGTGGGTGACGCGATCGTGCACCACAAGGACGTGGGCGGGATCACCTTCACCGGCTCCTACGAGGTGGGGATGGGGATCTACAAGACCTTCGCCTCCGAGTACCCGAAGCCCTCGATCTGCGAGATGGGCGGGAAGAACCCCACGATCGTGACCAAGAACGCGGACCTCGACAAGGCCACGGACGGCGTGATGCGCTCGGCCTTCGGGTTCGGCGGACAGAAGTGCTCGGCCAACTCGCGCGTGTACGTGGAGCGCGACGTCTACGACGCCTTCGTCCAGCAGCTGAAGGAGAAGACGGAGGCCATCAAGATCGGCAACCCGCTCGAGCGCGACGTCTTCCTGGGGCCGGTGATCAACGACGCCGCGGTCCAGACCTACGAGGAGGCCGTGGACGAGGCGCGCAAGTCCGGCACGATCGTGACGGGGGGCGAGCGGATCACCGACGGCGAGTTCGCCCGCGGGACCTACGTGCAGCCGACGGTCGTGGAGGTCCCCGCCGACAACTGGCTCTTCAAGAAGGAGCTGTTCGTGCCGTTCGTCGCCGTGGCGCCGGTCGACTCCCTGGACGAGGGCATCGAGCTCTCCAACGACAGCGAGTACGCCCTCACCGCCGGGTTCTTCAGCGAGGACGAGGGTGAGATCCAGGAGTGGCTGGACCGCATCGACGGCGGGGTCGTCTACGTCAACCGCCGGGCGGGCGCCACGACGGGCGCGTGGCCGGGCGTCCAGCCCTTCGGTGGCTGGAAGGGCTCCGGCACCACCGGCAAGGCCGGCGGCGGTCCCTACTACGTCACGCAGTACATGCGCGAGCAGTCGAGGACGGTGATCGAGGAGTGAGCCTGGACGAGTCCACCCTCACGTACGACGGGCTCGCCGCCCACGACCGCCCCAAGATCATCACCGAGCTCCCCGGGCCGGAGGCGATGGCCCGGATCGAGCGCGATCGCAAGGTGACGTCGCCGTCGCTGCCGCGCGCGTACCCGTTCGTGCCGCGGCGCGGCGCAGGGTCCGTCGTCGAAGACGTGGACGGGAACATCTTCATCGACCTGAACGCGGGCATCGCGGTGACGTCCACCGGCCACTGCCACCCCAAGGTCGTCGAGGCCGTGACCCGGCAGGCCACCGAGCTGCTCCACTACTCGGCGAGCGACTTCTACCTGCCCATCTACGCCGAGGTGTGCGAACGGCTGGACGCCATGGCGCCGTTCGACTCGCTCCGGGCGCGCTCGTTCCTCACCAACTCGGGGACCGAGGCCGTGGAAGCCGCGATCAAGCTCGCGCGCTACGCCACCGGGCGCCAGTACCTGATCGGCTTCTACCAGTCGTTCCACGGGCGGTCGATGGGCAGCGTCTCGCTCACCGCCAGCAAAGCCAAGTACCGCACCAACTTCGGGCCGCTGCTGCCGTCCGTGTACCACTCGTTCTACGGCGACTTCGAGTATCTCGAGGAGGTGCTGTTCAAGCGGGTGGTCTCGCCCACGGAGGTCGCGGCCGTCGTCGTGGAGTCCTGGCTCGGCGAGGGCGGCTACGTCCTTCCACCCGAAGGCTGGTTCCGCTACCTCCGCGAGCTCTGCGACAAGCACGGCATCCTGCTGATCTGCGACGAGGTGCAATCGGGGATGGGCCGCGGCGGCACGATGTGGGCGATCGAGCAGGAAGGCGTCGCGCCCGACGTCATCACCGCGGGCAAGGGCATCGCGAGCGGGCTTCCGCTCGGCGCGATGGTGGCCCGCGACGATCTGATGAAGTGGGAGCTCGGCTCGCACGGATCCACCTACGGAGGGAGCCCGATCTCCTGCGCCGCGGCGCTCGCGACGTTCGACGTGATCGAGGAGGAAGGGCTCCTGGAGAACGCGCGCACCGTGGGCGAGGTCTTCCTGGAGGGATGCCGGGCGATCGCCGAACGCCACCCCATCGTGAAGGACGTGCGCGGGCGCGCGCTCTGGATCGGCCTGTCCTTCGAGGATCACCACCAGGCCATCGCGGTGGAGCAGACCTCGTTCGCCAAGGGTCTGCTGATGCTTGGGTGCGGCGACGACGCCATCCGGATCTCGCCGGCGCTGAACTTCCGAGAGGATCAGGCGCGCGCGTCGCTCGAGATCTTCGAGGAGGCCATCGCCGAGGTCGAGAGCGCGGGGTCCTGAGGATGGCGCTCGCGCCGGACACGCTGACCTTCGACTGCGCCGATCCGATGCTGGTGGCGACGTTCTGGGCCGCCGCGATGGACTACCGCGCTCGATCCGGACTCCGACGACGACGGCGCCTATCTCGCGGATCCCTCCGGCGCCACACAGGGGCTGTATTTCCAGCGCGTGCCCGAGCCGAAGGTCGCGAAGAACCGCGTGCACCTTGACCTGCGCCCTTCGGGGACGATGGCCGAGGAGGTCGAGCGGCTCCGGGCCCTCGGCGCCTCCGTCGGTGAGCTCGTGGAGGTTCCCGCGAGCGCCGTGGACGGCCAGCCCTCGTTCTGGACCGTGATGGGCGATCCCGAGGGCAACGAGTTCTGCGTGCTGCGCGGGCCCGGCGACGGCTGGCGGGCCGATGCGTCGCTCGGGTAGGGCAGCGGACGCCATGGGTCGCCGATGACCTCCAAGGTCACCACGATGCAGGACGCCGTGCGCGACCTCGTCCGCGACGGTGACACCGTGGCGATCGAGGGGTTCACCCATCTGATCTGCTTCGCGGCGGGCCACGAGATCATCCGGCAGCGCCGGCGCGACCTCACGCTCGCGCGGATGACCCCTGACGTGATCTACGACCAGATGATCGGGGCGGGCGTCGCCTCCAAGCTCATCTTCAGCTGGATGGGCAACCCCGGCGTCGGGAACCTGCACGCCGTGCGGCGTCGCATCGAGAAGGCCGATCCGGCGCCTCTCGACATCGAGGAGTACTCGCACTTCGGCATGGTGTGCCGGTACATGGCGGGCGCGGCGAACCTCCCGTTCTTCCCCATCCGCAGCTACTACGAATCGGACATCCCCAAGGTGAACCCGAAGATCGTGCCGATGACCTCGCCGTACGACGACGGCGACGAGGTCTACGTGGTGCCGCCGCTCAAGCCGGACGTCGCCATCGTCCACGCGCAGCGGGCGGACGCGTCGGGCGACACCCAGATCTGGGGGCTGATGGGGTGCCAGAAGGAGGTCGCGTTCGCGGCGCAGCGGGTGATCGTCGTCGTGGAAGAGGTCGTGGAGGAGTCCGTGATCCGGGCCGACCCCAACCGCACCGTGATCCCCGGCGTCGTGGTGGACGCGGTGGTGGAGGAGCCCTTCGCGTGCCACCCGAGCTTCGCGCAGGGCTACTACGACCGCGACAACGCCTTCTACCTGGAGTGGGACGAGATCGCGCGCGAGCAGGCGACGCTCGATGCCTGGCTCGACGAGTGGGTCTACGGTCTGGCGAACCACCGGGAGTACGTCGAGAAGTTCGGCGCGGCACACTGGGACCGGCTGCGGCCCGAGCCGGCGCTCTCCGGCCAGGTCGACTACGGGAGGTACGCGTGAGCCCCGGCGCGGTCTCCGACCTCGGCTACTCCAAGTCCGAGATCATGATCGCGGCGAGCGCGCGCCAACTGGGCGGCGTCACGAACTGCTTCGTGGGCGTGGGGCTGCCCAACATCGTCTGCAACCTCGCGCAGCGCACCGTCGCCCCGTCGCTGCAGCTCGTCTACGAGTCCGGCGTGTTCGGGGCGCGTCCCGAGCGGCTGCCGCTGTCGATCGGCGACCCGACCCTCGCCACCGGCTCCACCGCGGTGACCTCGATGTTCGAGCTCTTCGCGTTCTACCTGCAGGCGGGGCTGATCGACGTGGCGTTCCTGGGTGGTGCCCAGATCGACCGGTTCGGCAACCTCAACACCACCGTGATCGGTGAGTACGCGCACCCCAAGGTGCGGCTGCCCGGCTCGGGCGGGGCCTGCGAGATCGCGATCCACGCGAAGCAGATCCTCGTGATCATGCGTCAGGCGCAGCGCTCGTTCGTGGACACGATCGACTTCCGGACCTCCCCCGGTCACAGTGGCGACCCCGCGCACGACGCCGCGCGCGGATGGAACGGGAGCGGACCGACGGGCGTGGTGACCGATCTCGGCACCTACGGGTTCGACGACGCCTCCGGGGAGATGACGCTTCGCACGCTGCATCCGGGCGTGAGCTTCGACGACATCCGGGCGAGCATGGGGTGGGAGCCACGCGTGGCCGAGGACCTGGGCGAGACACCTCGCCCCGAGCGAGGAGGAGCTCAGGCTGATCCGCGAGGAGCTCGACCCGGGCGGTGTGTACACGAAGTAGGGGGACAGGCATGCCCGACGAGGAACGCCGCGATGCGAACGAGGTGCCACCGTGGTGGCGCGGCACGGACGAGGAGCCGGAACCCGATTGGGCGGAGCAGATCCGTCAGGGGCGCAAGGCGCGCGGGGAACGCCTGAAGGACGTCTTCGACACCTTCGACGACGACGGCGAACCCCGGAAGCATCCGCCCGCCTGAGCGTGGAGACGGAGCCCGGCTCGTATCCTCTCCCCATGTGCCCGAGCCTCGGGATGACGGCGGCGCCATGACCAGCGTCTTCCCGCGTGTGCTGAACCGCCCGCTGCCCACCGCCGTCGCGGCCGAGGGCGCGTGGATCACCGATGCCGACGGGAAGCGGTATCTCGACGCGGCGGGCGGGGCCATCGTGGTGAACGTCGGTCACGGCGTGCCCGAGGTGATCGACGCGGTGACGGCCCAGCTGCGGCGCACGCAGTACGTCCACGGCACGATGTTCACCACCGATGCCCTCGAGTCCTACGCCGCCGAGCTCGCGCCGCTCCTGCCCATGGACGCGCCCCGCCTCTATCCGGTGTCGGGGGGAAGCGAGGCCGTCGAGACGGCGCTGAAGCTCGCGCGTGCCTATCACCTCGCGCGTGAGGAGGACGCGCGCGTCACCGTGATCGGACGGCGCAGCGCGTACCACGGCAACACGCTGGGCGCGCTCGACGTGAGCGGCAAGGAGCCACTGCGCAAGCCGTACACACCCTGGCTCGGCCGTCACCTCCATGCGCCCTCTGCCTACGAGTACCGGTGCCTCAACCCCGCCCATCCCGAGGGATGCGGCGACTGGCACGCCGCTGAGCTCGACCGCATGATCCAGCAGACCGGCCCCGCCACCGTGGCCGCGTTCATCGCCGAGCCGGTGGCCGGCGCCACGCTCGGCGCGGCGGTCCCCTGTGAGGACTACTGGACGAAGGTCGTGGACGTCTGCCGCGGGTACGGCATCCTGGTCATCGCGGACGAGGTCATGACCGGCCTGGGCCGAACCGGCCGGTGGTTCGGCGTGGATCACTGGGGCGTGCGCCCCGACATCCTCACCGCCGGCAAGGGGACCACGAGCGGCTACGTGCCCTTCGGCTTCGCGGCGGCGAGCGGCGAGGTCTTCGAGGCGGTGGCGGGCACGGGCTTCGTGCACGGGTTCACCTGGTCGCACAACGCGCTGGGGGCTGCGGCCGGCCGCGCGGTGCTGGAGAAGCTCCGGGAGGACGATCTGGTGGCGCGCAGCGCCGAGTTGGGGGAGCGGATCCGGGCCGACCTGCGCGCGCGCCTGGGCGACGCGCCCCTCGTCGGCGACGTCCGCGGCCTCGGCCTCATGATCGGCATCGAGCTGGTGCGCGACCGCGTGAGCAAGGAGCCATTCCCGCGCGCGGAGCAGGTCACCGAGCGCGTGGTGACGTCCGCGCGGGACGCCGGTCTCCTCCTGTACTCCTCCACCGGGCACGTCGACGGCGCGAACGGAGACCTGATCATGCTCGGCCCGCCGTTCATCCTCACCGACGCGGAGGCCGAGTCGCTCGTCGAGGGCACCGTCGCCGCGATACGTTCCGTGGCGTGAGCGAACGCGTCGGACTCGTGCGCTGTCCCGAGGCGCGCATCTACGACCACGGCCCCCAGCACCCGCTGCGCCCCGAACGCGTGCTCCTCACGTGGGAGCTCATCGATGCCTACGGCATCGGTCAGGGACCGGGCGTGGTGTCGCTCGGGGCGGAGGCTGCGGACGACGCCACCCTCCTGATGGTGCACACCGCGGAGTTCATCGACGCCACCAAGCGCGCCGGCGCGGGTGAGGAAGGGTCGTGGTCGCGGTTCGGGTACGGACCCGGCGACAATCCGATCTTCGACCGGATGCACGAGGCCGGCGCGCTGGTGGTCGGCGCCTCGCTCGCCGCCGCCCGCGCGGTCTGGACCGGCGAGGTCGCGCACGCCTTCAACGCCGCCGGGGGGCTCCACCACGCGATGCCCGCGCGCGCGTCGGGATTCTGCGTCTACGACGACCCGGCGGTCGCGATCGCCTGGATGCTCGCGCAGGGGGCGGAGCGCGTCGCCTACGTCGACGTGGACGTGCATCACGGCGACGGCGTTCAGGCCATCTTCTACGACGACCCCCGCGTGCTGACCGTCTCGATCCACCAGTACGCGCCGGAGATCGGCTTCTTCCCCGGTACCGGGGGTCTCACGGAGCGGGGCGGTCCCGGCGCCGAAGGCTCGGCCGTGAACGTCCCGATGCCGCCGGGAGTCTCCGACGCCGCATGGCTCGAGGCGTTCCGCGCGGTGGTCCCCGAGGCGGTGCGCCGGTTCCACCCGGACGTCCTGGTGACCCAGCTCGGATGCGACACCCACCACACCGACCCGCTGGCGCACATGCGTCTCACCACCGGCGCCTATCGCGAGACGGCCGAAGGAGCTGCACGCGCTCGCGCACGAGACCGCGGGTGGTCGATGGGTGGCGACCGGCGGCGGCGGCTATCAGTGGGCGCGCGTCGTCCCGCGCGCGTGGACGATCTACTTCGCCGAGATGGCCGACGCGCAGCTCCCGGACCAGATCCCGGAGGGGTGGCTCGAGCGCGTCGAGTTCCTCCTGCGCGCCGAGGTGCCCACCACGCTCTCCGAGTCGCCGTCGCTTCCCGGTGCCGCGGACGAGGACGCGCTCGAGATCGCCGAGGTCGTGCGCCGTGCGGTGCTCGACGGGGAGCCCGCACCGTGACGCCCGGACCAAGCTCGTCTGCACGCTCGGGCCCGGCGTCGGCCTCGCCCAAGCTGGTCCGCGCGTTGGTCGAGGCCGGCACGTCGATCTTCAGGATCAACTTCTCCCACGGCGCCCCCAAGGACCACGCCCGCAGCGTTCGTCTCGTGCGTGAGGTGGAGGAACAGGTGGATCGCCCCCTCGCGGTCCTGGCCGACCTCCCGGGCCCCAAGGTGCGGCTCGGCACCGTCGCGCCGGATCCCTTCCGGTTCAGGCCGGGGCAGCGATTCACCCTGCGCCCGGGCGAGGCCGGCGACGAGCACGGCGCCTCGACCACGTACCCGCGCTCGGCGGACGACCTGCGCGCGGGCGATCGGGTCCTCCTCGCGGACGGGGCGGTGGAGCTCACCGTGGCTGCCGTGGACGGAAGCACCGTCGCGCCTGAAGTGCGTGCGGGGTGGCACGGTGCGCTCGGGCCAGGGCGTCAACGTGCCGGCCGAGCGGCTGGGCCTGCCGCGCCGTCACCGATCGGGACCATGAGTGCCTCGCCCGCGCGCTCGAGATGGGCGTCGACCTGATCGCCCAGTCCTTCGTGCGTGGACCGGAGGACATCGAGGAGCTCCGATCCGCGATGGGGGACCGCGCTCGTGCCGATCGTGGCGAAGATCGAGACGAAACCCGCGGTCGAACGGATCGAGGCGATCCTCGAGGTGACCGACGCGGTGATGGTGGCCCGGGGGGACCTGGGCGTCGAGCTCCCGATGGAGGAGATCCCGCTCCTGCAGAAGGACCTGCTGCAGCGCCGCCCGCGCCGCGAGCCGCCCCGCGATCGTGGCGACCCAGATGCTGGAATCGATGATCCACGCGCCGCGTCCCACCAGGGCCGAGGCCACCGACGTCGCGAACGCCGTCCTCGACGGAGCGGACGGCATCATGCTCTCGGGCGAGACCGCGATCGGCGAGTATCCGTTCGAAGCGGCCGCCGCGGCCTCGCGCATCGCGGAGGCGGCCGAGTTACACGGCGCGCGGTACCGCGCCGCGCAGCCGCCCTGTCGGCACACGGGGGAGGCCGCGGCCGTCGCGCACGCGGCCGCGGCGGTGGCCGGCGGCGACCGGGAGGTGGTGGCCATCACGTGCTACACGGAGACGGGCAGGACCGCGCGTCTCCTCTCCGCCGAGCGGCCCACCTGTCCGATCTACGCGTTCATGCCCGACCTGGCGGTGCGCCGTACCAACACCGTGCTCTGGGGCGTGACCCCGCTGCCGGCCGCACCGCCCGCCGACACCGACGAGATGATCGCGCTCATGGACGCGGGCCTGCAGGAACGCGGTATCGCCGAACCCGGTCAGCTGGTCGTGATGGCGGCGGCCTCACCGGCCGGACGCACGACGACGAACATGCTGAAGATCCATCAGGTCGGCATGCCGATCCGCTGAGTTAGCTGTCGTTCAGGCCGGACACGATGTGCTCGACGAGCCAGCCGAGCCAGACGTAGAGGTCGAACGTGGCGCGCGACCGATCGTCGGCGAAGTCGCTGCGCCCGGACTCCTCGGTGACCTCGAGTTTGACGCCGTAGACGAGACGCAGGTCGTTCACCGCGCGCAGCAGTGCCATCAACTGCTCCTCGCTGACGCGCGACGCCGCGAGCGCCTCCTCGGCCTCGTCGATCGTGGCGAGGCGCTGGGTGAGCAGCTCGTTGCCGGCGCCGCGCTCGTAGTCGAGGTTCTGGAGCAGGTCGTCCGGGTACGCGGGCGGGAAGAGCCGGGCCACGCCCGGGTCGCTCGCCGGATTCTCGGCGATCAGGAGCGAGCGCAGCTCGCCGAGGAGATGTCCCGAGGAGCTCCCGCTCGTTGTCGTCGAAGCGCAGGTCGAACCCGTCGCGTTTGCGACGCACCAGCTTGCGGACTGCCACCTCAGCGGTCCTTCTGCATCGTCGCCCAGAGTCCGTAGGCGTGCAGTCGTGCGACGTGGCCCTCGCATTCGTCCTTGGTCCCGTTGGCCACGACGGCCTTGCCCTTCGTGTGGACGTCCATCATCAGTTTCTCGGCCTTCGCGCGCGGGTAGCCGAAGAGCTTCTGGAAGACCCACGTGACGTAGGACATCAGGTTCACCGGGTCGTTCCAGACGAGCACGATCCACGGGATGTCGCGCTCGATCTCCTCGTCGACGTCGGGCTCGGCGACCTCGACGGGCGCGGTCCCGGTCTTGGCCTCGATCACCGTTGGCGCTTCTTCCCGTCGCGCATGTTCTGCACGGTCTCGGCCACGCGCCGCGCGCGGGTCTCCGGCTGCTTCGCCTCGCGGATCCACTCGACGTAGAGGCTCTTGTTGGAGTAGGAGAGTGCGCCCCAGAACGCCTTGGCGCGGGGGTCGGCCTTCAGGGCCGCGTTGAGGTCCGCCGGCGTCCGCACGGTCCGCGGGGCATCGTCGACCTCGAGCGTGACCGCGACCTCGTCGCCGGCGCCCACGCCGGCCTCCTTGCGGATGGAGGCGTTCACCATCATGCGGAAGCCGCCGTCGCCGTCGGGCATCAGGGAGCTGCGGATCGGTACCCCGTCGACGGTGCCGCGCACCTTCACCATGGCGCGGGTGCCGAAGCTCGCCGCCACGTCGTCGGGGATCTCGATCGTCGTCCAGGCGTCGCCCTGTGCCTTCCATCGCCGAGGTGAGCGTTGCGGTGAACGTGTGCATCCGGCTCCTAGCGTTGCGCGGCCGTGGCCCTGAGGCCCACCCGTCGGGTGGTGCGAACCCCCCAACGGTACAGCGGCGGCAGCAGGACGCGGAACGCCTGGAACGGCCCGACCCATCGCGGCACGCTGTATTCGGGCGCGATCTCCGCGCGCACGACCTTCACGATGGCCTCGGCCACCCGCTCCGGCGTCATCACGAGCCGCGGCGGCATGCCCTCCTGCGGGAAGCCCTCGGTGGTCACGAATCCCGGGTTCACGGTCGTCACGTGCACGCCGCGGCTCCTCGGCCTCGTAGTTCAGCGACTCCGAGAAGGCCACGACGCCGTGCTTGGTGGCCGTGTAGACGGCGGCACCGGGCGCCGCGAACCGCCCGCCAGCGACGCCACGTTCACCACGTGACCGTGGCCGCGCGCCATCATCCCGGGCAGGAACACCCGCGTGCCGAAGAGCACGCCCATGAGGTTGACGTCCACCACCCGACGGATCGCCTCGTACTCCAAGAGGCGAACGATCCGCCCCCAGGGATGCCGGCGTTGTTGACGAGCACGTCGATCGGGCCGAACGCCTCCTCGACCACCCTCGGGAGGGTCCGCAGGTCGTGGGGGTCGGTCACGTCGCACGGCGACCCCCAGCGCCCGCCCGCCGGCGCGCTGGATCCGCTCCGCCATCGACCGGAGCGTCGCGCGGCCGCGGGCGGCCAGCACCACGCGAGCGCCGCGTCGGGCGAAGCGCCACCGCGGTCGCCTCCCCGATGCCCGCCGACGCGCCCGTGACCACGACGACCGCGCCCTTCAGTCGCACGCCGGCTCCCGTACGCTCTGCATCCATGGACGTTATCGAAGCCCACGTCCGCCGCCT
Organism: uncultured Actinomycetes bacterium; assembly: GCA_963810915.1. GTDB lineage: Bacteria > Actinomycetota > UBA4738 > UBA4738 > HRBIN12 > JAOUEA01. The sequence continues at coordinate 814,113 of CAWEPH010000006.1, read as the reverse complement.
GCCCCCGCTCGACGAGCGGTGGACGCCCGCGGCCGTGGACGCGCGACGAGCTCGAGGCTGGCGCTCGTGGAGGGCGAGGTCGCCGGGACCGCGACCCATCCGCTCGACAACGTCCGGGCGAACATCCTGATGCTGCTCGACGGCGACCCCGACAAGCTCTTCGGGCTCTCGGGGCTGCCCGGACCCTTCGGCTTCGACGACATCCTCGACCTGGTGGCGGCCGGCGCCGGGTCGCCGATCGATCACGAGGCACGGTACGGCGCCGTGGAGATCGCGCCCGGCCCCGATCGTCGACGCGTGCGCGGCGATGGGGGAGCGGCTCGCGCGCGCGTGCGCGGAGGGCGAGCGTGTGCTCCTCGCGACGGGGCACCCGATCGGGCTCGCGCTCCTGTATCACGCGATCGACGGACTGCTCGCGGCGCACGGGGCGCGGGTGCTCACGCCCGCCGCAGGGGGTCAGGTGGCGCGAGGGTCATCTCCCGCACGACTGGATCGATCGACCACTGGGGCGGCGTGGCGGCTCCTCACCGACGGCCGCGAGCCGCGGCACACCCACTGGCCCGACGCCATGGAGCGGATGCTCGCCGACGAGACCGCCCGACCTGGTCGTGGCCGACCACGGCTTCGCCGGTGCCGCGATCGAGGCGGGCGTCGAGACCCTCAGCATCGCCGACGTGAACGACCCGGCGCTGATCGTCGCGCAGGCCCAGGGCCGTACCGACGTCGTCGTCGTGATGGACGACCACGTCGATCCCGAGCGCCTACTGGCCCTGCTTCCAGGTCCTCGCGGCGGCGTTCTGACCTGCGGCGGCCCTCACGGCCACCCGCACCCGGCTGACCTGGGGCGCAGCAACTGGGGCTATCCACCGACCCGGCCACCCCCTACAATCCGCCCATCGTGAGGAAAGAACCCTTCACCGAGGCTCGGCTGCTGACCGTGAACGAGGTCGCTGACCTCCTGCGCGTATCCAGGATGACCGTCTACCGACTGATCAAGACCGGGGAGATGTCCGCCTTGCAGGGTGGGCCGCAGCTACCGACTCCGCGAGGAAGACGTCCATAGCTACCTGATGGAGCGGTACACCGAAGCCGGCTGAGCCGGCCGGTCGCGCGCCGCGCATCACGCGACTGCCGGGCCTCCGCGAAGGGCACGAGAGGGCGTAGGTGAACGAGCACGACCGGCTCGTCGATCGGGCCGCGCGCGCATGCGCGCACGGTGTTGTTCATCGGCGGCCTCGACGCGGGCAAGAGCACCCTCGCCCGCGCCACCGCCGCGTACGCCCTGCGGCTCGGGCGCACGGTGGCCTACCTCGACGCCGACGTCTCGCAGAAGACGGTCGGCCCTCCCGCCACGGTGGGTCTGAAGCACGTCCGCGAACCCGACGACCTCACCCTCGAGCGGCTGGCGCACGCCGACGCCCTGGGCTTCGTCGGATCGACGAGCCCGCAGGACCATCTGCTGCCGCTGGTGGGAGCGCCTACCCGGCTGCGCGAGCGGGCCCACGCCGACGGCGCCGACCTCGTCGTCGTCGACACCGAGCGGCATGGTGAGCGGCATCTGGGGCCAGCTGGTCAAGTACTACAAGGTCGACATGCTCGAGCCCGACCTGGTGGTGGGGCTGCAGCGCGGGCGAGGAACTCGAGCCCGATCCTCGGGGTCTTGGAGCGCTTCTTCGGGATCGACGTCGTGGCGCTGCCGGTGCACCCGCGGTGGTGTCCACGAGCGTCGAGCAGCGCATGGAGCAGCGCGAGCGCGCCATGGCCCGCTACTTCGAGGCGCGACCTGCAGCGGTTCCGCGTCAAGCCCACGGTGTTCATGCCGACGCTGCCGCCGCTGTTCGATCTCGCGCAGCTGGACCGGCTGCTCGTGGGGCTCTCCGACGGGCACGGCGGCTTCACCGGGCTCGGCTACCTCGAGTACGTGCCGGAGGACGACGGGCTGCGGCTGATCTCGCCCGTGGCAGAGCCGCCGAAAGCGCTTAGACTGGGGTCCGTTCGTCTGGAGGAGAACTTCCGCGCGAAGCGCGTCGACCTCCGGAACCTCTTCGGAACCGAGTGAAAGGCTGGCAGCTTGCCGTCGCTAGTCAAGAAGCGCCGCAAGAAGATGCGCAAGAAGAAGCACAAGAAGCTTCTGAAGCGCACGCGGCACCAGCGGATGAAGCTGGGCAAGTAGCGGGGGCCCGCGCCCCGTGCGTGCGCCGCGTCCGCCCGTCCTCCACGTCTCGCGGCCCGATGCTCCCTCGCCGTCCTCGTGGGGTCGCGTTCGCCTGGCTCTGCAACCAGGCGGACGAGATCCGCCCGCAGGCGCTCGAGCACTCCCGGGCGGTCACGTTCACGACCGACGGACGGCGTGCGCCTCGCCGGACGGCTCTTCGGTCCGGACACCGCCACGGCCGGCGTGGTGCTCGCCCACATGCTGCCGGCCGACCAGAGCTCGTGGTTCGACTTCGCCGACCGGCTCGCTCGCGATGGGCTACCGCGTGCTCACCTTCGACTTCCGCGGCTACTGCCCGGGCGGCGACGCCGGTTGCTCCGAGGGGACAGAAGGACGATCGCGTCGATCTGGAAGGACGTGCTCGCGGCGAAGGCCTTCCTGTGCTCGAAGGGCCGACGCGGCTCGCGCTGGTCGGCGCCATCATGGGCGGCACGGCGTCGCTCGTCGCGGCCGCCAAGAACCGGACGGAGGTCGAGGCCGTCATCACGCTGTCGGCGCCGCGTCCGATCGAGGGACTGACCGCCGGCCCCGAGGTGATGCGCGCTCGTGGCCGCCGCCAAGCTCTTCATGGCCGGCGACGAGGACCGACGTCGGCGGCCGCCTCCGCCTCCACGCTCTACGAAGAGAGCCTTCAGCCCAAGAAGCTCGAGATCTTGACCACGTCGGACCACGGGACCGACCTGCTCACGCGGGAACCAGGGCGAGCACGCCCGGACCTCATCCAGACCTGGCTCGGCCAGTACCTGCCGGTCAGCGAGCCGGCGGCGCAGGGGTGATGGCTCGTTCGATCGTCTTCCTCACCGACTACGGTCTCGCCGATGGCTTCGTGGGGGTCTGTCACGGGGTCATGGCGCGCGATCGCCCCCGACGTGCGGGTGATCGACCTCACCCACGACGTCCCGCGACAGGACGTGATGCGAGGAGCGCTCACCCTGGGGCGGGCCACCGACGTATCATGCCCGGACGCGGTCTACGTGGCGGTGGTGGACCCCGGCGTCGGCTCGGAACGCCGGTCGATCGCGGTGCGCGCCGGGAACGGGGCGTTCCTGGTGGGTCCCGACAATGGGCTGCTCTCCATGGCGTGGGATGCGCTCGGAGGGGCGGCCGCGGAGGCCGAGATCGCCGTCGAGGACGTCGCCTCCTCCAGCCGGTGTCGAAGACGTTCCACGGCCGCGACGTGTTCGCCCCGGCCGCCGCGCACCTCGCGAACGGGCTCGCCGCTAGAGCGGATGGGGCCCTCCGTCGACCCGGCCGAGCTCCGGGCGCTCGAGCTCGCCGCGCCGATGGTGGCCGATGGGGTGCTCGGCTGCCGGGTCACGAGCGTCGACGGGTTCGGGAACGTCCAGCTGAACGCCCGCCCGTCGGATCTGGAAGGCGCAGGCATCGGCCGGTTCCTGCGGGTCGGCGGCCGCGCGATCCCCGCGTGCAGATCTTCGCCGACGTGCCCGAGGGCGTGCGGCGCGCATCGTGGACTCAGATGGCTACGTCGCGCTGGTCGTGAACCACGGGAGCGCGGCCACCATGCTGGGTCTCGCCGAGGGCGCCGCGGTCGTCCTCGAGTGACCTCACCGCATGCCCCGGAGTCGAGAAGCTGTGACCGCCTGATCCCCTCGTTCGTCGTCGTGGTCGGCGCGTCCGAAGTTGCCGTTCACCACTGCCGGAACGCCGCCGTCCAGGCCGGCGAGTCGACGCGGCACGCTTGGCTCACCCTCGAAGGCAGCGTCCTGCTGGCGTCCGCGAGCCGTCGCGACAGCGGATCGCTCGACGTGGGCCCGGATCCCGCAGGCATTGCCCCGCCGGGTCCACGTCACGACCGACGACGTCGTCCGGCCCGAGGCCTTGCACGGGGAGCTTCGGCCACCGCGCCGGCAGGCGCGACAGACCCGCCTGGATCAGAACGTCGGTGGCGGACGCCGTCGAAGATGCCCATGCCGTCCCCCCCTGAAGTGTTAGCTGAGGCCCCCGTGGTAGCGGATGACTCGTCGAACCGAACAGGTAGCGTGGACGCATCCACTGGGTGGGCCTCGGGGCGATACGCACCGAATCTCGGAGTGCTCCGATCGCGTTGGTACTGTGAGGTGCGGGCGGCATCGCGGGAGGGCCGTGTCGCCCACACGACGAAGGAACGTCGTCGTCGAGGTGATCGGTCGCAGGTAGCCACCGTTGGTCCCGAACAGGCGGTAAGCTGCCGGTGGCGGACCCGTCCAGCCCGGCCGTACCTGTCGCCCGCCGCGAAGTTCGGGATGGAATCGGCGGCGGGGAATCCCGGACCGGGGCACAGACCGGTGACCTCGATCACGCCCACCGCGAGGCCACCGCGGCGTCCCGCGCTCCAAGCAGACAACGGAGGGCCGTTCCCGGAACTGGCCCGCGGGCTCGTGTCATACACTGCGGCGACACCCCGCCGTAGCCCGGGAGCGCGTAGATGCGCGCGCTCCAGCCCGGCGGGACGTCGGAGGAGATCCCGTCGGCGGACAGACGGGTCCCAGCCGCGGGCGTGGGGCCTCGCCGAGATGACGGAGACGGCGCAACGGGACCGCGAGCGCCACCGCCAACAGACACGTCACGGCCACGCGCCGCGCCACCTCGCAAGCGCAGCGTCCTCGCCCGCCGGACCACCGGCTCGAGTCCTGGCGAGCGGACCGGGGTCGCGCTCGCGGTCCGCAGACGTTCCTTCAGGCGGGTGTCCTCATTCATGGGCGCTCCTCGTGGGTTCTTCGTTCGGGTCGGTCTCCTTCACCGTCCCAGAGCCGCGCGCGCCCGGTGGAGGTGTGACTTCACGGTGCCCTCGTCGCATCCCATGGCGGCGGCCGCCTGCGCGACCGGCAGGTCCAGCAGGTAATGCAGGGCCACGGCCTCCTGCTGGCGGGTCGGGAGTGCGCGGATCGCGGCATGGAGATCGAGGCGCTCGTCGTCGGCAGACGCCCGCCATGCGTCGGGGCCCGCGACGACGCCGGGGCCCGCGACGCGCAGCTGCCGGCGGGCGACGTTGAGCGCGGTGGTGGTCACCCACCCGGCAGCCCACGGCTGGTCGTGCAGGCGGCGCCATCGGGCGAGGGCGCGGGCGAACGCCTCCTGCGTGGCGTCCTCGGCGAGCTGGCGGTCGCCGCACAGCAGGTACACGGCGCGGAACACGGCTGCGAAGTCGCGTTCGTACAGCTCCCGGAACCCGGGGTCGATCGTCACGTGCGTCCTCCCACGCGGGTCCAAGTCATGGGACCTCGCTCAGGTTTACCTCGGAACGAGATCGTGGGATAGGGGCGCTACGGCGAGGACGAGACGGACGGCAGCTGTCCTGGGCTGGTGGGCCCCGGGAGCGGGGGCGTGCCGCCCGAGGCGAGCACGATCTGGGCCACGGCGGCGGCCGCGATCAGCCCGAACAGGACGATGATCATGATGAGGGTCGGCCGGCGCACCGAGCGAGGCTAGCAGCGCTCAGCCCACCCCGCCGGACAGCCTTCCCTCCACGTGTTCCCGCATGGAGATCATGATCTCGCTGAGCTTGGTGGCGTCGGTGAGGTAACGGCGCAGGTCCACCTCCAGGGAGACCGAGCCGCGGTAGCCGTCGCCGGCCAGGTCGGCGAGGAACGCGTCGAGATCCAGGATGCCCTGCCCGGGGGGGAGGTGCGAGTCCCACCCCTTGCCGGCGTTGTCGGACAGGTGCACGTGGCGGACGCGCTCGCCGAAGCGCCGACGGACCTCCACCAGGTCATGGCGTGCCACGGCCGCGTGCGACGTGTCGAGCACCAGGTCGGGGAGTCCATCGAGTTCCTCCAGGTCCTGGTTCGCGTGGAAGGTGACGCTGCGGTCGCCCATCACGCGGACGGGGAACATGTTCTCGATGGCGACCGTCACGCCGGTGCCTTCCTCCGAGGTCCAAGAGCCGGTCCTCGAGCCAGCGGCGGTAGCCCCGCTGCCACTTGTACGGCGGATGCATCACCACGGTGGGGATCTCGGCGTCGTGCGCCACCTCGAGGGCGCGGTAGATCTTGCCCACGGGATCGGTGCCCCAGACCTTGCGCGTGAGCAGGAGCGACGGGTGCGTGGATCGCCCCGATCGTGAGGCCGTGCTGCTTCGCGAGGTTCCGCATCTCCGTGGGGTCCTGACTCGCGGGATCCTTGGTGACCATCACCTCGACGCCCGTGTAGCCGGCCTCCGCCACCAGGCGGAAGGTCTCGGCGAGCGGGCGCGCGAAGAACGCAGCGGAGGAGAAGAGGACGGGTGGTGCGGCCATGCGCCCATCGTACGGCCCGCGGACCGCCCGGGCCGAGTCGTACGGCCCCGTATGCTGAGGCCCTATGTGGGTCTTCCCGCTGGTCGCGGCGATCGTGGCGTTCGTGTTCGCGGGCGCGTTGCTGCGCCAGTTCGTCGAGCGCCGCCGTTCCTACCAACTCCTATGGGCGATCTCGTTGGTGATGTACGGGCTGGCCTCGGTCGCCGTGGTGGTGGGCGTGCTGAGCGGTTGGGACCGGTTCTGGTTCGAGCTGTACTGGGCGCTCGGCGCGGTCTTGAACGTGCCGTTCCTGGCGGGCGGCGAGATCCAGCTGCTCGCCCGGAACCGGACGGTGGACGTGATCGTGGACCTTGTCCTGCTCTTCCTGGCCGGCTACACGCTCGCCGTCCTCCGTCGCGCCGGCACCGACGTCAGCGCGCTCACCGAGCGGCTGCCCTCGGGCAAGGTGGTCTTCGGGGATGGGACCGCCGCGCATCGGCTCCCACAGCTGATCTCGATCCCCTCGTACACGGTGCTGCTGCTCGGCACGCTGTGGTCCGCGTGGAAGATGCGCGGGCGTCCCGAGCTGCGTGACCGGTTCTACGGCACGTTGTTCATCGCCCTGGGGGCCACCGTCGTGGCCGGCGGCGCGACCTTCGCCGCGCTCGGGAACCTCCCCGGGTTCTGCATCACGTTGGTGGTCGGGATCGCGGTGATGTTCGCCGGGTTCCTGCGCGCCTCGCGTCCGTCGCCCGGCCGTGCCGGCGGCCGCGCCGGCGACGCAGGTCTGAGGGCGACGGCTCAGCTCGCCGCCTGCCACACGGCGTCGCGTCTCGGCGGGGGCGACGGGCTCGGAGCCGGCGGGCTCTTGCGTGACCCAGAGCGCGTCGTAGGCGCTGGGGTCGAAAGGCACCTGCGAGGTTCACGAAGCCGTCGTCCGGGACGAACTCCCCGACGAACGTGGGGGTCGTGCCGGACACGAGCCAGACGCGGTAGACCATGCCGGTGGGCGGGGCGGGCACGTCGCGCCCGTAGAGGTAGAAGACCTCCTGGCCCGGGCGCGGAGACCTCCGTGGTGGGCCCGACGGGAACGAGGTTGGCGTCGGGCAGGGACGCCGTGTCCATGACCGCGCGCAGGGCGTTGGCCTCCGGCGCCCGTCGTTGGCGCGCACGTTCTGCGTGACCGCCATCCCGGCGAGCCCGGCCACCACCACGACGCTGGCGGCCACGGCGAACATCTGGGCCGGGCGCCGGCGCCGGCGCGGCGGCTCGAGCTCGCGGTGCAGCCGAGGGAGGAGCGTCTCGGGTGGATCCATCGGTTCGGCCTCGAGCGCCAGATCGGCCGAGACGGCCTGGAACGCCGGCCAGGGTCTCGCGGCAGCTGCATGCAGCCGGGGACGTGCTCGGAGAGCAGCTGGTCGGCCTCCGCGGCGTCCTCGCCGGAGAGGCTCCGCAGGACGTAGCCCGCCAGCAGCTCCTCGATCCGTTCGTGGTCCGGCATGCTCACGCGTCGTCCTCCGATTGCAGGGCCCGGCGCAGCTTCTTCATGGCCGCCAGCGTCCTGGTCTTCACGGTGCCGATCGGGATCTGGAGCTGTCTCGGCGATCTGCACCTGCGTCATGCCTTCGAAATACGCCATCTCGAGTACCTTGTGCTGCTCCGGGGGGAGCGTCGTGAGCGCCGCGCGAACCTCGCGACGGCGGATCGCCGCATGAACGCCTCGTCGACCACGTCTTCCGCAACATCTTCGCCATGAGTCGGCTCGAGGTTCGACGCGCGCTCCTGCCGTTTCCGCAGTCGCTCCTCGCGACGGACGGTGTCGACCGCCCGATGGTGGACGAGCGCCAGGAAGAACGTGCGGAAGGCGCCCCGCGCGGGGTCGTAGGCCTCGGGCGCGCGCCAGAGCGCCATGAAGGCGTCGTGCACCACGTCCTGGGCCAGGATCTGCTGGCCCGTGAGGCGGTAGGCGAGCCCGTAGGCCGGGGCCGCGTAGCGCCGGTACAGCTCGTCGAACGCCCCGCGATCGCCCGGTCGCGAGGCGGCGGTGGAGCTCCAGGTCGTCGCGGTCGGTCGTCGCGCACGCCCCATGTTCTACCAGAGCGGTGCGCGGCGGTACCATCGCGGACTACGCGACGTGGTCCTCTACGCCCGTGCGGGTTGCCACCTGTGCGACGACGCCCGCGACGTGATCCTCGGCCGAGCGCGCGCGCACGTCCTTCACCTTCGAGGAGGTCGACATCGAGACCTACGACGACGCTCGTCAAGGAGTACGGGATCCGGATCCCCGTGGTCGTGGTCGACGGGGTGGAGCGCTTCGAGATCGAGGTCGATCCCGAGCCGAGCTCACGCGCCGATTCGTCGAGCGGTCACGCTTGTGAACTTGAGAACGGCGCGCGCTACGCCTGGCGCCATGGCCGGGGGAGCAGGCGCACGCGGTGAGGGATCGGTCGATCCCGGAGGCGACGGTCGGACGGCTGCCCGTGTACCTGCGGGCCCTCGTCGATCTCGCCGAGCTCGGGCACGACCACCGTGTCGTCCGAGGCGCTCGCCGAGGCGCGCCGGCGTGAATTCCGCGAAGGTGCGCAAGGACCTCTCCCACCTCGGGTCCTACGGGACCCGCGGGGTCGGCTACGACGTCGCGTACCTGATCCACCAGATCCGACGCGAGCTGGGGCTCACCCAGCATTGGTCCATCGTGATCGCGGGCATCGGGAACCTCGGACAGTGCGCTCGCCAACTACAGGGGGTTCGCGGAGCGAGGCTTCGAGGTGGCGGCGCTCGTCGACGCCGACCCGGCGAAGGTCGGTGAGCGCGTCGGCGAGCTGGTCATCGAGCCCATCGAGGAACTGGACCGTCATCGTGCCCGACCACGACGTCGCGATCGGGGTGATCGCGACGCCCGCGTCGGCGGTGCAGGAGGTCGCCGACCGGTTCGTGGCGGCGGGGATCCGGTCGATCCTCAACTTCGCGCCCGCGACGGTCTCCGTGCCGCCGGGGGTCTCGGTCCGCAAGGTCGACCTCGCGGTGGAACTGCAGATCCTCGCCTTCTACGAGCAGCGGAAGGCGACGCTGGCCGAGGTGAAGCGTCGCGGCCGGGCCGTGGCCGACGTCCGCGGCCGCTGAGTCGACGCTCACTTGGCGATGGTGATCCACAGCAGGGCCAAGCACGGCGAGGATCATCACGCCGAACAGGATGAACTGCACGCTGCCCTGGTCCAGGAGGGGAACGGTTTCGGCCCGATCATCTGGATCTCCCTCCTTCCCTAGGCCGGGCCGTACCAGGCCGGGGCGCTTCCGCCGGTGAGGAACGCCTTGCGCTTCTTCTCGGCGCGGTCCAGGAACGGCAGGAAGATCAGGAACACGAGGATCGATCCGCCCAGGAACATGTACGAGTACCGGGGCACGCTGCCCGAGTTCTCGTAGAGCGAGACGGTCCACAGCGGTCCGCCGCCGTTGTAGTGGGCCTGCGCCACGGCGAGCGGCGTGTCGCCGTCCTTGGCGAACGCGATGTTGTCGATCGTGAACGCCGTCGGCTGGATCGCCGTGGGATCGTCGATCGACTTGCCGAGCTCCTCGTTCAGCTGATCGGCGAGGAACGTGGTGACGGCCCCGCCCACGGTCTGCACGTCCGCCGCCTGCTGCTTGTTGGACTCGTCGGGCGGCCGCCCACGGTTCGCCCGGATACGACGAGAACGTCGGATACGCGGTCGACGTGGTGCCTGGGCTCGCCCCAGCACGACCCACGAGGGCTCCGAGCCCTTGGGTCCGAGGTTCGTGGGGGTGACGGGACCTTGGCGACCAGAAGCCGAAGAGCCACAGCGAGGTCTGGATGATCATCCATCCGGAGAAGCAGACCATCAGCACCAGGAACCCCATCTACCGGCCGAAGATCGCGGTGAGCAGCAGGTAGATGCTGCCCACGAACAGGATGAGGGCCATCGACGGTGACCCCGGCGCCCTTCAGCAGGGTGCCGCAGTCGAGCGCGAGGCCGATGCAGCTCTTGGCCGGCTCCATCAGGGGCGCTCCAGGATCTGGCCGGCCGCCGTCTGCTGCGCGATCGCCTTCTTGCTCGCGTCCGGGTTCAGGCAGACGTTCTGCTCGAACGGGACGTTCTCCGAGCTCATGTCCACCAGGTAGTTCACGAGGTCGTTGATCTGCTGGTCGTCGAGCGCGCCCTGGTACCGGATGCTCCACGACGGCATCGCGTTGCGGCCCTGCTGGATGACCTGGTAGATGTCGTCGACCGAGGTGATCGCCGCGTGCGGCGGCGTGCCGAACGGCCCGGCGCACAGGTTGGTCAGGTTCGGGCGGATAGGCGTAGCAGTCGCCGGCCTGGATCACGCCGCCGCGCAGCTCGGGTCCGTGGCAGCGCACGCAGCCGACGCCGAGCTGGTTCTCCTCGGAGAACAGCAGCGTGGCCGCGTGTCCTCGCGTCGATCGCAGCCTGCCTCGAGCGCCTCCTCCTGCTTCAGGTTCTCGGAGGGCTCGCGGAGCCAGGTGAAGGGGATCCAGATCACGAAGAACGCGACCAGCACCACGCCCCAGCCCATGAGCTTCTGGAGCAGCGGCGTCTCCAGTGCGGCGTCGGACGGGCCGGGCCGCATGCCGCGCGGGATGTCCGCGCCCCGCTCGGTCGCTGCGTCCGCGCAGGTAGAGCGCGCCGCCGGCGGCGACCACGAGGATCGCGCCCAGGACGAGGAGGACGATCCCTGCGGTGCTCGAGGCTGCCAGCATGCGGATGTCCTTTCCTCCTTAGCCCGGGGCCACGCAGAAGGCGCCCTGCGGGCGGTTCGTCGATGGTGTCGGTGCCGCGCGGCGGTCCGAGGACGACCGTCGACGTGTCGACCATCACGTTGCCGTGCGTCGATCGTCATCTTGAAGCGGTCCATGCCCGCGCGGGGCCGGACCGAGCTGGTACTCGCCGGCCTCGTTGTACTTCGACCCGTGGCACGGGCACTCGAACCACTTCGACGAGTTGCAGAAGGGGACGCGACACCCCAGGTGCACGCACCGCTGGTAGAGCGGCATGATGCCCTCCTGGCCGTGACGCCCTCAGCCGTGTAGTCGACGTCGCCGGACGGCGTGCCGGCGTACGGGACGAGGTAGAAGCGTCCGGTGCCGTTGTACGCCGGCTGTCCGGTGTCCTGGATCTCGCGCCTTGATGTCCGCGAGCGGGCCGGCGTTGATCAGCGATCCGAAGCCGCCCTTCAGGTTGGGCCACAGGAACGCGAGGGTCGCGCCGCCGAACTGCGCCCCGAACACCGCGAGGGAGACGAGGAGCGACCGGCGGAAGAAGTCGCGCCGCGAGACGGCCTTCACGGGCTTGGGGGGTTCCTCGAGGCCCGCGGCCTTGGCCTTGGCGGCCTTGTTCGCGCGCGCGAACCACAAGCCGAAGACGATCGCGAAGATGTCCAGCGCGACCAGCACGACGAGCGCGACGGTGATCCCGGTGGAGAGCGCGAGCGTCATAGCTCGAAGAACACCCCTTGCGCCCACGGCCAGACCCAGTTGTACCCGGGGCCGCGGAAGAACGAGCCGATGATGGTGAGCGTCGCGCCGAACATGAACAGCATCGTGAACAGCGTGATGGCGACCTTGCGGTCGCCCGGCTTCACGCTCGGGTTCCGGTCGATGTAGGGGATCGCGGCGAGCCCCACCAGGATGAAGGTCGGGATCGTGATGCCCGCGATCATCGGGTGGAAGTAGCGGAGCAGCTCCTGCAGACCCAGGAAGTACCAGGGCGCCTTGGACGGGTTCGGCGTGAGGTTCGCGTTGGCGAGCTCGCGCAGCGGGGCGTTGATGAAGGTCGAGAAGACCGCCATCGCCGCCAGCAGGATGAACATGGCCACGAACTCCTCGATCAGGAGGTGGGGCCACGTGTTCACGCGGTCGCCCTGTTCGCGCTCGACGCGCTGGATGCCTTCGGGGGGCACGAGGGCGAGGAGCCGGTGCTTGTCCTCGCGCGCCCTTCTTCGGCGTGGGGATGTTGCCCGTGGGCAGCGGGGCCTCGCGCACCGGCGTGGTGACCGGGGCGGCGGTCATGACGGCGGCCGGCGCGGTGCCCACGGCCGCCGCCGGCGCTCCGGCAGTTGGGGCAGCGGCGGAAGCGGCGGCCGCGGCCGGAGCCGGCGCCCCGCCACCCCCCCCGGCGGCGGGAGCGGCGGCCTCGTGTGCGGCGGCCTCCTCCGGATGGGCCTTGCGGTAGGCCCGAACGGCGGCCGAGCGTGCGCGACCCTCCGCCACCCGACGGTCGGTGCCCTTGGCGAGCTCCGCCTCGAGGGCCGAGTCGAATACTGCCTGGTCGAGCGGTGTGTCTTCCTTCGCCATCCCTACCCCTTAGAGCGGTCCCGAGATGCCGCCGTCCTTGCGGATCCGCCAGAAATGGACCGCCAGGAACAGCACCAGCACGAACGGGAGCGCGAGCACGTGGAGCACGTACCAACGAAGCAGCGTGTTCGGCCCGACCACGACGCCGCCCAGCAGCAGGAAGTTCGCCTGCTTGGCGACGAACGGCGAGTACCCGGCCAACGACGTCCCCACCGTGACCGCCCAGATCGCGAGCTGGTCCCAGGGGAGCAGGTAGCCGGTGAACGAGAGCCCCAGCGTCAGGAAGAGCAGGATCACGCCCACGACCCAGTTGAACTCCCGCGGGGGTTTGTAGGCGCCGGTGTAGAAGACCCGCGCCATGTGCAGCGACACGCTGAACACCATCAGGTGGGCACCCCACCGGTGCAGGTTGCGCACGAAGTCCCCGAAGAAGACGGAGGTGCGGATGCTCTGCATGTCGGCGTAGGCGACGGCGCCGCCGATGTCGGCCATCGGCCGGTAGAAGAACATCAGGAAGATGCCGGTGATGGTGAGCAGGATGAACAGGAAGAACGAAAGCCCGCCCAAGCAGAACGTGTAGGTCAGCTTCAAGCCGTGCCGCTTCACCTTGGTGGGGTGCAGGTGGTACAGCACGTTGTTCATCGTCGCGAGCGCGCGGTCGCGGGAGGTGTCCTTGTAGCCCTTCCGGAAGACCGACCCCGGCCGGAAGATGGACTTCCAGACCTCGGTCTCGCGGATCCGGTCGCCCAGTTCACTCGGCGACGGAGGCTTCAGCTTCACCCGGCTTCCCCTCTCTCAACCGTGCTCGTTCGAAGGACCAGTCACTCGGCCGCGGCCTGTGATGCGGGGACCTCGGCCATCGCGCGCTTGCCGCCGGAACCTTCAGGCAGTCGCGCATAGTACAGGGTGTCGGTGGGGCAGCGGTCGACGCAGACGGAGCAACGGGTGCAGGCGTTGTCGTCGACCACGAAGAGGGCGGTGGCGTACTCGACCTCCGCCTCCACCGCCTCCTCGCCGGCTCCCTGCACGATGCCCGTCGACATCATGTGGATGCAGTTCCAGGGGCAGACGTCCTCGCAGGCCCGGCAGAGGATGCAGTTGTCGGGGTCCAACATGAGGTGCTTGGGCGACTTGACCCCTTGGGACAGCCACGCGGGGTCGACGGCCTCCACGACGTAGTCGTCGTGGATGTCGACCTCGGTCTTGGTGAATGGCATCGCGCGCGCCCCTACCGGTACCCGCCGCTCGGGCGCGAGTCGCTGCCGCCGCCGCGGAGCTTGCGCCGCCAGTTCTGCATGATGGTGGCCACGACGAGCACCGAGATGAACGGGCCGGTGACGAGGCCCATCGCGACGGCGTCGCGCAGCTCCTTCAGCCAGAACCCGTTGGGTCCCGAGCCGTCCCACTTCAGCTTCTGGTCGGCGAAGTAGAGCCAGAACGACGGGATCACGGAGGTCGTGACCACGACGAAGAAGACGAGGACCAGGGAGAAGGTCACCGCGTTCGTCCAGGTCCATTCGAACGACTTGAGGAATGCCTCGACGCGGTCCTTGACGCTTTGGGTCCTGGAACGACCGACCGTCTCGATCTGACTCATCAGCGCAGACTCTCCATGGGCGGGGCGATTATAGCCATGTGCGATGCGCCCGGGACGCGGCGCATCGCTTGTGAAACCGTTCACGAGCGATGCCGCTCACTATGCCGTCCGGGCCGAGGCGTCGCAACCCAGGCGTGAGCCCGGGCGCCGCCCGCGGCCACGAGAGGGGGGCCTCCGGTGCTCTCTACACTGGTCGACCGGGCGTTCGCCCGGGGAGCGGGGGTCGATGATCGCGGATGTCGTGCAGACGGGGCTCGGGTCGTGGTGGGCCCCGGTGTTGGCGTTCGTCGCAGGGCTGGTCTCCGTCGCGAGCCCTTGCGTCTGGCCGCTGATCCCGGGCTACGTCTCGTTCATCTCGGGCGGCGCCGTCGAGGAGGATCCGGGTGCGCCCCGCCCGCTCCTGCCGATCCTGCTGTTCATCCTCGGGTTCACGATCGTGTTCGCGCTCCTCGGCGCCTTCGCGAGCACCTTCGTGGCGCTCTTCAAGGGAACGACGGGCCAGCGTGTGGCGGGGCTGGTCGTGATCGTGCTCGGGTTGCTGATGATCGGCTACGCCTTCCAGAAGGGGTCGATCGCGCTCTACGCCGAGCGGCGCCCGTTCCTGCAGCGGGTGAAGCCGGGGACGGTGGGCGCGCTCCCGCTCGGGATGGCGTTCGCCGCCGGTTGGACCCCATGCATCGGCCCGGTGTTGGGCGGCATCCTCGCGATCGCCGCATCGGGGTCAACCGCCCGCGGGGTCTTCCTGCTCGTCTGCTACTCGCTGGGGCTGGGGGTGCCGTTCCTGCTCGTGGGGCTCGGCATCACGAAGTTCGTCGGCGCGTTCGCGTGGATCCGAGTGCACTACAAGCCGATCGCGGTCGCCTCCGGCGGGCTGCTCGTCTTCCTCGGGGTCCTGTTGTTCACGGGGGCGTTCACCCGGTTCTTCGCTCCGCTGTCCCGTTACACGCTCGGGCTCTGACGTCGAACCGATCGTCGGAGGAGCGAAGACCTAGAATCGTCGAGGTCCCATGGCCTCCTCCACGTCCCGCTCCCCGCTGAGCCAGTCCGTCGCCGTTGATCTGGCGCACCCTGCGCTCGATGCGCACCGCGCTGATCCTGTTGTTGCTCCTCGCCCTCGGCGCGGTGGCCGGCTCGCTGATCCCGCAGTGGCCCAACTCACCCGATCGCGTCCTGGACTACCAGCGCAAGCACGCGTTCTGGGGCACGTTCTTCGACCGCGCCGGGTTCTTCGACGTCTTCGGCTCGTGGTGGTTCGTGCTGATCACCGTCCTGCTGTTCGTCTCGCTGGTGGCGTGCCTGATCCCGCGGACGCGGGCGACGTGGCGCGCGGTGCGTCAGCGCCCGATCCAGGCGCGCGAGATCGACGCGTTCAGGCACTACGTGGAGCGCCCCGTGGCGGCGTCCCCGGCCGCGGCCGTCGAGGCGTCGCGGCGCGTCCTGAAGCGGCGGTTCTTCCGCGTTGCGCAGCGGCCGGCGCCGAACCCGCCCTCGCGGCGGAGAAGGGCGGCGCTCGCGAGGTGGGAAGCCTGCTCTTCCACTGGGCGTTCATCCTGTTGCTCGTCGGCGTCGTCTTCGGCAAGGGGACCGGCTACACGGGGTACGCGGTGATCACGGAGGGCGACACGTGGATCGACGCGCGGGCCAACTACGACGGTCAGATCCGGCCTGGCCGCTTCTTCAGCGGCGATTTCACAGGGATGGGCGTGCACCTGCGGAGCTTCGAGAGCGCCTATCGCAGTTCCGGCCAGCCGATGGACTTCGTCTCACGCGTGGACCTGCTGGATCCGCAGGGGAACCTGGTGCGTCAGCAGGACATCCGCGTGAACCACCCGGCCCAGCTCGAGGGCCTGAACATCTACCAGATCAACTGGGGGTGGGCCGCCACGCTCGAGGTGCGCGACGGCGATCAAGTGCTCGCCAGGCAGAACCTCGTGCTGGACAAGGAGCCGGTGCCCGCAGGCGTCGAGGGCGTCCCCGCCTTCGCGATGCCGTGGTACGGCGTGATGAAGGTGACGTCGGTGAAGCCCCAGATGGCGATCGAGGTCGAGCTCTACCCGGACAGCCGCGCCTTCTACCAGATGCTGCAGACCCAACAGCCCGTGGCCATGCTCACCGATTACCAGCCGTTGATCCGATACACGGTCTGGCGGGGCGTGATCACCGACCCCTCGCCCACCACGCTCGACAAGACGTTCATGCGCGAGACCGCGTCGGGGTTCGTCGGTGCCGACCGCGCCGCCAGCCTCGAGACCGGGAAGATGCTGCCGCCGGGTCAGACCGGCGGGCTCACGCTCTCCTTCCCCGACCTCAAGCGCTACACCGTGCTCCAGGTGAGCCGCGACCGTGGGGTGCCCATCGTCCTCATCGCGGCTATCCTCATCCTCCTGGGGCTGCTCCCGGCGCTGTACACCTCGCGACGCAAGGTGTGGGTCCGGGCCGAACCCAGCGACGACGGTGCGGTGCTGAAGGTCGGCGGGTTCGCCCTCCAGCGCAAGCCACAGTTCGAGGACGAATTCACGAAGCTCGTGGACGCCATGACGAAGGCCGCCGGCGGGGCCGCCCCGGAGGCCTCGCCCGACAAGGAGAAGGTGGGGTCGCGGTGACGGATCTCCAGTGGGCCCGCATCTCGCAGGACACCTTCAACGCCGCGATCTTCGCCTACCTCGGCGCGATGGTGACGTACTTCGCCTATCTCGCGTTCCAGCGGGACCTCCTGTGGAAGACCGCGCGCATCGTCGCGTGGGTGGGGCTCGGGGCGAACGTGATCTCGATCGCGTCGCGCGCGATGGCGGCCGCACCGGGTGCCGTGGGGCAACATGTACGAGTACTCGACCTTGCTGGCGGCGCTCGTCATGGCCGGCTACCTGATCGTCGTAGAGGGCATCTACAAGGTCCGGGCGCTCGGCGGCTTCGCCGCGATGTTCGCGGTGCTCACGATGGCCGTCGCCTCGCAGTTCTTCTACGTGGCGCCGGGCCCGCTCGTCCCGGCGCTGAACAGCTACTGGATCAAGATCCACGTGGTGGCCGCCATCAGCGGTTCCTCCCTGTTCGCCCTCGGCGGGATCCTCACGATCCTGTATCTGATCCAGGACCGCCGCGAGCGCCGGCAGGTCGAAGCGCTGCGCGCCCAGGCGCCGCCACCGATCATGGGCGGCGCGCTCGGCGTCGACTCGCCGCTACGACCTCGTCGACGACGCGGGCGCGCCGGTCGGCTCGGACGTCTCGCCCGGCAAGAAGCGGCTGCCTTCGGCCGCCACGCTCGATACCGTCGCCTACCGCGTGATCGCGTTCGCCTTCCCCATCTGGACCTTCGCCGTGATCGCCGGCGCCATCTGGGCGCAGGAGGCCTGGGGACGGTACTGGGGTTGGGATCCGAAGGAGACCTGGTCGTTCATCACCTGGACGATCTTCGCCGGATACCTGCACGCGCGGGCGACCGCGGGATGGCGAGGACGCAAGGCCGCATGGGTCGCCCTGGTGGGCTTCGTATCGCTCCTGATCACCTACTACGCGGTCAACCTGTGGATCGTCGGACTGCACTCCTACAGGGGGTTCTGAGGAAGCCGTGCGCGCTGTCCGGTCGCCTGGACACCGGTGATACAGTGCGCGCGTCTCGTGGCGCTCCGCCGTTGCGGGGTCACATCCGGGAGAGAGAGGAACCGTGCGGAAGAAGGCGTTGTGGGTCCTAGGGTTCCTGGCCCTGGCCCTGCTGCTGGCGGCCTGCGCCCCCCACGCCACGCAGTCCACCCTCGATCCTGCCGGCCCGACGGCGCAGAAGGAGAAGAACCTCCTCATCCCGGTCCTGTGGATCGCGCTGGGCGTCTTCATCATCGTGGAGGGCGGCATCCTCTACATCGCGGTGCGCTACCGGCATCGGAAGGGTCGCGAGCGCCCGATGCCGAAGCAGACCCACGGCAACACGCGTCTGGAGATCGGGTGGACGATCGCGCCCGCCCTCGTGCTGGCGATCGTCATGGTGCCGACCGTCTCGATGATCTGGACCCTGGCGAAGCCGCCGGAGCCGGGCGCCCTCAACGTGACGGTGAAGGGCTACCAGTGGTGGTGGGGCTTCCAGTACACCGACGACGACATGAAGGTCGACTACGGCGACCAGAGCCCCATCACCGTCGCCGACGTGATGGTGATCCCCGCGGGGCGACAGATCTACCTCTCCCTGGAGGCTGCGGGCGGGCTGATCGGCAACGCCGATCCCGCCAAGGCGGACTACGTGGTGATCCACTCCTTCTGGGCGCCGCGGCTCTTCGGCAAGCAGGACGTGGTCCCGGGGTTCAAGACGAACCACATCACGTTCTCCGCGGACGAGCCCGGGACCTACACGGGGCAGTGCGCGGAGTTCTGCGGCCTGGAACACGCCAAGATGAAGTTCAAGATCCTCGCGCTCGACGAGGCGTCGTGGCAGGAGTGGGTGGCGCACGAGAAGCAGCCTGCGACATCGCCCTCCGACAGCCTCGCCCAGCAGGGCGAACAGATCTTCCTGAACCCGCTCTCGAACGATCGGGGATCGTGCGTGAACTGCCACGCGGTCGGCGGGACCGAGGCCGCCAGCGAGGCCGCACCCAACCTCACGCACTACTACGATCCCACGCACTCGTGCTTCGCGGGCTGCGACTTCGACACGTCGGATACGGAGGCGCTCAAGGCATGGCTCCGCGACCCCAACGCGGTGAAGCTGGGTGCGAAGATGCCCAACTATCAGCTCAGCGACCAGGAGATCGACGCGCTGGTGGCCTATCTGCAGAGCCTGACGTGATGGAGGGACGCTAGATGGCGACGGCGAGCGTACCGGCGGCGAGGGGAGGGATCCTCCGCCGGCCCACCGCGACAACCGGCTTCTGGAGCTGGTTCACCACGGTGGACCACAAGAAGATCGGGATCATGTACGGGGTCACCGCGTTCGCCTTCTTCATCGTGGGCGGCCTCGAGGCGCTCCTGATCCGCGCACAGCTCGCGCAGCCGAACGGCACCGTCTTGAACGCCGACCAGTACAACCAGATCTTCACGATGCACGGACTGACGATGGTCTTCCTGTTCGTGATGCCGATGTCCGCGGCGTTCTTCAACTACTTCATCCCGCTGATGATCGGGGCGCGCGACGTCGCGTTCCCGCGCCTCAACGCCTACAGCTTCTGGGTGTTCTTGCTCGGCGGGCTCTTCCTGTACTCGAGCATCTTGCTCGGCGGCCTCCCGAACGGCGGGTGGTTCGGGTACGCGCCGAACTCGGTGACCGATCCCACGATCGGGATGACGTTCTACGCGCTCGGCCTCCTGATCACGGGCATCGCTTCGACCGTGGGCGCGGTGAACCTGGCCGTGACCGTCATCAACATGCGCGCGCCGGGGATGTCGCTGTTCCGGATGCCGGTCTTCGTGTGGATGGGCCTCGTGGTCCAGTTCCTCCTGGTCTTCTCGCTCCCCATCATCACGGTGGACCTCTTCCTCCTCTTGTTCGACCGACGATGGGGGACGATGTTCCTCTCGCCGTACGCGGCCGGCCAGCCCACGGGCGCCGATCCCGTCCTCTGGCAGCACCTGTTCTGGCTCTTCGGCCATCCCGAGGTGTACATCCTGATCCTGCCCGCCTTCGGCATCATCTCCGACGTCATCCCGGTCTTCGCGCGCAAGCCGCTCTTCGGGTACCAGTTCGTGGTGTTCAGCGGGATCGCGATCGGCTTCATCGGATTCGGCGTCTGGGCGCACCACATGTTCGCGGTGGGACTCGGCCCGGTGGCCAACACGGCGTTCGGCGATCTCGACGGCCATCATCGCGATCCCGACCGGCGTGAAGATCTTCAACTGGATGGCGACGATGCACGGGGGCGACTTACGGTTCGACACCCCGCTGCTGTACTCGATCGGCACGGTCACGATGTTCGTGATCGGAGGGCTCTCGGGCGTCACACACTCGATCGTGCCTTCGGACTACCAGCAGACCGACACCTACTACGTGGTGGCGCACTTCCACTACGTGCTGTTCGGCGGCGCGGTGTTCGGGCTCTTCGCGGGGATGTACTACTGGTGGCCGAAGGTGTTCGCGCGACGGCTCTCCGAGGGCTGGGGCAAGTGGCAGTTCTGGATCATGATCATCGGCTTCAACCTCACGTTCGGCCCGATGCACGTGCTCGGGCTGAGCGGCATGATCCGGCGTGAGTACACCTACCCCGCGTCGCTAGGATTGACCTTCTGGAACCAGGTTGCCTCGGTGGGATCGTTCGTGATCGCCCTCGCGATCTTGATGTTCATCATCAACGTGATCCGCACCCAGTTGAAGCCCGCGGGCCTCGAGAACGAGGATCCGTGGGACGCGCGCACGCTGGAGTGGACGACGTCGTGCCCGCCGCCGGCCTGGAACTTCGACGAGACCCCGACCGTGCACTCGCTCGATGAGTTCTGGCATCGCAAGTACGTGGAGGACGAGAAGACCGGGCGCCTCGTGCCCGTGCAGGCCGGGGCTGCGCCCGAGCACGACGAGGGGCCGTCGGAGCACGCAGGCGGGCACGGGATCCATCTGCCCAGCCCCTCGTTCTGGCCGCTGGTGAGCGGCTTCGGCCTCCCCATCATGGCGTACGGGGTCATCTACTCCTGGTGGCTGGTCGGCCTCGGGGCGCTTGTGGCCCTGGTCGGCCTGTACGGTTGGGCGCTCGAGCCCTCGGTGGCGGAGGAGTAGGCATGGCGGACGTCGTCGTTCCCGCGCAGCACACCGAGCACGAGACCACCACGGGCCTGCCCAGCTCGAAGGTCGCGATGTGGCTCTTCCTGTCCTCCGAGTGCATGCTCTTCGGCGCGCTGATCGCCACGTACGTCCTCTACCGAGGGGCCAGCGTGAAGGGTCCCTACCCGCAAGACATCTTCGACATCCCCTACACCTCGGTGTCCTCGTTCGTCCTGCTGGCGTCCTCGCTCACGATGGTGCTGGCGCTGGCGGCCGCGCAGGCTCGAGACATGGCGCGGATGCGGATCTGGCTGCTCGCCACCGCCCTGCTGGGCATGACGTTCGTGGGCGGACAGGTGTACGAGTTCACGACGTTCTACCGTGAGGGCCTCACGCTCAAGACGAACCTCTTCGGGTCCACGTTCTACGTCCTCACCGGCTTCCACGGGGCGCACGTGACCATCGGGATCCTGATGCTGCTGTCCCTGGTCGGGATGTCGCTCAACGACCGGCTCCCGGGCAAGGCGGCCTTCCCCGTCGAGCTCGTGGGCCTGTACTGGCACTTCGTGGACATCGTCTGGATCGTGATCTTCGTCGTGGTGTACCTGGTGCCGTCGAGTCGCGGCGGGCCGCAGTAGGAGACGCGGGATGGCAGAGCAAGAGACCCAACTGCAGGAGGAGCTCGGGGAGCACTTCACCGACCCCTACGAGGAGGTCGCGCATGCCGAGCATCCGAGCCCGAAGGCGTACATCCGCATCGGGATCGTCCTTGCCGCGCTCACGGCCATCGAGGTGTTCGTCTCCTACACGCACTACAGCCCGCGCCTGGTGACGGTGGCGCTGCTCAGCCTGATGTTCCTCAAGTTCCTCCTGGTGGTGCTCTGGTTCATGCATCTCAAGTTCGACAGCCGCCGCTACTCGCGGTTCTTCGTGATGGGGATCGCAGGCGCCACGACGCTCTACCTGATCGTGCTGATGACCTTCGGGATCTTCGGGAAGTGAGCGGCCGGCCGTGATCCTCCCGTCCTTCCACATCCACCTGGACGTCTACCTCCTGTTCGGGTCGATCCTTGCGTTCTACTTCGTGGCCCTCCGCCGGCACGAGGCCGCGACCGGAGAGGTGACGGACGCGCACCACAAGCGCCTGTTCACGCTCGGCGTGGGGATCCTCTGGCTCGGCTCGTCGTGGCCCATCCACGACCTGGCTGAGCGCTACCTCTACAGCGTCCACATGACGCAGCACATGCTCTTCACGCTGGTGGCGGCGCCGATCCTGATCGCCGGCGTGCCGGTCTGGATGTATCGCGAGGTGCTGAGGCCCAGGTCCGTGCGCACCGTGTTCCGGTTCTTCACGCGCCCGTTGGTCGCCCTGATCGTGTTCAACGGCATGCTCTTGTTCACGCACTGGCCCGCGGTGGTGGAGGCCTCGGTGAAGTCGGAGCCGCTCCACTTCCTCCTGCACGTGGCGCTCGTGCTGTCCGCGCTCGCGATGTGGTGGCCCGTGATGTCGCCGCTGCCCGAGATGCCCTCGCTCTCCGCGCCGGGGCAGATGCTCTACCTGTTCCTGCAGTCCCTGGCACCCACGATCCCAGCCTCGTTCCTCACGTTCGGTCAGAGCCCGCTCTACCCGATCTACGCGACGTTCCCGCGGATCTGGGGCGTGAGCGTGATGACCGACCAGCTGATGGCCGGTCTCATCATGAAGCTCGTCGGGAGCGCGATCCTGTGGGTGGTGATCGCCGCGATCTTCTTCCGATGGTTCGCCGCCGAACGCCGGACCGACCTGGACGCCACGCGCTACGCCGACGTCGAGCGAGAGATCCAGGCGGAGCTGCGCCGATGACCGACTCGCCGTCGAAGAATCGTCAGGGACTCCTGCTCCCGATCCTGCTGCCCGTGTGCGCCCTGGCGGTCATCGGCCTCGTGCTGTTCGGGTTCTCGCGGGTCCTTCTGAACCTCTCGAAGGAGGGCGCCACCGCGGTCGCGCTCTGCACCGCGGCCGCGGTCTTCTCGATCGTGGCCTACGTGGCGAGCCGCAAACGCGTGAGCGGCGCCGCCCTCTTCCCGATGGTCGGCGCCGTGCTGGGCGCGGCCCTGATGATCGGTGGCGTCGCCCTGGTGGTCGCTCCCAAGGGGTCCGGCGAGGGGGCCGGCGGCGAGGCGGAGACCGTGACCCTCACGGCCCCACTCAACGCGGCGAAGGACGGCTTCCAGCCCACGGAGCTCAGCTTCAAGACCGGCGTGGCCACGAACCTGGTCCTCGACAACAAGGACACCGGGGTCCAGCACAACGTCGTGATCTTCGACGGCAAGGACGACAAGGCGCCCACGGTGTTCGAGGGGGCCCTCGTCACGGGTCCGGCGTCCCAGACCTATCAGGTGGAGGGCCTCACCACGGGCACGTACTTCTTCCACTGCGCGGTGCACCCAACCACGATGACGGGCACGATCACCGTGTCCGAGGCGGGCGGCGGACCGGGCGGGGGTGCCGGTGGCGGTGGTCTCTCGATCTCCGCGTCAGGCCTCCAATACAGCACCGACACGTTGGCGATGCCGGCCGACACACCCACCACGCTCACGTTCGACAATCAGGACGCGGGCGTCCCGCACAACTTCGCGGTCTTCAAGGACGCGGCGTACACCGAGAACGTATTCACCGGCGACATCGTCACCGGACCGGCGACGCAGGACTACAACCTGCCGGCGCTCCCGGCAGCCACCTACTACTTCAGGTGTGATGTCCACCCCACGATGAAGGGCACCCTCGAGGTGACCGGCGGGGGAGGCGGCGCGGGCGCGGGTGGCGGCGGGCCAGGGAGCGCGACGCCGGGAGCCCCGACCCCGTCCGGGTCGGCCTCGGGCGGGCCCTCCGCGACCCCTTCGGGCTGAGCCGCTTCTCCCCGCGGACCCGCTGGTAGCGTGGGTCGCATGCGCAGGTCCTCCGCCGTGGCGATCGTCGTGGCCGTCGTGTTGGTGGTGGGAACCGGCGTCTGGCTGTTCGTGGGGCGCGAAGGATCCACGCCCACCGACACCGGCGTCGTCACCGGCCCGGTGGCGATGGACGAACCGTTGCCAACCATCGATGGCCGCTCGCTCACCGGGGAGGACCTCAGCACCGACCGACTCCGTGGGAAGGTGGGCGTGCTGAACGTCTGGGCCACCTGGTGCGGGCCTTGTCGCCGGGAGCAGCCGGGGCTCCAACGCCTCGCGGACCACTACGGTGCGCGGGTCCGCTTCATGGGGATCAACTACCAGGACGACCGGATCGCGGCGGCACGGTGGGCCGAGGACGAGTTCCGGGTCACCTATCCGAGCCTCTATGACCCGAACGGCAAGACCGCGAGCCAGCTCGGCTACCCCTATCTCCCCGACACGTACGTCGATCGATCGGTCCGGCACGATCCGATGGGCGATCCAGGGGGAAACGAACGAACAGGAGCTGCAGGGGCTGATCGATCAACTGCTGGCGGAGCCGTCGCCTTCAGCGTGACAGGGGCAGCAGCGCGTCGACAGCGACGGCTCCGAAGAGCGCGGCGAGGTACCAGATCGAGAACTTGAACAGGCCCCAGGACCGCGCGGGATCGCCGGTCCTCCAGAGTCGGAGCGCCCGGTAGACGAAGGCGCCGCCGAGCCCCACCGCGGTCGCCACGTACACCAAGCCCATGTGTGCGACGGGCACCAGCAGGAGCGTCACGCCGAAGAGCACCAGGGCGTAGAGGAAGATCTGGCGCCGTGTCTCGAGCTCGCCCTTCACCACCGGGAGCATCGGCACGCCCGCGGCCGCATAGTCGCCCCGGTATCGCATCGCGAGCGCCCAGAAGTGCGGGGGCGTCCAGACGAAGACGATCGCGAAGAGGATCCACGCCGGCGCGGCGAGCGACCCCGTCACCGCCGCCCAGCCCACCAGCGCGGGGACCGCCCCCGCCGCTCCGCCGATCA
This sequence comes from uncultured Actinomycetes bacterium, assembly GCA_963810915.1. Classification (GTDB taxonomy): domain Bacteria; phylum Actinomycetota; class UBA4738; order UBA4738; family HRBIN12; genus JAOUEA01. The sequence continues at coordinate 789,150 of CAWEPH010000006.1, read as the reverse complement.
CGATGTTCTGCGTGGTCGTGCGCTTCAGCCACATCGTGTAGACGAAGACGTAGAAGGCGATCGCCGAGAGCGCCAGCTCGGCCGCGAGCACGTTCACGGTGATGGCGAGGAAGAAGAACGAGACGGCGCCGAGGAAGAACCCGAACCGCAGCGCGCGCTCGGGCGTTACGGCGGCAGAGGGGAGCGGCCTGCCGGCGCGTGCGGCGCATCACCTCGTCGATGTCGCGATCGAGGTACTGGTTGATCGCGTTCGCCGATCCGGCGGCGAGGGTCCCGCCCACCAGCGTGGCCAGGATCAGCCAGGCGGACGGGACGGCGCGTGCGGCCAGGAACATCGCGGGGACGGTGGTCACCAGCAGCAGGAAGATGATCTCGGGCTTCGTCAGGCGGTAGTAGGCCTGCACGCGGTCCTTGTACGAGGGCTCGTGACGTCGTGGCCTCCTCCGCCGGCTCGACGTCCCCGGGGACGGTATCGGGCCCGACGCGCACGCCGATGCCGCATGCCACGGTCGCGAGCGTCACGAGCGTCGCCCAGATCAGCACCGACAGGGCGACGTGCAGCACGACCGCCCACGGCCGCAGATGGGTCCAGACCTGCGCCGCGCCCACGACGATCTGGGCCACGAAGAGCGAGGCCGCGACCGTGGAGAGCCGCACGAGGGTCCGTGAGCGCGGGGCCATCGTGCGGGCCCGCACGAGCACGTAGAGCACGAGCACGAAGACCAGGGCGGCGAGCACCCGGTGGGCGAACATCGCCGTGTCGGGCGCCGCCGAGGGCCGGGACGAGCTTCCCGTCCATCAGAGGCCAGTCCGTGAACGCGAGACCGGCGCCCTTCGCGCGCACGTAGGTGCCCACCAGCAGCAGCGCGCCCGTGGCGACCGTCGTCCACACGGCGAGCCTCGCGAAACCCCGGTCTCGCGCGGGATCCTCGTCCTCGCGCCGGCGGTCGAGCATGAACGCGGTGGCGGCGACGAAGGTCACGTCGGCGACGAACGCGAGCGCCACGGCGAAGTGCGCGGTGACCCACCACGGGTTCAGCTCCGTCTTGACCACGATCCCCCCGAGCACCGCTTGGCCGAACACGAGCGGGACCGCCGCGAGCGCGGGCCACAGGAGAGCCTTCACGGGCCGGAAGTCGCGCCACGCGAAGAACGCCGTGGCCGACCACGAGGATCGAGGAGACGAACACGAGGAACCGGTGGGAGAACTCGATCAGGGAATGGATGGTGCCGGCCGGGAAGAGCTGACCCGGGAAGCAGGTGGGCCAGGTGTCGCAGCCGAGGCCCGACCCCGTCCCGCGCACCAGGCCGCCCACCGCGAACAGCACGATGGTGGTGACGGCGGTGGCGGCGGCGAGCGTACGGAAGCGTCGGAGCTCCATGGGCGAGCTAGATGATAGTCCCCGCCGCTCCGGCCCGCGCCTTGCGATACTGGGCGCGGTGATCGACACCGTTCCCGCCACGTTCCCGGGCCTGCGTGCGCGCGTCGACGCCGCCCTGGACGCGTTCCTGTCCGCCTGTCGCGAGGAGACGGTGGCCGACGACCCCCGCGCCACGATGCCTCTCGACGAGGTGCGCCGCATCGTGGCGGCCGGCGGCAAACGCCTGCGACCTGCCTTCTGCTACTGGGGCTACCGGGCGACGGGGGGCATCGACGGCGACGCGATCGTGCGCGCGTCAGCCGCGCTCGAGCTGCTGCACACGATGGCGCTGATCCACGACGACCTGATGGACGACGCGACGCAGCGCCGGGGCGTGCCCGCGAGCGCGCCGCACCTCGCCGCGGAGGCCGTTCGGCTCGGCCTCCGGTGGATCCCGAGGCGTTCGGGCGCTCCGCCGCGATCCTCGCCGGGGACCTCGCCGCGGTCCTCGCCGACCGGCTGCTCCTCGACTCCGGGTTCGCGCCCGATCGGCTCGCCGGAGCCCTCGCCCGGTATCACCGGATGCGCACCGAGATGGCGGAGGGCCAGTTCCTCGACGTGGCGGGTCTGCGACGTCGACCCGGCGTCGGCGCGCCGCGCCGCCGTCCTCAAGGGCGGGGTCTACACGGTGGAGGGGCCGATCCTCATAGGCGCGGCGCTGGCCGACGCGTCCGCGGCGGCCGAGGACGCCCTCGCGCGGTTCGGTGCACCGCTCGGCGAAGCCTTCCAGCTCCGGGACGATCTCCATGACCGGGAGGCGACGCACGGCGCTACGCCGAGCGAGGTGAACGCGCTCGTCGCGCGGGCCCGCGCGGCGCTCGATGCGGGCGCGCTCGCCCCCGAGGGCGCCGCCGCCCTCGACGCGCTCGCCCGTCTCCTGGAGATGCCGTGAACGACGACGTCGAGACCCTGCGGCGCGCGTTCAAGGACGTGCCGGCGTGCCGGCTGGGGACGGTGCGTCCGGACGGCGGCCCGTACGTCGCCACCCGGTGGTTCGTCTGGCGTGACGACGCGCTCTACGTCGCCACGCGCGTGGGCGACACCACGTGGGAGCACGGGCTGCGGGACCAACGCGTCTCGGTCGTGATCGACCGGGGCCGCGACTGGGCGGAGATCGCCGGGGTGCGGATCGAGGGCGTGGCCGAGCTCCTGCCGGCCGAGCATCCGGATCTTCGCGCGCCCATGTCCGCCTGGCACGAGAAGTACCGCACGATGCTGGGTGCCGACGGGTTCGAACGCCTCACGGAGGCCGTCCCGGCGCTCGGATTCCTGCGGGTGGTGCCCTCACGGGTGGACGCCTGGGACCACCGCGCCGGCTGAGGGATTGCGGTTCCCCAGGGCCCGGCGTAGCCTCGCTCGTGAACGTTTTCACGAGGCTGCCCAGGGGGTTCGAACGAGTTGCGGTAGCCTGTGAAGGCACTTTGTGAAGACTTTCACAAGCTCCGGGGGGATGCCGTGAGTCCGCAACGCATCGAGACCGACGTCCTGGTCGTGGGGGCGGGTCCTGGAGGCTCCGCCGCGGCGTACCACCTCGCGCGCCACGGGCTCGACGTGACGCTGATCGACAAGGCCTCGTTCCCGCGCGAGAAGGTGTGCGGAGACGGCCTCACCCCTCGCGGCGTCGCGGCGATGCTTGCGCATGGGCATCGACCCGGATCAGCCCGGATTCGAGCGGGTGCTCGGGCTGCGCGTGCACTCGCGCTCCGCCACGATCGACCTGCCGTGGCCGGAGCTCGCCGACTTCCCGGGCTACGGCCTCGTGATGACGCGCCACGATCTTCGACGCGCTGCTCGCCGAGCGCGCCCAGAAGGCCGGCGCCCGGATGATGGAGCGCACCGAGGTCCTCGATCCGATCCTGGAGGACGGATGGGTCCGCGGCGCAACCGTTCGACCCGCAGACGAGAAGGACGCCGAGCCCACCGAGATCCGCGCCCGGTTCGTGATCGCGGCCGACGGCGCCGCCAGCCGCTTCGCGACGCCCGCCGGCGTGCGACGCGACGCGTCGCGTCCGCTGGGTATCGCAGCGCGCCGCTACTACCGCACGCCGTACCACCCCGGCCCGTGGTTCGAGTCCTGGCTCGACCTCTGGGAAGGCGACATGCTGCTGCCGGGCTACGGGTGGCTCTTCCCCGTCGCGGGCGGTCGGATCAACCTGGGTGCGGGGCTCCTCAACACCTTCAAGGACTTCAAGAAGATCTCCGCGCAGCGCCTGTTCAACGCCTTCTCGACGATGCTCCCCGCCGACTGGGAGATCGACGAGGAGCATGCCGAGGGGCGCCTGCTCTCGGGTCCGCTCCCCATGAGCATGAACCGCAGTGCCGCAGGCCGTGCCGGGGCTGTTGCTGGTGGGTGATGCCGCCGGCGCCGTGAACCCGTTCAACGGTGAAGGGCATCGCCTACGCGATCGAGACCGCGGAGATGGCCGCCGAGCTGACGCACGAGGCGCTCGTGAAGGACCGCCCCGGCATCGCGATGATGTACCCGACGATGCTCAACGAGCGATACGGTCGCTACTTCTCCGTCGGCCGGGTCTTCGCGCGGGTCATCGGCCGCCCCGCGATCATGGGCCGCGCCACCAAGTACCTCTTGCCCAACGAGCGGATGATGGGGTTCGCGATGCGGCTGATGGCCAACCTCACCGACGGACGGGACGGCGACGCCCAGGACAAGCTCTTCTACGTCATCGAACGGTTGGGGAAGGCGTCATGACAGTAGGATGCCGCCCGTGCTGACGGACTACCTGCCGATCATCGCCATGGCGGTGCTGGCCGTGGTCTTCGCGGCCGGCTCGTTGGTCGCGTCGCGGTTCATGCGCCCGAATCACCCGAACCCCGTCAAGCTCTCCGCCTACGAGTGCGGCAACGACCCCGTCCGTCTGCCGCGTGGCGAGAAGTTCAGCGTGAAGTTCTACGTCGTGGCGATGCTCTTCATCATCTTCGACGTCGAGACGATCTTCCTCTTCCCCTGGGCCGTGACCTTCCGACAGCTCGGTCTCTTCGGGCTCGTGGAGATGGCCGTGTTCATCGGTCTCGTGTTCGTGGCCTACGTCTACATCTGGCGCAAGGGGGGCTTCGACTGGTCGAGCGACCAGGTCACCCCGATCGACGAAGCCCTGCAGCCCGGGTTCGAGCGGCGCGTGGAGACCCAGGAGGCCGTCGGTGCCCGTTGAGCGCGTCGAGGGCGTGCAGCTCGGGAAGACGCCCGAGGAGATCGAGGAAGAGGTCAAGCGCGGCGTCCTGTTGACCACCATCGATCGCGCGGCGGGCTGGGCGCGGAAGCAATCGATGTGGCCGGCGACGTTCGGGCTGGCGTGCTGCGCGATCGAGATGATGTCGACCGGCGCGGGGCAGTACGACCTCTCCAGGTGGGGGATGGAGCTCTTCCGTGCCTCGCCGCGCCAGGCCGACCTGATGATCGTCGCCGGCCGCGTGAGCCAGAAGATGGCCCCGGTGCTCCGGCGCATCTACGACCAGATGCCCGAGCCTCGATGGGTGATCTCGATGGGGGTCTGCGCCTCGGCCGGCGGGATGTTCACGAACTACGCGATCGTGCAGGGCGTCGACACGATCGTGCCGGTGGACGTCTACGTGCCGGGGTGCCCGCCGAAGCCCGAGATGCTGATGTACGGCATCCTCACCCTGCAGGAGAAGGTCCGCACCGAGGAGCCCTTCAAGTGAGGCCCCAGGAGATCGCGGATCGGATCCGCCCGCGATGCCCCGACACGTTCGTGGCGCGCGGTGAGGTGACCGCGCTCGTCGGGCGCGACGAGCTGCTGGACACCCTCGCGTTCCTGCGAGAGGACCCCGACCTCGCGCTCGGCTTCCTGTCGTGCGTGACGGCCACCGACTGGCCCGGCAAGGACCCCCGCTTCTGGGTGGTCTACGAGCTGCGCTCGATCGAGCACCACCACCGCACGCGCGTGAAGGTGGGTCTGACGGAGGAGGACCCACACGTGCCGAGCGTCACCCCGATGTTCCCCACCGCGAACTGGCACGAGCGCGAGGTGTTCGACTTCTACGGCATCATCTTCGACGGCCATCCCGACCTCACCCGGATCCTGCTGCCGGATGGGTGGGAGGGCCATCCGCTGCGCAAGACCGAGGAGCTCGGCGGCGTGGACACGCGCTACAAGGGCGCGTTCATCCCGCCCATCGACACACGGCTGGGCACGTAAGAGGAACGATGCAGGACACGCCGTTCGAGCCGATGGCCGCCGCAGAGCGAGAGGTGCGCGACGCCTCCGGCGAGATCCGCCAGGAGACCATGATCATCAACATGGGGCCGCAGCACCCGTCCACGCACGGGGTGCTTCGCCTCCTGCTCGAGCTCGACGGCGAGACCGTGATCAGCTGCCGGCCCGTGATCGGCTACCTCCACACCGGCATCGAGAAGAACACCGAGTACCGCACGTGGGGTCAAGGCATCACGTTCGTCACCCGGGCCGACTACCTCTCGCCGTTCTTCAACGAACTGGGGTACTGCCTCGCCGTCGAGCGGCTGCTCGGGATCGAAGCGCCGCCCCGCGCGCAGGTCCTCCGCGTGCTCTTCAACGAGCTGAACCGCATCTCCTCGCACCTGATCTGGCTGGCGACCGGCGGTCTGGAGCTCGGCGCCGTGAGCGTGATGCTCTACGGCTTCCGCGAGCGCGAGGTGCTGCTCGACATCTTCGAGGGCACCACCGGGCTGCGGATGAACCACAACTACATCCGCATCGGCGGCGTGATCATGGACATCGACGACGAGGGCATCCCCAAGATCGAGAGGTTCCTGCAGGAGATGCCCAAACGGATCGACGAGTACGAATCCATCCTCAACGAGAACCCGATCTGGCTGGAGCGCAACGTGGGCGTCGGCGTGCTCTCCGCCGAGGACGCCCTGGCGTTCGGGGTTACGGGCCCGATCCTGCGTTCGGCCGGGGTGCCGGCGGACGTCCGCAAGGATGCGCCCTACTCCGGGTACGAGACCTACGACTTCGAGGTGCCGGTGCGTACCGAGGGGGACGCGTACGGCCGGTACCTGATCCGCCTCGCCGAGATGCGCGAGTCCATGAAGATCGTGGCGCAGTGCCTGGAACGCCTCGAGGAGCCGGGCCCGGTCATGGTCGAGGACCCGAAGGTGGCGTGGCCGGCCAAGCTCTCGGTGGGTCCCGACGGCATCGGCAACGATCCGGAATATCTGCGCCACATCATGGAGGAGTCGATGGAATCCCTGATCCATCACTTCAAGATGGTGACCCAGGGCGTGGAGGTGCCCCCGGGGGAGGTCTACCAGGCCGTCGAATCGCCGCGGGGCGAGCTCGGCTTCTACGTGGTCTCCGACGGAGAGCACCGCCCGTACCGCGTGAAGATCCGCGATCCCTCCTTCGTGAACCTGCAGGCCACCGCCACGATGGTGGAAGGGTCCCTCGTCGCCGACGCGATCGCGGCGATCGCCAGCGTCGATCCCGTGATGGGAGGGGTGGACCGCTAGTGGCCGTGATCGAGGGGCAGGTCCGGGACGAGGCCCAGGCCATCGTCGCCCGCTATCCGCGGGGCCGCGAACGCTCGGCGATCATGCCGCTGCTCTATCTCGTGCAGTCGGAGGAAGGCATGGTCACGCGCGAGGGCTTGCGCGAGGTGGCCGACCTGCTCGGCCTCACGACCGCGGAGGTCGAGTCCGTCGCCACCTTCTACACGATGTATCGGCTTGCGCCCCACCGGCGAGCACCTCGTGAACGTGTGCACCAACCTCGCGTGCATGCTGCGCGGCGCCAAGGACGTCTACGAGGCCGCCCACCAGGCGGCCGGGATGGCCCACGGCCAAGAGGTCTCCGAGGACGGCTCGCTCTCGCTGCACGAGGAGGAGTGCATCGGGGTCTGTGACTTCGCGCCGGCCGTGCAGATCGACTTCGCGAACCACGACAACGTGACCCCCGAGCGGATGCGCGAGTTGATCGCAGAGTTGCGCGCGGGCAGCTCACCGACACCGTCGCGCGGGCCTGCGATGAAGAGCTTCCGTCACGCCTCCCGCGTGCTCGCGGGGCTCGAGACTCCGGAGGAGGTGCAGGCGTGAGCCTCGACTTCGCGCCGCGTCTCACCCGTGACTGGGACGACGCGTCGGTGATCGCGGTCGACGGGTACGTGGCCAAGGGCGGGTATCAGGGATTGCGCACGGCGCTCGACATGTCGACCGAGGACCTGATCCAAACCGTGAAGGACTCGGGGCTGCGCGGACGCGGCGGCGCGGGGTTCCCCACGGGCATGAAGTGGTCGTTCGTCCCTCGGGACACCGGCAAGCCCACGTACGTCACGGTGAACTACGACGAGTCCGAGCCCGGCACGTGCAACAACCGCGAACTCGTCGAGCGCGATCCGCACCGGCTGATCGAAGGGGCGGCCATCGCGTCGGTCGCGATCGGGTGCCACGCCACGTTCATCTACATCCGTGGGGAATACCTCTGGCAGAGCGTGGTGCTCCAGAAGGCGCTCGAGGAAGCCTATGCCGCAGGATATCTGGGGAAGGGTATCGCCGGGAGCGACTACGATCTGGACATCGTGCTGCACCGAGGCGCCGGGGCCTACATCTGCGGCGAGGAGACGGCGCTGCTCAACTCGCTGGAAGGGCTCCGCGGCCAGCCCCGGCTACGGCCGCCCTTCCCTGCGGTGGAAGGCCTCTACGCGAGCCCGACCGTGATCAACAACGTCGAGACGCTGATGAACGTCCCCGACATCGTGACGAACGGCGCCGACTGGTTCCGCGCGCTCGGTACCGAGAAGTCGCCGGGCACCAAGATGTTCACGATCAGCGGCAAGGTGGAGCGCCCGGGCAACTACGAGATCCCGATGGGAACCCCGTTCCGCGTGCTCCTCGAGGAGCTGGGCGGCGGTGTCCTCGGCGGGCGCGCCCTCAAGGCGTTCACCCCGGGTGGATCCTCCACACCGCTCCTCACGGCCGATGCGATCGACGTGCACCTCGACTACGAGTCGGTGGCCGAGGCAGGTTCGCTGCTCGGCACGGGAGCCGTGATGGTGCTCGACGAGAGCGACTGCGTCGTGGAGGCCGCCGAGCGCATGGTGCGGTTCTACGCCCACGAGTCCTGCGGGAAATGCACCCCCTGTCGGGAGGGCAGTTGGTGGGCGACCCGCGTGCTCGGTCGCCTCGAGGAAGGATACGGCCGAGCCGAAGACCTCCCGCTCATGCACGACATGGGCACGAACATCCTGTTCCGCGCCTTCTGTGCCCTCGCGGACGGCGCCGCCTCCGTGATCAACTCCTCGCTCCAGCACTTCGAGGACGAGTACCTCGAGCACGTCCGGCTCGGGCGCTGCCCGCTGCGCACCCCTGCGCCGTCCGAGGAGGTGGCGTCGTGACCCCGGACCCGCTCGTCAGCCTGACGATCGACGGCAAGGAGGTCACCGTGCCGAAGGGCACCCTGATCATCCGCGCCGCCGAGCAGCTCGGCGTCGAGATCCCGCGGTTCTGCGACCACCCGCTCCTGGAGCCGGCCGGCGCCTGCCGCCAGTGCTACGTGCAGATCGAGGGCCAGCCCAAGCTCGCGACGTCGTGCACCGTCACGGTCGCGCCGGGGATGGTGGTGAACACCCAGAACACCTCCGACGTCGTGCACGAGGCGCAGGTCGCCAACCTGGAGTTCCTGCTTGTTGAACCACCCCCTCGACTGCCCGATCTGCGATCGTGGCGGCGAGTGCCCGCTGCAGGATCAGGCCCTGGCGTTCGGGCCCGGCGACAGTCGCTTCACCGAGGCCAAGCGCACCTACCTGAAGCCGCTGCCGCTCTCGCCGCTCGTGAACCTCGATCGTGAGCGCTGCGTGCTCTGCGCCCGGTGCACGCGATTCTGCGACCAGATCTCCGGCGACCGCTTCATCGAGCTCTTCGCCCGTGGCGCGGGCGAGCGGGTCTCGATCGCGGCGGGCGAGGACTTCCAGAGCCCCTTCAGCGGCAACACGATCCAGATCTGCCCGGTGGGTGCGCTCACGGCCACGCCCTACCGGTTCGTCGCCCGCCCGTTCGACCTCTCGAGCGCCGACTCCGTCTGTCCCCACTGCAGCGCCGGATGCAACGTGAAGGTCGACCTCCGTCGTGGGGAAGTCGTGCGTCAGCTCGCGCGGGACAACTACGAGGTGAACGACGCGTGGCTCTGCGACAAGGGCCGCTTCGCGTTCCGCTTCCCGGACGCGCCCGAGCGCCTCACCACGCCGCTGATCCGCGACCGTGGCCTCGAGCCGGCATCGTTCGGCGAGGTGCTCACGGAGGTGGCGCGCCGGGCCGAGGGAGCGCGGGTGGCGGTGCTCACGGGCGGCCGGCTCATGGATGAGGACTACTACGCGCTGTCCAAGCTGGCGCGAACGGTGTTCCGCACGAACGACCTCGACCATCGGCGCGTGGCGGGGGCGGGCGAGGCCGAGCGCTACGTGGCCGCGCAGCCGATGTCGGTCACGTACAAGGACGTCGAGCGGGCCAAGGTCATCCTCGTGGCCGGCCTCGACGCCGAGCAAGAGATCCCCATCCTGCACCTGCGGCTGCGCAAGGCGGCCTCGCGGGGGGCGCGCATCTGGGTGCTGCATCCTCGTCGCACACGCCTGCACGACGTCGCCACGCACATCATCGCGGCGCCGGGGCGGGAGCTGGCGCTGCTCGACGCCGAAGGCCCTACCGGCAACGTGGACTTCGACGCGGCCGCGGCGGCGCTCGAGGAGGCCCGCGAGGCGGCGGTCGTCATCGCGGGCGAGCGCCTCGCCGAGCGCCCGGGCGGCGCCGAGGCCGCGATGGCCCTCGCGTTCGAGGCGGGCGCGCGCTTCACCTATGTGACCCGACGGGCCAACGATCGCGGCGCCCTGCGCGCCGGGGTGCATCCCCGCCTGCTGCCCGGGGGGCGCACGGCCGAGGATGGGCTCGACGACGTGGAGGCCGTGTGGGGGCCGGTGATGAACCGCGTGCCGGGCCGGGACGCCCACGATATCCTCCAGGCCTGCGCCGACGGGGAGATCGACGTCCTGCTGCTCGTCGGGGTGGATCCGCTGCGGGATGCCGCCGACGCGGGCCTCGCTCTGCGCGCGCTCCAGAACGTTCCCTACAAGGTCGTGCAGGGGTTGGAGCTCGGATCGCTCGAACCGTTCGTCGACGCCTTCCTGCCCGCCGCGCCCTTCCTGGAGAAGACGGGCCACGTGACGACCTGGGAGGGACGTGGCCAACTGATGCATCCGATCCGTCGGACCCAGGGCATCTCGCTGGCCGATTGGGAGATCTTCGCGAGCATGGCGCTCGCGTGCGGCGGCGATCTCGGGTTCGAGACGCTCGAGGAACTGCACGAAGAGATGGCGGGGCTGCTGGCGCCGCGCGAGGTCACGCTGGCCGTGGGCGCCGCTGCGTCGCCTCGGACCCCCGATGGCCTCCGCCTCTTCACGTACCCGCTGCTCGTCGACGAGGGCCGGCTCTCCGAGCGCGCCGACGAGCTGAAGGCCGCGCTCGCGCAGGACCCGTTCGTGGAGATCCATCCCGCGGACGCCGCCGGGCTGGGGATCGCCGAGGGCACGCTTGCTCTGGTGCGCACGGCCGCAGGTGAGGCAGAGCTCCCGGCGCGTGTCACCGAGGACGTGGCAGCAGGGTCGGTGTTCGTGCCGTTCAACCAGGCCGGGTTCGCGGCCAACACGCTGCTCTCGGGTTCCTTCACCACCGAGGTCACGATCGAGGCGGTCGCCTCGGAGGTCGCCGTCGCCGGTCGACGAGGGGGTATCCGCCTGATGGACTGGGTGGACTGGGGGCTCCTCGCGTCCGCGTGGTCGTGGTCTTCGTGGCGCTCCTGATCGCCGTGATGCTCTACATCTGGATGGAGCGGAAGGTGATCGCGGACATGCAGACGCGCGTTGGGCCGATGCGCGCCGGTCCCGCGGGGCATCCTGATCACGCTCGCCGACGGCCTCAAGCTCTTCTTCAAGGAGGGCATCTCGCCCTCGAACGCCGATCTCGGCGTGTACAACCTGGCTCCGATCCTCGCGATGGTGCCCGGCTTCCTCGCGTTCGCCATCATCCCGTTCGGCGAGCCGGTGGTGCTCTTCGGGCGCGTGATCCCCTTCCAGCTCACCGACCTCAACATCGGCATCCTCTGGATCCTGGCGATGACCTCGATCGCGGTGTACGGCATCGTGCTGGCCGGGTGGTCGAGCGGCTCCAACTACCCGCTGCTCGGGTCGGTGCGCTCCAGCGCGCAGATGGTGAGCTACGAGGTGGGCATGAGCCTCGCGATCGTGGCGGTGATCATGTACAGCGGGCACCTGCGGCTGTCCGAGATCGTGGCGGCGCAGGGGCGCATCTGGAACGTGATCCCGCAGTTCCCCGCCTTCGTCGTGTTCCTGATCGGCGCCCTCGCGGAGACGAACCGTCCGCCCTTCGACCTGGCCGAGGCGGAGACCGAGCTCGTGGCCGGCTTCCACACGGAGTACTCGGGCTTCAAGTTCGCGATGTTCTACCTCGGTGAGTACGTGAACACCGTGACGGTGGCCGCCGTGGCCGTGACGCTGTTCCTGGGCGGATGGCGCGGCTACTGGCCGTTCCACGGCGCCTGGGCGTGGGTGGGCCCGATCCTGTGGTTCATCCTCAAGCTCACCGCGGTGATCTACGTGATGATCTTGATCCGGGCCACGATGCCGCGGATGCGCTACGACCGGCTGATGAAGTTCGGCTGGAAGGTGCTCATCCCGTTCGGGCTGGCCTGGGTGATGATCACCGGAGCGGTCGTGGTGCTTCCCGACCACTTCCAGCGCCGCTCGATCCTGATCGGAGGCGCGGTCATCCTCGGCGTCGTGGCGCTGATCACGCTGCTCGCCCCCGTCTTCCGGCCCCAGCCTCGCGAGGAGGTGTCCGCATGAGCGACCAACCGCGCTCGGACGAACCGCAGGTCGGGTTCTGGGACTCGACGGTCGCCATGGCCAAGGGTATGGGGACCGTCTTCAAGCAGACCTTCCGCCGGGACAACACCGAGCAGTACCCGAAGGAGATCGTGCCGATCCCCGAGCGCTCGCACATCGGGCGGCACCTCCTCAACCGTCACGAGGACGGGCTGGAGAAGTGCATCGGCTGCGAGCTCTGTGCCTACGCCTGTCCCGCGGACGCGATCTGGGTCGAGGGTGAGGACAACGATCCCGAGAACCCCGATCAGCCCGGGGGAGCGTCACGCGAAGGACTACCAGATCAACTACCTGCGCTGCATCATGTGCGGCCTGTGCGTCGAGGCCTGCCCCACGCGCGCGCTCACGCTCACCAGCAGCTTCGAGATGTCGTTCACGAACCGCGAGGACGCTATCTGGACCAAGGAGCAGCTGCTTCAGCCGCCGGCGGAGCTGGGGAAGAACAAGATCGACCGGGAGGGCCTCTAGGTGCCCCTGGACAACATCGTGTTCTGGGTCTTCGCGCCGATCTCGGTGGCCTCGGCGATCGCGATGCTCACCCGCCGCAACGCCGTCCACGCCGCCCTGTTCCTGGTCGTGAACTTCTTCACGATCGCGGTGATGTACCTGCTGCTCGACGCCCCGTTCCTCTTCGCGGTCCAGATCATCGTGTACGCGGGCGCGATCATGGTGCTGTTCCTCTTCGTGATCATGCTGCTGGGCGTCGACCGGATGGAGGCGCGCGGGCGAGCGGCTGTTCGGGATGCGCACGACGGCCGCGATCCTCGGGGTCGGGTTCGTGCTGGAGGTCTTCTTCGCGCTGCGTGCGGGGATCGGGTTCGCGACCCGCGCCCCCGCCGGCTTCGACGTGGTCAACGCGCCCGCCAACACGCAGGCGCTCGCGAAGGTGCTCTTCTCCCGGTACTTCTTCCCGTTCGAGGTGACCTCGGTGCTGCTGATCATCGCCGCGATCGCGGCGATGGTGCTGGCGAGCCGGAAGGCGCCCGCCATCACGCAGGCCGAGATCGAGGCGCGGGAGGCCGAGCCGGAGGCGGACCGGCTGGTGGAGGAGGTGACGGCGGGGTGAGGACGCCGATCGCCTACTTCCTCCTGCTCTCCGGCGATCCTCTTCGCGATCGGCACGGCCGGCGTGCTGATCCGTCGCAACGCGCTGCTGATCTTCATGTCGGTGGAGCTGCAGCTGAACGCCGTGAACCTCACGCTCGTGGCCTTCTCCCGGATGCACGCCAACCTCGACGGCCAGGTGCTGGCGTTCTTCTCGATGGTCGTGGCCGCGGCCGAGGTGGTCGTGGGGCTCGCGATCATCGTCGCCGTGTACCGGCGGAACCAGAGCGTCAACGTCGACGACGTGAGGTCCCTCAGGTGGTGACGCACGTGCTGGGCGCGGCTGGTGCCCACGCTCTCGCCCACCGCCGCCATGAAGCTGATCTGGCTGGTGCCGGCGATCCCCCTGATCGCGGCCGCGGTCAACCTCTTCGTCGGTCGGCGACTCGGTCGTGGGGCGGGTTGGCTCGCCGTGGGGGCGATGGTGGCCTCGTTCCTCGCTCGCGACGGCGGCGGTGCGTGGGACTGCACGGGCTCCCCGCCGACTCGCGCCTGTACATCCTGCGCCTGTACGACTGGATCCAGGTCGGGTCGTTCAACGTGAGCGTGGATCTCCGCCTCGACGTGTTGTCGGCCACGATGATCATGGTGGTCACGGGCATCGGCCTGCTGATCCACATCTACGCGCTGGGCTACATGCACGGCGATCCGCGGTACGGCCGGTTCTTCTCGTACCTGAACCTCTTCGTGTTCTTCATGCTGATGCTGGTCCTGGGGGAGAACTTCCTCGTCCTGTACCTGGGCTGGGAGGGCGTGGGGCTCTGCTCGTACCTGCTGATCGGCTTCTGGTTCGACAAGACGGAGAACGCGAACGCGGCCAAGAAGGCGTTCATCACGACGCGGATCGGCGACACGGCGATGCTGATCGGCCTCGCGTTGATCGTGGCGAAGTTCGGCACGCTGGACTTCGAGCTGGTCTTCGGCACGGCCGGCGCAACGCTCACCAAAGGCGCGGCGACGGCCATCGCCCTGCTGCTCTTCGCGGGGGCGATCGGGAAGTCGGCCCAGGTCCCGCTCCACGTCTGGCTCCCCGACGCGATGGCCGGCCCCACCCCCGTCTCCGCCCTGATCCACGCCGCCACGATGGTCACGGCCGGCGTGTACCTGGTCCTGCGGACCCACGTCCTGTTCGAGCTGTCGGGCGTGGCCCTCGTGGTGGTGACCGTGGTGGGCCTCGTCACGCTCCTGTTCGCGGGGACGTGTGCGCTGGGCCAGGACGACATCAAGCGCGTGCTCGCCTACTCCACGGTGAGCCAGCTCGGCTACATGTTCGTGGCGGCGGGCCTCCGCGCGTACTCGCTGGCCCTGTTCATGCTCGTGGCGCACGCCTTCTACAAGGCCCTGATGTTCCTCGGTGCCGGGCTCCGTGATGCACGGCATGCACGAGGAGACGGACATGAAGGAGATGGGCGGCCTGATCCATCGCATGCCGCTCACCGGGTGGACGTTCGTGATCGGTGCGTTCGCCCTGGCGGGCGTGCCGCCGCTCGCCGGATTCTTCGCCAAGGACGCGATCCTCGAGATCGCGAACCACACGGGACACCAGTGGGTCTACGTGCTCGGGCTGCTCGGCGCCGTGATCTCGGCCGCCTACATCGGCCGCCTGGTGTTCCTCACGTTCTTCGGCGCACCGCGGTCCGAGCCGGCGGAGCACGCGCACGAGTCGCCCGCGGTGATGACCCTTCCGCTCGTCGTGCTGGCGCTCGGCGCCTCGGGCATCGGCCTGCTCATCGCGCGGACCGTCGACGGCTCCTTCTCCCAGTGGGTCGAGCCGCTGCTCGGCGCGGTACCGGAGGGCACGACCGGACTCGCGCTCGGCACCCTGATCGCGATCGCCTCGCTGGTGTCGATCCTCACCCTGGGAACGATGTTCTACGTGTACGCGTCCGGGCGCTTCGATTGGATGGCGCTGCGGGTGCGGCTCGCGTCCGTCCAGCGGCTCTTCCAGCACGGTTGGTACATCGACGACTACTACGCCACGGTCCTGGTGGCGCCCGGGCAAGGCCGCCGCCGCCATCCTCGCGTATCCGGTTCGACACCGGGTTCATCGACGGCGATCGTGAACGCGATCGGGGGCGGCACGCGGCGGCTGGCCGCGGTGGGTCGCAGGATCCAGACCGGATACGTCCGCACGTACGCGCTCGCCGCTGTTCGCGGGCGCCGTGGGCATCCTCGTCTTCCTGGGGTTGCGGCTATGAGCTCGCACATCCTGTCCGTGACGGTCTTCCTGCCGCTCGTCGGGTTGGCCATCCTGTTGATCGGCGGCCGGCTGCTCTCCGACAACGCGGCCCGCTGGACCGCGCTCATCACCGCGCTCGCGACGTTCGTGGTCTCCCTCGGTGTCCTCGGGCGGTTCGATCCTTCGATCGCGGGCTTCCAGATGGTGGAGCGCGCGACGTGGGTGAAGAGCATCGGGCTGCAGTACCTGGTCGGCATCGACGGCATCAGCTTGTGGATGGTGCTGCTCACCACGTTCCTGTTCCCCGTCGCGATCCTGGCGAGCTGGAGGATCGAGAAGGACGTCCGGCTGTACATGGGCGCGATGCTGGGCCTCGAGACGGCCGTCCTCGGCACGTTCCTGATGCTCGACCTGCTCCTGTTCTTCCTGTTCTTCGAGGCGATGCTCGTCCCGATGTACCTCCTGATCGGAGGTTGGGGCGGCGAGCGTCGGATCTACGCGGCGGTGAAGTTCTTCCTCTACACGATGGCCGGCTCCGCGTTCCTCCTGGTGGCCACGCTGTACCTGGCCACGCAAGCGGGGCGCGGGCTCGGCGGGGTGACCTTCGACGTCAGGACGCTGATCAGCACGGCGCACGGCCTGCCGGTCGTCACCGCACGCTGGCTCTTCCTGGCGTTCTTCGTGGCGTTCGCCGTGAAGGTGCCCGTCTTCCCGCTCCACACGTGGCTCCCGGATGCCCACACCGAGGCGCCCACCGCGGGCTCGGTCCTGCTGGCCGGTGTCCTGCTGAAGGTCGGCACGTACGGTCTCATCCGCTTCAACCTCACGCTCTTCCCGGAGGCGGCGAAGTACTTCGCGACGTTCGTCTCGATCCTGGCGGTGATCGGCATCATCTACGGTGCGGTGGTGGCGTTGATCCAGACCGACATCAAGCGCCTGGTCGCCTACTCGTCGGTCTCGCACCTCGGCTTCGTCGTGCTGGGGATCTTCGCCTTCACGCAGCAGTCGATGACCGGCGGCGTGCTGCAGATGGTGAACCACGGCCTCGCCACGGGCGCGCTCTTCCTGCTGGTGGGGATGGTGTACGAGCGCACCCACACCCGCGATCTGGCGAAGATGGGCGGGCTCGCGAGCGTGATGCCGTGGCTCACCGGCGCCTTCTTGTTCGCGGTGTTCGCCTCGGTCGGCCTGCCCGGACTGAACAGCTTCGTCGGCGAGTTCCTGGTGATCGTTGGGACGTTCGCGGTCAGCCACTGGTTCGGCTCCCTGGCGGCCCTCGCCGTGATCCTCGCGGCGATCTACCTCCTGTGGAGCTACCAGCGCATGGCCTACGGGCCGATCCACGAGGAGCACAAGGGCCTGCCCGACGTGAGCCTGCGCGAGGTGGCGGTGCTGGTGCCCATCCTCGCGCTGTTGCTCGTCTTCGGCGTGTACCCGAAGATGCTCACCGACCGCATCGACCCGTCCACGAAGGCCGTGATCGCGCGCGTCGACCCACAGGGACAGCCCACCGACGTCGGGCTCGTACCGACGCCCGCGGGAGGCAGCGGGTTCTCGGCAGCCGGCGACGGAGGCACGACGCCGTGATCCCCACGCCGGAACTCGTCTTCCGTCCGATCCTGCCCGAGCTGATCCTGGTGGGCTTCGGGATCGTGGGGCTGCTCTACGAGGCGTTCGTGAGGCGCTCCGACCGCACCGTCCACCTGCTGATCGGCCTGGCGGGACTCGCCGCCGCGGCCGCCGCCTCCATCGTGCTGTGGAACTGGACGGGCGAGCCCACCGTGATGGGCGGCATGGTCTACGCGGACCGCTTCGCCGTCGTGGGTCGCGTGATCCTGATCGCCGTCGCCGCGATGGCGCTCCTGTACGGCGCGCACTACCTCGAGCGCGCCGGGGGGGAGCCGCGGGGCGAGTTCTTCCCCCTCGTGCTCTTCGCAACGTCGGGGATGACCCTGATCGTGGCCTCCGCCGATCTGATCGTGACGTTCCTCGCCCTCGAGATCCTCTCGCTCGCGCTCTACGTCCTCACGGGGTTCACCGGAGGCAGGGCATCGACCGAGGCATCCATGAAGTACTTCCTCCTCGGCGCGGCATCCTCGGCGTTCTTCCTGTACGGCGTGGCGATGGCGTACGGCGCCGCGGACTCGACCCACATCGCCGCGATCGCGAACGCCCTGTCGGGGCAGACCGGCAGCCAGGCGATCGCGCTCCTGGCCTTCGCGTTCCTGGCGGTGGGGTTCGCGTTCAAGGTCTCGGCCGCGCCGTTCCACATGTGGACCCCGGACGTGTATCAGGGAGCTCCCACCCCCGTGACGGCCTTCATGTCCGCCGCCACCAAGGCGGCCGCGTTCCTCGCCCTGATCCGGGTGCTGGACGTGGCCTTCCAGCCCCTCACCTGGGACTGGACGCCCGTCATCTGGGTGCTCGCGGCGCTCTCGATCATCGTCGGCTCGATCCTCGCGATCGCGCAGACGGACATCAAACGGATGCTGGCCTACTCGAGCATCGCGCAGGCCGGGTTCATCCTGACGGGCCTCACCGCGGCGAACAGCACCGGGATCAGTGCCGCGATGTTCTACCTCGTGGCGTACGCCGTCATGACGCTCGGCGCCTTCGGCGTGGTGATGCTCGTCTCCGCGCGGGGGGAGGAGCAGACCGGACTTCGCGACTACACCGGCCTGTTCCACCGCAGCCCGTTGCTGGCCGGGCTGATGACCGTCTTCTTGCTCTCGCTGGCGGGCATCCCTCCCACCGCCGGGTTCATCGCGAAGGTGGGGGTGTTCACGGCGGCCATCTCCGCGGGCCACTGGCCGCTCGCGCTGATCGGTGTCCTGGCGAGCGTGGCGGCCGCCTTCTTCTACCTGCGGGTGATCGTGTTGATGTTCATGCGTGAACCGGAGGGGGCAGCAGGACGAGGACCCGTCGCTTGATGCCGCGCGTCGCGCTCGTGCTCCTCGCCGGCGCCACCGTGGTGCTCGGCGTCCTGCCCGGTCTCATCACCGGGCTCCTACAGAACGCATCCGTGTTGAGGTGGTGAGTCCATGAGTCGTCGTGTGATCCCGGGGCTGGAAGCGCCGGACGCCGTCCTGGAGTCGGAGGTGCGCACGCGCCTCGACCAGGTCGAGGCGGCCCTGGAGAAGTCCGTGAACGTGGAGGCCTCGGGACTGCTCTCCGAGACCTCGTCGTACCTGATCGCGGCGGGCGGCAAGCGCTTCCGCGCGATGCTCGTGCTGCTGGCCGGGTACTTCGGCGACCCGAGCGATCCGCGACTGATCCCCGGGTCGGTCTCGATCGAGCTCGTGCACCTCGCCACGCTGTACCACGACGACGTGATCGACGAGGCGGACGCCCGCCGAGGCGCCCCCAGCGCCAACATGCGCTGGGACAACACGGTGGCGATCCTCACCGGCGACTTCCTCTTCGCACGGGCCTCGGAGATCTCCACGGACCTCGGCACCGAGGTGTGCCGGCTGCTCGCGCGTACGATCGCGATCCTGTGCGACGGGCAGATCCGCGAGGTCGACAGCTCCGCCAAGGTCGAGCAGGAGGTGACCAACTACCTCGAGATCATCCGGCGCAAGACGGCCTCGCTGATCGCGACGTCCTGCCGGCTGGGCGGCATGCTCTCCGACGCCTCACCGGAGCACACCGACGTCATCGAGCAGTTCGGTGACGCGCTCGGCATGGCCTACCAGCTCTCCGACGACATCATGGACATCACGGCGTCCCAGATGGAGCTCGGGAAGGAGCCGGGCGTGGACATGAAGGAGGGCGTGTACACGCTGCCGGTCCTGCACGCCCTCGCGCACGACGCCCGCCGGGAGGAACTGGCTCGGATCCTCGGCCACGGATCGCCCGACGGCGCGATGCTCGACCGGGCGCTCGAGATCGTGCGGGACGGGGGCTCGATCGACCACGCGAGGCGGGCCGTGAGCGACGAGGTTGCGCGCGCGATCGACCTCGCGGAACGCCTTCCGGACGGTCCGGCCCGTCACGCGTTGATCCAGCTCGCGCGCTTCCTGGCGGCCCGTTGCGGTGCGGAGCAGCCCGCATGAGCGCCCGCACCGGCAACGCGTGTGTCCCTGCTAGGATGCGCGCGCGAGAGAGGGGACATGCCTAACTACTTCGAGTCGTACAGCGTCGTGCTCGCGGTCCTCGCCGCGGGATGCCTGCTCGTGGCGGTGGCGTTCACCACGTCACGGCTCGTGGCCCCTCGCCAACCCGGCTACAGCAAGCTCACCACCTACGAGTGCGGCATCGACCCGGTGGGCGAGGGCTGGTCCCAGAGCCAGGTCCGCTACTACGTCTACGGCTTCCTCTTCGTGATCTTCGACGTGGAGAGCGTGTTCCTCTTCCCGTGGGCCAAGGTGTTCCAGGGCCTCGGCTACGCCGCCGTGGTGGAGATGGCGATCTTCATCCTCATCCTTGCGGTGGGCTTGCTCTACGCCTGGCGCAAGGGGGTGCTGAGATGGGCCTGATCACCGAGAAGACGGCGCTGCCCCGGATCCAGCCCGTGAAGTTCATCCTGAACTGGGGTCGCCGGTACTCGCTGTGGGTCATGAACTTCGGGCTCGCGTGCTGCGCGATCGAGTTCATCGCCGCCTCGACGTCCAAGAACGACTTCATCCGGCTGGGCGTGATCCCCTTCGCCCACGGCCCGCGCCAGGCCGACCTCCTCGTCGTGGCCGGCACCCTCACCGACAAGATGGCCCCCGCGCTGAAGCGCGTCTACGACCAGATGCCCGAGCCGAAGTACGTGATCTCGTTCGGCTCGTGCTCCAACTGCGGCGGCCCCTACTGGGACTCCTACTCGGTCACCAAGGGCGTCGACCAGATCGTGCCGATCGACGTCTACGTGCCCGGCTGCCCTCCGCGCCCCGAGGCGCTCCTGCACGGCATCATCAAGCTGCAGGAGAAGATCAAGGACGAGAACATCCAGGAGAAGTTCAGTGGGAACCTCACCCAGCCCGCTCTCTCCTGACGAGGTGGTCTCCCGGCTCCGCGCGCAGTTCGGCGCGGATCTGACGGAGACCATCGAGGCCCACGGCCACCCGGTCGTGACCGTCACCGCCGACGCGCTACCGCGACCTCGTGCGGTTCCTGCGCGACGAGCCCGAGTTCGCATGCGACTACTGCGACTTCACCTCCGGCGTCGACTGGGGGCCGGAGGGCGGGTTCGAGGTCGTCACCCACCTCTTCTCCACCACACACCACCACGGCGTGCGCGTGAAGGTCCGACTGCCCCACGAGGACCCGGTGTGCCCCACGGTGTCCGATCTCTTCGCCACCTGCAACTGGCACGAGCGTGAGACCCACGAGATGTTCGGGATCCGCTTCGAGGGCCATCCGCAGCCGGTCAAGCTCCTGCTCTCCGAGCCGTTCGAGGGACATCCCCTGCGCAAGGACTTCCCCCTGATGACCCGCGAGGCCAAGCCGTGGCCGGGCGCGGTCGAGGGTGAGGAGGACGAGGACGAGTGATCGCCACCGCCGGCGTATCCATCTTCGACTCCTGGTCCGGCAACTTCTGGATCGTGCTGATCCTCAAGACGGCCGTGGTGCTCGTCTTCTTCCTGGTGGTCCCACTCGTGGTGGGCTACATCGAGCACAAGGTGCTCGCGCACATGCAATCGCGCGTCGGCCCGATGGAGGCCGGCGCCTTCCACGGCTGGGCCCAGCTCGTGGCCGACGGCGTGAAGTTCATCCAGAAGGAAGACATCATCCCGGAGGCCGCCGACCGGACGGTGTTCACGCTGGCACCGGCGGTCGCCATGATCCCGTACATCGCGATCCTGGTCGTGCTGCCCTTCAGCCCGAGCATGTTCGCCCTCAACCTCGACGTGGGCATCTTCTTCGTGATGGCGATGTCGTCGGTCTCGGTGATCGGTGTGCTGATGGCGGGCTGGTCGTCGGCCAACAAGTTCTCGCTGATCGGCGCCCTGCGTGCGGCCGCGCAGCTGATCGCGTACGAGCTGCCCTTGGTGCTCGCCGCGGCGGGTGTCGTGATGCTCGCCGGAACGCTCTCCCTGGTGGGGATCGTGGAGGCCCAGCAGAACATCTGGTTCATCGTGCCGCTCTTCCCGCTCTTCATCATCTTCATGATGGCGATGCTGGCGGAGCTCACGCGGCCCCCCTTCGACATGCCCATCGCCGACTCCGAGATCATCTTCGGTGCCTACACCGAGTACACGGGCCTGAAGTTCGCCTTCTTCCTGTTGGCGGAGTACGGGGGGATCGTGGCGCTCTCGGGCATCGCGGCGGTGCTGTTCCTGGGCGGCTACAAGGGGATCTTGATCCCGCTGCCTCCGGCCTTCTGGATGATGGGCAAGATCATCGCGCTGTCGTTCGTCGTGATCTGGCTGCGGGCCACGTACCCGCGTCTGCGCGAGGACCAACTGCAGCGGTTCGCGTGGCTCGCACTGATCCCGGTCTCGCTCGTGTGGATCATCGGCGTGGCCTTCGTCAAGGTCGCGACGAGGTAAGGGGGCAGGGGTGGTGAAGGAGGAGAAGAAGGACCAGCCGGAGTCGGGGATCGGCCAGGGGCTCGTGAAGGGCCTGGGGGTCACCCTCAAGGCGATGCTGCATCCGGCCATCACCCAGCAGTACCCGCACGTGAAGCCCGATCTGCCCCCGCGCACGCGCGGGGTGATCGCGCTGAAGCAGGAGAACTGCACGGTCTGCTACAAGTGCTCCCGCGAGTGCCCCGACTGGTGCATCTACATCGATGCGCACAAGGAGTCGCACGATCCGGCGGGCGGCGGGCGCGCGCGCTCGGCCAAGATCCTCGACCGCTTCGCGATCGACTACGCCCTCTGCATGTACTGCGGCATCTGCGTGGAGGTGTGTCCCTTCGACGCCCTCTTCTGGAGCCCCGAGTTCGAGTACGCGGAGTACGGGCAGGCCGAACTGGTGCACGAGAAGGAGCGCCTCGAGGACTGGACCTACACCGTGCTGCCGCCGCCTGCGCTGGAGGAAGGCGCGGAGGCTCCGGTGGAGGAGGCATCGTGACGGCGCAGGAGTACGCATTCCTCGTCCTGGCGGCGGTGGGCAGCGTGAGCGCGATCGCCGTGGTGACGGCGCGCAACGTGGTCCATGCCGCGCTCTACCTGGTGGTGACGCTCCTCAGCGTGGGCTCGGTCTACCTGCTGCTGGGTGCCGAGTTCACCGGGTGGGTGCAGATCCTGATCTACGTCGGGGCCATCGTGATCCTGTTCCTGTTCGGCCTGATGCTCACGAAGGCGCCGATCGGTCGCGACACGCTCGACAACCAGCAGCGATGGGTGGGCGTCGCGGTGGCGGCCGGGGTCTTCGTCGGGCTGGTCTTCCTGATCCAGCAGGCCTGGCCCATGAAGGACGCCCAGAACACCTACGGCGTCTATCTCGGGGAACACGGGCGTGATCGGCGAGGCGCTCTTCCGCTCCTACGTCCTGCCGTTCGAGGCGATCTCGTTCCTGCTCCTCGCGGCGCTGATCGGCGCCATCGTGCTGGCGCGGAAGGACGACGGCGCATGATCCGCCTGCCGTTCATCCTCTTCTTCTCGGCGCTGCTGTTCTCCGCAGGCGTCTACGGGGTGCTGGCGCGACGCAACGCGATCATGGTGCTGATGGCGATCGAGCTGATGCTGAACGCCGTCAACGTGAACCTGGTCGGGTTCTCCGCCTACCTGAAGGACGTCACCGGACAGGTCTTCGCACTGTTCGTGATCGCGGTGGCCGCCGCCGAGGTCGGCATCGGGCTCGCCATCGTGATCCTGCTCTTCCGCAACCGCGAGTCCATCAACGTCGACGAGGTGAACCTCCTCAAGTGGTAGCGGAGACCGTCACCGTGAGCACGGGCGCCGTGAGCGTCTTCGTGAAGTACGCGTGGGTGATCCCGATCCTGCCGTTCATCTCGGCGGTGGTGACGCTGTTCTTCGGCAAGCGCACGCCGGGCAAGGGCGCCGTCTACGGCATCGCGATGGTGGGCGCGGCGTTCGTGATGTCGATCGGCGTCCTGTGGCACTTCGTGGAGGGAAACGGCCCGTACGAGAGCGCCGTCTCATGGTTCCAGATCGGCTCGCTCCATCTGGAGATCGGCATCCTCGTGGACGGGCTCACCGCGATCATGCTCGTGGTCGTCACGACGATCTCCCTGATGGTGCACATCTACTCGCTGGGCTACATGCACGGCGACGAGCGGTTCACCTGGTTCTACGTCGTGCTCTCGATCTTCACGGCGGCGATGCTCACCGTCGTGATCTCCAACAACCTGATCCAGCTGCTGATCGGGTGGGAGGTCATGGGGCTCTGCTCCTACCTGCTGATCGGGCACTGGTGGGAGGTGAAGGAGAACTCCAACGCCGCCATCAAGGCGTTCATCACGACCCGCATCGGCGACGTCCCCTTCATGTTCGGGATCTTCGCGCTGATCGCGGCCACCGGGTTCACCACCACCAACATCGGGGCCGTGACCCGCGCGGTCGGCGCGCCGGGCGTGTCGGCGCTCTACGTTTCGATGGCGGCCATCCTGCTGTTCGGCGGCACGGTCGGCAAGTCCGCGCAGTTCCCGCTGCACGTCTGGCTCCCCGACGCCATGGCGGGCCCCACCCCTGTGTCGGCGCTGATCCACGCCGCCACGATGGTCGCGGCCGGCGTCTACCTGATCGGGCGGCTGTTCCAGGTCTTCCTCGACGCGAGCCCCTGGGTGCTCACCACGGTCAGCATCATCGCGGCCATCACGATGCTGGGCGCGGCGCTGCTCGCCATCGTGCAGGACGACATCAAGCGCGTGCTCGCGTACTCGACCCTCTCGCAGCTCGCCTACATGGTGGCCGGTCTCTCGCTGGGCAGGCTCGGCCTCACCGCAGGCTTCTTCCATCTGTTCACGCATGCGTTCTTCAAGGCGCTGCTCTTCCTCGGCGCCGGGTCGGTGATCCACGCGGTGCACTCCAACAACATGAGCGACATGGGCGGCTTGCGGAAGAGGATGCCCATCACCTTCTGGACCATGTTGATCGGCTCCCTCGCGCTCGCCGGCATCTTCCCGTTCGCCGGGTTCTGGTCGAAGGACGAGCTCCTCGTGGTCGCGCAGGAGACCCACCACTACTGGCTCTTCGCGGCGTTCCTCGTCACCGCGCTGATCACGGCCTTCTACACCGCGCGCATGGTGATGATGACGTTCACCGGCGAGTACCGGGGCACGGCACATCCGCACGAGTCGCCTCCCTCGATGACGGGGCCGCTCGTCGTGCTCGCCGGCGCCACGTGCTTCCTGGGGCTGCTGGGCGCGCCGCAGTTCGGGGCGGTCTTCGGGAAGTGGGTGTTCTACGAGGCCATCGAGGCCGCCAAGTTCGTGCCGTGGATCGCGTTGCTCGGCACCGTGCTGGCCGTGGGCGGGCTGTTCATCGGCTACTCGATGTACAAGACGCACGCCGTGAAGGATCCGATGGAGGCGCGGCTGGGGTCGCTGTGGACCGTCTTCCAGAACCGGTACTACATCGATGCGTTCTACATGCGGGCCATCGTGTACCCCACGCGGGACACGCTCTCGGCGGCGGTGTATTGGTTCAACCAGCACGTGCTGGACGCCATCGTGAACGGCGCCGCCACCGTGACGAGGGCGCTGTCGAGAGGCGATCGCGTGGTTCGATCGCACGGTCATCGACGGGATCATCAACGGCCTGGGCGGTCTCACCGAATCGGCGGGCGGGTTACTGAAGTTCATCCAATCGGGCAACGTCCAGTGGTACGCCGCAGGGCTCTTCGCGGGCGTCATCGCGCTGGCCATCGTCTTCATCAAGATCGTGTGAGAGGGAGCGGACCATGACCTGGCAGAACTCGGCGATCACGATCACCACGTTCCTGCCCCTGTTGGGGGCGGTGGTGATCATGTTCATGCCGAAGGAGAAGGACAAGGCGGTACGCGGCCTCTGCATCGTGTTCACGGGCGCGGCGCTGATCCTCGCCGTGGCGATCGCGATCGGCTTCGACTACGGCGCGCCCGGCCTGCAATACGTGCTGAACGTGAGCTGGATCCCCGTGATCGGGGCGCGGTACCACGTGGGCATCGACGGCCTCGGGCTCCCGCTCTACATGCTGACGTTCCTGCTCTCGTTCCTGTGCGCGATCTACTCGTGGCGGTACATCCCCGAGGCCGGGCGCACCAAGGCGTTCCTCGCCCTGATGCTCCTGCTCGAGACCGGCATGGCCGGCACCTTCATCGCGTTCGACCTGATCCTGTTCTTCGTCTTCTGGGAGATGGTGCTGGTCCCGATGTACTTCCTGATCGGGATCTGGGGTTCCGCCAACCGCGAGTACGCCTCCATCAAGTTCTTCCTGTACACGCTGTTCGGATCCGTCTTCATGTTGCTGGGCTTCCTGGCGATGTACTTCAAGACGCCCGCGCCGCACACGTTCGACATGCAGGCCATCACGGCATTCGGGGCCAGCGGCGGCTTCAGTCACACGTTCCAGCTCATCGTGTTCGGCGCCGTCGCGCTGGGCTTCGCGGTGAAGGTACCGATGTGGCCGTTCCACACCTGGTTGCCCGACGCCCACACCGAGGCCCCCACCATCGGCTCGGTGCTGCTGGCGGGGGTCATGCTGAAGATGGGCACCTACGGCTTCATCCGGATCGCGCTGCCGATGCTGCCGGAGGGGGCGAAGGCGTACGCGCCGTGGATCGGGCTGCTCGCCGCGATCGCCATCGTGTACGCGGCGCTCGCCTGCCTGGCGCAGAAGGACCTGAAGCGCCTGATCGCGTTCTCGTCGGTGGGGCACATGGGGTTCGTGATGCTGGGCATCGCTACGCTCACGACGATCGGGATCCAGGCGGCGGTCTTCGGGATGGTGGCGCATGGCGTGATCACCGGCATGCTCTTCTTCTGCGTCGGCTCGATCTACGACCGCTACCACACGCGCGAGATCTCCGATATCGGCGGCGGCCTGATGGCGGGCCTGCCGAAGATGGGCGGCATCTTCGCGTTCGTCGCCATCGCCTCGCTCGGGTTGCCCGGGCTCGCCGGGTTCTGGGGCGAGGTCATGGCGTTGCTGTCCTCGTTCAGCCCCGCGACGGGCCTGAGCGTGTCGCTGTTCCGCGCGTTCATGATCGCGGGCGGGATCGGCACGGTGCTCACTGCCGGCTATTTCCTGTGGATGCTCCAGCGCGTGAACATGGGCACGATGCCCGACCGGTGGCAGGCCAAGGGGTTCCGCGACATCCTCGCCGTGGAGTGGGTCTCCTGGCTGCCGCTCCTCGCCCTGATCCTGGTGCTCGGGCTGTTCCCCGGCATGATCTTCAACGTCACCGAGCACGGCGCCCAGGCGCTCTCGGCCCTCTTCGGCGGATGATCGGACCTCGATGAACCTCGACTACCACGCGCTCCTGCCGGAGTTCATCCTTGCGGGGACGATCCTCCTCGTGTTGGTGGTCGACGTGTTCCTGTCGGCACGGCACAAATGGCTGGGGATGCCGATCTCGCTCGTGGGCGTGCTGGCCGCCCTCGCGTCCGCACTCACGCTGATCGGCAACACGCCGCGCGTCGCCTTCGGAGGCATGTTCGTCCTGGACAACTTCGCGCTGCTCTTCCAGATCTTCTTCCTGGTGACGGCCGCAGTGGTCCTGGCGATCTCGCTCCGCTACTTCCGGGAGGGCGGGTTCTACCAGGGTGAGTACTACTTCCTGCTGTTGACCTCGTTCCTCGGCTGCCTGCTGATGCCGGCCTCCCGCGACCTGCTGATGCTCTTCGTCTCGCTCGAGCTGGTGTCGGCGCCGGGGTTCCTGATGTCGGCGTTCCGCAAGAACGACCTGCGCTCCAACGAGGCGGGGTTGAAGTTCTTCTTGATCGGCGTGCTCTCGACGGCCGTGATGCTCTACGGCATGAGCATGATCTACGGGCTTGACGGGAGCCACGCGGCTCGAGGGCATCGCGTTGAAGCTCGCGGATATCTCGGGCGGCCAGGAGACGATGGCCTTCGCGGCGATCCTGTTCGTGGTGGTGGGTTTCGCGTTCAAGGTGAGCGCCGTGCCCTTCCAGTTCTGGGCGCCCGACACGTACGAGGGATCGCCGGTGCCGGTCGCCGCGTTCCTTGCGGTGGCCTCGAGCGCGGCCGGCTTCGCCGGACTGCTGCAGCTCATGTTCGTGGCCTTCATCCACCAGAACGCCTTCTGGGTGCCGATCTTCGTCTTCCTCTCGGTGGCCACGATGTTCGTGGGCAACCTGATCGCGCTGAAACAGACGCAGGTGGTGCGGCTGCTCGCGTACTCGGGCATCGCCCAGGCCGGGCTACATCCTGCTGCCGTTCGCGCTGGTCACGAACGACCCGGCCAACAACCACACGGCGTTCTCGGCCGCGGTCACCTACATCCTGATCTACGGGATCATGAACATCGGCGCGTACGCGGTGACGGTGGCCGTGAGCCGGACCTCGCCCCGCCTGTTGATCACCGACTTCGCCGGGCTCGCCCGACGTTCCGCGTTCCTCGCGGTGGCGATGACGGTGTTCATGATCTCCCTGGCGGGCGTGCCGCCCACGGGCGGGTTCTGGGCCAAGATCCTGATCTTCCGCGCGGCGATCGATCGCGGCGGTTCGCTCGGGGTCTGGATGGCCGTGGCCATGCTCGTGAACTCCGTCATCAGCGTCTTCTACTACTTCGCGGTGCCGCGCCAGATGATCTTCAAGCCGGCCACCGACGAGTCCCGGATGCAGATCTCCTGGCTCGTCACGGGGGTGGTGGGTCTGGCCGCGCTCGCGATCGTGATGGTGTTCGTCATGCCGAACCCCTTCGCGCGCCTGGCCGACCTCTCCACGCTCGTCCCGTTCTGAGCGATACCTAGCTGACGTCGGTCGTGCGGGGCGCCTGCACCTCGCTCGGCGCCTGGGCGAGGAAGATCATCTCCGACCCGCCGACGTAGCGGCACGCGAGGACGGTGAGGCCGAGGGAGCCGAGCTCCCGCTCGAGTCCTTCGCGGGTGTAGCGGTTGATGTGCTCCTTCACGTAGCCACCGGGGAAGACCTTCCCGTACACCCACTCCAGCGTGACCCATCGTTGCCGGCTGTAGTCGGGGGTCCCGAGGATGAGCGTGCCGCCCGGCGTGAGGACGCGGACGAGCTCGGACAGGCGGATCTGCTCGCGCGGGATGTGCTCGATCACCTCGGAGCAGACCACGCTGTCGAACACCGCGTCGGCGAACGGCAGATGGTTCATGTCCGCCTGCAGCAGCGCGCGGCCGGGGGACCGGAGCCAGCGCAACTTCTGGAGCCGGAGATCCATGCCCACGGCGCGGGGCAGGCTCTGGACGATGCGGCTCGACCCGCAGCCGATGTCGAGCACCCGGCCGCCCTCGCGCGCCATGAACCCGCGGATGATCTGGAACCGCCGGCGCTGCCAGTACCGCTGGAGAGGGATCCACGAGTCGAACGCGCGCGAGTCGTAGTCCGCCGCCTTGACGGAGTTCCGCAGGCCGAAGGATCGCAAGATGGTCCCGGCGTAGGCCGCGGACAGACGGAGCATCCGGGTCCGGGTCCACGGGCGGGTGCCCTCGTACCAGATGGGCACCTCCGAGATCCGCCACCCCTGGCAGTACGCCTTGACGAGCAACTCCGGCAACGCGTCCAGCCCCTGGCCCGTCGGAGGGCCGATGTCCTCGAGCACCTCTCGGCGGTACATGCGGAACCCGCTGGAGATGTCGCGGTACGGCAGCGACAGCCCGATCCGATAGACGAGGTTGAGCAGGAAGCTCATCGTGCGCCGCAGGGGCTTCATCTGGACGACGGCGCCGCGGACGTACCGAGACCCGATCAGCACCTCGCCCTCGTCGCGGTGCATCCACATCGTCCAGATGAACTCGCCGAGCGGGAAGAAGTCGGCGTCGACCGTGCACACGAATCGACCCTGTGCCCGCGCGATGCCCTGGCCGAGGATCCGGCCGTAGCCCGAACCGGCCGCGCCCACCAGGACGTGCACGTCCTCGTCGGCGATCTCGAGCGCGATGGGCCGACGCGACGGCGCCGTGCAGACGATGATCTCGGCGGAGATCGACAGGGCCGAAGCGGTCTGACGGACCACGTCGATCAAGCGATCGAGATCGCGGACCGGCTCCCAGACCGGCACGACCACCGAGAGGTCCGGGCGGGTCATCGTTGCCTCCGTTCCGGGATGAGCGAGGGCCCGGTGCCCCGGGCGTCGATCATGGGTTCGGAGTGTATCCGGCGGCCGTTCGCCCGTCACCGGAGTCTGTGCGCGCGGGCTCTGGGTGCGGCGCGCGAGCACGACGCTCGCGGCGCCCGACGAACAGGGCGCTCAGCAGGAGCGCGACGACGGCGACGAGCGATCCGAGCAGTCCCCACAGGATCCAGGGCTCGCGATACATCAATCGGACCGTGTGGGACCCGGCGGGGACCGCCACCCCGATCGAGACCGAGTCGGCTGCCAGCACGGGCGTGGCGCGTCCGTCGACGGTCGCCTCGCCATCCCGTGTCGTACGCGTCGCGGACGAGGAGGACGGACGACGATGCGGCGTGGACATCGATCGTCGCCGCCTGCGTTCCGTCCCACCGGTAGGTCGCGGTCCCCGCGTCGGCGGCGGGAGCCGACGGCACGCCGGGGTCCTGCTCGAGCACGAGCGTGCGGAGCGGGTCGTACCCGGGCGCGGTGACGTCGTCCAACGCGTCGGCCGCCGACCCCGCGACGGTCCAGGAACCGAACAGCTGTGCGCGGGGCGCGGCTGCGTCCCTCGCGTACAGGACCCATCTGCCGTCCGTGGAGACCCGCGACCAGTCCGGCGACGCGTGGACGTCGGCCGGCGCGATCACGTGGGTGACGCCGAGGGTGTCGAGCACATGCGCGGGGGCGTGAGGGAACGACGTCAGGTTGTACTTCTGGGGCTGGGTGTTCACGCGTCGTGAGTACAGCCAGAAGCGCTTGAGCTGGAACGGGTTGTATCCGTCGACGCCCTCCAGCCGGAACAGCATGGAGCGCTGTTCCACGAGTCCTGCCCACGCCCCCACGTCGCCCATGTCCAGGTGGTACGGACCCGCGACGTTGAATCGCACGGGGCCGGGGGCGCTCCGCAGCTCGGACACGAACCGCGTCGGACGCAGGTAGGCGCCGGCGCCGATGTCCGGTCCCGAGATGGCCGCGACCCCTGGCGGAAGGACGCCGAGCGCGAATTCGCTGCTGATGAGCCGCGCATCGCGCGTGAGGCCGTACCCCGTCACCACGTTGATCGACGAGCTCCGCCGCCACGATCACGGCGACGCCGGCGAGCACCACCTTTGCCCGTATCGAGGCGAGGAGCAGGAGCGCGACCCCTCCCGCCACGAGCAGACCGGGGGCCAGCGTCTCGACCGGGGGGAGCGACAGGGCCACGAAGCCGAGGAAGAGGGCGGCGACGCCGAGCATGATGAGGCGCGTCCTCGGCGCGTGTTCACCCCAGGCATCCACGCCGACCGCCGCGAGCACGGCCACGGCGGGCACCACCCCGATCGCCACACGCCAGGGGGCATGCAGGTAGAGCAGGCCGATCACGCCCCCCTGGCCGGCCCGTGCACGGATCGCATCGGCCACCGCGCGGAGCGACAGGGCGTAGGCGACGAGCCCGTATGCGGCCATCGCGAGGGCGAGCGACCGATGTCGTCGTGTCCATGGAGCGAGCACGACCAGTCCCAGCACGGCGAACCCGACGTACGCACCCTGGCGGAGGAGCAGCTTGGCCGGCCATCGCGCGTCCGCCCCCCGCCCCTCCCCGTACACGGGCTGTTTCGCGTCGCCGCGGGCGATCTGATACAGGGTCTCGTAGCCGAGGTTCGTCGATGTGCGAGGGAGCACGGCGGCGCGCGGCGCGAGCGTCGCGAGGTTGACCGCCACCGACGGACACGATCAACAGCCCTCCGAGGAGCGAGCGCCGATCCCGAGGGCCCGCCGATGCCGCACGACGTCGCCCGCGGTCCTCACGACGAGGAACGTGGCGAGGGCGGTCGTGCCGACCAGGAGTCCCTGGCTCGCGTGGGCCGTGACGATCTGTCCCCACAACGCAGCGGTCGCGATCGTCCAGAGGATGCGCGACGACCAGGTCGACGCACGGAGCAGCCGCGAGGCCGCCCACAGGGTCACGGCGGTCCAGGCGAGCGTCGACGCGAACGGGAACGAGAGGCCGAGTCTGGAGCCGGCGAGACACAGCGACAGGATGAGGCCGCCCGTGGTCGCCGCGACCCGCGAGCACCCTTCGCTGCGCAGGAAGAGGTACAGCCCGAGTCCACCGATCATCGGGGTGAGCAGGAACAGCAATGGGGCGCGGCGACGTCGCAGGGCAGGGCGGTGTACAGGAGCATCGGCAGCAGGAACATCCAGCCGGACTGCGGATCCGCGACGAACGGGGTTCCGGTGAACACGAACGGGTTCCAGGCGGGGATCGTCCCCTCGCGCAGGCTCTGGCCGAGATAGCAATGGGTCGGCACCCAGAAGGCCGTGATGTCGACGTGCTGGCTGCTGATCATGCCGGCGACCGCGGTGTGCCACGAGACCGCCAGCACGCCCGCCACGATCAGCGCGGGCCCCGCCAACCGGCGCGCGATCGGGCCAACGCGGTTCAGCGTGGCATCCCGTCTCGGGTGGACCGGGTCCCCGGCCTCGGGCTCCTCCGCTGTCCTGGATGTCGGCTCTCGTCGTCACTGGCTATGGGCTCGTGTCGTGGGGTGGCATGGAGCGAGGAACGATCCGGGCGGGGTTGCTCAGATGTGCAGGACGGCACAGGCTAGCATGCCCGGAGTGCCCGGCCTCCCTGGAGGTTCCTGAGAGATCGGGCTCGGGACGAACCGGCAGGGTCGTCGTAACGGATCTCTCGTGGCACGCTGGTTCCGTCGGTTCTGTTGAGGAGTGATGAGACCGT
Source organism: uncultured Actinomycetes bacterium (assembly GCA_963810915.1). Taxonomy (GTDB): domain Bacteria; phylum Actinomycetota; class UBA4738; order UBA4738; family HRBIN12; genus JAOUEA01. The sequence continues at coordinate 756,676 of CAWEPH010000006.1, read as the reverse complement.
GACACCCGGCATCAACCGGTTCAAGACCTGGGTCCTGATCGCCGCGATGGGCGGGTTGTTCGTCCTGATCGGCGCGGCAGTGGGCGGCTGGACCCAGCTGGGAGCCAGTACGGGCGCCCTGATCTTCCTGGGCATCGGGCTGGTCTTCAACTTCGCCATGTACTGGTACTCGGACAAGATCGCGATCGCGACGACCCGCTCCAAGCCGGTCACGGAGGCGCAGTACCCCGCGCTGTACCGGATCGTGCGGGAGCTGGCCGCCGAGGATCAGATCCCGATGCCCACGATCTACGTCTCCGAGATGGCGCAGCCGAACGCCTTCGCGACCGGCCGCAACCCCGACCACGCGTCGGTGGCGGTGACGGCGGGCATCCTGCAGATCCTCGACGAGCGCGAGCTCCGCGGTGTCCTGGCGCACGAGCTCTCCCACGTCGTGAACCGCGACATCCTCATCTCCTCCATCGCGGCCGCGATCGGCATGAGCATCACGTTCCTGGCGCGGTTCAGCCTCTTCTTCGGCGGCGACCGGAACCAGGGCGGGCTCTCGGTGCTGGTGGCCTGGATCCTCGCCCCGCTCGCGGCCGCCATCATCCAGATGGCCGTCTCGCGCAGCCGCGAATACCAGGCGGACGAGTCCGGCGCCTTCCTGTCGAAGGATCCCGACGCGCTCGCGAGCGCGCTCCGCAAGCTGGAGCAGACCTCGCGGCGCGTGCCGCCGCCCGCGAGCGTGAGCCCGGCGGAGGCGCACATGTTCATCGTGAACCCGATGGCCGCGCTCAAGGGCAAGGGGGGCTTCTCGAGCCTGTTCTCCACCCACCCGCCCACGGCCGACCGGATCGCGCGGCTGGAGGCCATCAAGTCCCGCATCGACGGCGGGGGCGTGCCCCCGGCGAGGCCGGACACGGCGCAGCAGTTCCGCGAGCTCTAGGCGCGCCGGCCGCCGGTGCGCGGCCGGGGTTCAGGCCATCGTGCCGAGCACCGCCCGGACGTGGTCCATCGTGCTGCGCGGGTTGACGAAGCAGAGGCGCGCGACCTTCTCGCCGTCCCACGAGGTGGGCTGCACGAACGCGATCTGCGCGTCCACGAGCCGCCTCCACCAGGACTCGTAGTCCTCGGATGCCCATCCCGTGCGGCGGTAGAGCACCACCGAGAGATCGGGCTCCATGATCAGCTCGAGGTGCGGTGCGGCGACGATCTCCGCCGCGGTCTGCCGCGTCAGGGTGAGAACCTGCTCCACCGCATCGCGGTACGCGTCGGTGCCGTACGTGGCGAGGGAGAACCACAGGGGCAGCCCGCGGGCCCGGCGCGAGAGGTGATACGCGTAGTCGGCGGGGTTCCAGTCCGGTGCGGACAGCGCGGTGTCCAGGTAGGAGGCTTCCTGACGGTGGGCGCGCAGCGCGCGCGACGGATCGCGGTAGAGCAGGGCGCAGGCGTCGTACGGCGCGAAGAGCCACTTGTGCGGGTCGACGATGAAGGAGTCGGCGCGCTCGATGCCATCGAAGAGGCGACGGATCGAAGGCGCGAGGAGCCCGCCGCCGCCGTAGGCGCCGTCCACGTGGAACCAGAGGCCGCGCTCCGCGCAGACGTCGGCCACACCCTCGAGGTCGTCCACCGTTCCGGCGTTCGTCGCGCCCGCGCTCGCCACGACGGCGAAGACGCCCTCCCCGCCGTCGCCGTCGAGGGTCGAGCGCAGCGCCTCCCCGGTCAGTCGGCCTCTCTCGTCGTGCGGCACATCCAGGATGTCGACGTCCATCACGCGGGCGGCCGCCGCGACGCTGGAGTGCACGGTGTCGCAGGCGGCGAACCGCCATCGATCCGGTCGCCCGCCCCGCGCCGTGCCTGCGGCGTGACGCGCCGTCACCAGCGCCGAGAGGTTCCCGGCCGAGCCACCGGAGACGAACACACCGCCGGCCTCGGGCGGGAAGCCCGCGAGATCGGCCACCCACCGCAGGGCTTGGTTCTCGGCCCAGATGGCCCCGGCGCCGTCGATCCAGCCCGCAGCGATCGTGGAGGAGGCGCCCACGATCAGATCGAAGAGCGCCGAGGCCTTGGTGGGGGCGCCCGGCACGAAGGCGAACGAGGCCGGGTGGTCCGTCGAGATCGTGGCCGGGGCCAGCACCTCGGCCCACACGCGCAGCGCCTCCTCCCACCCGATCCCCTCGGGCGAGATCGTCTCCCCGGCGCGGGCGTCCAGCTCCTGGGCGGGGACCACGCGATCGAGCGGCTGCGGGTTCGCGATGCGCCCGCGCGCGTACGCGACGATCGCCTTGGCCAGGTCCTCGGTGTCCTCGGTGTAGCGGTGCATCGGTTGCATGCGTGTGTCCCTCCGGTGCGGCGAACGGAAGCGGGGCCGGCCCGAAGGCCGGCCCCGCGAGGGTACTGCGACGGACCTCCCGCCTACTTCACGAGCTCCTGGCAGAACGCGCCGAACGCGTCGATGTAGATCTGGATGTCGTCTTCGGTGTGCTGCACCGAGATCGTCCACTGCTCCTCGTCGCCGGGGGTCATGAAGATCCCGCGGTTCACCATCCACGGGTACGACGCCCAGTAGATCTCGGGGATCGTCTCCAGGAAGTCGCGATAGTTGGTGAGCGGCTGGTCCCGGTAGGAGACGCACCCCTTGGCGCCCAGGTCCACCGTGTGCGCCGGGATGCCCGAGGCGCTGATGGCCCGGTCGCAGCCCTCGGCGAGCATCGTGCCCAGCTTGCCCAGGTGGTCGTAGGCGTCGCGGGTCAGGACCTCGGTGAGGGCCACGAGGCCGATGGCCGCGGACAGCGGGTTGCCGTTGAACGTCCCCTGCTGCGCGGCGCCCTTGGTCACGAACTCCATGATGGCCGCGTCGCCGCCGAAGGCACCGATCGTGGAGCCGCCGCCGATCGCCTTGGCCCACGCGGCCAGATGCGGCACAACGCCGAATCGCTCCGCTGCACCACCGTAGGCGATCGTCCCGCCGCACTTCACCTCGTCGAAGATCAGCACGGCGCCGTGTTTCTCGCAGATGTCCTTCAGCGCCTGCAGGTAACCCTCGGCCGGCACCACGATGCCGATGTTCATCATCACCGGCTCCAGGATCACGGCCGCGATCTGCCCGGGGTTGTCCACGAACGCCTGCTCGACCGCCGCGGCATCGTTGAACGGCGCGATGATCGTGGTGTCCCAGAGCTCCCGCGGGATGCCCTTGGACGTGGGCTGGGTCGTGTACCAGGTCTTGCGCTCGTGATCGACGCTGTGGCGCAGGCCCAGCACGTCGGCCTCCGGCACCACGGAGAACAGCACCGAGTCGTGGTGGCCGTGGTACGAGCCCTCCATCTTGAGGATCTTGTCCCGGCCGGTGGCGGCTCGCGCCACGCGGATCGCGTCCATCGTGGCCTCGGTGCCGGAGTTCACGAAGCGCATCTGGTCGCACTGGAACCGCTCGCAGATGGCCTCTGCCAGCGCCACCGTCTTCTCGGTGGTGACGGCGAAGTGGATCGCATCCTCGGCCGCGGCGCGGATGGCCTCGACGATCTTGGGGTGAGCGTGGCCCACCACGTTCACGCCGAACCCTCCGTGGAAGTCCGTGTAGGTCGTGCCGTCGACGTCCGTGACCTTGGAACCCTTGCCGTGTGCGAGGTAGACCGGGTACGGATCGCCGGCCTGGAAGTTGGACACCACCCCGTTGGGCAGGGTCTTGATCGCCCGCTGGAAGAGGCGCTCCGAACCCTGGGTCCGGGTCAGCCATTCCTTCGTCTCTACCTCGGCGATCTCCGCCGCGCGTGCCTTCAACCGTTCGAGGTCCACGCCTATCACCTCCTGGGTCCGCAAAGGGTACTCGCAGGCCTCTGAGCAGGCAATGTGACGGAAGTGTGGCGAGACCGCGCGGCGGGCCAGGCGCCCTACGGGCGGTAGTTCGTGAACTGGAGCGCGATGCCGAAGTCGTGGCCCTTGACCGCGCCGATCGCCGCCTGGAGGTCGTCCTTGGACTTGCCGAGCACGCGCACCTGTGCTCCCTGGATCTGCGTCTGGACCTTGGGCACGGCCTGGCGCACGAACTTGGAGAGCTCCTTGCACTTCTCGTCGGAGATCCCCGTGAGGATCGTGATGGTCTGGCGGGCGGTGCCCTTCGCGGCCTCCTGGATCGGACCGGCCTGCAGCGCCTTCAGCGGGATGTTCCGCTTGATCGCGCGCTCCTGGAGCACCTGCCAGGCCGCCTTCAGACGGTCCTCGGTGGCGGAGTGCAGCTCGATCGTCTCGTCCTTGAGCTCCACGGTGGTGTCGGTGCCCTTGAAGTCGAAGCGCTGCGAGAGCTCACGCCCCGCCTGATCGACCGCGTTGCGGACCTCCTGCAGGTCCACCTCGGAGACGATGTCGAAGGAGAACTGATCCTTGGCCATGGCAGGAGGATAGCGACTCGTCGCGGAGGGCGTCCGGGCGTTGCTATCCTGTCGGCTCCCGGGAGGATGCCCGAGCGGCCAAAGGGAGCGGTCTGTAAAATCGCCGGCGATGCCTACGGAGGTTCGAATCCTCCTCCTCCCACCAACTACCAGCCGAGGGTGTTCTCATTACTGAGGCCCCCGACATCGCAGGACTCCGTTGACGAAGTCCTCGACCCCGACGGCGCACCGGGCTTACCGTCTCTTCGGCGCCTGTACAGCACCGGGTAACGGAGGTCTTGATGACACAGGTATCAACCACCACTGCAGCGGTCGGCACACGATGAACGACCCCGCGTCGATCACCATCACGCCGGTCCGCGTTGCCGACCTGCTCGCCGAGGGCGAGCGGATGCCGGTGTACGTGCACGTCATCGACCATCCCGATGCGCGCGTGCTGGTCGACACCGGCATGACGGAGCTGCACCCGGCGGTAGCCGACCTCGATCCCCGCCTTCTTCCATTGAGCAAGCAGGACTTCGACCTCGGCGGTATCGACGTCGTCGTCAACACGCACCTGCACTTCGACCACTGCGGCGGCAACCACCTCTTCGCCGGCACGCCGATCTACGTCCAGGGTCGGGAGCTGGACGACGCGCGCAGCGAGGATGACTACACCATCCGCGAGTGGGTCGATGCGCCCGGCGTGCGGTACGTGCCGGTTGACGGCGAGCTCGAGCTGCTTCCCGGGCTCCGGCTCGTCCCGGCGCCGGGCCACACACGCGGCATGCAGGTGGTCGTCATCGAGACGGGCGAGCGTCCGGTCGTCATCGGCGGCGACGTGGCGGTTTGGTTCGGCGAACTCGATGAGCCGCACACCGAAGGCCAGCTGCGGCTGCGCGCGCTCGACCCCGAGCTGGTCTGGCTCGCGCACGAGCACGAGCCGTGGCGACCCCGCACCGTCTAACCCAAACCTCGGCAGGGCCGCAGGGATCCTGCCCTCTCTCAAGGACATAGGAGAGCTCGACAGCACCATCCCGCGAAGCCTAGTGGTGCGGCCAGGAGTGCCTACCCTCGGAACAGGCGTCCAGGTTGTCAGGGCGCGGGACCATGATGTGGCTCCGGAACGCGATCCGGGACGGCGGGGGTCAGTCTGCGATCAAGGCCTCGACCAGGCGGTCTGGCCATGCCCGCGATGTCGTCGAACTCGACATCGCTCAGGACGACGACGACCGCGCCTTCGTCGAGCAGGCACCCGGCCCATGACACGTATCCGAAGTTCGCCCCGACGTACCCCACCGACGCCGCGTAGGTATCCGTGGGGTTGAACAGCCCGAGCCCGTGGATGCCTGAAAGGGCCTCAGACCTGCTATGGGTACTACCCCTCTTAACCCGTGGGCACTCGCTGGAGACGATCGCGTATGCCCTGGTCAGGGAGTTCTGAGGAACACCCAACCAACCAACCAACCAACCGACCGACCGACCTGAGTACTGACGGCAGTTCTACTCCTGGCGCGTCCGCCTGCGGCGCCGCTGCATGACCGCGTGGAATGGGATGAGCAGATAGAGCGCGATCACCAGGTAGAGGAACACCGCGAGTCGGGGCGCGACCAGGCCGATCGCGATCGCGGCAGCGTAGAACCCGAGACTGGGGGTCAACTTCTTGGTGACCTCCCGCACCTCCTCCTCGGGATGATCGCTTGAGAGCATCCTCTCGCCGACCGCGTGCCGCCACACGACGCTCGTCATGGCCGACATCGCAAGCAGGTTGAGCCCGTAGATCGTGACCGCGATCCGCTCGGGCCCGAAATCCCCGATGTAATCCGCGAGCATCTTCGTGGGGAACGGGAGCACCGAGACGAAGAAGAGCAGGAGAAGGTTGAGCCGCAGCAGGACGGAGTCCACGCGCTCGAGGTGGTTCGTGATCGTCGAGTGGGCGATCCACACCGCACCGACCGATGCGAAGCTCACGAGGTAGGCCGTGTAGAGAGGCCACCCATCGAGGAGCGCGTGACCAACCCCGCTGCCCGTTTTGGGGACGGGGAGATCGAGCACCAGCAGCGTGATCGCGATCGCGAAGACCCCGTCGCTGAAGGCTTCCATCCGGCCGGGACGGAGCCACCGTCGATCGTTCTTGGGCGACGAGTCGTTGCTCACGCGCTGAGGATAGCGGTCACGGGTTCTGGTCGCAGACCGGAGCGTCGCGCTCCCGGTGAGCCGAACACGGACGGTCTTCCCGTCGTCCAGGACTACGTCGCCCGCGTTCACCGACGGTCCGGCCGGTGACGAAGCCTGAGACCTCCTCCTCCCACCACCCAACCGAGTCTGCGAGGATGGTGCGTCGAGAGCTGGAAGGGGGACGCAACGGGAACGCGTCGGATCCGCGGGCTTCCGATCGCGCTCTGTGCGATCGGACTGCTGCTGATGGCTGCGTGCGGGGGCGGCTCGAACCTGCCGAGCGCGTCACGCTCGGTCAGCATTCCGGCGCTCCCCACGCGGACGCCGACGGCCTCCCGCACGGCGACCGCCCCGACCAGGTCCCCAACCAACGAGGCGCCGACGAGCACCCCCACGTCGACCCGCACTTCGACGTCGTCTCCCCCGCCCTCGACGAGCACCCCCACGAAGACGTCGGCCCCGCCCTCGACGCCCTCCCCGACGATCGAGACGAGCGGTCCTACCTCCGTCACGCTGGGCCCATCGGCCACGTCCTCTCCCGTCCCGGCGGCGACGTCGTCGGCTCCGGTCTGGCCTTGGATCGTGCTGGCGCTCCTCCTCATCGCCGGCATCGCGGCCTACGTGCTCCGCCGCAGAGCGAAGCGGGCTGCCTCGGCAGAGGTGCGCCGACGAGCGCTTGACGCTTATGCGAGTGCCATGGCGCTGCACGATCAGGCTGCAGTCCTGCCGATGACCGCGGTCGCCGATCGACCCCAGGCCCTGGGCGACGTCTCGGCGAGCCTCGACCGCGTGACCGGTGAGTTCGATGCGCTTGCCGAGGAGCCGACGATGCGAGATGCGGCGGCGGAGATCGGGGACGTGCGGCTGTCGCTCGGGAGCCTCCGGGGAGCGTTGCAGGCGCAGGTCGAGGCACGCGGGATCGACCCTGAGCTCCTTCGCGAACGACTCGCGGACCTGGACGGCGCACTTCAGCGGTTCCGGCAGCGGCTCTCGCCTACGACGCCGTGAGTCGGCATCATGGCTGCGAGGGAAGGTGCTCGCCAGCTGTTCGAACGGCTCGAGGGCCAGGCGAGGTGAACTCGGCCGGGGGTAGCATCACGCGATGCCGATCACGCGGCTGAACCACGCCGTCCTCTACGTCCGTGACCTGGAACGCAGCGTCGAGTTCTACGAGCGCGTGCTCGGGTTCTCGGTGATCCCGGGCACGCCGCGCGCGCTCCGGAGCACCGCGGCCTTCCTCCAGGCGCCGGGTTCGACGAACGACCACGACCTCGGCCTGTTCGAGGTCGGGGACACCGCCGGACCGTCGGGGGCGGGGCGGGAGACCGTCGGCCTCTACCATCTCGCCTGGGAGGTGGACACGCTCGCGGAACTCGAGCGGCTCGCAGCCGTGCTCGGCGCCCACGACGCGCTGACAGGGATGAGCGACCACGGCGCGACGAAGTCGCTGTACGGTCGCGACCCGGACGGGCTCGAGTTCGAGATCGCGTGGGTCGTGCCGGCGGACCGGCTCGATGACGAAACGCTCGAGGCGCGGAAGCGGATCCGGCGTCTGGACCTCGAGCGCGAGAAGGAGCGGTACGGCGCCGACACGCAGGGCGGCATCGGCGTGTCCCGCTGAAGACTGGGACGTCCGACTACTGGGGTTGCGTGATGTTCACCATCCAGGGGATGCCGAACCGGTCGACGCACATGCCGAACTCGTCACCCCACGTCTGCTTCTCGAGCGGCATCATCACGGTCCCGCTGCCCGACAAGCTGTCCCAATAGCCGCGGAGCTCCTCGGCATCGTCACCGCTGAGGCTCACCGTGATGTTGTTCCCGGGTCGATGCTCCATGCCGGGTGCGGCGTCCGAGGCCATCAGCGTGAACCCTCGGTCGGTTTCCAGCCGCGCGTGCATCGTCTTGTCCGCCACCGCCGGATCGTCCGTGCCGAACTCCCCGAAGGTGTTGATGGTCAGGTCGCCGCCGAAGACGTCTCGATAGAACTCCATCGCCTCTCGAGCGTTCCCATCGAACTGGACGTACGGATTGAGTCGCGAGGGCACGGTTACCTCCTAGACCGCTCGGGTGAGATCGAGGGTACGGAGGTCCGTGGCGAAGCGCAATCCGGGCCATCAGCGTCCGGAAGGGCTCATCGCTCGAGGACCTTGCGCACCGCGGTAGGGGCGCCCGGGAGGCCCCCGAGCGCCGAGGCATACTCCGGCACGCCGACACAGGTGAACAGCAGCGGGTCCAGCGGCTCGCCCAGGAGTCCCGGCACGGCCTCGTCGATGAACGTCATGCCGGACGCGCCCGCACCGAGTGCGTAGGCCAGGAGGTGCAGCCGACCTTCGACGAGGCCGGCCGCGAGCTGCGCGTCCCGGTACGCGCGGTCGTCGAGGGCGCCGACGTCGGTCGCGCCGATCACGACGAACGCGGCGTCGCGCGCGAGCCCTTGCTCGAGGCACACCCGGTAGAGCTCGTCGCGCATCGTGCCCGGGCGCGCCGGGGCCGAGAGCTCCGGCCAGCGGTAGACGCCGGGCGCGAGTCCATCGACGTCCTGCACCACGACCCGGTGCGGGACGTCGATGCCGCGCATCGCCGCCGACATCGAGGTGCGGAGCAGCTCCTGCGGGACGCCGCGGCTGGGGTCCATGCGACGCAGCGACCCTCGCTTGAGCACCACGGTCTCGATCGGGTCGCCCTCCACGGACGGCAGGTCGACCGGGGCGCCGCGATCCCAGGGCATGCCCAGCACGTCGCCGTCGCCCGCGCGTTGCGCCGCGGTGACGAGCGGGAACTCCTCCGGCGTCGCGTCGATCCTTCCTGCGGTTGCAGCACCGGACGCGCGCAGCGCGGGTTGCCCTTCGCCGAGCACGACGACCGCCACGGGCCACTCGTGGATCCCGTCCGCGCCGACGAGCTCGGTGACCTCCGCGTCCGGGAAGCGCGTGTACAGCTCCGGAGGCGAGACCGGCGGAGTCGGCCACGGCCAGGAGCTGAGCGAGCATCGTGCCGGCGTCCCAGTAGACGTGCCGGTATCCGCGTTCGCGATAGCGCCATCCGGTGCGCCACGGGACGCCGGTGACGACGACCACCGGCGTCTCGCCCTGGGGCGGCGGTCCCACCTCCACCAGGGCGTGGTCGGACGGGTCGTACCAGTGCACGCCCGGCGGGAGGGAGGTGCCCTCCGGCACCGCCACGTACAGCTCGAGCGGGAAGCGGCCGCCCGCCGACCCGGCCGCTCGGAAGAGCCACGTGCCGTACGGCCGCGCCATCGTGCGCACGACGCCCGCCGACAGGTGGAGCACCCGCGAGAGCTGCGCGAGATCCGGTTCGGCGGGGGCGGCGTCCGCGGTGCCCGCGAGCACGGCCACCGCCGAGGGCGTGGTAGGGAGGAGGTCACGAGGGAGGGGCATCCTGGGCAGCGGCGACGCGTACCGCTTGTAGAACCAGGGCAGGCGGCTCAGGTCGTTCACCTCGATGTCCGCCCGCACACGTGGGTCGTCCACGGGCGGCGAGAACACCAGTTCAGGGTCGTCGGCCGATCGCGCGTACCACGCCCGCGTCAGCGAGGTCAGCCGGTGCAGCGTCTGCGTCGCGCTCTCACCCGCGGGGTCGACACGTCCGCCCGATGTCTCCTCCGTCATGCCGCGCAATGTAGTGCTTCGCCATGGACGGGGTCTTCTCCTTCGGGGCGGTCCGCCGGATGAACCCAAAACAGTGAGTTCCACCTCTTACGGTCGTCCCGACAAAAGCTGACCTAGATGACAGGTCTGACATGAAGCGCGCGTCTCTATGTGCTCAGCGGGTACGACCGGGTGACAGTCCTGTCATCAATCTTGCCCCCATGGCGTCCCCGACGCATCGTTCGATCTTCGGCTGCTTAGGACCGGCCGGCGCGCGATCCAGGGGGGGCGGATCATGGGGGGCTCAGTTCATCGCGGTAGGAAGCTGGTGCCGGTGTTGTTCTGCGTATCCCTGCTGGCCTGGGCGGTCTCCTCGTGCTCGAACTCTTCGAGTTCGGACTCCGGGACCTCCGGGACCACCCCGACCGCCACGATCTTCGTGCAGAACTTCAAGTACAACGGCGTACCCGCGAACGTCTCGTCCGGCGTCACGGAGTTCCTGTTCCAGAACCGTGAGTCGTTCCCGATCGCGCACGAGATGATCCCGATCGCCTTGCCGGCCGGGAAGACCGCTCAGGACGTCATCGACGCGGCCAAGACCGACGGCGCATCCTCGGAGGATGACTGGCTGCACATCGGTGGCGACTTCGGCGCGGTAGACACGGGCGCCGGCATCGTGGAGATCTTGAACCTGCCCCCAGGCACCTACGCGTTCGCCTGCTGGCAAACCGGTACCCAGAGCGGCGGCGAGGATGGACCGCCGCATGCCGCCAAGGGCATGGTCACCTCCTTCACCGTGTCCTGATCAGGGATGAAGCCGGCCGGCGGGGTTCGTTCGAGTCGAGCTTCCCGGTGGATCGCCGGCGTGCCGGCGACGCTGCTCCTGGCGGGCTGCGCCAAGCAGGGGATCTCGCCCACCGGCAACGACGTCCACCAGTTGTACCTCGTGATCATGGCGCTCGCCTTGCCGGTGTTCATCGCCGTGGAAGCGCTCCTGATCTGGTGCATCATCCGCTACCGCAAGCGCGACGATACGGACGCGGCGCAGTCGGTCGGCGGCAACCGATCGTTGGTCGTGTTCTTCGCGATCCCCGCCGTGATCGTGGCCGTGCTGTTCCCGTTCGGCGAGCAGACGCTGATGCAATTGCAGGACCAGCCGGCACCGCAGGTGCAGATCAAGGTGGAAGGGTTCCAGTGGGAATGGACGTTCCTGTACCTGAGCGAGGGGATCTTCGTGGCGGGCAAGACGGCCTCCGCGGACAAGCCCCAGACGCCGGCGGTCATGGTCCTGCCCGTCGATGAGACGGTCCAGATCAAACTGACGTCGCGAGACGTGATCCATTCCTTCTTCGTGCCCGACCTTCTGTTCAAGCGCGATGCCATCCCCGGCCGAACGACCACGTTCGAGTTCACGCCGACGAAGATCGGCACGTTCCATGCCCAGTGCGCCGAGTTCTGTGGTCTGTGGCATTCGAAGATGACGTTCGCGGTGCAGGTCGTCTCGTCGGTCGACTACCAGGCGTGGATACTCCAGCAGCGCAAGGCGGCCAAGGGCGTCACCTGCGAGGTGGACGGCACCGACCTGTCGCTCATCGCATCCAACATCTCGTGGAACCAGTATTGCCTCGCCGTTCCTGAGAACACGCCGTTCACCGTGAACATCACGAACGAGGACGCTGGGATCGAGCACAACTTCTCGATCTACGACAGCTTCTTCGAGAACAAGAGGTTCTTCACGTCTCCGAAGATCACCGGCGTCGCGAACGAGGTCTTGGACGTGTCGGGACTGCCGCCCGGGCACTACTACTTCCAATGCGATGTGCACGGCCCAGCCATGTCGGGCGCGTTCATCGTCGCGCCGCCGCCATGAACCTGGAGGATCAGCGATGGCGATAACCGAGGCTCCTGCCGCCCAGCTGGCTCCCGAGCCCGAGCGCGGATGGAAGACGTGGCTGACCACGACGGATCACAAGAAGATCGGGATCCTCTACCTGATCAACAGCTTCGCGTTCTTCGTGATCGCAGGGGTATTCGCGTTGCTGATGCGGACGGAGCTCGCACGCCCGGGCACGCAGGTCTTCGCTCCCCATGCCTACAACCAGATCTTCACGTTGCACGGCACGCTCATGATCTTCCTGGTGATCTTCCCGCTGCTCGCCGGCTTCGGGAACTACTTCGTGCCGCTGCAGATAGGGGCGCTCGACATGGCGTTCCCCCGGATCAACGCGCTGTCGTTCTGGCTGCTGCCGGTCGGCGGGCTGACGATCCTGTCGGGGTTCCTCGCGAAGGGTGGCAGCGCCGCCGCCGGCTGGACGAACTACCCCCCCTTGTCCGAGCAGCTGGGCACGGGCGAGGACCTCTGGCTGATCGGGCTGATGATCGTCGGCACCGCGTCGATCCTCGGCGGGATCAACTTCATCGTGACGATCCTGCGGATGCGCGCACCCGGGATGACGATGATGCGCATGCCGGTGTTCACCTGGAGCATCTTGGCGACCTCGCTCCTCGTGATCCTCGCCGCGCCCGTGCTGACGGCGGGCCTGCTGATGGTCTTCGCGGATCGGCAGCTCGGCACCGTGTTCTTCGACCCAGATCGGGGCGGCGTCGTGATCCTGTGGCAGCACGTGTTCTGGTTCTTCGGCCACCCCGAGGTGTACATGCTGATACTGGGTGCCTGGGGGATCGTGACCGAGATCGTCTCCGTATTCTCGGGGCGCCCGATCTTCAGCTACCGTGGCGTGGTCCTGTCCTTCCTGCTGATCACCGCACTGTCGTTCAGCGTCTGGGCCCACCACATGTTCGCGACCGGTGCCGTCGAGCTGCCGTTCTTCAGCGTCACCACCGAGATGATCTCGATCCCGACCGGGGTCCTGTTCTTCATCTGGCTCGGCACGCTCTGGCGTGGACGGCTGCGCTTCGAGCCGCCGATGCTGTTCGCCCTCGGCTTCATCGCCATGTTCCTGATCGGCGGGATCGACGGCGTCTGGTCCGCGTCGCCGGCCATGGACTTCGCGATCCACGACACGTACTGGGTGGTTGCGCATCTCCACTACGTCCTGTTCGGCGGCACCCTGTTCGGCGTCTTCGCAGGGATGTTCTATTGGTTCCCGAAGATGACCGGGCGGATGCTGTCTCGCCGACTGGGCCTCTGGCAGTTCTGGCTGCAGCTCGTCGGGTTCAACCTGACCTTCTTCCCGATGCATATCCTCGGCCTGCGCGGGATGCCGCGCCGCATCGCCGACTACCCGCCGGATCTCGGCTGGAGCTTCCTGAACCTGCTGTCGACGATCGGTGCGTTCACGATCGCCGTGGCGATGCTCCTGTTCTTCATCAATCTCTTCGTCACCCTGCGTAAGCCGCGTACCGCCCCGGACGATCCCTGGGGCGGCAACACCCTGGAATGGGCCACCACGTCTCCGCCGCCCGCGCACAACTTCGATTCCCTGCCGCCGATCCACTCGGATCGCCCCGTCTACGACCAACGCATGGCAGGGAAGGAGCCTTCCGCATGAGCGATGTCACGGTCACGAAGCAGCGCGCGCGACCCGAGATGAGCGGTCCGGTCCTCGGGATGGTCTTGTTCGTGGCGTCCGAGGCGATGTTCTTCGCCGCGTTCTTCGGTGGATACTTCACGATCAAGGCCAACGCACCCGAGTGGCCACCCGCGGGCACACCGCACCTGAAGATCGACATCGCCTCGATCCTGACCGTGATCCTGGTGATCAGCAGCATCACGATCCAGTTGTCGCTGCGATCGATCAGGAGCGGCTCCATCAGACGCTCCACGGTCTGGCTCGGGGTGACGATCGTGCTGGGGATCTGCTTCCTCTCGCTGCAGTTGTACGACTACTCGCAGTTGGGATTCGGACTGAAGGACGGCGTGTTCGGCACGCTGTTCTACGTGATGACTGGGATCCACATGGCCCACGTGCTCGGTGGTGTCGTGTTCCTCGCCCTCGTGTTCGGTCAGAGCTGGCGTGGCCGGTTGTCCGCCACCCACCACGATCCGCTCGCGGCAGGCGCGATCTATTGGGACTTCGTCGACGTCGTCTGGCTGTGTCTGTTCACCGTCTTCTACCTGCTGACCCCGAGGTGATGGCGTGAGCTCCCTCTCCCGCATCTGCATGTGGCTGGGCTTGTTCCTCCTCGTCGCGGGGAGCGTCTACGGCGTCACGAGCCACGAGCCCGCCGGCACCACGCTGCTGCTGGTCGGGTCGGCTACGTTCTGGTTCCTCGCCTTGGTCGCTCGACGCGTCGCGCGACAGGAGGCGGAGCGACCCTCTGAGGAAGGAACAGAGATCCACGTGGCGCCGACGATCTGGCCGCTCGGGTTCGCGATCTCGGCCGTGATCATCGGGCTCGGGCTGATCGTCAGTCCGTGGATCCTGATCCCCGGTGGCGTCGCGTTCGTGCTTTGCGCCGCAGGGTGGCTCCGCGACGTCGCTCGATCCCACGCCGCCGGGCGCTGACTCCGCTAGCCGCGCGCGATCAGGACCGCCACGGTCAGCACCATGCTGACGATCACCACGAGGAACACCGTCGCGTGATACTGCGTGGGGCTGGGACCCGGCAGGCCCGCGGGGTTGCAGCGCGAACAAACGCCAACTCCCTCGGCCACCGGTCCCCGACAACGGAGGCATCGATCCTTCGCACTCATCTGGCACCTTCCTCGATCGCATCGAACGCATCGATCACTTCGGCACGTCCGAGTCGGGCATCCACCCGGCGGGCCTCGCGTTCATCGGCGGCCATCCACTCCCACAGCACGACCCCGAGCGCCGGGACGATCAGGATCATCGTTCCGGCCCACATGATCGCCCCGGCCGTCCGCTGGTCGGCGAGTGCGCGAGCCACGCCCTCCGCAGTCGCATAGGTCGGGTACAGCACCTGCCGTGCACTCACGATCGTCAGACCGAGGAGCGCCATCGCCGGCATCGCCACGAACAGATACAGGATCTTCGCCGGGTAGGACAACACAGAAGGCGATGGATCCGCGCGGACGATCGGCGCCCAGAACACCAGCGCGGCCGCGAGGAACGCGAGATGTTCGCCCGCATGGATCCCGTTGCTGCGCAGTGAGGCCTCGTACAGGCCGGTGAGGTGAGCCATCCACAGCACGGCGAAGAACGACGTCCAGGCGACGAGCGGGTTGGAGACGAACCGCGCCGGGCCGCTGTGCAGCACGCGCACGAACGATCGACGAGAGGCCCTCGGCCACACGGCGAGGGCAAGCGTCAGCGGTGCCCCCAGCAGGAGCAGCGGCGCGGCCACCATCGTGAGCAGGAGATGCTGGACCATGTGCATCGAGAACGAGGACTCCACCGACGCATCGATCGGTCCGGTGAGTGCGAGCACGACGACCGCCAGACCGGCGTAGAACGCCGTTCGGCGGGCGCGCGGCGCGGGCCGGCCGCGCGCGCCCCGAACGCTTCTGTCGGCGCTCGCGTACACGAATGCCGCCACGATCGCGCACAGCGCGATCGGATCAACCGACGGGATCACGAGTATCCCCGTCCACCATCACGACGTCATCGAGCTCCGGGCCGATGACCTGTCGAGCCACCGGCAGTGCGATCTCGAACCGCGTCCAGGCTCCCTCGACGCTGTCGACGCGCACCGAGCCTCCGTGCCCCTCGACGATGGCCTGCACGATCGGCAGTCCGAGACCGAACCCACCGGTGTGTCTGCTTCGACCCGGATAGGACCGGGCGAACCGATCGAAGATCCGATCCAGGTCCGCGGCCGCGATCCCCGTTCCCGTATCACGGATCCAGATCACCGCTTCGGTACCGCGTCGCTCGACGCCCAATCCGATCGTGTCCGCCTCACCGGTATGCTGCACCGCGTTCTCGATCACGGCGTCGATCGCGACGGCGAGCCTGTTGGCGTCGGCGAGCACCAACACCTCCTCGGTGGTGGACAGGATCCACCGCCGCGGTGTCGCCGCCCATCGATTCACGGCCTCGACCACGAGCTGCTCCACGCCGATCGGAGCCGTTTGGGGAACCTCGAGATCCTCCGAGCTCGCAAGGAGCAAGAGACGATCGGCGAGCCTGCGCAACCGCATCAGCTCGTCGCTGATCACCGCGGCATCCTGCCCGATGGTGGGGTCGACCGTCTGCCGTTGGATCAGCTCTGCGTGGCCGAGGGCCACCGTGATCGGGGTGCGGAGCTCATGGGAGGCGTCCTGGACGAAGCGGCGCTCGCGCTCGAGGAGGCGAAGGTTGTCCAAGGAAACGCGTTCCGTTTCCTCGGTGGCCGTCAGTCGACGCCGCGCATGCCACACCATCGCCGCGAACATGGCGGCCATCAGCGGCACTTCGGTGATCTCGTCGAGCTGCTGACCCCCACGTGTCACGTCGAGGTAGATGACTGCGCCGGTCGTGGCCATCACCAGCGCGAGGATCACGACGGTCGGCCGCGTGCGCCACACGCGGAACCCGTACAGGATCGTCAAGCTCACCCAGATGAAGTGGAACGGCACCGTCTCCCATTGGGGGATGAGCATCATGGAAGCGAGGTTGGCGAGCGAGAACAGCACCCAGGCGACGTCGATCCACCGGTCGCGAGCGGGCCACTCGGACGTGCTCACGGCGGATCGACACGATACCCCACTCCCCGCTCCGTCACGATCGTGGCGGCGCCGAGCTTGGCCCGAAGTCGGCGGACGTAGACGTCGACGACGTTGGACTCCGGATCGAAGTGATACCCCCACACCGACGACAACAGGCGCTCCTTCGACACCGTGCGACCCGCATCGCGCATCAACTCGCGCAACAGGAGGAACTCTCGATCTGCGAGCGGCACCGGGCCGGCACCGGTGTCGGCGCGCCGATGGATCACATCCAACGAGAGGCCGCGCGAGCGCAGGTGGGTCTCGTGCGCGCGCTGCGCGTTGCGCAGTCGGACCTCCACCCGAGCGAGCAGCTCCTGCAAGGAGAACGGTTTGGCGATGTAGTCCTCCGCCCCACGCTCGAGGCTGCGTACCTTCGAGGCGGTGTCGTTCAGTGCCGAAAGCACGAGTACCTGTTGCTCGGGCCGTCGCTCGAGGAGCCGCCTGAGCACCTGGTTCCCGTCTAGACCCGGCATCACGAGGTCCAGGATCACGAGGTCGTACCGCCGTCCGAGCGCCAGATCGAGACCCTCCTGGCCCGAGGAGGCCTCGTCGACTTCCAGGCCCTCAGCCTCGAGCCCGCGCCGAACGAAGTTCAAGATCCGCGGCTCGTCATCGATCATCAACACGCGGCCGACGGGAGCCGTGGCGCGGTTGGCACCATGCGCGGTCGGAGCCAGAGCAGTCCCCCTTGCGGTAACCATAGTCATCCCCCCCGGGGCTGGGAAGTCAGGAGCGAGACGGCCCACATGACGGTTCTGTCATCGTCTAGCTCAGCCGGGCCGGCGGCAGCGCGTCTCATCGCTGGCTGAGCCTCCCGGGGCTCCCGTCGTGACCCGATGTGGGTGCAGCGGGCCGGTCCAGGATGGTCGGGCGTAACCACGAGCGCTCCCATGGCCGAGGCTCCTGACATCTCAGAAGTGTGGTCCCGCACCGTCAGGGCCCTTCGGCCACGATCCGCTGGCACCCCGAGCGCGACACTGTTGTTCGGAGGCCGTGGCACGGATCCGCTCACCGCTTCGGGCAGAGAGGTGAGGCGGATGAGGGAAGGGTCTTCGACGGAGGCATCCGGGATGGGGATGGGAGCCCACTCGAACCGACAGGCGGCGCTGAGTGCGGGAGTGTTGTTCATCACGGCGACCGTCGCGAACGTCATCGGCACAGGGCTCTCGAGGTCTCTTCTCGATGGTCCGGACTACCTCGATCGCCGTCTCCGTCCACGCGAACCGCGTGGCCGCGGGAGCCCTGCTCGAGCTCGTGGCCGCCGGCGCCTCGGTCGGCATCGCCATCTCGCTGTATCCGGTATTGAAGGCGTGGGGCGCGAGTCTGGCTCTCGGATCCGTCGTGTTCAGGACGGCCGAGGCCGTCATGTACATGCTCGCCGCGGCGAGCCTGCTGTCGTTGCTCGCACTCAGCCAACGGTTCACCACGGCGGCGGTCGTCGATCCGGCGTCGTTCCGAGCCGTCGGCGATGCATTGCTTGATGCGCGCGAGGAGGTCGCGCTCGTCGGGGTGTTCGCGTTCTGCGTGGGGTCCTTGCTCTACTCCTACCTGTTCTATGTGTCTCGCCTCGTTCCTCGATGGCTGTCGGGTTGGGGCATCGGTGCCATCATCCTGCTGATCCTCGCGTGCTTGTTGGCTCTGTTCACACAGAACGAACTGACGACCTACACGATCCTGGCGCTTCCCCTCGGCGCGCAGGAGATGGTCTTGGCGGTGTGGCTGATCGCCAAGGGATTCAGCACGCCGGCACCACCCTCCATCCGTGCGGCCGAGCGGGAACGGGTGTCGGTCAGTGGCTGAGCGCGCCGCCCGAACGACGGATGGAGCACGCAGGTGGAAGCGCGCGACGTGAGGGTGGACTCCTTGAGAGGAGGAGTGACATGACCGGAGGCGAGGCGCGGCTACCACCGCGGTGGTTCGTCGTGACCTTCTGGCACGTGCACCGGCGGATCGTCCGAGCGACGCGCGGACGCAAGGGACTCTGGCGTCCACGCCGGGAGAAGTGGGGTGCCTTGCGGCTCATCACGAGAGGCCGGCGCAGCGGCGAGCCGCGGAGCGTGATCCTCGGCTACTACGAGGACGGGCCCAACCTCGTTTCGATGGCCATGAACGGCTGGGGTGCGGCCGAGCCGGCCTGGTGGCTGAACCTGCAGGCCGATCCGCGCGCGTTCGTCGATCTCGCGGGTGGCGTCCGGCGCGAGGTGCTCGGCAGGGCGGCGGTGGGCGAGGAGCGCGAACGGTTGTGGCAGCGCTGGCGCGAACTGGACGAGAACCTCGACAGCTATGCCGAACGACGCCCGCACGAGACGGCGGTCGTCGTCTTGGAGCCGCGCGCGGCGGCCGCGTGAGCCGCCCACCGTTCACCTGCCCACTCAACGGACGACGTCGTCTGCATCGCGAGGCTCGGAACTGAACTACGGGCCCGTTGGCCGATGAGCGCGGTCTCCGTCATGATGCACCGGAACGCACGAGGCGTGGGTGGAAGCGACGCAATGCCAAGCGGGGATCATGCCGGACGGAGAAGCACGACCCCGATCATCGATCTGATCGCGGACATGACCGCCACGTCGCCCGAGATCGTCGCCGGGCTCTGACGACCGAACGGAGGTACGAGCGATGAGCAAGAAGAAGAAGAAGTCGCGGACACACAAAGAGCACCACCATGAGCCGGCTGCCACGCCGGATCCGTCGACGGGGCAGGCCGAGGAGCGTCACTCGGGGAAGATGAAACGGAAGGAGTACGAGCGGGAGATGCGGATCCTCCAGGGCGAGCTCGTGGCCATGCAGGAGTGGGTGAAGGCCACCGGCGCCAGGGTCTGCGTCGTGTTCGAGGGCGTGGACAGCGCGGGCAAGGGGGGCACGATCCGGCGGATCACCGAACGGACGAGCCCTCGGGTGTTCAAGCACATCGCCCTGCCCGCGCCGGACGCGCGGGTCAGGTCGCAGATGTACATCCAGCGCTACATGGCGCACTTCCCGTCGGCGGGAGAGGTCGTGATCTTCGACCGCAGCTGGTACAACCGTGCCGGCGTCGAGCCCGTCATGGGCTACTGCACGCCGGCGGAGACCGAGCGGTTCCTCGACATGGTGCCGATATTCGAGAAAGCGATGGTCGATGACGGGATCATCTTGATCAAGTACTTCCTCAACGTCAGCCGCGACGAACAGACCCGGAGGCTCGAGAGCCGCATCGACGACCCACGGAAGGTCTGGAAGCTGTCGCCGACGGACCTGAAGTCCTACAGCCGTCGGTACGCATACCTTCAGGCCCGCGACGCGATGATCGTTGCTACCAGCTCGGGGTGGGCGCCCTGGCACGTCGTGGACAACGACGACAAGAAGCGCGGCCGGCTCAACATCATCACCCACCTGCTCGGCCAGATCCCGTACGAACCACCGGGGCCGATGGACGTGAAGATGCCCAAGCCGCCGAGCCACGACGGGTACGTCGAACCGGAATCGTCGCGGCCCAACATACCGACACCCTTCTGATGCAGCCGATCCGCAGCACAGCGGCGGACGAAGAGGAAAGGACCCAAGCCATGACCGAGAACGTCCAAGAGAGCCAGGACGATGGCCCCGCGACGGCCTGGTACGCGCTGACACCCGAGGACGTGACGAAGCGACTCGACGTCGACCCCGCGCAGGGTCTGAGTGCGGCGAAGGCTGCGGAGCTGCTGCAGAAGAACGGGCCCAACGCGCTCCCGGCCGAGGCGACGGTGCCCGGCTGGAAGCAGTTCCTCGCCCAGTACCGGAGCTACATGCAGATCATCCTCGTCGTGGCGGCCGTCGCCTCGATCCTGATCGGTGAGGTCTCCACGGGCATCGCCGTCTTGGCGATCACGGCGGTCAACGCGTTCGGGGGGATGCGCCAACAGGGCAAGGCGGAGAGCGCCATGAATGCGCTGCAGTCGATGCTCAAGGCCTCCGCGCGGGTGCGCCGCGACGGGGCGGAGATCGAGATCGACGCCGACAAGGTGGTGGTCGGCGACGTCGTGCTCCTCGCGGCCGGCGACGACGTGTGCGCCGACGGACGGATCATCCAGGCCGCGTCCCTCCAGATCGACGAATCCGGGCTGACCGGCGAGAGCGTCCCCGCGTCCAAGGGCGCCGAAGCGATCACCGACGAGAAGCCCGGCGTGGGGGACCAGACGAGCATGGCGTTCATGAACTCCCCGGTCACGCACGGGAGCGGGGTGATGATCGTCACGGGGACGGGTGCCGACACCGAGGTCGGCCGCATCTCCGGGATGTTGAAGTCGACGCCCACCTTGAAGACCCCGTTGACCGCGCAGCTCGACACGTTGACGCTGTGGATCGCCGGTGCTGCCGGCCTGACGATCGCGATCATGTTCGCCCTCGGCATCGCTCGCGACCAATCGACCGAGACCATCTTCACGACCGCGATCGCGCTGGCCCTCGCCGCCGTGCCGATGGCGATGCCCACGGTCCTGCAGGTGATCCTGTCGAAGGGATCCACGACCCTCGCGGACCACGGCGCGGTCGTGAAGAACCTCGCCTCGGTCGAGACCCTGGGCTCGACCTCGGCGATCAACTCGGACAAGACAGGGACCCTGACGCTGAACCAGGTGACGGTCGTCGAGGTGATCGACCCCACGGACCGCTACACGATCACGGGGATGGGCTACGGTCTCGACGGCGACGTCGAGCGCACCGCCGGCAACACGAACACGATCGAGGACGCGATCATGCCGTTCCTGATCGCCAACGACGCCAAGCTCGTCGACGGCAAGGTCGTGGGCGATCCCACCGAGGGGGCCCTGCTCGTCCTCGGGCACAAGGCCAAGCTGGACGTCGAGGGCACGCAGGCCACCCACTCCCGGCTCGCCACGCTGCCGTTCGACCCCACGTACAAGCTCATGGCGGTCTTCACCGATGCCAAGGACGCGTCCGGGAACCCCGTCGTTCGGATGTTCGTCAAGGGAGCCGGCCCGGCGGTGATCGGGCGGGCCGCATCCGCCCTGGCGAACGGCACGAGCGTTCCCTGGGGCGAGGAGCAGAACGAGAGATCCGAGCGGGAGATGGAACGCCTCGGCGAGAAGGGCCTGCGGATCATGGTCGCGGCCACGCGGGACATCGACCCCTCGGACTTCGACCCCGACGGCGACCTGCTGTCGAAGGTGAACGACCTGCAGATGACGGCTATGGTCGGGATGATCGACCCGCCCAGAGCCGAGTCCAAGGACGCGGTCCAGAGGGCCCAAGCCGCCAACATCCGCGTGCGGATGGTGACCGGCGACGACGTCGTCACCGGCGCGGCCATCGCCGAGCAGCTCGGCATCCCCGGTGAGGCCATCCTCGGGGCGGACTTCGCCGCCTTGTCGGAGGAAGAACGGCTGGCACGCATCGACGGCATCGGTGTCGTGGGCCGCGTGGCGCCCGAGCACAAGGTGCTGATGGTGGACACCCTGCAGAAGCAGGGCGCGGTCGTCGCCATGACCGGCGACGGCGTCAACGACGCACCCGCCATCAAGGCGGCCGACATCGGCATCGCGATGGGCACGGGCACCGAGGTCGCTAAGAACGCCGGCAAGATGATCCTCACGGACGACAACTTCGCCACGATCGTGCGGGCCGTCTCGGAGGGACGCAAGCTCTACGACAACATGCTCAAGTACATCCGCTTCATGCTGGTCGCGCTCGTCACCTACATCGTGACCTTCCTGGTGGCGACCCTGTTGAACATCGCAGCAGGGCAACCCTTCACGGCCGTCCAGATCTTGTGGATCAACTTCGCGATCACGGCCCCCGTCGGCATCGCGCTGGGCCTGGACAAGGAGACTCCGGGGCTCATGGAGCGCGAACCGCGCCCCCGCTCGGAATCCATCATGTCCCGAGCCGTCATCACCACGGTTGGGCTGGCCGGCGTCTTCATGTCCGCCGCGATCGACCTCGTGATCGTGTTCGGGCGGGACCACTACGGCAACGTTGCGATCGGGAGCACGATGGGGCTTGTGGCCTTCTCGCTGATGCTCGTGATCGCAGCGTTCGAATCCCGCGACCAGACCGGATCGATCCTCCGCGTGGAGACGTTCGACAACAACGTCGTGAACGTCACCATCCTGATCGAGGTCGTCCTCGCGACCTTGATCGCGCGGGGCGGCTTGCTGACGTCGCTGCTCGGCACCGAGGCCCTAACCGGCCGGCAATGGCTGATCGGCGGCGCCCTTCCCGCCCTGATGCTGTTCCTCCTGTGGGAGCTCGGCAAGCTGATCGCCCGTCGCAGGGTGGGAGGCGCGCGGGCGGCGACACCGGTCGAGCCCTCCTCCTAACCCGTAGGAGGTATCCCTGGCTCGTGAGAGCCGGGCCACTCTTCGCCGGGGAGCGGTGGACCTTCGGGGACCTCCACGTCCAAGAACAGGGATTCGAGCATGTGGCCCACGTATCTCCGGAGGGCGGCCCCGAACGCCGAGAACACCCTGAGTGCGAGGGCGGGTTCGCTCGCCATCAGAGCCAACCAGGGTGCCCTCGGGACGGCCAGCAGTGCCGTGGGCTCGAGGGCGAGGGCCGACGCCACCCGCGGCCCCCCGTCGAGCAACCCGCCCTCTCCGAACATCTGGCCCTCTCGAACGATGGCCGCGTTGAGCTCCTCGCCGCGTGAGGGGATGTAGACGCGCACGCTTCCGGAAGACACGACGTAGAACTCGGTCGCGATATCGCCTTCGAAGAAGATGTGTTGGCCAGGAGGGATCGATCGCTCGTCGGCGATCCCGGCGACATGGTCTACGACGCGCGGATCGAGCCCCTCGAAGAGTTCGGCACGCATCAGCGTCGAGGCGATCTCCGGATGCTCCACGGTCGCACACTACCCTTGGGAATCAGGCCGAGCGAGTTCGATCCGACCACGACCGCAGTTGAAGCGAGGTGGGGAGGATCAGGAACGGGATCGGAGGGTGCTGCGATGCGTGCATGGAACGATGAAGAGCTGTCCGAGATCGCGGGAGCGGACGAGCTCCGGGTCGCACCGCTGCGGCGAGAGGGCTCGCTGCAGCGTCCCCGGATCGTCTGGGTCGTCCGCCATGGCGACGACGTCTACGTGCGATCCGTGAAGGGACAGGAGGGGGCTTGGTTCCGAGGTGTCCAGGCGAGTAGCGCTGGTCATATCTGGGCCGGTGACCTCGATGCCGACGTCCAGTTCGAGGACGCGGATCATGACTTGGACGACGAGATCGATGAAGAGTATCGGCGCAAGTACGGCCGATCGTCCGCCGCCGTCGACCACATCACGAACCCGAGCGCACGGTCCACGACGATCCGGCTCGTTCCGGGCTAGCAGGCGTGGATCACGGCGATCGACGCGGAGCGCGGCTGCCGGTGCCGGGGTAGGCTGCTGACGTTCGCGGGCGCAGATCTCAGCGCCAGAGGAGGGATCATGACCGAGCCGGACCGCACTAACCTTCCCATCCGCCGCGAGTCGTTCCAAGGGGTGGCGAACAAAACCCTGGAGGGCTCACAGCCGGACTGGAACCTGATCGGACATCCCGTTCCCCCGCAGGGCGCGCCTAACGTGCTGCTCGTCCTGATCGACGACGCCGGCTTCGGCAACCCGAGCACGTTCGGCGGCCCGATCCAGACCCCGAACTACACGCGGATCGCGGAGCAGGGTCTGAAGTACAACCGGTTCCACGTGACGGCCCTGTGTTCGCCCACCCGCGCTGCGTTGCTGACCGGTCGCAACAACCACGCCGTGGGGTTCGGCTCCGTCGGTGAGTTCGCCGGCGGGTTCCCCGGATACTCGGCGACCCTGCCGCGGGACTGCGCGCCGCTGCCCCGTATCCTGCGCGACAACGGCTACAGCACCGCTGCCTTCGGGAAGTGGCACCTGACGCCCGACGGGCAACAGGGCCCGGCCGGCCCGTTCGATCGCTGGCCGAACGGCTGGGGGTTCGACTACTTCTACGGCTTCCTGGCCGGTGACTCGGGGCAGTGGGACCCGTGCCTGATCGAGAACCAGAAGGTGATCGGGACCCCTGAGGGGTTCTACGACGAGGAGGACCCCTACTACTTCCCGGATGCCATGGCAGACCGGGCGCTCGAGTGGCTCCACGGCGTGCGTGCGCAAGACGCCGAGAAGCCCTTCTTCCTCTACTTCTCGACCGGGTGCAGCCACGCGCCGCATCACGTGGGCCAGGCCTGGGCCGAGAGGTACAAGGGGAAGTTCGACCAGGGGTGGGACAAGCTCCGGGAGGAGACGTTCGCGCGCCAGAAGGAGCTCGGCGTCATTCCCGCGGACGCGGAGCTGACGCCGCGCGATGATGCCTTCCCTGCGTGGGACGACGTGCCGGAGAAGCTGAAGGAGTTCTACGCCCGTCAGATGGAGGTGTACGCGGGGTTCTCGGAGAACGCCGACCACAACGTCGGGCGCGTGATCGACGCGATCGAGGAACTCGGCGAGCTGGACGACACGGTGATCATCTGGATCTGGGGCGACAACGGCGCCAGCATGGAGGGGACCGTGACGGGTTCGTTCAACGAGATGACGATGCAGAACGGCATCCCGCTGACCGACGAGATGCAGCTCCAGCTGGCCGAACGCTTCGGCGGCATCGACAAGTGGGGAGCCCAGATCATGGACCCGCACTACGGCGCGGCCTGGGCCTGGGCGGGGAACACTCCCTTCAAGTGGGGCAAGCAGGTCGGATCTCATCTGGGTGGGACGCGGAACCCGATGGTGATCCGCTGGCCGGCGCGCATCACGGACGCGGGCGGGTTGCGCTCGCAGTTCGGCCACGTGATCGACGTCGCGCCCACGATCTTGGACCTCGCGGGCATCCCGCAGCCGCAGACGGTCGACGGGATCGAGCAGGATCCGATGCATGGAACCACCTTTGCCGCCACGTTCGCCGACGCGAGCGCGCCCGAGTTCCGGACGCAGCAGTACTTCGAAACGATCGGCAACCGGGGCATGTACAAGGACGGCTGGTGGCTGGCGATGAAGACCGAGCGGATCCCCTGGGTCATCACGCCGGAGGCGTTGAAGCCGTACGCGCCGGGCGTGTGGGATCCCGACGCCGGTCCCGCCGAGCTCTACTACCTGCCGGACGACTTCACACAGGCCCACGATCTGGCCGCCGAGCACCCGGAGAAGGTGCAGGAGCTGAAGGACCTCTTCTGGGAGGAGGCCGAGAGGTACAAGGTCTTGCCGCTGCTCGCCACCCTGTCCACGTTCTTCGGCATCCTGCCACCTATCGCGGACAAGACGACGTTCGCGTTCCGTGGTGACGTGCAGAACGTTCTGTCGGGGATGATCCCCCGGATCTACAACCACTCGTACGCGATCAGCGCCGAGATCAGCGTGCCCGACGGCGGCGCGGAGGGCGTGATCGTCGCGGAATCGGATCACCTCGGAGGGTTCACGCTCTACGTGGAGGACGGGAAGCTCACCCACACGTACTCGATGATGGGTGTCTTCGTGTTCAAACAGGTCGCCGAGGAGGATCTGCCCGCCGGCGATGTAACCGTCCGCATGGAGTTCGAGGCCGACGAGGCGAAGCCCGCGACAGGCGGGGAGGTGACGCTGTTCATCGACGACCGACCGGTCGGGAAGGGCCGGATGGATCACACCGTGCCGATCAGGTTCTCCGCGTATGCGGGCATGGACATCGGACGGGACAACGGCGGCGTGGTGGACCTCGCCTACGAGGACCGGAAGCCGTTCGCGTTCACGGGCACGGTGAAGAAGGTCGTGTTCGACATCAAGCCGCACCTGTCGGATCAAGACGAACTGGAGCTACACGGCGAGTCGCATCGGGGGCAAGCGGCCCACGGGCTGTCGGGCTAGGAGCGGGGAGGAGATCCGATGGCGAAGGAGCCCACGGACGTACTGATCGGCGGCTACCTGTCGGCCGAGGCCGCCCACGAGGACTACGAGGCCGTCCTGAACTGCGGCGCCGAGATCATGGGCGCGGTCGTTGTAAGCAAGGACCTCGAGGGCAACCTATCGATCGAGCACACCGACCACATGGTGAAGGAGGGCGCGGAAGGACTCGGTGCCGTCGGGTTCGCGGTCGGGCTGTTCGCGCCTCCGCTGCTGGCCGCAACCGCGATCGGCGCCGTGATCGGTGCGGGCGCCGGGAAGGCGTTGCACAAGAAGACGGGCAGCAAACTCGAGGAGGAGGCTGGCAAGACGATCCCCTTAGGTGGGGCCGGCCTCATCGTCGCGTACAAGCACGACCACGCCGACACCGTCGAGCCCGCGGTCACGCGCGCGATCAAGAAGGTGGTCGGGGAGGCGGAGGGCCGCCACGTAGAGGCGCTCAAGGGTGCGCTCGCCGATGCACAGGCCAAGATGGCCGAACAGGGCGGTTGAGCCGATCCGCCCAACTGGGTGAGCTGCTGCTCAGTCGTCGATCTCTTCCCAGACCGACTGCTCGTCGTGCTCCTCCCACTCACCGCCCGGCATCGCGATGGCCCAGCGCGTCCAGGTGCCCATCGGCCGAGCCGGGGTGGTGCGAACCTTGGCGCGAACGACCATGCCGGGTGTGAGCTCCACGGGCGCGCGGAGCGGGGCGGTCGTCATGCCCCAGTGGGTCGGCGGATCGCCCGGTCCGATGGAGAGCGAGGTGCCGGGCGCGAGCTCGGCGCCGAACCAGAGCGCGAGCGCGTTGGCCGTTCCAGCGTCGCGCACCCGTAGCGCCGTCTCGGCCTCATGGGGGGCGCGCGCCTCCTCGAGCGAGATCCGGCCCGCGTCCGTCGTCCACAGCCGACCTGGCTCGGAGCGCCGGTCACCCTCCGCGAGGTGTCGGAAGGTCCCGGAGTAGAGGATCTCGTTGACGGTCATCTCGACCAGGCCGTCGAGCCTGAGGCCGTACGGATCGTCCCGCAGGAACCCCACGGTCTCGCCGAGGTATCGGTCGAGAACGAGCCCGGTCCATGCCGTGACGGAGCCCGGGATCATGACGCCGCCCGGCTTCAGCCAGCGGTCCCGCGCGGCGACGACCGGGGCCAGCATCCCCTCGTCGATCCCGAACCCGCCGAGCCACTCCGAGACGATCACGTCGACCCGTTCCGGGAGCTCGATGTCCATGATGTCGCCGTGGATCACCCGGACGACGTCCGCAGCCCCGTTCGCGGCGGCCAGCTCCTGCGCCATGACGGCGACCGTCGTCCGCTCCACGGCGTAGACGCGCGCTGCACCAGCGCGCGCCGCGAACAGGCTCAGGATGCCGGTGCCCGCCCCGACATCGAGCACGATGTCGCCGGGTCGCACCACCGAGTCGATCGCGCGCCGGAAGCCGTCCGTGCGGACGCGGTCGCAGATCATCGACCGGTGCACCTCGATCTCCGCGTACATCGGATCGGGTGGGTTCCGGATCGGGGTGCGCACGTGCGTATTGTATGGTTCGCTCTACGTCGGAGGCTGGCATCCAGGAGCCTCCGGCAGAGCGAACGGAAGGGGTTCTCCATGGGATTCAGACGACGGACGAGGCGCCGGGCGCTGATCGCCGGGGCGGCGGTGGCTCACCACGAGGACAGGAAGTACGCGCAGGCGCAGGAGGCGCCCGCCGACGACCAGGAGGAGCAAGCGCCGCCTCCGGCAGCTCCCGTGCAACAAGCGCCGCCTCCGGCAGCGCCCGCGCAGTACGCGCCGCCCCCGGCGGACCCTGCCGAGGAGATCGAGCACCTAGCGAAGTTGCACGATTCGGGTGCCATGACGGATGAGGAGTTCGCGGCCGCTAAGGCGAAGGTCCTCGGGACCTGATCGCGGCTCGGAGCGTCGATAGACGTTCGTCGGATCGATGGATGTGGGAGATGGGTGGCTGCGATGAGTGATTCGCGTAAGGACGTGCTGATGAAGGCGCTCGAGGCCGAGGTCGGGAGTGAGTCGGTCGATCTGAGCGCCCTGTTCACCGACGATGTCGTCGGCTGGTCGCCGTTGGCAAGCGTGTCGGGGCTGACGGCGCTCACCGAGCTCGCAATGATCCACGACATGGCCTTCACCAACGTCGTCCTCATGTTCCGGGGACTCGACGAAGTGGGCAACAAGGCCTTCGCCGAATGGCTCGTCGAGGCCGATCACACGGGCCCCCTCGTCCTGGCCGAGGATGTCGTGCTCGAACCGACTGGGCGGCGCGTGCAGCTGGCTGGCGCCACGGTGGCGGACTTCCGCGACGGGAAGATCCGGTCGTACCGGACGTACTTCGACGACGCCTCGCTGCTCGAGCAACTCATCGAGGCCTGACGAAGACCGCACAGTGGAGTTCCAGGTCGAGGACCATCCGGATCCCCGCGACATCGAGTTCCTCGAAGCGCAGATCCGCCGTGAAGCCTCCGACGCGATGGGGCTCGGCGAGGAAGCCGAGCTCGCGATCTTCGTGCGTGAGGGCGGCAGGATCGTCGCCGGTGTCAGCGGCTGGACCTGGGGAGACTGCTGCGAGGTCCAGAGCCTCTGGGTCGAGCCGGATCATCGCGGTCGTTGGCTCGGGCCCCGGCTCCTCGCCGCCGCGGAGGCCGAGGCGGCGGCCCGCGGCTGCACGCAGACCATCCACTTCACCTGGGACTTCCAGGCGCGGCGCTTCTACGAATGGCTCGGGTACGAACTGGTGGGTCGCGTCGAGGGCTTCCCGTCGGGGGCGGACGTCCTCTGGTATCGCAAGCGCCTGACCCCGCCCGAGGTTGGATCCTCGGCGCCAGACTGACGCCGGTCGGACCGTCGCGACGGCGCCTCAGGCTTGGACGGGGTAGCTGTACGTGATCCGGGCCGAGGTCACCTCGCACGTCGAGGTCGGGGGCGCGTGCACACGGAGGAACGACGACGTGGTCGTGTGGCCCAGGGTTCGGTGGCATCCGTAGATCCCACCGTCGATCCTGAACGACACCGACTCGATCCGTTCCCCCGGCCGCAGCCCCCACTTCCAATACACGGAGATCGCGGCGTTGGCGCATAGGACCTTGCCCACGTGGGTGGCGCCGTCGCGTGACACCAAGCAATCGCCTCCCCGTGCCGTGTCCTCCTCGTCGGCGACACGCGCGTAGGAGCTCCCGTTCTTCTCCTTCGTGGCGGTCTCGCGGATCAGCCCCTTCGTGATCTCCACCTTCTGTGCCTGGGAGAGCGCCGAGATGGCGTCCGGGTCGGTCGCCTCGACCCGCACGAAGTAGGTGCCCTTGGGTGCGGCCGAGGCATCGCCCGCCGCGCCGTCCCAGATCCACGTGTGCGCGCCGTGCGCGAGCGGACCCAGGTCGTCGGTCCGGATCTCCGTGCCGCAGCATCGACCGTACGCGTCATCGGCGAAGACGTGAACGACCGTATGGAGGGAGTCCGCCGCCAGCGAGAAGCCGATCGTCGTGTGGTCCTTGTAGCCGTCGGGGACCAGCGGGTAGAAGGGCGACGGCGTTGCCGACAGCCCGGAGACCAACTTCGGCAACAGGGTGAAGGTCTCGCTCGTGATGACCGTGCCGCCGTCCTGACGCCGGACGTCGACCACGTAGTCCGTGGGCGTGGCCACCGACAGGTCCGCCCAAGCGAAGTTGACCGCGTATGGAGACGTCTTGGTCGTGGTATCCACCAGGACGTCCTTCTCCTTGATCGTGCCGTGCCCGGGCCGCCGGATCCGCACCGTGAAGACGGCGCTGGCATCCCCGGCGTCGAACGTGAACGTCACGGTCGCCGGACCCCCGTACGGGGAGTAGAGCGCGCTCGCGGGTAGCTGCACGATCGCGCCGTACGCCGCGAACGCCGGCGCGGCCGTGAGGACGCCGGCTCCCAAGAGCACCACGACGAGGCAGTAGGCGATCTTGCGCATACCCCGGTGTATCGGCATCTGTGGCCCGTCGCTCGACCGCACCGGACGATGACCTCCCGCTGCGCACCGCGCGAGATGCGAGGCGACGGGAACCGGAGAGGGCGAAGGGGATGGCCGTCAGGTCCCGGGATCGACGGTGATCACGACGTTGCCGATCTTGCGACCGGACTCGACGTAGCGATAGGCCTCGACGATCTGGTCCAGGGGATACCGTCGATCGATCACCGGCCTGAACGCGCCGGACTCGAGGAGCGCTTTGAACCTTCGCACCCTGGCCTGGTCGTACCTGGGCGGGATGGGCATCATGGCCTTCTTCCCGCCGAGGATCGGCGTGATGAGTGCCAAGATCGGGTTCTGCCAGAACGGACCGAGGTCCGTCGACAGGTAGAACCCGCCGGGCTTCAACAGGCGCCTGCACCGGCCGAACGAGCTCTTCCCGACCGCATCGAACACGACGTCGTAGGTCTGCGCGTCCTTCGTGAAGTCTTCGATCGTGTAGTCGATGACCTGGTCGGCGCCCAAGCCCCGCACCAGGTCCACGTGCTCAGTGTCGCAGACCGCGGTCACGACGGCGCCGAGATGCTTCAGGATCTGGACCGACGCCGAGCCGATCGCTCCTGTCCCGCCGTTCACGAGCACGCGCTGACCGCTGCGGACCTTCGCCTTCGTGATGCATGCGAGCGCGTAGTGGGAGCCCTCGGTACTCGGCGCCACGTCCTCGAAGCTCATCCCGGACGGCATGGTCGTGATCGGACCGTCCTCGGGGATCGACAGATACTCGGCGTGCGCGCCGAACCGGCGCTCGTTGAACCCGAACACGCTGTCGCCGACGACGAAGGCCGTGACGTTCCCGCCGACCGCGTCGACCACGCCCGCGAACTCGGTCCCGAGGATCGTCTGCTTCGGTCGCAGGAGCCCGCTGAAGAACCGCACGATGAACGGCTCGCCACCTCGGAAGCCGCAATCCGTCCGATTCACCGTCGCCGCGTGAACCTTGACGAGCACGTCGTGGTCCCCGACCGTCGGCGCTTCGACCTCGGCGATCCGCACCACGTCCGGCGGGCCGTACATGGTGCGAGCGGCGGCTTTCATGGGCGCACTCTAGCCACGCCGCCTCAGGTGTGGGGTCCCTACCGTTGGTGCCGCGCTCGCCGCGGGGGGCAGCGAGCGCGGCACGCCGGGGCGTCCGGGGCTCAGCCGGGGGGCGCGAAGAACTCGAGCGCGATGCCGTCGGGATCGCGGAAGCTCACGTCCGAGCCGTAGTGCGCATCCTCGATGTCGCCGTGCTCGATGCCGAGCTCGTCGAGCCTGAGCGCCCACTTCTCGAGTTCCTGCCGATCCGCGCAGCCGAAGGCGACGTGGTCGAGGCCGACCCTGAACTCGCTGAACGTCTCATCCGGCGCGGGCGTCCGGTGCTGGTGCAGCCCTAGCAGCGTGCCGTTCCCGACCAGATACACCGTGTGATGGAAGTCGCCGACGGTGTCCTCGTCGATCACGGGCTCGGTACCGAGGAGCGCCTCGTACCAGGGAACGCTCACCGCGAGGTCGCGGACCGTGAGCGCGACGTGCGTGAGCGGCGGGGATGTATCCATATGTCACTCCTTCCGACGGGTGGATGTGGTTACGAACCGGAGCTCCGATCCCGGTAGTACGGATCGGATGCCGTTTGGGTTCGTTCGGAGGCGGCGTCAGCTCCCGACTCGGAAGCATCCCCACACGCCTCGGGCTCAGGTTCCCCCTGGCGGAACCGCGTGGCGACGCATAGGGTTCTCGCAGGCCCGCATAGGTTGCCGCGGAGGGGGAGGGGTGGCCGAGGAACGACGCGCCGGCAGGGTGGTGGCGACCATCTCTGCCGGCTTGGTGATCGGCATCGTCGAGGTGGTGCTCGCGATCTCGTTCGCCGCGCTCGTGTTCGGCGGCTACATCGAGCAGTACCTGCCCGCCGGGATCGGCATCTACCTCGTCGCGGCCACCCTGACGCTCGCGATCCTGGCCTGGAGGGCGGGCGTCCGGGGCGTGGTGGGGAGCGTGCAGGACGCGGCGGCGGCCGTCCTCGGGATCGTGGCCGCGAGCGCGGCGCTGGACGCGGTCGGGGGCGTCTACCAGGCGTTCCTCACCGTCGTGGCCGCCACGATGGTCGTGACCCTCCTGACGGCGGCGACCTTCCTGATCCTCGGGACCTTCCGGTTGGGCAACCTGGCGCGGTTCATCCCCTATCCGGTCGTGGGGGGCTTCCTCGCGGGCACCGGATGGCTGCTCTTCAAGGGGGGGCTGCGGGTCGCCTCCGGCATGACCCCGCAGATCGGAACGATCAAGGAGTTCGTGGATCCCTTCGAGCTCGTCCGTTGGGTCCCCGCCGTGGTGTTCGGGGTGGTGCTGCTGATCGCGACCCGGGTCGTGCGGCGCTCGCTCGTGATCCCCATCGTCCTCGGCCTGGGTCTCGTGCTGTTCGCGGTCGGGATGCTCGTCACGGGGTCGTCCATCCAGGACGCGCGGACCGGACTGTGGCTGCTGGGGCCCTTCACGTCGACGCAGCTGTGGCAGCCGTGGACCCTGCACGCGCTCGGGGGTGCGGATTGGACGGCGGTGCTCGACCAGGCCGCCGGCATCGCCACCACGGTGCTGGTGGCCGTGATGGCGTGCCTGTTCAACGTCGGCGGCGTCGAGTTGCTGCTCCACACCGATCTCGACTCCAACCAGGAGCTCCGCGATGCCGGGTTGGTGAACGTCGTCACCGGGCTCCTCGGGGCGATCCCCGGGTACCACGCGCTCAGCCTGACCGCGCTCGCGGAGCAGATGTCCGTCGACGGGCGCGGGGCGGGCCTGGTGGCGGCGCTCGTGCCGCTCGCGGCCGTGATCTTCGGCGCCGGCGTCGTGGGGTTGGTCCCGCGGATGATCGTGGGTGGCGTGCTCGTGTTCGTCGGCCTGTCGTTCCTGGTCTCGTGGATCTTCGACATGCGCCGGTCGCTGCCCGTGGGCGAGTACCTGATCGTGCTCGCGATCGTGGTGACGATCGCCACGGGAGGCCTCCTGCCCGGACTCGTCGTCGGACTGATCCTCTCGGTGGTGCTCTTCGCGGTGAACTACGGACGGATCGACCTCGTCCACGAGATCGCCTTCGGGACGACCTACCGCAGCAACGTCGACCGGCCGCCCGGTGAGCGCGCGACGCTGCACGATCTCGTGGACCGGGTCCAGATCCTCCGCCTGAGCGGGTTCGTGTTCTTCGGGACCGCGAGCGGATTGCTGGAGCGGATCCGCAAGCGTGTGGAGGCCGGGCGGATCCGCTTCCTGCTGCTCGACGTCCAACGCGTCACCGGCGTCGACTCATCGGGCGTGTTGGCGCTCCACAAGGTGGTCCAGCTCGCGGAGGCGAGCGGGTTCGAGGTCGTGTTCGCGGGCGCGGCCGAGCGGGTGGAGGACCAGCTGCGACGCGGGGGGTGGTCGCGACGGAGGGCATCGTCCGGTTCGAGCCGGACCTCGATCGCGGGCTGCAGCGGTGCGAGGACGTCCTGCTCGCCGAGTCGCAGCCGGCGGCCGCGGCCGGACCGAGCGACGGCGCGGCCGGCCTTCCACCCCACCTCGAGGCCTATCTCGAGCGTCGGTCGCTCGACGAGGGCACCGTGCTGATCCGGCAGGGCGATCCACCCGACGACCTGTTCGTGCTGGAGTCGGGCCGATTGCGGGTCGAGCTGACGACGCCCGAGGGGGAGCGGCTCCGCTTGAGCACGGTGAGACCCGGCGTGGTGGTGGGGGAGGTGGCCCTGTACTCCGGGGTTCCCCGGACGGCGGACGTGATCGTCGAGGTGCCGAGCGTCGTCCTCGAGCTGACCCGCGCGTCGATCGAGCGTCTGGAGGCCGAGGAACCGGAGACCGCCGCGGCGCTCCATCGATGGCTCGCGACGACGCTCTCGGTGCGCCTGACCGACGCGCAACGCGCGTACTCCGCGTTGCTCGACTAGACGACAGGTCCCCCCGGCGATGGGTCGGAGGCCTGATGGCCCCGCAGGCCGGCGCGCGTACGTTCGAGCCGGAGGACGGCGATGCGTTGGCATGCGGTCGGGGCCGCGAACGCGTACTACGAGTTCACGCAGCCCGTGAGCGATCGGCTCACGGACGAGGCGTGGCGCGCGATGCTCAACGACGGCTCGGCCCCAGATCGTCCTGCCTGGGAGGGGGCGTTTCTCGCAGGTTCTTCATGACGCGAGGACACCGCATGAGATGAAGGGCGGCCGTCGGGTCGACGGTCGCCCTCTTCCATCCCCGCGGTCTCAGGCCGCGACCACCTCGCGCTTCAGCAGCACGGGGACCGGCGTGTGCGCCTGTGCCGCAGGCGAGTAGGAGGGGTGCCACGTGAGGTCGACGCTCGCGACCTCCCATCCCTCGTTGCCCAACTCGGTCAGCCGCTCGAGCAGCTCCTTGGTGTGTACCTCATAGTGCTCGTAGGTCGGCAGTTGCTCCACTCGGTATTCGAACCGCTTCATCACGCACCCCCTTCGCTTCCTCTCCAACCTCATGCTGGCACGGCCCGCATACCCGGTCAGTGACCGTGATGCGAAGCGAGGGTGACCTGGGTCACCGACGACGAACACTGTCTCTGGAGCGTGCCTACACTGGCTCTAGAGGGGGAAGACCAGGGCTTGATCGGGATGATCCAGGCCCGGTCGGAGACCGTGCTCGAAGAGTTCGTCCGGGCTGGCTCGCGTGGTGGGTTCCTCTCGGATCTCCCGCAGGACGTGGCCGATCGGCTCCTGGCCGGGGCGATCCGGATCACCGTCCCCGCGGGCGCGCTGATCTATCGCGACGGCGAGAGCCCGCGCGTCATCGTGGTCATGAGCGGCCTCCTGCGGGTGTTCCTGAGGTCCGCCGACGGTCGGCAGGTGACGGTGCGCTACGCGCGCGACGGCGATGTGGCGGGCCTCCTCCTCGTGCTCGGAGGGCCTGGACCGACGAGCATCCAGGCGATGACCTCGGCGTCGGTGGCGGCCCTTCAGATCGACACGCTTCGCTCGTTGCTCGCGTCGGATCCACGCGTCGCCCGCGCGTGTGCCGAGGAGTTGACACGGCAGCTGTACAAGGCGCTCGAAGATCTCTCGGAGCAGGCCTTCCTTCCGCTCCGCGAGCGTCTCGTCCTCCAGCTGCTGGATCTCGCCTCCCCCAGTGACGAGCGGCATCTCGTCGTGCGCGCGAGCCAACAGGAGCTGGCCGACGCCATCGGGTCGGTGCGGGAGGTCGTGACCCGGACCCTCCACCAGCTACGAGATGAGGGGCTGATCGAGACCTCTCGCGACCGGATCGTCCTCCTCGATCCGATGAGGCTCAGCGAGGAGGTCGGGATCCGTGACCCCGGGTAGGAGCCGAAACCGACCGTAGACTGGCCGAGATGGTCGAGCGCACGGACATCACGAGCCCGGCGGCGGATCCCGAGTCCGCCGGCCCCGTCCTGACGGTGCCTGGGGCTCCTCTCGCCTTCCACCTGATGGCCAAGCCCACCGGGGCCATCTGCAACCTCGACTGCGAGTACTGCTTCTTCCTGTCGAAGGAGATGCTCTACCCGGGCAGCCGCTTCCGCATGGCCTCAGAGATCCACGAGACCTACATCCGCCAGCTGCTGGAGGCCCACCCCGATCACCACGAGGTCGTCGTGGCCTGGCAGGGCGGGCGAGCCCACGATGATGGGCCTCGACTTCTTCCGCCGCTCGGTCGAGCTCGAGCAACGCTTCGCGAAGCCCGGCCAGCGGATCCTCAACACGATGCAGACGAACGGGACGCTCCTGGACGACGAGTGGGGCGCCTTCTTGAAGGAGCACGGCTTCCTGGTCGGCATCTCGATCGACGGCCCCCCCGAGATGCACGACGCCTACCGCGTGGACAAGGGCGGCAAGCCCACCTTCGACCGGGTGATGGCGGGCCTCGACGTGCTCAAGCGCCACGAGGTCGACTGGAACGTGCTCACGACGATCCACGCGGTGAACGGCGATCACGGCCGCGAGGTCTACACGTTCTTCCGCGACGAGCTCGGCGCCACGTTCATCCAGTTCATCCCGATCATCGAGCGGGCGACCGAGGAGAACTTCGCCATCGCCGAGGCGGGGTGGGGCGAGGGCGTGAAGGGCCGGCCCCTCTACAAGCAGGAGGGCGACCTCGTCACCCACCGCTCGGTCGGACCCGAGCAGTACGGACGCTTCATGATCGACGTGTTCGAGGAGTGGGTGCGCCGCGACATCGGCACCGTGTACGTCCAGATGTTCGACACGGCCCTCGCGAACTTCTACGGGGAGCCCGGCGGGATGTGCGTGCACGCGGAGACGTGTGGCCTCCAGCTCGCGATCGAGCACACCGGCGACCTGTACTCGTGCGATCACTTCGTGGAGCCCGACTACCTGTTGGGCAACATCAAGGACAAGCACATGCTGGAGCTGATCGTCTCGCCCGAGCAGCGGAAGTTCGGCCAGGACAAGCTCGACACCCTGACCCGCTTCTGCCTGGACTGCGACGTCCGCTTCGCCTGCAACGGGGGATGTCCCAAGGACCGGTTCGCGACCTCGCCCTACGGCGAGGAGGGCCAGCACTACCTGTGCCCCAGCTACAAGGCGTTCTTCCACCACGTCGACCGGCCCATGCGGATGATGTGCGATCTCCTGCGCGCCGGCGAGGCGCCGGCCGACGTGATGGCGGTCTACGCCACGGAAGACGCGCGCCGCGGGCGGAACGACCCCTGCACGTGCGGCAGCGGCCGGAAGTGGAAGCGGTGCCACGGCGCCGACCTGACGGCCTGAGAAGGCGCATCGACCGACCGACCCGCGACTATCGCCGTGCGGCGAAGCGATCGGCGGCGCGGATGCAACTCCCGCGTGAGGGCCGGCTCGTCGGCAGCGTGACCGGCGTCGTCGACGATCACGAGCTCGGCGCGGGGCCACGCGCGGCTGAGCTCCCACGCGTTGGCGATCGGCGCCATGAGATCGAAGCGTCCCTGCACGAGGACGCCGGGGATGTCCGCAAGCAGGTGGGCGTCGCGGAGCAGGATCCCGTCCTCGAGGAAGACGTCGTGCCGGATGTAGTGCGTCACGAGGCGCGCGAACGCCAAGGCGAAGTCGGGGTCGCGGTAGCGCGGGTCCAGCGCCATCGTCGGCGGCCAATCGGGTGTGGTGGACTCCCACGTGCACCACGCGAGTGCGGCACGTCGGCGCACCTCGGGATCGGGGTCGTGCAGGAGTCGCGCGTACGCCTCCACGATGTCCCCGTCGCGTGCGTCCGGCGGCACCCCGTCGAGAAGTGCCCGCCACTGCACGGGGAACAGCGGCGCCACACCGCCGCGGAACCACCAATCCGCCTCCACGCGCCGTCCCGTGGTGACGCCCCACAGGATCATCTCCGTGACCCGGTCCGGGTGCGCCTCGGCGTAGGCGAGCGCCAACGTGCTGCCCCACGATCCGCCCCACACCAGCCACCGGTCGACGTCGAGGTGCGCCCGCAGCCACTCCATGTCCGCGACGAGGTGCTGCGTGGTGTTGGCCGTGAGATCGATGTCCGGTTCGCTCGCGTGCGGCGTGCTCCGACCGCAGTTGCGCTGATCGAACAGCACGATGCGATAGGCGGCAGGATCGAACAGCCTGCGGTGCCACGGCGTGCAGCCGGATCCGGGGCCACCGTGGACCACGACGGCCGGCTTGCCTCGCGGGTTGCCGCATGTCTCCCAATAGATGCGATCGCCGTCTCCGACGTCCAACATCCCGTGCGCGTATGGCTCGGTCTCCTGGTGCAGGCTCGTCATCGGTCCTCACCACCGCCCTCGTCCACGCCGACATCGTCGGCCGCGACAGGAGAACATCACGATGACATCTGCGTCCATCCCGTCCCGCTATCGAGCGGGTAACGACCTTCGATAGGTTCTCCGCAGATCGTCACTCATGTGTATGCATCGGCGCACGGTCGTAGGCTCGGTGGGAAGCCCGCACGAGATGCGGGAACCGTGGGCTCATCGCCGATGGGCCCGGAAGGGAGGGCACATGACCGACAACGACATGCTGCTGGTCCTGGCAGCGTCGTACGACAGCGTCTCCGACGCCGAGGTCGACTACGAGGCGGTGAAGGCCTTGTACTACGAGGTCGAGGCCTCGCATGACTTCGACGCCGCGGTGATCGACCGCGACGACGAGGGCAAGGTCCGCGTCGTGAAGAAGCACGAGCAACCCACCCGTCACGGCGCCGCCAAGGGCCTGGGGTGGGGCCTCGCGATCGGCGCGGTCTGCGCGATCTTCCCGCCGGTCGCCCTCGCGGGCGGCATGATCGCCGGCGGCGCGGCCGGCGCCACGATCGGGGCCGTCACGGGCCACGTGAAGGGCGGAATGGACGACGGCGACCTCAAGCAGCTCGGCGCCACGCTCGACAAGGGCAAGGCCGGTCTGCTCGTGGTCTACGCGACCAACATGGCGGATCAGATCGCGGCGAGCATCAAGGCGGAGAACCGCTTCGTCTCCAAGGAGATCGACGCCAACGCCGACGAGCTGGCCAAGCAGATCAAGGCCGCCGAAGGTCAGTAAGGCCTATCGGTCCGACGACCGTCCCGATCGGACGGTCTGCGGTTCAGGGATGTGGGCCCGGCGGCGGATGTCGCCGGGCCCGATCCGTCCCGGGCTCAAGCCCAGCTCTCCATCCTGGGCTCAAGCCCAGCTCTCCGTGCCGGCCTCGGTCGCGTCAGCGTCGGCATGAGCGGCGAGCTCGTTCCTCAGCGCACCGCCTTCTTCACGAGCGCGGCGATCTTCGCCTCCTCCTTGGCGGTCAGCGCCTTCAGCGCGAAGGAGGTCGGCCACATGGCGCCGTCGTCGAGGTTCGCCGTGTCGTTGAACCCGACCGTCGCGTAGCGCGCCTTGAACTTGTCCGCGCTCTGGAAGAAGCAGACGACCTTGCCGTCCTTTGCGTAGGCGGGCATCCCGTACCAGGTCTTCGGCCACAGATCCGGGGCGTTCGCCGTCACGATCGCGTGGAGCCGCTCGGCCATGGCGCGATCGGGTGGCGGCATCGTGGCGATGGAAGCACGCACGGCCTTTTCCCCTTCCGCCCTGTCCTTGTTCACGCGCGCCTCCGCCTTCAGCTCTCGGACGCGCTCCTTCATCGCGGCTCGTTCCTCGGCCGTGAGTCCCCCGGATGTCTTCTTCGCGGTGCTCTCTGCGGACCGCTGCGTGCCCTTCGTTGCAGGTTTCTTCTCTGCCATCGCGAAGCACCTCCATGCGCCGGACGAGTCCTGGCCGCTCGACCTCCGGTGCGATCGCCGGGCGGATCGGCGGAGCCTCTTGGATGCGGACCAGGTTACCCGAGCGTGGATCTCGAGCTCGTCCATCAGGCCGCGCACCCGGCGCTCGATCTCGTCGCGGATCGGCCGCACCTGGTCGATCGGCAGACCTGCCGGATCGTCGAGGTCCCAGTCGACGTAGCGGACGCCCGGGAAGACCGGACACGAGTCGCCACAGCCCATCGTGATGACGGCATCGGCGATCCGCACGACGTCGTCCGTCCAGCGCTGAGGGATCAGATCACCGATGTCGATGCCGACCTCGGCCATGACCGCGACCGCGGCCGGGTTCACCTCGGCGGCGGGGTCGGAGCCGCCCGAGAAGACCTCCGCGCCGTCGCCGGCGAGGTGCCGGAGCCATCCCGCGGCCATCTGGGAACGACCCGCGTTGTGCACGCACAGGAACACGACCTTGGGGACGCGGCCGGCTCGATGGTCGTGCTCACCGATGTTCCTCCTGCGATGCCCGCTTCGAGATTCGTGGTCCGGCCGACCTCGGTCAAGCGTAGGAGCAACTGGGCACATCGCCGATCGTTCGCGATCCGTTCTCCTGCACGCCGCCGCGCGTGCACCTCGCGGCCCCCAACATCGGTGTGCGGGGTATCCTCGCTAGACCGTCGTCGTCCGGACAGGGAGTGCATGGTGGACAAGCCGTTCAAGGGCACCATCAACGTCGACATCCGCGACTCCGAGCCGGACTGGGCGCCCTTCGAGCCGCCGAAGGCGCCCGACGGCGCGCCCAACGTCGTCTACATCGTGCTCGACGACGTCGGCTTCTCGGCGATGAGCTGCTACGGCGGGCCGATCGAGACGCCCAACATCGACCGGATCGCGGCCGACGGCGTGCGCTACACGCAGTGGCACACCACGGCGCTCTGTTCGCCGACGCGTTCGTGCCTGCTGACGGGGCGCAACCACACCCGCAACTCGATGGCGTGCATCACCGAGGCCGCGATCGGGTTCCCGAACGCGAGCGGCACGATCCCGCCCGAGAACGGCATGCTCCCCGAGATCCTCGGCGAGCTCGGCTGGAACACCTACATGGTCGGCAAGTGGCACCTGTGCCCGACCGACGAGATGAACCTGGCCGCGACGCGGCGCAACTGGCCGTCCGGCCGCGGCTTCGAGCGCTGGTACGGCTTCCTCGGCGCCGAGACCAACCAGTGGTATCCCGAGCTCGTCTACGACAACCACCCGGTGGACCCGCCGACGACGCCGGAGGAGGGCTACCACTTCACCGACGACATCACCGACAAGGCGCTCGAGTTCATCAAGGACGCCAAGGCGATCGCGCCGGACAAGCCGTTCTTCCTCTACTACGCGCCCGGCGCCTGCCACGCGCCGCACCACGCGCCCGAGGAGTGGATCGACAAGTTCAAGGGCCGGTTCGACATGGGCTACGAGGCGCTGCGCGAGCAGACGCTGGCGCGCCAGAAGGAGATGGGCATCGTCCCGCCCGACACCGAGCTCCCGCCGGTCAACCCGATCGGCACGCCCGAGACGCGCACCGGGCCCGACGGCAAGCCCTTCCCGTCGATGGACGTGACCAAGCCGTGGGACTCGCTCTCCGACGGCGAGAAGGAGCTCTTCTCGCGCATGGCCGAGGTCTACGCGGGCTTCCTCGCCCACGCCGACCACCACATCGGGCGGCTGCTCGACTTCCTCGAGTTCTCGGGCCAGCGCGAGAACACGCTGGTGATCCTCGTGTCCGACAACGGCGCCAGCGGCGAGGGCGGCCCCAACGGGTCGGTCAACGAGAACCGGCTCTTCAACGGCATGCCCGACGACCTCGACTCGGCCCTCGCGATGCTCGACGAGCTCGGCGGCCCCAAGACCTACAACCACTACGCGAACGGCTGGGCGATGGCCTTCAACACGCCGTTCAAGATGTGGAAGCGCTACGAGTTCAACGGCGGCACCTCCGACCCGTGCATCATCTCGTGGCCGGCCGGCATGAAGGCGAAGGGCGAGATCCGGACCCAGTACCACCACGCGATCGACCTCGTGCCGACGGTCCTCGACTGCCTCGGCGTCGAGCCGCCCGAGCGCATCAAGGGGCACGTGCAGAGCGCCTTCGACGGCGTGAGCATGCGCTACAGCTTCGACGACGCCTCGGCGACGTCGGCGCGGCGCACGCAGTTCTACTCGATGCTCGGCTCGCGCGGCATCTGGCACGACGGCTGGAAGGCCGTCACGACCCACCCGACGATCGCCGGATGGAGCAACTTCAACGACGACGAGTGGGAGCTGTACCACACCGACGTCGACCGCTCCGAGCTCCACGATCTGGCGGCCGAGGAGCCCGAGAAGCTCCGGGAGCTCGTCAACCTGTGGTTCGCCGAGGCGGGCCGCAACGGCGCGTTCCCGCTCGACGACCGCTCGGCGCTCGAGAT
Source organism: uncultured Actinomycetes bacterium (assembly GCA_963810915.1). Taxonomy (GTDB): domain Bacteria; phylum Actinomycetota; class UBA4738; order UBA4738; family HRBIN12; genus JAOUEA01. Next base: position 714,471 of record CAWEPH010000006.1, on the reverse strand, counting down.
CATCCTGACGCCGCGGCCGCTGCTCGCGCCGCCGCGCGACCGCTACATCTACTTCCCCGACACCGCCGACGTCCCGGAGCAGCAGGCGGTCAACATCCGCAACCGCTCGTACGCGATCGGCGCGCTGGTCGACATCCCGGCTGCCGGCGCGGAGGGCGTGCTGTTCGCCCACGGGGCGCGCTTCGGCGGGCACGCCCTGTACGTCAAGGAGAACCGCCTGCACTACGTCAACAACTTCGTCGGCATGATGGAGCAGAAGGTCGACGGGACCGTGGATCTGCCGACCGGTGAGAACCTGATCCTCTCGGCCTCGTTCGACAAGGACGGCGAGGACCCGCCCGGCGTCGCCACCGGCATCCTGTCCCTCTACCACGGCGACCAGAAGGTCGGCGAGGGCCGGATCAAGACCCAGCCGGGGTACTTCTCGCTCGCCGGCGAGGGCCTGTGCGTCGGCCGCGACAGCGGCGAGGCCGTCACCGACGACTACCCGGGCGAGGCGCCGTACCGCTTCACCGGCGGCACGATCAAGCGGGTGGCCGTCGACGTGAGCGGCGAGCCCTACCTCGACCTGGAGCGCCAGGCCGAGGCGATGCTGAGCCGCGAGTAGGCGAGCGCATGGCGTTCCGCGGGTGGAAGGTCGAGGCGCTCGAGTTCTTCGAGGGCTTGGAGGCCGACAACTCCAAGACGTACTGGCAACGGAACAAGGCGGTCTACGAGCAGGAGGTCCGCGCCCCCATGGAGGCGCTGCTCGCCGAGCTCGCGCCCGAGTGGGGGGAGGGCCGCATCTTCCGGCCCTACCGCGACGTCCGGTTCAGCCCGGACAAGTCGCCGTACAAGACGCACATGGGCGCGTTGATCGGCGCAGGGTACGTGCAGCTGAGCGCCGAAGGCCTGAGCGCGGGATGCGGCATGTGGGAGATGGCGTCCGACCAGCTGGAGCGCTACCGCGCCGCCGTGGCCGACGAGCGCACGGGAGCCGAGCTGTCGGCTCTGGTGGAGGACGGGCGCGCGGCGGGCCTCGAGGTGATGGCGCACGGAACCCTGAAGACGGCGCCGCGCGGCTACCCGAAGGACCATCCACGGATCGAGCTGCTGCGGTACAAGGGCCTGGCGATGTGGCGCGATTGGGGCGCCGGCGCCTGGCTCGGAACCGCCAAGGCGAAGGACAAGGTCGTGGGGTTCCTCCGCGACTCGTCGCCGATCCAGGACTGGCTGGAGACCCACGTCGGGGCCTCGACGCTTCCCGAGCGGACGCGGTAGCCGAGCGCTCAGGCGGGCTTCGCGGTCGCGAGGATGCGCACGATCTCGGCCTCGACCGCGCGACACATCACGTAGTCGCTGTCGCTCGCCACGGCGCAGGAGCCCCGCGAGCGGGGTCGTCGCGACGGCGGCCGCGGTCCAGGGCGTGTCGCCGCAGTGCGCCAGCGCCTCGCGCTCGGCCGCGCGGACCTGCGCGGTGCCGACCACGCCTGCGGCCCCGCCCGCGCCCCACGTCACACGGTCGTCGTCGGTGGCCCGGATGCAGAACACACGGCCCGATCCGCTGAGCGCGGTGAGGCGCGCCGCGGAGCCGGTGGCGGAAGCGACCGCCATCGTGAGTTCGGGCACGGCGCCGATCGTCCCGGCATCGAGCGGACCGTCCATCCATGCGAGCGTGGGATCGGAGCGCGCTGCCGGTCCTCGCGTCGAAGCCCCGGAAGGTCCCGCTCCGCGACCGGTACGCGAACGCCGCGTCGACCGCCTCGCGGAGGTCCATCTTGGCGCGGACGTCGTGCGCCTGGTATCGCACCCCGACGTACGTGGGGATCGCGGCCTCGATCTCCGCGGTGAGCGGGTCGGCCGCGAACAGGATCAGCGAGACGACGACGAGCCCGTGGCGAGCACGTCGGCGAGGACCGCGGCGCGGGGGAGATCCCGCACGGGGGTCGTGGTCCTCGCCGACGGCGGGGCCTCACCCTCGGCGGGTTCGCTCGATCAGCAGCCCCTTCGCGACGAGGAGGTCCGCGATGGGCCGCCACGCCGACCCCACCAGGCCGACGAGCGCCAACGGGACCACGAGCCCGAAGCCCGCGTACGTCGGGAAGCGGTCCTGCGCGGAGAGCAGCGCCATCGACGGGGCTGCGCTCAGCAGGAAGGCGGTCGCGACCAGGATCCACGGCCACCAACGACGGTCGTCGGGCCCGAGCAGCATGCCGAAGGCGCCCATCACGAAGGCGGCGGGCAGGATCTGCCACCGGGTGAACGGGATGCCGCCGATGGCGGCGAAGTGACGGGCCAGCATCGCGTTCCAGGCGAACGCGACGCAGGCCGCACGGCCACGCACACGGCGAGCGCCACGAGCCCCGCGAGCGGACGCATCGCGTTCTTCCGCGCCGGGCGATGCCTGCGGACCCACATCACCCCGAGCGCCGGAGCGGCCACGAGCGCCAGATCCAGCGCGACCCTGGTGATCGGACGGTCGAGGAACGGCGGGATGCTCCACGTCTGCATCACGGAAGGCGCCCGGTCGATCGCGAGGAGCCCTGCGAGCGGCACCAGCGCCGTGAGGCGACGTCCGACGGCCGCGAGGACCGCGCACGCGAGCCCGATCCCGACGACCATCAGGAGCATCGCGGCCGTGGAGGCGGCGCGCGCGCCGGTCGAGGCAGGGAAACAGAACCAGTCGCGCGCCACGATGGGGAGGTGCGCCGCGCGCAGCCGTTCGCATACGCCCTCGAACTGCCCCATGGGCACCGCGGCGCGCCAGGTGCCGATCCACGAGCCGGTCACGGCCAACGCGCTCACCGCTGCGACGAAGATGGCGGGGGGCATCCGGCGATGGTAGGCCCGGGTCGTGCACCGCGGGTGTCGGGGCGACGTCCATGCCTAGGTTGTCGGCAGGCGCATCTACCTGCTGTAAGTGTGGACGTGACCTCGGTGCCTCCCTGGATTGGCAGCTTGGGCGACTTTGTCGGTAGGCGACAAACCGTGCCAAAGATGATAAGGTCGCGCTCGTGGACCCGAGGCTCAATCCGTACACGCCGAGCGCCGGGGTGCGGCCACCAGCCCTCGTGGGGCGTGACGCCGAACTCGACCAGGTGGAGATCATGCTCGAGCGACTTCGGCGCGGGCATGTCGACCAGGCGGTCCTGGTCACGGGCTTGCGAGGGGTCGGGAAGACGGTTCTCCTGGGTGCGTTCGCCGAGCGCGCCGCCCTGGTGGGCTGGGTGCCGGTCGAAGCCGAGATCTCACCCGACGCACCGTTCGGGCCGCGGATCGCCCAGCTGGTTCGGCGGGCGTTGCTGGAGCTGGCGCCGCGCGATCGATGGCGTGACCGCCTCCGCCGTGCCGCCGGCGTCCTGCAGTCCTTCTCGATCACGGTCTCATCGGACGGCTCGGTGACGGGGACGATCGACGTCGATCCCATCGTCGGGACGGCCGACAGCGGGGAGCTGGGGGAGGATCTCACCGATGTGCTGCTCGCCCTCGGAGAGGCGGCGCGAGAGCAGGACACCGGCGTGGTCTTCCTCTTCGACGAGGTCCAGTTCCTGACGCGCGTGGAGTTCGAGGCCCTGATCCGTGCGCTGCACAAGCTCGGGCAGCGGCAGCTGCCCGTCACGTTGCTGGGCGCCGGACTTCCGCATCTCCCTCGTCTGGCAGGGGAGGCGAAATCCTATGCCGAGCGCCTCTTCCGGTTCCATCGACTGGGTCCGCTCGCGGTGCCGGACGCGATCGACGCGTTGACGGAACCCGCCAACGAGCTCGGGGTGACGTTCGACGAACGAGCCGTGGATGCCGTCGTCGTGTACACGGAGGGGTACCCCTACTTCATCCAGGAATACGGCAAGGCTCTGTGGGATCGGGCGGAGGGATCGCCCATCAGCGCGATCGAGGCGGTCGAGGCACAAGCCATCGTCGAAGCGAGGCTGGATGCGAGCTTCTTCCAGGTCAGGGTCCAACGAGCGAGCGAACAGGAGCTCGGGTACCTGCGAGCCATGGCGGAGCTGGGTCCCGCACCGCAGCGGGCCGCCGACGTCGCGCGCGTGGCCGGCCGATCGTCGGAGGCGCTGGGCAAGCTCCGCACCCGCCTGATCGACAAGGGGCTCCTGTACAGCCCGTCGTACGGATACGCGGCGTTCACGGTCCCGCAGTTCGATCGGTTCCTGCGGCGGTCGTTCCCGCTCGCTTCGCGCTGATCTCAGCGCAGGCGGATCTTCTCCGAGGTCTCGATCTGGATGACCTTGCCGTCCTGCAGCACGATCACGACGTTGCCGTACGCGATCTCGCCGAGCAGCTCGCTCACGTGGAGCAGCAGCCTGCGCTGCTCCTCGGGGAGCGCGGCGAAGCGGAGGACCTCGGTGGGGACGTCGCCACTTCCGCTCGAGGTGTCCACCCTGCGCACGCGGGCCGGCTCGGCGCTCATGCCGAGCTCGGCACCTCCTGCGCGGCGTCGTCGGTCTCGGCGAGCGCCTCGGCGCTGATCGCGTCCTCGCGGTGGAAGGCCTTGGGGTTGCGCAGGTCCACCGAGATCGTGTCGCCCTCGCCGGCGCCGGCCAGCTGGTCCTGGGGGACGTGGGCCACGATGATCGTGTCGTCCGGCAGCCGCAGCGAGAGGCGCGCGAGCCAGCCGAGCGACGCGACGCGGTCGATCGTCGCGTAGATCGATCCGTCCGGCGCGTCCGGCGTGATCCGGACGTCGTGCGGGCGGACGAAGGCGGTGGCCTGCGAGCCCTCCTCCAGGTGGTCGGCGCCCGGCACGCGGACGACCCCGAGGTGCACGTGGCCGTCCACGACCTCGCCGTGCAGGACGTTGGCCGAGCCCACGAAGCCCGCCACGAACGCCGTGGCCGGGTCGTCGTAGATCTGGTCGGGCGTGCCGACCTGCTCGACCTTGCCCTGGTGCATCACCACGATCTGGTTCGCGAGCTCGAGGGCCTCCTCCTGGTCGTGCGTGACGAGGAGGCTCGTGACGCCCAGCTCGCGATGGAGCTCGTCGAGCCAGCGGCGCAGGTCCTGGCGCACGCGCGCGTCGAGGGCGCCGAACGGCTCGTCGAGGAGCAGCACGCGGGGCTGGGGGGCGAGCGCGCGGGCGAGGGCCACGCGCTGGCGCTGGCCGCCGGAGAGCTGGTCGGGGTAGCGCTTCGCGAAGGGTCGCGAGCTGGACGAGCTCGAGCAGCTCATCGACGCGCTGACGCTGCACGGCCTTGGACTCCTTGCGCACGGCCAGGCCGAAGGCGACGTTCTGCGCCACCGTCATGTGCCGGAAGAGCGCGTAGTGCTGGAAGACGAAGCCGACCTCGCGCTGTTGGACGCTCTTGTCGGTGAGCTCCTCGTCGCCGACCCAGATCCGTCCCGGCCGACGGCGTCTCCAGGCCCGCGATCGTGCGCAGGACGGTGCTCTTGCCGGAGCCGCTCGGCCCCAGCAGGGCGGTGATGGCGCCCGCGGGCGCCGTGAATGAGACGTCGGATACCGCTTCGTAGTCCCCGAAGCGTTTCGTGAGCGCCTCGACCACGATGGGCTGCGTCATCTGGTCCGCTCCCTTCTGATCTTGTGTTTGGTCGCTTCGATCCCCGCCAACAGGACGATGGAGACCGTCGCGAGCGTGAGCGCCACGATGTACCCCGTGGCCTGTTGCCGGTGTTCGAACGCGTTGTAGATGGTGAGCGTCGCCGTCTCGGTCTTGCCCTGGATGTTGCCCGAGACGAGGAGCACGGCGCCGATCTCGCCGATCGCGCGCGCGGTCGAGAGCGCGATGCCGTAGAGCAGCGCCCAGCGGATGTTGGGCAGCGTCACCTTGCGGAACGTCTGCGAGATCGAGGCGCCGAGGGTGCGCGAGGCGTCCTCCTCGTCCTTGCCGAGCTCCTCGAGCACGGGCTGCACCTCGCGGATCGTGAACGGCAGGCTGATGAAGATCGTCACGATCACCATGGCCGGCAGCGCGTACATGATCTGGATGCCGCGCGCGTCGAACCAGGGCTCGAACCAGCCGCCGCGGCCGAACAGGAGCACGGCGGCGAGCCCGACCGTGACGGGCGAGAGCGCGAACGGCAGGTCCACCAGGGCGTTCAGGAACCACTTCCCGCGGAAGTGCTGGCGCACCAGCACCCAGGCCACGAGCACCCCGAAGAACGTCGTGACCGCGACCGTGATGACGGCGATCACCGCCGTGAGCTCGAAGGCGTGCAGCACGTTGCCGTTCGAGAAGGTCTCCGCGATCGTGTGCCAGCCGGCCTTCATCACGGTCCAGACGATCCCGGCGAGCGGCAGGAAGAGGAGGAACACGACGTAGCCCACCGCCGCCGCGACGAGCAGCCACTTCGTCACCAGGCGCTTGCGGAGGTCGGCGCGGCGCGCGGCGGGCTTCGGGGGCGTGGCCGTCACGGCCGAGGGGGTCGCGGCGGTGGTGCTCACGCCGACTCCTTCCGCTGGAGGAGACGCGCGGTGATCATGACCATCACGAACGAGATCCCGAAGAGGAGCGACGCGACCGCGGCGGCCTCCTCGAAGCGGAACTGGCTCGTGAGCTGGAAGATGTAGACGGGCGCCGTGAGCGTCTTGTTCACGATGTTGCCCGAGACGATCACGATGCTGCCGAACTCCCCGCACGCGCGCGCGAACGACAGCAGCGCTCCAGCAGCGATCGCGGGACGGATCGTGGGGAGCACGACCTTGCGGAAGGTGGTCCACCCGTTGGCGCCGAGGGTGGTGGCTGCCTCCTCCTCGGCGGGGTCGAGCTCCAGCAGCACCGGCTGCACGGTGCGCAGGACGAACGGGAGGGTGACCACGAGCAGCGCCAGCTCGATCCCGAGCGGCGCGAAGATGACCTTGATGCCCGCGTCCGCGAGGAACTTCCCGATGGGTGCGTTGGGCCCGTAGATCGCGACCAGCATCAGGCCCGTCACCAGCGTGGGGATCGCGATGGGGAGGTCCGCCACCGTGGAGAGCAGCGCGCGGCCCGGGAAGCGGTAGCGCACCATCACGTAGGCGAGCAGGGTGCCCATCACGGCGTTGATGACCGCCGTGAGGGTGGCCGTGATCAGGGTGAGGCGGATGGCGGCGAGGGCCCCCGGCGCGGACAGCGCGTGCGAGAGGGAGCCGAAGCCTGCCGAGAAGCCCTTCACCAACAGGGCGACCACGGGCAGGAGCACCATGCCCCCGAGATAGACGATGGCAGCGCCGCGCAAGCTCAGCCGCCGCAGCCGCGCAGCTGACCGCGGGGAGAACCGGGTCCGACTGCGGGTCGTGATCTGCGCGGCGCTGCTCATCGTCGTCCTTTCGGCTACTGGCCGGAGTTGGCCACAGCCTGCGTTGCGATGCCGTTGTCGCTGAACAGCTTCTCGTTCAGCGCGTCCCAGCCCCCGAGGTCCTCGACCGTGAAGAGGTCCTGGATCGCGGGGTACCCGTTCGCCGGGTCGCCGGCCTGGGCCTTGGCGACGTCGGTCGAGCGGAGGAAGCCGGGGTCGGCGTAGTAGGCCTTGGCCTCCTTCGTGTGCAGGAAGCTCACGAACGCCTCGGCCACGTCACGGACGCAGTGCTCGTCGACGTTCTTGTCCACGACGGCCACCGGGTTCTCGATCAGGACCGACCCCTTGGGGTAGACGGCCTCGTCCGGGAGTCCGGCCGCCTCGGCGGTCTTCACCTCGTTCTCGTAGGTGATGGCCACGTCGCCGTTGCCGTCCTCGAAGTTCTGGATCGAGCTCCGGGCCGAGCTGTCGTAGGCGACCACGTTGCCCGTGACGTCGTTCATCAGCTTGGTGGCGCCGGACTCGTCGTTCTTCGCGATGCCGGGCACGTCGCCGCGGAGCGCGGAGCCCCACAGGGAGACGAGGTTCCACCGCGCGCCGCCGCTCTGGGCGGGGTCGGGCGTGAGGACCTGGGTGCCGGACGTTGGCGAGGTCGTTCCAGTCCTTGATGCCCTTGGGGTTGCCGGGGCGGACGTCGAACACGACCACGGAGGACGAGACCATGCCGCCGTCGGGAGCGTCGGTCCAGTCGTGGGTGATCAGGCCGGCCTGCTCGATCGTGTCCACGTCGGGGGCGAGCGAGAGCGCCACGACGTCGGCGGGCTGGCCGTTCACGACGTTCTGGGCCTGGGTCGTGGAGGGGCCGTAGGACTCCAGGAAGTTCACGATCTGGCCGTCGTGCTTGTCCTTCCACATGGACTTGAACGCCGGGATGATCTTGGCGTCGTAGACCTCCTGCGGCGTGCTGTACGCGAGGAAGGTGATGGTGGGGCTGTCCGACGGCGTGCATGAGCCGCCGCTGGCGCTGGTGGATGAGTCCGACGCGTTGCTCGCAGAGCACGCGGCGAGGATGAGGATCACGAGCACGACGAGCGCCGCGTCGTAGACCCTCCTGAGACGGATGGGCATCCGAGCTCCTTTCGATCGACCGGCATGCCGAGCAGCCGGTGGCCTCTGGGTGCTCGGCCTCCGGTGGTCCGGTCAACCGAAAAGAACTTCGTGCCGTCGCCCGAGGGTGAACCCCGCGGGGAGCGGCGGTGCGTCGCAGCCGTGTCTCCGGTGGTCCGGTCGAACAGCTGCGCGGGCCCCAGGATGCCTGCGGCGACCCACAGGTGTCAAGCAACCGAGGGCTCAACCCGCGCGCGAGCGGCAGAAGTCACAAGTCCGCAACAATCGGAGCGTCGGCCCCGTCGCTCAGGTGCGTCCGTAGAGCGAGCTCTTGGGATCGAAGAACTCGCCCGCCGGCCGCGCGTGCGCGTGCCAGTGATCGGGGATGCGGCGGCGTTCGGGATCGACCCAGTAGCCCTCGTCGCCGTAGCGCTCGGCGGCCACGCGCTCGAGGTGGGCCAGGAGGCGCGCCTCGTGCGCGGCCTCGGGCAGGCCGTGGGTGCGCCACACGACCATGGGGGTGCGGCAGACCACGCACTCGGCCACCCAGCAGTCGTCGTCCTCGTGGAACCAGTCGGTGACGCGCTCCGCGCGGCAGAGCAGGCAGTCCTCAGGGCCTTCACTGACAGAACGGTCCATCGAAGCTCTCCACTCGGTCGCCGACCTCGATCGCCGTGTACGGGCGAACCACCCCTGGTTCGCCTCGACGGCCATCGTGTACGTCGATGGGGAAGCGTACGTCCGGCAGGGGTCCGCCGTGCACGGCGCCATGTCGCGGATCGCGACGATCTTCCGGTTCGAGACGAACGCGACGGACAGGGGGAGCGGCGTGTCCTTCATCCAGAACGTCGCGTCGGTGGGACCGTCGAAAAGGAACGCCATCCCTTCGTTCGGAGGTAGCGACGTCACGTTCATGAGCCCGTCCGCGCGCTCCTGCGCATCGTCCGCGAGCCGCATCGTGAGCTGGGCTCCGTTCGCGAACGTGATGTGACCGGGAGTGGTGTTCGCGTCGGGGCAGTGGTCGTCGCCGCACGCGGCGAGAGCGACGACGGCGAGCGCGAGGAAGGCGGCCCGGAGCATGCGGGCCATCCTCGCAGACGCGTAGGAGCTGGAACCCGATTCAGGCGGTCGTCACCACGAGCTGGGGAGCGAGTCCGGCCGCCCCCTCCTTCGTGGCGTAGTCGGCGCCGTTGGTCGAGGTGTTCTTGATCCGCAGGGTGTAGGTACCGTTCGCCGTCACGAGGGTCTTGAGGTCGATCTCGTACCAGAGCCCGACCTTGACCGCTCCCAGGGTGCCGTAGCTCGGCGCCGGCTACGGGGGCGGTTGCCCACGTCACCGTGTTCTCGCTCCAGGCGGGGTTGGTCTCGGCGGCGGCGTAGAAGGTGCCGCCCGCGGAGGAGGCGTCCACGCAGTACACGCGGAGCCTGGCGCCCGTGATCTGGCCCCCGACGTTGACGGTGAACCTGAGCAGGCCGTCGCTCACCGGCGAGCCGTCCGCGCTGAAGCTCGGCGCGGACCCGGGCACGAGTCCGCCCGACAGGTTGATCTGGGTGTCGTCGGTGGGCGTGATGACGGCCGTGGTGCTGACGGTGATCGTCTTCGTGGCCGAGGTGGATCCCAGCCCGTTGGTCGCGGTCAAGGTCGCCGTGAATGTCCCGGTGTGGTCGTACGTGTACGAGGGCGACTGCGCGGTCGATGTGCCGACGCCGTCCCCGAAGTCCCAAGCCCAGCTCGTCGGCGAGCCCGTGCTCGTGTCCGTGAAGTTCACGGTGAGTGGCGCCGTCCCGGTGATCGGCGTCGCGGTGAAGCTCGCGGTCGGGGCCGACGGTTGGCTGACGGTGATCGTCCTCGAGGCCGAACTGGATCCTTGCGTATTGGTCACGGTCAGGGTCGCGGTGAAGGTCCCGGTGTCGGTGTACTCGTGCGAGGGCGAGGGCGAGGTCGACGTGCCGCCGTCCCCGAAGTTCCAGGCCCAGCTCGTCGGCGAGCCGGTGCTCGTGTCCGTGAAGTTCACGGTGAGTGGCACCGTCCCGGAGGTCGGCGTCGCCGTGAAGCCCGCGGTCGGACCGGGTCCGCCGGGTCCGCTGACGTCGAACACGAAGACCGCGTGGAACATCGGGCTCGATGACGACCGCTTGTTGGTGTCGGCTCCGTCGGTGATGAACACCTGTTCACCGATGACCTCGACCGCACGGGTGTCGAGGAGGCCGAACCCGGTCAGGCTGATGCCGTTCCATCCGGGCAGGATCGTCCTGCGTGGTCATCGACACCCGGTAGAGGCGTTGACTGCTGTTGACGGCCAGCAGGTCGCCGGTCGCGTCATCGAAGTCCATGCCGTAGACCTTCGAGAGCCCCGAGATCGAGAACGTGGGCCCGAACGTGTTCGTGGCGAAGTCATAGGTGCGGAAGGTTCGCGCTGTTGACGACGTAGAGGAGGCCGTCGGCCAAGCGCCACCCCGCGCCGGTCCACTCCGACGGCAGGGGCTGCCAGGACTCGACCTGGAACTGGTGGTTGGCGTCCCGCTTCAGGCGGAAGACCGTCGGGATCGCGCTCGTGCTCCCGGAGAAGGCATAGATGATGTCGGCGTTCGCGTCGTAGGCGAGCGCCTCGAGGTCTTCGGTGCGTGACTGACCGGCGGTGCCGCCGACGCCGAAGCGAGGCGCGCTGATGAAGACCGACTGTGCGATCTTCCGGCGCAGCGTCCCGGTCGTGCGGTCGACCTCCCACAGCGCGTCGCCGTTGTCGTCCGCCATCCAGAACGCGTCGTCACTCGCGACGTAGGCGCTGCCCTCGTTGTCGGACACCTTGGTCGTCGTTCCCGCGAACGGCGAGGTTTGGATCAGCCGGTTGAAGGTGAGCTGAGGCTGCGTCGTGCTGGTCAACGCGTGTGCGGTGCCCATCCCGATCGTCGCCAAGGTGAGAACCATGCTCAATGAGCAGGTGATCAGTCGTGTTCCACGACGCATATCTTGACCCTCCCCTGACCGGTTCGCCATGGAGCAACTGCGTCCCCACGGCGGGATGCCGACTCCGGCAACGCTAACGGCGAACACGACGGATGGCGTCGGCCGTCTGCGGTAGCTACTCGTACGGCGATGCCCCGCCTGGGTCGTAGACACGCGGCGCGCGTCAGCGATCGTAGGACCCCCCTCGACCAGGCGCCTGCATCGAACGACCGGTCGGGAGCTTCACGCGATCCCCCAGCCGTCGAAGTCCGGCCCGAGGAAGCTGCGGAGACCGCGCACATCGTCCCTCAGGGCATCGGCGAGCTCGGCACGCACGTCGTCGGGGATGACGAGATGATCCGGAAGCGCCGGCGGACCGTCGGGCTTCCTCCGGAGTCCTCGGAGCGCGCGGACCATGTTGTTCTCCAGCTCCTTCGCCCGCTTGGCTGCCGGCACGTGGCGCTTCAACCCCTTACGCAGCCACAGCGGCACCGGTGACCTCGCGGCGCGGTGCCTGGTCTCGTAGAAGTCCCTGTCCATGTCGTTGGGAACGTGGTCGGAGCTCACCCCGAGGAAGGCGTACACGCCCTGCACCGTCGCCCGCCGGTCGCCACGGAGATCCTCCGCCCGGATGACATTGAGCTGTTCTCGGGGGAAATGATCCAGATACCGGTCGAGCTGCATCGCGTACCGGCTGTAGTCCAAGTAGATCGGGTTCTCGCGCACCGCGCGGCCGATCGGCGCTCGCTCCGTTCCCTCGGTGACCCGCGTCTGGTAGTGGGAGCGGATCCGGTCGATCGGATCGCGGACGACGTAGATGAGTCGAGCGTGGGGGATATGTTGAGCGATGCGTTCTGGCACGCCTCGATAGCGCGGATACTTCGTGTACACGTTCGAGGCTTCACCGATCGCGAGCACCCCGGGCCCGGCCCCTTCGAACTGTCGTCGGTACCACGTGATCCCTCGACCCCAGTTCGACTCTTCCGCGAAGAACTCGGGCGCCTTGATGGTGGGCATGAAGATCTGCGGGTGATCACGCAGGTAGTGGTAGAGGCTCGTCGTGCCGCACTTCATCGCCCCGATGAGGAGGAAGTCGGGCAGCGCTCCGCCTCGATCCTCCAGAGCGCTGGACCGAGACGGCTGCACGCTCACGCGCCCTGTCCCGTCAGCACACACTTGATGGTCTGCAGGATGATGGCGCAGTCTCCCCAGAGCGTCCATTCCTCGATGTAGGTGTTGTCCAGCCGGGCGCGTTCCTCGATCGACGTATCGCCGCGCAGCCCTCGGACCTGCGGCAGACCGGTCATGCCGGAACGCACCCGATGCCGGCCGTCGTACCTCGGTACGGTCGCACGGAACGAATCTGCGAAGTGCGGCCGTTCGGGGCGGGGGCCGACCAGGGACATCTCCCCGCGCAGCACGTTGAACAGCTGGGGGAGTTCGTCCAAGCTCGTTGCTCGGAGGATCCGACCGATGCGGGTGATGCCCTCATCGTCGCCGACGGACCACCGCGTATCGGAGTCGTGGATCTCGTGCATCGAGCGAAACTTCATGATCTCGAACAGGGTCCCATCGAGTCCCACACGCTTCTGACGGAACAGGATCGGACCTGGGCCGGAGAGTCGGACCCCAAGGCCGATCAAGAGCATCAACGGTGCTGCGATCACGAGCAGCACCGACCCCACCACGACGTCGAAGCAGCGTTTCACGATCTGGTTGCGCGCGCGCGTCGTCGGCCGCCGCAACTGGACGATCGGGATGCCCCACAGGTCGTCGACGTTGGACGCCATGGGGGCGATCGCACTTACCTCCCACAGGCGAGGAACGAGGTGGAACTCTACGGGCGTCCTCTCGGCCGACCTCAGCGTCTCGACCAGCTCCCGCTCGGAGACGCCGTAGACGATCACGACGCGGCGCACCCCGTAGACCTCCACGACCGCCGCGAGGTCTCGGGGATCGCCCAGCATCGGTTGATCCCCCACCCGTCGCCCCGCGGCGTCGACGGAGCCGATCAGACGGAGGCCGTACTCGGGATGCTGGGCCATGATCTCCGCGAGCTGGTCGGCGACATCGCCCGCGCCCACGATGAGGGTCGGCTCGGCGATCGCACCGACGGCACGCGCTCTGAGCGAGATCGCGTACGCCGCTCCGCGCCCGAGGAGCAGGAGCGCGACCGACAGCGGAACCAGGTGAGCCCAGTCCGGGTTCGCGTCGAGGGCGGCTGCCAGCGGAACGAGCACCACCAAGGGCACCGTCCCTCTGGCGAGGAGCCATCCGGCGTCGGCGGAGAGCCGAGGCGAGATCCTCCCGGCTCGGGCGGGGTCGACATGCAGGCCCAAGAGGACGATCGTGGCGTAGACGACGCTCCACGGGGCGATGCCCACGATCACGACGGCCGCCACGAGCGCGCATGCATCGGCCGTCGGGACGCTCACCTTCACGAGCCGTGCGACGACGGACGCGCGGCCGGCATCCCCCGCCTGCCGCCCGACCGTACGGTCGGTTGCGTACTGCGATGTCCCCACGTGCGCCCCACTTCCCCTACCCGACACCGGAGAACATCGGATCGCCCCCGGGCCACGATGTGCGGCCGAGTGTCTCCTCGGGCGATCGTTCGGACATGCGTGGATCGCCGTAAATGGCCTACGCGTGGGCGGTTCGAGGGGCCGGATCGAGCTCTGGCGACCGTACGAACGCTACGCAGGATGGACGGGATGCGGTCTGAGCTCCTGCCCCGCGAGGGAGGCGTGCACGAGGGGGTGCAGGACCCGCCGGTACCCCTCGGCGATCGCGTCGGGTGACCACGAGGCGAGATCGAGGGTCATCGCAGGACGGTCCAGCGACAGGACTCGGCCGAGGGCGTCTGCGGCAGCGGGCAGGTCGCCCGTGGGAACGACGGCCCCCACCGCACCGAGATCCAGGAGTTCGCGCGCTCCGTCGACCTCGTAGGAGACGAACGGCGTCCCCGCGGCAGCGGCCTGCACCAACACTTGGGGAAGTCCCTCCACACGGCTGAGGAGCACGAGCGCGTCCGCAGCGGCGATGAGGGATGCCGGCCGTTCGACGAACCCCAGCAATGCGGAATCGCCGGCGAGATCGCGTCGGCGTAGCGATTCCCTCAACGGCTCCTCGAGGGGTCCTTGTCCGGCCACGAGGAGGAATGGCCGCCCGTGCGAGGGCCGAGCACGCACCGAACGATCGAGCAGGTCGACGAGGTCCAGCACGTTCTTCCGTGGCTCGAGACTGCCGAGGTACAGGACGATCGGCCTGTCCAACGGCACCCCCGTCATCTCGCGAGCCTCGACCCGGTCGACCGCGCGCCGCGGGAAGAGCCCGGCATCGGACCGCACCACATGGAACTTGTGGGGCGATACGCCGATCTTCGTGTAGCGACCTGCTAGGTCGGCCCCGACCACCGTGTACCCATCGGTGACTCGAGCGAGTCGCGCTTCCAGGGTGCGGAACAGATAGTCCTGCCAACGTGGGTAGCCGGGGCCGAAGCTCGCCATCGACAGCGAGTGAACGATGGCGGCCCGACCCACCCATCGTCCGGCCGAACGACCGAGGATCCCCGCCTTCGATTGATGCGTGACCAACAGGTGATGGGGCATGCTGCGGAACAGCGATACCAGCCGTAGGAAGGCCGACACGTCCGACGGCGGATTCGGCTCCCGAACGAGCGAAGGAACGACCGTGAGGGACGCCGGAGCGAGTCGTTCGCGAGCGAGATCCACGTCGGACTCGGCCCCGACGATCAGATGGTGATCGACGTCCGTCAGGGCTCGGACGATGTCCTGGATCCGAGCTTCAGAGCCCCCGCGCAGGTAGCGGGTCGCGACATGGATCACCTGCGGTCGATCGCGCGGATCGGACATAGGGCTAGCCGCTCTGGGGGGTGAGATCGACGAGTTCTCGAAGCACGCCGTTGCGCGCGACGAACATCGCCGCTTCGAGCCTGGAGTGCAATCCAAGCTTCGCGATCAGGTTCTGGACGTGCGTCCGCGCCGTTTGCGGACTGATGAAGAGGCTCTCAGCGATCCCCTCGTTGCCGGCGCCATCGGCGAGCAGGGCGAGCACCTCCAGCTCGCGGCGCGTGAGCCGGGACATGCGGTGCATCGCCTCGTCTTGCTCCTTGCGTCGCCGGATCAGGCCCGAGAGCAGCGACCGCAGCATCTGAGGCGGAACGACGACCTCACCTCGACGCACGGTGCGCACCGCGTTGATCAGTTCCACGACCGGTCGATCCTTGGTGAGATAGCCGCTCGCTCCCGCTTCGATCGACGCGACGAGCGTCGCCTCATCCGGGTCGGAAGCCAGGAGGATCACGTCGCACTCGGGGAGGCGGTCCTTGATCCTCCGCGTCGCCTCGACGCCGTCGATCGCACCGGGCTGATCGTCGACGAAGACGCAATCCGGGCGCGTTCGCTCGACCTCCGCGATCGCCGCGGAACCATCGGACGCGTCGCCGACGACGATGATGTCACTCTCGCCTTGGAGCACGCTCGTCACCGCTTCGCGGAACAGCGCGTGCCCATCGGCGAGCAGGACGCGGATCGGCTCACGTTCGTCAGCCATGGCCCCCCCTCTTCTTCCGCGGCGACGATAGGTGGCGGGAGCGGACGTCACACGCGGTACACGACGTAGAGCTGCTACGTCGTGCGTAGGAGCCGGCCTCAGACGGCCCGTCGATCCGCACGAGGGGGGGCGTCGGTCTCGTCGGGCGTGCGCGGAACCAGGTCGTGCCGCACCGCGAACATCGCCGCTTCGAGTCGGGAGTGCACTTGGAGCTTGGCGAGGATGCTCTGCACGTGGGTCCGCACGGTATGCACGCTGATCGACATCTCGCGCGCGATCTCCTGGCCATTCTCGCCGTCGGCGAGGTGCGCGAGCACCTCTCGCTCCCGGGGAGTGAGCGTCGAGGCCAGCAGCTCCACGTGCTGCTGGGTCCGAGTCCTCGATGCGCCGCCCGAACCGGTGGACAGCCCCGGGGTGACGAGCTGGCCCTCGAGCGCCGCGGTGATGGCGCTCACGAGGCCGGCGATCCGCAGACCCTTGGTCAGGTATCCGCTGAACCCCGCCTGGAGTACGGGGGCAACGAAGCGCTGATCATCGATCGCCGTGAGCGCGAGGACGATCGCCTGGGGCTGCAGTTCGACGATCCGCGCTCCCACATCGATCCCTTTCATGTCGGGGAGCCCGAGGTCGACGAGGGCGATGTCGATCGTCGGATCTGCTGACGATCTTCAAGGCCTCGTGTCCCGTGGTGGCGAGTGCGACGTTCAACCCGAGCTGCTCGAGGGCGGGTTTGATCGCCTCGGCGAACAGCCGATGGTCATCGACGATCAGCGCTTGGATGTGGAACACCCCTTTCGGCCGCAGTCGTGCGGAGCGGAAGCGTGAGATGGAAGGTCGTGCCGTTCTCACCTGGGTTCACCCACACCCGGCCGCCGTGTGAATCGGCTACCCGCTGGACGACGAAGAGACCGAGGCCGTTGCCGGCGCGCAACGCTCGCCCGGAGCGGCCGCGGGAGAACGGCTCGAAGATGGACTCGACCTCCTCCTCGGCTACTCCGATGCCCTCGTTGTGGACGCTGACCGTCGCCGTCGCGTCATCGAACGCCACGCGAACGGAGACCACCGAGGCGGGCGGAGAGAACGCGATCGCGTTGCGGATCAGGTTCGCGATCGCGAACGAGAGGTGACGACGTGACATCGGAACGCTCGAGGGATCGAGGGGCACCTCGAGTACCACTCGGTCTTCACCCGTCTCGAGAACGACGGAGTCGATCGCCTTGGCCACCAGGCCGACGAGATCTCCCCCGCGTCGTCTCAGCCCATCGCCCGAGACCGACCATCGAAGCAGCGGATCCACGATGCTGGCGAGTTCCTCGAGCTGACGTCGCGAGTCCCGGAGGCGTGCCCGGTCCACCTCAGCACGTCCCGCCTCCTGAAGCATCGCATCGATCGTCGCCTTGGCGGCCAGCAGCGGGCCCCGCAGCTCGTGCGCGGTCAGTGTCAACGCGGTATCCAGCGATTCGTTGCGCCTCCGAAGCTGCTCGAGCGAGAACGACCACGAGAGCAGTTGACCGGAGACCGCTTGAACGAGCGCGACCGCCTCGCGTAGCTCGGGATCCTTGTTCGCATCCATGACCACGATGGTGCCGCCCGCGTCGATCACATCCGGGTCATCCGAGGCGGTGACCGATGCGAACGTCGACGCGAGTCGCGTGGACAGATCGCCGGGTCCCGACGCGGCGATCGCGCGCAACCGATCCCGGCGTCCGGACCCGAGACCCCTGGTGGACACGAGGCGTGGCCCGCCCTCTTCGACGATCCATGCGGCCGTCCGCAGGCCGAAGTCCTGATGGAGTCCGCGGACGATCTCGCGGAGCGCCTCCTCGCGCGTGGGCGCGTGCGCCACCCTGGCCCCCAAGAGGGCTGCCTTCCGCATCGCCTCGCGGCCACGCTCGATCGAGTGCCGCACCGCGACGTTCTCGAGGGCGATCGCGATCCGGCCGACCACGGCGTCGAGCGTCTCCCACCGCTCATCGATGACGTGTGACGGGGCGACGACGTCGAGCACCCCGAAGGCGACTCCCTGTGCGACGAGGGGGAACGTGAGCACCTGCGACCCCCGGCGCGTCCGTGCGGGGCGCCGACTCGTTGCCTTCCGGTCGAATGCAACGTGGGCCCTCCGGAGGGAGGCATCCTCGATGATCCCTTCACCGGCGCTATACACGGCTCG
The DNA here is from genome assembly GCA_963810915.1 of uncultured Actinomycetes bacterium. GTDB lineage: Bacteria > Actinomycetota > UBA4738 > UBA4738 > HRBIN12 > JAOUEA01. The sequence continues at coordinate 696,448 of CAWEPH010000006.1, read as the reverse complement.
GAGGTCACCTCGCTCGTCGGGCAGCACGAATCGCATGACGTCGAACTCCCAACCCAGAGCCGCGCCGATCCAGTGGGACGACGCGCGCACCACGGCTTCGACATCAGGTTCCGACCCGAACTGGCGAGACATCTCGCGCAACACCGCGCCACCGTCGTCGCGGCTCGCGCTCGCCGGCGCCATCCTCATGGTTTGCGCCAATCCAGCTCCCCTCAACTCCGGCCGATGCCTCGAGGCCATACAGCATCTGCTGTAAGACACGTCCCTGCGCGGAGTCTACGTAGCGCAACACCCTCCTGTAAAGGGTGTAGGCCGGTTGGGCCACGGGAATCTGATGCACTGTGGCCCGAACGGCGTAGGCCGGGCGTGACGACCGCGCGCCGGAACGGGCCTCCCGATCAGGTCGTCGGCACGGGAGCCCATCTCACGAACGCGCTCACGACGGAGCGCGGGTGATTCGGCCTCCCCGGCGCCATGAGGGCGGCGATCGCGTACAGCGACAGGGTGTAGACGCAGCCCGCCACCACCAGGATGACCGCGAGGGGTGCGTCGGAGAGCAGCACGATCGAGAGGGCCATCGGGACACATGCCATCCCGGGGATGGCGACCGCCGAGACGAGACACGAGGGACCGATGACCCGCCTGAGCATGAGGACGTACGCGGTGAAGAGCCCGGTCTCCGTGACGATCGTGGAGGCCACGGCGCCGAACAGTCCCCAGCGAGGGATCAGGATCAGGTTGAGGACGACGTTCACGCCGGCGGCGACACCGACGGCGACGGTGCGCTGCGTCTGGCGGTCGGCGGCCGTGAGGGCCGTGCCCAGCGTGTTGCCGAGCATGCGGATCGGGGTAAGGGGCGTTACCAGCAGGTAGGCCAGGACGCCCCGGTCGAACCCGTCCCCGTACATAACGCCGAAGATCCGCGGGGCGAGGAGGAAGGAGCCCACGGCGATCGGCATCGCGAGCGCGCCCAGCATCATCAGCGAGGAATCGCACAGTCGCCTGAGCTCGGCGACGTTGTCGGGCCAGGCCCGACTCATCCGCGGATACATCGAGAAGTTCAGCATCCGGGGCATGATGTTGAGGTAGAGGACCAGGTTCACGGCCGCCTGGTAGAGGCCGACCTCATGTGCACCGATGATGATCCCGAGGATCACGGTGTCGAGTCGGATGTACGCCAACGACAGCGCGTCGTCGAGGGCGAACGGGGTGGCCCTCTTCATCATCGGCGCCATCTCGCCCGCGTGCCAGCGAGGGACGAGACGGATGTGGAGCTTGACGGCCACGACCGTCCACGCGGTGATGAGCCCGATCACGCGAGATACGAGGTACGCGAGCATCACGCCGACCGGACCGAACCCGGCCGCGAGCGCGACGATGGCCAACACCACGAAGGCGCCCTCCTGGATGCCCACGGACAGCGCTTCGTACCGCATCCGCTCGAGCGCCCAGAACGGCACCATCACGATCCGCATCGCGGAGTCGGCCGCGAGCGCCAGGCCCGCCAGCACGAAGACCGAGGTATCGGTGTGCTTGAGGAGCATCCCGACACCGAGCAGGAGGATCGTGACGACGACCCCGGCGCCGAGCGAGACGACGAGCGCGGACTCGATGCGGAGCTTTATCGCTTCCGGATGCCTCGAGAGCTCGCGCACGAGCAGCTTGGGCAGCCCGAGCGCGACGGCGAAGCTGAGCAGGAGGGTCAGCGTCAGGGCGAACTGGAACTTCCCCAAGCCGACGGGGCCGTGGATGTGCGCGAGGAGCACGGTCGCCAACACGCCGCTGAACGTCCGCGCGCCGAACGCGATGAGGCGCCACGCCGTGTTGGAGGCGAGCAGACGCGCGGAGCCCGAGGACTCCGGCTGATCCGCGGCGGCGGCGGTCGTCTTCATGCGCGCACGCCCCGGGCCGCAGGGCCGATACCGACGTCGTGCCGAACGGTCGTCTCCGGTCGTGCCCAGAGGTAGAGGCACGCCACGAGTCCGAAGAGTGGCCACACGTATCGGAAGTGGAGGACCTCGTGGGTGACGGACGTGACGGCCACCGCGATGAGTGCGCCGGCGAGGAACTCCGGATGCGGGACCACACGAGCGAAGCGGGGGTCGATCGGCCGGGCGGCGAACGAGGCGGTCATCCTGATCAACGACCCGATCAACAGCATCAGTCCGATCGCGCCGATCACGCCTCGCTCGACGAACGTTGCGGCATAGTCGTCATGGGCACCCTTCGCGTTCCCACTGCTGTATGCACCGTCGGCGAGGACCGCCTTCGTCGCCGCGGGCCCGTAGCCGAGCAGGGGTTGGACGAGGTACAGCTCCCGCAATTGCTCGAACCTTCCCAAGCGATCTTGTGCGCTCTCCTGACTCCTGCCGAGCGTGTTCCGGAAGAGCCTGATGTCGCTCTGCTGAGCGGCCGTGACCAGATCGAGCCGCACGAACGCGACCGCTCCCGCCGTCAGGACCGCTGCGGCGATCGCGCCGACGGCGATCGCGACCAGCACTCCCCGTGCCTTGGCGATAGCGATGATCCCGGCGACGAGGAGCCCCAGCAGCGTTCCGCCGATCGCGGCGTTGGATGCCGCGAGGAGCATGGCGATGCCGACCACGAGGGCAGCGACGACCTTGACGCCTCGACGCGGGATGACGCCGGAGAGGAGGATCACCATGAACGACGCGGCGAAGTACCCTCCGGCCTGATTCGGATTCGGGAACAGCAGCGCGGCGCGTCCGCCCTCGACCTCCTGACCGGCGAGGGCCGTCCACCCCGTGGTGGCCCCGACGATCATGACGACCCCGACCGCGACAGAGCTCCACACCCAAGCACGGAGGACCACGGCGAGCGCCGCGGACGTCCTGCAGACGTTGGCGATGGCCACACACCAAGCGAAGAGCAGGAGGTCCTGCCCGATGGCGATGGCGCCGATCGTCACATGGTCACCGACGATGGCCGCCACGAGACCGCCCACCACCGACGTCGCGACCGCGACCCCGAGCGGCAGCTTGACCGACAGCCGGTTCGAGCCGAGCCACAGAGCGACGACGAGGATCGAAGCGGCGATCACCACATCGGCGGGGGTCACCGAGCCCGCGAGCCCGGGACGCAGGATCGGCATCAACGCGATGCTCGCGCCGATCGCGCGCGCTGCTGAGCGCTGATCGAGCCCGGACATGTCTCGAGTGGGCCGTCCGAACCGAACGGTCGACACGACCGGTCGCGCGAGCGTCTCAGCCGGCACGCTGAGAGGGGTCAAGCCGCCCCCTCATCCCGGGTCCTCGGTTGAGGGGCCGGCTGAGTACGACGCTGCATCCTCTTCCGGCGGTCATACGTGACCACCCCCACGAGCGGCCACGACGTGAGGGCCTGGAGGTCGCCGAGCTCGCGGAGATCGGACCGCTTGATCGTCGAGGGGACGACCGCGACGAGTGCGCTGTCGGTCTTCCCGTTGGTGGAGTTGGATCGCACCGGCGACTCGGGGTCGATCCCGAACCGGTGGACGCCGATCCGTCCGTTCCTGGCGCCGGCAGAGGACAGACGCGAACCCGCCGCGACGTCGAGCTCCTCCAGCGAGTCCGAGAGGGGAGACAGGTCGATCGACGGGCCGATCGATACGAGCTCGATCGTCTTCGCGTGGACCGTCGTCGCGGCGAATCGAACCTTCAGCGCGGACTTCCGCATCGCCTCGGACTGCCCCTCGGCGTCGGTCGGCATCTTCCCCAACATCGGGACACCCAAGGCATCGGCGACGGCGTCGGAGTCGGCGAGCGTCGGTCGGAACGACTCCAGGAGGGCGGCGATGCAGATCCCGATGAGCAGACCGAGGAGCGCGCCGAGGGCTCCAGCCGAAGCGCGATGCTTCGGATCCGGCACGAGGGGAGGCACGGCCGGGTCGATGACCTGCGGCGCCTGCTGACTCGCGCCGGCGACGAGGACGTCGGTCAGTTGCGAATCGAGGAGCGATCGCCGCTGCGCAAGCTCGTCGCGGTTCGCGGACAGGACATCACGCTTGGCCTTGAGCTGCTCCGAGGTCACGGTGTGGGTCTCTTGGGCGATCTGGACGTCGAGGAGCGCGATCGTCTGGTCGAGCCTGGTCAACTGTTCGCTGAGCTGACTGATCTCGTCCTTGAGGGGTTGGAGGGCGTCGAGGCCCCGTCCGCCGCTGACGTCCGGCCACCGGTTGACGAGTTCCTGGCCGAGGGCGTTCGCGAGCGCGGACGCGACCTTCGGGCGTGTGTCGGTGACCTCGAGCTGCACGAGGTCGGAGGTTCCGAGGGTCTTGACCTTGATCGAGTCGTTCGCGACATCGACGGGATCGAGCGCAGGTCCGGCCGCCTTGACGGCGTTCTCGATGATCACCCTGCTCGTCACGAGCGCTTCGGCCGCGTCGGCGACCGCCACGGGGTCCTGCAGGGCGCCGTCGCCCTGCCCGAGCGTCAGGCGGGCGGCGGCGGTGTACGTCGCAGGACGAACCGCGGTCACGGCGAGGCCGCCGATCAGGCCCAGGACGACGCAGAGGAAGATGAGCTTCCGATGGACGAGAAAGATACGTCGAACAGCTTCATTGAGATCCACGCCCTACTCCCAGCCCTCAGATCGAGTCGGATGCCTTCCGACGAGGCCCCCACGGGGAAACTAACCAGGGGACCGGCCGGATACACCCGGTCCGTGACGTAGCGCACCTACGTCGGGTGGACGAGATCCACCGCAGGCGATCTACACGATCGCGACGCCCGAGGCGTGCGGCCGACGCGTGATGGTGGCGAGCAGCTCCGACCCCCCGCCCGACGGCGATGAGCACGCTCCCTCACCCATCCGTGTGACCGACACATCCGACGGCAGCACCTCGCCCCACCAGTCGAGGAGCCGATCGAGCAGTTCCTTTCCCCTCGCGAGCTCTGCGCGCCGGGCCCCGGCGTCGGCCACATCCTGGAGTCGGCTGTGACGCGATCCCCGCTCGCTCAGGCGACGGTCGATCACCTCGATCGGGAGATCGAGGACGATGACGTGGTCCGGGTGTTCCCATCGTCCCACCGACCGACGCAGAGCCGCGAGCGTCGTCGACGGATCACCTCGAAGGCCCAAGGACCAGAGCGCCTGCGTCACGCCCTCGTCGAACAGGTGCACACCGGGGGTCGATCGCGCGACGGTCATCAGTCGCTGGGTCGCCACCCACTGCACCCAGCGTGACGAGATCGAGCCCACGTCGCCCTGTCCCGAAGCGGCGATGCGGCGCATCGCGTCGACCGAGGAGGCCGGTTGCCGGAGCGTCTCCCCGGTGACCAGCCGCAGCTTCCTCCCGATCCGCCGCACCCTCGGTACCTCGGGACCGGTCGCCTCGGCCGGCAGTCGGACGCGGACGCTCCCCTCGGTCGAGGATGCGAGGACCTCGCGGGCGAAGGTTGACTTGCCTGCCCCGGGGAGCCCGCAGAGCTCGACGACGAGGCTCACAACCTCGACCACACGATCGATCGCACAGTCGCCCGGACCTCTTCGCGCGGTCGTCCCGCATCCACCACGACCGCGGGCGTGTCGGTCCAGTCGGCCTGCCAGACCTCGCGCGAGCGCGGTCGGACGAACTCGGCTTCCTCCTCGCTCCGCTTGCGCTCGACCGCGATCGCGGGATCGACCTTGAGCACGACCAGTTGGTCGGGCCACAGGAAGTTCGCGTAGTAACGGTGCTCCGACGAGACGAGCCACCGAGCAACGCGCCCGAGGTCGTCGCTCTCCGCCAACCAGGTCGTCTTCTCCCCGTCCATCGTCCGGATCTTCTCGAGAGGGAATCGGTCCGAGAGGACGATCCGACCGGACAGCACGGATCGCTGCATCTTGGCGTAGAGCCGGTATCGATCCCGAGCGGTGAGGACGTGCCACACGACCCAGCCGTATCCGGGGAACGACGCCCCCCGCTCTTGGAGAGACTGGACGGGCACGAGCGTGCTCTGGAACATCCCGAGCTTGCGCAGCACGAACATCGGCCCCTTGATCGCGATCGTGAGCAGGCCGGGCGGTGGCTTGCCCAGGTGCACCGGCTCGACATCGAACGGACCGCACAGCCAACCCGACAGATCCTTGATCGCCGTCGACTTGCCGGCGCCGTCGCCGCCGATCACCGCGATCAGCGCACCTCCTCCCGCGAGCCTCTTCCCGGGTCGTCCTCGAAGGAGCCTGCGCACGACCCAGGTCACCCGGCGGAGGACCCGCAAGAACGCGTCGGTGAACCGCCGCCGTCGCCTGTGCGTCGCGAGGGCTCGGTGCAGACGCCCCGCCGTGCGCGAGCGGAACCACGCCGAGCGCCCCGGGTGCACGGCGGCCACGCATCGATCGAACAGCTCCTGTCCGATGAACGGCAGCTGGGTGCGGACGAGCTCCCGCACGCGAGCCTGGTCCGCGCGGTCGGTTAGCCAGATCAGCTCGCGTCGCTCCGACGAGCTCATCCGTCCCTGGAGCATGAGCATCGCGTCGAGGGTGCAGTGCTTCACGACCATCCGCAGCGTGAAGAGCAGGTACTCGTACTCCGGTGAGGGGACCCGGAGCAGAGACCCACGTGGCGCCGAGGCGATGTAGGCATCCTCGACGTCGAGCGCGAAGTTCTTCGTCGTGTCGTCGCCGAACACGAGTCGTCGATGCGCGTGCACCTGCACGAGTCGGCCGGTCGCGGCATCGAGACCGTAGTACTGAGCGACACCCGGGATCCGTCGAACCTTGGGGGGACGTCCTTCCTTGAACCCGAGCGCGGCGAGGACCTCGAGGAATCGCTCCGCCCCTTCGGCCCCGACCAACAGATCGAGGTCGTTCTCGCCCGTCAGGGAACGGTCGAGCGCTTCGTTGCTCTTGAAGTGGCAGTAAGGGATGGCGGCGGCCTCCAGCTTCAAGCAGAGCGACACCACGAGATCGAGCGGACGCTGATCGTCGAGGACGGTCGGGACGGACGACACGAGGGTCGAGCTGTGATCCGCGTTGGCGAGCTCAGCTCGCGATCCCCTGCCCACCGTCTGCCTCCTCAACTCGACAGGTCGCGGGCGCGCCCCGTCCGGGACTCCCAGCGAAGCCGGAACGAGAACGCTAACGGACCGCCCACCGGCGAGCGGCCGCCCGATGCAGTAGGCCGACTACGACGGATGCATGAGTCTTCGCGCCCGGACGAGGTTCAGTGGCTCGCAGGCCTTCCGCTCCGGGGTCGCGACCGGTTAGGGTCCGGGCGATGACGTCGATCGATCGGGTGCTCGTGACCGGAGCCGCAGGGTTCATCGGGTCCCACATCTGCCGCCGGCTCGTGGCCGACGGTACCCACGTGGTGGGGTTCGACGACCTCTCCGACGGCTCGCTCGACAACCTGCGCGACGTGCCCGAGGTCGACTTCATCGAGGCGGACCTGCGTGAGGAGGCCGCGGTAGCCGACGCGGCGCGCGGATGCTCGGCGATCTACCACCAGGGCGCGAAGCGGTCCGTGCCTCGCTCGATGGCGCACCCCGGCATGACGACCGACGTGAACGTGCGCGGCACGCTCAACGTGCTGCTGGCCGCCCGCGATGCCGGAGCGGCCGTCGTCGCCGCGAGCAGCAGCTCGGTGTACGGCGACCAGACCGAGTTCCCGCTGCGCGAGTCGATGACGCTCGCACCGCGGTCGCCGTACGCCGCGAGCAAGGTCGCCGTAGAGGTGTACTGCGCGGGCATCGGGCTCAGCTACGACGTGCCCACCGTGGCCCTGCGGTACTTCAACGTGTACGGACCGGGCCAGGACCCGGAGTCGGAGTACGCGGCCGTCGTGCCGCGCTTCGCCGTGGCCTGTCTCACCGGTGCTCGTCCCGAGGTGCACGGCGACGGCGAGCAGTCCCGCGACTTCACCTACATCGACGACGTCGTCGAGGCGAACCTCTTGTCGGCCCGGGCCGCCGAGGAGGCGCACGGACGGGCCTTCAACATCGGTGGGGGCGGGGAGCCCACGTCGGTGAACCGTCTGCTCGGCCTGATCGCCGAGCGCGTGGGGGTCGTGCCCGACCCCGTCCATACGGGGATCCGCGAAGGGGACGTCCGCACGACCCAGGCCGACGTCTCGCTCGCGGGGCGGCTCCTCGGCTATGAGCCACGGGTCGATATCGAGGAGGGGGTTGCGCGAACGGTCGATTGGTTCCGTTCGTCGGTAGCCGCCGGAAGGAGCGCATGATGAGGATCGCGATCGTCGGAACGGGCCACGTCGGGCTGATCACCGGGGCGACCCTCGCCGGGCTGGGTCACGATGTCGTCGGCACCGATGCATCCACCGAGAAGGTGGCGATGCTGCGGCGCAGGCGAGGCTCCCTTCTACGAGCCCGGCCTGGACGAGCTGTTGCGTGACGGCCTCGCCGACGGTCACCTCGCCTTCGCCGACACGATCGCCGAGGCGCTCGAAGGCACGGAGGTGGTCTTCGTGTGTGTGGGCCGGCCGCCGGTGGGGCTCGGCGATCGCAGCCTCACGGCCGTCGAGGACGCTGCACGCGAGATCGCACGCGCCTCCGCGAACGGCGTGGTCCTCGTCGTGAAGTCGACCGTGCCCCCGGTACCACCGGTCGCATCGAGAAGGTCGTGCGGATGGAACGCCCGGAGCTCGACTTCGTGGCGGTCTCGAGTCCCGAGTTCTTGCGCGAGGGGCATGCCATCGAGGACACCTTGCGGCCCGACCGGCTCGTGATCGGATCGGACGACCCTCGCGGATTCGACGTGCTCGAGAGGCTCTACGAGCCCATGCTGGACGCGGGTGTGCGGGTGATCCGGACCGACCCACGCACCGCCGAGCTCTCCAAGCTCGCCTCGAACGCGTTCCTCGCCTCCAAGATCTCGTTCGCGAACGCGATGGCCCGAGTGTCCGAGCTCGCGGGCGCCGACGTCGACGGCGTCACCGAGATCATGGGCGCGGATCCGCGGATCGGCGCGGCCTTCCTGCGAGCGGGCATCGGGTACGGGGGGTACTGCCTGCCGAAGGACATCGTGACCCTCGAGCGGGTCGCCGGCCGCCTCGGGCTACGACTTCGGCCTGCTGCGCGAGGCCGGTCGCGTCAACGACGAGGCCCTCAAGGCGGTCGCCCGCAAGGTCGAGGAGGCCGTCTGGAACATCGAGGGGAAGACCGTGGCGCTGTTCGGGGTGGCGTTCAAACCTGAGACGGACGACGTGCGCGGGGCGCCCGCCCTTGCGCTGGCGGAGCTCCTGCTCGCGGAGGGGGCTCGTGTCGTCGTGTACGACCCCATGGCCGGCGACAAGGCGGAGGCCGAACTCGAAGGGCTCGATGTGGCCGCAGATCCGTACACCGCTGCGGAAGGTGCCGCCTGCGTGGTGCTGTGCACGGAGTGGGCCGAGTTCCGCGATCTGGACCTGCCCCGGCTCAAAGGGGTGATGATGCAGCCGGCGATGGTCGACGGTCGGAACCTGCTGGACCCCGACGAAGCTGGTGGCGGCCGGCTTCTCGTATCACCCGGTCGGCAGGGCCTCGATGGGAGCCTGACCTATTCGCGGCCTCACCGGCCGTTGCATCCGCACCGCGCGTCGACCTGGCGGCCGACGTAGCGCACATACGTCCGATGGTCGATGACACGGAAGAGCCACGGACTAGGTTGGCTCACCGAACCGACGTATCCGACGAACTGCCCACCGACCCGACCGAGGGACGAGCTGCCTGTGCACATGCCGCCAGCACGAGACCGTGAGCGGGGTCTCTGATGGCCTCCAGGATGCGGATCGTCACGCTCTCGTGCCTCCTCGTCGTCCCGCTGGCGGCGTCGATCCTCGTCCCGATCGCGGCCGAGGGTGCGGTCAGCCGCTGTGGCTCGTCGGGCGGACATACCGTGTGCGTGACGGTTCCCGACGGTCCTCTCAGCGGCGACACGGCCATCACGATCACGAACGTCAAGAACTCGGGCAAGGTGATATCGACCTGGTGGCCGTCGGGCGGCGCCGCGGTGACGCTCATCCAAGCGGATGGCCCCTCCCCGTCGACGAACAACTACGCGTTCGTCTGGCCGACGCAGAAGTACTTGGACGCGTCGGGAACCCTTCGCGTGCAGGAGGGATCGCTCTCCGCCGCGCCCGTCGACGTCGCGGTGACGCTCAGCAACGGGAACACGACGGACTTCCAACACTCGCCGAGCGATTGGGCCAACTACCTCCCAGGTGCCTGGAACGGGCCCAATGATCCGGTGGTGATGGCCGTAGGGGACGGCCCCTCGAACGAGGCCAGCTCGAACGCCGTCGCCGCCCGGCTCGCCGCGATCGACCCCCCGCTGTTCCTGTTCCTCGGAGACATCTACGAAACGGGGACGTTCACCGAGGACCTGAACCACTACGGAAGGTCCGCGTTGGACGTGCCGGGCGGAGGGACGTTGTGGGGGACGATCGCCGACGTCACCCAGCCCACGCTGGGGAATCACGAGGGTGCTGCCAACCAAACCGATTGGATCGACTATTGGCACGGGCGGCCGCTCTTCACCAAGTTCACGTTCGGAGGCGTCTTGTTCCTGGACCTGAACTCCGAGGCGTCGATGTCGGCGAGTAGCGCGCAGTACAAGTTCGTGCAGGCGGCGATCACGGATCCGGCTGCCCCGGCATGCATCGTGTCCTACTGGCATGTCCCCGCGATCAGCGATGGTTCCATCAAGTCGGGGGAGAAGGCGATGTGGAGCCTGCTCGCCAACAACGGGGGCGATCTCCTCCTCACCGGCCACGTCCACAGCATGGCCGAGTACAAGCCGCTGGACGCAGGGTTCATCGCGGGGACCGCGGACGCGCACATGGTGGAGCTGATCGAGGGGTCCGGGGGCCACAGTCTCGGCAGCGCGGTGAGCGACTCGAGCGGCCAGCGGGTGGCATGGTCCAAGGGGAAGCAGAACGGGCTCCTCGGGCTGAAGCTGAACGGGGCGGCGGCCGGCGGATCGGCGAACTCGATCGGTTGGTCGTTCCAAGACGTCAATGGTGCGGACCTTCGATCCGGGTCGGTCGACTGCGCGAAGAAGAACCGTCCGCCCACGGCGAACGCGGGTCCGGACCAGGCCGTGACGCTGCCGGCTGAGGCCACGATGCAGGGGTCCGTCGCCGACGACGGACAGCCGAACCCGCCCGGGTCGCTGACGGCCGGCTGGTCGCAGGTGAGCGGACCGGGGACCGCGACGTTCGCCGATCCCACGTCACCCACGTCGACGGTGAGCTTCACCGATCCCGGCACCTACGTGCTGCGTCTGACCGCCGACGACTCGAGCCTGCAGGCGAGCGACGACGTCAGCGTGACGGTGTACGCCGCGGGCACGGTCATGCTCGACATCCCCGTCGTCGCGAGCGCCGACGACGCCGAGGAGTCCGCGACCGGGAGCGTCTCGAAGACGAGCTCCGACCTCGAGCTGGTGAACGATGGGACCGATCAGACGGTCGGCGTGCGGTTCGCGAGCGTGCCGATCCCGCCGGGAGCCACGATCAGCAACGCCTACGTCCAGTTCGAGACGGACGAGGTCACCACGGGCGCCGTCTCCCTCCTCGTCCAGGGTCAGGCGGCGGACAAGCCGGCCACCTTCTCCTCGACCGCGTTCAACATCTCGTCGCGTCCGCGCACGGCCGCGAGCGTGGCATGGGCGCCGCCGCCGTGGCCCACGATCCAGGTGCACGGCCCCGACCAGCGAACGCCCGATCATCACCTCGATCGTCCAGGAGATCGTCGGGCGGCCCGGCTGGGTCAGCGGCAATTCCATGGTGGTCATCGTCACCGGCACGGGCAAGCGCACGGCCGAGGCCTTCGACGGCACCTTCGCCCCGATCCTCCACATCGTCTACACCACCGGCTGATGGCGCTGCCGCCGCCCGGGCGATCCTCTAGCTAGACTGACGCGAGCGGACACGGGTGGCCCGGTGGTCGTCTACCATGCTGACCGGTTCCCGCTGGAGTAGCTCAGTCGGCAGAGCGCCTCCATGGTAAGGAGGAGGTCCGGGGTTCGATTCCCCGCTCCAGCTCAGCGGTCCGGGCGGCAGGGTCGAGATCGTGTGGGTCTGCCCGACCAAAGGTGCGGTGCCGTCTCCTCAGCTCAAGAGCGGGCTATTCGTACAGCTCCCGGACCTCTTGGGCGTATCGATCGACCTGGGCGAACAGCGCTTCGCGACCTTCTGACGAGAGACGTGCCTCCAGCAGGGGCTCCAGCTCTGCATCAGCCTCGAGAAGATGGGCCGACAGGAGCGCGTGGATCCCGTACAGCACGCGCTGGATCCCTCGCTCCAACGTATGGTTCATCCCCTCCCGCTTGAGCTGGTGGCGGAGGGCGTCCAGCTCGTCGATCAGTCTCGCCATCTGTGCATGGCAAAGGGTCATCCGTCGTGTGAGGGACGAGTCTCCTTGTTCCTCCGACACGATGGGGGACAAGATCCGGCCCTCGGCCACCGCATGGGGCATCAACTCGTGAGCGAGGAACTCGTGCACTCGAGCCAGTCGCTGCGATAGCTCCTCCACCGGGATCGTGTCGATGGAGCCTGCGATGAGATCCATCTCCGCCAGGTACGGCTGGAAGGCACGGTGCTCTTCTTGCACGCTCATCACGTTCTCGTTCATCGCCTCAGCCTCCCTCTCATCCCACCGTAGGTCGGGGTTCTCGCCAGGACCCGCGCTGACAGGCCCGAGGCGTGAGGGACCTCGCCCGGATCTCGGAGCATCGCCGTACCGGATGGGTACGACCGTCGAGCGCGTGTCATCGTGGTCGTGTCGGGTGGCGAGTAAGGTCCGATCATGGCGCCTTGGCCCGTCTTCGTCCTGGCCGGGGCCGTGATCGGGTCGCTGACCGGCCTATTCGGCGTCGGCGGCTCTTCGATCGCCACGCCGATGCTGGCGGTCCTCGGGGTACCCGGTCTCCTCGCGGTGGCCTCTCCGCTTCCCGCCACGATCCCCGCGGCGCTCGGAGCGGCGGGGCCCTACATCCGACGGGGCGAGGCCCGGCCTCGCGCCGCCGGGTGGACGCTCCTGGGGGCCCTGCCCGCCGCCGTCGTGGGGGCCTTGCTGTCGGACCTGATCGGGGGCCGGGCATTGCTGATCGTCTCCGGCCTGGTCTTGATCGTCGTCGGCGAGCGGGTCCTTCGGCCGATCGACCCGTCCGCGCGCGCGGCGGGCGGCGTGCGGCGCAAGAACCGCCTGCTGCTGGTTGCCGCATCCGCGGGCGTCGGGCTGTTCACCGGACTACTCGCGAACGGTGGGGGCTTCCTGCTCGTGCCGATGTACCTGCTGGTCTTCGGACTCACGATGCGCGAGTCCGCCGGCACGAGCCTGCTCGTCATCTGCATCATGGCCATCCCCACCCTGGCCACGCACTGGGCGCTCGGTCACATCGACTGGGCGGTGGCCGGCGCCTTCGCCCTCGGGGCCGTCCCCTCCAGCTTCGCGGCCAGTCGACTGGCTCAGCACGTCGCGGGACCCCGTCTCCGTCACGCCTTCGGCTGGTTCCTCATCGGCTCGGGGATCGCCTTCGTGCTCTACCGCATCCTGGGCGCCTGACCGGAGCGCCGGCGCGTAGGCTCGTACCTCGTGCAACCCTCCAACCCCACGTCGGGCGATCGCGACCGCCTCGTCGCGTGGGCGCTCCTGGCGGTGCAACTCGGTCTGCTGGCCGCGATCTTCCTGCTGCCCCCGGGCGATGCCTGGACGACGCCGAGCTGGCTCAGAACGGTGGCACGCGTGCTCGAGACCCTGGGCCTCGTCGTGCTCGGCATCGGACTGCTGAACCTCGGACGGTCCGCCACGCCGCTCCCGACCCCGGTTCAGGGTGGCGAACTCCGCTCCACCGGTCTCTACCGGTACGTGCGCCACCCGATCTACAGCGGGGTGATGGCGCTCGCGGTCGGATCGGCGATCACCTCGGGCAGCGTGGTGATCGCCTCCGCTGCGTTGGCCCTCGTGGGATGGCTGGCGATCAAGGCGCGCTGGGAGGAGCGTCGTCTCAGTGCCCGGTATCCCGACTACGCGGCGTACGCGGCCCGAACCCCCCGCTTCATCCCGTCGCCGCGACCGCGTTCGAGATGATGGGCCGGGGAGGCGGCTGAAGCCTCGGGTGTGGACGCCCTAGGCGAGCGAGAGGAACAGCCGCTCGAGCTCGGCCGGATCTACGGCGCCCGGTCCGTCGGGGTTGGCGAGGCAGCGACGGAGTCCGCTCGCGATGATCGCGAACCCGGCCCGATCGAGCGCGCGCGACACGGCCGCCACCTGCGTCACGACGTCTCGGCAATCCCTGCCTTCCTCGAGCATCCTGATCACGCCGGCGATCTGTCCCTCGGCTCGCCTGAGCCGGCGGACGAGCGAGGCGACGTCCTCGGTCTCCAGTTGCACCTCCGAGGCTGGTTCGGTCACCGGAGCGCTCGGACGTGGTCGCGAGGGCGTCATCGTGCCAGCCCCTTCAGCAGACCTCTTCGCTCGGTGGTTGGCGTGTTCATCGATGCCCTCCAGTAGATCCGGCGGGCTGCGCCTCCTCAACCTTGCGGTGGACCTCGACCATGTCGAGGTCGCGGACCGCGGCGATCAGCTGCTCGAGGGCGGGCCCGGGCAGAGCACCTGCCTGCTGGAACACGAGCACACCATCGCGGAAGGCCATCAGCGTCGGGATCGATCGGATGCCGAGAGAGCCCGCGAGCCGTTGCTCGGCCTCGGTGTCGACCTTGGCGAAGACGATGTCCGCGTGCGTCTCGGACGCGGCCTCGAAGACCGGGCCGAACATCTTGCAGGGCCGCACCACTCGGCCCACAGGTCGACGAGCACGATGCCGTCGCCGGTCACGATGGGTTCGAACGTCGACTTCGTTGAGATCCACGGTGGCCACTGCTGCTCCTTCTGGTCGGTTGATATACCCCCTGGGGTATCCTAACGTACGTGTAGATCGATGCATTCCCACCGCCGGAAGTGGACGGACCGAGCGTCGGCCTAGACTGAGGATGTTCGCGAGCCCGGCTCCCGAACGTGGGGCCGCGACCCGCACTGATCCGAAGAGGAGGTGGCGCGGTGGCGCCCAAGGTGCTGGTACTCGGAGGGAACTTCGCCGGACTCACGGCCGCCCTGAGCGTGAAACAGGAGCTGGGCGACGACGTCGACGTCACGGTCGTCTCCAAGTCCGATCGGTTCCAGTTCAACCCCTCGTTCATCTGGATCCCGTTCGGCAAGCGCAAGGCCAAGGACGTCGTCTTCCGCCTGGCCAAGACGTTCGAGTCGCGCGGGGTCGAGTTCATCCATGGCGAGGCGACCAAGATCGACCCGACGTCCCAGAAGGTCGAGACGTCGCAGGGCCAGTACGCCTACGACTACCTCGTGACCGCCACCGGCTACCTGAACGACTTCGACGTCCTCCCGGGCCTGGGGCCGGACGGCAACGCCTACTCGATCACGTCGCTGGACGGCGCGGTCGACGCCGCCGAGGGCTGGGCGCGCTTCGTGAACGACCCGGGACCGGTCGTGGTCGGAGCCACCCAGGGCGCGGCCTGCTTCGGCGCGGCGTACGAGTTCGTGTTCAACGTCGCCTACCACTTGAAGAAGCAGAAGCTGAAGGTGCCGGTCTCCTACGTGAGCGCCGAGCCGTTCGCAGGACACTTCGGGATCGGGGGGCTCCCGGGCGGAGAGAAGATGCTCGAGATGTTCTTCAAGCACACGAAGATCCAAGGGATCTTCGATGTCGCGATGGAGGAGATCGTGCCCGGCGAGATCCGGCTCACCGACGGCAAGAAGATCCCGTTCCGCTACGCCATGGTCGTACCGCCGTTCGTGGGGGCCGACGTCGTCAACGCGAGCGGCCTCGGCAACCCGAAGGGGTTCATCGAGGTCAAGGACACCTACCAGACGCTCGCCTACCCCAACGTGTACGCGGTGGGGATCGCGGCGGCCGTCAACGCTCCGTGGCAGACCGCCAACGCCGTGGGGGTGCCCAAGACGGGGTTCCCCGCCGAGACCATGGCCCACGTCGCGGCCACCAACATCGTCTCTCAGATCAAGGGCGAGGACCCCACTCGGGAGGAGTCCTTCGCCGACATCCCCGCGGTGTGCATCATGGACGCCGGCAACAACGGGGTCGCGATCCTGGCCGACAAGATGCTGCCGCCGCGCAAGCACGGCGTGATGATCCCCGGCCCGCAGAACCACGCCGCGAAGATCGCGTTCGAGAAGTACTTCCTGTGGAAGATGAAGAACGGCTACGTGAAGCTGCCGTGAGCACCGAGGAGGTGCCCGAGATGGCTCAGATGAATGTGAAGCATGAACATGGCGATCGGTTCACGATCGGCATCCGGGGACACGAGGTCGTCGTCGACCAACCGGTCGCCGAAGGCGGGACCGACGCGGGGCCGACCCCGACCGAGCTGTTCGTCGGCGGGCTCGTTTCCTGCGTCGCGTTCTACGCCGGCCGGTTCCTCGACCGCCACGAGATCGAGCACGAGGGGTTCTCCGTCGCCTGCGACTGGGAGATGGCGAACGAGCGCCCGAACCGTGTGGGGCGTATCGAGATCCACCTGGAGCTGCCTTCGGGCTTCCCCAGCAAGCACCACGACCGCCTGATGGCGGTGGTCGAGCACTGCACGGTGCACAACTCCATGCTGCAGATGCCCGACGTCAGGATCACGGCGGAGGCCGTCGTCGAGGCCGCGTGAGGCCGGAGGGCCGGACAGGTTCCCGACGATCGCTCGGGCGCCGGATGCGGTCCGCGGGCCTGGCCGCCGCCGTTCAGGCGGGAAGGGGTTCCGGACTCGTGGCGGGGATCGTGAGGGTGGCGACCGTCCCGCCCCCGGGTCGGTCCGCGAACTCGACGGTTCCGCCGAGCACGCGCGCGAGTCGCATCGCGGCGAACAGGCCTAACCCCACTCCCCTGGGGGAGAGATCCTCGATCGTGCCAGTTCCGAGAGCGCTCGACGCCTTGCGCACCGTTCGCTCGTCGATACCCCGACCCCGGTCCGTAACCTCGAAGACGAATCGACTCTCTGAGGGCCGCCCGACGGAGACCTGTACCTCCTCTTCGGAGAACTTCACGGCGTTCTCCACGAGGTGGCGTAGGAGCTGGTAGAGGAGTTCGGGGTCGGTCCTGCACGTGAGGGCGGTCGGCTCGATCGCGAACGTCACTCTCGCCCCCGCGTCTCGAACGCCGAGGTGGTCCACGACCCTGCGCAGGAGAGACTTCACGGAGAAGGTGTCGATACGCATCGGTCCCGTCGCGTCCTCGGTTTCGAGCACAGCGCTCACGGCCGCAACCAGATCCACGAGCCGCTGCGTGCCCGACTCGAGGCCGGCGAGGAGTGGGCGCGCTTCATCGAGCACCATCCCTTGTCGCTCGAGCGCGCGCGTGGCGCCCTGGATCGACGTGAGCGGAGCCCTGAATTCCTTCGACACCATCTCGATCATGGCGGCCCTCCGGGTGGCGAGATCGAGTGAGGTCTCCGCGAGCTGGAGCTGGCGCTCGTAGCTGGCACGCACCCGCGCGGAGGCAAGTGCGCTCAGGAGGCCGATCACGAAGAAGAGTCCTCCACGAGCCACCCACAAGGAAGGGGGTTGGGCTGCGTAAGGGGCGGTGTCGAGCGCCACGAGCGGGCCGGCCAGCAACGTCGCGAGGAGCGCGGCCAGCACCCCCCCTCGATACCCGAGGTAGGCCCCGGACATCACGATCGGGAGGCAGAACCAGCTCGGCGAGAGATGGTTCGCGCCCCCAGCCAGCCTGATGGCGGCGAAGCAGAGGCCCATCAAGGCACCTATGGAGAGGATGGCGATCCAGGCATGCTGCCCGAATGGCAGGTACGCCCGCCCGATGCGGAAGCGGGCACGACCCTCCTCGACGCTCGTCGTGGCCACGCTCCACCATCGTGAGGATCGCGATGACGCTTTAGCCCGAACAGCCGCCATACGAGGATGCCTGCTGGTCCGAACTGCTCCAGTGGCCCCGTTCCTCTAAGCCGATGAGCCACTCGGTCGAGTTCCGAAGGATCACCAGGAGCCATCACCCACGGCCTCGTAATTCCATCGCCCTTCCATCGCGGCAGGACGTGGATGTGGAAGTGGAAGACGTGCTGCCAAGCGGCCTCACCGTTCGACTGAAGGATCGTGAGGCCATCGGGCCGGAGCGCGGCCCGCACGCGTCGGGCCACCATCCGCGTCAGTTCCCATACCGCGGCTGAATCACGCTCGTCAGCTCCCAGATGTCCTCCGGGTGGTTCCGCGGAACGACCAGGGTGCGTCCTTCCGTCGCGGGGTTCACGTCGAGGAACGCCAAGGCGAGGCCGCTGTCGTCGACGGATCTGGCCGGGAGCCGATCGAGCCACGGATGTCGCAGAAGATGCACTCGCTCATGGTTCCTGTCGATGTCGGGATCGTTGTCGCGTGCTCATGCGCCCGCTCCGGCGTGGGGATCCGCGAACTGTCATGGAGCCCTGGGCTTCCCCCGGGGACGACCTGATCGTGTCACCTCCGAGGACCTAGCGGGATCCTTCGGCATTCTGCGAGGGCCGGTTGATGAGAGCTAAGAGGCCATGGACGTCGTCTGGCTCGAACCAGAAGGCGAGTTCCATACGCTCAAGGGTCATCCGCTTACCCGGTTCGGGCTGTAGCCTCGTGAACGCGATCGTGTTGCCGCCGGTTTCCGCTTGCGCTTGCCAGCTTTCCCCGTAGCGATCCCACACCATGATCGTCCCCTCCGCCATCACGGCTCATCCCTTCCTTCGAGCACGTCGCGTCGGGGGAATCGCACGGTAGTAGGGCCAACGTCATCGCGCAAGGCACTCGCTGTCTTGATCCCGTGCTCGGGGGACGCATGGGCGGGCAGGACGCCAGCGCCCGTCCTGCCGGAAAGCCCCTCGCCGTTGGACCTCTCGGCGGACCGGGGGGAATGCCGCACGCCCTGCCCGACGCCGAAAGGATGAACTCAGCCCTGGTCGGGCGCATCCGCCTTTCGGCTGACAGGGTTCTAGCCATTCGTAGCTGGCTTCCGCTCGGCGTCGCGTCCCACCAGTTCACGTCGTCTCAGGCGATGTCGCAGATGACATCCATCTTCGCGATCACGCCCACCTCCACGGTGACCGCCTTGCGTGAGCCACACCCGGGTGCGTTGTCCTCGATGAGGGGACTGCTGCCCGAGAGGGTGTACGTCCCCGCAGGCACGTCGATCGAGAAGCTGCCATCGGGCCCCACGGATACCGAGCCGTCATCGGACACGTAGACCGTTCCCGGCACCGGAGTCGCAGCGACCCCGACCGGTCCGCCCACCCGATACAGGTGACCCGTGATCGTGCCCGTGGGCTTGCTGCAAGCGGCAGCCAGGGAGACCGAGATGATCCCGATGGGCGCCACTATGTGCCGAAGCTTCACTGCCACAGGCTGACACACCAGCCCCAGGCAGTGCGAGGCAGGCCCCATGAAGACACGCTCCCGACCCGGTACCTGGCCGATAACCGCAAGCCGCTCCGCAAGGTGGCGGAGCGATCGAGGTTCCGTGTCGTCACGCTCGAGATGATCGAGCCCAAGCCTGCGGCCCCGGCCCGGGTCAGGACCATCCTTGAGTCGCAGGGCTCGGGCCAGTGTGGCTAGTTGGCGATGTTCGCGCCGAAGTTCCTGTCCCTACGCGGCATCCTTGAATGACGAGTCGAGTGGTTGGTGATCGCTCGATCGCACCGACCTAGGGTATTCGGCCGTCGAGATGACATGCCGCACCGTGGACATCATCCACAGAACGACCGTTGCGACCACGAGGACGGCCAGCATCGGCTCGTTGACGGCCACGAGCGCCATGATGCCGGCCACGAGCGCGGCGAGCCCGATCAGCGACGCGACGGCCAGATACACCTTCGAGGCACACAGGAGCCCGGCGCCGAAGCCGTAGACGACGGCGGTGATCGAGGCCGCGAGGCCTAGCCCGAGCACGACTCCCGCGAGCACCCTCGGCCCGGCTACCTCGATGCCTGCGAGCCACAGAACGTAGAGCACCGCGCCCACACCGACGAAGACGGTGGCGAGTCCATCCCTCCATGAGAGGCGCATCATGTCCTCCCTTGCTGTTCCCACCCGGCAGGCCACATGCCCACCATCTCCGGGCGGCTACCTACACCGTGGCTCCCGCCGCACGCTCATACCATGAGCCGGAAGGCCCGTGAAGGGTTGGGACCAGGCGGCGATCACCGATCCGTTACTTGACTCGACGCCGAAGCACGTCGATGACTGGGATGTGTTCGCGCCGATGAACCGTTGGGTATTGGCCACCACGTTGGCGGTCGTTTCGATCGTGGTCCTCGTTGCGTTCGTGGTCGATGGCCGCTGGTCGGGTCGACCCGTCCCTGATATCCGAGGGCATAGCCCCATGGGCGACAGCCATCGAGATCGGCGCTGGATCCAACCGTTGCTCGACGCTGGCTTCTGCGTCGACTTTCGCTACGACGCGAGTGCCACCCGCTTCGAGAGAGACGGGCACATCGAGTTGGTCGCGGACGCATATGTCATCGGCGGCGAAACCCCTGATCCGGGGTCGCGTCTCGTTACCGGTTCCACGGTGACGGTTATCGTCGGGGGATCGCCCCTAGGCGGCCCGAGCACGAACTGGGACTCGGTTCCCCTGATCTGTCCAGATGACCGGCTGTGAGCGTCTTACGACGGACCCTCCGTGGATCTGGAGTGTCGGTCCGTGGGGCGAGGTGGCGGGCGTTCGCGTCAAGATCCGTCAACCGGCTCCAAGATCACCACGGGGATGTCCCGGTTCGCCGTCCCCTCGTACTCGGCGAACTGCGGGATGTTCGCCTTCTGGCGCTCCCAGATCCCCGTGCGTTCGTCGCCCACCGCCACCCGCGCGACGACCTCGATCGTCTCGGTCCCGATCTCGGCGGTCGTCCGAGGGTGAACCCGGAGGTTGTGGAGCCACGCCGGATGGGATGTCTTCCCCGAGTTGGAGCCGAAGACCGCGTAGGCGGTGCCGACGCGCTGGTAGCCGAGAGGGTTGACCCGCTCGATGCCGGTCTTCGACCCCGTGTGGTGCAGCAGCAGGACGTCGGCGCCCTCGAACATGCCACCGAGCTTGCCACCGTTCGCTCGGAACTCCTCGATGATCCTCGCGTTCCATTCGCTCTCGTCCGACATCGTTCGGGATCCTCCCTCTCTGTTGCCTGCCCAGGCGTGACGTGGAGCGTAACGGGCTGAGGATCGCGCGCGCGTCGTAGCTCGTCGGTACGGCTTCGGAACGGGAGCGGCTGGCGGATGCGTGCGCCTGAGGTGCCGTCCGAGCGCGCTATCCCGCATCGCCGCCCCCACCCCTCGAGGGGTGGGAGCGGCCCACGGGCTTAGTGGGTGATGGATGCGTCGTCGGCCTGGAAGCAGACGCCGACGGGCGAGTTGCTCGTGAACGCCTCGAAGTCGAGGCTCGATCCCGGCGCGACCGGCGTGTAGGTCGACGTCACCTGCTGCCAGGACGAGGTCAGTGCCATCGACTTCACCACCGATCCCTGGAGCACGCTGCCCGCGTACTCGCGCACGCGCAGCTTGAGCGTGAGTCCGGGCGTGTCCGAGCGGGCCCAGATGCTCGCGGTGTAAGGACCGGCCTGCGTGAAGCTCACCCAGCTCGGCTTGTCGTCGAGCCCGCAGCTTCCACCGGCCACGCTGTTCGAGATCTCCGCGGCCCAGCTGCCCGAGGTCCCGCCCGCGACCCGGTTCACCGTGTTGGCCGTCGCGTCGCCCTTCCAGCCGGACGTGTCCACCTCGAACCCGGGGTTCCCCACCAGGTTGGTGGCCGTGTCGGTCACGGTCCAGGTCCGCACCGCCGGTGTGAAGTCGACGTTGTAGGAGCCGTCGATGGCGGCCACCTGGAAGGTGTGCGAGGTGGCCGTCAGGTTCGCGTAGCTCGTCGGCGATGTGCACGCCGCGAACGCGTCGCTATCGAGGCGGCACAGGAACGTCGACGGCTCGGAGGCCGAGAAGGTGAAGGTGGCCGACGTGTCGGTCACGGTGCCCGACGGGCCCGAGTCGATGACCGTGTTGGGCCGGGTGATGTCGGGTACGGGGCCGGTGTCCAGAGGGGCGAAGCCGATCCCGTTGTGGGGTTCGTGCCCGAATTCGGTGCCGTCGCTGCCGACCCAGAGCCCTTGTGGGGTGGCGTACAGGACCATCGTGCCGTGGTTGCGGGACTTGGTGGGATTCCAGGGGAGCGCCTTGCCGGTCACCGGATCGAGGGCGGCGATGCCCGGGCGGGAGACGGCGCCGGGACCGGCCGAGTCGTGACCCTGAGGGTTGTCCATCCAGCGTTGATGGCCCCCGACGTACACGGCCGGTCCGGTGACCGCCACGCTGTACAGGGTGTCGCCGCCGGTCCAGTTGATCCAGGTGGGCTGGGCCGTGGCGCTGACGTTCGCGGTCTCGAACCGTGCCGCGGCATCACAGATCCCGTTGGTGCCGGTCGGGCCTCCGGTGGCGACGATCACGAAGTAGCTGCCGTCGGGGGAGAAGTCCACCCCTTGGGCACTGATCAGCCTGCTGGTCGCCACGCAGTTCACGTCGAAGCGGGGGGCGTGCCAGGTGCTGAGCGTCGCGGTCGCGCCGAGGTTCAGCTCGAAGGCCCGTCTGCGGCTCTGGCCGTTGACCGTGGTGAAGTTGCCCGTCGCCACCAACCGGGTGCCGTCCGGGGAGACCGCGATGTACTGGATCTTGGTCTCGGCGGTCGGGTCGACCACTCCGGTAACCGTGATGTTGATGGCGCCGGTGTCCGCGCCGGTCGTCGGGTCCATGGCCATCAGCTTCTTCGTGAAGTTCCCCGCCGCGATGACGGCGCCGTTGGCGAGCTCGATGTCGGAGACCGTTCGCATCCCCGTCGGCGCGAAGGTCGGGTCGATCCGGTTGTTGACCAGGTCGTACTTCATGATCCCCCTGCGGGTGATCCCGTTGACCTTCGAGAAGGCGCCCGCGATGAAGAGCGCGCTCCCGTCGGCGGTTGCCTCGATCGCACCGACCATCCCGTCGAACGACAGGTTGAGCGGTGAGATGACCCCCGTCTCGCTGTCGAAGGCGACGAAGTTCTGCCTGCTATACGTGGTCGTCATGGAGGGGTCCTGCACCTGAGCGAACCGGCCACCGGCGTAGATGGTGTGACCGACCTGCGCGAAGGCGCGCACGTCATACGACGTGTCGGTGATGAGGACGTGCGGGCTCGTGTCGGCCGGGTTGTCCGACACCACTGCCGGCTGCAACAACGACGCCTGCGCCGGCAGCGTGCTCCCGACCACCATCGCGGCCGAGCACACTACGCATGCCACGCATGCCGCCGCCCTCTTGAAGATGTTCACGTGGTCCCCTCCCTCGAACAGGATCGCATTCGGTTCGTGAAGGACAAACCGTAGATCTGGTTGAGGGTCTCCGCGCCGCCCGTCGTGCGTATCGGGCGTACGTTCAACGGAGTAGCCGAGCGCTACGTGCGTGCGTGGCGCCCGCGGTCACGCAGCGTGAGGTACCCGGCCACGACGAGGATCGCACCGATCGTGAGCGCCGCGACGGGATCAGCCCACCACCAGCCCAGCAACTCGTCCAACACCATCCCGGCCAGCGTGATGGCGGCGAGGGCCGCTCCGGCACCGGTGAGGATCCCGTCCCCTTGGAGGGCCGTGCTCCCCAGTCGGCGGCTCAGCCGGATCTTCCAGGCCGACAGCGTGGGGAGGACGAGCATCGAGGCTACCGCGATGCCGATGCCGAACGAGACGGGGTGGGGGCCGCTCCCCGAGTACAACCCTCGGATGGACTGCACCGAGACGACCGTCCCGATAACGAGCAGGGACATACCCACGGTCCGTTCCGCTCGCTTGTGTGCGGGCGGGTGGCCGCCGCGTATCTCCGCGCGCAGATCCACGAGGATCACGGAGGACGCGATGCAGTCGACGATGCCGTCGAGACCGTATGCGAGCAGCGAGAGCGTGTTGGTGGCGAGCCCGACGACCACTGCCGAACCCCCCGCAGCGACGCTCCACACGATCGATGCCAGGGAGGCACGGACGGCACTCCTCAGGTCGTCGTGTCGCTGGGACGCCTCGGGCCGCACAGCTCCTACGTCTGCAACCGGTAGAAGCGCCAGAACCCGGCTTCGATGGGGAGGATCTCGATGCCGGAGAACCCCGCATCCCGCGCGTAGCCCTCCAGCGTCGCGGGACGCATCACGGTCCCGGTGCCGACCGAGTCTGGGTGCGCCATCCCGTCGGGCAGGCACACCAGCGTGCTGAAGCCGTACATCAGTCGCTCGAGCTCGTCGCCGGGTGCCGTGAACGACTCCGCCACCCCTTCGTCCATCACCATCACCGCGCCGCCGTCGTCCACGATCGAGCGCATCGTCGCGAGGACCGGCACGGGGTGCGGCATGTCGTGGATGCATTCGAAGGCGGTGACGAGGTCGTAGCGGTCCGTCGGCCCCGCCTCACGAGGGTCAACCGCGTGGAACGTGACCCGATCCGAGACCCCCGCTTCCTCCGCGTTCGCCCGCGCGCGCTCGACGGCCGGCTCGTCCAGATCGAAGCCGTGCACCTGTGCGCGCGGGTACGCGCGCGCGATCGAGATCGAGGACCATCCGCCCCCGCATCCGATGTCGGCCACCTTGGCGCCGTCCCCGCTCAGCCGCTCGTGGATCTCGGGGAGACCTCCTGCGATCCAATCGCCCATCGACCCGACGTAGAAGGGGCGATTGCCCGCCTCCTGCCCCTCGCTCATGTCGGGGCCGTAGCGAGCCCAGCCAACGCCCCCCCCGGTGCGGAACGCTTCCATCAAGGCGGGCAGCTGCTGAGACGCGGCGACGAACATGCGCGCC
Source organism: uncultured Actinomycetes bacterium (assembly GCA_963810915.1). Classification (GTDB taxonomy): domain Bacteria; phylum Actinomycetota; class UBA4738; order UBA4738; family HRBIN12; genus JAOUEA01. Next base: position 671,692 of record CAWEPH010000006.1, on the reverse strand, counting down.
ATCGGGGCGAGGTAGGACTGCGAGTCCGGATCGAGCAACACCTCGGCGTACTCGGTGGGCAGTGAGTAACTGCGCTCGCTCGCCGCGGCCGTCGGGTCGTCGCACTCGAGGATCCCGCCCACCGCCTGCTGCTCGAGCCACTCCCGGGCGTAGCGTTCCGCGATGCCCGCGCGGCCGGCAAGCTCGGCCGAGGTCGCGGGGCCGCCGTCCGCCAGGGCTGCGTAGAGCCCGAGCCGGTCCCCGAGGTACACGTTCAGCAGATCTGTGGTGCCCAACAACGCTTCGAACAGGCGTCCCGCCAAGGCCTCACCACGGTCCGACATCGCCCCTCCCGCGCTCGTGTCGCGCAACCATGCCACGGGTCGCGCTCGGGCGGAAGAGGGAGGGCGTCATCGGTAGACGCCGTTGTGGCCCAGGCAGTACAGCCCGGGCTGGGGGAACAACGTCAACCCGTGCGGGTGGCCTCCTACCGCGATCACGTGCAGGACCTTCCCGGTGTGTGTGTCGATCACCGATACGGAGGCGTCGAACCGATCCGTGGCCCACAGCTGCGCACCGTCGGCCGAGACCTGGAGCATGTCGGGACTCCCTCCGACCCGCCACGTGTGGGCCACCTTTCGCGTCTCGGTGTCGATCACCGAGATCGAGCCGGCCAGCCGGTTCGACACGTAGAGGTGGCGGGCGTCTCGCGCCATCGCGAAGCCGTGTGCCCCCGCGCCGGTCGCGATGAACCCGACCTCCTTCATCGTCGTGGGGTCGATCACCGAGACGCCTCCTCGGATCTGGTTCGCGACGAAGAACACCTTGGCGTCGGGCGCCGCCTTCACGTCGACGGTGCTCCCTCCGAGGGCGACGGAACCGAGGATCTTCCGCGGTTGGAGTCCGACCTTGATCACGACGCCGGCGTACTCCGTGCTGATCAGGAGGTACCGGCCGTCGGCCGAGAAGTCCAGATGGTCCGGGCCCCGGAAGGGGATCGGGAGGACGCTCTGCAGCTTCCAGGTCATGGGGTCGTAGAAGTAGAGGGTGTCGCGGCCCTCGGCCACGTCGATCGCGTGCTGACCGTCCGGCGTGAAGTAGAGGTTGTAGGGGTCGGGAACCGGGATCGTGCGAACGACCCGGCGTCGCCTTGGGTCGATCTCCGAGAGGGAGTCGCTGTAGACGTTGCCGACATAGAGATGGCGCATGTCCCATGACGGCGTGACGTGTTGCGGCTCGGTGCCCACCTGCAGGGTCTGCGTGACCTTGAACGTCCTCGGGTCGATCACGCTCACGGTGCCGTTGTCGTTGTTGGGGACGTAGACGCGCGTCGCGATGCCGTGCACCGCGGGGGCGAGCGTCGGCGACGTGATCCCCGCGTACACGTTGCGCGATCCGGGCTTCGGCGAACCGTGCGTGGACGCAGGGACCGCAGCGGTGCTCGATGCCGCGCCCTCGGCGGAAGGTGCGGAAGGCGACGGCGACCCCGACTCGCTCGACGGCAGGGCCGTACCCCCCGCACGGCTGCTGCACGCCGGGAGCGTGGCTCCGACGAGGATGGCGACGATCACCACCCACGACCGGCCGCGAGGGATCGGTCGGCGCATGTCGAGATGTGTACCTCGCCGTTCCTGAGAACGCAATGAGAGCCGCGCGGTCGGGACCGTCACATCACGGGCGCGCGCGTGGTTGCGGCGACCTCGTGACGGGGAGGGAGTTCGAGCCCCCGCCGCAACATCGCGAGGTGCAGGACGATGTGACCGCCGATCGCTGCGATCGGGCTTCCCGTCAGCAGGTAACCCAGGCTGAGGACGAGGCAGGCGAACAGGGCCTGGACGATCCTCCGGTTCCGGAACTCGCGATAGCCCAGGTGATGCACGACGATCACGAGCGCGCTCGCGGCGAGCGCCAGGACGCCCGCGACGATGCCGCGCCACCCGTCGGTCCCCCCGGACCCGGTGACCCCCTGCCACACGACGAGCACCGGCAGGACGGAAAGGAGGAGTCCCTCGGCCGCTCCGTACACGAACCCTTCCCAGGCGCCTTCGCCGGCCACGACGTGATGGTGGTCGTGCGCCGGCCCCGGGATGCGGCTCACGGCGCGGGCCAAGATGGCGCCCGTGATCAGCGCGCCGAGCAGTCCCCACGCCCAGTTGTGCGTCCAGAACGAGGCGCCCTGGTCGCTCCACGTGAGGTAGCCGGCCGTCAGTCCCGCCGTGACGACGGCAAGCACTCCCACGTAGAGGGCACGGCCCACGTGGAACAGGTCCGTGAGCACCCAGGACACGAGGAACCCGGCGACGGCGATCAGGGCCAGCCAGGCGAGCGCGTCGATCCCATCCATCGCGATCTTCGGTTCGAGCATCGGACATCCACCTCCGCATGGGCGGAGACGTCCCCGGCGGACGTGCCCGCCACCTCGAGGCTAGTCACGGCCGCGCCGCCACGGTGGGGTCGAAGGCCCCGGCGCCGGGGGCCCCTCCGCCGCGGGCTGCCGCGACGGCGTATGGTGGACGGACATCGCGCGCGACGGAGGGATGACCATGGCCAGCAAGGACAAGGGCGGGGGCAAGGGTTCCAAGACGGCCGCCAGCAAGACGTTGAAGGAGAAGCGCGCCGCCAAGAAGGCCAAGGGCAACAGCGGGAGCTCGTCGAACTGGAGCAGTCGGCTCCAAGTAGCACCCGCCCGGATCCTGCTCCGCGGAAGGGTTCCCGGCTCGCCGAGCGTGCTGCCACCGGGCGTTCCGCCTCGCTACACTGGTGCTCCCTGAACGCGGCGGCGTAGCTCAGGGGCAGAGCAAGCGGCTCATAATCGCTGTGTCGGTGGTTCGAGTCCACCCGCCGCTACCAGCAGACCGTCGGAACGCAGGATCGGGAAGGACGCACGTCATGGGCAAGCAGAAGTTCGAGCGGACGAAGCCGCACGTGAACATCGGGACGATCGGTCACATCGACCACGGCAAGACCACGCTCACGGCCGCCATCACGAAGCGGCAGGCCGACAAGGGCATGGCGGACTTCACGCCGTTCGACCAGATCGACAAGGCTCCCGAGGAGCGCGAGCGCGGCATCACGATCGCCATCGCCCACGTGGAGTACCAGACCGAGAACCGCCACTACGCCCACGTGGACTGCCCCGGTCACGCCGACTACGTGAAGAACATGATCACCGGCGCCGCCCAGATGGACGGGGCCATCCTCGTCGTGTCCGCCGCCGACGGCCCCATGCCCCAGACGCGCGAGCACGTGCTGCTCGCGCGCCAGGTCGGCGTGCCCTACATCATCGTGTTCCTGAACAAGGCCGACATGGTGGACGACCCCGAGCTGCTGGACCTCGTCGAGCTCGAGGTGCGCGAGCTGCTCAGCTCCTACGAGTTCCCCGGCGACGACGTGCCCGTGATCGTCGGCTCCGCGCTCAAGTCCCTCGAGGGCGACGAGGAGTGGGGCAAGAAGATCGACGAGCTGCTCGACGCCTGCGACTCCTACATCCCCGAGCCCGAGCGCGACACCGAGAAGCCGTTCCTGATGCCCATCGAGGACGTCTTCTCCATCACCGGCCGCGGCACCGTGGTGACCGGGCGCGTGGAGCGCGGCACGCTCAACAAGATGTCCGAGATCGAGATCGTGGGCATCAAGGACACCAAGAAGACCACGGCCACCGACCTCGAGATGTTCCGCAAGCTGCTGGACGAGGTCCGCGCCGGCGACAACGTCGGCATCCTGCTGCGCGGCATCGACAAGGACGAGGTCGAGCGCGGCCAGGTCCTCGCGGCCCCCGGTTCCATCACGCCGCACACGGACTTCGAGGCCCAGGTGTACATCCTCAGCAAGGACGAGGGTGGCCGCCACACGCCCTTCTTCAACGGCTACCGCCCGCAGTTCTACTTCCGCACCACGGACGTGACCGGCACCGCGCACCTCCCCGAGGGCGTCGAGATGGTCATGCCCGGGGACAACGTCGAGATGAAGGTCGAGATGATCGCCCCCATCGCCATGGAGGAGGGCCTGCGCTTCGCCATCCGCGAGGGCGGCCGCACCGTGGGCGCCGGGCGGGTCACCAAGATCGTCAAGTAAGGAACCCGAGATGGCCAAGGCCGACAACCGCCCGAAGATCACGCTCGCCTGCACCGACTGCAAGCGGCGCAACTACAACACGGTCAAGAACAAGGTGAACGACCGCGACCGCATCGAGCTGAAGAAGTACTGCCGCTGGTGCCGCAAGCACACCACGCATCGCGAGACGCGCTGATCAGACCTCGAGCGTCGTGTCGTCTTCCAGGTCGACGTCCAGGTCACCCTCCGGGGTGACCTTCGTCGTTCGGACCTTCCCGTAGCGGATCGCGGCGACGATGGCCTCGAGCTTGGAGTGCACGCCCAGCTTGGTGAGGACGTTCTGCGTGTGGGTGCGCAGCGTGTGCCGGCTCATCCCCAGCTCCTCGGCGATCCGCTCGGGCGGGTCGCCGTCGGCCATGCGCTGCAGGATCTCGAGCTCGCGCGGGGTGAGGCGCTCCACCCGCTGGGAGAGGTCGCCGTCGACGGCCCGGCGCCGGCGGAGCTTGCGCAGGGCCTCCTCCACCTCGGCGCTCGAGTGCAGCGGCTCGCCCCGGTACGCTCGGCGGATCGCGTCCGCGAGCCCGATCACCGCCTCGGTCTTGGGGAGGTAGCCGCGCGCGCCCGCCTGGATCGCGCGCGCGAGCGCCACGTCGTCGTCCTGGCCCGACAGGATGATCACCGCGGTGCCGGTGTTGCTCTCGTGGATCTTGCGCGCCGCCTCGATCCCGTTCACGCCCGGCATCTGCATGTCGAGGAGCACGACGTCGGGGTGCTCCTCCATGGTGGTCTCGATGGCCTGGGTGCCGTCGGTGACGACCTCGATCACGCGGAGGTCGTCCTCCTGATCGAGCGCGACCTCCAGCGCCTCACCGAACGATCGGTGATCGTCGGCGATCACGACGGTGATCGGATGGCCCCCCCGCTGCCTCGGCATACGGGCCGAATCCTAGGGCGAATGGCGGACCCTTTCACGCACCTCGCGCAAGTTGTCGATGCGGGGGCCCCCGAGTAGCGTCCCCGGCGTGAACGTTGCCGCCGAAGGGAAGTCCTACCCCCCGGTGCGCTCGGAGGTCAGCGCGGACCGCCTCGCGGCGTTCCAGGCGGTCTTCGACCAGCACGGCGGCACCCCGCCGACCTTCGCCACCACGGTGGAGTACGAGGCGTTCGTCCAGGTGCTCGACGACCCGGAGCTGGCGCTCGACTTCGCCCACGTCGTGCACGGGTCGCAGGAGTTCATCCACGCGCGGCCGATGCGAGCCGGCGAGACGCTCGTGGCCACGATCCGGATCGAGTCGATCAAGGTGAAGGGCGTCACCGGCTTCCTCACGCTCGTCACCGACATGGTCGACGACGACGGGAGCCTGGTGTGCACCGCCCGCTCGACGATGGTGGAGCGGCACCGCTTGAGCGTGCGGGCCTTCGACGACGTGGCGGTGGGCGAGGAGCTGCCCGAGCTGCGGCGCGTCGTGACGCGCGAGGCGGTCAAGGCCTACGCCGACGCGGGACGCGACCAGAACCCGCTGCATCAGGACGACGACTTCGCGCGCGGCGTCGGCTTCGACGGCGATCATCGCGCACGGCATGTTCACGATGGGCCACGCGGCCGCGTGCGTCGCGGACTGGGCGGGCGACCCCGAGGCCATCGTGAAGATCTCCGCGCAGTTCCGCGCCCCGGTGTTCATGGACGAGGAGGTCGTGGCGACCGGACGCGTCCGGATGATGGACGCGGACGCGCGCACCGCCACCGTCGAGATGTGGGTGAGCGTCGATCGCGCCGACGGCACCACCGAGTACCCGGTGAAGCGCGGCGAGGCCGTCGTCCGCCTCGCCTGAGCGGTTCCGCGCCTCAGCCCTCGCAGCCCCGCATCGCGCCCTGGCCCGGTCCCTGCCGGCAGCGGTCCCTCCCGGTGCCCCCGTCCAGCCGGTCGGAGCCCGGTCCGCCGGAGAGGCGATCGGCGCCGCGTCCGCCGTAGAGGGCGTCGTCGCCTCCGCCGCCGTCCAGCACGTTGCGCCGGCCGTCGCCGATCAGGACGTCGCGTTGGCGCGAGCCGATCACCGCCTCGAACCCCGCGATCGCCGGTCCGCGCCGCGCGTGCATCGTCGCGAGCGACACGCGCACGCCACGGTGCGCCTGCCCGAAGCTCACGACGTCGATCCCGGGGCCGCCGTCGAAGCTGCCGCCGCCCGCGCCCACCGAGAGCATGTCGTTGCCGGCGCCGCCCGCGAGGAACGCCGCGCCGGCGCCCGCCACGAGCCGATCGCCGAAGCGCGACCCCGTCACGGAGGACGATCCCGTGGATCCGGTCGTCGCCCTCGCCGGCCGCCCTGCCCGCGCGCAGGTCCAGCCTGATGGCCGCCGTGGCGGCCGAGAAGTCGAGGACGCTGCTCCGCCCGCCCGACCCGTCGATCACGTCGGCGCCGGGGCCGCCGACGAGCCGGGCCGCGTGGCCCGTCCCGTCGAGGTTCGCCTGGTGGAGCGTGTCGTCGCCCGCGCCTCCGTCCAACGTGGCGTCGCCCGCGAACGCGCCGCCGGTGCCGCCGCCGCCCATCGTGCTGAGCGCGTCGTCGCCGCTGCGTCCCTCCAGCGTGAGGGCGGTGAGGTCCGCGCCGTCCACGTCGACGTCGCCGTCGCCGTTCATGTCGAGGCCGCCGGCGCCCGCGACCATCTGGTCGGCGTCGTGGGTGCCGCGCACGTCGAGCTCGACCGGGCCGACCCCGGGGGCGAACGCGAACTCGATCTCCGCGGCGCCGCCCGCCTCCGCGCCGAGGCCCGGCGCGAAGGTGCCGTCGCCCTCGTCCAGCGCCAGGCGCACGGCCGTCGTGCCCGCGACCACGACGCGGTCCACCGTGGTGACCGAGGCGGCCGCGTCGCAGGCGATCGCCGTTCAGGACGAAGCCGCCGGACGCGGTGCGCTTCAGATTGGCCACCGCGACGTGCCCCGGTCCGACCGGCCCCTGGATCGTGAGGTCGTGCGAGGTGGCGTCGTAGCTGCAGACGGAGACCCCGGCGGCGAGCGCTGCCGGCAGAGCGAGCGCGCTCAGGGGAAGGGTGAGCAGCGCCGCCGCCAGGGACGTTCTACGAAGCATGCGGGGGAAGATCTCCTCGGGTCGGGGAAGTCGGACTAGTCTTCCCGAGCTACGCCACCTAGGTCAATAAGACTAAGGTCGGTAACCCACCCGGGGGACAACCCCCCCGTCGCGTCAGCCCGCCTGCTCGTACCGCCCCGAGCGCCCGGTCATCGACATCGCGCGGATCGCCTCGCTCATGCGGTCCACGACCACCTGGAGCTCGTTCCCGTAGCCCTCGTCCACGCGGACGCTGAGCCGATCGATCTTCTGGCCCAGCACCTCGGCCACCTTGATCATGGCCTCGGCGGTGGACTGGGTCTCGACGTGGAGCTGGTCGGAGACGGCGCGGAAGCGCGTGTCGATGGACGTGACCATCTCGGCGGGCAGGCCGGCCTGCAGCTCCTTCATCGTGCGGAGCATCTCGCGCAGGAGCTCCGGGTCCAGCCGCGGGGCGGCCTCGGCGGGCTCCGGCACCACGACGGGCTGCGCGGCGAGGCGATCCGCGAGGGCCTGGTTGTCCGAGCGGATCAACCGCGCGATCGCCGTCATCCGGTCGTCGATGTGGCCCATCAGCCGGTCCTCGGCGGCGGCCTGCGTCTCCGCGATCATCGAGTCGATCCCCTCCATCGCGCCCACGTTGACGTTCATGCGCTCGAGGCTGGAGCCGAAGCTCGAGGCGATCGCGATGTCGGCGGCCTCGGCCGCGCGCTGAGCCACGACCTCGGCCATCTGTGCGAAACGCGCCTCGAGGTGGTCGTTCAGGCGTGCCTCGAGCTGCTCGCCGATCCGCACGAGCTGGGCGTCCATCATCTTCTCGAGCTGGTCCTCCAGGCGGAGCTCGCCGGAGGTCAGGCGCATGGTCACCTGCTGGCCGACGACCTCGGCCACGGCCTCGGCGTCGATCTCGCCCGCCACCAACGCGCCGCCGGCGCCGCGCTCCTCGATCAGGCGGCGCAGCGCCATGGAGTCGGAGCGGATCAGCTCGGCGAGCCCGCGCATGCGCGCCTCGATCAGGTGCTCGACGCGCACGCGCACGTCGTCGGCCGCACGCCCGTGCAGCCCGACGTGCTCGTCGATCATCTCGAGGCGCTCCTGCAGCGGGGTCGGCCTCGGCGGCCACGGCCGCGCGCACGTCCTCGGCGATCTGGATGTCCTGGACCGCGAAGGCCTCGGCGTGCGCCTCGACGCGCTGCGCGAGGTAGCCCATCGCCTCGGTGCCGCCCTGGACGTAGCCCTGCATCGACTCGACGATGCGCGCGGTCTCGCGGCTGATCAGGTCGCCGTGCTCCTTGACCTGGCCCAGGATCGTGTCCGAGAGCAGGCGGTCGCGCTCGTCCAGGTGCTGGAAGGTCTCGCGCGATGTGCGCCTCGACCTGCTCGAGCTGCGTGCGCACGGTGTCCACGCCCGTGCAGGGTGGGGGAGTCCGCGACGTCGCGGATGGCGGCGGCCGAGGCCTCCATCGCCTCGCGCGTGGCGCGGGCGCTGCCCGCCAGCTCGTTCAGGTGGTCCTCCAGGCGCGCCGAGCGCACCGCGAGGGACTGGAAGCGCTCGTCGCTGGAGGCGATCAGGCTCTTGAGCGCCTGGTCGCGGCTGAGCAGCGAGACGATGCGCTCCTGCTCGGGGCGTGCGTCGCTGCCGCCCGCGCGCCACATCTCGGAGGCGATCTCGCGCATCAGGACGGTCGCCTGCTCCTCGAGCTGACGGAGTCCCTGCTCCATCCGCTCGTCGATCGTCCGCTGCAGCGCCTCCGCCACGCGATGCTCCTCCACGGTCATGCTCGGGTCCTGGGTGGGGCTCTCGGGCCGGCGGAACAAGCCACGCCGGGGGGCGCCCGAGCTGTGCTCAGGCGTGTACTCGGTTCCGGTCTCAGCCATGACGTCTCTCGCGATCCGGGGCCGCCGCGGGATGTCTGCCGGAGCATAGGTCACGACCTGGGCAGATACACGGAAGCGGATGGGGAAACTCGGCGACTTCTGAGGGCCGTTCGAGGCGCGGTTCGCAGGGCGTTCCGGGGTCAGTTCGAGCCCGGGATCCCGCCTTCTGCGGCCGCCTGCTGGAGGCCGGCGCGGTCGGCCGGGAACCGCGCCACCTGCTGGGCGATCCAGGCCCGCTTGCCCGGGTCGTTCCGCAGCAGCGCCTCCACGTCGGCCGCCCACACGCGCGCGTCGACGTCCCAGGGGTGGTCCGCCACCACGCGACCGCGCGAGGTCGCGCGCCTCGGCGGCGGCGGCCGCGTCGCCGCCGCGCCCGTCCACCGCCAGGCGCAGGGCGAGGCGTTCGGTGGCGCTCACCCGCCAGGGCTGCACGCGCAGGGCCGCGCGGTAGGCCCACTCCTCGCCGTAGGCGCGTCCCCAGCGCTCGAGCGTGGCGCCCGCCAGCATCAGGAGCGAGACCGCGAGCGCCGCCGCGAGCACGAGGCCGGCCCCCACCCGCGCCACCCGCGCGGGGGCGCCCGCGGGCACGACGTCGCGCGGCGGCCCCCCGGCCGCGCCCAGCATGAAGAACAGCAGCGGCGTGAGCACGATGCCGACGGGCTCGAACAGGGCGAAGACGCCCAGCACCGCGGCGGCGGCGAAGGTCCACGCGCGCTCGGGCGGGCACCGGAGCGCGCGCAGCCCCGCGATGCCCAGCAGCACGAGGAGCGCCGCGAGCCCCAGCACGCCCGGTGGTCACGAGCGTCTCCAGCGAGCAGGTCGTGCGCGTCGGCCCACGTCCGCGTGGTGGCCGTCACCTCGGCCTCGGTGGCCTTCGCGAGGTAGGCGGACTGGCTCATCGCGGGTCCCCAGCCGAGCCAGGGGTGCACGGCGACCGCGCGGCCGCCCAGCACCCGCCAGATCGTGAAGCGCTGGGTGTCGGTGGCCTGTTCGCCCAGCGCCACGGTGGCCCCGCGTCCGCCCGTGGGGATCTGCGTGGCGACGACCTGCCAGATGCCGATCACGAGCAGGACCGTGGCCGCGATCGCCACACCCCGCCGCCACGGCCAGCGCGCCTTCGCCAGGAACGCGACCACGGCGACCACCGGCAGCAGCAGGGCGCTCCGCTCGCCGAAGGTGGCCACGCCGAGGGTGAGCAGGGCCACGAGGGCGAGTTGGCGCACGGGTCGCGCGTCGCGCGCGCCGAACGCGCACGCGAGCCCGGCCGAGAGCAGGGCCCCGCCGAAGATCTGGTTCCCCATCGTGGCGCCCACGAACGACAGGCCGCCGAACGCGCCGAACGTCCCCGGCCCGAGGCGCACCAGCACGGCGAAGACCGCGATCGCGGCGCAGGCCGCCACGAACCACCGGCGCGCGCGCTCGCGCAGCGCGTCGTCGGCGCCCGCCCCCGCCACGAGCAGGACCACGGCAGACGACCACCACGACGAGCCCCCCGCCCTCGCCGCCGGTCTGCGCGGTGAGCCCGCGCGAGGGGTCGAGGCCGAAGAGCGCGCCGAGGAGCGTGGCGCCGGCCCACGCGGCGCCCGCCCAGGCGAGCCTCCGATCGACCGGGAGCCCGGCGCCCCACAACGCGAGGGCCGCCGCGACCACCAGGACGAGCTTGGGATCGCCGAACGGGCTCTCGGAGAAGGGGGTGAAGACCAGCGGGGCCGCCACGACCAGCAGGAACACCCCGAGGTCGGCAAGTTGTGGGCGCCTCGCTTCCATCGACGTCGGCGCAGGGTAGCGTGTCCTTTGCCGCGACCTGGGGAGCCGACGGTATACTGGGCCTTCCGAAGTCCCCCCCACGAGCACCGGAGGGTGACCGGGGATGGCGGAGGCGCGTAGCTCAATTTGGTAGAGCACCGGTCTCCAAAACCGGCGGTTGGGGGTTCAAGTCCCTCCGCGCCTGCAAGGGAGCACCATGAACCGACAGATGAAGCGGATGCAGGAGAAGGCCGAGCGCCAGCAGAAGAAGTCCGGCGCCGACCGTTCCTCGCCCGCGGCGACCGCTCGTCGCGCGCAGACGCCAGGAGAAGCGCAAGCGGACCGGCGTCCGCCAGTTCCTGCGCGAGGTGCGCCTGGAGCTCAAGAAGGTCGACTGGCCCAACCGTCGCGAGCTCATCTCGTACACGACGGTCGTGCTCGTCACCATCGTGGTGATGACCTCTTACGTCTTCGGGTTGGACTACGCGTTCACCAAGACGATCGTGAAGCTGCTCGGCGGCTGAGACCAAAAGGATCCCCGTGACCGAAGACCAGGAACCGCGTAACGACGACCCCACCCCGTTGGTCGAAGCCCTCGAGGCCGCCGCGGAGGTGCACGAGGTGGCCGACGAGGCCGCCACCGAGACGATGGCCGAGGCCGTCGAGGAGGCGGCGGTGGTCGAGACGGCCGCGGACATCGCCGCCCAGGACATCCTGGACGAGGCCGCCGAGGAGGCCGGCATGCTCGACGCGATCGGTGACCCCGAGGCGGCCGACGCCGTCTTCGAGGAGGGCCTCGAGGAGGCCATCGCCGTCGAGGAGGCCGGCGAGGCCGTCGCCGAGGAGATCGTCGCGGAGGCCGCCATCGAGGTCGTGGTGATGGAGGAGGCCGCCGACGAGATCGGGCAGGAGCTCGTCGCCGAGGGCGCCGCCGAGGAAGAGGAGATCGTCGAGGAGGAGTACCTCGAGATGGAGGCCGCCCAGGGCGACGGCGAGCTGGTGACGGAGAGCATGTCCGCCGCCGAGCCCGAGGCCGAGAGACGCGAGACCGAGCCGGAGCCGAACCGGAGCCGGAGCCGGAGCCGGAGGCCGAGCCGGAGGCCACCGAGTCGGTCGCCGAGGTCGAGGAGGACCTCGTCACCGAGGCCGCCATCGAGGACACCAGCGTCGCCGCGGTGCTCGACGAGGTGCAGGAGGAGGAGGCGCCCGCCGCCGACGACCCGTTCCGCGGCCCCGGCGACTGGTACGTCGTCCACACGTACGCCGGCTACGAGAACAAGGTGAAGACCAACCTCGAGAGCCGGATCCACACCATGCAGATGGAGGGCAAGATCTTCCGCGTCCACATCCCCATGGAAGACGTGATGGAGATCAAGAACGGCAAGAAGCAGGTCGTGCAGAAGAAGATCTTCCCCGGCTACCTGCTGGTGAAGATGGAGTACGACAACGACTCCTGGTACGTCGTGCGCAACACGCCCGGGGTCACCGGCTTCGTGAGCGCGGGCACCGGCACCAAGCCCACGCCCCTGTCCAAGCGCGAGGTCGAGAAGATCCTCGTGGTGAAGAAGGAGGAGGTGAAGCCCGCGTTCCGCCTCGGGTTCGAGGAGGGCGACGTGGTGCGGATCATCTCCGGGCCGTTCGCGGACTTCAACGGCACCATCAGCGAGATCAACGTGGACCAGTCCAAGCTGAAGGTGCTCGTCAACATCTTCGACCGGGAGACCCCGGTCGAGCTGGGCTTCGACCAGGTGTCGAAGGTCTAGCCTCTACTGCACCCACATCTGCCCGAGCAGCACACCGAGCGTCGGGTTGATCTGCACGTTCCCGACGCGTTTCGACACCAGGATCGTGCCGGACGGCGTGGTGAACGGGACCCACGGCGCCTCGTCGACCACCTGCCGGTCGATCTCGGCCCACAGCCGGTTGGCCCGCATCGGGTCGGTCGCCCCCACCTTCGACGCGTGCTCGATCTTGCGGTCGAGCTTGGGGTTGCAGTACTCGGCGTAGTTCGAGTTGACGTTGTTGGGGTTGTCCTTGATGAACGCCTTGCAGGTCACCAGCGGCGTGAAGAAGTTCGACGCCTCGGGGAAATCCATCAGCCAGCCTACGGCCCCGATCTGTGCGCGGTTCGAGGAGTCGCTGATGTACGTGAAGTACTGGGTGCGGTTGTCGCTGGGTATCACGGCCACGTGGTAGCCGAGATCCCCGAGGACCGAGGCGACGTATCGCGAGACCGCGGCCCACTCCGGCAGCGACCACACCGTGATCGGCACGTGCTTCGTGCCGGACGCATCGACGAGCTGCTGCGCCTTCACCAGACTGGGATCGCCGTTGAGCGATCCGTTCAGCGTGAACGGGCAGTAGGGCACGTATCCGGGGGTGTTCGGAGGCAGCGCCTGGCAGGTCACCGGCCCTCCGGCGCCCCACAGGCCCAACGGGCCGACCAGCTTCGCCATGGTCGCTCGATCCACCGCGTAGTTCAGGGCCCGGCGCACGTCGGGGTCGTCGAACGGCGCCACCCGCGTGTTCAGGAAGAAGTAGTCGACGGCCAGCTGGGTGTACGGATGGCTCTGGGCCGCGTAGCGCGTCCGGATCTCCTGCATCCGGTCCGTGGGGGGCGTATCGAGCAGCACGTCGGCCCGATCCTGCTCGACGTCGTTGGTCGCCTGATCGACGTCGAGGCCGAAGCGGATGACGATCTCCTCCGGGTATCCCGCCGGCTGCGCGGCGTGCGACCACTCGACGAAGTTCGGGTTCCGCACCAGATGCACCGTGCCGCTCGTATCTGCGCCAGCGTTCCCCGTATACGACGCGATCATGAACGGTCCGGTCGCGGCTGCGAACGGAGCCGCCGTGACCAAATGTGGTGGTGTGGAGGGCGGCACGATCGCCAGGAACGACATCGCAAGGACGTCGAGGAACGTGGGGTCCGGGCGCTTCAGGTGGAAGGTCACCGTGCCCGACGCGTCGTCCGGCACGATCCCCTCCCGGAGGTCGCATGCTTCCTTGCTGCACCCGTCGGCGCCGATCAACGCGTCGAGGTAGAACGTCGGCGCCAGGTCCCCGGCGGCGGTGAACGCGCGTTGGAAGGAGAACAGGACGTCCGATGGCTTCACGAGCGATCCATCGGAGTAGCGCACACCGGATCGCATGGCGAACGTGTACGTCGTGCCGCCGGGGTCCGGCGCGGGGATGGACGTCGCGAGATCGGGGACCAGCACGGAGCCGGCGGTGCCACCGACGCGCGCGAAGGTGAGCAGGCCGTCGTTCGTGTTCGACAGGATGTCGTAGGAGAAGCCGTCCCACGGGGCGTTCGGATCGATCGTCGAGGGAACGTCGCTGGACTCGACGACCAGCGTGCCGCCCTGGTGGCTCGCCGACGATCCTCTCGTCGTCACCCAGAGCGTCGCCCCGTCGAAGGCGAGCGCCCGCGGAGCGTTCTCGACGGCGGTGGTGCCCGTGACCGTGCTCCCGCTGGGATCGATCCGCGTGAGCTCGTTCGCGTCGGCGTCCGCGACCCAGATGCTCCCTCCGCCGGCCGCGAGTTGGCCGGGGGAGCCGCCCGTCTGCACACTCCCCGTCACGTCGTTCGAGGACGGGTCGATCTTCATGACCGTCCCGCTCTGGCCGTTCGCGACCCACACGTCGGTCCCGTCGAAGGTGATACCGCTCGGGCCGTGGCCGACGGCGATCGTCTGAAGCACGGTTTCGGTCCCCGGGTCGATCCGCGCCACCTGGTCGCTGGCCTGGTTGGCGACCCAGACCGACCTCGCCCCCACGACGATCCCCGTGGGAGCGGCGCCGACCGGGATCGTGGCCTCGACCTCCCCTTTGGTGGGGTCGATCTTCGACACGGTCCCGTCGAGCGTGTTCGTGACCCAGACGGAGCCCTCCCCGAAGGCGATCGCGCTCGGCGCGTTCCCGACCTGGATCGTGCGCACGACCTTCTCGCTCGCTGGGTCGATCCAGGAGACGGTCCGCGCGTCGGCGTTCGTGACCCACACGGCGCCGTCGCCGAAGGCGACGCCCGTCGGGTTGGCCTGCTGCACGGAGATCCGCTGCGTGACGCTGCCGGTGGCGGGATCGATCCGCGCGACCTCGTTCGTCGCGCCGAGCGCCACCCATTCCGATCCCGCCCCCGCCGCGATCCCGTTCGGATTGTCGCCGAGGGGCACCTGGGCGGTGATGTGCCCGTTCGATGCGTCGATCGCCCCGGCGGCCTCGGCGTCGATCCCGGGGAGCCCCCGCTGGAGGCGATGGACCGCGACGGGGACCACGACCACCGCCGCCACGACGGCCACCGCGACGACGATCGCCACCAGGCCTCGTCGCCTCCGGGGGACCTCCGTCGGTGCGATCCGGTCGCGGCGCGCCCGAGCCTCCGTCGGGATCGATGCGGCTCGGGCCGGGGCTTCCCGTCGACCGCCGTGGCCGCAAGACGTGCCACTCGTCCTCGACACCCTTGAGCCGATGCATGCCGCGGTCGGCGAAGGCGAACCCGGCGCCGCGCGAGAGCTCGGCGGCCGTGCTCGAGACCAGGACGTCGCCGCCACCCCCCAGCGACATGATCCGCGCGCCCACCACGACGGTGATCCCGCCGAGCTTCTTCCCGATGTGCTCGCACTCGCCGAAGTGGATGCCCGCCCGGATCTCGATCCCCAGCTCGCGCACCGCCTCGGTCGCCTCGCACGCGCACGCGATCGCCGAGGCGGGTTCCTTGAAGCTCGCGAAGAAGCCGTCCCCGGCGGTGTCGTGCTCCGTGCCGCCGAACCGTTTGATCGCGCGCCGGACGATCCGGTGGTGCTCGTGGACGAGGGCCTTCCACCGTCGATCGCCCAGCTCCTCGGCGATCGCCGTGCTGTCGACCATGTCCGTGAACAGCACCGCGGCCAGCGTCCGGCCGCCCGAGCGTTGCATGGCAGGGATACTGGCCCCTGCATCGGGGGGTGTAAAGCCCAGGGCGGATCGGCGACACGATAAGTCCGCTGCTACCATCGGATGACGGTCCCGGACCCGGGACGCACGACCTACGGCGGGAGGCTGCCTCGACGCGGCCGCTGGCACCGCAGGAGGAGTATGGAACGTGGCACCGAAGACCAAGAAGGTCATGGCCCTGGTGAAACTCCAGATCAAGGCCGGCCAGGCGACCCCCGCACCCCCCGTCGGCACCGCCCTCGGGCAGCACGGCGTCAACATCATGGACTTCTGCAAGCAGTACAACGACGCCACGCAGCAGTGGACCGGGCAGGTCATCCCCGTCGAGCTCACGATCTACGAGGACCGCTCGTTCTCGTTCATCACCAAGCAGCCGCCGGCCGCCGAGCTCATCAAGCAGGCCGCCGGGATCGAGAAGGGCTCGGACGTCCCCAACCGCAACAAGGTGGCGCAGCTCTCGAACGCCCAGCTCCGCGACATCGCCGAGCGCAAGATGGCGGACCTGAACGCCAACGACGTCGACATGGCCATGCGGATCATCGCGGGCACGGCGCGCAGCATGGGCGTGGAGGTGGAGGCATGACGGCGAAGGGCGGCAAGCGCTACCGGAACGCCGCGGCGCTCTACGACGTGGAGCGCGAGTACCAGCCGGCGGAGGCCATCAACATCCTGAAGAAGTTCCCGGACGCCAAGTTCGACGAGACGGTCGAGGTGGCGTTCCGCCTGGGCCTCGACACGCGCAAGTCCGACCAGGCGCTCCGCGGCACGGTCTCGCTGCCCAACGGCACCGGCAAGTCGGTGCGGGTGGGCGTGTTCGCCGTGGGCGAGAAGGCGCGCGAGGCCAAGGAGGCCGGCGCCGACGTGGTGGGCGGCGAGGAGCTCGTCGAGGACGTCATGAAGGGGAACATCGACTTCGAGGCCGCGGTGGCCACGCCGGACATGATGGCGGCGGTCGGCAAGGCCGGTCGCGTGCTGGGTCCGCGCGGGCTCATGCCCAACCCCAAGACCGGCACGGTGACCAACGACATCGCCAAGGCCGTGACGGACATCAAGGGCGGCAAGGTGGAGTACCGGGCCGACAAGACCGGCAACATCCACCTGATCATCGGCAAGAAGTCCTTCGAGGAGCCGGCGCTGCTGGAGAACTACCTCGCGGTCGTGGACGAGATCATGAAGGCGAAGCCGTCCTCGGCCAAGGGTCGGTACATCAAGAGCCTCGCGGTCTCCTCGACGATGGGTCCGAGCGTCAAGATCGACGCCACGCACGCCAAGGACACCGAAGCCGCGAACGCCTAGCGCACGGGTCGCCCCGGCGTAGACTCGCGCCGTGGCGACCACCGACACCTCCGCCCGGGCCTCCTCGGCCGGGCCGTCGTCTCGACGCGCGCCTCGTCCCGGGTCCGCCCGTAGCGGTCACCGCCGCGCGCGGTGGAACGACCGAGACCGGCTCCCGCTCTACCTCGTGGCCGCCGCCGTGCTCTTCGGCCTCGTCGTCCTGTGGCCCGAGCATCGCGACGTCTGGTACCTGAACGACGCCTCGGTGCACCGCTCCATGACCCAGTGGGCCGCCGACCGCATCCGCGAGGGACACCTGCCCTTCGACGGCTGGTACCCCTACCTCTCCCTGGGCGCGAGCCGCTTCCATCACTACCAGTCGCTCCCGCACATCCTCACCGGGGCGCTGTCGGTCGTGCTCGGCGCCGCCACCTTCCGGTGGTCCCTGTACCTCCTGCTCGCCGCGTGGCCGATCGCCGTGTACGCGGGGGCGAGGCTCCTGGGGCTCAGCCGGTGGCCCGCCGCCGCCGCGGCGCTGATCTCGCCGTTGCTGTCGAGCGCGCCGGGGCTCGGCTACGAGTGGGGGAGCTACGTGTGGCGGGGCTCGGGCGCGTGGGCGCAGCTGTGGGGGATGTGGGCGCTCCCGTTCGCCTGGGGTCTCAGCTGGCAGGCCGTCGCGCGGGGGCGCCGGATCTGGCTCGCCGCCCTGGTGCTGGCGCTCACGATCTGCGTGCATCTGCTCACCGGATACCTCGCGCTCGTCTCCCTCGCGGTGTTCGTGCTGGTGGTCCCCGGGGAGGCGCCCCGGCGGATCGGGCGCGCGGCGCTGGTGGCGGGCGGCGCGCTCGCGGCGTCGGCATGGATGCTCGTGCCGCTGCTCACCGACGCGGGCTGGACGGTGAACGACGCCTTCAGCCGGGGGACCTTCTACTACGACTCGTTCGGCGCGCGGAAGGTGCTCGGCTGGATGGCGAGGGGCGCGCTGTTCGATGCGGGACGCCTCCCGGTGCTGACGGCGCTCTTCGCGGTCGGGCTCGTCGTCGCGCTCGTGCAGGCCCGCCGGCGCGAGCCGGCCCGCGTGGTCGTGGGCCTGGGGCTCGTGGCGCTCCTGCTGTTCTTCGGGCGGCCGACGCTGGGGCCGGCGCTGCGCCTGCTCCCCGGGAGCGCGGACCTGTTCTTCCGCCGGTTCATCAGCGGGGTGCACCTCGCGGGCATCTACCTCATGGGGATCGGCGCCGTCTGGCTGGTCCACGCCGCGCGTGCGGGTCTCCGCCGACTCACGCCCGCCAGGATCCCGGCCCTCGTGGCGGTCGCGGCCGCCTCGGTCCTCCTGCTCGCGCCCTCCGTGGTCGAACGCGTCCGGTTCGAGCGGCAGGGAGGTGACTGGATCGACCAGCAGGCCCGGGCGCAGGCCACGGACGGTCTCGGCTACCAGGCGCTCGTGGAGCGCGCCGCGACGCTCGGGCCGGGGCGCATCTTCTCGGAGCTCCGCGGCCCGAGGGTGGCGTCGTATCGGATCGGGCAGGTGCCCGCCTACGCCGCGCTGCTGAACCTCCAGGCCGACGCGGTGGGCTTCACCCGGCCGACGTGGTCGCTCGCCTCTCCGGCCGAGTTCCGCTTCGATCCGGCGAGCCTTCCCCAGCGTGGGCTGTTCGGCGTGCGCTACGTGATCTGGCCGGAGGATCACCCGCTGCCGAGCGCCCGGCGGATCGCGCAGGCCGGCCGGCACGTGCTCTGGGAGATCCCCGACGTCTCCTACCTCCAGGTCGTCGACACCGTCGCGCCGATCGCGGCCGATCGCGCGGACCTCGGGACGCAGATGTCGTCGTTCCTGTCCTCGGGGCTCGTCGGCGCGCACATGGTGCCCACGGTCGCCTTCGGCGGTCGCCCCCCCGCCGCGCCGACCCTCGGGCCCGGCCAGGTCCCTCGCGCCCCTCCGGGGACCGTCGAGGATCCGTACGCGCGGATCGAGGACGGCGTGTTCGGCGGGACGGTGCGGATGACGCGGCCCGGGCGTGGTCCTCGTGAGCGTCTCCTACGACCCGCGCTTCACCGCGACGGTCGACGGCGCCGAGGTGCCGACCCAGATGCTGGCGCCGGGCGTGGTGGGCATCCCGGTGGGTGCGGGGACCCACCGCGTCGAGCTGGCGTACGCCGCGTACCCGTACTACCTCGAGCTCTGGCTCGTGGGCCTGGCGGCCATCCTGGGGCTGTGGTGGTGGGGCCGGCGTCCCGCACATGCGGTAGCCGATAGCGCCTACACGGAATCGGCCGACGTTGCGCCGTTGCCCTCGAGCGCTCGTTCATAATCGACGCATAGCCCGATCAGCTGCCGGTCGATGGGCGTGCGTCCGTCGCGAAAGGGGTCGTCCGTGCATAGGAGACGTCGTCGTTGGATGTCGCCCCTGGTCATCCTCATCGCGCTCGCGATGATGGCCGGGGCGACCCTCGCATCCGCTTCGGTCATACAGCGGCACGCGCGCCGCGCCACGACCAGCGGGCAGATCAAGGGCTGCGTCAACAAGAAGACGAGGGCCGTCCGCTTCATCCCCATGGGCAACAACTGCAAGAAGGGCGAGAAGGCGGTCGTGTGGAACAAGAAGGGTATCGCCGGCGCGGCCGGGGTCACCGGAGCCACCGGCGCGACGGGCGCCGGCGGATCCGGAGCCACGGGCGCCACGGGCGCGACGGGCGCGGCCGGATCTCCCGGAGCACCCGGATCCCCGGGAGCACCCGGATCTCCCGGAGCACCAGGGTCTCCAGGCGCGCCGGGATCCTCCAGGAGCTGACGGAGCCACCGGCGCGACCGGCGCCACGGGTCTGACAGGGGCTACGGGCGCCACCGGTCTGACGGGCGCCACCGGCGCCACCGGTTCCGTCGGCGCCACCGGGGCCACCGGAGCGACCGGTCTGACGGGCGCCACCGGCGCGGTCGGTCTCACGGGCGCGACGGGACCGGTCGGCCCCACCGGAGGCGCGGGCGTGACCGGCGCACCGGGTGGCATCGGCGCCACCGGCGCGATCGGGGCCACGGGAGCGATCGGGGCCACCGGCCCGATGGGGCCGACGGGTCCCACCGGGGACAAGGGTCCGGTCGGCAACCAGGGCCCGGTCGGCAACCAGGGCCCGGTCGGTCCCACGGGACCTTCGGGAACGTCCAACGTCACGATCGTGTCGAACACGTCGGCCGCCAGCTCCAGCAACAAGTCGATCACGGCCACCTGCACGGGTGGACGGAAGGTCGTCGGGGGCGGCGCGATCATCGGCGCCGATGCGTCGGGCCAGGTCGGCGTGACGGCGAGCTACCCGTCCTCCGCGACCGTGTGGACCGCGACGGGGGTCGAGTTCGACAACGACTTCTCGAACTGGACCATCACGGCCTACGCGATCTGCGGCCTGTAGCGGACCGGAGCCGGCGAACGGATGCTCGGGAGGCGGCCCCACGGGGCCGCCTCTTCGCGTCTCCATCACGCTCCTCGGTCGGTCGCGGGTAGCATCTCGGCGATGCAGCAACGGTCCCCCCTCCGAGGCGCCGCTCGCTGGGTCGTCGTCGTGGCCGCGGCGGCGCTCGCCCTGGCCGCGTGCAGCAAGGACGTCGACCCCGATCAGGCGTTGAAGCAGGGGCTCGCGCAGCAGCAGGCGGGGAACCTCGAGGAGGCCGCGAGCCTGTACCAGCAGGTGCTGGACGCGCGGCCCGGCGACAAGTACGCCAACTACAACCTCGGCGTGATCGAGCAGCACGACGGCCGGTCCCAGATCGCCGAGGGGTACTACCGTGCCGCGCTCGACGCCGACCCCAACTTCGTGCCGGCGCTCTTCAACCTCGCCATCGTGCGGACGGGGGTGGGCGCCACGCAGGAGGCGATGGACCTCTACCGCCGGGTGATCGTGCTCCAGCCCGACAGCGCGGCGGCCTACCTCAACCTGGGCCTCCTGTATCGCGGTGCGGGGCAGTCCGCGAAGGCCGACGGCCTGATCAACAAGGCGCTCGCGCTCGATCCGTCGCTCGCGGACCGTCTGGGCTCGACGCCCATCACACCGGGACCGCAGGCCCCCGGTTCGGGCAGCCCGTCGCAGGGGGCCTGACCTCGGGTCACCGGCGGAGCGATCCCGGTCGCGTACGGGCCCGACTCCTTCGGGACCTCCCGCCCGGATCGAGCGAGTTGCCGTGGAGGCATCCTGGCTGATGGCACGGAAGGGCAACCGTCACGGCGGGAGGGACACCATCCCATGGCCTGAAGGGCCCTCAGATGTCGAAGGAGGTGCTCCGATGAGAGCACTCGGGAGGGGTGTGGTGGTCGCCTCGACCGCCGCGCTCGTGATGGCGCTGCTACCCATGACCGCGGCGCACGCATTGGTCGACACGCAGGCGCCCGTGGTGAGCGCGGTGCTCGCCACGCCGAACCCGGTCAACCTGCCGGGCCACGTGCACCTGACGGCGACGGTCGACGACACGACGACCGGCGCCTCGCTGATCGCGTCGGCGCAGTACCGGATCGGCACCGGCGCGTGGGTGGACATGCTGGCGACGGACGGTGCGTTCGACGAGGTCGACCGAGGACGTGGAGATCACGTTCCTGGCCCCGTCGCCCCCGGGCGACTACGTCCTGTCGGTGCGCGGTGAGGACGCCGCGATCAACACGTCCGCGGGGACCGACACGTGACGCTCACGGTGAAGCCTCGACCGCACCTGACGCTCACGGGCGCGACGGTGACCGAGGGTGACGTCGGCACCACGCCGCTGAGCTTCACGGTGACCCCGTCGGCCGCCAGCACCGAGGGGATGTCGGTGGACTACGCGGTGTTCGGCGGAACGGCGGTGGTGGGCGTGGACTTCCAGGCCGTCGTTCCCGGGACCCTGACCTGGGCGTCGGGGGACGCGACCCCGCAGACCGTCGTCGTGCAGGTGATCGGCGATCTCACCGACGAGGCCGACGAGTCGTTCTCGATCACGCTGTCGAACCCGCTGCACTCCACGGTGCCGGTGACGACCGCGCAGGGCGTCATCACCGACAACGACCCGACGGCCGACCGTCAGCGTGGCGGACACCAGCATCCGGGAGCCGCGCAAGGGCACCCTGCTGGTGCAGTTCAGCGTCTACCTCTCCGCGATGAGCGGGAAGGACGTCACGGTGCGCTTCTCGACGGCCAACGGCTCCGCCAAGGCCGGCCGTGACTACGTCGCGAAGTCCGGGACGCTCACCATCCCCGCGGGACGCGGACACAAGCTGGTCCAGGTGCGGATCATGGGCGACTCCGTCCGCGAGCCGAACCAGACGTTCTTCCTGCACCTGTTCAGCCCGAAGAACGCGACGCTCGGCGACCCGACCGCCGTGTGCGTGATCCGTAACTTCGGGTGATCGGCGAGACAGATCCGAGGAGGCAGAACCATCGGGCCGGGGCCGCGAAGCGGCCCCGGCCGCCTCCGGCGTCTGAGGGTCCTTTCGTCATGCGAACGACGGATGCGCACCGCCGAAGGCGGGGCGCATCCTTCCGGTAGTCGGGCAGGGCGCGCGGCGTGGTCCCCATCACTCCGAGCCTGAGATCGGGAGGTACCGCACGGTCCCTCGCGGGAGCCAGGGTTCGCGTCCCTGCCCGCCCAGCGTGCCATACGAGGACGGGGGATCGAACTGAGATGGACACCATCCGGGCTGGCTCGGCGGGCGTGAAGGACCTACCGGATCCACGCAGCAGAGAGAGCGGCACGAACTACTGGATGCGCGACAAGGCGGGCCGCAAGCAGCTCTGGGACGCGTGGAACGACGAGCGCTTCGACTGGAGCGCACCGGCCCACACGATCGTGACCACCTCCAAGGGGATGGGTCGTCGGTCGGTGATCGACGTGCACACGAGGCGCGGTTGGGTGTTGCGGAACGTCGTGAAGGTGGAGAAGGGCGATCACGAGATGACGTTCGTCCCCGCCGACGGTGCGACGACGGTTCCTCGCCCGTCTTCCCCCTTCGAGACGAGCGCGCTCCTGCCGCCGGTACCTCCCGCTGACGCGCCTGCCTGGGACCCCACGCCGCCTCGTCCCGATGCCGCGTGATCGCGACTCCTCCGGCCGCACCGGCTAAGGTTGCGGCCGGATGAACCACGCAGGCACGATCGAGCCCAGGCACGCCCGGCACGACCTGATAGTGGACATAACGCTGTGGTGCATCGCCGCCGGGTGCGCGCTCACCACCGTGTGGTTCAGCTTCGGCGCGGAGTTCCCGGGCGTCCACGCGTTCCCGGGCGCCGACAAGGTCGGGCACGCCATCGCGTACTTCGCCACCACGCTGAGCTTCCTGTTCGCCGCGGTCTGGCGCCCCGGCCGCGGCCCGGGACGCTTCCCCCGCGCCGGCTACTGGCTCCCGGTCGCGGCCGTCGCCGCCGGCGGGGTGATCGAGATCCTGCAGGGCATGACGCCCACGCGCAACGCGCACTTCGACGACGTCCTGGCGGACCTGGTCGGGGCCGCGCTCGCGCTGGGGTCCACACCCTCGTCCGCTGGCGTGTCGGCATCGCCCGACCAAAGGTCTGCGGCTGGCTAGCCCGGGCCGAGTCATCGACCTAACCCGGCCTTCGAGAGCGGTCGCCACCTGACGAGCTCGCTCGACAGGACGACGCTAGGCCTAGATCGTGGCCAAGGCTACGGCCAGCTTTCAGGTATCCCTCTTGGGGGGTGCTCAAGGTCGGGCCGCACTGCCGCCCGATCCGGTCGCACCGCGTCCCGATCGGTGTGAACGTCCTCCAGCTCGGGCGGATTCGGAACCAGCGGACGATAGGGGTGTCCATTCCCCGGATGCTCGGGTTGGCTGGCCTTCGTCTCATACTGCGCGAGGCCTCCGTAGTAGGTGCGGTAGTCGGCGGCGTAGCGCTTGGCACGCTTGGGGTCGAGGTTGTTCAGAACGCCGCCGATGATCCGCCCCCCCACCCGTTCGAATTCACGACGGACGTGCGCGACGGCTTGCGCGGTCGTTCTCGCCGCATCGGCCACGATCAGGACGCCGTCGGCTCGCTGGGCCAGCGAGCTCGCGTCGGCCACGACCAGGGCTGGTGCGGTGTCCAGCAAGATGAAGTCGAAATGCTCCCGCATCTCGGCGAGCACGGCATGCATGACCTCTGAGCTCAGCAATTCAGCAGGGTCCTCCGGCACCGGCCCACTGGGGAGCACCCATAGGTTCGCGGTCGCGGTGCGCTTAGTGGCCTCCTTGAGCGAGGCCCGTCCGGTCAGCACGGCGGACAGGCCCAGGTCGTTCTCGAGGTCGAAGAAGCGATGTAGCCGCGGTTTGCGCAGGTCGCAGGACATAGCCAAGACGAGCCTGCCGGCCTTCGCCAGCGCCACGGCCAGGTTCGCCGTGGTCGTGGACTTCCCCTCATCCTGACCGGGTCCCGTCACGGCGATGACCTTCATGTCGCCTTGGCTGGCGAGGTACATCAAGATGGTCCTGGCGGCCCTGTAGGACTCGGAGGCCGGGCTGGTGGGTGCCGTGCGCGTTACTACACGCGACTCCTTCTTCTTCCTCCAGCCGGTGACGTGGGGAACCACGGCGAGCACCGGTGCTCCGAGCGCGTCCTCGAACACCTCACGGCCCGTGATGTGCTCGTCCAACCGCTCACGCACGAACGCGATGGCGATGCCCAACGTCAGTCCCAGGATCGCCGCCAGGGCACCAGTCGTGAGGTAGTCCTTGTTTGAGGGCGCCGTAGGGATCTGTGCGGAGAGCACCACCTCTGCAGCGGCCGGGTTCGCTGTGGGGATCGCGTCCAATTCCTGTTGAGCGTTGTCGCGGACGGTCATCCAGGACGTGATCTGATCCTCGATGAGGGCCCTCTGGGACTGGGGTACGGTCTGGAGCTCCGCGGTCAACGCGGTAACGTGCGCCTGCGCGGCATCCATCCGCGCCTGCGGGTCCTTCCGGTTCTCGCTGCTCAACGTTCGTGCTGCCTCCACCCGATGCTCGGCGTAGGCAGTGGCCACCGCGTTCGCACAGTCCCTGGCGAACTCGGCAGATCGCGTCCGTGCACGAGATGCTGAGGATCGTGGTGTCGGCCGGCACGCTCACACTGATCCGGCTGGACAGCGCCTCGAGATCCGTTACGGGAGTCGGCGTCCAGCGCCAGGTTCCCGTCCGCGGCTGCGGCGGCGAGGATCGCGTCGGAGGTGATCAGCCGCGATTCCGTGTCCATGTTCACGAACGAGTCCGACGCGAAGCCCCTGGACGACCTGGTCGGAGAATCGAGGTTCGACCGACACCTCGGCCGTGGCGGTATAGGTGGGGGTGCGCCGGTACACGAGGCCCAAGGCGAGCCCGTGACCAGCAGGGTGACGAACAGGATCGACCACTTGCGGCGACGGAGGACGCCGAAGAACTCGCGCAGGTCGATGACCTGGGGTTCGCGGCTCCGGGCTGCATGCTCACGTGGGCTCCTCGGGGAAGGCTGACTACTGTACCCGTCGCGTTCACGCGTGAGACCCCCACTCATCCGGCGGTTCGTAGCCGGGAACCAGGAGCTTCACGCAGCGATCCATCTCGGCCCAGTCGCGGCGCTCGGCGGCGAAGATCAGCTGGTCGACGGCGGCGTTGAACCCGTCGTCCGCGGGGGGCTCGTGGTGGGCCACCATGATCTGCGGGTGCTCCGTGGCGCCCAGCTGCTCCTCGTCGCGTGAACAGCTCCTCGTGGAGCTTCTCGCCGGGGCGCAGGCCCGTGAACTCGATCTCGACGCCGCCGTCGTCGGCGCCGGCGAGGTGGATCATGTCGCGGGCCAGGTCCACGATCTTCACCGGCGTGCCCATGTCCAGCACGTAGACGCCGCCGTTCGCGCCGAGGGCGCCCGCCTGGATCACCAGGCGGCGAGGCCTCGGGGATCGTCATGAAGTAGCGGGTCATCTCGGGGTCGGTGACGAGCACCGGCCCGCCGCGGCGGATCTGCTCCTGGAAGATCGGCACCACCGAGCCGCGGCTCCCCAGCACGTTGCCGAAGCGCACCGAGACGAAGGTCTGGCCGGGTCGCCGCCCCGGCGCCCACCGCCCGCACCACCCGCTCCGCGAGCGACTTGGTGACGCCCAGCATCGAGACGCGGGCTGCACGGCCTTGTCCGTGGAGACGTTCACGAACCGCGTGACGCCCGCCACGAGGGCGGCCTCGGCGAGGTTCCGCGTGCCGGCCACGTTGTTCAGGACGGCCTCGTCGGGGTCGCCCTCCATCAGCGGCACGTGCTTGTGCGCGGCGGCGTGGAAGACCACGTTGGGCTGGTAGCGCCCCATGGTCTCGGCGATCTTCACGCGGTCGCGGATGTCGCCGATCACCACGCGGAAGTCCAGGGAGGGGAGCGACCGGCGCAGCTCCTGCTGGATGTCGTAGAGCGTGTTCTCGCCGTGGCCGTAGAGGATCACCTTGCGAGGGTCCAAGCGGGCGACCTGGCGCACCAGCTCCGAGCCGATCGAACCGCCGGCGCCGGTGACCAGCACCGTGCCGCCGGTGACGTAGCTCTCGGCGGGCAGCTCCAGCTCCACGGGCTCGCGGCGCAGGAGGTCCTCGACCTCGACCCTTCGGATGCGGCTGATGTCGACTGCGTCGGCCAGGATCTCGGTCAACCCGGGGAGAATGCGGCAGGTGACTCCCGCGAGCGTGGCCATCTCGAGCACCTTCCGGGCCGTGGCGCCCGGCGTGGACGGCATGACGATCAGTACTTCCTGGACGCGGTGGGCCCTTACGACTCGGGGCAGGTCGTTGAGGCCGCCCAGAACCTTCAGGCCGCTGATCGTCAGTCGTCCTTTGACCGGATTGTCGTCGAGGAATCCGACGGCCCGTAGCCGTGACCCCGGATGGCGATGAATGTCCCGCGCGACATCTACGCCTGCTTCCCCAGCGCCCACGAGCAGTACCCGTGTTACTCCGCCAGCGTCAGCGTCCGCCTCTGGCTCATCCCGATGCTCCTGACGACAATCGCACGACGACACGGTCTCCAGCGAGTCCCACAAGTGCGAGAGCGCCGGCGATCAGAGGCACGGTCCGAGGGAAGCCTCCCTCGGTGTTGTAGATGGCGACGCCATCGTGAACATGACTGTGTGCCTGTGCAACCGCGATCACCAACCTCTGAAGATCCTCGACGTTGACGGCGCGCCACACCTGTCGGTCGAGTTTGAAGGCCACTACCATCAGCACATACACAGGGACCCCGCCAAGACGTACAGCGGAATGGCGATTCCTAGATGCATCCACCGCCCGGGAAGGCGGAGGGCGAACGCCACGAGGGCTGCCAGGGTCCACACGGTGACGTCGGTGACCACCTTCAGTAGCAGTCGCCGCCTCCCACGGGAGCGCCATTCAGTCCCTTCATTCTGGGTATGCCCCTTTGATTGTGCCAACCATGACGGCCATGATAGGCGGGTGGTCTATCAGAAGCGAACCCCCGGTAGGGGCAACGCAGACTGCGGCCTGACGATCTGATCCAAGACGGCGGCTAGCAAGCCACGGGCCTGGGGTGCTCTCCTCAGAACACAGGCCACGACCGTGATGATCGGTGCGGCTCGCTCATTTCGGCCACTTCTCAAGCCATCGCTGCCCACCGGACGACTCGCCCGGGCGTCTGACGTGGGTTGAAAGACCGTCCACGCACGCGATCCACCGCCTTCGCTGCTCGTGAACGTCGACTTGGTGCATCGCTCGCCCATTCCAGCCACGGCGCTGCCTGCAAGCATGGGATCGCCGTCACCAATCTGTGCTCTCGGAGTACTGCTCGGCGTCAGTTCCGTGATTTCGAGCGCCCGCACACTTGCGCCATACGTCGAACTGCAATCCTGCGTGAAACGAAGAATGCGACCCTCGCCGGTAGTCACGACCCGCCCCGCGGGACGCGCCAAGCGAGCGTCGCCCTCTACGATGGGCTCGCTGGATGTTCGGTCCACGGACCCAGAGCGTTTGCGCGATTGAAGAAGGCGCAGCGTGTCGAAACGGGGAGGTGTCCCGGTGTCGGTGAACATCCACCACTGATCGGCATGCCGAAAACCGACGTGTCGAAGTGGATCGGCCCAGAGACGAGGGTCTTCCTGAAGACCCAGCGACTTGGAAATGGATCGGCCTGATACAGGCGAACCGCGCCAGCGGATGAACTCTCCGGAATCATGAAGTACTCGCCGCCCCATTCGAAAACATACGGATAAGACAGGTGAAAGGCTTCGGCGAGAACGATCGCTGATATTGCCAGTCTAGAGCGTCTCGGCTCGTGGCCAAGGCGATGACGCCCTTTGATCCCCCAGGTCCTCGTACCAGAGCCTCAAAGAACATGTGCCACATTCGTCAACCAGCATCATGAATGGATCAGCAACGAAGACGGCATGCGCATCCGTAACATGGGCGCGGGTAAGGACCGGATTCGAGGCACCCTGCGCCCTGCTAGGTCGAAGGGGTGTCGGTCCTGGAGTAGATTCCCAGCGAGTAATCCCCGCCCATCGCGAGAGCTCGGAGTCGTCGTGAACCCCGTTCACCAGGTCCTCCTGTCAGCAGTCGATAAGCCTGGCGTACCGTCCAAACGGTACCCCATGATAATCTGCGCGCTGCCAACGCAGGCTGCATGGAGGTCGAGGAGGTCCTTCCCGTCACGCGGACGGTATTGGCGGGAAGGTGAGCCGTAGTCCTCTCCGCATCCTACACGGGAGGTCGCAGCACTGCTCAAAGGGCGATGATCCATGAACGACGACCCCCCATGCATGGCCCCACGGGCGGTGACAGGGGGCCCTAGCGACGCAGCCCTTGGGCAAGCCATGTCTACTGTTGGTAGCGGGGCCTTCTTCCGATCGCTTGGGACTGGTATCCGCACGGTCTGCGTGTTTGGTACCACGATCCTGCTTGTTCGAATGCTCGATCGATCCTCCTACGGCGTACTCGCTCTTGGTTTCGCAGCCGGTTGGGTTGGTTGCGGACCTTACGACCCTGGGTTTGGGACCTGCTGCAACGCGGACGCTCGCAGACCACCTGACCGCAGGGGACGACGATGTCGGCTCGCAGGGTTGCGCGAGGCCTCGAGGCCTTCGTGAGTGCCGGCGCCCTCCTAGGGGTGGCACTGCTCGTTCTGCTTGTGGTTACGACTCAGGATCAACTCACGTTGGGACAGCGACCTCCTAGTCGGATTCGGGGATCGGTGGACTGTTGTTCGGCCGAAACGCGGCGGTCGGCGTTGAGGCGCTTGCCCGAGGCTACACGCGACTGCGTTGGATGGAGGTACCAAACGTATTCTCCGGGCGTAAGTCAGTTGCTGAGTGTCGTCATCCTGTTCGCGTTGGGTATCGGCACGCTCGAGTCGGTTGCGGTGATGTTTGGTCTGGTGGGTGTTGCCACTGCGGCGTGTTCGGCGCTGGTCGCGCACCGCATCGTTCGACGAGAGAGGAGCGGCTTCGGACCTACTCCGTGGCGCTGAGGAGTCTCGTGCGCATCGCTGTACCGTTCGCTATCGCAGGGGCGGTTGGGCTCGCGGCCTTCAATCTCATCATCTTGGTTCTCGGGTTGACTCACTCGAGCAGCGTTGTGGGCGCCTATGAACCGGTAGCGACAACAGTGGGAAGAGCAATGGCCCTGATCCCGCTCTCGTTCGCCGTCGCCTTCATCCCCGCAGCGACCACCCTCTTTGCTCAAGGTCACAAGACGGCTTACGAAACGCTCTACATGTCGGTGAGCAAACTCATGTTCGTTGCGACGTTTCCTGCGGTGATTCTCCTCCGCCGTCGCCCCCTCCGCGATCTTCCATTTCTTCTTCGGATTGACTTCCTGTTTCGCCTCGAATCGTTTGGATCCTCTTGGCAGCGGGAGCGATAGACGTAGCCTTCGGCGTCAACAAGAGCGCCCTCGCCGCAGCGGGTGATCGACGAAGGCTCGTGCAAACCTCAGTCTGGACACTCGCTGCGACCCTCGCTTTCACGTTGCTCTCAGTGCCCCCGCTGGGGGCTCTTGGCAGCGCCTTGTCAACCCTGGGGAGCGATCGTCGTTTGGAATGCGACGACGAGCTGGCTCTCTACAGAGCGACCGATGCGTTCACCCGTTCCACAAGGACCTGATGCTGGTCGTCTTGACGAGCCCGCTCGCTCTATCCCTCGGACTCGCTCTCAGGGTCGCGATCGAAGGGAACGCGTTGCTTGCGGCAGCGATTGCTGTCTCGTTGAGCTGGCTTGGCGTGGCTCGGGCTCCTTCGGGTGCTCCGAGCCGTACGGATGGCGGACGTGCTGCAGCTACTTCCGAGGCGACGAGCGTCAGCCCAAGCGTGAGCGCATCGCGACTCCGGTCGGCCTCGCTCGAAAAGTTGCGCGCCTAGACGACTCCGGCGAGGCCCACTAGTATCGCGCGATGCACGAACGGTCCAGCTACCGCAGTTCACACGTCGAGGTGGGACACGGAAGTATCTACGACCGCCACCTCAGGAGCCTTGGCAGAGCTTCATCTGGTCGAGAGAGCGGGTCGTCCTAGATGAGGTCCTAGCCACCAACCTCAAAGATCGAGACATGGATCTCCTCGACTTTGCGTGCGGAACCGGACGAGTGGCCCATTTCCTCGAGGATCGCGTCAGGTCGTCGTACCGGAGTGGATATCTCGACGGTCGATGCTCGAAGTCGCCGCACGCAAGTTGAAGCACACGGAGTTGATCGAGGCTGACATCACACGCGACGCTACCCAACCAGTTGAGAGGAGAGAGCCTTCAACCTGGTCACCGCATTTCGGTTCTTCTTGAATGCAGAGCCCGTTCTTCGCGCAGAAGCACTCGAAGCGCTGGTGCCCCTGCTGTCGCTGACGGCTACCTCGTCTTGAACAACCACGGGAACGCAGACGCTCCGTACGTGAAGCTCCTTCAGGCGCACGCCAAGCGGAAGGGCGCCGTGTACAACCCCATGTCTCTGCAGGACCTGCGGGGCCTGGTCGCCGTCGCCGGTCTAGAAATCGTAGAACTTAGGCCGATCGGGTTTCTTCATCTTCCAGGGCCGTTCGTCCGGCGGGCGCTCTGCGAGTCGTTGACGAAGCCGCTTCCAGATGGCGCTTGCTCGATCCTTGTTTGAGGACCAGGTCGCGGTTTGCCGACGAATTCAGTAGCGCGACAACACCGGCACACCATCAGAGATGCTTCGCATGTTACCGAGTCTCTGAGCCGCCCTACCAAGGACCACTCAGAGCGGAAGCTCGGATGGATCGGCGAGATTCGCCCGGAAGACCGTTCGGCAGTCCCATAGTCTGCGCGCGGCCCTGACCGCATCCTCGAATTCTGACTGCGGGCGCGGTTCGTGGTTCTCCAGAAGACGCGAACTCCCAGGGCATTTCGTTGCAGATCGAGGAATACGCCGAACGATACTCCATGCCTCACCGTCGAGCAGGACGCTGGACTCAAGTTGATTGCGCATCCACCCCGGGGCTTGGTCTCCCAATGGCGCGCCGCGTGGCGAGGCGCGACCCGACAGCTGTCATGCGAGTGTTTCCGAGCAAAAATGGACGCGCTCCGCCGACTCAGCGATCTCGTGGCTGTCGAAACACAGCGACCAGTGCGCGCCAAGATGAAGCAGTGCAGCGCTCGTCATCGCCATGCCACATCCGATGTCAATCACGGTTCGACCGGCGAGATCCACCCCTGCCATGGCGAGGATTGAGTGGATTGAGTTCGCACGATGCTTTCCTATTCGAGCTTCCAGTGAAAGGGAGGGATCTCCCCGAAAGCTGCTTCCATTGTCATCCAGAATGAAGCTCTGCGTGTCCACATACGAAAGTGTACCTTCCGCCGTTCTGAGCAGGTTGCCGTTGCAGTCTGGGCTGCTGAAGTTCGTAGAATCGAGGGGAACGGTCGAATTACACCTCGAAGGTCGTTGCGTAGGTGCCGTTCAAGCGATGCCATGAATCGGCTGTGATCGCGGGCAGATGGAGTCGTGCCCTCCACGTGCTCGGTTACGAGCATAGTATTCGTGAATCCCCCGAAGTCGACTGCAACCAGATCAATCGGCTTGGGACCGAGGCCGACCACGTAGAGTGCTCCCGCGACTTGGACTTGCCGCGACATTCTCCCGAGAAGTGCCCTGCTCATTGGCAGCAGTCTGCTGTTCGTCAGGTAGCTGGTGGTTTCAGGAGCGCCAGGCTGCTTTGTCAGCTTGAAGCCAGCCCCTGGGGGGTAGCACCCAATCCACGGCCCGAGGATCTCCGTTCAGCCGCGCCTGCGGGGGAAGGTAGATCGTGTGCATACCCTCCTGCCAAGTGATGCCGTTCGCTGCTAGGGCATCCACCAACAAGATGCTGGAGGCAATTCGAGTCTCCGCCGTGTGGACTGATACCGACTGACTGATGGCGTGCCTCAAGGATGGGTAGGGTCGGAAGAGATGCTCTTTGAGCGTTCGGGCCAACAGATGGGTTGCCGCTGGAGCTCCCAGCCTGGTCTCGCTGTAGACCTCCCACAAGCCTGGTATCTGCACCAGTCGGTTCTTGGCGTCTGCAAGACGCTGTCGCCCGGCCTCTCGGGAATTCACAAGGTGAGACTAGCGTGCGGTCCGTGGGTCAGACTTGCCGCGGCCCCCCGGGCTCGCTGGTGTTGCATGAGCGTCGTAAAGCTCTAGGTACCCCCAAGCATGTGCTCATATGCCAGGACGATTTCTTGAGTCAAACGCTCCTTTGGGAATTCATCGAGGGCCCGCTCACGGGCTCTTGTCCCCAAACGAAGTCGCAAGTCTGAGTCAGATAGCAGCAAGGTCATACACCGCTTCAGGTCGGCCACATCGCCCGTCCGGAACAGGAGGCCCGTCTCACCATCCAGGATTGCGTCGGTCAGCCCGTAGATTCGCGACCCGATCGCGGGTACTCCGGCGCATGCAGCTTCAATGACCACCGTGCCGAAGCCTTCACGATGGCTCGGAAGGCAAAGGACATCCGCAGCCCCAATAGGCCATTCGGGCTGGTCCGTGTGCTCTCCATGTCTTGTTCGCACGAGGTTGTTGAACGTGGGTGAAGTGAGCAATCCCTCCTCATCTGTTCCAACCAGCCAGAGATAGGCGTTGCTCCATTCATCGCTGATGTCGCGAAAGGCCCGAATGAGTTCGGGAACACCCTTCTCACGTTTCAACCGTCCTAAGAAGAGGAAGAGTATGTCGTCCTCAGTAAGACCAAGACTTTCGCGACTTGAATGCCGAGCAAGATGATCTGGGGCGAAGCGCCGAGTGTCGACTCCAGAGATCGATCCACTGGCAAAGACGGTGGACTTCTTAGCCGTGATCACATGCTCTCGGAGGAGAAAGTCCCTTTGCGAAGGGCTGTCAACAAAGACGCGAGTTGCTATGGATGCGTAGAGCCGATCAACTCCCTTGAGGAGTCGTCGGGCCCAACCGGTCCGAGTTGCCCAGACTTGACCCGTGAAGGTGTGGACTCGGACTGGCGTTCTGGCAATGTACGACGCGATCATAGCCAATAGGCCAGCTTTGGGGGTCACTGAATGGACCGAGTCGAAACGATATGCACGGAAGAACGTGACCAGGCGAGCAAGTGCGCGGATATCTCGTAGCGGAGCGATGTCGCGTTCAAGGCGAACAGGGAAGACATGGACGGACGCCGGAAGGGCACCCAATTCCGTCACGTTGAGAAAATTCGCGACAACCCAGACATCGTATTCTAGACTGAGGGCCGCGATCTGGTCTTGGAGGAAGGCCCGGATCGTCAGCGGGCTAGATGTGACGATGCAGATCCGTTTCACTGCGCCCTTAACGCTGCCACGGTCGAGCGCAATCCTTGCTCCAGGGACACGCGGGGTTGGTATCCGAGATCCTTCCTGATCCGCTCGGCGAGATAAGCCGTGCGGTTTGTGAGCGCATCGATGCGCGACGCAGTCAAGGGGAGCCTCGGCAGAAACCCAAGAAGGTCAGTTAGCCTCCGCAGCGCTGACTCTGGAAGCCGGAAGGTGACTGGTTTCCGATCAAGGGCCTGGCAAATGATCCCTACGAATTCTTCGACGGTCATCGCCTCGGACACGATGTACGTGCGCCCAGTGGCTCTCCGGACTGGCCGCACATTGTGAGGGCCTGGGTGAGGCTATCGACGTGAACAGCATTGACGATTGCTCCCTGGGGACCAACGAAGGCGAACAGGCCTCTGTCGATGAGTCGAATCCAGTCTGCGAGGAAGCGATTGGGCATGTCAACGCCGAACACCGTGGACGGTCGAACTAAGCAAAAGGGTATGTCGTTACTTTCGCAGAATAGGCTCACGCTGAGGTCCGAGTGCAGCTTCGTCTTTTCGTAGACGCTTGTCGGGTAGCACGATGCGTCTTCATCGATTGTTCGCTCACCGAGAGAACCGTAGACCCCAACACTACTGAGCTGAACCCAACGGCCAATCCTTCCCTTCGATGTCGCCAAGAGTCGAATCGTGCCGTCGATATGCAAGGACCTCATCTTAGATTCGTCTTGAAGTTCGGCGGCACAGTGATACAGCACATCGACGTCGTCAAGAAACGGGCCTAAGGCTGTCGTGTCTTCTGACAAGTCCGCCTGGAAGAAGATCGCTCCTCCACTAGCCTTGCTCGGTGATGCAGCATCTCGACTCAGAACGCGCACTTCATCTCCGGCGGCGCGATGGAGGGCGACCAGGTGCCGGCCCACGAACCCGGTACCGCCCGTAACAGCTATCCGCATCGGCTCCCCATCCACGAGTTGTTGCCATACCCAGTCAGAGCGAAGACGGCGCATCTCCCTCCATGGAGGAGCAACTATCATCCACGCGCAGATGACCCTAGTGCAGATGCTTCGTCATCTTATGCTCGTTCACCCTGCGGCCTGGAGAGTGGGTGCTCATTGCGGACCGGTATTGACGTCTTGTTCGTTCTGACCGACCTCTCGGTTGGCGGGGCGGAGAATCAGGTTAAGGAGATGGCTCTAAGGTTTCGCTTGAAAGGCTTCTCCGTGGCTGTTGCCTCCTTGATTCCAGCGGACGCGTATGTTGACGAGCTGTCCCGGGCGGGCATCAACGTTGTGGACCTCGGCATGAAGCGTGGACACCCAAACCCACGCGGGATTCTCCGACTTCGACGCGTCATTCAGAGGTTCCAGCCGGCTGTCGTTCACAGTCACATGGTCCATGCCAATCTGATCGTGCGAGTGACGCGGATTGTCTCCCGGATTCCGGTTCTCGTTTGTACTGCCCACGCGCACGCAGAAGGTAATTGGCTTACCGATATTGCGTACGGCATCACGGACGGTCTTGCTGACCGAACCACGCATGTTTCCCGCGTCGGCCTCGAACGGTATCTCAAGGTACGTGCCATCTCGCGAAAGCGGGCGCTATGGATCCCGAACGGCATCGACATTGAAAGGTTTGGCGGATCGAGCGAGCGTCGAACATCCATCAGGAAGGCCCTCGGAGTGGAGGAGGGGGAGTTCCTATGGCTGGCGGTTGCTGCGTTTCGGCCCGAGAAGGCCCATGACCATCTTGTTCGAGCCTTCGCGCGACTGCCCAAGGCCGCCCACTTGGTTGTCGTTGGGGAGGGTCCCTTGCGACCTTCCGTCATGAGGCTCGCAAGTGATATGAGCGTAGGGGATCGTATTGCCTACTTGGGCGGAAGAGACGACGTCGCCGCGATCATGAGCGCGGCTGACGCGTTCGTCTTATGTTCGAGGTGGGAAGCATTGCCGCTGGTTCTTCTCGAGGCGGCAGCTTCTCGGTTGCCAATCGTCACGACCGACGTTGGTGGGTGCAGTGAAATCGTCGAGCACCACCTGAACGGGTACCTGACGCCCCCCGGACGATCCGCAATCCCTTGCCGAGGCGATGCGGCTGCTGATGATGCTCCCTAAGGATGAACTCGCGAGGATGGGGGCGGCCGGACGGAGGATGGCTGAGGAGACGTACGACATTCGCAACATTCTCGCCAAATGGCGACGCCTCTACTCCGACCTGGGATCGCCAACCTGGTTCGGTTGAAGGGTCGCAAGCTAGATGGCCACGCGAGCCCAGATTCCCTCGGTGGGCGTCGTCGTTTCGATGCGCATGCCCCAGCGAGCGTTGGTGCGCATTCGAGGTGCGCTACCAGGGCTTCTTGGCCTGACCCTGTAGTGCTAACGTCCGACCATGGTAGTCGACGACCCATTGCGGCACGCTATCGGCGTGTTGTTGTTGGCCGTCCTCTCTTTGCTCGTCCTTTGTTTCGCATACCCCGGCACCGAGAGGACGATCAGGTTCTGGGCGTTGGCGTCGTTCGTGGGCCATTCTGCGCTGGCTACGGCCATTTGGTACCTAGTGCCCTCCCAGATCGCTGGCGACGCGGTCGACTTATGAGGCGCAGGCCCTCGGCCTGGAACAGACGAATGCCGGTAAGGAAGGCTTCTCCGTACTCCTCGGAAGTATCTATCGAGCCTTCGGGCACGTGCCAGTGGCAGGGCTATTCCTCAATGGCCTCTGGATGGGACTGCTTGTACTAGTTGTCTCCAGTACGGCTCGTCGCCTGGGCGATCAGCGGGCTGCACGGATCGCGGCTCTCATAGCAGTCTTCCTTCCCCCGTTCATTTGGTGGGGGTCGCAGCTTCTCCGCGAAGCATCGATGTGGCTCCTCATCGCTCTGGTGGCTGACACGGCGGTGAGGGTAGCGTTGGATGGGCTCGTCTGGCGTCGAGGTGTCTGGTTGCTCGTCCTCTTTCTCGCCATGGTTACGATGCGGGCGCCCGTGGCCGCCGTTCTCGCAATCGCCTTGGGCTTAGGACTCGTACTCGTTCGGGCTCCCCGTCCCGGCGATCACCTCAGGCGGATCGTTCTCATCGGTGGGTCTGTCTCTACTCGCGGCGTTTCTCCTCCCCCGATTTGCCGCTCTTCAGAGTCTTGGGGAAGCGGACGCAGCGAGCTACGCCAACTCGCGGAACATCCTGGCGGAGGCGAATACTGGTTTTGGGCAGACGACGGCGCTGAACGGATATGCCCTGGTGGGACAGTTGCCCGTGACTCTTCCGCTCGTGGCACTCGGACCTCTTCCGTGGCAGCTACCCGCGACAGGTCAGGCTGCCTTGGCCGACACCCTCGGCCTGGTGGTTCATCGTCTTCTGGGCCTTGCGCGGACTCCGTCCGCTCCATCGCCGACACGGTCGGGTGGCCTGGCTACTGCTCCTCCCCGCGCTCCTCCTTCTCGTTGTCTTGGCGTTGACGCTCGCCAATTGGGGCATCGTGATCCGGATGAGAGCGATGATCGTTGTTCTGCTGATCCCTTACGCGTCCGTCGGACTCGCTGTCGGGGTTCGTAGGCACGCCGCAGGGCACACTGGGCAATCGGAGATACCCGCTGCTGGAAGGGTGGGGCGGGTGTGATGACAGATGGTCGCGGCCCTGAGACAACCAACGCTATCGGAAACTGGGGCAGACCTTCGCGATTCGCCAAGCGGAGCCTGGATGTCGGCCTGGGATCCTTAGCCCTGATCACGCTCGCAGCACCCATGGCGCTCATTGCCATCGTTGTCCGAGTCACGATGGGGAGACCGATCCTGTTCAGACAACTGAGACCTGGATGTGGTGGTCGTCTCTTTGTCCTCTACAAGTTCCGCACCATGCGTGAACCGGGAGGAACCGAGGGTCAACATCCAAGACCAGACGCTGACAGGTTGACGGCGGCTGGGCGGTTCCTTCGTCGAACAAGTACCGACGAATTGCCAGAGCTAGTGAACGTCCTCAGGGGTGAAATGAGTCTGGTTGGGCCGCGCCCGCTTCTTCCCGAATACCTTGCACGCTACACACGAGAGCAGGCGCGGCGGCACGAGGTTCGACCTGGGATCACCGGCTGGGCTCAGGTGAATGGACGAAATGAGCTGAGCTGGGAGGAGAGATTCGACCTTGACGTGTGGTACATCGACAATCGGACCATGCGCCTAGATCTTCAAGATCCTCGGGATGAGTGTCATGCAGGTGCTCCGCGGCGTCGGTATCAGTGCTGAAGGGCACGCGACGATGCCAGACTTCCAGGGTGAGCTGAACGAGAAACAAGTGTGACCGGGCTGCCTAGCGGCGATTTCCGGCCACCGTGATCAAAGACCGGGCTACTTGCCTAGGCGGACGTTGCCCAGGTAGAGCACGTCGAGTCCGCACGTGAAGAACGTCCGGATGGCGTCGTCCGGTGAGCACACGATGGGCTCGCCGTTCAGGTTGAAGCTCGTGTTCAGCACGATCGGCACGCCCGTGAGCTCCTCGAAGTGCTTGATCAGCTCGTAGTAGCGCGGGTTGTCGTCCGGCCCGACGGTCTGGAGCCTGCCGCTGCCGTCGACGTGCACCACCGACGGGAACCTCGGAGCGCTTCTCGGGTCGGAACATGAACACGCGTTCCATGAACGGGACGCGAGCGTCATCGGGACACTCGAAGTAGTCGCTCACGCGCTCCGCGAGGATCGCGGGTGCGAACGGACGGAACGCCTCGCGGAACTTCACGGCCCGGTTCAAGACGTCGCGTCCGTCGCTGCGCCGCGGGTCGAGCAGGATCGAGCGGTTCCCCAGCGCGCGCTGCCCGAACTCCATGCGTCCCTGGAACCACCCGATGATCCGCCCTCGGCCAGGTCCTCGGCCGCTCGTCGGACGGATCATCGACGACCTCGGCGTTCGCGAGCTTGTACCGTCGAGCGACTTCGAGGCACTCGGCGTCCGTGTACGCAGGGCCCCAGTAGTTGTGGGAGGTGAGAGGACGGCCGGTCGCTCCGTTCGCAGTTGTGCAGGATACAGCGCCGCGCCGACCGAGGTGCCCGGAGTCGTCCGGGTGACCGGAGACGTAGCAACGTTCGGAACGGGCGTGAGCTCGGCGACCTTCCCGTTGAACACGCTGTTCATGAAGGAGCCGCCGGAGAGGATCACGCTCTCCAAGCCGGTTCGTTCGTGAAGCGTCACGAGCAGCTTCGCGACGGTCTCCTCGAACACTCGCTGCATCGCGGCGGCCAGCGACTCGTGGCGATCCGTGATGGGCTCGTCGCGTCGGCGTGGAGGTCCGAACTCCTCGACGAACAGGTCGGAGAACATGCGACGATCGAAGAAGTTGTAGTGCTCGAAGTACTCGAGCGACAGCCGGAACGTGCCGTCCGCATCGACGGTGATCAGCTTGCTCAGCCGGTCGTACATGTCGTCCCATCGCGTCCGCGTAGGACGCGAGCGCCATGACCTTCCACTCGTCGGAGTCCGGCTTGAAGCCCAGGAACTGCGTGACGACCCCGTAGAACAGCCCAAGCGAGTGCGGGTAGTGGATCTCCGAGATGCACCTGCGACCTCGCTGGCCCGTTCAGGACCCCCGTCTGCGTCGTCAGGGTCTCGCCGCGTCCGTCCATGACCAGGAACGCCACCGGGTCGTCGGGGCAGACCGTGAGGGCGTTGCCGAGATGGGCGTGGTAGTGATCGACGAACGTGACCGGCGGCGCGTCCTTCGGCGAGGTTGGTCAGGCGTCATCTCGCCGTTCGGGCGGCGGTGCCCAAGCAGCCCGGCGAGCCGCGCCGGGACCTGCGCGAGATGCTCGGTCCTCCACCGGCGTGCATCCAGGTAGCCCGCGGGCGTCGACTGGACCTCGATCGCCGGGTTCCAGGCCACCGCGATCTCGTCGATGTCGTCAATCGCGAGTCCCGCCTCATCGCAGGCAGCGCTCGATCGCGAGCGTCGGGAAGCACGCGGCTCTGCTTCTTGCGATCCAGCCGCTCCTCCGCGATCGCCGACACGACCTCGCCGTCGACGATGACCGCCGCTGAACAGATGTAGACGTCGTGTGCGATCCCCAGGATTCTCATCTCAAACCGCCCCCACCTTCAGGAGTTGCGAGTTGCGCGTGTCCTATCGGGTCACGACTCCACTGCAGTTTCGAGTTTGTGCACGCTCAGGGGTGAAGTCGTCCCATTCACACATCGGCCTGTCTCCAGATCGAATGCGTAGTGGTGCGCGAGACACTGGAGGATCCGGCCGGGGAGGACCTCACCGGTCTCAAGGAGGTCGTTCCCGGCATGTGGGCAGTACCGGGACACGGAGTAGGAGCTGCCGTCACCTGCACCGTAATCCGCTCATCGAATCTCAGCGAACGCTCGAAGGACTGGACGGCGTCGAGCGCCTTCGGCTCCGCGAACTTCAACAACCCGAGGAGGTGGTCGTTGTACAGATCGGGTTC
The DNA here is from genome assembly GCA_963810915.1 of uncultured Actinomycetes bacterium. Classification (GTDB taxonomy): domain Bacteria; phylum Actinomycetota; class UBA4738; order UBA4738; family HRBIN12; genus JAOUEA01. Next base: position 631,669 of record CAWEPH010000006.1, on the reverse strand, counting down.
ACGGTGCGCAGAGAAGCGCAGGGAGAGCAGAAAGTCCTCCCATGGGGTGCTGCCGTCTATGAGCGGAGGGAGCCACCGCGACTCGAAGGTGAACTCGTAGGAACAGTCCCGCTTCCTGATCGACCCCCTCGGAACCCGGGCGGAAGTCGACGGCCCAGTCCCCACCTCCCGGGCCCAAGACGTGGAAGCCGACCCGCATGCCGATCTTGGCGTTGAAGTACGGGCTCATCGCAAGCAAGCGTTCGAAGTACTCCCGGAAGTGGTTCCCACAGCGAATCCGCGGCTCCGGGTAGCGCTCGAGAACGGCCCGCAGGTGGGGTGCCCGCCGCTCAGCGTAGGAGGCGAGGTACCGCCACCGATCTTCGAACGAAAAGCCCGTCCATTGCGGATCGTCATCCTTCGTTCTCGTTTCGGCGTCCCAGGTGTCGCCTGGTAGCAACACAACAGAGTCATGTTGCCCGCGCTCGCCCAGCCAGTCCGCGACCTGCTGCTGGTCGGGGAAGATGCCGGCCTCCATCTGCTCGTTGTGATGGAACAACTCGGGATCGAGGAAAGCTGGCGGGCCGGCGAAGGGGACGATACGACGGGCTCAAGGAGTTCGACGCACTGCTGCGCATAGCGGAACTTGACCATCCGTTTCTCCGCGGCCAGGCGGTCCCGCTTCTTCTTCGGGAAGTCGTAACACATGGGGTACCAGGAGGCGCCCGCGCCCTGGAACGCGAAGACGTCGATGGTCCCGCCGACGAGGCTTTGGATCCCCCGGAACTGCACCGGGAAGAGCCGCGCATCGTTCAGGTTGAGCAGCGTATGACCGTCGCCCTGGATGACGATCGCCGAGTCGTGATTCATGGGCGACTCCTCGGATACGAAGAAGACGCTTACGCCCTCGGTCACCTCGACCAGCTCCCACGGCGGCGCCTCGATGATCGTGCGCTGGCCGGCGGCCGCGATCTTGTGCCTCAGGATCGGGGAGGGGTAGCGGGGGACGATCACCGGCACGTGGGAAGGCACGCGGGCTAAGAACCATGGGTCCACGTGATCCAAGTGCTCATGGGAGATCACGATGGCCGTCGGTTCGTACAGCGACGGCGCCTCGAGCAGGTGCGAGTTGTCGGGGAACTGAAACCACGAACCCTGGAAGGCTCCCTCGGGCGAGAACCAAGGATCAACGAGCACGGTGCTCCCGCAGACTTCGACCTTCAGCCCGGCATGTCCAAGTGCGGTGATCTTCATCCACGGCCTTTCCGAACGATGATTGGGCGAAAGGGAAGCACTCGTTGCAGATGGCAGTCAAGGGGTAGGCAGGTTCACGACTTGGCCATGGACTCGCCGCGCGCCGCTCTCCTGGGTGAAGTGTCATATGAAGCCGTGCGACTCGGGCGGACACGGGAGTATGGTCGTTGACCGATCACTTCACGGGGCACTGGCATGGTGAATCAAGCACAGCCCAACAACAAACACGGGCTCAAGCGGCTCGTTACCCGGAGTCTCGTCAGCCCGCCAGTCGCCAAGGTCGTCACCGGCCTTACCCGCGGCGCGGTGCGTCCAGCCAGGGGCTGCGACTGGACCTCTCGCACGACTCCATCGAACCAGCCATTAGGGCGGCCGTCTTCTGGAATCTCCACGAGCGAGGCGACATTCACCTAATCCACCAGTACATCGTGCCCCATGTCCCCGTCGTCGATCTCGGAGCCGGGCTCGGCGTCACATCGATGCACGCCCTGTCTATGCTCGAACCCGATGTTGCGTTGTACGCCGTCGAGGCGAATCCGACCATGGTTCCGATCCTTCGATCAGTGCTGCGGCACGAACAGCGTGCCGCAGTCATCCCCGGCGCACTCGACTACGAATCCGATTCACAGACCGTCGACTTCTACCCCAACTCGAACTTCCTGCGTTCCGCGGTCAAGCCGGACGGTGAGACCACCGCCGTGCCCGTGCCCCGGCTCACCATGGCCGGGCTTCTCGAGGAGCGCTGCGTGGACTCTTACGACCTGCCCATCATGGACATCGAGGGCGCAGAGGCTGGGCTTCTGATCGATGACGCCGACTCGCTCACGAAATGCGAGGTCGTGATTGCCGAGCTCCACACTCGGACATTCCGCGGGCCAAACATGTACCACGGGTATCACGTGGCGCGTCGGACATGGTCGACCTGTTCCGCGACCCTGGCTTCACCCAAGTCCGGCAAGACCGAACCTCTTACGTGTTCGTTCGCTAAGCGATCCGTGATACTCGGAGCGGCGTACGAATGCAGATCGCCGGAGGTTGAGACGGGAATCCAGCTCGAGGCGAGCGGCAGCACTCCGGACCTTGATTGGGATCGATACCTCCCGCGGTAGAGGTGGGTCGGTAATCAGACCGCCGAGGCGTAGCAGGAGTCCGGGGAGCAATGCGAGGGCCCGGCGAAGCTTGAAGCTCTAACTTCGACTTGTTGCAGTCTTTGCGTCCTCTCCTGCCGGGCTCTACGGTTCGAACGTGGCTGACCCTCTCTCGATGTCTGCGCCTGACCTTGACCGATCCGATGAGGCTGCGGTGAGTCGAGGTCCTTCGTTCAGGCACGCTCGGCCTCGGTCCATTCGCGGAACGCTTCGAGCGCCGGGTCGCCCGTCGAGTCGGCGCGGCACAGCCGTCGCCGTCAGCTCCGGCACCGCCGGTCTCCACCTCATCGTGCGCGCCCTCGGCATCGGTCCGGGCGACGACGTCCTGGTTCCGTCGTTCACGTTCGCGGCGAGCGTCAACGCGTTCCTCTACGAAGGGCCACGCCCGGTCTTCGTCGACATCGAGCCCGACACGTACAACCTGGACCGTGTCGGAGCTGGCCGCGCGACGCACGCCGAAGACGACGGCGGTCATGGTGGTCGACGTGTTCGGTCATCCCGCGGACTGGGACGGGCATCGAGCTGGCCGCGCCCGACCTCCTGCTGATCGACGACTGCTGCGAGGCGATCGGAGCGGAGATCGTACCGGACGGCCGTTGGGCAGGCTGCGGCAGCGCCGGCTGCTTCGCCTTCTACCCCAACAAGCAGATGACCACCGGCGAGGGCGGCATGATCGTGACCGACGACGACGACCTGGCCGCGACCGTGCGGAGCCTGCGCAACCAGGGTCGCGGCTGAGATGGGCACGTGGCTCGAGCACGAGCGCCTGGGCTTCAACTACCGGATGGACGAGATGTCCGCGGCGCTGGGCGTCTCGCCAGATCGCGCGCCTCGACACCTTCCTGGCCAAGCGCGAGCACGTGGCCGCAGATGTACACCGAGCGGCTCGCCGGCTTCGACTGGGTGCGACCGCCCGTCGTCCGCCACCGACGTGCAGATGAGCTGGTTCGTCTACGTGGTGACCCTGGCCGCCGACGTCGACCGCGACGCGGTGATCGGCGCCCTGGCCGCCGAAGGCATCCCCACCCGCGCCTACTTCTCGCCCGTCCACCTGCAGCCCTACATCCGCGAGCGCTTCGGCACCAGCGAAGGCATGCTGCCGGTCACCGAGGACGTCGCCCGCCGCACGCTCGCCCTGCCGTTCCACAACCACATTACACTGGACCAGGCGGAGCAGGGTCGTTGGGGCTCTGGCCGCGTGGTTTGAGAGGGGTGTCACCTGGAGCGCGCGGTCGTTCCGGATACCGAACGCCGTACTGGCGATTCGCATACTGTCGGCGTACACACCGACGCGGTCAGTCAGACCTGCGCTCGCGATCGCCTCGAGTAGCGGACCCAGATCGCGGTGGGCACGGCCGGGCGGTCGCGATAGGTGACCGTCCCCTGGCCCCCGTCCACGCCGGGCGAGCGGTCCTGCGTGATGGCGCCTTCGGGCAGGTGGATCGTGACGTTCAACGGTCCCGGCGTGAACGTGGGCTGGGGCAGGAAGTCCATCCGGTACTCGACGGTGTCGGCGCCGACGTTCGTGATCGCGTTCGGCACCGTGTAGGTCACCGACCACGTCATCTCGCCGCCGGCGGGCACCTTCAGGAACCCGATCGCGACCGGGTGGCCGAACTCGTGCTCCACGCCCGTGACCGTGGGCGCGCTCGCCTCGAAGGTGGGCGTGCCCGCGATCTCCTTCGGCAGGTACACGCTCGCGTAGCCCGCGAAGGTCCCGACCGGGAAGTCGTCGCCGTCGCCGAGCAGGTCGACGGGGGACGCGGGCGGCGTGGTGGGCGCCTCGTTCGTCACGTGCAGCGTGGTGGTGACGGTGGCGGTGCCCGTCGGCGTCGAGGCGTGACGTCCACGTCGGTCGTGCGCTCGGTGAAGATCGCCGACCTTGCTGGCGGCGAGGCCCTGCCAGACCACCGCGATCGGGTTCTTGCCGAGCGTCGTCGCGCCCGGTCGCGCCGAGCCCGTCGGCGAGCGCGCTCCTGGGCCGGGTCGGCGAACCAGAGCTGCATGTGCCGCTCCTTCACGCTGCGCGAGAGCGCGGTGGCGAAGGCCGACGGCGAGAGGTCGCCGTTCTGGATGGCGCTCCCACACCGCCTGCCCGATGCTCGCCTGGATCGCGTTGGACCGCTCGGACGGGAGCGCGGGCAGCTGCGTGCCGAGGACGTCCACCACGTTGTCGGTGGTGATCGCGCCGTCCCATCCCGGCGCCGTGATGGGGCCGGTGGCCTCGAGCATGTACTGCATCCAGACGGTGTCCACCAGGAAGATGCCGTCGAACGTCCCCCAGCCGAGCTCGTGGCCATCTGCGTGATGACGCCCGCCGCGGTGGGCAGGTCCGGCGTGAAGTTGGCCTGGCGGATGTCGATCAGGCTCTGGAACCGCGCGTAGCGCGCCTGCGAAGTCCGCCGGCGCGTGCACCGCCTGCACCTTCGGGGTGTCGCCGGTGGGGAAGAGCTTGGTGAGCTCGCAGCCCCGTGCCGTCGGACTCGAGCGTGCCGAAGAACCCCATGAACCCGCCGGTCCCGCGCACCTCGCCCGGGTTCTGGATGATCAGCAGGTAGCGCTGCCCCTTCGCGAGCAGGCTCGGCACGAGCTCGGCCACGTCGGTCGGCGGAGCCGAGCAGCTCGGCGCGCGCGGCCAGCTCGCCGCGCGCCGTGACGACCGCGTCCTGCACCGGGCGGCAGGAGGCCGTCGGTCGGACACCCCGTCGAGCACGTTCAGCGCGTTCGTGAGGTCGGCGTCGGCCGCCCGCACCTCGGGGGCGATCTGCGCGAGCACCTCCGGCGGAGATGCCGGAGCCGCTGGAGACGCCGGGGATGCCGCTGCCGTTCCAGCCGACGCGCTGCGCCGCGCCGGTGAGCGTCTGGCCGGCGCGCGCGGTGAGCGATCGCCGCCAGCGCGAGGTCGTCCACCGCGTGGACGTCGTCGCCGATCCACGGCAGAGCGCCCGCCACGATGCCCGCCGGGGTGGGAGCTGAACGGCGCCCGGCGTGATCGGCGGCCGCGCGCGCGTCGTCGAACGACCTGCGCGGCCTGGTCCACGTCGCCCGCGACCAGCGCGTCGGCGCCGGTGCCGGATGTCGTCGCGCGCCGCGGCTCGAGGTCGCGCCGCACGTGCATGCCAGCCACACGCCGCGTCGACCACCAGCACCAGGGCGAGCAGGCCGGCCAAGCACCAGCAGGGTGCGGCGGAGCCAGCGGCGTTTCGGCAGATGGGAACCCACGGATGATGGACGCTAGCAGGACGGGGGCAATGGGACGTAGGCCGTTTGCGCGACGCGGGTTCCGCGAGTAGGCTACCCCCCATGAAGAAGCGGCTCACCGCAGCGTCGGCCGCGGTACTCGCGGTCTTGGTCACGGCCGGAGCCGCGTTCGCCGTGACGGCACATCAGCCCACGGTCTCCCTCGACGCGCACCGCGAGGGCCGCCGCATCGAGGCCAAGGGCGTCTACGACAACGTCTCGCCGGTCTGCGAAGGCCCGGGCGGACGCAGCGTCGTGATCTACGCGAACAACGCGGTGATCGGGGGGGCCACCACCAAGGCGAGCGGCAAGTACTCCGATGAGTCCGGGCGCCTGAAGAAGGGCACCTACACCGTGCAGAGCTTCGTGGCCGGCTCGGTGCGTGGCGGCTACGGCGCAGACCGACGTCTGCTACGACGCGTGGTCCAACACCGACACGGTGCGGATCCGCGGACATCACCACGACGACGACTGACGGCCGGAAGGTTCGGCCGAGCCTCACACCTCCTGCTCGACGAGTCGCTCCCGCAGTCCGTGCTGCGCCACGAACATCGCGGCTTCGAGCCGGGAATGCACGCCCAGCTTCGTGATCACGCTCTGGATGTGCGTGCGTGCCGTGAACGGGCTGATGTAGAGCGCCGTGCCGATCCGCGGCCCGGTTTGACCGTTCTCGGTGACGGAGGGATGCTCGTGAACCTGCCCGCCCGAGGAACAGGAGGTGCGGCATGTCCGTGCTGGTGCAGATGACCGTGGAGGCGCCGGACGTCGAGCGGTTCATCGCGACCTCGAAGCGCTTCGAGCCCCTGATGGAGGAGATGGGCGCGCGCAACCAGTCCATCTACCGCCAGGAGGGCGGCTCCGAGCTCACCTCGATGAGCGAGTGGGACTCCCACGACGCGATGCACGCGGCGAGCGAGAAGTACGGGGATCAGTTCAACGCCGAGGCCGGCACGGAGGGCCTCGAGTGGGTCACCCGGATCTGGCAGCGCGCCTGAACGCTCGACCTCGGATGAACGAGAGGCGCCCGGCCGAAGCCGGGCGCCTCTTTCATCACCTCGAACGATGAACGCCTAGCAGGCGGCTTCGTTCTTGCAGTTCTTCACGTTGCCCTTCGCCTGCTGCATCTTGTTCTGGATCGCGATGCGGTCAGCTAGGACCCGGCCGCCCGGGTTGAGAGCGAGCGGTCCTGCCGTCTCCTCATCCACGATGAAGTACGGCTCCTGGTAGAGCTTCCAGGTCGGGTGCGCCAGCGCGAGGTTCTTCCAGGCCGAGTTCGTCCCGTCAGACGAGAACGTCTCAGTCACCCACGTAGATGGTGCAGCCCGAAGCGGTCCGCCCCGTGAAGTCGGTGCGCGACCAACCCGACGTACCGATCGGCGCGTTACAGGAGGACGCGGCCAAGAACGCCGACACGTCCCACGTCAACGCGCCGCCGTTCGTGTCGATGTCGACGCTGAACCGCGGAGCCCCACCGCCCACGTAGCCGGCGGGAGCGTCGAGGAACTCGAAGCTCAGGTTCTTCACCACACCAACCGACGAACCGGCGTGCAGCCCGTACTTCACGTTGGCGCGAGCGCGCACTCGTAGTCGGTGTAGAGACGGTGTCACTGCCATCCGTGCGGATGGACAACGCGGACGAGTTGCCATCGTTGGGCGAGTCGGGTCCCTGGACCCATCCGATCTCGGGCGACCCGTTGAAGCAGCTCTGGAACTGCAGCTTCGGCCCGCTTCCAGCCATCGCGACCCCGCTCATGCCCAGCACCAGGCCGAGCACGGCGAATACCATGAGTACCTTCTTCATGTGTTCTCCTTCCTTCGCCTTCCCTCTGGATGTCCGAGCCGATCGAGGAGGCGGCTCGATCTCCAATCTGCACCCTTTCGGTTTAGCTTCCAAGCATCTGACCGAAAGAACTAGGTCTTTTGGCGTACTTTCTTCGTACCGCCGCATCTCGGAACGACTTCGTTGTCGCGGGCACCGGCCTCCTCGTACCCTTGGTCCGCCGCAGACAGCAGGGGCACACGCACAATCCGGTTCGCCGGTACCTGCCGAGGCTGAGAAACGAAGACCGCTCGGGCACCATCGCGCGCGTCTCCGCTGTCTGCGGGGACGCGTTCATTCATGTCAGGAGGCGCGATGCCCAAGCCGGAGAAGGTCGAACGGGTCGCTGAGCTGAAGGAGCGGATCGATGGATCCGCGGCCCTGCTGCTCACCGAGTACCGCGGCCTCTCGGTGTCCGAGATCACCGAGCTGCGCAGGTCCCTCGCCGAGGGCGGCGCCAGCTTCGCGGTGGTCAAGAACACCTTGATGCGCCGGGCGGCCGCCGATGCCGGGGTCGCGGAGCTGGAGGCCATGCTGGTCGGTCCCTCCGCGGTCACGTTCGTCGACGGCGACCCGGTGGCGGCGGCCAAGTCCGTCGTCAAGGCCCAGAAGCTCTACCCCGCCCTCGTGCTCAAGGGCGGCTACATGGACGGCAAGGTGCTCTCGGCCGACGAGGCCAAGGGGCTCGCCGACCTGGAGTCCCGCGAGGTCATGCTCTCGAAGATCGCCGGGCTCCTGAAGAGCGACATGAGCAAGGCCGCGGCGCTGTTCGTGGGCGCCCAGTCCAAGTTCCTGTCCCTCCTCGAGGCCTACAAGGCCAAGCTCCCCGGCGAGGAGCGTCGCCGAGCCCGAGGCCCCTGCCGAGCCCGAGCCCGAGGTCGCTGACCCGAGCCCGAGGTCGCCGAGGCGTCCGCCGAGCCCGAGGCCGCCGAGCCCGAGGCCGCAGGCCGACGAGGAGCCCACCACCGCCGAGGTCCCCACCGACGAGGCCGAGGCCTCCGACGCAGAAGAGAAGGAGTAACCAGCCATGGCGAAGCTCAGCACCGACGACCTGCTCGCGCAGTTCAAGGAGATGACGCTCCTCGAGCTCTCCGAGTTCATCAAGCAGTTCGAGGACACCTTCGACGTGACGGCCGCCGCCGCCGCGCCGGTCATGATGGCCGCCCCGGGCGGCGCCGCCGCCGGTGGCGCCGAGGCCGCCGAGGAGCAGGACGAGTTCGACGTGATCCTGAACGCCGCGGGCGACAAGAAGATCCAGGTCATCAAGGAGGTGCGCGCGCTCACGAGCCTCGGCCTCAAGGAGGCCAAGGACCTCGTGGACGGCGCCCCCAAGCCCGTCCTGGAGAAGGTCAACAAGGAGGCCGCGGACAAGGCCAAGGAGGCCCTCGAGGCCGCCGGCGCCACCGTCGAAGTGAAGTAACGCTTCTCCTTCTGCACCCCAAGCGCCTTGAGGGCGGGACCCGACGGTCCCGCCCTCTTGGTCGTATCTAGAAGGATGGGCCAAAGATGGGCCAAAGATGGGGCTGTATCCGCGTTTCGGGCCTGTGCTAGTGTCGCCTGAAGGAACAGCAAGCCCGCTCGTTCCGTCGATCATCTGAGGGGGGATCGAAGCATCATGCGTGAAGGACGACACTTCGGTGTCCGGCTCCGCGAGGCGCGGTTGGCGGCCGGACTCAGCCAGTCGGAGCTCGAGGAGCTCTCGGGCATCCCGAAAGCGCGGCTCTCGCGGTACGAGAACGGTCACGTGGAGCCGTCGATCCAGACGCTCGCGCGGCTGGCGAGCGCGCTCAACGTCTCCGAGGCCTCGCTGCTGAGCGATGCGCGCGGCGCGCAGGAGCGATTCCTCCAGGTCCTCGCGGACCGCGGCGTGAGCATCGACTCGAAGGAGCAGGCCGATCGCCTCGGCAACGCGGTGGCCAACCTGGTCGAGGCGGCCGGCAGCGTGGAGGCGCTGGCCGACCCGCCCGGCACGAGCGTCCCCTCGTTCATCTCGATCTGAGCACGTCCGCGACGCGACCCCCGGGCTCTCGCCGGGGGTTGTTTCGCGTTTAGGGCCGGCTGCGCGCGCGCTCGAACGCGATCACGTCGTCCAGGATGTCGTCGAGCGTGCGCGTGGGCTCCCAACCGGTGAGGTTGCGGATCCGCGTGATGTCGGGCACGCGCCGCTCCATGTCCTCGAACCCCTCCTCGTACGCCTCCTCGTAGGGGATGTGCACGATCTTGGAGTCCGAGCCGGTCTTGGCCACGATCAGCTCCGCGAGCTCGTTGATGGAGCACTCGTTCAGCGCCCCGACGTTGAACGGGTCGCCGGGGCTGTCGGGGTGGTCGAGCAGGCGCACCGTGGCCTCCACCGTGTCGAGCACGTGGCTGAAGCACCGCAGCTGCTCGCCCGTGCCGAACACGGTGATGTCGGCGCCGTCGAGCGCCTGGCGCACGAGGCTCGGCACCACCATCCCGTAGGTCCCCGTCTGCCGCGGCCCCACGCAGTTGAAGTAGCGCACCACGATCGCCTCGGTGCCCTTCTCGCGCCAGTACGCGTGGGCGAGGATCTCGTCGACGGCCTTGGCCTCGGAGTAGGACCACCGCGCGACGAACGGCGAGCCCAGGATGCGGTCCGCGTTCTCCACCAGCGGACCGAACGAGTTCTTCCCGTAGATCTCCGACGTGGAGGCCACCATCACGCGGCAGTCGCCCATCGACGCCGCGTCCAGCACGATCTCCGTCCCGCGGATGTTCGTGATCAGCGACGTGAGCGGCCGCTCCACGATCAGCTTCACGCCCACCGCCGCCGCCAGGTGCACCACGACGTCGGCGCGCCCGGCGAGCTGCGCCACCAGCGGGTGGTTCAGCACGGTGCCCTCGCGCAGCGAGAACTTCGGGTCGTCGAGCAGGTGCGCGACGTTGTCGATGGACCCGGTGGAGACGTCGTCGAGGGCGACCACTCGGTCGCCGCGCGCGACGAGCGCGTCCGCGAGGTGGGAACCGATGAACCCGGCGCCGCCGGTGATGAGGTAGTTCATGCGATGCCGGCGATGGTACGACGCGGTTCGGGCAACCCCGGGAGGTCCGGACGCTTCCCCGGGGTCCGGGGAGGCCGGGGCTAGACTCGCGCGGTGACCTACACGGACTCCTTCGGCTACCAGTGGACGACGTTCCGCAAGACCCAGCTCGACGCCGGCGATCGCGCCGAGTCCGAGGACGCGTTCGCCCAGAAGACGGGTCTGCGGCCCGCCGACGTGGAGGGTCGCACCGTCCTCGACGTCGGCTGTGGGATGGGCCGCTTCGCGGACGTGGTCGCGCGTTGGGGCGCCGCCGAAGTGGTGGGCATGGACATGAGCCGTGCGGTGGAGGCCGCCGCCGAGAACCTCGCCGGCGTATCCGCACACCCACGTCGTGCAGGGCGACGCGTTGGCGCCGCCGTTCGCCCCCGGCGCGTTCGACCTGGTGTTCTCGATCGGGGTGCTGCACCACACGCCCAGCACCGCGCGCGCGGTCGCCTCGGTGGCGCGGTTGGTGAAGCCGGGCGGGACGCTGGCGGTCTGGCTCTACTCCCGCCGGCTCCGCGTCACGCACCTCGGTTCCGAGGTGATACGACCCGTCACGTCGCGCATGCCGGAGGACCGGCTGCTGGGTGTGGTCCGGCGGGTCGTGCCGCGCGTGGATCGGGTGCACGAGCGCTTCCCCGCCGTCTCCAAGCCGCTGCGCGTGGTGCTCCCGACGTCGGCCCATCCGGACCCGGAGTGGCGGATCCTCGACACGTTCGACTGGTACTCGCCGCGTTACCAGCACAAGCACACCGACGCCGAGGTGACCGAGTGGTTCCGCCGCCTCGGCTTCACCGACATCTGGACGGGCCCCGTGCCGGTCTCGGTCCGCGGCGTCCGCCCCGCCTGAGCCCTCCCTGACGGCCGACGGCCGGCGTGTCACCAGCGTCTGGCTGGATGGATCTTCTCCCCCGTGGATTCGCCAAGAAGAGCTGCCACTCGGTAAGACTCTTTACCAAGGGCTGGGCGCGATCCACGCGGGCATCGGTGCGGTGGATGCCGCCACGGTGGTCCTCGGTGGCCTGCGCTCCGCCGACCCGGACCACCTCCGCGAGGCGGTCCTCCTGGAGGCAGTGGGAGGGAGCGGCGCTCGGGGCCCGCGCGCCAGCTCCGCCAGCTGCTCTCGGCGAAGAACGCGGTCGAGTACACGTCGCGGCACGCGATCCGACGGGAGGCGGGCGACGCGCTGAAGCGGGCGGCGCGTCTCGTGGAGTGGGCGTCCGGCGTGGTCGACGCGGCGAACCGGTGATCAGGCGAGCCGCAGGATCGCCAGCATCGAGTGACCGCGAGCGCCACCGGGCGAGGAGCCGTCCGTCCCGGTGCGATGGGCGTACCAGGCACGGGCGACGGCCGCCGCTCGGGCGACCCCCTTCGCGCTCGACCACGCCTGCCGGAGCCCGGGGGGCTCGAAGCGGATCTCGTGCATGGCGAGGCCGGTCCGCTCGGCGAGACGCATGAGCTGCTCCGGCCCCCAGCGGGTCACGTGATGCGGGGGCCGGTCCATCGGCTCGCCCTCTTCGCGCCAGGTCCGCTCCCGGTTGGGCACCGAAAGCAGGAGCCGCCCGCCCGGACGGAGGCATCGCGCGGCGGCACGCGCCATGGCGACCGGATCACCGACGTGCTCGAGGGTGTGGAAGGTGGTGACCACGTCGAACCGGCCCTCCTCGCGCGAGGAGAACTCCTCGAAGGAGCAGGCGTACGCCTCGCCGCCTCCCCGCACGATCTCCTCGACCCCTCCGGCGTTGTGATCGACGCCCACCGTCCTGGCGGCGCGGCCCCCCAGCGAGGTGAGGAACCTGCCGCTGCCGCACCCGAGGTCGACGACGTCGTCGCCGGCCGCGATCAGCTTGCGCGCGACGCGGAAGTCCCAGCGGTCCTCGGCGTAGGGGGTGGATGACATCAGCGCCGCGTAGAAGTCGGCACCGCCGGGTGCGAGCGGCTCGAACCGCTCGAGGCCGCAGCCGGGGCATCGCACGAGCGTGGCCACGTGCGCGGGCGCGCTCGCCGCCCGGACCTCCGGGCTGAGTTCGATCCCCCAGTCGTCGTGCAGTCGAACCCAGACGTCCTCGTAGGGCACCTCGAGCACGGCGTCGCCCTCGCGGGTCCCGCAGAGCACGCAGGTGCCCAGGGTGGTGGTCGTCATGCCGCCCCCCGCACCCCCGCCGAGCGGACGGCGCGCCCGAGCAGCCGCAGGTCCGCGCGCCGAGGCATCAGCTGGACGGGCGTCGGCGCGGAGCTGCGCCGCGTGGCGATCACGTAGGCCGCCGGCGAGGACGACGTAGGTGACGCTCGAGCCGATCGAGGCGGCCACCACGCCGATCCGGGCGAGCAGCACCAGGTTCAGCGACCACGTTCAGTGCCAGCGCGCCGCGCGCCGAAGCAGCTCACCAGGCCGGGACGTCCGCGCTTCAGCAGCACGCCCGCGAGCGGTCGCTGGATCGCGAGCGCCACGATGCCGGGCAGCAGCAGCCGGAACGGCCAGATCGCGCCGTCGAACCCCGCGCCGAACGCGAGGCGGATCAGCCAGGGACTCGCGACCCACGCGCAGCGCCGCGACGCCGGAGACCAGCAGCAGCGACAGGCGCGCCGTGGCGTAGCCGAGGCGCACGTCGTCGTTCGCCGTCGGCGCGCACCTGGTAGGGCAGCAGCGCCGCGGCGAACGGGTCGGACAGGAGCCAGAGCAGCTCCGCGAGCGTGACCGCGAGCGAGTACAGCCCGAGCGCCTCGAACCCCAGGATCCGCTGGACCATCACCTGGTCCACGCGCAGCAGGAGGAAGACGAACACGATGCCGAGCTGCGCCTTGAGGCCGAAGCGCAGCCCCGCGCGCAGGCTGCGCACGATCGACGCGCAGCGAGACCAGCCCCGAGCGCCAGCCGATCGCGAGCACCACGAGCCCACGTGATGCCGGTGGTGATCGCGGTGAGGACCAGGACCCGGAACGGCGTGAGCCCGTGGGTCGACGAAGAGTGCGACCACCGCCACCGTCTGCGCGGCCGCGGCCACCGCGCTGGCGGCCACGCCCGCCCGCACGCGCCCCGCGAGCTGCAGGATGTTCAGCCAGTAGAGGATGTGGAGCATCAGCGGGAGTTGGACGAGCGCCACGAGCAGCCAGCTGGTCGGCGAGTCCGCGGCGGCGCCGGCGGGGGAGAGCAGGACGAGGGCGGCCAGCGCCCACACGACGAGCGCGGCCACGACCCCGACGAACGTCGCGTTCGCCCACAGCGCCGTGAGGGGCACCTTCCGCCCGGCCAGGTAGATCTGCGCGTGCTCCAGCCCGAGGTTCCCGATCGTGAACACGATCGCGAGCACCGCGAGCGGCAGGACGTAGCGTCCGCGCCCCTCGGGCCCCACCGCGCGCGCGATCAGGATGCTGCCCGCGAAGCCGATCGCGTAGGTCGCCACGCGCAGGCCGATCACGTGCACGCCGGTGCGGGTCGAGCGTTCGAGCGTCGCGAGGAGCTCGGTCTGGTCCTGCACGTCAGGCTCCCGAGGGTCCGCGCCGCCGGTCGTACCACCCGGCGAGCGCCAGGAGGTTCCACACCCGGGTGGTCCGCCGGTCGTCGCCCTCCAGGAAGCCCTCGACGAGGGTGCGCGTGGCCGCGGGGTCGAGGAGCCCGTCCAGGAGCGTGGACGGCGCGAGCAGCAGGTCGCCCACGGTCTCGCGCAGGTGCGTGCGCATCCACGCGGCGACGGGCACGCCGAAGCCGCGCTTCGCCCGGGTGAGGATCGGCTCGGGCAGCACGTCGCGGTAGGCCTCGCGCAGGATCTTCTTCCCGCGGCGGTGATCCATCAGCAGCGGTCGCGGCAGCCCGGCCACGTAGGCCCAGAGGTCCTCGTCCAAGAGCGGGGAGCGCGCCTCCACCCCGAAGGCCATCGTGGCGCGGTCCATCTTGGTGAGCAGGTCGTCGGGGAGGTAGGTCTGCGCGTCGAGCCAGGGCATCCAGCGGCGCCCGTCCTCGGTGGCCCAGAGATCGTCGAGGCGCCGCAGGGGAGCCTGCGGATCGAGGCTCCCGTTGGCGGTGAGCAGGCCGCCCAGCTCCCGCGGGCTGGAAGTGGAAGAGGTGGTCGCGATACCCGGCCCACGGATCGCCGACGAACGCGGCCGCGGCCACCGCCCGGTCGTTGTGCGCCAGGCGCGCGGCGCCGCGGCCCACCGCCACCGTGGGGCGCGTGAGCGGGCCGAGCCGCTCGCCGATCCGCCGCGCCATGGCGTGCGCCCGGTAGCGGTCGTAGCCGCCGAAGAGCTCGTCGCCCCCGTCCCCGGTGAGGACCACCGTGACGTGGTGCGAGGCCGCCTCGGCCACGGCCAGCGTGGCGAGCGCCGACGAGTCCGCGAACGGCTCGTCGTAGGCCTGGGTCATCCGCGCGAAGAGCGCGGGCACGTCGGTCTCGGGCACCAGCACGTGGTGGTCGGTCTCGAACCGACGCGCCACCATCTCGGCGTAGGGCCGCTCGTCGAGGTCGTCCTGCTCGAAGCCCACCGCGTACGTCTGCGCCTTGAGGCCGAGCGCGGCCATCTCCGCCACGACGACGGAGGAGTCGAGCCCGCCGCTCAGGAACACCCCCAGCGGCACCTCGCTCTCCAGGCGCCGTTCGACCGCCCCGCGGATCCGCTCGCGCACCTCCGCGCGCACGCGCGCCACGTCGGCGCTCTGCTCGCGCACGAGCGGCGGGGGCGGCGCCCAGTAGCGGTGACGCTCGACGTGTCCGTCACGCCAGCGCATCCAGTGGCCCGGCGGGATCTTCTCCACCCCCGCCCACGGCGTGCGCTCGGCCGGCACGTACTGCAGCACCAGGTACTCGGCCACGGTCTGGGGGTCCAGGTCGGGCGAGGTGGCCAGGAGCGGCAGCACGGCGTCGAGGGTCGAGCCGAAGGCGATCGCGTCGCGCGAGGGCGCCGCGTAGAGCGGCTTCTTGCCGAAGCCGTCGCGCGCGAGGAAGACCTCGCGCTCGTGCAGGTCCACGACGGCGAACGCGAACATCCCGCGCAGGCGCTCCACCATGGCCGGGCCGTCCGCCGCGTAGAGCGAGGGGAGGATCTCGGTGTCGCAGGCGGTCCGCATCGGGTATCCGCGCCGCACGAGGTCCGCGCGCAGCTCGTGATGGTTGTAGATCTCGCCGTTGAAGGCCACGACGTAGCGGCCGTCGGGCGTGATCATCGGCTGCGATCCGTGCGCGCGGTCGATGATCGACAGCCGTGCGTGCGCGAGCCCGACCCGGCCCTCGGTCCACACGTTCAGCTCGTCGGGCCCGCGGTGGCGGATCGCTTGCAGCGCGCGCTCGAGCGCGTCGCGATCGGCGGGGCCGGCGCCCAGGACGCCCGCGAGGCCGCACATCAGTCGATCCTCCGTCCGCGGGGGAAGCGCTCGCCCGCCAGCACCCGGCGGTAGAGGTCCTCGGTGCGTCCGATCGCGACGGGCCAGTCGTAGGTCGCGGCGCGCTCCCGCGCGCGAGGCGCCCATCCGCTCGGCCTCGCCGGGGGAGCCGAGCAGCGCGGTGAGCGCGCGGGCGATCGAGGCGGGATCGGCGTCGGTGAGCAGGCCGTCGACGCCGTCACGGACGAGCTCGGGCACCCCGCCCACGCGGGTGGCCACCACCGGGCGGCCCGATGCCATCGCCTCGAGGAGCGCGTTGGGGAGTCCCTCGTGATCGGAGGTGAGCGCCACCACGCGCGCCTCGGCGAGGAACGGCCGGACGTCTGTGACCGCGCCGGCGAAGCGGACGCGCTCGCCCAGCCCGAGCCCGGCGGCCGTCGCCTCCAGCCGGGGGCGCTCGGGACCCTCGCCGACCAGCACGGCGCGCGCCTCGGGCACCCGCGTGACGACCTCGCGCGAGGGCGCGGAGGAAGCGGTCGTGCCGCTTGTAGCCGATGAGGTTGGCGACGACCACGACCACGGGATCGGCGGGCACGGGCGAGGCCGGGAAGTGCGCGAGGTCCACGCCGTTGGGGATCACGGCGATCGGCGGCGGCGCGGGATCGTGCGCCAGCGTGAAGCGCGCGAGCTCGTCGGAGTTGCAGAGCATCAGCGCCACCCGCGCGTGGCTCACGCGCGACGCGGTGCGGAACCAGAGGCGTCCTCGTGACCCGGGGTGCGGCCCCGGCGCGACGCCACGATCGGGACGCCGCGCGGCGCGGCGAACGCGGCCACGAACTCCGCGGCGGACAGGTGGGCGTGGATCAGGTCGACCCCGCGCTCGCGGACGACGCGACGCAGGGAGCGGGCGATCGTGAGGACGTCGCCGGGGCTCCGGCGTGCGCGCGGGTCTCGACGCGCCCAGATCGGCGGCCGGGGGAACGCCGGCGCCACCTCGCCCTCGCCCGCCCAGGCCATCACGACGTGGCGCTCCGGGCGGCCGCTGCGGGCGATGAACCCCGCCAGCTGCGTCTCGGTGCCCCCGCGATCGAGGCTCCCGATCAGGTGCAGGACCGTCGGATACCACGCCCGTTCCCGCCCCTGCGGGGGCGTCGTCGGAACGCGCGTCCGCAGTCCGCGCTCGTCCATCGATGTAGGCATGGTTACTCCGCCAATCGACCGTCCCGTCTGGGCCCTTTAGCGAACGTGGCGATACCCGATACCGGGTATGGAAGGAACGGCCCCCGAGGTCGATGGCAGGCTATGGATCGTGCGCGCCCCCGCGTGCTGCGCGTGACCACCCGCTTGAACGTGGGCGGTCCCGCGCGCCAGGCCATCTTCCTCACGGACGCCCTGCGTGAGCGTGGTTACGACACACGCTTGGTCTGGGGCGCCTCCGGCCCCGCCGAGGGCACGATCGACCCACCCGCGGACCTGCCCCACACCTACCTGCCGTGGCTGGGCCGCGACCTCCGCCCCGCGGACGACCTGCGCGCGGCGCGGGCCATCAGCGGCATCGTGCGGCGCTGGCGCCCCGACGTCGTGCACACCCACCTCGCCAAGGCGGGCGCGCTGGGGCGCATGGCGGCCGTGCAGGCGGGCGTGCCCGTCGTCGTGCACACCTTCCACGGGCACGTGCTGCAGTCCTACTTCTCCCGGATGAAGAACGCCGCGTTCGCGCGCGTCGAGCGGGCGCTCGCCGCGCGCACCGACGCGTTGATCGCGGTGGCGCCGCAGGTGCGCGACGAGCTCCTCGCGCTCGGGATCGGGACCCCCGAGCGGTGGCACGTGGTGCCGGTGGGCCTCGACCTGGAGGCGTTCGTGAACGGACGCGTCGGCACGGCCGAGGCCCGGGCCCGCCTCGGCCTCCCGCTCGATGCTCCCGTGGTCGGCGTCGTCGGCCGGCTCACCGACGTGAAGGACCACGCGACGTTCCTGCGCGCGGCCGCGCACGTGGCGCGCGCCCATCCGGACGCCGTCTTCGTCGTCGCCGGCGACGGGCCCTTGCGCGCCGACCTCGAGGCCGACGCCCGCGCGATCCTCGGCGACCGCGTCCGCTTCACCGGATGGGTGAACGACCTCCCCGCCCTCTACGCGGCGTGCGACGTGGTCGCGCTCACCTCCCGCAACGAGGGCACGCCGCTCGGCCTGATCGAGGCCGGCGCGGCCGGGCGCCCGGTGGTGGCCACCCGCGTGGGCGGGGTGGCCGAGGTGGTCCGCGACGGCGTCACCGGCGACCTCGTGGAGGCGGGCGATCACCGCGCGGTGGGGGCCGCCATCGCCGCGCTCCTGGCCGAGCCGGCGCGCGCCGCCGCTTACGGCGAGGCCGCGACGGCGCACGTGCGCGCGCGCTACGCGCGCGACCGTCTCCTCGACGACCTGGCGGAGCTCTACGGGGCGTTGTTGGCGCGCAGGTCGGCGGCGCCGGGGGTGGGCATCCGCAGCAGCGAGATCAGCAGGACGAGCCAGACCACGCTCACGACCACCCCCACCCCCACGACCACCGCCTGAGGCCGGCGGTACACGCCGAAGGCGAGGGCCGAGCAGGCCGCCTGCGCGCCGGCCGCGATCAGCAGCACCCACCACGTCGAGAGGCCGGCGGCCAGCAGCCGGTGGCTGACGTGGTCGGAGCCGCCCTTGTACACGGGGCGGTGCCCGCGCACGCGCGCCACCACGACCAGGGTCAGGTCGAACAGGGGCACGGCGGCGAGCAGCACGGTGGACAGGGCGCGGGGGAGCGCGGCGCCGACGGGCAGGTCCAGCTTCAGCGTGAGCGCCGCGATCAGGAACCCCAGCAGCATCGAGCCCGCGTCGCCGAGGAAGATCCGCGCGGGCGGCGCGTTGTAGCGCAGGAACCCGAGGCATGCGCCCGCCACGGCGAGGGCGAAGGAGGCCACGAGGTAGTCCCCGTTGGACGCCGCGATCGCCGCCACACCGAACGTGGAGGCGACGGCCACGGAGGCGGCCAGGCCGTCCATGTTGTCGATGAAGTTCATCGCGTTCGTCACCGCCACCACCCACAGCACGGTCACGGGGAGGTCCACCCACGGCGTGTCGAGCACGCCGGCGCGGATCCCGACGGTCCACAGGGCGAGGGCCGCCACCACCTCGAAGGCCAGCCGGATCAAGGGCGAGAGGCCGCGCACGTCGTCCACCAGCCCGACGCCCGCGAGCACGAGCGCGCCCAGCAGCACCGTCATCAGCTCGCCGCTCGCGCCCCCCGCGAACGCCGCCACGAGGAGCAGGCCGACCGCCACGGCGAGCCCGCCCAGGTACGGCGTGGTCTCCCGGTGGGTCTTGTGGTCGACGGGGTGGTCGAGCACGTCGAAGCGGTGCGCGAGCCGCGCCGCCAGGGGCGTGAGGACCAGGGTGGCGGCCAACGGGACGCAGAACGCCAGGATGTATCGGGGCATCGGCCGCATCGTACGCCGCCGTCCGCGGGGCTCCCGGAGCCGCCCGCGTCTATGTGAACCTGCGCCTGCCCGCTAAGCTCCGCCCCGTGGGTCCCTCCGACTTCCCGGGCGTCGTCATCACGGATCTGCTCTCGCACGCCGACGGGCGGGGCGCCTTCATCGAGCTCTATCGGCAGGAATGGCTGCCCGAGGGGTCCCCGCCGATCGTCCAATCCAACCTCAGTCGGAGCCGGGCCGGGGTGCTCCGCGGCCTGCACTACCACCTCCAGCAGGCCGACTACTGGTGCGTGCTCGAGGGACGCGCGTTCGTCGCCCTCGTCGATCTCCGGGACGGGTCGCCCACGTTCCGCGAGGTGCGCACGGTCGACTTCGACGCCGACGAACGGCTGCGCGGCCTCTACGTCCCGCCGGGGGTGGCGCACGGCTTCTGCGCGCGATCCGACGTCGCCCTCCTCTATCAGGTGGACGCCTACTTCACGGGCAAGGACGAGCACGGCATCGCCTGGGACGACCCCGACCTCGCCATCGCGTGGCCGCTCACCGAGCCCGTGCTCTCGGACCGGGACCGCGCGAACCCCTCGCTCGCCGAGGCCCTGCGCGATGCGCCCCGGTTCGACGGGTAGCCGGTCGGGCGCTCAGCCGTAGCGCACGATCAGCACGACCGGGCGCCCGCCCGGCACGCCCGCCCACCGCGCGACGGACCCCCCCACGATCATGCCCTCCGTGGTCGAGGCGATCGCCATCCCGTCGGGGATCCGGATCGTCACGCGCAGGGGATCGCCGACGGCCGTCGGCGCCGGCGTGATCACCAGTCGGTACTGGTGGAGGTCGCCCACCTCGGTGACGGCCTGGGGCACCTGGGCGCTCACGGTCATCGACATCGCCGCGCTCGGCGACGCGAAGAGGGCTCCGGTGGCGACGTGGAGCCCGGCCTCCACCGACGTCTCGGTCGTGGTCGGTGAGCTCGGCTCCACGCTGATCTGCTTGGCGCCCCTGGGCAGGTACACGCTCACGTCGGCCGCGTAGCCGCCCACGGGCTCCGGGCCGAACGGCTTCCCCAGCTGGACCGAGGGCGGGCCGTTGGGCGCCTGGTCCTCCAGGTCGATCACCGTGCGCATCCGCGCCAGGCCGTCCGCGTCCAGGGTGACCCCGACGGACGTGGGCCGGCGCAGCAGCAGCCCGGTGCGCGCGATCCCCGTGGTGTTCCAGACGATCGCGAGCGGGTTGCCGGCGCCCACGAGGCGTCCGGTGGCGCCGAGGCGGCTGAGCAGCGACTGCACCGCCGGATCCCGGGCGTAGATCGCGAGGTGCCGGCCGGCCACCATCTCGGCGGTCGCGGTGCCGAAGGCCTCGGTCGAGGGATGACGCGTCAGCCCGGTCGCGAGGACGTCGCCCGCGATCGCGGCCTGCTGCACGTCGGCCGCGGATGCGTTCGTGCCCTGCAGGACGTCGGCGTCGAGCACCTGGACGGCGTTCCACCGGCTGAGGGCCGTGTCCCAGGCGTCGGTGTCCACGTCGCCCACCATCCAGAGCAGATCCTGCAGACCCACGGTGTCCATGAGGAACACCCCGTCGAGGTGGTCGAACCCCGAGGTCTCGGCCGCCGTCAGCATGGCCTCGGCGGAGTTCGGTGCGTCGGGCGAGGACGCCGCGTCCCCGATGGCGGGGTCGGCCGGCGAGAACGGCTCGAGCGTCAGCGTGCCGTGCCGGGCGGTGAGGACGCCGACGGGTCCCACCCGGCCGCTGGGTCCGAAGGGCTGCGCCAGGCTGCCCACCGCCACGAGGTAGCGACGGACCCCCTGCCCGCCGAACAGCGGCGGCGTCAGGCGCGCGAGGTCCCGCGCGTCGGCCGCGAGCGCCGCCGTGCGCCCCAGCGTGGTGACGGCGTTGTCGTAGCCGGCCGCAACCGGGCCGATCAGATGGCCCCCGCCGGCGAGCTCCAGGCGGTTCAGCGCCGTCTGCAGCTGCGTGGCCACGGACTCCAGCTGCGGGGTGGCCTTGCGGACCTCGGCGAGGTCGACGTGGCCGAGGGAGGTGGTGGTCGGGAGCAGGATCGTGTTCCAGTCCATCGTCCGTGCGGCATCGGCCATGGTCAGCCCCGCGCTCGCCGTGTCGACCTGCGCCTGGGCCACGGCCTTGGCGGCCGTGACGTTGTCGCCCACGATCGGCAGGCCCTGCAGCAGCCGCACCCCGGGACGGTCGGCGTCGCCGAGGGCATCCAGCGCCGAGCGCCCGGCCGCCTGGAAGGCCGCCGTGGCCACGTCGGGATCGCCCGTGACCACGGAGTTCCCGCCGTCGATCAGGTGGAGGCGGGCCGAGGAGATGGCGCCGAGCATCCGGTGCGCCGATACGGCCGCGTCGATCGCCAGCATCACGCACGCGGTGAGGACGCCCGCCAGGATCCCGAGGGCGATCGCCCGACGCCGTTCGCGGGCGCTCGGCCGCGCGCGCGCGTTCGGCTCGCGGGCCGGACCGCTCGCCGAGAACTCGATCCCGCTCACCCGGCGAACCCTACCGGGCGTCGTGTCCTGCGTCAGGGGAGCGGCGCGGCTCGCGCGAGAAGAGACCTTCGGTGGGTTGACCCTCCCCGATCGGGGGCGTACCCTTCCCGGGTCCCGCCAAGGGGCGCCCGAACAGGGCCTGTGGCAGGCGTCGTTGACGATGCCTGCCTATCTGCGTACAGTATCCGTTTGCCGTGCCGTCCACCGCGCTCTGCTGTGCGTCGTCTAGTTTCCCTGGGAGGGATCCTTCTTGCCTGACCAGCTCGTCCCTGTACGGGATCGTGTCAGTTTCGCCAAGCTCGACGAGGTTCTGCCGCTTCCCGACCTCGTGGGCATCCAGCGGGAGTCGTTCGATTGGCTCCTCAACGAGGGTCTGAAAGAGGTCCTCGAGGAAGTCTCTCCGATCGAGGACTTCACCGAACAGTTCCAGCTCTACTTCGGCAAGCACCAGTTCAAAGAGCTCAAGGCCAGTGAAGAGGAGTGTCGCGACAAGGACATCACCTTCAGCCAGCCGCTCTTCGTCGAGGCAACCTTCGTCAACAAGGTGACCGGCGAGATCAAGGAGCAGGAAGTCTTCATGGGGGACTTCCCGATCATGACCGGCCGGGGCACCTTCATCATCAACGGCACCGAGCGTGTCGTCGTGTCCCAGCTCGTGCGTTCCCCCGGCGTCTACTTCTCCCGTGAGCTCGACAAGACCACGGACAAGGAGATCTTCATCGCGAAGATCATCCCCAGCCGCGGCGCCTGGCTCGAGTTCGACGTGGACAAGAAGGACACGGTGGGCGTGCGCATCGACCGCAAGCGCCGCCAGCTCGTCACGGTCCTGCTGAAGGCGCTCGGGTGGACCGCGGACGAGATCCTCGTCCTGTTCAACAACGCGCCCTCCATCCAGAACACCCTGGAGAAGGACCACGTCGAGACGCAGGAAGAGGCCCTCGAGGACATCTACCGCAAGCTGCGTCCGGGCGAGCCGCCCACGGCCGAGAGCGCCAAGACGCTGCTCGAGAACCTCTTCTTCAACCCCAAGCGCTACGACGTGGCGCGCGTGGGCCGCCACAAGGTGGACAAGAAGCTGAGCGCGGCCGAGGGGAGCCTCCTCAAGCAACTGCGCGCGCACCACAAGGCGCTCGGCGAGCTGGACAACCCCGACAAGAAGGCCTGGGAGCAGTTCAAGTACCGGGTCTTCAGCGACCAGCTCAAGGACGAGCAGGGCGCCGGGGCACCCAAGTACAAGGCCGTCCTCACCTACGAGGACATGCTGAAGACCGTCGGCTACCTCGTACACCTGCACGCGGGCGACGAGGGCTACGACCCCGACGACATCGACCACTTCGGCAACCGCCGCCTCCGCAGCGTGGGCGAGCTGATCCAGAACCAGATCCGGATCGGCCTCTCGCGCATGGAGCGCGTGGTGAAGGAGCGGATGACCACGCAGGACGTCGAGGCCATCACGCCCCAGACGCTGATCAACATCCGGCCGGTCGTGGCCTCCATCAAGGAGTTCTTCGGCACCTCGCAGCTCTCGCAGTTCATGGACCAGACCAACACCCTGGCCGGGCTGACGCACAAGCGGCGTCTGTCCGCGCTCGGGCCCGGCGGTCTGTCGCGTGAGCGGGCGGGATTCGAGGTCCGCGACGTGCACCCGTCCCACTACGGCCGCATGTGCCCGATCGAGACGCCGGAAGGGCCGAACATCGGCCTGATCGGCTCGCTCTCGAGCTACGGGCGCATCAACCAGTTCGGGTTCATCGAGACCCCGTACCGCCGCGTGGAGAAGGGCAAGGTCAGCACCAAGATCGACTACCTGTCCGCCGACGAGGAGGACAAGCACGTCATCGCCCAGGCCAACGCCCAGGTCGACAAGAACGGCAACTTCACCGAGACCCTCGTGCTCGTCCGCAAGAAGGGCGGCGAGGTCGACTCCGTGCCGCCCGACGAGGTGGACTACATGGACGTCTCGCCGAAGCAGCTCGTCTCGGTGGCCGCGGCGCTGATCCCGTTCCTGGAGCACGACGACGCCAACCGGGCGCTGATGGGCGCCAACATGCAGCGCCAGGCCGTGCCGCTCCTGCGCTCGGAGGCCCCGCTCGTGGGCACCGGCGTGGAGTTCCGCGCGGCCGTGGACGCCGGCGACGTGGTCGTCACCGAGGAGGCGGGGGTCGTCGAGGACGTCTCCGCCGACGAGATCGTGGTGAAGGAGCGCACCGGCAACCTGCGCACCTACGCCCTGTTGAAGTACCGCCGGTCCAACCAGGGCACGTGCATGAACCAGCTGCCCATCGTCCAGGTGGGGGACCGGGTCGCCAAGGGCCAGGTCATCGCCGACGGACCGTCCACGGAGGCGGGGGAGATCGCGCTGGGCAAGAACCTCGTGGTCGCCTACATGCCGTGGGAGGGCCACAACTACGAGGACGCCATCATCCTGTCCGAGCGTCTCGTGAAGGACGACGTCCTCACCTCCATCCACATCGAGGAGCACGAGGTCGACGCCCGCGACACCAAGCTCGGCGCGGAGGAGATCACGCGGGACATCCCGAACGTCTCCGAGGAGATCCTGAAGGACCTCGACGAGCGCGGCATCGTGCGGATCGGGGCCGAGGTGAACCCCGGCGACTACCTCGTGGGCAAGGTCACCCCCAAGGGTGAGACCGAGCTCACGCCGGAGGAGCGCCTGCTGCGCGCGATCTTCGGCGAGAAGGCGCGCGAGGTGCGCGACACGTCGCTGAAGGTGCCGCACGGCGAGTCCGGCAAGGTGATCGGGGTCCGCGTGTTCAGCCGCGACGACGGCGACGAGCTGCCGCCCGGCGTGAACCAGCTGGTCCGCGTGTACGTGGCCCAGAAGCGCAAGATCTCCGACGGCGACAAGCTCGCCGGCCGCCACGGGAACAAGGGCGTCATCTCGACGATCCTGCCCGAGGAGGACATGCCGTTCCTGCCGGACGGCACGCCGGTCGACATCATCCTGAACCCCCTGGGCGTCCCGTCCCGGATGAACCTCGGGCAGGTGCTCGAGGCGCACCTGGGCCTCGCCGCCCTGTGGGGCTTCAAGAAGGAGGGCGTCGAGTACGAGGGTCCGGCCCACGTGGCCACCCCCGTGTTCGACGGCGCGCGCGAGAGCGAGATCCTCGAGTCGATCCGCACGATCCACCCCAACCGCGACGGCGAGCGGATGGTCGACGAGGTCGGCAAGTCGATGCTCCTGGACGGGCGCTCCGGCGAGCCGTTCGAGGAGCCGGTCACCGTGGGCGTCGCCTACATCCTGAAGCTGCTCCACCTGGTGGACGACAAGATCCACGCCCGTTCCACCGGCCCCTACTCGATGATCACGCAGCAGCCCCTGGGCGGGAAGGCCCAGTTCGGCGGCCAGCGGTTCGGCGAGATGGAGGTCTGGGCGCTGGAGGCCTACGGCGCCGCCTACGCCCTGCAGGAGCTGCTCACCATCAAGTCGGACGACGTGCTCGGCCGCGTGAAGGTCTACGAGGCCATCGTGAAGGGGGAGAACATCCCCGAGCCGGGCATCCCCGAGTCCTTCAAGGTCCTCATCAAGGAGATGCAGTCCCTGTGCCTGAACGTGGAGGTCCGGTCCTCCTCCGGCGAGGAGATCGAGCTCCGCGAGACGGACGAGGACGTGTTCCGCGCGGCCGAGGAGCTGGGGATCGATCTCAGCCGCCGGGAGCCCGCGGGCGCCGATTTCGACTGATCGGGAACAGGCGAGCGTTGAACGTTGTGAAGAGCGAGCCACGCGAGGAGGCGAGCGCGTAAGTGTTGGATGTCAACTACTTCGATGAGCTCCGTATCGGCCTGGCCACGGCGGATCAGATCCGTGCGTGGTCCAACGGCGAGGTCAAGAAGCCGGAGACCATCAACTACCGCACCCTGAAGCCCGAGAAGGACGGCCTCTTCTGCGAGCGCATCTTCGGGCCCACGCGGGACTGGGAGTGCCACTGCGGCAAGTACAAGCGCGTGCGCTTCAAGGGCATCATCTGTGAGCGCTGCGGTGTGGAGATCACCCGCAGCAAGGTCCGTCGCGACCGGATGGGGCACATCGAGCTCGCCGCTCCCGTGACCCACATCTGGTACTTCAAGGGCGTCCCGAGCCGTCTGGGCTACCTCCTGGACCTCGCGCCCAAGGACCTCGAGCGGATCATCTACTTCGCGGCCTACGTGGTCACCCGCGTCGACGAGGATCGTCGGCACGAGGAGCTGCCCGAGATCGAGAAGGAGATGGAGGGCGAGAAGCACGAGATCGAGGCCGTCCGCGACGAGGACGTCAAGAAGCGCCTGAACGAGCTGGAGGACCGCCTCAAGGAGCTCGAGTCCGAGGGCGCCAAGGGCGCGCAGCTGTCCGCCGCCAAGCGGGAGGCCCAGCGCGACGTCGAGCGCATCCACGAGGCCGCCGGCCGCGAGGTCCAGCACCTCGACGACGTGCTCTCCGCCTTCAAGGGGCTCTCGATCAAGCAGCTCGTGGCCGACGACAACGTCTACCGCAGCCTGCGCGAGCGCTTCGGCGACTACTTCGACGGGGGCATGGGCGCGGAGGCCATCAAGCGGCTGCTGAGCGACTACGACGTCGAGGCCGAGGCCGAGTTCCTGCGCGACATCATCGACAACGGCAAGGGCACCAAGCGGCTGAAGGCCATCAAGCGCCTGAAGGTCGTCTCCAACTTCATCGACGGCAAGTCCACGCCCACGGGCATGGTGCTCGACGCCGTGCCGGTGATCCCGCCGGACCTGCGTCCCATGGTCCAGCTGGACGGCGGTCGCTTCGCGACCTCGGACCTGAACGACCTGTACCGCCGCGTGATCAACCGCAACAACCGGTTGAAGCGGCTGCTGGACCTCCAGGCTCCCGAGATCATCGTGAACAACGAGAAGCGGATGCTGCAGGAGGCCGTCGACGCCCTGTTCGACAACGGCCGCCGCGGCCGCCCCGTCACGGGTCCGGGCAACCGCCCGCTGAAGTCCCTGTCCGACATGTTGAAGGGCAAGCAGGGGCGGTTCCGCCAGAACCTGCTGGGCAAGCGCGTCGACTACTCGGGCCGTTCGGTCATCGTGGTCGGGCCCGAGCTCCGCCTGCACCAGTGCGGGCTCCCCAAGCAGATGGCGCTCGAGCTCTTCAAGCCGTTCGTGATGAAGCGGCTCGTCGACCAGAACCTGGCGCAGAACATCAAGAGCGCCAAGCGCATGGTCGAGCGCGCGCGTCCGCAGGTCTGGGACGTCCTCGAAGAGGTCATCCGCGAGCACCCGGTGCTCCTGAACCGGGCGCCCACGCTGCACCGCCTGGGCATCCAGGCCTTCGAGCCCGTGCTGGTCGAGGGCAAGGCCATCAAGATCCACCCGCTCGTCTGCGCGGCGTTCAACGCCGACTTCGACGGCGACCAGATGGCCGTGCACGTGCCGCTGTCCGCCGAGGCGCAGGCCGAGGCGCGCATCCTGATGCTCTCGGCGAACAACATCCTGTCGCCGGCGCACGGGCGCCCCATCGCCACGCCGTCCCAGGACATGGTGCTGGGCCTGTACTACCTCTCGCTGGGCGAGGACGAGGACGCGAAGGACGAGCAGATCCCGACGTTCGGGTCCGTGGCGGAGGCGCTGCTGGCGCTCGACCGCGGCTACTCGCTCCACACGCCCGTCCGCATCCGGCTGGAGGGCAAGGCCCTGCCGCCCGAGATGATCCCGGAGGGCTTCGACGTCGAGTCGGGGCGCACGCCGGTGATCCGCACCACCATCGGGCGCATCATCCTGAACGGGGCGTTCCCGGCGGACTTCGAGTACCGCAACCAGTCGGTGCTGAAGGCCGACATCGCGCGGCTGGTGGACGAGGCCGTTCACCGTTACGACCGCGCCACCACGGAGAACATCCTGGACGGGCTGAAGGACCTCGGGTTCCACTACGCCACCCGCGCCGGCGTCACCATCGGCGTCGAGGACGTGACCGTGCCGCCGTCCAAGCAGAAGATCCTGGACGAGCACGAGAAGCGCGCCCAGAAGGTGGAGGGCCAGTACCGCAAGGGCATCATCACCGACGACGAGCGCCGCCAGGAGCTGATCGAGATCTGGACCCAGGCGACCGACGAGGTGAAGGACGCCATGGAGGCCCAGTTCACGCCCCG
Source organism: uncultured Actinomycetes bacterium (assembly GCA_963810915.1). GTDB lineage: Bacteria > Actinomycetota > UBA4738 > UBA4738 > HRBIN12 > JAOUEA01. Next base: position 603,799 of record CAWEPH010000006.1, on the reverse strand, counting down.
CAACCCCATCTTCATGATGGCCAACTCGGGCGCGCGAGGGAACACGATGCAGATCCGCCAGCTGGCGGGGATGCGTGGCCTCGTGGCCAACCCGAAGGGCGAGATCATCCCGCGGCCGATCAAGTCCAACTTCCGCGAGGGCCTGTCCGTGCTGGAGTACTTCATCTCCACGCACGGCGCCCGCAAGGGATTGGCCGACACGGCCCTGCGCACCGCCGACTCCGGGTACCTCACCCGGCGCCTGGTGGACGTCGCGCAGGAGCTCATCATCCGCGAGGAGGACTGCGGCACCGACCGCAGCGTCCCGGCCGTCGTGAACGTGACGCGCCCCGACGGCTCGGTCGTGCCGAGCGCCCACATCGACACGTCGCTGTTCGGCCGCGTGCTGGCCGAGGACGTGAAGGTCGGGAGCAAGAAGATCGCGCTGAAGGGCGACGAGCTGAACGACGAGAACACGGCCGCCGTGGTCGAGTCCGGCGTCGACGTGGTGCAGGTCCGCTCGGTCACCACCTGTGAGGCCGAGCACGGCGTCTGCGCCGTCTGCTACGGGCGCTCGCTCGCGTCCGGCCGCATGGTCGACATCGGCGAGGCGGTGGGCATCATCGCCGCGCAGTCGATCGGCGAGCCCGGCACGCAGCTCACGATGCGGACGTTCCACACGGGAGGCGTGGCCGGCGAGGACATCACGCACGGTCTGCCCCGCGTCGTGGAGCTGTTCGAGGCGCGCAAGCCCAAGGGCGAGGCGCAGATCACCGAGCTGAGCGGCACGGTGACGATCGAGGACGACGACGAGAAGCACGTGCGCCGGATCCGCGTCACCGACGCCTCGGGCGACGAGGTGGAGTACCCGGTGTCCTACCGGGCGCGCCTGACCGTCGCCGACGGCGACCCGGTGGAGGTGGGCCAGCAGCTCACCGAGGGTTCCGTGAACCCGCACGAGAAGCTGCGCGTCGAGGGCGTCCTGGCCCTGCAGCAGCACCTGGTGGACGAGGTCCAGCAGGTGTACCGCTCCCAGGGCGTGACGATCCACGACAAGCACATCGAGCTGATCGCGCGTCAGATGCTGCGCAAGGTGCACATCATCGAGCCGGGGGACACGGAGTTCCTGCCGGGCGACATGGTGGCGCGCCGTGCCTTCGAGGAGACCAACGCCGAGGTCGTGGAGGGCGGCGGCACGCCGGCCAGCGCCCGGCCGATCCTCCTCGGGATCACCAAGGCGTCGCTCGCCACGGACTCGTGGCTCTCGGCGGCCTCCTTCCAGGAGACCACGCGGGTGCTCACCGACGCGGCCATCTCGGCCAAGTCGGACCCGCTGCTCGGCCTGAAGGAGAACGTGATCATCGGCAAGCTGATCCCGGCCGGCACCGGCATGAGCCGCTACCGCAACGTCGCGGTGAAGATCAAGCCGGAGGCCATCCCCGAGTACTGGCTCGCACGGCAGCGCGAGCTGGCCGAGGCCGTGGCCGAGAGCACCGGGGAGCCCGCTCTCGTGGGGCTCACCCGGGAGCAGGCCGAGGCGATGCTCGGCGGCTCCGGCGGGTCGTCTGACGAGTAGCTCGGCGGCCACACCCTGATCGGCTGGAGGCCGGGGACCGTTCGTTCGGTCCCCGGCCTTCGTCGTGTTCGGGGCTCTTCGTTAGTCGGGTGGGCTGGCGCGTGGCGGGGTCGCCCCGGGGGATCCGCTGCGGGGAACGCTTCCCTCGCTCGCGCGCGGCCCTGCGGGCGCGCTTCGCTCGGTCCAGATGTTCCCCTTCGCGGTTCCCCCGGGGCGTTTCCGTCCTGCGGGGTCCGTGCGGCCCGGCGGCCTCGTACCGGTCGACGGGGACGGTCGTCGTGGTACACCCTCCCGGCGCCTTGGCGATGGCTTCGGGGGGCTGTTGAGCGGGTGCGACGGGCTGCGTGACGGCGGCTGGCTCTGCGTCGTCTGTCCTGCGCCTGTCGGCGAGGTCGGCCTTTGTACGGGAGCATGACCGGCGTCGCGCGTCCACGTTGGGTGACGTCGAGCGAAGGCACGCTCGCTCACCCCAGTGTGCGAGGATGTGACCGTTCTCCCGACGGGACCAGCACGAGCCCTGAGGCCGATCCGCCGGTCGTCGACGTCAGCGATCATGGAGTCACGATCATCCGGCCGCACCGAAGGAGTAAGAGATGAGATCTCCGCACAATAGCGACAAAGCTGCGGAGTCCCAGCAGCATGTGCCTGCGAGCGCGGCAGTGGGAACGAGGGGGCCGATCCCGACCCCTGCGTTCGGGGAGCGGGTCGTGGGCGCGGCGGCGATCGCGTTGGTAGCGTCGTTGGTCATTCAGAATGCTGTGCTGGTCTGGGCCGGAGCGCCCGGCTTCGGCGACCCGATCGAGAAGGTGCTCGCCTTCCACGCGGAGAACCGGGGCGCGGTCGCGATCGCGGTCGGCTCAGAGGCGCTGAACCTGCCGCTACTGCTCGTGTTCGTGACCGGTCTCCACGGGCTGGTCGGGCGTCGCGGGGGTGCGGGCGCCGACTGGTCGCGCCTCGCGGTGGCCGCGGGCGCGACTCTCGCGGCGGTCTTCGCGCTCTACGCCGTGCTGTGGAACGGAGTCGTATTGTCCGCCGGCGAGCTCGCCGAGCCGAGCCCGCTGTTCGAGCTCGTCTGGCAGCTGCATGCAGGAGCATTCGCTCTGGCGCTGTCGGCGCTCGGCACCACCTTCATCGGCGCTGCGCTGGCGGCGCATGCGAGTCGGCTGGCGGCGCCGTGGCAGCGTGTGCTCGGCGTGGCCGGGGGAGGCCTGCTGATCGCCGCCGGGGTGGCCAACCTCGCGATCGCTGACGGCTCGCCGATCCTGTTCGTGGGCATGCTCGGCTACGCCGCCTGGCTCGTGTGGCTGCTGGTGACCGGGGTACGGCTGGCTCTGATGCCCAGGAAGGTCGGCGCTGCCTTCCTCTGACCTGCGGCGACACTCCGGGAACATCCTCCGACGCTGGGGCACCCCGGTCCAACTAGGCACCCTCGGACAGTCGAGGGTAGATGTACGTTTTCCGAATCGTGACCGGGGTCAGGGGTCGCTGATTCGACGGCTCCTTCGGCGTGATGGTGTGCGAATACCGGTAGGTCCCCTGATGTCGCGCGGCACATACACTTGCCCGGTGGACTCAACGAAGGCATCAACCAGACGGTGGTTCGACCGCCGGGCCGGAACGTATGAGTCAGGGGTCACGTCCCGGTGGCGCGATCCCGTTCAGCGCGGCTCGCTCGCCGCGCTCGCACTCACCACCGAGGATCGGTTGCTCGACGTCGGGTGCGGAACGGGCGCGGCATCGAGAGAGGCCGCCGTCGTGGCGGCATCGGTCGTCGGCATCGATCTCTCACCCGAGATGATCCATCAAGCCGTCGATCTCGCGGAGGGTATCGAGAACGTGCGATTCGAGGTCGCGGATGCGGAAGGGCTTCCGTTCGGCGATCGGGAGTTCACGGCCGTGCTCTGCTCCAACTCCTTCCATCACTACCCCGATCCACTTCAAGCCGTGCGTGAGATGGCTCGGGTACTCGCTCCAGGCGGTCACCTCGTGATCGGCGATGCGTGTGCTGATCTCGCGTCAGCCCGCTTCGCGGATCGGTTGCTCCGCCGGTTCGAGCCGGGGCATGTGAGGCTCTACCGATCCGTCGAGCTTGGCTCGTTCCTGTACGGAGCCGGTCTTTCGCAGGTGATGCTTCGAAGGTTGTCGGGAGGCGGCTTAGCGATCGTGCGTGGGATCGCCCCGGGCGGGGAGTAGTCGCTTTGTCGCACCGGGCGCGACCCGGTGCGGTCGGCGCGGGCGCGGGCCATCGGTCGAACGCCCCCTTCGGGGGGATCGGTACGTCCGTCGGTGCGGCCATCGGGAAATGGAAGGACGCCGGAGGGAATCCGTTCGCGCCCGACGGGCATTCGTACGTACGGTGCCGATCTGGATGCCGACGATGCTGAGACCCCGGGTGTCGATCAGATCCAGGCTATCGACGAAGAGGGGCTCATCTCCGCTGTTCCCCAACTGCACGGCGGAGAAGGAATAGGGCGCGCCTTGCCTTCCCCCGAGCGGCCGCGAGTGACGGCTCCGGTGCGCGGGCCTCATCCGGTGGTGGCGGCGAGGGTGAGGAGTTCGGCGTGGATCGCGGGGGGGCCGGCGAGGATCGTGCCGGGGAGGTAGTTGGGGTGGCCGGTCCAGTCGGTGACCAGGCCGCCGGCTTCCTCGATGAGGAGGCCGCCGGCGGCGACGTCCCAGGGGGCGAGGGCGAGCTCGAAGAAGCCGTCGAAGACGCCGGAGGCGACCCACGCGAGGTCGAGGGCGGCGGCGCCCGGGCGGCGGAGGTCCTCGAAGGTGCGGAGGGCGGCTCCGAACATGCGGAGGTAGCGGGGGAGGAGCTCCTTGCGGCGGAACGGGAAGCCGGTGGCCACGACCGCGCGCCCGGCGGAGCGCTCGCTGACCCCGAGGCGCGCGCGGTCGCCGTCGGCGGCGATGGACCAGGCCCCCGCACCGCGGGCGGCCGCGAAGGTCTGGTCGAGGAAGGGCGCGTGCACGCAGCCGGCCGTCGGGTGGCCGTCCTCCACGAGGGCCACGGAGACGCCGACGGCGGGGAACCCGTGGAGGAAGTTCGTGGTGCCGTCGAGCGGATCGACCAGCCAGTAGCGGGCCGCGTCCGCGCCGCCCTCCTCCTCGCCCACCACCGGGATGTCGGGGGTGGCCTCCGCGAGCAGGGTGCGGATGGCGTCCTCGCTGGCGACGTCGATCGCGGTGACGTAGTCCCCGGGCCGGCCCTTGTCGAGCGGGGCCGCGCCGCGGCCTGCGGCTCCCTCCCGCACGACCTCGCCGCCGCGGAGCGCGGCGGCGACGGCGATCTGCTGCATGTCCTCCACGGGGGATGACGCTACCGGATACGCGAAGGGCGCCCCGCTTCGCGGGGCGCCCTTCGCACTGCGTGGTGCGGCTGCGTCAGACCCTCAGGCGGGTCCACCTCCTGCGGCCAGGGCCTGCAGGAAGTCCCAGCCGTTCGGGGTGCCGCGCCCGGTGACGTCGTCGTAACCGGGGATGGTGTGCAGCGTGCCCGTCTGGTTCATCGTGCGCAGCGAGTACGTGAGTCCACCGGCCGCGTTGACGCCGTTCGCGTAGTTCGTGCGCGCGACGGCGACGGTCGAGCTCGGGTCCACGATGTCGCGGAACGCGCTCGCGTCGAGCGAGTACAGCAGCGGGTTCACGAACCCGAGGTCGTGCCCCGCGTACTGGTTCGCCAGCGCCATGATCCCCGCCACGAGGGGGGAGGAGAGGCTGGTGCCGCCGAGGCGGTACTCGCTGTAGCGCACCTTCCCGTTCGGGAAGGTCTGGGTCTGCCCCACCAGGTACCCGGTGTTGGGGTCACCGTCCGCGGCGAAGTCCGGCACGACGCGGTTCGACTTGCCCCAGTACCCGGAAAGCGACGTCGGAACGACGCCCTGCTGGTACGCGGGCTCGGCGAACCGCTTGCTGGTGCCGCCGCCGCCGCCGTAGAGGTAGTAGCCCGGAGGCTTCGGGTTCCAGTGCTGGCCGCTCGGTCCGAGCGGGGAGAAGCCGGTGCCCCAGCCCGTCTCGAACAGGTAGCCGTTGCTCTTGCTCACGGCCAGGCTCGTGCCGCCGACGGCGGTCACGTTCGGGCTCGAGGCCGGGTAGTCGGTCTCGCGTGCGCCCGTCCCGCCGCAGAGGCCCTGCGGGTCCAGGTTGTCGCCGCAGTCGCCGGAGGAGAAGTAGAAGCCGATCCCCTCGGCGATGGCCTGCTGGTACGCGGCCTCCTCGGCCTTGATCTCGGCGGCGGGCAGTGCCTCGCCCGCGTTGCCGTAGGAGTTGTTCACGATCGAGGCGAGGTGGTTGTCGATCACGTAGACGACCCGCTCGAGGATGTTGAGGTCCGAGTTGTCCTTGGCGCCCGCGTAGACGAGCTTGGCGCCGGGGGCCATCCCGTGGATCGCGTCCAGGTCGAGGGTCTCTTCGCCGTACCAGCCCTGCTTGTTCTCGATGTCGCCGGGCAGCGGCTTCACGTTGTACTGCTTCAGCTTGGGCTTCGGGAGCCCGTGCCGCTGCGAGTAGATCGTGAGGTCCTTGCGGATGGTCGGCGAGTTGAACGCGTCGATGACCGCGACCGTGACGCCGGAGCCGTCGGTCCCCGACTTGATGACGGGGGCGAGGCCGTAGGCGCCGCGCACCTGCTTGGGCGCGTAGCCGCACGGCGTGTAGGGCTGCTTGTGCCCGTACGCCTTGGGCAGGCTCTTGGCGGTCTTCTGACCCCAGAACTCCGAGCACGGCTTGCCCTGCACGAAGACGGGGGCGGGCGGCGCCGAGGGACCGGAGTGCTGCACCCGCGTGCTCGCCAGTCCGATGACGCCCTGGACGACGCCGGCGATGGAGGCCGGCACCTGGGGGTCGGCGTCGGGGGCGCGCATCACGCGTCCCGCGGTGCGGTACATGTTCAGCTGGATGCCGAAGGCCTTCTCGACCTGGGCCACGGTCCCGCGGGCCCCGACGAAGAGATGGTTCGCGGGAACGGTCCCGACCTGCAGGCCGGTGCTTCGCAGCCACGAGCTGACGGATGCCACCGCCGCGTCGGACTGCGAGAACCGGGCGCGGAACTGCGCCGGGCTCAGGTACTTGCCGTACGAGGCGCTGCGAGGATCGGACACGGCGGCCGCGAACGAGGCGACGCCGGCCGGATCACGCCATCCCAAGACGACGGCGATATCGATCTCCGTGCCGGGCCGCGCCCGGCGCACGAAGTTGGACCGCGTGGCCCACCGAGGGGCTCCCGATACCCGTTTCGTCGCGGACGATGCCCCCGCTCCCGACACCAGCGTGGCGACGACGGCGAACGTCGCCAACAGGCCGATGGCGGGGCGGGTCAAGGATCGAACCCTCATGCCCTGCTCCTTCCCCGACCGGGCTCGAGGTCCGCGAACGAACGACGCGGGGGGCCCCGGTCAGCCATGGGACTATATGCCTAGTCCTCGGGTTTGTCGCATCGGCACAACCCCCTAGCCCGCAGGGTGCGTGACGCCCTCGCCCGCAGGCGCTCGAGGGCCATGTCCCCGGGCTGGGCCGGCGTGGTTCCGGTATCATCTGGGGGTGCGTCCGGGCGACCGGATCGCGGGACGGGCACCTCACGCCGAAGGCACCCCGCGCCGGTTGACGCTCCGTGCGTGCGACCTGTAGCTTTATCGGTCGCGCCCCGGTTCGGTGGGCCTCCGGGCGCGTTCGACTCCGGTTCCGGAGTGGGATCCGAACGGGCAGGCGGTGCTCCGCGCGCCCCGACGGTTCCGGTCCACGGGTACGCCCCCGCGTTCGCGCGAGCCGTGCCCCGGTGTTTGACAACGGAAGAGTGCAGACGAGAGATCTATGCCTACGATCGAGCAACTTGTGCGCCAGGGCCGCGAGGCCCGCAAAGAGAAGACGAAGGCTCCCGCGCTGAAGGGTTCCCCGCAGCGGCGCGGCGTCTGCACGCGTGTCTACACCATGACCCCCAAGAAGCCGAACTCGGCGCTGCGCAAGGTCGCGCGCGTCCGGCTCACCTCGGGCATCGAGGTCACCTGCTACATCCCCGGCGTCGGCCACAACCTCCAGGAGCACTCCATCGTCCTGGTGCGGGGCGGCCGCGTGAAGGACCTGCCGGGCGTGCGCTACAAGATCGTCCGCGGCACGCTGGACACCGCCGGCGTGAAGGACCGCAAGCAGGCACGCTCGCGCTACGGCGCCAAGAAGGGCGGCGAGTAAGCATGCCGCGCAAGGGCCCTGCCGTACGCCGCGAGGTCTTCCCGGACCCCGTGTATCAGAACCCCCTCGTCACGCAGCTCATCAACAAGGTGCTGCTGGACGGGAAGAAGACCGTCGCCGAGCGCACGGTCTACAAGGCGCTCGAGGTCATCTCGGAGCGCACCGCCAACGACCCGGTGATCACCCTCAAGCGGGCGGTCGACAACGTGCGTCCCATGCTCGAGGTCAAGTCCCGGCGCGTCGGCGGCGCCTCCTACCAGGTGCCGGTCGAGGTCAAGCCGCAGCGCGGCACGACCCTCGCGCTCCGCTGGCTCGTGAACTACAGCCGCCAGCGCAAGGAGAACTCGATGGCCGACCGTCTGGTGGCCGAGATCATGGACGCCGCCAACGGGACCGGCGTATCCGTGAAGCGCCGCGAGGACATGCACAAGATGGCCGAGGCCAACAAGGCCTTCGCGCACTACCGCTGGTGATGGACGAGGAGTCGTACCGGACCCGGCCTCGCGGCCGGGTTTCCGCTGACAGGGGGCGAGCCTAGATGGCGAGCCCCGCGGAGAAGATGCACGTGGCAACGACAGAGCAGGACGTCAAGAAGGGGAAGCGGCTCAACATCCGCGAATACCCCCTCGCGCGCACGCGCAACATCGGCATCATGGCCCACATCGATGCCGGTAAGACGACGACGACCGAGCGCATCCTCTACTACACCGGCAAGGCGTACAAGATCGGCGAGGTCCACGAGGGCACGGCCCAGATGGACTGGATGGCCCAGGAGCGCGAGCGCGGCATCACGATCACGTCGGCCGCCACCACCTGTCAGTGGAAGGGCCACTGGATCAACATCATCGACACGCCCGGCCACGTCGACTTCACGGTCGAGGTCGAGCGCTCCCTCCGCGTGCTCGACGGCGCCGTCGCCGTGTTCGACGCCGTCGCCGGCGTCGAGCCGCAGTCCGAGACGGTGTGGCGCCAGGCCGACCGCTACCACGTGCCCCGCATCTGCTTCGTGAACAAGATGGACCGCACCGGCGCCGACTTCGAGCGCACCGTCGGCATGATCGTCGACCGCCTCGGCGCCAACCCGCTCGTCCTGCAGCTCCCCTGGGGCACCGAGTCCGAGCTCCACGGGGTCATCGACCTCGTGGAGATGAAGGGCCACTACTGGGAAGGCGAGATGGGGGAGGACTGGAAGGACACGGACATCCCCGAGGAGTACCGCGAGGCGGCCGAGGCCGCGCACCGCGAGCTCTTCGAGAAGCTCGCCGACCACGACGAGGCCCTCATGGAGAAGTTCATCCACGAGGAAGAGCCCACCGTCGAGGAGATGCGCCGAGCCATCCGGCAGGCCACCCTCGCGAACGAGGGCGTGCCCGTGCTGTGCGGATCCGCGTTCAAGAACAAGGGCGTGCAGCTCGTGCTCGACGCCGTGGTGCACTTCCTCCCCTCGCCGCTGGACGTGCCGCCGGTCGAGGGACACCTGCCCGAGAAGGAGGATCAGCACGTCGAGCGCGAGCCCGACGACGGACAGCCCTTCTCCGCGCTGGCCTTCAAGATCATGTCCGACGCCTACGTCGGACGCCTCACCTACCTGCGGGTCTACTCGGGCATCCTGCACGCCGGCTCCCACGTGCTGAACAGCACGAAGGACCGCAAGGAGCGCATCGGGCGCGTGCTGCAGATGCACGCCAACCACCGCGAGGACCTCGAGGCCGCGTACACCGGCGACATCGTGGCCGTCGTGGGCCTGAAGCACTCCACCACGGGCGACACGATCTGCGACCCCGACAAGCCGGTCGTGCTGGAGTCGATCAGCTTCCCCACGCCGGTCATCTCGGTGGCGGTCGAGCCCAAGACCAAGGCCGACCAGGACAAGCTGGGCATCCGGACTCGCGAAGCTCTCCGACGAGGACCCCACCTTCGTCGTGAAGTTCGACGACGAGACCGGGCAGACGGTGATCTCCGGGATGGGCGAGCTGCACCTCGACATCATCGTGGACCGCCTCAAGCGCGAGTTCTCGGTGGACGCCAACGTCGGCAAGCCGCAGGTGGCCTACCGCGAGACGATCCGCAAGGAGGTCCACAAGGTCGAGGCGCGCTTCGTGCGCCAGACGGGCGGCAAGGGCCAGTTCGGCCACGTCGTGCTGGACCTCGAGCCCACCGGACCCGGCGGCGGCTACGAGTTCATCAACAAGATCGTCGGCGGCAAGATCCCGCGCGAGTACATCCCCGCCGTGGACCAGGGCATCCAGGAGGCGCTCGACAACGGCATCCTGGCCGGCTACCCCATGGTGGACGTGCGCGCCACGCTGATCGACGGCTCCTACCACGAGGTCGACTCCTCCGAGATGGCGTTCAAGATCGCGGGGTCGATGGCCGTGAAGGACGCCGCGCGCAAGGCCGACCCGGTCCTGCTCGAGCCCGTCATGGAGTTCGAGGTCACCTCGCCGGAGGAGTTCCTCGGCGACGTGATGGGCGAGGTCACCGCGCGCCGCGGCCGCATCGAGAACATCGACGAGCGCAGCGGACAGAAGGTCGTCCGCGTGGTCGTGCCGCTGGCCGAGCTCTTCGGCTACGCCACGGACCTGCGCTCGCGCACCCAGGGCCGTGCCGCGCACAGCCCCATGCAGCTCCACGCGTACAACGAGGTCCCGGCACAGATCGCCAAGGAGATCGTCGCCAGGGTCACGGGCGAGTAAGTAGGGAAGGGAAGGAACCGACTGATGGGCAAGCAGAAGTTCGAGCGGACGAAGCCGCACGTGAACATCGGCACGATGGGCCACATCGACCACGGCAAGACCACGCTGACCGCCGCCATCACGAAGCGGCAGGCCGAGAAGGGTCTCGCCGACTACACGCCCTTCGACCAGATCGACAAGGCTCCCGAGGAGCGCGAGCGCGGCATCACGATCGCGATCGCGCACGTGGAGTACCAGACGGAGAACCGTCACTACGCCCACGTCGACATGCCGGGCCACGCCGACTACGTGAAGAACATGATCACCGGCGCCGCCCAGATCGACGGCGCGATCCTCGTCGTGTCTCGGCCGCCGACGGCCCCATGCCCCAGACGCGCGAGCACGTGCTGCTCGCGCGCCAGGTCGGCGTGCCCTACATCGTGGTCGCGCTCAACAAGTGCGACATGGTCGACGACCCCGAGCTGCTCGAGCTCGTGGAGCTCGAGGTCCGCGAGCTGCTCAGCTCCTACGAGTTCCCCGGCGACGACACCCCGGTCATCCAGGTCTCCGCGCTGAAGGCGCTGGAGGGTGACGAGGCCTGGATCGCCAAGATCGACGAGCTCATGGAGGCCTGCGACACCTACATCCAGGAGCCCGTCCGCGACACCGACAAGCCGTTCCTGATGCCCATCGAGGACGTCTTCTCCATCACCGGCCGCGGCACCGTGGTGACCGGTCGCGTGGAGCAGGGCGTGCTGAAGAAGATGGAAGAGGTCGAGATCGTCGGGCATCAAGGACACCACCAAGACCACGGCCACCGACCTCGAGATGTTCCGCAAGCTGCTCGACGAGGTCCAGGCGGGCGACAACGTCGGCATCCTGCTGCGCGGCATCGACAAGGACGACGTCGAGCGCGGGCAGGTGCTGGCCAAGCCGGGCAGCATCACGCCGCACACCGACTTCAAGGCGCAGGTCTACATCCTCAGCAAGGAGGAGGGCGGGCGTCACACCCCGTTCTTCAACGGCTACCGCCCGCAGTTCTACTTCCGCACCACGGACGTGACCGGCACGGCGAACCTGCCCGAGGGCGTCGAGATGGTCATGCCGGGCGACAACGTCGAGATGACGGTCGAGATGATCGCCCCCATCGCGATGGAGGACGGTCTCCGCTTCGCGATCCGCGAGGGCGGCCGCACCGTGGGCGCCGGCCGCGTCACCGAGATCATCAAGTAGGCGGACCGACGACCGAGCCGACAGAGGCCGAGAGGGAGAAGGCGTTCGATGGCAGGACCGAAGATCCGCATCAAGCTCCGGGCGTACGACCACCGGATGCTGGACGTGGCCGCGCGCGACATCGTCGAGCACGTCACGCGCACCGGCGCCAAGGTCGTGGGTCCGGTGCCGCTGCCGACCGAGCGCTACATCTACACGGTGATCCGCTCGCCGCACAAGTACAAGGACTCGCGCGAGCACTTCCAGATGCTCACGCACAAACGGCTGATCGACATCGTGGACGCCACCTCCAAGACGGTGCAGGAGCTCCAGCGCCTGAACCTGTCGGCCGGGGTCGACATCGAGATCAAGCTCTAGACGAAGGACATGAGCGACGTGAAGGGCATCTTGGGACAGAAGCTGGGGATGACCCAGATCTTCGACGACACGCGGGCCATCCCGGTCACGGTGATCCAGGCCGGGCCGTGCGTCGTCGCGCAGGTCAAGTCCGCCCGAGGGAGACGACGGCTACGCGGCCGTCCAGCTCGCCTACGGCGAGACGCGCCCGCGCGACGTCACCAAGCCCATGAAGGGCCACTACGACAAGGCACGGCGTCGACGAGCCGCGCCGCCACCTGGTGGAGCTGCGCACCGACGACGCCGCCGACTACACCGCCGGCCAGGAGCTCAAGGCCGACGTCTTCGCCGCGGGCGACATGGTCGACGTCGTGGGCGTCTCCAAGGGCAAGGGCTTCAGCGGCGTCATGAAGCGCCACGGGTTCGCCGGACTGCAGGGCGAGCCACGGCGTGCACAAGAAGCATCGCGCGCCGGGTGCGATCGGGGCCTGCGCCACGCCCAGCCGCGTCTTCAAGGGCATGCGGATGGCGGGCCAGCACGGCAACCAGCGCGTGACCGTGCTGAACCTCGAGGTCGTCCAGGCCGACCCCGAGCGCAACCTGCTGCTCGTCAAGGGCGCGGTGCCCGGCCCCAACGGCGGGCTCGTCATGGTGCGCTCGGCCGTCAAGACACCGGCGACGAAGGGGGCGTGAGCATGGCGAGCATCGACATCCTCGACGCGTCCGGCAAGAAGGCCGGGCAGCCGCGATCTGCCCGCCGAGCTGTTCGAGGCGCACGGTGAGCGTGCCGCTGATGCATCAGGTGGTCCTGGCCGGGCTCGCCGGGCTGCGCGCCGGCACGCACAGCACGAAGACGCGCGGCGAGGTGCGCGGCGGCGGCAAGAAGCCGTGGCGTCAGAAGGGCACCGGCCGCGCGCGCCAGGGTTCGATCCGCTCGCCCCAGTGGGTCGGCGGCGGCGTGGCCCACGGCCCGCAGCCGCACGACCACGAGCTGCGCGTCAACAAGAAGATGAAGCAAGGGCGCGCTGCGCTCGGCGCTCACCGACGCCCTGAAGAGCGGCAAGATCGCCGTGGTCGCCGACCTCGGCTTCGACGAGCCGCAAGACCAAGCGCGGCCGTCGAGCTGCTGGACGCCCTCGAGCTCGACGGCAAGATCGTCGTGGTCCTGCCCGAGCCGACCGAGGACGGCGCCGCGGAGAAGTCGTTCCGCAACCTGCGCGGACGTGCGCGTCGCGTACGCGGGCGGCCTGGGCACCTACGACCTGCTGCTGGGCCGACCGGGTGCTGTTCACGGCGCGCCGCGCTCGACGCCCTCGAAGCGGCCCGGCCGGGACGAGGAGGTGGCGTCGTGAAGTCCCCGCGTGACGTGATCATCCGCCCGGTCGTCTCGGAGAAGTCCTACGCCGGCCTCGAGGCCGGGACGCTACACGTTCCTGGTCGACCCGCGGGCGAACAAGACCGAGATCAAGGAGGCCGTGCAGGCCATCTGGGACGTGCAGGTGATCTCGGTGAACACCCTGAACCGCCGCGGCAAGGTGAAGCGGCGCGGCTACACGAAGGGCAAGCGGGCCGACGAGAAGCGCGCGATCGTGACGCTCGCGCCCGGCGATGCCATCGAGATCTTCGAGAGCGGGAAGTAGGGACCATGGGCGTTCGTAAGTACAAGCCGACGACCCCCGGGCGCCGCGGCGCGAGCGTGTCCACCTTCGAGGAGATCACGCGGGCCACGCCCGAGAAGTCGCTGGTGGTCAAGGGCCGCAACAAGGCCGGGCGCAACGTCCACGGCCGCATCACGGCGCGCCACCACGGCGGCGGCAACAAGAACCGCTACCGCGTCGTGGACTTCAAGCGGAACAAGGACGGCGTGCCGGCCAAGGTCGCGCACATCGAGTACGACCCCAACCGGAGCGCGCGCATCGCGCTCCTGCACTACGCCGACGGCGAGAAGCGCTACATCCTGGCGCCGCAGGGCGTGCAGCAGGGCGACACGCTCATGTCGGGCGCCGACGCCGAGATCCGTCCCGGCAACGCGCTGCCGCTGCGCAACATCCCGGTCGGGCACCGTGATCCACGCGATCGAGCTGAAGCCGGGCGCCGGCGCCAAGCTGGCGCGCTCCGCCGGCACCAGCGTGCAGCTGATGGCCAAGGAGGGCTCGATGGCCACGCTGCGCCTGCCCTCGGGCGAGATGCGCCTGATCCCGGCCACCTGCAAGGGCACCGTGGGCGTGGTGGGCAACCCCGAGCACGAGCTGATCTCGCTCGGCAAGGCCGGCCGCGCGCGCTGGAAGAACAAGCGTCCCACCGTCCGCGGCGTGGCGATGAACCCCGTCGACCACCCGCTGGGCGGCGGCGAGGGCAAGTCCTCCGGTGGGCGGCACCCGTCCTCACCGTGGGGTCAGAAGGAAGGCCGTACGCGCAAGAAGAACAAGGCGTCGAACAAGTACATCGTCCGTCGCCGTGGGAAGGGTCGGGGCTAGCCATGCCGAGGTCCGTGAAGAAGGGTCCGTTCGTCGACGAGCACCTGATGGTCAAGATCGACGAGATGAACAAGAAGGGCGACAAGCGGGTCGTCAAGACCTGGTCGCGCCGTTCCACGATCGTGCCCGAGATGCTCGGGCACACCATCGCCGTGCACGACGGCCGCAAGCACGTGCCGGTGTTCATCTCCGAGTCGATGGTCGGGCACAAGCTCGGCGAGTTCGCGCCCACCCGTACGTTCCGCTCGCACTCGCGGGACGAGCGAAGGACCGGAGTGAGGTAGGCGCATGGAGTCCCGAGCCACCATGAAGTACGTCCGCACCACGCCGCGCAAGATGCGGCGCGCGGTGGACCTGATCCGCGGCCAGCACGTCGATGGAGGCGCGGCGCATCCTGCGGTTCTCGCCGCTGGGCGCCTCGCACGACCTCGAGAAGCTGCTGAACTCGGCCATCGCCAACGCCGAGCAGAAGCCCGGCGTGATCGCCGACAACCTGTGGATCGCGCGCGCGTGGGTCGACGAGGGCCCGACGCTGCGGCGGTACCGGCCGCGCGCGTACGGCCGCGCCACGCGGGTGCGCAAGCGCACCTCGCACGTGACGGTCGTGGTGCAGACGATGGGAGATGAAGGCTAGTGGGTCACAAGGTCAACCCGTACGGGTTCCGGCTGGGGGTCATCTACCCCTGGAAGTCCAACTGGTACGCCGGTACGCGACTACGCGCCCCAGCTCCACGAGGACGTCTGGATCCGCAAGCACATCCGCACCCGGCTGAACGCGCGCCGGCATCTCCAGCATCGACATCGAGCGCAAGGGCGACCAGATCTGGGTCTTCATCCGCACGGCGCGCCCCGGCATCGTGATCGGCCGCAAGGGCGCCGAGGTCGACCGCCTGCGCAAGGACATCGAGCGCTACACGAAGAAGCGCGTCGACGTGAAGGTCGAGGACATGAACCAGGCGGCCAGCGAGTCGCGTCCGGAGACGGACGCCGCGCTGCTGGCCCAGGGCGTCGCCGAGCAGCTCGCCGGCCGCGTCGCGTTCCGTCGCGCGATGCGCCGCTGCGTCCAGACCGCCATGCGCTCGGGTGCCCTCGGCGTCCGCGTCGCGTGCGCCGGCCGCCTGGGCGGCGCGGAGATGGGCCGCCAGGAGTGGTACCGCGAGGGCCGCGTGCCCCTGCACACCCTGCGCGCCAAGGTCGACTTCGGCACCGCCGAGGCCAAGACCACCTTCGGCGCCATCGGCGTGAAGGTCTGGGTCTACCACGGCGACGAGGTGCCGCGCCGCGAGCAGGACACCGAGCGTGCCCTGGCGCGCGCCCACGCCACCGCGCAGCAGGTGGACCGACGACCGCGGCGGCGGCGCGGCGGCGAGGACACGTGCGGCCGAGGCCGCCGAGCCCGATGGCCGTCGACCGATGCGCCGACGCCCGCGCGAGACCGCGCCCGTGGAGCCGGTCGGCCGATGGCCGCCGCCGACCGGAGGCCGCGGCCGCGAGACGCCCGAGGGTGGTGAGGCCTGATGCTCGCACCCAAGAAGGTCAAGCACCGCAAGGTGCACCGCGGACATCGCCGCGGCATGGCCAAGGGCGGCACCGAGATCAACTTCGGCGACTACGGCCTCGTGGCCATGGAGCCCGCGTGGATCACCAACCGGCAGATCGAGGCGGCCCGTGTCGCCATCACGCGGCACATCCGCCGCGGCGGCAAGGTCTGGATCAACATCTTCCCGGACAAGTCGGTGACCAAGAAGCCCGCCGAGACCCGCATGGGCTCCGGCAAGGGCAACCCCGAGGGCTGGGTGGCCGTCGTGAAGCCGGGCCGCGTGATGTTCGAGCTGGCCGGCGTGCCCGAGCCGCTCGCGCGCGAGGCCATGAAGCGCGCGCAGCACAAGCTGCCCATCAAGACCAAGTTCATCAGCAGGGTGGGGGAGTGAGCGGATGCCGAGCAAGACCGCAGAGCTGCGGGAGCTGCCGGACGACGAGCTCGTGGCGCAGATCGAATCGGCGCCAAGGAGGAGCTCTTCAACCTGCGCTTCCAGCTGGCGACGGGCCAGCTCGACAACCCCGCCCGCCTGAAGCAGGTGCGCCACGAGGTGGCGCGGATCGCCACCGTCCTGCGGGAGCGCGAGCTCGAGACTCGAGCTCGACGCCCTCGCGGCGGCGACCGAGGAGCCGAGCAGTGAGCGACGAGCAGAACACCACGAGCCGCCGAGCGCGGGCGCCGCAAGGTGCGCACCGGCGTGGTCGTGTCGGACAAGATGGACAAGACCGTGGTGGTCCGCATCGACCGCCAGGTCCGGCACACGCCTCTACGACAAGACGGTGCGCCGGTCGTCCAAGCTCGCCGCGCACGACGAGGCCAACGACGCGCACGTGGGCGACACGGTCCGCGTCATGGAGACCCGCCCCGTGTCCAAGTCGAAGCGCTGGCGCGTCGTCGAGATCGTGGAGCGGAGCGAAGTGATCCAGCAGGAAACGCGCTGCAAGGTCGCGGACAACACGGGGGCCAAAGAGGTCCTGTGCATCCGCGTGCTCGGCGGCTCGGCCCGCCGCTACGCGGGCGTCGGCGACGTCATCGTGGGCACCGTGAAGGACGCCCTGCCGGGCGGCGCCGTGAAGAAGGGCGAGGTCGTGCGCGCCGTCGTCGTGCGCACCGCCAAGGAGCGTCGGCGCCCGGACGGCTCCTACATCCGCTTCGACGACAACGCCGTCGTGATCATCAACGAACAGAAGAACCCGCGCGGCACCCGCATCTTCGGGCCGGTCGCGCGGGAGCTGCGCGAGAAGAAGTTCATGAAGATCATCTCGCTCGCGCCGGAGGTGCTCTGACGATGCCAGGTGTGAACATCAAGAAGGACGACACCGTCCGCGTGCTGCAGGGCAAGGATCGCGGCAAGGAAGGCCGCGTGGTCCGGGTCGACCCGAGCCGCGCGCGCGTGATGGTCGACGGCGTCGCGATGGCCAAGAAGCACCAGCGCGCGTCGGGCCGGGCCAGCGGCAGCACGCAGGCCGTGGCGCAGGGCGGGATCATCGACGTCGAGATGTTCATCGACATCTCCAACGTGGCCATCGTCTGCAAGAGCTGCGGCCAGGCCACGCGCGTGGGCCACCGCATCGACGGCGACGGACCAAGGTGCGGATCTGCAGGAAGTGCGAGGCGGAACTGTGAGCGACTACATCCCGCGGCTGAAGGAGCGCTACCGCGACGAGATCGTGGCGCGGCTCGAAGGAGCGAGCTGGGCCTGGACAACGTCATGCAGGTCCCGCGCCTGGACAAGATCGTGGTGAACATGGGCGTGGGTGACGCCGTCAAGGACGGTCGTATGCTGGATGCCGCCCTCGAGGACCTCACGACCATCACCGGCCAGAAGCCGGTGGTCACCAAGGCGCGCAAGTCGATCGCCGGGTTCAAGCTCCGCGAGGGCATGGCCATCGGCGCCAAGGTCACCCTGCGGGGCGACCGGATGTGGGAGTTCTACGACCGGCTCGTCACGCTGGCGCTCCCCCGGATCCGGGACTTCCGCGGGATGGACCCGGAGGCGTTCGACGGCCACGGCAACTACACGATGGGCGTCACCGAGCAGCTGATCTTCCCGGAGATCGACTACGACAAGGTCCTGAAGGTGCGGGGCATGGACATCACGATCGTGACCACCGCGACGACCGACGACGAAGGACGCGCCCTGCTGGCGGCGCTCGGGCTTCCCCCTCCAGGGGCAGACCGCGGCCGCACAGGCGAGCTGAGGACGAGGACATATGGCGAAGAAGGCACTGGTCAACAAGCAGCGGAAGCAGCCGAAGTTCCGCGTGCGCGCCTACACGCGCTGCCAGAAGTGCGGGCGGCCCGCGTGCGGTGTACAAGCGGTTCCTGCTCTGCCGCATCTGCTTCCGTGAGCTGGCGCACGCCGGCGAGCTGCCGGGGGTGACGAAGTCCTCATGGTGAGCCAAGGCGAACGTTCTCGAGCAACGTCTCGGACCCGGTGGCGGACCTGCTCACCCGGATCCGCAACGCCAACCTGGCCTACAAGGACGAGCTGATCGTGCCCGTGTCCAAGCAGAGCGACGCGATCCTGAAGATCCTGACGGCCGAGGGGTTCATCGGCGGCTACGAGCCGGAGGGCGAGGGCATCGATCGGGCGTTCCGCATCCGGTTGAAGTACGGCAAGGGCCGCCAGCGCACGATCACCGGGATCAAGCGCATCTCCGAGCCCCGGCAGCCGCGTGTACGTCGGCCGCGACGATCTGCCGCGCGTGCTGGGCGGGCTCGGCATCGCCCTCGTCTCGACCTCGCAGGGCGTGATGACGGACAAGGACGCCTCCCGCAAGGGCATCGGCGGCGAAGTCCTGGCCTACGTGTGGTGATGACCTGATGAGTCGGATCGGAAAACAGCCCATCGAGATCCCCAGCGGCGTCGAGGTATCGGTCGCCGAGGGACAACATCGTGACCGTCAAGGGCCCGCGGGGCACGCTCACGCAGACGATGCACCCGGACATGACGATCCAGGTCGCCGACGGCCGGATCACGGTCGAGCGCCCCGACGACGAGGGGTTCCACCGCAGCCTCCACGGGCTCACGCGGTCGCTGCTCGCCAACATGGTGGAGGGCGTCACCAAGGGGTTCGAGAAGCGCCTGCAGATCATCGGCGTCGGGTACCGGGCCGCGATGAAGGGCAAGGACCTCGAGGTCCAGGCCGGCTACTCGCATCCCGTCGTGATGCCGGTGCCCGAGGGCATCGAGTTCGAGGTGCCCACGCCCACGCAGATCGTGGTGCGGGGCAACGACAAGCAGGCGGTGGGCGAGATCGCCGCCAAGATCCGGAAGATCCGCAAGCCCGAGCCGTACAAGGGCAAGGGGATCCGCTACGAAGGCGAGTACGTCCGCAAGAAGGCCGGCAAGGCCGCGAAGGGTGCTGCTGCCTGATGGATGCCAAGACGAAGCGCGACGCGCGCCTGCGGCGTCACACCCGCGTGCGCAAGAAGGTGGCGGGCAGCCAGAGCCGTCCGCGCCTGGCGGTGTTCCGCTCCAACCGCCACATCTACGCGCAGCTGATCGACGACGTGCAGGCGGTGACCCTGGCCTCGGCCTCGGACGCCGAGGTGAAGGGCGAGGGCAAGACTCGCCCGCGCCAAGGCGGTGGGCGAGCTCATCGCCAGCCGTGCCAAGGAGGCCGGCATCGAGTCCGCGGTGTTCGACCGCGGCGGCCGCCTCTACCACGGCCGTGTGGCCGCCCTCGCCGAGGGCGCCCGCGAGGGAGGACTTCAGATCTGACATGAGTAGGCGATACGACGCGAACCAGCAAGACAAGAGCCCGTACGAAGAGCGGGTCATCTCGATCAACCGCGTGGCCAAGGTCGTCAAGGGCGGCCGTCGGTTCTCCTTCGCCGCCCTGGTGGTCGTCGGTGACGGCGCGGGCCGCGTCGGCGTCGGCTACGGCAAGGCCAAGGAGGTGCCCTCGGCCATCGCCAAGGGCGTCGAGGAGGCACGCAAGAAGATGTTCGAGGTGGCGATGATGGGCACCACCATCCCGCATCAGGTGATCGGGGAAGAGGGCGCCGGCGTGGTGCTGCTGAAGCCCGCCGCCCCCGGAACCGGGGTCATCGCGGGCGGTCCGGTGCGCGCGCTCGTCGAGTGCGCCGGCATCAAGGACATCCTGTCCAAGTCCATGGGCTCCTCCAACCAGATCAACATCGTGAAGGCGGCCGTGAACGGCCTGAAGCAGCTCCGCAAGCCGCAGCAGGTGGCCACGCTGCGCGGGCGCGACGTGCACGAGGTGGCGCCCAAGCCCATGCTCGAGGCGGTGGCCGCGGCGGAGACCCGCCTGCAGGCCGCGCGTACCGCGGCGCTGGAAGAGGTCTACAGCGACGCGCCCGCCAACCCCCGCGGCGGCCGCGGCGCTCCCATGGGGGGCCGTCGATGAAGCTCAAGGTCACCCAGCGGCGCAGCGTGATCGACCGGCCGAAGGATCAGAAGGACACGGTCCGGCGGCTCGGCCTGCATCGCATCAACGACACCGTCGTCAAGGAGGATCGTCCCGAGATCCGCGGCATGATCGCCAAGGTGCAGCACCTCGTGGACGTGGAAGAGGTCGAGGCCTGAGATGAAGCTCCATCACCTGAAGCCCGCCGAGGGCGCCAAGAAGGACAAGAAGCGGGTCGGCCGCGGCCGTGCCGGTGTGCGTGGCAAGACCGCGGGCCGCGGCACCAAGGGCACCGGCGCGCGCAAGAACGTGCCGGTGGGGTTCGAGGGCGGTCAGATGCCGCTGCAGCGGCGCGTGCCGAAGCTGAAGGGCTTCACGAACGTGAACCGCGTCGAGTACGCGGCGGTCAACGTCGAGGTGCTCTCCAAGTACTACGCCGACGGCGAGGTCACGCCCGAGGCCCTGTACGCGCACGGGCTGGTCCGCAAGGGCAAGCCCGTGAAGATCCTGGCGCGCGGTGAGCTCGATCACGCGCTCACGGTCAAGGCGCACGCCTTCTCCGAGGCCGCCAAGGCCAAGATCGAGGCCGCGGGCGGTCGAGCCGAGCTTCTTGGCTGAGCCGGGGTACCATTACCTACCGTGCTGAAAGCCTTCCTCAACGCGTTCCGGGTTCCGGACCTCCGCAACAAGATCCTCTTCACCCTGGTCATCATCGCCGTCTACCGCTTCGGCGCACACGTGCCGGTGCCGGTGGTCGACTTCACCAAGTTGACCAACGCGGTGAACGCGGCGGGGGCCGGCGGCTTCCTGTCGATGATGAACCTGTTCTCCGGCGGCGGGCTCTCGCGCATGGCGGTGTTCGGGCTGGGGATCATGCCCTACATCACCTCGTCGATCATCCTGCAGCTGCTGCAGGTGGTCATCCCCAAGCTGCAGGCGCTCCAGGACCAGGGCGAGGCGGGCGTCAAGAAGATCAACCAGTACACGCGCTACGTCACGGTGGTGCTGGCGCTGCTGCAGTCGACCGGGCTGGTCTTCCTCTTCCACTCGGGCCGCAGCGGCATCCCCGACATCTTCCCGCCCGGGCACCTTCACGGCCCCCAACGTGCTGCTGATCATCCTCACGATGACGGCCGGCACCGCGACGGTGATGTGGCTCGGCGAGCTCATCACACAGCGCGGCGTGGGCAACGGCATGTCCATCCTGATCTTCACCAGCGTGATCTCAGCCCTGCCGGCGGAGGGCAACGCGATCCTGCAGACCAGCACCGGGCGCTTCGTGATCGCGATCTTCCTGGGTCTGGCCATCATCGTGGCGGTGGTCTTCATGGATCAGGGTCAGCGGCGGATCCCCATCCAGTACGCCAAGCGCGTCGTCGGGCGGCGCATGATGGGCGGCACCAGCACGTACCTGCCGCTGAAGGTGAACCAGGCGGGCGTGATCCCGATCATCTTCGCGACCTCGGTGCTGTACTTCCCGACGTTGCTCGCGAGCGTGTACCACGCCACGTGGTTCCAGAACATGATCAACAACTACGTCGTGAACTCCAAGAGCATCGTGTACATGGTCATCCTCACGCTGCTCATCGTGTTCTTCAGCTACTTCTACACGGCCATCCAGTTCGACCCCGTCCGCACCGCGGACCAGATCCGCAAGCAGGGCGGCTTCATCCCGGGCATCAGGCCGGGACCCCCCACCGCCACCTACCTGAACGACATCCTGGTGCGGATCACGCTGCCGGGTTCCCTCTTCCTCGCGGCCATCGCCCTGGTTCCCTCGATCGTGTTCGCCTACTGGTCCGTCAACCGGTTCCCGTTCGGCGGCACCTCCGTGCTGATCGCCGTCGGCGTGGCGCTGGAGACCATGAAGCAGATCGAGTCCCAGCTGTTGATGCGCCACTACGAGGGCTTCCTGAAGTAGCCATGCGCCTCGTGCTGCTCGGCCCTCCGGGCGCGGGGAAGGGGACGCAGGCACAGCGTCTGGCGGAGCGCTACGGCATCCCCCAGATCTCCACGGGCGACATCCTGCGGGAGCACGTCCAGGAGGGCACGATGCTGGGGATCCGCGCGCGCGCGTTCATGGACCGCGGCGAGTACGTCCCCGACGACGTCGTGGTGGAGATGGTGATGGATCGCCTGGCCCACGACGACGCGCAGACCGGCTTCATCCTCGACGGCTTCCCGCGCACCGTGCCCCAGGCCCGAGCGCTCGAGCGGGCGCTCGAGGCGGCCGGCACTCCCCTCACCGCCGTGCTCGACTTCGCGATCTCCGACGACATGGCCGTGCGCCGCCTGTCGAACCGGTGGATCTGTCCCCTATGCAAGCGCACCTACAACCTGGAGTTCAAGCCGCCCGCCCAGGACAAGATCTGCGACGTGGACGGCACGGGTTTGGAGCGGCGCGCCGACGACGAGGAGCTCACCGTGCGTCGCCGGCTGGCCGTCTATGGGGAACAGACCGCGCCCCTCGAGGCCTTCTACCGCGACCACGGCCTCCTCCACGAGGTGGACGCGCAGGCACAGGAGGACGTGGTGGTGGAGCGGACCGTCGCGACGCTGGAGGCCTTGGAACCATGATCATCCGCAAGTCGCCCGAAGAGCTCCAGAAGATGCGGAAGTCGGGGCGCATCCTCGCCGAGACGATCGACGAGGTGCTCACCCGGGTGCGTCCGGGCGTGAGCACGGCCGATCTCGACGACGTGGCCGAGCGACGGATCCGCGCGGAGGGGGCCGTCCCGTCGTTCCTGGGGTACAAGGGCTTCACCGCGTCGATCTGCGCGTCGGTGAACGAGGAGATCGTCCACGGGATCCCATCGCGCACGCGGCTCCTGCGCGAGGGCGACGTGCTGTCGCTCGACTTCGGCGCCATCTGGGAGGGCTTCCACTCGGATTCGGCCGTCACGGTCTTCGTGGGCGACGCCGCGCCGAGCGACGAGGCCGCGCGTCTGGTGAAGACGACCGAGGCGGCGCTGGACGCCGCGATCGACGCGATCCGGCCCGGGGGGCGCCTGTCGGACATCGGGTGGGCGATCGAGTCCACGGCGGCTCCCGCGGGGTTCGGGATCGTGCGTGAGTACGGCGGGCACGGGATCGGCCGGGCCATGCACGAGGATCCGTTCATCCAGAACTGGGGACCGCCGGGACGCGGCCCCGATCTGCGGCCCGGCCTCGTGATCGCGGTGGAGCCTATGCTTACGGTCGCCGGGGAGGAGACGCGGGTCCTGGAGGACGGCTGGACGGTGGTCACCGCCGACGGATCCGTCGCGGCGCACTTCGAGCACACGATCGCGGTGACCGAGGACGGTCCGGAGGTCCTGACCGCGCGCCGCTGAGCCCTGCGTGGACGGTGGCGCGGCAGGGCCCGTATACTTTGGGTTCGCCCCACCTGGAGCCCGTTCCGCGTGCTCCGGATCCGGGGAAGACCACGTTCGAAGGAACCAGCTGGAGCTTGCCGAAGAAAGACGCCATCGAGATGGAGGGAACGGTCGTCGAGCCGTTGCCCAACGCCATGTTCAGGGTGAAGCTGGACAACGATCACCTGGTGCTGGCGCACATCTCGGGGAAGATGCGGATGCACTACATCCGGATCCTCCCCGGCGACCGGGTCTTGGTGGAGCTCTCGCCGTACGACCTCACGCGGGGCCGTGTGGTGTACCGGTACAAGTGAGATCGGGCTCAAGGTTAGGCTCGGAGAAGATCGGCGGGAGTAGACGATGAAGGTACGTCCCTCGGTGAAGAAGATCTGCGACAAGTGCCGCGTGATCCGCCGGCGCGGGAACATCCTCGTCATCTGCTCGAACCCGCGGCACAAGCAGCGTCAAGGCTGAGAAGGAGACCATCAGGTGGCACGGATCGCAGGCGTTGACCTCCCCCGCGACAAGCGGTTGGACATCGCGCTCACCTACATCTACGGGATCGGCACCACCAACGCGAACAAGATCGTGACCGGCGCCGGCGTCGACGCCGCCACCAAGGTGCGTGACCTCTCTGAGGACGAGGTCCTCAAGATCCGTGCCTACATCGACCAGAACTTCAAGGTCGAGGGCGACCTCCGCCGTGAGGTGGCGCAGGACATCAAGCGGAAGATCGAGATCGGCTGCTACGCCGGCATCCGCCACCGCCGCAGCCTCCCGGTGCGCGGTCAGCGCACGCACACCAACGCGCGGACCCGCAAGGGTCCGAAGAAGACCATCGCCGGCAAGAAGAAGGCGACCAAGAAGTAAGGGAGCTCCACCGGATGGCGAAGCCCAAGGCCAAGAAGACGAAGCGTCGCGAGAAGAAGCACGTCGTGCACGGACAGGCCCACATCAAGTCGACCTTCAACAACACCATCGTCACGATCACGGACCTGCAGGGGAACACCCTGAGCTGGGCGAGCGCGGGCAACGTGGGGTTCAAGGGCTCCCGCAAGTCCACGCCGTTCGCCGCGCAGCTGGCCGCCGAGAAGGCCGCGCGCGCCGCGCAGGAGCACGGCCTGCAGAAGGTCGACGTCTACGTCAAGGGCCCGGGTTCGGGCCGCGAGACCGCCATCCGATCGCTGGCCGCCGCCGGCTTGGAGGTGGCGGGCATCTCCGATGTCACGCCGGTGCCGCACAACGGCTGCCGGCCACGCAAGCGTCGCCGCGTCTAGTCGGACGCCGGCGAACACCCGGTCGCCCCGATGGGCCCCCGGGAGATAACGACGCGGGGTAGGAGTGGATGATCCCCCGCCGAAGGAGGGAACCGCCTTGTTCATCGTCGCGAGGCCTCAGATAGCTGAGGACGTCCTCACGCCCACGCGCTCGAAGTTCACGATCGAGCCGCTGGAGCCCGGGTTCGGCTACACGGTCGGCAACTCGCTGCGCCGCACGCTGCTGTCGTCGATCCCCGGCGCCGCCATCTCGTCCGTCCGCATCGACGGCGTGCTGCACGAGTTCTCGACCATCCCCAAGGTCACGGAGGACGTCACCGACATCATCCTGAACCTGAAGGAGCTCGTGGTGCGCTCCGAGCTCGAGGAGCCCACCACCATCTACCTCAAGGCCAAGGGCCAGGCCGAGGTCACGGCCGGCGACATCGCGCCGCCCGCCGGCATCGAGATCCTGAACCCCGACCTGCACATCGCCTCCTTGGGCAAGGGCGCGTCGGTGGAGATGGAGATGACGGTCGAGCGTGGCGTCGGCTACCGCATGGCCGACAAGAACAAGAAGCCTCGCGATCCGATCGGCGTGATCCCCGTGGATTCGATCTTCTCGCCGGTGCGCAAGGTGAGCTACGCGGTGGAGAACACGCGCGTGGAGCAGATGACCGACCGCGACCGCCTGATCCTCGACGTGGAGACCGACGGCTCGGTCACCCCGCGCGAGGCCGTGGCCTCGGCCGGCGGCACGCTCCTGGAGCTCGTGAACCTCTTCGCCGAGCTCGCCGACGCCGCGAGCGTGACGGTGGGTCCTGCGGAGGACGAGGAGGTCCCCGGCGACTACGCCATCACGATCGAGGAGCTCAACCTGTCGGTGCGCTCCTACAACTGCCTGAAGCGCGAGGGCATCAACGCGGTGGGCGACCTGGTGCTGAAGAGCGAGTCCGAGCTGATGGACATCCGCAACTTCGGCCAGAAGTCGATCGACGAGGTCAAGGCCAAGCTCGAGGAGCTCGGCCTCGGACTGCGGGAGGAGTGAGCTAGGTGCCCCAGCCCAAGAAGGGACCGCGTCTGGGTTCCAACCCGTCGCATCAGAAGCTGCTGCTCAGCACGTTGGCGGCACAGCTCTTCACGCACGAGGCCATCAACACCACCGAGGCCAAGGCGAAGGCGCTCCGGCCCTACGCCGAGAAGCTGATCACCTACGCGAAGCGCGGCGACCTCGCCGCGCGGCGCGAGGTGTTGAAGGACATCCCGGACCGCGACGTGGTCGCGCGCCTGTTCCACGAGATCGGGCCGCGGTTCACGGATCGCCCGGGCGGCTACACGCGCATCTTGAAGCTTGGGCCGCGCAAGGGCGACGCCGCACCGATGGCGCGCATCGAACTGGTGGAGCGCGAGGGCTTCTAGCCTCGGCCGCGCGAGATCCATGAGAGGCCGGGGTTCGCCCCGGCCTCTCCCGTTGGGATACTGCGCCCATGACGCGCACCCTTCGGCTGCTCCTCGCCTACGACGGAACAACCTTCCGCGGGTGGGCCGCACAGCGCGACCCGACGCTCCCGACGGTGGAGGGCGCGATCGCCGAGGTGCTCGCGTCCGTTCTGCGGGAGCCCGTGAGGCTCAGCGTGGCGGGGCGCACCGACGCCGGGGTGCACGCGCGTGGGCAGGTGGCGTCGTTCTCCACCGAGCGCGACGTCGCCTCGACCAGGATCCGCGACGCCCTGAACGGCCGCCTCGCGCCGGCGATCGTCTGTCGCGAAGCGCGGGCGGCGCCGCCGGGCTTCGACGCGCGCTTCTCGGCGAGCGCCCGTGAGTACCGGTATCGGATCGACAGCGGTCCCGTCCCCGACCCGTTCACAGCCCGTTTCGTCTGGCACCGTGAGGGAGCGCTGGACGTGCGGGCGATGCGGGCGGCCGCGCGCCACCTGGTCGGGGAGCACGACTTCACTTCGTTCTGCCGGCATCCCGGCCACGGGCGACCCACGACGCGCGACCTGCAGCGGGTGAGCGTCGTGGCCGTCGGGGAGCGCGTGGAGCTCGGGTTCCGCGCCAACGCCTTCCTCCATCAGATGGTGCGCGCGCTCACGGGCACCCTCGTGCTGGTGGGCGGCGGGAAGCTCGCACCCGCGGACGTGCGGCGGCTGCTGCGGGCGCGTGACCGGGCGGGGACGGGTAACCTCGCGCCGGCTCGCGGGCTCACCCTCGAGCGCGTCGTGTACGGTCGGCGTGCGGCATTTTGACGCTCCAACACGCCCGCGGGTAACCTGATGCGTCGGCCCACGACCCGGGCCGACATCTCTGCGCATGAAGACCTACTCTCCCAAGCCTGAGCACATCGAGCGCCGCTGGTACGTGATCGACGCCAGCGACCAGGTCCTCGGCCGCATCGCGTCCGAGGCCGCCGCGCTGCTCAGGGGGAAGCACAAGCCCATCTTCGCCCCGCACATGGACTGCGGCGACCACGTGATCATCGTGAACGCCGACAAGGTGGTCCTCACCGGCGGCAAGGAGATGAAGAAGGTCGCGTACCGGCACTCGGGCTATCCGGGCGGGATCACGGGCACGCGCTATGACGCGCTGATGGCCGAGCGTCCCGTGTTCGCGGTGGAGAAGGCCATCAAGGGCATGCTCCCCAAGAACCGGCTCGGCCGGTCGATGGTGCGCAAGCTGCACGTCGTGGCCGGCGCCGAGCACCCGCACGCGCCGCAGAAGCCGGAGCCGTACACGCTCGGGCGTCCGCCGAAGTGGGAGGGTCTCCCGCTGAAGACGCGCCACGTCGTTCCGGAGAAGCCGGTCTCCAAGCCGAAGGCGTCCACAGCGCCGGCGAAGGAGCCGTCGGCCAAGAAGACCACCGCGAAGAAACCCACCACCGCCAAGAAGACGACCGCCAAGAAGTCCACCGCCAAGAAGACGACCGCCAAGAAGTCGACGGCGAAGAAGTCCACCGCCAAGAAGACCACGGCGAAGAAGCCGGCGACCGAGTCCGCCGAGAAGGAGTAGTCACCCAGTGGCCGCGACCGCAGCGAAGATGAACACCGGACGCCGCAAGGAGGCCGTGGCGCGCGTGCGCCTCGTGCCCGGCGACGGCAACTTCGAGATCAACGGCCGGGCGCTGGACGACTACTTCCCCACGCGGGTGCACCGCATGGTCGCGGTCTCACCGCTGCGGCTCGTGGGCAAGGAGAAGGAGTTCGACGTGATCGTCTCCATCCACGGTGGCGGGATCAGTGGCCAAGCAGGTGCGGTGCGCCTCGGCATCGCCCGCGCGCTGATCGACCTCGACCCCGAGTTGCGAACGCAGCTCAAGGCCGAGGGCTATCTCACCCGGGACGCCCGCGAGAAGGAACGCCGCAAGTACGGCCTGAAGAAGGCCCGCAAGGCCCCGCAGTACTCGAAGCGCTGATCTCCTGAGCGTTCCGAGCCTGGGGGCTCGGAACCGCGAACGAAGGAGGTCATCACATGCCGCACCAGCAGATCGCACCCGGTGTCGTGTCGTGGGCGTCGGAGATCGACGACGCCACCAAGAAGCAGGCGGCCCGCACGGCGCGCCTGCCTATCCTGGCCGGGCCCGTCGCGCTGATGCCCGATGCCCACCTGGGCTTCGGCGCCACGATCGGCTCCGTGATCGCCACCGAGACGGCGGTGATCCCGTCGGCCGTCGGGGTGGACATCGGGTGCGGGATGGCCGCCCGCAGGGTAGACCTGCGCGAGGACCAGCTGCCCGACCGGGGACTGGACGGCTGGGTGGACGCGATGCGCGCCGCCGTGCCGGCGGGCCTGGGCAAGTGGCACGAGGGTGGAGCGTCGGATGAGGCGCGCACCTGGATGCGCGAGCATGCCCCGCCGCCGACCCTGCCCAAGCCGCAGCGCGCCGCGATGCAGCTCGGCACCCTCGGCTCCGGCAACCACTTCGTGGAGCTGGCGCGCGACGAGGAGGGTCGGATATGGATCCTCCTGCACTCCGGCTCGCGCGGTGGGGGCAACCAGCTCGCGACCCTGCACACGCGCACCGCGAAGATGCTCCACGAGGGCCTCGGCACCCGGCTCGAGGATCCGGAGCTCGCGTGGCTCCAGAAGGGCACCCCGGAGTTCGACGCGTACCTGCGCGACCTCGCCTGGTCGCAGGCGTACGCGCGCGAGAACCGCCGCCTGCTCCTGGAGGCCACCCATCGTCAGCTCGAGTCCGTGATCGGCCGCGAGCTCGTCACGGCGGACGAGGTGAACTGCCACCACAACTACACCGAACTCGAGCACCACGACGGCCGTTGGCTCTGGATCACCCGCAAGGGCGCGATCCACGCCGGGATCGGCGCGCGCGGGCTGATCCCCGGCTCGATGGGACAACGTTCCTACGTCGTCCGCGGCCTCGGCAACGAGGACTCTTACACCTCGTGCTCGCACGGGGCCGGCCGCCGCATGAGCCGCACACAGGCCCGCAAGACCCTGTCGGTGGAGACGCTCGAGCGCCAGATGGCCGGCCGCGCCTGGCAGGCGTCGGACGCGGCCGCGCTGCTCGACGAGGCTCCGGACGCCTACAAGCCCATCGATCAGGTGATGGCCGACCAGGCGGATCTGGTGGCGATCGAGCACGCCCTGGAGTCTCTGGCCAACTACAAGGGGATCGAGCGGACGCGCAGACGCTAGCGCCGGGAACCCGGGGTCCTCAGTCGCGCGAGGCCTCGGGTTCCGCGCCTTCAGCCTCGAGGACGTCGTCGTCGCTCACCGCGAATGCTCCGGAGTTCACGGCGTCGACCACGGCGCGGGCCCGCGTCTCGTCGTCGGTGCTCACCCAGAGGTAGACGGGGCCGGCGCGATAGGGGCCCTCTCCCTCGCCCTTCATCATCACCGAGATGCCCTCGGCTTCCAGACGGCCGCGCATCAACTCCCCGGCGAAGCTGTCGGAGCTAGCGTAGATCCGGACGAGATCGCTCATGGCCCTATCCTCGCACGACTTCCGTCGAACCGGAGCGTGTAGATGGAGGCGTCGGGTACCCTGCCCCTCGCATGGGACGACTCTTCGGCACCGACGGCGTCCGCGGACTCGCGGGCACCGAACTCACGGAGGACCTGGCCTACGGGCTGGGGCGTGCCGCCGTCGAGGTGCTCGGGCGTCACGGGGCCGGGCATCCCACGTTCGTGGTGGGCCGGGACCCGCGCGCCTCGGGGGAGTGGCTGGAGGACGCGTTGGTGTCCGGCATCCACGCGGCGGGGGGTGACGTCGTACTTGCCGGCATGGAGCCCACGCCCGCGATCGCGTTCCTGACGCTGGACCTCGGTGCGTCCTCGGGCGTCGTCATCTCCGCCTCGCACAACCCACCCGAGTACAACGGGATCAAGTTCTTCGCGTCCAACGGGATGAAGCTGCCCGACGAGCTGGAGGACGAGATCGAGGCCGCACTCGAGCAACCCGCGGCCCCGGCCGCCACGCGGGGTACGACGCACCCCGTGGGCGCCGCGCGAGACCGCTACGTCGATCATCTCGTCGATGCGGCGGTCGCTCCCTTGGGCGGGATGCGCGTTGTCGTGGACTGCGCGAACGGCGCGGCCTCCGAGATCGCACCGGCGGTGCTGCGCCGGCTCGGCGCCACCGTGCACGCGATCAACGCCGAGCCGGACGGCAAGAACATCAACGAGGATTGCGGCGCGCTCTACCCCGAGGTGGTGGCGGCCGAGGTCGTGCGCCTCGGCGCCGACGCCGGCGTTTCCCACGACGGCGACGCCGACCGTGCGCTGTTCGCCGACGCCGACGGCGCCATCGTAGACGGCGATCAGGTCCTGGCGGCCAACGCGGTTGCGCTCCGCGACGCCGGGCGCCTGGCGGGCAACACCGTCGTCACGACCGTGATGGCGAACCTCGGGTTCCACCACGCGATGCGCGAGGCGGGCATCGACGTGGTGGCCTCCAAGGTGGGAGACCGCTACGTCCTGGAAGACATGTTGCGCATCGGCGCCGTGCTGGGTGGCGAGCAGTCCGGCCACGTGATCTTCCGTGAGCAGGCGACCACCGGCGACGGCCTGCTCACGGCGGTCCGCTTCCTCTCGCTGGCGGCCGCGCGGGGCACGACCGTCCGCGAGTTGGCTTCGGTGATGCGTCGCTACCCGCAGGCGCTGGTCAACGTCGACGTGCGCGACCGCGACGCGCTCCCCGGCGCCGACGCGGTCTGGGTCTCGGTGCACGAGTCCGAGGACGAGCTCGGCGAGGAGGGCCGCGTGCTGGTGCGGCCTTCCGGCACGGAACCCCTCGTGCGGGTGATGGTGGAGGCGGCGTCGGAGGATCTCGCCACCGCCCACGCGGAGCGCATCGCCGCGGCGGTCCGCGCCGCACTCGCCTGACCCCTTCGGCGGGAAACGCCCTGTTAGGGTGGATGCCTATGTGCGGCATCGTGGGCTACGTGGGCCCGGACGAGGCGCTCCCCATCGTGATCGAGGGCCTACGCCGCCTCGAATACCGCGGCTACGACTCGGCGGGGGTGGCCGTGATCGACGGCGCGTCGCTCGGCGTGGTGAAGCGCGCCGGGAAGCTCGGGGAGCTCCAGGCGGCCCTCGACGCCGGTGTGCGACCGGGCGGGAACGTGGCGATGGGCCACACCCGTTGGGCCACCCACGGGGCGCCCACCGACCGCAACGCGCACCCACACCTCGACTGCGACGGGCGGGTCGCCGTGATCCACAACGGCATCGTCGAGAACTTCCAGGCGCTGCGCGCCCGGCTCGAGAAGGCGGGACACGCGCTCGCCTCGGAGACCGACACCGAGTGCGTCGCGCACCTCGTGGAGGAGAAGCTCCGCGAACGACCGGGCGCCTCCCTCGCCGACGCCGTGCGGGCGGCCGTGGCCGAGCTCGAGGGCGCCTACTCCCTGGTGGTCTGTGCCGTGGACGATCCCGGGACGCTCGTGGGTGTGAAGGTCTCCTCGCCCCTGGTCGTGGGTCTCGGCGAGGGGGAGACGCTGCTCGCCTCCGACATCCCGGCGCTCCTGGATCGCACGACGACGGTGGTTCCGATGGACGAGGGCGAGGTCGTGGAGATCACCCGCGACGGCGCCGCGTTCACGGATCTGGCCGGCGCGCCGCATGCGCGTGAGCCCATCACGGTGGACTGGAACGTGGCGCAGGCCCAGAAATCGGGCTTCGACGACTTCATGCTGAAGGAGATCCACGAGCAGCCCTCGGCGATCCGCGACACCCTCGTGGGTCGATTGATCGGCGGGCGGCTCACACTCGACGAGTTGCACGTGAGCGACGACGTCCTGCGTGAGGTGAACAAGGTGTTCGTGGTGGCGTGCGGCACGGCGTTCCATTCCGGGCTCGTGGCGAAGTACGCGATCGAGCACTGGACGCGCCTGCCGGTGGAGATCGAGATCGCCTCCGAGTTCCGCTACCGCGATCCCGTGCTCGGCCCCGACACGCTCACGCTGGCCGTGTCGCAATCCGGGGAGACCATCGACACGCTCGAGGCCGCACGCCACGCCCGCCGTCAGGGCTCCCAGGTGATCGCGGTGACCAACACCGTGGGCTCCTCGCTCGCCCGCGAGGCCGACGGCGTGCTCTACACGCACGCCGGCCCCGAGATCGGGGTCGCGGCCACGAAGACGTTCGCGACCCAGATGGTCTCGCAGTACCTGGTGGCGCTCTACCTCGCACAGATCCGGGGCTCGATGTTCCCCGAGGAGATCGCCGAGGTGCTCGAGCACATGCACGCGTTACCCGCGCAGGTCGAGCGCGCGATCGGCCTCGACGCCGAGGTGCGCGCGCTGGCCGGTCGCTACGCGCAGGCACCGACGGTGCTGTTCATCGGACGGCACACGGGCTACCCCGCGGCGCTCGAAGGCGCGCTGAAGCTGAAGGAGATCAGCTACATCCACGCCGAGGGCTTCCCGGCAGGCGAGCTGAAGCACGGCCCTATCGCGCTGGTGGAGGAGGGCGTCCCGGTCGTCGCCATCGCCACCCAGTGTCATATCTACCCGAAGATGCTCTCCAACATCCAGGAGGTGCGTGCGCGCGGCGCGGAGGTGATCGCGGTCGTGACGGAGGGCGACACCGAGGCGCCCGGGCTCGCGGATCACGTCCTCGAGGTGCCTGCGACGCCGGAGCTGCTCGCGCCCGTCGTGGTGACGGTGCCGCTGCAGCTCTTCGCGTATCACGTCGCCAAGATCCGGGGGTGCGACGTGGACCAGCCGCGCAACCTGGCCAAGAGCGTCACCGTCGAGTAGGCGGCCGTGTCGCCGAGCGGCTCGCCCTATCCGCTGCCCACCCCGGCGGACCCGAGCGCTTCCGTCGTCACCGTGGTGTTCCTGGTGGCCCTCGTCTCGGTCTCCGCGGTGCTGTGGTGGCAGGTCCGGCGCGCGTGGCGCGACCGCCGGAACCCGACGTCGGAGGGTCCCCGGCCCTCCGGGGGTCCGGGGCGCGACGCGCCTCGATAGGGCCCCTACCTTCGCGTAGCCTGTCCGGGTGGAGATCGTCGGGCTGGGCGTCGACATCTGCGAGATCGCGCGTATGGAGCGTGCGCTCGATCGCCACCCCACGATGCGCGCACGCGTGTTCACGCCCGAGGAGATCGCGTACTGCGACTCCAAGGCGCGCCCGGCCGAGTCTTACGCGGGCCGATTCGCCGCGCGCGAGGCCACGATCAAGGCCCTCGGCGGCTATCGGGGCAAGCGCTGGCAGGACATCAGCGTCTCGCGGCACGCGAGCGGGGCGCCCATCGTCGCCCTCGAGGGCCACGCGGCCGGGCGCGCCGACATGCTCGGCATCTCGCGCGTGCTGATCACGTTCACCCACGAGAAGACCAACGCGGTCGCGTTCGCGATCGCGGTGCGGGAGGGGTGAGCGCCCGGTGAAACCGGTGCTCTCGCCGACGCAGGCCGCCGAGCTCGACCGCGCCACGCAGGCGCGGGGCGTGCCCGCCGCCACCTTGATGGAGCGGGCCGGCCGCGCGGTGGCGCGTGCATGCGTCGACCTGATGGGCGGGGTGTACGGGCGTCGCGTGGTGGTGGTGTGCGGCAAGGGGAACAACGGCGGGGACGGGCTCGTGGCGGCGCGTCACCTCGCGCGCTGGGGCGTGCGGGTCGCGGTGCTCGCTGTGGAACCGCCGGACGGACTCCGGGAGCCTGCCGCGGCGAACCTCGCGCGGCTCGCCGAGGTGGGCATCTCCGTTGACATCGTCACGGAGTCGCGGCTGGCACGCGAGATGGAGCGTGCGGAGGTGGCCGTGGACGCGGTCTTCGGCACCGGGTTCCGCGGCGCGCCGGAGGATCGGTGGGCCGCCGCGATCGGCGGGTTGAACGCCGGCGCGCCGCCGGTGGTGTCCGTGGACATCCCCTCCGGCGTGAACGGGGACACCGGCGCGGTCGACGGCGACGCGGTCCGGAGCGACCTCACGGTGACGTTCGGCGCCGCCAAGGCAGGCGTCGTGCTCCTGCCGGGCGCGGAGCGCGCGGGCGCCGTTCGTGTCGTGGACATCGGCTTCCCGGAGGATCTCGTGCGTGCGGACACGTTCGTGACCGAGCCCGAGGATGTGGTCGCGATGATGCCGCGGCGCGCGATCGACACGCACAAGCGCGCCTCGGGGGTGCTGCTGGTGGTCGCCGGATCGCGCGGGATGACCGGTGCCGCCCACCTGATCGCGGACGCGGCCGGGCGGATCGGGGCGGGGCTCGTGATGGTGGCCGCGGCGGAGGGCATCGTGCCGGTGCTCCAGGCCTCGATCACCGAGGCCGTCTTCCTCCCGCTGCCCGAGACGGCGGACGGGGGGATCGCGGGAGATGCGCACGACCGCGTGCTCGACGCGCTCGGCCGGGCGCATGCGCTCGCGATCGGTCCCGGCATGACAGCCCAGGACGAGACGGCGGGCTTCGTACGCGACCTGGTGCGTGACTGCCCGGTCCCCGCCGTCGTGGACGCCGACGCGCTGAACGCCTTCGCGGGCCGCGCCGACGACCTCGCCGACCGCAAGGCCGAGGCCGTCCTCACCCCGCATGTCGGCGAGTTCGTACGCCTCGCGGGCGTCACCGCACGCGAGCTGGAGTCGGACCGGCTCGCGCACGCCCGCGCGCTCGCCGCGCGCACCGACGCCGTCGTGCTGCTGAAGGGCAGCCGCACGGTGCTCGCCGCGCCCGACGGCATCGCGCGCGTGAACCCCACCGGCAGCCCGGTGCTCGCCACGGCCGGTTCGGGCGACGTGCTCACCGGCATGATCGGCGGCCTGCTCGCGCGCGGCCTGATGCCGTTCGACGCCGGCACCGCGGGCGCCTACCTCCACGGCGTGGCGGGGATCGTGGCGGGTGGCGTCACGGGGGAGGGCACGCTCGCGGGAGACCTCGTCGGTCACATCCCGGAGGCGGTCCGGCGGGTGGGCGAGGCATGACCGACCGCCACCGGCCCACGTGGGTCGAGGTGGATCTCGACGCGATCCGCCACAACGTGCGTGTGCTGAAGCCGGCCGATGCGGAGCTGATGGCCGTGGTGAAGGCCAACGCCTACGGGCACGGCGACGTGGCCGTCGCCCGAGCCGCGCTGGAGGGCGGTGCGACCTGGCTCGGGGTCGCGCTGGTGGAGGAAGGGCTGCGGCTGCGCGACGCCGGCGTCGACGCGCGCGTCCTCTTGCTCTCGGAATGCCCGCCGGGCTCGGAGGCCGACGTCCTCGCGGCTGATCTCACGCCGACCCTCTACTCCGAGGGGGGGCTCGCGCGCCTCGTGGAGGCTTCGGCAGGTCGCGCCGAGGCGGTGCACGTGAAGGTCGACACGGGCATGCATCGCGTGGGCGTCTGGCCGCCCGCCGACGCCGTGGCCTACGCCGGTCGCGTGGTGGGAGCGGGCCTCGACCTCGAGGGCCTCTTCACGCACTTCGCACGCTCCGAGGAGGACGCTCCCTCGACCGAGCGGCAGCTCGCGACCTTCCTCCACGTCGTCGAGGCGGCGCGCGCGGCCGGCCTCGCGCCCCGGATCCTGCACGCGTCCAACACCGGTGGGACGGTCCTGTATCCCGACGCCCGCCTCGATCTGGTGCGTCCGGGCATCGGCGTGTACGGGCTGGAGCCCGGACCTGGGGTCGGTGCCGAGCTGGGCCTGCGGCCCGCCCTCACCTGGCGCTCGGCCGTTTCGTTCGTGAAGCGGCTGCCGGCCGGGGAGCGCACCTCCTACGGTCATCACTACCGACTCACGCACGACGCGTGGGTGGCCACCGTGCCGGTCGGCTATGCGGACGGTTACCCTCGGCTGCTGTCCTCGCGCGCCGACGTCCTGATCGGAGGCAGACGGTGCCGCGTGGCGGGGAGCGTGACGATGGATCAGCTGGTGGTGGACTGCGGGGACCTCGACGTCGCCGTCGGCGACGACGTCGTGCTGCTCGGTCGCCAGGATCCGGAGGAGGTCACCGCCGAGGAGCTGGCGGGACACGCCGACACGATCGGATACGAGATCGTCACCAGGATCGGAGAGCGCGTGCCGCGGGAGTATGGGGGATGACGAAGAAGCGGACGGCGCTCATCAGCGCGGGCGTCGCGGCCGGAGCCATCGCCGCCGGCGCCGTCGGCAGCGTGGTCGTACGCCGGCGTCACGCGCAGGTGGACGAAGGGCCGTTGTGGGATCTCCCGCCCGAGGACCTCGGCGACGTCACCTCCTTCGACGGCACCACGATCGCCGTGCGCGCCGCCGGCCCACCGGAGGCGCCCGTCATCCTGTTCGTGCACGGTTTCAGCCTGGACGCCACGACCTGGTACGAGCAGTGGGTCGACCTCTCGGTGGATTTCCGTTGCGTGGTGATGGACCACCGGGGTCACGGACGGTCGGGCCGCGCCGCGAACGGCGATCTTTCCCTGCGCGCGATGGGCCGCGACGTGGCCGCCGTGCTCGACCTGGTATCCCCAGAGCGCGCCGCCGTCCTGGTGGGTCACTCGATGGGCGCGATGTCGATCCTGGGGATGGCCGAGCAGCGTCCCGAGCTCTTCGGCACGCGGGTGGCGGGCGTGGTGCTGATCGGTGCCGCCTCCTCCGACCTGTTGTTGGGCGCGATGGGCTCGGTCACCGAGTTGCTGCGCCCACGCCTCGGCACGATCGCGTCGGCGGCCAAGCGCGTGGACCGCCTCCGCAAGGCCGTGCTGGCGAGCCCGGCGGATGTGCGGGGGGCGGTGGCACGCCTCACCCAGTTCGGCCCCGATGCCCCCCAGCACGTCGTGGACCACGTCGTGCGGCTCGCCCAGAACGCCTCCTCGGACGTGTGGACCGACGGGCTCTCGTCGCTGATGGAGATGGACCTGCGCCACGCCGTGCCGCGCGTGACGGTTCCCGCCCTCGTGGTCGTGGGCGAGCACGACCGCGTCACGCCGCCGGCCTCGGCCGTGGGGCTGACGGGCGCCCTCCCGGACGCACGTCTCGTGGTGCTCGAGGGCGCGGGCCACATGGCGATGCTCGAGCGCCCCATCGAGCTCGATCGCGAGATCCGCCTCTTCGCGATCGCGGCCCTGGGCCTGGATGCGCCCCATCCGCCGCGGCGCAAGCGGAAGGCCGCGAAAGGGGAGGGCTGAGCGTGCCCCGCACCCTCGCCGAGGTGGCTGCGGAGGCCGCGGGCTGCACGAAGTGCAAGCTCGCGCAGGGCCGCACCCAGGTGGTGTTCGGCGACGGCAGCCCCGACGCCGACCTCCTGTTCATCGGCGAGGGCCCGGGCTTCCACGAGGACAAACAGGGCATCCCGTTCGTGGGCGCGGCCGGCCAGCTCCTCAACCGGATGCTGGGCGAGATCGGCCTCGGACGCGACCAGGTGTACATCGCGAACATCGTGAAATGCCTCGACTACAACGCCATGATCCAGCTCGGGGACGGGTCGTGGAGGCGCATCGGCTCGCTCGTGGGACTTCGGTATGCCGGAACTGTGATGTCCGTGGACGAGACCGGGACGCTCGTCCCCAAGCGGGTAACCGGATGGCACTCGTCGCCCCTGGCCGGGCGACGCCTGTTCAAGCTCACCTACCGCTCGGCTAAGAAGTCCGGTTCGAACCGCACCGGGGTCCGGTTGACCGGGGATCACCCGGTGATGACCGAGCGCGGTTGGGTCCCGGTTGAAGACCTTCGGGTCGGAGACCGGGTGGCCATCGGTCAGGGGCTGAGCCAGCTTGCAGCCGATGTTCTGGTCGGTTCCCTCCTGGGTGATGGAGGGATCAACAAGACGAGCGCGCACTTCGCCTATGCGCACTCCGACCAGCAGGCTGAATACGCGGCCTTCAAGGCTGAGCTACTGAGCGAGCTCCAACCCAGGATCTCGTCCTTCCGTGCCGCGGCCGTATCCGGAGGGGAGAAGCGGTACGCCGTGGTGCACGTGCGGACCCTAGCCCACCGGGCGCTCGGGGTCTTGCGCCGTGAGTTCTACCGACCCACGAAGCGGGTGCCCGCGTCGATCGTCGAGCGGCTGAACCCGAGGATGCTCGCGTTCTGGTTCATGGATGACGGGTACATGAGGCTCCGATCCGGAGGTCGTCAACCCTTGGCGGAGATCGCCACCAACGGGTTCCCTGAGGCAGATCTGGAGATCCTCGTCCGCGCACTTGCCAACCTCGGGCTCCGAGCGACGCCGCGTCGGGGGAGGTTGTTCTTCGATGTGACCGGCACACGAGTCCTGTCGTACCTGATCGCCCCTTACGTCCCTCATTTCATGCGTTACAAACTGCACCCCGAGGTCGCGCTGGCGCTGCCGTACGACGACGAACTCCTTCGTCGCGGTCCGATCCGGGTCCTGTACGACGACGCCGAGGTCGAGGAAGTCTCTTCGACCGGACGTCCGGTGGGTCGCGTCTACTGCATCGACGTCGAGGACACCCACAACTTCGTGACGGCCGGAGGTGTCGTGCACAACTGCCGGCCTCCGGGGAACCGGGATCCGCAGCCCGACGAGATCGAGGCGTGCACCCCATGGCTCGTCGAGCAGATCTCCCTGATCCAGCCCGAGGTCGTGGTGACGCTCGGCAACTTCGCCACCAAGTTCGTCCTCAACACGAGCACGGGCATCACCCGTCTGCGCGGCCAGGTGCACGACTGGCACGGCCGCACCGTGATCCCCACGTTCCACCCGGCCGCGATCCTGCACGGCGGGGGGGAGAAGTCCCGCCAGTTCCAGCTCCTGCGCGAGGACCTCGCGCTCGTGAGTCGGACCCTGGAGGGCATCCGTACCGGGCCCACCGTCGTCGCAGGGACGGCACCCGCGGCCCCCGGCGAGATCCCGCGCGCCACCGTGATCCCCGAACCCGACGACCTCCCCGACGCCGACCAGCTGGAGCTCTTCTAGATGGAGCTCGATCTTCGGGCCGTCACCGCCGAGGACACGCGCGCGGTCGGCGAAGCCCTCGCGCCGCTGCTGCGCCCGCGCGACGCGGTCGTGCTCACGGGTGAGCTCGGGGCGGGCAAGACCACCTTCGTACAGGGCGTCGCCCGCGGTCTCGGCATCGAGGACCAGGTCGTGTCGCCCACCTTCACCCTGATCAAGGAGTACGTGGGTCGCCTCGACGTGGCACACGTGGACGTGTATCGCCTCGACCGCGTTCAGGACGTGGTGGACCTCGGCCTGGACGAGCTGGGGGCGGGCGAGGACGTGCTGCTGGTGGAGTGGGGCGACGCGGTGGAGGCGCTGCTGCCGCCCGACCGCCTCCGTGTGGAGTTCACGACGGAGGATCCGAGCGGGCAGGACGAGGTCCGCCGCATCCAGGTCACGGGCGTGGGCGAGGCCTGGATGCAGCGTTGGGCCGCGGTGCTGGACGCCTTGCGGCCGTGGGAGGTCGCCCTGTGATCGTCGTGGGCATCGAGACCTCCACGCCCCAGACGAGCGTGGCCCTCGGGACCGAGCAGGAGATCCTGGCGAAGGTCTCGGTGGCCGGCAGGGCCCGGCAGGAATCGGT
Organism: uncultured Actinomycetes bacterium; assembly: GCA_963810915.1. Lineage (GTDB taxonomy): Bacteria > Actinomycetota > UBA4738 > UBA4738 > HRBIN12 > JAOUEA01. The sequence goes on along the minus strand of CAWEPH010000006.1, from coordinate 563,924 downwards.
GAGCCCGGCGCTGCAGCAGCTGCTGGCGTGGACGGGGATCGACCTGCGGCAGGTGGGTGGGGTGGCGGTGGGGGTCGGGCCGGGCCTGTTCACCGGCCTGCGGGTGGGCGTGGAGACCGCGAAGACGCTTGCCCAGGTCCTCAACGTGCCGATCGTGGGCATCCCCAGCCTCGACGCGCTCGCCTACGCCTGCCGTCACACCCACAAGCGCATCGCCGCCGTGATCGACGCTCGTCGCAGCGAGGTCTTCTACGCGCTGTACCGCGCGGTCCCCGGCGGGGTGATGCGCGAGTCCGGGTACGTGGTCTGCCCGCCCAGTCACCTCGCAGGTGAGCTGGAAGCCGTGGCCGGAGAGGTGCTGGCGGTCGGCAACGGTGCGATGCTGTATCGCCATGAACTCGAGGAACCGGGCGCGCGCGTCGAGGTGGGCACCTCCATCTCGGCGCACCCCGAGGCGGCGGCGCTTGTCGAGCTCGCCGTGCCCCGGTTCCTGCGAGAGGAACACGACCGGCTCCACGACATCGTCCCCCTGTACCTGAGGAAATCGGATGCTGAGATCGCGTGGGATCAGCGAGCGCGCGGCGCCCAGGCTTGAGATCACCCGGATGCGCCGTCGCCATCTGCGCGGCGTGATGGCGATCGAACGCCAGGTGTACGCGCGCCCCTGGAGCCCCGCCCTGTTCGTCGCCGAGATGACCGAGCCCAACAACCGCTGCTACCTGGTGGCGCGCACGGACAAGGTCATCGTGGGCTACGCGGGCATGATCTGCTACGGCGACGAGGCGCACATCACGAACATCGCGGTGGACCCGCAGCAGCACCGGCGCGGGATCGGCGCGCGCCTGCTCTACGCGCAGATGCTCCAGTCCATCGATATGGGCGCGCACGCCGTCTCCCTGGAGGTCCGCGTGACGAACTGGGGGGCGCAGCGGCTCTACGGCCACTTCGGCTTCCACCCGGTGGGGATCCGCCGCAACTACTACCAGGAGCTGAGCGAGGACGCGCTCATCATGTGGACCGACGACGTCCGCACCGAGGCCTACGGGCGCCGCCTGGAGGCCATCGCCGAGGAATTGCCTGGGGTGGGGCGCCCGGCGTGATCACGCTCGGCATCGAGACCTCGTGCGACGAGACCGCCGTCGCGGTGGTGGAGGACGGCTTCACGGTGCGGTCCAACCTGATCGCCTCCCAGGTCCATCTGCACGAACGCTTCGGCGGGGTGGTGCCGGAGGTGGCCGCGCGTGCCCACGTGGAGGCGCTCAACCCGCTGCTGGAGGAAGCGCTCGCCGGGGCAGACGTGGGGTTCGGGGACCTCGACCACGTGGCGGTCACGGTAGGCCCCGGACTGGTGGGCGCGCTCCTCACGGGGATGGCGGCAGCGAAGGCCGTGAGCCTCGCCACGGGCGCCGCGCTGGTGGGCGTGAACCACCTGGAGGGGCACGTGTGGGCGAACTTCCTGGCGCACGGTCCGCCCGAGCCTCCCTACGTCGCGCTGGTGGTGAGCGGCGGGCACACGATGCTCGTGCACATCCCGACCCTGTTCCACCACGAGGTGCTGGGTCAGACGCTCGACGACGCGGCGGGAGAGGCGTTCGACAAGGTCGCGCGGATGCTGGGGCTCGGCTTCCCGGGCGGTCCGGCGCTCGACCGGATGGCCCAGGGTGGGGATCCGCGCGCGATCGCCTTCCCGCGCGCGATGGAGGACTCCGGCGACTACGACTTCTCCCTCAGCGGGCTGAAGACCGCCGTGCTGCGCTACGTGAAGCGCGAGCGGGCCTTAGGTCACGACCTGAACCTGCCCGACCTGGCCGCCTCGTTCCAAGAGGCCATCGTGGACGTGCAGGTCACCAAGACGATCGCGGCCGCGAAGGCGATGGGTGTGCCCACCGTCTTGCTCGGTGGCGGCGTCGTCGCGAACACGCGGCTGCGCGAACGCCTCCAGGCGGCGGGCGAGGCCGAGGGTCTGCGCGTGCTCTATCCGCCGCTCGAGCTGTGCACCGACAACGCCGCCATGATCGCCTGCGTCGGAGCGGCTCGCGCCGCTCTCGGCGAGCGCACGTCGCTCGACATCGGAGCCGATCCGCAACTAAGGTTGGCCACGTGAGCACCGTCCTGGTGACCGGGGGCGCCGGGTTCATCGGCTCGCACCTCGCCGACCGTCTCCTCGCCGAAGGGCATCGCGTGATCAGCGTGGATGACCTCTCGACGGGACGTATCGCCAACCTGGTGGATGCGAGGGGCTACGGCAAGGAGTTCACGTTCTTCAACATGGACGTGCGCGCCGATGGTCTGCTGCCTCTGTTCGAGCGGCACCGGCCCGAGGTGGTCTTCCACCTCGCGGCCCAGTCCGGCGTGCGCCCGTCGCTCGACGACCCGGCGCTCGATGCCAGCATCAATCTGATGGGCACCCTGAACGTGCTGGAGTGCGCGACCAAGGTGCAGACGCGCAAGGTGATCTACGCCGCGAGCGGCGGCACGATCTACGGCGAGCCCAAGCGGCTGCCCGCGAAGGAGTCGGCGGCCGCGGGGTCGCATCCGCTCAGCCCTTACGGGATCTCCAAGAAGGCGGTCCTGGACTACCTCGGCTTCTACCACCGGTACCGGGGCCTGGACTACACGGCGCTCGCGCTCGCCAACGTGTACGGGCCACGCCAGGATCCCCACGGCGAGGCAGGGGTGGTGGCCATCTTCGCCTCGAGGATGCTCCTCGGCGAGCCGGTCACGATCTTCGGTGACGGGAACCAGACGCGCGACTACATCTTCATCGACGACACCGTGCATGCCTTCGTGCAGGCCTTCGAGCGCGGCTCGGGCAAGCTCGTGAACGTGGGGACCGGTCTGGAGTCGAGCGTGAGCGGGCTCTTCCGGCTGCTCGCCGAGATCATCGGGTACGACAAGGACCCGGAGTTCGGGCCGTTGCCGCCGGGCGAGCTGCGACGGATCGCGCTCGACATCTCCAGCGCGCCGAGCGCCATCGCGTGGAAGCCCTGGACGCACCTGGAGGACGGGCTCGCGGAGACGGTCGCCTTCTTGAAGGGGATCTAGCGGGCGGATGGAGGCCTGGCTGGAGGCCCTCGTCCCTCGTCTGGAGTCCGCCGTCTCGCGGTTCGTGAACGACCATTCGGCCCCCGGCGCGGCGGTGGGCGCGGTCGTGGACGGCGACCTGGCCTGGCACGCGGGCCACGGATTCGCCGACCTCGTTGCCGCCGCTCCGCCCGATGCGCACACCGGGTTCCGCGTGGCCTCCGTGACGAAGACCTTCACCGCCACCGCGCTGCTGCAGCTCCGCGACGAGGGCACGCTGGCTCTGGACGATCCGCTCACGGTCTACCTGCCCGAGTTCGCGGCCGCGCGGAACCCGTTCGGCCCCATCGAGGATGTGACGCTGCTGCTCTTGCTGACCCACCGCGCCGGGATCACGGGCCAGCCACCGCTACAGGACTGGCGCGCACGTCGGTTCCCGAGCGTGGAGGAGACGCTCGCGGCGGCGGAGCGCATCGAGGTGGTGGTGCCGCCCGGCTCCGATCGCAAGTACTCCAACCTCGGGTACCAACTGCTGGGGGAGGTCGTCGCGCGCGCGGACGGCCGTCCCTATCGAGACGTGATCGGCGCACGCCTCCTCGCACCGCTGCATCTGGACGAGACCGGGTTCGACCCACCGGCGCGCATCGCGCTCGCCACCGGTTACGACGCGCCCGGCTTCTCGGACGAGCCGCCGGTCTCCGCCGGCCGCGAGAAGCCCACCGATGCCGAGGGCGGGCTCTGGTCCACCGTGCACGACATGGCGCGGTGGATCGCGTTCCAGCTCGACGGCGACGACGCCGTGCTGCGCTCCGGGACGCTGCACGAGATGCAGCGCCCCGTGGTCCTCACCGACGACGCGTGGACCGGCGGACAGGGGATCGGGTGGACGCAGGAGCGCCGGGGCGAGCGCGTCTACGTCGGGCACCAGGGCGGCACGGTCGGGTTCAGCGCGCGGGTTGCCTTCATCACGGCGGACCGGGTCGGCGTCGTGGTCCTCACCAACGGCGAGGCGCCGGCGAGCGCCCTCGCGCTCTCGCTGATGGACCGACTCGTGGATGCCGCGCGCGCACACCCGCGCGTCCAGCCGCCGGCGCGCCCCCTTCCGCTGCCCGACGCCTACCGCGATCTGGTGGGGCTCTACGCGTGGGCCGACGGCGGCGACGCCATCCGGGTGGAGTGGCGCGGCGGCGCGCTCACCGTCCTGTGGGTGGGCGCGGAGCCCCCGCGACCCACCCTCGAGCCCACCGACGATCCGGATGCCTTCACGATCCGAGGAGGGAACCACACGGGGGAGCGCGCGGTCTTCCGGCGGGGCGCGGCCGACGCGGTGGCGGGCCTGGACTTCGCCGGGTTCCCCCTCGACCGGCTCGCGTAGCGGGCGGCGGCGTGTCACCAGGGTCGGATGGCGTCGCTAGCGGTGGGAGCTAAGCGATTTCGCAGTCCCCCCGTCATTTCCCGACGAACTGTCTAGTGCCGTTGCCGTAGCCAATGGGGTCCTCATCGGGTATCACTATCACCGGAGTGACCTACATCTCCCAGCGACCGGAACGGACGCGTGCGGTCGTCGCGGTCGGGGTAGTCTCGAACGAGACCTAGGTTCTGGGCGCGAGTTGACGGAAGGGATCGAGCGATGCAGAAGCGTGCGGTGGTGGGCGGCGCCGGAGGGTTCATCGGACACCACATGGTGAAGTACCTCAAGGACCGCGGGTACTGGGTCCGTGGGGTCGACATCAAGGAGCCCGAGTACGAGCCGACGGCGGCCGACGAGTTCCTGGTCCTGGATCTGCGCGAGTGGGAGAACTGCGTCGCCGCGACGGCGAACGTGGACGAGGTCTACCAGCTTGCCGCGGACATGGGCGGCATCGGCTACATCACCGGCAATCGCGTCGACATCTCCCGCAACAACGTGCTGATCAACGCGCACATGCTGGAGGCCGCCTATCAGAACGGCGTGACGCGCCACTTCTACTCCTCGAGCGCGTGCATCTACCCGATGTACAAGCAGCACGATCCCGACGTGACGCCGCTGAAGGAAGAGGACGCGTATCCCGCCGACCCCGAGGAGGGCTACGGCTGGGAGAAGCTCTACTCCGAGAAACTCTGCCAGTACTACCAGGAGGAGGGCAAGCTCGAGACCCGCGTGGCGCGCTTCCACAACATCTACGGGCCCCTCGGCACGTACGAGGGCGGTCGCGAGAAGGCTCCCGCCGCGATCAGCCGCAAGGTGGCGCTCGCGAACGACGGCGACGACATCGAGATCTGGGGCGACGGCCAGCAGACGCGATCCTTCACGTACATCGACGACTGCGTTGAGGGCATCTACCGCATCGCGCAGTCCGATCACTGGGAGCCGCTGAACCTCGGCTCGGATCGCCTGGTGACGATCGACCAGCTGGTCGACCTCGTCTCCGACGTGGCGGGCAAGACGCTCGTGAAGCAGCACGACCTGACGAAGCCGCAGGGCGTGCGGGGCCGCAACAGCGATAACGACCGCTGCAAGGCGGTGCTGGGCTGGGCCCCCGAAGTGACCCTCGAGGATGGCCTCAAGTCCACGTACGCGTGGATCGAAGGTCAGCTCGAAGGCGCGGGCCGCCTGCCCGCGAAGGCGCAGGCCTAGCCGCGCCGGAACCTCAAAGGCCGAAGGCCCGGGGCTTCGCCCCGGGCCTTCGTGCGTTCCGATTGGCTCCAACTATGGATCAGTTGCCCCCGGCGCGAGCAGCACGGGCCGGCGGAACAGGCTTCGGCACAGCGCCTGCGCCATTGAACGGCGCGTACTGGACGGTGAGCGTCGATTCGTCGTAGATGACACCCGTAGTCGGGTCACCGGTGAACCGGACAGTGTGCTTGCCCGCCTTCACCGGCCAGGCGACGTTCGTCGCACAGTCCTGCTCCGTGTTCTCGCCCGCCCCCGAGTCGTAGTAGTTCTGCGACCGTTCGGTGGACGTGAGTTTCGAGCCGTCGAGCTCGATCCAGCAGTTGGCGTAGCCGGTCGCCCCCGTGTCCAGGTAGCCGTCGGTCGACGCCGTGACGACGAGGTAGCCTGCCCTCGGCGCCTTGATCCCCACCTTGCGGATGACTCGATCGGTTCCGTCGCCGATCACCGAGTTGTTGCTCTTATGGCTCTGCGCCACGCGTGTCAGCCCGTTGGCGGGGTAGCCCTGGAGCCGGTCGGCGTTGATGAGCGCCGCCGCCGCCGCCGTCCCGCCCGCCGCGATCGCGGCGGTGGCGAACGCCACGACCACGGTCGACAGGTGCTTGCGGATCCTTTCCTTCATGCCGTCCCTCCTCCGGCCGGGCATCGCCACCCCGACCTCGCCTCAGTCTTCCGGTCAGGCAAGGGCGACACAAGCCACCCACCGCGCTACAGCAGACACCGTCGTCCCCATCTCGACGCAGGGTCAGACGGCGGGCTGTTGCTGGGTGATGCAGTGGATCCCGCCGCCGCCGTCGCCGATCGTGTCGATCCGCAGCTGGACCACGCGACGGCCCGGGTAGAGGTCGCGGACGAGGGCGCGCGCGTCGGCGTCGGCCTTCCGGTCGGTGAACGAGGGGATGAGCACGGCGCCGTTGCACACGTACCAGTTCACGTAGGAGCGGACGAAGAGGCGGGGGTGCGTGCCCGGGGGGATGCGTCGTGGCTCGCGCGAGATGCGGCACCGCAGGGTGCGTGCGCGCGCGTCGGTCGCCCGACGCAGGATGCGCAACGCCCGACGTTCGGACTCGGCCCAGACGTCGTGGGCATCGGGATCTGCCGGCTGATCCACCACCACGTGACCGGGCCGCGAGAACCGGGCGAGCCCGTCGATGTGGTCGTCGGTGATGTCGCGGTCGCGCACGCCCGGGACCCAGAGGACCTCACGCACCCCGAGATAGGCGCGGATCTCACGCGTGAGGCGGGCCTTCGAAGCTCCGGGGTTGCGGTCGGCGTTCACGATCGAGCTCTCCGTTGCCATGGCGGTGCCGTCCCCGTCGACCTCCAGCGCGCCGCCCTCGGTGACGAACGGCGCCACGAACCGTCGGAGGCCGAGCGTGGCCAGGACCTCGCGCGCCACGTGCCGATCCTCGACGTGGATCTGGCGCCCGCCCCAGCCGTTGAAGTTCAGGTCGAGCCCCGCCAGTCCGCCCTTCCCGTCCACCAGGAAGACGGGGCCGATGTCGCGCATCCAGCAGTCGTCGTTGGCGATCTCGACGATGTCGACACCCGATCCACACGCATCCGCGGCGGCACGCGCCTGATGCGGTCGGGCCGCCATCGCGACGGGCTCGTGCTCGGCGATCGCGCGCGCAACCCGCGCCACGTCCTCGCGCGCCCCCTCGAGCCACGACCCCCACACACGGTGACGCGCCGGCCAGGCCATCCACGTCCGGGCGTGGTGGACGGTGTCGGCGGGCGCGTACCAGCCGGCCGCGGCCGGCGTGCGTGCCTCAGCGCCTGTGAGGCCGAGCAAAGGGGAGACCGCGACCCCGGCCGCGAGGGCGGTCCCGGCGCGCAGCAGGTCGCGGCGCGATACCGCGTGCTGCACCACAGCGTCGTCCGTGGGAGCGGGGCCGTCGACGGTGGACACCCCAGTAGTCTCCACCACCATGGGAGTCTCCGACCCGTTCTACGGTGCCGACCAGGCCGCCATCCATCACGAGGCGTTCGGCGACCTCGCCGCGCAGGCCGCCGCGCACCTTCTGAGCGCGCTCGATGCGGCGGGACTGCGCGAGGGGACCGTGGTCGACCTCGGTTGCGGGTCGGGCATCCTCGCGCGGATCGTGTCCGACGCGGGATACGACGTCCGCGGTGTGGACATCTCCGAGGACATGGTCGCGCTCGCGCGCGCGAACGCACCTGGGGCCACGTTCGTCCACGCCTCGCTCCTCGACGTCGAGCTCCCGCACGCCGTCGCCGTAACCGCCGTCGGCGAGGCCCTGAACTACGCCACCGACCCACGGGCGGGCCTCGGCGAGATCGAACGCCTGGCCGCACGCGTGCACGCGGCTCTCGACCCCGCAGGCCTCTTCTTGTTCGACGTCGCGACCCCGGGACGCCATGGTGCCGACGTCGTGCGGAAGTTCCACGAGCGCGAGGACTGGAGCATGTTCGTGCGACTCGAGGAGCATGACGACGGCAGCCTCGATCGGCGGATGACGATCTTCCGCGCGGCGGGCGACGACGGGCTCTACCGCAGGACCGAGGAACACCACGTGTTGCGCCTCTACGACCCCTCCGCACTGACGGTCGTGCTCGAGAGGGTTGGCTTCGAGGTCGAGGTCGATGCCGACTACGGCACGCCCTCGGCCTCGACGCCGCCCTCCGGCTGGGTGGTTGTCGAAGCCCGTCCCTTCCCGCGTTGACCCTTTGGCACTCCGGTGGCTATCCTGTTAGCACTCGTCGGTATTGAGTGCTAACGGACCCAAGGAGGAAGCACAGCATGGCGGACTTCAACCTGAAGCCCCTGGAGGACCGGATCGTCGTCAAGGCGATCGAGGGCGACCAGACCACCGCGTCCGGTCTGGTGATCCCCGACACCGCCAAGGAGAAGCCCCAGGAGGGCGAGGTCGTGGCCGTGGGCCCGGGCCGCTTCGAGGACGGCGCGCGCGTGCCGCTCGACGTGGCGGTGGGCGACAAGGTCATCTACTCCAAGTACGGCGGCACCGAGGTCAAGGTCGGCGGCGAGGAGTACCTCATCCTGTCGGCCCGCGACGTGCTGGCCATCTCCAAGTAACGCACCACGTCGGAACGGGGGGTCCGCGCGCCGCGTCCGCGAGCGCCGGGCCCCGTTCCATCTCTACGACCTGAAGGAGGCACCAGGTGGCATCGAAGCTGCTGAGGTTCGGTGAGGACGCTCGTCGCTCGCTGGAAGCGGGCGTCGACAAGCTCGCCGACGCGGTCGCCATCACGCTCGGCCCCAAGGGCCAGAACGTGGTGCTCGACAAGAAGTGGGGCGCACCCACCATCACGAACGACGGCGTGACCATCGCCAAGGAGATCGAGCTGGAGGACCCGTGGGAGAACATGGGCGCCCAGCTCACCAAGGAGGTCGCCACCAAGACGAACGACGTCGCCGGTGACGGCACCACGACGGCGACGGTCCTCGCGCGCGCCATGGTGAAGGGCGGCCTGAAGAACGTGGCCGCCGGCGCCAACCCGATGATCCTGAAGCGCGGCATCGAGAAGGCCGTGACGGCCGCCGTCGATGAGATCAAGGCGCAGTCCAAGGAAGTGGAGTCGAAGGAGGAGATCGCGCAGGTCGCGTCCATCTCCGCCGCCGACACCACGATCGGCGAGATCCTCGCCGAGGCCCTCGACAAGGTGGGCAAGGACGGCGTGGTGACGGTCGAGGAGTCCAACACGTTCGGCATGGAGCTCGAGTTCACCGAGGGCATGCAGTTCGACAAGGGCTACATCTCGCCGTACTTCATCTCCGACCAGGAGCGCATGGAGGCCGTCCTCGACGAGCCCTACATCCTCCTCGTGAACAAGAAGATCTCGAGCGTCCAGGACATGCTCCCGGTCCTCGAGAAGGTCATGCAGGCCGGCAAGCCGCTCGTGATCGTGGCCGAGGACGTCGAGGGCGAGGCCCTCGCGACCCTGGTGGTCAACAAGATCCGCGGCACGTTCAACGCCGCCGCGGTGAAGGCCCCCGGTTTCGGCGATCGCCGCAAGGCGATGCTGCAGGACATGGCCATCCTCACGGGCGGCCAGGTCATCAGCGAGGAGGTCGGCCTGAAGCTCGACACCGTCTCCATCGACCTGCTGGGCAAGGCGCGCAAGATCGTGATCACCAAGGACGACACCACGATCGTGGAGGGCGCCGGCAGCGCCGACGAGGTCGGCGGCCGGATCAACCAGATCAAGGCCGAGATCGAGAACACGGACTCCGACTGGGACCGCGAGAAGCTCCAGGAGCGCCTCGCGAAGCTCTCGGGCGGCGTGGCCGTGGTGAAGGTCGGCGCTGCCACCGAGGTGGAGCTGAAGGAGAAGAAGCACCGCATCGAGGACGCGCTCAGCGCGACCCGCGCCGCGGTGGAAGAGGGCATCGTGCCCGGCGGCGGCGTCACCCTGATCCGTGCCGAGGCGGCCCTCGCCAAGCTCGACCTCGAAGGCGACGAGGCCACGGGCGCGAGCATCGTGCGCGAGGCCCTCGCCGAGCCCGCCCGCCGCATCGCGTCCAACGCCGGCTACGAGGGCGCCGTGATCGTCCAGCAGATCCGCGCGGAGTCCGACAAGGGCTTCAACGCCGCCACCGGCGAGTGGGTCGACATGGTGAAGGCCGGGATCATCGACCCGGCCAAGGTCACGCGCTCGGCGCTGCAGAACGCCGCGTCGATCGCCGCGCTGGTGCTCACCACCGAGGCCTCCGTCGTGGAGAAGCCCGAGGAGGAAGAGGACGGGGCCGGCGACGGTCACGGCCACATGCACTGACCGCGCAGACGCATCGGTACCACCGCGGAGGCGGGGCTTCGGCCCCGCCTCCGTCGTTCCAGGGGTGGGGGATCGACAGGGAGTTGACAGAGCTAACATCGTTAGCTAGCCTGGGGCTAACAACGTTAGCCTTCGACCCTGGAGCTCGACCCCTGGAGGTGGCAGGATGTTCAGGAAGCAGATCGGAGCGTCCGTCGTGATCGACGCCGACGCGCAGACCGTGTGGGACGTCCTCACGGATCGGGACCGTTCGTGGAGCCCGTTCGTCCGTTCGCTGGAAGGCGATCTCCAGACCGGCGCCAAGCTGAAGGTGCGCCTCGAGCCCGAGGGCGGCCGGGCCATGACCTTCAAACCTACGGTCCAGGAGGTAGACCCCGGGCGCAGGCTGGTGTGGCTGGGGCGCACCGGTCTGCCGTTCGTCTTCGACGGCGAGCACCATTTCGACATCGTGCCCGAGGCTGGCGGAGGCGTGCGCCTGGAACAGTCCGAACGCTTCGCCGGGATCTTGGTGCCGCTGTTCTCCGGGCGGTTCTGGGCGCGAACGCTCGCCGGGTTCCGGGCGTTGAACGAGGCCGTGCGCGATCGTGCCGAGGCTAAGGTTCGTGCGTGAGCTCGGCGCGCGTGCGCGAGAGATCGCGGTCGAGGCGCGGGCGCTCTTGAACGAACGCGGTCCCGAAGCGCTCACGATGCGCGCCGTCGCCGAGCGCCTCGGGATCCAGGCCCCCTCGCTGTACAAACACTTCGCCTCGAAGGAGGCGCTCGAAGCCGCCGTCGTGACGTTGGCGCTCGAGGACTTCGCGGAGCGCTTCGAGGCCGCGGCCGCAGCGCCGAATGGGGATCGACTGGGCGCGCTCGCGCGCGCGTATCACGCCTACGCCCGGGCGATGCCGCACGAGTACCGGCTGGTCAACGACCGCCCGCTCCCACGCGACCTCCTGCCCGAGGGGCTGGAGGCGCGCGCCGCCGCGCCCCTGCTCCAGGCGGTGGGAACCCTCGATCGGGCTCGCTCCACGTGGGCGTTCGCGCACGGCATGGTCTCCCTCGAGCTGAACGGGCGCTTCCCGCCGGGCGCGGACCTCGATGCGGCCTGGGAGGACGGGATCCGTGCGCTGCGGCGCACACCGCGGCGGACCTAGACTCACCGCTGATGTTCGAGGACCTGCTGCGTGGATGGGACGGGGAGGAGGTGTGTCTCCGCTACGACGAACCCTCCGGCGCCTGGATGTTCGTCTGCGTCCACAGCACGGTCCTCGGGCCGGGGATGGGTGGCACGCGGATGAAGGTGTACCCCTCACCCCACGACGGCCTGCACGACGGCCTCCGGCTCGCGCAGGCCATGACCCTCAAGCAGGCCGCCGCCAACCTCCCGTTCGGGGGCGGCAAGGCCGTCCTGGCGGTGGCCGCGATCCCCGTGCCCGGCAGCGAGGCCCGTCGCGCGCTCCTTCTGCGGTATGCGGACCTGGTCGAGTCGATGGGCGGCACCTACGTCACCGCCGCCGACATGAACACCGGCCCCCCCGACCTCGACGTGATCGGGGAGCGGACCGCCCACGTGATGGGCCGCAGCCCCGAGCACGGTGGGTCGGGGGATTCGGGTCCCGGCACGGCCGTGGGCGTCTTCCACGGGATCCGCGCGGGTGTCCGCCACGTCTTCGGCGATGTCGACCTGAGCGGGCGCACGGTGGTGATCCAGGGCGTCGGCTCGGTGGGTGGGCGCCTCGCGGGACTGCTCCATGACGCGGGAGCTGAGCTGATCCTCGCCGACGTGAACGAGGCACGGGTCGCGGGGCTCGCGGCCGAGCTCGGGGCCGCGACGGTCCCGGCGGGGACCGAGGTCGCCACACCCTGCGACGTCTTCTCTCCGTGTGCGACGGGCGGCGTCCTCAACGCGGGGACGATCCCGATGCTGCGGTGCCGGGTGGTGGCGGGCGCAGCCAACAACCAACTCGCCACCGACGAGGACGGCGAGCGCCTCGCGGCGGCGGGGATCCTCTACGCGCCCGACTACGTCACGAACGCGGGAGGCGTGATCCATCTCGCGGGCTACGAGACCCTCGGGTGGGACGACGACGAGATGGCCGCGCGCCTCGCGGGCATCGGCGTCACGCTCGCGACGATCTTCGCCGAGGCGGGGCGCGACGGCATCAGCACGGCCGCGGCCGCCGACCGGCTGGCGCGGCGCCGGATCGCGGGCCTTGCCCTCTGAGGGAGCGTGCCTCCCGAGTCCGGACGGCTAGGCCAGCCGCGCGCAGATCGCGCGCGGGTCGCCGTCGGCGTCCAGCATGACGTCGATCCCGTCGTATCCGCACTCGGCGAGCGATCGTCCGATCGGCTCCGCCTGGTCGCCCCCCAGCTCGAGCAGCAGCCGGCCGCCGGATCGCAGCCACGCCGTGCTCCTGCGCACGACCTCCTCGAGGACATCCGTGCCGTCGGGCCCGCCGTCGAGGGCGAGCCGCGGCTCGAACGCCTGCACGTCGCGTGGCAGCAAGCGGAGCGCGCCGGTGGGCACGTAAGGGACGACCGCCGTCAGGACGTCGACGCGGTCCGAGAACATGGGTGGCAGCGGATCGTCCAGCGAGCCCTCGAACACCTCGACGCCGTTGCGGCGGGCGCATCGCGCGGCGTTCGGGTCGAGCTCTGTGGCGAGGATCCGTGCGGAGGGCACGGCCGCGGCCAGCACCGCCGCGATCGCTCCCGCGCCGGTGCACAGATCGACGGCGAGGCCGGAGGCGGGCAGGAGCGTCGCCGCGCGACGCGCCATCGGCTCGGTCTGCGGGCGCGGCACGTAGACGCCCGGTGTGATGGACAACCGCACGCCGCAGAACGTGACTGACCCCGTCAGCCAGGCGAGGGGCTCGCCCTCGGTGCGTCGCGCCACGAGGTGCCGGAGCAGCTCCGGATCGTTCCCGGCCGCCTCGATGAGCGCGTCGGCCTCCTCGCCGGCGGCGATGCAGCCGGCTTCGGCGAGTGCCTCGATGACCGCGTCCCGATCCACACGCTCGCTCAGGAGAGGACGCGGTTGCTGAACCCACGGATGCCCACCCACGTGAGGCCGCCGCAGAACAGGATCAACCCTCCGTAGATCCCCCACAGCGGCATGTGCGGGATCCATGGCGTGAGGCTCACGCGCATCCCCTCGCTCATGTACACCAGCGGGTTCAGCAGGACGAGCGCCTTCAGCCACGGGATCGGGGTCAGGTTGGCCCACGGGTAGTACGTGGCGCCCAGGAACGTCATGGGGATCACGACGATGCCGAAGATCAGCGGCACCTGTCGCGGGTTCACGCGCGTCCCGATCACGAGGCCGAGCGCGGCGCCGGTGAGCGCGGAGAGGGGCAGCAGCGTGAGGAGGCGCCACCAGATCACGTCGAGGTGCACGGGCGTGACGGGGATCACGACCGCGAGCGGGAAGACGACGGCCGCCGCGATCAAGCCCTGGAGGGCGCCCGCCAGGAGCTTCTGGGCGGCCACGCCGGCCACGGGGAGCGGCGCCATCACGCGGTCCTCGATCTCGCGGCTCACGCCGAACTCTTGCACCAGCGGGAGCGCCACCGCCTGGATCCCCTGGAAGATGCACGCGATCGCCACCACGCCGGGCACCAGCAGGCTCGAGAACTGGGCCTCGCCGGCGGCCCCCCCCACGCCCTGACCGATCTTGGGGAAGACGTAGGTGAACACGAAGACGAAGAGCAGTGGCTGCATGATCGTGCGGATCACGAACTCGAGGAGGTTCTTGCGCAGCACGCGGAGGTCGCGCAGCAGAAGCGAGCCGAAGGCGCGCATCGGCGTGGTGTGCGGACGATCGACGTGGGCGAGGGTGCGGCCGGGATTCACTCGCGCAGGTCCTTCCCCGTGAGGTTGATGAAGACCGTCTCGAGCGTGGGCTCCTCGATCGAGACATCGTGCACGGTGAAGCCGCCCGCCTCGGCCGCGCCGATCACGCGCGGGAGGAGCCCGTGGGCCCCGCGCGCGGTCACGAGCACCGTCTCGCCAACGACGGTCGTGCCCGTGACCTCGTCGAGGTCGTGGAGGTGCGCGGCCAGGCGGTCCGGCTCGCCGCCCGCCTGGATCTTGACCACCACGTCGCCGCCCACCGTGCGCTTGAGGGCCGCCGGCGTGTCGAGCGCCAGCAGCTTCCCGTGGTCGATCACCGCGAGGCGCTGGCAGAGTTGGTCGGCCTCCTCCATGTAGTGCGTGGTGAGCACCACCGTCTGGCCGTCGGCGTGGATCTGACCCAGGATCTCCCAGAGCGCGATGCGGCTCTGCGGATCCAGGCCGGAGGTCGGCTCGTCCAGGAAGAGGATCCGCGGGCGATGCACGATGCTGCGCGCCACCATCAGCCGCTGCGCCATGCCGCCGGACAGCGTCTGGACGTCGGCCGTCGCGCGATCGGCGAGCCGGAAGACGTCGAGCAGGTCGTCGGCCGCGCGCCGTGCGGTGCGCGGACCCATCCCGAAGTAGCGTCCGTGGAAGTAGAGGTTCTCCCACACGGTGAGGCTGCGGTCGAGCGTGTTGGACTGGGAGACCACGCCGATGATGCCCTTGGCTTCGGATGGGTGCGCCACGACGTCGACGCCGGCGAGGGTCGCCGTGCCCGAGGTGGGGATCACCCGGGTGGTGAGCATGCCCACCGTCGTGGTCTTCCCTGCGCCGTTCGGCCCCAGCAACCCGAAGACCTCGCCCTCGGTCACCTCGAGGTCGAGGTCGTCGACGGCCTTCACGCCCGTCGGATAGACCTTGGTGAGCGCCCGCGTGCGGATCACCACGCCGTCGTCCCCTACGCGTGTCTTCGATCGACGTGCTCATACGAACGGTCGCTCCTGCCCGGCGTAGCCGATGCCCATGAGCAGGCCCGCGGCGAACGCGCCGTTCACCGCGCCCAGCAACCACCAGGCGCCGGCGGGCTCACCGGGGGGCAGGCCGAACATCGCGTGGAGGACGCAGATCGTGGCGGTGCCCGCCTCCAGCACCGCGAAGGCCCAGCTCCACCACCAGACCTCCTCGAGCTTCTGCTGGACGAGCACCATGAGCAGGGCGAGCACCAGGCTCATCATCCCCGCGATCCGGAGCCAGGCGACCTCGCCGAGCGGAGGCTGGCGCAGGAGCGTCTCGAGGGTCCACCCCGGCGCCAGCAGGAGCAAGACGCCGGTCGCCGCCCAGAGGGCGGCCTGCACCTTCAGGAGACGTTGCAGAAGCTTCACGGGCGACCATCTTCCCAGCTTGGTCGGGCCTCGAACCGGGTTGGTAGGATACGCGCACCGCGGAAGCACCCCTCTCGCGGCAGCGCGCGTGGCCCCCGCATCCGACGGCTAGCACCTCGTTCTCCGGAAGGACCTCAGGCATGCAGCAAGGACCCAGGGTGGCCGTGATCGGCATCGACTGCGGCGCGCCGCAGCTCCTCTTCCACGACCTCGCCGACGAAGTCCCCAACCTCCGCAAGATCTTCGCCAACGGGATGTACGGCGAGCTCGCCAGCATCACGCCCCCCATCACGGTTCCCGCATGGGCGTGCGCCATGACGGGCAAGACCCCGGGGCAGCTCGGCATCTACGGCTTCCGCAACCGCAAGGACACGACCTACGACGGCCTCACCGTCGCCACGTCGCTGTCCGTGAAGGAGCCCACCGTCTGGGACAAACTGGGCGAGGCGGGTAAGCGCTCGTTGTTGATCGGGGTGCCGCCCGGCTTCCCGCCGCCCAAGGAGTTCCCGGGCTGGCGCGTCGCCTGCTTCCTCACGCCCCCCAGCGCCGAACGCTACGCGTTCCCCGCCGAGCTCGAGACCGAGATCGAGGAGGAGCTGGGGGAGAACGAGTACATCTTCGACATCCCCAACTTCCGTCAGCAGGGTCCCGACTTCGTGATGGACCAGATCTTCAAGATGACCGAGCGACGGTTCCAGGTGGCTCGTCGCCTCGTGAAGACCAAGCCCTGGGACTACTTCATGATGGTGGAGATGGGCCTCGACCGGCTCCATCACTGCTTCTGGCAGTACTACGACCCGGCGCACCCGCTCTACGAGCCCGGCAATCGGTACGAGACGGCGTTCCACGACTACTACCGCTTCCTCGACACGCAGGTCGGATCGCTGCTCGAGGTGCTGCCCGACGACGTCGTCACGATCGCGATGAGCGATCATGGCGCCCGCCCCATGATGGGCGGCCTCTGCTTCAACGATTGGCTGATGGACGAGGGCTACCTCGTGATGAAGGAACCTCTCAAGGAGGTCACGCCGATCGCGCAGGCGCCGATCGATTGGAGCCGCACGACGGCCTGGGGGGACGGCGGGTACTACGGCCGGCTCTTCCTGAACATCAAGGGCCGCGAGCCGGGCGGCATCGTGGAGCCCTCGGACTACGAGACGATCCGCAACGAGATGATCGCGAAGCTCGAGGCGCTGCCGGGTCCCGACGGCCGTCCGATGGGGACGAAGGTGCACAAGCCGCAGGACGTCTATCCGGAGGTGCGCGGCGTCGCCCCCGACCTCATCGTGTACTTCGGCGACCTCGACTGGCGCTCGGTGGGCGCGGTCGGCAACGAGAGCATCTACACCTACGAGAACGACACGGGCACGGACGGCGCCAACCACGACCGGTGGGCGTTCTTCTCGATGATGAACCTGCCCGGTCAGCCCATGGGCAAGGTCGACGGCATGAACCTCGTCGACGTCGGCCCGTCCATCCTGTCCCTCTATGGCATCGAGGCGCCGGCGGGCGCCGTCGGAAGGAGCTTCCTGCAGTGAGCGATCAGAAGGGCTTCACCGTATGGTTCACCGGCCTCTCGGGCGCCGGCAAGTCGACCATCGCGGAGATGCTGTACCACGAGTTCCAGGACCGCGGTCTGAAGACCGAGATCCTCGACGGCGACCAGGTGCGCAAGAACCTCTCGAAGGGCCTCGGCTTCTCCAAGGAGGACCGCGACACGAACATCATGCGGATCGGGTTCGTGGCCAACCTGCTGACGCGCAACGGCGTGGCCACGATCTGCTGCCCGATCTCGCCTTACAAGGAGACCCGCGATGCCTGCCGCGCCCTGATCGGGGAGTTCGTCGAGGTCTACGTCTACGCCACCGTGGAGGAGATCGCGAGCCATCGCGACCCCAAAGGGCTCTACAAGAAGGCCCTCGCCGGGGAGATCACGGGGTTCACCGGGGTGGACGACCCGTACGAGGCCCCCGAGCACCCCGAGCTCGTGGTGGACACCGAGACCCAGACCCCCGAGGAGTCGCTCCAATCGGTGCTCGACCGCCTGACGGAGCTCGGGTACCTCGAGGAGTCGTCGATCCACGTGAGCGGCGACCGGGTGCACTCCGGGCTGACGGATCTCCGTGTGGCCGAGACGGGACACGTGATCAAGGAGCACTGAACCCTTCCGGACGCGGCGTGCGCCATGATGGCGCCGTGTCCAGCAAGGGAACCGATCGAACGGACGCCAAGGCTTCGCTGCTCGCCTGGCTTCCCGGCATCCAGCTGCTGCGCACCTACGACCGGGCATGGCTGCGCGCGGACTCGCTCGTCTCGCTGACCGTCTGGGCGCTGGTGATCCCGCAGGGTCTCGCGTACGCGCAGCTCGCGGGCATGCCGGCGGTCACCGGCCTGTACGTGGGCATGCTCGCGATGATCGGCTACGGCCTGTTCGGGACGAGCCGCTACCTCAGCATGGGCCCCGAATCCTCGACGGCCATCATGGTGGCGTCCTCGCTCGCGCCTCTGGCCGCCGTCGGCTCCGCACGGTACCTCGCGCTCGCCTCCACGCTTGCACTCCTCGTGGGCGCGGTCTTCATCGCGGGCTCGCTGCTCCGCCTGGGCGCGCTCACACGGCTGCTCTCGTTCCCGATCCTCACCGGCTATCTCGCGGGATCCGCGATCGTGATGTCCCTCAACCAGCTGTCCCGCGTGTTCGGGATCGACGTCGACAGGTCGCTGTACCCGCACGTGCTCGGAGGGATCGTGGCCAACATCGATCAGACGAACCTATGGGCGCTCGGTATGGCGCTGGGGACGATGGCGGTGATGCTGCTCGTGCGCCTGATCTCGGATCGCCTCCCGGCGGGGTTCATCGCGCTCGCCCTCGCCACGATCGTGACGTCGGTGGCGGACCTCGACCAGAAGCTGCTGGTGCTGGGGGCCATCCCTCGAGGGCTTCCGAGCTTCGCGCTGCCGGATCTCCGGATCCGCACGATGCTCCAGCTGCTCCTGCCCGCGGCGAGCGTGGCGCTTCTGGCGCTCTGCTCGAGCATGCTCACCGCCCAGTCGCTCGCGGCGCGCGACCGCGAGGATATCGACGCGAACCGCGACTTCATCGGGCTGGCCGCGGGCAACGTCGCGGTCGCCTTCTTCGGGGGGTTCCCCGCCAACGGCAGCGACTCCCGGAGCTTCACGGCGGCGAAGGGGGGAGGCCGATCGCAGCTCGTGAGCTTCATCACCGCCGCCATGGTGGGGCTCACGCTGCTCTTCCTCACCCCCGCGTTCCGCGAGGTCCCCCACGCGGCCCTGGGAGGGGTCGTCCTCGTGACGGCCGCGGGACTGTTCAACATCAAGGCGATGCGCCGCCTCTGGCGGGTGCGCCGGACGGACTTCATCCTGATGACCGTGACGTTCGCCGGCGTGATCGTGTTCGGCGTGCTTGCCGGAGTCCTCGTGGGGGTCCTCGCGTCATTGGTGGAGATGGTGCGACGCACGATCCAGCCGAAGACCGCCGTGCTCGGGATGGTGGAGGGGACACCGACCTGGCGGGACCTGAAACACGAGGGCGGCGAGACCGTGCCGGGGATCATCGTGTACCGCTTCGACGCGCCGCTCTTCTTCGGCAACGCCGACGTGCTCCGCAACGAGATCCGCGGCCTGGTCGCCCAAGAGGATCGTCCGCCGCGCTACGTCGTGGTCAACGCCGAGGCCATCACCGATCTCGACACGACGGGCGTGGACGTCTTGGATCGGCTCCTCGAGGACCTGGACGCGACGGGTACGGGCCTGGCGCTCGCGCGCGTGCGGAACCCCATCCTGCGGATGATGCAGCGCACGGGCTTCATCGAGCGCCTGGGCGAGGACAACATCTTCCTGACGATCGACAACGCCGTGCAGGAGCTCGCCGAACGGGTGCCCAGGGCTTAGCCCTCGGGCTCAGACCTCCGCCGTCTCGGCCGGGATCGAGCCCATCCGGCCCGCCTGGTAGTCCTCGATGGCCTCGATGATCTCGGCCTTCGTGTTCATCACGAACGGGCCGTACCACGCGATCGGTTCGCCGATCTGACGTCCTCCGAGCAGCAGGATCTCGAGGGTCGGCGCGGCCGTGTCCTGGTCCTCGTCGGCGCGCAGGTCCAGCCAGCCGCCGTCGCCGTGCACCCCGAGCTGCCCCTCGCCGATCGGGGCGGGCTCTCGTTCCGGTCCGAGGCTCCCGCGGCCCGCCAGCACGTAGACGAGCGCGTTGAAATCGCTCCGCCACGGCACCTGCAGGCGCGCGCCCGGGGAGAGGGTGACGTGCGCGTACGTGATGGGGGTCCGCGTGCTGCCCGGTCCCTCGTGCCCGTCGATCGCGCCCGCGATCACCCGGACGACCGCGCCACCGTCGGGCGAGCTGAGCAGCGCCACGTTCTGCGACCCGATGTCCTGGTAGCGCGCCGGGCTCCACTTCTGCTCGGCGGGGAGGTTCACCCAGAGCTGCACGCCGTGGAAGAGCCCTCCCTTGACCACCAGGTCCTCGGTGGGCAGCTCGCTGTGCACGATGCCGGCGCCCGCCGTCATCCACTGCGTGGCGCCGTCCGTGATCACGCCGCCGCCGCCGTTGGAGTCGCGGTGCTTGATCTTGCCGTCCAGCATGTACGTGACGGTCTCGAACCCGCGGTGCGGATGGTCGGAGGCGCCCTTGGCCTCGCCCGGCGCGTATTCCACGGCGCCCATGTGGTCGAGCATCAGGAACGGATCGGCGTAGCGGAGGTCGATCTCGGCGAAGGCCCGCCGCACCTGGAAGCCGTCGCCCTCGAGGAACCGGGGCGCGTCGACGACGCCCACCACCGGGCGGGGGAGGGTGCCCGGTGCGGGCGTCGACAGACGCGGGAGGGTGAGCGGATCGCTCGGAGTCACGGCAGGCATGCCGCCTCCAACGCCTCCGCGGCTCCCGCTATTCCGCTCGACGTCCCCGCCGGTAGGCTCGGGCGGATGGAGCACGTCGAGGTGGTGGTGGCGGGCGGAGGCACCGCCGGGTCGGTGGTTGCGGCGCGGCTCGTCGAGGCCGGCCGACAGGTTCTCCTGCTGGAGGCGGGTCCGGACTACGGCCCGTACGCCGTCGAGGGCTGGCCCGCCGAGCTCACCGACGCCACGACCATCCCGACCTCGCACGACTGGGGCTATCGGGCGGGTGACGAGCTGCCGGGGCGGGCCCTCGCCTATGAGCGCGCCCGCGTGATCGGGGGCTGTTCGGCCCACAACGGGTGCACGGTGACCTGGGGGCATCGCGCCGACTACGACGGGTGGGCCGCGCGAGGCCTCGCGGGGTGGGCCGCCGACGATCTGCTCCCCCTCTTCGAGGCGGCCTCCGCCCGGATGCGCGTCCGGCGCTTCGCCGACGCCGAGCTCACCCCGTTCCATCGCGCCTTCATCGAGGGCGGCGTCGAGTTCGGCTTCCCGCTGCTGGACGACCTCGAGACGCTCGAGGGCGTACCGAGCGTCTGCGCCCAGCCATCCAACAGCCCCGGCGGCGTGCGGTGGAACGCGGCGTTCGCCTACCTGGATCCCGTGCGCGATCGCGAGGAGCTCGACGTGCGCGGCGGCACGATCGTGGACCGTGTCTCGGTCGAAGCGGGTGCGGCGGTGGGCGTGCGCGCGATCGGTCCTATGGGACCGTTCGAGGTGGCCGCCGATCGTGTGGTGGTGGCTGCAGGGACGTACGGTTCGCCCGCGATCTTGCTGCGCAGCGGGATCGGCCCGGCCGATCAGCTCCGCGTTCTCGGTCTCCCCGTGCATGCCGACCTTCCCGTCGGCCGGAACCTGCACGACCATCCGAGCTTCGAGATGGCTTACGAGCCCACGGGCGAGCTGCAGCGACGCACGAGTGCCTTCGCCGCGGAGGGGAACACCATCCCCGACGAGCAGTCGTTCGCGAAGGCCGCGTCCGCTCGCGCCCAGGCCGAGGAGCACGGTGTGTTCGATCTGCACCTGTTCGGGGAGGTCGCGATGGATGGACGACCCGGCATCTTCGTCGCCCTCGTGGCGCCTCGTTCACGCGGCGCGCTGACCCTCTCCTCGCTCGACCCCGAGGCCGCGCCGCACCTCGATCACCGGTACCTGAGCGACTCTTCAGACCTCGAGGCCCTCATGGACGGCGTGGAGCTCGCGCGGCGGTTCGCCTCGACCGCGTCGATGGCTCCGATGCTGGCCGCCGAGGTGGAGCCCGGCCCGTCGGTCGCGACGCGCCGAGACCTCGCCGCGGTCGTGCGCGCCGGCGTGATCCACTACTGGCACCCTGTGGGCACGTGTGCGATGGGCGCCGTCACCGACGCGGACGGGGGCGTCCTCGGCATCGAGGGGCTCAACGTGGCCGACGCATCGTTGATGCCCGCGACGGTGCGCGCCACCACCAACCTCCCCACGGTCGTGGTGGCCGAACGCGTGGCCCTCACCCTCGCCGGGTAGGACGGACGTCTCGTGAGCCCTCAGCGGCGCGAGGGCCGGGAAGCGGCATCGGATGCCGGTGGTAGGCTGCATCCATGTAAGGAGTCGACGCCCATCGGGGGGATCCGGTGGGCGTCTCGCGTTACCGGGGCACAGGCATGGGGGAGCGGATGGAATTCGAGATCGGCATCGGCAAGACGGCCCGTCGGGCCTACGGATTCGACGAGGTGGCCATCGTGCCCTCGCGGCGCACGCGCGACCCGGAGGACGTGAGCATCGAGTGGGAGATCGACGCCTACACGTTCGCCCTGCCCATGATGGCGAGCGCGATGGACGCTGCCGTCTCGCCCGCGACGGCCGTCACGATCGGGCAGCTCGGCGGGCTCGCCTGCCTCAACCTCGAGGGCCTGTGGACGCGTTACGAGGATCCCGAGCCGATCTACCAGGAGATCGCGGAGCTCCCCGACGAGAAGGCCACGCGCCGCATGCAGGAGCTCTACATGGAGCCGGTGAAGGAGGAGCTCATCGGACGACGCATCGAGGAGATCAAGGCCGGCGGCGTGGTGAGCTGCGCCTCGCTCACCCCGCAGCGCGTGGAGCGCTACGCCAAGCTCGTCCTCGACGCGGGCCTCGACGTCCTGGTGATCCAGGGCACGGTCGTCTCCGGTGAGCACGTCTCGAGCCAGCACGAGCCTCTCAACCTGAAGGAGTTCATCCCCGCCTTCGACATCCCGGTGATCGTGGGTGGGTGCGCCTCCTACGCGACCGCGCTGCACCTCATGCGCACCGGCGCGGTGGGGGTGCTGGTGGGGGTCGGACCCGGCAACGCGTGCACCACGCGCGGGGTGCTGGGCGTGGGCGTACCCCAGGCCACGGCCATCGCCGACGCGGCGGCCGCACGCCGGGAGCACCAGCACGAGACCGGCCGCTACTGTCATGTGATCGCCGACGGCGGCATGCGCACGGGCGGTGACATCGCCAAGGCCATCGCGTGCGGGGCCGACGCCGTGATGATCGGCTCGCCGATGACCCGGGCCTACGAGGCGCCGGGCCGCGGGTACCACTGGGGGATGGCGACGTTCCATCCCTCGCTGCCGCGCGGGGCGCGCGTGAAGACGCAGCAGGTCGCCTCGATCGAGGAGATCCTGCGGGGGCCGGCGCACGAGAACGACGGCACGTTCAACCTCTTCGGGGCGCTCGCCACGTCGATGGCCACCACGGGTTACGCCAGCATCAAGGAGTTCCAGAAGGCAGAGCTCGTCATCGCGCCGTCCATCAAGACCGAGGGCAAGACCTACCAGACGCAACAGCGCGTCGGGATGGGGCATTAGGCCTTGCTCACCGACACCCCGCGCCCGGTCCTCGTCGTCGATCTGGGGGCGCAGTACGCGCAGCTGATCGCGCGGCGGGTCCGCGAGGCGCGCGTGTACTCGGAGATCGTGGCGCACGACGCCTCGCCCGAGGAGCTGCGCGCGAGGCGTCCGGTCGGGATCATCCTGAGCGGTGGACCCGCCAGCGTGTACGCGGAGGACGGCCCCCAGGTGGATCCCGGCCTGTTCGACCTCGGCGTCCCGGTGCTCGGCATCTGTTACGGACATCAGCTGATGGCTCGCGCGCTCGGTGGCGAGGTCGCCGCCACGGGACAGCGTGAGTACGGCGCCACCCAGCTCGTCGTGGAGCCCGGCTCGCGCCTGCTCCGCGACGTACCGCCCACCGACACCGTGTGGATGAGCCACGGCGATGCGGTCACGCGCGCCCCGGACGGGTTCCGCGTCACGGCGCGCACGGACCAGATCCCGATCGCGGGGATGGAGGATCCCGAGCGCAGCCTCTACGCGGTCCAGTTCCACCCCGAGGTCTCTCACACGCTGCACGGTCAGGACGTCATCAAGCGGTTCCTCTACGACGGCTGCGACCTGCTCCCGGAGTGGACCCCGACCAACATCATCGACGACGGCGTGGCCGCCATCCGGTCGCAGGTGGGCGAGGCGGACGTGCTCTGTGCGCTCTCCGGCGGCGTCGACTCGGCCGTGGCGGCGCTGATGGTGCATCGGGCGGTGGGGGAGCAGCTCACGTGCGTCTTCGTCGACCACGGCCTGAACCGTGAGGGCGAGCCGGAGCAGGTCGAGGAGACCTTCGCGCGCCACTTCCACGTGCCGCTCGTGCACGTGAAGGCCGCCGATCGGTTCCTCGCCAAGCTGGAAAGGGTCACCGACCCCGAACAGAAGCGGAAGATCATCGGCACCGAGTTCATCCGCGTCTTCGAAGAGGTGGCGCGCGAGCATGCGGGAGCGCGCTTCCTCGTGCAAGGCACCCTCTATCCGGACGTGATCGAGTCGGGATCGAAGACGGCGGCCAACATCAAGAGCCATCACAACGTCGGCGGGCTGCCCGAGGACATGCGGTTCGAGCTCGTCGAGCCGCTGCGCGACCTCTTCAAGGACGAGGTGCGCCAGGTGGGCGCCGAGCTCGGCCTGCCCGAGGAGATCGTGCGGCGCCAGCCGTTCCCCGGCCCGGGACTCGCGGTCCGCATCGTCGGCGAGGTGAACGCCGACAACCTGGCGAAGGTGCGGGGAGCCGACCACATCGTACGCGAGGAGATCAGGCGCGCCGGCCTCGACCGCGAGACCTGGCAGGCCTTCTGCGTGCTGCTCGCCGATGTGAAGAGCGTCGGCGTGATGGGCGACGGCCGGACCTACGAGGCTCCGGTGATCGTGCGCGCCGTGACCTCGGAGGACGCGATGACGGCGGACTGGGCACGTCTGCCGCACGACCTCCTGGACCGGATCTCGAGCCGGATCGTGCGCGAGGTGCCGGGCGTGAACCGCGTGGCCTACGACGTCACGAGCAAGCCGCCCGGCACCATCGAGTGGGAGTAGCGCGTGGACCGATGAGCGTGAGCGTGTCTGGCGGGCGGCGGTGGGTCCGGAGCCTCCTGTCCGGGGCGGCAGGGGTGCTGCTCGTCGCGACGCTCGGACCCGCCACGGCCGTGGCGCTCCCCGGCACCAGCCCGGCGCACACGCTCGGGACCAACGGGCCGGTACGGGCGTTGCTGCAGGTGGGCAACGTGATGTGGATCGGGGGCCGGTTCACGGCCCTCAGCGACGGGACAGGCGTTTCGGGCCTCGCCGCGCTTGGTGTCGACTCCGGCGGTAAGGCCCACGGCGTGAGGCCTCCGAAGCTCACGGGATCCGCGATCGTCTACGACCTGGCCAGGCACGGGAGCACGGTGTACGCGGCCGGTTCGTTCACGGCATCCAACGGTGCGCGGAACCTCGTGGCCTTCAACGGCCTGACCGGGAAGTTGATCGGGTCGTTCCGAACGCCATCCCTGAAGTCGGTGCTCTTCGACAACGGGCGCGTCCTGGCCGGAGGAGGCAAGCTCTGGGCGTACCTCCCGAAGGGCAAGCGGGACAGGACGTGGACGGTCACCGACGCGAGGGTCGACACGTCCCTGCGAGGCCACAACACCGTCGGGGAGTTCCGCGACATCGAGGCCGGTCGCGGAGGTCGCTATTGGGTCGCCTGCCAGTGCGACTGGCTGCTGGGTCCCCGGGAGTCCCCTCGTCCCTCGACGCGGTCCAAGGCCATCGCGAAGCTGAACCCGAACGGATCGGTGCACCGGAGCTGGGTGCCGGCCGGGCTTCCCGCCGGAAGCGCGGCATTCGGCATCGATCTCTACGTCGACGACGACGGTGTTGTGCTCGGCGCGGGAGGATCCGACTTCATCGCGAAATACGACACGCATACGGGCGCTCGGATCTTCTCCACGAACACGAACGGCTCGGCCCAGGCCGTGACCCGATACCACGACGGCTCCGGCTCCAACTACATCGTGGGTGGGCACTACCGATGCGTCGGGACCACCTTCCACCCCCGCCTGGCGGCCCTATCGCTGAAGGGGGCGCTGGTGGGCGGTTGGACGGTGGCTCCCACGCCCAAGTACAACGGCGTGTGGGTCGAGGCCGTGGACACCAACGGCCACCTGTGGGTCGGAGGGGAGTTCAAGAAGCTCGGGACGGGGTGGATCCCGAGCACCTGCGACGATCCCGGGCCGGCGTCGACGGGCAGCGTTCCCCAGCCGTTCGTGGCGCGCTTCGACTGAGTGCTGCCGAGTCGCCGGTGGGGCCGCGAGACCGGATGAACCCGGCGGCCCCTGGCATCGGATGCGATCGGAGGGGCGCAACGGCATACGGCCTTCGACGGATGCGTGATCGTCCGAAAAGTCTGACCTAGTCCACGAGAATCGTTGACCGGACCGGAAACCTGGTCGTATGCTCCGTCGGTACCGCGTTCGGCCTACAACAGATGCAAGGCTCTTCGACAGGGAGGGTACGACGTTGGACGTATCGCGCACGGCCGCAGCCCGTGGCCAGGTTCGGAAGATGATGTTCGTGATCACCGGTGCGGCGCTGGCCGTGACGCTGACGGCCGCGGTTGCCGTGGCCCTCCCGGGCACCACGCCGGGCAACACGCTCGGGACCAACGGTAAGGTGCGGGCGCTGCTGCAGGTGGGCAACACTATGTGGATCGGGGGCCAATTCACGGCCCTCAGCGACGGCACGCCCGTCGACGGCCTCGCCGCGCTGGACATCGACTCCGGGCAGAAGGCGTCGGCGACGCCTCCCATCCTCGGGGGTGCCGGCTTCGTCTACGACCTCACCACGGACGGGACCAACGTGTTCGCGGCCGGTTCGTTCACCGCCGCGAACGGCGCCAAGAACCTCGTGGAGTTCAACGGGACCACGGGCGCCCTGGTCCAGAAGTTCAGCGCACCCGCGCTGAAGTCGGTCCTCTTCGACAACGGACGGATCCTCGGGGGCGGGGCCAAGCTCCAGGCCTTCCTCCCCAACGGCAAGAAGGACACCACCTGGACGATCACGACCGCCAAGATCGACGCCTCCATCCGCGGCCACAACACGCTGCCCGCGTACCGCGACCTGAAGCCCGCCCCGGGCGGCGGCTACTTCGCTGCGTGCCAGTGCGACTGGGTGCTGAACCCCGGCGATCCCCAGGACGCGTCGACCCAGACGAAGGCGATCGTGAAGCTGAACGCGAACGGGTCGATCAACCGCTCGTGGGTCCCGGCCGGGCTCGCCTCGAGCAGCGCCGCGTTCGGCATCGACCTCTACATCGACGGGAGCGACGTCGTCCTCGCCGCCGGTGGCTCGGACTTCACGGCGAAGTACAACGGGGGCACGGGCGTCAGGAGCTGGCTGACGGACACCAACGGCTCGTCGCAGGCGGTCACGAAGTTCACCGACGGCTCGGGGTCCAACTACATCGTGGGCGGGCACTACCGCTGCGTGGAGAGCACGTTCCACCCGCGGCTGTCCGCGCTCTCGCTCTCGGGCGCCCTCAACCCCAGCTGGACGATCGCGCCCACGCCCCTCTACAACGGGGTGTGGGTCGTCACCCAGGACACCCACGGGCACCTGTGGGTCGGCGGCGAGTTCAAGAAGCTCGGCACCGGCTGGGTCACGAGTTCCTGCGGCGACACCCATCCGGCGGCGACGGGCAGCGTCACGCAGCAGTTCGTGGCGCGCTTCGGTTAACCGAGCGATCCCGTTCGCGTTCGGTTCGCCCGCCCTTCGTTGACCGTTGACGCAATCCGTGGTTACCCTTCCGCGGAACCGACCGATGGCCTAGGCCATCGGTCGCAGGTCGTCGAGTAGGGGAAGGGTCGCGGTTCGCCCGTGAGGTTGCGTCCAACCGTGTTCGGCGCGCTCGCGGCGCTGTCGTGTCTGATCGCACCCGTCATCTCCGCAGGCGATGTCGCGGCCGCCACCCGGCCCAACGTCGTCGTCGTCATCACCGACGACATGTCGTTCGAATTGCTCGCCCGCATGCCCAACGTCCACGCGTTCCTCGTGGATCACGGGCTCTCGTTCTCGAACGCGTTCGCGGTGGACCCGCTGTGCTGCCCCAGCCGCGTCTCGTTCCTGCGCGGCCAGTACTCGCACACCACGGGGGAGTACAACGTGCAGTACCGGTGGGGCGGGTGGTCGCACGCCCACGCCGCGGGGCTGGAGAACCAAACGCTGCCCGTCTGGCTCCACGCGAACGGCTATTTCACCGCGGAGGTGGGCAAGTACCTGAACGGCTACAACCAGGCCCGCTGGATCCCGCCGGGATGGGACTTCTGGCGCGGCATGCTGAAGGTGGGGTACGCCCCCGGCGCGTGGACGGCCTCGGTGCAGGGGACCAAGCAGACGCCGCCCGCCTACTCCAGCGACTGGTTCTCCGATCAAGCCGTGGCCGGGATCCGGGCCTCAGGCGCCGCCCCCGTCTTCCTCTGGGCCGCCTACTACGGGCCCCACAACCCGTCGACGCCTCCGCCCCGCTACGACACGGACGCGGAGGCGCCCGGATGCGCATCGCCGGACGTCCGATCGATCCCAGGCTTCGACGAGCGCGCGACCGATCTCGTCGACGGCATGAGCGACAAACCGCGCTGGATCAGGGGCCGGGCGGCGTTCAGCGCCGCGACGATCGCGAAGTACCAAGCCGCCTACGCCAACCAGTGCCGTTCCCTGCTCGCCGTCGACGACGGTGTGGGCCGGATCATGCAGGCCCTCGCCGTGAAGGATCCCGGCCTGGCCAACACCGTCGTGATCTTCACCTCGGACCAGGGCGTGGAGAACGGCGCCCACATGCAGCAGTGGAAGAAGGTGCCGTGGGACGAGTCCTCCAAACTCCCGTTCGTGGTGCGCGCCGACGGGCTCCGAGGCTCCGAGCCCGCCACGGACGGCCATCTCGTGCTCAACATCGACCTGGCTCCGACCCTCCTGGCGATGACCGGCACGCCGGGCGGGCCCGACTGCCCTACCGACGCATCGGTCTACGCCACCGCGTGCGTGGCGCGCGGGGGAGGGTTCGACGGCTTCAGCTTCGCACCGCTCCTCACCGGAGGTGCGTACACGCCTCGCTCGGCGTTCCTGATCGAGCACTGGGACCCGGTGAGCATCACCGGCAAGGTCCCGACGTACTGCGCGGTGCGGACGAATACCGGGCTGCTGACCCGGTACTTCGCCAACGCGACCGGCGGTCCGGACTGGGAGGGCTACGACCTGACCACGGATCCGAACATGCTGCATTCCCTCGTGTACTCGGGGAGCGACGGGGTGCCGCACTTTCGGGGCTCGGGGGCCGCGCTCTATGCCGCGCTCGAGCCGCAGCTGCTCCACCTGTGCGATCCGCTCCCACCGGAGTATCCGGCGTTCTAGACGCGGATCGCGGTGACGATGAGCCGCTCGTAGCTCTGGTATTTCGGGTTGCAAGTCGTCAGCACCAGCGTGGCTCTGGACGTCTGGTGCAGGACCGCGCCCGAGCCGGCCTCCTGCACGACGAACGGATCGCGACCCACGCGGTACGTGAACGTGCCGTACTCGGTGCGCAGGGTGATCGTGTCGCCCGCCCGCACCTTGTCGAGGTTGAAGAACGGGTGCAGGTAGGTGGTGCGGTGTCCCGCGATCCCCACCCGGCCGGCCGGGTCCCAGGGATCCGCGGTGTCGGGGTAGTGCCCCGGGCCGAGCTTGAGGTCCTCGTACGCGGTCCCCTGGACGACCATCATGTCGACGTCGATCGAGGGGATCTGGATCTCCGCGTACCGCCCCCCGAGGGCCACCGGGGCCGCCTCGGACGGCGGCTTGGAGTCGACGACCGCGCCGAACCCGTGCCGGAGCTCGGCCTGGGCCCGCTGCGTCGTGAGCCCGGTGCCCCAGAGCAGCCACGCGACGTACCCGCCGAACCCGGCCGCGAGCATGAGGCAGCCGATCCCGATCCAGTGCGCCACGAGCTGCCAGCCCGTGCGGCGAGGCCGGCGCGTGCGTGTGGCGGTCGTGGTGGCGACGGGGGCGCTGGCCTCGGACATGGCGACCAACGTACCGCGCCCGGCCGGTCGTCGCGCCCACCTACACTGGTCCGGTGACCGAAGTATCCGCCCTGATCGAGGGGCTCAACGACATCCAGGCCGAGGCGGTCCTGCACACCGAGGGGCCCGTGCTCATCGTCGCCGGCGCCGGTTCGGGCAAGACACGGGCGCTCACCCATCGCATCGCGTACCTGATCCGCGAGCACGGGGTCGCGCCGGGGGCCATCCTGGCCATCACCTTCACGAACAAAGCCGCGCGCGAGATGGCCGAACGGGTGGAGGGCCTCCTCGGCGCCCGCGTCGCTCAAGGCATGTGGATCCTCACCTTCCACTCGATGTGCGCCCGGCTGCTGCGTCGTGAACACAACCACCTGGGCCTGCCGAGCAGCTTCACGATCTACGACGACGGCGACACGGAGCGGCTGATCGGCGGCATCGTCCGGGACCTGGACCTCGACCCCAAGCGGTTCGCACCGCGCGCGATCGCCTCGGCGATCGGCAGCGCCAAGGACCAGGTGATCGGCGCCGAGCGGTTCGCGCAGATGGCCTCGAACTTCTACGAGGAGACCGTCGCGAAGGTCTACGCCGCGTACGAGGCGCGCAAGCGCGCCGCCGGTGCGCTCGACTTCGACGACCTGATCATGGAGACGGTGCACCTCTTCGAGGACCACCCCGAGGTGCTCCAGCACTACCAGGAGCGCTTCCGCTACCTGTTGGTGGACGAGTACCAGGACACGAACCGAGCGCAGTACCAACTCGTGAACATGCTCGCGGCGCGCTACCGCAACGTCTGCGTCGTTGGTGACGCCGACCAGGGTGTGTACAGCTGGCGGGGCGCCACCATCGCGAACCTCCTGGACTTCGAGCGCGACTATCCCGACGCCACCATCTTCCTGATGGAGCAGAACTACCGCTCAACCCAGAACATCCTCGAGGTCGCCAACGCGCTGATCGAGCACAACGTGCAGCGCAAGCCGAAGAGCCTGTGGACCGAAGCGGGCGCCGGCGAGCTCACGATCCAGTTCCGCGCCGACAACGAGCACGAGGAGGCGTTCTTCCTGGCGGAGGAGATCGAGCGGCTCCGCGAGTCCGAAGGCTATCGCTACAAGGACGTGGCGGTCTTCTACCGCACGAACGCACAGTCGCGCGTGATCGAGGACGTGCTGATGCGGGTGGGGATGCCCTACCGCGTGTTCGGCGGCGTGCGCTTCTACCAGCGCAAGGAGATCAAGGACGTGCTGGGGTACCTGCGGCTGCTGCTGAACCCCCAGGACGTGATCTCGTTCCGCCGGGTGGTGAACATGCCCAAGCGCGGGATCGGCGACGCCACCGTGGGGGCCGTGGAGGCGTTCGCACGCGACATGGACATGAGCGTGCTGGACGCGTGCCGCCGCGTCGACGAGATCCCGGTGCTCCAGACCCGGGCGAAAGGCGCCGTCGCCGGCTTCATCCAGGTGATGGAGGCCCTGCGCGTGCACTGGGAGGACGGCGCCGGACCCGCACGGATGGTGGAGTTCGCCGCGCAGGAGTCCGGATACCTCGCCGAGCTCGAGGAGGAGCGCAGCGTCGAAGCGCAGGGTCGCATCGAGAACATCCAGGAGCTCTCGGGCGTGGCGGCGGAGCTGATCGCCCGCGAGCCCGACGCCTCGCTCGCCGACTTCCTGGAGCAGGTCTCGCTGATCGGCGAGCAGGACGAGTACGAGGAGGACACGTCGACCGTCACGCTGATGACCCTGCACATCGCCAAGGGGCTCGAGTTCCCGGTGGTGTTCATGGTGGGTCTGGAGGACGGGATCTTCCCGCACTATCGCTCGATGACCGACAGCGCGGCCCTGGAGGAGGAACGACGCCTCGCGTACGTGGGGATCACCCGTGCCCGGGAACGCCTCTACCTCTGCCACGCGTGGAGCCGCACGCTCTTCGGGCAGACGCAATACAACCCGCCCAGTCGGTTCCTGAACGAGATCCCGCAACACCTGGTGGATCTCAAGGAAGGTGAGGGCCGCGCGGAGGGCGGCTCCCGATCCGGCCGATATCCAGGCGCGGGGCGTGGCGGCGGCCGTGTGATCGGCGCTCGATCGCGCGACGACGCGGCGGGATCTCGCGACTGGACCCCGCCCGCGCCCGTCTCGCCCGCCCGCCGGGAGGCGCCGTCCATCGCTCCGGGGGACACCGTGCTCCACGAGAAGTGGGGCGAGGGAGTCGTGCTGAGCGTCTCGGGCTCCGGCGACGGCACGGAGGCCACGATCGCGTTCTCCGACGTGGGTGAGAAGCGTGTGCTGCTGGCGTACGCCCCGTTGCGCAAGGCGGGATGAGCGCTACGGCTCCGGGATCGGGAGCTCCCTCAGGCCGCGTTCGTCGTCCCACGCGAGTACGCGTGCGTCCTCGCCGAAGCGCGCGAAGGCCGCGGAGGTCACGTCGACGCTGACGAGGTGATAGCGGGGTTCTTCCGGCGCCCAGCCGATCCGTCCGAAGAGCGCCTCCCGGTAGGCACGCCGCAGCCCCGGATCGTCGATGGGCACCGCGCGCCCGTAGAGCTTCACGTCGCCCTCCGGGTTCATGCGGCCGTGCGGGCAGGAGTGCACCACGACGCGCGGGTCGTGCAGGAGGTCGAGCGCCTTGCGCGAGCGCCACATCATCCCGAGGAAGAGGTGACCGGCCACCAGATCCACCTCGTTCGGACTGATGCGTGGCGACCCGTCGCTCCGGAGGGTGCCGAGCACGATCACCTCGTCCCCGGTGAAGCGCCGCCGTGCGAGGTCGGCGATCTTGGGGCACGCTGTCGCGAAGGCGTCCCAGCGCACGGCGCTAGCGGAAGATGGCGAGGTAGCCGGCCGCGAGGATGATGAGTCCCGCGACGAGCGGCGCGATCACCCACGCCAGGCCAAGTCGGCCGCGGTAAGGTCCCAGGGTCCCCACCTTGGTGGTGGGCTTGAGTCCGGGCGGGCGGATCTGGATCTTCTTCCCCATCGCCCCCAATCTACGGGAAGGGTGGCGTGGATGCCGAGGATGACGGGGGGGTGGTTCGCTGCCGCGAGGACGTCGCTGGCGCTCGCCGTGGGGGGTTCCTCGCTCGTCGCGTCGGTTCCCGCCCGGGCGGCAGCACCCCACGCCTCCTCGATCCGCGTGAACCAGGTCGGCTACGTGGCCTCCGCACCCAAGCGCGCGTTCCTCCTCAGCACGGATCCGTGCGCGGGGACACCGTTCGATCTCGATGAGGGCGGCAGCCCCGTGATCAGCGGCACCGCGGGCGCCGACCACGGCCCCTGGAACGCCGCCTACCCCCACGTCTGCGCGATCGACTTCGATGGGTACACGACTCCTGGCACGTACGCGCTCACCGCGTCCGGCGCCGTCTCGCCGGCGTTCGCGGTCGACACCGCCGCGAACCTCTACGCGCCGCTGCTCGATAACGCGCTCGTCTTCTACCGGGCGCAACGCGACGGCGCCGACGTCGACCCCTCCATCCTCGAACGTCGGGCCGCGCACCTGCACGACAGGCGTGCCTCCGTGTATCGGATCCCGCGCTACAAGGAAGAGACGCTCCAGGACGATCTCACGAGGGTCGGGGGGCCCGTCGACGTCGCCGGCGGCTGGTTCGATGCCGGCGACTTCATCAAGTTCACCGGCACGACCTCGTTCACGGTTGCCGTGATGCTGAGCGCGGTGCGCGACCATCCGAGCCTCTTCGAAGGCGGCGGCGGGCCCGCGTTCCGTGCCGAGGCCCGACACGGCCTGGCGTGGCTGATGAAGATGTGGAACGACCGTCGCCGCGTCCTGTACTACCAGGTGGGGATCGGCAGCGGGAACACGCAGATCCTCGCCGACCACGACCTGTGGCGCCTCCCGCAGAAGGACGACGCCAT
Source organism: uncultured Actinomycetes bacterium (assembly GCA_963810915.1). Lineage (GTDB taxonomy): Bacteria > Actinomycetota > UBA4738 > UBA4738 > HRBIN12 > JAOUEA01. The sequence continues at coordinate 530,144 of CAWEPH010000006.1, read as the reverse complement.
GACCCAGCATGCGCGGCGGTACCTCGCGCATCGCCCCGTCTTCCGCAGCGCGCCGCCGGGTTCGAAGGTTCCGCCGTCTCTCGCGGGCAGGCTGGCCGCGGTGTTCGGGCTCTGTGCCCAGGTGTGGGCGGGCACGCCGCTCGCCGCGCGCTGTCTGCGATCCGGGCAACACGTCTTCGAGCTGGCGAAGACCTCGCGTGTCGGCACGCAGGTGACCGCGTCGCCCGTCGACTACTACCGCGAGGACGAGTGGCGCGACGACCTGGAGTTCGGGGCCGTCGAGCTCTACCTCGGCCTCAGCGATCCGTCAGCCCCGCCCCCCGTCTCCGCACATGCGCCGCGCTACTTCCTTCACCGAGCCGCCCGGTGGGCCGAGGCCTACATCCGCGGACCCGGCGACGGACAGGACACCTTCAACCTGTACGACACCTCGGGCCTCGCGCACGCGGAGCTGATCGGGGCGATGGGCGCGACACCCGGCCTCGCGGTATCCAAGGGCGCCCTGCTGCGGGACCTCCGCACCCAGCTCGAGCCACGCCGCACGCAGTCGGCGGGCGACCCGTTCAACTTCGGCGCGTATCCCTGGGATGCGGTGCCCCACACGTTCGGCCTGGTGAGCGAGGCCCTCGCCTACGATGCGGCCACCGGAACGCAACGCTACGCGAACCTCGCCCGTCATCAACTGGACTGGGCGCTGGGCGCGAACGCCTGGGGGTCCTCGTTCGTGGTGGGCGCGGGCACCACGTTCCCGCACTGCATGCAGCACGTGGTGGCGAACCTCGTGGGATCGACCGACGGCACCCCGCCGCTGCTCCTGGGCGCCACGGTCGACGGCCCGAACGGGTACGTGCCCGGCACGGGGTTCTTCGACAACGCCGTGCCCTGTCCCGCGGGTGGTGCGGACCCCTTCAGGCCGTTCAACGTCGACGGATGGCGCTACGTGGACCGTGTGTCGTCGTGGTCGACGGTGGAGCCCACCCTCGACTACACGGCGTTGTCGTTCCTGGCGTTCGCGCAGATGGCCGCCTCGTGAGGACGGAGTGGCGGTCCGGTAGCCGGGCAACCTAGACTGAAGGTCGGGCGCCAAACCGTTTCACCCGAGACGTCAACCGGACGTCGCGTGGAGGTCGGCGTCGTCGTTGGAGCGCGGGAGGTGCCGGATGACGGCGACGCAGGACGAAACTGAGGCGATCGAGCAAGCCGCCGGGGAGAACCTGACCAAGGCGGAGACGGAGATGAAGACCGCCCCGAAGGTGATCCCGCACCCAAGCGTCGAGGAACGGGCGCACCGCGGCCGCGAGGCTCGCAAGAAGGTGACCCGCGCCAGCCACGGGGAATGGGCGCCGGCCGCCGACCGTAAGGATCCTGTGGACCTCCTCGTCGAACAGGACGCCCGTCGCGAGGCCGATCTGGTTCCGGTCCGGCACGGACGGATGATGGTTTCGCCGTTCACCTTCTACCGCGGGGCAGCCCGCATCATGGCGCATGACCTCGCCGTCTCGGCGCCGTCGGGGCTCACCGTGCAGCTGTGCGGCGACGCCCACCTCTCCAACTTCGGCCTCTTCGCCTCGCCCGAACGCACCCTCGTCTTCGATCTGAACGATTTCGACGAGACCCTCCCCGGCCCGTTCGAATGGGACGTGAAGCGGATGGCGGCGAGCTTCACGATCGCCGGGCGCAACAACGCGTTCAAGCGGAGGGACGTGGTCGCGGCGACGACGGCCTCGGTGCAGACCTACCGGACGTCGATGGCCGAGTTCGCCGCGATGCGCACGCTCGACGTGTGGTACGCACATCTCAGCGTCGAGGACATCCTCGACCAGGTGCAGTCGGGCACCGTCCGCAAGAACGCCCAGAAGATCGCCGACAAGGCGCGCATGCGCGACAGCATCCAGGCGCTCTCGAAGCTCGCGACCGTCGTCGACGGCCAGTACCAGATCGTGTCGCAGCCCCCGATCGTGGTCCCGCTGCGCGAGCTCACGGGCCAGATGGATCCGGTCGAGGTCGCGAACGGCGTGCACGGCATGTTCCGAGCCTACCGCGCCTCGCTCCAGCCCGATCGGCGGCTGCTCCTGGAACGCTTCGAGATGGTGGACATCGCCCGCAAGGTGGTCGGTGTCGGGAGCGTGGGCACGCGCGCGTTCATCGTGCTCGCCCAGGGGCGTGACGGCGGTGACCCGTTCTTCCTCCAGGTGAAGGAGGCGACCACGTCGGTCCTCGAGGAGCGCCTGCCGAAGAGCCGGTACCGCAACCACGGGGAGCGGGTCGTGCAGGGGCAGCGACTGATGCAAGCCGCCAGCGACATCTTCCTCGGATGGTCCAAGGGCGCCGATACGAGTCGAAACTTCTACTGGCGTCAGCTTCGCGACATGAAGGGCTCGATCGAGGTGGAGCGTGCACGCCCGGAGGGATTCCTCGCGTACGCGCAGGCGTGCGGGTGGACGCTCGCGCGGGCCCACGCACGCACGGGCGACCCGATCGCGATCTCCGCGTACCTCGGCAAGAGCGACGCCTTCGACCGGGCCATCGTGGAGTTCGCGGACGTGTATGCCGATCAGAACGAGCTCGACCACGCCGCCTTCCTGAAGGCGATCAAGGACGGGCGGCTCGAGGCGATCGAGGGGGTCTGAGCCTCACCGCGAGAGGCGCTCGAGCACGTTGCGCGTGACACGTGCGACGTCCGGGTCGCCCAGGCCGTAGGCCCAGTCGGTGCAGCCCGCGTTGAACACGGTGCCGCCCGCCGGCGTGGTGAACGTGGCCACCACCGCGTGGTTGTTGCGGAGGTGGTCGAGGTGACCCGGCCAATCCTCGCGGTGGATCGCCATCGCGACGGACTCGAGCTCACCGGGCTCGTGCGCGTACCGGCTGGGCTGCTCGTCCTGCGACCATAGATGTGCCGGGGCGGTCGCGAGCACCTCGAGGGTCTGGGGCGCACCGTCGGCGAGCGTGGGGACCGGCAGGCCGTCGATCATCGTGAGCTCGCAGCCGTCCACCTCGTAGGCCACGATGGCGTCGGCAGCGCCCAACGCGTCCCCGTACTGCAGGTCGGTCTCCGCGAATGCCCAGTGGTCGGGCCGCCAGATCGTGTAGGCCGCGGTGCCGCGCGGGACCCCCAGGCCGTAGCGAGAGTACCCACCCCGGGAGAACGACAGGCCGGTCGTGGAGTACTCGGGCCACCCGATGCGCCGGTCGACCCAGGCGCTCGTGATCCGCCGCTCATCCGGGGTCCCGGCGACCGGGTCGTGGTCCGCTCCGTACTTGAAGCACGTCATCTGCCGGCGCTCGTCCTCGAAGCGGGCCTGCCAGTAACACGTGTTCCCCGTGAAGAACGCCGCGTTGCCTCCGTTGGCGGTGTGGCGCTCGACGGCCTCCCGCATGCCCCACGACCAGTACTCGTCGTGGCCCACCGAGAGGTAGAGGCGGTGACCGTCGAGGATCTCCGGGTGCTCTTCGAGGTCCTGACTCACCGCGACGTCGATCCGGAAGCCCTGCATCTGCGCCCAGCGCAGGAAGGGGCGCTCCCAGTTCCACCAGCCCGCGCCGCCGCTCCAGACCGAGAGTCCGAGCGGGCCGGCCCACTCGAAGAACCAGAGCGCCTCACGATCCGGATGCGGCTGGGCCTTGCGGCGGTGCGGCTCGGGCTTCACCAGGAAGCCGGGCGCGAGCGGCCGCTCGAAGGACACCTGCGTCCCGCCGGTGTACAGCGAGGGTCCGCCCCAGTCGTTGTAGGCGTTCCACGTGGTGGCGGCAAGGACCATGAGGATGGGCGCCGGATCGTCGGTGTGCGGTCGGATCACCGCGAAGGCGTCGGCGTGCTCGTCGCCCGCAGTGACGGTGACGGCGTAGTACCCGGAAGCCCAATCGTCGTCGGTCGGGATCGCGATCGCGACGGGCCACCCACAGCCGCTCGCTGAGGCGTTCGCCGGCGTCGCGTGCAACGCACCCGCGACGCCCTCCGACGACCAGATGACGACCCGGTCGGCGCCGTCGCGCGCGACCTCCACGTCGAAGGTGGAGGCGTCGGTCGAGACGTGGAGGGCGATGGGCTCGCCGGCTGCGACGCTCTGGGGCCAGCAGTACGCCTCGATCATGGTCATCCTGCGACCACCCGGTAGAGATGCCACCGGTCCGGCACGCCCTTCAGCTCGTGCTCGCCCCTGTCCTCGAACGTGAACCCCGAGCCGGCCACGAGGTCCTTCACGGTCTGGGATACGAGGACGTCCGAGCCTCCGGCGTTCGCCGCGACGCGCGCCCCGATCGAGACCGTGAGGCCGCCGCACTTGTCGTCGATCACCTCGCACTCGCCCGTATGGACGCCCGCCCGCACCTCGATGCCCAGCGAACGGACCCGCTCGGTCACCTCCATCGCGCAACGGATCGCGCGCGCGGGGCCGTCGAACGTGGCGTAGAACCCGTCGCCCGCCGTGTCGTTCTCGATGCCGCGCCAGCGTGCGAGCGCATCGCGCACCACGGCATGGTGTCTGAGCACGAGTTCCTTCCACGCGCGGTCGCCTCGGGCCGCCTGGATCCTCGTCGAGTCGACGATGTCGGTGAAGAGCACCGTCGACAGGATCGTGTCGAGGCCGGACCGTCCCCGGCCGGCCCCGATGAAGGTCCTGATGGCATCCATCGCCGCCGTCCGCACCTCGGGAGCCGATTCGCTCGTCCCAGGGATCAGGCGTAGCTCGGACGACGGCAGCAGCGAGGCCGCGTACGCGACCTCTTCGGTATGCGGATCGCCCTCCAGCCAGAGCAGCAGGGCCGGGACGCGCACGGCGGGGAGCACGCCGCGAACGTCCGTCTCGTTCCAGATCTCGTTGAGCTCCAGGGCCACGTCGGGCGTGCCGGTATGGCGGCTCAGTCTCCCGATCACGGGCGATGCGGCCGGATCGATGATGTGTCCGGCCGCAGCCTCCACGTCGCGGAACACGTCTCCGAACGCCGCGGTCCCCCAATGACCCTCGATCGCCTCGCGGAACCGTCGCGTGTAGTCGGGGTCAACGCCCCAGGGATAGTCGGCCGCCCAGAGCGAGCGTGCCGCCGCCCCCCACCACACCAGCGAGCGGACCCGCTCCGGTTCCGCGGCGGCGAACAGCACGTTCGGGGCTCCGCCCTCCATCGCCCCGCCGAGCACGGCCTTCTCCACGCCGGCCGCGTCGAGCACGAGACGGAGGTCGTCCACGCGCGTCTCGAGGTTGGGGAGCGCCACGTTGCGGCTGGACAGGCCCGTCCCGCGCCGGTCGTGCAGGATCAGCCTGGAGAACGAGGCGAGATCGCGGAGCCACGTCGAGGCCTCCGGGGAGTCCCACATGACGTCCACGTTGCCGAAGAAGTCGAACTGCCACACGAGGTCGATCGGGCCGTCCCCGACGACCTGGTACGCGATGTAGCACCCATCGGGCGCGCGCGCGTACCGGGTCTCAGGGACGTCCACCCTGGCATCCTCCGTCCGCGCGCTGCTGCCGACAAACCGAGCCGCGCACGGCGTTCGCTAGACTGCCCGGACATGGCCGGCAAGCACCGCATCATCGTGGCGAAGCCCGGGCTCGACGGACACGACCGCGGGGCCAAGGTGGTCGCGCGCGCGCTGCGCGACGCCGGCTTCGAGGTCATCTACACCGGCCTGCACCAGACCCCCGAGCAGATCGCCGAGACCGCGATCCAGGAGGACGCGGACGCTGTGGGCCTGTCGTGTCATTCGGGGGCCCACATGACGCTCTTCCCCAAGGTCGTCGCGGAACTGCGCGCGCGCGGGGCCGGCGACATCCTCGTCTTCGGCGGCGGCATCATCCCGGCCGAGGACATCCCCGCGCTCGAGGCCGACGGCATCGAGAAGGTGTTCACGCCGGGCGCCAACACCGTCGACATCGCGACCTGGCTGAACGAGCGCCTGAGCGCACCCACCCCGTAACGAAAGGGTCCCCGTGGATCTGTACGAGCATCAAGGCAAGGAACTGTTCCGCGCGCAGGGCATCCCCACCCCGCGTGGCGTCGTCGCGACGAGCGCCGAGCAGGCCGCGGAGGCCACCCGGGAGCTCGGCGGGAGGTCCGTCGTCAAGGTGCAGGTGCAGGTCGGCGGCCGCGGCAAGGGCGGTGGGGTGGTGCTGGTGGATACACCCGAGCGCGCCTCGGAGGAGGCCGAACGCATGCTGGGGACGGACTTCATGGGGCACCGCGTCACCCAGGTGCTCTGCGAGGAGCTGCTGCCGATCGCCCAGGAGTACTACACGTCGATCCTGCTCGACCGCTCCACCGGGGACTACCTGGCCATGATGACCGCCGAGGGCGGGATGGACATCGAGGAGCTCGCCCGCACGCGACCCGATGCCCTCCGGCGGGTGCATGTCGACGCGATGCTCGGGATCCGCGCCTATCACGTGCGCGAGCTGACGGGGTGCCTGCCCGCGGAGGCGCGCGAGGGTGCCGGCGACGTGCTCAGGCGCATGTACGCGCTGCTCCAGGAGCAGGACGCCACCCTGGTGGAGATCAACCCCCTCGTCCTGCTGGAAGACGGGCGGGTCGTCGCGCTCGACGCGAAGGTCACGGTCGACGACAACGCGCTCTACCGTCACGACGACATCGAGGCGATGAAGGCCGCCTTCCCGATCGACCCGGTGCAGGCACGCGCGAACGAGAAGGGCCTGCAGTACGTGAAGCTCGACGGCAACGTCGGGATCATCGGCAACGGCGCGGGCCTCGTGATGTCCACGCTCGACGTGGTGGCGCAGGCTGGCGCGAAGGCCGCCAACTTCCTGGACGTGGGCGGAGGAGCGAGCGCCGACCAGATGGCCACCTCGCTCGAGGTCGTGCTCTCCGATCCGGCGGTGAAGGCGGTGTTCGTCAACATCTTCGGCGGCATCACGCGATGCGATCTCGTGGCGGAGGGCGTGCTTGCCGCACTCGAGCGCGTCTCTGCCACGGTCCCCCTAGTGGTCAGGTTGGACGGGACGAACGCCGAGGAGGGGCGGCGGATCCTCACCGACGCCGCGCACCCGCGGATCGTGCCCGCGGGCACCATGCTGGAGGCCGCGGAGCGCGCCGCCGCGCTCGCGAACGGGGCGGCGGCATGAGCGTGCTGGTGGGCAGCGATACGCGGCTGGTGGTGGCCGGCATCACGGGGAAGGAGGGCACGTTCCACACGCTGCGCAACCGGGCCTACGGCACCCGGGTCGTGGCGGGCGTCACGCCGGGCAAGGCCGGACAGGACGTCGACGGCATCCCGGTGTACGACACCGTCGCCGACGCGGTGCGCGAGCAGGGTGCCAACACCTCGATGATCTTCGTGCCGCCGCGGTTCGCCGCCGAGGCCATCCTCGAGGCGGCCGACGCCGGTGTGGCGCTCGTCATCTGCATCACGGAAGGGATCCCGGTGCTGGACATGGCGCGGGTGCACGCCTACCTGAAGGGCCGTGTCACGCTGCTGGTCGGTCCGAACTGCCCCGGGGTGATCAGTCCCGGCGAGGCGAACGTGGGCATCATCCCTCCCGAGGTCTGCATGCCGGGCCGCGTGGGGTTCGTGAGCCGTTCGGGAACGCTCGTCTATCAGATCGTGCACGAGCTCACGCAGCGGGGGATCGGGCAGTCGACCTGTATCGGGATGGGGGGCGACCCGGTGCACGGGATCGGCTTCATCGAGTCGCTCTCGATGCTCGAGGCCGACGACGGGACCGACCTGATGATCATGACCGGGGAGATCGGCGGCGACGACGAGGAGCGGGCCGCCGCCTACATCGCGGAGCACGTGCGCAAACCCGTCGTGGCCTACATCGCCGGCTTCGAGGCGCCCCCCGGCAAGCGGATGGGGCATGCGGGTGCCATCGTCACCGGGTCGGGAGGGACCGCCGCCGCCAAGGCGGAGGCCTTGGAGGCCAACGGGGTGCGCGTGGCGCGGACGCCGAGCCAAGTGGCGGATCTGGTCCAGGACGCCCTGGGATGATCCGCGCCGCGGGCCGGGGCGCGCTCGCGGCCCTGGCAGCGGCGCTGCTCGGGCAGGTCCCGCCGCTGCTGATCGACCTGTTCGGCGGCGGCCTCGCGGTGGCGACGGCCGTACGGATCGGATGGCTCTACACGCTTGGGTTCAACCGCGTGGCGATCCGCATCGTCGGGATCGCCCCCGACGCCGGATACGCGATCACCTTCCAGGGCGCGGTGTTGGGCGGGACCGCCCTCGTGATCTTGGTGCTCTACCGGATCGGGGCGACGCAGGCGAACGCTGCGGCCCCTGTGCGTTCCCGTCTGGCGATCGGACTCGCGGTGGCGCTCGGCTACGCGCTTCCCATCGCCATCGTCACGGCGATCATGCATCTGCGGTTGGGGACGCCCGGGACGTTCCTGCCCGAGCATGTCGACATCCACGGCGTCGTGTGGCAGTCGTTCCTCCTTCCGCTCGCGATCGGGTTCGCCGCCTGCGCGGCGGGTCTCTTCCTCGCGGACCCGGACGGCCTACCCCCGCGCATCCGGGCCTGGATCACCGGCGGGTGGCGCGCCTTCGGATGGGCGCTGGGCCTGTCGCTCGTGGGGCTCCTCGTCCTCGCGACGCTCCGCCCGCAGGGCACGGCGCACTACAGCCGGATCGTGACGGCGCCGGGTCCGAGGGCGGCCTCCCTGCTCCTCGGCCACCATCTGGCGCTCGCGCCGAACGAGGCGATCTTCCTGCTCACCCCGGCGATGGGGGGGTGCGTGTCTGCACGTGGCTCCGCGGGCGCGGTCGACGTCCTCTGTCCACGGACCGTTCCCGACCTCGGCCGGGGCAACGACGTGCTGGACGCGTGGGTGATCAAGCTCCTGGACCAGGGCCGGGAGCTCCCGACCGCCCCCGCCCCCGCGGCGATGCTCCTGCTCCTGCTCGTTCCGGCCTCCGCGGTCGCGGTGGCGGGACGGGGCCTGGGTCGCGCCGCGGGATCGCGCCGCGAGGCCCTGATCCGCGCGGTGGGCGCGACCGCGGTTTTCGCCTCACTGGTGACGGCGGCCGCCTGGGCCTCCACCTTCACGCTGACGGTGACGCTCGCCGCCCCCGACACCGCCGGGCGGAGCACGTGGATCCGGCTCGGCCCTCGCCTGCCGGAGCTCACCGGACTGGCGATCGTCTGGGGACTGGTCGGGCTGAGCGTCGGGGCGATCGTTTCGGTGCGTCAGAAGCCGCTGGGGCCGGGTCCGGCCGGCGGCGACGACGTGGTGCCGACCTCGGCGTAGTGCGGCTCGATCTGCGTGTACCGCCGCCAGGCGGCCGCCCACCCCGTGTCGTCGCGCGGGAACTTCTCCACGGGAGCCGCCGGGGCCTGCCGATCCCAGATACCGAAGAACGTGCGCCCGTAGCCGAGCAGGTAGCGCGATCCCGAGTGGGTGTATTGCAGGGCTTCGGTGTCGCTGGAGTCGGGGGGCACCATGCCCGGCTGCGGTGCCGCCGGGGAAGGTGTGCCGCCGGCATCGGGAACGGGCATGTGCCTGGGCTCGAGCGACGCGAATCGGGTCCACGCTTGCCGCCAGCCGTCGTCCGTGCGCGCGAAACGCTCCGCGGGCGTCGACGGCGCCTGTCGATCCCAGATCCCGAAGAAGTCCGCCCCGTATCCCAGGACGTAGCGGTAGCCCGAATGCGTGTAACGGACCGGACCCTGGTCGGCTCCGGAGGAGGGGGACGTGGTGGCCGCCGCGACGCCGCCGGCGGGCGGTGATGTCGTGGCCGGTGCGGGCGAGGAAGCGGGTGCCGGCGTCGTTCCGGTGGCCATGCTCGAGGTGGCCACTGGGTCTGACGCGGGCGGCTGGGCTTCGGCCTCCGTGCCGTCGCCGTCGCCCGTCGGTGCGTCGGCTTGCGACGCTCCGCCTGCAGAGGCGTCACCCACCGGGGCCGGTGTGGTGGGAGACGAAGGTGTGGCGCCGGCGTCACCGGGCGTGACGCTCGGCGACGAGGAGACCGTAGGGGGCGGGACCGTCAGGTCGCTGTGGCAGTACCGGCACTTGATGGCCGCGTCCTGGATCTCCTCCGCGCAGTAAGGGCACGTCTTCAACGCTCGGTCCTTTCGGTCGGTGCCATCCCTGCGGCCTCCGCGCGTTCCTCGCGAGGCCGCAGCGCAAGGATACGCGCTCTGGCCTGGGCGGTTGAACAGCGTGGTAGCGTGCCCTCTTCCATGGACGGACGGCTCGCGGTGCTCGTGTCCGGCTCGGGGACGAACCTCCAGGCGCTCCTGGACGAGTCGTCGATCGCCCCCCACGTCGTGCTGGTCCTCTCCGATCGCCCCGGTGTCAGGGCGCTCGACCGTGCCGTATCGGCCGGTGTGCCGACCGTGGTCATCGAGTTCGGTGCGTTCGCGGACCGGGCGGCGTTCACGGCCGCCGTCCTCGAGGCGCTGGAGGCAAGGAGCGTCGACGGCGTCGTGCTCGCGGGGTTCATGCGCGTGCTGGGACCGTCGTTCTTCCGCGTCTTCCCCGACCGGGTGTTGAACGTCCACCCCGCCCTGCTGCCCGCCTTCCCCGGGGCGCACGCGGTACGCGACGCCCTCGACTGGGGAGCCAAGGTCACCGGCGTCACGGTGCATCTCGTGGACGAGGAGGTCGACCACGGCCCGATCGTGCTGCAGGAGGCCGTCGCGATCCGGGAGGACGACGTCTGGGATTCGCTGGAGCTGCGCATCCACGACGCCGAACATCGGCTGCTGCCACGTGCGGTCGCGGCGCTGCTCGAGGGGCGCATCGTCGTGGAGGGCCGCAGGGTGCACATCCTCGAGGGGGAGATATGAGCGACGCGAAGCTTGATCCGCCGGGCGCTGCTGGCCGTCTACGACAAGGGGGGCGTGGTCGACCTGGCTCGCGCCCTGGTCGAGCTGGGGGTGGAGCTCGTCTCCTCCGGCGGCACGGCGTCCACACTCCGCGAGGCCGGCCTGCCGGTGACCCCCGTCGAGGAGGTGACCGGCTCTCCGGAGATGCTGGACGGTCGCGTGAAGACGCTCCACCCGAAGATCCACGCGGGGATCCTGGCGGATCGTCGGAAGCCGTCCCACGTCGACCAGCTGCAACAGCAGGGGATCGAGCCGTTCGATCTCGTGATCGTGAACCTCTACCCGTTCCGCGAGACCGTGGCGAGCGGGGCCTCGCCCGACGAGGTCATCGAGAAGATCGACATCGGAGGACCGGCCATGGTGCGTGCGGCGGCCAAGAACTTCGAGTCGGTCGGGGTGGTCGTGGACCCCGCGCGATACGCGGTGATCGTGGCGGAGCTGCGTGAGCACGGCGGGCTCCTGCGCGAGACGCGGAGGGCTCTGGCCGCGGCGGCGTTCGCGCACACAGCCGCCTACGACGCCGCGGTCGCCGACTGGTTCGCGGCGCACACCGCCGAGGGAGACGCGCTTCCCTCTTACGTGGGGCTCGCCTACGAGCGCATCGGTGAGCTCCGCTACGGCGAGAACCCCCATCAGCGCGCCGCACTGTACCGGGAGGCCGCGACCGCAGGACCGCTGTACGGCGCGAAGGTGTTGCAGGGCAAGGAGATGTCGTTCAACAACTGGCTCGACGCGTACGCGGCCCATGAGCTCGCGGGGGCGATGCCGCCGGCGAGCGCCGTCATCGTCAAGCACAACAACCCCTGCGGCGCGGCGACCAAGGGCTCGCTCGCGGAGAGCTACCGGGCAGCCTTCGCCTGCGACGAGGTGTCCGCCTTCGGCGGGATCGTGGCGTTCCACGGCGAGGTCGACGTGGACGCGGCGCAGGCGATGGCCGACGTCTTCACCGAGGTCGTCATCGCGCCGTCTTACACGGCGGCGGCCTCCGCGGCGTTCTCGGATCGCCCCAACCTGCGTATCGTCTCGGCGCCCATGCTCGGCGGGGCCGGTCTGGACGTGCGTCCCCTGCCGGGCGGTGCGCTCATCCAAGACCGCGACACGCTCGCGGAGACGCGTGCCGATTGGAAGGTGGTCTCCAGTCGCGAACCCTCGACCCGCGAGTGGGACGACCTCGAGCTCGCGTGGACCATCGCCTGGCGCGTGAAGTCCAACACGATCGTGCTGGTGCGAGACGGAGCGACGGTGGGCGTCGGCGCCGGGCAGATGTCACGCGTGGACTCCTCGTGGATCGCGGCGCGCAAGGCGGGTGAGCGCGCGCGGGGGGCGGTGGTCGCTTCCGATGCGTTCTTCCCGTTCGCCGACGCCCTCGAGGTCGCGGCCGATGCGGGCTGCACCGCGGTGATCCATCCGGGAGGGTCCAAGGGCGACGAGGAGGTCCTGGCGGTGGCGGAATCACGCGGCATGGCCGCGGTGCTCACGGGCACACGGCACTTCCGCCATTAGAGGGAGCAGCCTTGAAGCTCAACAGGATGCGGCGTCGCCAGGGGGGCGTGATCGACCGCAGATCTGCGGGTCCCGCAGGTGGCGGCGGGGGCCTCTCGTTCCCCAGCTTGGGTGGCGGCGGGTTCCCCATGGGCAGGGGCGGCGGTGTCGGCATCGGCCTGATCCTCGTGATCGTCGCGCTGATCGTGCTCCCGAAGCTGCTCGGGGGCGGGAACGGCTTCGGCGACGCCCTCTCGCCCTTCGACGAGGCCGGAACCGCCGGCGCGAGCTCGGACACGCAGGTCGACCCCTCCGATCCCACCGGGCGGTTCGTCGACGCCGTGGCCGACGACGTCCAGACCTCCTGGGACGACATGTTCACGCGTGCCGGTCTCACCTACCAGGACACCGCGGTCGTCCTCTTCCGCGGGAGCACGAGCACCGGTTGCGGTGTGGGATCGGCTGCGACCGGCCCCTTCTACTGTCCCGCCGATCGGCGGGTCTACCTCGATACGTCGTTCTTCAAGGAGCTGGAGCAGCGGTTCGGCGCCGCCGGCGACTTCGCCGAGGCGTACGTGATCGCGCACGAGATCGGGCACCACGTGCAGACGTTGCTCGGCATCAACGCGCAGGTCCAGGAGCAGAGCCGTGCGCATCCAGACCAAGCCAATGACCTCTCGGTCCGGCTTGAACTACAGGCGGACTGCTTCGCCGGGGTGTGGGCTCGATCGGCCCAGGGCGCGGGCATCCTCGAGGCGGGCGACATCGAGGAGGGACTCAACGCCGCCGCTTCCATCGGTGACGATCGGATCCAGCAGGCCACCACGGGGAGGATCGATCCGGAGTCGTTCACGCACGGGACGTCGGCCCAACGGGTGCGGTGGCTCCGCACGGGCATCCAGGTCGGCAACCCCGACGCCTGCGACACGTTCTCCGGCGACGTCTGAGGCGCCGCGCGCGGGCGCAGGCGCTTGGTCGTTCAACGAGGCCCCGGGTAGGATTCGCCCCGTGACCGCCCGCATCCTGGACGGGAGATCCGTCTCTGCCCAGATCCGTTCGGAGGTATCCGAGCGGGTGCGAGCGCTTTCGGAGAAGGGCGTGACCCCCGGCCTGGCCGCCATCCTCGTCGGCGACGACCAGGCCTCCCGCATCTACGTGGGCGCCAAGCACAAGGCCTGCGCGGACGTCGGTATCCGCTCCGAGCAGATCGACCTGCCCGCGTACGTCACCGAGGGTGAGCTGCTCGCGACCCTCCGGCGCCTCAACCGTGACCCCGAGATCCACGGCATCATCGTGCAGCTGCCGATGCCGCCACACCTTCGCGAGCTCGAGGTGCAACGCACGATCGCGCCGGAGAAGGACGTCGACGGGCTGCATCCGTGGAACATCGGGATGATGATGCGCGGGGAGCCCACCTTCCAGCCCGCTACCCCGTACGGCATCGTCGAGCTCCTGCTGCGCAGCGAGATCCCGCTCGAGGGCCAGGAGGTGGTGGTGGTCGGCTACGGCGACCTCGTGGGCGCTCCGCTCAGCATCATGTTGGCGCAGGACTCGATCCGTGGGAACGCCACCGTCACGTGCACGCACATCAAGACGCGCGACCTCCGCACGCACACCCTGAACGCCGACATCCTGGTGGCCGCTGCGGGCGTCGCGGGTCTGATCGGCGGCGACATGATCAAGCCGGGCGCCACGGTGATCGACGTGGGCGTGCATCGCACGGCCGACGGGCTCGTGGGCGACGTGAAGTACGACGAGGCCTCAGAGGTGGCCGGGGCCATCACGCCGGTCCCCGGTGGCGTCGGTCCGATGACCGTGGCGATGCTGCTCGTGAACACGGTCGCGGCGGCCGAAGCCGCCGCGTTCGGCCGGTGACGAAACCCGGCGGACGCCTCGCGGCCATCCTCCGCTCGGGCGCGTTCGCCGTGACCGGGGAGATCGTGCCCCCGCGCGGGGGTGACGGGGCAGCGGTCACGGCTCATGCTCGTGGGCTGGTCGGCTACGTCGACGCGGCCAACGTTACCGACAACCCCACCGCTTCGGCGCACATGTCGCCCGTCGCGGCCGCGGCGTTGGTGGCGGAGGCCGGCGTGGAGCCCACGCTCCAGCTCACCGTGCGCGACCGCAACCGTCTGGCGCTCGTCTCCGACCTCCTGGGCGCCTGGGCGGTGGGGGCACGCAACCTGTTGTGCCTGTCCGGCGATCCGATCGCGATCGGCGACCATCCCGATGCCGCGGTCGTGAACGACCTCGACGTCCTGCGGATGGTCCGGCTCGCGTGTCGGTTGCGCCACGAGGGCCTGACCCTGGACGGGGCGGAGATCGCGGATCCGCCCCGGTACCTCGTCGGGGTGGCGGAGATGCCGCTGGCCGACCCGTACGACCCAGCGCGCCTCGAGGCCAAGCTGGATGCGGGCGCCGACGTCGTGTGGACCCAGATCGCCTACGACGTGGAGGAGCTGGCATCGTGGGCCGATGGCGTGCGTGCTCGGGGGGTGTTCGAGCGCGCCAAGGTCGTCGTGGGGGTGGCCCCGCTGCGCACGGCCGCCGGCGCCCGATTCATGGACGAGAAGCTCCCGGGGGTGCGCGTCCCCCATTCGTTCATGCAGGCCCTCGATGATGCGGGTGAGGACGCCCCCGCGCTCGGCGCGGAGCTCACGGTCGGCGTCGTGAAGGCGATCGCGCAGATCCCCGGTGTCGCCGGCGTGCATCTGATGGGGATGGGGCACGACGAGACCGTGCGCGCCGTGGTCGAGGGTGCGGGGCTGTTCCCGCGTCCGACCGGCGTCCGCTGAGGCGCTCGCGGCCTCACCCGAGGGCGGCAGCCGCCGCGTGGAAGACCACGCCATTCCCTTCGACGCGGACCGTCAGGATCAACAGGAGTACCAACGCCGTGGTCAGCACCAGCCCGACGATGCCGAGGATGAACCCGGCGGTGGCCATCCCGCGGTTGGGGGCCCCTGCGGGCATCCGCTGGCGCGCCAAGGCGCCGAAAACGATCGCGAGGACGTCGCAGATCGGACCGACCCACACCGTGATCGTGAGGACGAGGCCCACGATGCCGAGCACCAGCGACGCCACGGCCAGGCCGTTCGACTGGTTCGGGGGAGCGTACGGAGGCGGGGGGCCGACCGGGACCGGAGGCAGGGGCGGTGCTCCGCCGGCGGTCCCGGGCGACGTGCGGTCGGAACCGTCCTCGGACATCGGCGAGCCCTAGGGACGTTCCTCGATCGGCACCCAGACCTGGTCGCGGGGCCCGATGTACTCGCTGCCCGGCCGGATCACCTTGTTGTCGGCGTATTGCTCGCGCACGTGCGCGGTCCAGCCCACCATCCGCGCCAGCGCGAACAAGGGCGTCATCAGGTCGGTGGGGATCCCGAGCACGTGGTACACGCCGGCCGCGTACAGGTCGACGTTCGGCCACAGGCCCTTCTGCTCGTACACCGTGGCCTGGAGCGTTTCGAAGATGTCAGCCCAGCGCGGGTCGTCGTGACGCTCGCCAGCCTCACGCGCCATCCCCTTCAGGACCGTGGCGCGTGGATCCATCGTCCGGTAGACCGCGTGCCCGAACCCCATCACCTTCTCGTGGCGGGCGAGCCGGTCGGCCACGTAGGCCGCGGCCTGATCCGCGGATCCGATCTCCTCGGCCATCTTCATCGACTCCTCGTTCGCGCCGCCGTGCAGCGGGCCCTTCAACGCCCCGATCGCACCGGTGATGGCGCTGAACATGTCCGAGAGGGTGGAGGCGATGATCCGCGCGGTGAATGTCGACGCGTTCATCGTGTGATCGGCGTAGAGCACGAACGTCGTGTCGAGGGTGTCGGCGTCGTCCATGTCGGGTTCCTCGCCGAGGAGCATCCACAGGAAGTTGGCCGCGTGCGGGAGCTTGGGATTGGGTGGCACGACCTCCTGGCCGGTGCGCAGCCGATGGTAGGTCGCGATCAGCGTGGGCGTCTTCGCGATGAGCCGCATCGCCTTGCGGTACTCGGCCTCGGGGGAATCGTCCCAGCCGTCGGGGTCGTACGCGCTCGCGGCGCTGACGCTCGTGCGGAGCATCGACATCGGAGAGGCCTGCTGAGCCAGCGTGGTCATCAGCGCCGCGAGGAACGGCGAGATCTCGCGCTCTTCGGCCAGGAACTCCGTGAGCTCGTCGAGCTCGTCCCGGTTCGGGAGCTTCCGGTTGTGCAGGAGGTAGACGACCTCTTCGAAGGAGCAGTGCGCGGCGAGATCGACGATGTCGTAGCCCACGTACCAGAGGCGGCCCTCATCGCCGTCGATGTCGGAGATCGCGGTCTGCGCCGCGACGATCTCCCGGAGCCCTTTCTCGGTCAACCACTCACATCCTCGGGTCGTTTGTCGGCCCAGGCGGGCCGGGCGGTATCTGCCAGGATAGTCGGACGGCCGGGAAGGACCAACGCGGGCGGTCGACCCGCGGGGAGGATCGCACGTTGCCACATCGCGTCACGCTGATCCCGGGCGACGGGATCGGACCCGAGGTGATCGAGGCCGCCCGCCGGACGATCGCGGCCACGGGCGTGGCGATCGCGTGGGATCGCCAGCACATGGGCTCCGGAGCGTTCGCGCGCACCGGCCGCTCTCTCCCCGAGGCCACGCTCGGTTCGATCCGAGAGAACCGCGTCGCGCTCAAGGGGCCCATCGAGACGCCCGTCACGAGCGGGTTGCGCAGCGTGAACCTCACGTTGCGCCAGGAGCTGGATCTCTACGCGAACGTCCGGCCGTCCCGGCTGTATCCGGGCGTCCCGTCGGTCTACGACGAGGTCGATCTCGTCGTGGTGCGGGAGAACACCGAGGGGATGTACACGGGCGTGGAGTTCGAGATGGGCACGGTGGCCGTGAAGGAGCTGATCGGCTTCGTCGAGGACACCACCGGACGCCGGATCCGTGAGGACAGCGGGATCTCTATCAAGTCGATCAGCGAGCACGGGAGCGCGCGCGTGGTGCGCTTCGCCTTCGCGTGGGCGCTCGCTCACGGCCGCACGAAGGTCACCGCGAGTCACAAGGCGAATATCATGAAGTTCTCCGACGGGCTCTTCCTGCAGGTGGCCCGCCGCGTGGCAGCGGAGGAATACCCCCAGGTTCCCTTCGACGACCGGATCATCGACGCGCTCTGCATGCAGCTGATCCAGGCACCGGAGCGCTTCGACGTCCTGGTGATGCCGAACCTCTACGGCGACGTCGTCGCGGAGCTCGCGGCCGGACTGTGCGGCGGGGTGGGCCTGGCCGCCGGCGCCCACTTCGGGGGGCGGAACGGCCGGGAGCTGGCCGTCTTCGAGGCGACCCACGGCACCGCCCGGGACCTCGCCGGCACCAACCAGGCCGACCCGTTCGGCGTGATCCTCTCCGCGGCCATGATGCTGAGGCACCTGGGTGAGCAGGAGGCCGGGGATCGCCTCGAGTCGGCAGTCGCCGACGTGCTGGCCGAGGGCGTGTACCTCCCGGGGGACCTGCGGGCCCCCGGGGACGACCGACCCGCCGCGGGCACCTTCCAGGTCGCCGACGCCGTGATCGCTCGCCTCTAGACGCCGTGGCCACATCCCCGCCCGAGATCGTGGCGTTCCCGGAGCGCGACGTGCCCACCGCGCTCCGGGTCCAGGTCCTGGCGCTGCAGGATCAGGCGTGGCCGGGCGACGAAACCCAGGAGCCCGCGGGCGCCGAACCCGGACCCGTCCACGACCCGGCGCTGCACCCCCTGTCCATGGTCCTCGTCCGAGACGGCAAGGTCGTCGCAGCGCTCGACATCCTGACGAAGACGATCGTGCACGAGGGAGAGCGGTACACGGTGAGCGGGTTGAGCACCGTCGTGACCGACGCGTCCGAGCGCGGGAGGGGATACGGGCACCGGCTCGTCGTGGCGGCGCGGGAGCGGATCGAACGCAGCGGGGCGGATCTCGGCATCTTCACGTGCGATGCGCCGCTCCGGGGCTTCTACGAGCGGGCGGGATGGTCGCTCCTGCCCGGCGCCGTGCTGGTGGGCGGCACGCCGGAGGACCCCTTCCCCAGCGACCGGTTCGACAAGGTCACGATGGCGGCGTTCTTCACGCCGCGCGCCCGCCGGGCTTCCGCGCGGTTCACCGACACGCGGATCGAGCTCTACCCAGGCGAGATCGACCGACTCTGGTAGCGCGGCAGCTCAGCTCGGCGGTGGCGTCCTATAGTCGTCGCGTGGGCCACGAACAGACGAATCGCGCCACGTGGAACGCCGACGCGGACTCCTATCAGGCGACGAACGCGCCGCAGATCATGGCGCAGGCGTTCTCCGGAGATATCGCGTGGGGATTGTGGGCGATCCCGGAATCGGAGCTGCGCGCGCTCGGCGACGTCGAGGGCAAGGACGTCCTCGAGCTGGGATGCGGCGCGGCGCAGTGGTCGATCGCGCTCGCGCGCCGGGGAGCGCGGCCGGTCGGGCTCGACCTCTCGGAAGCCCAGCTCGGACATGCGCGCCGGGTGATGCGCGAGACGGGGATCCGCGTTCCTCTCGTGCATGCCAGCGGGGAACACGTGCCCTTCGCGGACGGGAGCTTCGACATCGTGTTCGCGGACTACGGCGCGTTCTTCTTCGCGGATCCGTACCGTACCGTGCCCGAGTCGGCGCGGGTGCTGCGCCCGGGTGGCCTTCTGGCGTTCACGCACAGCAGCCCGATCGAGGCGATCGCGTGGTCGATGGACGAGGACCACCCGGGGGAGCGGTTCGTCTACGACTACTTCGGCCTGCGGACCTTGACCGAACCCGACGGCACGATCCAGTTCCACCTGCCGTACGGCGAATGGATCCGTCTCTTCCGCGACAGCGGCCTCGTGCTCGAAGACCTCCTCGAAACCCGTCCCGGATCCGATGCGGCGAGCACGTACCGGGGTCCTGAAGAGCTGGCCTGGTCGAGGCGCTGGCCGTCGGAGTGCCTGTGGCGGGCGCGGAAGCCCTGACTTCCACGAGGAGTGAGGCCGGCGCTCGATAGCATGGGTCGTTGGACGCCAACGTGCGAGGAGTCGTGCCATGAAGGTCACCGTCGTCGGCAGCGGGTTCGTCGGACAGACGAGCGCGATGCGCATCCTGGAGAAGGGTCTCGGGCGGGTCGTCCTGATCGACATCATCGAGGGCAAGCCCCAGGGTCTGGCGCTCGACCTCAAGGAGGCCGCGCCGGTGGAGGGCTACGAGCCCCTCATCGTGGGGACGAACGACTACGCCGATACGGCGGGCAGCGACATCGTGGTGATCACCGCCGGGTTCCCCCGTCAGCCCGGGATGAGCCGGATGGACCTGCTGGGCAAGAACGCGGCCATCATGACGTCCGTGATCGAGCAGGTCGTCCCCGGATCGCCGGAGGCCATCCTGATCGTGGTCTCGAACCCGCTCGACGAGATGACGTTCCTGGCGGCCGAGGCGTCCGGCTTCCCCAAGGAGCGGGTCTTCGGCATGGCCGGCGTGCTCGATTCCGCGCGCCTGCGGTACTTCATCAGCGAGCTCACCGGCGCCAGTCCCTCCAAGGTCGAGGCGATCACCCTGGGATCGCACGGCGACGCGATGATCGCGCTGCCGCGTCACGCCACGGTGGACGGTAAGCCGCTACCCGAGCTGGTGGACGAGGCCACGCTCGACGCGCTCGTCCAGCGCACCCGCGACGGGGGCGCCGAGATCGTGGGTTACCTCAAGACCGGCTCCGCTTACTACGCGCCGAGCGCCTCCGTGGTGGCGATGGTCGAGGCCATCGCGACCGACGCGAAGCGCGTGCTGCCCGTCTGTGCCTGGACCACCGGCCAGTACGGCATCGAGGACGTCTACGTGGGCGTGCCGGCGCGCCTGGGGGCGAAGGGCGTCGAGGAGATCGTGGAGCTGGACCTGAACGAGGACGAGATCGGGAGGCTCCGTGAGGCGGCAGAGGGCATCCGCGCGAAGTGCGCGGACCTCGCGAAGCTCTAGCCGTCCTCGTCGCCGTCGGTGTCCGCGCCCGCCACGGGCGCCGCGGCCCACATCAGGTCGAGCACCCCTCCCAGGAGGGCCACCACCCCTCCCGCGGCGGCGAGGAAGACGGCGAAGGAACGCTGGACCTGTTCCTGCGCGTCGTTCGTGAGGTCGGGGAACGACGAGACCATCGCCGTCACGGCCGCGATCAGGCCGGCGGCGGCCGCCAAGATCATGACCACCGCGATGACCTTCTGCGCCGTCCGGCTCTCGGCGCCGCGCAAGGCCATCAGCCCGACCAGGAGCACGAGCGCGGCGATCAGCGCGACCTTGCCCTGGGTGAGGTCCAGCCCTTTGTAGATGCGATCGGTGACCCCGTTCGCGTCGCGCGGGTCGTGGATCGTGATCCAGGTGAACACGCTCGCGATGCCGAGCATGGCGGCCCCCATCGCGGTGGCGAGGAACCCCGCGAGTCGGAGCGGCGAGGGCTTGGCGATCCGGACCAGGCCCTCGCCTGGCGCGCCGGAGGCTTCGGAGGTCGACACCGCGCGAGTCTCCCATCCCATGCGCGCCGATGGAAGCAACCGGCCACGCGCCGGCGGCCGTACGATGGGGCTATGCGACGACCCGACCACGGCTTCTGGGCGCAGCTGCGCTACCACGGCCGCGCGTTCTTCACGAACTGGACCACCTACGAGGCACCGGTGTGGACGAAGCTTGGGCTGACCTTCAAGAACCGCACGAAGGCCATCGTCTCGCTCCAGGGATGCTGCGGGAACCACGGCCAGCCCGGTTGTTGACAGCTCCCCGAGGACCCCGGTCGGGGCCCGGGCGCGCACCCCCACGATCACCCGCACGACGACTGAGGCAGCGTCGTCAGCTCGGTCCGTGTTCCCAGGCGGTCGCGGCCATCGCGATCTCCTCGGCGACCTCCATCGTGGAGGAGGCGCCGCCCAGGTCCGGCGTGCGCACCTCGCCTCGCCGGAGGACCTCGTCCACGCCCCACTCGACGTTCTCGGCCGCCGTCTGCTCGCCGATGTGGCGGAGCATCATGGCGCCGGACAGGATCATCGCGATCGGGTTGGCATTGCCCTGCCCGGCGATGTCGGGGGCGCTCCCGTGCACCGGCTCGAAGACGGCGTACTCCCACCCGATGTTCGCGCCCGGGATCAGTCCGAGGCCGCCCACCAGCCCCGCGCAGAGGTCGCTCAGGATGTCGCCGTAGAGGTTGGGGAGCAGGAGGATGTCGAACCGGGAGGGATCCTTCGCGAGGCGGCTCGTGAGATGGTCGATCTGACGGTCCTCCCATGTGATGTCGGGGTAGCTGCGGGACTCGAGTTCGGCCGTCTCGAGGAAGAGGCCGTCGGAGTAGCGCATCACGTTGGCCTTGTGCCCGACCGTGATCTTCTTGCGGCCGTTCGCGCGCGCGTACTCGAAGGCGAACCGAACGATCCTGCGCGTGCCGCTCACGCTGATCGGCTTGACCGTGATGCCGCCGTCGGCGGGGAGCTCGTAGCCGGCCAGCGCTTTCAGCTCCTCGCGGAGCGCGGCGGCCTCGGGGGAACCCTCTTCATACTCGATCCCGGCGTAGAGGTCCTCGGTGTTCTCCCTGATCACGACGAGGTCGACACCCGGATGCCGCAGCCGCACGCCCGGCAGCGCCCGCGCCGGCCGCACCGCCGCGAAGAGATCGAGGCCCTGGCGCAACGCCACGTTCACGCTCCGGAACCCGGTGCCCACGGGCGTGGTGATGGGGCCCTTGATCGCCACGCGAGCCGTGCGGATCGCGTCCAGGGTCTCCTCCGGCATCAGCGTGCCGTACTCGTCCAGCGCGGCCGTCCCCGCGGGTCGCTCGACCCACTCGATGTCGACGTCGGCGGCGTCCAGGACCAGCCGTGCGGCGGCCGCCACCTCCGGACCGATCCCGTCTCCGGGGATGATCGTCACCCTGTGCGCCACGCCGGGAACCATACCGAACGGCCCAGGTGCGAGGCTCAGAAGCGGTCGAACAGGATCGAGCGCTTAACTTCCTGGATCGCTTTGGTCACCTGGATGCCGCGCGGGCACGCGTCCGTGCAGTTGAACGTGGTCCGGCATCGGAAGACGCCCGTCTTCTCCGACAGGATCTTCAGGCGCTCGCGGGAGCCATGGTCGCGCGAGTCGTAGATGAACCGATGAGCGTTCACGATGGCGGCCGGGCCGACGTAGCCCTCGTCGCCCCAGAAGATCGGGCACGACGTCGTGCATGCAGCGCAGAGGATGCACTTCGTGGTGTCGTCGTAGCGCGCCCGGTCCTCGGCCGACTGGAACCGCTCCGCGTCGGGTTCACCCTCGTCGTTGATCAGGTAGGGGAGCACGGACCGGTACCCCTCGAGGAACGGGTCCATGTCGACGATCAGATCCTTGAGCACCGGCAGCCCTCGGATCGGCTCCACGGTCACCTTCGGGGCCACGTCGGTCACGAGCACCTTGCACGCCAAGGCGTTGCGTCCGTTGATCAGCATCGCGTCGGAGCCGCAGATGCCGTGCGCGCAGGAGCGGCGGAACGTGAGCGTGCCGTCCTGATGCCACTTGACGGTGTGGAGCACCTCGACGAGTCGCTCGAGCGGATCGGCCTCGACGGTGAACTCGTCCCACCAGCTCTCCTGCGAGACCTCCGGGTTGAACCGGCGGATCTTCAAGGTGAGGGTGAGCTTGCGGTGCGCGCGTCCGACCTCGCGTCCGTCCGAGCTCTGCAGGACCTCCGCCGCGCTCGCCATCAGTACTTCCGCTCCATGGGCACGTAGGGTCCGAGCTTCACCGGCTTGTAGTCGAGGCGGATGCTGCCGTCGTCTTCGCGGTAGGCGAGCGTGTGCTTCAGCCAGTTGGCGTCGTCGCGCAAGGGATGATCCTCGCGGAAGTGACCGCCGCGACTCTCCGTGCGGGCCCGGGCCGCGGTCACCAGGGCGTCCGCGCAGTCCAGCAGGAACCCGACCTCGACGGTCTCCATCAGGTCGGTGTTGTAGACGCTGCCCTTGTCCGTCACGGCCACGCGATCGTAGCGTTCGCGCAGGCCGCCCAGGATCTCCTGCATCTTCCCGAGCCCCTCCTCCGTGCGCACCACGAAGGCCAGGTCGAACATCGCGTCCTGCATCTCCTTGCGGATGTCCGCGACGTTCTCACCGGTCTGCCGCGTGAGGATGTCGTCCAACAGGCCCAGCGTGCGTGCCGCGGGGGCCTCGGGCAGCTCGGGGAGGTCCGCGTCCTTCGCGTACCGCGCCATGTGGGCGCCGCCGCGCCGGCCGAAGACCACGATGTCGAGCAACGAATTGGTCCCCAGGCGGTTGGCGCCGTGCACGCTCACGCACGCGCACTCGCCGGCCGCGTAGAGGCCGGGCACGGGTGTCTCCTCGGGACCGGTCACCACGCGCCCGTCGACGTCGGTCGGGATGCCGCCCATCGCGTAGTGCGCCGTTGGTTGGATGGGGACCGGTTCCTTCGTGGGCTCCACCTGCAGGTACACGCGTGCGAACTCGGTGATGTCGGGGAGTTTCTCCTCGATCAGCGCGGCGGGCAGGTGCGTGAGATCGAGGTAGACGTAGTCGGCGTTGGGGCCGTCGCCGCGGCCCTCCTTGATCTCTTGATAGATCGCGCGGCTCACCATGTCCCGCGGCGCGAGATCCTTGATGGTCGGCGCGTAGCGCTCCATGAACCGCTCGCCGTCCTTGTTCCGCACGATGCCGCCCTCGCCGCGCGCGGCCTCGGACAACAGGACCCCGAGCCGGTAGAGGCCCGTCGGGTGGAACTGGAACATCTCCATGTCCTCCAGCGGGATCCCGCGGCGCCAGACGACGGAGGGGCCGTCGCCCGTGAGCGCGTGCGCGTTGGAGGTCACGCGGAACATCCGCCCGTAGCCGCCGGTGGCGAAGAGCACGCTCTTGGCCCGGAAGACGTGGATCTCGCCGGTCGCGAGCTCGTAGGCCACGACGCCCGCGGTGTGGCCGCGCTCGTCCAGCAGGAGGTCGAGGCAGTAGAACTCGTTGAAGAAGCGCACGTCGCGCTTCACGCACTGCTGGTACAGGGTCTGCAGGATCATGTGCCCGGTGCGGTCGGCCGCGTAGCAGGCGCGCTTCACCGGGCGCTCGCCGTGGTTCGCCGTATGGCCCCCGAAGCGGCGTTGATCGATCTTGCCCTCAGGCGTGCGGTTGAAGGGGAGTCCGAAGTGCTCGAGCTCGATGATGGCGTCGACCGCCTCCTCGGTCATCAGCTGGGCGGCGGGCTGGTCGACGAGGTAGTCGCCGCCCTTCACGGTGTCGAACGCGTGCCACTCGGGGTGGTCCTCCTCGACGTTGCCGAGCGCGGCGCAGACGCCGCCCTGCGCCGCCCCCGTGTGTGACCGGGTGGGGTACAGCTTGGAGATCACCGCCGTGCGGACCCGACCGCTCGCCTCGATCGCGGCGCGCATGCCCGCGCCGCCCGCGCCTACCACCACGGCGTCGTACGTGTGCGTGGTCACCATCTCAGACCGCCCCCGGCCACTTGGACGGATCGAACGTGAAGACGATCACGGAGCCGAGCACGAAGAGGGCGAAGCCCAGCGTGTAGAAGAACATGTTGGCCGCGAACCGGATCCCGGGTCTGCGGACGTAATCGAGCGTGATGTTGCGAAGGCCGTTGATCCCGTGGATCAACGCGAGCGTGAGCATCATCCAGTCCCAGCTGCGCCAGAACGGGCTCTGCCAGCGCATCGCCACGAACGCGAAGTTCACGCGCCCGACCCCGTTGTCCGGCACGTGCATGATCAGCACGTGACCCACCGCAAGGATCAGCAGCACCAGCCCGCTGATCCGCATGAAGAGCCAGGCCCAGAGCTCGAAGCCGCCGACCGGCCGCTCACGGCCCATCCGCATGTCCGAGCCGCGCGCCTCCGGCGGGGGGCCGGCATCCGATGGCGTGCGCGCGGGCGTCTCGACGGCCATGGGCTCAGCTCCTCAGCAGATCGAGGGCCTGCTTGCCCATGATGAGGGTGATCGGGATCATGGCGCCGAGGAACACGACGACCGTGGCGATCGAGAGCGCCTTGATGTGGATCACCAGCTTCGGGAAGAAGTCGATCAGGGTGATCTTGATGCCGTTGATCGAGTGGTAGAGCACGGCCGCGACGAGCCCCAGCTCGAGGAGCCGCACGTACGGGTTCTCGTAGGCCGCGATGACCTTGTTGTAGGCCTCCGGTCCCCAGCCGATCACCGCGGTGTCCACGACGTGGGCGAAGAGGAACAGGATGATCGCGACGCCCGTCACGCGGTGGAAGACCCAGGACCATTGCCCCGGATGCCCCTTGTAGACGGAGCCGTAGTCGGACCTCTTCTTGCGGAGTCGAGTCGCCACGATCGGATCGCTCCCAATCTATCGCGCCCGGTTCCGCACTCGCTAACCGGAGCGTCCAGCAGGCCGCGCGGAGTCTACTCCGGAACGTCCACCCTCGGACGCGGCAGGATCAGGCGATGCGGAGCGCCACCATCACGCCGTCGCGGATCGGGAGGATCGACGAGATGAAGTGCTCGTCGGCGGCGATCGCCGCGTTGTGTTCGCGTATCGCGTCCGTGAGCGCATCGGGTTCCTCCCCGTCCGGCGGCACGCGCCCCGACCAGAGCACGTTGTCGCAGATGTAGAGGCCGCCGAGGCGGATCCGCGTGCGCGCGGCACGCCAGGCATCCGGGTAGCCGTGTTTGTCGATGTCGTCGTAGACGACGTCGAACTCGCCGGAGGTCTCCCCGAGCAACGTGACGGCGTCGCCGACGTGGAAGCGGATCCGGTCCACCATCCCCGCCCGTGCGAGGTAGCCGGCAGCGGCCACCTCGTTCTCGGGGTCGCCGTCGGTGCAGTGGACCTCGCCCTCGGGACCCACCGCCCGCGCGAACCAGTACGCGGAATAGCCGAAGCCGGAGCCCAGCTCGAACACGGTGCGCGCTTGGACGGAGCGCGCGAGCAGCTCCAGCGTCACGCCCACGTTGCGCCCGACGATGGGGAAGCCGCGGCGCGCGCCCTCCGTCTCCATCTCGAGGAGGACCTCCTCGTCGTGGCGGGCCTGCAGGGATCGGAGATAGGCATCGATGCGGGGGTCGGTGATATCCATCGGTTCACCCTAGCGTGTGACGGCGCGCTCGCCCGAGCCCGGGCATTAGGCTGAGGCGATGAGCGACGAGCGCCGCACGGATTCGGGCATCGAACTGCAGCCCCTCTACACCGCAGAAGACCTCGCCTCGCTCGACTTCGATCCGGCCCGCGACTTGGGGATGCCCGGAGGCTCGCCGTACACCCGCGGGATCTATCCAGGCATGTATCGCGACCGGCTCTGGACGATGCGCCAGTACGCGGGCATGGCCACTGCAGACGAGACCAACGCGCGCTTCCGCTACCTCCTCGAGCAGGGCCAGACGGGGCTCTCCGTCGCCTTCGACCTCCCGACCCAGATGGGCCTCGATTCCGATCACCCCCGTGCGGAGGGCGAGGTCGGCAAGACGGGCGTCGCGATCGACTCCGTCGAGGACATGGCCCGCCTGTTCGAGGGCATCCCGCTCGACCGTGTGTCGACCTCCATGACGATCAACGCGACGGCCCCGATCCTGCTGCTCCTCTACGAGCTCGTGGCTGAGGGACAGGGCGTCGACGCCTCGCGGATCAGCGGCACGGTGCAGAACGACATCCTCAAGGAGTACGCGGCGCGCGGCACGTACATCTACCCGCCGGTACCGTCGATGCGGCTCATCACCGACCTCTTCGCATATTGCGGAGAGCACGTCCCGAGATGGAACACGATCTCGATCAGCGGGTACCACATGCGCGAGGCCGGCTCGACCGCCGCCCAGGAGATCGCGTTCACGCTCGCCGACGGCATCGCGTACGTGCAGGCGGCGCTGGACGCCGGACTCGCGGTGGACGATTTCGCGCCGCGCCTGTCGTTCTTCTTCGCGTGCCACATGCAGTTCTTCGAGGAGATCGCGAAGTTCCGCGCGGCGCGTCGCCTGTGGTCGGCGATCATGGCGGAGCGTTTCGGCGCGAAGGACCCGCGGAGCCTGATGCTGCGGTTCCACACGCAGACGGGGGGCGCCACCCTCACCGCGCAGCAGCCGGAGGTCAACATCGTGCGCACCGCCCTCGAGGCGCTCGCGGCCGTCCTCGGCGGCACCCAATCGCTGCACACCAACGCCTTCGACGAGGCGCTCGCCCTCCCGACCGAGCACAGCGCCACGATCGCGCTCCGCACGCAGCAGATCATCGGGTACGAGACGGGAGTCGTGGAGACCGCCGACCCGCTCGCCGGCTCCTACTTCGTGGAGGCGCTGACCGTCGAGCTCGAACGCCGAGCACAGGGTTACATCGAGGAGATCGACGCGATGGGCGGCGCGGTGCGCGCGATCGAGGCGGGCTACGTGCAGGACGAGATCCACGAGGCCGCGTTCCGGATCCAACAGCGCATCGAGTCGGGGGATCGGGTCGTGGTGGGTGTGAATCGATTCGTCGACCCGCAGGAGAAGGCGATCGAACTGCATCGCGTGACCGAAGAGGAGACGGCGAAGCAGGCCGACCGCGTGCGGGCGTTGCGCGCGGCGCGGGATCAGGGCGCGGTGGATCGCGCCCTGCGCGGGGTGGGGGAGGCCGCGAGCGGCACGGCCAACGTCTTGCCGCCGATGAAGGCGGCCCTGCGCGTGCGCGCCACCCTCGGCGAGGTTTCGGACGTCTTGCGCGGCGTCTTCGGGGAGTACCGCCCCACCTTCTGAGCCGCTACGTCGCCATCGACCAGACGGCGTGCGCCACGGCCGCGATCCCCGCCGCGGCGAAGACGACGGCCACGACCCGGAGGCCGCGGCGCCACGTCGTCGCCATCACGCCTAGGCACACCACGCCGACCGCGAGTTCGATGAGGTCGGTCGCGAACTGCGGCATGGCGGCCCACACCCTACCCGTGGCCGGATCATGGCAGAACCCATGCAAGAACCCGGGATCGTGAACCGGACCCATGTCGGGTGCGGATGGGCTCCACAACGAGTTCCCCCTGAGGGGGGATGGAAGGAGGAGAGCGATGCGGAAGCGGATGCTGACGCTGGTCGTCGCCTTGACGGCTGCGCTCACGATCGTCGGTGTGGGGACGGCCTCGGCCGGATCCGCGAGGGCCATGCTCAACGTGGTCCACGGGATCCCCGGTCTCGACGTGGACGTCTGCGTGGACGGGACGAAGGCCATCACCGACTTCCACCCCGGCGAGGTCGTGGCCGGTGTGAAGCTGCCGGCGGGCACGTATCACCTCGGCGTGGTGGCGGCCGGCACGAGCTGCTCGGCCGAGGTCCTGGCGGCCGACGCCACGGTGGCGGGCGGCCGCAACTACACGGTGGTCGCCAACCTGAACGCCTCGGGCACGCCCAACCTCAAGATCTTCGCGAACGACGTGTCGAGGGTCGACGAGGGCACGGTGCGCCTGCAGGTCCGTCACGCCGCCGAGGCCCCGGCCGTGAACGTGTGGGCCAACGGCTCGCGCCTGAACAGCGGCAGCAAGTTCGCCTGGGGTGGCAAGCGCGTGTACGACGTGCCGGAGGGCAACTACCGGGTGAAGGTGACGTTGCCCGGCAGCTCGAAGGCGGTCATCGGACCGGCCACGCTGCACACCGAGGCCGGGTACGCCTACCAGGTCTACGCCTGGGGCAACGGGACCGCCGGCTACGATCTCGCGGTCGTCCCCGTCTGGGTCGGCCAGAGGTAGGTCCTCGAACACGTTCCGACGCACGGCGGTCAGAGGGGTCGGGGGCTTCGCCCCGACCCCTCAACCGTTTCCGGTTCCCATCCGTGACCGTTAGGCTGCAGCCCATGGACGTCGCGGTGATCGGTGGGACGGGGGCCGAGGGCTTCGGCATCTCTCTGCGCCTGGCCGCGGCGGGGCATCACGTGGTGATCGGCTCCCGCGAGGCGGAGCGTGGAGGCGAAGCCGGGGCCCGCGCCGTCGAGGAGCTGGGCGGCCACGCAACCGTCGATGGCACCGACAACGCCGGCGCGGCCAACGCCGCCGACGTCGTGTTCGTGACGGTCCCCTTCGCGGCACAGGCGGACATCTGCCGATCGATCAAGGAGGCGGTGCGTCCCGGTTCCATCGTCTTGGACGCCACGAGCCCGCTCGCGACGGCGGTGGGAGGGCGCCCGTGGCAACTCGTCAGACCCTGGGACGGATCGGCGGCCGAACAGGCCCGATCGATCCTGGGCCACGGCCCGCGGGTCGTGGCGGGGTTCCACACGATCGCGGCGAGCGCGTTGCAGGACCTGGGTCGTCCGATCGACTCGGATGTGCTGCTCTGCGGGGACGATGCCGAGGCGAAGCACGTCGTGGGGGGACTCTTCGAGGAGATCCCCGGTCTGCGCTGGGTTGATTGCGGCGACCTGTCGATGGCGCGCGTGACCGAGACCATCACGGCGCTGTTGATCAGCGTGAACCGTCGCTACAAGGTCCACGACTCCGGCTTCCGCATCTCCGGGAGGGAGACCTGGGGCAAGCCGTGACCGAGCGGGGGCGGCTGGTCCGCATCGACGACACCGCGCTCTGGGTGGAGGAGCGCGGCCATGGCTACCCGATCCTCGTCCTGCACGGAGGTCCGGGCCTCGACCACCACGAGTTCGCGGATCACCTCGATCCCCTCGGCGACAGCTTCACGCTGCTCCTGGTGGACGCTCGCGCGTGCGGCCGCTCCGCGGCGTGCCCGGAGTCCACCTGGACGCTCGAGCGTCATGCGCAGGACGTCATCATGCTGGCGCGGGCCCTCCGACTTGAGCGCTACGCGGTGCTCGGTCACTCCTTCGGAGCCTTCGTGGCCCTCCAGAACGCGGTGGACTACCCGGGCATGGCCTCGCAGGTCATCGTGTCAGCCGGGCTTCCTTCGCTGCGCTTCCTGGGACCCGCGGTCGAGGGAAGCCTTTCGCGCTTCGAGCCTTCCTCGCTCCGCGAGCAGGTGGCCGCCTCCTGGGCGCGCGAACCGCACGTCCAGACGGAGGAGGAGTTCGCGCGGTTGATGGCGGATCAGATGCCGTTCCATTTCGCCGACCCGCTCGACCCGCGGATCGCCGGCTACATCGCCGACACGGAGAACGCCGTGTACGCGCCCGCCGTCCTCAGGCACGCGGCCGCCACGGGGTTCGGCGGCATCGAGGTGGAGGACCGGCTCGAGCTGGTCCGCGCGCCGACCCTCGTCCTCGCCGGTCGCCACGATCGCGCATGCACGGCGGAGGCCGCCGAAGCGATCGCGGCGGGCATCGACGGCGCGGAGCTGGCCATCTTCGAGCACAGCGCGCATATGGCGTTCGTGGAGGAGCCCGCGGCCTATGTCGCCACCGTGAGGAGCTTCCTGCAGCGCCACATCTAACCTCCGGCCCTTCGGTCGACCGCCGCACCGGCCGAAGACTCCTGGAGGATGTCGACGCGTTTCCGATTCCTGGATGCCTATCTCGCGCTCGTCACGGTGACGGGCGGCTCGTTGGTGTTCCTGTTCGCGGCCTCGGCGCAGCTGCACGTCGCCTCGCAGGGACGCGGGTTCTGGCTCTTCGCGCTCCTGCTGCTCGTGGGGGAGGTCTTCCCGATCTCGGTGCCGCGACGGGGAGGCGAGGTGGACGAGCTCACGGCCTCCACGACGTTCGCGTTCGCGCTCCTGATCGGGTTCGGCACCCCCGCGGCGGTGATCGTGCAGGTCTTCGCCTCCGTGATCGCCGACCTCATCGTCCGCAAGAGCGTCCGCAGGGCGGCTTTCAACGTGGGCCAGTACGCGCTCTCGCTCGGGCTCGCCGGCACGATCTACGAGGCGCTGGGCGGCGGTCCGTCGCTGGGCAACGGCGCGCTCGTGCCGTTCCTGGTGGCCGCGGTGGTCTTCTTCGTCCTCAACACGGTGATCACGGACATCGCCGTATGCCTCACCCAGGACGTGCCGTTCTGGCCGTACATCTCGAAGGACCTGTTCTTCCAGGCGCAGGCCACCCTGCCCCTGGTGGCCCTCGCGCCCGTGGTCGTCGCGGCGGCGGACGTCTCGCTCTGGCTCGTTCCGCTGGCCGCGGCACCGGCCATCGCCGTGTGGTGGGGGACGAGGCTCGCGCTCGAGAACGCGGCCCTGGCACAGCGCCTGCAGGGTTCGCTCGACCAGGAGAAGGAGCTCAACCGTCTGAAGGACGAGTTCGTGGCCGTCGTGTCCCACGAGCTGCGGACCCCGCTCACCTCGGTCCAGGGCTACATCAAGACGATGCTGCAGCTCGCGGACGACCTCCCCGACGACCAGCGGCGATCGTTCCTGGAGGCCGCAGACCGTCAGAGCGATCGGTTGCGCAGGTTGATCGAGCAGCTCCTCGTGGTGGGTCGCCTGGAGGCGCACGTGGAGCCGCTGGCGCTGAGCTCGGTCCCGCTCGACCGGCTCGTCGGCCAGGTGGTGGACGAGCTGCGTCCGCGCGCGCACGGGCACACGTTCGACGTGCGGGTCCCGGACAGCGTGCATCCGATGCTCACCGACGAGGGCAAGCTCCACCAGATCCTGTCGAACCTCGTCGAGAACGCGCTCAAGTACGCACCGCCCGACACGCGCGTCACGGTGAGCGCGGAGCCCGCCGTGAACGGCGTGGTGCTGAGCGTCGCGGACGAGGGGGCCGGGATCCCGGAGGACGCGCAGGAGCGCATCTTCGAGCGCTTCTTCCAGGTCGACCAGTCGGCCACGCGTCGCGTGGGCGGCACCGGGCTCGGGCTCTACATCTGCAGCCGGATGGCGGAGTCGATCGGGGGCAGGCTCTGGCTCGCGCGTTCGGACGGCGAGGGATCGGCGTTCGCCCTGTTCGTCCCGTCCACGCCCCCGCAGGCGGAGGGCCCGCAGGACGAGAGGATCGAGGAAGCCCTCAGTCGATGACGGCGAGCGTCTGACCGGTCTCCACGACCTGTCCGACGCGGATCGGCAGCTCGGTGACCTCGCCCTCACGGTTGGACGCGATGTGGTTCTCCATCTTCATCGCCTCCAGGATGCAGATCACGTCGCCGGCCTCGATCGCCTGTCCCTTCTCCACCAGGACCTTCAAGATCGTGCCCTGCATCGGCGCTTGGACCACGCCGTGCACGTGGCCCCCGTGGTGCACATCGTGGGCGGCGGGGGGCTTCGGCGCCAGATCCCGCCGCTCGTCGAAGACGCGCACCGGCACCCTGCGGCCGTCGACCTCGACGAGGAGGTCCGCGGGCCGCGCCGGTTGGGGGCCCGACGGGGCCGGCTGCAGATCCACCTGTGCGGGCAGGTCGGCGCCCACCAGCGCCCGTTCGAGCCACGTGGTGGTCGCCGTCCCGGCCCGGAACTCCTTCGAGGACAGGATCCAGCGATGGACCGGGATCGTCGTGGGCACGCCCTCGACCTCGAACTCCTCGAGGGCGCGCAGCATGCGCCGGCGGGCCTGCTCGCGGTCCCCGCCGAACGCGATCAGCTTCGCGAACATCGAGTCGTAGTCGCCGGGAACCTCACCGCCCTCCTCGACGCCCGAATCGGTCCGCACGAACGGCCCTCCGGGCTCCCGGTAGCGGGTGATGCGTCCCGGTCCCGGGAGGAAGTTCCGGCCCGGGTCCTCCGCGTTGATGCGACATTGGATCGCGTGCCCACGGGGCTGGGGATCGAGGTGGCTGATCGTCTCTCCCTGGGCCACCGCCAACTGGAGCGCGACGATGTCGAGACCGGTCACCATCTCCGTGACGGTGTGCTCCACCTGCAGCCGCGTGTTCATCTCCAGGAAGTAGAAGGACCCGTCCTCGTCGACGATGCACTCGATCGTGCCGGCGTTGACGTAGCCCGACGCGCGCGTGAGCTCGATCGCCGCCTCGCGGAACCGCTCGCGCAGGGTGCCGTCCATCACCGGAGACGGGGTCTCCTCGACCAGCTTCTGGTGCCGGCGCTGCACCGAGCAATCGCGCTCGCCCAGGAAGTGCACGTTGCCGTGGGTGTCGGCGAGCACCTGCGCCTCCACGTGGTGCGCGCGGTCGACGTAGCGCTCCAGGAAGACCTCGGGGCGGCCGAAATAGGACTGGGCCTCGCGGGCGGCCCGCTTGAGGGACTCCTCCAGGTGGCCGGCGTCCCGCACCACGTGCATGCCCTTGCCGCCTCCGCCGAACGCCGCCTTCACGAGGAGGGGGAATCCGATGCGCTCCGCCCGCTTGCGCGCGGCACGCAGATCCACGGGCTCGGAGGTCCCCGGCACGATCGGCATCCCGCTCGCATCGGCCGCGCGCCGCGCGGCGGCCTTGTCGCCCATGATCTCGATCGCCTCGGCGCTCGGGCCGACGAAGGTCATCCCTGCCTCGGTCACGGCGCTGGCGAACTGGGCGCGCTCGGCCAGGAACCCGTAGCCCGGGTGCACGAGCGTCGCTTTCGCGCGGAGCGCTGCCTCGACGATCGCCGGGATGGAGAGGTAGGACGCTGAGGCGAGCGCGGGTCCGATCCGGAACGCCTGATCGGCCATCTGCACGTGGAGGGCGTCGCGGTCGGCATCGGAGTAGACGGCGACGCTGGGGATGCCGAGCTCGCGGCAGGTGCGGATGATCCGCACCGCGATCTCGCCTCGGTTCGCGATCAAGACCTTGGGTTTCACGTGGTTCGCGATACTCTCCGGACTCCGAGGGGGAGTCAAATGACGACGACGGCCGATCTGGAACGCGTGCTCGTGGCCGCGGGATGCGCGGCTCCCGCGCAGTGGGATGAGACTACCGGCTCCACCAACGCGGCGGCCCGGGCCCGAGCGGAAGCCGGTGCGCCCGAGTGGACGCTCGCGGCCACCGGCCACCAGACGGACGGCCAGGGCCGACTCGGGCGGTCGTGGGAGGATCGGCCGGGTGCCGCCCTCCTGTTCAGCGTCGTGCTGCGGCCATCCCTCGAGCCGGCCGACGCCGGCCTCTTGCCCATCTTGGCGGGCGCCTCGATGGCCGAGGCGGCGAGGGCCGTGACCGGCGCCGAGATCCGGTGCAAGTGGCCCAACGACCTCCTGAGCGAGGGTGGGAAGGTGGGCGGCATCCTCATGGACTCGGCCGTGGCCGGGGGGCGGCTCCGCTACGCGATCTTGGGCGCGGGCGTGAACTTGGAGCCTCCCGGCGGTGTGCCCGGCGCCCGCGGGCTCGGCATCGACGTGGACCCGCTCGCGCTGCTCGAGGGGTTCCTCCGCACCTTCCGCGATGGGTACCGCCCCGGGACGCCGGGGTTCGGCGCCGACGTCGTGGACCGGTGGTCTCGGGTGTCCGCCACCCTCGGCCGCCGAGTCGAGGCTGCCCTCGCGGGCGACGGGGTCGTCCGCGGCATCGCGACCAGCTTGGATCCACACGGCGGCCTGATCATGGAGACGGATCGCGGTCCCGTGACCGTCATCTCCGGGGAGGTCATGCACCTGCGCTGACGGTTGTCGCCCCTACGGGCTCGGGGTACCGTGCGCGCATGGCGTTCCCACGCAAGCTCCTGATCCCCGGCGAGGACATCGTCACCGAGTTGCGACCCCACTGGGTCGCGATCGCGCTCCCCGCTCTCGTGGCGGTCGGCGCGACGCTCTTCGCCGGGTGGCTCACCACGGTCGGGCCCGTCGACAACGGAGCGCTCACGGCGGTCGTCTGGATCGCCTGGCTGGGGCTGATGATCCTCTACCCGGTGCGTCGATTCGTATGGTGGGTGACCTCCAACTTCGTCGTGACCACGAGCCGCGTGATCCATCGCGAGGGGTTCATCGCGAAGCGCTCGATGGAGATCCCTCTGGACAAGATCAACGACGTCCGGTTCGAGCAGGGTCTGTTCGAGCGCATCGTGGGCGCGGGGACGCTCGTGATCCAGTCCGCCAGCGAGACCGGCCGCAACGAGTTCTCGTTCATCAGGCATCCGGAGGAGGTCCAGCGAGAGATCTACCAGGCGAGCGAGGTCGATCAGCACCAGACGATGCGAACGGCCGCGGCGGCGGCGGCCGTTCAACCGCAGGCCCCCTCCACGCCGCCCGCCCCTTCCGCGCCGACCCCGCCAGCGCCCGTCACGCCCGCCGCGAGCCCCGCGGCTCCCAACGTGACCACCGAGCTCGAGCGGCTGGCCGACCTGCGCGCCCGCGGGGTCTTGACGGAGGAGGAGTTCCAGGCGCAGAAGGCGAAGATCCTGGGCCAGCCGTGATCGGTCCGCTCGACCACGTCTACTACTGGGTCCGCGACATGGACGCGGCCGTGGCCTTCTACGCCGACCTGCTGGACCTCACCTTGCTCCGCCGTGATGGGAACGAATGGGCGGAGTTCGACGCGGGGCCCGTGCGCCTGGCGTTGCACGGCAGTGAGCGCGGGGAGGAAGGTGGCGCGACGGCGGTCTTCCGCGTCGCGGACCTCGAGGCCGCACGCTGGCAGCTCGAGTCCCGTGGCGTTCGGTTCGACGATCAGGTGGGCGAGGTCCCCGGCTTCGCGCGGTTCGCCACCTTCCGTGATCCGGACGGCAACCCCTTGCAGCTGATCGAGTACGTCGCCGGCTGATCTTCCCGTCACGGTGCCGTCATGGCGGCCACTTATGCTTGCGCGGTGAGCGCCGAGACCTGTCCACGCTGCGGGGAGCCGCTGCCGCCGCACGCACGGTTCTGTCCGAATTGCGGAGCCCCCGTCTCCGTGTCGCCCGCGTCGGAACGACGGATCGTGACGGTGGTGTTCGTGGACCTCGCCGCCTCCACCGAGCTCGCCGCCCGGCTCGACCCGGAGCGCTACCGGGAGGTCCTCGCCGCGTTCCACGGCGCCGTCACCGACGAGATCACGGTGCTGGGTGGACGTGCGGAGGGATTCATCGGTGATTCCGTGCTCGGCGTGTTCGGGGTCCCCACCCTCCACGACGACGACGCCCAGCGCGGGATCCGCGCGGCCCTGGCCGCCGTGGACCGCACGGCGCGCCTGCAGGCTCGGCTCGGCCTGCCGATGCCCATGGAGGTGCGGATCGGGGTGAACACCGGGCGTGTGGCGGTCGGCACGGCAACCGACCGCAACCTCGTGATCGGCGCGGAGGTGAACATCGGTGCCCGGCTCCAGCAGGCAGCCGCGCCGGGCGAGATCCTCGTTGGGGAGACCACGCACCAGCTCACGGTGGGCTCCGTGGAGTACGGGCCGATGCGCTCGATCGAGGCCAAGGGGTTCGACGACGAGATCGCGGCGTGGCCGGTGATCGCGCTGACCGGAGGAGGGACGCGGAAGTCGATCCCGCTCGTGGACCGCCTGCGGGAGATGGCGCTGCTGGGGGACACCTTCGAGCGGGTCCGGGAGCGAGGGCGCGCCCACGTCGTGACGCTGCTGGGGGAGCCGGGGATCGGCAAGAGCCGGGTCGTGGAGGAGTTCCTCGGCACCCTGCCCGAGGAGGTGAAGGTGCTCTCCGGTCGCTCGAGCCCCTTCGAGGAGGAGGTCACGTTCTGGCCGCTCGCCCAGATGGTCTACCGGGAGATCGGGGAGGAACGCGACGCTCCGGAGGAGCGGGTCCTCGAACGCCTCCGCGAGATCGTGGCCGGCTGGGTGGAGCGCGACGAGGTCGACCGGGCGGTGCGGCGGTTGGGGTTCACGCTGGGTCTCGGGGAGGAGGGGAGCCAGGAGAACCGCTACCACGCGGCGGAGGTCCGCAGCGGCATCCTGGCCATGCTCACCGGGCTCGCGTCGGACGGACCAGTCGTGCTCGTCTTCGAGGATCTCCATGAGGCGGACCCGCTCCTGCTCGACCTGATCGAGCAACTCGCCAAGGAAGCCCGCAAGGTGCCGCTGATGATGGTGTGCGTGGCCCGCTGGGAGTTCCTCGAGCAGCGTCCCAACTGGGCCGGCGGGCTGGCCGACGCGGTCACCCTTTGGGTCGAGCCCCTCACGCTCGCCCATGCCACGGAACTGGCCCTGATGACGGGAGACCTCACGCACCCCGACGCCGAGCGCGTCGCCCAGCATGCCGGCGGGAACCCGTTCTTCATCGTGGAGATCACCGGCATGCTCCGCCGCGACGAGCAGAGGCTCCCGACCTGGGCGTGGGGTCCCACCTCGCCGGGGCAGATGCTGCCCGCCACCGTCCAGGCGGTGGTCGCGGCGCGCATCGACCAGCTGACGCCGCAGGCGCGCGAGCTCGTGCGGCGGGCGAGCGTCTTCCCGCGCGGCCGCTTCGACCTCGACGAGCTGTCCCTCCTGGTGGAGCCGCGCAAGGAGCTCCTGGCCGAGGCGGAGGGGGAGGAACTCCTCGTGCGCGACGAGGAACGGCCCAACGTCTGGCGCTTCGGCAGCGATGTGTTGCGAGACGTCGCCTACGACTCGCTCGCCAAGCGCGAGCG
This sequence comes from uncultured Actinomycetes bacterium, assembly GCA_963810915.1. Taxonomy (GTDB): domain Bacteria; phylum Actinomycetota; class UBA4738; order UBA4738; family HRBIN12; genus JAOUEA01. The sequence goes on along the minus strand of CAWEPH010000006.1, from coordinate 492,665 downwards.
CCAGCGGCTGCACCTGCGCGTGGCGAACAAGCTCTCCGAGGAGGCGCTGGACCGGTATCCGCGAACGATCGCGTTCCATCTCGAGCAGGCGGCCCTCGCGGCCCTCGACCTCAACCCGCGCGACCGGACGCTCGCCGAGCGCGCGGCCGAGGCTCTGGCACACGCGGGGAACCTGGCGCGGATGCGCATCGAGTCCCGGTCCGCTGCCGACCTCTACGAGCGCGCTCTCGCCCTGTGCGGCCCGCAGGACACGTGGGGTGAGCGGGAGGCCTGGATCCTCTCGATGCTGGGGGAGAGCCGGTACTGGCTCGGAGAATTCGACGCGGCCGAGGAAGCCTTCCACCAGGCCCTCGCCATCGCCGGCGAGGAGAGCGACCGGGTATGTGCGCACGCCTCCCGGTTCCTTGCCGACATCATGCTCACGATCCGCGGGGACGACCTGGAGGCCGGCGCGCTGTTCGATCGCGCCCTGGACGCCGCCCGACGCCTCGGCGATCCGTACACGCTCGCGCGCACCCTGTTGATGTCGGGGTGGGTCCCGTTCTGGCGGAACGACCTGGACCGCGCCGAGGCGATGTTCCGCGAGGCGTTGGCGGTTGCGCGCTCGGGACCGCGTCGTGACGCATGGGCCGAGTCCCGGGCGCTCGTGGGCCTCGCCAACGTGATCTCGCCCGCGGGCGACGAGGTCGAGGCGCTGGAGGTCGGTCTCGAGGCCCTCGCCGTCGCGGAGGAAGGCGGCCAAGCCTTCACGTCGGCGGTCGCGCACGAGACGGTCGCGTCGTCGATGCGGCGACTCATGCGGCTGGAGGAGGCGCTCGAGCACTCGGAGGCCGCCACCGGCATCCTCCGCGAGTTGGGCGCACGTTGGGAGCTGGCGAGCGCATTGGGTGATCGGGGCGTGATCCATCGAATGGCGGGTCGTCTGGAGGAGGCGGAGCGCGACCTGCGTGAGGCGTTCCTCCTGTGCAGGGACCTGAACGAGCGGGCGCTCGTCACGTGGACGGCGGCGGAGCTCGCCCGCATCCTCGCGCTGCGGCACGACACGTCCTCCGCTCGGTCGGTGCTGGGCGACCCCGCGGCACGCCTCGCCGAGGGCGAACCCGGATCCGAGGCCGCCCTGCTCTCGGCCGAGGCCGTCTTGGCGCTCGCCGAAGGTGATGAGGAGACGGCGCGAGCGAAATCCGTTGCGGCCATGGAGGAGGAGCGGCCTCCGCGCGGTGTGGCGAACCCCTTCGCGGCGCAGGTGTGGTGGACGGCACGCCTCTTCGGGGACGAGGCCGCGGGGGGCGCGGAACAGGTCGCGTGGGCGCGAAGGACCCTCGAGGATCACGGCTGGCAGCAGGCGTTCGAGGAGCCGGAAACGGTCATCCACCTGCGCGGATAGCGAGCCCGGGCCTCAAGCAGGTCGCGAGCCGCGCCGAGGATGGTTGTATCCCGGGTGGGCCGGGCGCAGGCTACCCTGTACCGCCCGAGGGTTGCCAACAAGGCCATCGAGGTGGGTAGGGTAGGGACTTCCCCATGACGAGATCGCTCACGCGCTTCCCCATCGCGTCTCGATTCCTCGCGGTCGCAACGGCGCTCGCGTGCGTCGTCATGCTCGCCGGCGGAGCCGATGCAACGTCCAAGGGGGACGTCGCCAGCGCCGAAGCGAAGGTCCAGAAGTACCTCGACGACGTGAAGGCCGCGCAGCAGCGCCTGGGCGCCCTCCAGTCCGGGCTCGCCGAGAAGCAGGCCGCGTTCGACGATGCGGCGGCCGCCCTCGAGCAGACCACGTCGCAGCTCCTGACGACGCAGCAGCAGAGCGAAGCCGCCAAGCAGAAGTACCAGGAGACGGTCGGGCTCCTGAACGACCGGGCGGTGCAGGCGTTCATCGGCGGACCCGGCCAGAACTTCGCGTTCATCGTCGGCTCGTCCTCTCTGGCCGAGCTCTCGGACCGTCTCGAGTACGTGGACGCGGTGGCGCAGAGCGACGCCGACCTCGCGACCACGGTGCAGAACACCCGCAACGAGCTCGACTACCAGCTCAAACGGCTGCAGCAGCTGCAGGTCCAACAGAGGACCCTCGTGGCCAAGGCGCAGGCCGCGCGCGACGAGGTGTACGCGAGCCTGAAGGAGCAGCAGAGCCTGGTCGCGCAGATCAAGCAGGACCTGGCGGCGGCGGAGCGGTACAAGAAGAAGGTCTCCGCGCAGTACCAGCAGGAGCTGCGCGCGGCGGCATCGCAGGGGTACGGAGGCGGTCACGCCTCGGTGCCGCTCCCGGCCGGCTACGAGCACGTGCTCGAGCGATGCCCGGTCGACGGCCCGCGCAGCTACGGCGACGGGTTCGGCGCCCCTCGCTACGCCGGGCGGCTATCACCTGCACAAGGGCGTCGACATCCTCTCGCCCTACGGCACGCGAGATCGTCGCGCCGTTCGACGGCTACGCGCGCTCGGACTACAACTCGCTCGGCGGCAACGTGGTGTTCGTGAGCGGCAGGTACGGCACCGTCTACAACGCGCACCTCGACCACTACTCTTCGAACTCGAACGGGCCCGTGCAAGCGGGCGACGTGATCGGGTACGTGGGCGACACGGGCGATGCGGTGGGCACGCCGCACGACCACTTCGAGTTCCACCCCAACGTGATGCCGGCACCCGGCACGTGGCCGGAGAGCGCGTACGGCTACGCCATCATCGAGGACGCGGTGAACCCCTACCCGCTCCTCGTCGCCGCCTGCGGCTAACCTCGCTTCCGGCCGCGCAGCACCAGGCCGATCCCCACCAACAGGGCCACCCCGGCGACGACGAAGAGGCCCGTCGCGACCGCGTTGGTCGAGCCGCCGCCGGTCGGCGAGGTGCTCACCGGCGCGGGCGTGGGGACGCCGCCCACCACCGCGAAGCCGGGCTCCGGGACCGGCCCCTCCACCTGGAAGGCGGCGAGGAGGTCGTGGGACGTCGAACGGGTCCACGCCTTCCCGTCACGCGAGGCGTAGAGCCCGTGTCGGGCGGCGTGCAGCGTCACCGTGTACGGATAGACCAGCAACACGTCGATCGGGTCGCGCAGCTGCGTCACGCGCGTCTTCGAGGGCAGGTAGGTGAACGCGATCCGGTAGGCGTTCCCGAAGGGCTCGAGGTCGCCCTTCGAGTGGGGCGAGCGTCGCGGCATCGACCGGCGTGGCCTCGAGCGACACCAAGGTGTCGCCGCCGTGCGGCGCGATCGCTCCGTCCTTCACGATGACCGTGATCTGGCTGTCCGAGCTCACGAACGACGCGCCCAGCACGCCCTTCGGCGTGAGCGGCATCGAGCCGGTGAGGTTGCTCGGCGCGACGTTGGTGGCCGCGAGGTCCGGGGGTGGGCTCACCCATCGGTAGGCCTGCGGCGGACCGAGCCCGTCGAGCAGCGGCCCTCGGGCGAGCGGCGAGAGGTGACCCGACCACGCGGCCAGTGCCGCGTACGCAACGATGATGCCGAGGGCGCTCCCGGCGAGGGCGCGACGCCTCACCACGCGTCCGAGGCGGAGGGGTCCATGGGCTGGGTGGCGAAGGATGGAGGCCAGATCACGGCGGCGTGGCCGGGGGAGACCCATTCCCAGATCACGCTGGCCGCGGCGACGTTGTCGCCGGCCTCGGGCGTGCCCAGCGCGCCGAACCGCAGCCCGCTCCCGTTGGGCAAGCTCCCGCGCGGCAGGTCCACGGTGCGCGCCGTGTCCGCGACGGCCGCGGGGTCGAGCGAGGGCGACGCCGGCAGCACGTCGGTGAACAGCGCCCATGCCCCGGAGAACCCGGCGAGCGCCGCGGGGCTCATGTCCGTGTCGTACCGCGCGTAGTAGGCGGCGTTGGCGCGCTCCAGGAGCGCGCGCCCCTCCGGGCGCAGCCCCGCCGGGTTGATCGCGCTGGCAGAGGGCTTGTCCGAGGCGTACACGCCCACCGCTTCCTTGCCGAGCGTGGCTCCGAACGCCGGCATGCAGTAACTCGACGAGGTCCCGATGTTGGCCAAGAGCGGCACGTGCTGGGCCACCAGTTGGCGCCGGAGCGCGATCGCGTCGTCGAGATAGGCGGAGACGAAGAGCACGTCCGGTCTCGCAGCGGCGACCTTGTGGACGAACCGTTGCATGTCCACCGTGCGGAAGTCGTAGCCGAAGTCGCCGACGTCGTGAAGGCCCCGGGACTTCAGCTCCGCGCGCGCGCCGCCCGCCACCGAGTCCCCGTAGGCGTCGTCGACGTAGGAGATGGCGTAGCGCAGGGAGGCCGGGTCGCGGTGCAGCGACGGCGCCACGTGGTCGGCGATGTACGCGATCGCCGCGCGTCCGAGTACCTCGCCGGTGGGCGGCACGCGGAAGGTGAGGCCGCCGAGGTCGGAAGCCGGGGGGAGCATGCCCACCGCGCCCGTCTCCCAGAAGAGCATGCCGCGGTCCGCCGCCGCGGTGGAGGCCGGGCCGGAGATCGTGCTTCCGTAGCTGCCGAGCACGAGGCGGACCCCGTCGTCGGCGAGCGCGGCGACCGCGCCGGGCGCGGCGTCGGGGCCTTCGGCGTCGATCGAGCGCACCTCGATCGACGCGCCGTTCACCCCGCCGTCTCGGTTGGCGAGGTCGGCGGCTAGGAGCACCCCACGGTGCTCGTCGATACCTCCGGGTCCCTGGGAGCCGCCCAACGGGTAGACGGCGCCCACCACGACCGTGCCGTGCGGCGACGAGGAGCCGGAGGTGCACGCGGCTGCGAGCAGACCCAACGTGCACCCGATCGCGAGCCATCGTTTCATCGCAGGATCACCGCCAGGCAGTTGGCCGCGGCATGCGTCGCCGCGGGGACGGTCCAGGTGCCGGCGGCCCATCGCTGCCAGCCGAAGAGCAGGCCCGCGCCCAGGTCGACCGGGAACGCCGCGCCTCCGTAGAGCGGGATGTGGATCACAGCGAACAGGAGCGCCGTCACGGCGACGGCCGTGACGGCGCCGTAGGGCTCGAGCACGCCGTAGGCCACCCGCCGGAAGAGGGCCTCCTCGGCCACGGCGGCGAGGATCGCGAGGGGGAGCGCCCATGCCGCGAAGGCGTAAGAAGTGGGCCGCCCGGCCGCCCAGCCGGCGACCACCACGGCCGTCAGGCCGATCACCAGGATCAGGGTCGGGTGGGCCCTCCGCCGATCCGCGGGCAGCGGGACGAGCAGCGAGGCCACGAGGAGACCGCCGTACAGGAGAGCGAGCCACGCCACCCGGTCGCCGTCGGGGAGCACGAGGACGCGGGTGCGCAGCACGAGGAGCGTGCAGCCGAGGGCCACGAGCGCGATGGACCCGACGGACCGACCGGCGGTCCTCGTCGGCAGTCCCGCGCGCGCGCTCACCCCTTCACCTCGAACGAGGTCACGGCCACCACGTTGGGGAAGAACGGCCCGTGATCGTTGGCGACGAAGTCCACCTGCACGACGTGGTGCCCGGGCGCCACGTCGCGGATCGTCGTCTCCGTGCCCGAGGTCATCGTGACGAGCTGTCCGTCCAGGCTGACGTGGATGTGACCTTCGTCGGGCTTCAGATCCGTGCTGGTGACTTGCACGATCTTCGCCCCCGTGAGGTCGACCTTCACGGCCACGTTCGGACCCTTCACGACCTCTCCGTTGGTGGGGCTCACGATCGTGAGCTCCGCCGTGCTGGAGGGCCGTTGCGTGGCCGTTGCCGTGGCGCTCGAGGATGGCGACGTTCCGCCGGAGCACGCCGTGACGACGGCGGTGAGCCCGAGCGCGAGGAGCCAGATCTTCAGGCGCATCTCACCCCTGTCCGATCTTCTGGTCGAAGGACGCTGGAAGCACGGTACCGTCGCGGGCGGTTGCGCTCACGTCGAAGTGCCAGGTGCCCTCGGTCAGCTCCACCAGCGCGAGGAAGTGACCCTTGCTGAACCTTGTGGTCTGGAGGGACCTCGGGGCGCCGCCGGGCGGGGTCGCGACCACGCTCACGGTGGCGAGCGGGAGCTCCTGCCCCTGGGTGTCGAACGCGGTGACGTGGAGCTGGTTCGTACCCACCGAGCCGGGGTCGTTGTAGATCTGGAGTTCCTGCCCGCCGGGCAGCGTGAAGGTGTACAGGACAGGCTGGCCGGGGGCCTCCGAGGAGATGGTCACCTGCTGCGCGGGAATCCTCGTGCTCAGGCTCATGTGCACCTCGGAGGCCTCGGCGCCCTGCTGCACCGTCGCGGTAACGTCCCACGCTCCCGCGACCGACAGGTTGTCTCCCTCGGCGGTCCACGCGTCCCCCTGAGGCTTCAGCGCGAGGTCGCTGGGGGCCACGTCGGGTCGGCCGACGAGGAGGAACCGCAGGCTGACCGAGGTCACGTCGAGCGGCGCTCCCGTGTCGAAGTCGTTCACGTCCACGTCGAAGCGGTTGGCGCCCGGGGTGCCGGGCGCCGCGGTGAGCGTCACCTTCATCGTCGTGGCGAAGTCGCTCCCCGACGCCGTGACGTTCGCGGGCGCGACCTGCGCTGGCGTCGCGATGGGGTTGGGCGCGAGCCCGGTGAGGAGCCCCGTGAGGGCGAGCACGCCGACGGCGCCGAACACCTCCACCGAGAGGATCCGTCGGATCGGCGCGTCCGTCTCCTTCAAGCGAGGGATCGAGCGGTAGCGGTTGGCTGCGCCGAGGGCGATCAGGGCTGCCGCGAGCGCGACCTTGGCCGCCAGGACGGTGCCGTAGGACGTGCCGAAAAGGTGAGTGATCGCGCCCAGCCCTCCGAGTTCGTTCGTGGCGCGCAGGACGCCCGACGCGACGACCGCGAGGAGAGCGTAGCCCGCCAGGCGCGAGTAGGCCGCCACCTCGGCCGCCGGCGGCGGCTCCCCGGCTCGGCGCCGCTCTCGCAGGAGCAGGAGCACGGGGACGAACCCCCCGATCCACACGCCGATCGCGAGGAAGTGGACCCATTGGAGGGTGATCTGGATCCACCCGCCCACCGCCGCGTGGCCCCCCTCCGCACGCGTGTACATCGTGATCGCGGCCGCCACCCCCGCCGTGACGAGGGCCGTCCGCGAGGTGTCGCGCGACGCGTAGAGCGCGCCGAGGGCGGTGGCCGCCGCGCCGACCGCGAGCCAGATCAGGGGCTTCCCCGCGCTGGAGTGGAAGAGGACCCCGTAGCTCACGCCGATCGCGCTCTTCTCGGCGGCCACCATCGCGAGGGCACCGGCGATCGTGGCCGCGGCCGCGATCGCCAGGAGCCGCCGCCGCGCGGGCACATGGCCGCCGAACGCCCAGAGCCCCGTCGCGACGGCCCCGACGACGAGGACCAGGCCGGCATAGAACAGGAACTTGCCGATCACGCTCAGAGGCGAAGGCGCGGGGGTCGTCGCGGAGGAGGTGGTCGAGCCGCCGGTGGGCGCCTGCGGCGCAACGCCCACCCCGAAGCTGAAGGTCCCCGCGGTGACATGCCCATCCTGCTGGGACACCACGCGCCAGGAGACGGTGTACGTGCCGTCCGGGAGGTCGGATGGGAGCGGCACGCTGAGCTGGTCCGGGCCGGACGCCGACGCGGGTCCGGCCTCCACGTCGGAGCCGCTCGTGTTCAGAACGTGTACGACCGAGAGCGTCGGGTCGGGCGACTCGGTGAAGGTCATCGTGACGGTGGCGGGCGCCGTGGGCACCGTCGAGCCCGCAGCGGGATCGGACGAGGACAGGCCGGCGTGCGCCCAGGCGGCGGGCGCGGCGGCGAGGACGGCGGAGGTCGCCAGGACGAGGAGCAGCGAGAGCCGGCGCACGCCGCTCACCCGCCGCTCCCGGCGATCGTGAAGTCCACCGTGGCCGTCACCGGCGGGTCGAAGGGTCCGTGGTCGGCGGCCACGTACTCCGCCTCCAGGGTGTGGGGACCCTGCGCGAGCCCCGCGAGCGGGATCTCTTGCACGAGCCCGTAGGTCATCGAGACGAGCTTGCGGTCGACCGAGAGGTGGATGTGCCCCGTGTCCGGGGTGAGCGTCGTGCTCGTCGCATCCACGATCGTGCCGCCGGTGAGCGTCATGACGACCTCGAGCGTATCCCCTCGTGCCGTCGCGCCGGGGCTGGGCCTCGAGAACCCGATCGTCGCCGTCGAGGAGGGGCGCACGGCCGCGGGGGATGCCCCGGCGGGTGTGAGGGTGGGCCCGAAGACCATCCGGGGGATCACGGCGGCGCTGACCGCCACCGCGAGACCCACCCCGATGAGCGCGTAGGCGCCGCGGATCGGCAGGCGGGGGAACCCCTTGCCTTTGAGCCGGGACCACCCCGCCCAGCCGATCCACAGCCCCGCGAAGAGCAGGACGACCGAGAGCGTCTCGTCCGCGCCCCCCGCGTGGGCGAGCACCTAAGTGCGCTTCCTGGTGGCGAGCGCGCCGATGCCGACGATCAGGCCGAGGGCGCCGAGCACGACGCCGATCAGCGCGATGTTCTTGGCGGTCTTCGCCGTGCTCGCGGCATTCGCCGTTGCCGTCGCGCTCTCCGCGGCACGTTGCGACTCCTGATCGATCCGCGAGGCGAGATCCTCATTGGAGGGGACATTCACCTGCGGGAACGAGGCGGAGGCTAGTTCCTGGACGGCGTTGAACGTATCCGGACCCGACGTGACCGTCTCGTCGAACTCCGTGCCGTCGAGCGTGCCGGTGAGATGGAAGGTGTACTTCCCGGGCTGCGACGGGACGAACCACGCCCGGTAGTCCCCGGGCTCGCCGTCGCCGCCGACCTCGAAGTTGGGCTCGAAGGTGAGATCGGCGGAGTCGCTGCCGAAGGACACCGCCACCTTCAGTTGGTCGGTCATGTCGGTGACCGGTTTGCCGTTCTTGTTCAGGATCAACTGCACGCTGTTGGGCTGGCCGACATAGGCGGGCTCGGTCCCGAACCCGATCTCGTAGTCGAACGGTCCGGCGGAGCGCTCCGCGTGCGCGAGGGCCGTGCCGTTCATCATCAGCAGGAGTGCGCCGGCCAGCGCCAGCGCGGCGAGCCCGCGGGCTCGCGAACGGACATCCATGACGGATCCTCTCTGTTCGGTGTGTGTACGCCCCTTGCGGTGGCGCGGTTCAACCGATCAGTGAGGGGGAGGACCGCGGATCCCGACGGTGGCGACCGCCGGCCGAGCGGCCGGGGCGGAAGCCGTGGCGACGAGCCGGGCCACGACGGCGAACGCGGGTGTCGGCGCGGGCTGCGCCAGGATCTCCTGCAGGCGCCCCACAGCCCGCAGGAGCCAGCACACCGCGAGCGCGCCGCCCAGGGCGACGGCCACCTGGACCGCGATCCCGGTGGGCAGGAGCCCGTGGTGCATCAGATCTGCGAGCGGCGCGCCGATGGAGACACGCTCCACGACCTCCATCGCGAGGAACGCGCTCAGCTGGAAGCAGGCGAGACGAAGGAACCAGCGCCCGACCCCGGCGGGCGGCTGGTCGCGGTCCGTGAGATGCCCGAGGACGACCGCCGCCACCGCCGCGAGGGTGAGCGCGATGCCGAGGTCGTTCACGAAGCCCAGATAGACGTGACCGGTGCGCGCGAGCAGGATCTCGCGGGCGTGTGTATGTGGGCTCGCCAGTTGGTACGTGATCCAGTGCCCCAGCAGCACGCCGCCCGCGGCCACGCCCAGGACGGCGGAACGGTTCACGCGATGGGCAGACATGGCATGGATTGTAGGCTGAGCGCGACATCCGGAGGGAGTGGCCGAACGGTGGAAGTTGCGGACGTGCGTCGGGTCGGGGTGGTGGGCTGCGGGCTCATGGGCTCGGGCATCGTCGAGGTGGTGGCGCGCGCGGGCGCGAGCGTCACCTTCGTCGAGGGCTCGCAGGACCTGGCGGACAGCGGCCGATCCACGATCGAGCGATCGGTCAGCAAGGGGGTCGAGCGTGGCAAGCTCGATGCCGCCGACGCCGAGGCGCTCCTCGGACGCATCGAGGGCGCGGTCGACCTCGATGCCCTGTCCGACGCGGATCTGGTGATCGAAGCCGCCACGGAGCAGCTGGACGCCAAACTCGGCATCTTCGCCCGTCTCGGCGAGGTGACCCGCGACGGGGTCGTGCTCGCCTCCAACACCTCCTCGATCCCCATCGTCGAGCTCGCCGTGGCGAGCGGCCGACCTACCCACGTCGTCGGGCTGCACTTCTTCAACCCTCCGCCCGTGATGCAGCTCCTCGAGCTCACGCCCGCCATCACCACCAGCGAGGAGACCCTCGCCTTCATCCGCACGTACGGGACGGACGTGCTCGGCAAGACCTGCGTCCAGGCGCGCGACGAGGCCGGCTTCATCGTCAACCGACTCCTGATCCCGTACCTGAACGACGCGATCCGCCTCTATGAACAGGGCTTCGCCACGCGCGAGGACATCGACGCGGCGGTCCACCTGGGGCTCGCCCATCCGATGGGCCCGCTCGCCCTCACCGACCTGGTTGGCCTCGACACGACCCTCGCCATCGGCGAGGTCCTCTTCGAGGAGTTCCGCGATCCCCGCTACGCCCCGCCCAGCCTCCTGCGACGGCTCGTGGCCGCGGGCCACCTCGGGCGGAAGTCGGGCCGCGGCTTCTACGTGTACGACTGAGGGTCGCGTCCGCGGACGCGGCGGAGGAGCCCGGCCTTGTAGCCCGCCATCTTCGCGACGTCGGTCGCGCCCAGCAGCAGCGGGACCGCCAGCGTGGCCTTGGCCCGGTCGGCGGGGTCGGGGATCCGCCGCCAGGCGCGGCGCACCGGCGCGCGCGCGTACGCCACCGCACCGGCTGCCGCGAGCAGCTTGGGCCAGGTCCGTCCGGAGACGAGTGCGGCGACGAGCCCTCCGTAGACGGCGAACCGCAATGCGTGGCGCTCGGGATGCATCCCTGCGAGCGCGTCGCCGCGGGCGTAGCGGAAGTACTGCGTCAGGGTCGATCGGAGGTCCGGCCGCAGCGTCCATCGCACGACGGCGTCCGGCGCGAAGCGGATGTCCATCCCCAGCTCGCGCCAGCGGTGATCCACCCACATGTCCTCGCCGATGTCGAGCCATTCCGGGTAACCGCCGACCGCGTCGATCGACTCGCGGCGGAAGGCGACGGACCGGGCGCTCGGCATGAACCGTGCCGGGTCGACCTCGGAGGCGTCCGCCGGGAGATTGAGGGCGGCCACGCACCGCTGGAAGAAGTCCTCGGCCACGGGCTGGTAGAAGCCTGCGGCGACGTCGGCCCCGTCCTCGAGCGGCGCCACGATCGCCGCGAGCCAGCCCGGATCCAGCTCGCAGTCTGCATCGGTGGCCGCGATGACCTCGTGGGAGGCGTGGGCGAGCGCGACGTTCCGACCGGTGGAGATGTTGGCCCCGGGGGCGTCGATCACCGTGACGCGCGACCCGGCGCGGAAGGCCTCGGCGGTGCCGTCGGAGGAGCCTCCGTCGACGATCACGACCTCGTCCGGTCGCCGGGTCTGTTCCTCCAGGGACGCCAGGAACGGCGCCACACGATCCACGCAGTTCAAGACGGTGGAGATGAGGGTGACCTTCATGCGGATGCTGACCCCGCGACCAGAGCGTAGACCTCGAGCGTCGCTCGCGCGGTCGCCGCCCACGTGTACCCGGCGGCGCGCGCGAGCCCTCGAGAGCGGAGGTCGGTGGCGAGGGTCTCGTCGGTGAGCATGCGCGCGAGGGCGTCGGCGAGCCCCGCCACGTCGTCCGCTTCCACCAGCAGGGCGGCGCCGGCCGCGACCTCCGCGAGCGCCGGGGCGTTCGAGGTGACGGTGGGCACCCCGCGGGCCATCGCCTCGAGCACCGGCAGGCCGAAGCCCTCGAAGCTCGACGGGTAGGCGAACGCCGACGCGCCGCGGTACAGGGCATCCAGATCGTCGTCGGAAACGACGCCCGTGCGGATCACCGTGCCCGGTCCCTCCCGCGCCAGTTCCTCCTCCAGGTCCTCGGTGTGCCAGCCGTCGGGTCCCGCGAGCACGAGCGCGTGCGGCACGTCGGGCGCAACCTGTCGGTAGGCGCGCACGAGCTTCACGACGTTCTTTCGAGGTTCGAGGGTGCCGACGAACAGGACGTAGGGTGCGGTGACCCCGAGCCGCCTGCGGGCCTCGGCGCCGTCTGCGGCGCTCTCGATGGGGCGTACCGCGAGCGGGGTGACGTGCACCTTCATCGGATCGGCGTCGGCGATCGCCACGAGGTCGTCCGCGGTGGCGTTCGAGGGCACCAGCAGGGCGTCGGCCCGTTTCACCGCAGCCCGCACCCCGGCGCCGTAGAGGAACCGCCATCGCGGCGGGAACCGATCCGGGAAGCGGTGGTGCGCGAGGTCGTGGACCGTTACCACCAGCGCCGGGCCCTTGCGCAGCGGTGGCACGCTCACGGGGTTCGTCGCGTGCACCACGTCGAACGCCTGGAACGCGGGCGGAAGCTTCGGGCGTCCGAGAAGGGACCACTGCGGATAGAGCGTGCGGATGGGCCCCGGCACCTCTTCGATGGCGAACCGTCCGAGCCACTCGGGGTCCGGACCGCCCTCGGCGAAGCGGCAATGGAAGAGGCTGAGCTCGACATCACCCGTGGCCGCGAGCGCGTCCGCGAGCTCCCGCACGTAGGTGCCGATGCCGCCAGGCTGGCGGAACCAGAGCTGGTCGATCTGGAGCGCCGCCCTCACGCCGTGGCCTCCACGCAGGCGCAGCCGGCGGGCCCGACCGTGGCCGCGTGCGTGGTCCCGGCCGGGATGTCCAGCCGGTCGCCTGCCGTGAGCGTCATGTCGCCGCCGTCGGTGTGGAACGTGATCGAACCCTGCAGGCAGTAGAGCACCTTGTCGTAGTCGTGGGCATGCGCGCCGTACCGGTCCCCGGGCGCGTTGCCCCAGGGCCGCGGCGCGGAGCAGCCTTCCGCGCGCAAGGCGGCGAGGGCGTCATCGCGCGTGGCATCCCCGGGGGTGCGGACGACGGGCACGGCCCCCGCCTATCGGACGTCGCTGCGGCCGTTCACCGGCGCGACGCCTTTGCGCGAGTGGTGGACCTGCTGTCCGTGCCACGGCTCGTGGGCGTAGCGACGCACCTGTAGGGCACCGAGCCCCGTGACGTCGATCCGCCCCTGAAGCACCCAGGGCATCGGCTTGGGGCTCTCCTGCAGGAAGTAGCGTTCGAGCGCCATGAGGATGGCGCGCTCCTCCTCGGGGGTCAGGCCTTCGGGGAGCTCCAGCCTCGGTTCGCCGTCGGTCATCGTGCCCCTTCCGTCACAGCGGGATGTTGCCGTGCTTGCGGGCCGGCACGGACTCGCGTTTCGTGGAGAGCATCCGGAGCGATTGGATCAGCCGCCGCCGGGTCTCCGCCGGCTCGATCACGTCGTCGATGAAGCCCCGCTCGGCCGCGGCATACGGGGTGGAGAACTTGTCGCGGTACTCCTTGATGAGTTCCGCCTTCTTCGCCGCGGGATCGGCGGCCTTCTCCATCTCCCTGCGGAAGACCACGTTCACCGCCCCTTCGGCGCCCATCACGGCGATCTCCGCCGTCGGCCATGCGAACGCGACGTCGGCGCGCAGATGCTTGGAGTTCATCACCAGGTAGGCGCCGCCGTAGGCCTTGCGCGTGATCACGGTCATGCGCGGGACGGTGGCCTCCGCGTAGGCGTAGAGCAGTTTGGCGCCGTGCCGGATGATCCCGTTGTACTCCTGCGTGGTGCCGGGCAGGAACCCGGGCACGTCGACGAACGTGAGGATGGGGATGTTGAAGGCGTCGCAGAAGCGCACGAAGCGCGAGGCCTTCTCGCTGGCGTCGATGTCGAGCGTGCCGGCGATCACCTTGGGCTGGTTCGCGACGATGCCGATCGTGCGACCGTCAAGGCGCGCGAATCCGGTCACGATGTTCATCGCCCAGAACTTGAAGCTCTCGAGGAAATCACCGTCGTCGACCACGCGGCGGATCACCTCGTGCATGTCGTAGGGCTCTTGGGGACGATCGGGCACGATGTGGGTCAGGCCGTCGTCGAGGCGCGCGGGATCGTCCGTGGACGCGTAGGCGGGCGGGTCCTCCAGGTTATTGGACGGGAGGAAGCTCATCAGGTAGCGCACCTGCTGGAGCACGTCCTCATCGTCCTCGCCGACGAACGCGGCCACGCCCGACTTTCCGGCGTGCGTCATGGCGCCCCCGAGCTCCTCCATGGTGACCTCCTCGCCGGTCACCGTCTTGATCACGTCGGGTCCGGTGATGAACATGTGGGAGGTCTCCTTCACCATGAACGTGAAGTCGGTGATGGCGGGGGAGTAGACGGCGCCGCCGGCGCAAGGGCCCATGATCACGCTGATCTGCGGGATCACACCGGAGGCGCGCACGTTGCGCTCGAAGATGTAGCCGTAGCCTGCGAGGCTCGCCGCACCCTCCTGGATCCTCGCGCCGCCGGAGTCGTTGATCGAGATGAACGGCGCGCCGGTGCTCATGGCGAGGTCCATCACCTTGCACACCTTCTGGGCCATGACCTCGCCCATCGAGCCGCCGAAGACGGTGAAGTCCTGGCTCGAGACGAACACCTTGCGCCCGTCCACGGTACCGTAGCCCGTGATCACGCCGTCGCCCGGCGGATGCTTCTTCTCCATCCCGAAGTCGTGCGCCCGGTGGATCGCGAACGGATCAGTCTCCACGAAGGAGCCCTTGTCCATCAGGATCTCGAGTCGCTCGCGAGCCGTGAGCTTGCCACGGTCGTGCTGCTTCTTGGAGGCATCTCGTCCGCCCGGCGTCAGGGCCCCTTTCTTCCGCTTGCGCAGCTCCTCGATGCGCGCCTCGACGGTGATCGCGGGATCTGCGGACGGGACGTCTCTGTCGGTGGTGGCCATGGCGGGGAGTCTAATCCTCGGGGTGCGAGGCGGCCTCAGCAGCCGCGGACCGGCCAGCCCGCCGACGCCCAGCCGCCGGCCGCATGGACCATGCGGAGCGTCACGATGGCGTTGGTCCTACCGCTGAGGGCGGTGCTCCGCAGGTGCCAGCCGGCGTTCGCCCAGGTGCGGTACCGGATGGGCCAGTATCGGGCGCTGTGCTGGTACAGCCCGAGGTACGCACCACCGGCCGACGTGGCCGTCGGCACGAGACCGCTCTCCCGGCCCGCGATGCAGATGGCCTTCGCCGCCCCCCCAGGGACCACCCAATGTGACGCCGCGCAACGGATCAGCCGCTTCGAGAACCCCTGGACCGGCTCGGCCACGCCTCGCGTCAACGCGCACGGCCCTGTCGGGGTCGTCGTGGCCTCCGTACGGGCCGAAACGGGGGAAGCGCCGCACAGGGTCAGCACGAGGGTCAACGCCAGGGTAACGGCGCCGGTCATCGCGATGTTCCTGTCGGTCGTATCCATCTCGCGTCCTGGTTCGGAGCACGCGTCGCTACACGTGGGAAGCTTCGGGAAGGTGCCGGGGAACCCGGCGAGGAGGAACCTAGCATCCGCGCCGACGTCCGTCGACTCTCGGTTCCCTTGAAGGATAACCGCTCAACCCGGCGCGGATCGGATCAGACCTCCACGCGACCTCCGCTCCGCCAGTACACGCCGTGGTCGCGATCGAGGAGCCGCTCGTCCACCAGGTAGCGGCGGATCGCGGCGTAGTCGTTGAAGAACCGCCCTACGATCGCGTTCACCTCCCGCTCCTCGTAGTGGACACCGGGCTCGAACTCCAGCGCGATCCGCTCCAGCACGATCCGGCGCTTGGCGGCCTTCATCGGGATCTCGGTGAGCCTGCCGTCGCGGAAGAAGCTGCGCAGGACGGCTTCCTCATCGTCGTTCGCGGCGCCGAGAGCCATCCCCACGTCGCGGGGTGGTCCCACCTGCTCGGCGGCCCGGCGCAGGGTCTCGGCGTCGAGCCGGTACGTGCGCCGGTCCGCGTTCAGCCGCGCGACGCCTGCCGAGGACAGGCGGTTCAGGTGCTTGCGCACGCGCGTCACCGGCATGCTGAGCAGGGCCGAGAGGTCGGTGGAGGAGGCGTCTGAGCGGGCCAGGGCCCCGGCGATCGAGAGCCGCTCCGGATCGGCCAACGCGCGCAGGATGTCGTCGGGGTGCTCGGTCATGTCGGTTCCTATCCCTACCATGGTCGGATGGAGCTCACCGACCCGCAACGCCGCACGCTGGACCAGCTCATCGGCACCCAGGCGCGCCCCTCGTTCCCGTCCGATCTCCCTCAGCGGCTGCGCGACCGCATCGAGGAGGCCGTGCGCGGGCTCGAGCTCCGGGATCAGCTCTGGCTCGGGAAGGAGAAGCTGAACGACCACGTGCGCTGCGAAGGGAAGTTCCACGCCACCATCTCGGGGGAGGCGCCGCCGTTCGAGCACTCCGTGAAGAGTGCCTCCGGCGTACTGCTGCACAAGGCCATCGAGGTCGAGGTGGGAAGCCGAGACCCGCTGGACGCGCACACCGTCGCGGAGGTGGCGGTCGGGCGGATGCTCGAACGTGAGGAGCGGTTCCAGGAGTACTGGGGTGGCCTGAGCGCGCCCGAGCAGGACGACGTCCTGATGGAGGTCGTGCGGCGCGTCACCCTCTTCCAGGGGTCCTTCCCGCCGCTCAAGGAGCTCCGCCGGGAGCTCGTGCCCGTGAGCGAGCTGCGGGTGAAGGCCGAGCTGCTCGGGGGGGACCTCGTGCTGTCGGGGCAGATCGACCTCGTCCTGGGGAGGCCGGACGGATTGGACCCCATGCGCGCCACGCGCCTCGCCATCGACCTGAAGACGGGGAGCGCCTACCCCGAGTTCGCCGAGGACATGCGCTTCTACGCCCTCGTCATGACGCTGAGGTTCGGCGTCCCGCCTTACCGGGTCGCCTCGCTGTTCCTGGAGAGCGGCGCCTGGCAGGCGGAGGACGTCACCGAGGGTGCGCTGGACCATGCGGCAGACCGTGTGATCGCCGCCGCACGCAGCGCGAGCGCCCTCGCCAACGGCCGGGAAGCCGTCCTCGCTCCCGGTGTCTATTGCGGTTGGTGCCCGCGCGCGTCGATCTGCCCGGCGGCGGAGCTGCCGTCAGCTGTGCCGGCCTAGGGAGGCGGCGGCGGCGGGAGCGTCGGGGATCGGTACCGGGCCGCGACCACGTCCGCGAAGGCCGCGAAGCGCACGGCGACCTCTTCGTTCACCAGGTGCAACACGTTCTCCGCGTTCTCCTCGCCGCCCCGGGAGAAGTTGTAGCTACCCATCACCACCTCGTCGTCGGCCACGACGAACTTCGCGTGCAGGTAGTCGTGGATGGAGCCCGGGCGATAGGGCGTGGAACGCTTGCCCGAAAGCCGGGGGGCGATCGTGCGCCAGGCCTCGATCTTCCAACGGTTCCAAGGGACGTCGGCCCACTGCGCGAGCACCTCGTCCATCTGCGTGGCGTCATAGGCTCCGTCCACGTCGAAGGCGTCACGCCCGGCGAACTCGGCGAGGGTCCCGAGCACCGTGCCGGACGTCACGACGGGCGAGCAGATCCGCAACCGCCTGCGCGCCGCCCCGATCCGCTCGGCCGCGAGGTGGGCGACGGACGGGGGCTTCGGCAGGAACCATGGCGTCACGGAGATCCCATGCGCCAGCCGCGCCTCGTGCCCCCGGGCACCGCTCCCTTCGAGCCGGTCCCGCCGCCAGAGCTCGGCGAAGTTCGCCGTGTACGCCGCGGCCACGGAGCGGTCGTCGACCGTCACGATCACGTTCTCCTCGCGCGTGAACGCGTCGTCGGTCCAGTTCGTGGAGCCCGTGAGCACGCGGGCGCCGTCGGCGACCACGTACTTGTGGTGCATCAGCGCCCCGCGGTCGTGCACGCCGCGCGTCGGGACCTCGAGTCCATCGATCGTGAGGGGGTCCGCGACCATCGGCCGCGGCGCCGAAGGCGCCTCGCTGCGATCGACGTTGAAGATCACCCGGACGGTCACCCCGCGGGCGAGCGACGCTTCCAGGGCGTCGGCGAGACGGGCGCTCGTCCCGGAGCGCGCGTCGAAGTCGTAGATCGCGACGTCCAGGCTATCTTGCGCAGATACGATGAAGCCGCCGATCACGTCGACGACCCGCTCGGCGCTCTGGGCGCCGTCTTGAAGGAACGTGACATCGAACGGAGGCATCTTCAACCGCCTCTCTAGGGTTCAGCTCCGGGGCGATGCATGCCGACAGTGTGGGAAGGCCCGTCGATGTCGACAACGCCGGTGACTGGCATCTCAGGTAGCGCCGGTGTCGAATGGATGGAGCACGGTCGCGACAGGAGGAAGCCGATGGGATCGATCTCGAGAGGATTCCGGCTGGCGAAGGCCAGTTGGACCGTGGTGCGCGGAGACGGCGAACTGCTCGTGCTCCCGATCGTCTCGTTCGTCTGTTCCCTGGTGGTGATGGCGGTCTTCGGGCTGGGAATGGTGGGCATCGGCCTGCCTCAAGACGGTGAGCCGGTCAAGCCGGCGATCTACGTGCTCGGGTTCGTGATGTACGTGCTCCTGTCGTTCGTAACGATCTTCTTCAACGCCGCGGTGATCGGCACCGCGATGAAGCGCCTCAAGGGCGAGGACGCCTCGATCAAGGATGGCCTCGCGCTCGCGCGACAGCACCTGGGTCCGATCTTCGTGTGGGCCCTGATCACGGCCACCGTCGGCATGCTCCTGCGCGCCCTCCAGGAGCGCGCCGGCCTGATCGGCCGGATCTTGATCGGGCTCATCGGGATCGCCTGGACCGTGCTCACCTTCTTCGTGGTGCCGGTCCTTCTGTACGAGGAGGTGGGCGTCGGGGCGGCCATCAAGCGGTCGGGATCGATCTTCCGCCAACGTTGGGGCGAGCAGTTCATCGGGAACGCGACGATCGGCCTGGCGATCTTCTTGGTGGCGATCCCCGTCGTCATGGTCGGAGGCATGATCGCCGCGGCGGCTCCGTTGGTCGGCATCCCGCTCCTGGTCCTCGCGGTAGGCGGCCTCTTGGCGGCGGGCTCGGCGTGCACGGGCGTCTTCAACGCGGCGCTCTACCGCTACGCGACGACGGGCGAGGCTTCCGGCGCGTTCAGCATCGACGACATGAACGCCTCGTTCCGCCCGCGGCGGGGCGGGCGCGGTTCGACGCCTTTCGCGCCCGGCGGGTTCAGCGGCGCGGGCTTCGGCGGCGCCGACGCAGCGATGGGATCCTCCGGCGACGTATCCCCGCCGCCGCCGCCGGCCGCCCCCGAGCGACCGGACGCGTAGCCGCGACCTGAGGTCTCTTCCGCGCCCCGAGAAGGCAGCCGCAGACCGCACCCCCCTTGCGCTCGCCGCGCACCCGGAACGCTTGTTAGGGTGCGCCCCGTCACGTCGGACCGTCGCGAAGAGGGTGAGAACGATGGGCAAGGATCTGTACGAGCTCGGCGAACTTCCCCCCGTCGGGGAGGTGCCGGCGCAGATGCACGCGCAGTTGGTGCGCCCCGACCGCTACGGCGATCCCGCATCCGCCATCCGGGACGAGGTCATCGACGTCCCCGCCCTCGGTCCTCTCGACGCGCTCGTGATGGTCATGGCGGCGGGGGTGAACTTCAACAACGTCTGGGCGGCGAGGGGTGTCCCCGTCGACGTCACGAAGACCCAGGCGCGTTGGGGAGAGCCGACCGACTTCCACATCGTGGGTTCGGATGCCTCGGGGATCGTGTACGCGGTAGGCGACGCCGTCACGAACGTGCAGGTCGGCGAGCGCGTGGTCGTGCACGCCGGTCAGTGGGACGAGGACGACCCGTGGGTCCGCGCCGGCAAGGATCCCGGTCTCGCCGCCAGCTTCCGCGTTTGGGGATACGACACGTGCTGGGGATCCTTCGCGCAGTTCACGAAGGTGCAGTCACACCAGTGCTTGCCCAAAGCCGACTTCCTCACGTGGGAGGAGGCGGCCGCCCCCACCCTCACCGGCTCGACCGCCTACCGCATGCTGTTCGGCTGGCCGCCCCACACGGTCGAGCCGGGCGACGTGGTCTTGGTCTGGGGTGGATCGGGAGGGCTCGGTTCGCTCGCGATCCAGCTGGTGGCCAACGCCGGCGGCCGGGCGGTCGCGGTCGTCGGCTCGAAGGAGAAGGGCGAGTACGCCGAGTCCCTGGGTGCCGTGGGCTACATCGACCGGAAGGACTACACGCATTGGGGCGTGCCGCCCGCATGGGACAGCGCCGAGTGGAGGGACTGGTTCGCCGGTGCGAAGGACTTCGGCAAGGCCATCTGGGACGTGCTGGGCGAGAAGGTGAGCCCGCGGATCGTCTTCGAGCACCCGGGCCAGGACACGATCCCGACATCGATCTTCGTCGCCGATCGGGGCGGCATGGTCGTGATCTGTGCCGGCACGAGCGGCTACGACACGATGGTGGACGTTCGCTACCTCTGGTACATGCAGAAGCGGTACCAGGGCTCCCACCTCTTCAACGACGAACAGGCGGAAGCCTTCAACAGGCTGGTGATCCAGGGCAAGATCACGACCACGCTCGGTTCGGTCTACCCCTACGGGGAGACGGGGCACGTCCATCACCTGATGGGCGAGGGAGGGCTCCCCGAGGGCAACGTCAGCGTCTTGGTGAACGCCCCCGAGGAGGGCCTCACCGACCTCCCGTAGCGCCCTCCACCTGGACCAGCTCCGTCAGCACCCCGTCCATCGACGTCGGGTGGATGAACGCGATCGTGGTTCCGCGCGAACCGGGGCGGCCGTGCTCGTCGATGAGGCGGACGCCGGTGGCGCGCAGGTGCTCGAGCGCGCCCTCGATGTCGTCCACGCGATACGCGAGATGATGGATCCCCGGGCCGCGCGCCTCGAGGAACCGGCCGACAGGCGTATCGGGACCGAGCGCGCCGAGCAGCTGGATGAACGAGGTGCCCGTCGCGAAGAGCACCTCCTCGACCCCTTGGTCCAGCATCCGCTCGCGGTGCATGGGCTCGATGCCCAACGTCGTTCGGTAGCGCGCGATCGCGCCATCGAGGTCCCGCACGGCGATCCCGATGTGGTCGATGTCGCTGAGGACGAACGTCATCCGCCTGCTCGACCGTCGGGGCCGAGCCGCGCGATCAACTCCAGGGCTCGGGGCACCTGGTACGCGTCCAGCGTGAGCGCCAGCGTGATCGCCGCCACGCCGTGGGCACGGAGATCGTCCTCGGGCTTCGCGCCCTTCCCGTGTGGGGCGTCCAGCACGTAGAACTCGACCAATTGGAGGAACTGGGCGAGCGAAGGCACGAGGCCGCCTCGTTCGTAGGCGTAGATCGTCTGGCGCGAGGCGGGGCATGAGGGGGCGTTGGCTGCGGCCTCGACGGAGCGGAACCCTGCACCCCGACGCAGTTCGCGGAGCGCGCCACCGATGACATCCTTGTCATGGGTGGTGACCGGAGGCAGCTTCGTGCGGGCCATCCGGGCACCATATCCGCTGGCTGAGGCCCTCTGCACACCGACCGCCGCCCTCTCCGAACCGCTCGGCGGCGCAGGCCGTTTGGGCCGAAGGACCGATATCGGTGGCAGAGGTCTCGGTATAGCGTCTAACGCGAACGCCCCGCGCCGACGAGGAGCATCCGCCCGTGGACGAACATGACGCCGCGACCTCGACCCTGTTGGAGGGTTCGCAGCTGACCCAGAAGGGTCGGGCCGACGTGTTCCGTCAGCGCGAGCGCACCAAGCGCAAGAAGATCCTCCGAGCCATCGTCCTGCTGCTCCTGGTGGACGCATACCTCTTCCGGCGCATCATCACGGATCACCCGTTCCAGCTGCCGAAGCCCAACGGTGAGTGGATCATCTTCCTCCCCGCGATCCTGCTGGTCTTCGCGGTGCTCCTGATGGTCGCCATGCCACTGATGAACGGGAAGTCCCCCCATGTCACCGTGCAACCGGAGCAGGTGGAGGTGGGACTCACGGAGGTGAAGGGGCTCGACAACCAGGTCGAGGAGCTCGTTCGCACGCTCGATGTCTTCCTCGGGTACGCCACATTCCGCGAGGAGCTGGGCGGCACGCCGCGACGCGGGATCCTCTTCGAGGGCCCGCCCGGCACGGGCAAGACCTACCTCGCCAAGGCCATGTCGAAGCAGGCGGGGGTCCCCTTCCTGTTCATCGCGGCTCCGGCGCTCCAGTCGATGTGGTTCGGGATGACCGCCTATCGGATCCGCTCGTTCTTCAAGGCCCTGCGCAAGGCCGCACGCAAGGAAGGCGGCGCGATCGGGTTCATCGAGGAGATCGATGCGATCGGGATGTCGCGTGACGGGTTGTCGGCCATGACCCCCGCCAACGAGCAGGCGACGCCGGCGCCGGGCTGGTTCGGCCGGACGGTCGCGCCGATGGTCTCCTCCGGCAACGGTGGCATGGTGAACGAGCTCTTGATCCAGATGCAATCGTTCGACCAGGCGCCATGGCGGGACCGGATGCGAGCGAAGCTGGTGGGGTTCGTGAACGGATACCTGCCCGCCGACCGTCAGTTCAAGACGGGCAAGCATCGCTACCACAACATCCTCCTCATCGCGGCGACCAACCGCGGCGACTCTCTCGACCCTGCACTCTTGCGACCCGGCCGCTTCGATCGCCGCCTCTTCTTCGACCTGCCCACCAAGTCCGAGCGCGAGGAGCTGCTCGACTTCTTCCTCCGGCGCAAGAAGCATCACGAGCAGCTGGACGAGCCGAAGCTCCGCGAGCGTCTCGCGCACGAGACGTTCGGCTATACCCCGGTCATGATCGAGCACCTGCTGGACGAGGGCCTCCTGATGGCGCTCCGCGACGGGCGGCGCGAGATGAACTATCAGGATCTCATGGAGGCCAAATTCACGGAGGAGATCGGCAGCAAGCAACCCACCGCGTACACCGACGCCGACCGCGAGTCCGTGGCCACGCACGAGGCGGGGCACGCCACCGTCGCCTACTTCCTCGGGAAGGACCGGCGCCTTGAGGTGCTGTCGATCATCAAGCGCCGAGGGTCGCTTGGCCTCCTCGCGCACAGCGAGCAGGAAGAGCGCTTCACGCGCACCAAGTCGGAGATCGAGGCGGGCATCGCGATCGCGTTGGGCGGGCTGGTCGCGGAGGAGCTGTGCCTCGGGGAGTCGGGGACCGGCCCGGCGAACGACCTGGCGCATGCCACGACCCTGGCCGCGAACATGGTCGGATCGTTCGGGATGGCGGGGTCGCTCATCTCCTACGACGCCCTGTCCCAAGGCATGTTCGGCGGGGCGAACCTGGTCGGCAAGGTGCTCTCAGACGCCGAAGGCAAGCAGCGGGTGGAGGACATCCTCACCGCGCAGAAGGAGCGGGTCCGGGCGGTCCTGGCGGAGAACCGGGACGTCCACGCGGCCCTGCGCGACGCGTTGATCGCGCGGGACGAGCTGGTGCGCGAGGACATCCTCGAGGTGATCGACCAAGCGCTCGTGGCGCGCAACTGACGCCTCTCGCGAGGCGGAGGCTAGACTCGTCCCATGACCAGATCCGTCATCGTCGACGGCGCCCGCACACCCGTCGGGAAGTTCAACGGCTCCCTCGCCGGCTTCCCGGCCGTGCAGCTCGGCGGGATCGCGATCCGTGCCGCACTCGAGCGCACGGGCGTCACGCCCGACCAGGTCGAGTACGTGATCATGGGGCACGTGATCCAGGCCGGGCAGGGGCAGATGACGGCTCGGCAGGCGGCGATCGCCGCCGGCGTGCCGAAGGAGATCCCCGCCCTCACGGTCAACAAGGTCTGTCTCTCGGGGACCTCGGCGATCGCGATCGCCGACCAGATGATCCGCGCGGGCGAGCTCGACGTGGTGGTCGCGGGCGGTATGGAGTCCATGACGAACGCGCCGTTCATCCTGCCGAGCGCGCGCGGAGGTGCACGGCTCGGCCACACCGAGATGCTCGACTCCCTGATCCACGACGGCCTGTGGTGCGCCTTCGACGACCGGCACATGGGGGAGGGGACGGACGCGATCAACGCCGAGCTCGGCATCTCGAGGGGCGAGCAGGACGCCTGGGCCGCCCGATCGCACACGCGTGCGCACGCTGCCTGGGCCGCCGGTCTCCTCGCATCCGAAGTGGTGCCCGTCGAGGTTCCCCAGCGCAAGGGGGCACCGGTCCGGATCGAGCGCGACGAGGGCATCAGGCCCGACTCGACCTCGGAGCGACTCGCCGCACTGCCTCCAGCGTTCTCCGCCGAGGGGACGGTGACCGCCGGCAACGCATCGCAGATCTCCGACGGGGGCGCTGCCGTCATCGTGATGAGCGAGGAGAAGGCCCAGGAGCAAGGGGTGCGGCCCCTCGCCGAGATCGTGGCCTACGGCATGTCGGCTGACCGCTATCCCTGCCTGCACACCGTCCCGGCGCTCGCGATGCAGAAGGCGTTGAAGAAGGCGGGCCTCGAGGCGAGCGACCTCGCGCTGTTGGAGATCAACGAGGCGTTCGCGGCCGTGCCGCTCCACAGCGCCCGGATGCTCGGCATCGACGAAGCGGTGGTGAACGTCAACGGCGGCGCCGTGGCGTTGGGGCACCCGATCGGCGCCAGCGGCGCCCGGATCGTGCTCACGCTCGCGCACGAGATGCAGCGGCGCGAGGTCGAGTTCGGCGGCGCCGCCATCTGCGGCGGCGGTGGTCAGGGCGACGCCCTGATCCTTCGGCGTCGATAGCGGACCGCACGCGCCAGAAGGGGGCCACGGTCGCCCGCGACCACCCCCCGGCCTCCTCAGTCTTCGGCGGTGATCTCCGAGAGCCGGTGCAGTTCCTGCACCAACATCTGCTCCGGGGACTGACTCCACGGCTCGTCCGCACCTTCGTCGGCGCCGACCATGATGTGGAGCTGGTCGCTGGGCTCGCCCGCGTTCGTCGCCGGCTGCTCGACGTCCGCCTTCTCCTGCGGTGCGGCGTCGGCACCCTCCGGGCCGGGCTCGGCGGGTTGAGGCTTGGCCCCGTCCGGAAGGAAGACCCGGAACGCGGAGCCACCGTTCTCGAGGCTCTCCACCTTGCCCCAGCCGCCTTGCGCCTCGGCGAAGCGCTGCACGACGGGACCCAAGGAAGCGTCCGAGGACGGTTCCGGATCCTCCACCGAGAGCAGCGCCCCGCCCTGGTGAGCGGCGAGCCGCACCGTGATGCCCTTCTTCGGCGGGGTGCGGTCGGCGGATGCCCGGAGCAGCCCAGTGAGGATCTGCTCGGTGCGCAAGGGGTCGACGGCCACGACCACGCGTTCAGCGATCACGCGCACGTCGTGGTCGGCGTCCACGCCGGATTCCTCGACGACCCGGCTCACGAGGGCTTCGAGGTCCGTGCGGCGCACGGTGAGCTCGATATCGCCGTGCACGAGCGTGTCGGCCTCTGCCAGGTCGGAGACGAGGTGGTCGAGCCTGCGTGCGTACGTCCCGAGCTGGCGCATCAGCTGGGCCTGCTCCTTGCCGTCCTTCTTGTGCTTGAGGATCTGGGTCAGGCCGAGGATCTGGCTTACCGAGCGGCGGGCATCGCTCGAGAGCTCCTTCATGAATGGCGTCGTGGCACGCCGATCCTCGATGGGCTCGCTCGCGGGGACGCCCACCTCCTCGCCCGTGAGATCCTCACCCTCGCCCTCGCCCCGGATATGACGCATCGCCTGGGCCATCTGCGCCTGCCGGAGCTCGCTCTCGATGACGTCGATGCGATCCACACGCTCCTTCAGGTCCCGCTCCAAACGGTGGACGCGGTCTTCGGCGGCGATCAGTTTCTCGGTCTGGCCGGCGAGACGCTCCTGCGTCACGCGCAGCAACTCATCGAGGTCGGCGCGCCCCTCGAGATCGGCGAGCTCGAGGGCGCGGCGCGCCTCCACCTCTTGGAGGCGGCGGTTGAGGTCGGCGTTGCCCTGGGTCGCGTCGTCGAGATCCGCCGCCAGGCGGCTCGCGCGCGCGCCTGTCTCCGCCAGCTCGCGCTCCGCCCGCTGGACGCGATCCGCCAGGTCGCGTGCGCTGCTCGTCTCCGTGGTCAACTTCTCGGCCGTCGCCTCCAACGCGAGCTTCGACTCCGCGAGCTCGGCGGCCAGACGCGCCGCTTCGGCCTTGGCCGCGTCGACGGCCTCCTCCGCGCTCCCGTAACGGGCGTCGCGGTCGGCGATCTCCTTCTGCAGAGCCTCGAGGTCCGCCTTCGCCGCGGCTTCCAGCGCGGCGATGCGCTCGGTCAGCTCCGTGTCCTTCGCTCCCAACGCCGCCGCTTGTGCGGCCTCGAGGGAGGCGACCTGCGCCTGGAACTCCTCGCGGGTTCCCCGCACCTTCTCCTCGAACTCCGCTTCGCGCTCGACGAGCTCCGCACGGTGCGAAGCGGCGAGGCTCTCGATCTCCGCCTTGGATGCCCGGAGCTCGTCTTCGAGCATGGCCGCGCGCTGCTCCTCGTTGCGGAGCGCGCGGAGTTCGATCCGCGCGTCCTCGAGCTCGGTCTGTGCGGCGCGTGCCTCCGACTGCGCCGACTCGAAGGCCTCGCGGCTGTGGAGCGAATCCACGTGCGCGGCGTCCAGGTCTTCTTGGAGCTCCTTGGCGCGCTCCGCCTGCGGACGCAGGGTCTCGAGCTCGCGCAGGGCCATCGTCAGCTGGGTCTGGGATCCATCGAGCTCGGCGCGCAGACCGATCACCTCGGTCTCCGCCTGCTGGATCCTGCGGAGCAGGGCCGGGTCCTCGGCGGGAGCCACGCCCGCCTCGATCTGCTCGGCGAGCTCTGCGCGCTGCGTGCTGAGCTCGTCGCGCTCGGCGGTCAGCGCGTCGCGCTCACGCTTGACGGACGTGAGTTCCGCCTTCATCGCCTCGAGCTTGTCGTTCGCACGTGCGACGAGTTCGGGATCGGGTGCGAGCTTGGCGAGCTCCCGATGCTCCTCCTCGAGGCTCCGGAGCTTCGACTCGAGCTCCCGGGCCTTCAGCTCGTAGTCCCGCGCGCGCTGCTCCGTGGCCGCCAGCTGCTCCTGAGCCCGCGGGTCGGGTCGAGAGGCGACCGCCTGCTCCTGCACGCGGCGCTCGGCGGCGCGGAGGTCGTCCAGTGTCTTGCGGTACTGGTCCTGGAGCACCCCGAGCCGCTCCTCGGCGGCGCGTGCTCGATCCTCCGCCTGCCGGCGCGCCTCGCTCTCTTCGCGGAGTCCCGGGGAGGGGACCGTGATGGGCCGGGCGGCCGTGGGGGCGGGAACCGGGGCCGGCTGGGGCACCATCTGCCGGACGGCGGCACCTGTGCGCGCGTTCGCGGCCGGACGGGTCATGCGGAAGAGGAGGAACGCCACGATGGCGAGGACCAGGGTGAGGAAGACCGCGTTCGTGTTCCACGGGCCCGAGGCCGAGGTGATCGGTGCGGCCGCCGTCGTCATCTCCACCGCGGTCGGCTCGCCCACGCCCGAATGCAGCTGCAGCGGGATCATCACGGAGAACTCTCCGCCGTCGGTGGAGGTCTGCGCGTCCCCTCGGAGCGCCTCGCGGATCGTGTCGCGCTCGCCGTCGAGCGTGTTCCCGATCCGCCCGTTCGTCGAGTACAGGATCTGTCCGTCCTGGGACCAGATCGTCACCGAGTCGAAGCTGCTCGGATCGGTGACCACCGAGTTGATCTTCGTCGTGAGGTCCGTGGCCCTCGACGACGGCACGGGCGCAGCGAGGTCCTCCGGTCGGAAGACGAGTCCCAGGGAGTTGTCCGCGATCTCGGTCGCTTGGTCGACGGTGGTCTTGATCGCGGTGTTGCGGGCGCGCGCGCCCATGTACACCGAGCCCGCGATCCCTACGACGAGCAGGATCGCGACCCCGATCAAGAGGTTCCTCGCGATCTCGTTGGCGTTCTTGGTGCCCGGCATCAGATGCCCCCTCAACACGTAACGAACTGGTCTCCGCGGGTGGGTTATCGGCAGGCCACGCGCCCGGATTCACTCCGTCGCGGGGGATATCTGCCTAGGACCTTCGCAGGCCCCCGATCGACCGACGCGAGCCCGATTCAGGCGGGGCGCGCGCCGGACACGACGATGGTGTCGCCCGTGATCGCGTCCTTGTCCAGGACGATGAGGTCCTCGAGCATCTGGCGCATCTGGTCGACGTGGCTCACGAGCACAACCAGGCGACGAGCGTCACCGGCGACGAGCCTCCCGATGCCGTCCATCGCTCGCTCGAGATGTTCAGGGTCGAGGCTGCCGAAGCCCTCGTCGAGGAAGAAGGCATCGAGCCGCCCTCCGCCCCTAGCCACCATCTCGGCCAGGGCGAGCGCGAGCGCGAGCGATGCGAGGAACGTCTCACCGCCCGAGAGGCTGTCGGCCCGCCGGTGGGTGGCTCCGGCGTTCATGTCCACGACGTCGAACCGGTCGTCGTCCGTGAATCGGTAGGCCCCGTTGGAGAGCTCCTCGAAGTGGATGCTTCCGAGCTCGCCCAGCGCCGCGCGCTCCTCCTCCAGCAGGAAGGCGAGGAAGCGCGCGGGCTGCAGGTCCGAGGCGAGCCGCGTGGCGAGGTCGCGGCCGCGGCGGACGGCCTCGGTCCTCGCCTCCAGCTCGGCCGCTGCCCCCACGGTGGCTTCGAGTCCTTCGACGCGCTGGCGCGCCGCGGCTTCAACGGCTGCCGCGTCGGCGAGCGCGTCGGCGAAGTCGGTGTCCGGACGGAGCCCGAGTTCGTCGTGAAGGGCGCGCAACCCGTCCGACGCGGCCTCCCCCGCAGCGCCGGCGTCGGCCGCCGCGGTGCGGGTGAGCTCGTGCTGTTCGAGCACCCGTTCTCCGAGCGCGACGAACGCCGCGCGGAGCTCGTCGGGGGTCCCGCCGATCTCGCGCGGCTCGCCCAACAGGCCCCAAGCCGAAGCGAGCTCGGTAGCGAGCCGCGTCAGCGCCTCGCGCGCCGCAGCGCCTTCCGTGCGGGTCCGCTCGAGCGACTCCCGGGATTCGGCAGCGGCCTCGGTGGCGCGCACGCGCGCGGACTCGGCCTCGCGGAGTTCCGCCTCACGTTCATCGAGCAGTGCATGGGGGTCTCCTTCACCGAGCCGATCCACCAGCTGGCTCGCGACGGCGGCGAGCTCGGCCTCCGCGGCGCGCGCTGCCTCCTGCGCCTCCGCGGTCTCGACGTCGGCGCGCTCGGCTTGCGTGCGAGACGCGGCGGCGCGCTCGAGCGCGGCCGCCGCCGCCTCCGCGGCGCGCTCGCTCGCTTCCCTCGACGATGCCTCGACCGCCCGTGCGCGCGCGAGCGCCTCCTCCACGGCGTCGATCCTCGCCGAGCGCCCCGCCTTCGGCACCGTCGCGACGGGCTGGTCGCAGACGGGACAGGGCTCGCCCGCCACCAGATGGACGCGCAGGGTCCGCGCCATGTCGGCATGACGTGCCTCGTGCAAGGCCGTCTCGGCTTCCGCGACTCCAGCGGCCGTCGACGCCAGCTGCTCCGCGGCCGCCGCGCGCTCCGCGGCCGCGGCCCGGGCTCCTTCGGCGGTCTCGGCAGCGCGGGCGCGCGCTTCGGCGGCGAGCTCCGACAGTCGCTCCGTTCGCTCGTGGGTCAGGCGCGCGGCCTCGGCGGCCTGGTCGTGCCCTCGGACGAGGGCCACGAACGCCGATCGGTCGCCGACGCGCTCGGCGACCGCCTGGGCGGTCGCCTCGGCTTCCTTCCGGGCTTCTTCCGCGTCATCCGCAGCCTGAGCCGCGGCCGCGATCGCCCCGTCGGTCTGCTCGGCCGCCCCCAGCGTCGCCTCGAGCGGTTCGGCTTGGGGCAGCGTTCGCACGACGGCATCGAGTTCGGCGAGGCGCTCCGCTGCGCGTGCTCCTCGTTCCTCCGCGGCCTTGATCTCATCCGTCAGGGCCGTGATGGCGGGGCGCGCGTCCCGCAGGCGCCCGGCCGAGGCCGCCGCTGCAACGAAGGTCGCCCGGGCATCCACGAGCCCCGCGCGGGCGCGTGCTGCCTCCTCCTGCGAGCGGGCGAGCTCGTCCAGGACCGCGTCGGCGGCCGCGGCGCGCCGCTTCGCCTCGTCGTGCGCCGCATCGAACCGTTCGTAGCCGAACACACCCTTGAGGACCTCGTTGCGCTGAGCGGGTGAGGCCCTGAGGAACTCCGAGAACCGGTTCTGGGCGAGCAAGACGGATCGGCAGAACGCGTCGAAGTCCATGCCGAGCAGCACCTCCACCCGCTGGCGCATCGCCCGCTCGCCCGTGACGTGCTCGATCGCCTCCGCATCGGGCGCGTCGGAGGCGAGCCGTTCGAGCTGATGGCCCGAGGCCCCCTTGCGGCGGAGGGCACGCACCGCCCGCCAGACCTGCCCGTCCACCTCGAACCGCAGCTCGACGTGGCACGTCTCGGCGAGCTGGTGGATCAGCGACTTCGTGTCGCGCTCGAACGTGGGAGTCTTGCCGAACAGCGCGAACGCGACCCCGTCGAGGATGGTGGACTTCCCCGAGCCGATCGGGCCCACGACGCCCACCAGGGTCCGGTCGCGCCACCCGAACGTGGTGGGCTCGCGGTAGGAACGGAACCCCTGCAGCGTCAGCTCAAGCGGGCGCATCCGCGATCTCCTCGAGCACCTCGCGGAAGAGCGCCAGCAGCTCCGGCGGAGCGTCCTCTCCCGCCTCGCGGCGGTAGAACTCGGCGTACAGCTCATCGTCGGAGGGTCGTGAAGTGGCGTCCCGGCGGGGGATGCGGTCGCCGGCGGGTCGCAAGGGCCGCACGTTCACGAGGTAGGGGAATGTCTCCGCCGCGCGTCGGCCCAGGTCCGTTTCGGTCCCGGCGACCTGCACCGTGAGGTCGAGGTACGACCCCGACAGCTCCTCGGCGCGCGCCGCCAACTGGTCCCAGGTGCCGGCGGCGCGGACGAGCGGGCGTCCGCCGCGCAACGGCACGGACTCGACCGTCGCGAGCCGGCCCGGCTCGACGTCTACGATCACCACGCGCTTGTGCTCACCCGCCTCGCCGAAGTCGAGAGGCAGCAGAGAGCCTGCGTATTCCGCGGGCACGGGGGCGCCGGGCACGGGCTGAGGGGCATGGATGTGACCCATCGCCACGTACTGGGGTCCCGGCGGGATGGCCTGTGGCGTCGCGGCGTACGCCTCGCCCATATGGAGCTCGCGTTCGCCCCGGGGGGCCGCTCGGTCGACCTTGACGCCCCCCACCATGAAGTGCGCCATCAACAGCGGCACGAGATCCGTGCCCGCGCGTTCCACGAGGGCGCGGTTGTACGCAGCCGTGATCCCGGCCACCTTGGCCGCGTAGGCCCCGTACCACTGGCCGGCGTCCTTCATGAAGTCGACGACCCGCCCCTCGCGCAAGAACGGGAAGCAGGCCACCACGGCGTCGACCCCTAACACCTCGGGTCCGAGGATCCCGCCCGCGTCGGGGCGCTTCACGGTGCCGACGAGGTGGACACCCTTGCCTTGGCTCCTCAGCAGGGGAGCGAGCGCCTCGAAGAGGTCGGGCGCGTCGTGGTTGCCCGCGACCACGACGACGGGGCGTCCGGCGCCCAGGTGCAGGAGCGCCTCGATCCCGAGGGTGAGGGCGTCCACGGGCGGGATCGGCCGGTCGAAGACGTCGCCGGAGACCAGGACGAGGTCCACCTCGCGCTCGTCGGCGATGGCCTCCACCTCGCCGAGGATCTCGCGGAACTCCGCGCTGCGGTCGTGGCGGCCCAGGTGCCGCCCGACGTGCCAATCCGAGGTGTGGAGGATGCGCATGCGGCGCTACAGCCCGGCGAACGGGTCGCCATGGGCCGCGGGATCGGCCTCCTCCTTGCGCGTGGCCCACGGCGGGAACGGGAACGTCACCACGAGCGGCACGGGGATGGCGGGCTGGGACACGACCATCGTGCCGGGCTTGAGCAGACGCGCGCGCGCCCGCGTGCTCGGGAGCATCCACCCGTACTCGCTCCGCTCCGCCTCGGCGGCGTCGAGCCGTCCGGCCACGCGCAGCGCCGCGTTCTCGAGGACCTCCGGCGACACGCGCGAGGCGGTCTGCTGCGCGCCCACCAGCAGCACGCCGAGCGAGCGCCCCCGCTGCGCGATGTCGATGAGCATGTCCTTGAGAGGTCCGGTGCCCTCGCGCGGCGCGTACTTGTTGAGCTCGTCGAGCACGATCACCGAGAGTGGGAGCCGCTGGCCCGAGTCTTCCTTCTCCCGGAAGGTCTCGTTCAGCAGCGCGCCGACGACGAACCGCTGCGCTTGGTCGTGCAGCGTCTGGATGGCCACCACGGTGACGCTGGCGGCGGCCCGGTCGATGCGGCGCGAGGGCCCCGCCTGCACCAGGTGTCCCAGCCGTGCAGAGGCCGCGTGCAGCCGGCGCATGAAGGCGGACACGGTGCCGCCCATCACCCGCCCGCTCCAGGCGAACTCCGGCTCGGAGCCATCTTCCGGCTCGAGGTAGTCGCCGACGGCGTCCACGAGCGAGGCGAGGTCGACGATCACGCGCTCGCCCGGCGCCGCCTGCACCGCCTCGCCGTGCTCGTGTGGCAGGGAGGAGGGGTCGCGCAGCACCACGGCGCCAGGCTGACCCGCGACGTCGACCGCGAAGCGCTTCAACTGGGCCTGGACGCGTTCGCGCACGAAGGGGATCTGGTTGCGCTGGTCGGTGGCGTCGGTGAGGACGTACGGGAGGAGATCCTCGTCGATGAACTCCCTCGGCGTCCAGGTGAAGGCCTCGACCCCTTCGTGGCGACCACCGGTGTCGGGCAGCACGACGTCGCCGGAGCGGCGCCGGGGAGGCGCCCAGAACTTGACGCTCGGGAACGGCGACGGCTCAACGCCGAGCGTCGCCCATCCTTCGCGCGCCTGCTCGTCGAAGTCGCGGTTGGGCGTGTCGAGCCAGAGGAGATCCTCGCCCTTGACGTTGAAGACCAGGACCCGCAGGTTGGCCGCGCCTTCGCCGACGATGCCCGCGTGCTCGCGCGCGGTGAGCATGCGCAGGAAGAACAACGCGAACGAGGTCTTGGTGGCGACGCCGCTGATGCCGCTCACGGACATGTGGCCGCCCTTGCGCCCGTCGAAGAAGTCGAGGTCCACGTGGACGGGTTCGCCGTCGCGGCCGAGCCCGATGGGTAGGGGCCGGCCCATCTCGTCGACGTACAGGGCCTTGCGCCGTTCGTCGCCGGTGGCGCGCTCGACGACCTCGCCCGGATCCGGGGAGACCCAGACCTCGGGGTCCACGCGGGTGACCGAGACTCGGGCGCTGCGGACCTTGGCTGCGGGCATGATGCCGAGCTCCGCGACGCGGTGCGTGTCCGACTCGAACGCCGCGCCCTCGTAGACGGCCTCGGCCTCGGTGACGACGCCGTACGTGCGCACCTCGCCCGCCTTCGGGACCTGCGTGGCGACCACGACCAGGTCATCGAGTTGGAGGTAGTCCTCCTCATCGAGGACCACGCGGAACTCGCTGGTGGACGAATGCTGCGACCCGAGGACACGGCCCACGCGCTCGGGTTGGTCGACGCTCACGAGGCCTCCCGCATCGTGGCCTCGCGCAGGGCGCGGTAGACGAGCCGCTGATCTCCCATCAGATGCCGCAGCTCCCGTTCGAGCGCCGCGATCGGCACGAGGTTCTGGGGCGCGCGCGGATCGAGGTGCGCCTCGGAGGCGACGACCGGGAGCACGGCGGCGGTGCGATCGGCGATCGTGCGGACCTCCTCGAGCGGCAGCTGGCCGGAGGCCTCGCACCGCACGATGCCCGTCCACGAGTGCCCGCCCTCCAGGACGGCGAGCCGCAGGTACCACGAGTACCGTTTGTAGTC
This sequence comes from uncultured Actinomycetes bacterium, assembly GCA_963810915.1. GTDB lineage: Bacteria > Actinomycetota > UBA4738 > UBA4738 > HRBIN12 > JAOUEA01. The sequence continues at coordinate 459,262 of CAWEPH010000006.1, read as the reverse complement.
GGCGATCGTGAACAGCGGGGTGCGCTGTCCGGGCGCGAGCTGCGCCACCACGGCGTTGCGCTCGGCGTCCAGGTAGGTGACGCGATGGCTCTTGATGTAACCCACCGTGGGATGGGCCGTGAGCTCGTTCAACGGACCGTCGGCCACCACGAAGCACGCGGCGGCGAGCGCCGACGCGACCTCGCCCTCCGCGCGTCGCATCTTCGTGTGCAGGGTGCGGACGAGGTCGGCGGGATCCCGGGAGGCCGAGGTGGTCGTGGCATAGCCCGGCTCGAGCGCCACCGGCGGGAGGATCTCGGGGCGTCCGCCGGCGAGCACGGCCCACCGCTCGACGCGCACCGCCTCGACGGTGGCGCGCCGGGCCGGCCGGTCCCAGAGCGTGGCCCCGACGGCGAACGCGCCGCAGATCCCGGGGACGGGCCCGTCCACCGGGTCGTCGAGCGTGAGGCGGGCATCGACGCGGCGGACGCCGTCGACGAACGCGATCCGCTCCACGCCGTCGTCGACGCCCTCGAGAGGGTCCCAATCGCCGGACTCGACGCCCGGGTCGACCGAGCCTTCGGCGGGGGCGAGCGCCTCGTCCTGATCGAGGGGCGACCCGTACTCGGGTGCCCACCCCTCGACGAAGATCCGCGCCATGGCGCGCAGTGTATCGGTGGCGGCGGACACCTCCGGAATCGATTCGCGTGCAAGGCGAGGAACCCATACACTCGCGCGGATTCCGCCGGAGGCGAGGGCGTCCGGCTCAAAAGGGGGGGTCCGCGTGGCGACGGTTCCGGTCGTTCCTGAGGAGTTCATCGATCACACGACACAGGCGGCGCTCGAGGAGAAGGCGAAGCTCCAGAAGCACTTCGGGCGCTTCGACATCCTGTTCTTCCTGCTGTGCACGTTGGTGGGCATCGACACGATCGGGGCCGTGGCCGCCAACGGGCCGGAGGGCTTCACGTGGCTGATCGTCCTCGGGCTGGTCTTCTTCCTCCCCTACGGGCTGCTGACCGCCGAACTGGGCGCCGCATTCCCGGAGGAGGGAGGTCCTTACGTCTGGACCAAGCTCGCCTTCGGGAGGTTCGGCGCGGCCATCAACGCCGTCATCTACTGGTTGTCCAACCCGATCTGGATGGGTGGCACGCTCGCGATCCTGGCGGTCGGCGCGTTCAGTGACTTCATCCACCCGTTGAACGGGATCTGGACGTACCTCTTCGCGCTGGTGTTCATCTGGACCGGGGTGCTGGCGGCCATCCTGTCGTTCGGGGTCGGGAAGTGGATCCCGACGATCGGCGCCTGGGTGCGGATCGTGGTCTTCGGCTTCTTCACGATCTCTGTGGTGCTCTACGCGATCAAGAACGGGGTGGGAGGGTTCGGCTTCGGTGATTTCAAGCCCTCCTACGTCGGGTTCGTGGCACTGGTCCCCCTCCTGTTCTTCAACTACGTGGGGTTCGAACTGCCGAGCACCGCCGGCGAGGAGATGACGGATGCGCAGAAGGACGTGCCGTTCGCGGTGATCCGTTCGGCGATCGGCACGATCCTGCTCTACGGAGCGCCGATCCTCGCGATCCTGCTGGTGTTGCCGAAAGGACAGGTCGGAGCCCTGGAGGGGTTCCTCACCGCGATCAAGCAGGTCTTCACGGTGTACGGCGGCAACACCCTCGCCGACGGCAGCGTCGAGCTCACGGGCTTCGGTGCGGTCCTGGGCACCGTGGCATGCATCTGCTTCATCCTGGCACTGCTCTCCTCAGGCACCACCTGGATCATGGGGGCCGACCGGGCGCAAGCCGCCGCAGGATTCGACGGCGCGGCGCCGCGGAGCTTCGGACGCCTCTCGGGCAAGTTCGGGACCCCCGTCGTCGTCAACGCTTGGTCCGGGATCATCTCCACGGTCATCATGTTCGCGGCGTACAAGCTGACGAGCGGCGACGTGGAGAAGTACTTCGTGGCGGTGCTGGGGCTGGCGATCTCGACGACGACGATCAGCTACCTGTTGATCTTCCCGGCTCTGTACAAGCTCCGGAAGTCCCACCCCGACGTCGAGCGCCCGTACCGGGTTCCGGGCGGGAACGCCGGTGCTCTCATCATCAGCATCGTGACGACCTTGTGGGCGGCGTTCGCGACGCTCGCGCTGTTGTGGCCGGGCTTCCTGCAGAAGGACTCGGATGCCGCGCTCGACAGCTACGGCTTCTGCTCGAAGATCAACGACGTCATCCAGTGCCAGCGGTTCCAGTACGAGCTCTCGCAGCTGGTCCCGCTCGCGATCTTCATCGGGATAGGAGTGCTCTTCTACGTCATGGGCTCGCGGACCCGGAAGGCCGTCGTCGACATCCCGTTCGACGCGGAGCTGGAGCAGGACGCGCATGGAGGTGTCGCCCCAACCTAGTCCGTAACGGACTAGGTAGGCGTGACGGTCTTCGAGGCCACCGTCCAGCGTCCATCGCCGGCGTAGGTCAGCACGGTCGTGCGGAGCGCGCTGGGGCAGCAGTGCGCGTCGCCGGGCGCGTAGACGGCCTCGGTGATCTCGAGTCCCAGCGGGATGCGCGGACGGCGCCACCCGCGCGTCGCACATCGAGCGGCGCCAGATCTCTGCGCCGGAGGCCAGGTCGAGCACGCGCCAGATGCCGCACGAGCCGCTGCCGCCGGTCACCTCGTTCACCAAGGCCTCGGGCGACCCGTCGCCCGTGACGTCGGCGGTGAGGACCTGGGTCGTCATCACGCCGTCCTCGGCGGGGTGATCGACCCCGAAGACGGCCCGCCACGGCGGCGCGTCGCCGAACCTCCGCCACACCACGAATCCTCGCTCGGCGCGGAAGGGATCCCCGCTCGGCTGGGCGAACGCCACGACGATCGTCTCGCCGCCCGACGTCGTGGCGTACCAGCTGCCCTCGACACGGCTGCCTCTCGGGACGAGGGCCTTCAACGGGACATCCCCCGAGGGGACGTCGCGGCCGTAGGTCCGGGGAATCCCGTCGGGGAGCACGGGGGCGGGGGTGGACCCGGCGGAGGACGAGTCCGTGACCGAGGCGGTCGACGGGACGGCCGTGGGGTTGGCGGTCGCCGTCGGCTGCGTCGGGGTCGGTCCCCCGGAGGTGGGGGCCGCCGTGGATCCGTTGCCGCCGCACGCGGCGAGGGCCGCGAGGACGAGCGCGGCGAGGGGAAGGCGGCGTCGCATCCCGCCGATGCTACCGCCGCCGACGTGCCGGCCCGGCAGCCGCGGGCGGCGACGGCGCCCCTATGATGCTCCCGTGGCCTGGGACCTCAACCCGAAACGCGTGCGCGACTCCCACGTCGTGCTCACGCAGATGATGGAGCTCACCGACGCGAACGTGTCCGGCAACGTCCACGGCGGCGCGGTGATGCGCCTCGTGGACACCGCGGCCGGGCTCGCGGCCATCAAGCACGCGGGCGGGGTGGCGGTCACGGTCGCGATCGACGAGATGACGTTCCTCGAGCCCGTGCACATCGGCGAGGTCGTGACCCTGTACGCCAGCGTGAACGACGTGGGGAGCACCTCGATGGAGTGCGGCGTGCGCGTCGAGGCGATGGACCCGGTCACCGGGCGGCGCGTGCACGCCAACAGCGCGTACCTCGTGTTCGTGGCGATCGACGAAGAGGGCCGGCCGCGGCCGGTGCCGCCGCTGATGACCGAGTCCGACGTGGAGCGGCGTCGCCAGCGCGAGGCGAAGCTGCGCCGGGAGGCCCGGCTCGCCCACAAGCGCGCCGTGGAGGCGACCCGCGAGGCCGAGGTCGTCGCCGGCATGCCCGAGCACGAGACGACCTGAGACCGGGCCTTCGCACGCGCGGAAGACGGCCGCTCGGACGTGCGTGGGAGGATGGATGCACCGCACCAGTTGACATGGAAGGAACGGACGACCCATGACCAGTGACCTCGCGGGGGCACGAGCCGGGCTCGAGACGGCCGCCGGCCCCGTCGACATCTACCGCCTCGGCTGGCTCGCCGATCGAGGGATCGGCGACGTCGCCGCGCTGCCGCACACCGTGCGGATCCTCCTCGAGAACCTCCTGCGGCGCGCGGGCACGCGCGACGTGAGCGACGACGACGTGCGCGCCCTCGCGTCCTGGCCGGGTCCGGCCGGCGACGTGGCGTTCATGCCGGGACGCGTCCTGATGCAGGACTTCACCGGGGTCCCCGCGGTGGTGGATCTCGCCGCCATGCGCGGCGCGATGGCGCGCGAGGGCGGAGACCCCGCCCGGGTGAACCCGGCGATCCCTGTCGACCTCGTGATCGACCACAGCGTCCAGGTGGATCTCTTCCGCACGCCCGAGGCGTACGAACGCAACATCGAGTTCGAGTACCGGCGCAACGGCGAGCGGTACGCCCTGCTGCGCTGGGCACAGCAGGCCTTCGACGGGCTCCGTGTCGTGCCGCCGGGCGCCGGCATCTGCCATCAGGTGAACCTCGAGCACCTCGGGGCGGTCGCGGCGGTCCGCGACGGCGTGGCCTTCCCCGACACCCTGGTGGGCACCGATTCCCACACCACGATGGTGAACGGCCTCGGCGTCCTCGGCTGGGGCGTCGGCGGCATCGAGGCCGAGGCGGCGATGCTGGGTCAGCCGATGTTCCTGCCCCAACCGGTGGTGGTGGGCGTGCGCGCCACCGGTGCGTTGCCCGCCGGCACCACGGCCACCGACCTCGTCCTGACGCTCACGGAGATGCTCCGTGACCACGGCGTGGTGGGCAAGTTCGTCGAGTTCTTCGGCGACGGGCTCTCTTCGCTCACCACCGCCGATCGCGCCACGCTGTCCAACATGTGCCCCGAATACGGGGCCACGGCCGCGTACTTCCCCGTGGACGCGGAGACCCTGCGGTACCTGACGTTCACGGGCCGCGGGGACCGCGTGGACGTCGTGGAGCGCTACACGAAGGAGCAAGGGCTCTTCCGGCGCGACGGCGACCCCGAACCGGTCTTCACAGAGGTGCTCGACCTGGACCTCGCCGCGGTGGTGCCCTCGCTGGCCGGGCCGAAGCGCCCACAGGATCGCGTGGCGCTGGCCGACGTCTGGGGGTCGTTCGTCGCCGCGTTCCGTGACCACGCCGAGCCCGATCCCAAGGCCGCCGAGATCGGCCGCTTCATGGCGGAGGGCGGCACGACACGCCAGGAGGCGCTCCCCGGGAGCGACGTGATGGACGTCGAGATCGAGCCGGCGCGCGACGACGCGCTCGGTCACGGATCGGTCGTGATCGCCGCCATCACCTCGTGCACCAACACGTCGAACCCGTCCGTGATGGTGGCTGCGGGGCTGCTCGCACGTAAGGCGGTGGAGGCAGGGCTCGAGACGCGGCCGTGGGTGAAGACGTCGCTCGCCCCCGGGTCGCGGGTGGTCACCGACTACCTCGACCGGGCCGGCCTCACCCCATATCTCGACAAGCTCGGCTTCGCGCTCGTGGGCTACGGATGCACGACGTGCATCGGCAACTCGGGCCCGTTGATCGACGAGGTGGCCGCCGCCGTCGAGGAGCGCGACCTGAACGTCGTGGCGGTCCTGTCGGGCAACCGGAACTTCGAGGGGCGCGTGCATCCCCAGGTCCGCGCCGCGTACCTGGCCTCGCCGCCGCTCTGCGTGGCCTACGCCCTGGCCGGTCGGGTCGATCTCGACCTCACCGCCGACCCGGTTGGAGAGGGGGCCGCCGGCCCGGTCTACCTGCGCGACATCTGGCCGAGCCCGCAGGAGGTCGCGGAGGCCGTCGCGGCCTCGATCACGCGGGAGCAGTTCGAGGAGGAGTACGCGCGGGTCTGGGACGGTGACGACCATTGGCGCGGGTTGCCCTCGCCCGCCGGACCGATGTACGCGTGGGACGCCGCCTCGACCTACGTGCAAGATCCGCCGTTCTTCGATGACCTCGACGCGGTGACCAGCGCGGAGATCGAGGGCGCGCGGGTCCTGGTGAAGGTGGGCGACTCCATCACGACCGACCACATCTCTCCCGCCGGGGCGATCAAGGCGGACGCGCCCGCGGGTCGTTACCTGCAGGAGCGCGGGGTGGCGCCGGCGGACTTCAACTCCTATGGGTCTCGTCGCGGCAACCACGAGGTGATGATGCGCGGGACCTTCGCGAACATCCGGTTGCGCAACGAGCTCGCGCCCGGGACGGAGGGATCGTTCACCACCTATCTGCCGACGGGCGAGATCACGAGCGTCTTCGAGGCGGCGGAGCGCTACCGCATCGACGGGACGCCGCTCGCCGTCCTGGCGGGCAAGGAGTACGGCAGCGGCTCGAGCCGCGACTGGGCGGCGAAGGGCCCCAACCTGCTCGGCGTGCGATTCGTGATCGCCGAGAGCTTCGAGCGCATCCACCGGTCCAACCTCGTGGGGATGGGGGTCCTGCCGCTGCAGTACGCGCCGGGTCACTCGGCCACCTCGCTCGGTCTCGACGGCACCGAGACCCTCGCCGTGCGAGGGCTGGCGTCCGGGATCACGCCCGGCCAGGAGGCCACGGTGGAGGCCGTCAGTGCGGACGGCACGGCCACCTCGTTCCCGGTGACCGTACGGGTGGATGCGCCCGCGGAGGTCGAGTACTTCGGGCAGGGCGGCATCCTGCGGATGGTGCTGCGCCAGATGCTCGGGAGGTAGGCCCGCGAGGCGCCGGCGGGTGCCCCGCGCTACTCCTCGACGGTGCCGGGCATCGTCGTGTGCCGTGCGAGGTAGGCGGCGGCCTCGGCCCGCCGTGCCACCTCGAGCTTGGACAGGATCGAGGAGACGTAGTTCTTCACGGTCTTCTCGGCGAGGTGCAGGTCGTCGCCGATCTCCTTGTTCGTCTTGCCGTCGGCGACCGCGGTGAGGATGCGCTCCTCCTGGGGCGAGAGGCGGGCGAGCTTCTCGTCCTTCATCAGGTGCTTCCCGCGGCGCAGGCGCTCGAGGACGGCGCTCGTCACGCCCGGATCCAGGAGCGAGTCGCCGGCGCCCACGGCACGGATCGCGCGCAGGAGGTCGCCCGACTTCACCTGCTTCAGCACGTATCCCGAGGCGCCCGCCATGATCGAGGCGAACAGGGCCTCGTCATCGGCGAACGAGGTCAACATCAACACGCGCGTGGCCGGATGGTCCGCCCGGATCTCGCGGGTGGCCTCGATCCCGCTGCCGTCGGCGAGCCGGACGTCCATGACGACGACGTCGGGGCGGGTGCGCGCCGCCTCGTCGACGGCCTCGCGCACGGTGCCGGCCTCGGCCGTGACCACGATGTCGTCCTCGGCGTCGAGCATGGCCCGGATGCCGTCGCGGACGATCTCGTGATCGTCGACGAGCATCACGCGAAGAGGAGGCGTCTTCGTCACGGAGGCCATCCTAGTGGCTCGACGCGCCCCGGTTCGGGTTTTCCAGCGGTTCAGGCGGACGCCGCGGTACCTTCCGCCTCGGCGCGGAGCAGGGCATCGGAGACCCGATCGAGGAAGTCCTTCAGGGTGGCCTCGGCCACGCGGAACAGCACCGCACGGTCGATCGCACGACCGACCGCACCGAGCGGCGGGACGTAGCGGGCGCTCATGGCGAGCTGCGTGTGGTGGCCGAGCGGCGCCACCTCGAGATCGGCCTCGAGCGCGGGGAACAGGCCGCTCGGGCCGGTGGCCGACCAGCGGATGGGCAGCACGGTCTTGGAGGGCATGCGCACGGCCTCCCCGAACTCGATGGCCACCTTGCGCTCGAGTCTGACCTCGCCGCCGAACCCGACCTCCGCTAACAGGGCGTCGCCGTGATGGTTGGCCTTGCTCGCCAGCCCGGGGACCCATTCCTGCGGTTCACGCAGCAGCGCGCGCTCCACCCGATCGGCCTCGAGCGGCAATTCGACGAAGTAGCGAGCGAACATGCGCCCCAGTGTCCCGGCTGGCGCGGGGGTGACGGAGGGGCCTTGGTCCCGGCTGGTCCGGGCCGTTAGGCACCCGGAAGCGAGCGAGTGCTCCGACAGACTCTCCTCTCATATGCGCCACCAGGGAACGTCAGGGAAGGAGCGAACCATGCGTATCGTCCGCAGAGGGCTTCCGGCGGTGATCCTCGCCGTCGCACTCATCGCAGCCGCGTGTAGCGGAGGAGGTGGCGACGGCTCGGGCACAGGCGCGGGGAGCGAGGCCGCGGCGGCCGCCACGGCGAAGATCGCGGTGACGCTGTCCGACTTCAAGATCGATCCGTCCGCCATCCAGGTGCCGGCGGGCCAGCCGCTGGAGTTCGACGTCTCGAACCAGGGCCAGTCACCGCACACGTTCGCCGTGGTCGTGGACGGTCAACAGCAGGCGACCGGCGAGATCGCCCCGGGGTCGACCGACACGCTCGCCATCGACGAGCTCGGAGCGGGCACGTACAAGGCCCTGTGCACGATCCCCGGCCACGAGCAGCTGGGCATGACCGCCACGATCACCGCCGCCGAGGGCACGTCGACCGGTGGGACGACCGCCGCGGCCGGCGACACGATGGGTGCCACGGACAGCTCCTCGCCCATGGCCAACATGACGGCGCAGCAGATGGCCGACATGCACAAGCAGGGCGTCGAGGACTTCCTCGCCGGCAACCAGACGTCCACCCAGGGCAACCAGATCCTGAAGCCGAAGATCGAGAACGGCGTGAAGGTCTTCAACCTCACCGTCTCCCAGATCAAGTGGGAGGTCTCGAAGGGCGTCTTCAAGGACGCGATGGCGTTCAACGGCATGGTGCCGGGCCCCGAGATCCGGGTGCAGCAGGGCGACAAGGTGAAGTTCGTCGTGCAGAACCAGATGGACCAACCCTTCGTCCTGCACTTCCACGGACTCACCGTGCCCAACAAGATGGACGGCGTGCCGTACGTGACCCAGGTGCCGGCGATGCCCGGTGAGTACTGGACGTACGAGTTCACGATCAAGGACCCGCCGGGGATGTACGTCTACCACTCCCACTTCAACTCAACGGAGCAGGTGGGCATGGGCCTCTACGGAGCCCTCATCATCGAGCCGCAGGGCGGCCAGTGGTCCTACCCCACCTACACCTTGGACCGCAACGGGTACATCAAGACCGGCGCTCCGGCGAAGGTCTCCGACGAATACACGATGTTCCTCGGCGACGGTCCCCTCGGGTACGTGATCAACGCGAAGTCGTTCCCTGCCACCACCCCGCTCACCGCCAAGCTCGGCGACTGGGTGCTGATCCACATGGCGAACGACGGCTCGCTGTTGCACCCGATGCACCTGCACGGGTATCACTTCGAGGTGGTGTCCCAAGACGGGTTCCCGTTGGACCAGCCGTACATGGCCGACACCCTGGTGATCGCACCCGGTCAGCGGTTCGACGTGCTCGTGCACGCCGACCAACCCGGCGCGTGGGCGTTCCACTGCCACATCCTCCCGCACGTGGAGGGACCGCAGGGCATGTACGGCATGGTGACGGCGCTGGTGGTGGCCTAGGACCCTCGGCAGGATCGACTCCGAACCACGGAGGGGCCGGCGTCGCCGGCCCCTCCGTGGTGCGGGACTAGAGCGGGAGGAGCGCCCGCAGCGTGGTGCCTTCGCCAGCGACGCTCTCGATCGTCAGCATGCCGCCCAGGCCCTCGACCCGATCCTCGAGGTTCGCGAGCCCCATCCCCGTGCGGGGAGACGTCGGGTCGAAACCGACGCCGTCGTCGTCGATCGCCAGCTCGGCGCCTTCCGAGGTGCGGCGCAGACTGATCCGACAGGACGTGGCGCTCGCGTGCCGTCCCACGTTGGACAGGGCCTCGCGCGTGAGCTGCACGATGTCGGCCGCGCGGGAGGCCAGCTCGGCCGCCACCACGGGATCGACCTCCACGATCGTGAGCACGTCGGACCTGGTCTGGAACTCGTTGCCGAGCTCCTTCAGGGCTTGGTCGAGCTGACGGTCAGCCAGGATCCCGGGGCGCAGCCCGAAGATGTAGTTGCGTAGATCGCGGATCGCTCGGTCGATCTCCTCGACGGCGCTCGCGATCCTGGACGCGAGATCCTCGTCGCGCGCCATCCCCGCGGTCGCCTGCAGGCCCATCCCGACCGCGAAGAGGGACTGGATGACCCCGTCGTGGAGCTCCTTCGCGATCCGCTCGCGTTCCTCGAGCACCTCGAGACGCCGCAGCTCCTGGCTCGCGTGCTGCGTCTCGGCGTACAACCGCGCGTTCTCGACCGCCACGCCGGCCTGCGTGGCGAGCACGACGAGCGCCGCCTCGTCGTCGTCGCTGAACACCTCTGCTCCCTGCTTCTCGGTGAGGTAGAGGTTCCCGAAGACCTGCCCGAGCGCGAGCACGGGAGCCCCAAGGAACGAGTGCATCGGCGGGTGATTCGGCGGGAATCCGTACGAACGAGGATCCGCTCCCAGGTCGGGCAGCCGCATCGGCCGCCGTTCGCGGATCAGCAGGCCGAGGATGCCGTGCCCTACCGGCGGGTGGCCGATCGCCGCGCGCACCTCATCGGACACCCCTTCCGTGATGAAGCGTTCGATGATCTCGCCGTCCTCGTGCAGGACCCCGAGCGCGCCGTAGCGCGCGCCGGTGATCTGGACCGCGAGCTCGACGATGCGCCGCAGGACGGCGTCGAGATCCAGCTCGGAGCCCAGGGTCATCCCGGCCTCGATCAGCATCTTGTCTCGACGCCGGTGAAGCTCCGTCTCCTCCATCCGGCAGAGCCTACGCCACGGGGCGCCCGGCTTCCGCAGGGCGCCCCGCGTTCGGATCGCGTCGAGCTCAGACGGCCGTGCGCGTGCGCAGGCGCTCCACGTTCTCGTCCAGCTCATCCTTCGTGAGCGGGACCACCGGAGGCGCCTCTTCCGCATCCGATCGCATCGTGATGCGCTCGCGCGAGCGCTCCCACTTCATGAACACGTACACCGGGATGCCGAACATCAGCAGCAGGTATCCCTTCGCGATGGACTCGCTGCCCGTGGCGTACATCGCCCAGACGGCGTAGCCGAACCCGAGGATCGCGACGACGGAGTCGCGCACGAATCGCTTCGTGACGAACATCGCCGGCTCCCGGATGAACAGCACGAGCTCGGCCGCCGCCGAGAAGGCGTACGGCACCACCGTGGTCAGGGTCGCGAGCAGGATCACGAACGCGAACTGATCCACCAGCGACCTCGTGTAGTTCATGAACGTCAGGCCCGTGACGAGCACGGCGGCCGCGATCAGCCCGTAGACGGGCGTTCGGCCCTTGCCCTTCACCACCCCGAAGAACCTTGGGAACACACCGTCCTCAGCCGCCGCGAGCGAGACACGCGCGGTGAGGAGGGTCCAACCGTTCAAGGCCCCGAACGTGGCGATCATGCCCAGCACCGCCACCCACGTCCCCCAGCTCCCTCCGAACACCGACCGCGCCGCGTCGGCGAAGGGGGCGCTCGAGCCCTGCAGCGTCGCCAACGGGATCACACCCATCACGGCGACGGTCGCGACGATGTAGACCAGCGTCGTGACGGCGGTGCCCAGCATGGTGGCCCGCGGGAGCGTCCGCTCGGGATCCTTGACCTCCTCGGCCGGCACCGTGGCCGACTCGAGGCCGATGAACGCCCACAGCGTCAGCCCGATGGCGGCCGTGACGCCTTCGAGGAGGGTCAGCGCGTGGCGGCCCACGCCGCCGGTCGCTTGCAGGAACGGCGTGAAGTGGTCGGCCTTCAGGTAGAACAACCCGATCACGCCGATCAGGGCGAGCGGCACGAACTTCAGGACCGTCGTCACGGTCTGGACCCAGCCCCCCTGGCGCACGCCGAGGATGTTCACGAACGTCAGCAGCCAGATGGCGCCCACGGCGATCAGCGCCTGCACGAGCTTGCTCTGGTCCAGGCTGGGCCAGATGCTGGTCGCGAAGCTCACGAACGCGATCGCGATGGCCGCGTTGCCCACCCACGCCGCGATCCAGTAGCCCCAGGCGGTCCAGAAGCCCATGAACTCACCGAACGCCCGCCGTGAGTACGCGTACGGCCCGCCGGTGCGCGGATACGCCCGGCCGAGGGTCGCGAAGACGCCGGCGAGCAGCATCGCGCCGACACCGGTCACCACCCACGCCAGCAGGGCACTCGATCCGTACACGATCGCCACGCCCGCCAGGAGGGCGGGCAGCAGGAAGATGCCCGATCCGATCATGTTGCCGACGACCATCGCCGTGGCGGACCAGAACCCCAGTTCCCGCTTCAGCTTCGGTCGTGCTGCGGTCGGAAGCGGTGCGACGGATGACGTCCTCATCGCAACCTCCTTCCTCATCGAGGCGGAGCCGTTTGCCCCTCCTCCATCTCCACGGTAGGCACCGTGGGCGTCGCGAGGTCGTGACGAGCGGCCCGAGGGCCGGGGGACCTCCGCCGGCAAGGTCGTTGGCCACGCGGCCGCCCCGATCCCCAGCACTACGGTGAGGATGAGGGCCGGATCCGGTCCGTGAGGAGGTGGCTGCCGTGACACGCTCGGTACGAGACGTGATGACGCGCACGGTGGTGGTGGCGTCGACGCAGACCCCCTTCAAGGAGCTCGTACGCCTGTTGCGCGAGTACCGCGTCAGCGCGGTTCCCGTGGTGGGGGAGAGCGGCACGATCGTGGGCGTAGTGTCCGAAGGCGACCTCCTGCTCCACGAGGACCCGGCGGTCCTCGCGCCCAGGTTCCTGGAGGGACACGAGCGCAAGGTCGAGCGCCACAAGGCCGAGGGACTGCTCGCGCGCGATCTCATGACCTCTCCGCCCGTGACGATCGGACCCGAGGCGACGACCGCCGAGGCGGCGCACCTCATGCACGAGCGGCACGTGAAGCGGCTGCCGGTCGTGGACGCCGGCGGGACGATCCTCGGAGTGGTCTCTCGCGTCGACCTCCTCCTCGAGTATCTACGCGACGACGAGGAGATCCTGAGCGAGGTGCGGCGGATCGTGAAGGAGGAGCTCGTGCTGGCGCCCGAGTCGCTCCAGATCTCCGTGGATGAAGGGGTCGTCTCCCTCGGTGGTCAGGTCGAGCGGCGCACGCTCGTGCCCGCGATCTGGGACCGGATCCGCGATGTGGAAGGGGTCGTGGGCGTGCACGAGCGGCTCGTCTGGGACATCGACGACACCGTCGCGGTGGCCGGCCCGGTGCCTTGGGTCGGGCTCTGACGTCAGGGTCCGCGGCGTCCGCAACCCCCGTGCGCGGCGGGGTCGGCGTCTAGGCAGCCGACGCCGGCTCCCGCCGTTCGTCCTCGCTCGCCGGCGCGGCTTTCTTCGCCCGTTCGGGTGGCGCGGGCCGGGGCGGCCTGTACCCGTAGCTGAGACCGCGGACGATCACGAGGAACAGGACGAAGAGGCCCGTGACCGCGTACATCCCCCACATCCACCAGCGCTCGGTGTCGGTCCCCGCGAAGACCCCGTGCGCCAGCGCGAGCGTGAACGCCGGAACGGCGAGGAGGTGGATCGCGCGCCACACCTTGGTGCCGATGGGTTTGCGCAGCCACGAGGTGACCAGGACGATCACCATCCCGTACATGCCGAGCACCCCGGCGGTGATCGCGAGCGGGCGGAACGTGGAGTGCTGGGGGAGGAGCACGTCCAGCGGTGCGAACGGCATGTACGTATCCACGACCAGTAGCACCATGTGCACGGCGAGGAGCACGACCCCCACGGTCGCCACGAACTGATGGAACAGCGTGGACGAGGGCTTGGAGACGCGCTTCGTGACGATCGACGTCGTCGCGAGGAGACCCCAAGCCACCGAGAGGAACAACATGACGTACGCCCCGATGCCGGCCGCCCGCAGGAGGATCCAGTTCGTCATGCCGCCACCTCTTGGGGGAAGCTCATGATCAGGTCGCCGTCGGCCGTCGCGATCGCGCACGGGATGGTGGCGGTGGCCTCCGGGCCCGTCAACAGAGCCCATTTCGCGCGCACTTCGGCCTCGGCGCACGTCGGTGCCCACACCGTGGCCTGCAGGGTCTCACCCTTCGAGGGCGCCCCCGTACGAGGGTCGATCACGTGATGCAGGCCGTCGCCCCAGGCACGCGCCGTGACGGAGGAGGTTGCGAGCGCGCCCTCGACGAGCGTGATCCGCGCCGCGAAGTGTCCCCGGTCGCCCGGGTCTTCGATCCCCACTTCGATCGGGGGGGCGTCGCCCGCGATCCGCAGGTCGCCGCCGGCGTTCACCAGCGCCCAGGGCAGGCCCGCGTCCACCGCGGCGAGCGCGGCGAGATCCGCCGTATGTCCCTTGGCGATGCCGCCGAGGTCCAGGCCGACGCCCGCCGGCAGCCGCATCGCTCCGTCGCGGAGCTCGATCTCGCGCCACCGTCCGCAAGGGCGCGAGGGGTGGAGGGCCCCCCGCGCTCCTGCGAGGACCTCGTCGAAGTCCCGGTCGTATCCCGCCGCGATGACCGCGTCGAGCACGCTTGGATCGAAGAGGCCGTCCGTGGCCTCCGCCTGCTCGAGGGCGAGGCGCACGAGCGCCTCGAATCCCGGTGAGACGCCGATCCACCACCCAGCGGCCGCGTTCGCCCGGGTGAGCTCGCTATCCCCACGGAACCGCGAGAACCGCTGCTCCTCCCGGGCGAACGTGACCTCGACGGTCAGGGCGACCGCCTCGAACACCGAGGTGGCGTCCTCGGGTCCGAGGAGCGTCACGTCCGTGCCCATGGCGCGGAACGTGTGGCGGGCGTAGATCACGGCGTGGAACCTCCTGTCCCGGTCGGCGGGGGAGGAGGCGGGGGAGGCGCCGGCGCCGACACCGAGCCTCCGGAAGAGCCCGACGAACCCGCAGACGAGCTTCCCGACGAGTACGAGCCCGAATAGGACGAGCCTCCCGACGAGTAGTAGACGGGCGTCTGCGTCGGCGGATCGACGATCACGACGCGCCGGGTGATGCGCCGGATGATGATCTTCTGCTTGATCGGCTTCTGCCGGGCCTGAGCCGCCTCGCCGCCGCTGGCCGCCGGTTTGGGCGAGACCCCCAGGACCCCGAGGCCGGCGAGGAAGGTGGCCGAGCCCGTAGCCCAGGCGAGCGCGCGGACCTTGCCCGACGACCAGCGCGGCTTCTTGACGGGCCTAGCCTCAGTCATCCCCGCCACCGCCGCCGTTGTTGCTGCCCCCACTGTTGTTGCTGGGGCTGCCGTCATCGGAGGGCTCGCCGCCCGAGGTGCTTCCCTCGTCGCTGCCATAGGACGATCCACCGGAATGCCCCGAACCGGCGTAGCCCGAGGATCCGCTGTAGCCGGAGCTGCCGCTGTACGTCGTGGTCGCCGGCATCGCGACGGCGACCTGCGGGGCCTTCCTGTGCACCTTCACGGTCTTCTTCACGGTCTTCACGATCGGCTTGGGGTTCTTGTGGTGCCGCGACAGACGAGGCGCGGCGGCGCTGGACGAGGGGCCGGTCATGCCCACCGCGAGCGCCACGCCCCCGACGATCATCGTCAGCACGAGTCCCGCGGCCACCAGCATGGCGGAACGCTTGTTCATGACATCCTCCTTCTCGGTCCTGCCCGACCTCTATCGACCGGTACAGCCACGAAGCTAGAGGCGGGGCGGCAAGAGGCCGGGCAAACCAGGGTTAAGAGCGTGCAAACTACGGTGGGGCGCGCAACTGAGGGGAGCGAGGGAGCATGTTCGAACACATCGTGGTGGCCGTGGATGGGTCGCCGCAAGGCGGGAAGACGGTGCCCGTCGCGGTCGACATGGCCACCAGGTACGGGTCGAGCGTCACCGTGGTGCACGTGCGCGAGCACGGCCGCTACGAGGGGGCCGACGTGAACTTCGGGCCGCCGATCCCGGCCGAGACGCTCGTGCAGCAGGTGGTCGAGACCTTCGAGCAGGCCGGGGTCGAGGCCCACGGGGAGGTGCGTCGGGTCGATCCCGGCTCGACCCCCCAGCAGATCGTGGAGGTCGCGGACGCGACGCACGCGGACCTGATCGTGATGGGCACCCGCGGCATGACCGAGTGGAAGAGCCTCCTGCTGGGCGGTGTCGCGAACAAGGTGGTGCATCACGCGTCCTGCCCGGTGTTGCTGGTGCGCTGAGGCTAGACGGTCAGGGTGGCCGTGAGCACGGGATCCGTCGAGGGACCGGCTGGGCACGCCGAAGGTTCCGTCGTCACGGCCATCTCGGTGGCGCTGCCGAGATCGGCATCCACGAAGACCGCGAGGTTCCCGTTTTCGGGCACGAGGCATCCCCCGGAAACGGCTTGGTTCCCGTCGATCATCCAGACCTCATAGGCCTTGCCGTCGCCCGGATCCGGCAGGTCCGAACCCCAGAAGAACACGCCGGCCTGACCCGGCGTGTACGACATGGCGAGCTCTCCGTTCGATCCGGTCGCAGAGGTGAAGTGCACGACCTGTTGGGCGCCCGAGGCCCGCGCGACCACCTTCGATCCCTCCTGACGCTGGAAGAGCACCGCGAACGCCCCCACGAGCAAGAGGAGGGCGGCCGCGATCGCCAGGGCCGCCACGACGCCGCGGCGGCGCGACCTCGGACGCTCGGCGAACTCGTCGCGTATCGGAGCAAGCGGTGGCAGCCCCTCGTCGTCTTCGGGACCCAGCGCGATGATCCTGTCCGCCATGGAGGGGTCCACCGGCGCCGGATCCAGCGAGAAGGCCATCCGACTCGCGGTGTCTCGGAACTCCATCTCGATGCGTCGACATTCGGCGCAGTCGCCGTGCATGGCGCGCTCCCGCTCGAGGATCTGCAGGTCGGGCCCGTCGAGGCCGTCCAAGACGTCGAGCGCCATCAGCTCCTCGATCAGGGCGTGATCGCGGGTGCTCATGGGCGCACCCCTTCGAGGGAGGCACGCATGCGGCGCATGCCGAGGAGCGTGCGTGACTTCACGGTACCGAGCGGGATGCCCGTCGCCTCCGCGATCTCTGACTGCGAGAGCCCCTCGAAGTACATCTTGGTGAGGACGTCGCGTTGCTCCACGGGCAGCTCATCGAGCGCGGCGCGCACGATCATGCGCTCCTGCGGACGCCCGAGGGCCTCGACGACGTCGTCGGCGTGGTCTGCCTCCTGCCCCCCAGCGTCGGGGATCGAACGCTCGGCCTGGCGCCGATATGCCTCCTCGCGGCGTACGAGGTCGACGGCCCGGTGATGGACCATGCCCATCAGCCAGGACCGGACGGATCCCCGCTCTGCGTCGTAGCTCTCGGGATGTCGCCAGACGGCAAGGAACGCTTCCTGCACGATCTCCTCCGCCAGATGTGAGCGGCGCACCACGCGGAGCGCGAGCGCCTTCGCGGTCGGGGCGTACCGGCCGAAGAGGCCACGAAACGCATCCTCGTCGCCGCTACGGAGCCGCCTGAGCAGCTCGCGATCGTGCGCCTCGGCGACGTCAACCATCCCCACCGGTTCGCTCCGATCGAGTACGGCCAGCATCCCGACCTTCCGTGTCCGGGTCGTCGGGGATGTATTCGCGGCGCATCGGCGCTCGGATCACTGCTCGGTGAGACGGCGTCCCGCCGTGTTGAGGATCTGCTCCAGGGTGGTGGGTTGCTCCGGGTCGTAGAGGGCGCTCCCCACTGATAGAGACAGCTCGCGTGGCTGGTCGCGCTGAGCGTCGTGCTGAGCGATGGACTCGACGAGACGCGAGAGCACCAGGGTTTCGGCGCCGGCCGCCTCTCCGGTGAGCAGCACGCAGAAGGTGTCGGGCGCGATGCGCGCCGGCAGGTCGGAATCGCGTACCGCCTCGAGCAGGACCTCGGCCGCGTCCGCCGCCAGCGCGGCCGCCTGCTCGGTCCCGAGCGACTCGGCGAGATCAACGTAGTTCTCCAGACGTACGAAGACGAAGACCACGGGTGTGTGCGATCGGTCGGCCATCTTGAGGTGGTGCTCCGCGATCGTGGCGAAGCCTCGGAGGTTGGGCAACCCGGTCGCGTCGTCGACCGTCGCGAGCCGGTGGTGCATGCGTCGTTGCGCGACGGCGTAGCGGACGGCGCGGGGGAGCAGGCCCGGCGGGATCGCGTCCGCGACCAGGTGATCCTCCGCGCCCGCGTGCAGGGCGACGGTGCCGTCGGTGTCCTGCCCCGGCTCGGTGACCACGAGCACGGCCGCGTCGGGGATCCGGGCGCGCAAGGCCCCGAGCGCCTCGAGCGGACCATGTCCGTTCAGCGCCACGATCACCGCGTCGGGCAGCGGCTCCGACGCGAGATCGTGGAGGTCCTCGGCACGCCGCACCACGAAGCCCTCGTCGACGGTGAGCTCCTCGCCCATGCGTTCGTCGAGGCCGATCAGCAGCACGGTCAGGGTGTCTTGCGTCAAGGGGCATCCTCCGGTCGCGGTTCGCGCGGATTATCGCACGTCACAAGGGGTGCCAGCCTAGTCCGGCCGCCGTGGGGACGCCATAGGAACGCAACCTCCGGCCGGGGCGCGAGGAGGATGGTGCGGCTACGCTTGCAGCGCCCTATGTCGAACGTTCCCAAGCACGCGAAGGACCCCCGTCCGCACGGCCGGCTCGCCCGCCTGTTCGTGGCCGTCACGGCCTCGCTCGCCCTGTTGATGGCGGCCGGCAGCGCCTACGGCTTGATCGAGTACCGGGCCGCCGGAGGTGCTGGCGGCGGGATCATCCTCGACCCTGGCTCGGGCACGGCGTCGCCTTCGGGGCCCTGCATCGACGACGTGTGCAACTACCTGCTGCTGGGCAGTGACTCCCGCTCGGGCTTGAGTGCTTCGCAGCAGGCGATCTCCGGCACGAATGCCGACATCGGCGGATCCAACCGCGCCGACACGATCATCCTCGTCCACACCGATCCCAAGCTCCAGAAGGCGATCATCCTGTCGTTCCCCCGCGACCTCTGGGTGGACATCCCGGGGCACGGGCCGGACAAGATCAACGCTGCGTTCGAGGGAGGCGTGGACGGCAAGGGACCCGCGATGATGGCGGCCACGATCCACAAGCTCACCGGTCTCACCGTCAACCATGTCCTCTACGTGGATCTCGCTGGGTTCCAGGGGGTGGTGGACACCCTCGGCGGTGTCGACATGTGCATCCCGGCGGAGAATGTCAACACCCCCGGCTACGTGTCCGCCGAACAGGGCTCCGTCTACTACAGCGAGGTCGGGCACATCGTGGATCCGCGCACCGGCCTCGACGTCGTCCCCGGGTGCCAGACCCTCGACGGAGCGCAGGCGCTCGCGTTCGTCCGCACTCGCCACCTCCCGTGCGACGCTGCGGCACCCGACTTCTTCCGGATCAGCCGTCAACAGCAGTTCCTGCGCGCTGTGATCAACCGGCTCCTGCAGCCGGCCGAGTTGGCCAAGCTGCCCGGACAGGTCCAGCCCATCCTCAGCAACCTGCGGCGCGACTCCGACCTGAAGATCGCCGACCTCGTGTACCTCGTCGGGCAGCTGCGGGGTATCAGCACGGGGGCGGCTGAGTTCCGCTCGGTCCCCTCGATCCCGTTCGTCACGCCCGACGGGCTCGATGCGCTCCGGATGGATCCGTCCGCCCAGACGATCTTCCAGGCGATCCGCGAGGGCAAGCCGCTCGGCGACATCGGCATGACCCCCACCTTCACGCCGCCCTCGCCGGCGAACATCGCCGCGCCCGTGGTGGACCATGCGTCCGGCGGGAAGGCCGAGGAGGTCGAACAGGTGCTGTCCACGAGCGGGTTCGACGTGTCGCCGGGCGTCGTGACGTACGACGCGTACGGGACACCGGTGCCCGGCAACGTGATCGCCTATGCGC
This sequence comes from uncultured Actinomycetes bacterium, assembly GCA_963810915.1. Taxonomy (GTDB): domain Bacteria; phylum Actinomycetota; class UBA4738; order UBA4738; family HRBIN12; genus JAOUEA01. The sequence goes on along the minus strand of CAWEPH010000006.1, from coordinate 439,701 downwards.
CCGGACAGGAGGAAGAGGCGAAGGTCGTGCAGCAATACCTCCCCGGCCTCCAGCTGAAGGAGGTCAAGGGACTGACGGACCACGTGGCCGTGTTCGTGACGGCGTCCTACAAGCCGGCCGAGGTGGGCGCGGGCGGCTCCGGGTCGGCGCCGAGCGGCTGCCTGAGCCCGACGGGCTGATGCGCGCGCTCGTCCTGGCGGGGGGAGAGGGGTCGCGCCTGCGGCCGCTCACGCACACCAGCGCCAAGCAGCTGATCCCGGTCGCGGGGAGTCCCATCCTCTTCCACGGCCTGGAAGCGATCGCGCGGGCGGGGATCACCGAGGTCGGGGTCGTCGTGGGCGCGACGGGCCCCGAGGTCCGTGCGGCCGTCGGCGACGGCGCGCGCTGGGGCATGCGTGTGACCTACATCGAGCAGGAGGCTCCCCTCGGGATCGCACACGCCGTGACGACGGCCGCCGACTTCGTTCGTGGCCAACCGTTCCTCCTGTATCTGGGAGACAACGTCCTGCTGGAAGGCGTCACCCGGTTCGTCGAGGAGTTCGAGCGCAACCGGCCCGACGCCCAGATCCTGCTCACGCGCGTCCCGGAGCCGGAGCACTTCGGCGTGGCGGTCCTCGAGGGTGAGCGCGTGGTGCGCCTCGTCGAGAAGCCGAAGGAGTTCGTCTCCGACATCGCGCTCGTGGGCGTCTACCTCTTCGACGACTCGATCCTGGAGGCCGCCGCGACGCTGTCGCCGTCCTGGCGCGGCGAGTATGAGATCACCGAGGCGATCCAGTGGCTGATCGACTCCGGCCACACGGTGCGCGCGGAGATGGTGGACGGCTACTGGAAGGACACGGGCCGCCCGGAGGACCTCCTCGAGGCGAACCGGATGATGCTCGGCGTCCGCAGTTCGAGCATCGAGGGTGACGTGGACGCCGACTCGGTCGTCGACGGGGTCGTCGTGCTCGGTCCCGGCGCGAAGGTGACCGCGAGCGTTCTGCGCGGGCCCTTGGTGATCGGCGCCGGTACCATCGTCGACCGGTCGACGATCGGACCCGACGTCTCGATCGAGCGCGATTGCCGCGTCGAGCGCAGCACCGTCACCGACTCGATCGTGATGGCATCCTGCCGCATCGCCGACGTGGACGATCTGACGGGCTCGATCCTGGGTAGGGGCGCCGAGGTCCTGCGCTCCGACACGCCGGGAGCCACCCGCCTGATCGTGGGTGACCAGAGCCGCGTCGAGGTGCACTGAGGGGTTCCCCCGCTCGCCGGGCGGCCTGCACTAGGCTCGCCGCCGTGGTGGTCAGGGATCCTCTCGCATCGTCCTCCCGGCGCGCCACGATCGCGTTCGGGCTCGCGGTGCTCGGACCCTTCGTGATGGCGGCGTCGTCGCCGGCCGCCATCGTGCTGGGCTGGCGGAGCACGCGCGATCTCGCCCGTGCCTCGTCGTCCCCCCGCGGCCGCGCCGCCGCGGCCGGCGCGATCGCCCTCGGCACCTTCGGCCTCCTGCTCTGGGTCTGGGTGCTTTGGCGCCTGTGGATCAGGCTGGACGAGCAGGCCGGGGATCCCCACGCGGTGATGCCGCTCGCCGGCGGCTTGACCCTCGTCTGGCTCGCCTCCGCGCTGGCGGGCGCGCTGGCGGGGCGGAACCGCTAGGGTTCCGCGCGTGAGCATCTCGAAGGCGCGCGGAACCGAACGCGACGTTGCCAAGTCGATCGTGTCGAGCGACCCGGGTGCGCGCGGGAGCGAGCGCGCGTGAGGACCGTCATCGATGCCCGCCCGGCGCTCGACCCACGGCGCACGGGCGTGGGGGTGTACGCGCAGCAGCTGATCCGCCATCTCCCGCACATGGACCCGGACTCCGAGTACGTGGCCTGGTACCTCCATGCCAAGGGGATCTTCAGGTCGCGGGCCTTCTTCGGCTCGGTGAAGGCCGGCAACCTCACCGAGCGTGCCTCGCGGTTCCCCGCACGGGTCTTCGAGCCGATGTCCTCGCGCCTCGGGATGCCGCGCGTGGAATGGTCGGTGGACTTCGACGTGCTCCTCGCGACGAACTTCCTCCCGCCGGCCACCAAGAGCCCGGGCGTCGTGATGGTGGTGCACGACCTCGCGTACGACCGATTGCCCGACACCGCGCCCCACATGAACGCACGATGGCGCCGTCGGTTCGAGTCGTGGCTGCACCGGGCCGCCGGCGTGCTCGTGCCTTCCGCCTCCACGAAGCAGGACCTCCTCGAGGCGCACGACGTCGAGCCTGGACGCGTCACCGTGACGCCGCTCGGCGTCGACGCCGCGGCCTACGCGCCGGTTCCCGCCGACGTCGTGGACGCCACGCTGCGGAAGTACGGGGTCGACGTGCCGTACGCGCTCTTCGTCGGTGGGGTCGAGCCGCGCAAGAACCTCGAGGCGCTCGTGCGCGCCTTCGCGACACTCGCGCCCGGCACGCGGCTCGTGATCGCGGGGGGGTCCGTGCGATGGGACCCCAAGGCGATCGATCGGCTCGACGCCGTGATCGCGGATCTGCCGCCCGACGGGAGGGCGCGGATCGTGCGTACCGGCTACGTGAGCGACAAGGAGAAGCTGGCCCTGCTCACCGGCGCGACGCTGCTCGTTTACCCCTCGCTGTACGAGGGGTTCGGGTTCCCCGTGCTGGAGGGGTTCGCCGCCGGCGTCCCCGTGCTCACGTCGGACGTCGCGTCGCTGCCCGAGGTGGCCGGCGACGCGGCGATGATGGTGGACCCCCACGACGAGTCGGCGATCGCGGCCGGTCTGGCGCAGCTCTTCGGCGACGACGACCTCCGCGCGATGCTCGCCGCCGCCGGTCTCGCGCGGGCGGCGCGCTTCACCTGGGAGGCGACGGCTCAGCGCACCGCGGAGGCTCTGCATCGCGCCCACGGCCTGGTCGCCGGGTAGACTCGCTGCCGTTCCCGCACGCACGCGAGGTTCCGTCCTGACCACCTCCAGTTCCGAGACGCACGTGCTCGTCACCGGCGGAGCCGGCTTCATCGGTTCGCACCTGGTGGACGCCCTGCTGGCGCGCCCCGACACGCGGGTCACGGTGCTCGACCGGTTGAGCGCGGGCGGGAGCCGCATGAACCTGCGGGCGCACGCGGACGACCCCCGATTCAGCCTCACGGTGGGCGACGTGAACGACGCGCCCCTCGTGCGCGACCTCGTGGCCCGGGCCGACCGCGTGATCCACGCCGCGGCCGAGTCCCACGTAGACCGTTCGATCGATGACCCTCGCCCGTTCTTCGAGACCAACCTGATGGGGACGCAGTCGGTCCTCGAGGCCGCCCGCGCGTTCGAACGCCGGATGCTGATGATCTCGACGGATGAGGTCTACGGCCCGGGTGATCCCGACGGTGGCGTCTTCGAGGAGGACCATGCGCTCGCGCCGCGCTCTCCCTACGCGGCGAGCAAGGCCGCCGCAGATCTGCTGTGCGGCGCCTACGTCGCCACCTACGGCGCCGACGTCACCGTCGTGCGGGGGACCAACGCGTTCGGACCACGGCAGATCGAGCGGGTGATCCCCACGTACGCGATCTGCGCGCTGGAGGGCCGCCCGGTCCCCGTGTACGGGCAGGGACGCCAGCGCCGCGAGTTCCTGCACGTGCGGGACTGGGTGCGTGCCGCGCTCGCCGTACTCGACGCGGGCGAGCCGGGTGTGATCTACAACATCGGTGCGGGATATGAGCTGGCGAACGTCGAGCTCGCACGGCGCATCTGCGCGCTGGCCGGCGTCGACCCGTCGCGGATCACCTTCGTCCCCGACCGGCCCGGACACGACTTCCGCTACGGCGTCGCGGCGGACCGTCTCCTCGCGCTCGGATGGAGGCCCGAGGTCGGCTTCGACGACGGGCTCGCCTCCACCGTCGACTGGTACCGGGATCACCTGCACGAACTCCGCTCGTGGCATGCGGTCGGGATCGTCACCGTGCCGCGGGCGGTCGAGGCGAGGCGATGAGGCTCGTCGTCACCGGCGCCGGAGGAGCGCTGGGACGGGCGTTCCTCGCCCAGGTGCCGGCGCACCACGAGGTGCACGCCTTCGATCACGCGGGGCTCGATGTGGGCGACCACGACGCCGTGCGGCGGACCGTCGAACCGCTGCACCCCGATGCGGTGATCAACTTCGCCGCGTTCACGCGGGTAGATGCGAACGAGATGGATCCCTTACGCGCCGCCCGCGACAACGCGATGGGCCCACAGCATCTCGCGCTCGCCGCGCGCGCGTGCGGCGCCTCGCTGCTGCAGGTGTCGACGGACTTCGTCTTCGACGGCGCCAAGGGCGACGCTTACGACGAGCTCGACGCGCCAGCGCCCTTGTCTGTCTACGGGCGGGCGAAGCTGGCGGGGGAGGAACACGTTCGCCATCTGCTCCCCGAGCACGTGATCGTGCGCGTCGGCTACGTGTTCGGGGGAGCCTCGCACTACGTGACGAAGGCGGTGCGCGCGCTCGTCGACGGCGAGGCGGTCGGCGGGCAGGTGGACCGCGTGGGCACCCCGACCTACGCGCCGGATCTCGCCGGACTGATGCTTCCGCTGCTGCTCACGCACCGCTTCGGCACGTATCACCTTGCGGGACCCGACCCCGCGTCGTGGTTCGAGGTCCTCTCCCGGCTGAAGGAGCTCGGCGATCTGCCCGGCGAGGTGTGGCCGCAGACCGCCGACGAGCTGGCGCTGCCGGCGCCCAGGCCCGCCTACAGCGCGCTCGGGAGCGTGTTCGTGCCGAACCTCGGGATCGGGTCGCTGCCCCCCCTCGACGACGCCCTGACGCGGTTCCTCGCGGACACGACCGGCGCGCGTCCTTGATGCGCGCCGTGCGCTCGAGGCGTCACGGGACCGCCATACCCTGGTGCTAGGCTCGCGCCGATGAGCGTCGAGGACAGCGCCGCCTACCGCGACCTCGCCCGGGAGCTGTACTGGGCGCAGGAGCGCGCATCGCGCGCACGCATGGACACCCCCGAGATCAGGGACCGTCTGCACGATCTTGCGGCGCAGCTGCGCGCGGACGAGAAGGTGATCATCCCGCACGGCGAGGGCAACCTCGCGTCGCCCTCGCGCTGGCGCCGCCAGCTGAAGTTCGGGATCTTCCGCATGATGCGGCCCATCTCGTGGCGCTACGACCGGCTGATCGCAGATCACGCGGAGCTCACGACGAGCCTCGCAGAGCGGCTGATGGCGGCGGAGGCCGAGCTCGAGCGGTTGCGGCGTCGGTCGGACGCCGCCGATGCCCCGGAAGACCCGACCCCGTGAGGGTCGCCGTCCTCCACCCGCAGACGGCGTTCGTGCGCGGTGGAGCCGAGGCGCACACCGAGGCGCTCGTGCGGGCGCTGCGGGCCGCCGGCCACGACGCGGACCTCGTGCAGATCGCCGGCAAGTGGTACCCGGCCGCGCAGCTCGCGCACCAGATGGCGGTCTGGCGCTCCTTCGACATCACTGAGTCCAACGGTCTGAAGGTCGATGCCGTGATCGCGCTCAAGTTCCCCGCTTACCTCGTGGAGCACGAGCGCAAGATCGTCTGGCTGATCCACCAGCACCGGACCGCATACGAACTCTGGGATCACCCCACGTATGCGGATCTCTCGCGACAGGACGACGGCGCCGCGGTCCGCGACATGGTGTGGAACGCCGATCGGCTGGCGCTCAACGAGGCCAAGCGGGTCTTCACCAACTCCAAGAACGTGCAGGAACGGCTGTGGTCCTCGCTGCGAATCGCATCCGAGGCGCTCTACCACCCCTCGGGTGTGGCGGAACACTTGATGGACGCGGGTGCAGCCGGCGAGCTCGGCGACTACGTCGTGTTCCCCAGCAGGATGGAGAGCCTGAAGCGACAGTCGCTCGTGATCGAAGCGATGGCGCATGTCCGCAGCGAGGTCAAGCTGGTGCTGGTCGGCAAGGGTCCCGACGAGCCGCGGCTGCGGGAACAGATCGAACGGCTTGGGCTGAAGGAACGCGTGCGCATGGAGATCGCCGTCTCCGACGAGCGGCTGTATCAGCTCTACGAGGCGGCCCTCGGCGTCTACTACGGCCCGTTCGATGAGGACTACGGCTACGTGACGATCGAGGGCTTCGCCGCGGAGCGCCCGGTGGTGACGCTCACGGACAGCGGGGGTCCGCTGGAGTTCGTGACCGACGGCGAGACCGGACTGATCGCCTCCCCCGAGCCTCCGGCGATCGCCGAGGCATTCGACCGGCTCTTCGGCGACCGGGAGGCCGCGCGCCGCATGGGACGGGCAGGCAACGCCCTCGTGCGCGCCGAGGTCCCGCGATGGCCCGACGTCGTCGCTCGGTTGCTGGACTAGGTGATGCGCCGCACCGCTGGGAAGGTCCTCGGACGCCTCACGCGGGCACCCGCCGGGCCGGGCTCGAGCGGTGAGCTCGTGTTCGCGGGCCCGCTCCCTCCCGCGGCTACCGGGGTCGCGACCTACGACCGGGCCGTGCTCGAGGGACTCCGCAGGATCGGCTTCTTCGAGCGACACCGGATGGACGTGCTCTGGCCGATCGCGGCGAAGGACACGCCGAAGCTGCCGGGGTACTGGCTCGGGATCTTCCAGCTGGGCAACAACGTCGAGTTCCACCTGGAGATCTACCGCGCGGCCTTCCTCACCCCCGCCCTCGTGGTGCTGCACGACCTGGCGCTCGACGACTTCGTGCGAGGGCTGAAGACGCTGGGCGATCCCCTCGGCTACATGGCCGAACGCGAGGCCATGGCGCTGCGCCGGAACCTGGTCTCGCCCGACGTGGCGCGCAACGAGCCGCTGCGGGATCCGTGGTGCGCGCACGTGGCCCGGCGCGCGCGGGGCCTGATCGTCCACAGCGAGTTCGGGCGACGGTACCTGCTGGAGATGGGCTGCCGCACGCCCGTCTTCGTCGTGCCGCATCCCATCGTGGAGTCGGAGGCGGAGATGGCGCGAGCGGCGGCGCGCGGCCTCGAGCTCCGGGCGCCGCTCGAGGCCGCCGGCATGCGCACCCTCGTGGTGGCGCCGGGGGACCTGAACCCGGCCAAGCGGCTCGACGCGCTGCTCGGCGCGGTGGCGGACCTCGATCCGTCCGTGCACGTCGCCTTGGTGGGCCGCCGCATCACCGGGTACGACGTCGACGCGGTGGTGGACGGCGCGCGTGTCGGGGATCGCGTGACACTCGCACCCGACGTCTCGGACGAGGAGTTCATGGGATGGCTCGCCGCGGCCGACGTGGTGGTCGACCTGCGCTTCCCCCACCGCGGTGAGGTGAGCGGATCCCTCGCGCGCGCGATGCAAGCCGGCAAGCCCGCCGTGGTGAGCGCCACCGGCAGCTACCTCGACGTCCCCGACGGCCTGGTGATGCGCGTGGCCGCGGGGCCTACCGATCCCGGCGAGCTCGCGGTCCGTCTGCGCACGCTGGTGGATGACCCCGCACTGCGCGCGCGGATGGGGGCCGCGGCCCGCGATCACATGCAACGTCTGCGGTCCACCGAGGCCACCGCGCACGGCTATGAGCGTGCGGTGGACGCCACCCTCGCCCTCATCCGCGACCCCGCGCACAAGGCGCTCGAGATGTGGGGAGGCGCGCTCGCGGACCTGGGCCTCGACGAGCGGGATCTCGCGCGGGGGATCGGCCTCGCGTACGCACGCGCGCTCGAAGACTTCGAACGATCGCCATAGTCGCTACTGCGGTGGGGCCGGGTGGCCTTGCTAGACTCGGGCGACCGCGCTGACCTGCGCGGATACCCTTCGACCGGAGCCGACACCTTGGCCCACGCAGGCCTGATCACCGAACGCACGTCCGAGGAGCCGAGGCTCCGCGTCGGGGCGCGCCTGCGGGAGCTCTGGGCCTACCGCGAGATCCTCCTCAACCTGGTCCGCAAGGAACTGAAGGTGAAGTACACGGCCTCCGTGCTGGGCGCGGTGTGGTCCGTGCTCAATCCGATCGTCTTCTTGGCGGTCTTCACCTTCGTCGTGAAGATCCTGGGCAACCAGACGCCGCACTACCCCGTGTTCCTGCTCTCGGGCTTACTGGCCTGGAACCTCTTCTCGGTGGCCCTCGGCAACGGCACCCGCTCGGTGATCGACAACGGCAATCTCGTGAAGAAGGTGTCCTTCCCCCGCGAGGTGCTCCCACTCGCCGTCGTCGGGGTGGCCCTGTTCGATTTCGTGCTGCAGTCCTCCGTGCTCCTGATCTTCATGATCGCGTCCGGGTACGGTTTCCACCTCGAGGTCCTGGTCCTGTACCCGCTCTCGTTCGCGACGCTCGTCGTCTTCACGACCGCCTTGGTGCTCCTGGTCTCCGCCGTGAACGTGCGGTACCGCGACGTCCAACACCTGATCGGCCTCGCCCTGCTGGTGTGGTTCTGGATGACCCCGATCGTGTATCCGGGGGGGCTGGTCCAGGACAAGCTCACGGCGCCCACCGCTCCCTTCAGCCCGCACCTGTGGACCCTGTACCTCCTGAACCCCCTCACGCCCATCGTGAGCGGGTTCCAGCGGGCCCTCTACCACACGGTCACGGCGCCACCGACCCCAACCAACCCGCACTGGGTGCGCGTGCTGCCCGACGTGAGCATCGCGTGGCTCGCCGGCGTGATCGGCCTCGTCTTGCTCGGCTCGCTCGATCCTCCTCTACCTCACGTGGCGGCTCTTCTTCAGCCTCTCGGGCGACTTCGCGGAGGAACTGTGAGCGCGGCGATCGAGGTCGAGGGCATCTCCAAGCGCTTCCGCCTGTATCGCGAGAAGCCGAGCTCCCTCAAGCAGCGGCTGCTTTCCGGGCACATGCGTGCGGAGGACTTCTGGGCGCTGCGCGACGTGACCTTCGCCGTCGAGGAGGGCACGACGACCGGCCTGGTGGGCCACAACGGTTCGGGCAAGACCACGCTCCTGAAGTGCATCGCCGGGATCCTGCGTCCCACCGCGGGCACGATCCGGTACGGGGGCCGGGTGGCGGCGTTGCTCGAGCTCGGCGCGGGGTTCCATCCGGAGCTCACCGGGCGCGAGAACGTCTACCTGAACGCGGCGTTCCTCGGGCTCTCGCGCAAGCAGACCGACGCGGTCTACAGCGACATCGTGGACTTCGCGGAAGTCGAGGACTTCATGGACAACCAGGTGAAGTTCTTCTCCTCCGGCATGCTCGTGCGGCTCGGGTTCGCCGTGGCGGTGCACGTCGATCCCGATGTCCTGTTGATCGACGAGGTCCTCGCGGTGGGCGACGAAGCGTTCCAGAAGCGGTGCCTCGACAAGGTGGGCAGCTTCCAAGCCGAGGGGCGCACGATCGTGCTCGTGACCCACGCGCTCGACACCGTGGTGGCCGTCTGCGACCGAGCGGTGATGCTGGACCACGGACGGCTGCACACGCAGGGCTCCCCGCTCGACGTGGTGACCGAGCTGCGTCATCGGCTGCTGAGCAACGACCCCGACTTCGTGCCGGAGGAGGGAACGCGCGAGGCCGAGGTGGAAGCCGTCGAGATCCTCCCCGGCGGCGAGCCCGGGTCGCGCCTCAACCCCGGCCAGGATCTCGTGATCCAGTTGGACCTCGTCGCCCACGAACCCGTCCCCGATCTCGACGTGGCCTTCGCCGTCGTCGCCGCCAACACGAACGAGGTGATCCTGTTGGGGCGCATGTCCGACCAGGGGGGCCGCCTCGGTCCGGTGGACGGTCGACGCCGTGTGCGCTACCGCATCCCCGCCACGACGTGGGTGGGCGGCAAGTACTTCGTATCGGTGGGCCTGGAAGGGCCCGGCGGTCACATCTACCACGTGCAGACCCAGCGATACTCCTTCGACGCCGTCGAGGTCGAGCGGCGCCCGTCCCCGCTCGTCGTCGACGCACGCTTCGAGGTGGAGGAGCCGTGAACCCGAACCTGCCCACGGTGGATCCCGAGGCTCACGACGCCTCCATCCACGACCACGAGCCACGAGAAGGGAAGAACCTCAAGATGCTGATCGGCTTGATCCTGCTCTCCGTGATCCTGGCGGCCGTCGCCCAGCTGACCCTCAAGCACGGGATGAATCAGGTGACCGCCGAGAACGCCGGCGTGGCGAAGCTGAATGCCGCCTCCCTCAAGCTGATGATCACGAACCTGTCGGTGCTCGGCGGACTCGTGATCTTCGGCGTGTCTGCGGTCGTCTGGCTGCTGGTGCTCTCGCGGGCGTCGCTCTCCTTCGCCTACCCGTTCGCCTCGCTCGGCTACGTGTTGATCGTGCTCTCGGCGCGGTTCGTGCTGCACGAACAGGTGCCCCCCCTGCGGTGGGCGGGCGTCGCCTTCATCATGGTCGGCATCATCTTGGTCGCCCAGACCCCACACGCGTGAGCGCGCCCGCGGCCGAGCTGGCCGTCGTCATCGTCAACTTCGACACCGGCGCCTACCTCGAACGATGCCTCGCCTCGCTCGAGGCGCACCGAGGCGACATCGCCCTCGACGTCCTCGTGATCGACAACGCCTCGCACGATGGGAGCCATATCGACGCGGTGGCACGTCACCCGCAGACGCGCTTGATCGAGAACCCCGAGAACGTCTTTCTGTCGCCGGCGTGGAACCAGGGGCTCCGCGAGACCGGCGCGCCGTTCGTGCTGCTGCTGAACCCCGACGCGGAGGTCTGGCGGGGGACCCTCGCAGACCTCGTGGCCGTGGCCCGGGCCCAGCCGCGCGTCGGCATCGTGGGCCCGCGGATCCTGAACCCCGACGGCACGGTGTACGCGAGTGGGCGAGCGTTCCCGGACCTGACCGACGCGATGGGGCATGCCTTCCTGGGGACCGTGCGTCCCAACAATCCCTTCACCCGTCGGTACCAACTCGGCGGCTGGGATCGCGCCAGCGCGCGAACGGTGGACTGGGTGAGCGGGTGCGCCATGCTGATGCCTCGCGCGGCGCTGGAGGCCGTCGGTGGGTTCGACGAGTCCTTCCCCCTCTACGGCGAGGAGCTCGACATGGCCTCGCGCCTGCGTGACGCGGGGTGGTCGGTCCTCTACACGCCGGAGGTCGAGGTGATCCACGAGATCGGCGTGTCCACAGGGCGTTCCCGCCGCATGCTCGTGATGCACTCCGACAGCGTGTTCCGGTACTACCGCAAGCATCGTGCTCGGGGCTGGCGCCAGCTAACCTTGCCTTTGGCGTGGGCCGCGCTGCGCCTGCGCGCGGAACTGGAGTCGATCCGCGGGAGGCTGATCCGATCGTGAAGGCCGTCGTGCTCGTCGGAGGGGAAGGCACGCGGCTGCGCCCGCTCACCGAAACCGTGCCCAAGCCGCTGCTGCCGCTCCTCGATCGGCGCTCACTCGATCACGTGCTGGACCACCTCGCGCGCCACGGCGTCCACGAGGTGGTCCTTTCCTCACCGTACCTGGAGGCCACGTTCCACCCCTTCATCGAGGCGCGCCACGGCGATCCGAGGATCACCTGGATCACGGAGACCGAGGCCCTCGGGACGGGAGGGGCCATCGTGAACGCGCTCGATCGGCTGGGCGACGCCCCGTTCTTCGCGTTGAACGGGGACATCCTCACCGACCTGGATCTCACCGCGATGCGTGCGTTCCACGATGAGCACGAGGCGTCGGTGACGATCGCCTTGCACCACGTCGAGGACGCACGCGCGTTCGGCCTGGTGGAGACCGAGGCCGACGGTCGGGTGCTGGCGTTCCGCGAGAAGCCCGAGGATCGGGTGCCCGGAGACATCAACGCCGGCACCTACCTGCTGGACCCCGCGACGCTCGAGGCGTGGGAGCCGGGCGCGACCCTCTCGATCGAGCGAGAGATCTTCCCCGCGGTGATCGCGAGCGGGCGACCCGTCTACGGCTTCGGCTCCGACGCGTACTGGCTCGATCTGGGCACCCCCGACAAGTACCGTCAGGCACATTTCGACATGATCGAGGGCAAGGTGCACGACGTCGTCTACCCGGCGCCCTGGGTGGCCGAGGGCGCCGAGGTCGACCTTCGGGCGCATCTGGGTCGATGGGCGGCCGTGAGCGCGGGCGTTGTGATCGGCGCCGACGCCGAGGTCGACGACTCGGTCCTGCTCGCCGGCGCCGAGGTGGGAGCCGGCGCGAAGGTGGTGCGCTCCATCCTTGCGCCGCGCGCCCGCGTGGGACGGGGCGCCACGGTGGTGGACTCGGTGCTGGGCGAGGACGCCTCCGTGCCCGATGGGCTCGCCCTGACGGACGCGCGAGTGCCGGCCGGCATGGTGGCCGAACCGGCCTGAACTCAACCGCCGGTCGCCCCGGACCGATGTGATAGCGTCACCGACTTGACCGGGGGGTCATCGCACCGCATGCGTCGCATCCGTTTCCTTGCGCCCGTCGTCGTCCTCGCCGCGGTCTTCTCCGCGACGTCACAGGCCCGCGGCGCCGGTCCCGGAACCACCGTGGACGGGCGCATCCTGACCGATCCCGGCCAGGCCTCGGCAGCGGCCACGCCCGGAGGCGCGTTCACGTTCTACGGCTCAGGGGACGGACACGGGCTGGGGCTCTCCCAGTGGGGCGCGTACGGTCTCGCGGGCGACGGATGGTCCTACCAGCGGATCCTCACGCACTTCTACTCGAAGACGAAGATCACGAAGACGCCCCCGCCCGTGAAGAACATCCGCATCGAGCTCACCTACGACCGGTCCACGATCCATCTGACCGCCCGGGTCGCGCCGGTGCGTCTGGCCGTGGGACGACCGGCGCCGGGCGGCACCCCGATCGCGAAGATCCCGGTGGGGCAGACGTGGACGGTCGATGCCGCGGCCACCGGGTACGCCGTGCGGGACTCGGCCGGGAACCTGGTGGGCGGCAAGACCTGGGGCGGACCGTCGTTCAGCCTCTACGCCACGTACGCGGATCGCGGCGGACGGGTGTTCGTCCCCGAGGCGGACGCGATCTGGGGCCGGGGCTTCACCTACGCGCACGGAAGCCTGGAGTTCGACGAGTACGCCTGCAAGGCAGGCGGGTGTTCGGAGCGGCTCGTGCTGTCCGTCGGTTTCGAGCAGTACCTCCTCGGGATCGGCGAGATGCCGAGCTCCTGGCCGGTGGCCGCGCTCCGCGCCCAGGCCGTGGCCGCGCGAACCTTCGCCGGCTACTCCATCAAGCACTACGGGCTCCGCAGCGGCTGCGATTGCCATCTCACGGACGGGGCCAACGACCAGACCTACGTGGGGTATTCGAAGGAGATCGGCCCCGATGGACGCCGTTGGGTGCAGGCGGTGCGCGCCACCGCGGGACGGGTGGTCACGTACAGGGGCAACCTGATCCAGGCGTTCTTCGCGGCCTCGGACGGCGGCCACTCCGAGAACGTCGAGGACGCCTGGCACGGAGGAGATCCCTCGTTCGCCGTCCCCTACCTCCGCGGCGTGTGCGACCCGGGCGAGTACACCGCCGCCAACCCGTGGACCAACTGGGACTACGCCTTCGGCGCGCCGGAGCTCACATCGCGGCTGGCCCCCTACACGGGGGGGATCGGGACGGTCTCGGGCTTCCCCAAGGTGTCGAGGGGCGAAGGCGGACGGGTGATCCGCGCCACCGTCAAGGGCGCCTCGGGCAGTGCGGTGATCACCGGGCTCGAGCTCCGGGCGGCGCTCGGCCTCCCGGATGACCGGATCTGGATCAACCGGAACAAGAACATCGTGGGAGGCGTGCGTGCGGAGTACGACAAGGTGATGTGTCGCCCCGGACTGCCCACCACGCCCGTGGTCTCGCTCGCCCACGGTTCACGTCAACGCTTCCAGACGGGAGGCATCTACCGCAACAGCCGGGCGAACGTCGCGGTGTGGCTGCGCGGGCCCGTCGACGCGGAGTACCTGGCGGTCGGCGGGGCCACCGGAACGCTCGGACTTCCGACCTCGACGCTCGTGCGCGCGGGCCGCACGGACCGCACGCCGTGCGCCTCGTGCAGGCGCATCGCCTTCGAGCACGGGCGGATCTTCTACAAGTCGGGAGTCGGGGCCCATGCGCTGTGGGGCCCGGTCCTCGCCGCGTACCTCGGCCATGGCGGCACCGCAGGGCGCCTCGGGTTCCCGACGAGCCGCGTGCAGCAGGACGGGAGCGGGGGGAGCTCCGCGACCTTCGAGCACGGCCGGATCGATTGCGCGTCGGGCGGATCCTGCACGGTCGGCTGAGTCAGCAGTCCGGCGAGGCTTTCGGTTCTGGCGCGTTGGAGGTGCACACGAAGGCGTCCACGAACGCGTTCGCGATCTCAGCCGCCTGATCGGGCGTCGCGGACGACGGGCACGTCTGCAGTCGGTTCCAGGCCGCCAGCGCGAGCGCCTGACCTTCCGGCAGGTCCGGATAGGGGATGAGGAGGGTGTTCGCGCGCTCGTGCGCAACCTGGGCGAGGCGCGCGATCGTGGCCTCGGGCAGCGCGTCCGATCCGTCGGCGCGGTAGTAGAGGATCACGCCGGCGTGCTCCAGGAAGTGCACGGCCTGCGTCTCGTCCACGGGCGACGTGGAGACATCGGGCGTCGTGGGCAGCGGGGTGGGAGCGTGCACGCCCGAGGTCGCCGGATGCTGGTCGTAGCTCGTGGTCTGTCCGGGCTGCAGGTGCTGGCCGCCGGGTGCGTCGGCGAGCGGCTGGGTGACGGGTGTGCATCCCGCGGCCGACGCCGTGGCGACCGCCGCCGCGGGGATCGCGCCGGCTCCCGGGGCGCGCTGCAGGTACCAGAGGACGCCGAAGGAGACCAGTCCGACGACCGCGAAGATGCCGGCCCGGCGGAAGGCGGCGTTGCGCGCCTGTCGCTTCCGCTCAGCCTCCTTGGCGTTGCGAGCTCGTTCCTTCCGCTCCTGCCTGCTGGCACCCGTCTGGGCGGGCGAGCCGTTCGATCGCGCGATCTCCGATCCCGATCGGGAACGCGTCCGGGGCTTGCGCTTCTTCTTGGCCATGCGCGCTTCTTGCTACATCGAGGAGGTGGGCTCGCGTGCCACGCCGATGTACTTGCGGTCCGGGTACGTGTTGGCGTACTGCGACGTGAAGTCGAACGCGGCCGCGAGGCTCGGTGAGGCGCACGTCTGGAGCCGGTGCCACGCGACGAACGCCATCTGCACGCCCGCGGGCAGCGAACCCTGCGCACCCTGGTCGGGGAAGTCGTAGGGGGCCACGATCACCTTCGACTGTCCAACGTTGTCGGTCTGGGAATAGAAGGCGCGGATCGCCTTCACCTCGTCGGTGTCGGCCGCCGACGGGGCGAACCAGATGATCGCGCCGGCGTGCTCCAGCGCGTGGATCGCCGCGTAGATGTCCGGGGGACGGTCGTAGACGCCCGCCCCGGCCGGGGTGGGATCGTGCGGTCCCGACGCTGGTGGGATCGTCGGGTAGGTGGACAGGGGCGGAGCGGTCGGTGCGGTGGTGGACCCGATGTGGGCGTGGTCGATGTCGGGGTCGGCCCCCGGGGCATCCGAATAGTTGGGGGTCTCCTGCACGGCGGTGCAACCCGCCGCCTTCGCGTCGTCGACCGCCTTCGCCAGCAACGCCGTCGGCGTCGCCAGGTCGCCGGCGTTGCCTCCTCCCGGCTTGACCACGAAGACCACCACCACGACCACGACGATGGCGAGTGCGATGAGCACCGTCCCGATCCGCCGGTTGCGGTTGCGCGCGGCCATCTGTTGCTGGATCCGCTCGCGCTCGAGCCGGGCCTCTTCCTTCCTCTCGGCTTTCGTGAGTTTGCGGCCAGGGTCCGTCTGCTTCGACACGGTGGAGGGTCTCCTGATCGGGGGCGGGCTTGCCGGGTGCACGTGGCGGCCTGGAAAGCGTACCGAACGGTGGAGGCTTCCAGGGGATGCACCGGCGTTCTAGCGGAAGGTCGCGATGTCCCCGAGGTCGATCGGAGGACGCGGTCGCGGTGCACCGTCGGCCGCCATCCGCCCGCAGGCCACCGTGCCGAGCGCGAGCCAGTCCTCGTGCACCCCCAGCGCGGCTCGCGTCTCGGCCTGGCAGAACAGCGTGGAGGAGATCCAGCAGCTCGCCAGTCCCTGGGCGTGGAGCGCGAGGAGCAACGTCTGGATCGCGGCGCCGCCCGACAGGAGGAACATCTCCTGCTCTGCACCGGCTCGTTCCCCATCCACGTAGCGGTGGGCGCCGGCGAAGCTCAGCCACGGCACGATAAGGACCGGCGCGGCGCCGAGTACGGCGTCGCTCCTCGCGAGCCGTCGCGCGATCACGTCCTCGGCGGTGCCGTCGGCGCGCAGGTCCGCGCGCCAGGCCTCGGCCATCGCCGCCAGCAGGGTGCGCTTGGCGGGCTCGCTCTCGAGCACCGTGAACCGCCACGGATGGGTGTGGTGGGGCGCCGGCGCCGTGCTCGCAGCCCGCACGGCCTCCTCGAGCGCCTCTCGCGGCACCCGATCCGGCGCGAAGGCGCGGATCGTGCGACGCGCGTGGAGCGCCTGCAGCGGCGACTCGCGGAACAGGTCCTCCTCGGACGGTCGCACGAGCGCCGAGGCGGGCACATCCGGCGCCGATGCGCGATCGACCCCGCGGACGAGGGCGGCGGGCACGCGGGCATCCTTCGCCATCACCAGTCCGCTCGCCGCGGCCACCTCGTCGGCGAGGGCGACGATCGTCGCCTCGAGCTCGCGCCCGTGCTGATCCGTCGCGCCCCGCAGATCCACGACCGCCGGAAGGCCCGCGCAGCCGATCGCAACGTTCACGAGCCCCGTGCGCCAGGCGCGACCGAAGGTGTCGGTGATCACGACGCCGACCTCGATCCCGAGCATCGCGCCCAAGCGTGTCCGGATCACAGCCGCGGAGCCGTCCGGATCCTCGGGTAGCAGGGCCAGGGTTCCCGCCTCCACGTTGGAGGCGTCCACGCCCGCGTTCGCACAGACGAACCCGTGTGCCGTCTCTGCGATCACCAGATCTCCACGGCGGGCCACGACGCGGCGCGTCTCCCGAGCGACCGCCTCCGCGCGGTCGTCGCCGGGTACGAGGCGGCCCTCTGCCTTGGAGACGACCTTCTGCGTCACGGCGACCACATCGCCATCGCGCGCGCCGAGCTGCCGGAGGGCGGGCGCGAGCAGGGCGGCCAGGTCGTCGCCGGGACGCACTTCGGGCAGACCCGTGAGCGGATGGACCTCGACGCTCACCCGAGAGCCAGATCCAGCGTCACGCGCGCGAGCGCCTCGGCGTGATCGTCGTCGGTCATCAGGGTGTCGGTCACGACCGTGCGGATCCCCTCGGCCGCCACGCGGGGCTCGAGGTCTCGATCGACCTCGTCGAGCACCCAACCACCCAGGAGGTCTCCGTACGCCGCGGCGGCGCCGGCCGCGGTCACCTCGAGGCCGACGGCCGGCATCAGACGGTCCGCCATCCCCGACACCGGGGCGCCGCCCACGATGCCGCTCACCCCGGCGACGACGGGGCGCCGCGACACGACGGACGCGCGGATCTCCGGGACCGCCAGGATGGGGCCGATCGACACGACGGGGTTCGACGGGCACAGGATGACGGCGTCCGCGTCGGCGAGCGCGTCGACGACCCCGGGTGCCGGCCGCGCCGAAGGCGCGCCCTCGTAGCGGACCCCTTTGACGTGGTCGGCGCCGTGGCGGGCGACCCAGTACTCCTGGAAGTGCAGATCCAGCTCCTCACCCGTCGAGGGGTCCACCGCGTCGATGTGGGTCGCGATCCGGTCGTCGGTCGCCGGCAGCAGCCGCGCCGTCACGCCGAAGCGCTCCGCGATACGCGCGGTTACCTGCGACATCGTGGCCCCGCGCGCGAGCAGTTCCGTGCGCAGGAGGTGCGTCGCGAGATCGAGGTCGCCGAGGTTGAACCACGACTGCTCCGCTCCGAAGACCCGGAGCTCCTGCGTGGCGCGGAAGGTCTCCCCACGCCGACCCCAGCCTCGTTCGCGATCGAAGACGTCGCCGAGCCAGTACGTGACGGAATCGGGATCGGGGGAGACGCGTAGGCCGTGCACGTCGTAGTCGTCGGCCACGTTGACGATCACGGTGAGGTCGTCGCCGGGCACCACGCGGACGAGTCCGCGGAGGAACTTGCCGGCGCCGATGCCTCCTGCCAGTGCGACGACCTTCATCGCCGTACAGCGTAGTAGGCTCGCCGGCATGCCCGAAGGGACCCCGCACCGCCTCCGACGGGCCCTGGCCCGGGCCGAGGCCGGCAAGACGCTCGCGCTCGACGAGGCCGAGGCCCTGATGCAGGCCCGGGGCCCCGACCTCGAGCGGCTGATGCAGCTCGCGGCGCGCCTGCGCGACCTCGGCCACGGCGACATCGTGACCTACTCGCGCAAGGTGTTCATCCCCCTCACGATGCTCTGTCGGGACCATTGCCACTACTGCACGTTCGCCAAGCCCCCGGCCAAGCTCGAGGCGCCGTACCTCACGCCGGAGGAGGCCGTGGCGATCGCGAGCGCCGGGCGCGCGATGGGCTGCAAGGAGGCGCTCTTCACGCTGGGGGACCGCCCCGAAGATCGGTACCCCGTCGCCCGCGCGTGGCTCGAGGAGCGCGGCTACGGTTCGACGCTCGACTACGTCCGTGCCGTCGCCATCGCGCGTGATCGAGGAGACGGGACTGCTCCCGCATCTGAACCCGGGCGTGATGACCTACGAGGAGCTCGCGCGCCTGAAGCACGTCTCGGCCTCGATGGGGATCATGCTCGAGACATCGTCCGAACGGCTGTCCGCCAAGGGAGGTCCGCACTTCGGATCGCCCGACAAGGTGCCCGCCGTGCGCCTGCGCACGATCGAGGATGCGGGCCGCCTGGCCGTCCCCTTCACCACGGGCATCCTCGTTGGGATCGGGGAGACCGCGAGCGAGCGCGCCGCATCCGTCCTCGCGATCCGCGACGTGCATCGTCGCTACCGCCACGTGCAGGAGGTCATCGTCCAGAACTTCCGCGCCAAGTACGGCACGGCGATGCAGGCCGCACCCGAGCCGGGTACGGACGAGTTCCTCGCCGCCGTAGCCGCGAGCCGCGTGATCCTGGGCCCCCGGATGCACCTCCAGGCGCCGCCCAACCTGAGCGATCCCGATCAACAGCTGCGCCTGCTCGACGCCGGCATCGACGACTGGGGTGGCGTATCGCCCCTCACGCCGGATCACGTGAACCCGGAGAAGCCGTGGCCCTCCGTCGAGGCCCTCGCCGCGACCACCGCGGCCCGCGGGAAGGAACTCCGGGAACGCCTCACGATCTATCCGGAGTTCGCCACACGGGCGGATCCGTACCTCGCCGGGAAGATGCGCGCCCCGATCTCGGCGCTGATGGGCCATCGACGGGCGTGCACGGGCGAGGATCCCCGAACCGGTCGCGTGGCAGGATCCGGATGTCCAGTGGAAGCCGCGGCAGATCGCGCTGACCTTCGCGAAGGCAGCCGACGCCGGACTGCGCGAGGACGCGCTCGCGGTCTACGGAGACTTCGATGAGCTGGAGGTGACGCGCGCGTGGCGATCCGACGAGCGGCCGCCCGCCCGCCTCGACGCCGAGATCAAGCACGCCCTCCGCGACGCGGAGCGCCACCGCCCCATCCGTGACGAACAGGCGCTCGCGCTCTTCCGCGCCGAGGGTCCCGCGCTGGATGCGCTCTGCGACGTCGCCGACGGGCTGCGCGCCGACGCGGTCGGCGACGACGTCACGTACGTGATCAACCGCAACCTGAACTTCACGAACGTCTGCTACGTGGGCTGCCGATTCTGCGCCTTCGCCCAGCGCGAGCGCGATGCGGAGTCCTACACGCTCACGCTGGAAGAGGTGGCCGACCGCGTCGAGGAAGCGTGGGAGTGGGGCGCGAGCGAGGTGTGCATGCAGGGAGGCATCCACCCCGATCTCCCCGGCTCCTTCTACTTCGATCTCCTCGACGCCGTGAAGGCGCGCGTGCCCGCGATCCACGTGCACGCCTTCAGCCCGATGGAGGTCATGAACGGATCGACCAAGCTGGGGGTGTCCTACGAGGAGTTCCTCACCGAGGCGAAGGCGCACGGCCTCGGAACGATCCCCGGCACCGCGGCGGAGATCCTCGACGACGAGGTGCGGTGGGTGCTCACCAAGGGGAAGCTCCCCGCCGACGCCTGGGAGCAGATCGTCCGCACGGCCCACGGCCTGGGTATCCGCTCCAGCTCCACCATCATGTTCGGCCATGTGGACGCGCCGCCGCACTGGGTCGCGCACCTGCGACGGCTCGGACGGATCCAGGCGGACACGGGTGGTTTCACGGAGTTCGTGCCCTTGCCGTTCGTGCACCAGAACGCGCCGATCTACCTGGCGGGCAAGGCGAGGCCAGGTCCCACGTCCGAGGACAACCTGCGGATGCATGCCGTGGCGCGGATCATGCTCGACGGTCTCGTCCCGAACATCCAGGTCTCCTGGGTGAAGCTCGGGGTGGAGGCATGCCAGTCGATCCTGCGGGCGGGCGCGAACGATTTCGGCGGCACGCTGATGGAAGAAACCATCAGCCGGATGGCCGGTGCCGAGTGGGGGATCCTGATGACGCCGGAGCAGTTCGACGACGCGATCCGCGCGATCGGCCGCGTGCCGGCGGTGCGTTCCACGACGTACGAACGCGTCGAACCCCGTCTGATGGGCGTTGTCGGTCAATCGACTTGACCTTTCTCGTAAACTTGATTGACCACCAAGATTCCTTCGAAAACCCCTTGTCACCTGCGCGAACGCACGGGAGCATGGAGGAAGGACGAGGGATGAGGCAGAGAACTTCCTCGCATAGGGCTTGTCAGCGAGGACGTTCTTCCCTCAGAATCACACGATTGTGATTTCGGGGGGAGACTGAACGGTGCATCACTACATCCCTTGGCAAGAACGTGCGCGGTGTCGCGACTACGACCCGGAGATCTTCTTCCCCGAGAAGGGAGGCTCATCGAGGGAGGCCAAGCGGATCTGCAGTGAGTGCCCTGTCCGCATCGAGTGCCTGAATTACGCCCTTCGCCGCGACGAACGCTACGGGGTTTGGGGCGGGATGAGCGAACGGGAGCGCCGACGCCTGAAGCGCATGGCGTCCTGATGTGAACCTGGGAGTTCCGAAAGGGGGCAGCATGGCAGTTGCCAAGAAGACCGCGGCTCGCAAGAAGCCCGCGGCGAGGAAGAAGACCACCGCGAGGAAGAAGACCACCGCGAGGAAGAAGACCAGCCGCGACGGAAGCCGGCCGCACGCAAGACCGCGGCGCGCAAGCCCGCGGCGCGCAAGAAGACCACCGCGCGCAAGAAGACCACCGCGCGCAAGAAGACCGCCGCGCGCAAGAAGACCGCCGCGCGCAAGAAGGCCACGGCGCGTAAGCCTGCGGCGCGCAAGAAGACCACCGCGCGCAAGAAGGCCGCGGCGCGTAAGCCTGCGGCGCGCAGGAAGACAACCGCGCGCAAGAAGACCGCGGCGCGTAAGCCTGCGGCGCGCAAGAAGACCGCCGCGCGCAAGCCGGCGGCCAGGAAGCCAGCCGCACGCAAGCGCTGAGCTTCCGCCTCGCACGGCTCGAAGGGGGGCGTTCGCGCCCCCCTTCCGCTGTCTCGAACCGGGGGCGTGCTAGCCTCGGCGCCGCGCAAGGAACAGTCCTCGCATGACCCCATCTGCCACCGAAGCCCCCACGCAGCGCGTGCCCTCGGTCCTCGTCGTCATGATCGTGCATGACGCGGCCGATTGGCTCCGCGAGAGCCTGTCCGCCCTCGCCGCGCAGACCTATCCGCGGCTGGCCGTCCTCGCCGTTGACAACGCGTCCACCGACGGATCGGGTGAACTGTTGGCGAGGGCTCTCGGCGAGCGGCGCGTCGTGTCTCTCGCCCGGAACGAAGGTGCGGCGGGGGCGCTGAGGGCGGCCTACGCGCTGCCCGTCGCCGACGAGGCGGACTTCATCCTGGTGCTGCACGATGATGCCGCACTCGATCCGGACGGTGTGACTCACCTCGTGGAGGCCGCAGCCATCCAGGGTGTCGATCGGATCGGGATCGTGGGGGCCAAGGTGGTCGACTGGGACGACCCTCGCGAGCTCCGCGACGTCGGCCGCTCCGCGGATCGCTTCGGGCATCCCTACTCGCCGCTGCAGCCGGGTGAGATCGATCAAGGCCAGTTCGATCGCGTCCTCGAGGTGCTCGCCGTCTCGTCGGCGGCGATGCTGATCTCGCGGGCCGCCTGGCATCGGATCGGGGTCTTCGACGAGCGGGTCGCAGGTCCCCACGCCGAGCTCGACCTCTGCTGGCGGGCTCGCGTCGCCGGGTTCCGCGTGCTCATGACGCCCCTCGCGCGCGTGCGCCACCGTGCTGCCGACCCCGTCGACGCGACGAGCGCGGAACGGCACAGCCCACGCTACGAGGAGGACCGGGCGGCGCTCGCCGCGGTGTTGAAGAACTACTCGCTGCTCAACCTCCTCTGGGTTGTGCCCCTCTCGCTCGCCCTCGCGCTCGTCCGGTTGCTCTTCCTCGTGCTCGCCCGACGCTTCGAGGAGGCCTACGACCTGCTCGCGGCGTGGGGGTGGAACGTGACCCACCTGCCCGGCACCCTGTCTCGGCGACGCTCGGCGCAGAAAGCGCGCCGCGTGAAGGATCGCAAGCTCAGGCGGTTCATGGAGTCGGCCGGGTTGCGGCTCCCTCGGTGGTTCCAGACGGCCGAGCGGATCCTCGAGGAACAGCGCGAGATCGAACAGGACGACGAGGGCCAACCCGTCGGCCGGCGCCTGCGGGACCGCACCGCCTCGCTCGTGAGCGCGCACCCGGTCATCGTGGGTTCGTTCGTCGGCATCGTGGTCGGCGTCGTCGCGGTCCGAGGGCTCCTCGGACCCGGCGTCCTCGCGGGGGGCGTGCTGCCAGCGTTCCCGGCCCAAGCCTCCGGGTTCTTCGGCGAGCTCGACTCCGCGTATCGGACCACGCCCTTGGGCGGAACCCTGGCCGCGAGCCCGGCGCTCGGCGCTATGGGGGCGCTCGCGACGCTGCTCCTTGGGAGCACCTCCCTCGCGCAGAAGGCGATGCTCGCGGGCGGCCCGCTCCTCGCGGCCGTCCTGATGTATCGGGCCGCCGTCCGCCTGACCGGTCGTCCCGGCCCGTCGGTGGTCGCGGCCGCCGCGTATGGCGCCTCCGCGATCCTGCTCTGGTCCTTCTCGCAGGGCCGCCTCGACCTCCTGCTGGCCCTGGCGGCGCTCCCCGCCGCCTCGGAGCGCCTCGAGGTCGCGTTCGGCCCCGGGGAGCCGCCGGGCGGCCGATGGCGATTCGTGGTCGGCGTGGGCGTGACGTTCGCGGTCCTGATGGCGTTCCTGCCGGGGGCCATCCTGGCGATCCTGGTGATCGTGGCGGTGCAGCTCCTCACCGGTGAGCAGAAGGGGCGGGGCCTCGTGCTCTTCGGGGCGTCGGTCGCCGCCGCCGCCGTGCTCCTGCTGCCGTTCGTGCCCACGCTGCTCGCCGGGGGCGGTGCGGCGTTCACCTCGTACGTGGGGACCACGGACGTCGCCGACCTCGCCCGCCTGGCGTTCGGACCGGGGCCTGGGACGTGGATCATCGCGGCGTTCCTTCCCGTCGCCGCGGCGCTCGCGTTCGCGCTCGTCGGTCCCGCCTACCGGATCCGCGCCTTCCGCGCCGCGCTGATGACGCTCGCCGGGCTCGCCCTGTCGTGGCTGTCGGCGGCGGGCTACCTCCCGCGCTTCGTATCCAACCCGCTCGCGTACGGCGCCCTGGCCGCTGTCGGCGAGGCGACCCTCGTCGCGTACGGGCTGTCCTCAGCGATGACGGGCCTCGGGCGCGAGTCCTTCGGCATGCGACAGATCGGCACCGGCTTGCTGATCGGGGTGCTCGGCCTGGGGCTCCTGTTGCAGGCCTCGGCCGCGATGGTCGGGGGCTGGGCCGTTGGCGGCCCTGACCAGGTCCCCGCGGCGTGGGCCGTTGTGGACAGCGCATCCAAGGGGGACTTCCGCGTCCTGTGGATCGGCGCGGACGACAGCCAGCCGTTCCCCGCTCCCGGGGGCGACCCAGATGCGATCGTGCCGGCAGGCGATGCGAGCCTTCGGTACGCGCTCACCGATCGCGGAGGCACCACGGCTCTCGACACCGGCAGACCGCTGGCGGGTTCGGGCCAGGTGGCGTTGCAGGAGGCCCTCGACGAGGTGCTCTCCGGTACCTCGGATCACGCCGGCGCGCTCCTCGCGCCGTTCGGGGTCCGCTTCGTGGTGGCGGCGGAGGGCGAGCTGCCTGCGCTCGCCCTCGAGCAGCTGGAGGGACAGGTCGACCTCGATCTGGTGCCGGCGGCGGGGCTCGTGATCTTCCGCAACGCAGCGCAGTTCCCCCCGGCGGCCGTCATGGACGCGACCGCCGCGCAGACGAAGCTGATCCTCGCCGGCACGCCGGCCGCGACCGCGGCGCTCGGCCACGTCAAGAGCGCGCCGATGGATCCCACCGAGGGCGGGTGGAACGGGCCGTCGCGCGACGGGCTCGTCGCGCTGTCCACGGAGTACGAGCGTGCCTGGACGCTGGAGGGATCCGACGCCGAGCCGCAACGGTCCTTCGGCTGGGCCACGACCTTCACCGAGTCGACCGGCCCCGCCGAGGTCCGCTACGGCTCCCAGCTGCCGCGCACCATCGAGACATTCTTGCTGGGGCTGATCTGGCTCGCGGCGCTCTGGATCACGAGGAAGCCGGTGGCGCGATGAGGGCGCGCGGGCAGGGCGTGCTCGCGGTGACGATGGTGGGGCTGGCCGTGCTGGTCGGGCTTGGGTTCGCCCGCGTTGGGCCGGCAACGCCGGGGCCGGTCGCGCCGGGCCAAGCGCCCTCCGGCGCATGGTTCTGCCCTCATGGCGGGGGTGAGGGCTGGCACGCCTCGGTCTTCCTGGCGAACCCGGGCAGCCAGGACGTGACCGCGAGGCTCACGGGGCTCACAGAGCGCGGCACGGGAGACCCGGTCTCGGTCACCGTCCCGGCGGGCGGCGAGGTCATCCAGCAGGTGGCGGCGCCCGATCGCTCCGCCTCCACATTCGTTGAGTACTTCGGAGGATGGATCGCCGCGGGTTGGCTCACCCGCTCCAACGGCGTGGGCGCCGAGCCCTGTGCGGCTCGAGCCTCCACGCAGTGGTACGCACCCGACAACACCACCCAGCGAGGACAGGAAGCCGACCTGGTCGTCATGAACCCGTTCGGCGCCGATGCGGTGTTGAGCGTGGTGCTGTTCACCGCCGATCGGGGTGCTCCCATCCGCCGGTCCGATCTCACGGATCTGACCATCCAGCCATACCGCAGCCTCGCGATCCCGCTCGCGAAGAAGGCGCTGGGGGAGGAGGCGCTCACCGCGTCCGTGGAGGTCTCGACCGGACGGGTCGCGGTCGCGTCGCTGGGGATCGACGATCGGTACGGGGTGCGCAGCGCGCTCGGCTGGCCCGCCACCTCGAGCCAGGCTTACCTCCCCTTGGGCGCCGGAGCGGGGCAGGCGCAACTCGAAGTGACCGTGCCGGGCGATGCCGGGGCGACGTTGGGTGGCACGCTGTTCTCGAAGGACGGCCCGGCGCCGCTGCCCGGCCTCGTCGGGGCATCCCAGCAGCCGCAGACCGCAGCCGTCTATCCGGTGATAACGGCCGGACCAGCATCGGCCGATCTCCAGACCCAGGGCGATACCCAGATGGTGGCCGGCCTTCGCGCGTCCGGCCGCTCCAGCGACCCGGGAGCGACCTCGGGGGTCACGGCTCCGGCCACCGCCTGGGTCGTGACGCCGACCGTGGCGGGACAACCTGCGGATCCGGGGCTCGTGTTGGTCAATCCGGGAAGCGACCCCGTGCGCGTGACGTTGCATCTGCTCGCTCCCGTGGGAGGGGCTCCCGCGAGTGACGTCACCGTTACGGTCGCCCCAGCCTCCGCGTCCGGTGCGCCGGCCGGATTCCTCGCGTCGGTCCCGACCGCGAGCGTGCTCGTGACGACGGAAGGGGGACCTATCGTCGCGCTGGGGGCTTCGACATCGCTGGGAGCCGAGGGCATCGCCGGCTACGCGCTCGCGGCCGGCGTGCCCGTACCGTCGACACCGTAGGACGCGGTTCCTCCCGAAGCCCCTGGCCGGGCGACAGACTGCACCCGCCTCGGTGCCGTATCATCTGCGGAACCCGCCTCGACAGGTAACCCGACCCCATGGCCCAAGGAAGACACATCCGTAAGCGTCGCCTGCGCGCGGCCGCGATCGTCGGCATCGTCGCGGGCGTGTTAGTGGTCGCCCTCGGTGGGGCTGCGTTCTCTGCCTACCGCTACGAGTCCGCCCACGCCGATCGGATCCTGCCCGGCGTCACGGTCGCGGGGGTCGACGTGGGTGGGATGACCCGGGGTGAGGCCGTCGCCGCCGTCCGCGGGGGAGCAGCCGTGCATCTCGGTGCGACGATGACCGTCACCGCGGGCGACCGGACCTGGACCGTCACGCCCCAGCAGCTCGGGCAGCGTGCGGGCGTGGCCGACGCGGTGAGCCGGGCGCTGGCGCTGAACGACTCGATGGGCGTCGTTTCGCGCTTCTGGCACCGCTTCCGCTCCGAGTCGGTGGATCAGCACATCGACCTCACGTACGCAGGCGCGGGGGGCGTCGGGGGGTTCGTGGGAGAGGTCGCCAGGCAGGTCGCCGTGAAGCCGGTCGATGCCCACCTCACGACCGACGGGGAACGCCTGATCGTCGTCAAGCCCAGGGAAGGCCGCGCCCTCAACGCCGCGGGAGCGGCAACGATGCTCCGCACAGCGCTCGCCGCCCAGCGCACGTCGGTCCGTCTCCCGATGCGGTCGGTGGCGCCGAAGGTCACGGAGGCGCAGCTGGGCCCCACCGTGGTCGTGCGGGTGGATCAGAACATGCTCTACCTCTACGACGGATTCGAGATCCAGCGCACCTTCCACGTCGCGACGGCCAAGCCGCCCTGGGTGACCCCCGCGGGCGACTGGATCGTGGACCGCAAGGCGGAGAACCCCACCTGGTACAACCCCGCTCCCGACGGTTGGGCCTCGGGTGCTCCGCTCGTCGTTCCCGGCGGGCCCGACAACCCCATGGGCAGCCGTGCCCTGTACATCACCGCGCCCGGGCTGATCCGGATCCACGGGACGAGCCCGAGTGAGCGGCCCTCGATCGGGCACTACGAGTCGCACGGCTGCATCCGGATGCTCAACGAGGACGTCGAGCAGCTCTACCCGCTGGTGCCTGTCGGCACCCACGTGCTGATCATCGGACATCGCCCGTACTGACCCGCGTCCGACGTTACGGCGTCGGATCTCCCGCGTTCGGTACTTGGAAATCACACGCGTGTGATCTACCCTGCGCTCGATGCGAACCTGCGCCAAGATGCGATGCGCCGCCGAGCCCGTGGCCACCGTCTCCCTCCGCTACGCAGAGCGCGAGGTGGTGATCGGAGATCTGCTCGCCGAGCGAGACCGGAACCTGCTGGATCTCTGTCGTGAGCACGTCGATCGGATGACGCCGCCCGTGGGGTGGACGGTGCGCGACCATCGCGCCGTGGCTCCCGCGGCGCTCATCGGCTGAGACGCGACCAACGGCCCGCGCCCTTCGACGGATGGGGCGTCGAGGGTGTGGGATGCGGCCGTCCCCCGGATGGGGGCACCACGTTCCCCGGCGGCCCACGCGGCGGGGCGCCCGCTGTGCCCAGCGAAATGGTTGCGGCGAGCTATTGGCTCCGGGCCTGCTGCGAGGACGAGACTATGCCCATGGCGAACAACCCCACGTGCCCGGACTGCAAGGTCGGCGATCTCATCAAGATCTCGATGAACGTCGGCGGGCGCGACCTCGCCTTCGCGACGTGTCATCACTGCGAGGCGAAGTGGTGGTTCAAGGACGGCGAAGAGGTTCCGCTGTCCTCGGTCATCGGCCTCGTCGTCCAGAAGTAGTCTCCACGCCTGACGCCTCCGGTGGTCACTCCGTAGGCTGACGACCATGTCAGCCGATCTCAGTCGCATCTTCAAGGCCTACGACGTCCGTGGCGTCGTCCCCGACGAGCTGGACGCCGACCTCGCGCGTCGCATCGGCGCGGCGTTCGCCGACTGGTCCGGCGCCGGGGCGATCCTGCTGGGTCGCGACTGTCGGCTCTCCTCACCCGAGCTCGCGGCCGCCATCGCCGAAGGGGCCACCTCGCGCGGGGTCGACGTCGTCGACATCGGTCTCGCGTCCACGGATCTCCTCTACTTCGCGAGCGGGTCGCAGGACCTGCCCGGCATCATGCTCACCGCGAGCCACAACCCCAAGCAGTACAACGGGCTGAAGTTCTGCCTCGCGGGCGCGAAGCCCGTGGGCGAGGACTCGGGCCTGCGTGAGATCCGCGAACTCGTGGAGGCCGGGGACCGACCCCCGGTCGCGCGACCAGGCTCGATCTCGACGCGTGACCTGCTGGATGCCTACGTCGAGCACGTGCTCGCGTTCGTCGACGTGACGGCGATGCGCCCTCTCGTCGTCGTCGCGGACACGGCCAACGGCATGGGCGGTCTCGTGGTGCCCGCCGTGATGGCGCGGTTGCCCGTCACGCTGCACCACCTCTACCCGGAGCTGGACGGCACGTTCCCGAACCATCCCGCCGACCCGATCGACCCGGAGAACCAGCGAGACCTGAAGGCGGCCGTGCTCGAGCACGATGCGGATGTCGGCCTCGCCTTCGACGGCGACGCCGATCGTGTCTTCCTGATCGACGAGCGGGCGCAGGACGTGAGTGGCTCCATCCTGACCGCGCTCGTCGCCGAGGCGATGCTCCACCGCGAGCCGGGGTCGAAGATCGTGCACAACCTGATCTGCTCGTGGACCGTTCCCGAGGTGATCCGGGAGAACGGAGGGATCCCCGTGCGCACCCGGGTGGGGCACTCCTTCATCAAGCAGGTGATGGCCGAGACCGGCGCGATCTTCGGAGGTGAGCACTCGGGTCACTACTACTTCCGCGAGAACTATCGGGCCGACTCGGGACTGATCGCGGCCGTGGTGGCCCTCGGCGAGCTTTCGGCGGCCGACGTCCCCCTGTCCGAGCTGCTGGCGCCGCTCAAGCGCTACGCGGACTCGGGCGAGATCAACTCGCGCGTCGACGACCAGCACGCCAAGATCGAGGAGATCGCCGCAGCGTTGGCCGACGGCCGGCAGGACCGGCTGGACGGGCTGACGGTAGAGTTCGACGACTGGTGGTGCAACGTGCGTGCGTCCAACACCGAGCCGCTGCTCCGCCTCAACGTGGAGGCGCGAACACCCGGCGCTCCTCGAGGAGAAGACGGCCGAGGTCCTCGCCCTGATCAGGGGGACCGACTCCGGCGTCGAGCGCTGATGCAGATGCGGCCGGTGCGCCGGCCCGTGGAGAGGGAGTGGAACGATGGCTGTTGACGCCGAGCTTCTCGAGATCCTCGTGTGTCCGAACGACCGCGGCGACGTGCAGTACCTCGAAGCCGAGCAGGTGATCGTCTGCACCGTGTGTGGGTACCGGTACCCGGTGCGCGACGACATCCCGGTGATGTTGATCGACGAGGCCGAGAAGCCGGGGGGCGGCAGGTGATCGATCTGGACAACGTCGAGGCGCTGCGAGCCCTCGACCCCGAGGACATGCTGGGGGCTGTCGCCGGGCTGCCGGGTGATTGCCGCGCAGCCTACGACGCCGCCGTGGCCCTCGAGCTGCCGTCGGCGGAGGGTGCCTCGGCGGTCACGTTCTGCGGCATGGGCGGCTCCGCCGTCGCGGGGGATGTGCTCCGCACGGTGTTCCGCGACCGGCTCGGAGTCCCCGTCGACGTGAACCGGGGCCACGAGCTGCCCGCCTACGCCGGTCCTCACACGCTCGTGGTGGTTTCCTCGTACTCCGGGAACACCTCCGAGACGCTCTCCGCGTTCCGCGAGGCGCGCGCGCGGGGGTGTCGCATCCTGTGCGTTACGTCCGGCGGCACCCTGGGTACCGAGGCGGCGGAGTCCGGGTCGCCGGTGGTGTCGGTCCCGGGCGGATCCCAACCGCGTGCCGCCCTCGGACACCTGGGCTTCGCGGCGCTCGGGGCGCTCGAGGCGACGGGCCTCCTCCCGGGCCTGGCCGGCGACGTCGACGAGACCGTCGCCGAACTCTCCACGTTGGCCGAGCGACTGGGTCCGGACGCCAAGCAGGACGAGAATCCCGCGAAGGCGCTCGCCGCCCGGATCCACGACAAGGTGCCGATGATCTGGGGGGCCGAGGGGATCGGCGCCGTTGCCGCGATGCGATGGAAGACCCAGATGAACGAGAACGGCAAGATCCCCGCGTTCTGGTCGTCGATGTCCGAACTGGACCACAACGAAGTGGTCGGGTGGACCCAGCCCTACGGGCACGGATTCTCGCTGATCTCCTTGCGTCACGACGGCGAGCTCCCGGAGATCGCGCAGCGGTTCGCGCTCTCCTACGAGATCGCGCGCGCGGCCGGCATGGAGAACGCCGAGGTGCGCGCGGCCGGGCATTCGGCGCTGGCCCGGTTGATGTCGCTCGTGATCGTCGGGGACTTCGCGAGCGTGTACGTCGGCCTCCATCGCGGGATCGATCCGACGCCGGTGACGGTCATCGACCGGCTGAAGGTCGCCCTGGCGGGGGCCTAGGTGGACGCGAGCGCCCTCCCCGGACCGGCCGACGACCTCGCGCAGCAAGGTGCCGCCGTCGTCCGCAGGGTCACGGATCTGATGCCCCGTGCCGGGGTGGTCCTCGGCTCGGGGCTCGGCCCGGCCCTCGGTGATGCCCTCGAGGAAGACGCGAGCTTCGGGTTCACCGACCTCCCCGGGTTCGCCCCCACCGGCGTCCCCGGCCACGCGGGCCGCTTGGTGCTCGGGCGGCTCGCCGGGGTGCCGGTGGCGGCCTTCTTCGGGCGCGTGCACTTCTACGAGGGGCACGGGATGGACGTGCCCGCCCTGCTGCCGCGCCTGGTCCAGGCGTTGGGGGGCGACACGATGGTGCTCACCGCCGCGGTCGGCGCCCTCGTGCCCGAGCTGTCGGCGGGGACGGTCGTCGTCCTGAGGGATCACCTCAACCAGATGGGGACCACGCCGCTGCGCGGCTGGCGGTACCCCGACGGGATGCCGGCGTTCGTCGCCATGCACGAGGTGTACGACCGGGCACTCGGGATGCTCGCGCTCGAGCGGGCGACGGGCGCTGGGCGTCCGGGCCGAGGAGGGCGTGTACGCGGCCATGAGTGGACCGGCCTACGAGACCCCGAGCGAGGTGCGGTTCCTCCGCGCCGGCGGCGCTACCGTGGTGGGGATGTCGATGGTGCCCGAGGCGGTGCCCGCGCGCGCGCTCGCGCTGCGTGTGCTGGGATTGTGCTCGGTGACGAACGCGCTCGGCGAGGACGTCGAGCACGAGGAGGTCGTGCGGGTCTCCAACGAGACCGCCGTCGAGGTGGGCAGGCTCCTGGTGGATCTGCTCCCCGCGATCTGAACGAGGGGAAGGACGATATGGCGAACGACGTGCGGGATCCCGGGCTCGCGACAGCGGGTCGCGAGCGGATCGAGTGGGCGGGTGCGGAGATGCCCGTGCTGGGGCTGATCAGGCAGCGCTTCGAGAAGGAGCAGCCGCTCGAGCGGCATCCGGATCGCGGCCTGCCTCCACGTGACGACCGAGACCGCCAACCTGATGCTCACGCTCGCGGCGGGCGGCGCCGAGGTGGCGCTGTGTGCCTCCAACCCGCTGTCCACGCAGGACGACGTCGCGGCCGCGCTGGTGGACGCCGGGATCGACACGTACGCGATCAAGGGCGAGGACACCGACACCTTCTTCAAACACATCAACGCGGTGCTCGACGTCCGTCCCAACATCACGATGGACGACGGCGCGGACATGGTGAGCGTCCTGCACAAGGAGCGTGTGGACCAGATCGCCGACATCATCGGAGGAACCGAGGAGACCACGACGGGCGTGATCCGGCTGCGGGCGATGGCCGCGGACCAGGCCCTGAAGTACCCGATCGTGAGCGTGAACGACGCCGACACGAAGCACCTGTTCGACAACCGGTTCGGCACGGGGCAGTCCACGATCGACGCCATCATGCGGGCCACCAACCGCCTGCTCGCAGGACGGACGATCGTGGTGTGCGGCTACGGGATGTGCGGACGGGGTGTGTCCTCACGCGCCCGGGGGATGGGTGCGCACGTGATCGTGACCGAGGTGGACCCGACCGCGGCGATCGAGGCCGTCATGGAGGGATACACCGTGATGCCGCTGCGCGAGGCGGCCCGCGTCGGCGACATCTTCATCACCGTGACCGGTGACACGACCGTGATCGGACGCGAGCACATGGAGCTGATGAAGGACGGCGCGATGCTCGCCAACTCCGGCCACTTCGACGTGGAGATCGACAAGGAGGCCCTGGCCGCCCTCGGCACCGGCGCGCCCAGACGGATCCGCGAGTTCGTGGACGAGTACGTGCTCGCCGACGGCCGTCGCCTGTACCTGCTGGGGGAGGGACGGCTCGTGAACCTCTCCGCTGCGGAGGGCCATCCCGCCGCCGTGATGGACATGTCGTTCGCGAACCAGGCGCTCTCCGCCGAGTGGGTGGTGCAGAACCGTGGGACGCTCGAGCCACGCGTGTACCCGGTGCCGGTGGACATCGACAAGGAGGTCGCGCGTCTCAAGCTGCACGCGATGGGCGTGGAGATCGACGAGCTCACGGCGGAGCAGGAGCACTACCTGCACTCGTGGGAGCAGGGGACCTAAGGCGTCGTCGTGCAGGACCTCGTCTCCATCCGGGCGCATTTCGAGCGCTTCCCGGCCACGATCAAGGGGGCTTTCGTGCTGCGCTCCGCGGGGCGGGATCCGCATCAGGTGCGGATCGAGTCCGCGCGGGTGGTGGAGCTCGCCGGCGCGGGCTCACACTCGATCGACCTACAGCCCGCGACGCTCGACGTGGCCCCCAACCTCGACCTCTTCGTGCCCTTCGAGTTCCCCGTGACCGAGCTCGGCCCCGGCTGGTACCAGCTGGCGTGCGACGTCCTGGTGGACGGCGTGCCGGGCGACGTGCGCACGGGCGACACCGTTCCCGATCGCGTGGCCCCGCGCCACCGTCCGGCGGGGAACGGTCCCGGTCGGCAAGGCCGTGGCGGCCGGAGAGGGGAAGGTCCGCATCGAGCAGGTGGAGTGCGGGGGGGATTCGATCAAGGTCGTGTACGCGGCCGAAACTCCTGCGGCGATGAAGCTCACGGCCGACGGGATGGCGCTCGCCCAGATCGGCGTTGAGTTCGACGAGGCGACCGGGCGTGGGCGCGTCACGGCGTACCCCGTCCTCAAGCTCCACGAGCGACTGGGGATCGACGTGAAGGGCGCGTCGGGAGCCTTCGAGGTGAAGCTGCCCGTCAGGGCATGTCGGTGCCCGGACGTACGGTCCGCGTGTGTGGGAACGGGCGCTGGACGTGGTCTTCCCGCGGCGATGCGCGGGGTGCGCGGCGGGCCCGTGGCCGTTCTGCGAGGGGTGCCGGCGAGACCTGACGGTGCTGGCGCCGCCCTGGTGCGAACGGTGCGGACGCCCGTGGCCTCTGTCCGTGCCCGCCTGCCCGGACTGTCCACCGCCCTCCGTGACGTCGGCGCGCGCTCCGTTCGCCTTCTCGGGACCTGCCCGGCGGGCCGATCCACAGGCTGAAGTTCTCGGGGTGGCGGGGCGTGAGCAGCGCGCTGGCCGGCGCCATGGTCTTGACGGGGCCGCTCCCGGTCACCGACGTGGTCACGTGGGTGCCGCTCGCGCGCCGCCGACGTGCGGAGCGCGGATACGACCAGGCTCGGCTCCTGGCGGTGGAGGCGGCCGCCCAGCTCGTGCGTCCCAGCGCCGGCCTCCTGCGGCGCCGGGTCTCCACCGGCCCCCAGTCGCGTCGATCCGGCGCCGATCGCCGCCGGGCCCTCCAGGGGGCGTTCGAGGCCGGCCGCCGGCCGGTGCCCGGACGGGTGCTCCTCGTCGACGACGTGCTGACCACGGGCGCCACGGCCGCTGCCTGCGCGGACGCCCTGCGTGCGGCGGGAGCGAGCGAGGTGCACCTCCTGGCCGCGGCGCGGTCCTTCGCCGGGAGTGCCTATACTCGGACGGGCCCTCGTCCGGGTCTGTGGTTGCCCGGGGATCCTCCCCGGTAGTCGACGCCAGCCGCGGGCGAAACGACCCACGTAAGGCGACCGTTGGTCGCTGAGCATGGCGCGGCTTAGATGTAAGCCCTGCCCCTCGGGTAACCGAGGGAGAGGACGGGCGTCGGCGGTCGCTTCGATCGTCGGCCAACGTCCCTGCAGGCGGGTGTGGGGTCAAAGACCAGGTCAGCCGGGCGGGGGCTCGCCGAGGGGGATGGACGAGGAGGAACGCCGAGGCATGGATCTGACCTACACGGGCCGCGGCCTGCAGGTCACCGAGGACATGCGGGAGGCGGCCGAGCGGAAGCTCGCTCGGCTCGGGCGGGTGGAGCCCAGGACCACCCGGATCGACCTGGAGATCATCAACGAGCATCACCCGACCCTGGACGGCAAGAAGCGCGTCGAGGCGGCCCTTCGGACCCCGCGCAAGACGTTCTTCGCGCACGCCGAGGCTGCGGACGTGCCCACGGCCCTCGACCACATCGCCGAGAAGCTCGACCGCCAGCTCCGTGATCATCACGGGAAGAAGCGCAGCCGCCTGCACCGGGGGCTAGAATCCGCTCACCTGAGCCCGGGAACTGCCGATACGCAGGAGTGACCGGGGAACGAGCGAGGGGGAACGGTGACGGCCAAGGACGCGAATGCGGGCGGCGAGTCCGCTGAGAAGCTCCGTGTGATGGTCGTCGACGACCACGCCCTGTTCCGTCGAGGCTTGGAGATGGTCCTCCAGCAGGAGCCCGACATCGAGCTCGTGGGTGAGGCCTCCGACGGCCAGGAGGCGGTCGAGAAGGCCGAGGACCTCGTCCCCGACGTCGTGCTCATGGACGTGAGGATGCCGACGCTCTCCGGGATCGAGGCGGCCGGGCAGATCCGCGACCTACTCCCGCACTGCAAGATCCTGATGCTCACGATCAGCGACGAGGAGGCCGACCTCTACGACGCCATCAAGGCCGGCGCGAGCGGCTACCTGCTGAAGGAGATCCCCATCGAGGAGGTCGCCGACGCGGTCCGCAGCGTCTGGGCGGGACAGTCACGCATCTCCCCGTCGATGGCGTCCAAGCTGCTCACGGAGTTCGCGGCCATGTCGAAGTCGGCCGAGGAGCGCCCGCAGATGCCGGCGCCCCGACTCACCGACCGCGAGATGGAGGTCCTCCGTCTGGTCGCGCAGGGCCTCAACAACCGGGACATCGCCAAGCAGCTCTTCATCTCCGAGAACACGGTGAAGAACCACATCCGCAACATCCTCGAGAAGCTGCACCTGCACTCACGGATGGAGGCGGTCGTCTACGCCGTGCGCGAGAAGATGATCGAGATCAGCTGAGCACGGCCTGAGCTAGGCTGGGCAACGTGGATCCTTCCCGTCCTCGCAACGTCGCTCGTCTGATCGTTGACTGCCTCGTGCACGAAGGCGTCGAGTACGTGTTCGGGCTCCCGGGGGAGGAGAACCTCCACACGATCGACGCCATCGCGGACTCCCCGATCCGCTTCATCACCACCCGGGACGAGCGCGGGGCGGCCTTCATGGCCGACACGTACGGGGCGCTCACGGGCAAGCCCGGCGTCTGCCTCGCGACGCTCGGCCCGGGGGCCATCAACCTGATGCTGGGGATCGCGAACGCGCAGCTCGACTCGCATCCTCTCGTGGCCATCGCGGCGCAGGCGGGACTCGATCGGATCTACAAGGAGTCGCACCAGTTCGTCGACCTCGTGTCGCTGTATCGACCCATCACGAAGTGGGGCGACATGATCACCGTGCGCGCCGCGGCGCCGGAGATGGTGCGCAAGGCGTTCAAGCAAGCCACCACCGAGCGCCCGGGCGCGACGTTCCTGATCGTGCCGGAGGACGTGGCCGAGCGGGAGTGCGAGGGCACGCCGCTCAAGGTGAACACCCCGGTGGATCCCGCGCCGGACGAGAACCAGGTCCACCGCGCCGTGCACGTGCTCTCCGAGGCGCGGAATCCCGTCGTGCTGGCGGGACCGGGCGTTGCGCGCGACGGTGCCACGGAAGCGCTCGTGCGCTTCTCCGAGCGGCTGAACATCCCTGTGGCCACGACGTTCCTCGGCAAGGGCGTCTTCCCCGACGACCATCGGAACGCGCTCGGCACGATCGGGTTCATGGTGAAGGACTACGCGAACTTCGGATTCGACCGCGCCGACGTCGTCGTGGCCGTGGGCTACGACCTCGTGGAGTACTCGCCTGCGCGCTGGAACCCGGAGGCCGACAAGCAGATCGTGCACATCCACCGCTCCGTCGCGGAGGTGGATGCGAACTACACGCTGGCGGTGGGCGTCCAGGGCAACATCGGGGAGACGCTCGACGCGATCGGCGCGTCTTCCTACATCCACGAGATCCGGGGCGAGGTGCCACCGGTGCGTGACCTCGTGGCCGAGGAGCTCGCGCGCGGCCGCGCCGACGATCGGTTCCCCGTGGCGCCCGCCCGCATCGTCGCCGATCTCCGCAGCGTGATGGACCGTGACGACATCGTGCTCGCCGACACGGGGGCGGTGAAGATGTGGATGGCGCGCCTGTACCCGACGTACCAACCCAACACGTGCCTGATCTCCAACGGCCTGGCCACCATGGCCTTCTCGCTGCCTGGCGCGGTCGCTGCGAAGCTCCTGTATCCGCAGCGCAAGGTGGTCGCGGCGATGGGGGACGGCGCCTTCCTGATGAGCGTGGCGGAGGTCGAGACCGCGGTGCGTGAGCAGGCCCACGTCGTCATCTTGGTCTGGGTCGACGGCGGCTACGGGTTGATCCGGTGGAAGGAGGAGATCCACCTGGGGCGCACCTCGGCAGTCTCCTTCGACAACCCCGACTTCGTGACGCTCGCGGAGAGCTTCGGGGCGAAGGGATACGAGATCACCTCCGCGGCAGACCTGCTCCCCACGTTGGAGAAGGCGCTCGCCGACGACGCGGTCTCCATCATCGCCTGTCCCGTGGACTACTCGGAGAACGCGCGGCTCATCGAGCGTCTGGGCGAGCTCACCGAGGGGATCTGACGAGAGCGCGGGCCGCTCCACGACGTCGGCCTCAGGGGCGTGAACCGGGTACCCGATAGAATCGAATCTCCGCCCTGATGGATCCCGCCTCCCCTGGAAAGGGGCCTGACACCGTTGGTACTGGATAAGATCGCGAACCTCGGCGAGGGGCGCAAGCTCAAGAACCTCGAGTCGATCGCCAAGCTCGTGAACACCTTCGAGCCCGAGATCGAGGAGCTCACCGACGACGAGCTCCGTGCCAAGACGCCTGAGTTCCGGCAGCGCTACGAGCAGGGGGAGTCCCTCGACGATCTCCTCCCCGAGGCGTTCGCGGTCGTGCGCGAGGGTGCCAGGCGCACGATCGGCCAACGTCACTTCGACGTGCAGCTGATGGGTGGCGCCGCCCTGCATCAGGGCAACATCGCCGAGATGAAGACCGGCGAGGGCAAGACGCTCGTGTCCACGCTGCCCGGATACCTGAATGCCCTCTCCGGAGACGGCGTGCACATCGTCACCGTGAACGACTACCTGGCCAAGCGCGACTCGGAGTGGATGGGCGGCATCTACCGCTTCCTCGGCCTCCGGGTGGGGCTGATCCAGGCCTCCATGACGCCGGAGCAGCGCCGGCCGGCCTACGCCGCCGACGTCACGTACGGCACCAACAACGAGTTCGGGTTCGACTACCTCCGCGACAACATGGCGATGCGCATCGAGGACTGCGTCCAACGCGGATACAACTTCGCGATCGTGGACGAGGTGGACTCGATCCTGATCGACGAGGCCCGCACCCCGCTGATCATCAGCGGCATGGTCCAGGACAGCGCGAAGTGGTACCAGACGTTCGCCCGGGTGGCGCCGCGCCTCACCCGCGACGAGGACTACGAGGTGGAGGAGGCCAAGTACCAGGTGGCCATCACCGAGTCGGGGGTGGCGAAGGTGGAGGAGATCCTGGGGATCGAGAACCTCTACGAGCACGTGAACACGCCCCTCGTCCACCATCTGCAGAACTCCCTGCGCGCGAAGGAGCTCTACAAGCGGGACGTCCAGTACGTGGTGCAGCAGGGCGAGGTGAAGATCGTCGACGAGTTCACCGGCCGCGTGCTGGAGGGACGCCGGTACTCCGAGGGCCTGCATCAGGCGATCGAGGCGAAGGAGGGCGTCCGGATCAAGGAGGAGAACCAGACCCTCGCGACGATCACGATCCAGAACTACTTCAAGATGTACGACAAGCTCTCGGGCATGACGGGTACGGCGAAGACGCAGCTCACCGAGTTCGAGGAGACCTACAAGATCTCCGTGGTGGAGATCCCCACCAACCGCCCCAACGTCCGCCAGGACGAACAGGACCTCATCTACAAGTCCGAGGAGGCGAAGTGGGACGCGGTCGTCGAGGAGCTGGAGGAGCGCCATGAAGCGGGGCAGCCGACGTTGGTCGGGACCGTCTCGATCGAGAAGTCAGAGCTCCTGGCGACGCTGATGAGCCGGCGTGGCATCCCGCACAGCGTCCTGAACGCCAAGAACCACGAGAAGGAAGCCGTGATCGTGGCGCAGGCGGGCCGCAAGGGCGCGGTCACCGTGGCCACCAACATGGCGGGACGCGGCGTGGACATCCTCCTGGGCGGGAACCCGGAGTACCTGGCACGCAACGAGATGGCCGCACGCGACTGGGACAACGACGCCTACCTGCTGTTCGAGATGGACGAGCAGGATCGCGTGGCCTACGAGGCCGACTACGAGCCGATCCTCCAGAAGTTCAAGGCCCAGACCGATGCCGAGCACGACGAGGTGGTGGCGCTCGGCGGGCTCTTCGTCCTGGGCACGGAGCGCCACGAGTCGAGGCGCATCGACAACCAGCTGCGAGGACGCTCGGGCCGCCAGGGTGATCCGGGCGAGTCGCGCTTCTACCTGTCGCTCGAGGACGACCTGATGCGCATGTTCGCGAGTGACCGCGTGAGCTCCATCATGGAGCGTCTGAAGTGGCCCGACGACGAGGCCATCCAGGCCAAGATGGTCACGCGCGCCGTCGAGAACGCACAGCGTCAGATCGAGGAGCTCAACTACGAACGACGGAAGAACGTCCTGAAGTACGACGACGT
Organism: uncultured Actinomycetes bacterium; assembly: GCA_963810915.1. Taxonomy (GTDB): domain Bacteria; phylum Actinomycetota; class UBA4738; order UBA4738; family HRBIN12; genus JAOUEA01. Next base: position 400,746 of record CAWEPH010000006.1, on the reverse strand, counting down.
GATGAACGCCCAGCGCGAGGCCATCTACGGCCAGCGTCGGGAGATCCTCGAGGGCCGCGACCTCAAGGATCAGGCGCTCGCGATGGTGGAGGACACCGTCGGCGACGTCGTCGACGACCAGACGCCGGAGGACGTCTTCCCCGAGGACTGGGACTTCGAGGCCCTCTACACCGCCATGAACGAGATCTACCCGGTGCAGCTCCCGGGGGCACAGGCGGAGGCGGTCCGGGACCAGCCGGAGCTGCAGGCGCTCTTCATCGAGGATGCCCTGGCCCAGTACGACGTGAAGGAAGCCGCCCTGACGGCGGAGACGATGCGCGAGCTGGAGCGCGTGGTGCTCCTCAACATCACCGACACCAAGTGGCGGGAGCACCTCTACGAGATGGACTACCTGCAGGAGGGGATCCACCTCCGTGCCTATGCGCAGAAGGACCCGCTCACGGAGTACCAGCGCGAGGCCTACGACATGTTCGAGGAGCTCAAGGAGTCGATCCGCGCCGACTTCGTGCGGTACATCTACCGGGTCGAGTTCGTGCGCCCCGAGACGCAGGCGCAGCAACCCACACGGGTGAAGGACAACCGCGCGGAGGTCGAATCGCAAGGCAAGGAGACCGCCAACGCGAACCAAGCGGTGAGCGACAAGACCCCGCGCAACGCCCCCTGCCCGTGCGGCAGCGGCAAGAAGTACAAGAAGTGCCACGGCGCGGTCGTCTGATCTCCTCCGTCGGTCGCGCGTTCGATTGACGGTACCGGCAACGGAGTGTCTACTCCCTACGAGGGAGCAGCGGCGCTCGTCGAGGGGAGCTGGGAAGCGATGGATGCGGACGAGATCCGTGAGGGCATGAGCAGCGTGAACTGGTACCACACGATCGACCTCGGACACGGTCTCACGACCCCGGGCGTCGATGACACTCCGAAGCGGATCGCGCTGCTGGAGCTCCCGGACGACCTTTCGGGCTGGAGCGTGCTGGATATCGGCGCCTGGGACGGGGCGCTCTCGTTCGAGGCCGAACGCCGTGGTGCCGCCCGGGTCCTGGCCACCGACTCCTTCTGCTGGAGCGGGGAGGGATGGGGGACCAAGGATGGGTTCGAATTCGCCCGCAAGGCGATCGGATCGAAGGTGGAGGATCAGGAGATCGATGTCCTCGATCTCGCCCCGGAGCGCGTCGGCACGTTCGACGTGGTGCTCTTCGTCGGGGTCCTGTACCACATGCGGCATCCGCTCCTGGCCCTCGAGCGGGTCTCCAGCGTCACCGACCGGCTGCTCGTGCTCGACACCCACGTATCGCTCGTGGACCAGGACGAGCCGATGATGCGGTTCTATCCCGGGACGGAACTGAACGACGACCCGACGAACTGGTGCGGACCGAACCCGGCGGCCGTCGAGGCCATGTTGCGTACGGTGGGGTTCACGCGGTTCGAGCGCAAGCATGAGGCTTCCATCCCGCACGGACAGTTCACGGTGCACGCCTGGCGGTGAGTGCCACGCCGGCCCGGGCCTGCGACACGCGGCCCCACGCAGTGCCCGCCATCGGTGATCGCGCGCCCCGATAGACTCCCGTTCGTCATGGGCGATCACACGGAGGCGCTGCGCGACCTGCGTGAGCGCGTGCTGGCCGCGAAGGAGTTCCTTTGACGTCGAACGCAAGCGCCAACGGGTGGTCGAGCTGGAGCAGCAGGTATCCGACCCCGCCCTCTGGGACGACCCGCAGCACGGTCAGCAGATCACGTCGAGCCTCTCCCGCCTGAAGGGGGAGGTCGAGCGCTACGACGCGCTGCTCGGCCGGGTCGACGACGCACAGGCGATGGACGAACTCCTGGCCGACGAATCCGATCCCGAGTTGGAGCGAGAGCTCGCCGCGGCAGTGAGGACGCTGGAGGCCGACGTCGAGAAGCTGGAGTTGGCGGCGTTGTTGTCAGGTCCGTACGACGCCTCCGACGCGATCGCCACGATCAACGCAGGCGCGGGGGGAACGGAGAGCCAGGACTGGGCCGAGATGCTCCTGCGCATGTACACGCGGTGGGCGGAGCGCGAGGGCTTCGAGGCCGACGTCGACGACATCCAGTACGGCGAGGAGGCGGGCATCAAGTCCGCCACGTTCACTGTGCACGGCACCAACGTCTACGGGCTCCTCTCGGCCGAACGCGGGGTCCACCGCCTGGTCCGGATCTCGCCCTTCGACGCGCAGAAGCGCCGGCACACCTCGTTCGCCTCACTCGACGTGATCCCGATGCTCGAGGAGGCAGACGAGGAGGACATCGAGATCCCGCCCGACGAGCTGCGCATCGACGTCTATCGCTCCTCGGGGCCGGGAGGCCAATCCGTGAACACCACCGACTCGGCCGTGCGGATCACCCACCTCCCCACGGGGCTCGTGGCCGCGTGCCAGAACGAGCGGAGTCAGCTGCAGAACAAGGCTGTGGCCATGCGGATCTTGAAGGCGCGCCTCGCGGAGCTCGAGCGGCAGAAGCGCGACGAGGAGATGGCCTCGATCCGCGGCGAGCGCAAGGCGGTCGACTTCGGCTCGCAGATCCGGTCCTACGTGCTCGCGCCCTACCAGATGGTGAAGGATCACCGCACCGACGAAGAGGTGAGTGACCCCCACCGGGTCCTCGACGGCGACATCGACCGGTTCATCGAGGCGGAGCTCCGGCACCGTGCCTCGGTGGCGGGCGGGGCGTGATCGGCCCGCCTGGGGGCGGGTCGAGGTGGCCTTCGTCTGGTCACCGGGAGACCGGAGGCAAGCCTCCACAGGTTCTCGGAGGGTCTCTGGTAGGGTGCTTGGGTTCCCCCTTCCCCGACACCCAAGGCCACCGATGATCAGTCTTCAGCGCGTAACGAAAACCTACAAGAACGGCGTCACGGCGCTCACCGACGTGGACGTCGAGGTCGAGAAAGGTGAGTTCGTCTTCATCGTCGGCCAGTCCGGCTCCGGCAAATCCACGATGATCCGCCTCCTGATCAAGGAGGAGGAGGCGACGAAGGGCAGCATCTACGTCGGCGGGAAGAACCTCGGGAAGATGTCCAGCTGGGACGTCCCCAAGCTCCGTCGGAACGTAGGCACGGTCTTCCAGGACTACAAGCTCCTGCAGGACAAGACGGTGTTCGAGAACGTCGCCTTCGCGCTCGAGGTGATCGGGAAGCCGAAGCACGTGATCGACCAGCGGGTGCCGGAGATCCTCGAGTACGTCGGCCTCGGCGACAAGCTCAACAACTACCCCGACGAGCTCTCGGGCGGCGAGCAGCAGCGCGTGTCGATCGCGCGTGCGTGCGTGAACCGCCCGCTGGTGCTTCTCGCCGACGAGCCCACCGGCAACCTGGACCCGAACACCAGCGTGGACATCATGCGGCTCCTGGACAAGGTGAACCGGATCGGCACGACCGTGGTGATGGCGACGCACGACCAGGCCATCGTCGACGCCATGCGCAAGCGCGTCGTCGAGCTCGACAAGGGCCAGGTGGTGCGCGACCAGTCGCGCGGGGTGTACAGCTGATGGCCCCACGCCTCGATTACTACTTCCGCGAGACGGCCTCGGGGCTCCGGCGCAACGGGATCGTCGCGTTCGCCGCCATGTCCACGGCGTTCATCGCGCTCTTCCTGTTCGGGTTGGCGCTCCTCATCACACGCGAGTTCAACCTGGTGATCCAGGCGTGGACGGGCAACGTGCAGGTGGCGGTGTACCTGAACGACCCGGCGACGCCCGACACCGTCACCCGGCTGCAGGAGCAGCTCGGAGGACTGCCCGCCGTGAAGTCCGTCGACTACTGGGACAAGCAGAAGACGTGTGATCAGTTCCACTCCCTGTTCGCGAACCAACCCACCTTCACCGAGAACGTGGACTGCGAGAAGGTGATCCCCACGTCGCTGCGGGTCACGCTCTCCGACACCACACGGTTCGACGAGGTCACTTCGGCGCTGAACTGTCGCCCCGACCCGGCCACGAACCAGATGGTGTGCGCCGCGGCCGGCGTGAAGGACGTCGCGGACTACCGAGAGGTCCTCAACCGGTTGAACGCGATCACGAAGGTGTTGAAGATCGTGCTCGGTTTGCTCGCCTTCGTGATGCTCGCGTTCGCGATCGCCCTGGTGGCGAACACGTTGCGGATGGGCATGTTCGCGCGTCGGAAGGAGATCGGCATCATGCGGCTCGTGGGCGCCACCAACTGGCGGATCCGCGTGCCGTTCCTCATCGAGGGGCTCGCGGAGGCCCTCGTTGGTGCCGGCTTCGCCATCGCCGCGCTCTTCGTGATGAAGGTCTGGGGCATCGACAGCCTGCGCGGGCAGATCGCGTTCGTCCCGCTCGTGAAGAACGGCGACCTGCTCGATCATCGTGCCGTGGATCCTGATCGCGGCCACGCTGATCGCGATCGTCGCCGGGACCATCGGGATGCGCCGCTTCCTCGACGTCTAGGATCGCGAGCATGAGCCCCCGTGGCGGCGACGGCGAGAAGGTGGTGGCGTCCAACCGCCGCGCCCGGCACGACTACGAGATCCTCGAGACCCACGAGTGCGGCATCGTGCTGACCGGCGACGAGGTCAAGTCCTTGCGCGGCGGGCGTGCGAGCCTCACCGAGGCCTTCGCGCGCGTCCGCGGGGGTGAGATGTGGCTCGAGGGGATGCACATCCCGCCGTACGAGCAGGGCGACACGAAGCGCCATCTCCCGATGCGCCCGCGGAAGCTGCTGCTGCACCGCCGGGAGATCGAGCACCTGCGGGAGAAGCAGGACGAGCAACGACTTGCGCTCGTGCCGATGCGGGTCTACTTCACCCACGGGATGGCGAAGGTCGAGATCGGGCTCGGCAAGGGCAAGCGGCAGTTCGAGAAGCGCCAGTCGATCGCCAAACGCGACGCGCAGCGCGAGATGGAACAGGCCGCCGGTCGCCGTCGCTGATCCGGCGGCTCGCGAGCGCTCAAGGCTCGTCCGACCGCCGCCGTATACTTCCAGGGACAACTGCATATGGGGGTGTACTGGCTTCGACCTGGACGTGCTTCGTCTGGGGGAAGCGGGCCGTGATCCCGGATGTCACGTTAAACGCCGGACCAAACACAAGCGCCAACGACAATTACGCGCTCGCTGCCTAACTAGTTAGGTAGCCGCCCCCCTCGGGCCGCCTGCGACCGAGGGATGGGCGTCGTGAGCAGGCTCACTTCTACGGTTCCGTCCGGGGGCCGCTGAGGGACATCTCACCCGGGCTGGGCGAAGGGTCCTCCGCCGGTGGGAGCCCCGAGCCGAGATCTCACCACCTGGCTGCGCCCGGAGAAGCCCCAGACGGTCGCCTAGGGACGCGGGTTCGATTCCCGCCACCTCCACGAGCGCGAGGTCACAGGATCGTCGATGCGGCGATGCCGAGTCGGGCGAACAGATCCTCCGCCCGGGCCCTGTCCAGCCTCGCGTCCTCGCCCAACCTCTCCAGGCATCGCACGCGTCCCGCGAGCGCGTAGGCCCGCTCCGGCAGTCCGCCCCATCGTTCCCACGCGTCGGCGAGAGTCGCGTATCGTCCGGCGGCTTCGACGTAGGCTCCTTCGGCCTCGACCAGCCGTGCCCGGCAGGCGTCGACCGCGAGGCGGGTCCTCGGCGTGTACAGGGGACGGTCGCTCAGCAGCCTCGCCCCCTCCTCCGAGCCTCCCGCCAACACCGCCGCCTCAACCGCCTCCGGGAGCTGGATCTCGCGGTACTCGGCCGGAGCCTCGGCGGTGATGCTGTCGAACTCGTGGATCAGCTCCAGCGTGGCGACCGGATCGCCGGTGCCGGCCTCGATCATCGCCCCTACGGAGAGGGCGGGGGCGAGCACCTGGAGGTCCTCGATCTGCCGCGCGAGCGGAAGGAATCGTTCCATCGCCTTGCGTGCCTGAGTGAACGAGCGCCGATGCGCGAGGACGCGGCCGACGTAGGTGGCCGCCACGCTCGACACCTGGGTATCGCCGTGGTGTTCGGCCCAATCCTCGAGGGCGTCGGCCTCGACCAGGATCTCGTCCCATCGGCCGGCATCGAAGAGCGGCCACAACCGCTCCGCGCGGCCCCACATCTCCTGGGGTTCCAGTCCGCGGCTCTGACTCATCGCGACACCCTCGTCGTTCATGACGAGTGCTGCCGCCGGGCCTTCGTTCCACCCCACCCATTCAGCGAGGTAGGACAGGGACGTCGCCACCTGCATCCCCTCGCCGCCTTCCCGGGCCACGCGCACGGCTTCCCGCAGGTCCTCCAGGCCGCGCTCGTCGCCGACCTCGCAGAGGGCGTTCCCGCGCAGGTGTAGCGCCATCAGCGTCGTGTCGTCGGTGCGAGGGATCGACAGGGCGCGCTCCGCCCATCGCAAGGACTCGTCGGAGCGGCCCGCGAACATCTCGACCTCCGAGCGACAGGCGTAGAGGTTGGCGAGGACGGGGCCGGGTTCGTCCACCTCCTCCATGAGATCGACGGCCCGGTCGAGGATCTCCTGGGCCTCGGTCGTGTCGCCCTGCAGGCTCAGCTGCGCGTAGAGACGGCGCATCACCTTGCCGGCGGACTCGCGGTCGCCGTCGTCCAGCGCCAGCTGCAGCGCCTCGCGGTATGCGGTCACGGCTTGGTCCGACGTCACCTTGCCGGCGCGCCAGGCCAGGCTCGTGGCCAGACGTAGGAGCTCGGCGCGACCGTGTCCATCGGCAGGCGCGAGGTCGAGAGCGCGCGCGTAGTAGTCGGCGGCCTGTCCTGCATCCAGCGCGGTCTGGCGCTCGGCCGCGCGCACCAGGAGGCGGAGCGCGCGCTCCTCCAGGGCGGGAACGTCCTCGTCGAGTCCGGCTGCGCGCGCCAGATCGAGTGCCCGCGTGGCGTGGTACGCCAAGAGATCCGGCAGATCGGGGGCCCGGCTCGTCGTGCCGTCCTCGAGCCACTCAGACGCTCGCAGGTGTCCTTGAGCACGGACGCCGCGCGGGAGCTGCCCGTAAGCGACATCGCGGATCAGCCCGTGCGCGAACCCGAACTCCTGCTCCCCGTCGATGGTCGAGGAGGCCAGACGGCGGATCATGCCGCGGCGCTGGAGCTCTCGAAGCGATGCATCGACCTCGATCGCCGTAGGGTCGAGGGCCGCGAGAGCGCCCGGCCAGAACCGATCACCGATCACGCTGGCCTGGTGAACCAGTGAGCGTTGCGGCGGCGTCAGCGCGTCAAGACGTGCGGCGATGATCCCCTGGACGGTGTCGGGGACGCTGACGGCGTCGCCGACTCGCGCCCCTCGCATGTCCCGCGTGATGCCGCGATCCTCGAGCATGTGCACGAACTCACGCGCGTAGAGCGGGTTGCCGCCCGCGCGGTCCATGAGGCCGGCCCTCACGTCAGGCGGCAGGACCGAGCGCACCAGCAGCGAGCCCAGGAGGTCCTGCATCTCGCCCTCGCTGAGCGGAGCGAGCGAGATGACCGTGGCGTCGGGCTTGGCGCCCCACGACGGGTGGTCGGAGAAGAGCTCTGGGCGAGTCGTGGCCACCACCAGCAGTGAGACGTCGGCGCCGGCGTCGGTGAGGGTGCTGAGGAACGCCAGCATCGGCTCGTCCGCCCAGTGGAGATCCTCGATCACGAGCACGATCGGACGACGCAGCGCCTCGGCTTCCAGGAACCGGATCCACGCGGTGAAGAGCTCGTCGCGGCTCGCCGTGGCGTCGGCGACCGTGTCGCCCAGCCCGACGAGGGGGGCGAGCCTGCCGCTGAGCCAGGTCCGGTCGTCGGCGCCCAGCGCGAGTCCGTCCAGCGCTGCGTGGAGCTTCGAGGCGACCGTGCGGTGGTCGTCGGAGGGCTCGACGCCGATGGCGGCGCGCACCACCTCCTCCAAGGCCGCGAAGGTGATGGATTCCCCGTAGGGCTGACACCGCCCGCGGAACCACGCCACCGGTTCCTCGCGTCCGCGGACGTGGTCGCCGAGGTCCGCCACCAGGCGCGACTTGCCGATCCCCGGCTCGCCCACGATCGTGACGAGGTGCACGCATCGGTCGCGTTCGATGCGCGCGAGCAGGTCGCGCAGGGCGAGCCGCTCGCGCTCGCGTCCGACGAACGGCGGCGGGTCGTCCTCGTCGCGCTCCGGGATCGCGCGCTGCAGCGACCCGGCCAGCCAGACCGCGATGGGCTCCGCCTTGCCCTTCACGCTCACGGGCTCCATCGCGTCGAACGCCACGATGCCCCGCGTCGCGCGCTCCGTCGTCTCGCCCACGACCACGCCACCCACCGGGGCGACCCCCTGGAGGCGCGAGGCCGTGTTCACCACGTCGCCGGCCACGTTCTCCCCGACCTGGGGTCCCGTGGCGAAGGTCACGATCGCCTCGCCCGTGTTGACCGCCACACGCACCGGCATCTGCATCGCCGAGACGCGTTCGCGGATCGCGAGCGCCGCGCGTACCGCTCGCTCCGCGTCGTCCTCGTGAGCGATCGGAGCGCCGAAGACCCCCATCGCCGCATCGCCGATGAACTTGTCCAGGGTGCCGCCGAACCGCTCGATCTCCTCCTTGGCGAGCTCGTGGAACGGCAGGAGGATGCGCCGCACGTCCTCGGGGTCGGCCCGGTCCGATCGCTGGGTGAACCCCGCGAGGTCCGCGAAGACGATCGTGACGAGCCGGCGTTCCTCCGAGGGCGCCGGCGGCGCGGGGGCGTCGTCGCCCAGACGGGTGCCGCACTCCGGGCAGAAGCGGGCGCGCAGCTCCACGGACGCGCCGCACGCCGGGCACGTGCGGGCGAGGCGCGTGCCGCACGACGAGCAGAACCGAGCCGCGTCGTCGTTCGGGGCGCCGCAGGAGGGGCACTCGAGCGCCACCCGGCGAGTGTATCGAGGGGGAGTGCGGTCGCGGCCGCGTCAGGGCCGCGCGATCGAGGCCCCCGCGGTACCCGCCTCCACGGTGACGTCGATCCCCGAGACGAGGGCCCCATAGGTGGCGCCGTCCGCCACGACCACGGGGACGGCTTCAGCGTAGAGCTCCCGCGGCCACGAGTGCCCCGAGCGCGAGGATCGGGTCGGCGTCCAGGAGGACGATCGCGGCCGGTCCGGTGCCCGCGCGGATCGCCTCAGCGAGGACGTAGGAGCTCGAGCTCGAGCCACGGCCGGTGGGCATCACCAACACCCGTCCGGTGATCACCGCCCCCGTCTGGGGGTGATGAGGGTCGATCACCCGTCCGATCCGTCGGATCGAGCCCGCCCCACATGCTCAGGGGATCGTCGAGGACGAGCACTTGTCCGTGGGCCCTCCCGGGCGTGAGCGTCCGGATCTCAGCCACCCCAGGGGCCCTCGTCCCGCGCCAGCCGACCCTCGACGCCGCTGTTCACGCACTCGGCCAGCGTCCCGAAGGCCACCTCGAACCCGAGGTTCGCCGGCGCGTACCACGCCCATTTGCCGGAGTTGGTCATCACCGGGCCGTCCGTCGTCGCGGATCACCGGCGTGATGTACGTGCAGGTGTCGGCGACCACCGTGATCCCCGCCCGCGAAAGGGAGGCTGTGAAGCCCCGCCGGTCCGCCTCGGTGAGCACGTCGCGCCCGGCGTTCACGTAGAAGGGCACCCGCATCGCGAGGCCCTCCACCAACGAGGCGAGGCGCTCGAGCTCCGCCAAGGAGCAGTGGGGGGTCCCGACGCTGACGGCGCCCAGGGGTGCGCCCGGCGGTACGTTCCCGAGTTCGTCCCTGGCGACGCGCAGGTCCTCAGCGCTGAGGGTCAGGTCGATCTGGGGTGCGGACCCACCGGTCGCCTCCGCGAGGGTCGGCGCCTCCGGGGTGATCCCGACGGCGTGGAACATCGCGACCGAGCCGGAGGCCGCCGCGGCCGCACCAAGCGCCTTGAGGTGGTCCTCGGTCGCGTCGAGCGGGAGGCCGGTGAGCGCCGGGATCAACGTCCCGGTCGCCTCGCCCACGACGTGGCCCACGGCGGCGAAGCCCGCCGGATCCTCCCACGACGCGGAGGGGACGTCATCGAGGCGGAACACCGCACCGGCGCGTCGTCCCGCGTCGAGGTGGAGGCCGGCCGCGGGCGCTCGTCCGGTGAGGGCGCAGCAGATGTCGATGAAGTCGCCGTACCGTTCCGTTCGCGCCCCCAGGACGGAGTTGCAGAACACGATCGCGTTCGACTCCGCCCACGCCACGTGCGCGCCGAACGCCGGTCGCTCGGGGAGTTGATAGGGCGCGCAGGTCCATGTGGGCCGACACCCCATCGCGACGTACGCGTCCATGAGGGCGCGCGCCTCGACGGTCGTGGCCGGGTCGAGCCGCACCAACTCGGGGTGGAGCAGGTCGAGCGAGGACACGTTCAGCGTGGTGGGGACGGCCACGTGCCCGCCACCGTCGAGCAGCCGCCGCGCGAAATCGAGGCCCGCGGGTCCGTGGTACAGGCACCCGTCGATGTGCGCCCCCTCCACGTCGAGGAGCCGGTCGGCGCCCATCACCTCGGCCATGGCGCAGACGAGGCGTGTCGCGAGGCGGAGGGCCTCCCCGCGTGAGCCGTTCAGGGCTGCGCGGTCCTCGGGGGTGAGCTCCAGGGGCATCGGAGCGCATCATGGCACGCCATACTGCGCGCATGGGAGACGGGTCCGCCTGGGCCATCGAAGGGGCCCTCAACCCGACGGTCCTGCGCGTGCACGTCCGCGCCTCGCTCACGGACCGCACGATCGAGACGTGTCCGCCCGGCACCGCCCCGGCCCCCCTCGACCGGCTGCTGGCGGTCGACGAGGTCCGCTCGCTCGATCTCCACCGCTATCGCGTCCGCGTGAACCTCCGACCGGGAGGTGGGCGCGCCGCCGTGAGGCGCCGAGCCGAGGAGGTGCTCGGCGATGCCTGGGGCCCGGCAGTGGCCCTGCCACAGGACCCGCCTCCGCGTGCGTTCGGTCATCCGTACGACGGCCCGAGGGTCGTCGCGGAGAGCGCGGAGATGGCAGGAGCCTCGTTGGTGCCCGCGCTCGTCGCCGTCTTCGCCGCACCCGGCGTGATCGAGGCGATCGCCGCCCCCGGGATGGTGCTCGTGCGGATCGGCCGCCTGTTCAGCTGGGACGAGGTGGAGCCCTCCGTGGCCGCGGCCCTGGCTCAGTAAGTGTCGGGGGTGCCCGGCATCGGGAAGTCGCCCTGGGGAAAGCGCGTCTCGCCGAAGGTGGTGAGATCGGTGTCCGCCAGCGTCGCCATGTAGGTGGTGGCGAAGACCGCCGCGAACTCCTTCTCGTCGAGGTGCGCCTGCTCGATGGCGTCACGGGCAACGTAGGGCCCGATGTTCTGGCGGTACCGGTAGTCTTCGAGCGAGGCGGCGACGTCCTCGACGGTTGCGCCGCCGTTGTCCCAAAGCCGGGCGGTGTCCAGGTAAACCTCGTGCGGGACCACCTCCTGCACCACGCCGGTCACCCCGCTGAAGTGCTGCTCGATATGGGCGTCGAGCTGGATCGGGTCCAGCCGGACGCCGCCCGCCGAGTCGGGCAGCGGGCACTGTCCGTGGTCGGCGGTCACGATCAGGACGTAGTCGTCGGGGAACCGCTCGTCGAGCATGGCAACGAGCCGCCCCAGTTGCTCGTCGACGGCCTCGAGCTGCAGACCGGTCCAGCGCGAGGCCATGCCGTAGACGTGACCGGTGTAGTCCGGCGCCTTGTAGTTGACGTAGAGCAGGTCGGTGGCCCCGCCCTCGCCGATGGGCTCGGCGTCGAAGGTGGCCTCGATCAGGTCGCCCTGATACTTCACGATGGGCGGGCTGCAGCAGGGTGCCGCGGAGCCGGTGGGCGTGAACTCCGCGTCCCAGCCGGGGGAGACGAAGTCGGCCTGATGCCGCGCCAACACGTCGAGCCCGGGGACCGATGCCGGGAGCCGGAACAGATCGGGGTTGTGGGGATCCCAATGTCCGGCGCCGTCGTTCCAGTACACGCCGACGGGCTTGCTCCCGTCCGCGCGGTCCTTCCCCCCGTAGCCCAGCATGCCCATGTGCCAGACCTGGTAACCGATCTCGCCGACCCACGCCTCGCCGCCGGTCCGGTCGTACCAGAGATCCGCGAGCGTCGGCACGAGGAGGTCACCGGGGTCTGCCTGCCCGGGCTCCCGGTAGGCCTTGCGCGGCGCCGCCCCGTCGCGGATGTTGTGGCCGGTGATGCCGTGCTGGAACGGGAACGTGCCCGTGCCGATCGACGCGTGCGCGCACGCGGTCACCGCGGGGAACGACCCCACGATGGCGTTGCGATAGTTCGCGCCCTCACCCATCAACCGCTTGAGGTGGGGCCACTGGCCTGGGAAGTGCTCCAGCACGTTCCAGCCGCCCCCGTCGAAGACGAACGTCACGACGACCTTCGGCGGTGCTGGTGCGTGGGCCGTCGCCCAGCGGCGCTTGGGGGAGCCCGGGCAGGGTCCGCCCGGCCCGGTCGGTGGGCCAGTCGCCCATCCCGATGAACGCCGCCGCCGTGGGCGCGATGTCGGCCAGGGAGACGCGCTCCGTATGATCCTCGGCGCCGACGCGGCCGGGGGCGTGGACGACGAGCGGGACGCGCTCGAGGTACATCCAGGAGCTCGCATGGCTGGTGCGCGGGTCCTGCGGCACGAGGCTGAGCGATTCGTTCGCGTAGTTCGCGCTGTTGAACGGCGCGAGCAGGAGCTGGAGGTCCCCGGAGCGTCCGGCGTGATACGCGTTGCGCACGAGCTCCATGTACTCGGTCCCCATGTTGCGGGCCATCGTCTCCTGGACGGGGCGGGCGGCCGGACGCGCAGCCTTTCGGGCGCCCCACCCCACGGCCGGTCCCGCGAAGGCCCACACGAGTCCCGCCGCACCGGCGACCGTCAGGAACCGGCGGCGACTCGGGTCCGCGGGCTCGCCCGCGGACGGCCGGGTCACCGTGACGGCGACGACCATCCCCACGGCGAACACGACGAGCCCCGTGACGCACGCCGAGGATCACCGAGCCGGCGAAGCCCACCACGAACCCCGTCACGCCGCCGATCGTGGCGCACAGGATCAGGGCACGCGTATGCCGGTTCGGGTCACCCATGGGTGAGCCCATTCTCCCAGAGGGCTCCGCTGTGGGGCGCGACGCGAGGTGTGGCGATCCCGTTACGAGCGCTTGCGCTCCGGGTCGAAGAAGGGGGTGCGCACTACCGTGGCGCCCACCTTCCCGCGCTCGCCCTCGACGCTCCACTCGACCGACAGACGGGTCCCGGGCTTCTCGTGCGCCTTGTCCACGGATCCGAAGCCCACCATCTTCTTGATCGTGGGGCCCCAGGTGACCGAGGTGGCGCGCCCCACCTGGCGGCCGTCCTTGTAGACCGGGACGGCGTCGCGGTGGGTGAGGGGACTGATGGCCGGCGCGAGCCCGTGCTTGGCGTACATCGCCTCGATGCCGCTCCAGTCGAGCTCGACGCCCACCAGACGCCGCGGCGGGCCTCCGGCCTTCTGCTCGGCGAGCAGCGCCCGGCGCCCGTTGAAGTCGGCGGCCTTGTTGAAGGCCACGAGGCGGCCCAGACCCAGCTCGAAGGGCGAGTAGAGCTGTTCCTCGGAGACCGCGTGGCGCGCGCTCGTGTACTCGGCCTCGATCAGGATCAGGCCCGCCTCCACGCGACAGACGTCGAGGGCGCGGATGCCCGCGGCGTGGATCCCGTAGCGCTGCCCCACGTCGAAGATCCTGTCCCAGACCGCCAGCGCTCCGTCCGTGGGCATCCAGAGCTCGTAGCCCCGGTCGCCCGTGTATCCGGTGCGCGTGACGTCGACGGGAACGCCGGCGATCTCGCTCATCCGGCGGCCGAAGTACTTCACGTCGGTCCAGTCGGCACCGGTGACCTCCTGCAGGACCTCGCGGGAGAGTCGACCCTGGAGCGCGAGCGCGGCGGTCGTGTCGCTGATGTCGGCGACCTCCACGTCGAGGCCGGTCGCGTTCATCAGGAACCAGCGGTAGCAGGGATCCGCGGCCGTGATGCGGTAGCGGTCCTCCGCCAGGCGCGTCACGGTACCGTCGTCGAGGACCTTGCCCTCCTCGTCGCACCAGGGTGTGTAGTAGGCCCGATCGACGGCGAGCTTGGTCATGTCCCGCGTCATCACGCGGTCGAGGAGGCGGAGGGCGTCAGGACCGGAGACCTCGTACTTGTAGAGCGGGCTCACGTCGATCACGGCCGCGGCCTCGCGGACGGCGTTGTACTCGATGTCGTGGAAGTCGGCGTACACGGCGGCGGAGAAGTAGCCGGCCCACTCGCCCCACGCGAGCCTGGTGTTCAGCTCCTTCTCGCGCTCGAAGAACGCGGTGCCGACGCTCATCCGGGACCTCCTCGTGCTGCGCTCGTCCTCTGAGGGCGCCAAGGCACCCCACGGAAGCGTAGGGTAGCCGACGCCGGCCTCCGGCCGGCTCGGGTCCCCGTGACTTCAGGTCAGGTGGTCGTTGGTGGGCCTCCGCGGCCCCGGCTAGCATGGGCGATCGGCGCGCTGGCGCCCGTTCCCGTGGCTCGGACTGACCCCGGGTCACGCACCGAAGCGACCGAAGGAGGTTCCCGTGGCCAAGCGATACGACGCGGTCGTGATCGGTGGCGGGCACAACGGCCTCGTGAACGCGGCGTACCTGGCCAAGTCCGGCCTGAAGGTCCTCGTGCTGGAGCGCCGCCACATCCTGGGGGGCGCCACGCTCACCGAGGAGATCGTGCCCGGATTCAAGTTCAGCGTCTTCAGCTACGTGGTCTCGCTGCTGCGTCCCGAGATCATCCGGGAGCTCCAGCTCCCCAAGCACGGCCTCGAGATCCTGCCGCTCGACGGCACGATCACGCCGCTCGAGGACGACTACCTCTGGCGGGTGAACGACCACGGCAAGACCGTGCGCGAGCTGCGCCGCTGGAGCTTGAACGACGCCGAGGTCTACGAGGAGTACGGCGCGTTGATGGCCGAGATGGGGCGCTTCATCAAGCCGATCCTCTCGGTGCCGCCGCCCGACCCCGGCAAGATCAACCCGATGGAATGGCTGCCGCTCACCGGCCTTGCCAAGGACTTCAAGGACCTGCCGCGCAAGCTGCAGACCACGTTCATCCAGCTGATGACGATGAGCGCCGCCGACTTCCTCGAGCAGTGGTTCGAGACCGAGCCGCTGAAGGCGACGATGAGCGCCTCGGGCATCATCGGGACCTTCCAGGGCCCCCGTTCTCCCGGCACCGCCTACGTGCTCCTGCATCACTACATGGGCGAGATCGACGGCGCCTTCCGTGCGTGGGGCGTCCCCCGGGGCGGCACCGGCTCCGTGGCCTACGCGATCGCGAACTCGGCCCTGGCCGAGGGCGTGGAGATCCGCACCGAGGCGGGTGTGCGCGAGATCAAGACCCAAGGCGGCCGCGCGACCGGGCTCGTGCTCGAGTCGGGCGAGGAGATCGAGGCCGACGTGATCATGTCCTCCCTCGACTCGCGGCAGACCTTCATCAACCTGCTCCCCGAGAGCGCGCTCGACCCGACGTTCCGCGAGGAGGTGCTCCGCTACAAGTACCGGGGCTCCTCCGGCAAGGTGAACCTGGCCCTGGGCGGCCTCCCCGAGCTCGCCTGTAAGCCCGGCGTTGGGGAGTGGCTCCGCGGCGCGATCTCGTTCAGCCCGTCGCTCGACTACATGGAGCGCGCCTACGACGACGCCAAGTACGGGCGTCCCTCGAAGCGTCCCTACATCGACTGCATCATCCCGACGCTCGTCGACCCGACGATGGCACCTCCCGGGAAGCACGTGATGAGCTGCTTCGTGCAGTACGCCCCGTACCACCTCGAGGACGGCGCGCAGTGGGACGACGAGAAGCGTGAGGCGTTCGGCCAGAACGTGATCGACACGCTCGAGGAGCGGTTCCCGAACATCCGCTCACTGATCGAGGGGTACCAGTTCGTGACCCCCAAGGACATCGAGGACATCACGGGCCTGTCGGAGGGGAACATCTTCGCGGGTGAGCTCTCCCTGGAGCAGCTCTTCTTCAATCGCCCGGTGCCGGGCTGGTCGCGCTACCGCACCCCCGTGAAGAACCTCTGGATGTGCGGGTCCGCCACGCATCCGGGCGGCGGCATCATGGGCGCCCCCGGGCGGATCGCAGCCCTCGAGTACCTGAAGGAGAAGAAGCGCGGAAGGAGGGCAGCCTGATGGCGCGCACGGACGTCGTCGTCATCGGCGGGGGACACAACGGCCTCGTGACCGCGGCGTACCTCGCCAAAGCCGGGCGGAAGGTCGTGCTGTTGGAGCGGTCCGAGGCGGTCGGCGGGATCCTGCGCAACACCGAGGTGGCGCCCGGGTTCACGGCGCCGGGATTGATCCACACCGTGGGACGGCTGCGCGAGCTCCGTGATCAAGGACCTCAAGCTCGGAAGCCCACGGGTTGCAGACGATCGCGCCCGACGTGCGCATGTTCGCGCCCCAGCTCGACGGCCGTGGCATCACGTTCTGGGGGTCGGCCGAGCGCACGGCCGAGGAGCTGCGGGGCGATAGCCCCGCCGACGCCGACGCGTACCTGCACTTCGACAAGCGGATCCGTGCCTTCGCGAGCTTCCTCGCGTACATCAACGTGATCACGCCGCCGGACCCCAAGACCCCTTCGCTCTCGGACGCGATCATGGGCCTCAAGCTCGGCAAGGCCTTCAAGGACCTCGGCGCGAAGACGGGGCGCGAGACGATCCGCGCGCTGCCCATGGCCGTGGCCGACCTGGTGCAGGAGACCTTCGAGGACGAGGCGATCCGTGGGCCGCTCGCCACGCGCGGGGTGCTGTACACCGCGATGGGCGCCTGGGCCACCGGCACCGCGGCGGTGTTCATCAACGACTCGGCGGGTAACGACGGAGGAGCGGCCGGATCCACGGTCTTCGCCAAGGGTGGCACCGGCGCGCTCGCGGAGGCGCTGGCGTCCGCCGCGCGCGGCTACGGGGTGGACCTGCGCACCGGCGTCGACGTCACCGAGATCCGTACGCACGACGGACGGGTGGTCGGCGTGACGCACGAACGAGGGCGAGCAGGTCGATGCGACCGTCGTGGTCTCGGGGGCCGACCCCAAGTCGACGCTGCGCCTCTGCGATCCCGTGGAGCTCGGGCCGCACATGGTCTGGCGCGTGGGCAACATCCGCCAGCCTGGCGCCACGGCGAAGGTGAACCTGGCTCTTTCGGACCTCCCCTCGTTCAACGGGGCGGACTCCGAGGAGCGCCTGAAGGGTCGCATCACGGTGGGGCTCTCGATCGACCATGTGGAGAAGGCGATGGACGCCGTGAAGTACGGCCACGTGGCCGAGGATCCGATGATGGAGGTGACGATCCCATCGCTCGTGGACCCGTCGCTGGCGCCCGAGGGCAAGCACGTGATGTCGATCGTGCTGCAAGCGGCCCCGCGTCACCTGCGCGACGGCGACTGGGCCGCGGAGAAGGATGGCGTCGGCGGAGATCGCCGTGAAGTCGATGGAGCGGTTCGCGCCCGGGCTCGGCGAGCTGGTGGAGGCGCGACAGGTGATCACGCCCGAGGAGTTCGAGACCGACTACGGCCTGGGCGGCGGACACGTGTACCATGCCGAGCCCGGCCTGGATCAGTTCTTCGCCTGGCGGCCGCTGAACGGGTACGCCCGCTACCAGATGCCGTTCCGCGGCCTCTACCTCGCGGGCTCGGGTGCCCATCCGGGGGGCGGCATCACCGGCGCTCCCGGGGCCAACGCGGCCCGTCAGATCCTCGCGGACGCGAAGAAGAGCTAGCGCGACCGCGTCAAGGGCACGGACCCACGCTCACCTGGAGCCCGCGATGGTCCGAGCCGGGCAGCGCGAACGTCGACGGAGCCGCCGCGCACCAGCCTGGCGTGGTCCAGACGTGGTCGATCCGCAGCAGGAGCAGGGGCCACCACCCCCCGACGTACGTCGAGGCCGCGAACGTGTCGGCGCGCATCGCATCCCGCAGCGGGCCGTCGAAGATCCGCTCGCTCGACGCGCGATCCGACGTGTTGAAGTCCCCAGCCACCACGACGGGGAGGGGCTCCCGGGCGGCCGCGGCCACGATCGCACGCGCGAAGGCCTGTTGGTCGGCGAACGTGCTGTAGTCGTGCAGAGGGTTCAGCGCGTGGGCCACGTAGAGCACGAACGGGGCATCGGGTGCGTCCACGCGGATCCGCAGGATCCGCGAACGCGGGAGGCCGCGGGCCGGCATCAACGTGAGCGGCCAGCGTGCATGCACGCCCAGCTCACCCACCACGACGCGGTAGGGCAACGCGTCGATGCCGTCCAGGCGCTGCCAGAACGCGTCGTCCATCTCCACGGTGGCCAGGACATCGACGTCTCGGGCCTGGAGTGCGGCGATCGTCGCCTCGGGCGTGGGGTTCCCGTCGTAGACGTTGGCCGTCGCGATGCGGATCGGCAGGGTCCGGCGCCTGGCTCGACTGGGGGAGCCGCGGGGCGACGATGGTGCAGACGGCCATGGCGGCCGTGGACAGGGCGAACAGGAGCAGGAGGCGGCGGCGGACGATCGCCGCGAGGACGGCGAGCCCGAGCGCCGCGAGCAGCGCGATCGGCATCCCGACGGCGACCGGGTCCAGCACCTCGCCGCCGCGGTCGCGCACGAGGAACCAGAGCCAGGGAGCCGCGGCCAAGATCAAGCCGGCGGGCGTGAGCCATCGGCGACGCGGTGCGTCGGGGGAAGGTCCGGTCATGGGCCGACCAGCCTATCGGGGCCCGTGTCCCGCCCACATCCGCCGTATGGCAAGCTCTCGCCATGAGCGACGCACCCGACTTCCGGCTGGAGCACTCCGAGCTCCGCGGCGAGGACGAGTTCACCGAGTACGCGAACACCGACCTGCCGTACTACTCGGACTGGCACGGGTCGTTCGAGAAGCTGCCGTGGGCTACCGACGAGGCGAGCCTGCGCGCGGCCGAAGCCGACGTGGCGATCGTGGGCGCCCCCTTGGACGAGGGTGTCTCCTCGCGTCCGGGCGCACGGTTCGGACCGCGTGCGATCCGCATGGCGCCCACCGCCTGGGGCTCCGAGTTCGCGTGGTCGATCCAGCTGGAGACGGCGCCCTACGCCAACCTGAAGGTGGTGGACGCGGGTGACGCACCCATCGTGCCGACGCGGTTCGAGCGCGCCCTCCGGGTGATCCACGAGAAGGTGTTCCGGGTGGCCGAGACCGGCGCCGTCCCGATCGTGCTGGGCGGGGACCACTCCATCACGTTCCCGAGCGCCGCCGCCGTCTCCCGTCACGTCTGGCCGCGCAAGGTGGGGATCGTGCACTTCGACGCGCACGCCGACACCGGCGCCGACCAGTGGGGGAACCTCTACGGGCACGGCGAGCCGATGCGGCGACTGATCGAGGAGGGGTGGGTGGACGGCCCCAACTTCGTGCAGGTGGGATTGCGGGGCTACTGGCCCGAGAAGGAGACGTTCGACTGGATGCGCGAGCAGGGCTTGCGCTGGCACACGATGGTCGAGATCGAGGAGCGCGGTGCCGAGGCGGTGATCGCCGACGCGATCGCGGAGGCGCTCGATGGGCCGGAGTGCATCTACCTCTCGGTCGACATCGACGTGGTGGACCCGGGGATGGCGCCCGCGACCGGCACGCCCGAGTCGGGCGGGATGCTGGCGCGCGAGCTCCTGCGCGCCGTGCGGCAGATCGTGGGATCCGTGGACCTCGTGGGCATGGACCTGGTCGAGGTCGCGCCGCCGTACGACCATGCCGAGATCACGGCGATCCTCGCGCACCGCGTCGTGATGGAGGCGATCAGCGCGCTCGGCAAGAAGCGGAACGGCTGATCGCGTGGGCGGCGAGCACCGACAGGAGCTGGAGGACAACCGCAGGCTCTGGGACGCGTGGACCGCGATCCACACGACGGGCGACTTCTACGACGTCCAGCGCTTCCGCGACGACCCGAGCGACGTCCGGATCGAAGCGTGGGAGCGCGACGAGGTCGGCGACGTCGCCGGGGCGTCGCTGCTGCACGTGCAGTGCCACTTCGGGCTCGACACCCTGTCGTGGGCGCGTCTCGGAGCCGCGCGCGTCACGGGGGTGGATTTCAGCGAGCCCGCTATCGCGTTCGCACGGGAGTTGGCCGCGGAGGTGGGCCTGGCGGACCGATCGCGGTTCGTGGTCTCCGACGTGTACGGGTTGCCCGGGCCTCTCGAAGGAGAGACGTTCGACATCGTGTACACGGGGCGCGGTGCCCTCGGATGGCTGCCCGACCTCGCGCCGTGGGCCGAGGCGGTGGCGGGGCTCGTGAAGCCGGGCGGCATCTTCTACATCCACGAGGGACATCCCGTCCTGTGGGCCCTCGAGGACGAGGCCGACGACCTCACGCCCGGCGAGGTGCGCCTCGCATACGACTACTGGGGCGGAGAGACGCTGACGTTCCCCGTCCAGGGCTCCTACGCCGACCCCGACGCCGACGTGGACGCGGACGTGGAGCACGGCTGGAACCACTCGCTGGGCGAGATCGTCACGGCGTTGGCATGCAACGGTCTGCGGATCGAGCTCCTCGACGAGAAGCGCCAACTGGGCTGGCCCGCCCCGCTCCTGGTGCCCGACGGTGAGGGCCACCACGTCTGGCCGCCGGGGATGAGCGGCTCGCTCCCCCTGATGTATTCGCTGCGCGCGCGCAAGGATCCCTGAGCCTCCAGCTCGCTCAAGGCGGCGAGGTTCGGCGTCGATTCCGTACGCGTGATCGAGCCCCAGCCTGCCCTGTCCGCGGCCACCCACGCCTATCGCCGCCTCGTCGACAACGTCCGCGTGGTCATCGCCGGCAACACCGACGCCGTCGAGACCGCGGCGCTCTGCCTGTTCGCCGAGGGCAACCTCCTGCTCGAGGGCGTTCCCGGCACGGGCAAGACCACCCTCGCGCGCGCCCTGGCGGTTTCGATCGGCGGCGACTTCAGCCGGGTCCAGGCGACGCCCGACCTCCTGCCCTCAGACCTCACGGGCATCAGTGTCTACGACCAGCAGCATGGCGAGTTCCGGTTCGTGCCCGGTCCGATCTTCGCCAACGTGGTGCTCGTGGACGAGGTGAACCGGACCACGCCGCGCACCCAATCGGCCCTGCTCGAGCCGATGGAGGAGCGGCAGGTGACCGTGGAAGGAACCACGTATCCGTTGCCCGCCCCCTACCTCGTGATCGCGACGGAGAACCCCGTGGAGCAGCACGGCACCTACCCGTTGCCCGAAGGGCAGCTCGACCGGTTCGCGCTCACGGTCCAGGTCACGTACCCGGACGCCGCCGGCGCGGCCGGCGACATCGTCCGGCGTCAGCTCCTGCGCCATCCCCTCCACGACCTGAAGCCCGTGCTCGAACCCACGGAGGTGCTTGCCGCGCAGATCGCCGTCCGCGGCGTGCACGTCGACGACGCGGTGCTCGAGTATGTGGTGGCGCTCGTCCAGGCCACCCGCGCGGCGCCGGAGATCGCCCTGGGTGCCTCGCCGCGCTCCACGGTCGCCCTGACGCGATGCGCGCAGGCGCGCGCGATGGGCCACGGCCGCGACTACGTCCTGCCCGACGACGTGAAGGCGCTCGCCTCGGCCGCCCTCGCGCATCGCCTGATCCCGCGTCAGATGCGCGCCGGCGCGGGCATCGGCCGCGAGGTCGTCCGCCGGGTCCTCGGCGAGGTCCCGGTCCCGCTCCACGTCGCCGGCGGGTGACCTCGGTGCCGCGGCCGCGCAGGCGGGCGGTGGGGCTGATCGTCGGCGCGGGTGTCCTGTTCTTCCTCGGCACCAACGTGCAGGCGGGCTGGCTGTTCGTGCTCGCGGCGTGCCTCGTGGGCGCGGTGGTGGCCGGAGTGCTGCTGCCCGTGCGCATGGTGCGCGGACTCGACATAGACAGGCGCGCGCCCGCGGAGGTCCACCAGGGTGACGCCGTCATCGTCGAGCTCGGGATCGTGAACCGCTCGCGGGGGATGCGCCTGGGGCTCGTGGTGGACGACCCCTTCCTCGAGCCCGTGGCGATCGCCGTGCCCGCGTTGCGGCCGGGGACGCGCGCGGAGGTCGTGACGACGCGCGCCGCCCGGCGTCGCGGCGTGCAGGCGTCGGCGGCGGCGGTGGCGCGTTCGAGCGCGCCCTTCGGCGTGGGAGAGCACAGGCGGATGCTTCCCGTGTCCGGCGCCGAGACCCTCGTGCTGCCGAAGGTCGTGCCCCTGGGTCCCCTCCCGTTCGTGCGACCCGCGGCCACGACGGACCACGCGATCCACACCGCGCCTCGGCGCGGCCACGGTCCGGAGTACCTCGGGATCCGCGAGTACCGGTCCGGCGATTCGATGCGTCACGTCCACTGGCCGTCCACGGCGCGGACCGGGGTCGTCATGGTGCGCGAGTTCGAGGAGGAGCAGACGCGGCGGCTCGCGATCGTCGTCGACGGGAGCTGGGACGCGGGCGAGGCGTGGACGCCGCTGGACCGCGTCTGCACCGCGGCCGCCTCGGTGGCGCTCGCGGCGCTGGCGCAGGGCCACGGCGCGCGGCTGGTGGTGACCGGGGGAGAGGGCGCGGAGGTGCTCGGCCGTGCCGACGGCACCGAGATCCTGCGGCGGCTCGCCCTCCTCACGCCCGATGGGGGGCCCGGGTTCGCGGAGCAGCTGGATCGGGTCGGTATCGGGCTGCGCGGGGTCGAGGCCATCGTGCTGGTCTTCCCGGCGCGGCGGGGGAACGATCCCGCCTTCCTGGAGCCCATCGTGGCGACGCTCGCCGATCGGTTCGCACATGTCGTGGCGATCCCCGTCGAGGTGACCGAAATCGAATCGCGCCGCGAGGCGCTTCCCGTGGGCGCCTGGACCGAGCTCGAGGATCGCCTCCGACGAGCCGGGGCCGAGCTGTTCCCTTGGCGCGACGGCGACGATCTCGCCGCGGTTCTCAGCCCGGCCGACGTGGCGGCGGCGCCGTGAAGCTCGAGATCCGCACGCCGAGCGGGCCGACCGAGGATTCCATCGCGATCCGCGTGGTCGTGGCGGCCGCGGTGGAGCTCGCGATCGTCGCGGTGGTGGCGCAGGGCGCCGTCCACGTCCCGACCGCGGTGGCCACGCTGATCCTGGCGCCCCTCGGCTACTGGTTCTCGTACCAGCGCCGGGCGCACACGAGCCTGCTGCTGAAGCTCCTGCTCTCGCTCGGGCTCCTGGCGGCGATGGGCCAGTTCCTCCAGGCGGTTCAGCAGGTCGGATCGGTGGACGAGGCGCGCATCCCGCTCGCCTCGCTCTTCTTGTGGGTGCAGGTGCTGCACGCGTTCGACGTGCCGCGCCGGCGCGACCTGGCGTTCTCGATGGTCTCGGGCCTGATCCTGATGGCGGAGGCGGGCGCGCTCTCGCTCACGACGGGCTACGCGCTCTTCCTCGTGCCGTGGCTCGTGCTCGCGGGCATGTGGCTCTACCTGTCCAGCCGGCCGAGGCCCGACCAGGTCGCCACCCCCGCCGCGCAACGCGTGATCACCCCCGGCGGTGGGTCGGGCCGCGGCCGCCTGGCTCCGGCGCGCGCCGCCTTCATGCCCGCGGCCGCGG
Organism: uncultured Actinomycetes bacterium; assembly: GCA_963810915.1. Taxonomy (GTDB): domain Bacteria; phylum Actinomycetota; class UBA4738; order UBA4738; family HRBIN12; genus JAOUEA01. Next base: position 377,369 of record CAWEPH010000006.1, on the reverse strand, counting down.
CCCTGTTGGCCGGCGCCCTCGTCTTCCTCGCGCTGCCGCGGGTGCCCGGCTCCCTCGTGAAGACCCCGCCGTTCGCGTTCCCGCACAGCCCGACGGAGTTGCCGAACTTCGACGGCGGGGTCACGAACCCCAACCTGCCCGCTGCGGGCGCCGACGGTATCGTGAACTTCGCCCCCGGCGCCTATCCGGGTTTGTCCGATGTCGTGGACCTGCGGGCACGGGGGCGCCTCTCGGATCGGATCGCGTTCCGCGTGCGCGCGTCGCAGGCCGCGCTGTGGCGTGCCGAGGCCTTCGACACCTACGACGGCACCACCTGGACGATCGCGTCGAAGGACACGCAGACCCTGCCCGCGGCGGACGCGCCGGGCGCGTACATGGCGCAGCCTCCGCGGGGGCCCGACGGCCTGGCCACCCTGCCGTCGGTTCCCGTGACCCAGACCTTCTACATCGACGCGCCCCAGCCGAACATCCTGTTCGCCGCCGCGAACGCCTCACGCGTGTACTTCCCGTCGGGCGGCCTGCGTGAGGACCGGTACGGGTCGATCCGCGCGCCGATCCTGCTCGACCAGGGCCTCGTGTACTCGGTGGTCTCCGACGTGCCGATCACCGATCCATCGTGGCTCCGGCGTGCGGGCCACGCGATCCCCCCGTCGATGGCGGGCTACCTCCAGCTCCCCACGACCCTCCCGGCCCGGGTGGGCGACCTCGCCCGTCAGGTGGCCCAGGGCGCACCGAGCGAGTACGACGCCGTGATGGCGGTGCAGACCTGGATCCAGCACCACACGCGCTACAACCTCGATGTCCCGGCCGACCCGCCGGGCGTGGACAGCGTCGATCGGTTCCTGTTCGTGACGCGCGAGGGGTTCTGTGAGCAGATCGCGAGCTCCATGGCGGTGATGTTGCGCACGCTGGGCATCCCGACGCGCCTGGTGACGGGGTACGGCCCGGGCGATCGGAACCCGCTCACCGGGTACTTCGAGGTGCGCGACTCCGACGCCCACGCGTGGCTCGAGGTGTACTACCCGCAGATCGGATGGGTGCCCTACGACCCGACGTTCGGCGTGCCTGCCGCGACCCCGAGCGTGGCGAGCCGGTTCATGGCCGGCCCCGTCTTCGCGGCGATCGGCCGGTTCATGCAGCGCGCGGTCCCGCAGCCGGTGAAGCGTGTGGTGGGCGTGGCGCTGGGCGCGGTGGCCACGGCCGCTCGGGGGGCGCTCCACGCCTGGCCCATCGCTGCCCTGGCGCTGCTCGCGCTCGGGACGGTTGCGGCCCTGTGGCGCCGTCGACGGGCGCGCCCGCCCACGCCGGCGGATCCCGCGGAGGCCGCGTTCGTGGAGCTCACGCTGGCCTTGGCAGCCGCCGGCCACGTCCGGGAGGAGCACGAGACGCCCAGCGAGTATCTCGGGGCCTTGGCGAGGGACGAGACCCTCGACGGCGAGGTCGTCGTCGCGGCCGAAGAGATCGTGCGGACGTTCGAACGCGCACGCTTCGGTCCCGAGGCCCGCAAGCCGGCCGCTGAGGAGGTGGCACACGCTCGTGCGATGCTCAGGCGGGTGCGCGAACGGGCCGGGGCGCGGTAGCGTTCTCGGCATGTGCCGAAGCATCAAGACCCTGCGCAGGGCCGATGAACCCGCCACCGAGGAGGAGATCCGCGCCGCGGCGCGACAGTACGTCCGCAAGGTGAGCGGGTATCGGGAGCCCTCGAAGAAGAACAGCGAGGCCTTCGAGGCGGCCGTCGACGAGATCGCGAACGCCTCCCGCGCGCTGCTCGACGCCGTGACCGTGCGCTGACCGCGTCCGTCGATACGATGGGCGCCATGTATCCGCTCGATCCGGCGCCCGAGGACATGCGCGCGATGGGGGAGTCGGCGCTCGCCTACCTCGTCGACTTCATCCAGGGGCTCGACGACGCGCCCGCCGAGGCCACCGAGGGCGCGGTCGAGCTGGCGCGGACGTTGCGGGAGAGCCCACCGGAAACCGGGGGCGATTTCGACACGCTGATGGCCCAGGTGCAGGACGCCGTCGCGCACACGTTCGAGTACGCGGGACCCGGCTACCTCGCCTACATCCCCGGGGGCGGACTCTTCAGCGCAGCCCTCGCGGACTTCGTGGCGCAGGGGGTGAATCGCTACGTGGGACTCTGGCAGCCGAGCCCCGCGGCGGTGCAGATCGAGGAGAACGTCGTGCGCTGGCTCTGCGACCTCTTCTCGTATCCGGCGGAGGCGCAGGGATTGCTGCTCTCCGGCGGCTCGATGGCGAACCTCTCGGCCATGGTGACGGCGCGCCACGCGAAGCTCGGCGCGGACTTCCTCGACGGCACGTACTACGTGAGCGAGCAGGCACATGCGAGCGTCACGAAGGCGGCAACGATCGCCGGCTTCGCGAAGCGGAACGTGCGCATCGTCGCGACGGACGACCAGCTCCGGATGGATCCGGAGGCCCTCCGCGCGCGGATCCGGGAGGATCGCGCGACCGGCATGCGCCCGTTCCTGGTGGGCGCGAGCGCAGGCACCACGAACACGGGGGCGATCGACCCGCTCGAGGCCATCGCCGACGTCGCTGAGCAGGAGGGGCTCTGGCTGCACGTCGACGGCGCCTACGGGGGCTTCTTCCAGCTGACCGAGCGTGGGGAGTCCTGGTTCGGCGGCATCGAGCGGAGCGACTCCGTCACCCTCGATCCGCACAAGGGGATGTTCCTGCCCTACGGCACGGGCGGCCTCGTGGTCCGCGACGGACAGGCGCTCCGTGACGCGCACTACGAAGGCGCTGCCTACCTGCAGGACCTCCCGCCGACGGGCGAGTTGCCCAACTACAGCGAGTACTCGGCGGAGCTCTCGCGCGACTGGCGCGGCCTGCGCGTGTGGATGCCGCTCAAGCTCCACGGGGTGAACGCATTCCGCGAGGCGCTGGACGAGAAGCTGGACCTCGCCGGCTACCTCTACGATGCTCTCGCGGCGAACCCGCTCGTGGAGGTGCCGTGGGCTCCGCAGCTCACGGTGGTGCCCTTCCGCCTGGCAGGCGCCGACGAGGAGACCCAGAAGGCGTTCCTCGCCGCGATCAACGCCTCGAAGCGCGTGTTCCTGTCCTCCACGCTGATCCACGGCGTCTACACGCTGCGCGTCTGCATCGTCTCGCACCGCACCCACAAGGATCGGATCGACGAGTGCGTGGAGATCATCGGGCGGGCCGCGGCGGAGCTCACCGGGGCCTGAGGCGGCGGCGTGCCCGAGCTCCCGGAGATCCGCGCGCTCGCCGAGCGCCTCGACGAGGTCCTCGCCGGCGCCACGCTCGAGCGTCTCGACCTCATGCAGTTCTCGTCGCTGAAGACGTTCGCGCCGCGGCCCGACGAGCTGCTCGGCCGCACGATCGACCACGTCGGCAACCGCGGGAAGTACCTCGTCGGGGAGCTGGGGGGTCCGCGCCTTCTGGTGCACCTATCCCAGGGAGGGCGCGTGGACGTCGAGGCTCCGCCGAAGTCGACGAAGCCGCGGGGATCGGTCCTGCGGATACGCGCCCTCGATCGGCCGAGCGTCCTGGTGAAGGAGTTCGGCACGCAGCGCAAGGCGGGTTGGTGGGTCCTGGCCGAGGGCGACGACGGCCCGCTCGCGAAGCTGGGTCCCGAGGTCCTCACCGCGGAGGCAGACGCCTGGCTGATGAGCGCGGAGGACACGCGCCGCGTGCACACGATCCTGCGCGACCAGCGCACCATCTCCGGCGTCGGCCGCGGCTACAGCGACGACATCCTGCACGCCGCGCGGCTCTCGCCGTACGCGTCGCTGAGCAAGCTGGACGCCGCGGAACGCGAGCGCCTTGTGAACGCGATGCACGCGGTGCTCGACGAGGCGCTCGAGATGGAGCGGAAGCGTTCGGGAGGGCTGCCCACCAAGCTCGGGGACCACTTCACCGTGCACAACCGGGCGGGGGAGCCCTGTCCCGCGTGCGGCGAGGACCTGCGGCGCGTCTCCTACGAGTCCCACGAGGTCACCTACTGCCCCTCGTGCCAGACCGGCGGGAAGATCCTCGCCGACCGGCGGATGAGCCGTCTGATCCGGTGATCGGCCCGGCCGGCAGCCTCCGCGGCGCGACCTGCTTCCCCCGGGCGGCTCGCTCGGATAGCCTGCGTCGGTCCGTACCTCGACGTGGGGAGCCGGGAGGTCGCCGACCGAAGGAGGATCCGTGCTCGCGTTCAGCACCGGGGTGTACAACACGCTCAAGTTCGTTCACGTGATCGCGGCCGTTGCCTGGGTCGGCGGTGGGCTGTTCGTGCAATACCTCGCGACGCGGCTGAAGCGCGCGGACGACCCTCTCCGCCTCGCGGCGTTCGCCAAGGACATCGAGAAGGCCGGGATGCAGTTCTTCATGCCGGTGTCCCTGACCGTGCTGGTGATGGGGATCGTCCTGGTGCTGTACACGCCCGCCTTGGGGTTCACCGACACCTGGATCCTCGTGGGGTTGGTCGGCTACGCCGCGACGTTCGTCACCGGGGCGTTCTTCCTCGGTCCGACCTCGGGCAAGCTCGCGAAGGACATGGAGACCGAGGGTCCGGCCTCGCCCACCGTGCAGGCTGGGATCCGCAGGATCTTCGCGATCTCCCGCATCGACCAGGTCGTGCTGATCGTCGTGATCGCGGACATGGTGTTCAAGCCGGGCCGGTGAGCCTCCAGGAACAGCTCACCGCGGCACCGTGGGTCGAAGCATCCGCACCTTCAGCGTCCCGATGCCGGAGCGATCCGAGGACCAGAGCGCGGGGGGCGCGTTGGTGAGGTTGGCGAGGGCCAGCAGCACCGTGTCGTAGTTCACGCGCCACCCCGCGAAGTCCCGCCATGCCCGGTCGCGATCCGCCTTGATCGGCACGCCGGCGAGCTCGAGCACGGCCACGGCCTCGTCCCACTCCTCGCGCGTGATCGAGATGGGATCGTCGGGCTCGGGGTCGGGGTCGTAGGGGACGCGGAAGAACCCCGCGACCCTGCGCAGGCACAGGTACCCCGCCCGTAGGCAGAACTCGGCCTGCACGTCGCGCTCGACATCCACGGTCGACACCGCGAGCGCGGCGCCGTCGAGCACGGCTCCCGCCGCCGTCACCCACGAATGATCGGCCTGCGGCGATCGGAAGAACGCCAGGGCCGAGAGCGACGTGTGGGTCTCCTCGACGTCGACGAACCAACGTTCCCACTCGGTCCAGACGTCGTTCAATTGCTCCATGCGTTCGAGCACCCAGAATCGCTGCATCATCTCGACCCCCGACGGAGGCTCGCCCGCACGCACGGCCAGGGCCGTCACGCCCAGCTCCCGCCGTGAGAAGGCCGTGTAGATGCTCGGCAGGAACGTGATCAGCAACGCGAGGAGGAACAGCCCGATCGCCGCCTCGGTGAAGACGAGCGCGTTGCTCGCGAGGTTCGTCGGGCGGGTCGTACCCAGCGTGAACAGCGCGGAGCCGGACATCTCGAACGACTCGACCCACGTGAGCTGATCGGTGCCCCAGAAGATCAGCGTGTACGCGGCCATCACGAGGGCGAGCCACGCCACGAGGGTCCCGATCAGCGACATCGGCGCGTACCAGGCGAGGATGCGGTCACGGCGCGCGTAGCTCATCTTCCGGTGTGCGATGACCTGGAAGACCCTCCGCATGAAGAGGAAGACGGCCCGCGTGATCAGCGAGGGCACCGACCGCGGCAGGATGACCGTCTTCACGGACGACAGGAGCGTCACCACGAGGAGCAGGACGCCCAGCGTCACGGCGAGCACGCGGACGACGATCATCTACCCGCCCATCCTGTCAGAGAGGCCGGTCGTGCGGAACGTCGGCGCCGGTCGGCGAGGCTAGCCCGCCTCAGCGACCGCGACGCCCTCTGGCGCCCGCGCGCCCGCGGGCACGAGCGCCTCGCGGCCCGGGATGAATCGGTTGGCCACCAAGGCCGCCACGACGAGCACCGCCCCGGCGAACATCAGCGCGACGTGGAACCCGCTCATGAACGCGTCCCCGTAGGCGGCGCTCACCGCCGCGGCCTGCTGCGACGTGAGGCCGCCGACCTCGAGCTGCCCGTGCCCGGCGCTCGCGGTGATGGACGCCTGCTGTTGTGCCGAGAGGCCGATCCCCGTGAGGGCCGGCCCCAGCGCGGACTTGAGCTTCGTGGTGAGGATCGTGCCGAGCAGCGCGATGCCGAGCACCCCGCCCACCTCGCGGCTGGTGTTGGTCATCGCAGAGCCGAGGCCCGCGCGCTGAGGCCCCACGGAGTTCATCACCGCCGCGGTCATCGGGGCCATGGTGGCGCCCATCCCGTGGCCCATGATCGCGAAGATGGGGGCGAGGTACCAGTACGGGGTGCTCACGTTGAGGGTTGCGCCAAGCAGGAGGAGCCCGCCGCCCGACAGCAGCAATCCGTACGTCATGGGCGCCCGCGAGCCGTGCTTGGAGGCGTACTTCCCGGCGTAGGGGGCCGTCACGATGATGGCCAGCGTCATGGGCAGGAACCGCACCCCCGCCTGGAACGGCGAGTACCCGAGGATCTCCTGCATGAACAGCGACAGGAAGAAGAAGGTCGCGAACATGCCCAAGGTCACCGAGAAGGCAACGGTGTTCCCCGCCGAGAACGCCGGGATCTTGAAGTAGCTGAGCGGCATCATCGCGTGCGGGTTGCGCGACTCCCACAGCAGGAACGCGACGAGCAGCACGGCGAACGCGACGAACGATGCGAGGATCAGCGGGTCGGTCCAGCCCCGCTGGTTGGCCTCGATCAGTCCGTAGGTGACGCTGAACAGGGCGCCGGTGCCCAACACCAGCCCGGGGATGTCCAGCTGGCGCTCCACCTCGGAGCGCGATTCGGTCACCGTCCGCAGCGCCACGAAGAACGCCACGAAGCCGACGGGCACGTTGATGATGAAGACCCAATGCCAGCCCCATTGCTCGACGATGTACCCGCCGAGCGTCGGGCCGAGGGCCAGCGCGACGCCCGAGACCCCGGCCCACAGCCCGAGGGCCTTCGCGCGCTCGTGAGGCGGGAACGTGACGGTGATGATGGAGAGCGTGCCGGGGATCAGGAGGGCGCCGCCCACACCCTGCACGGCGCGGAACGCGATCAACTGCCCGGTGCTCTGCGAGAGCCCACAGGCCAGCGAGGCGAGCGTGAAGATGGTGAGTCCGCTCAGGAACATCTTCTTGCGGCCGTAGCGGTCGCCGAGGATGCCGCCGGTGAGCAGGAGCGACGCGAACGCGAGCACGTAGCCGTCCACGATCCATTGCAGCTCGGAGACCCCGGCGTCGAGGGTGCGGCTGATGCTGGGCAGGGCCACGTTGACCACGGTGTTGTCGAGCATCACCATGGCCAGCGCGAAGCACATCGTGAGCAGGACGATGACCTTCTCGCGAGCGTTGTCCCCTTCGAACCCGAGCACAGCTACTCCTTCCGATCCCGGCTCCAGGGCGGTGCGGAGGCCCCTCGACCTGGAAACCGACCTTACGGCGTATGTGTTCCCGATCCGGCGCGATCCGTGGCTCTCAATCGAGCTTGCGGTAGAGCCGGATCGCGAGCGGCACGAAGATCACGAGGAGCACGACGATCCACACGACGGACTTCACGACGAGCCCCTCGAACGTGTCGACCGGCAGCTTCGTCTTGGGGTCGAGGATGCCTATGGGGCCGTTCGAGAGGTACCGAGCGAGGTTGCACCAGATCGTGACCGGGTTGTGCCGCGCGATGGGCTGCAGGAACGCCGCCATCCCGGAGACGGGCACGAACGCCGAGCTCACGAACACCACCGGGAAGATCAGCGTGAAGGACGCGGCCTGCACGGCCTCGACCTTCTTCAGCGACAGGCCGATGCAGGCCATCGCCCACGAGAACGTGAACCCGACGGCGAGCGCCAGCACGACGACGCCGAGCGCATCCCACATGCCGTTCTCGAACCGGAACCCCACGAGATGCCCGATCCCGATCACGATGAGGACGAGCAGGAAGTTCTTCGACAGGTCCGAGGCGGCCCTGCCCAGCAGGACCGACGAACGCCCCATCGGCAGGGACCGGAACCGGTCGACGATGCCCGTCTTCATGTCCTCCGCCAGCCCGACCGCGGTCGTGGTCGAGCCGAAGATGGCGTTCTGGATGAAGATGCCGGGCATCAGGAACTGCACGTAGGTCAGGCCGGGAGGGCAGGTTCGCGATGTTGGTTCGCGTAGATGAAGCGGAACAACAGCACGAACATGATGGGCTGGACGAGCTCGAAGATGAAGACGGTGGGCACGCGCGTGAGCGTGAGCAGGTTGCGCCGCGCGACGATGATCCCGTCCGTGAGGGCCAGCGACGACCGCGCGACGACGCCCCTGGGCGCCCTCCGCTCCGCCGGTCGGGTGATGGTCGCGCTCATCGGTCCTTCCTCCCTCGACGTTTCGATCGTCCCGTTGTCTCGGCGTCCGGCTCATCGCCGTCCTCCGAGCCGCGCCCGGTGAGCGAGAGGAAGACGTCGTCGAGCGTCGGACGATGCAGGGCGATCTCGGCGAGCTGGATGTCCATCTCGTCGAGGCGTCGCACGCTGTCGAGCAGGGTCGCGGGTCCCTTGTTCCCGACGGGGATCCGCAGGGTCCCCGCGTCGACGTCGATGTTCGGATCCCCGGTGCCGATGCCGATCAGGGACGCGGTCACCTTCTCGAGGTCGCGCCTGATGCTCCACGTGGAGCTCCAGGACCTCGCCGCCGATCCGGTCCTTGAGCTCGTCCGAGGTGCCCTCGGCGATCAGGGTGCCGTGGTCGATGACCGCGATCCGGTCGCAGAGCTGGTCGGCCTCCTCCAGGTACTGGGTGGTGAGCATCAGCGTCGTGCCCTCCTGCTGCAGCTCCCGGATGAAGTCCCAGACGTCGAGCCGGCTGCGCGGGTCCAACCCGGTGGTCGGCTCGTCGAGGAACAGGACCTCGGGTCGGCCGACGAGGCTGGCCGCCAGGTCGAGGCGACGACGCATGCCGCCCGAGTAGGTCTTGGCCGGGCGATCGGCGGCATCCGCGAGGTCGAACCGCTCGAGCACCTCAGCCGAACGACGGTGCGCTTCGTCCTTGGGCAGGTGGTAGAGGCGCCCGACCATCTCGAGGTTCTCGAGACCGGTCAGGTTCTCGTCGACGGCGGCGCTCTGCCCCGCGAGGCCGATGCGGAACCGGAGCTCCTCGGCGTCGCGGACCACGTCGAGTCCTTCCACCGTGGCACGGCCCTTGCTGGGCAGCAGGAGCGTGGTCAGGATCCGCACCATCGTGGTCTTGCCCGCGCCGTTCGGCCCGAGGAGGCCGAAGACGGAGCCGCGCTCCACCTGCAGGTCGACGCCCTTCAGCGCCTCCACGGTGCCGAAGTGCCGTTCGATGCCCTCCGTGATGATGATGGGTTCGTCCAGGGTTCGACTCCTTGATCGGCCCGCCGCGGACCGACGGGACATTCAGGCCAACCAGCATACGGGGTCCCGATGACAAGGCCCCGCCGCGGCCGCAAGCCCAAACTCCTTCCCCCTCAGTCGCTTGTCGAAACACGTAATCCCGATTACATCTTGGGAATAGCGCCCGCGTCCGAGCGCGTTCTTGCAGGTGCAAGATCCGATCCCCGAGATGGAGATGACGATGTCCGAGATCGACACCCAGGCCCTTCCGCTCCTTCCCCTGACCACCGGCGTGGTGCTCCCCGGCATGGTGGTGACCCTCACGATCGAGTCCGATGAGGCCCGCGCCGCGGTCGACGCGGCCACCGAAGGCGACGGGTTGCTGCTGCTCGTCCCGCGGCTGGACGGCCGCTACGCCCGCGTGGGCACCGTGGCGAAGATCGAGGACGTCGGCGCCCTCCGGAGCGGGACCGAGGCCCTCGTGATCCGCGGCCTGAACCGCGCCGTCGTCGGCGTGGGTGTGCCCGGCACCGGCGAGGCGATCCGGGTCCAGGCCGACTGGGTGAGCGAGACGGAGCCGAGCGAGCGGACGCGCCAGCTGGCGCGCGAGTACCGCGCGGTGATCGAGAACATCGTCGAGGCGCGCGGCGTGCCCCAGGTGGCCGAGTTCCTCCGGGGCATCTCCGACCCCGGGCAGATCGCCGACACCTCGGGCTACTCGCCCGACCTGGGCTTCGAGCAGAAGATCCAGATCCTGGAGACCGTCGACGTCGAGGCCCGCCTGGAGCTCGTGCTCGCCTGGGCCAAGGACACGCTCGCCGACCTCGAACTGAAGGACAAGATCCGCACCGACGTCAGCGAGGGGATGGAGAAGCGTCAGCGCGAGTTCCTGCTGCGCGAGCAGATGAGCGCGATCCGCAAGGAGCTCGGGGAGGACGGCGAGGAGGACGTCGTCGAGGAGTACCGGCGCAAGATCGAGGAAGCCGGCATGCCCGAGGACGTGCGCAAGGAGGCCGAGCGCGAGCTGGGCCGGCTGGAGCGCACCTCCGAGCAGTCGCCCGAGTACGGCTGGATCCGCACCTACCTCGATTGGATGACCGAGCTGCCCTGGTCGGTGCGCTCCGAGGACAACCTCGACATCGCCGAGGCGCGCTCGGTGCTCGACGCGGACCACGAGGGTCTCGAGGACGTGAAGGACCGCATCCTCGAGTACCTCGCCGTGCGCAAGCTCCGGCAGGACCGGGGGCTCGGAGAGGCGACGGGTCGCGGCTCCGGCGCCATCCTGACGCTCGTCGGACCCCCGGGCGTGGGCAAGACCTCGCTCGGTGAGTCCGTCGCGCGGGCGCTCGGCCGGAAGTTCGTCCGGGTCTCCCTCGGAGGGATCCACGACGAGGCGGAGATCCGAGGCCACCGCCGCACCTACGTCGGCGCGCTGCCCGGCCGCATCGTGCGCGCCCTCAAGGACGCCGGCACGAAGAACCCCGTGATGATGCTGGACGAGATCGACAAGGTCGGCGCCGACTGGCGCGGCGACCCATCGAGCGCGCTGCTCGAGGTGCTCGACCCCGCCCAGAACCACACGTTCCGCGACCACTACCTCGACGTCGACCTCGATCTGTCCGAGGTGCTCTTCATCACGACGGCGAACGTCGCCGAGACGATCCCGGGACCGCTCTACGACCGCATGGAGGTCATCCGGATCGACGGGTACACCGAGGACGAGAAGGTCGCGATCGCCAGGTTCCACCTGGTGGGCCGGCAGCTCGAGCGCAACGGACTCGGCGCCGACGAGGTCACCTTCACCGACGCCGCGCTGCGCGCGATCGTGGGCGACTACACGCGCGAGGCCGGCGTGCGGAACCTCGAGCGCGAGATCGGCAAGGCCCTGCGGAAGGTCGCGACGAAGATCGCGTCCGGGGAGGCCACGCCGCCCATCGCGATCGACGCCGACGACGTGCGCGGGTACCTGGGGCGTCAGAAGTTCTTCTTCGAGGCGGCCGAGCGCACGGCCGTGCCCGGCGTGGCCACCGGCCTGGCGGTCACGGGCACCGGCGGTGACGTGCTCTTCATCGAGGCCACGCGCGAGGACGTGGAGCAGGAGGGCCTCACGCTCACCGGTCAGCTCGGCGACGTGATGAAGGAGTCCGCGCAGATCGCGCTCAGCTACGTGCGCTCGCACCATGAGGCCCTCGGCATCCCGCCTGAGCGGCTCCGTGGCCGGTTCCACGTGCACGTGCCCGCGGGCGCGGTCCCGAAGGACGGCCCGAGCGCCGGCGTCACGATGACGACGGCCCTCGTCTCGCTGCTCACGGACACGCCGGTCCGACCGGTGGTGGGGATGACCGGCGAGGTGACCCTGCAGGGGCGCGTGCTCCCGATCGGCGGCCTGAAGCAGAAGGTGCTTGCCGCCCACCGTGCTGGGCTGAGCGAGGTGATCCTGCCCAAGCGGAACGAGGGCGACCTCGACGACGTGCCCGAGCAGGTGCGCGAGCAGATGACCTTCCACATCGCCGAGGATGTGTCGGACGTGCTGGCGGTGGCGCTGAGCGCCGACGAGCCGGCCATCGACGCCGCCTGAGGGCGGCACGGGATCGGGAAGGGGTCGTCCGTGGAGATCGCGGTCTTCGGCGCGACCGGGCGCACCGGGAGCGCGGTCCTCGAGCATGCGCTCGCCCGCGGGCATCGCGTCCGTGCCCTGGTGCGCACGCCTGCGAAGCTCACGCTCCGGTCGCCCGATCTCGAGGTGATCCAGGGCGATGCCTTCGATGTCGCGGCCGTGACCCGCACCGTGGCCGACGCGGGGGCGGTCATCTCGGCGATGGGAGCCGCGGGCCTCGAGCCGACGACCGACCTCTCGGCGATGACGGCCAACGTGATCACGGCGGTCGACGCGCGAGCGGATACACCTCGGCTCTCGGTCGTGCTGAACGATCGCGTCTTCCAGGAGGAGGACGCCGCGCCGCCGTACACGCACATCGTGCGCGAGCACAAGCGGAACCTGGAGGCCCTGCGAGCGAGTGACACCGCGTGGGTGGGTGCATGCCCGGCATACATCCGCGACGAGGACGGCACGGGAGGCTACGAAGCGGTCATCGATGCCCCCGCCCACGCGCGGTCGGTCTCGCGGTTCGACCTGGCCGACTTCCTGATCGACGCGGTCGAGACCGACGCCTTCGTCGGTCACGCCGTGGGGGTCGGCGGGAGCCCGGAGCGACGACCGCGCCTAACGTGCGGCGAACGGATACAGCGACATCGTCTCGCCGTCGAGCTCTGCGGAGATGGGGCTGCCCCGCGTGTAGCGATCGAACACCGCGTCGCCGAGCTCGACGAGGACGGAGCCGGTCACGAGCGTCTCACCGAACCCGGCGAGGTCCGCGGCCGCGGCGGCCACCTGCGACGCGTGGCTCCCGATCGGGTCCTCGCCCGCCTTCACCCGGCCCACGTGGATCCCGGCCGCCGTGGCGACGCCAGCGTCGAGCGATGCGACGACCTCGAGCGCGAAGTCGATCGCGGCTACAGGATCGCCGAACTCCACGAACGCAAGGCCTTCTCCCTGGAAGAGCACCGAGCCGCCGGACCCGGAGGCCGCGGCACGGATCGCGTCCGCGTCTTCGTTCTCGCCTCGTCTGACCCAGCAGAAGACGCTCCAGTGCGATCGTTCCACATCCGGGAGGCGGACCCCCGCCACCTCGCCGACCTGCCTGCGCATCACCATCGGCTCCCAGCCTAGCCCCGGACCGTCCCTATCCTTGGGGGGTGCGTCCGCCGAAGACCCTCCCATGCTGGAGCTGATCGACCTCCACCGACGCTTCGACGACGTCGTCGCGCTCGACGGGGTCTCGTTCGCGGTGCCCGAGGGCACGATCGTGGGCTTCGTGGGCCCCAACGGGGCGGGCAAGACCACGGCGATGCGGATCGTGCTCGGCGTGCTCGCGCCCGACGCGGGCGAGGTCCGCTGGAACGGGAGGGCGATCGATGCCGCCGCGCGTCGCCGGTTCGGCTACATGCCGGAGGAGCGCGGCCTCTATCCGAAGATGCGGGTCTTCGATCAGCTGGTGTATCTCGCGCGGCTGCACGGCCTCTCGAAGGCGCATGCCGGGCGCAGGGCCGAGGAGGTCCTCGACGCGCTCGGGGTGATCGATCGACGCGAGGATCGGGTGGAGGCGCTTTCACTCGGGAACCAGCAGCGGGTCCAGCTCGCGGCGGCGCTCGTGCACGAGCCGGATGCGCTCGTCCTGGACGAGCCGTTCAGCGGCCTCGATCCCGTCGGGGTCGACGCACTCGCGGGCATGCTGCGCCGCCAGACCGAGAATCACGGGGTCCCGGTCGTGTTCTCCAGCCACCAGTTGGAGCTGGTCGAACGGATCTGCGACGCGGTCGTGCTGATCGACCACGGGCGCGTGCTGGCTTCGGGGACCATCGACGAGCTCCGCGCCTCCAGGGCGCGGCACCTCGTGCGCGTCGATGTGATCGGGGCGCCAGATCGCTGGTACGAGTCGCTTCCCGGCGCCCGCCTGGACGCGTCGGTGAACGGAGGCGTGATCCTGGAGCTCGACGACGGCCTCGACGAGCAACGCGTGCTCGATCTCGCGCGCGGCGCGGGCGACGTCACCCACTTCAGCCGTGTCCGGCCGTCGCTGGCCGAGCTCTTCCGCGAGGTGGTGCGGCGATGACGCGCGCCGGCTCGGGCGCCCACGACCGCCGTGCATGGTTCCTGGTGGCGCGCCGCGACTTCCGGGTGCGCCTGAAGGACAAGGGGTTCGTGATCTCGACCGCCATCACGATGACCGTGCTCACGATCTTCATCCTGATCCGCGCCTACGGCGGTGGCGGCACCGCCAGCTACGACCTCGGCGTGGTGGGCGACCCGTCTGCCGGCACAACCGTCGCGGACGTGGGGCGCCAGCAGAGTGTCGAGATCGACGTGCACACCTATCCGGACGATGCCGCCGCGCGACGGGCGCTGGAGGACGGCGAGGTGGACGCGATCCTCGACGGGGACCGGTTGACCGCCAAACGCACCGTGCCGACCCAGCTCCGGCAGGTGGTGGAGGCGGCGGCGGTCGGCACGCGGATCCGCGACGCGATGATCCGCGCGGGCGTCTCCCCGGAGGCGATCGCCGATGCCCTCGATCCCGCGCCGGTCCGGGTGGATACGCTGCAGGCCCCGGACCCCCATCGCGACGCCAACGCTGCCGTGGCGTTCGTGGGCATCATCCTGCTTTACGGGCAGCTCTTCGGGTACGGGGTCTGGGTGGCCACCGGGGTCATCGAGGAGAAGGCCTCGCGCGTCGTGGAGATCCTGCTCTCCACGATCTCTCCACGGCAGCTGCTGGCGGGCAAGGTCGTGGGGATCGGAACCCTGGGTATGGCGCAGCTCGCGTGCATCGCGGTCTTCGCGATCGTGCTGGCGTCGGTCACGGGGGCGATCGCGATCCCGGCGAGCGCGCTCGGAGCGGCGCTGCTGGTGCTGGTCTGGTTCGTGCTGGGCTTCGCGTTCTATGCGGGGCTCTTCGCCGTCAGCGGATCGCTCGTCTCGCGGATGGAGGAGCTGCAGAACGCGATGGTCCCGATCAACATCGTGATCCTCGTCTCGTTCTTCATCTCGATCGGGGCGCTGCAGGATCCGGACGGCACGCTCGTGGTGATCGCGTCGCTCCTGCCGTTCTCCTCGCCGCTGGCGATGCCGGTGCGGATCGTGATGGGCGCGGCCACGCCGGTCCAGGTCGTGGCCTCGGTGAGCATCCTGCTCGTCTCGACCGCGCTGCTGATCCCGCTCGCCGCGCGCCTCTACTCGGGCGCGATCCTGCGAACGGGCGCCAAGGTGAAGCTTCGCGACGCCTGGCGCGCGGCCGCCTGAACCGTGCGGAGCTGAGCCTCGCCGGCCGCCTCAGCTGCTCGATTTGTTGGGCAGGCGTGGGAGCAGCCATCCGATCAGGTCCTGCGGGCTCCGGCTCTGCTGCCAGAGCTTGCCGGGGCCGGTGAACGTCGCGACGAGCCCCTCGCCGGACAGGAACGTCGACTTCCAGCCACCCACCTTGTTCACCTGCATCCCCACGCCCTCTTCGAACGCCACGATGTGGCCGGTGTCCACCCTGTAGGTCTCCCCGGCGGCGAGGTCCTTCTCGAAGATGGCCCCGTAGCTCGCGACCAGCATGTCCCCCTGGCCGGTGCACTTGAGGAGGAACAAGCCCTCGCCCGCGAAGAACGTCTTCGCCCCGCCCCACTTGGTATCGATCGCGACCGCCGCCTCGCCCGCGAGCCAGGAGCCCGACTGGACCATCATGGCCCGGGAGCCGTCCAGCGGCATGTGGATGATGTCGCCCGGCAACGGTGGAGCCACGATGATCTCTCCGGGACCGGAGGCGGCGGTGAACGTGTTGATGAAGAACGTCTCGCCGCCCAGCACCGAGCGCTTCAGGCCCCCGAGGAGGCCCCCCTGCGCCTTCGTGGAGATCTCCATGCCGCCGGCCATCCCGGTCATGGCGCCGGCCTCCGCCTGGATCGCCTCGCCCTCGTTGAGCTTCACGGTGGCCATCGCGAACGACGGGCTGAACTGGATCTCGACGTTGAGCACTGCCGCCTCCTGGGCTCGGGAACGTCGCGAGTCTATGCCCGCGCGGGCGCCGGCGACGCCCTATGCCGATTCGCGCCGCAAGGTGGGAAGGGGGACGGATCCGAGCGCGAGCACGCCGTCGTGGAACTCCCGGAGGGAGAAGTCCGCACCCCCGGCCGCCTCCGCACGGACGCGCGCTTCCTCGATCTCGATCATCCCCACCATGTAGCTGAGCGCCTGCCCCGGCATCGCGATGTAGCGATCCACCTCGATCACCGAATCGGTGTGGGGTGAGCCTCCTTCCTCCAACTTCGCGATGGCGTCGTCGCGCGACCAGCCGAGCGCGTGGATCCCCGTGTCGGTGATCAGCCGCGCTGCGCGCAGGATCTGGTTCTCGAGCATGCCCAGGCGCTCCCACGCATCCAGATAGAGGCCCATCTCGTCGGCGAGGCGCTCGGCGTACAGGCCCCAGCCTTCGCCGAACGCGCTCCCCGCGAGGCCGCCGCCGAACCGGCGCAGCCGCGGCCGGTCGGGGAACTCCTGTTCCAACGCGATCTGGAAGTGGTGGCCCGGGTTCGCCTCGTGGAAGGTCACGCCCGCGATCGCGTGCAGCGGACGGCTGGGGAGGTCGTAGGTGTTGAGGTAGTAGATGCCGGGTCGCGAGCCGTCCTCGGTGGGGGAGTTGTAGAAGGCGGCCGGCATGTCGGCCTCGCGGAAGGCCTCGACCGGGCGCACCTGGCAGTTCTCGCGAGGGAGCCGGCCGAACCATGCGGGCGCGGCCTCCCAGCTCCGCAGCACCTGGTCCTCCACGATCTTCACGAACGCCTCGGGCGACGCCGCCGTATCGTCGCCGCTCGCCATGCGCGCGGCGACCGCCTCGTCCGGCGAGGTGAAGCCGAGCTCGGCCGCGACGGCGAACCGCTCCGCCTGGATCGCCGCGAAGCGCTCGACGCCGAGCTCGTGGACGTGACGCGCGTCGAGGGTGAGCGTCGTCCAGGCCAGGATCTCCGCCTCGTACATCGCGTCGCCGTCGGGCAGCGCGGACAGGCCGATCGTCTCGGTGGCGTGGGGGAGGTAGGCACGCAGGACGTCGAGGTACCGCCCGTAGGCGGGGTTAACGATCTCGCCGACGACCGTCGCGAACCGCGCTCGCGTGTCGGCGTCCTGGTCCAGGGCCGCGAGCGCCGGCGAGGCGTCGGCGGGGAGCGCCAGCAGCCGCTCGACCTGGGCCAGGGCACGCTCGGCAACCACGCGCGGGGACGTGACGCCCGCCGCGATGCCGTCCCTGGCGACGTCGGCCACGGCCTCCAGGTACGCGGGGATGGCGCGCAGACGCTCCTCGTAACGATCCAGGCGCTCGGGTGTGTCGGTCTGCTGCATCGAGGCCATCTCGCCGAGGAGCTGGCCGGGTCCCCACAGGTGGCTGGCGGCCATCAGGCGATCGGTGCGGTGCTCGAGCTCGGTCTGGAACCTGCGTGCGACGGCCTCGAGGATGTCGAGCGTGGCTCGATCTGCGGCGTCGAGCGCCGCGCGGTCGATCGCGTCGGCGTCGGCGAGGGCCTGCCGCTGGACGGAGGCGCTCCGCGCGCGCCCCGTCTCGCTCGGGTCCGGGAGCCTGTCGTCGTAGCGTTCGTCGCCCGCCGAGGTCCCCAGGAACGGCTCGATCTCCAGGAGCTGGTCCCAGTACCGCTCGACCAGCTCGTGCATGCGTTCGCTTTCGCTCACCGACTTCCCTCCATGTGCGGTCACAGGAGCCCCAGCGTACCGGCCCCGTCGACCTGAAGGGCCACCCCGCTCACGAACCGCGCGGGCTCCGAGCAGAGGAAGGCGACCACGCGACCGAAGTCTTCCGGGTCGCCGAGGCGCCCCGTATGCCCGAGCTCCCGGACGCGATCCGTCGCGTGAAGGCCGGGGCACAGGAGGTTCACGGTCACGCCCTCGTCGATCAGATCCTGCGCGGCGGTCTTCGCCCACGCCCAGAGCCCCGTGCGCGCCACGTTCGAGTAGGCGAGATCTGGGATCGGTTGCTTCACGGCGTTCGACGTGAGGAAGCAGATCCGTCCCCAGCCGGCGGAGCGCATGCCCGGCAGGGCGGCGAGCGCCAGCCGGATCGAGGTCTGCAGGTTCGCGTTCAGCGCGGCCGCGAGGCCTTCCTCCCGCACCTCGAGCGCGCCGGCGCGTGGGGGGCCGCCGGCGTTGGCCACCAGGATGTGGAGGGCACCGAACCGCTCGAGTGCCGCCTCCACCAGGCGCCCGGGCGTCTCGGGGTCGGTGACGTCCGCGGGGATCGCGAGCGCGTCCCCGGGCAGCTCGGACGCCGTGGCCTGCAGGATATCCGGGTCGCGTGCGCACAGAACTACCCGGGCGCCTTCGCGGGAGAGGGCGAGCGCGGCGCCGCGCCCCAGCCCTTTCGAGGCGGCGGTGACGAGCGCGACCTTGCCTTCGAGCCCTAGGTCCATGCGCGGGATGCTACGGCCTCGGCCCCACCGCCGCCCGCGGGTACGCTGGTTGGATGCGGCTCCGCGCCACTTCCCCCCGGATGGCGGCCGGCATCCTGGCGGTCGCGCTCGTCGTTGCGCTCGTCGTCGCGTGGCGTAGCGCCGGAGGCGGCCCCGCATCCGACAGGCCCTCACCCACGGCGATCCGCGCCGATCCCGCGACCGGCCCCTTCCAAGGGTTGGGGGTGTGGGTCGACCTCTACGACGAGACCGCGTGGGGGGATCCCGCCGCGGCCATCGCCGACATGGCGGCCCACGGCGTGCGGACGCTCTACCTGGAGACGTCCAACGCGGATCGCGCGTCGGCCTTCGTCGACGAGGCCGGCGTGAGCGCGTTCCTCGACGCAGGCGCGGCCGACGGGGTCCAGGTGGTGGCCTGGTACCTCCCCAACCTGCAGGACGTCACTACGGACGCGTCCCGCTCCGAGGCGGCCATCGCCTACACAACCCCGGCCGGCAACCGGTTCGCGGGCTTCGCGCTCGACATCGAGTCGGCCGCCGTGTCCGATGCCGCCCTGCGGACCCGGCGGCTCCTCGAGCTCTCGGGGACGCTACGCGCGGCCGCCGGCGAGGCGTACCCCCTCGGCGCGATCGTGCCGTCGCCACGCGGGATGCAGATCCACGCCGGGTACTGGCCCGCGTTCCCCTGGACGAGCCTCGCGCAGACCTACGACGTCATCCTGCCGATGACCTATTTCACCTACCGCTCGCAGGGTGAGAGCGGCGCTCACACATACACCCGCACGGCGGTCGGGCTCGTGCGTAGGGAGGTGGGCAACCACCGCGTGCCGATCCACGTGATCGGCGGCATCGCGCAAGACGCGACCACCGAGGAAACGGCCGGCTTCGTGCAGGCCGTCAACGAGCGCCGGGTGATCGGCGCCAGCTACTACACGTGGCCCGGCATCACCGACGGTCAGTGGGCGGCCCTCGCGCAGATCCAGGTCGTCACGCCGACCGGTGCCTGAACCGCCGCCCGCGCACGCGGACCGGGCGGGAGGCGATGTCCCCGGGGGGTTTGATTCTCCAGGGGGCCGCCGATACGCTCAGCCGGCATCCACGATCGAGAGGAACCCGCCCATGCACACCCGCATCGCCCGCGTGGCCACGGTCGTCGCCGTGACCCTCATCGCCGTGGGGTGCACCAAGTCCCTCGATACGTCCAACCTCGAGTCGACGCTGAAGGGCCAGGTCGAGAGCCAGCTCAAGGCGAGCGGGCTCACGGTCTCGTGCCCGGACAACATCAAGGTCGAGTCGGGCGCGACCTTCGAGTGCACCGCATCCGACCCGTCCGGTCAGAGCCTCACCATCGAGGTCACCCAGACGGACGACCAGGGCCACGTGACCTGGAGGCTCTCGGGGGCCGGCGACGGGTCGTCGGCGACGCCCACCGCGTCGCCCACCATGTGAGGAGCCCCGCGTGTTGCTCGAGAAGAAGCGTCTCCTGA
Organism: uncultured Actinomycetes bacterium; assembly: GCA_963810915.1. Lineage (GTDB taxonomy): Bacteria > Actinomycetota > UBA4738 > UBA4738 > HRBIN12 > JAOUEA01. The sequence continues at coordinate 357,519 of CAWEPH010000006.1, read as the reverse complement.
TCACCGGCGTGCTCACGCCCCAATCCATCGCGTTCTCCGCCGCCCAGGTGGCCCAGGAGCAGGGCGCCGAGATCGTCCTGACGGGCGTGGGGCGGGGGATGGGGCTCACGCTGAAGTGCGCGAAGCGTCTGCCCGATCCTCCGGACGTGCTGGAGATGGACGTGAACGACGCCGCGCAGATCGATGCCGTCCGCTCCGAGCTCGCCGGCCGCTGGGGTGCGGTGGACGGGTTCCTCCACGCGATCGCGTTCGCGCCCCAGGACGCCCTCGGGGGCAACTTCCTCGACACGCCCTGGGAGTCGGTGGCGACCGCGATGCAGACCAGCGCGTTCTCGCTCAAACAGCTGGCCGTGGGCCTCCTGCCGCTCATGGAGGCATCGGGCGGCTCGATCGTCTCGCTCGACTTCGACGCGCGGGTCGCCTGGCCCATCTACGACTGGATGGGCGTCGCGAAGGCCGGGCTCGAGTCGGTGACGCGCTACTTGGCCCGCGACCTCGGACCGAAGGGTATCCGGGTGAACACCGTGAGCGCGGGTCCGCTCAAGACGATGGCCGGCAAGGGCATCCCCGGGTTCGACGCCATCTCCGATCGATGGGCCGCGCGCGCGCCGCTCGGCTGGGACATCAGCGATCCCACGCCGGTTGGCGAGGCGATCGCGCTCCTACTTTCGGACCTCTCACGTGGCATCACGGGCGAGATGATCCACGTCGACGGCGGCTTCCACGCCATCGGGATCGAGGCGGAGCAGCCTTAACGCTGGGTGACGCCAAGATCGCTCGCGAGCATCCGCTGGGCGCGGGTGATGACGCGGAACGCCTCCTTCAGCCCGCTGCGTGCGAGCGGTCCCAGCTCCGCGGGATCCACGAAGTCGTCGGGCGCCTCCCCGGCGCGGACCTGGGAGGCCTGGTGGTCCAGTCGGATCCCCCAGAGGAAATGGAAGGCCTCCGTGAGCTCGCCGGCCACGTCCCCGTCCAGGACCCCGGCACCAGCGGCGCCCTGCAGCCGGGAGATCGTGCCCTTCGCGGCCACGCCGGCCTCCGTGCTGTAGGCGCGCGCGAGGTTGTTGATGATGGAGATGCCTCCGTGCTTCACGTCGAGCCGGCCCGCGTGCTCGCCCTGGTGCTCCACGACGAGATCGCGGAAGAACCCGGTCGGCGGTTTGAGGTCGAGCGCACGTCGACTCAGGTGCCGCAAGAACGCGGGGCGCTCCCGCGCCAGACGCAGGGCGTTGTCGAGGGCGGGCTCGGCGTCGAGAGGCCCGGCCACCTTCCGGAAGTCGTAGCCGATCGACGCGAGGATGCTGCTCGTCGGATCGGGGTCGTCGATCCAGGACTGGAAGGTCGCGACCCAGCTGTCGATGGGCTTGCGCAGAGCCGAGTGCACGGCCATCGCGTCACCGTTGCACCGGGGGATCCCCGCCGCTTCGAGCCCCGCGGTGACGAACTCGGCGAGCCGGGCGAAGTAGGGATCGACCGAGGCCGGATCGGCCCCGTCCGGGTCGAAGGCCAACGCGTGGTCCTGGTCGGTCTTGAGCGCCTGCTCGTGGCGCGCGGCGCTCCCGAGCGCGAGCCACGCCCACGAGCACGGTGGGTCGCCCTCGGCAGCCAGGCCGAGGTGGAGGAGGCGCTCCGTCATGGTGTCCACCACGAGGGCCACCACCTTGCCGACGTCGACGGGGTCGGCGTTCACGTCCACCATCGCGACGACGACCGCGGGGAGGTCCCGGCCGGCAGCCGCCACCTCGTCGGGCGATCCCGCTCGCTCGATCGCGCTCTTGATCGCGAACGGGCTGTGGCGCGTGAGCCCCATGAGGTCCGTGTCGGTGACGACGCCGGTCACGTGCCCGTCGCCGTCGCCGACGGGGAAGTGATGCACGCCGTCGGCGAACATCCGCAGCAACGCTTCGCCCGCCGGGGTCTCCGCGTCCAGCGTCATCGCGGGGAACGTCGCAACGGTCTCCACGGGTGATTCGAAGCTCTTCCGTACCGCCACGACGCGCGTGCGCAGGTCCCGGTCGGTGACGATGCCCCACCCGCCTCGCATCGGGATCAGCAGCGACGAGACCCGCTCCGCCGCCATGCGTTGTGCGGCCTCCGCCACGGGCATCCCCGGCTCCGCCGTGACGGCCGCGCGCCGGACGAGCATCCCTATCGGGGTGAGCCGCGGGTCCGGACCCTCCGGTTGCGTCCGCTCGGCGGCCGAACGGATCCGACGCCGCATCGAGCCGATCACGAACGCTTGCCCCGCAGAGGTCTCCAGGATCTCGTCCGCGACGTCTTCGGGGATCAGGTAACACAGCGTGTCCTCGTGGGCGCGAACGGTGACCGTCGGTCCCTCGTGGGCGAGGAGGGAGAACTGCCCGAAGACCTCGCCTTCACCGAGCAGGTCGAGGAGGCGCCCATCGTCGAGGAGCTCGACGGCCCCCTTGCGCACGACGTACAGGTGGGAAGCCGGCGCGCCGCCCTGCTGGAGCACCACCGTCCCTTGCGGCACGTGCTCGATCTCCACCGCCCCAGCGACGGCACCGAGGCGATCGCCGTCGAGTTCGTCGAACGGCGCGTAGAGCTTCAGGAACCCGGCGATGTCCACGGAGGGAAGTATGCCCCGGGGCTCGCTTGCCTGCAGCGCGTTCGGCCCTAGGCGGCTGGCAAGCCGATCCACACCGTGAGGCCGCCCCCCGGCGTGGGCTCGAGCCACATCTTCCCCTCCTGCGCCTCCACGAGCGTCTTGGCGAGCGCGAGGCCGAGCCCCGCCCCTCCCGTCTCCCGCGCACGCGAGGGATCGACGCGGAAGAAGCGCTCGAACGCCCGTCCGTGGAGATCCTCGGGGAGCCCCGGGCCGTGGTCCGCGACCCCGATCTCCACCCGGCCGTCCTCGCGGCTCCACCGCATGTCGGCGCTGCCGCCGCCGTGCCGTTCGACGTTCTCGAGGACCGCGTCGAGGGCCGCCTCGAGCGCGACCCGATCGGCCAGCGCGGCGAGATCGGCGCCCCCGGTGCTGAGCGTGTTGCCGTGGGCGCGTTCGCTCCGATGCGCGGCCGAGCGGCAGGCGGCCCCCACGTCCACGGGCTCCACCTCCAGGCGGATCGAGCCTCGTTCGGCGCGCGCGAGAAGGAGCAGGCGCTGCGTGAGTCCGGTCAGGTAGTCCACCTCGGCGAGGACCTGGCCGCCGAGCCCGGGCTCCTTTTCCGCGAGCACCTCGACCCCCGAGCGGACGAACGTGAGGGGCGTGCGCAGCTCGTGCGAAGCGTCGGCGGCGAACCCCGCCTGTGCCTCGTAGGCGCGCTCGACGGGGCGCACCGCGCGACCGGCCAGCCACCACCCCGCCGCCAGGCTCGCGATCACGGCCAGGCTCCCCCCGGCGAGCAAGAGGAGGCGCATCCGATGCAGGAGGTGGTCCTCTGCGGCGAGCGAGCGGCCCGTAGCCACCCACGCGACCACGGACCCGTCCACCTCGGCAGGCATGACCACGACGCGCACGTGTTCGCCCTCCACGGTCAGGTCCGTGAGCCCGTCCGGGTACCGTCGGAGCCATCCGGGGATCTCGATCGGCTCGCCGAGCGCGGTCCCGTCGGGGACGAACACCCCCACCTGCACCCCGGCCGCCGACGGGATGTCGGAATCGGCGGGCGGGACGGGGCGCCCGGCCTCCTGGATCCGCTCCACCTGTCCCTCGGCGATCGCGGTGAGCTCGCCCGTGGCGGCGTTGTCGAGGCTGCGCGTCAGCACGAACTGCATCGAGATCCCGAGCGCCACCAAGATCACGATCAGCACGAGCGCATGGGAGAGCGCGATGCGCAGCCGCAGGGAGCGGAACATCTAGCGCCCCACCGCGTACCCCACCCCGCGCACCGTCTGGATGATGTCCCCCCCGGGCCCGAGCTTGCGGCGCAGGTAGTGCACGTAGAGGTCGACCACCTTGGTCTGGGCGTCGAAGTCGAAGTCCCATACGAGCTCCTTCAGCTCCACACGGGACAGCACGCGCCCGGCATGCTCCAACAGGCACTTGAGGAGGTCGAACTCCTTGGCTGTGAGGTCCACCTCCTCGCCGTCCACGCTCACGCGTCGGGTGCGTGGATCGAGGCGGACCGGACCGTGCACCAGCGCGGCGTCCGGCTGGTCGCGCCCGGGGCCCGCGCGCCGCGCGAGCGCGTCGATGCGCGCGAGGAGCTCGTCGAACGCGAACGGCTTCACGAGGTAGTCGTCGGCCCCGGAGCGCAACCCTCCGACACGATCCTCGACGGTGTCGCGCGCCGTGAGCATCAGGACCGGGATCGAGATGCCTCGTTCCCTCAGTTCGGCGGTGAGGGCCGTCCCATCCATGCCCGGGAGCATCACGTCGACGATCGCCAGGTCGAACCGACCCGAGCCGGCCATCGCGAGCCCGTCGACCCCGTTGTCCGCGGTCTCCGCCTCGTGCCCCTCGCCGTTCAACCGCGTGGCGACGAGCCCGGCCAGGCGTCGATCGTCCTCGATCAGCACGATGCGCATGCCGTCATGGTGTCAGGCGCGTCGGCGCCTCGTCCGCGGTTCTTACCGTTCTCAAACCTGCGTCCAACCGCCGGCCAACGTGCGGCGACGAACATCTCCAGCATGAAGACGAAGAGCGCCCCCCCGATGCCCGTGCGCCCCGACGCCGGACGCCGCCGCGCCGCCCCGCGCCCGACGACCCCGACGCTCGCAGCCTCCTGGGAGGCGATGCCGTGGTCGATGCGGATCCTCCGCGCCTTCCTGGGCGGGACGTTCGTCTTCGCGGGTGTCCAGAAGTTCCTCGATCCGAACTTCTTGCACGCCGGCAGCGGCACGTACATCGGCACGCAGCTCCAGGGGTTCGCTCACGGCACGCCGGTGGCGCCGTTGATGAACCTCCTCGCGAAGTTCCCGATGGTGACGGGTGTCGGCATCGCCATCACCGAGATCGCCGTCGGGCTCGGCACGTTGCTCGGGGTGGGTCTGATGGCGGCCGCGGTGGTGGGACTGCTGATCAACCTCACGCTGTGGCTCTCCGCCACGTGGCACATCCACCCGTACTTCCTCGGCTCGGACTCGATCTACGCGGTCGCGTGGCTGGCCTTGCTGGCGGGCGCGCTCGAGGCGGAGCGGGGTCGGTTCCCCGGGCGGATGCCCTCGGTCACCGAGCGGGTCGATCACATCGGCCGGCGTGAGGTCCTGCGCGGAGGCCTGATCGCGGGTGCATCCGTGGGGTTGGCCGTGTTGGGTTCGACGCTCGCCGGCGCCGCCGCGACGAAGACCGGACTCGGTGCCGGTGCGGCACGCGCGCAGGCGGCCCCCGGATCCGCGACGTCTGCGGGTGGCACGGCCACGTCCGAAGGACCCACGTCGCAGCCCTCAGGTCAGCCCGCGGGCTCCTCGCAGGCGCCGGCCGTGCCCGGGCGCGTGCTCACCACCCTCGACAAGCTGCCCGTGGGCGCGGCCGTCGGCTTCACCGCAGCGGGAGGGATGCCGGCGGCGCTCGTGCGCCTCGCCGACGGACGGGTCGTCGCGTACAGCCGCGTCTGCACGCACGCCGGATGTTCAGTGGGATACGACACGTCCGCCCAACTCCTGGTGTGTCCGTGCCACGGTGCCGAGTTCGACCCGGCGAAGCGTGCACAGCCGCTGCCCGGGAGCCCCACCAGCACGCCCCTGCAGTACATCCGCGTGGTCGTCGATCAGGCCAGCGGGCAGGTGATCTTGCCGCAGTAGCGGCAACGAAGTGTGGCCGGCCGCCCGGTTCGGAGCCCTCCACTCCTGGGCGGCCGGCCCACCACGTTCGGATCATCCATCCGTATCCTTCCCGGCATGACGGACGTCCGCCTGACGAGCTTCAGCCACGGTGCCGGGTGCGGGTGCAAGCTCGGCCCCGATGACCTCGCGGGGGTCCTCGCCGGCCTCTCGATCCCCTCGCTGCCGCCGGAGGTCCTCGTATCGGCGGAGACCGGCGACGACGCGGCGATCTGGTCCCTGCCGGACGGACGTGCGCTCGTCGCCACGCTCGACTACTTCACGCCCATCGTCGACGACCCCTACGACTGGGGCCGGATCGCCGCCACCAACGCGATGTCCGACGTCTACGCGATGGGCGGCGCGCCGTTCCTCGGCTTGAACATCGCGAACTGGCCCGTCGACGACCTTCCGCTGGAGATGCTCGGGCAGGTGCTCCAGGGCGGGATCGACGCCGCCGCGAAGGCGGGCGTGGCCGTGATCGGGGGCCATTCGATCACCGACCCCGAGCCCAAGTACGGGATGGTGGTGCTCGGCTTCGTGGATCCCGAGCGGATGCTCACGAACGCGGCCGCCCGTCCGGGCGACCGCCTCTACCTCACCAAGCCTCTCGGTCTCGGCATGATCTCCACCGCCGTGAAGCGGGGGGTCGCAACGCCGGAGCTCCTAGCCACCGCCGTCGATCTGATGACGACGACCAACGCCGCGGGCGCCGAGGCGATGGTGGACGCCGGGGCGAGCGCCGCCACCGACGTGACGGGGTTCGGCCTCCTCGGGCACCTGCACAAGATGCTGCTGGCCTCGGGGCACGCGGCCACCGTAGACGCCGCGGCCGTGCCCGTGATCGCCGGGGCGGGGGAGCTCGCCCGCGGTGGCGTCGTGCCGGGAGGTACGCAGCGCAACCATGCGTTCGTCGATGCGTCGACCCACTGGGGTTCGCTCACGGAGCCGGAGCAGCTGCTCCTGGCGGACGCCCAGACCTCGGGCGGGCTGCTGATCGCGACGCATCACCCCGACGCGTTGGAGTCCGCCCTGCGCGACCGCGGGGTGCCGGTGGCATGTGTGGGCGAGGTCGTGGCGGGAACGCCGGGCGCCGTATCCGTGACCGGGCGACTGTCGGAATAATCCACCCCCCTGATAGCATTTGCAGGTGCAACAGGTACGCGCCCGCGTGCCTGCGGATCGACCTTCGAGGACCTGTGGTGAGTGAGCTGGACGGTGTCTTCTTCAAGGAGATCGTGGAGCAGGGGCTCCGCGAGTTCCCCAATGAGTGCTGCGGCGTGATCGCCGCGGCCGACGGCGCGCCGGTCAAGGTGTTCACGATGCGCAACGCCGACGCGAGCCCCGTCACGTACCGGCTCGAGGGCAAGGAGCAGCTGCGGGTCTTCGACGAGATGGACGACCAGGGATGGGAGCTGTGGGCGATCTACCACTCGCACACGCATTCCGAGGCCTACCCTTCCGAGACGGATCAGCGCCTGGCCTTCTATCCGGACGCCCGGTACCTCCTGCTCTCGCTGGCGGATCGGGAGGAACCCGTCCTGCGATCCTTCTGGATCCGCGACGGGAACGTGGAGGAAGAGGAGCTGACGATCTCGTGAGCGGCCAGGGAACCGAGAGGCGCTTCACCGAGGACCAGGTCCAGCGCTATTCGCGCCACATCATCCTGCCGAACATCGGTGGCGCGGGCCAGCGGAAGCTCCTGGACTCCAAGGTGCTGGTGATCGGCGCGGGCGGCCTGGGTTCGCCGATCGCGCTCTACCTTGCGGCGGCGGGCATCGGCACGCTCGGGATCATCGACTTCGACGTGGTCGACAAGTCCAACCTGCAGCGCCAGATCCTGCACACCGACGCCGACGTGGGTCGCACGAAGGTGCGGTCGGCTGTGGAGCACCTCACCGCGATCAACCCCACGATCGACGTCATCGGTCACGACACGATGCTCTCCTCCGAGAACGTGATGGAGATCATGGGGCCCTACGACGTCGTGATCGACGGCACCGACAACTTCCCCGTGCGTTACCTCGTGAACGACGCCACGCAGTTCCTCGGCAAGCCGCTCGTCTACGGATCCATCTACCAGTTCGAGGGACAGGCCACCGTCTTCATGCCCGGCAAGGAGTCGCCCTGCTACCGCTGCCTCTTCCCCTCCCCGCCGCCCCCCGGCACCGTGCCGAGCTGCGCCGAGGGCGGCGTCTTCGGGGTGCTGCCCGGCGTGATCGGCGCGATCCAGGCCACCGAAGCCATCAAGCTGATCACCGGCGAGGGCGATCCGCTGATCGGGCGTTTGCTCCTCTACGACGCCCTGCACATGGACTTCCAGGAAGTGAAGATCCGCTGGGATGCCGACTGCCCCGTCTGCGGCAAGGAGCCCTCCATCACCGAGCTGATCGACTACGAGTTGTTCTGCGGCATCCCGACGCAGAGCTGATCCCGCCCGAGCACAGGAGAAGAACCGATGTCCGTCACCGTCAAGCTCCCCACGATCCTCCGCAAGCACGCCGGTGGTGAGGCCAAGGTCGGCGCCGACGGCGCCACCTTGCGCGACGTCCTCGGCGACCTCGAGGCCCACTACCCCGGTATCACCAAGAACGTGCTGGCGGAAGACGGCGGTCTGCACCGCTTCATCAACGTCTACGTGAACGACGAGGACGTGCGCTACCTCGGCTCCCTGGAGACCGAGGTCACCGACGGCGACACGGTGAGCATCCTGCCCGCGGTCGCCGGCGGCTAGGAGTGGCGTTCATCGTTCTCGATCGAACGGACGCGCGTCGCTCGAAGTGTTGATCGATGCATGGGTTCGCGACCCAGTCGATCCCGGGCGAGCGGTAGAGTCTTCGGCCGGTGCTTGGCCGTCAGGAGCCCACCTAGGTCCGAGAGCGAGGTCCGAATGAGCAAGCTGGAGGTGCGCCCTATGCGGGTGCAGCCACGTCCGATCGTCGGGATCGTGATCTTCGTCGTGTATGCCGCGATCTTCTCGGTGGGATTCCTGGCCTCGGGGGTCGACTACGACGCGGTCGGAGACACCACGAGCAACGTGATGAAGGCGATCGTGGTGCCGGTAGGCGTGGGGGCCTTGGCCCTGCTCCTCATCACCTACTTCTTAGGGTGGTGGCGTCCGGTGTTCCGCGATGAGGACCGGGCTCCGCGGTGGACGCTGCTGATCCCGGCCTTCATGGCCGTCGCCATCCTCGCGGGGCTCGTCACCGCCGACTGGGGCCGCCGCGATTCCTCGTTCATCGTGTGGCTGATGGTCGGGACTCTCTTCGTCGGCATCGCCGAGGAGGTGCTCACGCGCGGGCTGCTCCTCACCGCCTTCCGACGATGGGATCCGTCGAGGTAGGTCGTGTCGGTCCTGGCGACCGGATGTTGCGCATCCTCGCGGTCTCGCCGGTTGCCGTCAGGCGCTCAACATCCTGTCGGAGCGTCACGCGGGTGCTCCAACGCTGGGAACGGGTGCCAGCAGATCGAGACCTCGCCGGTTACCTCGATCGTACGGCGATGAACGTGTTCCGGACGCATACCGCCGCCGCCACTTCGGTGCGTCGGACCATCGGGGTCCGCCATCGGACGTGCTCCACGGCGGTGGGACTTCGCGACGTTGCCTGCGGGCGCTCGCAGCTCACCCCGACGAGCGGCCGCTCGGCCACCGAGCCTCCTGGGGTATTCGGGCGACGAAGCGGGGAAGCTCCTCGGTGATCAGTCCTCACCGTCTGGCCCTGACGCATCAAGCGCTGCGCGCTCTCAGCCGCACGGGAGGCAACCGATGTCTGACGCCCGCTCGGTCATCGAGCGTGAGATGGAGCGGGTCGAGCCCCGTCCGTACTCCTTCGAGGCCTTCCAGGACCGCCGTCGCCGAGACGCGCGCCGACGTCGGGCAGGAGCCACCGTGCTCGGGCTCCTGGTGGGCGCCACAGTGGTCCTGTCGATGATCTACGCCCTGCGAGGGAGGGAGCACCCGACTCCCGGCGACCCCTCCGATCTCACCAGAGACCGCGTCCGACCTCCACGTCTTCTGGTCGCGCGATACCGGTGCCGCATCAACTCGACGCCGGTCGTGGCCGGCGACCGTGTCTACGTCACGAACAAGGGCGGCTCGCTCCTGGCATTCCCGACGTCGTGTGCGACCGCTCCGGGAACGTGCCGCCCGATCTGGTCGGCGAACGAGGTCCACGATCGTCGTTCGTGATCGGGTCACCCGCGGTCGGGGAGGGGATGGTCTTTGCGGCCACCGCGCAGGGAAGGTTGTTCGGCTACCCGTCGACGTGTGGAGCGGGCGTGTGCCGCCCGATCTGGACGGCGCGGCCCGGCGGTGACCTCTCGACAGCGTCACCGGTCGTCGCGGATGGCACCATGTTCGTGGGGTCGAGCGATGGGACGCTCTACGCCTATGCGACCCGGTGCGTGTCCTACCCGCGTCCGTGTCCCCCGCTGTGGGAGGCCCCATTGCAGGGAGGCTTCGGCGCGGGCGGGCACGCGGGGCTCAGCCCGTCGTGGCCGATGGGGTCGTCTACGTCGGATCCACGGCCGGGACCCTCTATTCGTTCCCGGCCTCGTGCACCTCGCCCTGCCGTCCGTTGCGGCAGGTGCATCTGCCGAGCGTTCTGAACAACCCGCTCCTCGTCGTCGACGACACCCTTTACGTGACCTCCGGCCCCGATCTCTACGCGTTCCCCACGCACTGCTTGGCCGCCGGAGCGCGTTGCGGTCCGGACTGGGTCGGGAAGGCACCGGAACTGTCCTGTCCCCTCCCGTGGTCGGCGACGGGCAGGTGTACGTCGGCTCGACGGACGGTACTGTCTCGGTGTTCCCGGTGGCGTGCGGCCGGAGCGGGCAAACGTGTCGACCGGCTTGGTCCATCCCCGACCTCGGCCTCCTCCCGAACCCGAGCCTCGTCGACGGCGTCCTGTTCGTCGGGAGCACCTGGGCCGAGAAGGAGCTGCTCGCGTTCGATGCCGATTGCGGCGCTTCCGGAGCCAACTGCGTCCCCTTGTGGACCTTCGTGGTCACCGACTTCGGAGCGTTCCAACAACCCACGGCATCCGACGGGAACGGCACGCTGTTCGCCGGCACGGGTGACCGGCCGGGAAGGGCACACCGGTCGGTGGCGGACTCTACGCGTTCCGCGTTAGATCAGACTCGACATCGGGCGAGGGCGCGTCCGCTGATGCGCGTGGTGGGCGCCGCTCAGGGACGTCGTGACGGTCGCGATGCTGGGCGCCATCGCTGCGCGCCTGATGGTGCAAGGAGACGACGTCGCTCGCGGGCATCAACATCGAGGGAGAGCGCGCGGACCGCGCCGGAGCGTCGCGGATCGAACATCCAGGAGGTTCTCAGGTGCCTCAGCGCGTCCGCCAAGGTCCGTCTCGCAGCATGACACCGAGGCGACAGATCGCCGCCTCGGGAAGGAGACGGAGATGGACGGCACCACACCCATCAAGAAGGCGGGCGACGCGTCGCGTCGGTGGATCACGTCGGTCGCGTTGCTCGGCGCGGGGCTGATGGCCGGAGGGGTCCTCGCCGGCAGCCAGCTCGCGCAGGCCGCGAACGGCTCCTCGAGCTCGAACGGGTCCAACGCGCCGGCCGTGGCGCCCGCGGACATGACGCACGGGCCGAGCGAGAAGCTGCTCACCGGCACCACCGCGGACAAGGTGGAGGCGGCCGCGCTCGAGGCCGTGCCCGGCGGCACGATCATCCGCGTCGAGACCGACTCGGACGGATCGGCCTACGAGGCCCACGTCCAGAAGGCGGACGGCTCCGACGTCACCGTGAAGGTGGACGCGAACTTCAACGTGAGCGACACGATCGACGGGTTCGGAGGCGGCCCCGGCGCTCCCCAGGCGCCGCCGTCGACCGGCACGGGCGCCTGAGCCCAGGTCTCTGCGGGTCGAGACCGAGGAGGGCGGGTGACCGCCCTCCTCGTCGCGTTCCCGGTCGCAACCGTCCTTGCTGGGATAATGGGCAGCCGTGCGCTACGACGACATCCTCGAGGCGGTCGGCAACACGCCGCTCGTCGGCATGCCTCGCATGTCGCCCAAGCCCGGCGTGCGTCTGTGGGCGAAGCTCGAGGGCAACAACCCCACCGGTTCGACGAAGGACCGCATCGCGAAGAAGATGATCGAGATGGCGGAGGCCTCCGGCGAGCTCACGCCGGACAAGGTCGTGCTGGAGCCGACCTCCGGGAACACGGGCATCGCGCTCGCGATGGTCTGCGCGCGCAAGGGCTACAAGCTCACCGTGGTGATCCCCGACAACGCCAGCGAGGAGCGGATCGGGCTGCTGCGGCTCTTCGGCGCGGAGATCGTCTTCAGCGACGGCGACAAGGGCACGAACGGGTCGATCGAGGTCGCCCGCGCCCTCGCGGCCGACGCGAAGTACTACATGCCGTTCCAATACGGGAACCCGGCGAACCCGCTCGCCCACGAGGAGGGGACCGCCCAGGAGATCATCCGCGATCTCCCGGAGGTCACCCATTTCGTCGCGGGGATGGGCACGGGTGGGACGCTCACCGGCATCGGGCGCGCGTTGCACGCGCACAACCCCGACGTCAAGGTGATCGCGGCCGAGCCGGAGCTGGGCGACCTGGTCTACGGTCTCCGCTCGCTCGACGCCGGGTTCATCCCGCCCATCTTCGATCCGGCGCAGGTGAACCGGAAGTTCCTCGTCGATTCGTCCAATTCGCTGCGCACCAACCGGGAGCTGACCGCGCGCGAGGGCATCTTCGCGGGGATCTCGAGCGGCGCCGTCGTCTACGTCGCCCAGCGGATCGCCCAGGAGCTCGACGAGGGCGACATCGTCTGCCTGCTGCCCGACGGCGGGTGGAAGTACCTGTCCACCGAGGCATGGGCCACCGACCTCGAGGTCGCCGAGAAGGGCGTCGCGGAGTCCTTGTGGTGGTAGTGCGTGCCTGACGAGCGGCCGATCGGTGTCTTCGACTCGGGCGTGGGCGGCCTCACCGTGGCGCGCGCGGTGATCGACCTCCTCCCGCACGAGCCCCAGATCTACGTGGGCGACACGGCGCGCTCGCCCTACGGCCCCCGTCCGGTCGAGGAGATCCGCCGCTTCGGGATCGAGATCGCGAGCTACCTCGTCGCACGCGACGTGAAGATGCTCGTCGTGGCGTGCAACTCGGTGGAGGTGAGCGCCATCGAGGACATCGCGGCGCACGCCGGCATCCCCGTCGTGGGCGTGGTGGATCCGGGGACCCGCGCCGCGGCGCATGCCACGCGCAACCGCGTCGTGGGGATGATCGGCACGCAAGCCACGGTCGACTCCGGCGCGTACGCCCGTTCGATGGCCAAGGCCGCTCCGCAGATCGCTCTTCACGCGCAGGCGTGTCCGGTCTTCGTCGACCACGTGGAGCGCGGAGACACAACCTCACCGGAGCTACGGGAGGCCGCGCGCGGGTATCTTGGGCCGCTAGTGGAAGAGGGGATCGACACGCTCATCCTCGGCTGCACGCATTACCCGCTCCTGTCGGGGATGCTGCAGCTCGAGCTCGGACCCGATGTCGTCCTGGTGTCCTCCGCCGAGGAGACCGCGAAGGATGTGTACGCCACGCTGCTCAGCGAAGGACTGCAGCGCGAGGCCACCGACCATCCCCGACACGAGTTCCTCGCCACCGGTGACCCGGCACAGTTCCAGCGGGTCGCCGAGTTCTTCCTGGGACCGGAGCTCGGTGAGGTCCGAGCGACCCAGGCCCTACCCGTCGGAGGTGGCTCGTGGAGCTGATCGTGTTGGGCGCCGCCGGTACGTGGCCGCCCCCTGGTGGCGCCAACTGCGGATACCTGCTCCGCCACGAGGGGACCCATGTCTGGATGGACGCCGGCACCGGCACCTTCGCCAACCTCCAGGAGCACGTGGGCGTGGGGGATCTCGACGCGATCGTCGTCTCGCACGGACACCCCGACCACTTCGTAGACGTGATCCCGGCCTTCTACGCGCGCCACTACGGGCACATGGGGGAGCCGGGGCTCCCCTTCTACTCGCCCGAAGGGTTCATGAACCTGGCCAGCCTGCTCGTGACCGAGGGTGGCCGCGACGTGATGGGCGAGGCGTTCGATTTCCGGACCGTCATCGGCGGTGACGCATTCACCGTGGGTTCGCTCTCGTTCTCCGTGTTCGAGATGACGCACATCGGCGTGAACGCCGTCGGCTTCCGGGTGGAGGCGGCGGGGGCGATCTTGGCCTACACCGGCGACAGCGGTCCCTGCGACGCGGTCGTGGAGATGTCGCAGGACGCCGGCATCCTTTTGGCCGAGGCGACCTACCAGAACGACAGCACGCTCTTCCCGTTCCACATGAGCGCCGCGCAGGCGGGCGAGATGGCCACCAAGGCCGGCGTCGGGCGCCTCGTGCTCACCCACCTGCTCCCCGGTCTGGACCCTTCGCGCTCCATCGAGGAGGCGGCCGAGACCTTCGCGGGCCCCGTCGACGTCGCCACGCTCGACATGGTGCTCGAGGTCCGTCCGTGACGCGACCCGACGGGCGCGCGTCCGACCAACTCCGCCCGGTCGCGTGGGAGCTCGGCTTCCAGGAATGGGCGGCGGGCTCGATCCTCTTCTCGATGGGACGCACCCGCGTGCTGGTCGCGGCGTCCGTATCCGACGATGCCCCGCGGTGGCTGAAGGGCACGGGGAAGGGGTGGGTGACCGGCGAGTACTCGATGCTCCCCGCCTCCACCAATGAGCGGTCCCCCCGCGAGGTGAACCGCGGGCGTCCGGGTGGGCGCACCCAGGAGATCCAGCGCCTGATCGGGCGGTCGCTGCGCAGCGTCACCGACCTGTCCAGGCTGGGCGAGCGCACCATCACCGTGGATTGCGACGTCCTGCAGGCTGACGCCGGCACCCGGACCGCGTCGATCACCGGCGGGTACATCGCGCTCGCGATCGCGCTCCGGGGGCTGGCTGCCGAGGGCAAGGTCCCCGACGACCTCCTCGGCGACAGCGTCGCTGCGGTGAGCGTCGGGCTGGTGGAGGGCGAGGCGCGCCTGGATCTCTGCTACGAGGAGGACGCCGGTGCGGAGGTGGACTTCAACGTCGTCATGACCGGTTCCGGCGCGTTCGTGGAGGTGCAGGGAACGGCGGAGGGTTCGCCGTTCGATCGGGTGGAGCTCGACGCGCTCCTCGACCTCGCCGCGGACGGTATCGCGCGACTCACCGAGCTCCAGCGCGAGGCGCTGGCCGGCTGACCGGGCCCGTGGCGTTCCCCGGCCGCATCGCGATCGCCTCGAAGAACGCGCACAAGCTCCGCGAGCTCGGTCGTATCTGCGCCGACTGGCCGGTGGAGTGGGTGACCGTGGAGACGCACGATCCTTCCGCCTTCCCCGACGTGGAGGAGACGGGGGCGACGTACCTCGAGAACGCGCTCCTGAAGGCCCGCGCGGTCGCGGATGCGCTCGGGCTCCCCGCGATCGCCGACGACTCGGGGATCGAGGTGGACGCGCTGGGCGGCAAGCCTGGCCCGCGCAGCGCGAGGTTCGCCGGGGAGGTCGCCACGGACGAGCAGAACCTGGAGCTGTTGATCCGCTCGCTGAAAGGCATCCCTTCCGGCGGACGCACCGCGCGTTACCGATGCGTGGCGGTCCTCGCGCACCCCGACGGCGCCGACCTGCATGCCGATGGCACGTGCGAAGGGACGCTGGAAGGCAAGCGGCGGGGGAGCGGCGGCTTCGGGTACGACCCCATCTTCGTTCCCGAAGGATGGGACGAGACGATGGCGCAGATCACCCCCGAGCAGAAGGACCGCATCAGCCACCGTGGGCGCGCCTTCCGCGCCCTCCGGAACCTCCTGGACTGAAGTCCGCGGGGCTACCCGACTCAAGGTAGGACCTTCGGCGGCCGACGACTCTTCCGTGGCCGGAACGAGTTCTCGTATCGGGGCGGATCCTGACCGTCGGACCCTGCGCGCGACGCGCGGCTTCTTCGACGGGAAGTCGACCTTGCTCGTGGCGGTGGTGGGCCTCGCGTTCATCGCCGTGATCGGCGTGCTCGACTACCTCACCCCGAACCTCTCGCTGGCCCTCTTGTACCTGATGCCGATCGGCCTCGTGACCTGGAACCTCGGGCGCCGATGGGGCGCGTTCACGGTCGTGGTGGCGACGATGGCGGGGATCGTGGCCGACGTGATGTCGAACCCGACGATCGGTCCCACGAACCCCGACCCCTACTGGAACGGCCTGATCCAGTTCGCGGTGTTCATGGCGTTCGCGATGCTCCTCGACACCCTGCGGGCGATCATCGACGATCAGTGGTCGCGCGTGGAGAAGGAGGAGGAGCGCTCCACCGGTCTCCGTGAGTTGAACGACGCGAAGGACACCCTCCTGCACGCCGTGTCCCACGACCTCAAGAGCCCGCTCGCGGGCATCCTGGGCGCGATGCAGACGATCCGTCGCGATCCGGAGCTTCACCTCACCGAGGAGGAACGCACGAGCCTGTACGAGGTGATCGAGCAGAGCGGTCGCAAGATGAACCGGCTGATCGACGACCTCCTCGATCTCGATCGGATCGACCGCGGCAAGCTGCTCCCGCAGCGCACGCCCACCGACATCGGGGCGCTCGCGCGCAGGATCGTCCAGGAGTCGCCCAGCCTCGCCGCGCACCCCGTGCGCATCGAGGCCGATCCCGTGCTCGTGGACATCGACCCCACCAAGGTCGACCGGATCATCGAGAACCTCCTGCTCAACGCCGCACGTCACACCCCGGCGGGCACGCCCGTGCACGTGCGCGTGAAGGCACAGCGCAAGGGGGTGCTGCTGATGGTCGAGGACGAAGGCCCCGGCGTGCCCGACCCGTTGAAAGACGTGCTCTTCGAGCCGTTCCGCCAGGGCTCCGAATCGAGCGGACGCGGCGTGGGTATCGGGCTCTCGCTCGTGCAGAGCTTCGCCGTGCTCCACGGGGGCTCGGCGCGGATCGAGGACCGCGAGGGAGGCGGCGCGCGGTTCGTCGTGGAGCTCCCCGGCGCGGTGACCGCGGTCGCGGACGCGCCTTCGACGAGCGCGAACACGGACGAGCCTGCGCTCCGCGCCGTCTGAGGTATTGCTCTTCCCGTAACCGCGCGGCTATCGTCGTGCACCCGCGAGACGAGGAAGGGCCGACGTGCGCACGATCGTTCGAGCCGCCTTGGTCGGCGTCGTCGCCCTCACCTCGATGATGCTCGTCACGCCGGCGCGAGCCGATGGCACCCGCTGCCCGGCTTCCGGGACCCACGTCCCGGCCGGCGCAGACCTCCAGTCGTTCCTCTCGGCGGGATCGACCGGGGATGCGTTCTGCCTCGAGGAGGGGACGTATCAGCCTCGCAAGCCGCTCCTTCCTCGCTCGGGTCAGGCGCTGTACGGCGTGCCCGGCGCTACGGTGATCGACGGACGAGGAACGCTTCGGGCTGTCTTCGACAGCTGCTCGCTCACGGGCACGATCGGAAGGTGTGCGGCGGGCGACGCGTCCGGCGTCGGGCTCTACGACCTCGTCATCACCGGCGCGAAGGTCTACGACGTGCGCACCGGGAGTGGCTGGCTCCTCGACGGCGTGATGGCGACCGGATCCGGCCAGTACGGCATCGTGCTCCGGGGCACCGACACGGTGGTGCAGAACTCAACGGCCGAGCACAACGGCCGGTTCGGGATCACGGCGTCGTTCACGATCGGCGGACGCGTCGAGAACGACGTCATCGCGTTCAACGATTCCCCGTCGAACCCGCCCGGCTATTCGGGCGCCACGCACTTCACCAACACGCTCGACCTCAAGGTCCTGGGCAACTCCGTGCACGACAACTACGGGCGGGGGATCTGGTTCGACATCGACAGCAAGGGTGCGCTCGTTCAGCAGAACACCGTCGTGGGCGAGCTCAACTACACGTACGCCGACACCCCGTACGCCGTCGGGGACGGGATCCGGATCGAGATCAGCTGCGACATCACCGTGGCCGACAACACCGTCGAGGGGAACCAGGGGCCACAGATCGCCGTCGACGGCTCCGACCGCACCCTGGTCGCGGGGAACATCGCGAGCGCTCCGGCGGGTCAACCCGGGATCCGCGTGGCTCCGCAGGATCAGCGCTCGTCGCTGCCCGCGAGCCCCAACTGCAACGACGTGCCTCGGACGGCCACCGACAACACCGTCACGAACAACACGATCACTCAGCTGGGTCATACCCCCGCGTCGGACTACGACGGGGTGCTGCAGAACAAGGCATCCAGCGACACGAGTGGCACAGCGTTCGACGCCAACACGTATCACGTGAGCAGCTGCGCGGCCAAGCTGTGGCGCTGGTGGAGCGGCTCGGCCGCCGTGAAGATGAACTTCGCCACGCTCCAAGCCACCTACCACCAGGAAACGAACGGGCACTGCGCGACTCCTTGATCCATCGGGCGGTGCGGCACCACACGGCCCGGGTCATGGCTCGCCTCACGCGTCCATCTCCCATCCATCTGCGGTGAGTACGCTCTGGATGGAGGGGATGTGCGATGGGTTCAGGGGTTGCCGGAGGGCTGGCGGTCGTCGGGGCACGCCTGGTCCGGGAGTTCCACGATCGGCCGGAAGAGGAAGTCATCCGCTGCGTCGAGGAGACCGCGGCCGACCTCACGAGGAACGCGCGGATCACGGCCTACATCCCGATCCTGGCGGAGCGCGCGGCCAGGCGGCGGTTGACCGAATCGCTGTAGGCGGGAACCAGTGTCCGTGCCCTGACAGCGGGTTCGACCGCTCCCGGAGCCTTCTTACGCGCCGACGCGGTAGTGGAGGTGGACGACGCCGCTGTCGAACCGGCGCTCATCGAGCAGCTCCAACCGCAGACGAACGTCATCGGGAAGAGCCTGCGTGCCGCCTCCGACGATGACCGGGACGACGAGCAGGTGGATCTCATCGATCAACCCGTCCTCGAACGCGCGCGCGGCGAGACGGGGCCCTCCCACGCTGATGTCGCGCTCCGCCGCCGCCTTCATGTGACGGACCGCTGCAGGATCGAACTCCCGCTCGATCCGCGTCCTCGCGCTGGAGGCCCGCTCGAGTGTCGTGGAGTACACGACCTTGTCGGCCGCTCGCCAGATCTCCGCGTAGTCCTCGATGGGGCGCGGTTGGTCGAGGGCGGTGACGGTCTCCCAGTAGACCATCACCTCGTACATGCGGCGTCCGTAGAGGTACGTGCCGAGCGGCCGCTCGAGGTCGTTGACGAAGGAGTGGACCTCCTCGTCCGGCGCCGCCCAGTCGAAGTTGCCCTGCTCGTCGGCGACGTAGCCGTCCAACGACGTGATCACCGAGTAGATCAGCTTGGCCATCGACGACCCCTTCGTTCACCTCGGGCGGTGGACCCGCTCGAAGCCCATGGTGGGACATGAGACCATATGAAGACGGGCAACGAGCCTTCGGACCTGAGGGCCCGACTGCTCGGGGCGCGCGCTCGACCAGTTCGCGGGCGCACCCTGGTCCGCCGCCCCCGGACGGCTCGCGACGCCGATGGCGAGACGGTCACGAAGCCCTACCCTCGCTACGCCCGGTACCCGGGACACCTTCGCGCGGGTCTGCGAACTGTTTAGCTGGCCGCGATCGTTCACAGCGGAGGGGTGAGCACGCGCCCTGCGGTGACATTTGAGCGAGGCTCCCACACCTGGGCGTACAGAGAGGAGAGCACGATGAGCAACGAGCAGGTGGCACCTGAGACGAGAGGTGTCACGGTGAAGGCACTAGCGACGGTTGACCTTGCCGGCGAGATCGAGGGCATGGCAGGGCACCAACTACGTATGCGCATGGTGACCATCGAGCCTGGAGGCATCTTCGGCCCGATCCACGACCATCAGGGCAGACCGGGCACCGTCTACATCTTGCAGGGAACGATCACTGATCATCGCAGCGGGGTCGCTACGGACTATGGGCCGGGAGTGGGCTGGCCTGAGGATCGGAACACGATCCACTGGCTCGAGAACAGGGGAACGATTCCGGCGGTGGAGATCTCGGTCGACATCGTCAGGCAAGAGTGAGTTGATGATCGTTGAGTCCGGCCAGCGCTAGGCGGCCCTCGTGCGCACGGACGTCGGGGCCTCGCCGCCTATCGGTCGCCTTCGCCTCGGGCCTTGCCGCGGTCTGCCTCGTAGGCATCGAGCAGCTGCCTTATCCGCGCCGCTTTGCCTCAGGAAGGACTTGGAGGAATAGGACCACGACGACACCGGTCCAGAGAGCCCAACCGAGGGTGTAGAGCAGGTCGCCCACAAACCCAAGCGGCTCCGTCGTGACCGACGATTTGAGCGCATATCCACCGGCATACGCGGCCAGGCCGACCACGAAGCCGACCCCCAGGGTCCAATAGAGGCTCCGCTGTCCGTACGCGGACTGCCGCACCTCCGGCAGGTGGTCGCTCACCCAGTCGAATGTCAGGCGACGTTCCAGGTCCCCGATCAGACACCGCGTCTGTCCCTGGAGCGCGCTCCTCGTCACTGAGCTTATGTGGACGCCGTCTGCTTCCGATTCCCCGGTCATGGTCTGGACTTAGCCACGATCGCCGCGTTCCAAACCTCCTACGAGCACGAAGGCAGGGACGCGACGTCCCTCCATAGATGCCTCCCACGCCCGCGAGTGGGTCATGCGAGGAACGCCGCGGCCGGACCGTTCTGGAAACGCCCGTAGCAGATGTTCGCAAATGGAGGGGTCTCGCTCGGAAGGGTCAACGGCATCGGACCACATCGTCGCAGGTCAGGAGCGGTGCGAGAGGGGGGAGTCGAACCCCCACGCCCTTTGCGGGCACTGGGACCTAAACCCAGCGCGTCTGCCATTCCGCCACTCTCGCGACTCGGCGAGTCTAGCCCGGGACCTCCGCGAGCCGCGCCTCGAGCTTTCTCGAGCTCGACCCTCGCGCGGCGCCTCTGGTTGAATCGGCAGATGCGATGGAAGCCCTTGATGGGCGCGCTCCTCGGCGCTGTGGTCATCTCGGCCCCGGCGGTCGCGCTGCGTGAAGCCGCGGCCGGGGTCGTCGTGAGCACCGTGACGGCCGCCCCGGCGGTCCGCGTGCCGCACGAGCCTACCCCCGAGGCCGGGCGGCTCATCCAGCCCTCGTTCCCACCCGGACCCATCGTCGTGAGCCCGCAGGAGGATCGGCTGCGGGCGTTCTCTGGACCGTCGGTCCGCACGACCTCGCGCCTCGTCCCCGTCACCAACCCGTGGGGCGAGCGGCTCGCGTTCCCCGTGGTGGAACGCGAGCGTGACGCCGGCGGAGCCGTGTGGCTGCGTGTCCTCCTCGGCGTAGCTCCCAACGGCACGGAGGGCTGGGTCCCCGCCGGCAAGGTCTCGGCCACGCCCCTGCGCGATCGCATCGTCGTCGACCTTTCGGCACACCGGCTCCGCCGCTGGCACGACGGGCGTCTGGCCGAGCGGTTCGACGTCGCCGTCGGAGCCGGGACCACGCCCACCACCGCGGGATCGTTCTTCGTGTGGGCGCGTCTGGACGCGGCGGCTGACGGCCCCTACGGCACGTACGTGCTGGGACTGTCCGGGTTCCCTCCGACGGCGTCCGAGGCTCCCGACGCGTCGCGCATCGCGATCCACGGCACGCAGGATCCGACCGACCTGGGCCAGGATGTGTCGCACGGGTGTGTGCGTGTCCTGAACACCGACATGCTGCGCCTGCGCGACGTCCCGATGGGTACGCCGGTCGTCATCCGGCCGTGAAGGCGTGCCGGTCTCCAAGAGCGATGCACCATCGACGTATGCTCGCCGGGTGCCCGATCCTCCGATCCATCCGCTGGAGAATCCGATCGTCTGGCTCGGCATCCAACTCGTCGAGCTGGTGGTCGTGATCACATTGTTCAAGTGGCTCGTGCCGGCGGGGTGGTCCGCGGGCGCTCGCGTCATCCTCGTGATCGTCATCGTGGGCCTGGTCACGTGGGGGAACTACGTGGTGCGACGCCGCTTCATCCCGCGCTGACGATCCTCGATCCTTGCCGCGAGATCGAGGCTCCATACCCCCCGCTTGCAGCTGTGTTGCGCGTTCGTGGAGGCCGGTCGAGGATAAGACTTCCGAACGTCGTCAACCTTCCCGCCCCATCCGGGCGACGGTGCGGAACCATGGCCGTTACAGCGTCATCCGAACCGATCCACAGCGGAGCGCGTTCGTGCGCCGTGTGCGGGTCCCTGCTGCTGAACGAGCACGTCGAGGAAACGGCCTCGGGGCAGCGTTGCATCTTCTGCGGCGCCGAGACGGCATCTGCGACGACGGACGGCTCAACGTTGACCGTCCCGGGGGATGTGGGCGCCACGTTGCGCGAGGCGCGCTTGGCGCGACGCGAGACGCTCGTGGATGCCTCGCGTTGGACCTGCGTGCGCATGCGCTATCTGGCGGCGCTCGAGGGGAACCATCCCGTTGACGAGTTCCCCGGCCGGATCTACGCCCGATTCTTCCTGAAGGAATACGCCGAGCATCTGGAGCTCGACCCGGAGCCTCTGCTGCGCTCGTTCGATCGGGCTGGGGACGCCGATGCGGTGTCGGATCTCGTACCCATGCTCGTCCCTCGCCGACGGCCGAGCTGGGGCTTCGCGGGGATCGTCTCGGTCACACTCCTCATCGCGATCGCGGCCTTCTCCGTCATGCGGAGCTCGAGCGGAGTGCCAGCGGGTGTCCGGAGTCAGGGTTCGTCGGGGGTGCCCGCCGCCGCGCCGCCGTCCGCGGCCGCGCCGCGGCCCACGATCCCTTCGACGCCCCTGCACGCTGTCGTGACGGTGCGCGCCGCGTGCTGGATCGAGGCAACGGTCGACGGGCAGGTCCGGCCCGCCAAGACCTACGCGCCGGGGAGCACCCTCGTGTATCACGCACGTAGGGCTCTCGATCTTTGGTTGGGCAATGCCGGCGGGGTGAGCCTCTCGATGAACGGACGGCGCGTGGCCACCGGGGTATCCGGACAGCCGGTACAGCTCTCGTTCACCTGGCGTGACGGTGCCGTCCGTCAGGCGTGATCACCCGGGTGGGCGAGAGGGAGCTCAGGGCGAGGAGCTTGCCCACATCGTTCGGCTCGAACCAGAAGGCGAGCTCGCGGTGTTCGAGGCTCATCTGCCTTCCGGGTTCAGGCTGGATGTTCGTGAGCCGGATCATGTTGTCGCCCGGGGCGGCAACCGCCAACCAGTCTCCCCCGAAGCGATCCCAAACCACGAGTGTCCCCTCCGCCACCACGGCTCATCCTCTCCTTCGAGCACGTCGTGTCGGGGGAGCCACACGGTAGCCGGGTCTCGGGTCATCACGCAAGGCAGGTCGATCCGGAGACAGCGCCAGGTGGACAGTCGGATCGAGCGTCCGCCGCTTCTAAGATTGGCCGCGCCCTTGTCGCGAAAGGAGCTGCACGATGACCAATGTGGTCGCGATCATGTCGATGTCTCTCGACGGGTACGTCGCCGACGCGAACGACGGGGTCGCCGAAGTCTTCGACTGGTACTTCTCGGGCGACGTCGAGGTCTCCATGCCGAGCACGAGATCGGACATGACGTTCCGCGTCTCGGCGCCGAGCGCCGACCACGTGAGGGGCTTGATGGCTGAGGTCGGCGCCTTCCTCACCGGTCGGCGCACGTTCGAGGTCGCGCACGGCTGGGGCGGCCAGCACCCGTGGGATGTACCCGCTTTCGTCGCCACCCACGACGTGCCCGACGGCTGGCCACGGCCCGGCTCGACGGTCCAGTTCGTCACCGACGGCATCGAAAGCGCCGTTGCACGAGCCAGATCGGCTGCCGGCCGGAAGTCCGTGGCAGTGCACGGCGCTCATACGATCCAGCAGTGCCTGGACGCCGGGCTGCTCGACGAGATCCACATCGATCTGGCTGCCGTGTTGCTTGGCGCAGGAGTGCGGCTATTCGACCACCTCGCGAACACACCGGTCGTCCTCGGGAATCCGACAGTCGTCACCGGTGTGGGTGTCACGCATCTGCGCTATCCCGTGCACACGTCGTAGACCAGGTGGGTGACTCAGTCGCCTGGCAAGAGTGGCAGGCAAGCCCGGCGGGTGCAGCCTGCACGTAGGCAACGCTGCAGGTCAGGTGGTGGGCCCCCGGGGACTCGAACCCCGAACCTGCGGATTAAGAGTCCGTTGCTCTGCCAGATTGAGCTAGAGGCCCGGCGCAGTTTACCAATCGAGACCGTGATGACGAAGCGCGAGTTGCGCTCGCGCGGCCCGCGCGTGAGCATCGGCCGATGTCGTCGATGGCGTTCGAGCTGAAGCTGCTGGGGCGCTCCGCGGTACTTCGGGACGGCCAGGAGATCCCGGTGACCGCCTTCAACGGGCGCCTTCCGCGACGCCTCCTCCGCGTGCTCGCCGTGCGTCGAGGCTCGTTCGCGGCGAAGGAGGTGTTGGTGGAGGCGCTCTGGCCCGATCGGGCCCCGGCGGATCCGGCGGCGAACCTCGAAGTGCTGGTGTCCCGGCTGCGCCGTGCCCTGGGCCATCCGGATCTCGTGCAGACGGGGTCGGGCGGCT
The DNA here is from genome assembly GCA_963810915.1 of uncultured Actinomycetes bacterium. GTDB lineage: Bacteria > Actinomycetota > UBA4738 > UBA4738 > HRBIN12 > JAOUEA01. The sequence goes on along the minus strand of CAWEPH010000006.1, from coordinate 333,362 downwards.
ACACGCTCGTCGACGACCCGCGGGTCGAGGTCGATCTCGAGGATCTCCTCGCGGCCGGTGACCACGTGCGCAGCGGGGATCCCGAGCCCCTCACCGTGCTGGCCGAAGCCCGTCGCGCCGCGTCACGGTGGATGGGCGAGCCACTCGCGGAGGACGCGTACGAGGAGTGGGCCTTCGAGCCACGCGCGCAGGCCGCACGCGCGCTCCAGGACGTGCTGGAGGCGGGGTCGTCCGCGGCGCTGCTGCTCGGCGATGCGGCCGAGGCGGTCGCGCTCGCCGAGCAGGCCGTGGTTCGAGAGCCGCTGCGGGAGGCGGCCGCCCTGCACCTCGTCCGAGCACTCGCCGGGGCGGGCGACGTCGCGGGGGCGTTGACGGCGTTCGAGCGGTTCCGGAGCCGCTTCGCGGATGAGCTCGGCCTGGATCCCTCGGGTGAGGCCACCGAACTGCACGCGCGGGTGCTACGAGGCGAGATCGAGGTGCGCGGGGCGGGCCGGGGGCCGGCCCGGGCCAAGGAGGTCGGCGTCTCGGCCGGGAACGCGAGATTCGTCGGACGCGAGACGGAGCTCGCCACGCTCATCGGAGCGGATCCGGTGGTCGTGATCCAGGGCCCCTCTGGGGCGGGGAAGACCCGGCTCATCGACGAGTTGACCGGCGGATCCCCGATACCCGTGCTCCGCGCGCGCGCCGTACCGGCCGAGCGCGATGAGCCGTGGGCGCTCGTGCGCTCGGTGCTCCGTGAGGTGTTGGCTCTCGATGCGTTCGCGGTGCACGCGGTCCCGGAGCTCGTCGCGGTTGCGATGAGGGATCTGCTCCCCGAGCTGGCTGACCTTCGCGACGTGGCGGACCTCGAGCTCGATCCTGCGAGCCGGCACGGGCTTTGGCTGGAAGGCGTCGGCAGGCTCTTGTCGGCGGTGCTCCCGGCGGTGTTGGTCGTCGACGACCTCCAATGGGCGGACCCCAGCAGCCTCGAACTGCTCTCGCCCACCGCCCAGCGGGCCGACGGGTTGCGCCTGGTGCTCAGTTGCCGGCCCGACGAGATCCGCCGCGATTCCCGGGCCGAGGTGTTCCTGGAAGAGCTGGAACGGAGCCGCGACGTCCGCCATCTCGAGCTCGTGCCGCTTTCGGGACAGGCGCTCGGATCGCTCGTGGATGATGACGCGATCGCGTACGCCATCGCCGAGGAGTCCGACGCCTGGCCACTCACCGTGGTTGAGGTGCTCCGTGCGCTCGAGGCCGACGGGATCGTCCGCGCGGATGGGCAGGGTCGGTGGTGGGTCCAGGGCACCCCGGGCATCGATGCGGTTCAAGACGCCGTGCGACTGGGCAACCGGCGCGCGATCCAGGCTCGCATCCGGCGGCTCGACCCAGGCACGCGAGACGCACTCGAGGTCCTGGCCGTGCTCGGGCGGGAGGTCCCGGAGCGGACGGTCGCGCAAGTGACCGGGTCGGAGGCGAGCCAGTCCCTGGACGGACTCGACCGGTTGGCCCGCGCCGGCCTCGCGCGTTGGGGAGAGCATGGGTGGACGACCGCGCACGAGTCGGTGGCGGCGGCCGCCGTCGCCGAGCTCGACCCCTCCGCCTCGGCGAGGCTTCACGAGGCTGTGGCGACCGTCTTGGTGCTTGAGGGCGCGGATCCCTCGGAACTGGCGCTGCACCTGGCGATCGCGGGCCATGCTGCGGAGGCTGCGACGAGGTACGCCGATGCTGCGGAAGAGGCCCTGAACCGATCCGCGAACGACGAGGTGACGGCGCTCGCCGGCTCGGGTCTCGAGCTCGATCCGCGCGAGCCCAATCGTTCCCGACTGCTGCGCGCTCGGGCCGAGGCGAGGAGCCGCGCGGGCGACCTCGCCGGCGCACGGGAAGATCTCCGCGCGGCGCTCGTCGCCCCCCAGGACCGGGTGAGCCGCTCCCGGTTGCTGGCCCGAGTGGCGATGATGGAGGGGGGCTCAGACGACTACGGCCGTGCCGCGGATCTCGTGGAGATGGCGCTCTCGGAGGCGGGCGACGACCCCGCGGCGCGTGCCGAGGCGCTCGCGGTCGGAAGCATCGTGGACATGAACCTGGGCCGGCAGGAGCGGGCGGAGGAGCGCGCGGACGAGGCGCTCGAGCTGTTCGAGGCGCTCGGAGACGCGTCCGGCGCCGCCGGGATCCTCGACGGCCGCGCGATGGCGACCTTCATGCGTGGGCGGATCCGTGAGGCCGTCGACCTCTTCGACCGGGTGGCGCGACTCTTCGAGGACGCGGGTGAGCTGTTGCGGGTCGGGACCCCTCGGTCCACCAGAGGTCATGCGCTCGTGTTCATGGCGCGACCCGACGAGGGCCTCGTCGACGCCGAGGCCGCGCTCGCGCTGGAACGGTCGCTCGGTCACGCCGAGGGCGAGGCCTACGCGCTGTGGCATCGCTCCGAAGCGCTGTCGGGGCTCGGACGCGCCGACGAGGCGCTGGCGAGCGCGAGCGAAGCCTTGCGGATCGCCGAGGGGATCGGTCACCGCGAGTGGACGTCGGCTTCGTGGCGCGCGGTGGGGATCGCGTTGCAGGCCGCCGGTCGCTACGACGATGCGGTCGACGCCTTCACCCGGTCGCTCGAGATGGGCGGTTCGATCCCGCTCTTCGCGGCCTGGGCCCGCGCGCGCATGGCGATCGGTCTGGTGGGGGCGGGGCGGGCGGAGGAGGCTCCGCCCCTCGTGGAGGCGTCGCTCGCGGGCGGCGACGGGCTCACCCGCTACGAGGCGCGCTGGGCCGATGCCGAGGTGCGCGCGGCGCTGGGCGACCCGGATGCCGCGGAGATCGCCCGCGCGGCCGCCGCCGTCGTGGATGAGGGCGGATATCTGGCCGCCCTCACACGGCTGCGGGAGCTGGCGGGCGACGGATACGCGCCCGGGACATGATGGGGCCGCCGCGACGCCTGTGCGCCGCGGCGGCCCCGACCGAGACGACGGCCGTTCAGGCTTGCGCGTAGTGCGATGCCCCGAACCAGTCGACGGCCACGACCGTCTCGTCACCGACGACCCACGCGTCATGGCCCGAGGGCAGGTACGTCAGCTGGCCGGGGGTGGCGTCGAATTCATTCCCGTCGGCCATCTGGATCCGGAGCGTGCCTGCGATGTGGTACTGGAAGTGCGGCGCCTCGCAGAGATCGGTGCCCGCGATCGGCTTCACGTCCTTCGACCACCGCCATCCAGGCTCGAAGACGAGGCGGCCGATCGTGCCGCCCTCGGTGTTGAGGATGTCCGCGTGCCCCAGATCGAACGTGCGGACCTCGTCCGGCTCCGCGAAGTCACGGTGCTCCGTCTTCGCCATGCGACCCCTCCTTCTTCGTCGGGAGCCATCCCGGTGACGGCGTCCCTGGTGTCGAGTCCACGCTAGGGACGGGAGGTTGCACGGACCTTGCAACGGATGGACGGGTGCGCAGGGGTAGGGAAACGAGGGTGAGTGACGGGATTCGAACCCGCGGCCTCCTGGACCACAACCAGGCGCTCTAACCTAGCTGAGCTACACCCACCACGTGCGCCTCCACGATACCAACGCGATGGGTTCCACCGGAAGCAGGGCTTCCCGGCGCGGGGGTCCTGGGGTATCATCCGGGCACGTTTGAACCGCCGTTCAAACTCCTGCACCGGGGTTGGGCGGTTCGCAAGGAGGATCTTCATCATGGCCACGAGGGAGACCACCGGGTTCGACCTCGACCTGATCGACCGTCTCATCGAGCGCGAGGAGACGGAGCTCGCGCCCAAGCGCCAAGCGTCCATCGCCTACCGGGCGGTCGCGGAGCAGCACGTCGCGGGCGGCGTGGCGTCCAGCTGGCAGGCGTCCCCCCCGCACGCCATCTACGTCGACTACGGGCAGGGCAACCGCCTCTGGGACATCGACGGCAACGAGTACATCGACTTCCACCTCGGCTACGGCGCGATGGTGGTGGGGCACGCGCACCCCAAGATCACCGAGGCCATCGTGCGGCAGGCGCCGCGCGGCACGCATTTCGCCCAGCCGACCAAGGACCTCGACGTGGTCGGTGAGAACCTCGCCGACCGGTTCAACCTTCCGCTCTGGCGGTTCTGCAACTCGGGCACGGAGGCCACCCTCGAGGCCGCGCGGCTGATGCGCGCGAACACCCGCCGCGACAAGCTGATCAAGGTTGAGGGCACCTACCATGGCCACCATGACTCGCTGATGTTCTCGGTCGGTCCGGACGTGTCGTTGATCGGGCCGCGTGAACACCCCACCACCGTGCCGCAAGCCATGGGCATCCCGCAGGCCTTCGCGGATCTCGTGATCGTGGTGCCGTTCAACGACCTCGATGCCGTGCGCCGCGCGTTCACCGAGCACCAAGGGCAGATCGCCGGCATGTTCGTCGAGCCGGCCATGATGAACTGCGGCGTGATCATGCCGGACGACGGCTACCTGCAGGGGCTCATCGAGCTCTGCCACGCCAACGGCGCGTACCTCGCCTTCGACGAGGTGAAGACGGGCGCGACGATCGCGTACGGCGGCGCCGTCGAGGTGTTCGGGGTCACGCCGGATATCGTCTGCCTCGCCAAGGCCATCGGCGGCGGTCTGCCCTGCGGGGCGATCGGCGCCACCAGCGAGCTCTACCGTCCGGTGATCGAGGACAAGTACGACATGGCGGGCACCTTCAACGGGAACCCGCTGACCATGGCCGCGTCGCGCGTCGCGCTGACGGAGGTGCTGGTTGGGGGTGTCTACGACGAGTTCAACCGCATCGACCAGATCATGAAGGACGGCCTGTCGGACGTGATCGCCAGGTACGGCCTGCCCGCGTACGTGAGCGGCGTCGGTGCCAAGGGCTCGGTGATCTACTCGGCCAAGCCCGTGCGCGAGTACCGTGACGCGGTGGGCATCGACGAGCGGATCAGCTACCTCGCGTGGCTCTTCCAGCAGAACCGCGGCGTGTTCAAGTCGCCGTGGACGAAGCAGGAGACGTGGACGCTCTCGGTGTGGCACACGGAGGATGACGCGGCACGCTACATCGCGAACTTCGAGGAGTTCGCCGCCGCGGTCACGGGCAACTGAGCGGCGCGCGACGCGAGAGGGGAGCACCGTCATGAGCGCTACCGAGACCGTCGAGATCGACCTGGGTCTCGTCGAGCAGCTGATCAAGGAGGAGACGACCGCGCTCGACGCGAAGCACGCGCGGAGCCTCGCCTACCGGGAGGAGGCCAAGTCGCACCTGCCGGGCGGGGTCTCGTCGAGCTGGCAGATGTGGCCGCCGCACCCGATCTACGTCGACCGCGGGTTGGGATCCCACGTCTGGGACATCGACCAGAACGAGTACGTCGACTACCACAACGGGTACGGCGTGATGGTGATGGGCCACGCGCACCCGAAGATCGTCGAGGCCGTGCAGCGGCGCGTCGCCCTCGGGACCCATTTCGCGCAGCCCACCGAGGACGCCTTGGTGGTGGCCGAGAACCTCGCGGAGCGCACGGGCCTGCCGTACTGGCGGTTCGGGAACTCCGGGACGGAGGCCACGCTCGACGCCGTGCGCATCATGCGCGCCACCACCGGGCGCCCGCTGATCCTGAAGATCGAGGGCACCTACCACGGCCACCACGACGCGCTGATGGTGAGCGTCTTCCCGGCTCCCGACCTCGCCGGCCCGCGGGAGCGTCCGCATTCGGTGGCCCAGACCAAGGGGCTGATCCCCGGCGCCGTCGACTCGGTGATCTCCGTGCCGTTCAACGACGCCGACGCCGCCGCACGGGCGTTCGCCGAGAACGCGGGCCGGATCGCCGGCATGATCGTGGAGCCCGTCATGACGAACTGCGGCGTGGTGCTGCCCGACGCCGGATACCTGCAGCGGTTGAAGGAGCTTTGCCGCGCCGACGGCGCGATGTTCGCGTTCGACGAGGTGAAGACGGGCTTCACCGTGGCCTGGGGCGGCGCGATCGAGGCCTTCGGCGTGCAGCCCGACCTGGTGGCCTACGCGAAGGCGCTCGGGGCGGGCCTTCCCTGCGGAGCCATCGGCGGGACGGAAGACGCCATGCGCATGGTGATCGACGGAGACCTCGAGCAGGTGGGGACCTTCAACGGGAACCCGCTCACGATGGCCGCCGCCAAGGTCAACCTGACGGAGGTCCTCACGAAGGACGCGTACGTCCGCCTCGACGAGATCAACGACATCCTGCATCGCTGCGAGGACACGATCGCGCGGCACAAGCTCCCGGCGTCGATGAAGACCCAGTCGGCCAAGGGTTCGATCGACTGGCGTTCGACCCCGATCCGCGAGTACCGCGACCTCTGGGAGATCGACGATCGGGTGCCGCAGCTCGCGTGGCTCTGGCAGCTGAACCGGGGTGTCTTCAAGAGCCCGGGCTCCAAGTGGGAGAGCTGGACGACCTCGATCGTGATGAGCGACGAGGACGCCGAGCGCTACGTGGAGAACTTCGAGAGCTTCGCCGAAGCCATCACGCGCTAGCCGCGCTCCGGCTCGACGCTCGGTGCGGTCGCGAGGACTTGCTCGGCCACGGATGAGTCCGGGCTGCGCGCGAGCAGCGCGTACGCCAACACGACCTCGTTGAGACCCACGGCAGCGCCGATCGTGAGGATCAGCGGCAAGCCCACGAGGAACTCGATCAACGTCCCGACGTTTCCCTTCAGGTGGAGCAGGTACTCGTGGGCCGCGATCTCGAGCGTGAGCGGGATGCCCACCGTCATCAGGGTGAGGAACAGATGGCGGGACGTGAGTCCCGCGGCGCGACGGATCGCCGCGAGCGGCCGATGCCGCTCGATGTTCACGATGGGCCCAACCGTGCAGAACAACGCCAGCGCGACGACCCCGGGGAGCACACCGAGGGCGGAGCCGATCCCCGCGGCGACCGCGACGTAGAGGTCGGCCACGATCAGGCGCCAATACGGGAGGTTGCGCATCGCGGCGCCGATCGGCGGCGGTGTCGCTCCGCGGATCACCGCGCCGACGAGCTCGTCGAGAACCCCGGAGTAGGCGACCGTGCCCAGCGTGCCCAGGACGGCGCCCACAAGAGCGAGGATGAGGACCGCAAGGAAGCGGTCGCCGGCGGTGTCGTCGGCGAGCCGGTCGGCGAAGGCCCCGCTGCCGATGCCGAGGATCAGGCCGGGTCCGAGCAGCAGGACGGCCGTCACGGACACGCGGAACGGCTCGCGGCGATAGAGGCGGAGCGCCCGCGCGTACACGTCGCGGACCTCGAGCTTGGCGATCTGCGGGTGACGATCCGCCGCCTCGCGCACATCCGTGCGAGATGGCGCCTCGCATGGTTGCACCCGGCTCCCTCCTGGTCCGTGGGCGTCAGCGCGGTAGCGTAGCCTGCATCGCGTGAACGCTCCCCTGAGGCTCACGCGACGGCAGGCGCGGCGCCTGTGCGTGGTGGGCCAGCGGTTGTCCGCGCCGCGCCCGGCCTCCGTCGCGGACGTGGTCCACGACCTGTGGATGGTGCAGATGGATCCCACGTCGGCCGTGGCGCGCACCGAGCACCTCGTGCTCTTCTCGCGGCTGGGCCGTCGGTTCCGCGTGGAGGAGCTCGAGCGGATGCTCTGGACCAAGCGCTCGCTCTTCGAGTACTGGGTCCACATCGTCCCCACCTCGGACTTCGCGGTGCACCGAGAGTCGATGCTCCGCTACCCGGATCGCGGACCGTCGTCGGGAGCGGCCCGTCGCCGCTACATCAAGGATTGGCTCACCGCGAACGCCGGATTCCGTCGCTACGTCATGCGGGAGCTCCGCCGCAACGGTCCGATGCGGGCCCGCGACCTGGAGGACCGCGCGGTCATCCCCTGGCGCTCGGGCGGGTGGAACGACGAGCGGGGCCGCAGCGTCGCGATGATGCTCGACCTGATGTGGAGCAAGGGCGAGATCATGATCGTCGGGCGGGACGGCCAGCAGCGGTTGTGGGATCTCACGGAGCGGAGCCTCCCGGTCGCGGAGCCTCGTCTCCCGCAGCGCGAGGTGGCGCGCCGCATCCTCGAGCGCCAGCTCCACGCGCGCGGGGTGGCCACACCCACCCAGTTCGGCTACGCCTTCGACGGGCGCCCGCCGGGGTGGGAACGCGCGTTTCGGGAGCTGGCGCGGGAGGGCGTGGCGGTTCCCGTGGAGGTGGACGGGGTGAAGGGGGAGTGGTACGCGCACGCCGAGCTGCTCGACCATCCCTTCCGACCCCGGACCGTGCTCCTGTCGCCGTTCGACGATCTGGTCTCCGATCGCGATCACACCGAGGCTCTGTTCGACTTCTTCTTCCGCCTGGAGATCTACGTGCCGGTGGCGCAGCGGCGGTGGGGCTACTTCGTGCTGCCGATCCTGCACGGCGATCGCCTGATCGGCCGCATCGACCCGCGGTTCGATCGCGCCTCGGGCGTCCTGAACGTGCACGCCGTCCACGCGGAGGACGACGCGCCGGCGAGCGCCGGCGCGGCGGTGGCGCGAGCCCTGCACGAGCTCGCGGACTGGCTGGGGGCCCGCGAGGTCGTGTTCACCGACCCCGGGCGGGTGGCGAGGATCTGGCTCCGGGCGCTCGGCGCCTGAGGACCTGTCGGTCATCGCGCTCTAGACTCCGCCGATGGACCACCGAACCGAACGACGCCGCCGGGACGGGCGGGACCGACGACGGCGTAGCGCACGCGCTGCCGGGGCACCGTCGCGGCTGGACCCTCAGGCAGCGCCTCGCCGCCGCCGACAGCTACGGGCTGCTGCTCCTGCTCATCCTGCTCAGCACGCTCTGCATCGCCGGGCTGTCCGACACCGGGCTCCAGCGCGTGCTCGCCGTGGTCGCTCCTCGGCGTCACGCTCCTGTTCGCCCTGCGGACCTCGCGGGCGCCGAAGCTCGCCTTCCGCATCGCGCTCGTCGCCGTGCCCGTCCTGATCGTCGCGGCGATCTTCGCCTCCTATCGCCGACTCCGAGACGGCCCGCAGCGTGCTGGACGCCATGACCCTGTTGCTGCTCTTGGCCGTCCTCGTCTCGATCCTCCTGCGGATGGGCACGCATCTCACGGTCTCGTGGGCGACGGTCATGGCGGGCATCTGCATCTACCTGCTCGTGGGGCTGATCTTCGGCGCGATCTTCGGCCTGATGGCCGCGACTCGACGACGGCGTCCTGTTCGCGGGAGGTCAGCCGGCGACCGACGGTGAACACCACGTACTTCAGCTTCACGACCCTGTCCACCGTGGGCTACGGCGACCTCACGATGGCCGAGAGCTTCCCGCAGATGCTCGCGGTCACCGAGGCGGTCATGGGCCAGATCTACCTGGTGGTGGCCGTCGGCCTGCTGATCGGGAACCTCGGCCGCGCTCGGCAGGTCCGGCGCGCGTCGCCGCCGAAGTAGCGCGGAGTGGGGCGGGAGGCGTCTCGGCGCCGATAGACTCAGGCCATGAGCGAGCCGTTGGTGGGCGTCATCATGGGGTCGCGCTCCGACTGGGAGACGATGAAGCACACGGTCGAGACCCTCGAGGAGCTCGGCGTCGCGTGCGAGACGCGGGTCGTGAGCGCCCATCGCACGCCCGACCTGCTCTTCGAGTACGCGTCCACCGCCGCGGACCGCGGGCTCCAGGTCATCGTGGCCGGCGCGGGCGGCGCGGCCCACCTTCCGGGCATGACCGCAGCCAAGACGCACCTCCCCGTGCTCGGCGTGCCGGTGGAATCGAAGGCGCTCAAGGGGATGGATTCGCTCCTGTCCATCGCGCAGATGCCGGCGGGCATCCCGGTGGGCACGCTCGCGATCGGTCGCTCGGGCGCGGTGAACGCCGCCCTGCTCGCCGCAGCGGTGGTGGCCCTGCACGACGACGCCGTGCGCGAGCGGCTGATCACGTTCCGCGCCGCACAGACCGCCCACGTGCTCGACCATCCCGATCCCGCGGGATAGTCCGTGGCGCGCGTCGGGATCGTGGGGGGCGGTCAACTCGGCCGCATGCTCGCGATCGCCGGCTACCCCCTCGGGATCCGCTGCACGACGCTCGACCCGGCGGCCGACTCACCGGCGGCGCAGGTCGCGCCCGCGCTCGTGGGCGCCTACGACGACCTCGGATCGCTGGAGCGCCTGGCGGCGAGGTCCGACGTGCTCACGTACGAGTTCGAGAACGTCGGGGTGAACGCGGTGCGCGCGATGGCGGAGCGCGTCCCGGTCTACCCGCCCCCCGCCGCGCTGGAGGTGGCGCAGGACCGCCTGCGCGAGAAACGCCGGTTCGAGGCCGTCGGCCTGCCGGTGCCTCCGTACGCCCCCGTCGCCTCGACCGAGGAGCTGGAGACGGCGCTCGACGCGATCGGCACGCCGGCCGTCCTGAAGACGCGACGCTTCGGCTACGACGGCAAGGGACAGGTCGTGATCCACGACCGCGCCCGCGCCGAGGATGCCTGGCGGGCGGTCGGGGAGGTGCCGTCGCTGCTCGAGGGGTTCGTGGCCTTCGACCGCGAGCTCTCGATCGTGGCGGCCCGCGGGCGTGACGGCGCGGTCGCCTGCTATCCGCTCGTGCAGAACCACCATCGCGACGGGATCCTGCGTCTCACCCGCGCGCCGGCCCCGGACCTCTCGCCGGAGCTCGAGGCGCGCGCCGAAGCGCACGTGCACGCGTTGATGGACGACCTGGCGTACGTTGGCGTGCTGGCGGTCGAGCTGTTCCAGGTCGGCGAGGATCTGCTCGGCAACGAGATGGCGCCCCGCGTGCACAACACCGGGCACTGGACGATCGAGGGCGCCGAGACCTCGCAGTTCGAGCAGCACCTGCGGGCCGTCACGGGCCTGCCGCTCGGTCCGCCGGCACCGATCGGGACCTCGGCGATGGTGAACCTGATCGGAACCGAGCCCGACTTGGCGTCGGTGGCGACCGTGCCGCACGCCCACCTGCACACGTACGGGAAGGCGCCCAGGCCGGGTCGCAAGCTCGGCCACATCACGGTCCGCGCCGACGATCCCGAGGTCGTCGCGTCCGCGTTGGCGTCGGTGCTCGGACTCGACGGCGTGTGACGCCCTCGCCGGCGGTCTCCTCGGAGCCCGGCTGCTAGCATCTCGCGCCATGCCGGGCCTCCCGCCGCACCTCCCCGTTTCCTGGGCCGATCACTGGGAGGACGTGCGCCTCTGGCGGGTGCTGCACCGGCTCGAACCGGGGTTCTACGTGGACGTCGGTGCCATGGATCCCTCCGAGGACTCCGTGACCAAGGTCGCCTACGAACACGGATGGGCCGGCCTCGACGTGGAGCCCAACCCCTACTACGCGGGACGCTTGCGCGAGGAGCGACCGCGCGACCGCGTGGCCGAGGTGGCGGCCGGCACCGAGCGCGCGCGGGTCTCGCTGAACGTGATCGTCAGCGCCGAGGGTGCGCAGACGGGCCTCACCACGCTGGAGACCGCGATCGCGGATCGACACCGGACCGAGGGGAGCCGTGTCGAGGTGACCGAGGTCGAGATGATGCCGCTGCGCGAGCTGATGGAGGGCACCCCTGCGGAGGATCCGGGCGGGTTCCACTTCCTGAAGGTGGACGTCGAGGGCTTCGAGCCGGCGGTCCTGCGGGGCGCGGATCTCGGACGGTTCCGTCCGCTCGTCGTCGTGGTGGAGGCCCGGGCGCCTCGCCGGGCGGAGGACACCTACGCGGAGAGCGAGGCGATCCTGACGGATGCAGGGTTCGGCTTCGCGGCCGACGACGGCCTCAACCGCTGGTACGTACGCTCGGAGGACGCGCAGCTGGCGGACGTCCTCGCGCCCGAGCTCAACCCGTTGATCGACGGGAAGCCCCGACGATGGTGGGAGGTGGCGCGCGAGGAGCAGCTCGTGGCGCGCATGGAGGAGCTCGACGCGGCGGCGCGCGCGTCCTCGGCCGAGGCGGATGCGCTCCACGCCGAGACCGCAGGATTGAAGTCGCGGCTCGAGCTCGTGTACGGATCCACGTCGTGGAGGCTCACGGCCCCCCTGCGGGCCGTTCGGCGGTCGATCCATCGCCGATAGTCCCGAGTTCCCCCGTCTGGCCTACAGGCGCCCCCCCTCGGACCCGATGACCTATCGAGCGCCATGGCCTATCTCACCTGTCCCGACTGCATGATGCCGACACCGGCGGGCGACGACGCCGTCAAGACGCGGTGCTTCTCGTGCTTCTCGGAGATGATCTTCGAGACATGTACGGAATGCCATTGGGCGCAAGCCATCCCGGCGCGCTGGGATGGGGCCTTCACCTGTGGGCGGTGCGGCGAGATGGTCCCGATCCCTCGGTCGCGCCTTTACAGCACGTCCACCAAGGCGATGCGCGTGAAGGGGTACGGCTACACCTACCCCCGCGTCTGACCGGGTGCCGCGCGAGCGGGCTCCGGCGTAGGACCTACGACGTCCGGTTTACTCTCCGATGCCGAGAGCGGTTACCATCGGCACCGAACCCGCCCCCGATCCGGGCCGGGGCGGGAGAGGAGTGGGGGCATCCATGGTGGGCCGACGACGTCGGTGGAAGGCGCTGCTCGTGTCGGCGTCCGTGGTGACCGGTGTGCTCCTCCCGATGCATCCGGGTGCGGCCGCCGAACTCCTGTCCGACGGGTTCGAGTCGGGGACGCTCGGACAGTGGACCTCCTCCAACAACTTCTCCCCACAGCAGGCGATCAGGGCAGCGGGGGCGTGGGCGGGGCGCGCCACGGGCTCGTCCGGGTCGGCTCACGCGACCAAGGTCCTGTCGGTGCCGCAATCAGACCTGTACGTCCGGGCCCTCGTCGAGGTCGTGAGCCATGCCGGCTCGACGCCGCTGCTCCGGGTGCGCACCGCCGGGGGCAAGATCGTGGCTTCCCTCAACGTGAATGCGTCCGACAAGCTGGTGCTGAAGAACGTTTTGACGGGCGGAACGCGCACGAGCGCCCTCGGCGTGTCCCCGGGCGCCTTCGTCGACCTGCAGCTCCACGTGCTCGTGAACGGCGCATCGGGGGTCGGCGAGGCGTGGGCGAACGGCGTGCGCGTCGATGACATCAGCGGGGCGCAGGACTTCGGCACCGCCGCGGTTGGACAGGTGGTGCTGGGCCGCAACGACACGGCATCGACATCGATGGACGTCGTCTTCGACGACGTGATCATCTCCACGACGTTCGTGGGTGGTGGCGGTGGCGGCACCGCGCCGCCGATCCCGACGGGGCTGAGCGCCACGGCGATCTCGGCCACCCGCGTGGATCTCAGCTGGAACGCCTCCAGCGGCGCGACCGGCTACACGGTCTATCGCGACGGCGGTCTCCTCGCCACGCCCACGAGCACGAGCTTCACGGACACGACCGTCGCGCCGTCGACCCCGTATGCCTACGCGGTCGCCGCTACGAACGGATCAGGATCCTCCGATGCGTCGGCGCCGGTCGACGTGACCACGCCGCCGGATACGGGCGGTGGCGGCGGCGCCGTGGTGATGGCGGCGGGAGACATCGCGTGCGATCCGTCCGACGGCGAGCTTCAACGGCGGGAACGGTACTGCGACCGCGTGCCGCCAGAGATGGACCGCGCAGCTGCTGAACGGAGCCGATCAGATCCTCGCCGTCGGCGATACCCAATACGACTGCGGGGGACTCGCGGCCTTCCAGCAGGCGTACAACCCCTCGTGGGGGCAGTACAAGGCGATCACCCATCCCATCCTCTCCGACGAGGACTACGACACGGCCGGAACCGGCTGCGGGTCGTCGGGTCCGGACGGGTACTTCGCGTACTGGGGCGTCCAAGGTGGTCCGCAGCCCGGCGGCTACTACAGCTGGGACCACGCGGGCTGGCACTTCATCGCGCTGAACTCGGAGTGCTCGGACGTTCCCGGCGGCTGCGGTGAGGGCTCGCCGCAGAACGACTGGCTCGAGCAAGACCTCGCCGCGCATGCCACGGGGTGCACGATCGCGATGCTGCACAAGCCGCGGTTCCGATCGAAGGCGAATGGGTCGCAGGTAACCGGCGCGATGAAGCCGTTCTGGGACGACCTCGTGCCGGCCGGAGTCGAGGCGATCCTGGGCGGCGACTCCCACTTCTACGAGCGGTTCAAGCCGCAGAACGCCGCCGGCAACTACGACCCGAACGGGATGGTGCAGTGGGTCGTCGGTGTCGGCGGCAGGAACCTGCACAAGCTCGCCGCCCCCTCGAACCGCTCGGCCAACAGCGCGACCGCGACGGACCAGACGTTCGGGGCGCTGAAGCTGACGCTCCACGCGGGCAGCTACGACTGGCGGTTCCTGCCGGAGGGCTCGTCCACCTTCACGGATGCGGGCAGCGCCACCTGCCACTGAGCCGAGCGCCTGGGTGGGATCCTCGGTCGGTCGCTCCCGCGTTCCTCTCCTGGTTACTGTGAGGGATCCACATCGAGGGAAGGGTGGCAACGATGGCGATCGACGATGAAGCAGGGGCGCGGACCGCAGCCGATTTCGCACAGCAGGCGGCTTCGCTCGCGGGCACGCTGAAACCCGGCAGCTACGAGGCGGTACAGGCGCTCGCGATCGTCTCCATCGCCCACAGCCTGGCGGCTCTGGTGGAGCGTTCCCGCCAACCCTGACGGGTCGGCAGCGCGTCGACGACGTCCGGCTCATCGCAGTACCTCCTGCCGTGAGCGCGACCGCCAACCTATGCAGGGGGCGTCGAGCGTGGGTGCTGATCGCGGTACAGCACCCACGTCCACACCAAGCTGCTGACTCCGTGGATCTGGAACTTGAACGTGTAGGGACCATGCCTGTCGGCATCTTGGAAGGTCGTCTTCCACCTCCACCACATCCGCCCGCGATCGGAAACCCGAACGGCATCCACACGCATCCAAACATTGGATCCGGGATCGCGCCGAAGGACCGCCGCTCGGAACCCGCCGTGGGCGGGCGTGACCTTCGCGCGCAGGAAGACGGTATCGCCCCACGTGTATCGAGCACGCCGCAGGCATGACTCCGACGTCCGCGTGCGGGCGGCGCACGCCTCGAAACTCGTGGTCGGGTGAGCGATACCCTCGGTCAACGGCGCGATCACCGATAACGCCATGACCATGCCAACCACCACAGTTGTTCGCCTGACACTCACGGCACTCGCTTCTCCAGTCGCTCCGCCGTGCAGCCATCGCGATCTTCCGCCCACAGTAGTCCCAAGCGATCTACGCGGCGGCACGTTCGCTCGTGGCTCCTGAACCTCCCTACTCGCCGTCGGGACGGGGAGGCGTCGCGCCCGAGGCGGGCGTCTCACGTGGAGGTGCAGGTGGCAGAGCTGCGCTCGTCTCGAAAGGAAGGGCGGATGACAGCCCCGTGTGCCAGGGATCGGGCTGGCCGATGCAACGGTTCGCGCAGAAGTCCCGACGAGCAGTTCCACATGTCGGACACATCTTGGGGGAAGACGAGAGAGGACCGGTGATGGCGCTTCCGCCAGGGATGAACGTCATCAGGTGATTGCCCATCTCCACCATCATGAAGGTCTGCAAGATCCAACCCCGTTTCTCGTGCACGTCGATCACCGACTGACGACCCATCCCGCGAGGGATCGTCACGACTGTGTGGAACTGTGCCGTCCAGTCGAATCGCTCATCGTTCCATTCATCCCTAAGCTGCTTGCGGCCCGCGTTGTCTCTCATCCAGTAGTTCGTGCCACTCTGCTTGCTGCGTGGATCGGGTACGTCGCTGATGCCAACCGATCCAGCCGGGACCACGTCCATCTCAGCTCACCCCTCCATCGTTGCACGTCCCGCTCGCTATCCAGATGGCGTACGCACCCACGGAGGTGTTGGGCCTTCCAGCTCTCGGCGCGCAGGATCCAGGACGGATCAGGTTGCCGTCACCCCTCATCATGTCGGCAGCCTCCCGTCCTTCGGTCTCGTCTTCGGCTCACGTTGGGCGGGTACGATGCGAGCTTGCGTCTCCGGGGGGGTGCTTCTCGGCCCCCCGAGTAGGCCGTGTCGGAGTGTGCACAAGCCGCACGTCCTGCCCGACTGTTCGAAAGGATGCACTTCGGGGGTGTCGCCCACATGCGTCAGTCGGCGGAAAGTAACCGCCTCAGAAGTTTGGGGGGTTCCCCCTTTTGGGGGGTCCCCCGTTAGGGGGGTCCTCCGCCCGCTAAAGGGAGCCATCGACGCATCCTGCGGATCGCCGGCGCTTCGTGGCTCGTCGTCGTGATCGTGCGGGAGTACGGCGAGATCGAGGCCGGTACGAAGTCCTCGGACTTGGACACCTACGAGCGCGTCTGCGAGCCGTTCGGCTGGCCGCGGTGGCTCGCTGCTGCGCGTAAGTCGGATGGCCTCGACTCTCACCGGCTTCCTAGTTGCAGGTTGAGTTGACGCAGGCGGGTTCACGTTGAACAGCTGGTGCGACCAGCCTGGTAAGGGCCCGATCGCAAGGCACTCGCAGGTCCGGCTCCGTGCGACGGGGATGCATGGGCGGGCAGGACGCCAGCGCCCGTCCTGCCGGAAAGCCCCTCGCCGTTGGACCTCTCGGCGGACCGGGGGAATGCCGCACGCCCTGCCCGACGACGAAAGGATGAACTCAGCCGAGGTCGGGCGCATCCGCCTTTCGGCGGGCAGGATATCTAGCCCGTTGGTAGCTGGCCTCCACCCCGGGCACCGATCCCACCTCTCGACATCTCCCACCACCGCTCGACGGCTGCGCTGCTCTGGCCGGCGCGATGGGAGCCGGGAAAAGCTAGGGGAAAGGGGTAGACGTTCGGCCGATGTGCTGATCCCCCAGATGCCCTACGTTCAGGCTCCATGCAAACTCCGACTTCACGACAAGCCGTGCTTCTGCGCCCTGCCGATCCGCGTCGAGTCTTCTGCACGATGTGCGAGCACACGGAGTTCGTTCACGGCGACTTCGAGGCCCGCACGTGTCTCTACTCCGAGTGCGACTGCAGCGGATTCACCTTGGGCGCCGTCGCGTAACTCGTGCCAGCAAGTGCTCCGGCAGTATCCCAACGTGGCCCGGGGTGGAGGTACCAGCGGCGGGGTTCTAAGCCCGGGGAGGCTTAGGGGCTCGCGTGGCGCAGCTTCCGAGGTCCCGGTCCCCACCTACGCCTTTGCGTTGGCCACGTCGCACCTGCGCGCGGGACAGGTCGCGGTCCTGCCCCGCGTACACGGCGTGTCGAAGTGGTCAGTAGCCGAAGCCGCCGCCCGCTCCGCCTCCGTGGTGGAAGAACAAGAGGTAGACGACCAGGTAGGCAACCGCGCCGACCGCGAGGTAGATCCCCAGCCACTTCTTCCATTTCCGACCGTAGCCGGACACGTTCTGTGCCATCGTTCGCCTCCTTGCTCACGTGGCTTCCTTCGTGCGGTACTACCGGCGAACGGGTCAGCCGGATTGCCGGGTCGGCCTGAGGATCTGCTGAGAGAACGAGATAGCCATCGGCCCCTGGTTTGACCGTGACTGTGGCGGTCTCCCACGGCAGTGGTGACGACCGCCGCCTGACCGGCCTCGTTGATTCGCGGGACGAGGGCAGCTACGCCCTACGTGCGTCACACGCGCAACGACCGCAATCTCCATCCACGTCTACGGAACCGACGTCACCCGCGTCGGATCGAGCGTCCGCCGCTACTACAATCAGCCGCGCCCTTGTCGCGAAAGGAGCTGCACCATGACCAAGGTGGTCGCAATCATGTCGATGTCTCTCGACGGGTACGTCGCCGACGCGAACGACGGGGTCGCCGAAGTCTTCGACTGGTACTTCTCGGGCGACGTCGAGGTCCCCACAGCGAGCGCGACATCGGGCATGACGTTCCACGTCTCGGCGCCGAGCGCCGACCACCTGAGGGGCTTGGTGGCTGAGGTCGGCGCCATGCTCACCGGTCGGCGCACGTTCGAGGTCGCCGACGGCTGGGGCGGCCAGCACCCGTGGGATGTGCCCGCTTTCGTCGTCACCCACCACGTGCCCGACGGCTGGCCACGGCCCGGCTCGACAGTCCAGTTCGTCACCGACGGCATCGAAAGCGCCGTTGCTCGAGCGAAATCGGCTGCCGGCCCGAAGTCCGTGGGAGTGCACGGCGCCCAAACGATCCAGCAGTGCCTGGACGCCGGGCTGCTCGACGAGATCCACATCGATCTGGCTGCCGTGTTGCTAGGCGCAGGAGTGCGGCTGTTCGACCACCTCGCGAACACACCGGTCGTCCTCGGGAATCCGACAGTCGTCACCGGTGTGGGTGTCACGCATCTGCGCTATCCCGTGCACACGTCGTAGACCAAGTGGGTGACCCGGTCGCCTGGCACGATCCTGGTCGGGTTCTCCAGCCGCAGATCTGAATCACCGCGAGACCTTGCTCACCGCGGATAGAAGGTGTCGGCCTCGTAGGACCCCTCTCGGTTGGCGCGCACGTCCTCGATGAACTCAGCGAACGTCTCGAGGCTGATCGTCGCGGTCTGCCCCGGAGGATCTGCAAGATCCACACGGGCCGTTCTTCTGACCGTGACCCCTTCGTCCGAACTGCCCTCATCCGCCACCATCGGAGCGATGGCGAGCCGACCTCCGCCCTCCATCGCCCGGATGTCGAAGTATCCCCCTGCGTGGTGCCCGCTCGCATGGTGGACCACTCGCCTGCGCTCGTCGTCATCGAGATCGAGGGTGCCGCTGCGCTCCTTCGTGGTGAACGTATAGATGATCGCTGCCATCTCCCGTTCCTCCTCCCTAGGAGACCCCTAGAGCACCTCCGCCTCGATCGCGGCGAGGAAGCAGCGATGGATCTCGTGATCATCGTCGTCCCACGCGGTGAGCAGGTCGGTGGCCCCGAGCCTGTCCTTCAGCCCCGCGGCCGTGTACATGTGCTCGGGCTCGAAGTGGTACACCGACGGACGATCGCTCGGGCGGGTGCCCATCACCGGGAGCCGGACCTCGGCGTCGATGAAGTTGAACCGCTCGCCACCGACTCTCTCTTCGCGCAACCGGTAGTAGGTCTCGGTGGTCATGCCCCAGAGCCTAGGCCTTTGCCCCAGTGCTGCGACCGTCGCACGATGAGGTAGCGAAGGTGGACGCCTACGTCGCTCAGCTTGCGCGTGGCGTATCGATGCTCAGGGACACTCCATCCGCCAACTCACGCGAGACATGGTGATGGCGACGCTCTTCGCGGAGTCCGAAGCCTTTGTGCTTGCCAACCGACCGACCAAGAGGAAGCCTCGCAAGCCGTCGAACCTCCCTCCGTGGGCGAGCAACGGCGATGGCGGCTGGGAGTGGCAGGAGAGGCGTGAGTTCGGTGAGTGAGGACGGCTGGCAAGGAAGGGAGACGTTCGACGTGCAGATCGCGCTCCCGCCCGGCATCGACCACGATGCCTTCGCGGACGCGCTCGCGTCTCACATCGAGTTCAACCTCGCGGCCGGGCTCGGAACGACACCGACGCACTCACCGGCCGCGTGCAACACATCCGCTCCGAGCAGAAGGAGTGGCATCCGAGCTTGAGCCAGTCTCTGCGGCTGGTGGACGGCACAGAGAGGTGAGAGCCCCCGGTCCCTGTGGGTGCACGGGACCGGGGGCTCATCCTACGGCCTTATCCTCGCGAATCGTCCGACCGAGCCCCCGAAACCAGCGCCGCTCGAACGTCCCGGGCCGGTCCCCCGGGCCTGGCGGGCCCGGGCTACGGCGAGGGGGGTCGACCAGCTAGTTCGGCGGGTGTGCAACGATCAGCGTGTTGTCGTTGAACCACTCGGCGTTGCCGCCCTCCGCGACCTGGGTGGTCGCACCGGTTGCGACGTTCACGACGTAGATCGAGCTGCCCTCCGTGTAGGAGATCCGCGTCCCGTCCGGAGACCACCTCAACCACCCAAGATCCCCCTGGCCAACCAGCACTCGGGGACTTCCTCCGTGGACGCTCGTGATCCATAGCGCGCCAAGGTGTGAGAGATACGCGAGCGACCTGCCGTCCGGCGAGTAGCCGCCCGAGGTCGCGTTACGTTGGACTAGGGTCGGCTGCCCGCCGGTGACAGGCACGGACCAGAGGTCATCGATCGGGTTGTTGTGATCGCCTCTCGGTAGCTGGAAGAGGATCGACCGACCATCCGCCGAGAAGCTCGGAAGCGCGGCCCAATAGCCCCAGCGCTGCGTCTGATCGAAGTTCGTGACTTGCGTCCGTTGGCCCGTTGCGACGTCCTGGACGAACAGGTTCCCCAGCTGCTGGCTCGAGCCGTCCCGTTGCTGATACACGACCTTCGAGCCGTCCGGGGACCACTGCGCGGCGTAAGCATCCGATCCGATCGGTGAGATCGGGCGTTTCCGCGTCCCGTCAACGTTAGCCACATAGAGGGGACTCGCCAGGCTGCAACACGCGTTGAAGGCGACCATCTTGTGGTCGGGGGATACGGCGAAGTAATCCCCTGACGTTGCGATACTGGCGGGAAGTGGCGTGGTGTCGCCTGAGCGGAGATCCAACATCGACCCGCTCGCTTGCGGGATCGATGGCGGGGGAGGGGCCGCTGGCACCCCACCCGTATCGCCCCGCGTGAGCGCGAAGACGCCCACGGCGATCGCGATGAAGACCGCCACCGTGGCGAAGGCACCCACGCGGCGGTTCCGAGCCGCCTTGCGTTGCCTCGAGACCTGTCGTTCAAGGGCCCCGTTGTCCTGATCGACCTTCTGCGTAGCCATGCGGAACACCTCCTGGAACTCAGGCATCCCGTGCTCCTTCCGCTCTCAAGGCCTGTCGCCCCTGCGTCGCGAGCGACCGGACCGTGGACGGCTGGACGCGCAAGATGTCCGCCGCCTGCTCGGACGTGTATCCGAGCAGGTCCACGAGCAGGAGCGCCGCACGCTGCCTCGGGGTGAGCCCGAGGAGGAGCTGTCGCACGTCGGCGCGCATATCAGCCTCCTGGAACGGATCGGGCGGCTCCGCGGCCGGGATCAGCTTGCGCACGGCCATGGTTGCCCGACGTCGCCGCAACCGGAATCCGTTCAGCGCGACGCGGAAGAGGTAGGCCGTCGGGTCGTTGATCCGATCGATCTCGTCCCACCGCTCCCAGAGCTTCAGGAACGCGTCCTGCGTGAGCTCTTCCGCGTCGTGCTTGTTCCCGGTCACGAAGTAGAGGGCCTTGAACAACCGTTGGCGTTCTTCCTCGAAGAAGACGTCGAAGCGGGCCCCGGCTTCGACCTCTCCCGAGGAGAACCTCACGGCTTCTTCTCCTGCTCGCACGCGTCATGGATACACGAGGACCATGTTCTGCTCATCTGGGCGACGAGAAAGGCGAGATCCGTCCGTGGTCAGCTAGATGTGCCTCCGATTCCAGGCCCAGCACCGCTACCTGGGGAACCGCCTCGACCCTGGCGACTAGCATCCGGTGCGTGACGACCAGGACGAGCTACTGGCTTCTCAGGTCCGTCAGCTCGGCGAGCCCGCGATCCTGGCACCGCACCGCTACCTAACAGCATCTCCCTAGGCACGCAAGGATGTGTTGCGCCAGCTCCTAGCCCGTCCTGAGCACGACGACCTTGCCGAGCTCCTTGCGATCGCGGACGTGGGCGAGGTGGCGAGGCTCCGGCTGCTCTGAGCGATCAGGGACTCGTAGGTTCCCGGGAGACGCGGCGTCGGGCCTGTGGGAACCTGAACCGTCTACGGCTCGCGGTGGGCTTGCTTCGATGCCTCCGAGTGACCAAGCTGGGCGAGCGCGTCACACGAGCGGGGAGGTTCGTCGCTGCGATGGAACCGATCGTCGCCTTGGGCAATGGTGGGATCGTCATCCTGGTGATCGTGGGTGGCTTCCTCCTGGCCGCCTACGCCATCTACTTCATCGTCTTCCGACTCGGGAAGTAGGCCGGGCTTCACATCGGACCGATCGAACTCAGCGGCTCAGCAGACCTCACCCGCGCGTCGTGGCTCGTCGGCGTGACCGTCCGCGAGTATCGGGAGATCGAGGCAGGCACGAAAGCCCCGAACTGGGACACCTACGAGCGGGTCTGTGAGCTGTTCGGGTGGCCGCGGTCGTTCACGTCGCACGGTTGACCGCCCGCTGAGCGATGACTCTCACGAACTACCTCGCCCTGAGCAAACGATCTGACCTACTCATCTATAGAGGGGAGAGGTCATGAGACAAAGGGGGAGGAATGGAGCCCTCGGTCCGTCCCGACCACCCAGTCTGACCCACCGTTCGATTCGAGGGGGCACCATGGAACGTGTTACTCGTGAGCGCCGCACGCTTCGGCGCATGTTCTCGATCTCCTGCGGTGCGCTCCTACTCGCCGCGTGCTCGTCAGCCACCCAGACGGTCACTCCCACGCCGAGCGTGAGCGTGTACCGATCGGCGGAATCGATGGAACCGACCGCGATGCGCTTCGCGAGCAACATGTCCCGCGGTGCGATCGGTCGCCTATGTGCCGCCACCAACCGGGACGGAGAGAAACGAGCAATGGCGGCGTGGGTGTATGACTTCAAAGGAGGTCGTGACCCAGCGTTGGGCACTGCGGTGTTCGACGACGCGATGGACCGTTGCTAGCGGTGCCCGGGAAAGATAAGCGGGCAGAGCGTGGTTGCCGGATCTCCCGTCGCACCACAACCTTCGTTGCGGTTCGCGCATGGAGCACCAGCATGAGGTGCGCTTCGCCAAGGGCGACCCGGAGACCCCGCCGACCAAGGACGAGCAGATCGCGATCGCACGCGAGGCCGCCCGGAAGCTGGGCGTCCCGAACGCTGAGAGCACACCCGCTACCGGGTCGGCAGGAACTCACACACCGGCGAGGCATGGGCCTATGTGGAGTGGACCTGGGAGGGGCTTCAGTAGATCCCCCGAGGCCCAGGCTGCCAAGGAACATCCGCCAACGCTCGCGCATCTCGGCGTCCTGTCCTGGGCTTGGCTAGGGGAGGCGCCCGCGCCACGAACTCTCGCAGGAGCGGGCGCCTCCCACCAGCACGAGCAACGAAGGCAGGGGCGCGAGGTCCCTCCATACGTTCCATCTCACGCTCACGATCCGGTCAAGCGGAGAATGCGCTAGCCTGTCGAAGACGCAGCCCATCACGGTCGGACCTGAGCCGGGCTCGCATCCCGGTGGTCCGCGGCCTGGGACACCCGTCAGGCGTGGAAGCCGTCGGCTGTTCGGTTCCCTGAGCGGTGCACAGCGAAGGGGAGCCCGAACACCCGGCGGCAGACGCGCGAGAATGAGAGACTCGCATCCACCACGAACTAGGACTGAGCTGCACTGCAAGTCCGGCTGGTCGGGATGACCGCTCACGGGTCCACCCCGGCCGCACCGTCATCTTTGGCTAGGGGAGGATCCCGCCGCTGCCGTGTGAACGGTTTGAGCGGGACCTCCCCCCAGCACGAGCGCGGTGGCGAGCACCCTGGCCCTCCATACGTGCACCCTCACGCTGGCGCGACGTTCAATAGAGGAACGCGGGGCGTTTACCGTCCGAGACTGCCTGTGCCCGGACTTGAACGGAGGAGATCGGGGGACATTCCCGCAAAGAGCGTTCGTGCTGGGTCAGAGAGGCGCGCCGGGCAGGATTCGAACCTGCGACCCACGGATTAGAAGTCCGTCGCTCTGTCCGGGCTGAGCTACCGGCGCCGGTGGGAAGCGTAACCTCCAACATCCCACCCAGGGGGCGTCTTCGAGCTCTAGGGTTTGCGGCGGCGGCCTGCTCGTCGCCGCGAGAGGGGGAACAACCATGCATCTCATCGCGCAGACCTATGGCAACGGCGGAGGCGGCCTGTTCTCGGGCGTAGGGCTGTTCCTCTGGCTGGCCCTCGCGGTGCTCTACATCGCCGGCGGCTGGAAGGTCTTCGAGAAGGCCGGCGAGGCCGGCTGGAAGATCATCATCCCGATCTACAACCTCTACATCTTGCTGAAGATCGTGGGCCGTCCGGGATGGTGGCTGATCCTGTACCTGATCCCGATCGTGAACATCGTGATCCTGATCATCGTCTGGGTCGATCTCTCGAAGAGTTTCGGCCACGGGGTCGGGTTCGCGATCGGCCTGATCTTCCTCCCGTACATCTTCCTGTTGATCCTCGGGTTCGGGAGCGATCGGTACCTCGGGCCCGCGGCGTCCGGCGGCGCCTCCGCAGCCGGAGGCGGCGCGCCCATGCCGCCGGCGCCCGCGTAAGTCCCGCGGCGGGAAACGACGCAAGGGCGGGGTCCATGACCCCACCCTTTCGTCGCTCCCCACATGCGCGAGAACCTCGCCGACGAGCCGGTGGTGCGTGCGGACCTCGCACGGGGCGACGCGATCGGGCCTTCGCCCGGGACCTGGATCAGCCCGCCGCGTCGGCGCGCCGGCGCGCGGTGTCCGCCTTGCGTCGCGCCGCGGTCGCCACCTTCCGTGCGGCCGATGCGTGCGACTCCGCCTCCTTCGCGGCACGCTCCGATCGGTCGGCCTCCTCCTCGAGGCTCTCGGCTTCGGCAGCCAACGTCGCCGCACGGCGCGCCCGCTCGCGTTCCCGGCGCGCCTGGCTCGGCGTGGCCTCGGCCTCCCGGAGAGGCGAAGGTTCGTCCGGGGGCCGTGGCAGTTCGCTGACGGAGGCGAGGAGGGCCGCGTCGAGGCGGTCGTCACCGAACCCGGCCGGTGCGGGCAACTCCTTGTCGAGCGTGCCCTCTGCGGATCCGATCCCCCGCTCCCTCGTCGGAGGCGATGGCCATGAAGGTGTTCTCGACCTTGTCGAGCGTCGCGCGCGGCGCGGACATGCCGGCGCGCTCCAAGGCGTCCTTCGCGGCACCGACGAGGAGGCCGACGAGCCGACGACGCTCCTCGGTCGCCTCGCGCAGGGACTCGGCACCGCCGCCGGCGGCCGCCGCGCGCTGCGCCGCGGCGAGCTCATCACCCGCGCGGATCAGGGCCTCGAATTCGGTCGAGCGCTCGCGCGCAACGCGGTCCACTACCCACGCCGCGGCGGTCGGTCGCCGCAGCGCCTTGACGCGCTTCGCGGCCCCCGCCTCTCCCGTCCCCTTCAGGCGCGCCGCGAGCTCGTCGCGCGCGGCGACGAAGCGCTCGGGCGCCTCCGCGTAGAGCGCCGCGACGTCCTCCGCGTATCGCGCGTCGTCCACGACGGACAGTCTGCCTCATCGGGCGGGTCGGGGCGGCCAGGCGGGGGTTGCGTGGAGCGGGCGACGGGAATCGAACCCGCGTAGCCAGCTTGGAAGGCTGGAGCTCTGCCATTGAGCTACGCCCGCGCGGCCACAAGCGTAGCGGATGCCGCTGCTGGGATACTCCGCGCCATGGACGTCCGCTTCCGGCTCCTCGACGTGTTCACGGAGGTCCCGTTCGCGGGGAACCAGCTCTGCGTGATCCCCGAGCTGCCGGCGGGCCTCGACGACGACCTGATGCTCGCGATCACCCGGGAGATCAACTTCTCAGAGACCACCTTCGTGACCGCCGTGCGCGCGGACGGCTACGACATCCGCATCTTCACGCCGGAGAAGGAGATCCCGTTCGCGGGCCACCCTACCATCGGCACCGCGTTCGCGCTGGTCTCCGAGGGTCACGTCGGCTCACCGCTCGTGCAGGTCTGCGGAGCTGGCGAGGTGCCGGTCGAGGTGGATGTGGCCGCGGGGCTCGCCTGGATGCGGCAGCTGCCACCGGTCGTCGGCAACGAGGTCGTCGATCGCGACGCCGTCGCGCGCGCGGCCGGCCTAGAGCTCGGGGACCTCGTGGACGGACTGCCGATCGTTCCCGTGAGCACCGGCCTCCGGCACCTGATGGTGCCCGTGCGGAGCGAGGCCGCGCTGAGGAGCGCCGAGCGCATCGACCGTCTGTGCGCCGCGGTGTGCGACGCGGCCGAGGACGCCGAGTCGCTCTACCTCTTCACGGTCCGCCGCGACGGCGACGTGATGGCGCGCATGTTCGACCGGTTCGTCGCGATCGGCGAGGATCCCGCGACGGGCTCGGCCGCGGGACCCCTCGGGGCATACCTCTCCATCCACGGGCTCGCGGGCATGCCGGGGCGCGTGACCGTGGCCCAGGGTGAGATGGTGCGACGGCCGAGCTTCCTCCTCGTCGAAACCGCACGGATCGACGGCACCTGGCAGATCCGGGTGGGCGGCAGCGTCCGGCTGATGGGCGAGGGCTCGTTCGCGATCTGAGCGAGACCCCGGCGCGCTGCGGAGTCTAGGCGGGGGTGCCGCAGCCGACCGTCGGGGCGTCCAGGGCGGGCTCGACCGCGGTGGACTTCGCGGCCGAGCCTCCCGACGAGCCCTTGGATCCCGCCGCGGGCGTGGGGGAGGCGCTCGCGTCGGGGGAGACCAGCACCGTCACCGAGACCGCGCCGTTGGGGGGCACGAGGGCGTCGGGCGGCGTCGCGTACTGGCCGGTGTGGTTGCCGAAGGTCGCGGTGGTGCCGGCGGCAGGGAAGAGCTGGCACACGATCTGCCCGGAGCCGGTGCCGACGTTGGTGGCCATGAACACGTAGCACGTGGTCGCCGCATCGCCGGAGGGGCAGTCCGAGCTGGTCGGCTGGCTGAGGTGGATCTCGGCCCCTCCCGCGCTCGGTGCGCGCACGAGCATCACGAAGAAGAAGACGGCGACCGTGACGAGGGCGAACAGCACGCCGGCCAGCAAGGTGAAGGTCGCGTCGCTCCGTCGTTCCATGTGCCCGAGCCTAGCCCCGAACGGGGGAGGGCAATACGGCCGAAGGTCGCAACCCGCGCTCCGCCGAACGTCGGGAGATCGAGCGACACGCGGGCCGCCACGCCTGCGTACACTCGTGGTCATCGGGGCGTAGCGCAACCTGGTAGCGCGCGTGCTTTGGGAGCACGAGGTCGCGGGTTCGAATCCCGCCGCCCCGACCACATCTCTGACCCTCGACGCCCGGCCTTGTCCATGCCATAGTCCGTGCGTTCCGTTCTGATGCATCGGAGGAGCCGGGGATGACGATGAAGCGCATCGGCGTGGTGACCGCGTTCGCCCTGGCGACGGCGTTCGCGCCCTGGCAGATGCTTCCCGCGTTGGCGAGTACCTGCAGCTACAACCTCACCGACCACGTCACGGTCGTCCTCTCCGGCAACCCGAGCGACACCCTCGACGTGGGTCCCGCAGGCGAGATCCAGCTCAACGGTGCGCAATGTGACACGGCGAACGTGATCAACACCGACAGCATCGCGGTGACCGCAGGAGCAGGCACCAACGCCCTCACGATCGTCGATCCGGCCGCATTCGCACCAGGGATGGCCGCGGAGACCGGCACGCAGGAGATCGAGATCTCCGTGACGCTGAACGGGGGAGCTGACTCGCTGACCGTCCAGGGCACGGCTGGCGCGGACACGTTCGTCGTCGGTGCCGCAGGGATCAACGTGAACGGCGACGACGACGGCGATGACATCACCTTCTCGAGTGCCGCCCTCACCTTGGCGGGGCTGGGAGGCAACGACACGCTGACGGGCGACACCGAGAACGACACCTTGATCGGGGGCATCGGCGACGACGCGTACACGGGCGGCGGCGGGACCGACACGGCCGACCTCTCGGGCGCCGCGGGCGCGTTGAACGTCGACCTGCTCGCGGGCACCGGATCGGGCGATGGCACGGACACGTTCGCGACGGTGGAGAACGTCATCGGTTCGCCGGCTGGCGACACGCTCACGGGGGACGGGCAGGGCAACCTCCTCCAGGGGGCGGGGGGCGACGACACGCTTGCGGGCGGCGGCGGGAACGACGCTCTGCAGGGCGGTCCGGGCACCGACACGGTGGCCTTCTCCAGTGCGGTGAACGCTTCGCTGCTCGCGGGATCGGCGACCGGTGAGGGCACCGACACCCTGAGCGCCGTCGAGAACCTCACAGGCTCCCCGGCGGCGGACGATCTCACCGGCGACGGCGCTCCCAACGTCATCAAGGGTGGAGCGGGCAACGACTCGATCTCCGGTGGACTGGGCAGCGATACGCTCGATGGAGAGGGGGACGATGACGTCCTGAGAGGCGGTGGCGGCGACGACTCGATGGCCGGCGGAACGGGCGTCAACACGGCGGATTACGCAGCCTCTACGGCGGCGGTGTCGATCGATCTCGGTGGGTCGGCCCCCCAGGCCACGGGTGAGGGCTCCGACACGTTGGCCAACATCCAGCACGTGGTCGGATCCGCGCAGAACGACACCCTCCTCGGCTCGTCGGGCGGCGATGCCCTGGACGGTGGCGCAGGCAACGACGCGATCGACGGGCTGCAGGGCGCAGACACGCTCACCGGAGGGCCGGGGAACGACACGATGCAAGCGGGCGTCGGCAACGACGCGATCGACGGCGGCGCGGATATCGACACGATCGATTTCTCCGCGGCGACCGGCGGCGTGACCGCGGGACTCCCCTCCGGCACCTCCACGGGGCCGGGTGTGGGGACCGACACCTTGAGTGGGTTCGAGTCCATCGTGGGATCGAAGCAAGGCGATGTCTTCACGGGGAGCGCGGCTCCCAACCGGATCGATGCGCGGGGTGGGAACGACACACTCTCGGGCGCGGCCGGCGCCGATTCGCTCCTCGGGGGCGCCGGCAACGACCGCTACGATGGCGGCCCGGGCATCGACAGCGTGAGCTACGCCGCCGCGAGGAAGCCGGTGGTGCTCTCGCTGCTGGCGGGCACGGCCACCGGAGAGGGATCGGACATCCTCAAGGGCGTGGAGTCGGTGATGGGTTCACCACTAGGTGACTCGCTGCGTGGAGGCAACGGCGGCGACGTGTTGAACGGGGCTGGAGGCAACGACCGGCTGACGGGGCTCCTCGGCAACGACGTGCTCACCGGGGGCCTCGGGAAGGACACCGTGAATTACGGGTCGGCCTCCGGGGTGAACGTGAACCTCGTCAAGGGCACCGCGGTCGGGGAAGGCAACGACACCCTCGCCGGCATCGAGAACATCGAGGGCGACTCGGCGCGCGACGTCGTGGTCGGCAACAGGGCGGCGAACGTGCTCACCGGGAACAACGGGAACGACGTGCTCCGCGGGGGCGGCGGGAACGACCGGCTCTCGGGGGTGAGCGGCAACGACAACCTGGCCGGAGGGCCGGGGAAGGACACGCTGATCGGCGGCGACGACAACGACGCGCTGAACGGTGGACCGGGCCTCGACACCTGCTATCAGAACCAGGGGCGTGGGCCCGTGAAGGCCTGCGAACACGCCCATCGTCGGACGGCGAGGGCCTCGGCCGCGGATCGGTTCCGCTTCCGGTTGATCTGAGGTTCCCTACACGCCGGTCGGTCCGCGACCGTACCTCGTCATGATCTCGAGCAACCTTTCGTGATCGAGCGCGTGCGCGGTGATTCCGTCGCGGCCCGTCAGTGTCTCGGCGGAGACGAACGCGTTCAGGATCGCCTCCTCGGTGGCCTCGACCGCGGCCCAGAAGAGGTCGACGATAGCGCCGTCGGAAGCCATCCTCACCTCCACCGGCGCGGATCCTCCTCGCTTGTAGCTCCTGAGCGGACTGCGGTTCGCGGTGGAGAAAGCTAGGAAGATATCGCCGGACGAGTTCTCGCCCGCGCCGCCCGCTCGCGCGACTCCCAAACCCGCGCGCTGAGCCAGGCGCTCGCACTGGTGGGGGAGGAGCGGGGCGTCGGTCGCAAGGATCGCGATTATCGAGCCGGACCCGGGCTCGGGCGGCGAGAGGCCCGCCTCGACGCGCGCGCCTCGCGTCGTACGGCGACGAGACCCGATCCTTCCGATCTCCCGTCCAACCGGGACCCCGTCCACCATGAGCCTCGGCCGGTCCCATGGTTCGCCTGGACGAGCGCTCCGACCGTGCCCGCCGTCCTCATCCAGCCGTCGATGCCGTTCCCGTCCCGCCCTTGAACTCGTGGCAGACCATTCCGGTTCCGCCGCCGACGTTGCCCTCCGCGACGGGGCCGGGCGCTACCGAATCCAGGGCGGCCTCGAGGTGCTCCGGACGCACGTGCAACCCGTTGATGTCGTTGAGGATTCCGTCGTAGGTCTCACCAACGACCGGAAGCGACCAGTACCCTGTGAGGTCCCTGCGTGCGCTCTAGCGACCAAGGCGTCGCGGACGACACCGACGCTATGGGTGTTCGTGATCGCCGATCGGTGTGGTGAGCATGCCCGACTCGCGGACCCATTCGAGACCGGTGAGCTCTCCGTTGCCGTTCAGGCGGTGGCACCCCGCGAACACCGGCTCCAACCCGATGCGGGGTGCGGACTGATCACGGTGACGCCGGTTCGTACCGGTCCTCGGCCCACCACCAGCGGGCCCTCGCCCTCGACGACCGTGGAGAAGCCGACCCGAACGCCCTCGACGTCCGTGATCGCGTTCAGCGGTCCGGGCGACAAGGAGCCGACCATGAGCCCGAGGTCCCTGTAGCGAGTCATCGGGGGGGCACGCTATCAGCCACGAGCGCGCGGGCGACGCCAGTCACCACGGCGGCCACCACGACGACGACGAGAACGGGCGCACGTCGCCAGATCGCGATCGCGGCTGCGGCCACGCCCAGAACACGGGCGTCCACCCCGAGCTCGCGCTCCGTCGCGAACGTATTGATAGCAACCAACGCGGCCAGCAGCGCCGGGGCCAGAAGCGCCACCACGCGATGACTCGGGCGGGCAGGGGGCGGCCGCCGAGGAAGACCGGCCCGAGGGCCTTGATCGCATCGTTGGAAGCCCACGGACCACCACGGTCCAGGTCGTCATCGGCCCCCCGCCGGGTGTGCGAAGACGACACGCACGCGACGCTGGCACGATGATGGGAACGCCGGTGGGCGTGAACGGCGTCAGCAACAGCGCGATGGCAGCGCCGAGCGCGGCGGCGGCTTCGCGACGCGGGTCTTCAAATGCGGAACCAGAAGCGCGAGGAAGAGCGCCGGGAAGGCGGCGTCGAGCCCGAGGCGGGCCGGGTCGCCGATCAGCCGCCGAACGCCACGCCCAGCGCTCGTCCCGAGGAGCCACGCGACGTAGAGGGTGAGGCCGGCGCCGATCAGCACCTTCGGGTTGAAACGACCGTCGCCCTCGGCGGCGATCGCCCACGACTCGTCGACGACCAGCTGCGCGTGGAGGAATCGAGACCACCACGGACCCGTGAGGTAGGGGGCGACGGTCACCCCGATCGGCGCGTATCGCGCGTTCAGCAGGACGGCGGCAGTGACGGCCGCCGCGACGCCTCCCCCGGCGCCCAGGATGGAGGTGGCCGCGAACTGGGCCGAGCCCGCGAACGTCGTTGCCGACATGACCAACGGCGCGACGACCCCCATACCGGCTGTTCGCGCGAGCACCCCGAAGGACAGTCCGAACCCCACGACGGCGACCGCGACCGGGAGTCGCCGCCCGCACGCCGTCGCGGTGGGTACGCGCCGACGGGTGTCCCTCGCCCCGACCTCCATGGCCGGCCCAAACGGCTAGTGGACCGGCGGCCGTACCCTGCGAGTCGTGCGCACACATCGACCGTTCAGGACCTGCCCGCAGGCAAGGTTCGGGAGCTGCTCCTCGGGCTTCCCTCGGCCTCGGGATATCGACTGGACGTGAAACCCCTCAGATACCGCCAGAAGCCGCACCTGGCCGCCTTCACGGACTTTGAGAAGCGGACGATCACCCTGCAGTACCCGGAGCCGTTTTGCCATTCGGAGAGGTCGTTGCCTTCGGCGCCAAACGGCGTCCCGGTAAGGCGATTCGATTCATCTGGCTCACCGAAGGAGTCACGTTTCGCACACCGCGCCAGGTACTTCGCTTCCTCTACTGCCACGAGTGGATGCACTGGTATCTGTGGGAGAGGCTGGGAAGGAGATCTTCGGCCGAGACGGCCTGCGACCGGTTCGCGCTCAGGAACTACCAGCGCCGCACGGTCACGGAGCAGGATGCCGACTCGGCGCTCCGCCGATCATGAGGATTCGTCCTCGGTTGGCTCCCCGGTTGCTTGTGCGCCAATCGCGCTGCGAAGCACCATCGTGAACTGCTCGACGCGAAGACTGCTGTCGTTCGGTGTTCCGGTGACGCGTGGAACAGCCGGGGTCGAGCTCCTCGGTGACCAGCGCGTCCTGGAACGAGCCGGAGAGCCAATCCACCATGGACACGATCATCTCGAGGTCGACGTCGTCGCGGACCTCGCCGCGTGTTCTGCCGTACTCCACGAAGTCGAGCGTGCCGTAGGGGTCCTCGCTCACCAGGAAGCGATTGATGTCGCGCTTCAGCGCGAGATCGGTGCCGTACGTGACCGATCAGCGACGACGCGATACGGGACCTAGTCCTCCGTACCAGGTGCTCGGTCCGGTCCAGCCAGTAGCGTCACGGTCGCGAAGAACCCCTCCTCGACGACCGCGGCGGGGCGTCGAGCCACGCGGGCATCGACGTTCACAGCGCGCTTGTAGGCCTCGAAGAAGAGTCCGGCCTTGGAGCCGAAGTGCTGGAAGATCGACCCCTTGGCGATGCCGAGCTCGGCGGCCATGTCCTCGACCTTGGCGCCCTGGTACCCGTGCTCGGCGAACTGCCGCATCGCGCACTCCACGATGCGCTCGCGCTTGGCCTGCTGCGGGCGCTCCGCGAGGGTCGGTACGGGCGGCCATGGGCGACAGCGTAGGGCCTGGCGCTCCGTTGCATGACCTGCGGTCAGGAACTCGACGGCAGAGACCGTTCCCACATCTGCCTGGGGTTCCTATCCTGGGCGGGTGCCGGACGGGGGTCCGGTTGACTTCGTAGTCACCCGGCCGGCATCGGGCGCCGGCGATGCGAGGAGGCAAGCGTGAACGAGGACCTCGAGATCCTGAAGCAGGCGCTGATCGTGGCGGACATGGACCTCGGAGTCGGCGGCCGCCGAACGGTTGATGGCCGCGGACGCCGATCCCAAGATGGGTGCTGGAGGAGGGCATGGCGGTCGCCATGTTCGACCTCGGCGAGATGTGGAAGCGCGGCGAGGTCTTCCTGCCCGAGGTCGTGGCGAGCGCCGAGGTCTTCAAGGCGGCGAACGCGATCATCGAGCCCGCGTTGCTGGCCCAGAAGGATCGATGCGGCGGCGAACGTCCTGATCCTGATGTGCACCGTCAAGGGGGATCTGCACGATCTGGGGAAGAACATGGTGGGCGCCATGCTGCGCACGAGCGGCTTCGACGTCCACGACATGGGCAAGGACGTGAGCGCGGATCGGATCATCGAGGCGATCAACGAGCTGAACCCGCAGATCCTGGGCATGAGCGCCCTGCTCACCACGACCGTCCCGTACCAGGAGACGGTGATCAAACGGCTGGAGGCGGCGGGGATGCGCGACCGGATCAAGGTGATGGTGGGCGGGGCCCCCGTCACGCCCGAGTGGGCCGACAAGATCGGCGCGGACGGCTACGCGAACAACGCGCCGGAAGCCGTCGAGATCGCGAAGAAGCTCACCGGGGGCGCGCGAGTGACGGAGGTCGCGACGACCGTCCTCACGGGTCCCGGCGGCGACGTCCGATCGGCGACGCCCACCCGTTCCGCATCATCGGCGAGCGCATCAACCCCACGGGACGCGAGCAGCTCACCGAGGAACTCAAGGCGATGGACATGACCACCGTCAAGGCGGACGCGGTGGCGCAGGTGGCGGCGGGCGCCGCGATCCTCGATCTGAACGCGGGCATCCCGGGGTTCGACGAGGCCGCGATGCTCTCCGCCGTCGTGCAGGCGGTGCATCAGGTCGTGGACGTGCCGCTGTGCATCGACTCCTCCACGCCCGAGGCCCTGGAGGCGGCCGTCCCCCTGGCGAACGGCAAGGTCCTCATCAACTCGGTCACGGCCGAGGACCACTCGCTCGAGCGCCTGCTGCCGCTCGTGGCGAAGTTCGGCGCCGCGGTGATCGGCATGGCGAACGATTCCGAGGGGATCTCGATGGATCCGGAGGTGCGCCTCGCCGCCGCGCGCAAGATCGTGGAGGCCGCGGCCGATCACGGCATCGCGCGGGAGGACGTGATCATCGACCCGCTCACGATGCCGATCGGCGCCGCGCCCGACGCCGCGACCTCGATGTTCCGCACGATGCGGCTGATCCGCGAGGAGCTCGGCGTGAACGTGAGCTGCGGCGCCTCCAACATCTCCTTCGGCATGCCGGACCGCCGCGGCATCGACGCCACCTTCCTGGGGATGTCGATCATGGCCGGCATGAACACCGCGATCACGAACCCGCTGCACGAGCAGGGGCGGACCGCGACCCTCGCCGCCGACCTGCTGCTCGGTCGCGGACGAGTACGGCGCGGCGTGGATCGCGGAGCACCGCCGGCAGCTCGCCGCCGCGCAGACGGAGGCCTGAGTGGCCGCGAAGGTCCAGGTCACCTACCACCCCAGCGGCAAGACCGTCCGCGTCCCCGACGGCACGACCCTCTTCAACGCGGCGCACTGGGCGGGTCTGCCCATCGAATCGACCTGCGGTGGCCGAGGGACCTGCGGCAAGTGCGGCGTGCAAGGTGCTGGACGGGGAGGCGGAGCTCTCGCTCGCCGACTACCGCCACCTCCCCGAGAAGCTCGACGACGGCTGGCGCCTCTCCTGCCAGTGCCCGATCACCGGTCCCATGACCGTCGACGTCCCGCGGCTCATGAAGATGCCGAAGGCCGCGACGATGGGCGTGGGGCGCTTCGTCCTGCTGGAGCCCAACGTCGTGAAGCACGCGCTTCGAGCTCGCGGCGCCGTCGCTGGAGGACCACCGCTCGCACCTCGCGCGCGTCCTGGACGCGGTCGACGAGGCCGGCTACACCGCGCGACACGACTGGGAGGTGCTCCCGAAGATCGCCGAGACGCTGCGTGAGACCACGCACGTCACGGCCACCCTCGTGGGCGAGCACCTGGTGGACGTCGAGCCCGGCGACACGACGGACCGGATGTTCGGCGCCTCGTTCGACATCGGCACGACCACCTGCGTGTGCACGCTGGTCGACCTGCGTACCGGCGCCGCCGTGGCGGTCGCCTCCACGATCAACCACCAGACCCCGTTCGGCGCCGACGTGATCGCACGGATGGCGCGCGCGATGCAGGACGACGAGGACATCGAGAACTGCAGGCCGCCGCCGTCGCCACGGTGAACGAGCTGCTCGCGCGCGTGAAGGAGGAGTCCGGCGTCGCGACCGAGGAGATCTACGAGGTGGTGATGGCGGGCAACGCCACCATGCTGCACCTGCTCTGCGGCGTGAACCCCGAGTCGATCGCGCTCGCGCCCTACGTGGCCTCGTTCGTGGAGCCGCAGGACCTCCGCGCCGACCAGATCGGCTTCGACGATCCATCCGCTCGGGTGGGTCGCGCTCTTCCCCTCGATCGGTGCGTACGTGGGCGCCGACATCGTCGCCGACATCGTGGCCACCGGACTGGTGCGCGATCCCGAGATGCGCCTGCTCGTGGACGTGGGCACCAACGGCGAGATCGCGTGCGGTTCCTCCGAGCGCTCGGTCGCCACGGCGGCGCCGGCGGGCCCGCCTTCGAGGGCGGCGAGATCCTCTGCGGGATGCGCGCCACCGACGGCGCCATCGAGGGCGTCGTGCTCGCGAACGGCGAGGTGGAGCTCCAGGTGATCGGCGGGCGACGACGTGGAGCCGCGCGGGATCTGCGGATCGGGGCTCATCGACATCGTGGCGCAGCTGCGGCTCGCCGGCCTGCTGGACGACGGCGGGCAAGATGACGTCGCGCGAGGACGCCGTGGCCGCCGGCCATCCGCTCGCCGACCGCCTGATCCTGCGCGACGCAGGTCAAGGCGTTCGTCCTCGCCGGCGACGTGGTCCTCACGCAGACCGACGTGCGCGCGCTCCAGTTCGCGAAGGGCGCCATCTCCACGGGCATCGAGACCGCGATGCGCGCGCTCGTCGCTGCACGGCGGCGGACCTCGACGAGGTGATGCTGGCCGGCTCGTTCGGTTCCTACATCAACCCCCAGAGCGCCCGGGTGATCGGCCTGGTGCCGCCCGTCCCCGTCGACAAGATCAAGGCCGTCGGCAACACGGCGAGCGAGGGTGCCAAGATGGCCCTCATGTCGTTCCGCGAGCGCGAGGTCGCCTTCGAGATCCCGCAGATCGTCGAGTACATCGAGCTCTCCGGCGAAGAGGACTTCAACGACCGGTTCATCGGCAACCTCGGGTTCCCCACGGCCGAGGAGCTCGACGATGCCGAGGCCGCGCACGCCGCGCGCGTCGCGGGGAGCGCCTCGCCGTGACCTCCACCGGCGCGAAGGTCGCGTTCCTCGCCTGCGGCGCCGTCGCGCAGGACACGGCCGCGCTGATCGCAGCGGCACGGATGGGACGCCGACGTCCACGGCATCTCCGTCGGACCTGCACATGACGCCGCTCGAGATCGCGCCCGGCGGTCGAGGCGAAGCTGCAGATCCTCCTGCCGAAGTACGAGCGCGTGATCGTGGTCTACGGGGACTGCGGCACGGGCGGGCGCCTCGATGCGGTCCTCGAGCGGTATCCGGCGGTGCGGCCGGCCGGCGTCCACTGCTTCCAGTGGTACGCGGGGGAGCTGTACAAGCGGTTCGAGGACGACATCGGCATCTACTTCCTCACCGACTGGCTCGTCACCAACTGGGACCGCGCGGTGATCAAGGGCCTCGGCCTCGATCGGTTCCCGTGGCTCAAGGAGACCTACTTCGGCAACCTCAGCCGGGTGCTCTTCGTGCGCCAGCACCCCGACCCCGACCGCGAGGCGAAGGCGCGCGAGATCGCCGCGTACATGGAGAAGCCGCTGGAGATCCACGACCTGGGGATCGCGCCGCTCGACGATCTGCTGACCCCCCTGATGGAGGAGCCCGACGATGTTCGAACGTGAGTCCGCACTGAACATCCTCTCCGAGGAACAGGTGGAGATCATCCACGAGCAGGCGATGCGGATCCTCGAGGAGATCGGCACCGACGTGCTCCACGAGGGCGCGCGCAAGGTGCTCGCCGAGGCGGGCCAGACCGTCGACGGGGACCG
Organism: uncultured Actinomycetes bacterium; assembly: GCA_963810915.1. Lineage (GTDB taxonomy): Bacteria > Actinomycetota > UBA4738 > UBA4738 > HRBIN12 > JAOUEA01. Next base: position 296,717 of record CAWEPH010000006.1, on the reverse strand, counting down.
CGTGTACTGGGACCGCGGGTTCGTGATGGAGCAGGTGGCGAAGGCGCCCTCGAGCTTCCGGCTGCGCGCGCGCAACCCGGAGCGTTCCCTGACGGTGGGGGAGGGGGGACCCCCGTCTGGATGAACGTCGGGGGGCCGCCGTTCGCGAGCGACCTCGACGAGGGACGGCGCTCCGGGCGGATCCAGGATCACGACACGCTCGTGAAGCTCACCCAGGCCACGGACGTCCTGAACTGCGTCCAGACCGGCGCGGCGGAGGCCACCGACCTCCAGATGGAGTCGCGCCACATGGATCAGGAGTACTCGACGATCCGTTGGTCGGACAAGCCGTACACGACCTACGGGACCAGCGGCCCGCGCGCCCGCGACGGGATCCGGATGGCCGAGATCGTGCACGGCGGCCGCGAGGCCATCGAGGAGGAGGCGGCGCTGCTCGGCATCGTGAACCCGAACTCGCCGCTGATCTGGGACTTCCGCATGACCGACGCGCTGATGGCGTGGGCCGAGGCGAACCAGCCCATCGTGGTCACCCCGTTCCTCCTGGCGGGCGCCACGTCGGCGGTGAGCGTGTCGGGCGGGCTCACGCAGCAGGTGGCGGAGGCGCTCTCCGGCGTGGCCCTCGCCCAGACGGTGCGCGAGGGCGTGCCCTGCCTCTACGGTTCGTTCTTCACGGTCACCGACATGCGCACCGGCTCGCCGGCGTTCGGCACGCCCGAGTCGGTATTCGGGGTGCTCGCGGGCGGGCAGCTCGCGCGCCGGTACGGGCTCCCGTTCCGCGGCGGGGGTGGTCTCGCCTCCTCGCCCGCGGTGGACGCCCAGGCCGCGGCCGAGACCCAGATGATGCTCTGGGCGACGATGCTCGCGGGCACCGACGTCGTGCTGCATGCCGCGGGATGGCTGGAGGGTGGGCTCACGGCCAGCTTCGAGAAGTTCGCGCTCGACGTCGAGCTGCTGCGTCAGTTCAAGCGCCAGATGGAAGGCGTCGGGTTCACGGAGGAGGAGCTCGCGTTCGACGCGCTGAAGGCCGTCGGACCCGGCGGCCTCTTCCTCTCCTCGCCGCACACGCGCACCCACTTCAAGGAGTGGCTCTACATGAGTCCGCTCTTCCAGACGCCCGACTTCGCCACGTGGGAGATGCTGGGGGGCGAGACCACGGAGGTGGCCGCCAACAAGGCATGGAAGGGGCTGCTGGAGTCCTACGAGGACCCGGGCCTCGACCCCGCGATCGACGAGGAGCTCAAGGCCTACATCGCCTCCCGGCGCGACGCGCCCGACCTCTTCGCCGAAGACTGACCGGTGGCGGTGGGACCGCACCCGGGATTCCCCGGCCATGATCGTCACACCGGGAGCGCCCGCTCGAGGATCTCGGCGGCCTCGACCACGTCGTCGCCGAGGTAGGTACCGGGGACGTCCTTGCGTGCGGAGGCCGGTCCGAACGCGGCCCCGGCGTAGAACGCCTCCACGCCCGGGAGCGCATCGGCCGCCGCGATCGCCTCGACGGCGGTACGACGCGTCACGCTGCGCTGGCTCGTCACGACGGCGCCGCGCGCCTCGGCCGCGCGCACCGCCGCGACCAGCGAGGAGACCGGCGTGAGCGGGCCGAGCGTCCGGATCGACCAGCCGCGCCGCGCCAGCACGACGCCGAACGCCTCCAGCCCGATCGTGTGGAGGTCCTTGGGGCCGCAGGCCAGGACGAGAGGGAACGGTCGGAAGGGGGGAGGGGCCATGACGGACTGGCGGGCGAGCCACACGCGGACCGCCTCGGTGGCCAGATGCTCGTGCGCCGTGTCGCAGACGCCGGCCTTCCAGCGGCTCCCCATCTCGCGCATCGCCGGCAGGGCCACGTCGCGGATCGTGGATTCCGACGCCGAGCGACTCGGTGCCTTCGGTGAGGACCTCGCGGAGAGCGGCGGGATCGAGCCGCATGGCCGACTCCAGGAAGCGGTCGAGCAGTTCCACGCGCGGTCGACCGGTCATGGCCTCGCCCCGGACGATCGCCACCGCCTCGCGGGCGGAGATGACCGCGCGTGATCTCATCGCGCAGCTTCCGGAGCTGGTCCACCTCCTCGACCGTGTAGCGCCGGTGATGACCCTGCGTTCGCGACCGGCACGGGGAAGCCGTAGCGACGCTCCCAGGAGCGGATGGTGGGCACCGGGATGCCTAGCAGAGAGGACACCGCAGCGATCGGCATCTGCGTCTGTTTCGTCTCACGTCTGCATAGGTTATCATGAGAACACAGGCGTCGTGAGCCTGCGGCAACAGCTGGTTCGAGGTTGCATAGGTTCATACCAGTATCCATGCAGCGATCGCATCGGATACTGACCGAGGACCCCGGACGAACCGGGAACCGTCGACACGGAAAGGCGCATCATGCGGTTGGCACTCGCGGAGATCAGGCGTGCGAAGCTCCGCTTCGGGCTCCTCACCGGAGCCGTCGCCCTCCTCGTGTTCCTCATCCTCTTCCAGCAGGCCCTCGCGGGCTCGCTGCTCGGTCAGTTCACCGGGGGGCTCGAGCACCAGTCGGCCTCGGTCCTCGTCTACAGCGCCGACGCGCGCCGCACCGTCGACGGCAGCCGGATCCTGCCTCAACAGCTCGCCGCCGTGTCGACGGTCGACGGCGTCGCGGCCGCGGGACCCATCGGCGAGGGCTCCTTCACCGCCCAGCTCGAGAGCGGCGAGTTGCAGGACACGACGATCTTCGGCTACGAGCTCGGAGGTCCCGGGTCCCCGACCACGTTGTCGGCTGGACGGCTCCCCGAGCGCGACGGTGAGGCAGTGGCGAGCGCCGCCGATGCGGGTGCCGGATACGGGATCGGCCAGCGGCTGCGCGTGGTGCCGGGCGACACCGCCGTCACCATCGTGGGCCTCGCCAAGGACATCCAGTTCAACGTGCAGCCGACCCTGTTCCTCTCGTTCTCCACGTACGAGGACCTGGTGCGAACCACCAACCCTGACGCGAAGGCGGTGCTCCCCAACCTGGTGGGGGTCGAGCCCGCGTCGGGGGTGGACGCGTCGACGCTCGCCGCCTCGATCACGCAGGAGGTGGGGGGCGTGGAGGCCCTCGACCTGCCGACGGCCGTGGCGTCGCTCCCGGGCGTCTCCTCGATCGAGCAGTCCTTCAACATCATCCTCGGGCTCGCGTTCGTCGTCGTGATCCTGCTCACCGGCTTCTTCTTCCTCATCATCACCGTGCAGAAGACGCCGTCGCTGACGCTCCTGCGCGCGGTCGGCGCGAGCGGCGCCTTCCTCCTGCGGAGCCTCGTGCTGCAGGTGGTCGTCGTGATCCTGGCGGCCCTGGCGATCGCGGTGCCGCTCACCGTGTTCGCCGTGTCCGCGAGCGCGAGCGACACGTTCACCGCGAAGGTCGATCCGCGCGTGCTGCTGGTCTCCTCGGCGGCGATCCTGATCCTCGGTGTCGCCGCGGCCGTGGGTGCCATGCGTCGCGTGGTCCGGATCGATCCCGCGGCCGCGACGGCGCGTCTGGCGGGGGGAGGCCTCGCATGAAGCTGGCCTGGCGGGAGCTGATCCGGCGTCCCAGCCGGTTCGTCACGGCGGGGGCGGCCCTGACGCTGATCGTGCTGCTGTTGCTCGTCCTCGGCGGCATCCTGGACGCGCTCGTCGCATCCTCCACGGGGCTGCTGCGGGCGCAGTCGGCACCGTTGATCGTCTACAGCGTGGACAGCAAGGGCTCGATCGACCGTTCGCGCGTGAGCGCCGCCGACCGAGCGCGGCCGTGGCGAAGGTGACTGGGTGTGCACGAGGCCACGGGCCTCGGCATCGCCCTGCTGGCGGGCCACATCCCGGGCCGCGAGACGCCTGCCGATGTTGCGCTGTTCGGGTACGAAGCTCCCAACCTACGTGTGCCGGCTCCGCCGGACCCCGGTCAGGGCTACGCCGACACATCGCTGCGCGATGAGGGACTGGTGCTCGGCGATACGATCGAACTGGGCAGCGCCCGCGTCCCGGTAGAGGTCGCTGGCTGGGTGGACGGCACGGACTACAACCTCCAGAGCGGAGTCTGGGTCGACCCGGCCACATGGCGGCGTGCGCTCAACGCCAACATCCCCGACGCGGCGGTCGCGCCGGGCACGTTCCAGGCCGTCTTGGTCACCCCCGAGAAGGGGATCTCGCCCACCGAGCTCGCGTCGGCGATCGAGCCGGGCCGTGCCCTCGGTGAGCGCCCTCACGATCGACGAGGCCGTCGCAGGGGTGCCCGGCGTGAAGGAGCAGAGCAGCGTCTTCAACTCGATCATCGTGGTGACGTTCGCGGTGGCAGGGATCGTCGTCGCGCTATTCTTCGCGCTGCTCACGATCGAGCGCATCGGCCTGCTCGGCATCCTCAAGGCGATCGGTGCCTCGTCACGCACGCTGGCCGCCGGACTCACGCTGCAGGCGGTGTTGATCGCCGGAGGCGCGCTCGTGCTCGGCAGCCTGCTCGCGGTCGGGCTCGCCCGCGTGATCCCCGACACGGTGCCGCTCACGCTCTCACTCGGCAGGTTCGTGTTCACGGCGGCCGGACTGGTCGCCGCCGCCTTGATCGGCAGCGCCATCTCGTTCCGAAGGATCGTCCGTATCGACCCCGCCTCCGCCGTCGGCGGAGCCTGAGGAGGATCACACGATGTCAGCCCTCGACATGAAGGAAGTCCGCAAGGTGTACCGCTCAGGCGACGACGAGGTCGTCGCGCTCGACCACGCGAGCCTCTCCGTCGGCGACGACGAGATGGTGGCGCTGGTGGGGCCCTCGGGCTCGGGCAAGACCACGTTGCTCTCCATCGCCGGAGGGCTCCTGTCGCCCAGCGAGGGCATCGTCCTGGTGGGCCCGCACCTGATCACAGAGTTCGACCGTCGCGAGCTCACGAGGTTTCGCCGCGAGTTCGTGGGGTTCGTCTTCCAGGGCGCGAACCTGGTCCCGTTCCTCACGGCCAAGGAGAACCTCTTGGTGGTGGCCGATGTCGCGGGCCGGCGTGGCAAGGACGTCGATCGTCGCGCCGTCACGCTGTTGGACGAGCTCCGTCTCGGGCATCGCAAGGACAACACGCCGCCGCAGCTCTCGGGCGGCGAGCGTCAGCGCGTGGCGATCGGCCGCGCGCTGATGAACGAGCCGGAACTCGTCCTGTTCGACGAGCCAACCAGCGCCCTGGACACGAAGCTGGGGGAGCAGGTGATGGAGCTGATCCGCAACGAGGTGAAGGGCCGCGGCACGGCGGCGGTCGTGGTCACCCACGACACCCGGATGATCGGCTACGCGGATCGGAGCGTCGAGATCCGCGACGGCCGGCTCGTCGCCTAGCCTTCGGAGGCCGGCGCGACCTCGGCGAGCACCTCGTCCACCAGGAGCAAGGCCTTGAGGGTCCGTTCGATGTCGTAGCCGAACCCGAACCGCAGTCCCTTCTTGAGGCCGAACTGCGACCCGGGGACCAGCAGGACGCTCTTCTCTACCCTGATCCTCTCGACGAGTGCCCGAGCGCCGAGCGGCAGGTCGTACTTCACGTACTGGATCGCGCCGGCGGTGGGACGCACCCACGAGAAGACGTCTTCGTGCGTGCGCAGCCAGGCGTCCAACGAGGGGTAGTTGGCCCGCAGGATCGTGCGGGTGCGCGCGAGGATCGACTCCCGCACGTCCGGGAGCATCGCCAACGCGGCGAGCCGGTCCGCGACCATCGACGGTGCGAGGGTGGTGTAGTCGTGCCGCTCCCAGATCCGCTCGATGATCTCCGGGGGCGCGACCGTCCAGCCGAACCGGAGGCCCGGCATCGCGAAGGCCTTGGAGAGGCCACTGGTGATCACGACCTTGTCGTAGCGTCCGAAGAACGTTGGGGAACTGACGTCCATGTCGAGCTCGGCACCCCGGTAGATCTCGTCGGCCACGATCCACGCGCCGACGCGTTCCGCGGCCGCCACGACGGCGTCCATCTCCTCCTCGGTGAGGACGTGCCCGGTCGGGTTGTTCGGGTTGCAGACCATGACGACCTTGGTCTTCTTGCCGACCGCCTCGTCGAGTTCGTCCGTGTCGAGCGCCCAACGGCCGTCGCGCAGCTTCAACCGGAACGGATCGGTGGCCTTGCCGAAATGCCGTCCGAGTCCCCAGCCCTGCATGTAGTTGGGGATCATGAACGCGAGGCGGTCACCGGGCTTCAGCAGGCTCCACAGCGTCAGGAAGTTGGCCTCCGAACCCCCGTTCATGACGGTCACGTGCTCGGCCGTCGCGTCCGGGTACCAGGCGGCGATGTTCGCACGCGTCTCGAACGACCCCTCCGAGAGCGGGTAGCCCAGATACATGCCGGAGATGAAAGCCTCGGCGTCGGCCGCTGGGCCGAGCAGTTCCCGGATCGTCATCGGCAACACCCCGGACTCGGACAGGTCGTACTCCACCTGATGCCAGTACAGGGATTGGTAGCGCTCCATCTCGAACAGGTCGATGTCCATCGGTCCTCCTGGGGGTCGTCCCGGCAACGTAGCACCGGCCGCTGGCCGGCGACGAGCACTCCGGCGCCTGAACGACCTCAGATCTCGGGGGCGACGGCACCGTCGTAGCCGTCGATGGCCGCGGGAAGCGCGTTCAGCACGGCGGCGAGGCCGCTCAGGTGCAGGTTGAGCGCGACGGCCCCGACGACCTCCTCGCGCGTGGCACCCTGACGGCGGGCCATGGAGGCGTGCCAGCCGATGCCGCGGACGTTGCCGTTGGCCGTCTGGATCGCGATGTTCACGAGTTGCTTCGTCTTCGGGTCGAGCCCCGGCAACCCGATCTGCGCCTGCACGACGTCATCGAAGCACGCGGCGAGCGTCGGGAGCTCCGTCTCGAAGAGCTCGTAGGGGTTCATCTCCGTCTTCATCGTCCACGACCCTCCTCGACTCCGTTCTCTTCCCACGCTAGGGGCTACTCGAGCATCAGACATGGACGACTGGCTCACCCAGAGGGGGCCGAGCGCCGCCACGTCGAGGACCGGGCTCCGGAACCCAGCCCTCGCACCGGCGGGCGCTCACGCGACGGGGTGGTCGTGTTCGTGGCGCCGGCCGCGGTGTCCGAACGGACCGTGGCCGTGGTGGTGGTGGTGCCCGCGACGCGGCCCGTGACGGTGTTCACCGTGTTCGGGCGCACGCTCAGGGTGTTCCGCCCACTCCAGCGCTCTGTCGAGGCGCATCAACGCGGGCATCGGGACCATCCCGACGAGTCGTTCGATCGTCTCGTCGTCGGCCTCGCGGAGCCTGCGCGCGAGATCCGCACGAAGCTCCTCCGCCCGACGCTGGCGCCAGGCGCGCGCCCGCTGGGCGTCGCTGTCGTATTGCCTGGGTCGTGGCATCTGCTTCACCTCCTTCCGAGTGTGTTCTGGCGTTCGCTCTAGCGCGAACGTTTCGATGCTACCTCTAACGTTCGCGATGTGACAAACGATTCCCGAGGTCAGCGATCGACACCTTCGCCCGCGGCCCGGCTACGCTGCGCGGCATGAAGCGGGTCGTGCGCATCCTCCGCGAGGCCGACGTGCGGGACGCCCTCACGATGGCGGCGTGCATCGACGCCTGTGAACAGGCGTTCATCGCCTACTCCACCGGCGGCGCCGAGCTGCCCGACGTCATCCATCTGAACGTCCCCGAGGCCGAGGGGGAGATCCACGTGAAGGCCGGATACCTGCACGGCGGGAGGTTCTACGCCGTGAAGGCGGCGAGCGGCTTCTACGCACAGGATCCCCCCGCGATCGACGGGATGGTCGCCGTGTTCGACGCCCGCGACGGCACGCCGGCTGCGTTCCTGCTCGACAACGGCTTCATCACCGATCTGCGGACGGGAGCGGCGGGCGGCGTCGCGGCCAAGCACCTCGCGCCCGAACGGGTCCGCACCGTGGCCGTCGTCGGCACCGGCGGGCAGGCGCGCCAGCAGCTCGAGGCCCTCGGCGTGGTGCGTCCCGGCTTCGTGGACGTGCGTGTCTGGGGACGCGACCCCGACCACGCGTCGGCGTGCGTCGATGACCTGCGGCCGCGGGTGGACGGAGCGACGGTGACGGCAGCGTCGTCGGTGCAGCAAGCGGTCGAGGATGCCGACGTGGTGATCACCTGCACCGCGGCGCGCGAGCCGCTCGTGCAGCGGACCTGGTTGAAGCCGGGCGCGCACGTGACCGCGGTGGGCTCCGACGGCGTCGACAAGCAGGAGCTGGACCCGGCGATCCTGCAGGACGCGGACGTGCTCGTGGTCGACGCGCGGGATCAATGCCTACGGCTCGGTGAGCTCCAGCATGCGCCGGGCGAGGCCGACCGTGCGGTGGAGCTGGGCGCCGTATGCGAGGGCACGGCGGCCGGGCGAACCGGTGCGGACCAGCTGACGGTCTGCGACCTGACGGGGTTGGGGGTACAGGACGTGGCGGCCGCGAACGTGGTGATGGCCAGCGCCGGCGATCTCGGCGAACGTTTGGAGATCTGATTCAGGCGGAGAAGCGTCGCACGAGCTCGTCGTGGATCGCACCGTTGCTCGTGAGCACGCTCCCGCCGTGGCGGAGCGGTCCACCGTCCATGGCGCTCATGCGCCCCCCGCCTCCTCGACGATCGGCACCAGCGCCGCGTAGTCCCAGAGCGAGAGTTCGGGCTCGACCATCGCCTCGGCGCTCCCGCGCGCCACCAGCATGTGGCCCCAGAAGTCACCGAAGCCCCGGGTGCGCTTGGCCTCGGCGAACACCGTGAGCACGGCGTCGGCCCGTGGTTCGCGGATCCAGGGTCCGAGCCCCGCGAACAGCACCTGCGAGGAGGGCAGGTCGGTGAGGTCGCTCACGGCCAGCACGTCCCCGTTGCACCGCGCGCCCGCGCCGCGCACCCCTTCGTAGCGCTCCCCGAGGGCAGGAGCGTCCACCACGCCGAGGACCTGGTCACCGTCGACCTGCAGCGCGATCAGCGTCGCCCAGATCGGGATGCCCCGCGCGAAGTTGGCCGTCGCGTCGATCGGATCGACGATCCAGACGCGCCCGTCGCCCGTGGCGTCGCCCCCTTCCTCCTCGCCCATCACACGATCGCCGGGGAAGGATGCGGCGACCTGTTCGCGCACCATGGCCTCGATCGCGGTGTCGGCCTGGGTCACGGGGCTCAGGTCCGCCTTGATCCGCACGCGCACGTCGCCGCGGAAGACACTCATCCCGATCGCAGCCGCGCGGTCGGCCAACCCGAGCGCGAACGCCAGCTCGTGCTTCGAACACGACCGAAGCCTACCCAAGCCCGAGGGGCGGCTCGCCGGGTGTCGGCAGGCGGTGGCACGATGTCGAGATGTCGCAGCGACGCGGGGTCACCTGGGGCGGGTTCGTGCGCGAGCGGCCGGACCTGGCGGAAGCCGGCCGCGGGCTCCTGTACCAGTTCGGCGTGGGCCTCGCGTTCCTCGCCACCGTGCGACGCGACGGCGGACCGAGGGTGCATCCGATGTGTCCGTTGCTCACCGATGACGGGCTGTTCGCGTTCATCGTCCCCTCGCCCAAGCGCGACGATCTCGCGCGGGACGGTCGATACGCGATGCACGCCTTCCCTGCCGACGACAACGAAGACGCGTTCTACCTGACGGGGATCGCGGAACTCCAGACGGATCCGGCTCTGCGCGCCGCGCTCACAGGGCGGTTCCTGGGTGAACGCCGGCAGGATGCTCCGCCCCCGGGGTTCGAGCAGCAGAGCCTGTTCGCATTCCTGATCGACGGATGCCTGCTCACCCGTTCGACGGGACATGGCGATCCCGCTCCCGTGCACACGGTCTGGCGGGCGGGGATGGGCAACGCCTAGCAGGCGTGCCGCCCCGGCCCCGGGGCGGGCGCATCGATCTCGGGTAGCCTGAACGGACGTATGCAAACGACCGTCGAGAACACCGCCAAACACACCGTCAAACTCACGATCGAGGTGCCCGTCGAGGAGTACACCAAGGACCTCGATTCGGCGTATCGGAGCGTGGCCAACCAGGTCAAGATCCCCGGGTTCCGCAAGGGCAAGGTGCCGAAGCCCATCATCGACACCCAGGTCGGTCGCGACGTGGTGCACGAGGAGTTCCTCAACGCCGCCGTGCCCCAGTACTACCGGCGCGCCATCACCGACGAGGACCTCGCGCCCATCACCGACCCCGAGATCGACCTGGAGGCCTTCGAGGACACGGCCCCGCTGATCTTCACGGCCGTCGTGGAGGTGCGCCCGCGCCTGGAGCTCACCGAGGCGGACTACACCGGGGTGAAGGTGGAGGCGCCGGACACGTCGGTCTCCGACGAGGAGATCGACGAGTGGATCGAGCGCCTGCGCGAGCGGTTCGCGGAGCTCGAGCCCGCCGATCGTCCGGTCATCGACAAGGACTTCGTCACCGTCGACATCAAGGCAACGGGGAGCGGGGGCGACCTCGAGGACCTCGAGCGCACCGACTACCTGTACTTCGTCGGCTCCGCCGAGTTCGGCGCGGCGCTCGACGCCGAACTCCTGGGCAAGAAGGCGGGGGAGATCCTCGACGTTGCCGACGAGGTGCCGGCGCGCTACGGCGACCCGCTCGCCGGCACACCGGTCACCTACCGCGTCCTCGTGAAGGACGTGAAGGCGCGCAAGCTCCCGGCGGTGGACGACGAGTTCGCGAAGACCGCCTCGGAGTTCGACACGCTGGCCCAGCTGAAGGACGACCTGCGCGAGCGGCTCCACGAGCTGAAGGAGCGCGAGGCCCAGGGCGTGATCCGCGATCGCGCGCTGCAGGCCATGATCGACGAGGTCGACGTGGAGCTCCCCGACTCGCTCGTGGAGGAGGAGACCGAGCACCGCATCGCGCATTCGCGCGAGCGGGCCGAACGCTCCGGCGTCACCCTCGAGCAGCTGCTCGAGACGCAGGGCTGGGACGAGGCGCGTCTGCGTGAGGACTCCCGCGATCACGCGATCCGTGGGATCAAGGCGGACCTCGTGCTGGAAGGCATCGCGCGCGCCGCCGACCTCGAGGTCACCGCCGACGAGATCGGCGCCGAGATCGGCGGCCTCGCCCAGGCGTACGGGCGCGATCCCAAGGAACTCGCCAAACAACTCGACCGGAGCGGACAGATCGTAAGTCTGGCCGGGGATATCATCAGGAGTAAGGCCCTCGACCTTCTGGTGGAGCGTGCCGATATCGAGACCGAAGCCGAGAGCGACGAAGACGCCGCACCCGAGGACGGGTCCTCCACGGAGGAGACACCCGCCGCCGACGTCGCTCCCGCCGAGCCGTCTGAGGAGAGCTAGATGACCGACATGCGCAGCGACAACCAGGCCGAGAACTACCTCGTGCCCGTCGTGGTGGAGCAGACCAGCCGGGGCGAGCGGTCCTTCGACATCTACTCGCGCCTGCTTGAAGGAGCGCATCGTGTTCCTGGGCACGCCCATCGACGACAACGTGGGCAACCTGATCATGGCCCAGTTGCTGCACCTGGAGTCCGAGGACCCCGACAAGGACATCAACCTGTACATCAACTCGCCCGGCGGCGTGATCACGTCGCTGTTCGCGATCTACGACACGATGCAGTTCATCAAGTGCGACGTGGCCACCACGGTGATGGGCCAGGCCGCATCGGCCGCCGCCGTGCTCCTGCTCGCGGGCGCCGCCGGCAAGAGGTTCGCGCTCCCCAACTCGCGGGTGCTCCTGCACCAGCCGCACGGGGGCGCCGAGGGTCAGGCGGTGGACATCGAGATCCAGGCCAAGGAGATCACGCGCTCCCGTCAGCTCCTCGACAAGCTGATCGCGCATCACACCGGCCAGAGCATCGAGAAGGTCACGAAGGACACGGACCGCGACTTCATCCTCACGGCGGACGAGGCGAAGGACTACGGGATCGTCGACGAGATCATCACGAGCCGTGGGATCACCCCGGAGCTTGCAGCCGCGGCGGCCTCCGGGGCGTAGTATCCGAACGACCGGGAGGATGCTCCCGGTCGTTCATCGTTGAGAGAGGCGGGGTGCGGTGGCCAAGTTCGGAGAGTCGGACCTGCTGAAGTGCTCCTTCTGCGGGAAGAGTCAGAAGCAGGTCAAGAAGCTCATCGCCGGCCCCGGCGTCTACATCTGCGACGAATGCATCGACCTCTGTAACGAGATCATCGAGGAGGAGCTCTCCGAGACCACGGAGCTCAAGCTCGACGAGCTCCCGAAGCCCGCCGAGATCTACTCCTTCCTCGACGAGTACGTGGTGGGGCAGGACCGCGCCAAGAAGGTGCTCTCGGTCGCCGTCTACAACCACTACAAGCGGATCCAGGTCGGCGCGAAGAACGACGAGGTCGAGCTCCAGAAGTCGAACATCATGATCCTCGGCCCAACGGGGTGCGGGAAGACCTACCTCGCCCAGACGCTCGCCCGCATGCTGAACGTGCCCTTCGCGATCGCGGACGCCACGGCCCTCACCGAGGCCGGATACGTCGGCGAGGACGTCGAGAACATCTTGCTGAAGCTGATCCAGGCCGCTGACTACGACGTCAAGAAGGCCGAGACCGGCATCATCTACATCGACGAGATCGACAAGATCGCGCGTAAGAGCGAGAACCCGTCCATCACGCGCGACGTCTCCGGCGAGGGCGTGCAACAGGCCCTGCTGAAGATCCTGGAGGGAACCCAGGCGAGCGTGCCGCCCCAGGGAGGGCGCAAGCACCCGCACCAGGAGTTCATCCAGATCGACACGACCAACGTGCTGTTCATCTGCGGCGGCGCCTTCGCCGGGCTCGACAAGATCATCGAGAGCCGGATCGGGAACAAGGGCGTGGGCTTCGGCGCCGACATCCGCCGCAGCGACGAGAAGGACATCGGTGAGGTGCTCGGCAAGGTGCTTCCGGAGGATCTCCTGAAGTACGGCCTGATCCCCGAGTTCGTCGGCCGTCTGCCCGTCATCACCAGCGTGGACAACCTCGACGAGGGCGCCCTCGTCGACATCCTCACCAAGCCCAAGAACGCCCTGGTGAAGCAGTACCAGCGCTTCTTCGAGTTCGACGGCGTGGAGTTGGAGTTCACCGACGACGCGATGCGGGCCATCTCGGAGCAGGCCATCATGCGCGGCACGGGTGCGCGCGGCCTCCGCGCCATCATGGAAGAGGTCCTGCTCAACGTGATGTACGAGCTGCCCTCGCGCGAGGACGTCACGAAGTGCCTCGTGGACAAGGACGTCGTGCTCACGGGCGTGAACCCCACGCTCGTGCCCCGCGAGGCACCCAGCAAGCGTGCCAAGCGCGAAGAGCGCAGCGCCTAACCGTTCGTCCCCCTCACTGCCGGTCCGAGCAACCTCATCCCATCTAGCGGGATGATGCCTGCGACGGTTGCCCGCTTTGATGACAGCCCACGACCGCACGTGATGTGAGGAGGCACCGATATGTCCACGACCGGTGACAGCGGAACGCGGCGAGGCCGCGACGCCCGAGGAGGTCGCACGCCTCCAGGCGGAGCGCGACGAGCTCCAGCAGGAAGTCGAGAAGTTGGAGAACAAGCCGGAGCGGCGCCGGCGCACGCGCAAGGTGGTCGCGGTCATCCTGGTCATCCTCACGGTGCTCTCCCTCGCGCTCGCCGTCCCCGGCGCGTGGGTGCGGCGTACGACGGTCAACACCGATCGCTACGTGGCGACGGTGGGACCGCTGATCCACGACCCCGCGGTCCAGGAGTACCTCGCGCGCACGATCACGCTCGAGGCCTTCACGGCGCTCGGCGTCCAGGACCGCCTCACGACGGCCTTGCAGGACAAGGCACCCAAGCTAGTGTTCCTCGCCGGCCCCATCAGCAACGCCGTACAGGGCTTCCTGCAGGATCAGGTCCAGAAGCTGGTGGCCACCGACGCCTTCGCCACCCTGTGGGAGGCGGCGAACCGCGTCGCGCAAACGCAGGTCGTCGACCTCCTGAACGGCGGCGGCTCCATCGTCAGCACGGTGAACGGGAAGGTCGTTCTTAACCTGATCCCGCTCGTGAACGATGCGCTGGCACAGGTCTCGACGCTCGCGTCGGACCTGGTCGGAAGGCCGATCACCATCCCGCAGATCACCGCGGACGAGGTCCCGTCGGCGGCGATCCAGAAGATCGAGGCGGCGACGGGGGTTCAGCTCCCTGACAACTTCGGGCAGATCGTCATCCTCGATTCGAACCAACTGGCCGCGGCGCAGGATGCGTTCAGCATCGCCAACCGCGCGGTGTTCGCGCTCGTGCTGCTGTTCGTGATCTTCTTCGTGGCCGCGATGTGGGTCTCGCCGCGCCGCCGCCGGACGCTGATCCAGATCATGGCCGCCTCGGCCGTGGTCCTCGTGATCGAGCGGCGGCTCGCGATCGCGGAGGCCGGGAACATCGTCGACAAGGCGAGGCCCGAGAACCAGGCCGCGGTGCAGGCCGTCGTGAACGCGCTGAAGGGCAGCCTGCTCTCCTACACCGGGTGGCTCCTCGCGATCGCGCTGATCGTCCTGGTGATCTCGCTCCTCACGGGACCCTACGGATGGGCCGTGCGCCTGCGCGGCTTCGTGCGCGACGTCTTCAACGCCGCCGTGGGTGTCGCCCGCGGCGCGGACCGTTCGGCCTCCACCGAATGGATCGCGGGTCACAGGGACGCGCTCTTGCTGGGCGGGGCCGTCGTCGTGCTCGTCCTGCTCCTGTGGCTCCACGTGAACTGGGTCGGATTCCTGATCCTGGCGCTGATCGCGGCGGGCTACGTCGCGATCGTCTGGCGCATCGCTGCGCTCTACGGACCGGAGGAGACCGAGGCCGAGGGTGCGGCGGAGTCCGCGACGCCTGCCAAGCCCTGACTCTCACAACGGCCAGGTGCTGGAACCGGGGCTCAACGGATGTGACGATGCTGCGCGGACCTGAGCCTTGAGGGAGGCGTGTCATGGAGCTCGACGAGAAGGCGTATGCCCAGGAAGCCGGGAGGATGTGGTGGATCTTCCTGATGACGGGCATCGCATGGCTGCTCATCGCCTGGCTGGTGCTGCGCTACAACAACAATCCCGCCACGTCGGTCGCCACGGTCGGCGTCTTGATCGGCTTGATGTTCCTGTTCGCGGCCATCACGGAGTTCGCCGCATCGGCGGCATCCACCGGCGGGTGGAAGTGGTTGCATCTCACCCTGGGCGTGTTCTTCATCATCGGCGCCCTCTGGGGATTCTTCGAACCGATCGACACGTTCTTCGCGCTCGCCTCAGTGCTGGGGCTGTTGTTGTTCCTGATGGGGGGCATGGAGATCCTGAAGGCCGTGGCCACCAAGGGCGTGAACGACCTCTGGTGGATGAGCCTCGTGCTGGGGATCCTCTACCTCCTGCTGGCGGTCTGGGCCTCGCAGCAGCTGTACCCGGCGCGCGCCGAGCTGATCCTGCTGTGGGTGGGCTTCCTCGCGCTCTTCAAGGGCATCTCGCAGATCACGCTGGCGTTCGTGGTGCGCAAGATGGGTCACGAAGCCGCCTGAGCGAACCGAGCAGCTCCTCCAGAGGGCGGGCCCGAAGGGCCCGCCCTCTGCGCGTTTCGTAGACTCGGCGCCATGTCCGCCCGACCGCTCTCCGGTGCCGAGATGGCCACGCGGTACGACCCCGCGGAGGTCGAACCCAAGTGGGCCGAGGCGTGGGTCGCGCGCGGCTACTTCACCGCCGACCCCACGTCGGGCAAGCCTCCGTACTGCATCGTGATCCCGCCCCCCAACGTGACCGGCAGGCTGCACGTCGGACACGCGCTGGGTCGCACGCTCGAGGACACGTTGATCCGCCGGGCGCGCATGCAGGGCTTCGAGGCGCTCTGGCTGCCCGGGATGGATCACGCGGGCATCGCCACGCAGGTGGTCGTGGAGCGGAAGCTCCGCGAGGAGGGCATCGACCGGCGCGAGCTCGGCCGGGAGGCCTTCGTGGAGCGTGTCTGGGCGTGGAAGGAGCAGTACGGCGGAGAGATCGTCGAGCAGATCAAGCGGATGGGCGCCTCGTGCGACTGGAGCCGCGAGCGCTTCACGATGGACGACGGGCTCTCGCAAGCCGTGCGCGTGGCGTTCGTCCGCCTGTACGAGGCCGGGCTGATCTATCGCGGCGAGCGCCTCGTGAACTGGTGCCCGACGGATCACACGGGGCTCTCGGACTCCGAGGTCGAGCACGTCGAGGTCGCCGGGGAGCTCGTGACGTTCCGCTACCCGCTCACCGACCAGAGCGGTTCGATCGAGGTGGCGACCACGCGGGTCGAGACGATGCTCGGGGACACGGGGATCGCCGTTCACCCGAGCGACGAGCGGTACGCCTCGCTGGTCGGGCGCACCGTCACCCATCCCTTCGATGGCCGGGAGATCCCGATCGTGGCCGACCACCACGTCGACAGGGAGTTCGGCACGGGCGCCGTGAAGGTGACGCCCGCGCACGACCCGAACGACTTCGACATCGCGCAGCGCGCCGGGCTTGCCGCTGATGAATATCTTCGACGCCAGCGCTCACCTCACCGACGCCGTTCCCGAGGCCTTCCGCGGGCTCGACCGCTACGCCGCGCGCAAGGCCGTGCGCGACCACCTCGAGGCGGCGGGGCTCCTCGTGGCCGAGGAACGTCCCGTACCTGCACGCGGTGGGGCACTGCTACCGCTGTCACGCTGAGATCGAGCCGTGGATCGCGGGGCTCCAGTGGTTCGTGAAAGTGAGCGGGTTGACGGGACCGGCCAAGGAGGCGGCGCTCGACGGCCGCGTGCGCTTCGCGCCCGAGCGGTGGCGACGCCCGTACACGGCGTGGCTCGACAACCTCCGCGACTGGAACATCTCTCGCCAGCTGTGGTGGGGTCATCGGATCCCCGCCTGGTACTGCCCGGACGGTCACGTCACCGTCGCGGTGGAGGATCCGACCGCCTGCGCGGATTGCGGCCGAGGCGAGCTGCGCCAGGACGAGGACGTGCTCGACACGTGGTTCTCGTCGCAGCTGTGGCCGTTCTCCACATTGGGCTGGCCCGAAGACACCGAGGACCTGCGCGTCTTCTATCCGAACGCCGTGCTCGTGACTGGGTACGAGATCCTCTACCTGTGGGTGGCGCGGATGATCATGTCGGGCCTGTTCCTGATGGACGACGTGCCGTTCCGGGTTGCCGTGATCCACGGGCTCGTGCGCGACCAGCAGGGCCGGAAGATGTCCAAGTCGCTCGGCAACGTGATCGATCCGATGGAGATGATCGACCGCTACGGCGCCGACGCGCTGCGGTTCTCGCTCGCGCGCGCGGCGACCGGCGGGCAGCAGGACATCCCGCTCTCTGAGGAGGCAATCGAGGGCGGTCGGAACTTCGCGAACAAGCTCTGGAACGCATCGAGGCTCGTCCTGCGTGCCTATCCGGGTGGCGCGCCCGAGCTGCCGGTCGACGACCGCCTTACGCTCGCCGAGCGCTGGCTGCTGTCGCGCCACGAGGCGTGCGTGGCCGAGGTGGACGCGGCCTTGGACGAGTACCGGTTCGCGGACGCCGCCCAGGCCCTGTACCGGTTCGTCTGGTCCGAGTTCTGCGACTGGGGCCTCGAGCTGGAGAAGGCGAGGCTCGACGGTGACGCCCAGGAGCAGGGCGATGCCACGCAGGTGCTCGCCTGGGTCTTGGAGCGCACGTTGCGACTGCTGCACCCCATCATGCCGTTCGTCACCGAGGAGGTCTGGCAGCGCCTCGGCGTGCCCGAGCCCGAGGCCCTGACGCTCGCCGCCTGGCCCGAACGGTTTCCGCGCCGGCAGGACCCCGAGGCGGAGCGGACGCTCGGGCTCGTGCAGGAGGTCGTGACCTCCGTGCGGCAGTTCCGTTCGCGCCACGGCATCTCGCCGAAGGAACGGTTCGACGCCGTCGCGGGCGTGCCCACCGACTCGATCGGCGCCGTTGCCTCGCAGGCGGAATCGGCGGTGCGCCTGGCCGGTGTCTCGCTGGAGGTAGTGGACGCGGCGACGGAGAAGCGGCCCGGGTGGACCACGGTGACGTTCGACGACGGCTACGTGCAGCTGCCGCCGGGCCTCTTCGATGTCACGGCGGAACGTGAGCGGCTCGCGAAGCAACGCGCCGACGTAGAGGGCACGCTCGAGCGTTCCGCTCGCAAGCTCGCGAACGAGGGGTTCACGGCAGAAGGCGGCGCCCGACGTCGTGGCGCAGGAGCGTGCGAAGCACGACCGTCTCGCTACCCAACTCGCCGAGATCGACGTTCAGCTCACCGAGTTGGGCTGAGGGGGTCGCCATGCGCTACGAGGATGCCCTCGCCGAGCTGGACGCGCGCCGCGAGACCCGCATGATCCCGGACCTCTCCCGGATCATGCGCCTGGCCACGCTCCTGGACGATCCCCAGCTCGCCTACCCCACGATCCATGTGACGGGCACGAACGGGAAGGGCACCGCGGCCAAGGTGGTCGCCGCCCTCGCCTGTGCGCATGGCCTCACCACGGGGCTCTACACCTCGCCCCACCTCCTCGAGGTCACGGAGCGACTCTCCGTGTGCGGCCAGGACATGACGCGCGCCGCGTTCGCCGAGGAGTACGAGCACCTCCTGCCGTTCCTGCGCCTCGTCGACGAGGAGGCGGAGGAGCGCGTCACGTACTTCGAGGCGCTCACCGCGCTCGCCTACCTCTGGTTCGCCGACAAGCCGGTGGGGCTCGGCGTCTTCGAGGTGGGGATGGGCGGGCTCTGGGACGCGACGAACCTCGTGGCCGGTGACGTCGCCGTGCTCACGCCCGATCGCGCTCGACCACCCGGAGCTCGGCTCGACCGTGGCCGAGGTCGCTCGGGAGAAGGCGGGCATCATCAAGGAGGGCAAGGTCGCGATCGTCCGCGAGCAGGACGCCGAGGCCATGTCCGTCATCGAGGAGCGCTGCGCGAAGACGGGGAGCGAGCTGGAGCTCGAGTTCCGCGACTGGGAGGTCGAGGAGCGGCTCCAGGCCGTGGGGGGTCAATCGCTCGTCGTGCGCGGCCTCGTTCGCCACCTACGACGACCTCTACCTCCCGCTGTTCGGCGAGCACGCCGCACGCAACGCGGCCGCCGCGGTGGTCGCGTTCGAAGCCTTCGTGGGCGGGGCCCTCGATCTCGAACCGACGCGTGAGGCGCTGGCCGGCGTGCGCTGGCCGGGACGCATGGAGGTCGTCGCGCGCACGCCGACGATCATGCTCGACGGCGCACACAATCCGGCTGCGGCCGAGGCGCTCGCCGCGGCGCTGCGCGAGTTCTTCATCTGGGATCGCCTGCACCTCGTGATCTCGGTGAGCGGCAACAAGAACCTGGACGGCATCATCAGGGAGCTCGCTCCCGTGACCGATGTCGCCTACGCCGCCAGGAACGAGAGCGAACGCAGCGGAGATGCGGCCCCGATCGCCGATCGGTTGGGCGCCGAGGGCAAGTCGGTGGCGGTCTTCGCGTCGGTCGCCGAGGCGCTCGACGCGGCGCGCGCGGCCGCGGACGAGGGCGACCTCATCCTGGTGACGGGCTCTCTGTACACTGTCGCGGACGCTCGGCGGGCGCTCGGCCTGCCTTCCTCAGGAGACGCGAGATGACGATCGAATCCACCCTGCTCATCGTGAAACCGGACGGCGTGCAGCGCGGCCTGGTCGGCGAGGTGCTCCGCCGCGTCGAGGCCAAGGGTCTGACGATCGAGGAACTCAAGCTGTTCACGATCCCCCGCGAGACGGCCGAGGAGCACTACGGCGAGCATCGCGACAAGCCGTTCTTCGGCGAGCTGGTGGACTTCATCACCGGCGGCCCGGTCGTGGTGGGGAAGATCACCGGCGAGGACGCCATCACCTGCTGGCGCACGCTGATGGGGCCGACCAACCCGGTGGATGCCCCGCCCGGTTCGATCCGCGGCGACTTCGCGACCCAGATCGGCGAGAACATCGTGCACGGTTCCGACTCGGCGGAGTCGGCCGCGCGCGAACTCAAGCTGTTCTTCGGCTAGGTCGGGCGCGCCGCCGATGCCCGGTCTCAGCGAGGCGTTCGAGCGGATCGGGGCCGCCCTCGAGCACCACCTCCCGGTGAGCCATGCGGGCGGCATCGCGCTCGCGGTCACCGATCGCGAGGAGATCCTCGGGGTCGCGGTGCGCGGCTTCGCCGACGCCGCCTCCGGCCAGCCGGTGAAGCCCGAGACCCGCTTCGAGATCGGCTCGATCTCCAAGTCGTTCGCGGCGGCCGTGGTGATGCAGGAGGTCGAGGAGGGGCGGCTGGACCTGCACGTGAGCATCAACGAGATCCTGCCCTGGCTGGAGCTCTCCGAGCCGTTCGGCCCCATCACGCTGCATCACCTCCTCACGCACGGGAGCGGTCTCCCGATGGGAACCGAGGACGCGCCCACCGGATGGGGCGCGGCCGCCAACCTGCGCGACCTGGCGCCCACGTTCGCTCCGGGGGAGCACTTCTGGTATTCCAACGACGCGTACAAGCTGGTGGGGCTGGCCCTCGAGCGGGTGACCGGCACGCCGATCCACGACCTGCTGCATCAGCGTCTGCTGGCGCCGCTCGGGATGGCGTCGTCGGTGGCGGCCATCACGGACGAGGCGCGCCTGGACCTCGCCACCGGCTACGAGCCGATGGTCTATGACCGACCGCCGCAGCTCACGCATCCCGCTCGTGCCCGGCGACCTGGCTCGTCTCCAACACGGCCGACGGGAGCATCGTGTCGAACGTGCATCGACATGAGCGCCTACGCCCGCTTCCTCCTCAACGGCGGCGCGGGTCCGGACGGTCCCGTCCTGTCGGCGCGCGGCGCTTCGCGCAGCTCACCACCCCACACATCGAGGATCTCGACGATCCGGACGGCGCGTACGCGCACTACGCGTACGGGCTCGCGGTGGAGAAGCCCGGGGCCTCACCGACGGTTCATCGCGCACACCGGGGGGATGGTCGGGTACACGGCGCTGCTGCTGCACCCTCCCGGAGCGAGGGACTCGGCTGCGTCGTGCTGCAGAACGGCTACGGGAGCATGCGGGCGGTGGCCGACTACGCCCTGGACGCCGTGCGGGCGAGCCTGGGCGGCGAGGTGCTCCCCGAGGAACCGCTCCCGCGCGACCCGGAGGCCCATCCGAAGGCCGCGGACTTCGCGGGTGTGTTCGTCGGGGACACGCGGACGCTCGAGATCGTCGGTGGAAGACGGTGACCGGGTCCGGTTGAAGGTCGGGCCGGTCGGGGTCGTGCTGCAGCAGGACCCGCTGGAGGCGCCGGGCGATGCGTTCCTCGTGCCGCACGGCTCGCTCGACCGCTTCGCCCTGCGATTCGGCCGTGATCGCGAGGGCCGTGTGGTGGAAGCGTTCCACGGCGACGAGTGGTTCAGGGGCGAGTCGCTACGCGGGCCCGGATCCCGAGCCGCACCCCGTCGCGTGGGAGGCGTTCCCGGGCGTCTACCGGAGCAACATCCCGTGGGGCGAGGTGATGCGCATCGTGCTGCGGAAGGGGCGCCTCGCCCTGATCTGGCCGCGGGAGGGCGAGTTGGGCGGGGAGGACGAGCTCACGCCGCTCGAGGAGGGCTGGTTCGCGGTGGGGGAGGCCTGGACGCCGCGGCGGATCCGCTTCGACCGCGTCCTCGACGGCAAGGCGGCGGTGGCGGAGTTCAACGGCGGCCGCTGGTACCGCTCGTTCGAGACGCTGAGCAGGTAGCTCAGGGCGCGCGGAACGCGACGCAGGCGTTCTGGCCGCCGAAGCCGAAGGAGTTCGACAGGGCGAGCGTGACGTCGAGCTCCCGCGCCGCGTTCGGCGTCACGTCGAGATCGCAGTCGGGGTCCGGCGTCGCGTAGTGGATCGTGGGCGGGATCGATGCCGTGGGCGATCGCCAGCGCGCAGGCGGCGCCCTCCACCGCGCCCGCGGCACCAAGCATGTGGCCGGTCATCGACTTGGTCGAGGAGACCGCCACCGATCGGGCGTGCTCCCCGAGGGCCGCCTTGATGGCGGCGCTCTCGGCCGCGTCGTTCAGGGGGGTCGAGGTGCCGTGCGCGTTCACGTAGTCGACGGCCGAGGGCTCCTCGCCGGCGTCCTGCAGTGCCCAGCGCATCGCGAGCGTCGCGCCCGAGCCCTTGGGATCAGGCGCGGTGATGTGGTGGGCGTCGTCGGAGGCGCCGTAGCCCGCCACCTCGGCATACACGCGCGCTCCGCGTGCTGCGGCGTGCTCCTCCGACTCGAGCACCAACGCACAGCCGCCTTCGCTCAGCACGAAGCCGTTGCGGTCGGCGTCGAACGGGCGGGATGCCGTCTCCGGGTCCGGGTTCTTGGTCAGCGCCGTCATCTGGGCGAACGCGGCGACGGTGAGTGGCACGGTGGCTGCCTCGGAGCCACCCACCACGCAGAGGTCGAGGTAGCCGTCGCGGATGAGGCGCATGCCTTCGCCGATCGCATGGTTGGACGACGCGCACGCGGAGACCGTGCAGAAGTTCGGTCCGGTGAGGCCGAACGTCATCGCGATGTGCCCCGCGCCGGCGTTGGCCATGAGCATCGGCACCATGAAGGGCGAGACGCGGCCCGGACCCTTCTCGCGGAGCACGTCGTGCTGGTTCAGCAGGGTCTGCACGCCGCCGATCCCGGTGGCGTAGACGGCGCCCCCGCGTTCCGAGACCACTTCGGGGCTGCCCGCGTCGGCCCAGGCCAGCTTGGCGGACGCGATCGCGTACTGCGCGAAGGGATCGGTCCGGCGGGCCTCCTTCAGGTCGAGGTGGTCCGTCGGGACGAAGTCGCGCACCTCGCCCGCCACGCTCACGGGGAGGTCGGAGTGATCGAAGCGGCTGATCTCGACGACACCGTTGCGTCCGGTGCGCAGCCCGTCCCAGAAGGCATCCACGCCGGTGCCGATCGGGGTCACCGGCCCGATGCCGCTGATCACGACCTTGCGTCGCTCGCTCACGGGTTCCCTTCGGCGCGGGGCCAGGGGGTTCGGGTCCCGGCTCAGGAGCCGAGCTTGCTTGCCACCAGATCGACGGCCTGGCCGACCGTCTTCACGGACTCCATCTCGTCCTCGGGGATCTCGATGTCCCACTCCTCTTCGAGCGCGAGCACCGCCTCCACCAGGTCGAGCGAGTCGGCGTTCAGGTCCTCCGCGAAGCGCGCGTCCGGGACCACCTGGGCCTCGTCCACGGCCAGCTGCTCCGCCAGCACCTTCCGCACGCGCGTCTCGATCTCGGCACGATCCGTCATCGTCGTTCGTCCTCCTGTTGCTCCTTCGGTCCGCCACAGGCTAGTGGGCGGAGCTCCTTCCCGACTACGCCGTCAACCCTCCGTCCACGGGGATGACCGCACCGTTCACGTACGAGGCCTCCTCCGACATCAGGAACCGCACCACGGCGGCCACCTCCTCCAGCGTGGCCGTGCGGCCCGCGGGCGTTTGGTCGAGGTAGTACGCGCGGGCGCGGTCGTCGAGGTGCGACGTCATCTCCGTGTCCACGAGGCCCGGGCAGAGCGCGTTCACCGTGATGCCCTTGGCGCCCACCTCGCGGGCGAGCGACTTCGTGAGTCCGAGCACCGCCGTCTTGGACGCGGCGTACACCGTCTGTCCCGCGTTCCCGCGGATCGCCACGGCGCTCGACATGTTCACGATGCGCCCCCACTTCTCGCGGAGCATCCCGCGCATCGCGGCCTGAGCACACAGGAACGCGCCCTTGACGTTGGTGTTCATGACCCGGTCGTAGGTGTCCATCTTGTACTTCAGCAGCAGCCCGTCCTGGCTGAACCCCGCGTTGTTCACGAGCCCGGTGACGTTGCCACCCGCCTCCTCGCTCACGCGGCGGAACCCCTCGGCGACGCTGGCCTCGTCGGTGGTGTCGAGGTAGACGGTGAGTCCAGGGGTCCCGGTCGCCTCCAGCGCGTCCAGCACCTCCTTGGCGGCCGCCTCGTCGCTGCGATAGCCGACCGCGACGGTCCAGCCGGCCTCGGCGAGTCCGATCGCGCACGCGCGACCGATCCCGCGCGAAGCGCCCGTCACCACGGCGACGCGGTTCACGCCGATGGTCCGGTCATGGTCCAGCGCACCAACGTGGCCCCCCAGGTGAGGCCTGCGCCGAACGAGGTGAACAGCACCAGGTCGCCCTGACGGATCCGCCCCGAGCGCCACGCGTGGTCCAGCGCGATCGGGATCGAGGCAGCCGACGTGTTGCCCACCTCCGCCACGTCCACGATCGCCTTCGCGGGATCGATCCCCAGCCGGTCCACGACGGACGACATGATCCGGGCGTTGGCCTGGTGGGGGATCAACACGTCGACGTCTTCGATCGTGAGGCCCGACTTCTCCAGGAGCTCGCGGCAGGCCGAGGCCATCTCGGTGACCGCGCGCTTGAAGACCTCCCGGCCGTTGGGCATGCGCACCGTGTGGTCGTTGGCGTCCACCGTCTCGTGCGACGGCGGCGTGCGGGTGCCCCCGGCGGGCATCCACAGGATCTCGGCCGCGCTGCCGTCGGCACCGAGAACCGCCCCCTCGAAGCCCGGCGCCTCCGACGCCTGCACGACCGCCGCGCCGGCGCCGTCGCCGAAGAGCACGCAGGTGCCCCGGTCCGTGTAGTCGATGATGCGGCTGAAGATCTCGGCCCCAACCACCAGGATCGTCTCGGCCATCCCGCTCGTGATGAACGCGTTGGCGGTGGACAGTCCGTAGGAGAAGCCTGCGCACGCCGCGTTCAGGTCGAACGAGGGACACTGCACGCCCAGCTTCTCCTGCAGCCAGACCGCCGTGGCCGGGAAGACGGTGTCGCCGGTGATCGTGGCGACCAGGATCATGTCGATCCGCTGCGGCTCGACCCGCGCGGCTTCGAGGGCCTTGCGCGAGGCCTCGAGCGCGAGGTCGGAGGTGCTCATGCCCTCGTCGGCGAAATGGCGTGCCTCGATCCCGGTGCGGTCGCGGATCCACTCGTCGTTCGTGTCGACGATGGACTCGAACCACGAGTTCGGCACGAGACGCGGCGGGAGGTAGGAGCCCACGCCGGTGATGGTCGCGTAGCGGGTCACGGGGCCGAGGATAACGGACCCGGAGAGGGCCCGCGACCTTCCCTCGTCTCAGCGGGCGGCCACCTCGACGGCCACGGCGGGGGAGCTGACGGCGACCGCCGTGGCGCCCGGCACCACGCGTTTGGCCATCTTGGTGAGCACGTCGCCGGGCCCGGCCTCGAGGAACATGGCGGCGCCGGCCGCCTGCAGCGACCGTGCGCACGACTCCCAGCGCACCGGGGAGACCACGTGGCGCCCGAGCAGCTCCCGGAGCTCCTGCGCGTCGCTCACGAGCGTTCCGGTCACGTTCTCGGCGATGGGGAACCGCGGGGTCCGGATCCCCACCCGTCGGAGTTCCTCGACGATGGGTTCGACCGCGGGCTCCATCAAGGGGGAGTGGAACGCCCCCGCGACGTTCAGCCGGATCGCGCGGATCTTCCGCTCCTTGCACAGGGCCTCGGCGCGCTCGATCGCGGCGATGCTGCCGCTGATCACGACCTGGGAGGGCGAGTTCTGGTTGGCCACGATCAAGACGTCGTCGCCGCGGGCCTCGTCGCACAGGCCTTCGGCATCCTGCGTTCCCATGCCGATCAGGGCCGTCATCGTGCCCGGGCGCTCCTCGCCGGCGCGCTGCATGGCCTCGCCTCGCACCACCACGACGCCGAGAGCCTCCGGCAGGGAGACGGCGTCGGCCGCGACCAGCGCGGCGAACTCACCGAGCGAGTGTCCCGCCGCCCCCACGAACTCCAACCCGACGGCCTCGAGGACGCGGAACGCCGCCACGTCGCATGCCAAGAGAGCGGGCTGGACGAACTCGGTGGTGGCGAGGGCCGTCCTCGTCGTGACAGCCCGCTCACCACGTCGCGACCCATCGCCTCCGAGGCCTCTTCCAGCACAGCCATCCCGGCCGGATGCGTCGTCCAGACATCGGCCATCCCGGCGAACTGCGAGCCCTGCCCGGGGAACACCACCGCGAACGTCACCGCACGACCCCTTCCTTCGATCCGACCCACGGTACCGGAGGGCATGGCGGTTGTGACGGGCCCGTGGTATCGACCTCCCCAGGTTGCCACCCTCCCGGTGCTCCTGTTGAATGAACCCCGGATCCATCATGGCCGAGAGGGTTCAGCGTTCTTCTTCCCCTACGCCCCGCACCCAGGGGACGGAAGGGGTATTGGGGTTCCTTGGTCGCGACATGGCCGTCGACCTCGGGACCGCGAACACGCTGGTGTACGTGCGTGGTCGCGGTGTCGTGTTGAACGAGCCGAGCGTCGTTGCGATCAACACCCTTACCGGAGCCATCCTTGCCGTGGGCGCCGAGGCCAAGCGCATGATCGGCCGCACGCCCTCCCACATCCAGGCGGTGCGCCCGCTCAAGGACGGCGTGATCGCCGACTTCGACGTGACCGAGAAGATGCTCCGGTACTTCATCCAGAAGGTGCACAAGCGTCGCCTCCTCGCCAAGCCGCGCGTGGTCATCTGCGTGCCCTTCGGGATCACCGGGGTGGAGCAGCGCGCGGTCGAGGAAGCGACGATCGCGGCGGGGTCGCGCCGCGCCTACATCATCGAGGAGCCGATGGCGGCGGCCATCGGCGCCGGTCTCCCCATCCATGAGCCCACCGGCAACATGGTGGTCGACATCGGCGGCGGCACGACGGAGGTGGCCGTCATCTCGCTGGGGGGCATCGTCACCAGCACCTCCATCCGCATCGGTGGCGACGAGCTCGACGAGGCCATCATCCAGCACGTCAAGAAGGAGTACTCGCTCCTGTTGGGCGAGCGCACCTCGGAGGCCATCAAGCTCGCGATCGCGAGCGTCTTCCCCATGCCGGAGGAGCTCGTGGCCGAGATCAAGGGCCGCGACCTCGTGAGCGGACTCCCCAAGACCATCACGATCACGGCGGAGGAGATCCGTCGCGCGATCGAGGAGCCGGTCAACGCCATCATCGATGCCATCAAGACCACGCTGGACCGGACGCCCCCCGAGCTGTCCGCCGACATCATGGATCGAGGGATCGTGCTCACGGGCGGTGGCGCGTTGCTGCGGGGCCTCGACAAACGTCTGCGTCACGAGACCGGTATGCCGGTTCGCATCGCCGACGCCCCCCTGCAGGCCGTCGTGCTCGGTTCGGGCAAGTGCCTCGAAGAGTTCGAGGTCCTGCAGCGAGTCCTGGTGACGCCGTCCCGGCGGTAACCGCACCGTGGCCGTCCGTCCTCGTCCCCGCAGCGCGCGGCTGCTCGTCGTGACCCTCGTCGCGATCTCTTTGGCGGTCATCACGCTCGACTACCGCGGCGGGCAGAACGGGCCGCTCGCCGGCATGGGACGCACCGCGCTCACGGTGATCGTCCCCATGCAGCGGGCCGTCGACACCGTGACGCGCCCCGTCGGCAACTTCTTCTCCGGCCTCGCCCACCTGCCCTCGCTCGCCCAACGCAACCGGGACCTCGAGCGCGAGAACCGCGATCTGCGCGCCGCGGGCCAGGTGAACGCGTACCAAGGGGAGCTGTACACGAAGCTGACGGACCTCCTCGCGCTCAGGACCACGCTCGACCCGCAGGCGATCCCGGCCGTCGTAACGGGCAGCGGCGTTTCCAACTTCGAGTGGACGGTCACGATCGACAAGGGGTCGGCTGACGGCATCACGGAGAACATGCCCGTCGTCACGGGGGACCAGGACGGCGCGATGCTCGTCGGCCGCGTCGCGCAGGTCTCCACCAACGCCTCGATGGTGCAGTTGATGATCGACCGGACCTTCTCGGTGGCCGGGGTCCTCAGCGACTCGCACGCGACCGGCAACCTCCAGGGCCAAGGGGACGAGGACATGAGGATGGGCCTCGTGGATCTCGGGACGCCCGTGAGCGGCAACGAATCCGTGTTCACCCAGGGTTACTGCGTGGCGGACCAGCCCGGCCTCTACCCGCCCGGCATCCTGATCGGTCAGGTGTCGCACACCGTCCCGGTCTCGAACGCGATCGAGGAATCGGTGAGCGTGCGACCCGCAGCGGACTTCTCGACGCTGGAGTTCGTGCTGGTGCTCCAGGCCAGGACGAGCTGCTCGTGACGCGCCGGGTCCTGTCCCTCGCGGTGGTGATCGTTACCGCGCTCCTGCTGCAGTCGACCGTCTTCGCGCAGATGAAGCTGCTGGGCGTCAAGCCCGAGCTGATGTACCTCGTCACGATCATCGTCGCCATCCTGGAGGGGCCGCGCGAGGGCGCCGTCGTGGGATTCGTGGGCGGGATGGCGCAGGACTTCCTCCTGAACACGCCCAAGGGCATCACGGCCCTCACGCTCACGCTCCTGGGCTACGCGATGGGTCTCGCACGGCAGTACATCGTGAGCCCGTCCCCGCTCCTGCCCACGGCGCTGGTGGCGGCGGGGACCTTCATCGGCACCGCGTTCTGGCAGGTCATGGCCACGTTGCTGGGCCAGTACGACGAGCCGCTCGGCTACGCGGTGAAGGTCTGCCTGCTCACCGCCCTCTACGGGGCGATCCTCACTCCCATCTTCTACCCCCTCCTGCGACGAATGCTCGAAGGATCCCGGCCCAAGAGAGTGGTGCGCTACTAGGTATGGAGAAGTCTTCGTCGCGTCTGAAGGTGCTCGCCTTGCTGGTGGCGGTGATGTTCGCCGCCCTCGGCACGCGACTGTGGTTCCTCCAGGTGCTCGCCACCGAGCAGTTCCAGGTGGAGGCCGACAACAACCGCACCCGCATCGTCGAGACCGACGCCTTGCGCGGCGACATCCGCATCCGCCGACGACAAGACCCTGGTGACGAACCGCCTCAGCCTCGAGGTGCGCGTGGACCTGCAGACCCTCGAGGCGAGCGGCCGCACGGACGCCGTCCTGAAGCAGCTCTCCGAGCTGCTGAAGATCCCCGTGTCCGAGCTCCGGGCCCGCATCAACGATCCTCGCTACTACCCCTTCCAGCCCAAGCCGGTGGCGGAGTTCGTGAAGCAGACCGTCGTACGACTACATCTCCGAACGGCAGAGCGAGTTCCCCGGGGTCGCAGGTCGCCACGGCCTACGTGCGCGACTACCCGCTGGGCTCGGAGGCGGCCCACGTGCTCGGGTACCTCGGGCAGATCCAGAAGGAACAGCTCGACAGCCCGCAGTACAAGGGCTACGGGCAGAGCGACCTGGTCGGGCGGGCCGGCCTCGAGCTGCAGTACGAGAAGTACCTGCGGGGCACGAACGGCGAGCAGAAGTTCATCGTGAACGCCAACGGCGACACCATCCGCGCCCTCGGCGCGATCCCCCCCACGCCGGGCGACACGCTCGACCTCACGATCGACTCCAAGGTGCAGAAGGACGTCGAGGACGAGCTCGTCCGCGGCCTCGAGAACGCGCGGAACCAGGTGGACGAGGCGGGAGGCAAGGGCCTATACCTCCAGGCGCCGGCCGGGCGCCGCGGTCGTGATGGACGTGCAGACGGGCGGCGTCGTCGCGATGGCGTCGTGGCCCACCTACGACCCGAGCTGGTTCGTGAAGGGCCTCACGCCGGATGAGTCCCGTTACCTCTTCAAGAGCGCCCAGGCGCCGTCGATCAACCGGACGATCGGGCTGACCTACAAGCCGGGGTCCATCTTCAAGCCCATCGTCGCGCTCACGGCGGTCAAGGAGGGCGTGGCCAGCCTCAGCAGTTACTACGCGTGCCCGTCCGAGTGGACGAGCGCCCGGCGACACGTCCGGGGCGGTCTTCACGAACTGGTCGCCGGTCGACCTCGCGCTCGATGTCGATCGCGCACGCGCTCGAGATCTCGTGCGACACGGTCTTCTACCCTTCGGCTACGACTTCTGGGCACGGTGGCGGGAGAACTCGTTCGGCACCAACAACGAGCCGTTCCAGCGCGATCTCCGGCAGTGGGGCTTCGACAAGCCCACCGGGGTCGACCTGCCGACGGAGGAGAGCGGCGTGATCCCCGACGCGCAGTTCGCCGCGGACAACCCCGACGTGTACCCCGACGGATGGATCCCGGGCGGGGACATCCTGCTCTCGATCGGCTCGGGCGACACCCTCGTGACCCCGCTGCAGATGGCCGCCGCCTACTCCGCGATCGCGAACGGCGGGCACCTGTGTCGCCCGCACGTAGTGGACAAGATCGTGGACGCGCACAGGGACGTCGTGAAGACGGTGGGCGGGCACTGCGACACGAAGCTCCCGTACACCGACGCCCAGCTCCAGTACATCCGATCGGCGCTCGCCACGGTGCCCGCGGGCGGGACGGCGAGCAGCGCGTTCTCCGGCTTCCCGCTGAGCACGTATCCGATCGCGGGCAAGACCGGCACGGCCGAACGGCCCCCGTTCCAGTCCACGTCGTGGTTCGCCTCGTTCGCGCCGGCGGGCAACCCGAAGTACGCCGTGGTCGTGATGGTGGAGCAGGGCGGGTACGGATCGCAGACCGCGGCTCCCATCGCGCGCCACATCTACGAGCACCTCTTCGGACTCACCGTCAGCGGCAACGTCAACGGGGGGTTGCAGGACTGATGGATCTCGTCGCGGGACGCATCGCAACGGAGGAGCGCAGGCCGATCAGGCACCTGGACCTGATCCTGATCCTGGTCACGGCCCTGATCGTGGTGGCGGGCTTCTTCCTGCTCTACTCGGCCACGAAGACCACGCTGATCGGCGAGGGGGAGAGCCAGTTCGCGCGCGTCCAGAAGCAGATGGTGACGGCCGCCATCGGGGTCGTGCTGATGCTGCTGATGGCGAGCTTCGACTACCGCTTCCTGAAGGTGTACGCGGGATTCATCTACGTCGGCATGATCGTGACGCTGATCCTCGTGCGGATCCCCGGGATCGGGTCGACGCCGCTCGGGGACACGACGGCCGCCCAGCGCTGGTTCTCCCTCGGCGGGTTCCAGATCACGCCCTCGGAGTTCGTGAAGGTCGGGCTCATCATCATGCTCGCGGCGGTGCTCTCGGAGTTGAAGTCCCCCGTCCCCACCCTGCGCGACGTCCTGCGCGTGTGCGCGATCGCGGCCGTGCCGATGGCGCTGGTGTTCCTGCAGCCCGACATCGGGACCACGATCGTGCTCGTCGCGATCCTGGGCGGCATGCTGGTGGTGGCCGGGCACGCGACCGCGCCACCTCCTGGCGCTCGGACTCACGGCCGTCATCTCGCTCTTCCTGGCCTTTCAGCTGGGCGTGATCAAGGACTATCAGCTCGCCCGACTCACTGGGTTCCTGGATCCGACGCACGACACCCGGACCACGAACTACAACCGGAACCAGGCCGAGATCGCGGTGGGTTCCGGCGGGATGATGGGCCGCGGGTACGGCTCCGGCAGCCAGACGAACCTCGACTTCGTGCCCGAGCAGCACACCGACTTCATCTTCACCGTCGCCGGCGAGGAGTTCGGCTTCGTGGGATCCGCGGTGTTCCTGGGTCTCTACGGGATCTTGCTCTGGCGCGCGATCCGCATCGCGTACCTGTCCAAGGATCCGTTCGGGACCTACCTGGCCTCGGGCATCGCGTCGATGTTCGCGATCCAGATGTTCGTGAACGTGGGGATGGTGATCGGGATCATGCCCATCACGGGCATCCCCTTACCCTTCGTCAGCTACGGAGGGTCCCAGATGCTCGCGAACTTCATCGCGATCGGGATCTTGTTGAACGTGCACATGCGCCGCTTCAAGTGAGCGGAGGCTGGGACACGGCCCACAGGAACGTTGAGCCCTGCGGTCCGGTCGATTCGAGCACCACGTCGCCGTCCATCGCCCGCGCCGACATCCGCGCGAGCGTGAGGCCGAGCCCGACGCCCTGATGCGTCCGGGTGTTCAGATCCTCGCCCTGCTCGAGGGGGTCGAAGATGCGCGGGAGGACCGCGGGCGCTACGCCGCCGCCGTGGTCGACGACCCGCACCTCGGGAGAGCCGCCGTCCGTGCTCACGGCGATCGTGACCTTCGACGACGCCGTCGAGAAGGCGAGGGCGTTCTCGACGAGCTCCTCGAGGATCCGCTTGGCCGCCGTGCGGTTGAGGCTCGCCATGGCGGGCCCCGGCGGGGCGTCGACCTCCACCCGCTCGTAGGACTCGGCCACCTCGCGGGCCACCTGGGACACGTCGGCCCACTCCGTGAGGCCGGCCTCCACGGCCGCCTCGAAGCGCTGCACCAGCCGGGCGAGCGCCTCGGCTCGGTCGACGAGCGTCTCCAGGATCACCGGTCGTTCCTCTAGGGGCGCCGTGCCCTTCGCCAAGGTCTGCGCCATGCCCAGGATGACCGTGACCGGGGTCCGGAGCTCGTGCCCGAGACGGGAGACCAGCTCGTGCCGGCGCGCCGAACGCTCGAGGAGCGCCTCCTGGGCCACCTCGAGCTGCCGGGTGCGCCGCCGCTCGCGTTCGAGGGCCTCCGTGAGCTCGTCGATCACGGTGGGGGTGACCTCCGGAGAGATCACACCGCCACCCATCGCGGCCTGATGGACGGCGTTCAGGATCTCGTCGCCGTCGGAGTCCTTCAGGACGTAGCCGCTTGCACCCGCCACGAGCATGTCGCGCACCGCCCGCTGATCCTCCGAGCCCGTGAGCGCGACGATCCCGATGTGGGGGTAATGCGCCTTGATGCGACGGGTGGCCTCGATCCCGTCCGTCATGGGCATCCGCACGTCCATGAGCACCACGTCGGGGGACAGGGCGTCCACGAGGCCCATCGCCTCCTCGCCGTCGCTGCCCTGGCCGACGACGTGCAGCTCCTCGGTGTCGAGCAGCATCACGAGCGATTCACGGAACCCCTCGTTGTCATCGACGACCAACACCCGGACCGGCCGGGTGGCCGCTGGGAACGCGGAGATGTGCAGGGACATACAGGAAGTGTCGGTATCCGGGCCTACCGCGCCCATACGCCGTACGCAGGGTTCCCCATGGGGGACAGACGAGGGGTGAGCTGCCCCGAACGGACTAGTCCGGTGGCGCTGGAACGCAACCCCACCCGCACTACAGCGACCCACAGGTGGACGCCGGTGCTTCGGCGAGAACGACGATCATGGCTGTTATGCTGCACGTCAGATGTGCCCGCGGGAACGTCGACGATCGGTCGGCTCCCAGCGGGATCCAGCAAGACGTCGAGGTGGCGCGCGACCGCCGCGCCGAGCGATCGGAGATCGTTCGGAGGCGCGGAACGCGAGCGCCGGACAAGGACGACCGGGTGCGCGATGACGCGCGCGGCCCGGCGCGTGACGGGTGTGACCGTCGCAGCGCGGGTCCGCTGAACGAACCGCAGAGATCATCCTCCGAGGTGCTCGGCATCTCGATGGTGCGGTCCTCCAGCACTCCGTCCGGCCCGCCCCCTCGCGCAGAGCGAAGGGAGTAACCCCTAGATGGACCACGAGACCGATGTCGCGACGCCAAGCGCGCCCGCGACCGATCGTCCGACCGACACCGCCGCCGCCGAGCGCGCGGCCGCGTTCAAGCGCGGAGCGCCGATCCCCAAGGCCACGACCAAGACCGAGAAGCCGCCTAGCGAGCCCCAGCCCGCGCGCCGTGCCTCCGCCGTGAGGGAGGCGAAGCCGTCGGCGGCATCGACCGAGACCATCGCGGAGAAGCCCGAGAGCCCCCGGTCCTCGCCGGAGGGCGACACCACCGCGGCCGAGCGACCGGCCTCCTCCCGTTCACGCAGCAGGGGTGGACGGGGCCGCGGCACCGGCTCCGGTTCCGCCGCGACGACGAAGGAGCCCACGCAGCGCGAGGAACCCGCGGAGCAGGAACCCCGCGCCTCCAGGCCGGCCCGGGCGCGCCAGCCCAAGCCCGCCCCGGAGGCTTCCACCTCGACCCCCGAGGCGGAGCCGCTGGCCGCGGGATCCGACGGGCCGACACCGGGTGCGTCCGGCACGGCCACCGGGACCCGCAAGCGACGCCGGCGCGGTGGCCGCGGACGTGGAGGACGCTCGACCTCCGGAGCGTCGACCGCCGCAGGCCGACCAGGGAGCCGACGACGAGGCCCCCACCGTCGAGACCGCCGACACGCAACGCGAGGATGCCCTTCCCGACGTCGCGGCATCCGGATCGACCGAGAACGGATCCTCCGGTTCGCGCCGTCGCAGGCGCGGGTCGCGGGGCGGGGCCGGGAAGGCACTCGCCGAAGGCGCCGCGCCCAAGGGCGATGCCCCCTCCGCCAAGGAAGCGACACCCAGGCAGGGCAAGGGCCGTTCCAAGGCCATGTCCGTCGAGGAGCAGGTGGCGTCGGGCGGACCCACCCGCGGGATCCGCAGCAGTCGCAGCCGCACGGGCCGCGTGGGCGGCGGCGATCGCCGGCGCCGGCGCGAGCCGGAACCGCTCCCGCCGCGCATCACGGACAAGCTCATGGTGATCACGGAGCACGGCGATCGCGATCAGATCGCGGTGCTCGAGGAAGAGATCTTGGTCCAGCACTACGTCACGCGGACCGGCGCCACGTCGATGGTGGGCAACGTCTACCTGGGGCGCGTGCAGAACGTGCTCCCGGGCATGGAGGCGGCGTTCGTCGACATCGGCCGCGGACGCAACGGCGTCCTCTACGCGGGCGAGGTGAACTACCGGCCCGAGGACCTCGAGGGCCCGGCGCCGCGCATCGAGCAGGTGCTGAAGTCCGGGCAGGGCGTCATGGTGCAGGTGACCAAGGATCCGATGGGCGGCAAGGGCGCGCGGCTCACCGCACAGATCTCCCTTCCCGGGCGCTACCTCGTCTTCGCGCCCGACCAGAGCCTCTCCGGCATCAGCCGGCGCCTCCCCGACGAGGAGCGCAAGCGGTTGAAGTCGATCATGCGCAAGATCAAGCCCGAGGGGCACGGCGTGATCGTGCGCACCGCGGCCGAGGGCGCTAGCGAGGAGAACCTCACGCGCGACCTGGACCGCCTGGTGCGCCAGTGGAACGAGATCCAGAAGCAGGCGAAGAAGGTGAAGGCTCCCGAGGTCCTCTACGAGGAGCCGGAACTCACCGTGCGCGTCTTCCGCGACCTCTTCACCGACGAGGAGTACCGCGAACTGGTCACGGACTCGCCGCGCGTGCACGAGAAGATCATGGGGTACGTCCGCGACGTCGCGCCCGACCTCGAGCCCAAGGTCCGGCTCACCCAGGGCAAGCTCCCGGCCTTCGAGGAGCACCGGATCGTCGAGCAGATCCACAAGGCGCTCGATCGCAAGGTCTGGCTGCCCTCGGGCGGCTACCTGATCATCGAGCGCACCGAGGCCATGACGATCGTCGACGTGAACACGGGCAAGTCGGTGGGCAAGACCAACCTCGAAGAGACCGTGGTGAACACCAACCTCGAGGCGGCCAAGGAGGTGGCCCGTCAGCTGCGGCTGCGGGACATCGGCGGCATCATCGTGATCGACTTCATCGATATGCTGCTCGAGAAGAACAAGAAGCAGGTCGAGGACACCATGAAGGACGCACTGGCCCTCGACAAGACCAGGTCGCAGGTGTTCGAGATCGGGCCGTTGGGGCTGATGCAGGTCACGCGCAAGCGCGTGTCCGGCGGTCTGGTCGAGTCATTCTCCGAGACCTGCCCCACCTGCGAAGGCCGGGGCATCCTGGTCAACTACGAAGCGTGATTCCGGAGGGATGACGATGTACGCGGTGATCAAGACGGGCGGCAAGCAGCAGAAGGTGCAGGCGGGCGATGTGATCGAGGTGGAGAAGCTGGTCCACGAGGGCGAGACGCTCACCTTCCACCCCATCCTCGTGGTGGACGACGACGGCACCACGCACGTGGGGTCGGAGGCCGCGAAGGCCACGGTCACGGCCGCGCCGCTGGGGGAGAAGAAGGGCGAGAAGGTCAAGATCTTCAAGTACCGCCCGAAGACCGGCTACGCGAAGCGCGGCGGTCATCGTCAGCTCCTGACCCTGCTCGAGATCAGGGACGTCTCGCTCGGCGGGGCGCCGAAGAAGGCGGCCGCCAAGAAGGCCGAGCCCAAGGCGGAGAAGGTCGAGGACACGAGCCCCGGAGGACGCGCCGGAGGCCGCCGAGGCCGCTGGCACCTGAGGCCGAGGCCGCCGAGTAGGGTCGCACGGCCCGTTTGCTACCCTGGAGGATCTATGGCACACAAGAAGGGCGGCGGCTCGTCCCGGAACGGCCGCGATTCGAACGCGAAGCGCCTCGGCGTGAAGGCCTACGGTGGCGAGACGGTCACCGCGGGTTCCGTCATCGTGCGCCAGCGCGGCACGCGGATCCACCCGGGCGACGGCGTGGGCAAGGGCAGCGACGACACGTTGTTCGCGTTGCGCGACGGCAACATCGCCTACCACGAGTCCCGCGGACGCAAGATCGCCTCGGTCGTTCCCGCCGAGTAGACGGCGCTCAGCGCACCGCGCGCATCCGTTCCTGCACCGCCTCCACCCACGACTGGATCAGGTCGCGCTTGCTCATGTTCGCCTGCTGGAGGTAGGTGGCGTTCACCCGCTGGGCCTTCCGTTTGCCGCTCCGCTTGAAGGGCAAGGGAGAGATGCGCTCCGGCCTTGCCGTCGGATCCTTCGTCTCGCCCGCTGCGGGGTGAAGAGGCGGTGGCTGGGAGAAATAGAAGGCCGTGCGGCGGCGATCCTCGTCCTCCCACTCGACCATGAGCACCGGACTCATCCGCAGCCGTTTGATCTGGCGGATCGCGCCGTAGGGGATCACCGCCTCCGCGTTCGTGCGGCCCGCGACGAACCGCAGGCCGTCTTCCGCCGCTTCGAGGGTGCCCTTGACGTCGTCGTCCACCTCACCGCGGGCGAGGTGCACCATCCACACCGTGATGGGTTCGGGCGCGCTCATGCCGCTCATGATGACCGCCGGCCCCGGGTGCGACCACCTAAGCTGGGATGCATGGCGTTCGTCGACGAGTGCAGGGTCTTCGCGGAGGCGGGCCGAGGCGGCAACGGCTCCGCGCACCTGCACAGCGAGCCGTACAAGCCCCGTGGCGGTCCCGACGGGGGAAACGGCGGCGACGGCGGCTCGGTGATCTTCGAGGTGATGCGCGGGGTGCACGACCTCTCCTGGCTGGCCGAACACCCCCACCAGCGGGCCAAGCACGGGGAGGCGGGACGGAGCACCAAGCGCGACGGGGCCTCCGGCGGCGACCTGGTCCTTCCCGTGCCCGACGGCACGGTGGTCTTCGACGATCAAGGGATGCTCGCCGATCTGGTCGGGGAGGGTGCGAGGGCGGTCGTGGCTCGCGGGGGGCGCGGTGGGCGCGGCAACGTGGCGTTCGCCGGCCCGCGGAACCGGGTTCCCCGCTCGGCCGAGCCGGGCGAGTCCGGCGAGACCAAGACCCTCACGGTGGAGCTGCGGACGGTCGCCGACGTCGGCCTGGTAGGACTTCCGAACGCGGGGAAGTCCACCCTCCTCGCCCGGCTCACGGCCGCGAAGCCCAAGATCGCCAACTATCCCTTCACGACGCTCACGCCCAACCTGGGCGTGGCCGGCGAGGACGCCGATCGCTTCGTGGTGGCGGACATCCCGGGGCTCGTCGAGGGCGCCAGCGAGGGCCGCGGGCTCGGGCATCGGTTCCTGCGGCACATCGTCCGATGCCGCGCGCTGGTCCTCGTCGTGGATCTCGCCGCGGAGGATCCCGTCGCCGACCTGGCGATCCTGCGCGCAGAGCTCGCCGCCTACGATCCCCAGCTCGTGGAGCGTCCGTCGCTCCTGGTGGCGGCGAAGGCCGACCTCGTGGACGATCCCTCCGAGGCTGCTACCGGCCTCGGCCCCGCCGCCCTGGCGGTCTCCGCGATGACCGGCGAGGGGATCGACACGCTGCTGGAGCGGCTGGGGCTCCTGGCCAAGGAGGCGGAGGCCGCGGCGCCCGAGCGCGCGGCCCACGTGGTCCTGCGGCCCGGACGTCCCAAGTTCACGGTGACGCGCGACGATGCGGGACGCTGGCACGTCGCGGGGCGCAACGTCGAGCGCTGGGTGATGGAGGCCGACCTCGAGGACGAAGGTGACGCCGCGGAGCTGGGGCGACGCCTGAAGAAGGAGGGCGTCGAGCGCAAGCTGGTCTCGTTGGGGGCCCATCACGGCGACGAGGTCGTGATCCGCGAGAAGGTCTTCGAGTTCCTCCCCGACGAACACCCCGAGGACCGCGAGGCGGGGGAGGGCTGAGTGGACGCGCACCGTTTGCTGGTCGCGGAGGAGGAGGGCTGGCGGCGGCTGCAGGCCGCGTTCGCGCGCGTGCCGGAGGATCGGTTCGAAGAGCCCACATTCACGCCCGACGGGTGGTCGCCGAAGGACGCGATGTTCCACGTCGGGGGCTGGCTGGAGGACTGCGCGCGGGTGCTGGGCGAGATCCGCGGAGGAACGTTCGATCGCACGGCCGACGACGCCCTCGTGGTCGCCGACGTGAACCACGCCTGGTTCCTGCTGTCGCGCACCATGGACCCGGACACCGTGCGCGCCGTATGCGAGGCCGCGCGGCTGAAGGCGCGTGAGGGATTCGCGACGATGCCGGAGGTGACCTCCGACGCCTGGGAGTGGTTCGAGGAGAGC
This sequence comes from uncultured Actinomycetes bacterium, assembly GCA_963810915.1. GTDB lineage: Bacteria > Actinomycetota > UBA4738 > UBA4738 > HRBIN12 > JAOUEA01. The sequence continues at coordinate 258,477 of CAWEPH010000006.1, read as the reverse complement.
GGCCCACTTCACTACGCCAAGCACGTGAACGACCTGGAGGCGTGGCTAGGATAGGCGGGTGGGAACACGCCTGGGGGTCATGGGCGGCACCTTCGACCCCATCCACTACGGCCACCTCGTGACCGCCGAGGAAGCCCTCAACCAGTTCGGACTGGATGGGGTCATCTTCGTGCCCACGGGGCAGCCGTGGATGAAGGAGCACGGGGAGGTGTCCCCGCCGGAGGATCGATACCTGATGACGGTGATCGCGACCGCGTCCAACCCCCTGTTCCGCGTCTCGCGGATGGAGGTGGACCGCGACGGCCCGACCTACACGGTCGACACCCTGCGAGGGCTGAAGGACGAGCTGGGCGGCGACGCGGACCTCTTCTTCGTCACGGGCGCGGACGCCGTCCTCGAGATCTTCCAGTGGAAGCAGCCCGACGACCTCTTCGCGCTCGCCCACTTCATCGCGGCGACCCGCCCGGGCTACGACATCGCAGCCTTCGAGGCCCACGCACCTCAGCACAACCCGGACATCACCGTCATGAACATCCCGGCGCTGGCCATCTCGTCGACGGACATCCGGATGCGCGTGGAGGCCGCGCGTCCCATCCGCTACCTCGTGCCCGAGGGCGTGAAGTCCTACATCGAGAAGGCGGGGCTCTACCGGTGACGCCCGAGGAGACCCCGGGTGGGCCGGTGCGGGCCTCCCGGGCCCGGCGCACCGCGCGGCGCCGCCGAGGGCGCGCCGGGGTGATCGTCGCCGTCGTCGTGGCGCTGGCGGCTGGCGGCACCTGGTGGGCGCTCGCTTCCTCCGGCGACTCATGCGTCGGCTGTCCCGTCAGACCGACGGAAGCGGCCAGCGGGGGACCGGCCGCCCCCAGGCTGCTCGCCTTCAACATCACCGGCGGCTCAGCGCCCTACCTCGCCGTGATCGGTTCGCTCGGGGGAGGTCATCCCGCCGCGACGATGCCCATCCCCACGGGCCTCACGGTCATCGTGCCCGGACAGGGCGAGACGCTCGCGACCGATGTCGCGGACCTGCCCGGCCCCAGCATGCAGGTGGCGCTGGCGAACGAGGTCGGCGCGTGGACCCGCGACTACGTGGAGATGAACCTCGATGGGCTCGCTCGGATGGTCGATCGTGCCGGTGGCTTAAGCGTCCACCTGCCGCTCGCTGTGGTGACGCCCTCCGGCGTGCTCGGCCCTGGGGATGTCGAGTTGAACGGGATCGAGGTGGCCGCGCTGATGCGCGCCGAGGGAGGCGACCCCGATCTTCGGTGGGCGACGATGCTCACCGCGCTGCTCGCCGAGCCGCCCACCCTGCAGCCCTCGGACGTCGTGGGCTCGACGCCGTTGCCCTCGGTGCAGAGGACCCTCGACGGGGCGGCCGGAGCGCGCACCGTTCCGATGCCGACGCAGACGGTCGCCGGCACGATGGAGGTCTCACAGCAGCCGGCCCTCGACGATCTCGTCGGGTCGACCTGGGGGACCGCGACCCCAGTGCCGGCCATCGTGCAGAACGGCAACGGCGCGCCGGGCGTGGGCGAGCAGGTGGGGCGGAAGATCATCCCGGCCGGATTCCGCGTGGTGATCTCTCAGAACGCGCAGTCCTTCGATATCCCGTCGACCGACATCTTCGCCAACGGCAAACAGAACGTGGGGGACGCTCAGCGCGCCCGGGAGGCCCTGGGTATCGGCCAAGTCCTCGCATCCTCGGTACCATCGGGCGTGGGCGACATCACCATCGTGGTGGGGAAGGACTTCACGGCTTGAGCGGAGCGCAGGTACATACGGGGGCGCGGGGCGAAGGGCTCCCGCCCAGCCGTGAGGTCGCGCTGGTCGCCGCCCGTGCCGCCGCCGAGAAGCAGGCGGAGCGCATCGCCGTCCTCGATGTGAGCCGGATCATCGTGATCACCGACTACTTCGTGATCTGCTCGGCCGGGAGCCAACGCCAGATCAAGACCGTCATCGATGCCGTGGAGGAAGCCACGCGCGGGTTGGGCGTGAAGCCGGTGCGGCGCGAGGGCGAGCCGGAGGGCGGCTGGTGGTTGCTGGATTTCGTCGACGTCGTCGTGCACGTCTTCGGCGAGGAGGAGCGCGACTACTACGACCTCGAGCGGCTGTGGGCGGACGCACCCAAGCTCGCGTGGGCCGGGGCGGACGCGGCCTTCGGGGCGCGGTAGCACCACCGGCTGCACGATCTGCGTGAACATCTCGCCAGCGTCGAACCCTCTCGCCCTGCCGCCCGTAGTACCTCGGTCCGGCGCCCCGATCTCGGACCGCGGGGAGATCGGCACCCTGCCGGACTGAAGATCGTCGGCCTTCGGGGAGGTATCCATGCGCGTACGCGCTCGTTCCTTGTTGCTCCTTGCTCCGCTGCTCCTGTTCCTCGTTCCCGCGACGTCCTCGGCGAGGACCGACCCCAACGCCTATGGGGTCAGCAAGCTCGTCTCCGACGTTCCGGGGATGGCGAGCCATCTCGACAAGCATCTGGTGAACGCGTGGGGGCTCTCAGCAGGTCCCTCCACGCCGTGGTGGGTCGCGGATAACGGCACGAACCGCTCCACGCTCTACGACGGGATGGGCAACGCGATCCCGCTCGTGGTGCGCGTGGGCGGAGCGCCCACCGGCACCGTGTTCAACGGCGGCCCCGGCTTCGTGGTCAGTCACGGGGGCAGCGCCGGACCCTCGGTGTTCCTCTTCGACACGGAGGCCGGCACGATCCGTGGCTGGAACCCGGGCGTGCCCGGACCGGCTACGTCGACGCGCGCGTTCACGGTCGTGAACCGTCACGGCAAGGACGCGATCTTCAAGGGCCTCGCGATCGCGTCGACGTCGGCGGGCGACATGCTCTACGCGGCGGACTTCCACAACGCGCGTGTGGACGTCTTCGACGCATCCTTCCACCAGGTGCTCAAGAGCGCCTTCAGGGATCCGTCGCTCCCGGCACGCTACGCGCCGTTCGGGATCCAGGCCATCGGCGACCACATCTTCGTGACCTACGCGAAGCAGGACGCCGCGGGCGAGGACGAGCTCGGCGGGGCCGGCCGAGGGTTCGTCGACATGTACAGCACCGACGGGACGCTGCTCGGTCGCGTGGCGAGCCACGGGGCGCTGGACGCGCCGTGGGGACTCGCGTGGGCCCCGGACGACTTCGGGCGCTTCAGCGGGGACCTGCTCGTGGGGAACTTCGGCGACGGCCGCATCAACGCCTACGCCTGGGACGGAATGGCGTTCCACCACGACGGCGTGCTGCACAAGCCCAACGGCGATCCGGTCTGGATCGACGGGCTGTGGGCCATCGGCTTCGGCAATGGAGGTGCCGCCGGACCCACGAACTCGCTGTACTTCACGGCAGGCCCGCAGGACGAGAGCCACGGGTTGTTCGGCGAGATCCACGTCGCCGCCTGATCCGCTCGGTGTCGGAAACGGTGCGGCGCCCCAGCTTCCCTGGGGCGCCGCACCTTCCGCATCTCCCGCGGGTGCGATTGGCTGAGGCACCCGGCGTCGCCTACACTCGATGCCCGCGGGCCCATAGCTCAGCTGGTAGAGCGCTTGGCTGGCAGCCAAGAGGTCAGGGGTTCGAATCCCCTTGGGTCCACCGAACGGGACGCGCCGCCGCAACGAAGAACAACCCTCGGCTCCCCTCCCGGCGAGGACTCTCAGCTCAAAGGGTTGCGGACCTTCGTGTCAGAGGCAGACAATCGCCCGACGCGGAGAGTGGGCATATGTCCGGGCTGGGAAGCGCCAAGGATCCTGGGACCTCTTCCCGACACCTCGCCCAACTCCGAGACGGCCTGCCGGTCACGGATCGCAGGCTTGACGTTGCCGGGACCTCGACCCCGGTCCTCGAGGGCGGCACCGGCGCACCCATCATCCTGTTGCACGGGATCGGGGGATTCGCAGAGGAATGGGCTTGCGCCCTTCCGAAGCTGGTGAGCAGGCATCGGGTTGTCGTTCCCGATCTGCCGGGTCTCGGTCGTTCGGGGCCGGGGAACACCGCGTTGGACGCCGCCTCGATCGTGGAATGGCTCCGCCTGCTGATCGATCAGACGTGCGACGAGTCTCCCACGCTCGTCGGTCACTCATTGGGGGGAGGCATCGCCGCCCGCTTCGCGATCGCTCACCCGGACATGATCCGGCACGTCGTCCTCGAAGACTCGTGCTCGCTCGGCCGCTTCCGCCCGGCGCCCGGCTTGGTCGTGGCGATCATGCGCTTCGGCGCGCGCCCCACACGGGCAAACCACGAGCGGTTCCTCCGTCAGGTCCTGTTCGATCCAGACCGGGCGGCAGCGGAATGGGGCGATCGATGGTCCGCGTCAGAGGGCTACGACATCGAGCTCGCGGCCGACAAGAGCGTGAGCAAGGCAACCGGTCAACTGGTCCGGCGCATCGCGGCCCGAAGGATCCCGCAGGAGCAACTCGCTTCTATCAAGGTGCCGGTCGCGTTGATATGGGGAACCGGGGACCGTCTGATGCGCTTCACGATCGGCGAGCGAGCCGCCCAAGCATTCGACTGGCCCCTGTATCCGATCGAGGAGTGCGGACACGGCCCCCACATCGAACGTCCCGGTGCCTTCATCGAGGCGCTGGAGATGGCGATCGCTCCTCGCGAGATCGGAACATGACCGAGGGGCTCTCGTCGGCCGAACGAGCCAGGGCGAACGAGCGCCAGCGCGCGCAGTACGCCGAAGAAGCACCGAAGTACGACAGGGAGTCGAAGTCCACCGAGCGCTGGTTCTTCGGCTCGGAGCATCGGGGGTGGGCGTGTTCACGAGCGAAGGGAGTCACGCTCGAGGTCGCCATCGGCACCGGTCTGAACCTCGCGAGATACCCACCCGATGTACGTCTGACCGGTATCGACCTCACCCCCGAGATGCTGGCGCTCGCCCGTGTCCGCGCATCGGACCTCGGCAGGCCGGTCACACTGTGTGAAGGCGATGCTCAGGCGCTCCCGTTCCCCGACGGCACATTCGACACCGTGCTCTGCACGTACTCGATGTGTAGCGTGCCCGACGAGAGTCGAACGGTTCTCGAGATGGATCGTGTGCTCAAGCCTGGCGGACGATTGATCCTGGTCGACCATGTGCGCAGCAACGTCGCTCCGATCTACTGGATCCAGCGATTGATGGAACTTGCCCCGTCCCGGGGCGAACGTGAGCTGACCCGCCGCCCGATCACGCACGTGCTCGCCACTGGCTTCCTGATCGAAGAGACCGATCGATCGCGGGCCGGGATGATCGAGCGTCTGATAGCCCGGAAGCCGTAGCTTCACCGACGGACGCCCGACAGCGAAGCCCGTCCGCGCGTCCCGAATCCGAGGCTGCCCACACATGCCCACACGCCTGAGAGGCTGTTTCCGCAGGTCAGAGGGGGAGTATGGAATCCCCTTGGGTCCACCGGCACGACGTGCGATTGATCGCTCGGTTCGCTTCCGATCTTGCGCATCCTGAGGATGTCTCACAGACTGCAGACATGGCCAGCGGCCCCGTTCGCGACACGACGATCCGCCTGGGAGACGGTCGCGCACTTGCGTACTGCGAGTGGGGCGATGCGAGCGGCCCGGCCGTGCTCGCGTTCAACGGCAACCCCGGGTCGCGCGCGTGGTGGCCCGGCGAGGACGCCACGGCAGCGGCCGGCGTGCATCTGATCACGGTCGACCGTCCCGGCTACGGCGGATCCGACCCACTTCCCGGTAGACCGATAGCGGGCTGGGCGGACGACGTCGCCGAACTGACAGAGTCGAACGGCATCGTCGGGTTCGGGGTGGTCGGCTGGTCGGCGGGAGCGCCGTAAGCCGCGGCGGTGGCCGCCGCGATGCCGGATCTCTTGACCGGCGTCTGCATCGCGAGCAGCGCTAGCTTCACGTACGCCGCCGGACCGCCCCATCGCGACGATGAGGATGAGCGCATCGTCGAGTTGATCGAGCGGTTCGGACCCGCCGAGGCGACGATCCGGTACGCGGAGGAGAACAGGGAGTGGGCTGAGGGGATCCTCCAAGATCCTTTGTCGTCCGTGCGATCCTGGGGCGAGGCAGCCGGCGATCTTTGGCTCTTCCAAGATGATGAGCTGTCTGCCAACAACCTGCTGGGCGTGCGGGAGGCACTTCGACAAGGAGCCATCGGTAGCGCTTGCGATGATATCGCTCTCCTGTTGCCATGGCGATTCTCGCTGGAGGAGATCGAGACGACTGTCCACTGCTGGCATGGGGCGCAGGATCCGAGCGTCAATCTTGAGGACTTCGAGCGCGTGATCGAGAAGCTTCCGCACAGCACGCTCACCGTGTGGCCGGACGTCGGTCACTTCGGCCTCGCCAAGTACTGGGGCAGCGTGCTCGAGGCAGCGCCTGGCTGACGGCGAAGAGGACGTTTCATAGGGATGGTAAGCAGGTGGTAAGTCTCTAACCTGTGGGTTCGTGATTCCCGTGCGCTCGGGAGATGGCTGGCAGCCAAGAGGTCAGGGGTTCGAATCCCCTTGGGTCCACCGCGTCTGGTTCGATGATCATTTTCGGAGTGCCTTCTCCATTCTGCCGGTCTGCGCTGGAGGCAGGGCGACATCGCGCATGCGGTCCGACCGATGGAATCGAGCGCCAGCCAGGTTGCGCGTCAGACTCGACGACGCTGGGCCGATGCGAGGTTGCACGACATCCCTGGCCACTGCATCATCAGCCGGTGAATCCCGATGTGGCCTACGCCCGGAATGGCAGCGTCGCGATCGCCTACGAGGTAGTTGGTGATGGTCCAGTTGATCTCGTCTACTTGCCTGGGTTCATCAACAACCTGGAGCTCGTATGGGAGAACCCGCTCCTGTCCACGTTCCTGGAGAAGCTCTCCTCGTTCTGCCGTCTCATCATGATCGATCGGCGAGGGGCGGGGCTTTCTGACCGGATGTCGCCCGATGAGCTGCCACCACTTGAAGACCTCGTTGACGACGTCAACGTAGTGCTGGATGTGGTTGGTTCTGAGCGTGCGGCTCTTCTCGGCTATTCCGACTGCGGCCAACTCTGCGCCATGTATGCCGCGACACATCCTGATCGGATGTCTGCCCTCATCCTGTACGCGACCGCGGCGTGCGAATCCGTAGGGTCGGACTACAAGCTCACGTGGACCGACGCAGAGTGGGAGACGTATCTGGCTGGGATGAGGACCGGATGGGGGAGCATGGGGTACGCCCGCGAATCGTTGTCCTTCTTCGACCCCTCCCTCGCGGGCGATGAACAGATGAGCGCCTGGTATGCGTCCTTCCAGCGCCTGGCCGCGAGCCCGACGTCGGCCGAGGCCATCGAACGCATCTGCCATGAGATGGACATCCGTGCGATCCTGCCCACGATCAGCGTGCCAACCCTTGTGCTCCATCGCGAGGGCGACTCGATCGAGAGTGTCGAGGCCGGCCGCGACGTCGCCGCTCGGATACCGGGAGCCAGGTTCGTAGCGTTCCCCGGGGCAGACCACCACATGTGGGCGGGTGATCAAGATGCTCTCTTGGACGAGATCGAGCGATTCCTGGCGAGCACCAGGGACGAGGAGGTTGAGTTTGACCGTGTGCTCGCGACCGTGCTCTTCACGGACATCGTGGACTCGACCGCGACGGCCGCGGCCATGGGCGACCGTGCTTGGCGTGATGTGGTCGAACGGCATCACGCGGTCGTGCGCGGACTCCTCGGCCGGTTCCGAGGCGTGGAGATGGACACGGCAGGCGACGGATTCTTCGCAACGTTCGACGGACCCGCTCGCGGGGTCCGATGCGCCGAACACATCATCGAGGCCGTGGCGCCTCTTGGCCTCGAGGTGCGCGCAGGTGTGCACACCGGCGAGGTCGAGAGGATCGATGGCAAGGCCGGTGGTCTCGGCGTGGTCATCGGAGCACGCGTGGGCGCGATGGCCAGCCCGTCGGAGGTGCTTGTCTCCCAGACGGTCAAGGATCTCACCGCTGGGTCTGGCCTCAGGTTCGAGGATCGCGGCGAGCATGAGTTGAAGGGCGTGCCTGACCGGTGGCGGCTGTACCGGGTGGCTGGCTAGCGACGCGGAGGGGGCGAGGGCCTCGCGACATCATGAAGTCGAGCATCGAGATGCTCGGGTCGCCTCAGACCCGAACGCGCTGGTAAGCCGATGGTAGTCGCCCGACCTGCGATAACGCATCTGCGACGCTCTCCAGGCTTGGCTGGCAGCCAAGAGGTCAGGGGTTCGAATCCCCTTGGGTCCACTGTCTACCATGCAGTCAGTACACCGCGAGCTGTTCTCGCGTCAGGCCGGACAGGCCCATCTTGTCCATCGTGCGGGCACGCTCGGTGGCGAAGTCTTCGCCCGCGACGATCGAGGCGATGCGGATGACGGCATCCATGGTGGGGGTCGGCACTGACAGGTGCCGAGCCAGGTCGGTGAAGAACACCATTGAGTACCCCACGTCCTCGGTCAGGTAGCGGTGATGAAGCTCGTCCTGCGCCTTGATGCCACGAAAGCCTGGTGCGGTGGAGTAGCCGGTGGAGTAGTTGGACTCGCTCATGTAGCCCTGCCGAACCCCGAGATCCGGCTCGGCGAGGATCTCCACGCCCAAGGCCCTGGCGACGGATAGCCGCTCGCCGTCGACCGCCTTCATGAGGCGACCGACCGCCTCGGTAACCCCTTCCTCATAGAACATGAAGTCACCACCCGTGCGTTCGATGAGGGCGGCGTTGAGCAAGGTGACGGCCGGATGGATGACTGGGTTGCCGTTCTGCAGCGTGGTCTGGAAGATCCCCGCGGCCTCGTCGGTGTTGCGGTACACCTGCCGCAGGACCTCGAGCAGGCGAGGTGTGTTGCCGCGCGGGGCGGCAGCGGCCGAGAAGCCGGTGTCGAACCGGTGGAAGATCCGCACACTGGCGTGCATCGATGCGCGCGCGGCGTAGGGCAGCGTGCTGGTCTCGCCCACGACGACGCTCTCGTCATGGAGGTCCAACCCCGCGGCGTGCTTGAAGGCCAGACTGCCGACGCACGAACTGGGGCAGACCACGACGGTCATCCCGGGGCGCAGGTGACCGCGAGTGTCACGGCCGAACGGCTCTGTCGCATAGGCGGGGCCGACGACGAAGACCACGTCCACACCGTCCAGTGCCTCGGCGATGTCGGTGGTGACCGTCGTCAGAGGCACGAACCCCTCAAGCTTGCCCTCGGCTTGGATCCCGCCGCGCTCGCGGACCGGCACCAGATGGTGCTCATGGGCATGTTGTGCGTACAGCGCGACCTCATGCCCCTGACTCTTCCACTCGTAGGCGACCGCTAGCCCTCCACCGCCGGCCCCCAGCACCGCGATCCTCATTCGGCTGACTCCCTTCGTGCGCACGCCTGCAGCGTCGTCAACCCAACCGTCTCACACAGAGGCTGCGTGACAGTCGAGCGGCATCGTCCTTGCGGACGCCTTGTGCTTCACCCGGCGCGCCTTTAGGAGTGTTCGCGCGCCAGGGGTCCGCCACTCGGGAGCTTCCCAACCCTCCATGACGTAGATCCGCTCCCGCGCCACTGCTGCTGTCTGGCGTCCACTGGATGGTGCGAGGCGTTGAGCATCGAGGGCGCTGAGCATCGCTCGGATTCACCCCCCCTTCACCGACGCGTCCATCGCGATGGGTAACATCGCGCCCGAGATGCCCGCATCCCGCACGACCCTACGTCGATCGAATCAGGGTCGCCCGTGCCCCGATGCGGCTGAAGAGGCGTACTCCAGGACTCGACCGGGGGCGGGCTGATGTTCGAGGTGCCGGTAGCGGCCCGACCAGCGGAACCGCTCCGCACGATGGCGGGCGGCGAGGCCGGCGCTCGCTACGACGACTTGGTACGTCGAGCGCGAGCACGCTTCGGTGGACGCCGCCTGTGGCATGTGAACGCCACGTCGGAGGGTGGCGGTGTTGCCGAGCTCCTCGGCTCGACCCTCGGGTACCTTCCGGGAGACGGGATCGAGACCCATTGGCTCGTGATCGAGGCAGATGCTCGGTTCTTCGACATCACGAAGCGCATCCACAACCGACTGCACGGAGATCTGGGAGACGGCGGCCCGCTCGGCGATGCTGAACGCCGTCACTACGACGCCACGATGGCCCGTGAGCTTGCCGAAGCGCTCCAGCTCGTGCAGCCGGGTGACGTCGTGGTGGTTCACGATCCTCAGCCTCTCGGACTGGTCCCGGGCCTCGCCGCCGCCGGCGCCACGATCGTGTGGACCTGCCACGTCGGGGTTGACGTGGCCAACGACATCACACGTTCGGCGTGGGCGTTCCTGCGTCGGGACCTGAACGCGGCGGCGGCGGTCACGTTCACGCGGCGCGCCTATGTCTGGGACGGCTTGGACGCGGATGCGATTCACTTGATCCCTCCGTGTATCGACCCGCGTTCCCTCAAGAACGTCGAGCTCACCGACGAGCAGGTCGGCGCCTGCCTTCGAACCGTCGGGATCCTGGGCGGTCGACCCGCCCGAGGGTCGACATTCACGCGGCGCGATGGATCCGAGGCGCCGATCTCGCACCCGGCAGAGTTGACCGAACTCGCGATCGTCCCGGAGGACGCCGCTCTCGTCGTGCAGGTCTCGCGCTGGGACGCCCTGAAGGATCCGATGGGCGTCATGACCGGGTTCGCTCAAACGCCGTCGCTCGCCGACGCCCATCTGATCCTGGCCGGCCCCGCCCCCTCGGCGGTCGTGGATGATCCCGAAGCCGACCTGGTCCTGTCAGCCGTCAGAGAACAGTTGTCAAGCCTGCGGAACAGTGCCCGCGAACGGATCCACGTGGCGAACCTGCCCGTCGAGGACGCCGAGGAGAACGCGATCGTCGTCAACGCGCTGCAGCGGCGCGCCGACGTCGTGGTCCAGAAGAGCCTCGCCGAGGGATTCGGGCTGACGGTGACGGAGGCGATGTGGAAGTCTCGACCCATCGTCGCCGCCGGTGTCGGCGGGATCCGTGAGCAGATCGACGACGCGGTCTCCGGCGTCCTCGTCGATCCACGTGACCTCGACACATTCGGGGCAGCGGTGGCGGGCGTGCTCGGTGACCCATCCCGGAGCCTGGAGCTCGGCAAGGCAGCCCGTCGGCGGGTGCAGGAGCGGTACCTGCCGACGCACTACCTAGGTGCCTACCTGGAGCTCTACCTAGGCATCACGGAAGTTCGCGAGGGAGTCACATGACCGACTTGTACCTCTCCAGCATGGCTGGCAGCCAAGAGGTCAGGGGTTCGAATCCCCTGGGTTCACCACAACAGCAGGGACAGGGCCCGGATCAGAGGATCGCTCGACGCTAGGCCTCGTACCGATCGAGGACGCGCTCGGCGCGGTCGAGCTGGCGGCGCACGTCGTCGGTGTGGTGGCGGATCTGCCAGGACGTGAACCGCAGCGCGTGGTGGGCGACGTACGCCCGAAGCACGCGCGGCTCGATGCCGGTGGCCTCGACGACGTCCCAGACCGGTTGATCGTGCCCGTCGAGGTCAAACGCGAACCCGACGAGATCGAAGCGGGGATCGCCGGCGCAGGCGCCCTCCCAGTCGATGATCCCGGTGAGGGTGCCGTCGTCGCCGGCGAGGATGTTGTCGGTGTGCAGGTCCAGGTGCACGAGTCCGTCGGTCGGGAACCACGCCGGGTCGGCGTCGGCGCCGACGGCCTCCACGCGGTCGAGCACCGCCGCGCTGCGTCGACCTCCGGTGCGCAGCGGCTCGTGCATCGCCCACCCGTCGACGCCGACGGTGAGCGTGTGCACGACGGACGCACCCCAGGGGCGCAGGTCCGGCGCCGGCAGCGGACAGGCGACACCGGCCATGGCGGCGACGCACTCGACCACCTGCTCCACCATCGCCGGTGACGGGTTGCGCACCGACGCACCCGGCAGGACCTGCTGCGCCGACAGCGTCCAGCCGTCGACGGCGAGGACGTGCGGGTACTCCGGCACCGGGACGCCGCGTGATCGGAGCTCGTCGAGGCCGGGGAGCAGGACGGCATAGCGCTCGGCGGCGGTCTCGTCCGGGAACCACTTGAGCACCACCGGCGCGCCGTCCGGCGCCGTCGCGAACCAGGCACCCTCGTCGGACACGCCGGCCTCGGCGCGAGCGCCGACCTCGAAGCCCAGTTCGCGCAGCCGTGCGCGGTTCACGTCGCCGGTGGCTGCTCGAACACCACCGTCACCTTCTCGAACCCGAGCGAGCCCAGCAGCGCCGCGAGCCCAGCAGCGCCGCGAGCGCCGCGGCCGCCTTGAAATCAGGTGCTGTCTCGTTGCGCTGAGTCAGTAAGGAGTCGACGGTCTCATCGAGGGCGTCGACAACGATGAGCAGCTCCGAACTCGGTGGGCGGACGACGTGACCTACGGGTTGATCTGCCGTTGGCATCGACGACCGACTGTAGTTCGGAGAGGAGCGCCCGGCCACGAGCTCGGGTCGACTCAATCGCGATCGTCAGGTTACGTCTCGATCCTCGAGGATCAGGCAGAACTCGTTCCCTTCGGGATCCGTCACCACGCGCCAGGTGAACCCATACTCGTGCAGGTCGGACACGGAGGTGCCGAAGCCGCCGAGCTCCTCGACGAGGGCGGTTGCGCGATCCAGGTCCTCGACGTTCACGTCGAGGTGCAGGCGGTTCTTCATGGCCTTCGTCTCGGGAACGCGCTGGAACGACATCCATGGGCCGCCAGGAGCCGTGGGTCCGAGTGCGACGTAGTGCGGGGAGTCGCCGAACGTGTCCCGCACCTCGGTGCCGAGGACCCGGCCCCAGAACATCGCAAGGGCCACGGGATCGGTGCAGTCGACCTGCACAGATCCCCAGCGACCGATCGAGGCGTCCGGCATGGGTTCAGCGTAGTGATTGCTCGGTCGGCTTGGTCGGCCCCTTGCGGCGCTCCTCGCCGAACTCAGATTCTGGGTTCATCCCGCGGTATGAGGCTCAAGAGAACTCCTGCTCGAGACACGGAAGGCTTCCGAAGGTCAGGCGGTGTCGTTTTCCGCGTTACTCCCGTCGCGCCAGCGCCTCTACCGCCTAGACAACGACCTGGCGGCGTGGGCAGTGTTCCTACTGCTCTTCGCCGTTACGGCCGCCCAAGGTCTACGAGGCCGGGGCTAGCGACAGTTAGGTGGGCGCCGCGCGCTCGTGCCGGCTCGTGCTCGATCGGGTCCGGTGGGACCAGATGGGTTCATGCGTAGGCGGGCGACGTCGGTCTTGCTATAGCCCGGTGGCCACGAATGGGAACCACGACGCTGTTCCGGGTGTAGAGGTCTACTAGGGGACTCATTCTCAAGCTGAGCCTCGGAGGGCCGATCGCTGGAGGACGCCGAACTCGTCGGGCGCGCCCGAGAGGGTGAGGTCCAGGCATACGAGGAGCTGGTGGTGCGCTATCGCGACGTAGCGTTCCGCACCGCCTGGCTCTTGACGCACTCGTCCGCAGACGCGGAAGAGGCTGCTCAGGAGGCGTTCGTGAAGGCTTACTATGCGTTGGCGAGGTTCCGCCCTGGATCGTCCTTCAGACCTTGGCTCCTGCGGATCGTCGCGAACGAGGCGAAGAACAAGGCGAGGTCTGCGCGGCGACGCGATGCGCTCAACTTACGCGCGGCCGCGGCCGTGTCGAGCGGTGTGGCTCCCTCTCCCGAGGCAGCGGCCTTGGCCCGCGAAGAACAGGACGAGCTGCTCTCGGCCATCGGGCGGCTCTCCGAACGCGATCGCTTGATCTTGGCCTATCGCTACTTCTTCGACCTGTCCGAGGCCGAGATGGCCCAGGCGCTCGGATGCCGACCCGGCACGGTGAAGTCTCGGCTGGCGCGGGCGACGGTCCGACTACGCGCGGACCTGCAGGAGGGGCTCGATGAGTGACGGCCATCTTCACCGGATGGACGATCAGCGGCTCGCTACGGCCTTGCGAGCCGCGACGCCAGCCTGGCCCGCGACCCCTCCGCTCGCGGATGCCGTCGCGGACCGGATCCGCGATGCCGGATCTCGTCACCCACTTCGAGCGGGTCTGTCCGTGCCGAGCCGGCTGCGGACGGTCCTGGTCGCCGTGGCGGTGATGCTGGCCTTGGCGACAGCCGCCGTCGCCGCGAGGCTCGTGATCGACATCGGGGCAGTATCCGTCAAGACGGTCCCGGGGACGCCTGGGCCTCTCCGGCCGGAATCGGGGCCTGCGTTCGGCGACCGCGTCGGGACGGTGAGTCGCGCCGAGGAGGCGGCGGGGTTCGCGGTAGCCGCGCCCGCCGTGCTGGGGCGTGCCGACCGAGTCTGGGTCGCGAGCGCCGTTCCCGAAGGGGGAACGGAGGTCCCCACCACCCGCGTCACGCTGGCCTGGGATCCTCGCTCCGATCTCCCGGTCATCGATCCCCTGCGTTGGGGGGCCATCCTCATGGAGTTCACGGGTGAGGCCGAGATCGCCTCGAAGACCGTATTCGCTGAGACGGGCTCGATCCGACCGGTCAAGATGGAAGGAGCCGCCGCGTACTGGTTGGTCGGAGAGCACTCGCTCACGATCTCGAGCCCTGACGGTTCGGGGACGACAACGATGCGCGTCTCGGGCCACGTGCTCATCTGGCAACGAGGGAACCGCACCCTTCGTCTGGAAACCTCGCTCGACCTGGCCGAGGTCCTCGCGGTCGCCAGATCCGTTCGTTGATCCGCGGATCTCGGGAACCGGCCGCCCCTTCCCGGTGTAGGAGACACAGAACGCAGGGAAGGGGAGCGTCATGAGAGGTAGGCGAGCGGCGATAGGAGCCCTCAGCGCCGCGGCTCTGACGGGCATCTTGTGGGCGGCTGCCCCATTCGCCGCCGCCGGTGGAGGTTGTATGCATGGCACCCCACCGACCGACGGGGCTGGGACGACGATCGCGATGATCGAGAACTGCTTCACGCCCACGATCCTGCACGCGGCACCCGGCGACACGATCACGTTCGTGAATCACGACGACTGGGCGCACACCGTCACGGGAGTAGGAGGCACGTGGGGCACGTTCGATGAGCTGGCCGGCGGGGCGAAGGTCTCGTACACGTTCCACCGGAACGGCGTGTACGTCTTCGTCTGCTTCATCCATCCGGGGATGGCCGGTGCGGTCGTGGTCGGCGATGGGAGCGGGAGCGCCGGGCTGAAGCCGGCGTCGGTCCAGGCCGTGGACCTGAGCATCCCTCCTTCGGTTGCCGTCTCTGAGCCGGCGTCGTCGTCAGGCGGAACGATCGGTCTCGTCCTGTCCGTGCTCATCGGCGTGGCCGCTATCGCGCTGGCGCTCGGCACGCTCTCGATCTTCCGGAGCCGCCGGGCTCATCTATCGGCGTAACTTGCCCCCGGCTTCCGCGCAATCGCTGGAACACGCCTCAACCAAGTCGGCTTCCGTCCACATCATCAACACGTCCCGAGTTACCCGAGCCGTCTACGACGTGACTTCGCAGGCGCGAACGTCATCCTCCGCCCCAGCGAAACATGTGTCCGTGCCCGAGCCACCAGCGAACAGGTCGACCAGCGGAGAATCCACCTCGCCCTCGGCGAGGAAATCGTTGCCCTCGCCACCCCACAGGCGATCGCTCCCGGTACCCGCATGGAGGTCGTCGTCCCCGACCCCTCCGAACACCCTGTCATCGCCGTCTTCCGCATCACCGAAGTTCAGTGTGTCGTCGCCCCCACCACCTCGGATCAGGTCGTCGCCCGTCACCCCGGTGATGAAGTCAGATCCTGAGCCTCCGGCGAGGCGATCTCGGCCCGGGCCGCCGTCGATCGTGTCGCCCCCAACGCCACCACAGATGATGTCGTTGCCTTCGTGTCCGAAGATCACGTCATCGTCTCCAACACCAACGATCACGTCATCGCTTGGCGTGCCATCGATGCGATCGGCTCCGAGGCCGCCGACGATCGTGGCGGGCCTGCCGAGGCACTTGGCACCGTTCAACCTTGGGTGCGCAGGCGCACTCACCGACAGCGTCACGAGCATCAGGCCACTTACGGCGAATATCAGTCCCGATCGCGTCCGGCTCACGTCGAATCACCTCCACGAGCCCCCATCCTGCAGCGTGCTGCAGGCGCGGGCAAGAGCCGGGAGCACGAACTCATGGCGAACAATCGCCCATCTCCGTACCTCCCTTCAGACGCCGTTCGAGGTTGGTCGGATCACCTTCGCGGGCTGCTGGCCTATGGTGGTAGCGGGCACTACCTGGCTCGACGAAGCCTCGAGATGGCGGATCGGAAGAGCATGCGGTGAACGAGTTCGGGCACGAGTGCTGGATCGTCGAGACGTCCAAGGACGGCGAGCGATGGCGCTTCTTCGGCAAGGCGTGGAAGGAGCCCGGGGAAGCGTTGCTCCTGCACGCGGTCCCCAGGTACGTGCGGTTCCGACCCGACGGGGACCCCGTGTGGCGAGAGCCGCTGGAGGGCTCGCTCGAGTTCCCCGTGACCCTGCTCTGGATGGAGGAGGGCCTCCGCCAAGATCTGTGGCCCGAAGCCGATCACGTGGGGCTGCCGATGTTGTTGCCGGGGGGCGAGATCGGTCGGCTCCTGCGGTTCGAGCACCAAGATCACCCTTTGCGCTGGACGTACGCGCTCGAGTTCCGAGGCTCCGGCGCAGGACAAGATCGGACCGCTCGCTGACGCGCCGTCGACGCCCTAGGATCGGAGGCGCTGACGGCTCGCCCGTCGGCGATCGGTTCCCGACGTCGCGAAGGGAGATGGCAGGATGAAGCGATTCGAGGAACGGATCTCGATCGACCAACCACCCGACCGCGTGTACGACTACGTCGCCGATTTCACCCGCCACGGGGAGTGGGCAGGACACGGACTCGTCGTAACGAAGTCGACCGAGGGCCGGGTTGCGGTCGGCACCACGTTCTCGACCACCGCGAAACAGTTCGGAACGCAACGCGAGCAGAGCACCATCACCGAGCTCGTCCCGGGGAAGATGTTCGCCTGGGATTCGACCGGGGCACTCGGCCGCGTCCACCACTGGTTCTCGCTCGCTGGGGATGGTAGGTCGACGACCCTGTCCAAGGGCGCCGAGATGGTCGACCCGACGTTCCTCGCGAAGCTGACGAGCTGGAAGCTCGCGCGAGACATACCGAACGGCATCCATAGCGACCTCGCGAAGATCAAGGACCACCTGGAGAGGTCGGCGGCTGACCGAGCCGTGACCGCCGGCGGGGTGTGATGGTTCTGCGGGAACACGCTGACCGCCCGCGCCGCGCCCACGCGGGGCGACGACGAGGGCGGGTCGGCGCGAACCGCTCTCACCCTCGATGCGTTCAGCCTTGGAAGACCGGGTAGATCTCGTCCGCGAGCAATCCGTGGGCCTCGCGGTGCACGGCGCTCGCCGTCTCGGCATCGGGGGCCTCGACCAGACAGAACGCCTTGCCGCCCTGCGGGTCGGCCCAGAAGTTGACGTAGGTCACGCCGAACTTCTCCTGGGTCTTCAGGTCGGCCTCGTGCGCGTGCATGAGATCGTCGGCCGTCACGCCCTCCGGCAGCGAGCGGTGCACGTCCATGAACAACGGCATCTCGTTCCTCCCTTCCTCGCCGGTGACCGGGATGATCACCTGGTGGCACACTGAGTCTCCGTGAGGACGCGGCGACCGAGAATGACGGAGACACCGAAGGCCATGACCGATTTGCCAGGCCGGACGACCGTCGACGCCTCCTCGACGCCCCTCTTCACGACGCTGAACGGTCTCCAGCTCGACGGCGCGATCTTCTTCCGCTCGGAGTTCACCGAGGCATGGGCCTTCGCGTCGCCGGCCGCCGGCGGCGAGATGGCGCGGGCGCTTCGGCCCGGCGCCGAACGGCTGATCATGTTCCACATCGTCGCCAGGGGATCGTGTTGGGTGGCCGGGCCGGACGGGGAACGCCACTGGGCCAACGAGGGGGACGTCATCGTCCTGCCGTACGGCGACCCGTACGAGATGGGAGGCACCGAGGAGACCAGCAGCGTGCCGATCTTCTCGCTGCTGCCGCCACCCCCCTGGCCGACGCTCCCGGTCCTGCGGCACGGCGACGGCGGTGAGGAGACGGACGTGGTGTGTGGCTACCTCCATTCGACCGATCCGCTGTTCGACCCGAGGATGCGAGCCTTCCCCACCGTGTTCGTCGTGCGGCTGCCCGAGGGTCCGGCGGCGCGATGGCTGCGAGCCAGCATCGACTACGCGCTCGCGATCTCCTCGGGCACGATCGTGTCGGACCCCGCCTCGACGCGGCTACCGGAGCTGTTGCTGATCGAGATGCTGCGCTTGCACCTCGCGTCGGCGCCCGCGGCCGAGCACGGATGGATCAACGCGTTGCGTGATCCGGCGCTCGCGCCCGCGCTCGCTTGCCTGCACGCCAACCCGGAGCGTGATTGGACGGTCTCGGAGCTGGCGCACGAGGCGGCCGTGTCGCGCTCGCTGCTCGACCAGCGGTTCCGCGAGGTCCTCGGCCTATCCCCGATCCGCTACCTGACGGAATGGCGGATGCACGTCGCGGCGGAGCTCCTCGCGTCGTCGGATCTCAGCGTGGGCCAGGTCGCGCGACGTGTCGGGTACGACTCGCAGGAGGCGTTCAGCCGGGCCTTCAAGCGGCGGATGGGCACCGCACCCGCCATCTGGCGGGAGGCCCGGTCGGGCGGTGCGACGCCGCGCACCTGAGCGACGGCGTACCAGGCTCGACCAACCCTCAGTCGAAGCTGTACGTCCCTTCCCAATGCCACAGCCCGTCCGCATCGGTCGAGACGTCGGCATGGGCCTGGAGTCCGGTGAACGTCCCGGTCCCTCCCGCGAACGTCGCCACGCCCTTGTCGGCCGCGAGATCGAGCACGACATGGCCGTTCGCCGTATTGCCGGATCCCGCATCGAGGACGATGTCGGTATCGAGCGTGCCATCGCCGGCGGCCTCCGCGTAGATGACCTTCGAGCCGACCGCGATCTCCTCGAGGTTCGATGACGTGATCGTGCAGAAGTCCCCAGCAAGGCCCTTGTATTCCGAGCACTCTTTGGTCACGTGCAGATCTCCGCTTCGGGGCATAGCGGCCCTCCTTCCGGGCGGGCATCCTCCGGCGATCGAAGGTATCGCAACCCTACGCTCATCGAAGAGCGCTCGCCG
Source organism: uncultured Actinomycetes bacterium (assembly GCA_963810915.1). Classification (GTDB taxonomy): domain Bacteria; phylum Actinomycetota; class UBA4738; order UBA4738; family HRBIN12; genus JAOUEA01. The sequence continues at coordinate 239,474 of CAWEPH010000006.1, read as the reverse complement.
ACGACCCGGCACGATGCCCCGCCATCAGGCCCTCACCGCTCGTCGTGCACGGCGCTAGGGGACGTCGCCCGAGCCGCGTTCCCACAGGTCCCATCGCTTGATGACCCGCATCCCCACCCGCTCGTAGAGCGCCGTCGCCCCGGTCGGGTTCTCCGCATCGACGTTGAGCATCACCCGCCCGACGCCGCGCTCCGCGAACGTGGCGAACGAGCGTCGGAGCAGGGCGGCCGCGATCCCGCGTCCACGATGCGACGCCAAGACGCCTACCTCGCCCACCCAGCCGTGATCTCCCGCGGCGAGCGCGCCGACCGGCACATCTGCGTCCTTCGCCACGAGCCAGAGCGTCGGATCGTAGGTCGGATCGCTCGCGTACTCCTCGACCCACTGATCGAAGGGCTCGGGATGGTAGCCCCAGTCGTCGGCGAACGCCGTGGCGAGGACCTCGTGAACTTCGGGAAGATCCTCGGGCACGTCGATCCCGCCGATCTCGATCCCTTCGGGCGCGCGACCCGGCTCGACCGATCCCTTCAGATCGATCCCCATGTGCCAGAAGTGCCGGACGGGACGCAGTCCACGGCCGAGCAGCATCGCCGCGGCGGCACCGTCTCCGGCGTTGATCGAATGGCGGAACCGGGAGGCGGGGAGGCCCTCGAGCAGTTGGGCGGCCCGCTGTTCGATCCGGTCCAACAAGGAGGAACCGAGGCCTCGCCCGCGGTGCGCGGGATGCACGAGTCCCCAGGAGCCGGCGATGTCGGGTGCGTCGAGCACGACGTGCCCGTAGGCCACGATCGTCCCCGTTGGGTCGACCACGACCCACGCACCGGTGGCGAGGTCGAAGTCCTCGCGGTTCCACACGACCCTGATGAAGTCCGCGTCCAGGACGATCTCGCCCGCGTCGTCGAGGTCGTCGGCGATGAACACATCGGCGACGGCGTCGAGGTCGGCCGGTACCGGCGCCCGGAATCCGTACCCGGAAGGGAGTCCCATACGGAAGAGACTAGGCGTCGAGGTCCTCAACCCTGGTCGAGCTCAGGAAGGGGTCCAGACTGATCGATCGTGGGCGAACAGCACCTGAGCCGGATCCAACTCGAGGATCCGCTCCATCCAGGCAGGTGAGGTGGGCAAGCCATCGTCTGCGCCTTCATCCCGCGCCCGCAGAGCGAGCGCGTCGGCGGAGAACGCCGAGGCCGTCTCGTGGGATTGGCCCGCGAGCACGACCTTCCCATCGTCGCAGCGGACCAGGAGCGTTTGGTGCCCGGAGGTGTGTCCGGGCGTTGGGATCACGAGGATGCCCGGGTCGATCCCCGCCTCGCCGTCGATCAGCTCGTAGGTCGCGCCGGGGAAGTCGATGAGCTCGGGCAGGGTGTAGTCCGGCGTGACCCGCGCCGTGTCGAGCTCCGCCCTCTGCACGAACACGGGACGGCCCGCCAGCTCCGGGTTCCCGCCGCAATGGTCCATGTGCAGATGGCAGTTCACGACCAGCCGCACGTCGTCGATGCTCACGCCCACTCCCCCCAGCGCCTCGGCCAGCGGGCGGCGGGTGGGTCGGTAGTGTCGATCGATGTCTGGGTCCGACCCCATGCCCGTGTCGAAGAGGAGGAACCCGCCCTCCGGGCGAGAGACCGCGTAGCCCAGGATCGACTCGGCCCGTGCCCGACCGGTTCCCGTTTCCTCCGGCGGGCGCACGAAGGAGCCGAAGTCGACGCGACGAACGCGTCCTGCGGGATCGATCGACCCTCTGCCCACGCTCGGAGAAGCTAGCACCACCGTCTCTTCCGTCGGCCATGGGGCACTCGCAGGTTCTCGGCCGACTCGCAGCCCTCGTTTGCCGTCGCACCTGCCGCGGGCGATGATGGACCGATGCGGGGGGTGGGAGGCATCGCCGAGAACGTCGGCGCGCGGATCACCCTCCTCGCGGCTCCTTCCGAGGTGCTCGGCTGACGGACATGCGCGACGCCTCATCCAGCCTCCCGCGCGGTGAACCGGGCGCGAAGGGGCACGTCCGCGCGCTCGACGGCATGCGTGCCGTCGCCGTCGTGCTGGTGGTCCTCTTCCACCTCCGGGTCCCCGGGTTCGCCGCCGGATACCTCGGTGTGGACGTCTTCTTCGTGCTCTCGGGGTTCTTGATCACATCGCTGTTGATCGCCGAGATGGAGCGGACGGGGCGGATCGCCTTGGCCGACTTCTGGTCTCGACGTGTGCGGCGGCTGTTGCCGGCCTTAGCGCTGCTCCTGCTAGTGGTTGCACTCGTGACCTGGCTCACGGCCACGTACTCCGAGCGTGCCTCGATCCGCAGGGACCTGTTGGCGGCCACCGCCTACCTCGCCAACTGGCGGTTCATCGCGACCAGCAGCTACTTCGTGAACACCGGCGTCGAGAGCCCGCTCCAACACACGTGGTCTCTGGCCATCGAGGAGCAGTTCTACCTGCTGTGGCCGCTGATGCTGGCGGGCGCCATGGCCGCGTTCCACCGCGCGCGTGCGTCCGTGACGGTGCTCGCGGCGTTGGGTGTGATCGCGTCCGCCGTCACGATGGCGTGGCTCTTCGGCGCCGGTGGGGTGGAGCGTGCGTACATGGGGACCGACGCGCGCATCTTCGAGCCGTTGGTGGGGGCCCTCGGGGCGGTGTGGGTGGCCACACCCGGGTCCCGTTCGTGGCTGAAGCGATATGGCCGCTCGATCCTGTGGATCGGCGTGCTCGTGGTGCTGGCGGACCTGGTCGTGATCCGCCCGGGCCACGCCTACTACTTCGACGGTGGGGCCGTGGCCTTCTCGATGGCCACGCTCATGATCGTCGCCCCCCTGTGGGTGGGTCGCGGCGGCGCGGCAGGAGCCGGCCTGTCGGCCAGGCCGGTGGCGTGGATCGGCCTGATCTCCTACGGCATCTACCTCTGGCACTGGCCGCTGATCGTGTGGCTCGGGGTGCGGACGGCCGCGGGGCCGCGCGCGATCGCCTTGGGGATCGCCGCCGCGGTGCTTACCGTCGCGATCTCCGCGGGCTCCTACTACGTGGTGGAGCGCCCGATCCGCACGGGCCGGCCGCTGGGCGTGCTCAGGAGCCACCACTGGCAGGCGCGGCGTCCCGGTCTCGTCCTGGCGGCCGTTCCGACGGTCCTCTTGCTCGTGGCGTGCGCGTCGGTGGCTGCGACCCGCGTGCCGCCACCTTCCGCGGATACCCCCGTGCTCATGCTGACGGGCGATTCGGTGCCGCTGCATCTGGAGTCGGCGTTCGAGCGCGCGACCTCGCCGAGGGGATGGCGCGTGGTCTCCGCCGCACAGGGTGGCTGCCCCGTCACGGGGGAGACGAGCGCCAAGGCCAACGGTGAGGCGGTGCACGAGGCCGCGGGTTGCGCCGCAGTGACGATCCCGACCCAGGACCGGCTCATCGCCGAGGATCATCCCGACGTCGTGGTGTGGTGGGATCGCTGGTCGCTCTCCGACTTCTTCACCGCCGACGGGGAGCTCGTCCGTTCAGGCACCCCGAGATTCTGGGCGCTGCGCCGGGCAGGCTTGGACGCGACCGTGCGACGCCTCGGCGCGGGCGGGGCCACCGTGGTCCTCGTGGCCACCGAGCCCCCGGGCGTCGGCATGTGGACGCGATGCACGGATGAACGTTGCCAGGACTGGGACCGCTTCCAGATCGACCACTACGACGACATCACCGCGCGGTGGGACGCCATCCTGCGGGGGTACGCCCGACGGCACCCGGACCGCGCCGCGTTCCTCAGCGTGACGGACGCTGTTTGTCACGACGACGCCTCTCCCTGCGACGATCTGATCGACGGGCGCCCAGCCCGCCCGGACGGCACGCACTACGAGGGCGCGGGGGAGGACCTCGTCGTCCGTCTGATCGTCGACGCGATCGCCCCGCGGATGGACGCCGGTCACTGACGGCCGTCGACGGGTGGTTGTGACGTTGTCGTTGCGCGCGTGACGACGCTCCCGGGTCTGGCTAGTGTGCCGCCATGCAGGGATCCGAGGGCCCCAGCGTGCTTCGCGACCACGGCGGACCCCAGGTCGCCCTCCGCCGCAGGTTCACCGTTCTCGCGCGGTGGTTCGCCGCGGGTGCACTGACGTTCCTCGCGTTCGCGTTCATCCAGAGTCTGCGACACCCGGCCCGGCTCTGGTCGCCCGGCCTGATGGGTCGCGTGCTCGCTTGGGGCTCGAACATCGAGGGCGAGCCTCGAGGCGGCCCAACCGCGTCCTGACCCGCGTCCGACCTGCCGACGGGTCCTCCGCCGGGCTGGTGTTGCTCCGTGGCGAAGCTGTAGGGTGAACATCCGACGTAAGTCGGTCGGAGGACCCTGGAGGGACGATGCGGAGGTTCGGAACGCTGCTGGGTGCGATCGCGTTGGCGATCGGCCTACTCCCGATGCAGGCGCAGGCGCTCACGTCGCCGCTCCCCAAGATCGCGGTGATCGTCCTGGAGAACACCAAGCGCAGCGACGTCGTCGGCAAGAGCGCGGCGCCCTTCATGAACGCGATGATCGCCCAGGGCAGGGAGTTCACCGACTACCACGGCTTCTCGGGGTCGCCACACGACTACAAGGCGATGGTTGCGGGCCAGCAGACGATCACCAAGCCGATCTCGAACAACCTGTTCCACCAGTTCGACGCCGAGGGCGTCAGCTGGGTCAACCTCGAGGAATCGATGGGTGCGAACTGCGGGGTGAATCCGAAGCCGAACGTGGTCCCGGGCTCCAGCGATCCCCTCTACGATCACGGGCACGACCCCGCCTACGCGTACCGGGCGAACTCGTCCTGCAAGGCGAACGACCGACCGCTGACGTCGGACGCCCAGCTGCAATCGCTGCCGTCGTTCAGCTACATCGTGCCGAACAACTGCGGGAACGCGCACACCTTCCCCTCGGGCGGTGACTGCCCGGCGTACTTCGGCACCAACCACGGGTCGAGCAGGGTCAACCTCGCCGACTCGTGGGTGGCTCACGTCGTCGGCGTGATCACCGCCGCAGATCCGTCGGTGACGGTCTTCGTGACGTTCGACGAGAGCACGAACAGCACCAACCAGCTGCTCTATGCGGCGGCGATCGGCCCCGGGATCGCGGGTGGCACCAAGGACGGCCATCGGTACGACCACTACTCGTTCTGCGCCGGGATGTGGCAGGAGTACGGGCTCGCGGGCACGCCTCCGAACAACGCCGCCACGGCTACGCCGCTGCCGCTATAGGCCGTCGGTGTCGCCGACCGGGATGGCCGGAGCACGACCCGGTGTGTATCCGTACCGGCGCAGGAGCGGCAGCGTGACGCGTTCCACGGTGCGCTGGTCGGGTACGGGGAGCCCCGCACGCCAGGCCTCGTCGATCCGCAGCTCGATCTCTCCGCGCTGATGGCGCATGCGGTTGCCGGCCACGAGATGGCCGGCGGGCAGCCGGGCCGTGCGGCCCAGGAGGAACGCGAGGTCGTGATCCGTGAGGGTCCGTCCCGCCTGCGCGGCGCACACACGCAGGGCTGCCTCGGGATCGCGCACGAACGACTCGTAACGCAATCGCACGAAGGGATGTCGCAGCGCCCTCAGGGCCTCGAAGGACAGATTGAACCAGAGCCATTTCGTGGCGGTCTTGCGGGGGGTGCGCGTGGTGCGCATCGGTTTGTCCGCGCGGGACCCCTGACGGGGAACCTCCTTCGTGTTGGAGAAGGCCACCCCGCGGGGATCGCGGACCAGCTGCACGAACCGGGCGCCGAACCGATCCTGGGTCGCCAAGAGGTAGATGTGGGCCGGGATCTTCATGGAGTCCACGACGACGTCCTCGCCCGAGACCTCACGCACCCCTTCATACAGACGGTCCAGGAGTGCCGCATAGGCGTTCACGTCGCGGCGGAACCGGGGGGCCAGTCGCGGCATCAGCAGCAGCGGCAGGGCGAAGGGATGGGGGAATCGGCTGCGGCCCAACGTGATGCTCGCGGCCAGGCGATGGCACTCCACGGGATCGAGCCGATCCCATCCCCCGAACGCGCGGTCGCCGACCGCGCCCCAGAAGGGACATGCGGAGAACCGCTCGCCGCAGCTGCATTCGACGTCCTCGCCGAGGCCCTTCTCCCAGATCCGGCCGATCTCGCCCACCGCGACGAACCCGGGCACCTCGCCGAGCATCCGGCAGAGCAACGTGGCGCCGTTCTGTCCTGTCCCAGCGATCGCCAACAGCGGCGTGCCGGCGGATCGGTCGTCGCTACTCGGCACCGGTTCCCGGCTCCTTCGGATCGGCCTTGGGCGGCCGTTTCGGTCCTCGCACGATCTCGCGGATCGTGCTCGGGGACATCGTGACGTACGTCCAGATGCCCAGCCGCTTGTGGGCGAGGAGCAGCTGGGCCATGTTCTGCACGACCTGCGCTGTGGCCGTCGCCACGGCGAGCCCAGTCGCTCCGAAATGGGGGGTGACCAGGAGCCCGCCCCCCACGCTCAGCGTCGCGCCCGCCATCGTGGTCCACATCATGTCTTTCTGGTGCCCGGTCATCATCAGCGCGATCCCCGACGTGCCCGTCCAGACCGCCACCAAACGTCCGACCGCCTTGATGACCAGGTACGTCGCCCCCGCCGCGTAGAACGCCTTCCCCGTCACGGTGGTCATCACCCAAGGTCCGAAGAAGACGAACACCAACAGCACGAGGAGGGCCGGCACGCCGACGAGGGTGGCGCCGACGCGCAGCGTGCGCTCGAGCTGACGCATCTTCCCCTGCGCGTAGAGCTCTGCCACGAGCGGGGGGATCACCCCCGAGAAGATGATCGTCGGCGTGGCGACGAGCACGATCAGCTTCGAGGACACCCCGTAGAGCGCGACGACGTCGTTCGGGCGGAAGAACCCCAGCACCCACAGATCCACGCCGGCGCCGAGCAGGTAGATGCCGAGGTTGGACACGAGCAGCGGGCGCGCCACGTGGAACAACTCCTGCCGGGTCGCGGAGCCGGGTCCACGGAGAGGCCGCATGGTCCGTAGCAGCAGGACGCCCGTGATCGCCAGGACGATGGCCCACGCGAGGGTGATGAGGGCCACCGTCTCCGAGAGCGAGGCGGTGCGGGAGAACAGGTACACGCCCCCGAGCACCACGACCGTGAGGAGGTCGGCCGCGAACGTCTGCAGCACCGCCGAATGCGCGAATCGCGAGAGACCGAGGAACGACTGGGCGCACATGTACTGCATGGCCGTCGCGAACAGCAGGGCGGCGCCCAGAGGTACGACCGAGGCCACCAGCGGGTCGTCAAGGACGCGCCCGAAGAACCATTGGCCAACCCCGAGCGCCAAGACGAGGGCCACACCGGCGGCTCCGATCGCGGCCCACCCGATGGCGATGCGGATGGAGTCACGCGCGCGTCCCGGTTGTCCGAGGGCGATGGATTCCGCCGTGAACCGCACGACGGCGCGGTCGAGCCCCAGCTCGGCGAGCGTGCTGCCGATCACCACCATCGTGTTGAGGAGGAGGAAGGCTCCGAGCTCATCGGGCGTGAGCAGCCGCGCGACAAGCCCCGTCAACGTGAACCCGAGGGCCAAGCCGAGGACCCTGGTGCTGAGCACCCAGGCTGACCCGGACAGGAGCCGTCGGCGGATCGAACCGAGCGAGAAGGGCTGCTGCGCCACGCTCACCGCGCCTCGGGGCGCGGCGGCCGTGCATAGGACCTAGGTCCTTCGGGGTTTCCATCGGTCGAAGGAATGGCTACGCTCCGACGGGACCTGTGCTTGGAGGGCGCATGCAGGAAGAGGAGGTCACGACCGAAGGAAGCGACGCCGTGGTCGATCTGACCGTTCAGGAGGCGGGGCCGACCTTCACCGGGTCGGCGCGCCACGCCGTCCGGCGGGTCGTGACGCGGTATCCGGACCTCTACCTGCCGATCGCACGTCGTCGGCATCCCCAAGGAGCGATCGCCGCCGACACCCAACTCGTGATCGACGGGTTCACCCGCTCCGCGGTGACCTACGCCCTCGTCGCCTTCCAGGTTGCACAGAACGGGCATGTCCGTGTCGCGCACCACCTTCACTCGCCCGCCCAGTTGATCCAGGCAACACGCCGAGGGATCCCTGGGCTCGTTCCGATCAGACCGCCTCAGGATACGGTCCTGTCGGCCATGATCAGGGAACCCACCGTCTCCGCCGGCCAGTGGTTGCGCACGTACACCGGGTTCTACCGGAGGATGCTCCCCCTGGCCGACGGCCTGGCGTTCGCGCGCTTCGACTCCGTCACGACCGATCTCGGGGCGGTCATCGCCCGACTCAACGAACGGTTCGACACGTCGTTCGTGGAGTTCTCGCAAACCGATGCCGCCGTGGCGACGGCCTTCGCCCTGATCGACGAGCGCGCGCGCCGGCCACCCTGGCGCCGCCTGCTCGGGGAGTTCCTGGCGGGCCGGATCAGCCTGGACGAGTACCGTGACCTGACGGCGGATCAGCGCGGGCTCGTCGACCTCGGCGCCGTCCCGGAGGAACGCGTGCAACGGCCTTCGGCATATCGCCGCGCACGGCGCGACGGACTCGTCGAGCGGTACGCGGATCCCGACCTGGAGGGCTGGAGGACGCGGGCCGAGACCGCCTATCGGGCCGTCGCGGCGCTGGCCGTCTGAGTTCGGTCGTCCTGCTCCCCGGCCGCTGCATCCGGCTGGCTCAAGGCGCTCCGTCGGTGCGTCGACCACCCTCTCATGGACGAGCCGTCGAGTCCCGCGCCCCGTTCCTCGCGCATCCCGGAGGTTCGGTCGCGGGCGTGGGTGGCGCTCGTCGCACTCATGCTCGCGCTGGCGGTCGGCGTGGTCGACGTCCTGACGGGACCGAGACTGAGCCTGTCGATCTTCTACCTCATCCCGGTCCTGCTCTCCACGTGGTGGGCGGGCCGGCGTGCGGGGGTCTGTGTCGCATTGGCCTGCGCCCTGGTGTGGTCGTGCGCCGAGGTCGCCACCGGCCTGTTGGCCGCCACCAGTCCGATCCTGCTCTGGAACACGGTGGTGCGCTTCGCCGTCTTGTACGTGGTGGTTCGGCTCCTGTCCTCGCTCCGCTCGGCCCTCGAGGAGCAGCAACGCGCCACCGAGGCCGAGGCCCGGACGGCGGTGGGGTTGAAGGATCTGAACGAGGTCAAAGACGCGCTCCTGCGGGCCATCTCCCACGACCTGCGGGGGCCCCTCACCGCCATCCTCGGCTCCGCGCAGACCCTCCAGCGCAGCGACGAACTGCACCTCAGCCGCGACGAGTCGGACGCCATGCTGAGCGCCATCGCGCAGAGCGCGCGCAAGCTGAACCGTACGCTCAACGACCTCGTCGACCTCGAACGCATCGGGACCGGCCACCTCGAGCTCACGCGCGAACCCGCCGATCTGCTGGGGGTCGTGCAGCGCACCGTCACGGAAGCGGACTACCTCGATGAGCATCCCGTGCGGATCGAGGGGGACCGGCTCGAGGCGGATGTGGACGTGGCCAAGGTCGAGCGGATCCTCGAGAACCTGCTCCGCAACGCCGCGAAGCACACCGCAGCAGGGACGGCGATCCACGTCCGTGTACGGCCCATGCCGGACGGTGCGGTCCTCGCCGTGGAGGACGAGGGTCCGGGCGTGCCGGAGGCGATCCGCGCGAGCATCTTCGAGCCCTTCCGTCAGGGAGCGGACGCGCGCGCGTCGGGCTCGGGTCTCGGGATCGGCCTCTCGCTCGTGGCGAAGTTCGCCGAGATGCACGGCGGCGGCGTGGTGCTACGCGATCGTCCGGGCGGAGGAACGATCTTCGAAGTGCGGCTCCCCGGGGGGCCGAGCCGGCCCGACCGCGAGCGTGCGCCGAGCCGCGCGGTGGCCGCTCCCGCCTCCTCCTGACCGCCCGAGGGGCTCGGCTAGACTCCGAGCATGAGGGTGCTGGTGGTGGGGAGCGGCGGCGTGGGCGCGGCGTTCGCCCCGATCGCCGCGCGCCGCGACTTCTTCGAACACATCGTCTTCGCGGACCTGGACGAGACGCGTGCCCAGCGCGTCGTCGATCGCTACGGCCACGACGGCAGGTTCTCGGCCGCCAAGGTGGACGCCACCGACTCGACGCAGGTTGCCGATCTCGCGCGCGCTCGCAAGGTGGATGTGATCCTCAACGCCGCCGACCCGAGGTTCGTGATGCCCGTGTTCAACGGTGCGTTGGACGCCGGCGTCGACTACCTGGACATGGCGATGTCGCTCTCGGAACCCCACGCGGAGCGGCCGCACGAGCGGGTGGGTAAGAAGCTCGGCGACGCCCAGTTCGGGATGGCGGACCTGTGGGAGGACCGCGGCAGGCTCGCGCTGGTGGGCATCGGGATCGAGCCGGGCGCGGCGGACGTCTTCGCGAAGTACGCGGCCGAGCACCTCTTCAGCGAGGTCGACGAGATCGGCATCCGCGACGGGGCGAACCTCGAGATCAAAGGGCATGCGTTCGCGCCGACCTTCAGCATCTGGACCACGATCGAGGAGTGCCTGAACCCGCCGGTGATCTGGGAGCGGGCACGCAGCGACGTGGATGGGGGCTGGTTCACGACGCCGCCCTTCTCCGAGCCGGAGGTGTTCCGGTTCCCCGAGGGGATCGGCGACGTCGAGTGCGTCAACGTCGAGCACGAGGAGGTGCTCCTCGTCCCTCGCTGGATCGACTGCGGGCGCGTGACCTTCAAGTACGGCCTGGGCGATGCGTTCATCCGGGTCCTCGAGACGCTCCACATGCTCGGCCTGGACAAGGTGGCCAAGGTGAACGTGCGGGGCGTCGAGGTCAGCCCGCGCGACGTGGTGGCTGCGGTCCTGCCCGACCCGGCGTTCCTGGGCGAGGAGATGACGGGGAAGACCTGCGCGGGCGCCTGGGTGAGCGGGACAGGGATCGACGGCAACCCCCGAGAGGTCTACCTGTACCACGTGGTCGACACCGAGCAGACGTGGGCCGAGGACGGAGCGCAGGCGGTCACCTGGCAGACGGCGATCAACCCGGTCATCGCGCTGGAGCTGCTGGCGAACGGGGCATGGTCGGGGAGCGGGGTCCTGGGCCCGGAGGCCTTCGATCCGATCCCCTTCATGGACCTGATGAACGCGTACGGCAGCCCCTGGGGCATGACGGAGATGACGCCCGGAGGCTGAGGTCGGCGGGCTCAGGCCTTGGCGTCCAGCGCGGCCTTGAGGCCGGACACGGCGCGATCGCTCATCGCGTCGAGCTTCCCCCCGATGAACGGTTCCACCAGCCGGGCCACGCCCCTCAACGACAGGTCGGCTTCATAGGTCACCACGGTGCCGCCCTCGTCCCGCGGCGCGAACGAGATGGTGTCCACCCCGTGGAAGTTGCCCCCGTCGCCGACGAGCACCACGCGCGCGGCCCGCGCGAGCTCCGTGATCTCATAGACGAGGGTCTGTTCGGTGGTGTTGAACCGCGACACCAGCTCGAACCGGCTCCCCACCTCGATCGCGCCCTCGTCGAGGCGGCGGGCGCGTGTGATCCCCGGGTCCCACGTCTGCGTCGTGGAGAAGTCGGCCACGAAGTCGAAGGCCACCTCCCGGAGACAGGGGGTCTCGATCACGCGGCGCACGCGGTGGGTCATACCTCCAGCCTAGGCGAGGAGCCGGCGCATACCCGCCCGCGAACCCACGCACCGATCCTCAGGTCGGGCCGCTCCCGGGTCGATGAACGATCCATGACCGTGCAGGAGCTTCCGTCATGGTGATGGGAACCGAGGACGCCGCCACGAGGGCGTCCGCGCTCTCCCGCCTGGCCACCCTGATCGAGCCGGGCTCCCTCCTGGAGGCGACCCCGGAGTGTCTCGTCGTGGCGGCGTCGGACGGGCAGATCGTGTTCGCCAACGCGCACGCCGAGCGGCTCACCGGGTTCACGCGCGTGGAGCTGGTCGGCAAGCCCGTCGAGCTGCTGATCGCGAGCGAGCTGATCGAGGGCACGCCGGGCACCCGGTTCGAGTCGATCTGTCGTCGTGCGGACGGGACCGAGGTCCCGGTCGAGGTCCACCTGGGGACGATCGACGGGCCCGAGCGGTTCATCGTGGTGACCCTGCGCGACGCGAGCGACCTCCAGGCGGGCCGCGAGGCTCGCTACGAGGCGGAGGCCAAGTATCGGGCGTTGGTGGAGCAGATCCCCGCCGTCGTCTATCTCGACCCGGTGGACGAGAACGCCGACTCGATCTACGTGAGTCCCCAGGTCACCCAACTCTTGGGGGTGAGTCAGGAAGCCTGGCTGGAGGACCCCTACTGCTGGCGACGCCACGTCCACGCCGACGACATCGATCGCGTCTGGGACGAGTACCTCGAGGCGTACAACGAGCACACCACCTTGAACCACGAGTACCGCATGGTGCACGAGGACGGCACGGTGCGATGGGTGCTGGAGCAGGCGTATCCCATCCGCGACGAGGAAGGGCACCCCTGGCTGATCCAGGGCATCATCTTCGACATCACCGAGCGCAAGAACGCCGAGGAGCAGATCGCGTACCTGGCGTATCACGACAAGCTCACGGGCCTGCCGAACCGGGCGTTCTTCGAGGAGATGCTCGAGACGGCGATCGCGCGGGCGCGCCGCCACGACCTCGCGGTGGGCGTGCTCTTCCTCGACCTCGACAACTTCAAGCTCGTGAACGACTCGCTCGGGCACCACGCGGGGGACATGCTGCTCGCGCAGCTCGCGGAGCGTCTGAAGGGCTGCACGCGGGAGACGGACCTCGTGGCGCGTCAGGGCGGCGACGAGTTCCTCCTGCTGCTCTCCGACATCGAACGGGGCGTGAACCCCTCGCTGCCCGGCACCGACATGGCGATGCTCGTGGCGGAGTCCGTGGCCTCACGCGTGCACCGCGCGATGCAGGAGCCGTTCCACCTGAACGGCACGGAGTTCATCGCGAGCGGGTCGATCGGCATCTCGCTCTTCCCGCAGGACGCCCTCGACGCCGACACCCTCCTGAAGAACGCCGACACCGCGATGTACCAGTCCAAGAAGCTCGAGCCGGGCGGGTACGTCATCTACGCGACGGGCGGCGAGGACCCGATGGAGAAGCTCTCGTTCAGCACGCGCCTGCGCCGGGCCTCGGAGCACCAGAACTGGGTGCTGCACTACCAGCCGATCCTCGACCTCTCGGACTGCCGCGTGATAGGCGTCGAGGCCCTGATCCGGTGGCAGGAGCCCAACGGCGGCATCGTGCCTCCGGGAGAGTTCATCCCGCTCGCCGAGGAGCTCGGCCTGATCGAGGCGATCGGCGACTGGGTCATCGACGAGATGGCCGGCCAGCAACGGGCCTGGGCCGCCGAGGGTCTCGATCTCGAGGTCTCGTTCAACCTCTCGCCTCGTCAGCTCTGGTCTGCCCACCTCGCGGACAAGATCCTGGGCAAGCTGAGCGGTGCAGGCGTCGATCCGCATCGGGTGGTCGTCGAGATCACCGAGTCGACAGCGATGGCCGACCCCGACCGGACGCAGAAGATCCTGAACGAGCTCCATGCGTGGGGCCTCACCCTCGCGATCGACGACTTCGGCACGGGGTACTCCTCGCTTGCGCGGCTGAAGCACATGCCGGTCGACATCCTCAAGATCGACCAGGCGTTCGTGCGCGACGTGGACAAGGACCTCGGCCTCGCGGGGATGGTGCGCGCGATGATCCAGCTGGCGCAGAGCCTCGACATGACGCCGCTCGCGGAAGGCATCGAGACCTACGGCGAATATGTCTTCCTGCGCTCCAACGGGTGCCGCCTGGCCCAGGGGTTCCTCTTCTCACGACCGGTCCCGGCCCAAGAGATCCCGGCGCTCGCGCGCCGCGAGGGCGGGCTGAAGCCCCCCGACGTCCACCCCGCCTGAAGGTACCCCGCACGCGGTTCGTTACCATCTAGCCGCGATGAGCCGACGATACGACGCGTCCGAGATCGAGCCGAAGTGGCAGCGTGTCTGGGAGGAGGAGAGCCTGTACCTGGCCTCCGAGGATCCGGAGGACCGCCGGCCGCGGTTCTATGCGCTCGACATGTTCCCGTATCCCTCCGGCGATCTGCATATGGGGCACGCCGAAGCCTTCAGCGGCGGCGACACGGTCGCGCGCTACAAGGCGATGACGGGGAACAACGTCCTGCATCCCATCGGGTGGGACTCCTTCGGCCTGCCGGCGGAGAACGCCGCCATCAAACGCGGAGTCGCGCCGCAGGACTGGACCGACGTCAACATCGAGCAGCAGGCGGCGTCGTTCAAGCGGATGGGCATGTCCTTCGACTGGACGCGACGCCTGCACACGAGCGACCCCGAGTACTACCGGTGGACCCAGTGGCTCTTCACGCGGTTCTTCGAGCGCGGGCTGGCGTACCGGAAGAACTCGCCGGTCAACTGGTGTCCCAAGGACAAGACCGTGCTGGCCAACGAACAGGTGATCGCCGGCCGGTGCGAACGTTGCGGGACGATGGTGGAGCGGCGCGACCTCACGCAGTGGTTCTTCAAGATCACCGACTACGCGCAGCGCCTGCTCGACGACGTGGACGAGCTGGTGGACTGGCCCGAGCGGGTCATCACGATGCAGCGGAACTGGATCGGGCGCAGTGAGGGCGCCCGCGTGGTCTTCACGATCGAGGAGACGGGCGAGGAGATCCCGGTCTTCACGACCCGCCCAGACACGCTGTGGGGCGTGACGTTCTTCGTCTTCTCCGTGGAGCATCCCGCCGTGCGTCGGCTCGCCGAGCTGGGGGGCTCCCTCGGGGAGCTCGAGCCGCTGATCGAGACGGCGCGGGCGAACTCCCTGGCGAGCCGCGAGGAGGCCGACACGAAGGACGGCGTCGCGCTGGGCGTGCATGCCGTCAACCCGGTGAACGGCGAGCGCGTGCCGTGCTTCGCGGCTCCATACGTGCTGATGGAATACGGGACCGGGGCCATCATGGCGGTGCCCGCGCACGACGAGCGCGACTTCGCGTTCGCGCGCCAGCACGGCCTGCCGGTGCGGGTGGTGGTCCAGCCCGACGCCGACGCAGCGATCGATCCCGACGCGATGACCGAGGCGTTGCCCGGCGAGGGCGTGATGGTGAACAGCGGGCCCTTCGACGGCGAGCCGTCGCCGGCGTCCATCGGGAAGGTGATCGCGTGGCTGGAGGTTGAGGGTCGCGGGCGCGGCGAGGTGAACTTCCGGCTGCGGGACTGGCTGCTGTCCCGTCAACGATACTGGGGCGCGCCGATCCCGATCATCCACTGCCCGACGTGCGGCGAGGTGCCGGTGCCCGACGACGACCTGCCGGTCCGGCTCCCGGAGGATGCCGACTTCCGGCTGGGCGGCGAGTCGCCGCTCGCGCGCCATCCCACGTGGAAGCATGTGTCGTGCCCGACCTGCGGCGGCGCGGCGGAGCGCGACACGGACACGATGGATACGTTCGTGGATTCGAGCTGGTACTACTACCGCTACTGCTCGCCCGGCTACGAGGACGGCCCGTTCCGCCCCGAGGACGTCGAGCGCTGGATGCCGGTGGGGCAGTACGTCGGGGGGGTGGAGCACGCGATCCTGCACCTCCTCTACTGCCGGTTCGTCACGAAGGTCCTGTTCGACATGGGCATGGTGGGCTTCACCGAGCCCATGCTCCGGCTGATGAACCAGGGGCAGGTGATCTACGACGGCGGGTCGATGAGCAAGTCGAAGGGCAACATCGTGGAGCCGATGCCGCTCATCGAGCGCTGGGGCGCCGACTCGATGCGCCTGATGATGCTGTTCGCCGGCCCCTTCGAGGACGACATCGACTGGAAGCTCATCTCGGGTGACGACCCCGATCGTCGGCCCGGCGTCCACGCCTGGCTCGGGCGGGTCTTCACGGCCGTGGACGAGGCGGTCGTGCGGGGCGCGGACGTGGCCGAGCCCGAGACCCTCGTCCGCCTCACCCACCGGACCGTCAAGGGGGTGACCGAGGATCTCGATCGCTTCCGGTTCAACACCGCCATCTCCAAGCTGCAGGTGCTCACGAACGCGATGCGGGCGGCGCTCGACGCAGGCGGCGGCGCCCTCGACGCCGCGCGGGTCCTCACCCAGATGCTCGCGCCGTTCGCGCCGTTCGCCGCCGAGGAGCTGTGGCGGGAGGTGATCGGGGAGGGGTCGTCGGTGCACGTGTCCACGTGGCCGCGGTTCGACCCCGCCCTCGTCGTCGAGGACACGGTCACGATGGTGGTGCAGGTCGACGGGAAGGTCCGCGCCAAGCTCGAGGTTGCCGCCGACATCGGCGAGGACGCCGCGCTCGAGGCCGCCCGCGCCGCCGACGGGGTCGTCCGCGCGCTGGACGGCCGCGTCGTGCACAAGGAGATCGTGCGCGCTCCCCGCCTCGTGAACTTCGTCACGAAGTAGCTCCCGCTCCGCGTGACCCAGGTCACGGTCCAGTCGTACCTCCCTCGATAGCGTCCCGCGCATGGGGATCAGGGAACGGCTGGATACGCTTTCCCGCGGGGAGCTTGCGGGGCTGATCCTCGTGGTGGTCGTCACCCTCGGCGGTGCGGGGCTCTGGTACGCGCGCTCCCTGCCCAAGCCCGTGGCGCTCGCGGCGTCGCCGGCGCTACCGGCGGTCGCATCGGGATCCGGGTCCGCGGCGGTGTCGAGCGGGAGCCCGTCGGCCGCGCCGATCATCGTCGACGTGACGGGGTGGGTGCGCAAGCCCGGGGTCTACGAGTTCGAGGCCGGCGACCGGGTGGTCGACGCCCTGACCCGCGCGGGCGGGGCGCGGGAGGGCGCCGACCTCACCCTGTTGAACCTCGCCGCGCCGCTCACCGACGGCACACAGGTCATCGTGGCGAAGGAGGGCGCGGCCCCGGCCCCGGCCGGTACCTCGACGGGCGCGACCGGCACCGGGACCACCGCCGGTGGAGCGGCCCTGGTGAACATCAACACCGCGAGCGAGACCGAGCTGGAGACGTTGAGCGGCGTGGGTCCCGTGACCGCCGCCGCCATCATCCAGTACCGCACGGAACACGGCCCGTTCGCCTCCGTCGACGATCTGATGGACGTGAGCGGGATCGGTCCTGCCACGCTGGAGGAGCTCCGGCCCCAGGTCACCGTGTGAGCGGGTGGACCATGCCGTCGGCGGCCGCCGCCTTCTGGGCGGGGCTGCTGCTCTGGCAGGTCCGGCCTGCCGTCTTCGGGCCGTGGGCCTGGGCGGCGCTCGGGGTCGGCGCCCTCGCGGGCTCCTGGTTGGCCGCCGCGCCCCCACGAAGAGACCGCTCGCCCATCGACCGGGCACGGCTCGCGGCCCGGGAGCCGCCCTCGCTGACGGCGCTCGCGGGGGAGCCCCCGCCCGCGCGGCGAGGGGGACTCGGCGCCGCCGCGCTGGCGCTCCTCGGGCTCCTGATGTTGGCCATCGCATGGGCCGGTCTCGCGGACGCGCGGCTCGATGGAACCTTGCTCGCGCGGCTGGGATCGGCGCGCATCGAGGCCACAGGGTCGCTTCGAGAGGATCCGTCGGTCGGGACCTTCGGCTGGTACGCGGTCGTGGATCTCGCCCGCGTGGACTGGAGCGAAGGCGCCGCCGAGGTCCACGAATCGGTCTGGGTGCAGGGCGACGGCGACGCGCCCGAGGTCGTGCGTGGGGACCGGGTTGCGTTGGAGGGCGTTCTCCGCGTGCCCGACGATCCGGGGTTCGCGGAGGCATTGCGGCACAAGGGGATCGTTGCCGAGCTCCAGGCCAACCAGTTCGAACGGCTAGGCCCCGCCTCCAACCCGTTCGTCCGTGCCACGCAGGTGTTCAGGGCGTTCGTCGGCCGATCCATCTCGCGTCTGTTCCCGCCCAAGGAGGCCGGCTTGCTCCTCGGTCTCGTGATGGGCGACGACTCCCGCCTGGATCCCGGACTCTCACGGGACTTCCAGGCCACCGGGCTCGGGCACTTGCTCGTCGTGAGCGGCGAGAACGTCGCGATGGTGCTCGCGCCGATCCTGGCGCTCGCGGCATGGCTCGGTCTGGCGCGGTGGCCACGTTTCCTGCTCGCGGTCGGCACCGTCGCGTTCTTCGTGGTGCTTACGGGCGCCGAGCCTTCCGTCATGCGCGCGGGCGTCATGGCCGCGCTCACCCTCGTCGGGGTGCTGATGGGGCGCCCGCGCTCGACCGCCTCGATCCTCGCGGCCGCCGTGCTCGTCCTCCTGGCGCTGGATCCATGGCTCGTCTGGTCGATCGGGTTCCAGCTCTCGGTGGCGGCCACGGCGGGCATGGTCGCACTGGCAACGCCGCTCGCGGAGCGACTCCGGCGCTTCCTGCCGATGCCCGTCGCGCTCGCCGCCGGCACCACGATCGCGGCGCAGTTCGGCGTCACCCCCCTGCTGCTCTTCCATTTCCACGAGGTGCCGGGGGTCACGATCGCGGCGAACCTGGCCGCGTTCCCCGCGGTCTCGCCCGCCCTGCTGTTGGGGATCGCGGCCTCCACCGTGGGGCTCGCCTGGGCGGCGGCGGGCCGCGTGGTCGCCGCCGTGGCCCTCGTGCCGATGCGGTACCTGGAGACCGTCGCGAACGCGCTCGCCAAGGCGCCCGTCGGGTACGTCACGACGCGCGGCGGCCCGCTGGTGCTCTTGACGGGCGCGGCGCTCTTCGTGGGTGTCGCCACGTGGCTCCGCACCGGGTGGCGTCCGCCGAAACGTGCGATCGCCGCGGGCGTCGGCGTGCTGCCGCTGCTCGTCTGGTCGACGGCGCTCAGCGCGGGCACGCCCTCAGGCCTCACCGTCCGGTTCCTCGACGTCGGGCAGGGCGACAGCGCCCTTGTGACCTCGCCCTCCGGCGCGACCATCCTGGTCGACGGCGGTCCCGACGAGCAGCAGGTGGCCACCGAGCTCGCAGCCCTCGGGGTGAAGCGACTGGACGTCGTCGTGGCCAGCCACCCGCACGCCGACCACATCATCGGCCTGCCCGATGTCCTCGCGCGCATCCCGGTCGGGCTCGTGCTCGAACCGGGGTGCCCCGACGCATCGTCGATCCACGCCGATCTCGAGCGGGCCATCGAGGACGAGGGGCTCGAGGAGCAGAACCCTCGGGCGGGCGCCACCTACACCGTGGGCGATCTGCGGATGGACGTGCTCTCGCCCCAGGACTGTTGGACCGGCACCGACTCCGACACGAACAACGACGCCCTCGTGCTGATGCTCACCCGGGGTGAGGACTCCGTGTTGTTCGCCACCGAGCCCGAGGAGCCGGCGCAGCGGGCGCTGCTCGACGCCGGCGTCGACCTGCGGGCCGACGTCTTGAAGGTGCCCCACCACGGCGCGGCGACCTCGCTGCCGGAGTTCTTCCAGGCCGTACAGGCGCAGGTGGCCGTGGTGAGCGTGGGTCCCAACGACTACGGGCATCCCGTGCCGGCAACCCTGGCCGCGATCGCCGCGACCGGAGCCCAGGTCTGGCGCACCGATCAGCACGGCACCGTCACGGTGACGTTCTCCCACGGCGAACCGGTGGTATCCGCCGAGCGTTGAGGAGGCGTGGGTCACGGCCGGCGCGGACGGCCGCAGCGGGACCCGTCGGTGGATCCCGCTAGGATCTCAGGGGTCATGACCCCGGCGCCCAGTCCCGTCACCCTGTTCTGGGGAGAGGATGTGTTCCTGCTCCGCGAGGCCGCGCTCGCCCTGCTCGGCGACCTCCACCCGGTTGAGGTCGACGCCGCGGATTGGCAAGGCGGGGAGCTGCAAGACCTCGCGACGCCGTCGCTCTTCGGCGAGCGCCGTGCCCTGCTCATCAACGACGCGCGCTCGCTCACGAAGGACGCGATGGGGGAGCTCGCCGCCTACGTCGCGTCTCCCGATCCCGACGCTCCGCTCGTGATCTGTTGCCAGGTCGCCGAGCGAGGGAAGGTCCCCGCCGCCCTGGACAAGCTCGTGAAGCCGGTGGGGAAGGTCACGCAGGTCGCGATCCCGCGCAAGGAGCTCGAACCGTGGCTCGTGAACCGCGGGAAGGGGATGGGTGTCGACCTCGCCCCCCCCGGTGCGCGCGTCCTGGTGGAGACCCTGGGAGAGGAGCCGGGACAGCTCGCGGCCGCCCTCGAACAGCTGGCGGGCGCCTA
This sequence comes from uncultured Actinomycetes bacterium, assembly GCA_963810915.1. Taxonomy (GTDB): domain Bacteria; phylum Actinomycetota; class UBA4738; order UBA4738; family HRBIN12; genus JAOUEA01. Next base: position 219,535 of record CAWEPH010000006.1, on the reverse strand, counting down.
TCCCGGAGATCGCATCACGCCGCAGTTGGTGGCGCAGCAGTTCCGGGGGCTCGGCGACCAGAAGGTTTGGGACCTCTGCGACCGTGCGTTCGCCCGCGACCTCCCGGGTGCCATCCGGTCGCTCCGCTCGATCGAGGCGGGGGGCGACGACCCGCTCAAGACCCTGGGCGGCATCTCCAGCCGCCTCCGCGATCTGATCAGGGTGCGTGCCCTCCCCGATCGCCTGCCACCGGCGCAGGTGGCCAAGGCGGCGGGGCTGCGCTTCGACTGGCAGGCTCGCAGGTACCAACAGCAGGCGCGCAACTTCAGCATGGGCCGGTTGGTGGACCTGCACGCCCGCGTCACGGAGGCCGATCGCGCGTTGAAGAGCGGCGCCACCGGCGACGTCGTGATGCCCACGCTGATCGCCGCGATCGCCGCGGACACGTGATGCCCGCCGCTAGTGACGCGGCCAGTCCTCGGGCGGACGAGCGGCGTCGTTCCCGCACGTAGCGCGCGAGACCTCGAAGACCGTCCGCCATCCAGGGCGTTCCGCGATCGACCCGGTGGCCACGTTCACGATGCGCCGATGGGCCCGACCGCCGGGCAGCTCCCCCAGCCATCGCAGGTAGGTCCCGCTCGTCTTGGGATCGCCCGTCCCCTGGCGGGTGAGGGGCGGCGCCGCGTAGCCGTATCCCATGCCTTGGAAGTGCGCGATCACGCGCGCGATCGGGGCTTCGCTGCCGAACGTGCGCACCTCGGTGGAACAGCAACGGGTGCCGTCACAGGGCCCGGTCGCTCCGCCCAACGTGCGGCGAGCCAGGCGCGTGCGGTCGAGCGTGACGAGCGGGATCCGCAACGTGACGCTCGCGCGGCGAACGGAGGTCGGGCTCGGCGTCGCCGGATCGCCGCCGGTGTGCCTCGGCGCGGCGTTGACCAGGACGACCACCACCGCAGCCACCGCGATGAGGCCGGCTGGGGTCCATCGGCCGGCGCGGACCCGTGCTCCTTCGGACACCAGGGCAGCCTACGGCAGCCTCGGGAACTCGGGAGTGGTGGGCCGGGCTACGCGCCGACGGCGTTCGCGGTCTTCGCCAGCCGGCTCTTGCGCCGGGCCGCCGTGCGCTTGTGCACGATGCCCTTGCTCGCGGCCTTGTCCAGCGCGCGGGAAGCCTCGCGCGCGTGCTGCTGCGCGACCTCGCCGTCGCCCTCGAGGACCGACGTGTGGACCTTCTTCGTGGCGGTCTTCAGCGAGGTGCGCGCGTCCTTGTTGCGCTCGCGGCGCTTCTCGTTCTGCTTGTTCCGCTTGATCTGGGACTTGATGTTGGCCATGGAGCAGCGAGTTTACCAGCCGCTCCTTCGGCGTCCGGGCGCGGGTGAGGCCCGTACCATGGGGCTCGTGAGCACCGACACCAGCCACATCCGCAACTTCTGCATCGTGGCGCACATCGACCACGGGAAGTCGACGCTGGCCGATCGCCTGCTCGAGGTCACGCATACGGTCGAGGGGCGCGCGATGCGGGCCCAGTACCTGGACAAGATGGACCTGGAGCGCGAGCGCGGCATCACGATCAAGGCACAGTCGGTCCGGCTGCTGCACGAGGGCTACGAGCTCAACCTGATCGACACCCCCGGTCACGTGGACTTCACCTACGAGGTCTCGCGATCGCTGGAGGCTTGCGAGGGGGCCGTCCTCCTGGTGGACGCCGCGCAGGGTCTGGAGGCCCAGACGCTCGCGAACTACCACCTCGCGCGCGACGCGGGGCTGGTGATCGTGCCTGCCCTGAACAAGATCGACCTGCCCGCGGCCGAGCCCGCGCAGCGCGCGGAGGAGCTCGCCTCCCTCCTCGGCTGCGATCCGGGCGACATCCTGCACGTCTCCGCCAAGTCGGGCGCCGGCGTGCCCGAGCTCTTGAAGGCCGTGATCGAACGGGTGCCGCCCCCAGCGTGGAGATCCCGATCGGCCGCTGCAGGCGCTCATCTTCGACTCGATGTTCGATCCGTACCGGGGCGTGATCACCTACGTGCGGATCAAGGAGGGCACGCTCCCCAGCAACGCCCGGATCCGCATGTTCGCCACCCACGTGGAGTCCGAGGCCGAGGAGACGGGCGTGAACGCCCCCGAGCCGACCCCGGTCCCGTCGCTCGGTCCGGGCGAGGTCGGGTACCTCGTGACCGGGCTCAAGGACGTCCATCACGCGAAGGTGGGCGACACGATCACCCTCGCCGGGCGTGGAGGTGCGCAGGAGCCGCTGCCTGGGTACCGCGAGCCGAAGCCCATGGTGTGGTCGGGGCTGTTCCCGGCCGACGGGGGCGACTACGCCGAGCTGCGGGAGGCTCTCGACAAGCTGAAGCTCTCCGATGCGGCGCTGCACTACGAGCCCGAGACGTCGCAGGCCCTCGGCTTCGGGTTCCGGTGCGGGTTCCTGGGGCTCCTGCACATGGACATCGTGAAGGAGCGGTTGGAGCGCGAGTTCGACCTCGAGCTGATCGCCACCGCGCCCAACGTCGAGTTCCACGTGATCCGCGGCGATGAGGTCACGGTGGTGCACAACCCCGCGGAGATGCCGCCCTCGGGGAGCTACGACAGGGTCGAGGAACCGGTCGTCTACGCGACGATCATCACCCCGAGCGACCACCTCGGGGCGGTGCTGGGGCTCTGCCAGGACCGACGCGGCGAGATGGTGGACATGACCTACATCACCACCACGCGGCTGGAGGTCCACTACGTGCTGCCGCTCGCGGAGATCGTCTTCGACTTCTTCGACCAGCTGAAGTCGGGGACGCGTGGGTACGCGAGCCTCGACTACGAGCCCTGGGGCTACCAGGAAGCGCATCTCGTCCGGGTGGACGTGCTGCTGCATGGCGAGCCCGTGGACGCGTTCAGCACCATCGTGCACCGGGACAAGGCCTACACCTACGGCAAGGAGATGGTGGAGCGGTTGAAGGCGCTGATCCCGCGTCAGCTCTTCGACGTGGCCGTGCAGGCCGCGATCGGCTCGAAGATCATCGCGCGCGAGACCGTCAAAGCCAAACGCAAGGACGTCACCGCGAAGTGCTACGGGGGCGACATCACGCGCAAGCGGAAGCTCCTGGAGACGCAGAAGAAAGGGAAGGCCCGGCTGCGCCGCGTGGGGAGGGTCGACGTGCCGCAGGACGCGTTCATCGCAGCCCTCCGGGTGGACGAGGGCGCGAAGGAGAAGAAGCGGTGAGCGGGGAGGAACGCATGGAGGTCGCAGACCCGGTCGGGATCTACGTCCACGTCCCGTTCTGCCTGACGCGTTGTGGCTACTGCGACTTCAACGCCTACGCCGGGCTCGATCATCTCGCGCCCCGCTACCTACGGGCCCTGGTGGCCGAGGCCTCGCTCGCCGCGCCGTCCTGGGACGGGTCGTCGGTCGCGAGCGTGTTCCTTGGCGGCGGCACGCCGACGATGCAGACCCCGGCGGACCTGCGATCGCTCCTCGCGCACCTTCGCGAGGTCTTCGAGGTCGACGCCGACGCCGAGATCACCACCGAGGCGAACCCCGACACCGTCGACGAGGCCTCCCTCGCGGCGCTGCTCGAGGCCGGCTACGACCGGTTGTCGATGGGCGCGCAATCGTTCGACCCGGCGGTGCTGGCGGCGCTGGAGCGCATCCATCAGCCGGAGTCCGTCCGCGCGGCGTTCGCCGCCGCTCGCAGGGCCGGCTACGCGAACGTGAACCTCGATCTGATCTACGGGGCGCGTGGGGAGACCTTGGACTCGTGGGAGACGACGCTGCGCGAGACGATGACCCTGGCGCCCGAGCACGTGAGCGCGTACGCGCTGACCATCGAGCCCGCCACCCCCCTCGGGCGCGCGGTCGCGAGCGGGGACGCGCCCGAACCCGATCCGGACCTCCAGGCGGATATGTTCGCCCTGGCCTGCGAGATCCTCGGCGAGGCCGGCTACCGCCACTACGAGGTCTCCAACTGGGCGAAGCCCGGCTTCGAGTGCCGGCACAACCTCGGGTATTGGGAACGCCGGCCCTACCTTGGACTGGGCGCCGGATCGCATTCCTACCGGGAGGACCATCGCTGGTGGAACACCCGCCCGCCCGAGGAGTACATGGCCCGTGTCGAGCGCGGCGAACTCCCGATCGGCGGCGAGGAGCGCCTCGAGCCCTCCGACGCCTACCTCGAGGAGGTCTTCCTCAAGCTCAGGATCCTGGAAGGCATCCCGTCGAGCTGGGTCGAGGAGGCCACCGCCGCTCCGTTCATCGAGAGCGGGCTCCTCGAGGACGACTTCGGTCGGCTCGTGCCGACCGAGCGCGGGATGCTGCTGCTGAACGAACTCGTCCTCGCCCTCACCGCGCGCTGAGCACCTCGGGGTCATCGGGCGGCTCCCATGTGGTTCCATACGCGCGTGCATGAAGCGGCAACGGAGCAACCGTCACACGACGACGATGGCGCACCCAGCACCCGGGATCGCGTACTCGATGGACTGGGGAGCCTCCTCACGCTGGCCGCGGTCCTCGCGGCGGCGGCGTACGCGGCATGGCTGATCATCGCCTATCAGATCCAGCGCGCGTTCGGCGTGCCGATCGGCGTGGACACGCCCTCACACCTGTGGCGGACACGGGTGGTGAGCGCGCTGGGTCTGCACGGACTCTTCGGATCCTCGGTCTACGAGTACCACGCGAACTCCGCGAACCCCGATCGGATCGGGCTTCCCGTGCTGGGCTCGGTGCTCGGCTCGGTGGTGCATGTCGGTCCGTGGCGTCTGATGTTCGTGGCGTCCGCGCTCGGCGCGACGGTCCTGGCGTTCGCTGCCTGGGCGCTCGCCCGCGCGCTCGCGGAGCCGCGATGGGCGGCGCCCGTCTACGCGGTCGCCGTGGCGATCTCGTTCCCGTTCGCGATCACGGCCCGTAGCCACCTCGACAATGCCCTGGTGGACGGCATCCTCGTGGCCGCCGGGGCGGTGGCGGTCCGGCTGGCGCGGGGCGAGCCCGGCGTCTGGGCGGGGATCTTGTTGGTGACCGCCGGGGTGGTGATGCACTGGCCCATCGGACTGATGTTCGTCGGCATCGTGGGGTGGTACGCGGTGCTCCTGCTCCCCGTCTCGATCCAGCTCCATCGAGGGGACGACGCGTGGCTCGCCACGCCGTCTGCGCGCGTGGGCCTCACCGCGGTGGTGGCGGGGCTCTTCGGCGCCGGTGCGCTCGTGCTCACGCCGGGGGCCCACGTGTTCAGCACGGCGGGGCGGTCATCGTACGCGAGCACCGGCGACCGTCTCCTGCACTGGTACAAGCTCCCGTTCACGCTCACGGCAGGTGCGGTCGGGGCCGTGCTGCTGTGGTTCCAGTCGCCGCGCCGCCCGCACCGCCTCGGGCTGCTGTTCTATGCGGCGTGGATGACCCCCATCCTCGCCGGCATCTTGCTGTTCGCCTTCGGTCGCGCGCTGCCGGTGATGCGGCTGGTGGGCGTCGCCCTGCCGGTCGTCCTGCTCGGGGCGGCGGCAGGCGTGGGCCTGATCAAGCTCGCGGCGAGGACGCCGGGGATCGCGGCCTGGATCCTCACTCCGGTCGCCGTGGCGGCCGTCATCGCGGTGCTCGCGCTCCAGGCGGAGGTGGCGCGCAGCAGCTTCGAGGGCACGCAACCGATGGCGCATTCGGCGCGAGGTGGAGGCGATCCGGACCGCCGTCGCGTACCTCACGACAGTGGCGCCCGACCGCAAGGCGGTCGTGGCGATCGACTGGCCGCAGGACCCTGGGAGCGACTTCGGCGTGATCCCGTCGTTCCGGCGGATCAGGGCCTTCGCCCCTGGCTGGTATTCGCCCCAGGTGGCCGTCTACCTGGGGGATCCGGCGAACCTCCTCAGCGGGAAGGAGACCCGCCGCCCCGACGTCCCTGGGTACGACACCACGGCCGACACTTACTGGGGACTGCTCGAGCCATGGCTCACCGAGGACACCGTCGTGATGGTCCTGGCTCCGTTCTACGACGGGTACCACGCGCTGGTGAAGGAGCATCCGGACGCCGAGATCGCACCCGGCGTCGTGCTCCTGCGGGGTCCGCCCCCGCCGCCCGGCTTCGCGTCGCCCCCACCGCTGTCCGCGCCGTCGGCGGCTGAGCTCTACCGATGGATCGCGCTGGCGTTCCTGGTGGTCGCGGCCGCGGGGTCGGGATGGGCGTTCGCGCTCCTGCGTCTTGGGTGGGCGGATCGGCTGGCCTTCGCGCCGGCGCTCGGGTTGGCGGCCCTCACGATCGCGGGGTTCGTGCTCGGCTACGCGCGCGTGCTCGTGAGTGGCCCTGCGGGGCGATGGATGTTCGCGGGCGTCGTGGCGGGGGGCTGGGCCGTCGCGCTCGCGCGGTGGGGTTGGACGCGCTGGCATGCCCGACCCGTGACGACGCCGCCTCCCGCTTAGCACTCGGGGGCACAGAGTGCTACGTATGATGTCGTCCATGGCGGAGCGTCCTGAGCTGGGTCCTCGCAAGTCCGCGGTGCTGCGCGCCGTGGTCGAGGAGTACGTGCGAACCGGGGAGCCGGTCGGCAGCGAGACGATCGCGGACCACGCCGGCCTCGGCGTCTCCAGCGCCACGATCCGCAACGAGCTCGCAGCGCTGGAGGAGCTGGGCTTCCTTACGCATCCGCACACGAGCGCGGGCCGTATCCCGACCGACCACGGCTACCGTCACTACGTCGACTCGCTGCCGCCGGGAGGCAAGCTGCGTGAGGCGCAGCGCCGCGCCATCGCGGGGTACTTCGCGGAGGTCATGGTCGACCTGGAAGAGGTCCTCAAAGGCTCCGTCCAGCTCCTCAGCCGCATGACCCAGTACGCCGGACTCGCCGTGCCACCCACCCACTCGGAGGAGCCCCTCGTGCGGCTCGAGCTGATCGACATGGGCCCCACCGTGCTCGTGTTGGCGGTCGGCCAGCACGGGCGGGTGGACAAGCGCGTGATCGACCGTCCCGAGGGGATCGAGGCCACCGACCTCCTCGACGCCGAGCAACGCCTCCAGCCTTTGCGCGGTCTCACCTATCCGGAAGCCCAGGCGCGGCTGCTCCGGATGGCCGTCGAGGGCCCGCGGGGCGAGCACGACCTGATGCTGAACGTCGCCGAGACGCTGCGCGTGGCCAGCATGGGCGAGGGCGCCGCGCATGTGGTCGTGGGCGGCGTGGCCAACCTCGCGGACGAGGCTCAGCAGATGCGGCGCGAGACCCTTCGCCGCCTCTTCGAGACCCTGGAGCGCGAGCAGGAGATGCTCCGCGTGCTGAACGACGTGAGCTCGAAGGCCGATGCGCTCGCCGTGACGATCGGCGGCGAGCATCCGAGCACGGGCGAGTGGGAGGCGTCCATCATCACTGCGCCGTTCAGGGCGGGCGACGCGACGGTGGGCACGATCGGCCTGGTCGGGCCCACGCGCATGGATTACCTGAGCGCGATGGCCTCGGTGAAGGCCGTGGCGCAGCGGCTCTCGGAGCTGGCGACGGAGCTCGACCAGTAGCCATGTCCTCCACGGCACGCGATCTTTACGAGGTGCTGGGCGTCTCCCGCGACGCCTCGCAGGACGAGATCAGGCGCGCTTACCGCGCGCTCGCCCGCGAGCACCACCCCGACGTGAACGCGGACCCGCAAGCGGAGGCCCGGTTCAAGGAGGTCGTGGGGGCCTACGAGATCCTCTCGGACCCCGAGAAGCGTCAGCGCTACGACGCGTTCGGCACCACCGGCGGGCCTCAAGGCCAGGGCTTCGCGGACATCCAGGACATCTTCGACCTCTTCTTCGGCGGCGGCTTCCCGGGGACGGGGGGACGTCGCCGTGGACCGCGCGGGCGCACCCAGCGTGGAGAGGACCTCGGGATCCGGATCTCGTTGACCTTCCGTGAGGCGATGTTCGGCACACGCCGAGACCTCGATATCGAACGGCTCGTCACGTGCGCCCGGTGCACGGGCAACGGCGCCGAGCCCGGAACGGCGCCGGTGGCGTGTCGCACGTGCGGGGGGACCGGCGAGGTGCAGAGCGTGCGCCGCAGCGTGTTCGGCACGGTCATGACGTCCGCCGCCTGCGGCACCTGCCAAGGCACGGGCCAGGAGATCCCCGACAAATGCAAGGATTGCGCCGGTCAGGGACGCCGGCGCGAGACGACGTCGGTCTCGGTGGACATCCCCGCCGGGGTCTCGGACGGCATGGAGCTCCGTGTGGGAGGCAACGGTCATGCCGGGGTGGCGGGTGGCCCCCCCGGCGACCTCTACGTAGGTCTCACCGTGGAGGAGGCCCGTGCGTTCGATCGACGCGGACAGGACCTCTTCACCGTGCTCGACATCACCATGACGCAGGCGGCGCTCGGCGCGGAACTCGAGATCGAGTCGATGGACGGGGTCGAGCGGGTGGCGGTGGAGCCGGGGACCGAATCCGGAACGGTCGTGCGTCTGAAGGGCAAGGGCGTGCCGAACGTGAATCGCCGGGGTCGGGGGGACCTGTACGTGACCCTGCACGTGGTGACCGCGCGCGACCTCTCCCGGGAGCAGCGCAAGCTCCTCGAGCAGCTCGCGGACCTGCGCGATGAGTCGACCTCGCGCAAGGAGCCTTCGCGCGGCGTCCTGCGCCGCCCCGAGTTCTGAGGGGTAGGCTTCCGCGCATGATCGAGTCGACCTGCTTGTTCTGCAAGATCGTGTCCGGAGAGATCCCAGCCGACGTGGTGCGCGAGTCCGATCGCGTCCTGGCGTTCCGCGACATCGACGCCAAGGCGCCCGTGCACATCCTGTTGATCCCCAAGGATCACGTGGAGTCGGTCGCCGAGCTCGACGACGGCGCCGGGGAGACGCTCGTGGACATCATGCAGGCGGCAACCCACCTCGCTCGGGCGGAGGGTGTCGATGAGTCGGGGTGGCGCCTCGTCACGAACGTCGGTCCGGACGCGGGCCAATCGGTGTTCCACCTGCATTTCCATCTGCTCGGGGGTCGCCCGATGGCGTGGCCTCCGGGCTAGACCGGCTAGAATCCAAGGGGCCGCCGATCGGGCGGCCGTTCGTCACACAGGAGGGAACGGGGCTCGGCCCCGAGAGACGAGACACGTGGCAAGCAGCACCACCCAAGTCAAGATCCTGGTCCCGGGTGATCACTCGATGGTGGCCCTGCTCGGCCAGCGTGACGCCTTCCTGAAGCTGATCGAGTCCGCCTTCGCGTGCGACGTCCTCGTCCGCGGCAACGAGATCACCATCTCCGGACCCGAGCAGGAGTCCGAACGGGTCGCCCGCATCTTCGAGGAATTGATGGCCCTGCTCGAGAAGGGTCATGAGCTCACCGACGCCTCCGTCGGGCAGGCCATCTCGCTCGTCAAGGGCGACGAGGTCGACGAGCAGGGCCGGCCCGCTCTGCGACCCTCGGAGATCCTCGGGGACAAGCTGCTGACGGCGCGCGGCAAGGGCATCGCGCCCAAGACCGCTGGCCAGAAGCATTACGTGGATGCGATCCGGGGCTCCACCGTGACCTTCGCGATCGGCCCTGCGGGCACGGGTAAGACCTACCTCGCCGTGGCGACGGCGGTGCGTGCCCTGCAGGAGCGGCAAGTCTCCAGGCTGATCCTCACGCGACCCGCCGTCGAGGCGGGGGAGCGCCTCGGCTACCTGCCCGGGACGCTCTACGAGAAGATCGACCCCTACATGCGTCCGCTCTACGACGCCCTGTTCGAGATGACCGGGGCCGAGACCCTCCCTCGCCTGATGGAGCGGGGCACCGTGGAGGTCGCGCCCCTGGCGTACATGCGAGGGCGCACGTTGAACGACGCGTTCATCATCCTGGACGAGGCACAGAACACCACGCCCGAGCAGATGAAGATGTTCCTCACGCGCCTGGGCTTCGGGTCCAAGGCCGTGATCAACGGCGACTCGACGCAGGTCGACCTTCCCAACGGCCAGAAGTCGGGTCTGTCGGTCGTCGAGGAGATCCTCTCTGACATCGAGGGCATCACGTTCTGCCACCTCGGCGGGCGCGACGTCGTGCGGCACCGGATCGTGCAGGACATCGTGGAGGCCTACGGCCGCTACACGCAACCTGCGCTGCCGGTCGAGGGGTCCGGCGAGCCGTCATGACCGACGACGACGGCCATCCGTCGATCCTCTTCTCCGATCGCCAGTCCGGACCCGTGGACCTGGACCGCCTCGAGGCGCTCGCCCGCGCGACGTTGCTCGGGGAAGGCCTGGGCCGAGCCGAGCTCAGCGTCTCCCTCGTGGAAGAGGAGGAGATCGAGGAGTTGCACGTGCGGTTCATGGACGAACCCGGCCCGACCGACGTGCTCTCGTTCCCCCTCGGGGAGGACGACGTGGATGAGGACGACGTGCGCGTCCTCGGCGACGTGGTGATCTGCCCGGCCGTGGCCGCGCGCAACAACCCGTCCGATCCCGACGCCGAGATCCGCCTTCTGCTCGCGCACGGCATCCTGCATCTCCTCGGCTACGACCACGAGGACGACGAGGAGCGGGCGGCGATGTGGGAGCGACAGGAGCGTTACAGCGGGGTGCGGGTGCCGTGACGAGCACCGACTGGCTCGAGGTGGGCGTGATCGCGCTGCTGATCCTCGCGGTGGGGTTCCTGGCCGCGTCCGAAGTGGCCATCACCCGCACGAACCGCGTGCGCGCCCTGAAGCTGCAGGAGGAAGGGCGCCGAGGCGCGAGCGCGCTCGCGCGGATCGTGGACGATCCGGCGCCGTACGTGAACGTCGTGCTGCTGCTGACGTTGCTCGCCACGATCGGCGGGACGACGATCGCGACGTCCATCGCGGTCCGGTACTTCGCGCGCGCCGGCGAGATCGTGTCGACGATCGTGATGACGATCCTCCTCTTCGTCTTCGCCGAGGTCACGCCCAAGACGTTCGCGATCCAGCAGACCGATCGGGTCGCCCTGCGGGTGGCGCCGGTGATCGTGTTCCTGCGGAGGCTCCTCGGCCCCCTCGCGACGGGGCTGCTGCGGTTCGCCAACGTGCTCATGCCGGGCAAGGGGCTGAAGCAGGGGCCCTTCGTCACCGAGCAGGAGCTCCGCGCCTACGCGGACGTCGCCTCCGAGGAGTCCCAGATCGAGGACGAGGAAAAGGATCTGATCCACTCCATCTTCGAGTTCGGCGACACGATCGTGCGGGAGGTCATGGTGCCCCGGCCCGACATCGTCGCGATCGAGGACGACAAGACGCTGCGTGACGTCCAGGCGCTCGTGTTGGAACACGGCACATCTCGGATCCCGGTCTACGACCACAACGAGGATCTCGACCACACCATCGGCGTGGTGTTCGCCAAGGACGTGCTGAAGGCGCTGCACCAGGCGAAGCAGGACATGCCGTTGCGCGACATCGTGCGCGAGTGCCACTACGTGCCCGAATCCAAGAAGGTGGCCGACCTGCTGCGGGAGATGCAGCGCGACAAGTTCCACATGGCGCTCGTCACGGACGAGTACGGATCGGTGAGCGGCCTCGTCTCCTTGGAGGACCTCCTCGAGGAGCTCGTGGGCGAGATCACCGATGAATACGACCGCGAGGAGCCCGAGGTGGTCAGGGTTGAGGAGGGCGTCTGGCAGGTGAGCGGCAAGGCGTCGATCGACGACGTGAACGAGCTGCTCGCCGCCGAGCTGCCCGACGAGGAATGGGACACCGTGGCCGGGCTGGTGCTCGACCTCCTCCAGCGCATCCCGAAGGAGGGCGAGCAGGTGGAGTTCCAGGGCCTGCGGTTCACCGCCGTCGAGGTGCAGGGGCGTCGCATCGCCTCGGTCCTGATCGCGCGCCTGCCCCAGCCCGTTGCCGCCGACGCCGACGAGGAGGGGTCCGCGTGAGCGGGGAGGTCGCCGGCCGCGTCGACGAGCTCGTGGCCGCGGCCCGAGCGGTGCGCGAGCGCGCCTACGCCCCCTACTCGGGATTCTTGGTGGGCGCGGCGCTCCTCGCGGGCGGGGAGGTCTTCGCGGCGCCCAACATCGAGAACGCGAGCTACCCGATGTCGGTTTGTGCCGAGCGCAACGCCGTGGCCCTGATGGTCGCCGCCGGGCAGCGGCAGGTGGACGCCGTGGCCGTCGTGGGGAGCAGCGACGACGGCGTGACGCCGCCCTGCGGCGGGTGTCGTCAGGTGCTCTACGAGTTCGGCGGTCCGGAGCTCACCGTCGTCGCCGAGTCGCTCGCGGGCGACGAGCGCGCCACCTGGACGCTGCGCGAGCTCTTCCCCGAAGCGTTCGGCCCGCACGACCTGACGGGATGACGGCCTTCCGCTCGGGCATCGTGGCGGTCGTTGGACGGCCGAACGTGGGCAAGTCCACGTTGGTGAACGCCCTCGTGGGCCAGAAGGTCGCGATCGTCTCGGACAAGCCGCAGACCACGCGGAGCGACATCCGTGCGGTCCTCACCACCGACGACGTGCAGATCGTGTTCACCGACACGCCCGGGTTCCACAAACCCCGCACGCTGCTCGGGCGGCGCCTGAACGAGCTCGTTGCCGACGCGGTCGAGGACGTCGACGTCGTGCTCCAGGTGGTGGACGGAGCCTCGGGTGTGGGTCGGGGCGATGCTTTCGTGGCGGAGCAGCAGGTGGCATCGGCACGGGCGGGCGCCCGGTTCTGCGTCGTGAACAAGATCGACCGGCTGGACGACGCCAGGATGATCCCCCAGCTCGCGGCGGCCGCGGCGCTCGGGGCATGGGACGAGGTCGTCCCGCTGTCCGCACGGACCGGAGACGGCATCGAGCTGCTCCGAGACCTCATCGTCGCGCGGCTGCCGGAGGGTCCGGCCCTGTTCCCTACGGGGGATGTCACGGATCAGAGCCTCGAGGTGCGCCTGGCGGAGCTGGTGCGGGAGCAGGCGTTGCGCGTAACCCGTGAGGAGGTGCCGCACTCCGTCGCCGTGGTGATCGACGAGATGGAGCGTGAGGGTGACCTCACGCGGATCCACGCGTCCCTCGTCGTCGAGCGCGACTCGCAGAAGGGGATCCTGATCGGCAAGGGTGGGGGGACCCTGAAGGCGATCGGCTCGGGAGCCCGGCCGGAGATGGAACAGATGCTCGGCACGAAGGTGTACCTGGATCTTCACGTCAAGGTCATGAAGGAATGGCAGCGCGATCCGAAAGCGCTCAACCGCCTCGGGTACTAGCCTTCCGCGCCCCGCGATCCTCAGCCGACCTTCAGCGCGCCCAGCATCTGCGGGTGATAGGTGCACACGACCGCGTAGGTACCGGCGGCGATCCCGCTCAGGTCGGCCGTAGCCGAATCCCCTGGGTCGAGCGTGACGTTCAAGCCCGTGTCCTTGACCGTGTAGCTGTGGGGAACCGCTCCCGCGTTCGCGATGGTGAGGGTGGTTCCGGCCGTAGCCGAGACGCACACGGGATCGAACGCGAAATCCTTCACGGTCACGGTCTCGGTGGCGACGGGCGTGTCGCAGCTCGCGCCTCCCGAGGATGAGCCGCCGCACGCGCCCGCCGAGAACAGGCAGGCGAGCGCCGCACCGACCAGGACGACCCCCCTCGACTGACCCCTCATGCGCACGTCGCGGGCAGCATAGCCATCAGGCGGTGGGAACGGCTGGCGAGCGGCTTCGCTACGATGGTCGCGTCTCGACGAGGAGCCCCGCGTGTCCCAGTCAGCATCGATCCGGCGCGTCACGCCCACACCGGCCGTCTCCGCCGGCGAGGCCGGGCGGTTGATCGCTCGCACCCCCGCGGTCGACGCCGTCGGATTGGAAGGCAGGGCGGCGGCGCTCGCAGCCCGCTCGATCAAGCAGGACGCCAAGCGCGCGGCCCTCGAGCTCGCGATCCGCTGCATGGATCTGACGACGCTCGAAGGCTCAGACACCGTCGGGAAGATCGTCGCCATGTGCGCGAAGGCCGTGCATCCCGATCCTTCGAACGCGTCGGTTCCGTCGGTCGCGGCCGTATGCATCTATCCGCAGCTCGTGCCGCTTGCTCTCGAGCGCTTGCGCGGCAGCGGCGTGGCCGTGGCGAGCGTCGCGGGAGGCTTCCCCGCGGGACTCGGCCCTCTCGATGCGCGCCTGCGGGAGATCGCGGACGTCGCCGAGGCCGGTGCCGACGAGATCGACATCGTCTTGAACCGCTCCCTGTTCCTCGGCGGCCGATACGTGGAGACGTTCGATGAGCTGTTGCGGGCGCGCGAGGCCGCCGGCGAGGCCCGCCTCAAGGTGATCCTGGAAACGGGCGAGCTCGGGTCCTACGACCGGATCCGCCAGGCGAGCGTCCTCGCGATGGCCGCGGGCGCGGACTTCATCAAGACCTCCACGGGCAAGATCGGCGTGAGCGCGACGCTGCCTTCCGCGCTCTGCATGATGGAGGCGACCCGCGATTTCCATCGGCAGACGGGCCGCCGGGTGGGCGTCAAGGTCGCGGGAGGGGTGCGCAAGGCAAAGCAGGCGATCCAGTACCTGGTGCTCCTGCACGAGACGCTCGGGGACGCGTGGCTCACGCCCGGGCTGTTCCGGATCGGGGCCTCCTCTCTGTTGAACGACGTGTTGATGCAGCTCGAGAAGGGCACGACCGGGAGGTACGCCGGTCCCGACCACTTCACGGACGGCTAGGGAGGCCATGGGCGACCCGATCGAGCGCGCGACGAGCCCTTGGGTCTACGCACCGGCGCCGGAGTCCACCGAGATCGTCCGGCTCCAGGAACGCTACGGGCTGTTCATCGACGGCCGCTTCCTCGAGCCGAAGAGCGGCCGGTACATCACCACGATCGACCCGTCCACCGAGGAGCCGCTCGCCGAGGTGGCCGAGGCCGGCGCCGAGGACGTCGCGTTAGCGGTCGACGCGGCCCGTGGGGCGGCCCCCGGCTGGCAGGCGCTCCCCGGTGCGGAGCGCGCGAAGTACGTCTACCGGATCGCCCGTCAGCTGCAGGAACGCGCACGCGAGTTCGCGGTCCTCGAGTCGATGAACGGCGGCAAGCCCATCAAGGAGTCCCGCGACGTCGACCTGCCGCTCGCGGCCGCACACTTCTTCTACTACGCGGGGTGGGCCGACAAGCTCGCGTACGCGTTCACCGGGCGTTTGCCTCGTCCGCTCGGCGTGGCGGGACAGATCATCCCCTGGAACTTCCCGCTCCTCATGGCCGCCTGGAAGCTCGCTCCCGCCCTGGCGACCGGCAACACGGTGGTGCTCAAGCCCGCCGAGACCACCCCGCTCACGGCGCTCCTGCTCGCGGAGGTGATCCAACAGGCGGAGGTGCCCGCGGGGGTGGTGAACATCGTCACCGGCGCGGGAGGAACCGGCGCCGCGCTCGTCGATGCGCCCGTCGACAAGATCGCGTTCACGGGCTCCACGGAGGTGGGGAAGGCGATCCGACGCTCCACGGCCGGCAGCGGCAAGCGGCTCACGCTCGAGCTCGGAGGGAAGGCGGCCAACATCGTCTTCGAGGACGCGCCCCTCGACCAGGCCGTCGAGGGCGTGATCAACGGCGTCTTCTTCAACCAGGGCCACGTCTGCTGCGCGGGCTCCCGGCTCCTCGTGCAGGAACCGGTGTTCGAGGCCCTCCTGGAGAAGCTCAAGGACCGGCTGCAGACCCTGCGCGTGGGTGACCCCCTCGACAAGAACACCGACGTCGGTGCGATCAACTCGCAGGCCCAGCTCTCGAAGATCGAGGAACTCGTGGCCTCGGGCGTCGACGAGGGAGCGGAGCTCTACCAGCCGGAGTGCGAGCTGCCCGAACGGGGGTTCTGGTTCCGCCCCACGCTCTTCACGGGCGTCTCGCAGTCCCATCGCATCGCGCGCGAGGAGATCTTCGGTCCGGTGCTCTCCATCCTCACCTTCCGCACCCCGGCGGAGGCGGTGGACAAGGCGAACAACACCCCGTACGGCCTGTCGGCAGGGATCTGGACGGAGAAGGGGTCGCGGATCCTCTGGATGGCCCAGCGGATGCGCGCCGGCGTGGTCTGGGCCAACACGTTCAACCGGTTCGACCCCACCTCGCCGTTCGGCGGCTACAAGGAGAGCGGCTTCGGACGCGAGGGCGGGTTGCACGGCCTCGAGCCGTACCTGCGCTTCGACGGAGTCGACGGATGAGCGACCGGGTGCCGGTGCGGCGCACCGCCAAGCTGTTCATCGGTGGGGCGTTCCCGCGGAGCGAGTCGGGGCGCACGTACGAGGTGACCGGGGCCGACGGGCGTCCGCTCGCCCACGTCGCGCGCGCCTCGCGCAAAGACCTGCGCGACGCGGTCGTGGCGGCTCGCGGAGCGCAGCCTGCATGGGCCGCGATGACGGCGTACAACCGGGGCCAGATCCTCTATCGGGTCGCCGAGCTGATGGAGGGGCGGCGGGCGCAATTCGAGGCGGAGCTCCGCGACGCCTGTGCGCAGGACCCGGAGCGCGGCGTGAGCGCCGCGATCGATCGGTGGGTCTGGTACGCGGGCTGGGCCGACAAGCTCGCGCAGGTGCTGGGAGGATCGAACCCGGTGGCGGGCCCGTACTTCAACTTCACGCTCCCCGAACCCACGGGCGTGGTCGGCGTGGTCGCCCCCGCGCAGCAGTCGCTCCTCGGCCTCGTCTCCCGACTCGCGCCGGTGATCGTTGGCGGCAACGCTGCGGTCGTGCTCGTCAGCGAATCCGCGCCGCTGCCTGCGGTCTCGCTCGGCGAGGTGCTCGCTGCATCCGACGTCCCCGCAGGCGTGGTGAACCTCCTCACGGGCCACACGGAGGAATTGCTGCCGTGGCTCGCGGGACACATGGACGTGAACGCGATCGACGTCACGGGGGTCTCGGCGGAGGACCGGGCCGAGGTCGAGATCGCGGCGGCCGAGAACGTGAAGCGCATCCACAGCGGTCCCGACGTCGATCCGTTCGACCCGGGTGCGCAGAGCCCGTACGAGGTCGCGGCCTTCATGGAGATGAAGACGGTCTGGCACCCGATGGGTGCCTGAGGCGTCTACGACCGACCGTTGTACAGCGGGTGTCGGGTGGAGGGTCCCGTGTGCAGCCAGCAGGTCGTGGACGCGTTGTACGTGGACAGCAGCGTGCTGCACCCGGCGTGATCGCACATCCTGCCCACGGAGGCCCGGGACGCGGCGCCCTTGCCTCGAGCCGGAGGTCCGAACTGGACGCTGCCGTCCTTCGCCTTCGCCATGCCGTGCCGCCTCTCGTCGTGCGTGTCGATGATCCGTGGGGCGGCGGAGGCCGGTCTCACCTGAAGACACGGCGGTCGGTCGCTCGGCGCGAACCCTCGGGTCGAACCCGAGGCCTCTAGCGTAGCCGGTCCGGGCCTCCGGCGGACGGCTCTGGGGGTCGCGTCCGCTACGGAAACGTCACACGCTCGCTAGAGCGTTCGCGACCCACGGCGGGCTACCATCGGGTCCATGCCGCCCTACAAGGAGCAGGGGATCGTCCTGCGCTCGATCAAGCTCGGCGAGGCCGACAAGATCGTCACCATCATGACCCAGGGCTCGGGCAAGGTTCGAGCGGTGGCCAAGGGCATCCGGAAGACCACCAGCCGCTTCGGCGCGCGGTTGGAGCCCTTCACGCACGTGAACCTGATGCTCTATCGGGGCCGCGGCGCGCTCGATACGGTGACCCAGGCCGAGATCATCGCCCCGCACATGCACATCCGCGAGGATCTGGCGCGTTTCGCTGCAGGCGAGACCATGCTCGAGGCGGTCGACCGTGTGGCCGAGGAGCACGAACGGAACGTCCGCGTGACCCTCCTGCTGCTGAGCGGTCTGCGTGCCCTCGACGCGAGGCCTGCGGATCCCGAGGCCGTCGCCGAAGGGTTCCTCCTCAAGCTCCTGTCGCTCTCCGGATTCCACCCCTCGCTCACGGCGTGCGCCGTCTGTGGCGCCACCGATCCTCAGCTGTTCCAGTCGGGACTCGGCGGCGCGGTGTGCGGCACTTGCGCCGAGACCGGGGCGGGCCACGTCTCGCGCGTGGCCCTCGAGCGCCTCGCAACCCTCGCGCTCACCGATCTGAGCGAATCCGGCGACCTGCCCCGGCCGGAGGACCGGGTGCGCAAGGAGTCGCGCGGCCTCCTCTACGGGTTCGCCGAGTACCACTTCGAGCGGCGTCTGAAATCGGTCCCGATGCTCGTGAGGACCGCGACGTGAGCAGCTACCTCCACGATCTCGACCGCGAGCGCTTGCCCGAACACGTGGGCATCGTCATGGACGGCAACGGCCGCTGGGCGCAGCAGCGCGGTCTCCCGCGAACTGAGGGTCACGGCGCCGGCGAGGAGGCGCTCTGGGACACCGTGAAGGGCGCGGTCGAGCTCGGTGTGCGGTGGCTCACGGTGTACGCGTTCAGCACGGAGAACTGGAAACGGCCCGCGCCAGAGGTGCTGTACCTGATGGAGTTCAACCGGTCGCTCCTGCGTCGGCGCCGCGACGACCTGAACGCCATGAACGTGCGGATCCGCTGGATGGGACGCCGCGACTGGCGTGTGCCTCGCTCGGTCCTGAAGGAGATGCGGATCTCCGAGGAGCTCACGCGCGACAACACCGGGATGACCCTCACGATCGCGTTCAACTACGGCGGTCGCGCCGAGATCCTCGACGCCGTGAAGCAGCTGATGCGCGATCACGACGAGGGGCGGATCAGGATCGAGAAGATCAACGAGGAGGAGATCGCGCGCCGCCTCTACCACCCCGACATGCCCGACCCGGACCTGCTGATCCGTCCCAGCGGCGAGCAACGCACCTCCAACTTCCTCCTGTGGGAGGCCGCCTACGCCGAGCTCTGGTTCACGCCGGTGCTCTGGCCGGACTTCAACCGCGAGACCCTCTTCGAGGCGATCCGGGACTTCCAGAAGCGGAGCCGCCGCTTCGGCGGCCTCTGCGAGGACTGAGCCGACCGCGATCGGCGCGGCGCTGGCGGATCCCGCAGCCTGGGATCAGCAGGGCAGGGCGCCGTACGCCTCCCCGGCCTGCTGGATCGCGGTCGACGTGTCCCCGTGCGCGTTGAGCGCGGTCACCAGCCGATCCAGCGCGTCGGCGAAGGCCCTCCCGGCCTTGGCGGCCTCGGTGTTCCCCTGTTGGGCGAGCGTCTTGGCCGCGGCGCGCACCTGATCCTCGGCGCGCGTGAGGGACTCGACGCGGATGGGCATATCCGGCGTCCATGCCGTGCACATCGTCGTGAGTGCGTCCACGGAGGGCGACGTCGCGCGGCTCGGGCTGGCGGCGGTCGGCCCGTTCGGCTTGATGAAGGTGAACCACGCGCTGACCACGACGATCAGGATCACGACCCCGGCGATGATCGCGAGCATCGGTCCGCGACCTCCGGATCCGGGAGCGGAGGTGCGCTTCGCGGGCGCGGGCACCGCGGTGGCAGCACCCACAGGCTCCGATGCGGTCTCCGCCGCGACGTACACCCCGGTCTCGTTGGCGGCGCCGCACGAGGGACAGGTCCAGGCCGTGGTCTCGGGACGCATGTGGAACCGCGCTCCGCAGGAGCCGCACGCGACGAGGTGCCACGCGGTCCCGCAGCTGATGCACGTGTATCCGTCGGGGTCCGGCAGCGGCTGTCGCTCGTGACAGGTGGGGCAGGTGACTTGGCGGTCCATCGAGGGTGTCCTCCGTGCGACGGAGGGACCCTACCATCGCCGGGTCAGCGCACCCGCGTCGGCTTCCAGATCCGGCTGAACACGTAGAGGCCGGCGGTGATGGCGATCGTTGCGTACATCGCGGCGAAGCCCCGACCGGGGACGTCGACGCCCACCGTCGCCACCATGAGTCCGCGCATCATGGGGTAGCCGATGACCAGGCCCACCATCGTCAGGAGGCTGAGGATCGTCCGCCCCACGGGTCCGAAGCTCGTCGGGGAGCCTCTGAACCGGGAGTACGTGGGGGTATGTGCTTCTTCGCGAGGCGGGGGCCTCCGGGCCGCGAGCGCCCCGGCCACGCCGTCGTTCGCGTGCTCCTCCGACCGGGCGCGCGAGGTGAAGCACTGGCCGCACCAGGCGGCATCGGCACTCACGTGCGCTCCGCAGCTCGGACAGATCTCCACGTCGCACCCCCTTCCACCAGGGGATATCGGCCGTTCCGGGTGACCGCTGAACCGGCCGCGATGGTCGTGACGGTTGTGTGGCGTGCCGCCCGCCGAGACACCCGCGCCGGTACCATGGCCCCACGCCAGCGGTCGCTGCCAGCGGCCGGGAGAGGAGCACATCGCCGTGACCGACCTCATGGAGGCCATCACCTCCCTCGCCAAACGACGAGGGATCGCGTTCCAGTCGTCCGAGATCTACGGCGGGCTTCGCTCGTCCTGGGATTACGGCCCGCTCGGCGCGGAACTGCGTCGCAACATCCGCAACGCCTGGTGGCGCACGATGGTGCAGCTGCGTGACGACGTCGTGGGGCTGGAGGCGGCCGTCATCATGTCTCCCCGGGTCTGGGAGGCCAGCGGTCACGTCAGCGGGTTCACCGACGCGCTCGTGGAATGCCTCAACTGCCATCAGCGCTGGCGCGAGGATCACCTGGAGCCCGCTGCGGACGGGATCGTGCACTGCCCGAAGTGCGGGGAGACCTCGTTCACCGAGCCCAAGCAGTTCAACCTGATGTTCGAGACGCACCTCGGGCCGGTCAAGGACGACGAGCACAAGACGTACCTGCGCCCGGAGACGGCGCAGGGCATGTTCGTGGACTTCACGCAGATCCAGACCGTCTCGCGACGGAAGCTCCCCTTCGGCATCGCGCAGATCGGCAAGAGCTTCCGCAACGAGATCACGCCGCACAACTTCATCTTCCGCACCAGGGAGTTCGAACAGATGGAGATGGAGTACTTCGTCGAGCCCGGAGCCGACGAGGAGTGGTTCGCCTACTGGGTGGATCAGCGCTACCGGTGGTACCGAGACCTCGGGCTGCACGAGGACAAGCTCCGGCTGCGTCCACACGAGCCCGACGAGCTGGCGCACTATGCGAAGGCCGCGACCGACGTGGAATATGAGTTTCCCTTCGGATGGGGTGAGCTCGAGGGGATCGCGAACCGCACCGACTTCGACCTGCGCGCCCACCAGGAGGCGAGCGGCGAGGACCTCACGTACTTCGACCAGGAGAGGGAGGAGCGCTACCTCCCCTACGTCGTGGAGCCGGCCGCCGGGGTGGATCGCGCGCTGCTGGCGTTCCTGGTGGACGCTTACCGGGTCGAGGAGGCGCCGACGGCAAAGGGAGACGTGGACAAGCGCACCGTTCTGGCGCTGCACCCGGACCTCGCCCCGATCAAGGTCGCCGTGCTCCCGCTCTCGCGCAACGAGAAGCTCGTGCCGGAGGCGCGCGAGGTGTTCGACCTCGTCAAGGGCGCGTGGATGTGCCAGTACGACGACGCCGGCGCCATCGGCCGACGCTACCGTCGGCAAGACGAGGTCGGCACGCCGTTCTGCGTCACCGTGGACTTCGACTCCCTCGATGACCGCCAGGTGACGGTGCGCGAACGCGACACCATGGCGCAGGAGCGTCTGCCCATCGAGAACCTCGTGGGGTATCTGCGGGAGCGGCTGTGAGCCGAACGTCGGACCCCGAGTCCACGGGGAAGGCAGGGTCACGGAGGCGGCAACGCGGGTGGTTCACGCTGTACGCCACGGCGTTCGCGCTGCTGCTCTGCGCCGCCGCGTGCGCGGCCTTCGCGGCCCGCGACTTCCTGTCGAACCTCACCGTGCTGAGGGTCTCGGCGGCGTTCTCGGCCGGCGCGATCGTCCTCGCGGTCCTCAGCCTCGTGCTCCCCAGGAAGCGCTGATCGCGTGCGCGGAAGTTCCGGACGCGCGGTTGGGGCGCTGGCGCTCGGCACCCTCGCCACCCTCGCCGCCTGCAGCGTGACCCTGGGCGGGAGCACGTCACCGACGCCCACCCTCGCCCCCGCGAGCCCCGAGCCGTCCGCTTCTCCGGTGCCCACGGGACCGGGGAGCGCGGCGGCAGCGATGCGCGCGCTCTGCGTGGCGCCCAAACTGGGGAGTCGCAAGCCCGCCCCGGTCGGCGCGACGCCGGACGCGATCGCGGAGGTGGAGCGGGAGGTCGAGGCGGTCCGGGGACTCACGTACGAGCATCCGGTGGCGGTGGACCCGATCACTCCTGCGCAGATGAGCAGCAAGGTCTCGAAGTCCTTCGACGCCACCTACCCGGCCGCCCTGTACGACCGACGCACCCTCGCCTGGCGCGCGATGGGCGTCATCGGTCCTCAGGCCGACATCCGCGACGCCCTGCTCGCGTTCCAGACCGGTCAGGTCGTCGGCTTCTACAACCCCGAGACGGGCCAGCTCGTATACATCGGGGACACGCAGCTGGATCTGAACGAGCGGTTCACGCTCGCGCACGAGCTGACCCACGCGATGGACGACCAGCACTTCGACCTCAGGCGCCTGGATCCGGTCGCCGCGCACTGTCAGGACGAGCGGTTCGAGGCCGCGCTCGGGGCGATCGAGGGCAGCGCCCAGTACTTCGCGACGCAGGTCATCGTGCGCTTCCCGAGCGGTGACCTCCCGAGCGGCGGTTCTCAGCCGTCGCTCGACGGCGTCCCCCCGTTCCTCGTCGCGCTCGAGCTCTTCCCGTACATCGACGGGCAGGCGTTCATGACGGCGATGGCCGTCCGCGACGGGACCGACGGCATCGACGAGGCGTTGCGGTCCTTCCCCGCCTCCACCGAACAGATCCTGCACCCAGAGCGCTACCCGAGCGACGTTCCCCAGCCGCTGGACGTCGCGGATCTGTCGGTCCGCCTGGGCGCCGGCTGGAAGGACCTGGACGTGATGCAGGTCGGGGAGGAGTTCCTGCGCGAGATGATGCGGCTGCGCCTGGACAGTGAGGAGGCCGACGCCGCCGCCGCCGGTTGGGACGGCGGCCTCTACCGCGCCTGGAGCGACGGGACGCACACGGCCCTCGTGCTCTCCACGGTGTGGGATACGCCGGACGACGCGGCAGCGTTCGCCCAGGCGAGCCGAGACTGGCTGGATGCGGGCGACACCCCTGGCGACGTGGTGGGGCCGAGCGGGAACCGGGTGTCCCTGGTCTTCTCGGACGATCAGGCGGCGCTCGGCGTCCTTCGGGTCTACGCCTGAGCGTCAGGGCACGGTGTCCAGCTCGAACGTCGAGCTGGCATCGACGCCTCCTCTCAGCGTCGCCAGGACCACGCAGTAGCGTTCGGCGCTCCTCAGGAGCCGCTCGGCGCGCTCGCGGGCCACGTCCCCACGGATCACGATCCGGGTGTGGGCGCGGATCGCGGTGAGGCCGACCGGGAAGTCGCGACCCATCGCCAACGTGCCGCGGGGATCCCAATCGCCCTCCGCGGAGACCTCGAGCGTCTCGATGTCGAAGCCGAGGTTGGCGGCGACCATGCGGATCGTGATCTCCTGACAGGCTGCAAGCGCGCCGAGGAGGAGGTCGCCCGAGCACGGGACGTCGCCGGTTCCGCCGACCGCGGCGTGGGCGCCGGAGCGCCACGTGACCTCGGGCACCGCGTCCGGCCGCACGGCGCAGTGCAGGGGATCCGCGAGGTCGCTGCCGTCGCCGTGGACCCGGAGGGTCATCGGAGCTGAGTCCGGATCCGCGGCGTAACGTTCCCGCAGCGGGGCCTGTCGTTCCCGGACGTTCACGCTGGACGTGGGCACAGGTCTCTCCTTCCGCGGCGGCGATCCGCGCGAGCCTCGACGGTCTCTCCGACGATACCCCCGTGCGCCGAGCGGCGGTGCGTTCGGTCGTAGACTGGGTTCTCCGTTCCGCTCGACCCGTGCCGGAGGCATGCCGTGACCAAGTACGTCTACGACTTCTCGGAAGGCAACAAGGACATGAAGGATCTCCTCGGGGGGAAGGGCGCCAACCTCGCCGAGATGACGAACATGGGGCTTCCCGTCCCGCACGGCTTCACCCTCACCACGGAAGCCTGCCTCACGTACCTCGGAGAGGGCGGGTATCCGCTCGGGCTCAGCGAGGAGGTCGAGACCCACCTGCAGACCCTCGAGTCGTCGATGGGCAAGAAGCTCGGGGATCCCTCCGACCCGCTCCTCGTCTCCGTGCGCTCGGGTGCGAAGTTCTCGATGCCCGGGATGATGGACACCGTCTTGAACCTGGGGCTGAACGAGGACTCGCTCAAGGGACTCGCCGAGCAGTCCGGGGGCGACGTCCGCTTCGCCAACGATGCGTACCGCCGGTTCATCCAGATGTTCGGGAAGATCGTGATGGACGTGCCCGGCGACGCCTTCGAGGAGGCGCTGGACGCCGCCAAGGAGCGCAAGTTCGCGGGCGCGAGCGACACGGACCTCGACGCCGACGACCTGCGCGCCGTGATCGGGGCGTTCCTGCAGATCTACGAGGACCACACCGGCTCTCCCTTCCCGGCGGACCCCCGCGACCAGCTGCGGCTCGCCGTCGAGGCCGTGTTCAAGAGTTGGAACGGCAAGCGCGCCATCGACTATCGCCGCCAGAACAAGATCAGCGACGACCTCGGCACGGCCGTGAACGTGGTAGCGATGGTGTTCGGCAATCGCGGCGAAGATTCCGGGACCGGCGTCGCGTTCACGCGCGACCCCTCCACCGGGGAGAAGTTGCCCTACGGCGACTATCTGCCCAACGCGCAGGGCGAGGACGTCGTGGCCGGGATCCGCAACACGCTGCCGCTCGCCCGGCTGGAGGAGATCGATCGTCCGTCCTACGAGGGGTTGCGCGAGGTCATGCACACGCTCGAGCAGCACTACAAGGACATGTGCGACATCGAGTTCACGATCGAGAAGGGGCGTCTGTGGATCCTGCAGACGCGCGTGGGCAAGCGCACCGCCTTCGGAGAGTGGGTGATGGCCTACGACATGCTCGAGGAGGGCCTGGTCGACGAGGACACGGCGCTCCTGCGCGTCGACGCGAACCGGCTCGAGGAGCTCTTCAAGCGGACCGTGGACGCGTCGGCGGCCACGCCGATCGCGAAGGGTCTGAACGCGTCCCCTGGTGCGGCAACCGGCAAGGTGGTATTCAGCGCCGACGAGGCCCAGGCCTGGGGGACCCGCGGCGAGCGCGTGATCCTGGTGCGGCGCGAGACGACGCCGGACGACTACCACGGCATGATCGCCTCCCAGGGGATCCTGACCAGCGCGGGCGGCACCAACAGCCACGCGGCGGTGGTGGCGCGGGGCGAGGGCATCCCGGCGGTGTGCGGCGCCGACGCGATCAGGCTCCAGCCCGGAGCGAAGACGTTCTCCGCCAACGGCACGACCGTCGCCGAAGGCGACGTCATCACGATCGACGGGTTCACGGGCAACGTCTTCGTGGGCGAGCTGCCGCTGGAGGAGTCGCTGCTCGAGAAGGCGCGGCAGGGCGATGCCGCCGCCCGCGAGGAGAAGCTCTGGAAGGCCTTCGAGCGCCTGATGGCCCACGCGGACGCGCGCCGTCGGCTGCGCGTGCGCGCCAACGCCGACACGCCGGACCAGTCGTCCAACGCCCGCGATCGCGGCGCCGAGGGCATCGGCCTCTGCCGGACCGAGCACATGTTCCTGGGCGAGGAGCGCGTCCTCGCCGTCCGCCAGATGATCTTCGCGGAGACCGCCGCGGAGGAGCAGATCGCCTACGACGCGCTCCTGCCGCTGCAGCGCGACGACTTCGTGGGGATCTTCGCCGCCATGAGCGGCCTCCCCGTCACGGTGAGGCTGCTCGACCCGCCCCTGCACGAGTTCCTGCCCGACCAGGTCTCGCTAGCCGTCGAGGTGGCCCTCGGCCGGGAGCGCGGCGAGGACGTGAGCGAGGCGGAGCAGGTCCTGCAGAAGGTGAACGAGCTGCACGAGATGAACCCGATGCTCGGCCTGCGCGGCGTGCGGCTGGGGATCGTGAAGCCGGGGCTGTACGCGATGCAGGTCCGCGCGATCGTCGAGGCCGCGGTCCAGGTCAAGAAGGACGGCGGGGATCCGCGCGTCGAGATCATGATCCCACTGGTGGCGACAGCACCGGAGCTGCAGCAGATGCGCGCGGAGCTCGAGCCCGTCGCCCGGGAGATCCTGGAACGCGAAGGTGTGGAGCTGGCGCACCTGGAGTGGGGCACGATGATCGAGCTCCCGCGGGCGGCGGTCACGGCGGCGGAGATCGCCGAGGCCGCGGAGTTCTTCTCGTTCGGGACCAACGACCTCACGCAGACCGCGTTCGGGTTCAGCCGCGACGACATCGGCAAGTTCGTCGGCATGTACGAGGAGCGCAAGCTCGTCCCCGCCAACCCGTTCGTGACCGTCGATCGACCGGGCGTCGGACGCTTGATGCGCATCGCGGTGGAGGAGGGGCGCGCCGCCAACCCGCAGTTGCACATGGGGATCTGCGGCGAGCACGGGGGCGATCCCGCCAGCGTCGTCTTCTGCGACGAGATCGGCCTCGACTACGTGAGCTGCTCACCGTTCCGCGTGGAGACCGCTCGCCTCGCCGCCGGACAGGCCGCGATCGGCACCGCCGAGAGCGCCTCGAAGTAACCCGGACGTCCTGAGCGATCCAACCCGATGCCTCGAAGCGTGACCCCCGTCACGGTCGCCGCGCTCGCTCCGCGTTAGGCTTCGCGGTCCTCCCACCTCCCCCCGGAGATGGAGGTGGTGGATGGAGGGCATCAAGCGCCTCGCGCGCAGGCTGGGACCCGCGGGGCTCTGCATCCTCGTGCTGGTTGGCGTCCTCGGCATCTCCCGGGCTTCGGCGACGATCGGTGATGGCGGATGGGTGCACGACCACTCGTCCGACGGCATCCCGCCGCGTCCCAGCGGCTATGCGGAGATGGTCGACACGTTCGGCGCGCGCTGCACGGATCGCGACAACGATGCGCGTTCGCTCTGGCCGTCGCAGTCCGAGCCCTACACCGCGGGTTACGTCTACTACCACCCCTACATCCAGCGCGACGTCGGGTGGAACGTCCGCGGGCACGTGAGCGCGGCCACCAAGGAGGCGGCGCTCTACCCAGGCATCGGCGGGTACAACTGCCGCCTGATCGCCGGATCCACGTCGTGGTCCGTGCATTCGTGGGGCGCCGCGATCGACACGAATTGGCAGCGCAACCCGATGGGCCAGGATCACTGGAACGGCCGTGGCGCAGACGGTGTGGACTACGGCACCTACCTCCCGGACGTGTGGCGCGGCGCCAACCCCGGGCACCGGTTCTACTGGGGCATCAACTGGGACTCGCGTCCCGACCCCATGCACTTCCAGTACGTGACCAACTACTGAGGAGGGATCGCGATGCGACGAGCGATGTTGGCTGCAGGCGTGCTCGCCACCGTCCTCGCGGGCATGGGCCTGCGAGGAGGCGGCTCCGTGCTCGCGACCGTCGATGTGGATCCATGCACCCCCGCGCGGCACCGAGCGGACCCTTTGCTGGCCGCCGAGATGACCCGCAGGGTTGCTTCGGGTCACGCACTCGTGGCGGCGGACGGAGATCGCCTGGTGGCGCTCACGACCGGCAGCGGGTCGGTGTCCCTGGTGACGGCGGGCCCCGGCATGGTGCGCCACGTAGCGACCGCGCCTGGGGTCGGGACGGCCTACGTCGTGGACCGGCGCGGCGCCGACACGGTGGTCGCGCTGACCCCTCGCGGGACCCTCACCTTCTCCCAGACCGGAGAGGCGATGCATCCGACCTGGTCCTCGCGCGGCGATCTCGCCTGGTCGGTCGGCACGGCGCTGCGGGTCCACCCGGCGGAGGGTGGGGCGATCCGACGCATCCCGACGCCCGTACCCGGAGGCAGGCTCTTCTCTCCGATCTTTCGTTCGCGTCGAAGCATCGTCGCAGTGCTCTCGTCTCCGCCCTCGGTCGCCGTGCCCGAGGACGAGCGTCTGAACAACCTCTGGCGCTACGATCTGGCCACGCGCCGTTGGCATCGGGTCACGAGGTTCGCCGCCGGGAGCGATCGTTGGACCGCGATCCGCACCCCGATGCGACGGGGTGACGGGAGCCTCGAGTTCGTGAGGATCAGGGGTCGCGGATCGGCGGCGCACGAGCCCAGCTTCTCCCTCTGGTCGCTCGCCGGAGGCCGCGCCCGCGCCTTGCGCACGCTCCCCGATGAGCGGTACCTCGCCGGCGAGATCGGTCACGATCGCCTCTGGAACGTGCCCGATCCACGCACCGGCCGTTCCGTCATCCTCCGAGAGCGCGCCGACGGCCGGTCGACGCTGCTGGGGTGCGGGTCGGTGATGACGGATCCGCTCGATGCCGTCGATCCCGACCGACGCGCAGCGCGCGGGCTGTTCACGCCGCCGCGCGGTCACTGGCCCGACCTCGATGGTCCGTCGACCGCCTCGCCCGAGCCTGCGATCGAGGTCGGCATCCTGGTCGGCGACTTCCGGGACCGGGATCAAGCCGAGGCAGCCGCCGCTCGGATCACGGCCGTGTTCGGGGCGGCCGCGTCCGTCTCGGTGGTCGATGCCGCGTCGGCGCCGGACGCGATCCGTCCCGGGGTCTTCGGCGCCCTGTTGCGACTGGAGGCCGGCACCGACGTGATGCAGGCCCTGGACGACTTCCGCTCGCGACTGCCCGAGTTCGGCCGCACGAGCTGGATCGTGTCGCCGTGACCTCCGACGTCGGGACACCCTGCGCGCTTCGGTCGCGGGCCTCGGCGGTCGCGATCGTCGCCGGCCTCGCGTTGAGTCTCTGCGCTTGCCGCGCCGTGCCCCAAGGAGGCGGCACGGGAACGCCCGGCTCGTCGCGGCCGCCCGCAGCCTCCGTCTCATCACCGGGCACGATCCCGGCGAGGGGCACCCTCTGGCTCGCCGTGCTCCGTACGTCGGATGCGCCGGATGCGCTCGACGCCGCCACCGCTAGGCTCGCCCCCCTGCTCGGCGGAGCCCTCGTCGTGTCTCCCACGAACTGCTTCGCGGGGCTCCCCTCCGAGCTCGGTGGATACCTCCTCGGCGCGGCGGCCCCGTCGCGCGAGGAGCTCGACGGGATCGTGGCGGCGACCGGCCTGGTACCGACCGTCGTCGTGAAAACCCGCTCGGCCTGCGGCGACTGATGGCGGCGGGCGCGTTGCTAGGCTGGAGCGGTGAGCCGTCTCCGTCGGCATCCCGTGCTGAGCGTGCTCGCGCTCACCCTCCTCGCCGCCGCCGCCGTCGTCGGGTGGTCGGCGCTCACCGTGTGGCGCGCCGCGCATCGCGACCAAGCCGCGGAGGTCCAGGACGCTGATGTGATCGTGGTGTTGGGGGCGGCCCAGTACAACGGCACCCCCTCGCCGGTGTTCCAGGGTCGCCTCGACCACGCGCTCCTGCTGTACGACCAGGGTCGCGCGAACCAGGTGATGGTGCTGGGTTCGAAACAACCGGGGGATCGCACCACGGAGGCAGAGGCCGGGACCGGCTACCTGGTCGCACACGGCGTGCCGGCCGAGGACGTAGTGGCGGTCCCCGTCGGGCACACCTCGTGGGAGAGCCTGACCGCGGCGGCGTCCGCCATGCGTCGCTCCGGCATGCGCACCGCGTTCCTCGTCTCCGACCCCTGGCACAACGCCCGGATCGAGCGGATGGCGTCGGACCTCGGGTTCCGTGGGTACGGATCCGCCACCTGGACCTCGGCCTACGACACCCAGCGAACGCGCCTCACCGAATACGCCCGCGAGACGTTCGCCTACCTCTACTACCGCGTGTTCGGAGGCGATTGAGGCTCAGGTCACCGTGAGCGTGCCGGTCATCCCCATCGAGGCGTGGAACCTGCACTCGAACGGATAGCTTCCCGCGGGAAGGTCGATCTTGACCTTCGCCGACGAGCCAGGGTCCACCGTCACGTCGATGCCCTTGCCGGGGACGGTGAACGTGTGCGGCGTGCCGGAGGTACTGTTCACGACCTCGATCGTGGCACCGGACTGCACCTTCACGGTGGAGGGCGAGAACGAGAAGTCGGCCTGCGTCAGGGTGAGCGCGACCGCGCCCGCGCCCTTTGAACCGCCGCCCATGCCCGTGCTCGATCCGGTGCCGTAGCCGCCGCCCGTCCCGTAGCCGCCCGACCCGTAGTTGTACCCGCCGTTGCCGCTCGCGCTCGCTTGCTCAGTGGGGGAGGCTGCCGACGTGGCCGGTGGGGCTCCGTAGCGTCCTCCGCTTCCGGACCCGGAACCGCTCGCGCACGCCGCGCCCGCCAGCGCGAGCACCGTCGCCAGGATGATGGTCTTCGTTCGCATCGGTCGTCCTTCCTTCCGCCCTCCGCGGGTACTACGGCCGGGCGCCCCATCCGGCCTTCCTGTGCTGTCGGCGCGCACGGCTACGATGGACGCGTGAGTGAGCCCACCCTCAGCCCCCGCGAGCGCACCGAGCGCATCGAGCGCCAGACGCTGTCCCCGCGTGCGCAGTTCACGGACGCCACCAAGGGTCGCGAGCGCGAGGAACCGCAGGACCCCTTGCGCACGGTGTATCAACGCGACCGCGATCGCATCGTGCACGCCAAGGCGTTCCGCCGCCTCAAGCACAAGACCCAGGTGTTCCTGGCACCCGAGGGCGATCACTACCGGGTGCGGCTCACCCACACCCTCGACGTGTCCCAGATCGCGCGGACGGCCGCGCGCGCGCTCGGGCTCAACGAGGACCTCACGGAGGCCATCGCGCTGGGGCACGACCTCGGGCACACGCCGTTCGGTCACCTCGGCGAGCAGGCCCTGACCCCGTTCCTCGGGCGGCCCTTCCGCCATTCGGAGCAGAGCCTGCGGATCGTGGAGTTCCTGGAGAACGACGGCGAAGGGCTCAACCTCACGTGGGAGGTGCGCGACGGCATCGTGCATCACCCCTGGTCGATGCCGCCACCATCCACCCTCGAGGCGCAGGTCGTGCGCTTCGCCGACCGCATCGCGTACCTGAACCACGATCTCGACGACGCCGTGCGCGCGGGGGTGTTGGAGGAGGGTGAGCTGCCCGCGAGCCCGCTGGCCGTGCTCGGCCGCACGCACGCGGAACGCATCAACACCCTGGTCACCGACCTGGTGACCCGCAGCGAGGACGCGGAGGAGATCCGTCTGTCGCCCGAGGTCTTCGCGGCGCTTGACGAGCTGCGTGACTTCATGTTCGAACAGGTGTACCTGCGCGCGGACGCCCGCGAGGAGCACGAGAAGGCCGTGAAGTTGATCCGCGACCTGTTCTCCTACTTCCTCGAGCATCCCGACCAGCTCCCGGCGGAGTACCATCGGGCCCCGGGCGACCTGCCGACCCATGTGGCCGATCACATCGCGGGCATGACGGATCGGTACGCCCTACGGACCTACGAGCGGCTCTTCCTTCCCCAGGGGTGGCTCCTCTAGCGCGAGGACCTACGCATGGCGGGACGGATCCGGCAGGACGACATCGACACGGTCAAGGAACGGACCGATCTGGTCAAGCTCGTCGGCCAGTACCTGACGCTCAAGAAGACCGGCCACGACTCCATGAGCGGCCTGTGTCCGTTCCACCAGGAGAAGACACCTTCGTTCAGCGTGAGCCCCGCCAAGCAGGTCTTCTACTGTTTCGGCTGCGGCAAGGGCGGTGACGCCATCACGTTCCTGAGGGAGCTCGAGCACCTCACGTACGTGGAGGCGGTCGAGCGCCTGGCGTCCCAGGCCGGGGTCAACCTTCGGTACGAGGGGGATTCGCCGACCGAGCGGCGAGCGGCCCAGCGCAGGGCGGCCCTGATCGCGGCCAACGAGCGTGCCGCAGCCCTGTTCGCCGAGGCGCTCGCTGGCTCGCCCGAGGCCGAGGAGGCGCGAACCTATCTCGCCGGCCGGGGGATCGGCCCGGAAGCCGTCGCGACGTTCGGGATCGGGTACGCCCCGCGCGCCCGCGACTACCTGCTGAAGCAGCTGAGCAAGGATCGCGATCTGAGCGCCGAGGTGATCGCCGAGGCGGGACTCGCCAGCCGTGGCGACGACGGGACGGTCCGCGACCGCTTCCGCGGGCGCATCACCTTCCCGATCCACGACCTCCAGGGCCGGGGGATCGCCTTCGGCGCGCGGATCCTCCCGACCGACCCGCGCGCGGCGGAGTCGGCCAAGTACCTCAACTCCGCCGAGAGCCCGGTCTACCGGAAGAACGAGGTCCTCTACAACATGAACCGCGCCCGGGGGGCCGTTGCGAAGACCGGGGAGGTCTTCGTGGTCGAGGGCTACACGGACGTGATCGCGTTCGCGCAGGCGGGCATCGAGAACACGGTGGCGACGTGTGGGACGGCGCTAGGGGAGGCCCACTTCCGCCTGATGTCGCGGTTCGTGCAGCGCGCGGTGCTCTCGTTCGACTCGGACGAAGCGGGTGCGCGCGCGGCCGAGCGCGCGTACGCCTTCCAGGAGCAGTACCCGGTGCAGGCGGTGGTCATGATCATGCCGCAGGGCCTCGACCCGGCCGACTTCGTGGCGAAGGAGGGCGCCGACGCCGTGCGCGAGGCGGCCAAGCGCGCCCGCCCGCTCGTCGAGTACATGATCCGGCGCACGGTCGGCCGGAACGACCTGTCCACCGTTGAGGGCCAGACCCTCGCGGTGAACGACGTCCTCCCCATGTTGGAGACGCTCCACGATCCCGTGCGACGCAGCGAGTATGCGCACTTGCTCGCGGACCTCACGGGCGTGACCGAGGCCTCCGTGGTCCAGGCCCTCGACGAACGCCGCCGTGGCAAGCCCGCCGCCGAGGTGGAGGCGCCGGCGCGCCGGGGTTCGGCGCAGGACAAGGTCGAGCGCGAGATGCTGAAGCTGCTCGCGCGCGACGGCGATCTGTTCGCGATGTATGCGCCTCGACTTCGCGAGGAGCACTTCCCTCACGCCGGGACGCGCGCCGCGTTCGCGGCGCTCCGCGAGGCGGGCGGCGACACCTCATCGCTTGCGGGCGGCGAGGACGCCAAGGTGGCGGCGACCGTGTCGCAGCTCACCGTCGAGCCGCTCGACGGCGAGCCCACGCCCGAGTACGCCGAGCACGTCTGGGCGCGGCTCGAGGAATTCCGCCTGAAGACCCTCAGCGACGCCCTCCGGTTGCGCCTGCAGAAGCTGAACCCCACCACGGATCCGGACTTCGACGAGCTCTTCGGGGAGCTCGCAGAGGTGGACGGCGACCTCAGACGCCTCCGCCAGGGCCAGCGCGACCCGGTCTGAAGCCCCCCGGCTCGTTCGGGACGGAAGGGTCGCCTGCCGTTCCCGTTCCGTACACTGTGCCGGTCGTGCCCACAACCCCCGAGGAGTGCCGTTGACCGAGCCGGCTCGTGAGCTGGTGAGCCTGGACGAGGTGAAGGAGACGATCACCGCTCGCGGACGCGAGCGTGGGTTCGTCACCTCGGAGGACCTGCTGGAAGCGGTCCCGGTGGACGACTTCACCCCGGAACAGGTCGAGGAGTTCCTCACCCAGGTGCAGGACCACCTGACCACCGAGGGCATCGAGGTCATCGAGGTCCCCGGTGAGGAGACCGACGCCGCGACTCAGGTGCGCATCGAGGTCGACCTCCTGAAGGCGCCCACCAACGACCCGGTGCGGATGTACCTGAAGGAGATCGGGAAGGTCCCGCTCCTGAACGCCGCGCAAGAGGTCGACCTGGCCCGCCGCATCGAGGCCGGCGAGCTCTCCACCGCCCTGCAGTCCCAGGTCCGCGAGGACGGCAAGGCCGACCCTCGCGCCCAGAAGGTCTGCGTGGAGAAGGTCTGGGAGATCCGCGATCACCAGATGACCGCGTTCGGCAAGGTCGAGGGCATCGGCCGCGAGAAGATCGCGAAGTCCTACAAGCCCAAGACCGACGACGAGCTCCACGACTGGCTCCGCCGCGTGGAGCGCGACGGCCAGCTCGCCAAGCGCAAGCTGATCGAGGCCAACCTCCGCCTGGTCGTCTCGATCGCGAAGCGCTACGTGGGTCGCGGGATGCTCTTCCTCGACCTGATCCAGGAGGGCAACCTCGGCCTGATCCGCGCCGTGGAGAAGTTCGACTACGACAAGGGCTTCAAGTTCTCGACCTACGCCACGTGGTGGATCCGTCAGGCCATCACGCGCGCCATCGCCGACCAGGCGCGCACGATCCGCATCCCCGTGCACATGGTGGAGACGATCAACAAGCTCGTGCGGGTGCAGCGTCAGCTCCTGCAGGACCTGGGGCGCGAGCCCACGCCGGATGAGATCGGCAAGGTGATGGGCATCGGCGCCGACAAGGTGCGCGAGATCCAGAAGGTGTCGCAGGAGCCGGTGTCGCTCGAGACGCCCATCGGCGAGGAGGAGGACTCTCACCTCGGCGACTTCATCGAGGACTCCGACGCGGTCGTGCCGGTCGATGCCGCGAGCTTCATCCTGCTGCAGGAGCAGCTCGAGAGCGTGCTGCACACGCTGAGCGAGCGCGAGAAGAAGGTGATCCAGCTGCGCTTCGGATTGGTCGACGGGCACCCGCGCACGCTGGAGGAGGTCGGGCGCGAGTTCGGCGTCACGCGCGAGCGCATCCGCCAGATCGAGAGCAAGACGCTCTCGAAGCTACGGCACCCGAGCCGTTCGCAGAAGCTCCGCGACTACCTCGAGTAGCGCGTCGCGCTCAGTTCCAGGCCGCGTCGTCTTCCTGGTCGTAGTCGGCGAGGCGTGCGCGGATCGCCTCACGGGCCTTGCGGATCGCGTCGAGGCTCCGCACGCTCGCCTGGTCCGCCAGCTTCTGCGCCTGGGTCGAGACCGCGGCCAGCCCGGGCACCGACGAGGATTGCGTGCGTTGGGGGCCGTGCACGACCTCGGGGTCGTCCGCGTGGATCCTCTGGCTGAGCGCGTAGCCGATGCCGATGCCGGCGCCGAAGAGCACGAGGTTGCGCAGCTTCAAGGGAGGTTCCTTCCGGTCGATGGTGGTGTCGGACAGCCTACCGCTGCGCGGGCGCGGAGAAGGCCACTGGTAGACTGCCCGGCGCACCACGTTCCGGGGTAGCTCAACCGGCAGAGCGGCGGACTGTTAATCCGTAGGTTGTGGGTTCGAGTCCCACCCCCGGAGCACCTTCTACCAGCAGAAACGCCTCGGACAGGGGCGTGATCGAACCGCGAGCGGCCAAATCTCGGCCAGATCCGTTTCGGCTTGATTTCGTGCCGCGTTCTTCGCTTGACCGGATCGCGAGCGTGGAGGGCACCTATGGAGGGACCTCGCGTCCCTGCCATCGCGCTCGTGCTGGAGGCACGCTACGCGGTCGCGACAGGCGGCGGCGGTAACGTCTCCTTCGTGGACTGCTTCGTGGGCTGTGCCCAGAGGACGATGAGCACGACGCCCCCTGCGATCGGGACCAGGACAAAGAACAGGTTGCCCCAGCCGTGGCCAGCGTCGCGCAGTCGTCGGACGGCCACAGCGAGGCTCGGCAGCAAGACCGCGATGCCCCAAAGACCGGCGAGCAGCGAACCGAGGTAGGCGTTGTCTCCGATCCGGATCACGTTGAAGAGGTTGAGCGCGCCCACGACGAGAACATTGAAGAGCGCCCACCACCAGAACTCGTCGCGCGCGGCGCGGCCCATGAACTCGGCGTACTTGCGGAAGACCGTCTGGATGGCCTCGCCGAACGACATGAAGTCGGTTCCTCGATCGGACACCGCCCCATCATAGAGGCGTGACCAATACCGGTACCCACCATCTTCTCCGTCGCGTTCGTGCTGGTGGGAGGTCCCGCCCAAGCGGATACTCGGTGGCGGCGGGAAGCGCCCCGGCTCGTGCCAGCCCGAAAGCCGTGGATCGGGCTTACTTCTTGACCCGGAAACTCACCAAGGGATTGAACCCCGCCCAACCGCACGCGTCGAGCGAGAACGCGTCTGGGACGGTTGCGTCGGTGGAACAGTTTCCGCCCGTCTGCTGATCGGTAAAGACCCCATCGGGGTAGACATCAGTGCCGCGAGCCGGCAGACCTGCCGCCGCTCCGACGTTCAAGGAATCGTCAGGGCATCCCTCGGCTGTGCCCTGACACGGCCTCGGGCCATGAGGCTGGTTCCCCGACGTGCTCGTGTTGTAGGAGATGCCGTATATCAGCTCATCCGGGAGGTGCAGGCCGGAGAACTCGAAGACGATCTTGAACGCCTTCCCGTTGAAGCAGGCATCGCTCTTTGACGAGTACCATCCGGCCGGGTTCGCGCTGCAGTCGGCCGGGTCGGCTGACGGCCGGAAGGGGATGGCGAACGTCTTCTTGCGGCTCGCGATCTTCGCACCGGGGAGGTTCGGGTCGGCCTTGTTCGCCCGGTACAGCGTCAGCTTGATGTCTTCCTTGAACGTCGCCC
This sequence comes from uncultured Actinomycetes bacterium, assembly GCA_963810915.1. GTDB lineage: Bacteria > Actinomycetota > UBA4738 > UBA4738 > HRBIN12 > JAOUEA01. The sequence goes on along the minus strand of CAWEPH010000006.1, from coordinate 183,534 downwards.
CTTGCGTCGACTCGCAGCCGGCGGTCCAACTCCCCGTCTCACACGCCCACGAACTCATCACGACCGTGACCTTCTCGAGCTTCCGCTTCCCCGGAGCCAGTCGGATCTGGTCACCGAACGCGTCGGTCTGCGTCGCCTCGAATCCGACGCTCGCCACATTGCCCGGAAGCTGGGCCGGAAGGCTGTTGAACACCTTGGGCTTGGACGCGGCCTCAGCCGGAACAGCCACCGCTCCGATCGCGATCGAAGCCGTAGTGAGGCACAGCAAGAACTTCCTCATAGCCCCTCCCGATCTGCGCGACGATTCGATCTGACCGTCGAGCCGTCTCTGTATCTCGAGCCACGACCTCATATGGCTGCTGGCACGCTAGCGGATGCCCCCTATCACTTGATCTAACACGGCGATCCAGGAGACAGGCAGGGTCACATGGGCGACGCCCTTACGACCTACAGGTTCGGCGGACCTCGGCTCCCACGGCGGCAGGTTCATCTCTCAACAAGGCGCGCGGCTTCCGCCACGGCTTCGACTCCCACCAGTTCGCCTCGTCGATCCACGCCTCGACGTCGTCGCCACTCCATGCGCGGCGTGGGCTCGTGATGATGGGAAGCGGGGAGCTGCACTGCTCGCGGCTCGCGAGCTAGCGGGCACGTTCAGCTCGAACGCGCTGGGCTCTCCATCGCCCAAGGCACCCCCTAGCGACGGCGGCGGCTCCTTCATGGGCGAGACCGAAGTGTGCCCTGGAGTCGGCATGACGGTGCTGGGCGCCCCCTCTGTCCCAGTGGGCGAAGAGGTGGACTTGGTGCCCCAGTCGCAGCCACCGACTACCAACGTGGCGCTGATCGCTGCAATTCCGCGAGATCGCGTGGAGGATGCCCTCCTCTCACACCGTGTGATGCACAGAGGGCTAGTCTGCTAGCCATGCACCACGAGAAGCCCAGGTCTGTTCAGTACGTCGGGGGCTTCTTGCTGGTGCTCTCGGCCCTCGGCGCGTACAGCTTCATCGTTGTCTTGAGCGCGGGAGGTCTGTCGTTCGGATACTTGCTCCGACAGCTCGTCGCGACGTGCGCGACGGCCGCGGCTGGCTGGTGGCTGGTGAGGAGGATCGTCTGGGGCTACCCCCTCGGTCTCGCCATCGGGGGCTATTGGTTCTGGCTGGCGGCGAGGGTTTACAGGTCTTGGAGCGAGTACGGGTCTTTGCCCATGGTTGCCGTGTTCGTCTACCTCAGCATCGGTTGCGTCATCTTCGCTGGGCTCCTGATGCCTGGCTCACTCGGATGGTTCAGAGGAGCCTGGCATGCGAGGACTGACAAGACGGCCGTCGGGTAGCGCGCGCCCACGCCTACATCGGTGAACTCCGCGACCCGAGCAAGAACGCTTTGCGACTTGCCTTCGAGCAACCGGTCGACATCCAGGGAGGTCCGTCACGACTCCCAGCTGAAGCTTCGCGGTGGCGGTCTCTCGCGTCCGCGAGCTGTTCGGCTGGCCGCGGTCGGTCGTGGGTGTTCCCCCGGGGTGAGGTTCCAGCGCGGGTGAAGACCCGGCCATGGTGGCGACACGGTAGGGACGGGTCCTGGGCTCCCCGGGGGAACCGCTCGATTGTGGCACCTTTCGCCTACGGGGGTTCGTCGGGCGTTCGCCACTGCTTCGACTCTCACCACCACACGTCGTCGATCCACGCCCCGACGTCGTCGCGGCCCATTGCGCGGCGTGGGCCAGTGACCACGGGCGGAGGGAAGCCCCTCGCCGTTGGAGAGCCCGGTCCCGAGAGACATAGGGCACCCGCCCCTATCGGGGTTTGGTAACCGGCTCCTAGCGTCCGTCAGTGAAGGGGTGACCACGATGGTTGAGGTGGTGGGCGAGATCACGATCGACCGGCCGATGGACGAGGTCTTCGACTTCGTCGCGAACGAGGAGAACGAGCCTCGGTACAACCCGCATATGCGGCTCGCCGAGAAGATCTCGGAGGGAGCGACTGGTTTGGGGACGCGGTTTCGGACGGAGCTCCGGACGATGGGGCAGACGATGCCGATGATCGTCGAGTTCACCGCCTACGAGCGTCCGCGGCGCCTGGCGTCGGTGACGCGCTCGTCGATGATGCAGACAGAGGGAGCGTTGACGTTCGATCCGGTCGCCGGCGGCACGCGGATGCGCTGGTCGTGGAACCTCCAGCCGCATGGTGTCCTCAAGTTCATGGGCCCGCTCGTCGCGAGCATGGGGCGTCGGCAGGAACTGCGGATCTGGACCAGCCTCAAGCGGCTTCTTGAGACAGCGGAGCAGTAACCGGCACGTCACCCATGGTTTGACTTCAACGGCTTCCGCCACGGCTTCGACTCCCACCACTGCACCTCGTCCATTCAACGCTCTATGGCGTCGCGGCTCCAGGCTCCGTGCTGGCGGTCTAGCATCCGGTTCGTGGACGACGAGGACGAGGAACTGGCTTCCCAGGTTCGTCAGCTCGGTGAGCCGGCGATCAAGGCGCTGCACCGCTACCTGACGGCACCACGCGAAGCTCAGACCGATGTGTCGGGATGGATGTTCAGGTCCGCAAGCCACGACGCTGCCGTGACACGCGAGTCGTGGATCGGCGCGGACGAACGTTCGCCTTCTCGCACATCTAGTGGAAGTGACGGCGGATGTTCGAAGCGTCCAACGGCGTTCCGCGCGGGGTCGGGAAGACGAGATCGTGATCTACCCACAGGCTTCGTGCAGCCAGCCGCTCCTATGAGGCGAAGGGAGATGCATCTCGATCGACCTGGTCACGGATCAGCACGCGACGGAGGGCATCGCGGACCGGCGGGTCGAGGGAGGCGAGGGCGGAGCGGACGTAATCGGTGACACGAGGTCGGACCCTACCTCTAGCCCGTTGGCTTGAGCGGCTTGACCTCGTAGGAGAAGCCATCGTCCGAAGTCGTGCGTGACGGGTCGACGGAGAGGTGGGTTGGGTAGCCCAAGGTCGGGTCGTAGGTGACCTCGACGAGTTCGGCACCCGTTGCATACGCTTGGTCTAACGTATCGAAGAGTTCGTCAACGGTAAGAGGAACGCCGCCGGCCTTCTCGTCCGTGGCGATCGACAGCTTCACAACGTCCCCGTGGGAGTTCACCCCACGGAATCCCACGGGCCTACCGTCGACCACCTTCATCCGGAACCACCCAGGAAAGTCACCACAGGCCATGCAATCCTTGGCGATGCTCCATGAGTAGTCGTTCACGTTCGCGGCCTCCCACTGCGCACGGTGTGCATGGGCCGTTCCTGCTGGCGAGGTCTGGGCTCCACCTGGCGAGGTCTTGGCACCGCACGCCGCCGTGACGGATACGAGGGTGAGAACGACCGGCGCGATCTTTGTCCACCTAGACCACATCTCGACGCCTCACTCCTGGAAGTCGAGCGACGATTCGACTCGAAGGGCTCTCATGACTCGGGTATCGGCAGCTCCGTGGCCGTCTAGAAGTCCGTCCGAACGACTGCGCCCACCCGTACGGCTTCGCCGCTCGGTCGTGTGCATCGGAACTCGGCGGGCGATCCCGAGGGAGCCCGACCATGTCGGGACCGGGCTCTCCAACGGAGAGGCCTTGGCGAAACAACGCTCCGAACGTCGATGGTTCCCTTAGGGGGCGGAGGACCCCCCCTAACGGGGGACCCCCCAAACGGGGGAACCCCCCCCCAACGTCTGAGGCAGTTTCTTTCCGCCGACTGACGCATGTGGGCGACATTCCCGAGGCTCATCCTTTCGGAGAGTGCAGGACGTGCAACTTGTCCCCACCCTGGCACGGCCTCCCGGGCAGTCCGACAAGCACCCTCCTGGGAGGCGCAATCTCGTGTCCTGCCCTCCCAGCGTGCATCGAACAACGAGACCTGAAGGACCAGGAGGCCGCTGACATGATGGCGGGTAAGGGGAACCTGATCGTCCTGGATCCTGCAGGACGAGCGCTGGAAGGCCCAACACCTTCGTGGGTGAGTTCGCCATCTACGCGGCTCGCTGGACGTACAACGATGGGGGGGTGAGCTGGGATGGACGTGATTCCGGCTGGATCGATCGGCATCAGCGACGTACCCGATCCACGCAGCAAGCAGAGTGGCACGAACTACTGGATGAGAGACAAGGCGGGCCGCAAGCAGCTTCGGGATGATTGGAACGATGAGCGATTCGACTGGACAGCACCGTCCCATACGGTAGTGACGATCCCCGGCGGGATGGGTCGTCAGTCGGTGATCGACGTACACGAGAAACGGGGATGGATCTTGCAGAGGTTCATGATGCTGGAGATGGGCAATCACCTGATGACGTTTGTCCCCGGTGGCAGCGCCATCACCGGTCCTCGCCCTTCCTCCCCAACGATGTGCCCGACATGTGGAAGCGCTCGTCGGGACTTCTGTGCATACGGTTGCAGCGACCAGTCCGATCCCTGGCACGGCAGGCTGCCGCCCGTACCTCCGCGCGAGACGCCCGCCTGGGACGCGATGCCGCCCCGTCCCGACACCGAGTAGGGCGGTTCAGGCAGGAAGATCAAGGATGCTCCGCGAGGATCGGAGGAGCTGGGCGAGGCCGGGTGGCGGCTGTAGATCACGTGCCGCGAGTGCGCTTCCCACTGGAGTACGAACACCGGAGCGCGGGTGAAGACCCGACCACGTAGCGACCACGGCAGAAGCAGCTCTGGTCGAGATGGATGTTGATCCGCAGGATGTTGGTTCGAGTCTAACCTCCGGAGAAAACCCTACGACTGCGGGTTGACGTCGCGCGCTTCTCGTGCCACCGTCCTGCAACTCGACGGCGCCATCGAGGTCCCCCCGGACACAGGAGGTGCGCCCCCGTGAAACGATCCATCTGGCTGGTGCTCGTTGGCGCTCTCAGCGCGACGATGCTTATCGCGCCGGCATCAGCAGCCGACACCGCGACCGTTACACGGTTGACCTTGACGTCCATCTGGCGGCCCGCGAGTCCGGACCCGACCGGATTGACCTGGGCGCCATCGCTGAACCGGCTGATCATCTCGGACTCCGAGGTCGACGAGATCCCCACCCTCTGGCACCGCAGGAACCTGTTCTCGGTCAGGCTCAGGGGGAAGGTCACGGCATCCCGCAGGGTCGTGAAGGCCACGAAGGAGCCGGAAGATGTCGCCTGGAACAGGGGGAACCGCTCGCTGTTCGTGGCCGACGACGATCAGGACAAGGTGTTCGTGTTCCGATCGGGCGCCGACGGCAAGATCGGCACCCGTGACGACGTCGCGAGGACCGCCCTCGCCACCGAGTCGTTCGGCAGTCACGACCCCGAAGGGCTCGAGTACATCCCGCAGAGCGGGACCTTGGTGATCGTCGATGCGAGGGGCAAGCGCGTGTACAGGGTGAGGCGGGGAGCGGACCATAGGTTCGGGACCGCCGATGACGTCGTTTCGAGCTTCGGCGTCGCCAGGCTCGGCCTCATGGGCTGCGAGGACGCCGCCTACGACCCCGCGACGCACCACCTCTTCATCGTGAGCAGCGCCGACAAGGTCATCCTCGAGACCACGCGCGCTGGGAAGCTGGTGCAAACGATCGACCTATCGTCCACCGGCATCCGCAGGGCTTCGGGCGTCGTGTTCGCCCCGGGCAGCACCCCCGCGACGAGGGCCACGAGGCACCTGTACGTCACCGACCGTGGGACCGACAACAACATCAAGCCCAACGAGAACGATGGGCGACTGTTCGAATTCACGCTCGTGACGGGCCCGTAGCCCGTAACCAGAGGGGGACGAGCTGCGGTCGGCCGCGCCCGTCCGTGGCTTCACCTCTGGTTCGGCCAATGGCTCTCGATCCTCATCCCCGGTCTGAGCAGAACCTGGTCTTCATGACTCCATGGGGGTGCGAGCAGGGTTCTGCTCGCGGGCTCGGGCTTCGGGACGGAGCCGTCGTGGGAGGCGATGGACGGTGAGTCTCCCGCGTGACTTCGGCGCGACGCCCAGCTCCGCTGCGGATCGACCGAAGGAGGGGAGATGAGAAGGGTCATCGGATCGATGCTGATCGTCGGTGGGCTCGCCGCCGGGTTCGCGGGTGTCGCGCTCGCGACACCTGGGGTCGGCGGGACCAGCGTGCTGATCGCACAGGGACAAGCGGCCGAAGGAACCCAAGCGCGCATCCCGGGAGGCAAGGACGTGGTGATGGTGCAGAACACGTTCGTGCCCGGTGGATCCTCGGGATGGCACACGCATCCGGGGCTCGCGGTCATCGTCGTGCAATCGGGCGAGATCACGATCAACCGCGAGGCCGTTGGCGGTGGCGCCTGCCACATCCACACGTACAGCGCCGGCCAGGTGTTCTACGAGCATCCTGCGATCGCGCAGAACGCGGTGAATCACGGGAGCACCAACGCCGTGGTCGGGGTCACGTTCTTCAACGTGCCCCACGGCGGTTCGTCCCGGATCGACCAGCCGGACCCGGGCGACTGCGGACCATAGTGCTGGAGCGAACGCCCCTCGTCCGGCCGTCCGCGGCCGAGGGGCGTTCCTTCACCCGTGGACCGCGTACCGTGTGCGCCCTGCCGGGCGTGCGGTTTGCACGGTCCCGATCGACGCACTACCCTCGCCCGGAGGTCAGCTCGTGGGGCCAGCCCGCTCCGGTATCGAAGGAAGGGGTGCTCCATGCGCAGGCTCTCGTTCGCCGTCGCGGCGGCGACGCTCATCCTCTCGACGCTGCAGGGTGGCGTCCCGGCGGCGCACGCAGGCGGCGGGGGGAGTGCCTATTACCTCGCGCTGGGCGACTCGCTGGCCGCCGGATACCAACCGGGTAGGGCCGGCACCCACAAGGGCTACGTCGACGATCTCTGGCGGAGCATGGGGCAGCTGATCCCGGGCCTCGGTCTCCGCAACGTCGGCTGCAGGGGCGAGACATCCCGCTCGATGATCACCGGGGTGCATACGGCGTGCCGCTATGCGAGCGGGTCGCAGCTCGACGCTGCGGTCGCCTTCCTGGAAGCGCATCCGGGGCAGGTGGCGTTCATCACGATCGATGTCGGAGCGAACGACCTCCTCTACCGATGCATCGACCGCACCGGCCTGATCGACAAGGCGTGTGCGGTGGATCTGCTTCCCCAGATCCAGAGCAGGTTGTCGCAGATCTTCGATGCGCTCGCCACTGCGGGCCCGGGCGTGCCGATCGTCGCGATGACCTACTACGACCCGTTCCTCGGGTTCTGGGATCTGGTCCCCGGAGGTCGGGTTCTGGCGCACGCGGACCAGCGGGTGTGGGCGGTGTTCAACGACGGGCTCGCGACGGCCTTCGGGGATGCCGGGATCACCGTCGCGGACGTGGCGGCCACCTTCCGGATCGACGACTTCACGCACACCGTCATGGAGCCTGGCCGCGGCCGGATCCCCGTGAACGTCGCTCTCGCCTGCCGGTGGACGTGGTTCTGCTCGGCGCGCCACGCCAGTGACCCGCACGCGAACCGGACGGGCTACCGGAAGATCGCGCGCACCTTCGACCGAGAGCTCCGGGTTCTGCTGCCTTGATGTGGTCCCGGAGTTGGCGGAGGTCGATCGAGAGGGCTAGGTTGGTGACGGAGGTACCTTCCCGATGCGAAGATCCGTCGCGGTCATCGTCTCGATCCTCGGGCTCGCCGGGCTGATCGGCCCGAGCGCCGACGCCGCCCGGCCTCACACGACGTACGTGATGACCGACTGCCTCCACATGCGGACGGCGCCCGCCAGCATCCTCTTCGCGTGCGGCGACGGTAACTTCTACGTCGACCACCTCACGTGGACCACGTGGCACACGTGGAAGGCGTCCGGGTTCGGTCTGTTCTTCAAGAACGATTGCAGGCCGAGCTGTGCAGAGGGGACGTTCCATTCTGCCTGGGGGTACCTCTGGCTACGGAACCCCGAGCGGTGCGCGCCGCATCGTTACGCGTTCCAGCATGTTCGTGTGTCGTACGTCCGTCGCCTCCTCGGTGATCGGAAGGAGGGCTTCGGGCACTTCGGGTGCCCCTTCCGGTCGCGACCTACAAGCGTTTCGCGCTCGGGAGCTACGTCGCCTGGCAGGACCCGGCCCGGTCTTGGCCGAAGCCCTGCCACCCGGTGAATCCCACGTCCGACACGTTCACGCCGTCCCACCATGACCATGCGGGCGCGTCGCAGTTGGAGACGGAGTAGCGGTTCGCGGTCCACGAGAGATCGCTCGCGACGCCGCCCTGGTGATCGACGCCGACACGGACACCCTCGCTGAGGCTCACGGTGTTCCCATCCGCGAGGTTGCGTGTGGACGGATAGGTGCCATCCTGCAGGCACGCGCCGCCGCCCGGACCGCTGCTCCGCCCGTTGGTGAGCATCCGGATCGCCCACGTCCCCGCGCCGGTCACCGTGTTCGCGCTCAGCCCGATGTCGTGGGCGTTGTATACGTCCAGACCCACGTTGCCGGCGTCGTTGACGGTGCTCGCGGAAACCGTGCCGTTGCAGCTGATCTCGACACGGATCGCGTCGTGGGGGACCGCCTCGACGGAGCTGTCGCTCACGGCGAAGTCCGTCGAGTTGTTGTCGATCCAGATCCCCGCGCCACCGTTGCCTCCGCGCACGTGGACCCCGCTGATCGATGCGCCGCTCACGCTGTTGAGCTTCAGCCCGCCGGAGAACGCGATCCCGAAGCCCGAGTCCGCCGGGCTGTCGAGGATGGTGGCCCCCTCGATCGTGAGGTGCTCGGCGTCCTTGGCCACGATCCCGAACCGGCCGTCGGATACGGCGTAGACGTCGCGGAGCGTCACGTTCGCGCCCTGCACCTTGATCCCGGAATCGGCGGCGGTCTGCACCGAGACGTGGGTGATGACCCATCCATCGGCCGTGCGGATGTCCGCGCTCGTGGCGTCTTGCAGGATCAGGTTCGACAGCGTCACGTCCGTTCCCCCGCCCCGGCCGTCGAAGCACACCGGCGCATCGCAGGTCAGTGTCGGCGCGTGCGTGCCGACCCCGCGGATCGTTTGGCCCGACAGCGGCGCCACCGGCGCAGAGAGGGTGTAGCTGCCGGAGGGCACGCAGATCACGGTGCCGAGCGCCCCCGAAGCCACCGCCTCCGCCACGTCGCCACCCCGCGCGACCGTGACCGAGCAGTCGGTCGACGGTCCTCCCGGGATGGCGACCGACGCGGTGGCGCTGAGGCTCCCGGTCCCTGCACAGGCGGCGAGCGCCACGCACGCCGCGGCCCGTGCGGCGAGGCCCACCTGGTCCCGACGCACGATCACGTCGTCGCGAGCCGGCTCGCCGCGCGTTGCACCACCCGTGCGCCCCAGGCCGACGGTCGCGGCTCCGCGCCATCCACGAGGCCGTTGAGGTACAGCGACCAGGTCCCAGCCACCACGCGACGGACGCCGGGGGACGTGAGCACGCGAGCGGTCGTCGATGTGAACCGTGGGCGCCGCAACATCTGGGTCTGCACCGCCGCCGCGCCGTCCATGAACCGGGCGAAGTGCTGGTCGAGCGCGGCGGCGTACGTCTCGCCGGCGTGGGTTGGGTCTTCCAGCACCGCCTCGGCGGCGAGGCGGCCGCTCACCATCGCCGGGGCGATCCCTTCACCCTGGAGCGGGTTCACCAGGCCGGCGGCGTCGCCGACCAGCAGCACGTTGTGCCTTGCCGGCCGCGCGCCCACCCCGCCCATCCGCAGCCACCCGCCCGTGATGGGTCCGGGCACCGACCCCTCGGGCAAGTCGCCCGTGGCTCGCAGACGAACACAGAGCCGCGCGAGCTCATCGCGCAGGCGCGCCGCCGGCCGGTGGCGCCGTCGCAACGCACGTCCGATGCCGATGTTGGCCTCGCCGTCGGCCCCCGGGAAGAGCCACCCGTACCCCGGGAAGATCCGACCCGGCCGCGCGTCGAGGAGCGCCAGCAGGGGGAGCGGCACCTCGGCGGGCACGTAGCCACGGATCGCGAATCCCCACATCGCCGCATCCGCATCGAGCATGCCTGTGAGGTGCGCGAGCGGACTGAGGGCGCCGTCCGCGCCGATCACCGTTCGCCCGCGCAGGGTCGAGCCGTCGCTCGCCGTGAGGGTCTCCACCGACCCGTCCGAGCCGCGCGTGACCTCGACGATGCGCGCCGTCACCGGCGTGGCCCCGGCCGCGACGGCCTCGCTCCGCAGGGCGTCGTCGAAGATCCGGCGCGGCGCGATCACGCCGTGGTCGGCGTACGTCCGTCCGGGGAACGCCGGCAAGCGGGCGCGCCCGCCGGACGGTCCCACCACCAGCATGTCGCTGCCGCGCCCGAAGTCGGGGATCCGCAGGCCGAGGTCCTGCAGGAGCCGGACGCCTCGAGGGCCGATCAGGTCGCCGCATGCCTTGTCCCTCGGGAACGCCGATCTGTCGACGAGCGCCACACGCCCCCCCGCGCGTGCGAGCACGAGGGCCGCGACGCTTCCCGCCGGCCCGGCGCCGACGACCACGGCGTCGAACGCTCCGCGTGCGGTTCCCTCGCTCATCCGTCCCCTTCTACGGCATCCGATCCCTGCCGTCGACCCGCTGCGGCTGGCTGGTCTTCGACCCACCCCGCCCGTCCGACCTAGGGCCGACCGCGCGAAGACGCGACGTTCGGACGCCGGAACGGCACCGAGGGGCGGTTCCTTCGGCCTCGCCCGTGACCTACCCTCACGCGCATGAGGTTCGATCGCACGATGCCTGAGCCGGCCCCCACCATCGTCAAGCCGTGGGACAACGAGGGCCTGCGGCAGCGCCTGCAGGGTCAGTCGGTCGTGGACCGTGCCATCCAGGAGCTGCATGCAGTGGCGCGGGAGCGGGTGGAGGAGCTGGAGACCCGGCGCCTCACGCGCCGCTTCCGCCGTCGTTGACGCCGGGGCGCCGCTGCACCCTCATCCGACCCGGAAGGGATCGCTCGTCGCGATGCAGTGGAAGCCGTCGTCCACGCAGAGGGAGACGACGTAGCGCCCGGGTCGCAGCGGCCAGGCGCCCGTCGACCCTTTCGTGAACCGTGCGCTCCCGAACACGCGGCCGTCGACGTAGCGCCACTGGCGCAGGGGGCACGATGTGGGATCGAAACAGTTGCGGTTCAGCTCGAGCCAGTCGTAGCGGTTCCCCGTGCCGTTCGTCCAGCTCACCATGATCGGTTCGCCGTGGCCGTACCGGCGAGCGGACGCCTGGATCGTGGGCTCTGCCCTGCGATCCACCAACGCGAGCGAAGCACGCGCGGTGACCGCGCCCGCGTTGTCGAGCACGGCGACCGCGTAGATACCCGGCACCAGCCCAGTGGTGTCGACGGCCACGGTGCCGTCAGCGCTCGCGCCCGACACCGGCGCCGACGCGGCCGGAGGATCGACGTCGGGGTCGGAGGATGAGGGCCACAGACCGATGGTCCGACCGGGGGCGGCGGGGTCGTGGAACGCGATCCGTGCGGTCCGCCCGATGAAGACGCGCTCGCCGATGGGCGCGGCGAAGGACGGCGGCGTCACGGGGGCGACGTCGAACGTTGAGACCACGGCGCGATGATCGGTCGGCCACGGTCTGCTGACGATGTCGGTGTAGGTCCCGCCCTCACCCACGACCTGGCTGTCGACCGCGGTGATCGGACCGGCGTCGAAGACGTAATCGATCCTGTCCCAGCTATCCCACCTGCCACACGCCGGATAGGCGACGACGCAGTAGGTGATGGCCGGATCAGCGACCGGGTCCGGATGGATGTCGCGATAGGAGTCGCGGAAGCTCGCGTCAGCCATCGCGACGGTGACGGGCCAACGAACGGGGATCCGGCGGCCGGCCGGGTGGATCGTGGGGGGCTGCCACCCGAGGTCACGCACCGCGGCGGGGGTCCAATCGAGATGTGAAGGGCTGTTGAAGTCGCCGGTGAAGAAGGTGGGGATGCCGCCGGCGATGGGCGACGCGGTGGCGTCCAGGTGCGGCTGCACCCAGGAGACCCGCACCCGGCGCTCCACCGCCAGGATGTCCGCGCGGGAGGAACCCAGCATCATCATCTTCACCCCGTCGGGATACGACGGGGTGTGGGTGTTCGCCACGGCGGCGACGGCGCCGTTCCCGAGGAGCAGGTAGCCCCAGAGCCCTTGGGGGATGCGCCCGCCCGGGTTGCCCGTCACCGAGCTTCCGTCGGGAAAGACGATCGGGAACCGGCTCACCACGTGCAGCCTGGGAGCCGCGTGCCAACCCAGGAGCCTGGCGATCTTCCTCGTGGTGCCGAACGGTTCCTGGAGGCCCACCACGTCGGCGTCGGCGGCGCGGATCGCGCGGGCGACGTCGCGGATGCCGTGCGGCGAGAGGCGCGCGCCGTACTGGATGTTGAAGGTCATCACCCGCAGGCGGATCGGGGCGGGAGCGCCGGCCGCCGGACCCGCAGCCGGTAAGGCGATGGCGGCCAGCGTCAGCGTGAGGAGGAGGCAGTGACGTCCGCGTCGTCTCATGGTGCCGGACTATACGCGGACGGGCACCCTTGACGGTATCCTGGCCTGGGAGTCACTCGATCTGCGCGGACTCGAGGCGGCCTTCGGTCACCGCCTGGCGCATCGCCGCGTAGTCCTGCTCGTTCTGGTCGGCGTAGGTCTCGGAGAACCGCACGATCGCGCGATCGAAGACGTCGCTGGCTCCGAGGTACGCCGCGATCGCGATCCGGTCTCCCGAACGCGCGTGGGCCCGCGCGAGCGTCCAACCGCACATCTGCGCGTAGAGCTGCATGCCGGCGGGCGTCATCCCGCCGATCTCGGCCGAGCCCTTCCAGTCGCGGAGCTGCCGCACGTAGTAGTCGTGGGACCTGTCGGCCCACGCGAAGTGCTCCCAGCCGAGGAAGATGTCGCTGACCGCCTGCATCAGGCGCTGACCCGCCACCACACGCTGGCCGTGGTTGGCGAACTCGCTCTTCGACAGGTAGGTCTCCATCACGGACGGCTGGGCCTCCTTGATCTGAAGGAACAACGGCTCGTCGATGCTGCGGTCGAGCAGCAAGGCGATCCACGCCTGGGTGCCGACGCTCCCGACGCCCACCACCTTCCGCGCGATATCGATCAGCTCGTACTGCTCGAGCAGGAGTCGGCGGTCGGACTGGAGGGTCCTCCGATAGTCGCGGACCATGCGATGCACCGCCTCCGTGAGCTCCTCGAGGCTGGCATCGCCGACGAACCTGCGGAACGGAACGATCAGGGGCGGTTGATCGATGATCCGGGGTCGTCCGTCGACGACCTCGGTGAGCTTCTCGAACGCCTGGAGGCTGTCGTGCGTGCGCGCCCGCTCCATCGCCTTCCAGACCGCAGGGGTCTTCTTCGGGTCGAGCAGCGCAGTGAACTGGGCATGCAGGTCGTCGACGTCGAGATGCGCGTACCAGACCTCGAGGCTCGAGCGCTTCGCGAGATCGAGCATGGCCTGTCGGTACGCACGTGCCGCCGTCCGTGACGATCGCGCGTCGCTGCTTCTGCGTGAACTCGTTGTCCCGAGCGGCGACCTCGAGGCTGGCGGCCAGGCGTTTCACGTCCCACTCGAACGGCCCCGGCAGCGTCTCGTCGAAGTCGTTGAGGTCGAACACCAGATGGCGTTCCGGCGAGCCGAAGATGCCGAAGTTGGATAGGTGGGCATCGCCACAGAGCTGGACCCGGAGCCCGGAATGCGGCGTGGACGCGAGGTCCGAGGCCATGGGGAGCGCCGCGCCCCGGAAGTAGGTGAAGGGCGACACGAGCATCCGGGCGTGGCGGATGGGGATCAGCGAGCGCACGCGCGTCTCGGCCTGTCCCTCGAGCAGCATCACCGGATCCGGCCGTTGTGCGGGCGCGACCCACTCGGCGTGCGCCGAGCGGGGCACCCGCTGGCGTGCCGCACGGCCGTGTGCCGCCCGTTCCTCGGGCGTGAGGCGGCGGGTCACGTGCCTGGGCGGCGATGCGACATCGGTCATCTGGGCGGGCACGTTACCGCGTGCCGCAGGCGGCGGCGAGTCCCGACGGACCCCTCGACCGCGGGCCTGAGGACACCGGGCCGCCGAGCCGCGAGGTCCTACGCTCGTCACGATGGCGCACAACATGACCGATTACGAACGTGCGCGCCGGGCGTTCCGTCTGCACGTGCCCGAGCTCTTCAACGCGGCCCGCGACATCGTGGATGCGACGGCGGCCCGCACACCCAAGAGGCCGGCGGTGGTCGCGGCTGATCCCTCGGGCGCGCACGTCCGGGTGTTGAGCTTCGACGATCTGGCCCGGGTGTCGAACCGCGGAGCCAATTGCCTCGCCGCTCACGGCGTGGAGAAGGGCGACCGGGTGTTCGTGATGCTGCCGCGGGTCCCGGCCTGGCACGAGGTCGTCCTCGGGTGCGTCAAGCTGGGCGCGGTGCCGATGCCCGGGACCACCCTGCTCACCGCCGGCGACATCGCGTACCGGGTCGCGAAGGCGGAGCGAGCGTGGCCGTGACCGACGCGGAGGGGCTCCCGCGTGTGGTGGAGGCGGCGAAGGAGTGCGATGACCTCCGTCTCCTCGTCACGATCGACGACGAGGCGCCGACAGGATGGTTGAGCTGGCCGTCAGGACTGGAGTCGGCTGCGGACACAACCCCGGTGGTCGAGCCGACGCGCGCCGAGGACCCGTTGCTGATCTACTTCACGTCCGGCACGACGGGCTTCCCGAAGATGGTGCTGCACACCCAGGCGTCCTACGGATTGGGACACGAGATCACGGCGCGCTTCTGGCAGGATCTCGGGCCGGGCGACCTGCACTGGACCGTCTCGGACACCGGTTGGGCCAAGGCCGCATGGGGGAAGCTGTTCGGTCAATGGCGGATGGGTGCGGCAGTCTTCCTCTGGGATCTGCGAGGCAAGCCCGACTTCGAGCGGATGCTCCGGTTGGTGGGGGAGCGCGGCGTCACGACTTTCTGCGCCCCGCCCACGGTCTTCCGTGCCTTCGTTCAGCTGGATATGGCGAGCTTCGACCTCGGATCGCTCCGCCACGTGGTCTCCGCGGGTGAGCCCTTGAACCCCGAGGTGATCGAGCGATGGCGGGCCGGCACCGGCCTCACGATCTACGACGGGTACGGCCAGACCGAAACGGTGAACCTGGTCGCCAACTACCCGTGCGTGCCCGTTCGCGAGGGATCGATGGGCAAGCCCACGCCCGGCTTCGACGTCGAGATCACCGACGACGACGGGAAGGTGCTCCCGTCGGGCGAGGAGGGGCGCATCACGGTGCGGGTGCGTCCAGAGCGGCCGGTCGGGCTCTTCCGGGAGTACTGGCAAGATCCCGACGCCACCGCGGCGGCGTTCGACGAGGACCGCTACTTCACGGGGGATCGAGCTCGCGCGGATGAGGATGGCTACCTGTGGTTCGTCGGTCGCGATGACGACGTGATCACCTCTTCGGCCTATCGGATCGGCCCTTTCGAAGTGGAGTCGGCGCTCCTCACCCACCCGGCGGTGATGGAGGCCGCGGTGGTGGGCAAGCCGGACGAGATGCGCGGGGAGATCGTGAAGGCGTTCGTGACGCTCGCCGCGGGCGTGGACCCCTCCGACGCCCTGGTGCGCGAGCTGCAGGCCCACTGCAAGCAGGTGACCGCTCCCTACAAGTACCCTCGCGAGATCGAGTTCGTCGCGGAGTTGCCCAAGACGATCTCCGGGAAGATCCGGCGCGTGGAGCTGCGCGAACGCGAGCGAGGCGCGCCTGGGACCCCTTAGTCCACCCCTTCCCTTCTCTTGACCCGTGGCTGGCTGGTCCATACGTAGCCTCGGAAGCGTACGGATCCCTCACCTAACCCGGGAGGAGTGTCATGGCCTACGTGATCGCGGAGCCCTGCGTCGATGTCCACGACCGCGCATGCGTCGACGAATGTCCCGTCGACTGCATCTACGACGGCACGCGCAAGGGCTACATCCAACCCGACGAGTGCGTCGACTGCGGGGCGTGCGAGCCCGTCTGCCCCGTCGCCGCCATCTTCCTCGACGAGGACCTTCCCGAGGAGTGGCGTATCTACGCGACGATCGAACGGGAGTTCTTCGGGCCCGGCGTCACGGGTCTCGGCGCACCGGGGGGCGCCTCGCGGATCGGTGATGTCGCGGCGGATCATCCCTCGCTCTCCAACGTCGGCGTGAGCTGACTCCACGTCGCTCCACCGGTCTCGCAGCACGCCGTAGGATGCCTCCAGCCGCGCGGTGGTCGCGTGCGTTGCGGAGGGGCGGATGTCGGGTCGGCGGATCGTGGTGGTCGGCGCGGGGGTGGTCGGGGCCGCCGTCGCCGACGAGCTGACGGCCCGCGGCGAGACCCACGTCACCGTCCTGGACAAGGGCCCGCTCTACGCCACCGGAGGCTCGTCCTCGCACGCTCCCGGACTGATCAGCCGGACCAGCCCGTCGAAGATGATGCAGGAGCTCGCCGACTACACGATGGTGAAGTTCGGCCGCCTGGATCTCGACGGCGCCCCGGCCGCGCTCCT
The DNA here is from genome assembly GCA_963810915.1 of uncultured Actinomycetes bacterium. Classification (GTDB taxonomy): domain Bacteria; phylum Actinomycetota; class UBA4738; order UBA4738; family HRBIN12; genus JAOUEA01. The sequence goes on along the minus strand of CAWEPH010000006.1, from coordinate 167,169 downwards.
CGTCGGAACGCTGGAGGTCGCGCGCACCCAGGAGCGTCTGCGCGAGCTCTGGCGACGACACAACGCGGCGGCGTCCTGGGGATGGCGTGGTCGCATGATCGACGCGCAGGCGTGTGCGGAACGTTGGCCCGTCATCGATCCGTCGGGCCTGGTGGGCGGGTACGCGACGGAAGGGGAGGGGCTCGCCGTCGGCCTGCGCGCGGTGGAGGCGCAAGCCCGGGCCGCGATCGCGCGCGGCGCCACGTTCGCCGGCGGGACCGAGGTGACCGGCATCGAGCACGCCGGAGGTCACGTGAGCGGCGTGCGCACCACCAACGGTGTCGTGCCGGCCGACGTGGTCGTGTGCTGCGCGGGGGTCTGGGGTCCGGTCGTCGCGGCGACGGTGGGGCTCACCTTGCCGATGCTCGCGCTGGAGCACCAGTACGTCGTGACGTCCCCCCTCCACGAGTTGGCCGCCAACGCCGAGCGCGAGGCCACCATGCCGATCGTGCGCCATCACGACGCGGGCATCTATCTCCGCGATCACGGGGCGCGGATCGGCATCGGATCGTTCAACCATCGCCGGCTGCCGGTGGCGGCAAGCGGGCTCGACACGCACGAGCGTCGCGAGGAAGGGATCGTCTACCGGTTCACGCCGGAGGACTTCGCCGAGCCGTGGGAACGCGCGTGCGAGCTGATCCCCGCGCTCCGGGGTGCCTCGCTGGAGCGGACCTTCAACGGGGTCTTCGCGTTCACGCCCGACGGCTACCCCTTGATCGGCGAGCATCCGGACCTGCGCGGCTTCTGGGTCGCGGAGTCGGTGTGGGTGACGCACTCCGCCGGGGTCGGGCGCGTCGTTGCGGAGACGCTGGTGGACGGCGCGCCCTCCATCGACGCCTCGCCCGCCGATCTGAGCCGCTTCGAACGCCCAGAACTCGATCCCGAGGTCTTCGAGGCGCGATGCGACGACGCGTACCGCGACGTCTACGCGGTGCACCATCCCGCCGAAGGGCACACGAGCGCGCGTGACCTCCGCTTCGGTCCGTTCGCACCTCGCCAGCGCGACCTCGAGGCGACCTTCTTCGACGGCGCCGCGTGGGAGCGCCCGCGCTGGTACGCCGCCAACGCAGGCCTGCTCGACGGGGTCGCGGCGCCCGCCCGGGACGCGTGGTCGTCGCGGTACTGGTCGCCGATCGAGGCCGCGGAGCACCGCGCCGTGCGCGAGCGTGCCGGTCTCTTCGATCTGTCGTCGCTCACGCGGATCGAGGTGACCGGCCCCGGTGCCGAGTCGTACCTCATGTGGATGCTCGCCGGCCGCGTGGACCGCCCGGTGGGATCCGTCACCTACACCGTGATGCTCGACGTGCGTGGCGGGATCCGCTCGGACGTGACCGTGGCCCGCCTGGGGGAGGAGCGCTTCCTGATCGGGGGGAACGGGCCACGGGATCTCGCGTGGCTCCGGCGACACGTGCCGCCCGACGGCTCCGTCGCCGTGACCGACCACACCGAGACGACCTGCTGCGCGGCGCTCTGGGGTCCCGCGGCGCGCGCGATCGTGGAGCCGATCGCGGAAGGCGACCTCTCGTTCGGGTACCTGCAGGCTCGGGAATTGCGGGTGGGGGAGGCCCCGGTGACGGCCACCCGCATCTCCTACGCGGGCGAATCGGGGTGGGAGCTCCTCACGCATGTCGAGCACGGGTTGGCCCTGTGGGATGCGATCTGGAGGGTGGGCGCGAGCCACGGGATGGTCGCCGCGGGACGCGGAGCGCTCGGCACGCTCAGGTTGGAGAAGGGATACCGGGCGTGGGGTTTGGACATGACGCCCGAGCACGCGCCGCAGGAGACGGGTCTGGGCTTCACGGTGCGCCGCGACGACAGCGACTTCCTCGGGCGCGACGGACTCGCGGTCCGCCCGCCCGCCCCGCGTCGCTTCGTCTGCCTGACCCTGGAGGACGAGCAGGTGGCGATGGGCGGCGAGCCCGTCCACGTCGACGGCGAGCCGGTCGGGTACGTCACCAGCGCCGACTACGGGTACAGCGTCGGTTGCAGCATCGCCTACGCGTGGGTGCCCGAAAGCCTCACCACGGGCGATCGGGTGGAGATCGCCTACTTCGATCGGATGCTGGGCGCCACGCTCGCCGAGGAGCCCCTCTTCGACCCGAAGGGCGAGCGCCTGCTGTCCTGAGCGCGTTCAGCTGGCCTGCTCGACCGCCTGCGCCTCGTAGCTCGCCATGATCGCGTCGAGTTCGGCCGCCACATCGTTCGGCAGGGGGTCCGGCTCGTGCTCGGCCAGGATCTTCTTCGCCCTCTCGGTCGCGGCCTCGGGAGGCTGAGGCCGGCCCTGCGCCTCCCAGTCGTCCCAGTTCCTCCTGTCCATCGACGTGTCGCGGATGAACGTCCACATGTTGGCGAGCGTGTGCTCCTGATCCAGGAAGTGGCCGCCCGGCCCGACCTCGATCACCGCCTCGGTCGCGAAGTCCTCGGGCGTGAAGGCGTACCCCTCCGCGAACCGCACGAGCGTCTCGAAGAGCTCGGCGTCGAGCACCAGCTCTGCGAGGGAGTAGACGCTGTCGTCCAGGAGCGAGCCCGCGCCGTTGATGAAGTGGCCCGGGTTCAGGGCCATCGCCATGCCGGACATGCCTGCCTGCGCGCCGCCCTGCCAGTCGGGGTACTTCGCGCCGGGGGCGAACGACCACACGGAGTAGGGAACCCCGTACCGGCGCGCGACCGCGGTGGTTGCCATGCACGAGAAGACCTCGAGGCCGCCCCATGCGGGGTTCATCATCCCGCTGTTCATGTCGATCGTGCTGGCGTAGGAGATGTACATCGACTTCGCCCCCGGCACGAGCGTCTGCAGGATCGTCCAGCCTGAGAGGATCTCCGTGTTCGCCATCGTGATCAGGCCGGCGATCGAAAGCGGAGAAGATGCCCCGGCGAGCGGCATCGAGCAGATCCCCACCGGCACCCCGGCCTCGGCGAAGAGCTGCAGCGCGTCGACGGGACCGTCGTCCCAGTGCAGCGGGCTGATCGAGCACTGGAAGTTGGAGATGATGGGCCGCTCGCGCAGGGACTCCGAGGAACCGGAGATCGCCGTGGCCATCTCCACGATCCCCCTCGCGTTGAACGGGTCGATCGCGGTCATCTGCTGGATGTGCTTGGTGGTGTGAGGGAACTGGGCGTGGATCTCGTGCATCGGGCGGACGGGCACCGGCACGTCGTTCGCCGACGCCGACTGCCACTGGAAGCCGATCTGCGGCAGGGCATCCGCGAGCTTGGTGATGTCCGAGATGTCCTGCTTGGTGGAGTACCGGCGCTTGCCCGTCTCCATATCGATGTACTCGGCCGGGCATCCGTCGGTGGAGAGGTATCCGCGCGTGTGATCGAGCTGCAGGTCGAGCCGGGGGTCGCGAGCGCAGAAGGTGAACTCCTTCGGCACCATCGCGATCTTCTCCTCGACGAACCCGGGGTCCAGCCAGATCCGGTAGGCGTCGCGATCGACCCGCTGGCCGTGCTCCTCCATCACGTCGAAGAGGCGTTTGTTGGTGGTCGTGACGCCGGCCCGCTCCAGGATCTCCAGCGAGTTGCGATGCACAGCCTCGATCTCTTCGGTGCCGATGACGTCGTGGCGATGTGTCCACGGCATGGAGCGGATGAAGCGTTCCTCCGACATGGGGGCTGCTCTCCTCGGGCTCGTCGTGACGGACGGTTTGACCGGCGATTCAAACCTAGGGGATGCGCGTGCGCGAAGGCAAATCCTGGGCCCGGCGTCTGGGGTAGGCTCGCGCCCCGATGCGCCTCATCACCTGGAACGTCAACTCGGTGCGCCAGCGGCTCCCGCGCCTGGTGGCGCTGCTCGGCCGCCACGAGCCCGATGTCGTGTGCCTGCAGGAGACCAAGGTCACCGACGACGACTTCCCCGTGGCGGAGCTCACCGCCGCCGGGTATCAGAGCGTGACGTTCGGCCAACGCGCATACAACGGCGTCGCGATCCTCGCGCATGAGACGCCGACGAGTGTGAGTCTGGGATTCAGCGGCGACCCAGTCCCGGAGGAATCTAGGGTCCTCGCTGCCACCGTGGGCGCGGTGCGGCTCGTGGACGTCTACGTCGTCAACGGCAAGTCGGTCGAAGACCCCGCCTACCAGGTCAAGCTCGCGTGGCTCGATGCGTTGATCGCGCATCTCGCCGCCGCGGAAGATCCCACGAGGCCGTTGATCGTCACCGGCGACTTCAACGTAGCGCCCGCGGATCTCGACGTGCACGACGCCGAACTGTGGGAGGGCAAGAACCTCGCGAGCGAGCCCGAGCGGGAACGGATCCGCAGGCTGGAGGCTTGGGGGCTCGTCGATCTCGGCCGGCAGGCGAACGGCGACGACGTGGGCCCGTTCACGTGGTGGGACTACCGGATGGGGGCCTTCCACCGCGGCTGGGGGCTCCGCATCGACCTCGTGCTTGGGAGCGCGCGGGTGGCGGAGCGCCTCATCTCGGTCGAGGTCGACCGCGAGGAACGCAAACCCACCGCCGGCGAGGGCAAGCCGAGCGACCACGCGCCGGTGATCGTGACGCTCCGGGACTGAGCGACGGTAGGCTGCCATGATGATGCCCTTCAAGGGACCGTTGGTCTCGGTGGAGGGGCTGGCGGATCGCGGGAGCGAAGGCCTCGTCCTCGTGGACGTGCGGTGGCGGACCGATGTCTCGGGGCGCGAGGGCTTCGTGCGTGGCCACCTCCCCGGTGCCGTGTACGTGGACGCGGACGTCGACCTCGCCGGACCCATCGACGGTCACTCCGGCCGGCACCCGCTGCCCTCGCCCCAGGCGTTCGCCGCCGCGATGGGGCGCGCGGGGATCGGGGACGACACACCCGTCGTGGCTTACGACATGGCGAGGGGTTCGTACGCGGCCCGTCTCTGGTGGATGCTCGACGTTCTGGACCATCCGGTCGCGCTCCTCGACGGCGGGCTGGGCGCGTGGACCGGTCCACTCGAGACGGGCGACAGCGACGCGCCGGAGCCGGCTCGGTTCACGCCGCGTCCCTGGCCGGAGGAGGCCCTGTTCCGCGGGGCCGAGGGCGTGATGGACGCCCTTCGGTCGGGTGCGACGGTCATCGACGCGAGGGCGGCGGAACGCTACCGCGGGGAGGTGGAGCCGCTCGACCCGGTGGCCGGCCACATCCCCGGCGCGTTGAGCCTGCCGTGGGGAGACGTGATGGATCCCACCACGGATCGCTTCCGGAGCGCAGACGCCCTCCGAGCGTGGTTCGCCGCCGCAGGCATCGGCGATGCGGAAGAGGTCATCGCGCAATGCGGCTCCGGCGTGACGGCCTGCGTCGACATCGCCGCCCTCCGCTTCGCGGGTCTGGGGCGGGCGCGCTTGTACGTCGGCTCCTGGTCGGAATGGGTGAGCGATCCCACGCGCCCCGTGGCCACCGGGGCGGAACCCGGCTCGCTCGGCTGACCCGCTCAGACCATGTTCTCGGGGCGGACGGCCTCGTCATACTCGTCCTCGGTGAGATGCCCCGACGCCACCGTGGCCTCCTTGAGCGTGAGTCCCTCGTGATGCGCCTTCTTGGCGATGGCGGCCGCCTCGTCGTAGCCGATCCTGGGTGTGAGGGCCGTGACGAGCATCAAGGAGCGTTGCACCAGCTCCTCGATGCGCGCACGGTCGGGCTGGAGGCCGTCCACGCAGAACGTACGGAAGGTCCGGCACGCGCCGGCGAGGATCTTGGTGCTGTGCAGCAAGTTACGGATCATCACTGGCTTGAAGACGTTGAGCTCGAAGTTCCCCTGGGATCCGGCGATCTTCACGGCGGTGTCGTTCCCCATCACCTGCACCGCCACCATCGTCATCGCCTCGGATTGCGTGGGATTCACCTTGCCGGGCATGATCGATGAGCCGGGCTCGTTCTCCGGCAGGACGAGCTCGCCGAGGCCGCTGCGCGGACCCGAAGCCAGCCACCGGATATCGTTCGCGATCTTCATGAGGCTCGCCGCGAGCGTCGCCTCGGCCCCGCTCGCGAAGACGATCGCGTCGTGAGCCGCGAGGGCCGCGAACTTGTCGGGCGCGCTCACGAACGGGAGGCCCGTCAGCTCGGCGATCTTGGCCGCGCACGCCTCGGCGAACCCTTCGGGGGCGTTCAACCCGGTCCCGACGGCGGTGCCGCCGATCGCGAGCTCGTACAGCCCCGGCAAGGTCACGTCCAACCGGGCGATGTCGGCCTCGAGTTGGGCCGCGTAGCCCCCGAACTCCTGGCCGAGCGTGAGCGGGACCGCATCCTGGAGATGGGTCCTGCCGATCTTCACGATGTCGTCGAACTCCACCGAACGTCGCGCGAGAGCATCGCGCAGCTCCCGGACGCGAGGGATCAGGACGTTCGCGATCTCTCCGGCCGCGGCGATGTGCATCGCGGTGGGGAACGTGTCGTTCGAAGACTGCGACATGTTCACGTGGTCGTTGGGGTGGACGGGCGTCTTCGAGCCGAGCGCGCCCCCCGCCATCTCGATCGCGCGGTTGGAGATGACCTCGTTCACGTTCATGTTGGTCTGGGTGCCCGAGCCAGTCTGCCAGACGAAGAGCGGGAAGTGGTCGTCGAGCGCGCCGGCGATCACCTCGTCGGCCGCCGCGACGATCAGGTCGGCGACCTCGGGGTCGAGGTTCCCCGCCTCGCGGTTGGCCAGCGCGGCAGCCTTCTTCAGGATGGCCTGCGCGCGGATCACCTCGAGCGGCATGCGATCGGCGGCCGGATCGCCGATCGAGAAGTGGCGGAGCGAGCGCTCGGTCTGAGCTCCCCAGTACCTCGAACGCTCCACCTCGATCGTGCCGATGCTGTCGGACTCGGTGCGGTACTCGGTCATGTGCGAACCTCCGCGGCGGTGATGCCCCCAGTCTCTCAACCGGGGCCCGCCGCGTCCTGCGGTTCGGCCAGCCGACCGTCACACGCGGTAGTCGTACCGGCGGCGCATCGGCCAGGTGAGGGCCTCGACCGTGCGTCGATCGGATCGCGCGAGGCCGGCGCGCCACGCGTCGTCGCTGCGCAGGGGCGTGGGGCCATGGCGCAGCCGTCCACGGCTCCCGGCGACGAGATGCTGGGCTACCAATTGCACCTCGCCGTCACCGACGAACCAGAGGGCGTCGTCGGGCAGCGCGACGTCCATCACGTGCGCCGCGTGCAGGAGCGTGGTGCGCGGGCTCCGCACGAGGTCCTCGTAGCGGACCCGTCGCATCCGCGTTCCGTGCCGGGCCAATCCCTCGAAGGCGAGGTTGCACCACGACCACTTGATCGCGCTCTTCCTAGGTGTGCGCCGCGCGCGGAAGGAGCCGGCTGGGCCTCCCTGATGCTCGACCCACTTGGTGTTCGAGTAGGCGTACCCGCGCGGGTCGCGCGTGAGGTGCACCACGCGAGCGTCGATGGCCTGCATCGTGCTCGCCAGGTACACGTGCCCCGGGAGCTTCATCGAGTCGACGATGATCCGTCCCTCCGTCACGCGGTCGAGCGCGCGGTAGACCCGCCCGAGGAGCGCGGCGTACCCGTCGAGATCGGCTCGCAGGCCGGGCCAGAGTTCGGGATGCAGGAGGAACGGAAGCGCGGCGGCGTGCGGGGCTCGACGCTCCTTCAGCGTGACGGCGTCGCGCAGGCGCACCGCCTCCGCGGGATCGATCTCGTCCCACCCGCCGAAGGCCTCCTGGCCCACCCGCGACCAGAAGTGGCACGAGCGGAACGGCTCGCCGCACCCGCACGCGACGTTCGCCAACAGTCCCTTGTCCCAGATGCGGCCCACCTCGCCAACGGCGACGAACCCCGGGAGGCGGCCGAGCATCCGGCTCAGCAAGGTCGAACCGCTCTGTCCCGTCGCGCCCACACACAGGACGCGTACGCGTGGGATCGTGGGCACGGCTTCCCGAGGAACGGACCAGGATGTCCACCGATCGAGCTCTTCGTCGAGCTCTTCGTCGAACTCGGGCATGAAGCGGTGCGGGTCGGACGCCATGTCACTCCTCATCGCTCGGCATCGCTCGGTGCGGTGGCCACAGCGTCGCAACCCGATGTGACGAAGACCGCACGGACGCGTGAACGCGGCGGGAAGGCCGTGCGAAAGGTGGGCGTCGAGTGAGACGATGCGCCGCATCTGGACTGGGAGGTCAGGATGCAGGTGTCGAACGCTTCCGATGGCGTGTTCGAGCGCGGCGACGAGGGCAGGTTCTCGGGGGAAGTGTGGCTGCGGTCGACCGTGACCAACGACGACGGCACCAACATCGGGGTCGTGCACTTCGCGCCGGGCGCGCGGACACATTGGCATCGTCATCCGGGCGGCCAGTTCCTCTACGGCGTCTCCGGGCGAGGCCGCGTGAGGACCCGGGGCGAGGACGGGCACGTCATGGAGCCCGGCGACGTGATCCACGTGGGTGCGGACGAGTGGCATTATCACGGCGGCACGCCCGAGTCGCCGCTGGTGCATGTCGCCGTCAACGGCGGTGGAGCGCCAGAGTGGGCCGAACCCGTCACGGACGAGGAGTACGCCGACGGCTTCGAGGAGCCCCTTCCCTGACCGAGCCGGTCCGGATCTGAGCAGCCGAGCGGCGTGACGCCATGCGTCGCGACGTCGGGTGAACGACCTATGCTCCACGGTGCGGGGGCGGTAGCTCAGTCGGTCAGAGCAGCGGACTCATAATCCGTCGGTCGCAGGTTCGAGCCCTGCCCGCCCCACCACTTGAGGTCGAGCCGGCTGTGGCGCTGGCGCGATCAGCTCATCCGGCAGTGTGCAGGTCGAGTAGGGCGGTACGCTACGTCCGTCGTGGCCACCTGGGCTGAGTTCGCGAACGCCGAGCCGGATCTGGCCGCTTTCGCCCGAAAGCGGATGGAAGGTCGGATCGTGTACCAGGCGACGCTCCGGCTCGACGGCGCACCGCGCGTGCATCCCGTCTCTCCCTGGATCGGGGCCGGACAGCTGTGCGTCTCGTTCCGCGACGCGAGCCCGAAGATGCGCGAGGTGGCCCACGACGCGCGCTACGCGCTGCACACCGCGCAGCCCTGGGAGGATCACGCCGGCGAACACGGTGAGTTCATGCTGCGCGGGTGGCTCGAACCGCTTCCCCCGTCGCACCCGGCGGTGACGGGGCGCCCCGGCCAGACGCCCTACGGGCTCGTCCACTACGCGTGCCTCATCGAGGAGGCGGTGGCGACCGAGTACTCGGACGACGAGATGCCCGTCTATCGCCGGTGGAAGGTGTCCTCGGGCCAGGCGACCGGGTGAGCTGAACGAGTGCATCGTGGCGCGATCCGATCTTCACATCCGCCTTGCTCCGTGTCGCCCGAGTCTGGGCGCGGCCATGGTGTGCGCTGCGGTGGCTACCTAGAATCGGGGAGTCACGAATACCTAGTACCTGTCTCTAGGTGAACCCTGCCCCGTGCCGACATCCTCTGAAGACAGACAGGACGGGTGAGTTGGGATGAGGGATCGACTCCAGAGGGCACTGAGGCGGCTCGACGACGAGCAGGGGTTCACCCTGATCGAGCTCATGGTCGTCATGGTCAACCTCGGTGTGCTGCTAGCGCTCAGCATGGCGGCGTTCAGCGGCACCATGGGTCGTGCCCGGGACACGTCGGCCAAGCACGGAGCGGTCCGCGGCGTCGAGACGGGTCGCATCGTGTACTCCGACCACGCGTCCTACACCTACGCCACCACCGGAGCTCTCGGCTCGGCCGAGCCCAACATCACCTTCGTGGCCAGCACCACCCCGAGCTCAGGTCCCGGTACGATCAGCTCCGACAACAGCGACGCCACCGGCAACACCATCACGATGGCGGTCTGGAGCCAGGGCGGCACCTGCTTCTTCATCAAGGATTCCGTCAGCACCGGCGTCTCCTACGCGAAGACGGTCGGGAGCACCCAGACGAACTGCACGGCGGCGAACGCCGGCGGCGTCACCTGGGTCACGAAGTGGTGACGGATCCTCTCCGCCGCTAGGCGGTGCTCGGCGTGACCCAGAAGTCCTGGTGCATCCCCATCGCGTAGTGCCCCACGAGGTTGCATACGACGGCGTATTGCCCTGACGTCAGGTCGATCGAAAGAGCCATCGTCGCACCCGGCTCCATGTCTCCGGTCTCCCCGACGTTGACCACCCCCTTCGCGTCCTCGTCGATCCTGTTCGCCTCGCCCTCGAACGTGACGATCGGGAAGTCGGCGGCCGGCGTCTTCGTCTGGAGCACCACGAACTCGTGTTTCTCCTGGCCGTCGTTGGTGACCAGGAAGGTAACGGATCCCTGCCCGGCCCACGGACGCGAGAGGTCGATGAACATCGTGGTGGGATCGGTCTCGCCGAGGGACACGCTGACCGGCGTTTGGGCGCCCGGGGTAACCCAGAAGTCCTGGCGCATCCCCTTCGCGTAATGACCCGGAAGGTTGCACACCACGGCGTAGTGACCCGACTTCAGGTCGAGCGTCATCATCTGGCTCGTCCCGACCTCCATGTCGCCGGTCTCCCCGACGTTCACGACGCCCTTGGCATCCTCGTCGATGCGATTCGCCTCACCCTCGAAGGAGACGATCGGGAACTCGGCCGCGGGCGTCTTCGTGGCCAGCACGACGAACTCGTGCGTCTCGGTGCCCTCGTTCGTGACGACGAAGCTCACCTTCCCCTGAGGGACGTCGGGTTGGGAGAGATGGATGTACATCGTGTTCGGATCCGACTCGCCGAGTGCGACCGATACGGGCGTGGAGCCCTTAGGTGCCACCCAGAAGTCCTGATGCATCCCCATCGCGTAGTGACCCTTGAGGTTGCACACCACCGCGTAGTGCCCGTCCTTCAGGTCGATCGAGAGCATGGCCGTGGTGCCGGCCTCCATGTCGCCGGTCTCCCCGACGTTCACGACACCCTTGGCATCCTCGTCGATGCGGTTCGCCTCGCCCTCGAACGAGACGATCGGGAAGTCGGCCGCCGGGGTCTTCGTGGCCAGCACGACGAACTCGTGCGTCTCGGTGCCCTCGTTCGTGACGAGGAAGGAAACCGGACCTTCGTTCGCGAACGGCTGAGAGAGATGGATGTACATCGTGTTGGGATCGGTCTCGCCGAGCGTGACCGTCACCGGCGCCGCCGTGCCGGGCGTGGCCCAGAAGTCTTGATGCATCCCCATCGCGTAGTGCCCGGGAAGGTTGCACACCACCGCGTAGTGCCCGTCCTTCAGGTCGATCGTCAGCATCTTGCTGGAGCCCGGCTCCATGTCGCCCGTCTCCCCGACGTTCACGACACCCTTGGCATCCTCGTCGATGCGATTCGCCTCCCCTTCGAACGAGACGATCGGGAAGTCGGCCGCCGGGGTCTTCGTGGCCAACACGACGAACTCGTGCGTCTCGGTGCCCTCGTTCGTGACGAGGAAGCTGACCTTCCCCTGCGGCGCCGAGGGCGCGGACATCTTGATGTACATCGACGTGGGGTCGGTCTCGCCCAGCGCCACCGTCACGGGTGTAGAGCCCTTGGGGGTGGCCCAGAAGTCTTGATGCATCCCCATCGCGTAGTGCCCGGGAAGGTTGCACACCACCGCGTAGTGCCCGTCCTTCAGGTCGATCGTCAGCAACTTGCTGGAGCCCGGCTCCATGTCGCCCGTCTCCCCGACGTTCACGACGCCCTTGGCATCCTCGTCGATGCGGTTCGCCTCACCTTCGAACGAGACGATCGGGAAGTCGGCCGCCGGGGTCTTCGTGGCCAGCACGACGAACTCGTGTTTCTCGGCGCCCGTGTTCGTGACGACGAACGTCACCGGACCTTCCGGCGCGGAAGGAGCCGACATCTTGATGAACATCGTGTTCGGATCGGTCTCGCCCAGCGTCACCGACACGGTGTTCGTGGGTGTGGTGTAGCCCATCGGTTGCGGTTGCGTGGATGCGCCGCCCCCTTGGTAGTTGGGGATCATCGCCACGGTGTTGCCGTCGCCGGCCGAGCCAGCGTTCGTGCACGACGTCAGGAACAGCGCGGTCACCGCCGCGAAGGCCAGCGCCGCGACGGCGTGCCGATGGGTCCTCGCTGCTCGTGACTGCATAGACGAGCTCCTTACGGGTTCGGTGTGCGCCAGTTCGGCACGCTCGGCGCGGTCTTCTCCCACGATCGGATGTACGCGACGAGACCGGCGATCTGCTGGTCGGTGAGGGGACCGCCGTAGTCGTTGAGCCAGGCGGGCATCGCGGTACCCGGGATGCCACCGGCGATGATGCCGTGGATCTGGTCGTCGTTCACGCTCGTGAGGAACTCCTGCGAGTTCAACGCCGGGGCGGTGCCGCCCTCGCCGTTCGTGCCGTGACAGGCGGCGCAGTTCGTCGCCCAGAGGTCGTGTCCTTCGGTCATGAGCGCGCCGTCCTGCGCGGCCAGCGCCGCGGCGCGGCGGCTTCCGTCGGTGGCGCGGTAGAGCGGGAACGCGATCACCAACAGGATCAACAGGAAGGTGCCGACCGCCTGCCAGCGGCGTGTGGACCGGGCGACGCCGGGATCATCGCGTTGGGTGTCGCTCATGCCGAGGCTCCCGTTCCGATCGGGCCCGGGGGCGGCCCCTCATGGGTCCCGGGCGGTGGGCCCTCCACGAATGCGGAGGTGTCCACCATCACGTGGTCGTTCTGGATGGAGATCGGGAATCGGTCCAGGCCCCGCGGCGCGGGACCCGACTCGTATTCACCGATCAGGTTGTAGACGCTGCCGTGACATGGGCACTTGAACTCGCCGGTGGCGGGATCCCAGGGCACCTTGCAGCCCAGGTGTGGGCATTTCTGATAAAGGGCGCGCAGCCCACCCTGGTACTGCGTGACGTAGAAGCGACCGTTGAGCGAGTACTTCACCGTCCCCTCCGTGGTGAACTCGTCGACGGCGCCCGCATCGACGATGCCGCCGAACCCCGCTGATGGGGCGGGCTTCAGGAGGTCGTAGCTCGTCCACGCCGCCTCCGCCACGAGGACGACACCGAGCACCTTCCACGAATCGTTGAGGAACCGGCGCCTGGGCACCGCCGGCTGTGACGGCGTCGCCGCCTCGCGCGTCTCCGTCGAGTCGTTGCCTCGTTCGTCGCTCATCGTCACAGCTCCAGGTAGAGGTGGTTCCACGGGTTGACCCAGGTCCACCCGGGACCGCGGAAGAACGCGCCGATCACCGTGAGGACCAAGGCGGAGACCGCCAGGACGGTGAACACGATCACGACCATCTTGCGGTCGCGGATCCGCCAGCCGCGGCTCCTGTCGAGATACGGGAGCGCCACGAGGAACAGCAGGGCGGCGCCCGGGATCAAGATCCCCGCCACCATCGGCTGGAGGTGCGAGAGCAGCTCCTGGAGCCCGGCGAAGTACCAGGGCGCCTTGGCTTCGGCGGGCGTGGCGGAGGGGTTCGCGAGATCCTGCAGGGGGGCGTTGAACAGGATCGCGAGCACGAACACGAGGAGCACCGTGCCCGCCGCCACCACGGCGTGGCGGATCAGGAAGTGCGGCCAGGTGAAGACACCGTCGTCCGGCTCCTGCTCGTCGCGCTGTTCGATCTCCCGCTCCACCACACCCAAGAGGCGGTATCGCGGCTGAGGCTCACGGCTCGACATCGGCGAGCACCTCCTCGGTGGTCTCTACCGGCGTCTCGGTCTTCGCGCGATCGGTGACCGCGAACCCGTCCTTGCGAACGCGCCAGATGTGGATGCCGAGGATCAGGAACATCAATGCCGGTACGAAATAGATGTGCAGGACGTAGAAGCGCAACAGGGTGGCGTTGCCCACCTCGGGAGCGCCCAGGAGCAGGTTGCGCGTCTGCACGCCGAACAGCGGGACGTAGCCCGCGATGTTCGTCCCCACCGTGATGGCCCAGTAGCTCAGCTGGTCCCAGGGGAGCAGGTAGCCCGTGAACGACATCAGGAGGGTGAGCACCAGCAGACCCACCCCGACCACCCAGTTGAATTGGCGCGGCGCCTTGTACGCGCCGGCGTAGAACACACGCAGCAGGTGGAGGCAGACCACCAGCACCATCAGGTGCGCGGACCAGCGGTGGATGTTGCGCACGAATTGTCCGAACGCGACCTTGGTGGAGAGGTCGTGCATGTTGAAGTAGGCGTCGGGGGAGACCGGGCGGTAGAAGAACATCAGGTACATGCCCGAGATGAACAGGATCAGGTACAGCACCGTCGCGATGAACCCGAGCCGCAGCGTGGTGCGGGTCTTCACGATCTCCTTCGGCACCTTGACCGGGTAGATGTGCAGGAAGAAGTTCTGGAACGACGTCATCGCGCGCCCGCGCGGCGTGGATGGCTTGGGGTGGCGGATCGCGGAGCGATAGATCTCGTTCTCCCGGAACACCTGCCCCGGGTGGAAGATCGACCGGTACCACCCCCGGTCTTTGAGCTTCGATCCGTTGGATCCCACGTCAGGGCCTCCTCAGCCTGTGATCGGTTCCAGCGCGATCGGCGCCGTGGAGGCCTCCGACCAGCTCTCGATGGACAGCGCGTCCGTGGGGCAGCGATCCACGCAGAGCGCGCAGCGGATGCAGCGGTCCTCCTGGATCACGAGCGCGCTCGCCGGCGTCCGCGTCGCCGCCACGCCCTGGATGTCGTCGACGGGGACGATGCGGATGCACTTCTCCGGACAGATGTCGACGCAACCCCCGCACAGGATGCAGAGCGACGGCTCGAGCATGATGTTGAGGAAGCACTGGAGGCACCGCGACGCCTCCGTCCGGGCCTCATCTTGCGTGTAGCCGAGCTCGATCTCCGGTGAGCCGACGCGGCGCTCGGTGGCCTCGGCCGGCACCTCCACCCGGCTGATTGCCGTGTAGTCCACTTGCGGCCGTTTCACCTCGATGATCGGGAGGAGTTTGCGTCCGATGAGGGACGGACGCGGTGCCTCGATCCCGGCGATCTGCTTGTGGATCGACGCCGCTGCGCGACGTCCGTCGCCGATGGCGTCGATCAGGTTCCGGGGTCCGAACGCCACGTCGCCGCCCGCGTAGATCCCCTCTGCCGACGTGGCGAGGGTCTCGCGGTCGATCCCGATCAGCCCACGAGGAGAGATCTCCACGCCGTCCTCGGGGGCGAGCCAGGAAAGGTCGGGCGCCTGCCCGATCGCGAGGATCACCGAGTCACAGTCGATGACCTTCTCGGTTCCTTCCACGAACTGTGGGTTGAACCGGCCATCCGGGTCGAAGACCGAGGAGACGTCGAGCGTCTGGAGCCCCGTGACCGAGCCGTTGCCGAGGATCGCGTGCGGCCCTCGACGGGTGATGATCTCGATGCCCTCGACCTCTGCCTCCTCGATCTCGAACTCGTGCGCGGGCATCTCCTGGCGGTTCTCGAGGGCAACGACGCGGACACGGCTCGCGCCCATGCGCTTGGCCACACGTGCGACGTCGAACGTGGCGGTGGCGGTGGCGGCCGACTCGTCGATCTGGTCGGTGGTGAGCTCCGATGCCGCCGTGCCGCCGCCGGCGATCTCGCGAAGCGCCGTCCGTGCCGCGTCGAGGGCGACGTTGCCGCCACCGATGACGAGCACGTCCTCGCCGAGATCCACGCGGTAGCCGAGGTTGGCGTTCAGGAGGAAGTCCACCGCGCGCAGGACGCCGTCCTTATCGATCCCGGGGATCTGCAGGTCGCGACCGCGCATGCACCCGACCCCCAGGAACACGGCCTCGAAGTCGTCGTCCCTGAGGGACTTCAGCGTGAAGTCGCGGCCGAGTCGCTGGTTCGTCCGGAGCTCGACCCCCATATCCAGGATCGCCCTGATCTCGTCCTGGAGGAGGTCGCGCCGCAGCCGGTAGGGCGGGATCCCGAGCACCATCATGCCGCCGGGACGATCCTGGGCCTCGAAAACGACGGGCTTGTACCCGAAGGTCGCGAGGTCGTGCGCGCAGGCCATCCCCGCGGGTCCCGCGCCGATGATCGCGACGCGCTCCTCTCGCGTTGGGGATGTCGGAGCGGCGTCGCGGTAGATGTGCGAACCGTGTCCGCTCTCGACGCCGTAGCGCTCGGTCACGTACCGCTTCAGGGCTCGGATCGCGATGGGCTCATCGATCTGTCCGCGGCGGCAGGCGACCTCGCACGGGGCGGCGCAGACGCGGCCGCAGATCGACGGGAACGGGTTGGGGAGGCGGGCGATGCGGTAGGCGAGTTCGTCGTCACCGGCCGCGATGGCCGTCACGTAGCGTCCCGCGTTCGTGAGCACCGGGCACGCGCGCGTGCAGGGCACGTTGTCGTCGAACCACTCGGCGCCGACGGGTTGGGTGGCGAACCGCATCCCTCAGGCCCTCCGCCGCCGTTGCAGGCGAACGAAGATCCAGCACGCGACGACGAAGGCGACGAGCCACCACGTGGCCACCACGAGGTCGCGCCCCGTGGGTGTCATCCGGGTGGTGAGGTAGGCGAGGAGGGAGTTCGGCACGAGCACGAACACCAGGAAGCTGATGGCGATCATCGCCAACGCCTTCAACGCTGCGGCGCCCCACGAGCCGCCTCCATCGGCTCCGGAACCCGTGGGCGGGATATCCATGCACAGACCCTCTCGTGGGGGCTCAGGGTAGCGCTACCGCGAAGGGCCCGCATCGCACGGGACCATCGGCCCACGGAACGCGAGGGATGGCTAGTCGGTGCGGCGGTCGGTGGTGAGCACCACGGCGCCGAGCCACAGCATCAACGGGATGGAGCCGATCGCGCCCAGGATGATCAGGTATCCGACGAGCTGGAGCAGGTTCTTCAGCATGCCGGCATGCTACCGAGCCGCCGAGCCCGCATCCACCGCGATCAGAAGTTGACCTTGGGGCCGCCCGTCTGGGTCTTGGTGGCCGCCGGGCACGCGTTGCTGGCCTGGTCGTACATCCCCGCCACGAGCTGCCATGTCATGGTGCTCGCGGGAGCCGTCCCGGAAACGGCCGTCCCCATGCTCGTGACGGTGATCGTGATCGTCGAGCCGGACATCGTCATCGTGCCCGTCCCGTTGCCGCTCGTGGTGATGTACGCGGTGCCGTTGAGGTTCAGCCGGTTGATCGGCAGGACCGTCGTGTTGGAAGCGTTGGCGATCACCACGCGGTCGCCGCCACCGTTGGTGGTGAACCGCAAGGTCACCGTGGTGGCGGCACCTGTCCAGCCGGCGAGCACCGACTCCGGATCGATGGGTTCGGTGAACGTGTAGACGATGGCGTCGTTCACCTGGATCTTCCCGGCCGTGCCGCCGCCGTTCGTGCTCTGGACGTCGGACCCGGCCGGGGCCGTGTTGTCCACCGTGACGGAGCCGTTCGAGGTCGACGAAAGGCTCACGTTGTCCGTGGCGGTCACGGAGTAGGCCTTCGCACCCGCCGAGAGGACGGCGTTCGCGGTCTGCGAGGCGCTGCGGTAGTCGTAGCTGACGCCGCCCACGCTGTAGCTCCCCGCGACGAGGGTCACCGCGGTTGCTCCCGTCGTCACGGTGCTGACGTTGGCCTTGACGCTGGCGATGCCGCTGGACGGCGACGGATCGGTGACGTTCGCGTACACGTAGTAGGTGCCGCCCTGCTTGATGGCGCCGGCGCTGTAGCCCGTCGTCTTCGCGATCGTGATCGCGGAGATCGTCGGAGGTGCGATGTCGACGGCCACGGTGATCGCCCCGCTCGCCTGCGAGCCCGACGAGCCCACCGCGTAGACGGTGTGCGAGCCGTTGGACGTGCCGGCGGGGATCGTGACGGAGATCGCGGCCTGCCCGTTCGTCGGGATCGTCGACGGGGTGGCGGAGCCGGTGAGCACCGTCCCGGAAGTCGGGTTGTCCAGACGGAACGTGATCGTCTCGCCGGTGATGAAGCCGGCGATCGAGCCGTTCAGGGTGGCGGGCAGCGTGCTGACGGTGGTGGACGAGCTGAACGAGAGCGAGGGCGAGGCCACCGTGACGTTGGCGCTCGCGGCGCTCTGCGCGCCGAGCCAGGCGCCCTTCTTGGGTCGGACCTTGTAGTACCAGGAGCCGGGTGTCACGGCGGCCTCGGTGCACGTGAGCGCGGCCACGGTGCCGCTGCACGACGCCCCCACGGTCTGCGACGCGTTCGTCGAGGCGTCGTAGCGGTTCACCACGTACCCGTCGACGGCGGTGGGTCCCGGGCAACGTGGCGGCCGTCCACGTCACGGTGACGTTGCGACCCGGTCACCGAGACGCTCGGGGTGTTGCCCGACGGCATCGAGACCGCCTTGGAAGAGCCGTTGCCGGAGCCACCGCCGACCCAGCTCGCGAGCGCGACACCCGGCCCCGCCGCGACCACGAGGGCGACGGCGGCGGCCACGGCCACCTTGGCTCGCGTCCTCACGCCTTCACCGCCTTGCCGTGGTAGACGAGCGGAAGCTTGGCCGCCTGGCAGCCGTTGGGTGCCTTCGGCTTCATCGTCAGCGTCAACTTGATCTTCGCGGCCTTGTGCGCGGCGACGCGGCGCGTGCCCTTGAACTTCTTGATCTTGACGTTCTTGCCGCTGCAGCCCGGAACGTTCTTCACGGTCGCCTTCAGCGACCGCACGGAGATGGCGAAGCCGTTGGGGTTGTGCACCCGGACGACGAGCTTCGCCTTCTTGCCGGGGTAGAGGCCGGAGATGTGACCTCGTGACCTTGAACCCGGGCGTGGCGCTCTTGGCCGCGGCGCCGTCGAGCCCGTCGCCGTGGGTGAGCGGCGGGTGCTGCGCGAACTGCGCGGCCTGGGCGAGCGTCGCGAGGGCGACGAGCACCACGGCCGACAGCTTCAGCGAACCGACGATCTTGGCAGGGATCCGCACGTGACGCTCACCTCGGGTGACGATGCGAGGGCGGAGGGATGACCCTCCGCCCTCGCGACTGCCTGGGAAAGTGTTGGACTCGGGTCAGCTGCTGGCGCCCACGAGGCTCAGAGGGATCGTGAACACCGCGCCCTGGCACGAGTTGTCCGACGCGTTGCTCATCGCGACCTTGTTGGTCAGCGTGAACGTCTGAGTCGTGCCTGCGGGCACGGGCCACGAGCCGGCGGTGTTCGTGAACGTGACGCCCGTCGACGCGTCGCAAGCGGAGCCCTTGTCCGACGTGATGGATCCGCTTCCGTCATTGTTGATAGCGGTCACGGTGACGTCGTAGCTGTTCGGGTTGTGGATCTTCACGATGAGATCGCCCGTTCCGGTCGGGTAGAGCTGGTTCACGAACGTGCTTCCGGAGGCACTCCACCGTCGTGAGGTCCGCGGCGGATGTGGCCTTCGCGTAGCCGGAACCGGTACCGTTCGTGGTCCAGGCCGCGAACGCGACGCTCGAGGCGAGCGCGATGCCGACGAACATCGAACCGATCGTCAGCTTCTTCGTGAGCTTCATCTTCATCCAACATCCTCCTGTGGCAGCGGCCCCCCGACGATCGGGGCGTACAGCTGCGATATCGGAAGCGCGCGAACGTGGTTGATACCGAAACGCGGGGAGTTGCGGGTTTCCCGCAGGAATCGTCCGAACGGACTAGGTCGAAGGGGTCACGGTATCGCCGAGGCGCACCCGCCCAGGCGTCGTCCACCTGGGCATACACCCCGAAGGGCAGCCCACCCCGGCCCCCGATCCGCGGCCGGTACTTCGCGATCTGGGTGAGGGTGTCCCAGTCCTTGAGCCCGGTATCGGGGCTCATCGTCGTGAGGACGCAGCGGGGGATCTGACCGTCGATCCGCACGGTCGCCTCACCGATGCGGACCGGCCGCCCGTCCCAGGAGTCTTCCTCGTACGGTGCGCAGCCGGCGAGCTCGAGGTTGATGCGGAACCGGCGCGAGTCGAGGGGCTCCGTCCGCTTTCCCCTCGAGGCCAGGTCCTCCACCGAGGCCTCGGAGACCAACGTGAGCGGGTTCACGTCGACGCCGTCGCCGTCGCGGTCGCAGCGCAGGAGCCGCGACGGGCTTCCCGACGTACGCGGAGATCGCCGTCCGAGAACGGACCGAGCACCTCGTGGGCGGGCACCGGCCGCCCGTAGAAATCGGTCACGACGGCCGCACCGAGGGCGTCGGTCTCGCCGGACACCTCGACGCCATCTGGGAAGGTGAGGCGCAGGCGCCGGGCTCACGGGGTCGTGGTCGGGTCGGATCCGCACGAGGGGGCCGTGGGTAGGAGCGCTGAAGAGCTCGTCCCGCTCATCCACGAGGTAGAACCGTCGATTCTCGGAGATGCCCGCCGGCCCGAGTTCCACCTCCTCGGGGTGGTGCAGGGCCATCCCCTTCACCGGGGAGACGTTGATCCGGGAGAGCGTGCGCATGGCAGGGAAGGTACCCCACACGGTCGTGCGCGCGCGGGCCGAACGGCCGGGGAGGCGTGCGTGGGGCCCCGTGGTAGCGTCGAGGCGATGGCGCCTGCGCTGCACGATGACCTCGCGCCGCTGGCGTTCCTCCTTGGGACCTGGCGAGGCGAGGGGGACGGGGAGTACCCGACGATCGAGCCCTTCCGCTACCGCGAGGAGCTCGTGTTCGACCACGTCGGTGATCCGTTCCTGCTCTACCGGCAGTCGAGCTGGCTCGTGGGCGACGATGCCCCTCTCCACTTCGAACGGGGGTTCCTGCGGCCGGGCACCGACGCCGGAGCGGTGGAGCTGACGCTCGCGCATCCGCTCGGTCTCACGGAGGTCGCGGAGGGCACGATCTCCGGCGCGGAGCTCTCGTTCGCCAGCTCGTCGGTGGGGCGTACGGGCACCGGTTCCGCGGTGACCGCGCTGCGACGCCGCTACCGGCTCGACGACGACGTCCTCTCGTACGAGATCGACATGGCGATGGACGAGACCGCGATGACGCGCCATCTGGTGGCCGCGCTCCGGAAGGTGGAGGGATGAACCCCACGGCCGAGCGGTCACACGGGCGGCTCGGTCTCAGCCAGCTCTGGCTGGCCGCTTCGGTCGTAGGCCTGGTGGCCGGAGGTGTCCTCAAGCTCGCGGGGCAGACGGATGCCGCCTACTGGGCCTGGGCGATCACCACCGTCATCGCGCTCGTGCCCAAGGCCATCGAGGTCCTCGTCGGACTCTGGCGGCGCGAGGCAGGCGTCGACCTCATCGCGGTGATCGCGATGGGTGGGGCGCTCGCGCTCGGGGAGTACCTGGCGGGCGCCGTCATCGCGCTCATGCTGGCGACCGGCGAGTCGTTGGAGGCCTACGCGGACCGCCGGGCCCACCGCGAGCTGAAGGCGCTGCTGGAGCGCGCGCCTGGCACGGTCACGCGCTACGAGGACGGGGACCTGGTGACGCGGCCGATCGAAGATGTGCGGACCGACGATCGGCTCTTCGTGAAGTCGGGAGAGGTCGTTCCGGTGGACGGGCTGCTGCTGGGAGACGCCGTGCTGGACGAGTCGGCGCTCACGGGGGAGTCACGTCCCGTCGACCGCCAGCACCACGACCTCGTGCGTTCCGGTGCCCTGAACGCCGGGCCGGCCTTCGACCTGCGTGCCACCGCCACGGCGGAGGAGAGCACTTACGCGGGCATCGTGCGCCTCGTGAAGGAGGCGCAGGAATCGAAAGCGCCCGCCGTGCGCCTCGCCGATCGCTACGCCACGATCTTCATCCCCGTCAGCCTCGCGATCGCCGCCGGGGCCTGGATCATCAGCGGGGATCCGGTGCGCGCGCTCACGGTCCTGATGGTGGCCACCCCGTGTCCCCTGATCCTCGCCGTGCCGATCGCGATCGTGGCCGGCATCTCGCGCGCCGCCAAGCGCGGCATCATCGTGAAGGGCGGCGGCGCCCTGGAGACGCTCGGACGAGCCACGGTCCTGCTCTTCGACAAGACGGGCACGCTCACCTCCGGTATCCCGCAGGTGGCGGACGTCGAGATCTTCGGCGACGTCGACGCCGACGAGCTCTTGCGGCTGGCCGCCTCGGTGGATCAGGTATCACCGCACGTGCTCGCCACCGCGATCGTGCGTGCCGCGCGGGACCGGGGGATGGAGCTCGAGCTGCCCGAGGAGGTGCGGGAGCAACACGGCGCGGGCATCGTTGGCGCCGTCGACGGACGGAAGGTCACCCTCGGCAAGGCGTCGTTCGTGACAGCTGGCGCCCCCCTCCCGGGACGGGCCCGCGACGTGCGCCGTCGCTCGATGTTGGACGGCTCGTCGTGCGTGTTCGTCGCCGTCGACGGTCAGGTCGCGGGCGCATTCGTGATCGACGATCCGATCCGCCCCGACAGCCCCCGCGTGATCCGCGGGCTCCGGAAGGTGGGCATCAAGCGTGTGGTCATGGTCACGGGCGACCACCCGGACGTCGCCGAGTCGGTGGGCGCGGCCCTGGGCGTCGACCGGATCCTGTCCGAGCGAGCTCCCTCGGAGAAGGTCGAGGCGGTGGACGTCGAGCGGGAGGACGGCGGCGTGATCGTGATGGTGGGCGACGGCCTGAACGACGCGCCCGCGCTCGCGCACGCCGACGTGGGCGTGGCGATGGGCGCGCGCGGCGCGACCGCATCCTCGGAGGCGGCGGACGTCGTCCTGGTGGTGGACCGTCTCGATCGTCTCGGAGACGCGATGGCGATCGCGCAACGTTCCCGGCGCATCGCGATCCAGTCGGTGCTGATGGGCATGGGGCTCGCTTTCGGGTTCATGTTCTTCGGCGCGTTCGGGATCATCGGACCCGTGGGCGGCGCCATCATCCAGGAGCTGATCGACGTGGCGTCCATCCTGAACGCGCTGCGAGCGCTCGGCCCTGGGCGCGGCAACGGCCGTCCCGTGACGGCCACCGATGTCGCCGAGCCGTTCCGCGCCGAGCACCGGGAGTTCGCCCCGCAGCTCCAACAGATCCGCACGACGGCCGACCGGCTGGGCACGCTCAGCCCGGAGGAGACGAAGCGGGAGCTCGAGGCGATCCGATGGTTCATCGTGGAGCGCCTCCCACAGCACGAGGAGGAGGAGGAGGCCGCCGTCTACCCGGTCATCGCCGAGATGATGGGGGGCGAGGACCCGATGGGGAGTATGGCGCGCGCCCACATCGAGATCGCGCACCTCGCGCGCGTGTACCAAGCGTTGCTGGAGGACCTCCCGCCCGCCGGACCAGATGCGGAAGATCTCATGGACCTGCGTCGCGTGCTCTACGGGCTGCACGCGATCCTGCGCCTACACTTCGCGCAGGAGGAGGAGGCTTACGCCTGGCTCGCCTCCGGTGACGAGCCGGTGGCGGTGGGCTGAGCGCCCTCTGAACCGGGCAGGCGGTCGCAGAGCACGACCCGGAACGAGGCGCCTCCGCCGACGCGATCCGTGACCCACGCGCGCCCCCCATGGAGCTCCGCGAAGCGCGCCACCACCGCGAGTCCGACGCCGACGCCGGTAGCGCGGGCCGGTGACAGGCCCTGGGCGAACGCCTCGAAGACCCGGTCGCGGTCGCCCGGTTCGATCCCGGGGCCGTCGTCTTCCACCGCGATCTGGACGCCGTCGGGGACGCGTTCCACCCGCACCCAGATCCGCGCGTCGGCCGGCGTGTGCTTCGCCGTGTTGCCCAGCAGGTTCTCGACGATCCGCTCGACCATGGCGGCGTCGGCGCCGATCACGATCGGCTCCGTGTCGAGCTGCAGTCGTCGACCGGCCACCGTCTCCGAGTTGGCGACGAGCTCCCGCACCAGCGAGCCGACGTCGACGGGGGAGAGCGAGGGCGCGATCGCGCCGCGGGCGAGCCGATCGAGGTCGAGCATGTCCGTGACCATGCGGTCGAGCCGTCGCGCGTTGGCGACGATGCGCCCGGCCAGTTCACGCCCCTCTTCGGGCGGGAGGTTCAGCTCCGAGCGTTCCAGGGTGGCCGCGAGCCCGAGGATCGCGGCCAGCGGTGTGCGCAGGTCGTGCGAGACCGCTCGCAGGAACGTGTTCTTGAGCTCGTCGGCCTCGCGCAGACGATCGGTGGCCTCCCGTTCGGCCGCGAGGTCGCGCTCGAGCTCCTCGGTCCGGCGTTGCTGCGTGATGTCGACGAGCACACCCTGCCAGAACTTGGGGGCCCCGGTCTCGTCGTGGATGAGGCGCGCCTGGTCGTGGACCCAGACGACGTGGCCGCCGCGCGCGATCAACCGGTAGATGACGTCGTGGTGGGCGGGCCCCTCGTGGGCGGCGCGCTGGGCGTCGTCGGGATGGACGATCTTCGCCCAGAGCTCGGGGTCCGCGTACCACTCGTCCGGCGTGTAACCGAGGATCTCCGCGGTCTGCGGGCTGATGTACAGCGTGTTGACGGGACCGTCGAGCGCGTCGATGTAGGTGATCGTGGGCATCTGCTCCACGAGCGCGCGGTAGCGGGACTCGGCCTCGGCGAGCTGGGCCTCGGTCTCCTTCACCTGGGTGATGTCCATCATCACGCCCTGCCAGTAC
Organism: uncultured Actinomycetes bacterium; assembly: GCA_963810915.1. GTDB lineage: Bacteria > Actinomycetota > UBA4738 > UBA4738 > HRBIN12 > JAOUEA01. The sequence continues at coordinate 142,948 of CAWEPH010000006.1, read as the reverse complement.
GCGGGCTCGCCCTCCGCGTCGTATACGAGGACGGCCTCGTCGCGGAACCAGACGATGCGGCCGTCGCGCGCGAACATGCGGTATTCGACCGAGAACGGCTCGCCCGTCTGCTCGGTGGTGCGATTCACCTCGTCGACATGGGCGCGATCGTCGGGGTGGATCCCCGCCATCCACACGCTCGGATCGGCCACCCACTCCTCCGGCGCGATGCCCAGGAGCTCCTGCACGCGTGGGTTGATGTAGACGACCTGCAGGCCGTCGCCCGTGATGTCCTCGGAATAGACGATGGCAGGCAGCTGCTCGACGAGCGTGCGGTACCGGGCCTCCGCCTCCAGCGCCCGGATCTCGCCCTCGCGCTCGGCGGTGACGTCGTACATGATCCCCTGCCAGTAGAGCGGGGCGCCGGCCTCGTCGTGGACCAGGACGGCCTCGTCGCGGAACCGGACGATCCCCCCGTCGTGCGCGAACATCCGGTACTCGGCGTCGTACGGCATGCCCGTCGCGGTGGCTCGTTCGTAGGCGGCATGGGCCGCGACGACGTCGTCGGGATGCATCTGGGCGCGCCACGCGATGGGCTCCTCGAGCCATGCCTCGGGGCGGTACCCCAAGATCGCTTCCAGCTGCGGGCTCACGTAGAGGAGGGCGCCCGGTTGTCCGGGAGCGCCATAGGCATCCTCCAGGTACACGATGGCGGGCAATCGTTCGACGAGCGCGCGGAACCGCGCCTCGATCACGTCGTTCGGTTCGGGCACCTGCTGGTCCATGGCGATCCGGGATCCCGTCGTCTCAACCGGCGAGCGCGCCCCCATCCGCGCGCGGGTCGCTCCCGGCGTCGAAGCCGGCGGGCCCCACGCGGATCATGTGCGCGTGGCCCACGGCTTCATCGTGCTCTCCCACGGTATCGACGCGGAACCCGCTGCCCTGGAGCCGGTCGATGGTCTCGACCGGCACGCCGGCCCCGACCAGGACGAAGGGCGTATGTCCGGCCTCGGGGTCCATGCCTTGGACCAGCCAGCGAGGGGCCGCGAGGGCCTCCGCGGGCGGCAACCTCAGGTCCAAGGCGCGGATCAGGTTCATCGCGTTGATCTGGGGTTGGGCGAAGCCCCCCATCGTGCCGGTCGCGTACGCGGGCCGACCTTCCCGCTCCACGAGGACGGGCATCAGCGTGTGCGCGGGACGCTTGCCGGGCGCGAGCGCGTTGGCGTGCGCCGGGTCCACCGAGAAACAACCGCCGCGGTTCTGGGCCACGATCCCGGTCGAGGGATCGAAGATGCCCGAGCCGAAGCCGTAGAAGAGGCTCTGGATCAACGATACGGTGCGACCGTCGGCGTCGGCGGCCACGAGCGCGATCGTGTCGCCCGCACGGCGTGGCGGGGCCGGGGGCTCGTCCGGGACGCCCGAGCGCACCTCGTCGACCAGGGACGCGAGGTGGCCGTCGTCGAGCAGGGTCGAGGGGTGGATCCGCATCGCATCGGGGTCGGCGAGGTGGAGGTCGCGGTCACGCGCAGTCGCCCGGAAGATCGTGGCGAGCGTTGACGCGTCCGGGCCTAGCGGGTCGGGGTCGATCCCGAGCCGCTCCACGATGGAGAGCGCTTCCAGCAGGAGGAACCCCTGGGAGTTGGGTGGGTGCACCAGGACGTCGACGTTGCGGTAGCGCGCTCGCAGCGGGGCTCCCAGGTCCGCGCGGTGCGCGGCGAGGTCCTCGAGCGTGATGGGCACCCCCGCGGCACGGAGGCCCTCGACGTAGCGGACGCCCACCTCGCCGCCGTAGAGAACGGCCGGACCTTCGACGCTGATCTGCGTGAGCGTGGCGCCGAGGGCGGGCTGCAGGAACAGCGCGCCCTCGGGGAGCGCGGTCCCCCCGGGCGCGAAGATGGCCGCGAGCGGGTCCTCGTCAGACGCGCCAGGCCGATCCGGCCCGGCGAGGATCTGCGAGAGCGAATGCGAGACGGACACGCCCCCGTGAGCCAGCGCGATGGCCTGCGTGAACGCGTCCCGCCACGGGAGCGCCGCGCCGAGGCGGTGCAGCGCTTCCCAGCCGCTCACGGCTCCGGGCACGGTGACGGTGAGCGGGCCCCGCTCGGGCATGTGGCCGGCGCCCGCCGCCGCGGCGGCCTCCCGGGCCGCGCCCGACGGCGCCCGCCCGCTCCCGTTCACGGCCACGGTGTCGCCGGCCGGCTGGTGCACCAGCGCGAAGAGGTCCCCGCCCACCCCGTTCATGTGCGGATAGGCCACGGCGAGCGTGACGGCGGCCGCGATGGCGGCGTCCAGCGCGTTGCCGCCGCGTTCGAACGCCACCGCGCCCGCCTCCGTGGCGAGGGTATGGGGGGTCGCAACCGCCCACCGGCTCCCGTACGCGCCGAGCTCCATCAGCGCTCAGTCTGGCAGGCGGCGCACCACCAGACGGTGCGCGCCTGTTCGCCGAGGCGGCGCGTCCGCCTCCAGCCGCTCCCACCGACGCGAACGGATCCTGCCTGCAGAGCCAGAGCACCTCGGAGCGGTAAACGTTCCCGACACCCGCGGCCACGCGCTGGTCGAGGAGAGCCACGCCGACGGGGGTGGTGGGCTCGAGGCGGTCCATGCGGGCGAGCGCCTCGTCCAGATCGGGTGCCGGGTCGCAGAGATCCGGTCCGAGCGCGTTGAGGACCGGGTGGCGGCGGAGCGCCGCCGCATCGAGGAGCTCGACGACGGGGGCGGCGACGCAGACGGCGACGGAACGCTCGGTCTCGACCCTCGCGCGGACCCTCGACGGCGCCAGCCGCCAAGGTTCCCCGGGCGCATACACGCGCCAGCTGCCCGTCATCTGCATGTGGGTGTGCAACGTGACGCTGCCCGCGAACGTCATCAGGAGGTGCTTCCCGCGCGCGGCGACGGCATCGATCGTCGCTCCGGGCTCTGGACGGGGACCGAGCACGGGTCGTGGCGTCTCGAACCTCGTCAGCGCGTCGTGCCCCAGCGCGTCGCGGAGGCGCGCCGCCGTCAGGTGGATGGTGTCGCCCTCGGGCACGGTGCGGTCACCCCCGCAACGTGGGACCGCGGTAACCGTCGGCGAATCCGACGACGCGGAGCGCCTCGAGGTGCGGGGACTCCGAGGCCGGGGCGCCGTCGATGCGATGGAGCTCGATCTTCCGCAGACGGCCGTCCTTCACGAGGGTGGCGACCGGCTCCGCCCACCGCTCGGGCGGGGTCCCGAACGTCAGGAGACTGCGGGCACCCCGTTCGAGGTACGCGGTGGGAGCGCCGTCGGCCAGGACGACGTAGGCGCCCGCCTGACGCGCCGGCCGTCCGGCGGCGTCGGGCCAGGGGAGAGCCGCGCCGTAGGGTTGGGCGGGGTCCGCCGCGGCGAGCACCGTCGGAGGGGCGACGGGTTCGTCGCCGTCGTCGAGCGTGGGCCGCGCGTCGCGGAGGGCTCGGAGCCGATCCACCGCTCCCGGTAGGGCGAACTGCGCCGCCCCGAGGCCGGCGACGAAGTAGCCGCGGCGCACCTTCCCGGACTCCTCCATCGCCTTGAGCACGGGGTAGACGCCCGCGAACCCGCCCGGTGCGTTCTCCGCGAGGACGGACTCGCGGGTGACGACGCCGTGGCGATCGAGCAGCTGGAGCGCGCGCGCGTGGGCGGCCTCGGTTGGGCTTGGCGAGGGCTCCAGCAGGGGTGCCACCAGCGACCAGCGGCCCGCTCCCGCCGGAGGACCGCTGCGCCGCAGGCCACCCGGGCGTGGACGGCGTCCAGGCCCGGGCGTCCGGATCTTCGCGGAGGCCCCGCGCACGAAGGCGCGCAGGGGCGCCATCGTGTCGTTCGTGACCTCGCCGGCCCAGACCAGGTCCCAGAGCGCGGCGAGCAGACGTCGCTCGTCCGCGGTCCCGGCGGCCTGGACGAGATCGGTCCAGAACGAGGCGCCGCGCGCGGCCAGATGCTCGCGCAGGGCCGCGTGGAGGTCGCCGTCCGGCACGTCGTCGACGGGCGGGCGCGTCGCCCAGCAGCGCGCGGGCCTGATCGCGGAAGCACAGGATCACTCGTCCGTCGTCGCCGCTCGAGTGCGCCCGCGCCGATCCAGAGGAGCTCGCCCCCGGCGCAGAGGGCATCGAGGTCCGCGGGCCGGAAGCCCTGCACGCGGGCCGGGAGCACGTCGGCCTCGACGATCGAGGCGGGGAGCGCCGCGCCTTGCAGCCGCGTCACGGCGTCGGTGAGCGCGTCGACGCCGCCGCGGGGACGATCGGCACCCTGCCACGCGGGCAGGAACCGTCCGAGCGTGGCGGCGTCCACGGGCTCGACCTCCTTGCGGAGGGCGGCGAGCGACCGGCGCCGGATCCGGCGCAGGACCTCGACGTCGCACCACTCGCGCTCCACGCCGGAGGGCCGGAACTCACCGTGCGTGACGCGGCCCTCCGCCTCCAGGGCCTCGAGGGCCGCGCGGATGCGGTCGGGGGCGACGCCCAGGCGCGCGGCCACGTCGCCGGCGACGAACGGCCCGTGCGTGCGGGCGAAGCGCGCGACGAGCCCGTCGAGCGGACGCTCGGTCACGCCCGTGAAGGCGCGCGGGCAGTCCCTGCGGCAGCGACACCCCGAGCGCGTCGCGCAGGCGCGCGGCATCGTCCACGGCGGCGACGCGGTCCTCGCCGGCGACCCGCACCCGCATCGCGCGGCCCTCGTCCAGCAGGCGCCCGATCCACGCTGACGGGTCGCCCTCCGACCGCGCCGCGATCTCGTCCTCGCGCAGGTCCCCGACCTCGCGCAGGAGGTCGTGCAGGCCGTCGGCGCCGCGTACCCTCCATCCGTCGGCCAGGCGCTGCAGCTCGAGCTCCAGCTGGTCGAGCGCCTCGGCGTCCAGGAGCTCGCGCAGCTCCTCCGTGCCCAGCAGCTCGCGCAGCAGGTCGCGGTCGAGCGCCAGCGCCGCCGCTCGCCGCTCCGCGAGCGGGGCGTCGCCCTCGTACATGTAGATGGCCACCCAGCGGAAGAGGAGCGACTGGGCGAACGGCGAGGCGCGCTCGGTGTCGACGGCCACCAAGCTTGGTGGTGCGCGAACGCAGGTCGGTCATCACCTCGCGCAGCGCCGGCACGTCGAAGATGTCGCGCAGGCACTCGCGCGTGGTCTCCAGCAGCATCGGGAACGTCGGGTGCTTCGCGGCCTCGGCGAGCAGGTCGGCGCTGCGCTGGCGTTGCTGCCACAGGGGCGTGCGCCGGCCCGGGCGCTGACGCGGGAGCAGGAGCGCGCGGGCGCTGGCCTCGCGGAAGACGCTCGCGAACAGCGCGGTGCCCGGCAGGGCCGCCACCACCGCGGCCTCCACGTCCTCCGGCTCGAACAGGAGGTCCTCCACCGGGATGCGGTCGACGGCCTCGGGGAGGCGGATCACGATGCCGTCGTCGCTCCACAGGACCTGTGCGCCCGGGCCGAACCGATCGAGGAGCCGTGCCTCGATGCGCGAGGCCCCCAGGGCGCGTGCACGCGCTGGCCGAACGGGGACAGGACGCACATCCGCCAGTCGCCGATCTCGTCGCGGAAGCGCTCGACCACCACCGTCCGGTCGTCGGGGACGGCGCCCGGTGGCCTCGAGCTGATCGTCGAGGTAGGCCACGAGGTTCTCTGCGGCCCAGGCGTCGAGGCCGATCTCGTCCTTCAGGCGCGCGAGGGCCGCGGCGCGCCGCGTGCCGCGCAGCTCCCGCGTGAACGCGCCGATCGCGCGCCCGAGCTCCAGGGGGCGCCCCGGCTTGTCGCCCTTCCAGAACGGCATCTTCCCGGGCTCGCCGGGCGCGGGGGTCACCACCACGCGGTCGCGCGTGATGTCCTCGATCCGCCAGCTCGACGCCCCCAAGAGGAACACCTCGCCGCGGCGGCTCTCGTACACCATCTCCTCGTCCAGCTCGCCCACGCGGGTGCCGTCCGGCAGGAACACGCCGAAGAGCCCGCGGTCGGGGATCGTGCCGCCCGAGGTGATGGCGAGGCGCCCGGCGCCGTCGCGCGCGCGCACGACGTCGTGGACGCGATCCCAGACCGACGCGGGGTCGGAGCTCGGCGAAGCCGTCGGAGGGGTAGCGGCCGGCCAGCAGGTCGAGCACGGCCTCGAACACCTCGCGCGAGAGCTCCGCGAAGTTGGCCGCGCGCCGTACCGCGCCGTACAGGTCGTCGACGGTCCACTCGTCCACCGCGCACATCGCCACGAGCTGCTGGGCGAGCACGTCGAGCGGGTTGCGCGGGTATCGGGTCTCCTCGATCTTGCCGGCGAGCATGCGCTCGGCCACCACCGAGGCCTCGAGGAGGTCGCCGCGGAACTTCGGGAAGATCTTGCCGCGGCTCGGCTCGCCCACCTGGTGGCCGGCGCGCCCGATCCGCTGCAGCCCGCTCGCCACCGAGCCGGGCGACTCCACCTGGATCACGAGGTCCACCGCGCCCATGTCGATGCCGAGCTCCAGCGAGGACGTGGCGACGATGGCCCGGAGCGTGCCCGACTTCAGCGCGTCCTCCACCTCCAGGCGCTGCTCCCGCGCGAGCGCCCCGTGGTGCGCGCGCACGAGGTCCTCGCCCGCCAGCTCGTTCAGCCGCGAGGCGAGCCGCTCCGCGAGGCGCCGCGCGTTCACGAACACGATGGTCGAGCGGTGCGCGCGGATCAGCTCGAGCAGGCGCGGGTGGATCGACGGCCAGATCGACGCCTGGGCCGGCGACTGCCCCGCCCCCGAGGGACCGAGCAGCAGCGGCGGCGCCGGCGACGGCTCCGCTTGCGCGCTGAGCTCCGCCATGTCCTCCACCGGCACCACGACCTCGAGCTCCATCGGCTTGCGGTGCCCCGCGTCCACGATGGTCACCGGCCTCGGGGTGCGCGTCGTCCGCCTGCCCGCCCAGGAACCGCGCGATCTCCTCCAGCGGGCGCTGCGTCGCGGACAGGCCGATCCGCTGGGGGGCGTCTCGGCGATCGCGTCCAGGCGCTCCAGCGACAGGGCGAGGTGCGCGCCGCGCTTGGTGGCGGCCAGGGCGTGGATCTCGTCGACGATCACCCAGCGCACGCTGCGCAGGGTCTCGCGCGCCTGCGAGGTGAGCATCAGGTAGAGCGACTCCGGCGTGGTGATCAGGATGTCCGGCGGGCGCTTCAGGAGGGTGCGGCGCTCGTTGGCGGGCGTGTCGCCGGTGCGCACGCCCACGGTGGGGACGTGCGCCAGGGGCGTGCCGAGCCGATCGGCCGCGTGCTCGATGCCGGCGAGCGGCGCGCGGAGGTTCTTCTCCACGTCGACGGCCAGCGCGCGCAGCGGCGAGATGTACAGGACGCGGGTGCGCGCGGCCGCTCTGGGGCGGGGACTCGGCGCTCAGCCGGTCGAGCGCCCACAGGAACGCGGCGAGCGTCTTCCCGGAACCCGTCGGGGCGAGGATCAGCGAGTGTTGTCCCTCGGCGATGGCCTTCCAGCCGAGGCGCTGCGCGCGCGTGGGCTCCGCGAACGAGGCGGCGAACCAGTCGCGGACGGGCGGGGAGAACGCCTTCAGGGCCACGGTGCAACCGTACCCGGAAGCTCGGACAAGGGTGGGCCGACGGTAGGATGCGCGCATGTCGCCGGCCGCACGCACGTTCGCCCGCCGCGTCGTGGGCGCGCTCGGGCTGGTCGCCGTCCTCACGGTCGTGCCGGCCGCGCTCGCCCACGCGCAGACGGCGAGCCCGCGACCCTCCGGCAGCCCCGCCGCCTCGCCCGCCGCGCCCGTCGGAGGTGCGCAGGAGCAGGTCGTGATCTCCGGGACCCTTACGGTGCCCAAAGGCACTGTGGTGGGAGAGGTCGTGGTCTTCCACGGGCGCGCCAACATCCTCGGGTCCGTCAGCGGCGACGTGGTCGTGCTCGACGGGCCTATCAACGTCGCCGGCGGCTACATCACCGGCAGTGTCGTCGCGTTGAACGGGCCCATCCGCATCACGGGCGCCTCCTTGATCGGCGGCGACGTCCTCGGGGGCGAGAAGGTCGGCGTGGAGGCGGGCGCGAAGGTGGGGGGCCAGATCCGGCAGAACGTGGGCTTCACGCTGCAGGGACCGCTCGGCGCCCTCGGCATCCTCGTGGGCGGCGCCGCGATCGCGTTCTCCGTCCTGCTGCTCGGGCTCCTGCTGCTGCTGTTGGCGCCCCGCGGCGCGGACCGGGTTGCCACCGCCGTCGCGCACGGCGCCGCTCGCCTCGTTCGGGTGGGGGTTGCTGCTCGCGATCGGGCTGCCCCTCGTGTGCGTGGCCCTGATGGTCTCGATCGTGGGACTGCCGCTCGGTCTTACCCTGCTCCTCGCGCTCAGCCTTCTGTTCCTGGCGGGGCTCGCCTGGTCCGCGTGGGCCCTGGGGCGGCTCCTGGTGACGCCGCCGCGCAGCCGCTGGCTCGCCTTCCTGGCCGGGTGGGCGATCGTTGCGCTGCTCGGCCTGGTGCCGTTCCTGGATCTAGCCGTGTGGGGCCTCGCCTCGGTGCTGGGCCTCGGCGCGGCGCTCGTGGCGATCTGGCGCGCGCGGGGGAGCGCGCGCGGAGGCCGGCACCGCGTGGGCGGCCTGATCCCCGAAGCTCCCGTGGTGGTGCCCGAGGCGCCGGTGACGACCGTCGCCGTGTCGGGCGACGGCCACCCCGCCCCGGCCCCCGAGCCGGAACCCGAGCCGGAACCCGAGCCGGAACCCGAGCCGACCTACCCCTCCACGTCCGACGACTGACTCAGGAGCTGCGGCGACCCAGCGCCGAGATGGCTCCAGCGACCACGCCGGCCGCGACGCCTAATGCCACCGCCCCCTTCAGGTCGAGGAGCACCTTCGCGCCGTCCTCCACCACCGCGCCCGGCGCGAGCAGCGCGCCCACGAACCCCCCCTGCCCGATGCGCGCGCTCCCCAGAGACACGATCGACTGGGTGATGCCGCGCTCGATCGTCACGTCCCCCGCGGCGAGGATCGGGCCGCAGAGCGCCGTGTGCAGCTCGACGTCGCCGCCCGCGGCCGTGGCGCCCACCGCGGCGTTCGTGAACGTGGCATCGCCCCGGATCGCGGCCGCGCCCACGCCCGCACGGTCCACCTCCACCTTGTGGCCCACCAGCGCGCCCACCCCCGCGCGCTCGATCGTCACGTCGTGACCCCGGACGGTGCCGGCGCCGGTCTGTTCGATGTGCACGTCATCCTTGCGGCTGTCGGTCATCTCGCTCTCCTCCCAACGGTCGACCCATCCATCCTCCCGCATCGGCATCGTTCGCGGCGGGCCCGTTAGGCTCGCGCCATGGTGGACCGCACCTACCTCTTGCTCGGATCCGGCGAGTTCGAACCGTGGGCCTGCCAGCCGGAGCTGGAGGTGCTCGGCTCGGCGATGGGCGACGGATCCGTCGTGATCCTGCCCACAGCGAGCGCCACCGAAGGCGACGACGTCTTCGATCGCTGGGCCGCGATGGGCCTCGACCACTATCGCTCGATGGGGGTGCCGGCCGAGGTGCTTCCCGTGAAGGATCGGGCGCACGCGATGGACGCGGACATCGCCGCGCGCGCCGAGGCGGCCTCGATGGTGTTCTTCTCGGGGGGCAAGCCGCAGCACCTGGCCCAGGTCCTGCAGGGATCGCCGCTGTGGGAGGCGATCGGGCGCGCGCTCGCCCGCGGCGCCGTGTACGGGGGCTGCAGCGCCGGGGCGATGGTGGCGAGCCAATCGCGTTCGCAACGTGCGGCACGCGGCAACATCGGCACGGGATGGCTCTTCGGCCTCGGGCTGGTGCCGAACGTCTCCTTCGGGGTGCACTGGGACCGGATGCGGTGGATCCCCGGGATGCGCTCGTTCCTGATGTCGCGTCTCTCGCCGGGGGTGTGGTTCGTGGGCATCGAGGAGCAGACCGCCATCGTCGGGGACGGCGTCACCTGGGAGGTGCACGGCCGTGGCGGCGCGATGGTGCGCCACGACGGCGGCACCACCACGTTCCGATCCGGGGAGCGGTTCGCCACGCACGACGTTGACCCCACAACGGCGGCCGGGTAGGTTCCGCGCCCATGGGCGACCGGCCGGCGGACCTCATCCTCGTCGACGCCGACGTCTGGACGGGCGACGCCGCACGCCGATGGGCGCGGGCGGTCGCGGTGCGCGGGGATCGTGTCGTGTCGGTCGGCACCGACGACGACGTCCGTCCGTTCAAGGGCCCTGCGACGGAGGTCGTCTCACTGCCCGGGCGCATGGTGACCCCGGGCTTCCAGGACGCCCACGTCCACCCGGCGATCGGCGCGCGCAACCTCCTCAACGTGAACCTCGACGACGTATTCACGCCGCACGAGTACCTCGCCCGCATCAAGACGTTCGCCGACGCGAACCCGGACCTCGACTGGATCGTGGGCGGCGGGTGGTACAGCCCGGTTTACGCGGCCACGGACGGCCCCCATCGGAACGACCTCGACGCCGATCGTCCCCGACCGTCCCGTCTTCCTGCTGAACACCGACGTGCACGCGGCGTGGGTGAACTCCCGCGCGCTCGAGCTGGCCGGGCTCTCCGCCGACACGCCCGATCCCTGGGACGGCTACTTCGTGCGAGATGCCGACGGCGAGCTCACCGGCACCCTGCAGGAGGGCGCCGCCTATGACGTGCTCCGCCGTGTGGTACCGCAACCCGACGCGGCCACGTGGATCGCCTGCCTGCGTCGGGCGCTCACCCACCTCCACGGCTTCGGCATCACCGGGTGGCAGGACGCTTGGGTCGATCCCGGGGTGCTCGACGCCTACCGCGCGCTCGACGACGCGGGTGAGCTCACCGCGCGGGTGGTGACGTCGCTCTGGTGGGACCGGCACCGTGGCCCCGAGCAGATCGACGCGCTCGTCGAGCAACGTGAGCGCGGGACCGGCGGCAACGTCCACGCGACGACCGTCAAGATCATGCTCGACGGCTGTCCGGAGAGTTGCACCGGCTCGATGCTCACGCCATACGAGGGCGCGTTCGGCGCGCATCACGGCACCGGCATCCAGTTCGTCGAGGCGGAGGCGCTGAAGGACACGGTCATCCGGCTCGACGCGCTCGGCTTCCAGGTGCATCAGCACGCGTTGGGCGACCGCGCGATCCGGGGTGCGCTCGATGCGGTGCAGGCCGCGCGGGCGGCCAACGGGCGGAACGATCTGCGTCACCACGTGGCGCACCTCCAGCTCCCGGATCCGACCGACGTTCCCCGCCTGCGCCGGCTCGGGGTGGTCGCCAACTTCCAGCCGTACTGGTGCGCGCCAGATCCCGCGATCGAGCAGCTCACGCGACCGCGTGTGGGGGAGCGCGCATCGCGCCTGTATCCGATCGGCACCGTGAAGGCGAGCGGCGCGATCCTCGCCTTCGGCAGCGACTGGCCGGTCTCGACGCCGGACGTGATGCAGGAGATCGACGTGGCCGTGCATCGGGAGCTGCTCCACGACCGCGAGGCGGGGGCGCTCGATGCGGCCGAGCGGATCGACCTGCACGCGGCGCTGGCCGCGTTCACGAGCGGCACGGCGTACGTGAACCACGACGACGACGCCGGGACGCTCGAGGTCGGTAAGCGCGCCGACCTCGCGGTGCTCGACCGCAACCCGTTCGACCGCTCGCGGGGCGCCATCGCGGACGCCCGGGTCGAGATGACCGTGGCCGCCGGCCGCACGGTGCACGGAGGCTGAGTCTTCGGGCTCAGCGATCCTGGCGCTCGAGCCAGGTGCGCAGGTTCTCGATGTGGCCCCGTGGCTCGGCGCCGTGCGTGCACGTCATCGGATCCTCACATGGGGGGTTGCCCTCCATCGTGAAGAAGTTGAAGCGGCAATCCGGGCAATAGACGTCCAGCTCCTCGGGCAGGTACGGGCAGTCGCCCCACGAGCAGGAGCGCACGCCTTCGCCTGTGGCGAGATCGAACCCGCAGCCGGGGCACTGGCGGAAGCCTTCCCATCGCGCCATCCCAGTCGCCTCCTCCCGGATACGGCATAGTTCACGACCCCCGCGATCGCGACGGCCGAAGGACCCGCGTCCCGGGGGCTGACCGAGCATCGGGCGCGGCCCGGCGTATCCTTGGTGGCCGTGAGGCCGTTGGACGGTGCGCTCTCGCCGGGTGACCGACCGGGGTGTTCCCGCTGCGGCCGTCCCACCTACGATCCCGACAAGCGCGGGGTGCCGTGGGTCCGGGCGGTGGTCTCGGGGCGGCAGGTCTTGATCTGCCCCGAATGCCAGCGCGACGTCGCGGACTGGGCCGAAGGCCTGGACCGGTGCGCCGCGTGCGGGGGGACGCGCCTGTCGGTGCAGATGGGCGATGTCGTGTGCCGGGCATGCGGCCACATGGAACGTGCGGGCGCTTAGCTCAGCTGGTCAGAGCGCCTCCCTTACAAGGAGGAAGTCGGGGGTTCGAGTCCCTCAGCGCCCACCGACGTCTCGTTCGCCAACGGGGAACGTCGTCGACCAAGACCAACCACGGCGCGCGCTACGCTTCACCGATGGAGTCCCTGTCCAGGCACGAGCTGGCCGAGCGAGCGGGCGTTCCCGACGAGACGATCGATCACTACGTCGAGCTAGGGATCATCGCAGCGGCGGAGGACGGCTCCTTCGGGCAGCCGGACGTTTACAGGGCGCGGCTGTTGGCTTCCTGCGACCGTGCGGGTATGCGTCCGGAGGACCTGGCCGAGGCCGTTGCGGCCGGCAAGATCTCGTTCTCGTTCGCGGACCTCCCTCACTTCCGATTCGCGGCGCAGGCCACGACGACCTACCGCGAGCTGGCCGAGGAGTTGGACCTCTCGCTCGACCTCGTGCTCGATGTGGAGAGGGCGATCGGGCCCGTGCGGCCGGCGCCCGACGATCGGACCCGTGAGGATGACCTGGCGATCTTCCAGCTCACGAAGCTGTCGTCGCTCCTCGTGGATCCCGAGGCGATCGTTCGCACCTCGCGGGTGTTCCAGGATGCGATGCGTCGCATCACGGAGTCGGAGGTTGCGCTGTTCGACACCTACATCGTGGGCGCGTTCCTCCAACAGGGCATGAGCCTCGTGGACGCCGTCGATCAGGCGAACCGGTTCGGCGCCGAATCGACGCCGCTGCAGGAGGAGCTGCTCCTCACCCTCTACCGGCGACACCAGGAGCGCCGGTGGACCGAGTACACCGTGGAGGGCATCGAGTCGGTCTTGGAGGAGATGGGCCTGTACCGGAAGCCCGAGCATCCCCCCGCCTTCGCCTTCGTCGACCTCGCCGGGTACACGGCGCTCACGGAGGAACAGGGCGACGAGGCCGGGGCGCGCGCGGCCGCCGACCTCGCGCACATGGTGGACGCGGTGTCCGGTCCTCGGGGCGGCGAGCCGATCAAGTGGCTGGGCGACGGGGTGATGCTGCGTTTCCGTGACCCCGGCGACGCCGCGCTGGCCATCCTCGAACTGGTGGAACGTGCGCCCACGATGGGGCTTCCGGCCCACGCGGGCGTGGCGGCCGGATCCGCCGTCTTCCAGGACGGCGACTACTTCGGGCGCACGGTGAACCTGGCCGCCCGCATCGCCGCACGTGCCACCGAGGGCCAGACCCTCGTGAGCGAGGAGGTGACGCAGCTCGCGGAGACGTCGGCGCTCAGCTTCCGGGCGTTCGGCTCCCTCGAGCTCAAGGGCTTCGCCGCCCCGATGCCGGTGTTCGAGGCGGTGCGGCGCTGACGGGCGCCTCAGGCGCCGACGGACACCATCAGATCGCGCCAGGCGTCCGCGGTCATCAGCCCCCTATGGTGGAAGAAGACGGTCTGCGCGACGGCGCGGAACCGCGGGCTCTCGAGTCCGCGGTCGATCAAGGCGTTCGGCGGTCGCAGGTCGAGCGCCGAACGCATGGGACGCTTCCACGTGAAGGTCGGGTAGATCTTGCGAAGCGCCGCGTCGAGTGGCGGTCCTCCATCGAGCAGTCGGCTCGCGATCGCCAGTCCGGCGGCCCGGCCCGATCGGAGCGCCGTGTGGATGCCACCGGCGGTGAGCGGAGACACGAGTCCCGCTGCGTCGCCGACCAGCACGACGTCCCGCCCGGCGAAGGGGTGGACCGTCCCTCCAACCGGGATCAGCCCGCCGCGCATGCCCACCCGCCGAGCGCGTGCGAAGTCGAAGATGCGAGAGACGCGCGAGAGGAAGCGGTCGAGTTCCGGCCGGGCGGGGAGTCGACTTGCGAGCCCGACCTGCGTGAGACCGACACCCGGTATCACCCATCCGATGTAGCCGGGCGCGAGCTCCGAGTCGAGGAAGACATGGAGTCGCTCCTCGACGTCCTCCACGCCCTCGAACTCCGCCTCGACGCCCGCGAGGAACGCATGGTTCAGTCCGAGGCCCGCTTTCCGCGCGACGCCGGATCGCGGGCCATCGGCTCCGACGAGCACGCGCCCGGATCGCGCGCCGGGGAAGTTCGCACCGCAGCGAAGCTCCGCCCCTGCCTCCGCAGCCCGTTCGGCCAACGATCGCAACAGCGCGGGTGTGTCCGTGGCCAAGAAGTAGTAGCCGGGCGCATCGAGATCGATCCACCGCAGTGAGGGTCCGTAGAGGCGGACGCCGTGGATCCGCCGGGTTGCTCCAGGCGGCGGATCCTCTTCCTCCGCAGCCTCCTTCACGAGGAGGCCGGTCGTGTGGACGGCCTGACCCGGATCGCGCTTGCGCTCCCACACGACGGTGCATAGTCCACGGGCAGCGCAGGTCCGGGCGCACGTCAGTCCCGCGAAGCCCCCACCCACGATCTCGACATCCACCCCGAGCCCTCCTCGACAAAAGGACCGTTGCATGGGGCCAGCGTCGATGGAACCGAACGAGCACGATCGTCATGAGGGCGTCACACACCCGCTACGCGATCCGCTTGCTCACCCCGCATCCAGTGTGGAACAGTGGCGTCGTGGGTCGTGGCCTCGTCATCGCGCTCACCGTCATCGCAGCTTGTGCGACTTCAGCGTCGGCCGCTTCCGTCGGCACATCTAGCGGTCCGGGTCCTCAGATGCGAGCGGAGATGTACGACACCGCTCTCGTCGACGCCGATCCCACGATCCAGGTCCTGGAGCGGATCTGCCCGCGCCCGCGGCACCCTCGGCGATGCCTCCACCTCGGTTACCAGGTTCGCCACGCGATCGACGCCGGAGTGCCGGTAGAGATCACGTGGGTGCACCGGATGTGGCTACACGCCGGGGACTACTGGGTGTTGTCGCCGGTGCGAAGCAGGGGTCGGCAGGCGAGCTTCACCTATGCGTGGACGGATCCGCTATCGGGATGTCGTGGCGGTGGGCGCAAGCGGTTCCGCCGTGAGGCAGGAGCCTGGATGGCCAACGGCGGGTCCGCATACGCGGGTTGCCCCGCTCGTATGCCCGCCGTGGGATCGGTCCGGCGGCTCGCGCCGCCGGACCGATCCCACGGAACAGATCAGGGTCCGTAGATCGGGATCAGGCGTGCCCGCAGCGACGGGGCGGGCCTCAGTGCGCGCGACGTCTCCGGCACCGGCCTCGGTAGCGGCTTGCACTTCACGTCGGCTCCGTAGCCGGGCTGCCGCGGCGGCAGGTGACCCGTCGCCAGGAACCGCGCGATCTTGTTGTCGACGCAGGCGTTGCCGTAGAGAGATCCGGCGTGCGTCGTGCCACCCGGCTCGGCGATCAGGCTCGACGCCGGGAAGACGCTACGCACGTAGAGGCTGCCTGGATACGGCGTGGCCGCGTCCAAGGTCTCGTCGATCAGCAGCACCGGGGTGGTGCCCCCGTTCACCGTGGTGGGCACCCCGGCGGGGGCGGCCCAGTAGAGGCAGGGCGCGTTGTACCACGCGTTGCCCCACGTCTCGAAGGGGGCTTTCCTGTAGGTGTCCCAGTTGTCCTGGCGCCACGTGCTCCAGGCCGTGGGCCACTGGACGTCGGTGCACTGCACCGCGTTGTAGACGGCGAATCCGTTGTCGTCGCCGGGGCCGTCCGCCCACTTGTAGGCGCCGACGATCGCCTTCGTGTCGTGGTCGTTCACCCAGCTGGAGAAGACGTCCGCGAGGTAGGTCCAGACCACCTGATAGTACCCGGCGTACAGGATCGCGTCGTTCCACTCGTCCGGCCCGACAACGCCGCCGGCCGGCTTCTTCGTGAGCTGACGGGCGACCGCGTAGTACTGCTTCTCGACCGCGGCCCCGGTCTTCCCTAGGTGGTACGTGCGGTTGTACTTCGCGACCCAGCGGAACCAGATCTCGATGTTCCGCTGGAAGGCGATGTCCTGGTTGAGGTTGGCCTGGTACCAGACGTTGCGCGGATCCACGTTGGCGTCGAACACCGCGCGCCGGATGTTCCCGGGGAACAGCGTGGCGTAGACCTGACCGAGGTAGGTCCCGTAGGAGAACCCGAAGTAGTTGATCTGCGCGACGCCGAGCGCCTGACGGATGCTGTCCATGTCCTTGGCGGCATCGATCGTCGTCATGTGCTGCAGGAGCGCCGACGCGTCGGCGTTGCACCTGTTCGCGTAGTGCTCGGAGCGCGTCTTCCACGTGGTCACGAGCTTCTTCGTGATGGGCACGTACGGAGGGCGATCGCCGTGGAAGTAGGAGGGGATGCAGGAGATCGCCGGGACGCTGGATCCCACGCCGCGCGGATCGAAGCCGATCCAGTCGTAGGCGTCGCCGGCGTGCTTGGGCACGTACTGTCCGAGGGTGGCGAGCCCCAGCCCGGATCCACCCGGCCCGCCGGGGTTCACGAGCATGACGCCCTGGTACTGGCCGATCGGCGTGGTGTGCTTGATGCGGGAGAGGGCGATCTGGATCTGCGTGCCGCCGGGATCGCTGTAGTCGAGCGGGACGTCCAGCATCGTGCACTTCGCTCCCGCCTGGCGCAGGGAAGCGTCGTCGCAGCGCCCCCAAGTGATGACCGCACGCGGGGCCTTCGGTGCGGCGGCCGCGGGCAAGACCACCTGGGCCGCGGTCGCGATCAACGCCGCGGCCGCGATGACACAGGCAAGCTTCTTCATCCATCCCCTCCTCTTGTGGGTGCGCCAGTGTGGCGCGGCCGTTGCGGTGGGTCAAACCGGCCCCAGATACCACCCGGTGTCGGGGGCACGGTCCACCGTGACCATCGAGGAAAGGCCCGGCTGGCCCTCCGCGGCCTGCACGCGCCAGCGGATGCGCTTGTGGGGCTGGACGTCGAACCCGACCGCGATCCGTCGCGGGCCGATGTCGCAGCGCCTCGGCTCGAACGGCGGATCGGGGGTACCGCGCGTCCCCACGTAGCAGCCCAAGCCCGAGCTGCCGCCGTCGTACTCGACGGTCACCGCGACGTCGAAGCCGGGGCCTCGTCGTGTGTCGAGGTACAGCGTGATCCTGCGGGTCCCGGCGCGCAGCCGCATGTCCTCGTAGGTCGTGACGACCACCAGGCGCCGATCGGGGAACCCCGGCACCGCCTCCATCCTCACGGTGGCGATGTCAACGCGGCTCGGCGTGTCGTCGGGATCGGCGTGCAGCGGTCCGGCGGAGGCCGCTGAGGCCAGGCACAGGACCACCGAAGAAGCGATGACGAGGATGCGTCGCATGGGTGCCCTTCTTCTCGGATCGGTGGCTCCGCGAGGGTCGCGCTAGCCCAGGCTAGGCGCGCCACAGGTCCGGCACAAGCGGGCGCCTGGGGCGGAACCGGCTTCGGGCACCCCGCTACCATGGTCGGATGCCCAGCCCTGCCGAGGAACGCATGCGCGACCTGCTGCGGGCCGCGCCGCTGATCGATGGGCACAACGATCTGCTGTGGGCGCTGAGGGAGCGGCGTCTGAAGGGCGGGCCGGACTGGACGATGCCCGACCTCACCGAGGAGCGGCCGGAGTTCCAGACCGACCTCGTGCGCCTGGAGGCGGGAGGTGTGCGCGGGCAGTTCTGGTCGGTGTACGTGCCGTCGGATCTGCCCGGGCACGAGGCCGTCACCGCCACGTTCGAGCAGATCGACGCGCTCCTGGACCTGATCCAGCGCCATCCGGACCGGATGGAGCTCGCGCGCGACGCCGCCGACGTCGAACGCATCGCGGCCTCGGGCAGGGTGGCGTCGATGATCGGCGTGGAGGGCGGCCAATCCATCGGATGCTCGCTCGGGACGCTCCGTGTCATGGCCGGCTTCGGGGTGGGCTACCTCACCCTCACCCACAACGACGACAACCCGTGGGCGGATTCCGCGACGGGCACCTCGCCGCACGGTGGTCTCACGCGCTTCGGCGAGGAGGTGGTTCGCGAGCTGAACCGGTCCGGCATGTTGGTGGACCTCAGTCACACATCGCCCGACACGATGCGCCAGACCCTCGAGGTGAGCGAGGCCCCCGTGATCTTCTCCCACTCGTCGGCTCGAGCCCTCTGCGACGTCACGAGGAACGTCCCCGACGACGTGCTCGAGACCGTTGCCCGTCGCGACGGCGTGGTGATGGTGACGTTCGTGCCTTCGTTCCTCACGGCGGCCGGCGCGGAGGCGAACGCCGCCGGGTGGCGGGAGGCCGGGCGCCTCCGGGCGGCGCATCCGGATGATCCGGCGGGTGTGCGAGAGGCGATGGAGGCTTGGTTCGCATCGCACCCCGACCCTCCCGCCTCGATCGGCGACGTGGCCGACCACATCGATCATGTCCGCGCGGTGGCCGGCATCGACCACATCGGGATCGGGAGCGACTTCGACGGCGCGGGCACGATGCCGGAGGGCCTCGGCGACGCCGCCGGATACCCCACGCTCTTCGCAGAGCTCGCCGCGCGCGGCTACGGGCGCGAGGACTTGATGAAGGTGGCCGGGCGCAACGTGCTACGGGTGATCCGTGACGCGGAGCGCATCGCCGAACGGCTGCGGACGGAGCGTCCGCCCTCGCTGGCGACGATCGAACAGCTCGACGCGTCCCGACCCTGAGGCCCGGGCCGCCAGGGTCGGGTGGACGCGGTGGGAGGCGACCCTCAATGATAACCCTTAGGTAGGAGGGCTCCACGCCGTAGGGGAGGTGGCCGGGTGTCGCCGGACGAGGGATCGCGCCCCAGCAGGTGCGCGCGATGGTGGCGAGCACGGTCGGCACCTCGCTCGAGTGGTACGACTTCTTCCTCTACGGGACGGTCGCCGCGCTGGTCTTCCCGCATCTCTTCTTCCCGTCGGCGTCGCGATACGTCGGCGTCCTCGAGGCCTTCGCCACGTTCGCCGTCGGGTTCGCGGCGCGGCCGGTGGGCGCCGTGATCTTCGGGCACTACGGCGACCGCATCGGGCGGCGCAACACGCTGATCGTGACCCTCATGTTGATGGGCGTGGCGAGCATCGCGATCGGCCTGCTCCCCACCACCGCCACGATCGGTGTGTGGGCGGGCATCATGCTCGTGACGTTCCGGATCGTCCAGGGGATCGGCGTCGGTGGCGAGTGGGGCGGCTCGGTCCTGCTGGCGATGGAATGGAGCCGATCGGCCAAGCGCGGCTTCGTGGGCTCGATCCCGCAGCTTGGCGTGCCGGTCGGTCTCCTGCTCTCCTCGGGGGTGGTGGCCCTCACGATGCACCTCACCGGCGACGCGTTCGATACCTGGGGGTGGCGGATCCCGTTCCTCATCTCGTTCGTGCTGGTCCTGATCGGACTCGCGATCCGGCTGAAGGTGGAGGAGACGCCGGAGTTCAGGCGGATGGTCGCCGCCGGTCGGGTCCGCCGCGCGCCGGTCTCCGAGGTGCTCCGCGACCACCCGCGGGAGATCGCGCTCACGGCCCTGATGCGCCTGGCCGAGCAAACCCCCTTCTACCTGTTCACCGCGTTCGTCTTGTCCTACGGCGTGGACCAGCTCGGGATGCGCCGCGACCTCCTCGTGATGGGCACCCTGGTGGCCGCCGGGCTCGCGCTCCTCACCGTGCCGTTCTTCGGCTGGCTCTCCGACCGGGTGGGGCGCAAGCGCGTGTACCTCGCCGGGGCGGCCCTCACAGTCGCCATGGCGCTGCCGTACTACTGGCTCCTCGGCACCACGATCCCGGCCGTGGTCTTCGCGACGATCGCGTTCTCCCTGATCCCGCACGACATGATGTACGGGCCGCAAGCGGCGCTGATCGCCGGGGCATTCGCGCCGGAGGTGCGCTACAGCGGCTCCTCGCTCGGGTACCAGCTTGCCTCGGTGGTGGCCGGTGGCCCCGCGCCGCTGATCGCCGCCTGGCTGCTGCACACGTTCGGGAGCGGGTACGCGATCGCGGGATACATCATGGTGTCCGGACTCATCACGATCGTGGCCACCATCCTGCTCCGGGAGCGACCCGAGGTCGCGACTCCCGCGAGCGTTCCGGAACCCCTGCGCGCGGCCGCCTAGTCCCGTCGGCTCCGCGCCCGCCCGTCGGCGCCGAAGGTGGCTCGCCGTGTGGCGTCGCTACGGCGCGCGGATGCCGGCGAGCATCCTCACGACGGCGTCCTCGATCCCGACCGCCGTCGCCTTGTCGAGCCCTCGCGAGATGATCGAGAAGGCCAGCCTGCGCCCGTCCAGCGACGTGACGTAGCCCGAGAGCGCCGAGACCGGCGTCTCGAAGAGGGTGCCCGTCTTCGCACGGATCGGCACGCCCGCGAGTCGGCCCTCGAGCGTGCCCTCGCCGGGGGAGGGGAGGGACGCCCAGAGGACATCGGCCCACGGCCGTCGCTGCGCGAGCAGCAGGAGCGTCACCAGCCCGCCCGTGCTGATCCGGTCGCGATGGGAGAGCCCGGATCCGTCGAAGACCTCCGCCCGCACCCCGTGCGCGGCCGCCCACGCCGCGATGGCGGCGGCCCCATGCGCGGTGGTCCCGGGCGCCCCGGCCACCTCGTCGCCCAGCGCCTTCGTCAGCATCTCGGCGTCGAAGTTCACCGAGTCGTGGTTCTGACGGGCGAGGATCTCGCCGAGCGGATCGGATCGCACCCCGGCGAGCGTCCGCGCGTCCGGCGGCGAGGTTCCCGTTCCTGGCGGTCCCCGCACGGCCACG
Source organism: uncultured Actinomycetes bacterium (assembly GCA_963810915.1). Taxonomy (GTDB): domain Bacteria; phylum Actinomycetota; class UBA4738; order UBA4738; family HRBIN12; genus JAOUEA01. The sequence continues at coordinate 122,139 of CAWEPH010000006.1, read as the reverse complement.
CCCTGTGCGCGCAGCGCGGAGGTGAGGACCTCCGCGGCCACCTCTTCCGGCGTGCCGGCCACGTGATTCCCGTCCAAGGCGAGGGCGGTCGTCCGGGTCACGTAGTCGCGGGAGAGGCCGGGGACCCAGCCCGGGGCCCACCAGGTGCGATCGAACGCGGACGTGTCGCCGATGACGCTGCCTGTGATCGCGTGGACGCCTCGCGCACGGACCTCTTCGGCCAGCTGCGTGAGATCGGCGTCGGTCAGCTCGGGATCGCCCGCGCCGATCAGCCAGAGGTCGCTGCGCAGCATCCCGGATCGCGTCCGCGCGGTCGCGGCGGCGACGGTGGGGAACCGATGGCCGGGCCCGAACGTGTCGAGCGCCGTCATCGAGGTGAGGAGCTTCTCGTTCGATGCCAGGATCCGCATCTGGTCGGCGTCGTGGACGTAGACGATCCGGTCGTCCACGCCCACCGCCACCGATACGTCGGAGCCCGCGACGGCACGATCGATCGCCGCCGTCCAGGCGTCCTCGACCGGATCGAGGGTCACACCCCGTGTGGAGATGGGCGAGGTAGAGGAGGAGGCGGTGCGCGACCCTGTCGCGACGGAGACGGTCCGAGATGGGCCGCTCGGGTCCGCGGTGATCTCCGTCGCGGGCGCCCGGGTGCAGGCGATCGCGAGGGCGGCCACCACCACCGAGGCCGCCAACGTTCGCAGCCACCGCGCACGTCGCACCGCGGTGCCCGGCGTGCGGCGCCGCATTCAGACGCCGTACATCGAGACGTCTCGCCGCATGACCTGGCCCGACTCGGGCGCCTTGCGCCGGGCGACCGCGTGGACGATCGGCACGATGAACGGGAGTCCCAGCAGCGCGCTCAGACCCGCGACCGCGACGAGGACCGAAGCCACCATCGTCCGGCGGATGCGTCCCATATCGACCATCGTAGCCCTCGGCTCGGGGTCTAGGCGGGGGCGCGCCAGTGGCGCAGGCACGCACGCGCGAGGGCGCGCTCGTGGAAGCGTCCGTCCGGCCGCAGACCGCTGACGCCCCCACGCTCGACCAAGGTCTCGAGCAGCGGTACGAGCTGTGCCCCGTAGAGCTCCATGCACGGCTCCGGGTGGACGCCCGGCCACGAGTAGCAGGAGACGACGGTGCGGCGATGGGCGTGCGGTACGCGGTCGGGCACGGAGGACTCCCACGCGGGATCGTCGACGGGGAACACGAACCGGTCGAGGCTCCCCTGGGGGATGCCCTCGATGCCGCGTACGGTCGGGGGGTCGGAATCCAGCTGATAGGGGTCCACCACGCAATCGGCGATGACGGCGTGCTCGGGCAGCAGCGCGATCCAATCGTTCGGAACGAGCGGCACGGACGGGTCGGACCGTTGCGTCGTGTCCACGAGCACGTCGGTGAGGCGGAGGCGCTCTTCCATGTAGCGCGCGTCGGACGTGAGGTTGCGACCGATCGTGACCACCTCGACCCCGGGGACGCCCGCGGCGAGGAGCGCGTGCGCCCGCTCGCAGGTTCCCGTACTTCGTCGCCGCCTCCACCGCGTGTCGACCGATCGAGCCTGCCCCCATGATCGTGACGCCGAGGGGGGGTCGACGGGGATCGTTCAGCCCGGGGTAGCTCACGGCGAGCGCATCGAACGCGGCTTCGAGCGCGTTCCAGGCCACGGCGTGGCTCTCCTCCACGAGCCGGTGCCCCTCGTCGTCCTCGATGCAGTCCAGGGCGATGGCCTCGACCCCTTGATGCCGGAGCCGTGCCACGCGCTCGGGACGGGTGGGGAAGTGCAGCATGGATACGAGAGCGGCACCCGGGCGGAGCCGGTCGAGATCGATCTCGTCGGGACAGCGCAGGACCACGACGACGTCCTGGCCGAACGCTTCTTCATGCGATACGAGATGCACGTCCGGCCCGATGGCGAGGTAGTCCTCGTCCCGATAGCCCATCCCGGACCCGATGCCCTTCTCCACGGCGAGGCACGCTCCGTGTGCCATCAGCCGTCCGAGCAGGGGCGGGAGGAAGTCCCGGCGCTCGGCCTCCTCCTTGCGCATCCTGGGGAAGCCGACCGTCAACGTACGGCCGACGTGCTCCATCTCGACAACTCCCCTCTTGCGGCCGCGCGGACGTCGTGCGTCCCGTGCCGCTCGTCCCACTCGTCCACCGGCACCGACAGCACGAGGGTCATGAACGGCTCGATCTGCTCGCCGTAGACCTCCATGCAGCTCCGCGGATGGATGCCCGGCCACGCGTAGCACGAGAGCGCGGTGCGCCGGTGCGTGGTGTCGACCTCGGGAGGCTGGCGGTCCCAGGCCGGATCCTCGGGGGGGAAGACCCACTGGTCGAGGTCGCCTTGCGGCACCCCTTCGATCCCCTTCACCATCGGCGGATCGACCTCCGGCAGGTACGGGTCGCTCGAGAGGTCCAAGATCACGGCATCGCGAGGCAACGCGGCCACCCATCGGTTGGGGATCACCGGGAGGGAGGGATCGACGCGACTCGTCGCGTCGATCAGCAGATCGGCCTGCTCCAGACGCGTCAACATGTAGTCCTCGTGCCACGTCAGGTCGAAGTCGACGACCGTGACCTCGACCCCAGGCACGTTCTTCGCGACCATCTCTTCGCGCAGCCGTGGATCTCCGTAGCGCGTGGCGGCGTGCGCGGCGTAGCCGCCCACCGCGCCGGAGCCGAGGCAGGTGACCCGCAGCGGACGCCGGCTCGGGTGGGAGAAGTTGGGGTGGATCCTCGCGAGCTCCTTGAACCCGGCCTCGACCCCGTTCCACCCCACCGCCTGCAGATTCTCGACCATCCGCCGGCCGTTATCGTCGCGGATCGCATCCAGGCTCAGACCTCCGACCCCCGCCCCCTCGAGCATCTTGATGCGGCTGGGACGCGTCGGGAGATGGAGCATGGAGACGAGGAACGTCCCCGGGCGCATCCACGCGAGGGCCTCCTCCTCCGGGAACCGCAGCACGGCCACGATGTCCTGGTCGAAGGTCTCGCGGTACGGCGCGAAGCGCACCCGAGGGTCCAGCGCCAGGTAGGCTTCGGCGTCGAGCCCCATGGCCTCTCCGTACCCCTGCTCGAGCACGACCTCGGCGGCGCCGTCACGGCAGAGCGCAGCGACGAACGGCGGCAGGAAGTCTCGGCGCTCGCCGGCCTCCTTGTGCATGCGCGGAAGCCCCACCTTCATGGAGCCATGCTGACATCGGGCCGGAGGCGCCGAGCGGGCCGTCCGGACCGCTCCTCGGCGGTCGTCCGGACCTCCGTGCGTAGGCTGCTCCGATGGGGCATGAAGGGGAGACGCGGGCACCTGAGCTGGGACCCAGGGGGGAGGATGGGTGCTCCTGCAAGGGATCCTGTTCATCGCCGTGATCGTGGCCGGGTTCTTGGGGAGCCCCTGGCCGCGTTCGTGGCGGCCCAGCTTGGAGGTCGCGGCGATCCTGGTGGCGCTTGGCGGCGGGGCGCTGCTGGCCGGGGGGATGGGGAGCCTCGGGAGCGCCCTCACGCCCTTCCCGCGACCGGTCTCGGGCGCCTCCCTGCGCGACCGCGGCGTTTACGCTCTCGTGCGCCATCCGATCTATGGGGGCGTCTTGTTCCTCGGCCTCGGCTGGGCGTTGTGGGCCTCGCCCATGGCGCTCGTGGCGCTCGGCTGCCTCGCGGCCGTGTTCGAGGGGAAGCGACGCCGTGAGGAAGCGTGGCTAGCCGAGGTGTACCCGGGCTATGCCGCCTATCGAGAACGTGTCCGTCACCGGTTCGTCCCGTTCCTGTGGTGAACGGGAGGACGTCAGGCGAACGGGCTCGAGCTAGGTGGCCATCCAGGCGTCGATGCGCTGTTCGACCTCACGGAGCCTCAGCACGATGGCCTTCAGCATCGCGACCGCCACGCGCGGATGCTCCAGGAGGAACGACTGGAACCCGTCGGCCGGGATCATCAGGACCTCGACGGGCCCCTCGGCCTTGACGGTGGCCATGCGCTTGCTCGGAGCGATCAGCGCCATCTCGCCGAAGAAGTCACCCGACTTCAAGATGTGGAAGCGCCCGCCCACGTCGACACGTGCCTCGCCGTTCACGACGACGTACATCCCGTCCGCCTGATCGCCCTCGGAGACGATGGACGTGCCCGCATCGTAGGAGGCGCCTCGTCCGACGGCGACGATCGCGTCGAGGTCCTCGGATGGAAGCTCGGCGAAGAACGGGGTCTGCTGCAGGGCGGCGATCTCGATCGTGCGCTCGCTCATCGGGGTTCTCCTTTCGCTCCGGCGACGTGTTCGGGCCCGTCGTCGGGTGGGAGCTTACCGGCGGAGACGCCCGCGAGAGGGCTGGGCGACGGTTCCGCCCGTTCGCGCTCGCGCAGCACCTGTGTGACCTCCGCGCACAGCAAGAGCCACCACATCGTTAGGTAGAGGAAGGCGAGCACCCCGAAGATGGCGCCGATCGTCCCGTAGAGCGCGGTGGTCTTGGCCACCACACGCGTCACGTATTCCGCTCCGAGGGCGTGGAGCACCAACCATCCGGCCGTGAACAGGATCGAGCCGGGCAGGTGTTCGACGAGCCGGGGCCCGGCGCCGGGGGTGAGCAGGCGGTAGGTGAGCAGGGCGAACGCGAGGCTCACCACCGCGAGCACCAGGAAGGACACGAGCTCCGAGATCAGCCGGATGTCGCCGACGATCCTGAGTCCTGCCGAGAGGCCTCCCGCGGAGGCCAGGACGATGAACAGCAACAGGATCGGTGTGCCGAGCAAGGCAGCGGAGACCCGACCGAACACGAGGCCCGTGCGCTGGGTCCGGAAGATCGCACCGAACGCGTTGCGGGCCCTCGCGGCGAACCCCGACGCCGACCACACGACGGCGATGGCCCCGACCACCCCGATCCCGATCTGCTGCGCGGTCTGCACGTTGAGCGAGGTGTTCACCATGGTCGACAGGCCCGGGATCACGTTGGTGACCGCGTCGAGCACGTCCTGCGTGGCCGCCGGATCGTTCTTCAAGACGGCGCCGGTGATGGAAAGCATCACCATCAACAAGGGTGGAAGGGACAGGAACGCGCCGTAGGTGAGGGATCCCGCGAGGATGCCGACCGCGTCGCTCCCCACGCGCCGGGCCACGATGAGGGTGGGTGCGACCACCCGTCTCCACCCACCGGCGTCCTCGGTGCTCGCCCGGGCCTCGGTGTCCTGCAGCCGACGCTGGAACGACGCCTCCTTCGCCGCGAAGCGGCGCCACCCCTTCGGCACGGTCTCCGGTTCCTCGCCCGATCCCCGGTCCGGCATCTCTGGATCGTTCACCACCGAAGCATGGCACGCATGAGCGCCCGGACAGGACCGAGGTCCTCGGTCCAAGGGGATGTGACGGTTCATCCATCCGACGCCCAGTTCTGCTCCGGAGCGCGTGCGGACCACGCCGTCGTCGTTGACCATGGACCCAGAAGGAGGCGAGACGCATGTCCACCAGCGCTCCGATCAACCCTCGCCGACACGGACGTGCCGAGCCAGGCGCGGTTCTCCGGTGGGTGATGGCGGCGGCCGTTCTCGGGGTGAGCGTATTGGTGGTGCTCACCGGTATCCGGACGGCGCATCTGGGCGACTTGGCGCCCATCCGTCCGGTGCACGTGGTGGCCCCGATCCGGTCCACGATGCCTCTGCCCGTTCCTGTGACCACCGCCCCGTCGCACCGCGCGGGCGCGTCGTCTCCGGGCGTGCAGGGCGCTCCCGCACCATCGCTCCACGCCGACGACTGAGCGATGTGGTGCCGCCCGGCGGCAGGCCCCGCGTGGAAGGGGTCGGGCGGCCCGCCATCCCGTGAAAGGCCCGACCTACGCTGGCCTCAGCGAGAGTGAGGGGTGGCACCATGCTGACCGAACAGCTCGAGGTCGCGTTGAACGACCAACTCAACAAGGAGGCGTACTCCTCCTACCTGTACCTGGCGATGTCCGCGCATCTCGAGCACGCCAACCTGCCCGGGTTCGCGCGCTGGATGCGGTTGCAGGCCGCCGAGGAGCAGGGCCACGCGATGAGGTTCTTCGACCACATCCTGGAGCGCGGAGGGATCGTGCGGCTCGCATCCATCGCGGAGCCCCCCAGCGTGTTCGGAGCGCCGCTCGACGTGTTCGAGCAGGCGCTCGAGCACGAGCGGATGATCTCCGCCTCCATCGACGCGCTCTTCCCCGTCGCGGACCCGGCCACCGTGTCGCTGCTCCAGTGGTTCGCGACCGAACAGATCGAGGAGGAGCAGACCGTTGGGCAGATCGTGGAGTCCCTCTGCATGGCCGGCAAGGACGGCCCGGCCCTCCTGCTCCTCGACCGGGAGCTCGGCGAGCGGATGAGCACCCACATGGAGTGACGATGGAAGGCGGGCCGGCGTCGCGGGGTGTGCCCGCTCAACCCGGGGCTGCCCCCCGGCCGTAGACTCGCGCGAGATGGCCGAGCACGAGATCAGCGTGTACGAGATCGTGGGCGGGATGCCCTTCTTCGAGGGCCTCGTGGATCGCTTCTATCGAGGGGTCGCGGGGGATCCCGTGCTGCTACGGCTCTACCCCGACCCGGACGACCTCGCCGGGGCGCGCCATCGTCTGACGCTCTTCCTGGCCCAGTACTGGGGCGGCCCGACTACGTATTCGCAGGAGCGGGGCCATCCGCGGTTGCGCATGCGTCATGCCCCGTTCGCGATCGGTCCGGAGGAGCGCAACCACTGGCTGGGGCACATGCGGGACGCGGTGGCGACGATGGAACCGCCTCCCGAGGCGGCGGACGCGTTCGAACGGTACTTCGGCTTCGCTGCGGAATCGATGCGCAACCGCGATTGACTACGTGTACTCGGGGTCGCCGCGCCGCTTGGCGATGCCTCGCCCGCGGCCGATCAACCCGAGGTCGATGATCACCCCCAGCACGATCACGATCACGCCGCCGGCCTTGATGGCCCCGGTGGGTGTCGAGAGCGAGTTCTTCGCGATCGCGTACGCGATGGTGGTCGTCGGCAGGATGAAGAAGCCGAGCGTCGGCCAGATCCAGGTCGTGAAGGCTCGGCTCATGTAGTCCGTGAAGAGCCAGAGGACGACGATCACGAGCCGGGGGGTGAGCAGACCCAGCGCGAACACGAAGCACATCGACGATCCCTCCCGCGCGTACCGGGGCTCACCCTATCCCAAGGCCGCGAACGACGAAGGGCCCGGCGCGAAGCGCCGGGCCCTTCGTTTCCAGCTGATCGTGGTCAGGCGGGACGAACGTTCGCGGCCTGCGGGCCCTTCTGGCCCTGGGTCACGTCGAACTCCACGCGCTGCCCCTCGTCGAGGTTGCGGTACCCCTCTCCGGCGATCGCGCTGAAGTGCACGAACACGTCTGCGCTGCCGTCCTCGGGGGTGATGAAGCCGAACCCCTTCTCGGAGTTGAACCACTTCACGGTTCCGGTTGCCACTGGCGATCCCTCCTTTCTTCCGCCGTCGGGGCCTTCTTGCTGCCCGTCGGGCGCCGGCGTGACGCGCCGGTTGAGGGAACGACACATGGCGAACCAAGAATCTGTGCCCTCACGACAGACCCTACCAGCACGCGATGCGATCAGCGCGCAGGCTCGGTGTCCTGAGGATGAACGTCTTCGGGTGTCGGATGGAGCCGGTGGCGCTCCTCGCGCGCCTCCCTGACGACGAGGAGGAGGAACCCCAGGGCCGCGATCGAGGCGAAGGCGAACCACTGGAGCGCGTAGCCCATGTGCGGTCCCTCGTCGAGCGGTGGGCGCTGGCGGCGGGACCGGGAGGGCGCCCGCTTGGGCGGGATCCTGGGTGCGGAGCTGGAGGTAGTAGGGGAGCAGCGGATAGGGGAGCTGCCGCCCGATCTGCTCTAGGTCCACACGCGTGAACGTGGTCGTGGTGCCGGCTTGCGGCGACCCACCGGGCTCGGAGGGGGCGAGGAGGCCCGTCACCGTCACCGTGCTCGCGGGCGGCGACGCCCGCGTGACGGGGGGCGTGTCCATCGCGTAGGGCACCCAGCCGCGGTCGACGAGCACGGCGCGACCGTCGGGCAACTCGAGCGGCGTGAGGACGTGGTTGCCCGGCTGATCCTGGTTGCTGCGTCCGTAGAGGATGACCTCGCGCTGCGGGTCGTACGTGCCGGTGGCCTCGGCCCGGCGGTAGAGCAGGGAGCCGCCGGCGTTCGCGTCCACGAGGGCCTCGACCGGTCTCGGCGGCGCGGCCATGCCCTGCTCGAAGAGGTGGTTGTAGTAACGGCGGCCCTGAAGGCGATCGAGTTGCCAGAAGCCGAGGCGGATGCAGAGCGCGGTCATGACGAGGGCGAACAGACCGAGGGCGATCCAGCGGGGCTTGAGGAGGAAGCGGAGCATCCGCGTCCGAGCATAGCCGCGCCCTCGCGGACTTCCCCGGGCATGGCAACTCGATCAGGGGCCCTTGGCCTCCTGGATCGTGTTGCCCCCGTCGACCACGATGGCCTGGCCGGTCACGTAGCTGGCCCGGTCGCTCGCGAGGAAGGCGACAACCTCGGCCACCTCTTGGGGCGTCCCCGAACGCCCGAGGGGTGTGTGCCGACCGGCCTCGGCCTCCGCGTCGCTCTGCGAACCGGTCGCGATCCACCCGGGCGCCACGGAGTTGACCGTTACCCCCCGTCCGCCGACCTCGAGCGCCAAGCCGCGCATGAGGCCGTCCATCCCGGCCTTCGCCGCGCTGTAGCCGGTCGATCCCTGCATCGTGACGAGCGGCCCGGTCACGGACGAGACCATCACCACGCGTCCCCAGCCGCGGTCGACCATGGCCGGCAGGGCCGCCCGCGTCGTGTTGTAGGCGGTGCCCAGGTTCATCGCGATATCGAGGTCCCAATCGCGTTCGTCCGACTCGAGGAAGGGCGAGGGCTCCCAGGCTTCCAGGGAGACGTTCACCATCCCTGCGTTGTTCACGAGGATGTCGATGCGACCGAATCGTTCGATCACCTCGTCGACGAGGCGCCGGGTCTGGTGTCGGTCGGTGAGGTCCGCCATGAACCCGCCGACGTCGTAGCCGAGCGCGTGCAGCTCGGCGGCCCGTTCGTGGATCCGTTCGGTCGTGGACGCGATGGCGAGTGCGGCACCTTCGCGGCCGAGCGTGGATGCGCACGCGGATCCGATGCCCGTGTCCGAACCCGCCCCGGTGATCAAGGCAACCCGACCTCGCGCCTCGTCCTGCATGTGCGGGAGCCTACCCGGCTCAACTTTCACCGTCCTACGTGCCGATACCCGTTGCAAGACGGCGCGATTGGGCCGCCCTGCGCGGGCGGCCCGACGCGACGGATCGGACGGACGGACGGACGGGATCGGGAGATCGCATGTTCCTGCGCACCTACACCCGAGTGCAGGTCTGGCACGCCGAGCTACGGGATCGGCTGATGGACGAAGACGGCGCTACCGCCGTCGAGTACGCATTGATGCTGGCCTTCATCTTCGCGGTGATCGTGGGAGCCGTGGCCTTCATGGGCCGCGAGACCAACTCGAGGTTCGAGAGCTTCAAGCTCCCGTAGACCGAGGTTGGAGCGGACGCCTGAGGGCCCGCGCTTCCGGGGCGTACGGAGCCCGGCATCGGCTAGGCTGCCTCCGCGATGCGCGGATCGGACCGGCTGCTCGAACTCCAGCACCTCGACACGGAGATCGACCGTGCCCAGACGCGGCGCGCGGCGCTCGAGTCGGGCGAGGCGATCGCTGCTGCGCGCGCGGAGGCCGACACGGCGGAGCGGGCGTTCGGGGAACTCCGCCTCCGGATCGATGAGATGGCGCGCGATCAGGCGACGTTCGAACACGAGATCGAGTCCCTCTCGCTCAAGGAGGCCGCCGAACAGAAGCGCATGTACGACGGCAGCATCGTGAACACCAAGGAGCTCGAGGCGCTGCAGCACGAGCTCGACAACCTCAAGAAGCGACGCTCGGATCGCGAGGACGAGCTGCTAGCGCTCATGGAGCAGCGCGAGGTCCTGGAAGCCTCTGCCGCGGAGGCCGAGACCACGGCCACCGCCCTGCGTTCCGCGCTCGAGACAACCTCGAACGACGCCGACGCCGAGCTCATCGGGGTCGTCGCGGAGCTCGATCGATCCAAGGAACGACGAACCGAGCTCGCCGGCGCGATCGAACCGGAGCTCCTCGAGCTCTACGACGATCTGCGCCGGCAGAAGAAGGGGATCGGGGCGGCGGCGCTCGTCGACGGCGTCTGCCAAGGGTGCCACGAGCAGCTCTCCTCCATGGAGCTCGACAAGCTGAAGCGCACCGAGACCATCCCGAGGTGTGAGTATTGCCGGCGGATCCTGGTCCTCTGACGGTCGCCTGCGACGGCGCCGCGCGCGGCAATCCGGGGCCCGCGGGTATCGGCGTGCAGATCACCGACGCCCACGGTCGGGTGCTCGCCGAGATCGCCGAGGGGCTCGGGGAGACCACCAACAACGTGGCGGAGTACACGGCTGCGATCGAGGGGCTCAAGCGCGCAGGCGAGCTCGGCGCGTCCGATGTCGTCCTGCGCAGCGACTCGCAGCTGCTCGTCTACCAGCTCACGGGGAAGTACCGGGTGAAGACGGCGCATCTCGTGACGCTGCACCGCGAGGTCCTGGCACAAGCGAGGCGGTTCTCGACGATCCGCTTCGAACACGTGCCGAGGGAACGGAACAAGGAGGCCGACCGCCTGGCGAACCAGGGCGTCGACGACTGGCTCGCCGGGCGCCACTGACGGCGGCGTCCGCGCGGTGCGCGTCCCCCGCGACGGTATGCTCGCGCGTGGAGGAGCCGGCCGGGCGGCCGCGGGCGTTCGCGCTCGAGGAAAGTCCGGACTCCGAAGGGCAGGGTGCCGGTGAAAGCCGGGCGGGGGTGACCTCGCGGAAGCGCAACAGAGAGCAGACCGCCGCCGCGGTTCGCCGCGGCGGTAAGGGTGAAACGGTGGGGTAAGAGCCCACCAGCGTGTCGGGTGACCGGCGCGGCTCGGCAAGCCCCACCCGGAGCAAGGTCAAGCAGGCAGCTGGGCGGCCCGTCCGATGCTGCCGGGTAGGCCGCACCGGCCCGGGGAACGGGCCGGCGGGAGCACCTCGGTGCTCTCGAGAGAGATGGTCGCCGGCCGCGCGAGCGGCGCACAGGATCCGGCTTACAGGCCGGCTCCTCCACGTCGTGGCACGTCGACGTCACCCGCGCAGGGCCACTTAAGGTGCGGAAGGCTGCGGCACGCCGTTCTCGACCGCGCGACGCAACTGCTTCCCGGCGTGATAGCTCGAACGCACGAGGGGGCCGGCCTCCACGTGGCGGATGCCCATCGCCTCCCCCGCACGCTTGTGTTCGGCGAACTCTTCGGGCGTGACCCAGCGATCGACGGGGAGGTGGAAGGAGGTCGGCTGAAGGTACTGGCCCATCGTGAGGATGTCGCAGCCGGCCCTGACGAGGTCGCGCATCGACCCCGCGACCTCCTCCGGACGTTCACCCATCCCCAGGATCAGGTTCGACTTGGTGATCTGGCCCGCACGCAGATGTTTCGCGGCGGCGAGGACGTCGAGCGAGCGCGCGTAGCCGAACGCCGGGCGGATCCGTTCGTGCAGGCGGGGGACGGTCTCGAGGTTGTGAGCGAAGACGTCGGGTTCGGCGGCGATCACCGTGGCGATGTCCCGCTGCCCGCCCTTGAAGTCGCTCGGCAGCACCTCCACGCCGCAGCCCGGGACCGCTGCCTTCACCGCGCGGATCGCGTCAGCCCAGATGCGGGCTCCACCGTCCGACAGGTCATCGCGCGCGACCCCGGTGAGCACGACGTAACGCAGACCCATGGCGCGGACGGCCTCGGCGATCCGCTCGGGTTCCAATTCGTCGACCGGGTCCGGCTTGGCGGTCATCACGTCGCAGAAGCCGCAGCGCCTCGTGCATCTGGATCCGAGGATCAGGAAGGTCGCCTCCCGCTCCTCCCAACACTCGTGGATGTTGGGACACATCGCCTCCTCACAGACGGTGTGGAGATCGAGACCGCGCATCAGCTGCTGCAGCTCAGCGTAGTTGGGGCCGCTCCGCAGCGTCACCTTCAACCAGGGCGGCTTGCGCTCGCCGCGGGCGTTCACACCGGAGGCGTCCGAGGGGCCGTTCGTCACGCCTACGATGGGAAGGTGGAGACGCCGCTTCGTGGGGTTGTGATCGCGCTCCGTCATCGCTACGAGTGTAGGTGTCCGGCGGCGAAGGCTCGGCCGATGCGGCGGGGGTCGCGGAAGCGATGCTGACCCTGCTGGCGAGCGGTGTCGACTGCGAACGCGTCCACGCCGGATGGCTCGCCCAGCCCGTGAACGCCTGGTCGAGCCTGGCGTTCCTGGCGGCGGGCGCGTGGATCATGCTGCGCGCGCTCCGCGGTGACCACGGCCGGACGCCGGAGCTCGCCGCCTTCGCCCTCGCGGTCGCCTCGAACGCGGCGGGGAGCTTCCTCTACCACGGTGTCCACACCTCGGGCACGCACTGGCTCCACGACATGGGGATCTACGCGGTGCTCGGGTTCGTGGCCGTGCACGACGCGGGGACCATCCTCGGGTGGCCGCGCCGGCGCATCTTCTTCTGGTGGGGTGGCGTCCTCGCGGTCACGGGCGTCGTGCGCGCGGCCGCGCCCGGTGCCACCGACGCCGTTTCCGCCGCCCTCGCCGTGGCCGCGGCATGCGGGGAGGTCGCGGCGATGCGGGCGGGGCTGCGTCCTCGTGTGTCCGACGGGCTCACGCTCCACCTCGCGGCATGGCTGCTGGCCGTCGCGGCGGTGGTCACGGGCGGCGTGTCGTTCTTGCTCGGCTCGTCCGTCAGCCCGCTCTGTGCGCCCGACAGTGCGATGCAGTGGCACGCGGCCTGGCACGTCCTGCAGGCGCTCGCGATGGTCGCCTACGCCTACGCGGCGGTCGAGCTCTGGTCCCCGGCGGAGGCCCCCGAGAGATTCCGGCGCAGCCTCCCCGGTTCGGCGCGCGGCAGAGGGTAGGCTCGCGTCGATCCGATCCCACCGGGTCGAGCGCGACCATGAGCGATCCCCCAAGCGTGTCCTCGACGTCCGGCGCACCGCCGTCCGAGCCGGCGGAGCGCCCGCTGCGAGTGCCCACCTGGACCTGGATCTGGAAGCTGCTGGGGACGGTCGCGCTGGCGATCTTCGCCGCGATGGCCGCCTACGCGTTCTTCAAGCAGATCCGCGACCTGCTGATCTGGGTGTTCATCTCGTTGTTCGCCTCGTTCGCCCTGGAGCCCGCCGTCGATTGGCTGGCCCAGCGCGGCTGGCGTCGCGGTCTCGCCACGGGCGTCATCATCTTCGGGCTGGGCGTCTTGACCGTCGTCATGGTCGCCCTGATGGTGCCGGTCCTCGTGAGCCAGATCCAGAAGCTGATCGAAGCGGCGCCGGGCATCCTGCAGTCCATCAGCAACTTCACCAAACGGTGGTTCGGCCTGGACGTCTCGGTAGGGGCCCTGCAGACGCAGCTCACGGACGCCAACTCGGCCGTCTCCAAGTTCGCGAACAACATCGCGGGCAACGTCTTCGGGTTCGCGCTCGTCGATCCTGGGATCCATCTTCAAGCTCCTCACGATCGGCCTGTTCACCTTCTACCTGACCGCCGACGGACCCAAGGTCCGCCGCGCGGTGTGCTCGTACCTCCCGCCGAAGCACCAGGAGACGGTGCTGCGCACCTGGGAGGTGGGGATCGAGAAGACCGGCGCGTACCTCTACTCCCGGCTCCTGCTCGCGATCTTCTCCGGGGTGGCGACCTTCATCGTGCTGACGGCCCTCGGGGTCCCCTTCGCCGTGCCCCTCGCCGTCTGGATGGGGCTCGTGTCGCAGTTCATCCCCACGATCGGCACGTACATCGCCATGGCGCTCCCGCTGCTCGTGGCCGTCGTGCAGAGCCCGGTGGACGCCCTGATCCTCCTCGTCTTCTTCACGCTCTACCAACAGATCGAGAACTACCTGCTCAGCCCGCGGATCACGGCGCGCACGATGCAGCTGCATCCGGCGGTGGCGTTCGGGTGCGCGATCGCCGGGGCCAGCATCTCCGGGATCGTCGGGGCGTTCCTCGCGCTCCCGCTCGCCGCCATCGTCCAGGCGCTCGGATCGACATACATCCATCGCCACGATGTGGAGGAGACCGACCTCACGCGGGTCGCGTCCAGCGGCGATGCGAAGGGGATCAGGGAGGAGCGCAAGCGCCAGGGCCGCGGGTGGCTCGCGCGCCGGTCCCGCAGAGGCGACGAAGACGCGACGACCTGATCAGCCAGCTTCGCCGAGGACGGCGGTCCTCGGCCGGTCGGGCGCGGCTTGCTCCGCCACACCGCGATCGGGGACGAACACGCGGAACGACGCGCCGCCCCCGTCACGCTCCTGCACCCAGGCGCGCCCACCGTGGAGCTCCGCGAACCGCGCGACGAGCGAGAGCCCGATCCCGGTGCCCGGGGAGTGAGGGGACGCCGTGGGTCCCTGCCGGAACGGTTCGAAGATCGCCTCGCTGATCTCGGGAGGGACGCCGGGTCCGTCGTCCTCGACCGCGATCAACGCGCCCTTCTCGAACGGCTCGACCCGAAGCCAGATGCTGCGGTCGGCCGTCGTATGGCGCGCGGCGTTCATCAACAGGTTCTCCACGATGCGCTCGACCTTGGCGGGGTCGGCGGTGAGCAGGACGTTCTCGACCTCGATCACGACGTTGCGATCGGCGAGTGACTCGAGGCTCTCGAACGTCCGGCGTGCGAGCGCCCCGATGTCCACGGTGCGGTACTGGGGCTCGACGATGCCCCGGTTCAGTCGGTCGATGTCCAGGAGGTCCTTCAGCAACCGGTCGAGCTTGCGGGCGTTGGAGGAGAGGCGACCGAGCAGGTCCTCGCGATCCGTCCGGTTCCATGCCCGGGGTGCGTTCGAGCGTCAAGGAGAGCCCGAGGATCGACGTGAGCGGGCTACGCAGCTCGTGCGAGACGGCCGCGAGGAACGTGTTCTTCATCTCGTCGAGCGCCCGGAGGCGCTCCGCGGCCTCGCGCTCACGTTGTTCGGACTCGCGCAGCGCCTGTTCCGCCAGTTTCCGTTCCGTGATGTCGCTGATCACGCCCTGCATGAACGTGGAGTTGCCGTCCTCGTCGTGGAGGAATGTGGTCTCGTCGTGCACCCAGATCGTGCGCCCGTCGCGGGTGCGCATGCGGTACTCGGCGTTCCAGGGCTCGCGTGCGGTTGCGGCCCGCAGGTAGCTCGCGCGGATCTCCTCGCGGTCGTCGGGGTGCGCCATCGCGAGCCAGAGGTCGGGGACGTCGAGCCATTCCTGCGGCGTCACGCCCGTCATCTGCTCGATCTGCGGGCTGATGTAGAGCGACTCCATGCTCTCGTCGGCACGGTCGAGGTAGATGGCCGACGGAACGTGCTCGACGATCGCCCGGAACCGTTCCTCGGCGTCGCGGAGCTGCTCCTCGTGCTGCTTCTGTGCGGTGATGTCGAAGACCACGCCCTGGGAGAACCGTGGCCGCCCTTGCTCATCCAAGATCATGACGGACTCGTCGTGGCACCAGATCCAGCGTCCGTCGCGGTGGCGGAACCGGTATTCGACCTCGTAGGGCGAGCCGTCGTCGATGTGCCGACGAGCAGCCTCGGTCACGCGGTCGTGGTCGTCGGGATGCAGGCCGCGCTCCCAGTACTCGGGATGCTCCTTCCACTCCTGGGGCGTGTAGCCGTAGATCTGCGCGACCTGTGGGGACATGTAGATCGCCTGGGACAGCGCGTCCGCCGTGTCGATGTAGGTGGCTGCGGGGATCGTCTCGATCAGGCCGCGGTACCGAGCCTCGGCCTCGGAGAGGCGGTCGGCGGCGCGTTCCCGGCCGATGGCACCACCGAGCGTGTTCGCGGTGACGCGGAGCGCGTCGATCTCGGCGGCCTGCCAATCGCGTTCTCCCGTGTGATCGAACCCGATGAACCCCCACCACTCGCCGTCGACGGTGATCGGCGCGACGATGCAGGAGCGGATGCCTCTGCGGCTCGAGGCGGCGCCGCTCCGACTCGGGATAGCTCTGGACCGGTCCGTGGATCACCTCGCCCGCCGCGAGCAGTTCCTCCCAGCGCCCGAACCCGCCGTCGGCATACCGGAAGGCCGTGTCGTCCTCGCCGTGGTCGAGGCGTCCGCCGGAGGGGTCGCGCCACTCGTGCGCGAGGGTCATCACGCGCGCACCGTCCTCCGCACGCCCGTTGCGGAACACGAAGGCCCTGCTGGCGTCGCCTGCGGGACCGAGTCGGGCGAGCACCTCGTCGATGCACTCGGTCCATACGGTCGCCCGGAGGAACCGTTCTGCGGCGAACCCGGCCGCCTCGAGGATCCTGTCGCGTCGGGCCAGCGCCTCCTCCGCCAGCCGGCGCTCCGTGACGTCCGTCAGCACGCCCTGCCACGCAGGGATCCCTCCCGGTCCCTCCACGAGGATCGCGTGATCGTGGACCCAGATCACGCGCCCGTCGGCCCTGACGATCCGGTAGTCGACATCGAAGGGGTCTCCGGTCGCATTGGTGCGCTCGGATTCCACCAGTACCCGCTCGCGGTCGTCGGGGTGCAACATGGATGCCCAGAGGCCGGGCTCGTTCATCCGCCGTTCGGGCGAGTACCCGGTGAGCCCCTCGTACTGCGGGCTGATGTACAGGGCCGTGCTCAGTTCGTCCACGGCGTCCATGTAGACGGCCACCGGCACCTGCTCCACCAGGTTGCGATAGCGCACCTCCGCCTCGCGGAGACGCTCCTCGGCCTCCATGCGCTCGGTGATGTCGAACGCGACGCCCTGCCAGAACAAGGGCGCTCCGCGATCGTCACGGATCAGGACGGCCTCGTTGTGGAGCCAGATCACGCGACCGTCTTTGGCGATCGAGCGATACTCCCCGCTCCAGCGGTCATCCTGGGCGGACTTCTCCGACTCCAGGACCCACGCGCGGTCGTCGGGATGCAGCCGCTGGCTCCACAGGGTCGGGTCGGCCAGCCACTCTCCGGGGGTGTACCCGTACACATGCTCGACCTGCGGGCTGATGTAGAGGTCGCGACCCGTGGCGGGTTCCTCGATGTAGGTGATCGCTGGGAGCTGCTCCACGAGCGTCCGGAACCTCGCCTCGGCCTCACGGAGGCCGTCCTGGGCCTTGCGTTGCTCCGTGATGTCGAACATGACGCCCTGATAGAGGGGGCGGCCGCGCGCGCCTGCCGCCACGGGCACGGCCTCGTCGCGCACCCACACCCAGGTGCCGTCGAGGGCCTTGATCCGGTACTCCTCGGTGAACGAGGCTCCTGCCAAAACCGCCCGGTCCCACGAGGTGAGCACCCGATCGAGATCGTCCGGGTGGAGTCGTCGTGACCAGAGCTGAGGATCCTCCGTCCACTGATCGGCGCGGTAGCCGAGCAGGCGCTCGATCTGCGGGCTGATGTAAGCGGCGGGAGCCGTCCCCGGCCGATCGGCCGCGTCCCACGTGTACGCCACCGCGGGTACGCGCTCGACGATCGTGCGGAACCGGTCCTCGGCCTCCTGGAGCCTCGTTTCCGCCTCCTTCTGCGCGGTGATGTCGAACATCACACCCTGCATGCGCAGCGGTCGGCCTTCGGGGTCCAGCGCGACCGGAATCGAATCGTCGCGCAGCCAGATCGCGCGGCCGTCGCGCGTGATGCATCGGTACTCCTCGTGGAACGCCGTGCCGTTGACATCTGAGGCCCGGGACGCGGCCAGCACGCGCGTCCGATCGTCGGGGTGGAGGATGCGTTTCCAGAGGTCCGGATCCTCGAGCCACTCCTGGGGCGTGTAGCCGAGGAGCTGTTCGATCTGCGGGCTCACGTAGAGCGTCGGCGTCCCGGCCTCGCCGGCGCGAGGGTCCCACGTGTAGGTGACCGACGGCATCTGCTCGATCAACGCCTGGAACCGCCGTTCGGTCTCCGCGCGCAGGGCCTGCTCGAGCCGCGCCTGCCGCCAGCGCAGCCACGCGAACACGGCCGCCGCGACCATGGAAACGAACAGGATGCCGAGCAGGGCGGGGACCGCGCGAGGGTGCTCCGCGTTGATCCAGGCGTCCACGCGGGCGAACAGGTCGATGGCCACGCCGAAGAGGAAGACGACGACCGTCGCCGAGGCGATCACCAGCAGATCGCGTCGGCCGGCCGATCGCCTCCGGGAGGGGGCGTTCGATCGTCCCTGGCTCTTCACGGGTCTTCCCGGGGTGTATCGACGCGTCGCGGGGCCCCCTGAACAGAGGGCGAACATGGCGGGCGAAGGGGTGGCTCGGGGTGAGGTCGCGATGACCCGTCGGGTTCAGAACGAAGCGAGATCGCGCATGCGCCGGTAGATCTGGTCGGGCTCCGGCTCCATGAAGAAATGCTCCAGGGGCGCTGCGAACGGCATGGCGGGGATGTCCGGCCCGCCGATCCGCACGATCGGCGCGTCCAGGTCGAACATCGACTCCTCGGCGATGCAGGACGCGATCTCGGCACCGGCGCCGTAGGTCCGGTTGTCCTCGTAGACCACCATAGCTTTGGCCGTCTTGCGCACCGACGCGAGGATCGTCCCCATGTCGAGCGGGGCCAAGGTGCGGACGTCCACCACCTCGACCGTGACGCCCTCGTCCTCCTGGAGACGGGCGGCGGCGTCGAGGCATGTGTGGAGCGCGTAGCCATAGCTCACGCAGGTGAGATCGGTGCCCTCGCGCTTCACGTCCGCGAGGCCGATCGGGATCTCGTACGCTCCGTCGGGGACCTCGCCCTTCACCGCGCGGTACGCCTTCTTGTGCTCGAGGAAGAGCACCGGGTCCGGATCACGGAGGGCGCTCCGCAGCAGCCCCGCAGCGTCGGCCGGGGTGGACGGCATGACCACCTTCAAGCCCGGAACGTGCGCGAAGTACGCCTCGATCGACTGCGAGTGGTAGAGCGCGCCGTGGATCCCGCCGCCACAGGGCGTGCGGATCACCAACGGACAGGTGAAGGCGCCGTTCGATCGGTACCGCATGCGCGCCGCCTCGGACACGATCTGGTCGAAGGCCGGGAAGATGAAGTCCGCGAACTGGATCTCCGCCACCGGCAGCATCCCGTGCAGCGCCATGCCGATGGCGACACCGACGATGCCCGATTCCGCGAGCGGGGTGTCGATCACCCGATCTTCGCCGAACTCCTCCATCCACCCCACGGAGATCCGGAACACGCCGCCACGGTTGCCGACATCTTCACCGAGCAGCACGACGCGATCGTCCGCCACCATCTCGTCGTGGAGGGCGTCGCGGATCGCGGTCACGAGGTTCTTCTCGCTCACGCCTCCTCGGCCTCCTCGGCGAACACGTGGCGCAGCGCGGTCTCCGGGAGGGGGTCGGGGGCCTCCCACGCCGCCGCGATGGCGGCGTCGACCTCCTCCTTGACCTCCGCCCGCAGGCTATCGGCGGCGGAACCCGAGAGCAGGTCGTTGGCGCTCAGGTACGCGCCGAAGCGCTCGATCGGGTCGTGATGGCGCGCCTCCTCGACCTCGTCACGCGTCCGATACGTCTTGTCGTCGTCGTCGGAGGTGTGCCCCAGGAATCGGTAGGTCTTGCACTCGATCAAGGTGGGCCCCTCGCCGGCCCGGGCACGTTCGTGCGCGACCTTCATGGCCTCGTAGCACGCCAGCACGTCGTTCCCGTCCACGACCACGCCGGGGAAGCCGTACCCGGCCGCCCGGTCGGCGACGTTCTCGACCGCCATCTGTTTCGACTGCGGCACGCTGATGGCGTAGTGGTTGTTCTCGCACACGAAGATCACCGGCAGCCGATGGATCCCAGCGAAGTTGAGCCCTTCGTGCCAGTCCCCCTCGCTGGTGGCACCGTCCCCGAACCAACAGCCCACGACGCGGTCCTCGTCGCGGTAGCGCGCCGCGTACGCGATGCCAGACGCGTGGGGGACCTGAGTGGCGATGGGCGAGGACCCGCTGATGATGCCGAGGGCCTTGTGCCCCCAGTGCGACGGCATCTGGCGACCCCCCGACGACGGGTCGGCGGCCTTCGCGAAGATGCCCAGGAAGATCTCGTAAGGGGTCATCCCGGCGCGCAGGACCACGGCGAGATCCCGGTAGTAGGGGAGCCAGACGTCGATCCCGATGCGCATCGGCCAGGCGGTGCCGACCTGGCACGCCTCGTGGCCCTCAGCCGGCACGACGAAGGGTGCCCTGCCCTGGCGGTTCTGACGGAGGGCCGCCTCGTCGAGCAGGCGGGCGGTCACCATGGTCCGGTACATGCTCAGGAGCTCATCGGCAGTGAGGCCCAGCGCACCGTGCGCGGTGGTCGCTACCTGCGTGGACAACTCATCGCTCCCTGCACCGATGCCGCGAGTCTAGCACCGGCGCCAGCGCTGCGGGGAGGCGGACCTGCGTTCGGCCGCTTGGCGATGATACCCCCCTAGGGTATACTGAGGGCGACGGCCGCGACGCGCGGCCGAGGACGGGGAGCCTGCCGTGAGAGATCCGGTGTGTGGCATGGACGTGACGCCGGAGAGCGCCGCCGCAGCCTGGGAGCACGACGGGACGGTCTACTACTTCTGCTCGCTCGGATGCTTGGAGCGCCTTCAGGGGAGACCCGGATCACTATCTCGGGCTCTGGATGATCCCGATCGGTCGATGTAATCAACCCCCTGGGGGTATGCGCCTCGGACCAGGCACCGATCCAGGTGGAAGGGAGCCACGACGTGTACGGATACGCGATGAACAAGAAGGATCTGCAGGACCGGTTGCGGCGGATCGAGGGCCAGGTGCGCGGGCTGCAACGCATGGTGGACGAAGACAAGTACTGCATCGACATCCTCACGCAGGTCAGCTCGGTCCAGGCGGCGCTGAAGGCCGTCGGGATGGGGCTGCTCGACGACCACGTGCGCCACTGCGTGCGGGAGAGCCTCGAGCAGGGCGAGGGTGACCAGAAGGTCGAGGAGCTCATGGTCGCGGTCGCCCGGTTCGCCGGGAAGTGATCGGCGTGAGGTCGGATACGGAGACGCGAGGGGTCGCGCGGGACATCACCCTCGACATCGAGGGGATGACCTGCGCGTCATGCGTGAACAAGGTGGAGCGGGCGCTCGGGGCGGTGGACGGCGTGGACGCCGCCGCGGTGAACCTGGCCACGCGAACGGCCACGGTGCGCGCGTCCTCGAGCGATCTCGATCCGCTCCTGGATGCGGTGCGCGGCGTGGGCTACGTGGCGCGTCCGCATTCCCTGCAGCGCTCGCCCGCCGGGGAGGTGGCTTCGTATCGTCGCCGGCTCCTGTTGGCCGCGCCGCTGACCCTCGCGATCCTGGCGCTCACGTTCATCGTGCCAGACTGGCCCCCGGCGATGTGGCTGGCGTGGGCGCTTGCGACCCCGGTCCAGTTCTACGCGGGCTGGCCGTTCCTCCTGCACGCGGCGCGCGCGGCACGCCACGGCAATTCCACGATGGACACCCTCGTGGCGCTCGGCTCCCTGGCGGCGTACGGATACAGCGCGTGGGCCGTGCTCGCCACGGCGGGCGACGCGGCCGTGAACACGGCGCACTATTTCGACACCGGCGCCGTCATCATCACCCTGGTCCTCGTTGGCAAGATGCTCGAGGCGCGGGCACGCCTGTCGGCCGGCGACGCCTCCCGGGCGCTCATCGAGCGCGGCGCCAAGGAAGCCACCGTGCTCGAGCCCGATGGACGAGAGCGGAAGGTCCCGATCGGCGAGCTGTTGGTCGGGACGCGGGTCCTCGTGCGCCCCGGCGAGAAGATCCCCGCCGACGGGATCGTGAAGGAGGGCTCGTCCTGGGTCGACCTGTCCCTGCTGACCGGAGAGTCGGTGCCGGTCGACGTGGCGCCCGGCGACGAGGTGGTCGGCGCCGCGATCAATGGGCACGGCACGCTCGTCGTGTTCGTCACCAAGGTCGGAGCCAACACGAAGCTCGCGGAGATCGTTCGCCTGCTCGAGGCAGCCCAAGGCTCGAAGGCGCCGGTGCAGCGCACCGCGGACCGCGTTGCGGCGATCTTCGTTCCCGTCGTGATGACCATCGCCCTCCTCACGTTCGCCGGATGGGCGGTGTTCACCGACGTGGGGCCGGGGGCGGCGCTCCTGCACGCCGTCGCCGTGCTGCTGATCGC
The DNA here is from genome assembly GCA_963810915.1 of uncultured Actinomycetes bacterium. Taxonomy (GTDB): domain Bacteria; phylum Actinomycetota; class UBA4738; order UBA4738; family HRBIN12; genus JAOUEA01. The sequence goes on along the minus strand of CAWEPH010000006.1, from coordinate 100,120 downwards.
GTGCCCGTGCGCGCTCGGGCTCGCGACCCCTGCCGCGATCATGGCGGGGACGGGGCGAGCGGCCGAGCTCGGCGTGCTGTTCAAGGGTGGCGCCGTGTTCGAGACCGCGCGCGCGGCCGACACCGTGTTGCTCGACAAGACCGGCACGGTCACCGAGGGCGTGATGGCGGTGGTCGAGGTGGTCCCCGCTAACGGCCTGGATGCCGACGGCGCCCTCGCCCTCGCTGCCGCCGTCGAAGCTCGATCGGAACACCCGATCGGCCGCGCCGTGGTCGAGGCCGCGCGGGAGAAGGCGCTGAGGGTCCCCGAGGCGTCCGGTCACACGGCGCTCCCGGGCGCCGGGATGCTCGCGTTCGTGGGCGGGGACGAGGTCCGCGTTGGTCGGCCCGAGGGGTTGCCGCCGGCCCTGCGGGACGAGGCGCACCGACTCGCCACGGCGGGCAACACGCCGTTCGCCATCTGGCGAGACGGCATCCCGTTCGGTCTGATCGCCCTCGCGGATCGGATCAAGCCCGAGGCCGCAGAGGCCGTCGCCCGCGTCGGCGCGCTCGGTCTGCGCGTGGGCATGGTCACGGGCGATCGTCGGGCGACCGCCGATGCCATCGCCGAGCAGGTCGGCATCCACCAGGTGCACGCCGAGGTCTTCCCCGACGGCAAGGTGCTGGAGGTGGAGCGTCTTCGGGACGAGGGCCGCCACGTGGTGTTCGTGGGCGACGGCCTGAACGATGCACCCGCCCTCGCCGCCGCCGACGTCGGCATCGCCATGGGGACGGGCACCGACGTCGCCCTCGCCGCCGCGGACGTGAACCTGCTGGGTGGGTCGCTCATCTCGGTCGCCCTTGCACTGGAGCTCGCGCGGCGTACCTACCGCATCATCGCGCAGAACCTCTTCTGGGCCTTCGCCTACAACGTCGTGATGATCCCCCTGGCCGTGTTCGGGGTCCTGGATCCCATGTGGGCCGCGGGTGCGATGGCGCTGTCGAGCGTCACCGTGGTGGTGAATGCCCTGCGCCTGCGACGGTTCGACGCCGGCGGGAACAGCGGGCGCGGCGGCGGCGTTGTGGAGGCGGAGCCCACCGTCCCGGTGGCCGTGTGAGAACCTACCGCCCGTGAGGATGCAGCCATGAACGCCATCACCAACGTCATCGACGTCACCGACGCCAACTTCGAGCAGGTCGTGATCGAGGGGTCCAAGGACCGGCCCGTCGTGGTCGATCTGTGGGCCGAGTGGTGCGGCCCGTGCAAGACCCTCGGACCCATCCTCGAGAAGGTCGCGGGCGAGCGGGCCGGCGCCTTCCTCCTGGCGAAGCTGGACGTGGACGCCAACCCGATGGTGGCGGGCGCGTTCGGCGTCCAGAGCATCCCGACGGTGATCGCGTTCAAGGACGGCGAGCCGGTGAACGGGTTCGTCGGCGCCTATCCGGAGGAGGCCATCAACCAGTTCGTGGACCTGCTGCTGCCCACCGAGGCCGAGCTCGTCGTCGAGGAGGCCCAGGCCGAGGCCGAGGCCGGCGATCTCGACGGGGCCGAGCAGGATTACCGCGAGGCCTTGGCCAAGGATCCGCAGAACAGCGAGGCCGCCGTGGGGCTGGGGCGGATCCTGGTGGATCGCGGCGACGTGGACGAGGCACGGACGCTGCTGAGCCCGTTCCTGCCCGATCCCGATGCCGAGCGCCTGCTTGCGGCGGCGCGCGTCCAGGGATGGGGCGCGTCACCCGGCGACGGGCCGCTCGGCGAGGCTCGGGCGCTCGGCGCCGCGGGGCGCTGGCGCGAGGCGTTCGAGGCCATGCTGCAGCAGCTCCCCGCGGATCGCGACGGGGCGCGGGACACGATGCTCGACGGTTTCGCCGCTCTCGGCGACGAGGATCCGATGGTGATCGAGTACCGGCGCAAGCTGGCGAACGCGCTCTTCTGATCGCCTTTCAGGTCCTTCGCAGGAGGTCGACCGGCGAGATTCGGCGACCGTTTAGGGCTTTCGGCGGTTCCGGACGTCACCCTGCCGGCCTAGACTGACTCCGCCTAGCCCCCCTCGAGCGCGACGAACGGACCCCCCCTCATTGACTGAGCCGAACCTTCCCCGCCCCGTAGGATCCGACGCGTTCGAGTTCGAATCGGGCTTCGCCGCCGGCGGCGTCGCACACCTCCGAGGCCCGCGTGCACCTGATCCCTCCCGCGGCGGAGGACGTCCCCGCCGTCGAGCCAGGCCGCGGAGAACAGCCGCCCCGGGTCCCGGGTGCGCCGCGAGTACCGCAAGATCGCGGTGGCGATGGCGCTCACGGATGTGACCTCGCTCCTGTTGGCCTTCTCCGCTCGCGTCCGCGACCCACGAGCGCGTGATCACCGCGCCGCTGGACGTGCGGTACCTCGTGGTGGCCACCCCGCTGCTGGTCATCGGCGTCTTCTCGGCGTTCCGCCTCTACTCGGTGCAGCGCCTCAACGCCGCTGAGGAATTCCGCCGGTTGCTGCTGGGCGTCAGCATGATCATCACCACGGCCGTCACGTTCTCGTTCTGGACCCACTCGACCTTCTCCCGGTTGTGGATCGCGTTGTCCTGGGTGCTGGCGCTGATCTTCGTGCTCGCCTCCCGATGGACCTGGCGCAAGGCGGTGGGCAAGGCTCGGGAGCGCGGCCGCCTGGCCCTGCGCACGCTGATCGTGGGCGCGAACGCGGAGGCCGGACGGGTGGTCACGGAGATGCGTCAGCGGGGCCTCGGCTTCATCCCGCTCGGATACGTCTGCGCCGACGCCTGGGGACGCCCCACCACGGACATCCCGATGATCGGCCACGTCGACGACCTGCAGCCGTTGATCGCCGAGTACGACGCCGACTGCATCTTCGTCGCGTCGAGCGCGATCCGGCCCGAGCACATGGCGCAGGTCTCCAAGGCAGCCCGTCGCACCGGCATCGAGGTCCGGGTGACGGCCAACGTCCAGGAGGTGCTCAGCTCCCGCGTCGCGGCCCATCCGCTCGGCGGGCTGATGGCGTTCGCCCTCAAGCCCGTGCGACTGTCGGGGTTCCAGGCGCTGGCGAAGCGCTCGTTCGACCTCGGCGTCACCGTGGTGAGCTCGCTCATCCTGCTGCCGGTGTTCGGAGCCGTCGCGCTCGCCGTCAAGCTGACATCACGAGGCCCGGTCTTCTTCCGTCAGCAGCGTGTCGGGTACCACGGCCGGCCGTTCGAGATCATGAAGTTCCGCACGATGGTCGTCGACGCCGAGGACCGGCTCGAGGATCTCCTCCACATGAACGAGGCCACCGGACCGCTCTTCAAGATGAAGAACGACCCTCGCGTCACCGGGCGTCGGCCGGTTCCTGCGCAAGCTGAGCCTCGACGAGCTGCCGCAGCTCTTCAACGTGATCAAGGGCGACATGAGCCTGGTGGGGCCGCGCCCGCCGTTGCCGCGCGAGGTGACCCAGTACGAGGAGTGGATGATGGCGCGTCTCGAGGTGCGGCCGGGCATCACGGGACTGTGGCAGGTCAGCGGTCGGAGCGAGCTGCCGTTCGAGGACTACGTCCGTCTCGACCTCTTCTACATCGAGAACTGGTCGCTCGCCTACGACCTGTTCATCCTCGCGAAGACGATCCCGACGCTCGCGACGGCGCGCGGCGCCCACTGAACGCCCTGTAGCTCCTGAACACGCCCAGGAACACCCCCGCTCCCCTCTCAGCCGGCGGCGGCCGAGGATCCGACCGAGAAGGCGGCGGCCTCTGAGGGCGGCGGCGCCTGGTAGGCCAGGTCGAATACCTCCGCAAGCCGGCGCGCCACGATCGGTCGCATCTCGGCGACGCTCACGTCACGCCCCGCGAGCGCGGCTCAGGCTCGTGACCCCGTTGTCGGGCAGGCCGCAGGCCACGATGCCTCCGAACCAGGACAGGTCCGTGTCGCAGTTGATCGCGAAGCCGTGCAACGTCACCCGGGTCCGCATCAGCCGGACGCCGATCGCGCAGACCTTGTCGTCGCCCGCGAAGACGCCCGTCTGCACGTCGTCCCGGCGGCGGAGGGCGACCCCGATGTCGCCGCGCGCTGAGGATCACGGCTTCCTCCAGCGCGCGGAGGTACCGGGCGGCATCGGGAACGGCGCCGAGGTGCAGGATGGGGTAGCCCGACCAGCTGGCCCGGGCCGTGGAACGTGAACGACCCGCCCCGGTCGATGTGCTCCACCCGAGCGCCCTCGGGCCTCGGCCTCGTCCTCGGACCAGACGAGGTGCTCCGGCTTGGCCCGGCGCCCGGCCGTGAACACGGGTGGATGCTCCAGGAGGATCAGCGCATCGGGCGCACCGTCGCCAGGCGCCGTTCCGCCAGTCGGTGCATCGCGTCGTTGGCGATGTCGTAGGGGACGAGCCCGTCCGGTTCGAACAGCCAGGTCGGACGGGTCACGGACGCGCCTCGCATCAGACCCCAAGGTCTTCGGCGAAGTCCCACGTCTCCAGGTTCTGCTTGATGCGGGCCAGGAAGCGCGTGGCGAGTTCGCCGTCGATCACGCGGTGGTCCCAGGACATGGAGATGTACACCATGGAGCGGATCGCGATCGCGTCATCGATCACGACGGGCCGCTTCTGGATCGTGTCGAGGGAGAGGATGCCGGCGTTCGGTTGGTTGATGATCGGCACGCTGATCAACGATCCGTAAGGACCGGGGTTGGTGATCGTGAACGTGGCCCCGGTCACCTCGTCCGGCTGGAGCTGGTGGGAGCGCGCGCGAGCGGCGAGGTCGGCGATCACGCGAGCGATGCCGGGCACGTTCATGGCATCCGCGTTCTTGATGACCGGCACGATGAGGCCCTGGTCGTAGCTGACCGCGATCCCCATGTTCACGTAGCGCCGCATGATGAGGTCCTCGCCGCGGAGCTCGGCGTTCACCATCGGGTACTCGAGGAGCGCCTCCGTGGTCGCACGGGTGACCATGGGCAGATACGTGAGCTTCACGCCGTGGCGAGCGAAGAAGGCGTCCTTCACCCGTTCCCGCAGCTTGACCAGGTGGTCGACGTTCACCTCCACCATCGTCCACGCGCGGGCCGACGTCTGCAGGGAGCCGACCATGTGCTGCGCGATGGCCTTGCGGATGTGGGACATGGGCACGACGTCCTCGCCGGCGCCGGCCGCGGCGGGGGAGGGAACGGGCGTCAGGGCCGGGGCGGGTGCGGCCGCAGCGGGTGACGCAGTTGGCGAAGATGCCGTCGGTGCGACGCTACCTGCCGCGGCAGCCTCGACGTCCTTCTTCGTGATGCGACCGCCCGTCCCGGTGCCGATCACGGTGGCCAGGTCGATGCCGTGATCGGCGGCGAGGCGGCGCACGAGCGGCGAGAGGATCTGCGATCGGGGGCCGCGATCCGGCACGGTGGAGGCGGCGACCGTGGCCGCCGCCGCCGCGGGATCGCGGGGGCGCTCGGCGCCGCTGGGACGCCGGGGCCGCGGGGGCCGATGGCTCGGATGCCGCGGGCGCTTGGCTCGCGGGCTCGGACGCCGCAGGGGCGGCGCCCGCGCCGTCCTCCTCGATCTCCGCGATGTCGGTCTTCACCGCCACCGTGGCGCCTTCGGCCGCGAGGATCTTCGTGACGGTTCCGGAGACGGGTGATGGCACCTCGGTGTCGACCTTGTCGGTCGAGATCTCGAACAGCGGCTCATCGCGCTCGATGTGCTCGCCCTCCTGCTTCAGCCACTTGAGGATCGTGCCCTCGACGATCGTCTCGCCGAGCTGGGGCATCTGGATCGTGGTCACGGTGCGAGCCTCCTCACCAGGCAGCGAGTTCGTCGACGGCCGCCTCGATGTCGGCCACCTGCGGCAGGAACGCGTCCTCCAGCGTCGGAGAGAACGGCACGGGCATGTTCGGCGGGGCGAGGCGCTTCACCGGCGCATCGAGGTGCTCGAAGGCCCTGTCCGCGATGACCGCCGCGACCTCCGTGCCGATGCCGAGGAACCGATACGACTCGTAGAGCACCAGGGCGCGCGAGGTCTTCTCGATGGATCGCAGGACCGTCTCCTCGTCGATCGGATAGACCGTGCGCAGGTCCACGACCTCCGCGGAGACGCCCTTGGCCTCCAGCGATCTCGGCCGCCTCGAGCGCCTTGTGGACCATGGCGCCGTACGTGACGATCGAGACGTCCGTGCCCTCCCGCTTCACGTCCGCCTTGGAGATCTCCACCGTGAAGTCGGGATCGGTCGGAACGACCTCCTTGATGCGGCGGTAGAGCCACTTGTGCTCGAGGAAGAGCGACGGGTTGTCGTCGCGGATGGCGGCCTTCAGCAGGCCCTTCGCGTCGCTCGGGAACGCAGGGCACATGATCTTGATGCCTCCCGCGTAGGCGAACCACGGCTCCGGGTTCACGGAGTGGAAGCTCGATGCACGCACGCCGCCTCCGCTGGGACCGCGCAGCACGACGGGGAGCGGCACGCCGGCGCGGTAGTGGTAGCGGGCGAGGACGGTCGTGATCTCGTCGAAGCCGCTCGACATGAAGTCGGCGTACTGGAACTCCGCCACCGGACGCAGACCCTCCATCGCCGAGCCGACGGCCATCCCCACGATCGTCTCCTCGGCGATGGGCGTGTCCATCACGCGCTCCGCCCCGAACCGGTCGATGAACCCTTCGGTGACCTTGAACGCGCCCCCGTACACGCCGATGTCCTCGCCCAGCATGTAGACGCGCTCGTCGCGTTCCATCTCCTCCCAGAGGGCCTCGGCGATCGCGATCAGGTAGGTGGCCTGTCCGTCGTCGGTGCGCTTGCCGCGCGGTTCGGCGCCGTGGCCGGCCGCCGCTGCCTCGACCTTCTGCGCCGTCACTGGGCCTCCGTCCCGCCGCCGCGACCCGGTTCCGAGGTCCAGTAGCCGTCCTCGACCCACTGTCCCTTGATGGCGTCGCCGGGCTCCGGGAAGGGCGAGGCGAGCGCGAAGTCGTACCCCTCCTGGAACTCCTGCTCCACGCGGGCCTGCACCTCGTCGATGTCGTCCTTGGTGAGGACGCCCTCGGACAGCAGCCACTCCTCGAAGTTCTTCACGGGGTCGTGATGGGCCATGTAAGTCCTCGAGGAGTTCGGGCGGCATGTACTTGGCGGGGTCGTGACCTGCGTGACCGCGCCAACGGAGCGAGACCGATTCGATGAGCGTCGGGCCGTCTCCCACCCGCGCCCGCTCGATCGCCTCGTGTGCGGCCTCGTAGACCTCGAGCACGTTGCCCCCGTCCACCCGGATCCCGGGGATCCCGAAGGCCGACGACCGCTCGGCGATGGTGGGCACGGGGAACTCGAGCGGGTTGGGTGCCGAGTAGGCGTACTGGTTGTTGTTGACGACCCAGACGACGGGCAGACGATGGATCGCCGACGTGTTGATGGCCTCGTACCAGCGACCGTTGGAGGTGGCGCCGTCGCCGCAGATCGCGAGCGCCACCCGGCCGTCGCCGGCGCGCTTGTACGCGAGTGCCGCGCCCACCGCCACCGGATAGGCGATCGGCAGGTGCGACATCACGGCGAAGGTCCGATGCCCGTACCAGTCGCCGATGTGGCTGTTGCCGTCGCGGCCTCGGAGGTATCCGTCGATGCGTCCCCAGTACTGCGCCATCACGCGCTTGAGGTCGAGGCCTTTGGTGAGCTGCGCCGTGAGGTCGCGGTGCGTGGGGAAGAGGGAGTCGGTCTCCCGCAGCGCGAAGGTGACGCCCACGTGGGTCCCTTCCTGACCGCGTCCGGAGTAGAAGGCGCCGGGGAGCCGCCCCTGGCGGTAGAGAGCCTCCATCCGCTCATCGAAGTGCCGGGCGAGCTTCAGGAGGTGCAGGATCTCCTTCAAGCGGTCATCGGGGAGCGGCCTCGCTCCCTGATCTACCGCGGGCTCTGCCTTCGTGGCCACCTTGCTCCTCTTCTCACATCGAATGCAGCGGCTTGCCGGACGAGCGCGAGATGCGCCTCGCCGATGCCTTCGGACAGGGACGGGTGGGGGTGCATCAGCGCGGCGACCTCGGAGGGGACGGCCTCCCAGTTGGTGATCAGCATCCCCTCGGCGATCAGGTCCGTCACGTGCGGTCCGATCATGTGCACGCCGCGGACGGGGCCGTCGTCGGCCTCCGCCACGAGCTTCACGAAGCCTCCCTCGCCGACGATGTTGGCCTTGCCGATCCCTCGGAAGTCGAGCTTCTCCGTCACCACGTCCAGGCCTCGTTCCCGGGCCTGCGCCTCGGTGAGTCCGACGCTCGCGATCTCCGGCGAGCAGTACGTGACGCGCGGGATGTTCACGTAGTCGATGGCCGGCACGTCTTGGCCCGCGATCCGCTCGGCAACCGCGTACCCCTCGGTGAACGCGACGTGGGCCAGCTGGAGCGGAGTGGACGCGACGTCGCCCACCGCCCAGACGTGCGGCACGTTGGTGCGGAGCTGGTCGTCCACGCTCACGAACCCCTTCTCATGCAGCGCCACCCCGGCCTCCGCAAGCTCGAGTCCCGCGGTCACCGGACCACGGCCGATGGCCACGAGGCAGACGTCTGCCCTGGCCGTCACCGTCTTCCCGGCCGCCTCGTACGTGACCTCGACCGCGTCACCCACGTCCTTGACCTCGGTGACGGAGGCCGCGCCCGCGGTCGTGATGCCGCGTCTACGGTACGCGCGCGCGATCTCCTTGGAGATCTCCTCGTCCTCCAGCGGCGCGAGGCGGGGGAGGGCCTCGACGACGGTGGTCTCGGCGCCGAACGAGCGGTAGATCGAGGCGAACTCGAGGCCCACGGCTCCGGCCCCGATCACGACGGCCGAGGCGGGGATCCGGTCGGACCACAGGGCCTGGTCGCTCGTGATGATGCGGTCGGTGAGCTCGATCCCCGGCAGGAGCCGGGGTGAGGATCCGGAGGCCACGATCACATCCGCCGTCTGCACGCGCTGGCCGCCCACCTCCACCTCGGGACCGGGCAACAGCCGCGCGGTGCCCTCGAGGACCTCGATCTTGCGCTGGCTCACCAGGGCGGTCACGCCCTTCACCAACTTGTCCACGATCTTGTCCTCGAAGGCCTTCACGGCCGGCCAATCCGGGGCGCCGCTCGCCCGGATGCCCCACTCCTCGGAGCGGTTCACGGTGTCCATCACGGCGGCCGACTGGAGGAGCGCCTTGGTGGGGATACAACCGCGCAGGAGACACGTACCGCCGAGGCGGTGATCGCGCTCGACGAGGGCCACGCGTTTGCCGAGCTGGGCAGCGCGCAGGGCGGCGGAGTACCCGCCCGTCCCCGCACCGATCACCACTACGTCGTACGCATCAGCCATCCGGTGAGCAAGTCTAACCGGCACCCGCCCTTGCGTCGGGGACGCCCGGCCCGCTCGGACGTACCATCCCCGACATGGACGAGGTGACGGAGATCCAGCAGCTCAAGCACACGCCGCTCGAGGAGGAACACGCGCGCCTCGGAGCGAAGATGGGACCCTTCGCGGGCTGGAACATGCCGATCGAGTACGCGGGTGCGCTGAAGGAACACGAGGCGGTGCGCGAACGCGTGGGGCTCTTCGATCTCACGCACCTGGGCAAGGTCGAGGTCACCGGACCGGGGGCCCTCGCGATGCTGCAAGGGGTGATCTCGAACGACCTGCGCAAGGCGGCGGTCGGAGAGGCGCTCTACAACCTCGTGTTGAACGAGGGCGGCGGCGTGATCGAGGACCTGATCGTCTACCGGATGGAGGAGGAGCGGTACTTCGTGGTGCCCAACGCCGCGAACGCGCAGCGGGTGTTGCGGATGCTCGAGGAGGCGCCTGCGGAGGATCGTCTGCACCTCGTCTATCACCAGGACTGGTGCTTCCTGGCGGTCCAAGGCCCGGAGGCCGTGCACGTCACCACGGGGCTGTTCCCGGAGGCCGGCGACCTCGCGTTCATGCAGTGCACCGAGACCCAGTACAAGCGCCGGCCCGTGATCCTGACGCGATCGGGGTACACGGGCGAGGTCGGTTTCGAGCTATTCACCTACCAAGACGTGGCCGTCGAGCTGTGGTCGGCCTTGATGGCCGCGGCAGAGCCGCTCGGGGGTATGCCCTGCGGCCTGGCCGCCCGCGACGTCCTCCGGTTGGAGATGGGCTATCCCCTCTACGGCCAGGATCTGTTCGAGTCGTCCACGGCGTTGGAGGCCGGTCTGTCGTGGGCCGTCTCGTTCGACAAGGGCGACGTTCCGCGGCCGCGCGGCGTTGGTGCGTCAGAAGGAAGAAGGTCTGCCCAGCATCCTGCGCGGACTCCGGATGGCGGAGCGTCGTCACATCCCGCGAGCGCACTATCCGGTGTTCGTCGGAGACCAGGTGGTGGGGGAGGTCACGAGCGGGACGTTCTCGCCCGAGCTCCAGACGGGCATCGGGCTCGCGTACATCTGGCCGGCCGATGCGGTGACCCTCGGGGAGACCGTCGAGGTGGACATCCGCGGACGCAGGGGTTCCGCCACGGTCGTGCGCCCCCCGTTCGTCGATCGGAGTCCGCGCTGATGCGTCTAGGCCCGCACGGTCCGCTTCCTGTCTGACCGGCTGGGTGCCTCCCAGCTAGACGGCAGGTCGGCCGCGGGCGACCGACATGAATTCCGGCACGCTCGCGCCCGCGAAACTGGTGCTCCGGATCATCCTGCTGAGCGTCGCCGCGGCCCGACGCGAATCGGGCATGACGGCGACCACCACGTAGAGGCCCGAAGAAGGGATCCCGAGCTCGCGCACCGGCCCGAACCCGGGAGCGGCCACGAAGTACTCCCATCGCGTCGGACGGCCGCGGACATCGCAGGTGCCCTTCCCGCTGGCCATGTAGTCCCCGCTGGAGTCGGCGGCGCCCTCCGCGAAGGCGGGCCGATGGTCCAGGAAGACTTTGGGGCGTTCGGCGCGGCAATCAGCCGAGTGGGTGAGGCGGGACATCAACGGTCCGCTCGCCGCGAGGTAGTAGAAGTCTGAGGGCACTCCCACCCGTGTGGCGTCCACCCACGTTGCGGCCATGCCACTCGTCGAGCCGTCCATCCGCTGCCACGCCTGGGGTCTGGGGGACGCGAAGAATCCCGCCCGGGAATCGAGGGACGAGCCGGCAGGCCGGGCCTGCCACCCGTCCGGGACGAGGGCCTGCACGGCGCCCGCGGTGATCTCGCTGTAGGGGGAGGCGGTCGGCGCCACGAGGATGGCCTCCGGCTCGACGGCGGGGTCGTCGGAGCCGGGTGTGCCGTTCGCGCACCCAGCGCCCATGAGGACGACGGCGATCCCGATGATGATCCTGCGCACTGCCCAGTCTCCCGGGCCGAGGATAGCGGGGGTCCGCCGGCTTTGCTACGTGCGGCGACGAACCGAGGGTGCCTCAGGCTGCGCCCGAGGACCGGTGGAGTTCGGCGGATGCGACAGGGATGCAGAAGGAGGCGCGGGTTCCACCGCCCGGCAAGGGGTCGGTCCACAGCGTGCCGCCGTGCTCGACGATCAACTGGCGAGCGAGGTGGAGGCCCACCCCGACGCCCGCCTTCTCCTTGCGCAGCACGCCCTCGCCCGTGGAGAAGGGCTCTTCGAACGACTGCGTGGCCACCGCGCGGTGCAAGCCCTCGCCGCGATCGGTGACGGTCACCACGACGCCCTCGTCCATCAGACGGGCCCTGACCTCGACGCCGGCCCCCGTGGGGGAATACCGGCATGCGTTGTCGAGGAGTTCGCCGATGACGTGCCCGATCCTCGTCGCGTCCGCGCGCGCTATCAGGCGCCCCGCCACCTGCGCGTCGATCGGCACGTCCTCGTAGCGGACCGCCACCTCGTCGACGGCCTGGCGCACGAGCGGAGCGATGTCCACGTCCTCGAGGTTCAGTTCGAACGTGCCTCGCTCGAGCTCGGCCATCGTGATGATCTCGTCCACGATCCCCATCAGCTTGTCGAGCGAGGACTGGAGCTGCGTCAGGAACTCCCCCCGCTCCTCTTCGGAGACGGAGGGGTTCCGCAGCACGTAGGAGATGCCCTTGGCGACGGTGACCGGGGTGCGGAGCTCGTGAGAGATGTTCGCGAGGAAGTCGGCCTTCGCCGACGTTCCTTGCGAGACGTCGTGTCGCAGGTGCTCGACCTCCCCGCGGAGCGTCCGCAGGTCGCCGTCGAGGCGGAGGGTCTCCTCGGCCAGCAACGCGGCGGCCGTCGTCGACAGGACCACGCCGCTCGTCTGCGTCCTGATGGCCTGCGCCGCCTCAACGGCCCCGTCGTCCTTCACGAGGTAGCCGCTCGCACCCGCCTGCAGGGCCTCCGCCATGGGGGCGGATCCGCGTTCGTTCGTCCAGACGAGCACCCGGGATCCGGGGCTCGCGGATCGGAACTGACGGATCAGCTCGGCGCCGGAGAACCCGTCCATGGAGAGCTCGCAGACGACGACGTCGGGGCGGAGCCGGGTCGCCATATCTACAGCCATGAACGCATCGTTCGCGGCATCGACGAACTCGCCTGCACCGTCGCGCAGGAGCTGGTACTGGAGGCGTGCGACCTCGTCGGACGCGTCGCAGAGCAAGACATGGAGAGGCATGCTGCTACCCGTATCGGCCGTGCGCAAGCGGGGTTGAGCTGCGACGCCGACGCGCGCGACGCGCCCCTAGTGGACGATGCCGGTGCGGATCGCGATGGCGACCGCCTGTGCGCGATCGTTGGCGCCCAGCTTCTCGAAGATGCGCTCCAGGTGCGTCTTCACCGTGTGCGGGGAGATGCCGAGCTCGGTCGCCACCTGGCGCGTGGTCGCGCCGTCCGCCACCTTCTGGAGGATCTCGCGTTCCCGCTTGGACAGCGGGGCGGCGCGAGGCGTGCCCTCGGGATCGCCCATCCGCACCTCTTCGATGAAGGTCTTCGTGAGCTGCGGGTGGATCACCGCGTTGCCCTCGATGGCGTTCTTGGCGGCATCGACGAGCGTGTCGGGGGAGGCGTCCTTCAGGAGATAGCCCGAGACGCCAGCCTGGATGGCCTCCGAGATGGCCCCGCGGGACTCGTCGATCGTGATCAGGATGATCTTCGTCGTGGGGGCGGCCTGGCGGATCCGACGGGTCGCCTCGATCCCGTCCATACCGGGCATCCGGACGTCCATGAACACGACGTCGGGCTCGAGTTCGCGTGCGCGCTCGACGGCTTCCTCGCCGCTGGCCGCCTCACCCACCACGACGACGACGTCCTCAGACAGCTCTAGCGCAGTGCGCAACCCTTCCCGGGTGACCGGGTGGTCGTCGACGATCAAGGCGCGGATGGGGTCCGTCACCGGAGATTGCTCCTTCCGTTCGGGGAAGTACGAAGTAGGGTGTAAGGATAGGACGACCGGAGCGAGGAAGCTCACATGCACGAGGAATTCGCCGCGGACGAGGAGTCCCGGCAGCCTACGACGATGACGGAAGAGTCGGTGGCCCCGGCTGCCGACGCCGACGTCTCGGGCGACTCTGAAGCCGCCGACGGCGCGCCCACCCCCGACGCTGTCACGGAGGCGTTGAAGAACGTCTACGATCCCGAGCTCGGGATCAACATCGTGGACCTCGGCCTCGTCTACGAGGTGAAGGTCGACGATGCCGGGGACGTCGACATCGAGTACACGCTCACCACGATGGGCTGCCCCATCGGTCCGCTCATCGAGGATCAGATGCGCTCGCTCCTGCAGGCCGTCCCGGGCGTGGGAGAGGTCCGTCCGGAGATGGTGCTGCGTCCGGCGTGGAGTCCCGAGATGATGTCCGACGAAGCCAAGGCCGCTCTCGGCATCTTCTGACCAGGTGAACGCGATGTGGCGTTCCGGCGCCGTGCGTTGACAGGGTGCACCCCGAGCGAGGTAGGATTTGCACCTGCAATTCCGACCAGGGAGCCGTGATTTGATCCGCACGAGGTGCATCGGGGTGGTGGGAGCGATGATCCCGTCTCGCCTGTGCTGTATGCCCCCCCGCGTCCTCCGGGGAGCGCGCACCCGCCTGCGGCCCTAGCACCCTCCATCCCCGGAACCCATCCGATTCAACCCGACGGCCGCGCCCGCGGCCGTCGTTCGCGTTCCCGGGGGTCCGCACTCCCGGAGAGGAAGGAGTTGATCGTCATGGCGGACTACGCCAAGCCGGAGGTGCTCGTGAGCACAGACTGGCTCGAGGAGCACGTGGATGACCCGAACGTGCGCATCATCGAGGTGGACGAGGACACGACCGCGTACGACAAGGGTCATATCCGCAACGCGGTGAAGTGGGACTGGTCCACCGACCTGCACGCGGCGGTCGGCCGTGACTTCCAGGACCGAGCGGGGTTCTCGCGTCTGTTGTCGGAGGCGGGCGTCGACGAGGGCACGACGGTGATCGTCTACGGAGGCAACAACAACTGGTTCGCCGCCTATGCCTACTGGCTGCTCAAGCTCCGCGGCTTCGACGACGTCAAGCTGCTGAACGGCGGCCGGAAGAAGTGGGAGCTGGAGAGCCGCGAGCTCACGCAGGACGAGCCGTCGTTCACCGCCACGGGGTACGCGATCACGGGTCCCGAGCGGCCCGAGATCCGCGCGCTGCGCGACGAGGTGATCGCCAAGGTCGGCGGGGCTTCCGGCTTCGTCGACGTGCGCTCGCCGGAGGAGTACCGGGGCGAGAAGCTGGCCCCCGACCATCTGCCCCAGGAGCAGTCGCAGGTGCCCGGCCATGTGGCCGGCGCCGCCAACATCCCCTGGGCGAAGGCCGCGAACGACGACGGAACCTTCAAGTCGGCGGACGAGCTGAAGGCGCTGTACGAGGGCGAAGGCATCACGCCCGGCCGCGAGATCATCGCGTACTGCCGGATCGGGGAGCGGTCGTCCCACACGTGGTTCGCCCTGCAGGAGCTGCTCGGGTACGAGGACGTCAAGAACTACGACGGCTCTTGGACCGAGTACGGCTCCCTGGTCGGCGCACCCGTCGAGCTCGGCTGAGGAGGAGAGACGATGTCTGAGATTGCCACGATCCTCGACGCGAACCGTTCATTCGCCGCTTCGTTCGCGAGCGCCGATCTCCCGATGCCACCTGCACGGCCGTTGGCGGTGGTGACGTGTATGGACGCGCGTCTGCACCCGGAGACGTTCTTGGGCCTCGACGTCGGCGATGCGCATGTCATCCGGAACGCCGGAGGCCGGGCGTCCGAGGACGCCCTCCGGTCGCTCATCATCTCGAGCTGGCTGCTGGGCACCCGCGAGTTCGTGGTGATCCATCACACCGACTGCGGGATGCTCACGTTCACCGACGACGTGCTCCAGCAGAAGGTGAAGGAGTCGACGGGGGGAGACGTCTCCTCGTTCGACTTCCTCACCTTCAGCGACCTCGATCAGAGCGTCCGCGAGGACGTCGAGCGGATCCGCAGCTTGCGGGACGGGCTGCCCGAAGGCGTGAGCGTCTCGGGCTACGTCTACGACGTGAGGACCGGCGAACTGCGGGAGGTGGTACCGGCCTAGGAGGCCTGTTCCACGGAGTCGGTCGTCGGGGGCCGGGGCTTCGCCCCGGCCCCCGCGCTCGTCTTTGGGACGCCCACGACGAGGTTGGCGCCGGCACCGATCGCCACCCCGAACGCGAAGCCACCCAGCACGTCGAGGGGATTGTGGGCGCCCAGATAGACCCGCGCGAAGGCGACGAGGGCCACCACGAGCCACGGGACGATCTTCCAGCGACCCCGCAGGTACGGCGTGAGCGCCCAGGCGAGACCCGTCACGAGCACCACGTGCCCCGAGACGAACGAGACGCCGGACGTCGGTGTGTCTCCCCGGACGTGGACCACCGGCTCCGTGACGCCCGGCCGTTCGCGCGTGACGATCTTCCACACGAGCCGCTCTCCAAGGAGCTTCCCCACCGTCACGACCGCGAACGCGATCGCGAGGCGCCAGCGACGCGCGATCAAGGCCACGACCACCGCGAGCGGTCCCACCGCGAGCACCCCGAGGTACTGCGCCTTGTACATGACGGGCGCCAGGGCGTCGGGCAGGCCATTGATCGCGCGGAAGACCCGCTGCTCGAGCCCCCCGACGGTCCCGTCCCTGACCACGACGCCGCACACCGCGAGGAGGGCCAGACCCGTTAGGCCCCAAACCACATCGAACCGGCGGCGCCGGTAGCTCGTCGCCCCCACGGCAGCACCCTACGCCGGTCGGGCCGTCGTGTCGCGGCGAATCCGACCTCCCCGGTGGACTTTAGCGTCGAGACGGCGGTAGGCTGGGGTTCGTCCGTACCGAGAGGGAGCCGACGTGGTCGTCAGCCAAGAGGAACACCTCAAGGAACTCAGCAAGGGGTATCGGTTCGACTGGAAGGATGCTTCGCATTCCGTCTTCGAGCCCAAGCGGGGGCTGAACGAGCGCGTCGTCGAAGAGATCTCGGCGCTGAAGTCGGAGCCGGACTGGATGCGCAAGACGCGCCTGAAGTCGCTCCGCTATTTCAACATGCGGCCGATGCCCTGGTGGGGCGCGGACCTGTCCGACATCGACTTCCAGGACATCTTCTATTTCATCCGCTCGACGGAGAAGCAGGCCAGCAACTGGGACGAGCTGCCCGACGACATCAAGGGCACGTGGGACAAGCTCGGCATCCCCGAAGCGGAGAAGAAGTACCTGGGCGGCGTGAGCGCGCAGTACGAGTCCGAGGTCGTGTACCACAAGATCAAGAAGGAGCTCGACGACATCGGCGTGCTCTTCACCGACATGGACTCGGCCCTGCGCGACTACCCCGACATCGTCAAGCAGTACTTCGGGACCGTGATCCCGCCCAACGACAACAAGTTCGCGTCCCTCAACACCGCCGTGTGGTCGGGAGGCTCGTTCATCTACGTGCCGCCGGGCGTGCACGTCGACATCCCCCTGCAGGCGTACTTCCGGATCAACGCCGAGAACATGGGTCAGTTCGAGCGGACGCTGATCATCGCGGACGAGGGCAGCTACGTGCACTACGTCGAGGGATGCTCGGCCCCGATCTACTCCAGCGACTCGCTGCACTCCGCCGTCGTCGAGATCATCGTGAAGAAGGGCGCGCGCGTCCGCTACACGACGATCCAGAACTGGTCGACGAACGTCTACAACCTCGTCACCAAGCGCGCCGTCGCGCACGAGGACGCCGTGATGGAGTGGATCGACGGCAACATCGGGTCGAAGGTCACGATGAAGTACCCGTCCATCTACCTGGTGGGGAAGGGCGCGCGCGGCGAGGTGCTCTCGGTGGCCTTCGCCGGCAAGGGGATGCACACGGACGCCGGTGGCAAGGCGATCCATGCGGCCCCGCACACGACGTCGGTGATCAACTCCAAGTCGGTGAGCAAGGACGGCGGACGCACGGGGTACCGGGGGCTGATCCGCGTGGAGCCCGATGCCCATCACGCGAAGTCGACCGTTCGATGCGACGCCCTGATCCTGGACGACGAGAGTCGCTCCGACACCTACCCCTACATCGAGGTGGAGGACGAGACGGCGGCGCTCGGCCACGAGGCGACCGTGAGCAAGGTCGGCGACGACCAGCTCTTCTACCTGATGAGCCGGGGGCTCTCCGAGGCCGAGGCGACCGCGATGATCGTGAACGGCTTCATCGAGCCCATCACCCGTGAGCTCCCGATGGAGTACGCGGTCGAGCTGAACCGCCTGATCGAGCTGCAGATGGAAGGCTCGGTCGGCTAGCGCACCACCCGCAGCGAACCGCGCGAGGGCAGACCCCGGGTCTGCCCTCTCGCATGGAGCGAGACATGACGACCACGACCGAGACCTTCGACGAGGCGGCGCTCGCCGCCCTCCCCTCGGTGTCCGGGTTCGTCGACGCGTCGCGCAAACAGGCCTTCGAGGAGTACCGGACATTGCCGATCCCGTCGCAGGAGACGGAGGAGTGGCGCTACACGGACCTGTCTGAGTTCGACCTGGGTTTCGTCCCGCACACGCCGGGTCACGGCGCGGGCGCCCCCGCGCAGGACGACGCGATGGGGGCGACGCTGCTCCAGCACAACTCGAGCATCATGCTCACGACGTCCGGTCAGGATCTGGCGGCCCAGGGCGTGATCCTCTGCGACCTCGATGTGGCGGCCACCGAGCACCCCGACCTCGTCGAGCCCCACCTGCATCGGCTGGTCCCCACGGAACGGACGAAGTTCACGGCCCTGCACGGCGCGTTCCGCACCGGCGGCACGTTCCTGTTCGTGCCCGAGGGCGTGGCGGTGGCGCTCCCGCTGCAGACCCTGACGTGGCTCGACGCGGACGGAGCCGCCGTCTTCCCGCACACGCTGATCGTGACCGGCGCCCACGCCGAGGTCACGTTCATCGACCGGTACAGCTCCCCGGACCTCAGCCGCGCGTTCAGCGACGCCGTCACCGAGATCGTGGTGGGCGACGGCGCCCACGTTCGCTACGTCTCGATCCAGGAGTGGGGCGGCGGGGTCACGCATCTCGGCGTGACCCGCGCGGAGGTCGGGCGCGACGCCGAGATCCGCACGTTGGCGATCGGGTTCGGCGCCGATCTCGCGCGCGTGGAGAACGAGGTCGTCCTGGGTCAACCCGGCGGCTTCTCCGAGCAGCTGGGGATCTTCTTCGCCGACGGGACCCAGCACTTCGATCACCGTTCGCTCCAGGACCACGTCGCGCCCAACTGCTCGAGCGATCTCCTCTACAAGGGGGCGCTGCGCGACCGGAGCCGCGCCGTCTACAGCGGATGGGTGCACGTGCGTCCCGACGCGCAGAAGACCGACGCGATGCAGACCTCTCGCAACATCGTGCTCTCCGAGCACGCCAAGGCCGACGCGATCCCGAACCTGGAGATCGAGGCGAACGACGTGAAGTGCGGCCACGCGGCGAGCGTGGGGCCGGTGGACGAGGAGACCGTCTTCTACCTGTGCAGCCGGGGGATCCCGCACGACGAGGCCGAGCGGCTGATCGTGAGCGGGTTCTTCCAAGAGGTGCTCGACCGCGTGCGGATCGACCAGGTCCGCGCGAGCGCCGAGCTCACCATCGCGGAAGAGCTCGAGCGGGGGATCCGATGAGCCTGCAGCGCGTCTGCACCATCGCGGACGTTCCCACGGGCGAGGCGCGTCGCTTCGCGCTGGGGGAGCGGCACGTGGCCGTGGTCAACCTCGGCGAGGACGGCTTCCGTGCGCTCGACGCGATCTGCTCCCACGAGCATGCCTGGCTCGACGAAGGCGAGGTCGAGCTGGACGACCGCACGATCGAGTGTCCGAAACACGGTTCGGTGTTCGACCTGGACACCGGGGCGCCGCGTTCGCTCCCGGCCCTGAAACCGGTGGCGGTCTACGACGTGAAGATCGAGAACGACGACATCCTGATCGAGGTGTGACGAGATGAGCGAGCACGGCAAGGGCCTGGCCACGCTGGAGATCGAGGATCTCCATGCGGAGGTCGAAGGCAAGGAGATCCTCCAGGGGATCGACCTCGTGGTGAAGCAGGGGGAGACGCACGCGCTCATGGGGCCGAACGGCTCCGGCAAGTCCACGCTGTCCAACGTGATCATGGGTCGCCCCGGCTACAAGGTCACCGGCGGCAAGGTGGTGTTCAAGGGCGAGGACATCACCGCGCTCACGCCCGACGAGCGCGCCAAGCGCGGGCTCTTCCTGGCCATGCAGTACCCGACGGAGGTGCCGGGCGTCTCGGTCGTGAACTTCCTGCGGACGGCGTACCAGGCGGTGAAGGGCGAGCAGGTGAGCGCCCTGGCGTTCCGCAAGCACATGAAGGAGCAGATGGACAAGCTCGGCATCGAAGACGCCATGGTGAACCGGTACGTGAACCAGGGGTTCTCGGGCGGGGAGAAGAAGCGGAACGAGGTCCTGCAGCTCGCCGTGCTCGAGCCGCAGATCGCGATCCTGGACGAGACGGACTCGGGCCTCGATATCGACTCGCTCAAGCTCGTGGCCGAGGGCGTGAACGAGCTTGTGGGTCCGGAGCTCGGCGTGCTGCTGATCACGCACTACCAGCGCATGCTCAACTACATCGCGCCCGACGTGGTCCACGTGATGATGAAGGGTCGTATCGTGAAGACCGGCGGCCCCGAGCTCGCCCACGAGCTGGAGGAGAAGGGGTACGAAGGCGTGCGGGACGAGCTCGGCCTCGAGGCAGATGCCGCGGTCGAGATCGTCTGAGGGCGGAGGTGCGGATATGACGGGACACGTCGGAGGGCTGGACGTCGCGGCGATCCGCGCCGATTTCCCGATCCTGTCGCGGACCGTGGGCGACAAGCCCCTCGTCTACCTCGATTCGGCGGCCACCTCGCAGAAGCCGATCCAGGTGATCGAGGCGGAGGCGGACTTCTACGCCGCCCACAACGCGAACGCGCATCGCGGGATCCACATGCTGGGCGAGGAGGCCACGGAGCTGTTCGAGGGCGCCCGCGCGAAGCTCGCCCGGTTCTTCAACGCCCCGGGGCCCGAGTCGATCGTGTTCACCCGCGGTGTCACGGAGTCGATGAACCTGGTGGCGCAGGGATGGGGACGGAAGTTCCTCCGCGAAGGCGACGAGATCCTCATCACGGAGATGGAACACCACTCCAACATCGTGCCGTGGCAGATGACGGTCGCGGTCACGGGAGCGACGCTCCGCTACATCCCGCTCACCGACGACGGGCAGCTCGACCTCTCGGAGCTCGGGTCACTGCTCACCGAGCGCACCAAGATCCTGGGCGTCACGGGCATGTCCAACGCGTTGGGCACGATCACCCCGCTCCGACAGCTCGTGGAGGCCGCCCACGCCGTGGGCGCCGTCGTGGCTGTGGACGCCGCGCAGCTCGCCCCGCACCACGCGATCGATGTGGCGGGACTCGACGTGGACCTGATGGGGTTCAGCGGCCACAAGATGCTCGGCCCCACCGCGAGCGGCGGGCTCTACGGGAAGGCGGAGGTCCTCGAGGCGATGGACCCGATGATGGGCGGCGGCGAGATGATCCATGAGGTATTCCACGATCACAGCACCTACAAGTCGTTCCCGCACAAGTTCGAGGGAGGCACGATGCCGATCGCCCAACAGGTCGGGCTGGGCGCAGCCGTCGACTACCTCGAGGCGCTCGGGATGGATCGGGTCCGTGCGCACGAGGAGGAGATCACCGCCTACGCTCTCGATCGCCTGCTCGATGCCGGGGCGACCGTCTACGGCCCGAAGGACCCCTCGATCCGCGGCGGCGCAGTCAGCTTCTGGTTCAAGGACGTCCATCCGCACGACCTCGCGACCATCGTGAACGAGGAAGGGGTCGCGATCCGGGCGGGCCACCACTGCGCGCAGCTCGTGATGCGGCGCTTCGACACGCCCGCCACCGCCCGAGCGTCGTTCTACGTCTACAACACCAAGGAAGAGGTGGACGTTCTGATCGAGGCGCTCGCCAAGGCCGAGGACATCTTCACCATCTGAGCCCAGGAGACCGCGTTGGCCCTCGACGACATCTACAAGGAAGTCATCCTCGATCACTACAAGAGCCCGCGGAACAAGCGCGAGCTCCCGGGAGCGGAGCTGCGCTGCACGCGGAACAACCCGCTCTGTGGCGACGAGATCACGGTGTTCGCCCACGTGGAGGACGGCAAGGTGCTCGAGGTGACGTTCCAGGGCGCGGGGTGCTCGATCAGCCAGTCGAGCGCGTCGATGATGACCGAGGCCGTCACCGGCGTGAGCGTCGAGGAGGCCGAGGCGATGGCGGCGCGCTTCCGCGGCATGATGGCCGGCGAGGTGGATCCGGACGAGGAGACCTTCGGCGACCTGGTGGCGCTCAAGGGCGTCGTGAAGTACCCGATCCGCATCAAGTGCGCGGTGCTCGCCTGGGACGTGCTCCAGGAGGCGCTGGAGGGCGGCTCAGCGACGGGCGGACACGACCACACGATCGACGCGTCCTGACCTCTCACCGTCCCCGCCGCCGCGGGATGGTGGAGCCCACCCCCCCGGCACCGTAGGCTCCGCGCATGCGGATCGGCCGCCCCTCCCTCGACTGGCTCCTGATCCTCGTCCCGATCTCGCTGCTCCTTCGACTCGTCGACGCGCCCGCGCTCGCCATCTTCGCGACCTCGGCCGGCGCGATCCTGCCGCTCGCGGGACTGATCGGACGCTCGACCGAACAACTGGCGCTCCACACGGGCCCGCGCGCGGGCGGGCTGATCAACGCGACCTTCGGGAACGTCACCGAGCTGATCATCGCGTTCTTCCTGATCCTCGACGACAAGGTGGAGGTCGTGAAGGCCTCGCTCACCGGGTCGATCATCGGCAACCTCCTGCTGGTCCTCGGCCTGGCGTTCTTCCTGGGCGGCCTCCGGCACAAGGAGCAGCACTTCAACCGGCGCTCGGCTTCCGTGCACTCGACCTCGATGGCCCTGGCGGTCACCGGCCTCCTGATGCCGGCACTCTTCGCCCTGGGTGGCCGGGAGACCTTCTTCCAGCGGGAGGTCGTCTCCGCCACCGTGGCCGTGGTCCTGATCGCGATGTACGCGGCGGCGCTGTTCTTCACGATGCGCACGCACGAGCACCTCTTCCGCGTGCCTGCGGAGGACGAGGAGGCGGTGTGGTCGCGCAACCGCTCCCTGACGATGCTGCTTGCGGCCACCGCCCTGGTCGCGCTCGAGTCGGAGCTCCTGGTGAGCTCGCTGGAACCGGCCCTCAAGACGCTCGGCCTCTCGGAGCTCTTCGTCGGGCTGATCGTGATCCCGGTGATCGGCAACGCCGCCGAACACTCCTCGGCCGTGCTCTTCGCGCTCCGGAACAAGGTGGACGTGACCCTGGAGATCGCGATCGGATCCTCCACGCAGATCGCGCTCTTCGTGGCGCCCGTGCTGGTGTTCGTCAGCCTCGTCGTCGGTCACCCGATGGACTTCGTGTTCAGCACGTTCGAAGTCGCAGCGGTGGCCCTGGCCACGATCCTCGTGACCCTGATCTCCCTGGATGGCGAGAGCAACTGGCTGGAAGGCTTCCAGCTGATGGGCGCCTACGCGATCATGGCCGTGAGCTTCTTCTTCGTGGAGCACCTGTGATGCGTCGGATCGCGATCGCGCTCGGCGTCCTCGTGATCTTGTTCGCCGCCGCGGCGCCGGCGCACGCCCAGGTCGGTTCCGAGTCGATCCACCGATACGACGTCGCGATCCAGATCCGTCCGGACGCCACGCTGCGCATCACCGAGACGATCGTCTACGACTTCGGAGCGGTTCCCCATCACGGGATCTTCCGCGACGTACCGACGCGGCTGCGGTACGACGATACCCACGATCGGATCTACCCGCTGACGGTGCTGTCGGTGACGGCCACCCAGGCCCCCGCGGACTACACGGTCGAGGAGATCGGGAGCGGGCTGACGCGGATCAAGGTCGGCGATCCCGATACCGAGGTCACCGGCACCCACACGTACACGATCGTCTACCAGGTGGAAGGCGCGATGAACGCGTTCCCCGATCACGACGAGCTGTACTGGAACGCGATCGGCGCCGAGTGGGCCGTCACGATCGAGGCCGCGACCGTCTCGGTCGTCTCGCCGGGGGGCATCACGCAGGTCGCATGCTTCGCGGGGCCCCAGGGCTCGACGCTCCCCTGCGACCGGGCCAAGGTCCGCGGCGACCACGCGACGTTCGCGCAGGCCCAGCTCTATCCGTACTCGGCGTTCACCGTCGTGGTGGGCCTGCCGCCCGGGACCGTGACGGTGGCCCCGCCGCACCTGGAGGAGCGGTGGTCGCTGGCGAGCGCGTTCCGTCTCAACCCCGTCACCGTGGCGGCCTCGGGCGGGTTGCTGCTCCTGCTGGTGGGTGGGCTCATCTCTTTCATCTGGACGCGCGGACGGGACCGTCGCTACCGGGGCTCGGACGTCGATCAGGTCATGGGCAACCCCACCGGTGAGGACCAGACGGTTCCCTTGTTCGAGGGAGGACGGTCGGCGCCCGTGGAGTTCGCGCCGCCCGAGGGGCTGCGTCCGGGGCAGGTCGGAACCCTGGTCGACGAGCAGGCCAACACGCTGGACGTCTCCGCGACGATCGTGGACCTCGCGGTGCGTGGGTATCTGCTGATCCAGGAACTGCCCGACGAGGGGTGGTTCGCGAAGCCCGACTGGCGGCTGATCAAGTTGGAGAAGACCGAGGACGAGCTGCTCACCTACGAGCGTCGTCTGTTGGACGGGCTGTTCCGCGACGGGAACGAGATGACCCTGTCCAGCCTCCGCACCACGTTCCACGAGCGTCTCGAAGGGGTGGAGGAGTCCCTCTACGCCGACGCGGTGAGCCGCAAGTGGTTCACCGCGCGGCCCGACAAGGTCCGGGCTCGGTGGGCGGGCTGGGGCGTCCTGATCGTGGTGGTGGGCGGCCTCCTGACGTTCGTCCTGGCCCGGTGGACCCACTGGGGCCTGCTGGGCCTCCCGGTGATCGTGGCGGGGCTCGTCCTCACGGTGGGGGCCAAGCGCATGCCGGCGCGCACCGCCGCCGGCACGGCGATGATGCGCCGGGTGCGTGGATTCCGCACGGTGATCGAGAAGGCGGAGACCAACATGGCGCGCTGGGCGGAAGAGGAGAACGTCTTCACGCGGTACCTGCCGTACGCGGTCGTGTTCGGATGCACCGAGAAGTGGGCGAAGGCGTTCGCCGCGCTCGGGGTCGAGCCTGACACCTCCTGGTACATGTCGAGCCGTCCCTTCATCTACGCCGACTTCGCGCACTCGGTGGACGGGTTCTCCGTGGCGACCGTGGGGGCGATCGCCTCCACGCCGGCCGGCTCCGGGTCGAGCGGCTTCTCCGGCGGCTTCTCAGGAGGGGGCGGCGGGGGCGGCGGCGGCGGTTCTTGGTAGCGCCCGCCCGCCCCCTCGGCCCGTAGCATGGGCGCGATGCGGATCACGTTCTCCGAAGACGGGCGGGACTTCCAACGGCGCGGATGGGCCGAGCTCGTCGATTCCGACCCGGGTGGGACCTTCTTCCACACGCCCGCCTACCTGAAGCTCTACTGGGAGGAGTTCGGGGAGCAACCCGAGCATCTCCTGCTCGGATTCGCCGAGGAGGACGACGGGACGCAGGTCGGCGCCGTGGCGTTCGAGCGGATCGGGACCACCCTGCGGTTCCTTGGAGGCACCGAGGTCACCGACTACATGGGGCCGGTGGGGCTCCCGCAGGCACAGGAGACGATCGCGAAGGAGCTGTGGGCAGGCCTGCTGGGTCGTGACGATTGGACCGACGCCGATCTCCGCGGCTTGCCGGAGGATCGCCCGTGGCTGGGCCTCCTGCGGGATGCGGCGGCCGCCCAGGGTCTCGGCGTCGAGGAGGCCGAGGATCAGAACGGGGTCGCCCCGTTCCTGCCCCTCGCCGCCACGTGGGACGGGTACCTCGACGCGCTCCCCGCCAAGCTGCGCCACGAGATCCGGCGCAAGGCGAAGAAGCTCGAGGCCGAGGCCGGGCCGTTCACGATCCACACCGCCACGGCCGAGACGCTCATCCCGCTCCTGGACCGCTTCGTGGAGCTGCATCGGATGAGCGAGGGACCCAAGGGCGTCTTCATGCAGCCCGGCATGGAGATCTTTTTCCGACGTCTGGGCGAGGCGTTCCTGCCCGGCGGCATCTTCCGGCTCAACATGATCGAGGTGGGGGACGAGCTCGCCGCCGGCACGATCGGCTTCGCCTTCGACCGGACGTTCTTCCTCTACAACTCGGCCTTCGATCGGAACTGGGGCAACCTCGCACCGGGGATGGTGTTGGTGGGCGAGGACATCCGTATGGCCATCGAGGAGGGTTGCGGCGGCTTCGACCTGCTGAAGGGCGACTACCAGTACAAGTATCGGTTCGGCGCGTATCCGCGCGCCGTCAGGCGCCTCCTCGTGACGCGCTGACCCGCGCCTCACACGGAGGAGATCTGCGCCGTCGCCAGGAGCTTGCCATCGGCCGCGCGCAGGGTGAGTCGATCGAAGTTCGAGAGGTTGCTCGCGGTCACGAGCCACGTGGCGCCGTTCCCGTCGGCCTGGAACTCCAGGTCCCAGAGATCCACGGTGCGGCCGTCGGGCGCTACCAGGGTGGCCGTGGCCGTACCTTCCATCCGCGGGCCGCGTGCGAAGACCGCCACCCACGACTGGCCCTCGTGCGACTCGTACACCACGACGCTGCCGTCGATCGTGACGCCGGGCGCGGCTCGTAGCGTTCCCGCGCGGAACTCCTTGCCCCCCAGGATCTGCAGGAGTCGGCCGTAGCTATCGCCGGCTGAGGCCAGCTGCGTGGCCTGACGATGCTCGGACACACCCCAGGTGAGCGAGGCGACCAGCGCCACGAGCACGGCCGCGGCGGCGAGCCATCGGAGACCGCGGCCTGTGCGTGGATCCGCGCCGTGCGCCTCGGCCTCGGCCGTATCGCGCCACTCGTCGCCGAGCTGGCTCAGGACGCGATCCTGCAGCTCCGGCGGTGGGGGCGCGTCGTGGGCGGCCTGCGCGAACAGGGCGAGGCCGTCGCCGAGCGCCCCCATCTCGGCCCGGCATCCGGCGCAGCCGCGGAGGTGGCGGCGCACGGCGAGGTCGGTCGTCTCGTCGAGCGTCCCGAGGACATGTTCGGGCAGGCGCTCGCGCGTTTCCTCACAGCTCGTCACGACGCACCTCCTCGCTCATCGCTTCACGGAGCCGCAGCAGGGCCGTGCGGATCCGTGTCTTCGCCGTGCCGACGGGGATGCCCTCCAGCTCCGCCACCTCGGCGCTCGTCTTGCCTCCGAAGTAGGCGAGCTCCAGAGCGGCACGCTGCTCACCGGAGAGGCGGGCCATCGCGCGCCGTGCCCGGTCGGCCATGTCGCCGGTCTCCGCCAGTTCCTCGGGTCCAGCGGAGGGATCGTCCTCACGTGGTCGCCCGGTGGCCTCGAGCGACCGGACCTCGAGGACCCGCCGGCGAAGTCCGTCGATCGCGAGGGAGCGAGCCACCAGCAGGATCCAGGTCTCCAATTTGCCCCGCGTCGCGTCGTAGCGATCCGCGTTGCGCCAGAGCTTCACGAACGTGTCCTGGACCAGATCCTGCGCGGCCGCGTCCGAGCCCAGCATCACGATCCCGAGCCCGTAGATGCGCGATGCGAAGCGTCCATAGAGGCGGTCGGCGGCCGCGGCATCGCGCGCGGCGAACGCGCGCATCAGCGCGGCGTCATCCTCCGGATCGTTCGTTCGCATGCGCAGCACGGTAATCCCAAGGACTACGAACGGGAAGGCGCGGTGGTTTGCCGTGGACCCGGCGGCTCACGGGTACGCGCGCAGGTTGCGCAGGACCGTCAGGGCGAGGTCCCTGTCGCCGCCGATCACCACGTTGCCGGAGGCGTACGCCTCGTCGGCATCGAGGCGCCGGCCCGCCACCAGCGCGAGCTGGGGCGCCCGCCCGGTGATCTCCGCGTCGGCGTGCCGGCCCGATGGCGGCACCTCCCCTGCGCCCAAGCCCCAGTGCCACAGGCCCTCGCCCGCGCCCTCGGAGCGGACCCGGACGGTCCGCCCTCCCAGGTCGAGGCCGGCCCGTCCCAGCGACCAGGGGAGCATGCGTACGGCCATGTCGATCGTGAGGTAGATGGGCCAGTGCTCGTACTGGGGTCCCAGGCCATTGGTGGCCCGGATGTCCTCGCCGTGCAGCCACCACTCGACGACGCGGGTCTGGACCAGGTAGCGCGCGGCGATGGGTCCCGCCACGTAGTCGAATCGACGGTGCTCCCAGTCTTCGTCCGACAGGAGAGCTGCATGCGCCAGGAAGGATCCGCAGGCCAGGCCACAGCTCGTCAGGATCTCGCGCGTGTCGACCCCCGAGCGTCGGTTCACGGTCCAGGCGTTGAATCCGTCGACGGTGAAGGGCTCTTCACCGAGCGAGGCCTTGTACTCGTCCAACTCGACGGTCGGCTCGCCCGCCACCAGCTGCGCCGCGAGCGTGTCGCCCGCGGCGATGTGGGCGATCACGTCCCGGTTCCACCAGCCGGCGGCCGCGCTCGGCTTCTCCCAGCTCTCGGGATCGGCGTACTGGATCATGCGGCCGAGCCGCTGCCGCTCGGCGTGGGCAACGCCCAGCAGCGTCTCCCGGTCGAGGCTCAACGGATCCTCCCTGCTCTTCGGCGTTCAGGTGTCGGCGCGGATTGTACATTCGCGGGATGCGCGTCCTGGTTGCGCCCGACAAGTTCCGCGGCACGCTCACGGCCGTGCAGGCCGCCGAGGCCGTCGAGGCCGGATGGCACCGGCAACGGCCCGGCGACGACCTCGTCCTCGTCCCGATGGCCGACGGGGGAGAGGGCACGATGGATGCGCTGATCGGCGCCCTCGGGGGGCGCAAAGTGACGATCACCGTCGCCGGGCCTCTAGGCGACCCCACCCCCGCGCCGTTCGCGCTCGCCCCTGCGGCGGACGGGATGCTCGGCGTGGTGGAGATGGCGCGGGCCTCGGGACTCGGCCTCATCGCGGAGGCGCGGCGCGCCCCTCGCCGCACGAGCACCCGAGGGACCGGAGAGCTCATGGCGGGCGCGATCGGGGCAGGTGCGCGACGACTGCTCGTGTGCCTCGGCGGGAGCGCGACGAACGACGCCGGGACGGGGATGGCAGCCGCGCTCGGGGTGCGGTTCCTGGACGCGGGCGGGCAGGAGCTGCCGCCCGGGGGCGAAGCCCTGCTTCAGCTCGCGCGGATCGACGCATCCCGCCTTCACCCCGGACTCGCAGGGGTGTCGGTGGTCGGCGCCTGCGACGTGGACAATCCGCTGACGGGCCCCGCCGGCGCGAGCGCGGTGTACGGACCGCAGAAGGGGGCAAGCCCCGACGACGTCTGGGTGCTCGATCGGGCGCTCGGACACCTGGCGGCGGTCGTGCACCGCGATCTCGGGATCGCGCTGAAGGACGAGCCGGGCGCCGGCGCGGCCGGCGGACTCGGCTTCGGGCTTCTGGCCTTCTGCGGCGCCCGGCTCCGTCGCGGGGTGGACGTCGTCATGGAGGCCGTGGATCTGCCGTCCCGTGTCGCGGCGGCCGACCTCGTCCTCACCGGAGAGGGGTCGCTCGACGCCCAGTCCCTGCGGGGCAAGGTGCCGGCGGGGGTGCTCAGCGCCGCGTCGGCGGCCGGGGTCCCCGCGGCCGTGGTCTGCGGGCGGGCGGAGATCGCGCCTCCCGGTGTGCAGGTGTTCAGCCTGGTCGAGCGCGTGGGCGAAGCGGCGGCGCTCGGGGACGCGCGCCGGTCGCTCGAGATGGTGGCCGCGGAGTTGGCGGCGCGCGTCGGATCGCTGCTCGAGGATCCGGCGTGAGTGACGCGATCGACCGCTTCAGCGACGCCGCGCGCGCCCGGGGTCTGCACCCGGAGGTCCGGCGGTTCCCCGAGGGCACCAAGACCGCTGCTGATGCGGCGCGCGCGATCGGCTGCGACGTCGCGCAGATCGTGAAGTCGTTGGTGTTCATGGCGGGGGAGGCGCCGGTCCTGGCCCTTACGTCGGGCGCGAACCGCGTGGATACGGAGGCGCTGGCGGATCTCGCCGCCAGCGGGCCCGTCCGCCGCGCGACGCCGGAGGAGGCGCGCACCGCGACCGGGTTCGCCGTGGGTGGCACGCCCCCGTTCGGCCACCCCGCGCCCGTGATGACGTTCCTCGACCCCGACCTGCTCGCCTTCGAGGAGGTGTGGGCGGCGGCGGGAACCCCGGATTCCGTGTTCCCACTCTCGCCTCAGGACCTGCTCCGGGTGAGCGGCGCCACGACCGCCCGGTTCACGGAAGGGACCTGAGCGAAAAGGGTCGGCTCTGGCGCCGACCCCGGCTATCATGGAGGTCCGACGTCCGCATCCGGAGGGACCATGATCACGCTGACCGAGAACGCCGCCGGCAAGGTGAGGGAACTGCTGGCCGAAGAGGGCCGCGACGACATCGCCCTGCGCGTCGCCGTGCAGCCGGGCGGGTGTTCGGGACTGCGGTACGCGATGTACCTGGACGACCAGGTCACGGAGAAGGACGCCGAAGCCGAGCAGTTCGGCGTGAAGCTCGTGATCGACAAGATGAGCGTCCCCTACCTCTCGCAGGCCACCATCGACTTCGTCGACACGTTGGAGCAGTCGGGCTTCACGATCGACAACCCCGCCGCCCAGGGCGGTTGCGCGTGCGGCAACTCCTTCCACTAACCAGGTAGGCCCCGGCCAATCGCCCGAACGTCCGTCACGTATCGGGCCCTCCGCCCCCGCTCCGAGGCACGCGCGCGGGGCACGATACAGGCATGGGAGACCCAAGGTTGCGCGTGGGCGTCGCCCGGGAGACGTTCCCCGGCGAGACGCGCGTTGCCCTGGTTCCCGCGAGCGTCCCCGCCCTCGGCCAGGCCGGACTCCAGATCGTCATGGAGCGCGGGGCGGGCAGCGCCTCCGAGTACACCGACGTGGCGTACGAGGAGCATGGGGCCGCGCTGGCCGACCGTGACGTCGTCTTCGGCGCGGACGTCCTGCTGCAGGTCAGGACGCTGGGCGCGAACCCGCTCCTCGGGCGCGACGACCTCGACCGCCATCACGACGGGCAGGTCGTCATCGGTATGGGCGAACCGCTCACGTCTGCCCGAGATCTCTCCGAGCTGGCCCGGCGCGGCTGCACCGTCTTCGCGATGGAGCTCGTGCCGCGCATCGCCCGTGCGCAGAGCATGGACGTGTTGTCCTCGCAGTCGACGATGGCCGGCTATAAGGCGATCCTGATCGCCGCGGGGCGCCTCCCGAAGCTCTTCCCGATGCTCACCACGGCCGCGGGGACCGTGGCGCCGGCCCGCGTCTTCGTGATCGGGGCCGGCGTGGCAGGGCTGCAGGCGATCGCGACCGCCCGGCGACTGGGCGCGATGGTGGAGGCCTACGACGTGCGGCCCGCCGCCCAGGAGGAGGTCGAGAGCCTGGGAGCCAAGCTGGTGCCGCTCCCGCTCGAGCCCGGTGACGCGGAGGACGCGAGCGGATACGCGAAGGAGCTCGGGGAGTCCTTCTACCGGCGTCAGCAGGAGCACCTCGGGCGGGTGGTGGCCGGCGTGGACGTCGTGGTCTCCAACGCCGCGATCCCCGGACGGCCCGCACCCATCCTCCTCACCGAAGAGGCGGTGCGCGCGATGGCACCGGGATCGGTGGTAGTCGACCTCGCCGCAGCCCGGGGAGGCAACTGCGCGCTCACGCGTCCGGACGAGGTCGTGACCGTCGGCGGCGTGACGGTCCTGGGTCCGACCAACCTTCCCGCGAGCGTGCCGTTCCACGCGAGCCAGCTCTACGCGCGGAACCTCTCGAACTTCCTGCCGGGCGCTCGTGGTGGAGGGGCGGTTCGAACCCGACTGGGAGGACGAGGTGGTGCGCTCGACGCTGGTGGCACGGGGCGGCGAGATCGTGAACGGACGGGTCCTCGCGACCCTGGAGGAGGTGGCCGTCCCGTGATCGATCGCATCGAGCTCGGGTTGTGGATCTTCGTGCTCGCGTCGTTCATCGGCTTCGAGGTGATCCGGCGGGTCCCGCCGCTGCTGCACACCCCCCTGATGTCGTTGACGAACGCGATCTCCGGCATCTCGCTGGTGGGCTCGCTCATCCTCGCCGGCGCCGGGCGCGGCGTGATGGCCACGGCCCTCGGATCGGTGGCGGTCTGCGCCTCGACGATCAACGTGGTCGGCGGCTTCATGATCACCGACCGGATGCTCAAGGCGTTCCGGCGCGGCGACCGACGCGGAGGTGAGCGCGCGTGAGCCCGTGGCGCGACTGGGTCGCTGATCCCGCTGTACCTCGTCGCGAGCGTCGGCTTCATCCTCGCCCTGAAGTGGCTCACCCACCCGACCACGGCGCGCAAGGGCGTCCGCGCGGGCGAGCTGGGCATGCTCGCCGCCATCGTGGGGACCTTGGTCCACGCGAACATCGTCGACGTGCGATGGATCTTGATCGCGGTCTTCGTCGGGTCGGCGATCGGCGCGGCCCTCGCGATCTTCATGCCGATGACCGCGATGCCGCAACGGATCGCGTTCTCCCACGCGTTCGGCGCCCTCGCCGCGGCCCTGGTGGGCACCGCCGAGTACCTCCTGGGCCGACACGACATCGACGCGTTCACGATGGCGATCCTCGGCGTCGAGATGCTGCTCGGGTACCTGACGTTCACGGGCTCGCTGATCGCGTTCGGCAAGCTCCAAGGCATCGTTCGTGACAAGCCCTGGATCTACCCCGGGCAGAACGTCGTCAACCTGTCCCTGCTCGGCGCGGGCGTGCTGCTCGTCGTCGCGCTCACGCGCACGCCCGCACACGTGGGCCTGCTCGTGCCGCTCATCGCGATCGGCCTCGCCTTCGGCGTGATGTTCGTGATGCGGATCGGCGGCGCCGACATGCCGACCGTGATCTCGCTGCTGAACTCCTTCGCGGGGCTCTCGGGCGCCGCGCTCGGGTTCGCGATCAACAACCCCATCCTGATCGTGGCCGGGGCGCTCGACGGGTCCTCCGGCCTCGTCCTCTCGGTCTTCATGTGCCGGGCGATGAACCGCTCGTTCGTGAACGTGCTCTTCGGTGGGTTCGGTGCGGAGTCGACCGCCGAGGGGGGCCCGCACGAGGCGCGCCCGTACCGGTCGACCTCGGCCGAGGAGGTGGCGATGCTCCTGGACACCGCCAGGCTCGTCATCGTTGTGCCCGGCTACGGGATGGCGGCGGCGCAGGCTCAGCACAAGATCCGGGAGCTCACCGACCTGCTCGCGCGCCGGGGGACCGAGGTCAAGTTCGCGATCCACCCCGTGGCGGGCCGCATGCCCGGGCATATGAACGTCCTGCTGGCCGAGGCGAACGTGCCCTACGACCGCTCGTGCGATCTCGACGACATCAACCCCGAGTTCGAGCGCTGCGACGTGGCGATCGTGATCGGCGCCAACGACGTGGTGAACCCGGCGGCGCGCCACGACACGTCGAGCCCGATCTACGGCATGCCGATCCTCGACGTGGACAAGGCGGGAAGCGTCGTGGTGATCAAGCGGTCCATGCGTTCGGGGTTCTCGGGCATCGAGAACGAACTCTTCTACCTGCCGCAGACGATGATGCTGTTCGGCGACGCGAAGGCGGTCGCGGGCGACCTCGTCCACGAGGTCTCCCGTCTGCCGAACGCCACCGCCGCCTGAGCCGGGACCCCTACGCGCAGGCGTCGAGGCCCGCGCCGAAGCTCTCCGTGAGTTCCTTCAGTCCGTCGTCGTCGATCACGAGCGGAGGCGAGACCGCGACGGCGCCGCCGACGAGCGTGCGCACGAGCAGGCCGGCATCGCGGCACGCGGCGCTGATCCGCGCGGGAAGGGCGGGGTCGTCCTCCATCGCGTCCGCGTCCACCTGGATCGCCGCGAGCACCCCGGTACCCGCCCGGACCTCCTCCACGAGAGGATGCTCGGCGAACGGTGTCATCGCGTCCGCCAGCGCACCCTCGAGGTCGAGGGCGCGCTCGCAGAGCCGCTCCCGTTCGATGATGTCGATGTTGGCGAGGGCCGCGGCCGCGACCGTGGCGTGGCCGCTGTACGTGTAGCCGTGGCGCCACATGCCGGCGCCGGGCGCCCAGAACGGCTCTGCCACCCACGGAGCCGCGATCACCGCGCCCATCGGCAGGTAGCCGCTCGTGATGCCCTTGGCGCACGTCACGATGTCGGGCTCCAGCCCGAACCTGTTGGAGGCGAACCAGTCACCGCAGCGCGCGAAGCCGGTGATCACCTCGTCCGCCACGAAGAGCACCCCGTGCTCTCGGCAGACCTCCCGCGCGGCCTGGAGGTATCCGTCCGGTGCGATGAACACCCCGCCGGCCCCGATCACGGGCTCGCAGAAGAACGCGGCGACCCGATCGCTGCCTGCGCGCTCGATCGCCGTCCGGAGCGCGTCCGCGTCGTCCCAGGGAACCTCGAGCACGTCCTCGATCAGTTCGCCGTGGCCGGTCGCGTTGGCGGGGATCCCCGCGAGCGAGGTCCCGGCCGTGTGCATCCCGTGGTAGGCCTTCTGACGCCGGATCAAGATCGTGCGCGTCCGGCTCGTCGCGGAGCTGCCAGTAGCGGCGAGCCATCTTGGTGGCCGTGTCGATCGAGTCCGATCCGCCGCTCGTGAAGAAGACCTTCGAGTCGGGAACGGGAGCCATCGCGCTCACGCGGTCGGCGAGCGATCTCCACCGGTCGGTTCGTGAGGTCGCCGAACGTGGAGTAGACGGGGAGTGAGGCCATCTGCGCGGCCACGGCCTCGCCGATCTCGCGCCTGCCCCAACCCACGTTGCAGTACCACAGCGAGGCGGTGGCATCGAGGTAGCGGCGGTCCTCCTCGTCCCAGACGTGGGCGCCCTCCGCGCGCACGAGGGTGAGGGCACCGCCGGCGAGGACGGCCGACATGTCGGCGAACGGGTGCCAGAAGTGCGTCATGGGCTCACGCTACCAGCGTGCCCCTTTGCCTCCCCGTGTGCCGCACTGGCCAGGTCTTCGGCCGTGGCTGGGACGCGCGGGCGGTTCGCGCGCGCGTCAGTCGACGTCGTAGGCGAGGTTCGGTCGCAGCCAGCGCTCGGCCTCCGAGACGCTCTCGCCGAGACGGCGCGCGTAGTCCTCCAGCTGATCCTTGGCGATCTTGCCGACGTTGAAGTACCGGGACGCGGGGTGGGCGAAGTACAGGCCGCTCACGCTGGCCGCGGGCGTCATCGAGCAGGTCTCCGTCAGGTCGATCCCCTGCTCCCGGGCGCCGAGCAGGTCGAAGAGCCGCCGCTTCTGCGCATGGTCCGGGCATGCCGGGTAGCCGAACGCGGGCCGGATCCCGCGGTAGCGCTCCTCGACCAACTCGTCGTTGGGCAGCGGCGCCTCCTGGTACCCCCAGGCGATCCGCGCCTCCTGATGGAGGTACTCCGCGAACGCCTCCGCGAGGCGGTCGGCGAGCGCCTTCACCATGATGGCGCGGTAGTCGTCGTGATCGGCCTCGAACACCTTGGCCAGCTCGTCGGCGCCGATCCCCGCCGTGACGGCGAACGCGCCGAGGTGATCCGTCAGCCCCTGTTCCGTCGGCGCGATGAAGTCGGCGAGCGACCGGTTGGGCTGGTCCTCGCCCTTCTCCGCCTGCTGGCGGAGCATCGGGAACGTGATCCCGTTCTCGAGCACGATGTCGTCGCCCTCGGTGACGGCGCGCCAGAACCCGTAGACACCGCGCGCCTGGATCGACGCGTCCGCCACGATCGTGTCGAGCAGCTCCTGCGCGTGCTCGTACAGCTCGCGCGCGGCGGCCCCGTGGTTCGGATGGTCGAGGATGGCCGGGAACCGGCCCTTCAGCTCCCACGCGGTGAAGAAGAACGTCCAGTCGATGTAGCCGCGCAGGGTCTCGAGCGTCGGTTCCACGATGCGCGTACCGGTGAACGAGGGGGTGGGGAGATCCTCGGCGCGCCACGCGATGGGGGTGCGCCGCTCGATCGCCTTGCGATAGGGCAGGAGGGGCGTCTTCGTCCGCTCCTCGTGCTGGGTGCGCAGCGTCGCCTGCAGGGACCGGTTCTCCTTGTCCAGGGCGGTCTTGCGCTCGGGGTCGAGCAGCGCCGAGACCACGCCCACCACGCGTGAGGCATCGAGGACGTGCACGGTGGGATGGGTGTAGGCGGGCGCGATCCGCACCGCCGTGTGCTGGCGCGAGGTGGTGGCGCCTCCGATCAGCAGCGGGAGGTCGAGCCCTCGTCGCTCCATCTCCTTGGCCACGTTCACCATCTCGTCCAGGGAGGGCGTGATCAGCCCCGAGAGGCCCACCAGGTCGCACCCCTCCTCCACGGCGGTGTCGAGGATCAGGTCGGCGGGCGCCATCACGCCGAGGTCGATGACCTCGTAGTTGTTGCAACCCAGCACCACGCCGACGATGTTCTTCCCGATGTCGTGCACGTCGCCCTTCACCGTGGCGGTCACGATCCGGCCCTGAGGCTTGGCGGTCCCGCCGGCCTTGATCAGGATCCGCTTCTCCTCCTCCATGTAGGGCTCGAGGTGCGCCACGGCCTTCTTCATGGCGCGCGCGCTCTTCACCACCTGGGGCAGGAACATCTTGCCGGCGCCGAAGAGGTCGCCCACGATCTTCATGCCGTCCATCAGCGGGCCCTCGATCACGTCGAGCGGCCGTTCGTAGGCGAGGCGGGCCTCCTCGGTGTCCTCCACGATGAAGTCGACGATCCCGTGGACGAGGGCGTGCGACAGGCGCTCCTGCACGCTTCCCTCGCGCCAGCTGAGGTCCTGCACGCGCTCGACGCCGCCGCTCTTGACGGTCTCGGCGAACGTGATCATCCGCTCGGTGGCGTCGGGCCGGCGGTTGAAGATGATGTCCTCGACGTGCTCCAGCAGGTCCTTCGGGATGTCGTCGTAGACGGGGAGCTGTCCCGCGTTCACGATCGCCATGTCGAGCCCGGCCGCGATCGCGTGGTACAGGAATGCCGCGTGGATCGCCTGGCGCACGGGCTCGTTCCCGCGGAAGCTGAAGCTCAGGTTGGAGACACCGCCGGAGACGTGCGCGCCCGGGCAGCGCCGCTTGATCTCGCGCGTGGCCTCGATGAAGGCCTTCGCGAAGTCGTCGTGCTCCTCCATCCCCGTGGCGATCGCGAGGATGTTGGGGTCGAAGATGATGTCGGACGGCGCGTAGCCCGCCTCCTCGATCAGGAGCCGGTACGCGCGCTCGCAGATCTCGATCTTGCGATCGACCGTGCCGGCCTGCCCCTCCTCGTCGAAGGCCATCACGACGACGGCGGCGCCGTAGCGCTTCACCTTCCGTGCCTTGGCGAGGAAGTCCTCCTCGCCCTCCTTCAGGCTGATCGAGTTCACGACGCCCTTGCCCTGGATGCACTTCAGGCCCGCCTCGATCACGTCCCACTTGGAGCTGTCGACCATGATCGGGACCTTCGCGATCTCCGGCTCGGTCGCGATCAGGTTCATGAACGTGGTCATGGCGACCTCGCCGTCGAGGAGGTCGGCGTCCATGTTCACGTCGATAAGGTTGGCGCCGCTGCGCACCTGCTCCATGGCCACCTCGACGCCCCCCTGGTAGTCCCCGGACTCGATCAGGCGGCGGAACTTCAGGGAGCCGGTGATGTTCTGCCGCTCGCCGATCATCACGAAGCCCGTCTCCGGCGTGATCCGGAACGGCTCCAGCCCGCTCAGGTGCGGGAGCGGGTCGGCCTCGGTGGGCACGGCGACGGGGCGCGAGGTCGCGGACGGAGGCCGCGATCGCCTCGATGTGGGCCGGCGTCGTGCCGCAGCATCCGCCCACGATGTTGAGGAGCCCTTCCTGCGCGAAGGCCGTGAGCAGCTCGCACGTGATCTCGGGGGTCTCGTCGTAGCCCCCGAACGCGTTGGGCAGCCCGGCGTTCGGGTAGCACGCGACGGGGACGTTCGCGATCCGTCGCGAGGTCCTCGACGTAGGGCCGCATCTCCGAGGCCCCGAAGGAGCAGTTGATGCCGACCACGACCGGCTCGGCGTGCTCCACCGCGATCCAGAACGCCTCGATCGTCTGGCCCGACAGGGTGCGCCCGCTCCGGTCGACGATCGTGACCGAGAGCCAGATCGGGAGCTCCGGTGCGACGTCCTTCGCGGCGGCGACGGCCGCCTTGGCGTTCAGCGTGTCGAAGATCGTCTCGATCAGCAGGAGATCGACGCCGCCCTCCTGCAGACCGCGGATCTGCGCGGCGTAGGCCTCGTAGACCTGATCGAAGGTGACCGCCCGGAAGGACGCGTCCTCCACCTTCGGCGAGAGCGAGAGCGTGACGTTCAGCGGGCCGACCGACCCGGCCACGAACCGTCCGTCGTAGGTGTCCGCCGCCGCGCGGGCCAGACGAGCCCCCTCGACGTTCATATCGTGCACGGCGTCCTGCAAGCCGTAGTCCCCTTGTCCGAACGAGGTCGCCGTGAAGGTGTTCGTCGTCGTGATGTCGGCGCCCGCCCGCAGGTAGGCGTGATGCACCTCGGAGACGATCGCGGGCTGCGTGAGGTTCAGGAGGTCGGGGTCGCCCTTGAGGTCGCGCTCGTGCGCGGCGAAGCGCGTGCCGCGGAAGTCCTCCTCGCTCAGGCCGCGGCCCTGCAGCAGCACGCCCCAGGCGCCGTCGAGGACGGCGATCCGCTCGCTGAGCAGGGCGTTCAGGCGCTCGCGCGGGTCCATGCGACAACCCTAGCGGCCGCCTCAGCGTGCGACCAGCGAGGCCGCTCGCACCGGATGCGGCGCCCGGGGTAGGCTGACGCCATGAGCCAGAGCCTTCCCGGAGATGGTGATACGCGACCACGGGGGATCAGCGTCCACCCCTGAACGGCAGCCGGAGCAACCGGCCCGGCGCACCCGCCGGCAGACCGCCGCCGTGCTCGGGGGCGTCCCGATGTTCGCGGACTTCACCAAGCGCCATCTGAACCGGCTCGCTGCCGACACCGACGAGCTCACGTTCGCGCCCGGTCAGATCATCGTGACCGAGGGCGACCCGGGCGAGACGCTCTTCGTCGTGCTCGAGGGACAGGCCAAGGTCGTCCGCGGCAAGAGGAAGGTCGGCGAGGTGCTGCCGGGCGACTTCTTCGGTGAGCTCTCGGCCATCGACGGGGGGCCGAGGACGGCCTCCGTCATCGCGACGACACCGATGCGCGTGCTGCGCTCTGTTCCGGCGCACGCTCAGCGAGCTGATCGAGGAGGAGCCGCAGGTCAGCCTGAAGCTGCTCGATGGCATCGTCCGCCGGTTCCGCTCAGGTCGAACGTCTGAACCAGACCGGCTAGCGCTCCGGGCTCTGGACGAGGAGCGCATCCAGCTCCTGCAGCGTGGCCTCGTCAAGGACGATGTCGCCCGCCTCCGCGTTCGCGCGGACGTGCGCCGCGTTGCGGCTGCCGGCGATCGCCGAGGTCACCCCCGGCTGTTGCCAGTTCCAGGCGAGCGCGAGCTGGGCGAGGCTGCAGCCGAGCCGGCCGGCGATCGGACGCAGCGCCTCCACCACCTCGAGGCGGCGTGCGAGCTCCTCGGGTCCGAACTCCTCAGCCTCCCACCAGGCGCCCCCACGCCAGTCGCCCTCCACGAAGACGGTCTCGGCGGTGACGGCACCGGTGAGCACGCCGAAGGCGAGTGGGCCGTAGCTCACGACGCCGATCCCGTGCTCACCGCACCAGCGGATCAGGTCGCGATGCTCGAGGTTGAGCATGCTGAACTCGGGTTGGAGCGAATCGACGTGTCGGAGAGCCTCGCAGCGCTCGATCAGGTCGCGATCGAAGTTCGAGACCCCGATGGCGCCGACGAGGCCCTCGTCCAGCAGGTCGGCCATCGTGCCCCACGTCTCCTCGATCGGCACACCCTGCTCGTCCGGCCAATGGAGCTGGTACAGGTCGATGTGGTCGATCCCCAGACGCCCCAGCGATGCCTCGCAGGCCCTCCGCACGTCCCTGGGCGCGAAGCCGGTCCCCTCAGGGGAAGGCGCCACCTTGGTCGCGATCAGCACGTCGTCGCGGCGGCCGTTCGCGGCCCGGCCGACGAGCGTCTCGGAGACACCGTCGCCGTAGACCTCCGCCGTGTCGATCCATGTGATGCCCGCGTCGATCGCGGTCCGCATCGCCTGGATCACGACCTCCTCGGAGGGATTGGGACCCCAGTGGGTGCCCCCCGCCTCCCAGGCGCCGAAGCCGATGACCGACAGGTCGGGACCGCGTGAACCGAGAGGTTGTGTCTTCATGGTGAGAATGTAGCGGCCGGGGGCTTCGTGCGGCGTGACGCGCGCTACGCTAGGTGGAGCAGTCGACCTGCACGTGGGAAGGAGCCGGCCCAGCGCCCCGCTGATCGATGTCGAAGACGGTCGAAGACAGGGAACGCGTCGTGATCCGGTTCGCCGGGGACTCCGGCGACGGCATGCAGCTCACGGGAGACCGGTTCACCTCCGCCACCGCCGTCCTGGGCAACGACCTCGCGACACTCCCGGATTTCCCCGCCGAGATCCGCGCGCCCGCCGGCACCGTGCACGGCGTCTCCGCGTTCCAGATCCAGTTCGCTTCGACCGACATCACCACCCCGGGCGATCACGCCGACGTGCTGGTGGCGATGAACCCGGCCGCGCTTGAAGGCCGACCGCGACAAGGTGGAGAAGGGCGGCCTCATCATCATCAACGAGGATGCCTTCACACAGCGCAACCTCGAGAAGGCGGGCTACGCGGCGGATCCGACGACCGACGGATCGCTCGAGGGCTATCGGGTCTACCGGGTCCCGATGACCTCGGTGACGCTGCGTGCCACCGAGGAGCTCGGCATCGGCAAGAAGGAGGCAGAGCGCGCCAAGAACATGTTCGCGCTGGGGCTCGTCTCCTGGATGTACGGCCGCCCCACCGAGACCACGCTCAACTGGCTCGAGCGCAAGTTCGGCGGGAAGCAGGAGATCTACGAGGCGAACGTGGCGGCGTTCAAGGCCGGCTACAACTTCGGCGAGACCACCGAGCTCTTCGCGCACTCCTACCGGGTGAAGGCGGCCCCGTCGGAGCCCGGAACCTACCGGAACATCGCCGGGGCAACCGCGCTCGCGTGGGGACTGGTCGCGGCGTCCGAGCGCGCCGGTATCCCCCTCTTCTACGCGAGCTACCCCATCACGCCCGCCTCGGAGCTCCTGCACGAGTTGAGCCGCCACAAGAACTTCGGCGTGATCACGTTGCAGGCGGAGGACGAGATCGCGGCCGCCAACGTCGCGCTCGGAGCGTCGTTCGCCGGACACCTGGCCGTCACGGGCACGAGCGGGCCTGGGATGGACCTGAAGGCGGAGACCCTGGGGCTCGCGGTCATCATGGAGCTGCCGCTCGTGATCGTGGACGTGCAGCGTGGTGGCCCCTCGACGGGCCTGCCCACCAAGACCGAGCAGGGGGACCTCCTGCTCGCGATGTTCGGCCGTCATGGCGAATCACCGATGCCCGTGTTGGCTGCGGCGTCGCCCTCGGACTGCTTCGCGATGGCGGTGGAGGCCGCGCGGATCGCGGT
This sequence comes from uncultured Actinomycetes bacterium, assembly GCA_963810915.1. GTDB lineage: Bacteria > Actinomycetota > UBA4738 > UBA4738 > HRBIN12 > JAOUEA01. The sequence continues at coordinate 59,411 of CAWEPH010000006.1, read as the reverse complement.
GCGGTACCGCACGCCGGTGATCCTGCTCTCCGACACGTTCCTGTCGAACTCCTCGGAGCCCTGGAAGTTGCCGGACCTCGACGCGCTGCCCATGATCGACCCGGACTTCGCCGCGGCCAACGGGAGCGACTTCCTGCCGTACGCGCGCGATGAGCGGCTCGCGCGTCCGTGGGCGGTGCCGGGCACGGCGGGTCTCGTGCATCGGATCGGGGGCCTCGAACGTCAGGACCTCACCGGCAACATCAGCTACGACGCCGAGAACCACGAGCACATGACGCACCTGCGCGACCAGAAGGTCGCCGGGATCGCCGACGACATCCCGCTCTTGGACGTCGAGGACCCCGACGGCGACGCCGAGCTGCTCGTGCTCGGGTGGGGATCGTCATTGGGGACGATCCGCGCGGCCGCTCGCAGGGTGCGCGGACGGGGCCGCAGTGTGGCCACGGCGCACCTGCGCCATCTCAATCCGTTCCCGTCCAATACCGGGGACGTCGTGAAGGCATACCCGAAGGTGTTGATCCCGGAGATGAACCTCGGGCAGCTGGCGATGCTCATCCGGGCGCGGTTCCTGGTGGACGCCCGTACCTTCAGCAAGGTGCAGGGCATCCCCATCTTCGCCGAGGACCTCGAGCAGGAGATCGTGAGGGTGCTGGATGAGTGAGGCGGATCGGGGCGACGGCGGAGGCGCCGTTGCCACGCTGACCAAGAAGGACTTCACCTCGGATCAGGAGGTCCGGTGGTGCCCCGGTTGTGGGGACTACGCGATCCTGTCCGCCGTGCAGGGGTTCATGCCGGAGCTCGGCATCGAGCCGCACAAGACGGTGTTCGTGAGCGGCATCGGGTGCAGCGGCCGCTTCACCTACTACATGGACACGTACGGTGTGCACGGGATCCACGGCCGCGCGCCGGCGATCGCCACCGGTATCGCCACCGCCAACCCAGACCTGAACGTGTTCGTCGTCACCGGCGACGGCGACGGCCTCTCCATCGGGGGCAACCACCTGATCCACGCTCTCCGTCGCAACGTGAACATCAAGATCCTGATGTTCAACAACCAGATCTACGGCCTGACGAAGGGGCAGTACTCGCCCACGAGCGAAGAGGGCAAGGTCACGAAGTCCACCCCCTTCGGCTCGGTCGACCACCCCTTCAATCCCATCGCGGTGGCGCTCGGCGCGGAAGCGACCTTCGTGGCGCGCACGATCGACAACGACCGCGCCCACCTCACCGAGGTCTTGCGCAAGGCCGCTGCCCACCGCGGCACATCGTTCGTGGAGATCTATCAGAACTGCAACGTGTTCAACGACGGAGCCTTCGACCTGCTGCGTGAGAAGCCGCTCGGGGTCCACCATCAGATCCGTCTGCAGGACGGCGAGCCGATCATCTTCGACGAGGGCAACAAGTGTGTGATCGTGGGCGACAACGGTCGGCTCCAGGTCAAGAACGTGGCCGACGTCGATCCCGACCGGATCGTGGTGCACGACGCGGGCGGGCGTCCGTCGCTCCCGTTCGGCCTGGCGCACCTCTCGCTCGGCCCCCACGAGGCGACGTGCTTCGGCGTCTTCCGCGAGTTCGAACGCCCCGTCTACGGCGAGGCGATGATGGCGCAGCTCCGCAGCGCCGAGGAGCGGCTGGGCAGGGGCGACCTGCATGCGCTCCTGTACGGCGGCGACACCTGGACGGTCGAGTAGTCCCGTCCAGGGCCCCGGATCACGTATCGGCCGGCGGCCGGAAGCGCGCCAGGGCTTCGCTGCTGACCTCCTCGACGGCCTGCAGCTCCGCCACGACGTCAGGCAGGATCGCGAGGAACGCGTCGACGTCCGTCCTCGCGCGACGCCGGCCCTAGGCTGACCCGGAACGCGGCCGTCGGGTCGGCACCGATCGCCTCCAGCACCGCGGAGGCGTCTTCGGGTCGTCCGCTGCACAGGGAGCCGGCGCCGACCCGGTAGCCACGTTGGTCGAGGGCCATCATCAGCGTGGCCGCGTCCAGTCCCGCCACGCTGAAGCAGACGAGGTGCGGGGTTCTGTGGGTCGGATGTCCGTGGACGATCGTGCCGGGCACCGTCGCCTCGATCCGTTCGCGGAGCTTCGCGGTGAGACGCCATTGCATCGCGGCCGTGTCTCCCATCGTCGACAGGGAGGCCGAGAGAGCGGCAGCCATCCCCGCGATGCCGGGCGTGTTCTCCATCCCGGAGCGTCGCTTGCGCTCCCGGTCGTCCCCACACGGGTAGGCGGTCACCCCGACGCCACGGCGGACGTAGAGGGCGCCCACGCCCGGCGGGCCTCCGAACTTATGGCCCGACAGCGACAGGAGGTCCACGCCGAGGCCCTCCACGTCAACAGGGAGCCGACCCACCGTCTGGCAGGCATCGGTATGGAACAGGACCCTCGCCTCACGGGCGAGGCGCGCGGCCTCGGCGACCTGCTGCATCGTGCCCAACTCGTGGTTGGCGTGCTGGACGCTGGCGAGCAAGGTGCCGGGCTTGCGGACCTCCGCGGCGTAGGCGTCGAGGTCCACCCTGCCGAAGGCGTCGGCCGGCACGAGCACCAGTTCGAAACCGTCGCTCTCGAGCACGTTCCCCACGCCGCCCACGGCAGGATGCTCAACGGCGCTCACGACGATCCGAGATCCCAGCTCGCGCACCGCGCGTACCCCGCCCCAGATCGCGAGCGCCACCGATTCGGTGCCTCCCGAGGTGAAGACGATCTCGTCCGGCTGCGCGCCGATGGCGGCGGCGACGACCGCGCGTGACCCATCCAGGTTGGCGCGCGCCTCGCGCCCGGGCGCGTGGATGTTCAACGGATCGCCGAACGCGTCGAGTGCGGCGATCGTGGCCTCCCGGGCCGCGGGGAGCAACGGCGTGGCCGATGCGCTGTCCAGGTAGACGTCGGGGGTCATCGCGGACTCCGGGTCGCCGACTACGGCGTCGCGGGCTCCTTGCCTCTCAGGAACGCGTACCAGTACACGACACCGGCGATGATGCCGCCCGCGATCGGACCGACGACCCACACGTACCAGTTCGTGTAGTCACCCGTGGCCACCGCGGGACCGAGCCAGCGCGCCGGATTCATCGCGGCGCCCGTGAGGGGGAAGAAGGCCATGACGTCGAACGCGACCACCAGTCCGATCGTGAACCCCGCCGTCATGCGGAACGGGCCCCGATCGTCCACCGAGGTGCCGAACACCGCGAAGATCAGGAAGAACGAGGCGACGGCCTCGATCAGGATCGCCTTGCCGACGGAGTAGGTGGGGAGCACGGTGGGGATGCCTCCGCTGCCGGAGGACCACCACTCGCGAGGTTCGAGCGCCTTCAGCAGGAACGCCGCCGCGACGGCGCCCGCGCATTGCGCAACGATCAGGGCCGCGGCGCGTCCGGAAGGGAGCTTCCCGGTGGTCCAGAGGGCTACCGCCACGGCCGGGTTCACCATCCCGCCCGAGATGTGCGCGGTGACCGAGACCATGATCGCGAGCGCGAGGCCCTGAGCGAGAGCCACGCCGGTGAGGTCGAGCTGGCCGTTGAGGTAGAGGATCACGGTGCCGGCGCTGATGAAGATCAGGGTGAAGGTCGCGATGAACTCAGCCACCACCGCCTTGCCGGTGCTCTCCACGGTGCCTCCTCGTCGGCCGGGCCGCCAAGAGCTGCCGATCACCGCGCGGTGGCGTCGGCTCCGACCCGTGTCGGGCGGAGCCTAGACCAGGGGCGTGAGCCAGGCAAAGACCCGGGCGCACGCCGGCCGGTGGGCTCGAGGACCCGTAGTAGCATGCAGGGCCGTGGACGTGCTGCTCGTGTCGCCCGACCCTCGATCGCGGGAGATCATGGCCCTCGCCGTGCGCAGCATCGAGCGTCGACTGGGGTCGGAGCTGCGGTTCCGGGCGGCCGCCAACGGTGAGCTGGGGATCCGGGCGGCGCTCCGCGACCGACCCGAGATCGTGGTGGCCGACGAGATCGCGTCGCGCGCCGGAGCTTTCGCGCTCACGAAGGCGCTGCGCGACGACAACGATCCCTATGGGGGCGTCGTGCTGATCCTGCTCGAGCGCCGGCAGGATGCCTGGCTCGCACGTTGGTCGGGCGCCGACGCCTGGTTCGTGAAGCCCGCAGACCCGTTCGAGGTCGCCGACCGGCTCCTGGAACTCGTGACCCAGAAGGAGAGCGCGTGAAGATCAAGGGAACGTGCAAGCGCGACGGCCGCGACTTCATGGCCGAGCAGGTGATCGACGGTGGGGGCGCCTGCCCGTGGGACGGTGAGCCGTTCCAGCCCGACTACGCCGTCACGCTCGTGAACGCGCTCCGTGACGCGGAGGCATCCGGGAGCAGGCTCGAGGAGTCGCTGGAACAGATCGCGGATCTGGCTCCGGACTTCACCCTCGACGCCGCGACCGTCCTGGGGTCGCTGCAGCGATCCCTCGATCGGATCCAGCAGAACCTCGTGAAGCAGGGATGAGACCGGGGGGGTAGCGGTGAGCGCCGGGGAGAACGGGTACGGCGTCGAGGTCCTCGAGTCGCCATCCGGATGGCGGGTGGCGATCACCGGCCCCGACGGGTCCGTGTTGGCCGAACGGTCGTGTGCCGATCACGTGGAGGCGCGCACGTTCGCCTCGACGGTGCGTCAGCACATCTACTGGCTCTCGCCGCAGAAGTTCCGCGAGTACTACCGCGTCTGAGGAGGCGTCGATTGGGCTTCAACTACCAGCAACCGGGCAAGGCGAAGAAGGTCGATCTGATCATCTTCGGAGCGGCGCTGCTCGTGATCGTGGCGCTCGTGGTCTGGGCCATCTGGTAGCGCCGGTGAGCGACGACCCGACCGCGCCCTTCTGTTACCTCACCACCACGGGCAGGCGCTCGGGCAGCCATCACCGGATCGAGATCTGGTTCGCCCTGCACGACGGGGTGGTCTATCTGCTCTCCGGGGATCGGGAGCGCAGCGACTGGGTGCGCAACGTGCAGGCGGACCCCGAGGTGATCCTCGAGCTGGGGCACGAGCGCCGCGTCGCGCCGGCTCGGGTGATCGATCCCCACGACCCCGAGGACGCGCTCGCGCGACGGCTCCTGCTGGAGAAGTACCAGCCCGGCTACGCGGAGGATCTGTCGGAGTGGGGGCGAACGGCGCTGCCCGTCGCGGTCAACTGGGCTGACCCCGCCTAGCAGGAGCGCAGGCCCGCGGTCCCCACGATCGTGATCCCGATCGCCACGATCCCGCCGACGAACGCCGCGGCACCGAGCGCGCGCAGCGGGGCGCGCGCGGCGGATGAGATGCCGAGCACCGCCCCCAGGATCAGCGGCACCACGAGCACGGGCGTGAGGGCGCGGAGCGGATCACATCCGAGGATCGCGCGCAGCAGGATCGCCCAGGCGATCCCCACCCCGTCGAGGGCGACCGCGACCCAGAGCAGCCGTCGGGTGCCGGCGAGATCGGCGACGCCGTCCCCTGATCCGGTCACGGACATGCGCTCAACCCTCGTCGAACCCGATGGAGAAGAGCCGTTCCAGGTCGTGCTTGGAGAAGACCTGGAAGCTGATCAGCGTCTCGGTGCGCTCCACACCCTCGACCTTGGCGATGCCGCCCGGGATCACCTCGGATAGGTGCTCGTGCTGGGCCACGCGCACGATGGCGATCAGGTCGAACTCGCCGGCCACCGAGTACACCTCGCTGACGCCGTCGATCTCCGCGATGGCCTGGGCGGCCTCGGAGATCTCGTCGATCTCGCACTGGATCAGCACGACGGCATGCACGCTCACGGAGGCTCCTTCGTCTAGGCGCGTTCCAGGACGACGGCCAGGCCTTGACCGCCGCTGATGCAGAGTGTGGCGAGGCCGAGGGCGTGGCCCTGCTCCCGCATCTCGTAGGCCAGGCTGAGGATGATGCGCGCTCCGCTCATGCCGATCGGGTGGCCCACGGAGATGCCGCCTCCCTTCACGTTGAGCTTGTCGCGATCGAACTTCAGCTCACGCTCGCAGGCGATGACCTGCGCGGCGAACGCCTCGTTGATCTCGATCACGTCCATGTCGGCGAGGGCGAGCCCCGTGGCCTCGAGCACCTTGTGGGTGGCCGGGACCGGCCCGATCCCCATGATCTTGGGGTCGACGCCCGCCCAGCTCATGCCGATGATGCGCGCAAGGGGTTCGCGACCTTCGGCGGCGGCGCGCGCCTCCGACATCACGACCATGGCGGCGGCGCCATCGGTGAGCCCGGAGGAGTTCCCGGCCGTCACGCTGCCGGTTTCACGGAAGACGGGCGCCAGCGCCGCGAGGGTCTGCAGGGTGGTCCGCGGACGGACGTGCTCGTCCTCGGCGACCGTGACCGTCTCGCGACCGACCTTCGCGTCCACGGGGAACATCTCAGCTGCGCGGCGCGCCTTGCCCGACTCGGCCTTCTGCTGGGACTCCAACGCGAAGGCGTCTTGTTCCTCACGCGAGATGTCGTACATGTCCACGAGGTTCTCGGCGGTCTCGCCCATGATCAAGCCGCAGAGCGGGTCGAGGAGACCGTCGCGGTACATCGCGTCGACGGCCTCCGTGTTGCCGAGCCGGTACCCGAGGCGCATGTCCGGCAACAGGTAGGGGACCCTCGTCATGTTCTCCATGCCGCCGACGAGCACGACCTCGGCGTCCCCGAGCATGATCTGTTGGGCTCCGAGCTGGGTGGCCTTCATGCCCGACCCGCACGCGATGTTGACGTTGTACGCGCTGATCTCCTGTGGGACGCCCGCGTGGATGCTCACCTGTCGGCCCGTATTCGGACCGTTCCCGGCCTGTCGGGCATGGCCGAAGATGGTCTGCTCGATCTGATCGGCGGACACCCCCGACCGGCGGAGCGCCTCGACGGCGGCGAGGGTGCCCAACTCCACGGCGGTCGTCTCGGCGAAGGAACCCAGGAACTTGCCGATCGGCGTCCGCGCACCTTCGAGGATCACGGCCCTGTCCATGCCCGTCAGTTTAGCGGGGGCATCAGTCTCGTCGGCGTGAGAGCGGGGGGAGGTCGGCCGCCTTCGCGCGCGCGAGGATGTGGGCGACCGCGGCGCCCCCGTCCACCGGCTCCGACGGCCAGGGACCGCTGCCTCCGCTGATGCGGGGTGGCTGGGCCGCCAGCCACGACCGCACCGCCGCGAGCTCGTCGGCGCGCTCGCGCGGACAGGGGAGCGAGAGAGGGGGCGCCGGGGCGCGTTCTGTCGTCCCCGTCAGGCTGCCCCGATGGAACCTGAGCGCGAGTCCGTCCTGCGTGGTGAGCCGGAGATCGTCGGCGGCTACGAGCCATGCGTCCTGCCGCCTGCGCGCCAGGGCTTCCGCGAGGGCGCGCAGGCGGTCTCGTACGAGCGCCGCCTCCTCATATCGACCCTGGTCGGCCAACCTGCTCATCCTGGACTCGAGCGCTCCGAGGAGCTCGCCGGGGGAAGCGGTCAGGGAGGAGACGAGCTTCCCGACGAGCTCTCCGTAGCGCTCGGGGGTGATGCGGCCGTCACAGGGTGCGGGGCACCGGCCCATGTCCGCCAGCGCACACGGCGCGAACCGTGTCGAGGCGCCCATCGTCTGCGTGCAGCGGCGGATGGGCACGACCTCCTCGAGCGCCTCCTTCGCCAGACGTGCCCGAGCGCTGGTGCCGAACGGTCCGAGGTAGAGGCAGTCGTCCGCGGGCTTGCTCGCGTAGACGACCTTCAGCCGGGGGAATGCCTCGGAGGCATCGAGCTTCAGGTAGGCGCTCCGGCGCCAGGTCTTGCCACGCCGGTTGTACTTAGGCTCGTGGCGGCCGATCAGCCGGGCCTCCTGCACGAGGGCCTCGAGCTCGCCGTCGCATCGGATCCCCTCGACCGTCGCCACCTCGCCGAGGAGGTCCTCGACCTTCTTGCGGGCGTCGCCGTAGAAGTAGGACTTCACGCGGGCGCGGATGTCCTTCGACTTCCCCACATACAGGACGCCGCCGTCGCGTCCCTTGAAGAGGTAGACACCCGGCGCGTGGGGGAGGTGGTCGGCGAGGCGGATCTTGCCGAAATGCGGTCGCCCGCGTGCCCGGCACGCCTCGCGGAGGTCGCCGAGCGTGAGGATGCCGAGCCGACCGCCCAGATCGAGCAGCCCGTGCAGGACTTCCGCGCACGCCTCGGCGTCGTCCAACGCACGATGGATGGGCGTCGCTCGCGTCCTGAAGTACTGCGCGAGGGTGCGCAGCTTCACGTTCGGCACGTCCGGCCAGACCACACGACGCGCGAGCTTGGCGGTGCACACGGGCGGTCCCGGCAGCAGCGGGTAGTCGAGCCTCCCCAGATTCTCGTTCAGGAAGGAGAAGTCGAACCGCGCGTTGTGCGCCACGAAGACCGCTCCACGCGCGAATTCGCAGAAGGCGGGGAGCACCTCCTCGATGGGGGGCTCACCAGCCACCAGTTGGTCGCTGATGCCCGTGAGCTGAGCGATGAAGGCGGGGATGGACGCGCCCGGATCGACCAAGGCCTGGAACACGCCCAGGCGCTCGCCTCCCCGGTAGCTCACCGCCCCGACCTCGGTGATGCGGCAATCCCTGGGCGAGCCGCCGGTCGTCTCCAGGTCCACGACGCAGAAGGTCACCTCCGACAGCGGGATCCCCTCGTCCAGCGTGGTCTGGATGGGCTCGGCGAGCACCGTGCGCCTTTCGTCCGGAGGGGCCGAACGGGGAGGCCGACGATATCGAACAGGTGTTCGAGCGTCAAGTCCCAGGGACGAGGGAGCGCGGTCCACCGGGCCATGATGGGGACGCCCGCTGACACCTCGGGGGCGTCTCGATCGGCTCGGTCAGACCTTGAAGCGCTTGGTCGCCGCGCATCCCAGGTGGGTGGCGTCGCCCGCGTAGCTGACCACGAGCTTGTAGCGACCGGCCTTGGGACGCTTGAACTTCGCGAGGTAGGAACCGGTCCCGTTCTTCACCTTCTTGAGCGCCACGGTCCGCGCGCCGGCCTTCACGAAGCGCTTGCCCTTCTGCTTGAAGATGGCGACGGTCACCCGCATCCCGCCGACCGCACCCCCCGTGAGCCTGCCCTTGGCGAGGAGACCCTTCCTCGTCTTGGCGACGACGGCCGTTCAGCTTGGTGAGCTGCTTGTCGTCGTTGCGGATCGTCCCGACGCCCTGCGCGTCCGTGAGGGTCGCCCCGGAGGCGGCGCTGAGGTTCACGGCGTAGGTCTCGTCCGGCTCGAACGTGGTGTCACCGTGGATCGACACGTCGATCGTCTTCGAGGTGTCGCCGGGTGCGAAGTTGAGCGTGGCGCCCCCGGTCGAGAAGTCGGAGCCCGCGCTCGCCGTGCCCGCCGCGGTGGCCCAATCGACCGAGGCCGCGACCTCGGTCGCGCCGGTGAGCGGACACGTGGAACGTCGCGGTCGCGGTGCCTGCGTTGCCCTCGGCGACGGTGACGTCGTCGATCGAGAGGGTGGGCTGCGCATCGTCGTTCGTGATCGTGCCCACGCCGTGCCCGTCGTTGACGGTCGCGCTCACGGGGCTGGAAAGGTCGACGGCGAGGGTCTCGTCGGTCTCGAACACGGTGTCGCCCGTCACGTTCAGCGTGATGGTCTTCACCATCTCATCCGGCGGGAAGTTCACGGTGCCGCTCGCGGCGGTGAAGTCGGATCCGGGGGCTGCGCTCGCGCCGCTCGCCGTCCAGTCGACGGAGACCGGCTTGCCGGACGGATAGTCGAGGGACACGGTGAACGCGAGGGGGGTGGTGCCGATGTCGCCCTCGCCCACGGCGACGTCGTTCACGGAGATCGAGACGGGTCCGTCGTCGTCGACGATCGTGCCGGTACCCGATGCGTCCGCGATCGAGGCGGACGACCACGTTGGAGAGCACCGACCGTGAAGGTCTCGTCGTTCTCGTCGAGGGTGTCGCCGATGTCGCTCACCGTGACGGTCTTCGTCGTCTCGCCCGGGGCGAAGGTCACGGTGCCGCTCGCGCCCGCGTAGTCGAGACCGTCGACGGCGGTGGCGTCGCCCGTGGCCCAGTCGACGGTGATCGTCTGATAGCTGGGGTTGGAGAGCGTGACCGCGAAGTCCGCGCCCTTGGGTCCGCTGTCGCCTTCGAAGACCGACGCGTCGGAGACGCTGACCGAGGGCAGGGGGTCGTCGTTCGTGATCGTGCCCACCCCGAGGCCATCGGCGATCGTGGCACCGCCGGGGTTGGAGAGGTCGACGTGGAACGCCTCGGTGGGCTCGTAGGTCAGATCACCCGTCACCGTCACCGTCACGGTGGCGGTGGTCTGCCCGGACGTGAGGGTCAGGGATCCGGAGCCTCCCGTGTAGTCCGAACCCGCCAGCGCCGTCGCGTCCGACGTGGCCCAGTCCACGGTCGCGGGGAGCGCGGTCGCGCCCGTCTTCGACACGGTGAAGGTCGCGGTCGAGGTGCCGGCGTTGCCCTCGCCCAAGGTGACGTCGCCGACCGCGAGCGTCGGGGCGGCGTCGTCGTTGAGGATCGTGCCGATCCCCTGCGCATCGGCCACCGTGGCGTTCGCCACGTTCGACAGGTTGACCGTGAACGTCTCGTCGGCCTCGAACGTCACGTCACCGCTCACGTTGACGGACACCGTCTTGGTGGTCTGTCCCGGCGTGAACGTGAGGGTCCCGCTGCCGCCGGCGTAGTCAGAGCCGGCCCAGGCGGTGTCGTCGTTCGTGGCCCAATCGACGGAGACGGTCTTGCCACTCGGCACGTCGAGGGAGACCGTGAAGGTCGCGATGGACGTGCCACCGTTGCCCTCGGACTGCGAGAGGTCGCTGATGCCCAGGGCGGCGGGCGCATCGTCGTTCGTGATCGTTCCGATGCCCTGGGGGTCCTGGATCGTGGCGTGCACGGGGTTCGTCAGATCCACGGTGAAGGTCTCGTCGAACTCGTCGAGCGTGTCCCCCTTGACCGCCACGCTCACCGTCTTCGAGGTCTGGCCCGGCGTGAAGGTGAGCGAGCCGGTGCCCGAGGTGAAGTCGGCGCCGGCTGAGGCGCTCGCGGACGCGGTCGACCAGTCGACGGTCACGGTGCGGCCGCTGGCGTGATCGAGCGAGACGGTGAACACGGCGTTGGTGGTGCCGGCGTTCCCCTCGATCGTGCTCACGTCGTCGACGGAGACGCCGGGCTGCGGGTCGTCGTCGGTGATGGTTCCCGCACCGAGGTTGTCGGCGATCGATGCGTTCACGGGCGCCGCGAGGTTCACGGAGAAGGTCTCGTCGCCCTCGTTGAGGACGTCACCGATGACGCTCACCGAGACGACCTTGGACGTCTGGCCCGCGGTGAACGTCAGGGTGGCGTTCCCGGCCGTGTAGTCCGGCCCCGCGGTGGCGCTGCCGTCGGCCGTCGTCCAGTCCACGGTGACCGTCTTGCCGCTCGCGCTGCTGAGGGAGACGGTGAAGTCGGCGGTCGCGGTGCCCGCGTTGCCCTCGAGGACGCTCGCGTCGGTGATGCCGATGGACGGGGCGGGGTCGTCGTCGGTGATGGTCCCCACGCCTTGGTTGTCGGCGACCGTGATGTTCACCGGGTTCGTGAGGTCCACGGTGTAGGTCTCGTTCACCTCATCGATCGTGTCCCCGAGGACGGAGACGACGATCGTCTTGGTGGTTTGGCCCGGCGAGAAGCTGACGGTGCCGCTGGCGGCGACGTAGTCGGTGCCGGCCGAGGCGCTGCCGGCGGCGGTCGTCCAGTCGACAGAGACCGTCTGCCCGCTCGCCACCCCCAACGAGACCGTGAACGAGGCGGTCGTGCTCCCGCTGTTGCCCTCGGCGGTGGTGACATCGGCGATGCCCAAGGAGGGCACGGCGTCGTCGTTCGTGATCGTCCCGGTGCCGGCGGAGCCCACCGTGGCGTTCACGGGCGTGTTCAGGGTGAGGGAGAAGGTCTCGTCGGCCTCGTTCGTGATGTCGCCCTTCACGGGCACGTTCACCGTCTTGGCGGTCTGGCCCGCGGTGAACGTGAGGGTGCCCGAGGTCGTGGTGTAGTCGGAGCCGGCCGTCGCGGTACCATCCGCGGTCGCGTACTTCACCGTGACCGTCTGCGTGGAGGTCTGGCTGAGGGAAACCGTGAATGCCGCGTTGGCGGTGCCGGCGTTCCCCTCCACCTTGGCCACGTTGTTGGCGCTGACCACGGGGCCTGAGTCGTCGTTCACGATCGTGCCCGTCCCGTTGCGGCTCGCGGCGTAGCTCAGGTTCGATGCACCGTACAGGCGGACGGTGTAGGTCTCGTTCGTCTCCACCGCCACGTCGCCCTTCACGGGCACGTTGACGGTCTTCGTGATCTCGCCGGCCGCGAACGTGACGCTGCCGGTCGTCGACGTGAAGTCCGAGCCCGAGGCGGCCGTCCCGTTCTGGGTGGTGTAGCTGACCGAGGAGGTGCGTCCGCTCGCGGTGCTGAGGGAGATCGTGAAGGCCTGGTTCGCGCTGCCGCTGTTGCCCTCGTTCTGGCTGACGCTGTTGATCGAGACGACGGGGTTCGGGTCGTTGTCGTTGATCGTGCCCGGTGGCCGTGGCCGTGCCCAGCGTGCCCACCGAGGGACCCGAGAGCGTGACGGTGAAGGTCTCGCTGCTCTCGTCGAGGAGGTCGCCGACGATCGGCACGCTCACGGTGGCGCACTGGCAGCCCGCGGCGGGGAGGCTCGCGGTGCCGCCCGATGCGGTGTAGTCGGCGGGGGCGGTCGCCGTCCCGTTCGCCGTGGTCCAGTTGACGGTCTCGGCCGCGGTGCCGCCGGTGTAGGTGACGTTGAAGTTGAGGGTGGCGGCGGCGTTGGTCTCGGTGATCGAGGCGTTCGCGATGCTCGTGACCTGGCCCGCGGCCTGCGCGGGAACCGCCGGCCAGCCGATGACCACAACCAGGGTCGAGAGCAGCGCCGCCGCCCCGCGTCCCATCGTCCGCCACATCCTCGCCATGCACCTCTCCTCGACGTGACCGGGGCCTCGTGCCCGGTGCGCATACCTCTGTTGCCAGGGATATCGGCCGCCCCGCACCACGACTGGATGGAGGGAATGAGGCACAACGCCCTACCGCGAACGGGGTACCGTCCCTCCGTTGGGGGACCCCCGACCGGCCCTCAGGAGCGGGGGTAGAGCGCGTCCTCGACCAGGGACGCGAGCAGTTGCTCGATGGCCAGGTGACACTCCTGGATGTGAGCCGTGACGGTCGAGGGCACCCGGATCGCGACGTCGCACGCGGGCACCAGCGCGCCGCCGGCCGCCCCCGTCAAGCCGATCACGCGGACATCCTGGCTGCGCGCCTGCTCGACCGCCCGGATCACGTTGGCGGAGTTCCCGCTCGTGGAGATGGCGATCAGGGCGTCGCCCGGACGCCCCAGCGAGGCGACCTGTCGCGCGAACACGCCCTCGATGCCGAAGTCGTTGGCGATGGCGGTGAGGAGCGAGGTATCGGTCGTGAGGGCGATCGCCGGTATCGACGGACGCGGGTTGTCGATCGTGAGCGTGCTCACGAACTCCGTGGCCAGATGTTGGGCGTCGGCGGCGCTCCCGCCGTTCCCGCAGATCATGAGTTTCCCGCCCTCGCGGAGGCAGGCGGTCAGCGTCTCGGCCGCCGCGGCGACGTCCTCGAGGCATTCGGCCTCCACCCGCAGCACCGTCTGAGCGGTCGCGTTCAGGTACGCGCGTGCCCGGGCGCGGATGTCGTCGGGGTTCACTCGGTCTCCTCACGGAGCTTGGTCGCGATGATAGACGTGCCGTCGCGGTCGAGCAGGATGGATCGCCGGCTCACGAGGGCGCCCAGACGGCGTCCGCACGGCGGGCACGCACCCCCTCGGGCCACAGGACGAACGGTGCGAACTGCCCACCGAGGCGTTCGAGCGCCTCACGGACCGCCCCCTGGCGCTCGGGGAGGCAGTAGAGCATGAGGTAGCCGCCCCCTCCGGCACCGCAGATCTTCCCCCCGCTCGCACCCGCCTCCTGTGCGTGCGCGAGCATCGCGTCGATGGGGGTGTGCTCCGCGATGTGCGGGTTGATCCGCTTCTTGGCCTCGAAGGCGTCGCGGAGCATCGTCCCCAGCCGGTCGGGATCGCCGGCCTCCAGGGCCTCGCGCATCGCGTGGGCCATCTCCGAGAGCTGCTTCATCCCGAGGCGGGCGTCCTCGCGCCCGGTCCGGTAGAGGGCGATCTGCGCGTCGATCAGCCCGGCGTTGCGCCGCACGTACCCCGTGTAACAGAGCAGGAGGTTGGCGCGCAGACGTGCGAGGACCGCGTCGTCGATGAGGACGGGGCACACATCCACCCCCGCGCCGGAGAACTCGATCAGGTTGAGCCCGCCGTGTGCCGCCGCGTACTGATCCTGCCAGCCGCCGCTGATGCCGAGATCCTCGCGCTCGATCGCGTACGACAGGCGCGCGAGCTCGTCGGCCGAGTAGTCGTGGGCGCCGAGCATCGCGAGCCCGGCCGCGACGGCGGTGACGAGCGCGGAGGAGCCACCGAGGCCGCTGCCGGGGGGCGCCTCGGACTCGATGTCCATGTCGATGCCCCCCTCGAGCCCGATCCGCTCGATGGCGGCCTTGGCCAGGTCCATCACCCCGTCGTACTCGGGACCCTCGTCGAGGTGGTAGTGCACGAGTTGTCCGAGGTCGAGGGAGCGCACCCGGACCTCGCGGTCGGCGCGCGGTGTGATGGTGACGCGGACGAAATGGTCGATCGTCGAGGAGAGCACCGCGCCCCCGTGCTCCTCGTACCAGTGGGGGAAGTCGGTCCCGCCGCCCACGAAGCTGATGCGCAGGGGCGCGGCGGCTCGGATCGGCGTCGGGTCGAACGACATGGCGGGGCCAGTCTAGGGGACGCGTTCGGCCGGGCGCCGGGAACCGGGTGGAAGGCGGGTCAGGCGACGGCCGCGCGCTGGAGCCGGCGCCGCTGTTGTTCCGTCAGGCCACCCCACACGCCGTAGCGCTCCCCGTTCTTCAGCGCCCAGGCCAGGCATTCCTCGCGGATCCGGCAGGCGCCGCAGAATGTGAGCGCCGGGCCGGCCTCTTCCTCGGAGATCGGGAAGAAGACATCCGGGTCGACGCCGAAGCATGCGGCCCGATCCTGCCAGTGGTCCGGAGGCGACGGATTCCCCGGCAACAAGCTCAGGTCCACGTCCGGGAACCGATCGATCCTCACGTGCCCTTCCCCCTCCCCAGCGTTCCCCGTGCGGCGGGCACCGCCGGGACCCGATTCATAACAGAGGGGTGAGGCCGAACGGAAGGGGTCCAAGGCACGCAATCCTCGAACCCCCGGTAGCGGGACCCGAAATGACCCGAACGGGCTAGTCCATCGAGCCGACAGGACCGAGATGCAACCCGTCATCGGTGCGCAGCGGACCCTCGGCCGACCCCCAGGTGACCATCGCCAACAGCACCGTGTCGACGCCGTCGACGGCCGCGCTCGTCACCTGTCCAACCGGCGTTTCGCCCGCGAGGACCGGCGTGCCCGGGCCCACCGGAGCCTTCGACCGAAGGTGCCGGAGCACCCGGGGAGGGTGACCGAGGTTGCGGACCTTCGCCACCGATTCCTGTCCGAGGAAGCACCCCTTGGCCGCGTCGATCGTCCAGTCGAGTCCTACCTCGGCCGGCAGCGCGTCCTGGCCGAAATCGACGCCCATCCGCGGCGCGCCCGCGAGGATGCGGCGCACCTCCAGCGTCAACTCGCCAACCTCGACGAGATCGTGGCGCACGAGGCCGTCCTCGATGCGCCACGCGGTCCTTCCGACCGGCATCACGAGATCCACGCCGGCGCCGGCGACCGAAGGCGTGAGGCCGGGGCGTCCGACGAGCTCGCGGGCCGCCCCGAGCACGGCGAACAAGGCCAACTCGTTGGTGGCGTCGTGGAGATCGACCTCGGCGGAAAGGACGTAGCGCGACAGGAGCAGGCCGACGTGTTCGGGTTGATCGGCGGGCTGCAGGAGTAGGAAGCCCTCGTCGTCGCACCCGAGACCGAAGTCGGCCAGGATGCGTCCCGTGGGAGAAAGGAGCAGGGAGCGGTGCGCGGATCCCGGCCTGAGCCCCGCGACATCGCAGGTCACGAGATCGTTCAACCAACCCCGGGCACCGGCCCCGCTCACGCGGACCTTGCGGTGATCCGAGAGATCGGCGAACGCGCGGCCGACCTCGATCGCCTCCAGTTCTTCCCGTGGTGCGACGAGCGGATCCATCGAGCACCACCCCCTCTGGGAGAGTATCGGCACGATGGACGTTCCCGGCACACTCCTCGTGACGAACGATTACCCCCCGCGCGTCGGGGGCATCCAGCGCACACTCGAGGCGCTCTGGAAGCATCTTCCCCCCGAACGGGTATCGGTCTTCTGCCCCGACTGGGAGGGCGCCCCCGCCTACGACGCGGCCCAGCCCTATCGCATCCTGCGTCAGCCCGAGCGCGTCCTGCTTCCCACGCGCGGGATGACCGCGCGCGTCGAGGCAGCCGTGGAGGACGTCGGCGCCGAGGTCGTGCTCTTCGGCGCCTGCTACCCGTTGGCCGCCATGGGGCCCAAGCTCGCGGCGCGGGGCACGCCGTACCTCGCGGCCGCCCACGGCTTCGAGTACTGGCTCTCGCTGATGCCCGGCTCCCACAGCCTGATGCGTTACGCGACCTCGCGAGCCTCCCGCGTCCCGGTGATGTGCAGCGCGTTCATCGCGCGCACGGTCCGCACGGCCGTGCCGCGACGGGTGCCGGTGAGCGTGCTCTACCCGGGCGCCGACCTTGCCGTCTTCGGGCCCGATCTCGAGACCACCGATCTGCGGCAGCGCTATGGGATCGGCGGGCGTCCGCTCGTCGTCTGCGTGAGCCGGCTCGTCGCGCGCAAGGGCCAGGACATGCTGATCAGGAGTCTCGCCGACGTGCAGCGTCGGGTTCCGGGCGCGGCGCTCATGATCGTCGGCGGAGGGCCGTACGAGGAGACGCTGCGCGGGCTCGCCGCGGGCGCGCCCGCGGACTCCGTGTTCTTCAGTGGCCAAGTCTCGGAGGAGGATCTTCCCCGCTACTACGCCATGGGGGATGTGTTCGCGATGCCCTGCAGGACGCGGCTGGGTGGGCTGGAGGTCGAGGGCTGGGGCAACGTCTTCATCGAGGCCGCCGCGTGCTCCCGACCGGTCGTGGCAGGAGACTCGGGCGGAGCGCGGGAGGCACTCGTAGATGGCGAGACGGGTCTCCTCGTAGACGGCGGGAGCGTACGCGAGGTGGGCGACGCGGTGGCGCGTCTCCTCGGCGACCCTGAGCTCGCCCGACGGATGGGGGAGGCCGGCCGGGCGCGCGTCGAGCGCGCACACACCTGGCCGCGCATCGCCGAGACGTTGGCGCTCTGGCTCCAGATGGCGGCCGTGTGAGGGTGCTTCGGCGGCCGCGAGCTCGGGGGTACCCTGGCGCGCATGGAGGAACCCACCGCGGCTGAAGGGGGGCGTCGGTGCCCCACCTGTGGGGCGCTCGTCTCGGCGGACGCCACCTGGTGCGGGCAGTGCTTCACTCCCATCCGCGAGCGCGCCGTCGAGGTCGGCGTGCCGGCGACGCCGGACCCTCCTTCGCACCGCCCCGAGGCCCCGGGCACGGCGAGCAGCACGCCGCCGACGGAACCGGGGCGCGGCCGGGCCGGGACGAAGAGCCCCACCTGGCCCTGTCCCACCTGCGACCACGCCAATGCGATCGAGCGGGAGACATGCGAGGTGTGCGGGACGCCGTTCGCCGCGTTGATGCGCATGGACGAGCGGCATCCCGATGTCGACCCGGTCACGGCCCTGCTGTGGTCACTCGTCTTCCCGGGCCTCGGCCACCGCAAGGTGGGGCGTCCGGTAGAGGGGCTCGCGCGCGGGATCCTCTTCGTGATCCTGGTGGGCATGGCGGTGCTCGTCGCCCTCGCGGGCACCTCATCGGGGATGCTCTCGGCGATCCTCGGCCTCTTCGTGATCCTGGCCCTCGTGGTGTACCTCGGATCAGCTGTCGAGGCGTACCGGCTGGCGCAGGGAGGGGAACCGCTCGTCGGCGCCCGCACCCTGATGTGGGCCACGGTGGCGGTCGTGATGCTCTCCGTGCTGATGCTCGCGATGTCCGTGATCGCGACGGCCAAACGGTAGGATTCCGCACGCATGGAGCACGCGGAGGGATCCATCGTGATCGACGCCCCGCTCGAGGACGTCATGGAGGTCATCGAGGACTACGAGGCCTATCCCGAGTGGGCGGACGTGAACAGCGTGTCCGTGCGTCAGCGGGGCGAGGGCGGACGCGCGACGGAGGTCGCGTTCGAGGTGGACGTCCCGGTGCTCGGCAAGGCGGCGTACACCCTGGCCTATCAGTACGCGCCGGGGGACGCGGGGCTCTCGTGGGTGACGAGGGAGGCCCGGGGCGCCGTGCGCGACATCCGCGGTGAGTACCTGCTCAACGAGTTCGACGACGGGACGACCAAGGTCACGTACCGGCTCGCGGTGGAGCTGGGGGTGCTCGTACCCGGATTCCTGCGCACCGAGGGTGCGAAGCGGGTCATCGAGAACGCGCTCGAGAAGCTGAAGCGCCGCGTCGAGATGGGCTGAGCCCGACTCCATCGCAACGTCACGAGCCCGGGCTCCCGCGCTCGTGCGATGCCACGTAAGCTCTCCGACATGCGTGTGGTGCTGTTCACCGGGAAAGGCGGGGTGGGGAAGACCACCATCGCCGCCGCCACCGCCGTGCGCGCCGCGCGCTCGGGCCGTCGAACGCTCGTGATGTCGACGGATCCGGCGCACTCCCTCGGCGATTCCTTCGAACTGCCGATCGAATCGGCCCCCACGCTGATCACGGAGAATCTCTGGGCGCAGCAGATCGACGCCCAGGAACGGCTCGAGGACAACTGGCGCGAGATCCAGGACTACTTCATCCAGCTGATGAACTGGGCGGGGACGGAGACGATCCAAGCCGAGGAGCTCACGGTGATCCCCGGTCTCGACGAGATCTTCGCCCTGATCGACGTGAAGACGCACGTCGAGAGCGGCATGTACGACATGCTCGTGGTGGACTGCGCGCCGACGGCCGAGACGCTCCGCCTGCTCTCGCTCCCGGAGATCATGAACTGGTACATCGAGCGGATCTTCCCCGTGGAGCGCAAGGTGGTGAAGGCCGTACGGCCCATCGTCTCGCGCATGACGACGTTGCCGATCGCGGGGGACAAGGTGTTCGCCGCCGTGGAGCGCCTGCACCGCAACCTCGACGACGTGAAGCAGATCCTCACCGACGAGCGCGTGTCGTCCGTGCGACTCGTCGTGAACCCGGAGAAGATGGTGATCGCGGAGGCGCGCCGCACCTACACCTACCTCGGTCTCTTCGGTTACCGGGTGGACGCTGTGATCGTGAACCGCATCATCCCCGCGGAGGTGAACGACCCTTATTTCGGGAAGTGGAAGGACATCCAGGCCGAGCACCTGGCCACCGTTCGGGAGTCGTTCGAGCCGGTGCCGATCCTGGAGGCGCGGCTGTTCGATCGGGAGATGGTGGGCGTGCCCCTCCTGGTGGAGATGGGCGACGAGGTCTACGGCGATCGTGAGGCCACCGCGGTGCTGTATCACGACGATCCGATCCGCGTGCGCAAGCGCGGGACCGGGTACGTGCTCTCGATGCGCCTTCCGTTCGTCTCGCGCGACGAGATGGACATCCACCGCCGGGGCGACGAGCTCTTCGTGCGGGTGGGATCGTACAAGCGCAACCTGATCCTGCCGCAGACCCTGAAGCGCATGGTCGTGCGCGAGGCGAACTTCGCGGGCGACCATCTCGAGATCCTGTTCGGCCGTCCACCTTCGCCCCCCGAGGCGGGACCGGCGGAGGGAAGGAACGGAGCATGACGGACGAGACGAGCACACCCACCACGTCCGAAGAGCCGACCGAGGCACGTCCTCCAGAGGCCGACGCCGCGGGCGGCACGACCGACGCACACGTCTGCAACGTGGGCTTCTGTCCGATCGGGCTCGCCCTCACGACCGTCCAACCGATGCGGCCGGAGGCGGTCGAGCACCTGCTCGTGGCGGGCCGGGAGTTCATCCTCGCGATGCAGGCCGTCGTGAGCGCCAGGGCGGAAGGGTTCGCCGGCGAGGGCATGCCCGTGGATCTGCAGAAGATCGACATCGGGTGAGCGCGCCGGCGTGAGCACCGCGATGGCGCAGGCGATCGGCATCGACGTCGGCGGGACGAAGACGGCGGCCCTGCGCGTGAGCGCTGAAGGCGAGATCCTCGCGCGCGAGGCCCTGGCCACGCCGGCCGACGACATGCAAGCCACCCTGGACACCATGGCCGAGGCCGCGCGCGCGGTCCTGGCGCCCGAGGTCCGGGCGATCGGCGTGGGGGCGGCGGGGCTGGTCGAGGCCGGGACCGGGCGGCTGATCTTCGCGCCCAACCTCGCCTGGCGGAACGCGTTGTTGACCGATCATCTCTGGGAGTCGATCGGGCTGCCGGCCTTCGCGGACAACGACAACAACGTGGCGGCATGGGGCGAGTACCGACACGGAGCCGCGCGTGGGTACCGCCACGTGCTGTTCGTGGGTGTCGGCACCGGCATCGGCGGCGGCATCATCGTCGACGGGAAGCTGCTGCGCGGCGCCCACGGGTTCGCGGCCGAGATCGGTCACATCATCGTGGAGCCGGGCGGTCCGCTGTGCGGCTGTGGGAACCACGGGTGCTGGGAGCAGGTCGCGAGCGGGCACGCGCTCACCAGGGCCGGACGAGATGCCGCCAGCCAGCACCCTCAGTCGATGATCGCGCGGCGCTGCGGCGGCGATCCGTCCAAGGTGACGGGGCCCCTCGTGACCGAGGCCGCGCGGGCCGGCGACCCCGTTGCGCGGGGCATCCTCGCGCGCGTGGGCCGGCGCTTGGGCGAGGGCATCGCCGGCCTGGTGAACGTGCTCGACCCCGAGGTCGTCGTGGTGGGGGGCGGCGTGGCTGCGGCGGGGGACCTGTTGATGGGCTCGGCCCGCATCGCGTTCTCCACGTCGGTCGAGGCCTCCGCGCACCGCCCCGAGGTGCCCCTGCTGGTCGCCACGCTCGGCAACGATGCGGGTGCCGTGGGCGCCGCCACGCTCGCGCTCGAGGAGCTCGGGTGAAGCTCGGCATCTCGCTCCCCGTCTTCACCGACGACGTCGGGAAACCGCTGTCGATGGCGGCGCGCTGCGCGGGCCTGGGGGTGGACGGCGTGTTCTCCCCCGACCATCTCTTCCCGCCCGTCTTCTACCCGCCGTCGGGCCCCGACCGTCCGGCGCTGGAGCCGTTCACGCTGCTCGCGGCCGTGTCGGCGCGACATCCGGATCTCGCCGTCGGCACCCTCGTGACCCGCGTGACCCTGCGCCCGGCGGGGCTGCTCGCGAAGGAGGCGGCGGCGCTCGACGAGATGAGCGGGGGCCGGGCGATCCTCGCCCTCGGCGCGGGCGACCGTGCCTCCCTGCCCGAGCACGAGACCTTCGGGATCCCGTTCCCATCCGCGGCGGATCGGGTGGCTCTGCTCGAGGAGACGACGACCGCCCTGCGCGCCCTCTTCGACGGCCGGACGTGGGAGGGCGGGGCCCATGTCCCGGCGATGACCGGACCGCTCCTGCCCTCCGCCGAGCCCGCCCTGTGGGTGGGTGGGCTCTCCGACGCGGTGCTGGGGGTGGCCGCGAGGAGGGCCGACGCCTGGAACGGCTGGGGCCTCGGCGCCGACGCGTTCGCCGAGAAGGCCTCCCGGCTGCGCGAGCTCGCCGAGGGTCGCGAGGTCTCCCCGACCTGGGGCGGGATCGCTCTGGTGGGGGAGGACGACGGCGACCTGGCACGGCTCGTGGCCGCCCGTGCCGAGAAGGGCCTCTCGCTCGAGGGCGTGTGGAAGGGAACCGTGGCGGACCTGCGCGCGTTCGCGGGCAGGCTCGAGGACGCGGGTGCGTCCTGGCTCGTGGTGCTGCCCGTGGGTCCCCCCGATCGCGTGGATGTGATCGCCCGGACCCTGCGCCCGTGAACAGCACTGAGCTGAAGCGCGCGAAGCGTCGCCTGCGACGCGAGGTCCTCTCCGCGCGGGACGCGGTGGCGCCGGAGCGTCGGGCGCAGATGGCCGAACGCGTCGCCGATCGGTTCATGGCCCTCCCGGAGGTGGTCGGGGCCCGGACCGTCATGGCGTTCTGGTCGTTCGGCTCGGAGGTGCCCACGACGCCCCTGATCGATCGGCTGCTCGGCGCCGGCATCAGGCTCGCGCTCCCGCGCATCGACGACGACGAGCTCGCAGGCGCGGACGTGGGCCCCCGGGGAGCCGATGACCGAAACGACCTTCGGCGCGCGCGAGCCGGCCGCGGGCGAGATGGTCGATCCCGCGGAGATCGACGTGGTGGCCACGCCGGCCGTGGCCTTCGATCGGGCGGGCCGGCGCGTCGGCTACGGGGGCGGGTTCTACGATCGGTTCTTCCCGCGTACGCGCGCCGATGCGCTGCGCGTGGGCGTGGGCTTCGGTGTCCAGCTGTTGGACGAGCCGCTCCCCGGCGGGGCCTTCGACCTCCGCGTGGACGTCGTGGTGACCGAGTCGGAGACGGTGCGGTGCCGGGTCGACCCGTGACGCAGCTCCCCGCCGCGCCACCCGGGGCCCGCGGTGTGGCGTGGCGCGAGGCGCGCTTCGCCGCCCTCGACTTCGAGACCACCGGCCTGGACGTGCGCTCGGACACCATCGTCTCCTACGGCGCCGTCCCGGTGGACGGCGGCCGCATCCTGATGCGCGGCGCAGTCCATCAGTTGATCGAGCCCCACGTGCCCCCGTCGCCGCGCTCCCAGACGATCCACGAGCTCCGCCCGCAGGACCTCGCCGGGTCCCCGCGCATCGATGAGGCCCGGGCCTCGCTCCGGGTGGCGCTCGAGGGTCGGTTCCTCCTGGTGTGGTTCGCCGACGTCGAGGTGAGCTTCCTCGCGGCGATCTTCGGGGGAGGCAAGCGCCGCTGGAGGCGCCGGACGATCGACGTGCGGAACCTGGCGATGGCGGCGGACGCGTTGCCCCTCGACCGGGACCGTCCCGGCTATCCGCTCGGCGGCACGGCGCGGAGGTGGCAGGTGCCGGTGGCCAATCCGCACGAAGCGCTCGACGACGCGCTCGTGACCGCTCAGCTGTTCCTGGTGCTTGCGGCACATCTGCCCGACGTGTCGAGCCCCACGGTCCGGGACCTGCTCCGGCTCGGGCGGGCCTGACTTGAACAGCCGTTCAATCCCGCGGTATAACCCCTCTGGCGGCCGGCGCGCCGCCCACGTCTCGTCCGCACCCGGAGGTATCCGTTGAGCGAGTCCATCCAGAGCGCGTTCCACGCCCTGCACGAGGCGCAGGGTGCGACGTTCGTCGAGGAGGGCGGCTGGTGGTGGGTCGACTCCTACGGCGATCTGGATCGGGAGTACGCGGCCGTGCGAGAGGGCGTGGGCATGTGGGATCTCTCACCCCTCAACAAGTGGGAGTTCCGCGGCCCCGACGCGCTGGAGGCGGTGCAGCGCACGCACTCCAACGACATCCTCGGGCATGGCCGACGGCCAGGTGCGCTACGGGGGGTTCCTGGACGAGGACGGCCTGTTGATCGACGACGGCACGGTGTTCCGCTTCGCCGAGGATCGCCTGTGGGTGATGACCAACGTGATGGAGCGCGAGGACTATTTCGCGGATGCCGCCAAGGGGCTCGAGGTCGAGTTCGCCTACCTCGGGGCCGCCCTGCCGAGCATCCAGGTGCAGGGCCCGCGCTCGCGCGAGCTCCTGCGCACGCTCACCGACGTCGACCTCGACGGCCTCGGGTACTTCCGCTTCATCCCCGAGGAGGTGACGGTGGGCGGCGCCCCGGTCGTCCTGTCGCGGACCGGATTCAGCGGCGAGCGCGGCTACGAGCTGTTCCTGGCCCCGGCGCACGCCGCGCAGGTCTGGGAGGCCGTCAGAGCCGCGGGCGCCGTGCCCTACGGCGTCGGCATCATCGAGCCGGTGCGCGTCGAGGTCGGCATGATCGTGACCGGATACGACTACGACGAGCATCGACGCTCGCCGTACGACATGGGCATGGACCGCGTCGTCGCCCTGGACGCCGACGGCGAGTTCATGGGCAAGGAGAAGCTGCGCGAGATCGCGAAGGCCCCGCCGAACCGGTTCAAGACGGTCCGCCTCGAGGGCGACGTCCTGCCCGCCTACGGTGCCGCGATCACCCGCGACGGTGAGGAGGTAGGGGTGCTGACGAGCCCGGCGTCCAGCCCTAAGCTCGGCCCGCTCGGCCTTGCCGTGCTGCGTGCGGACGTGGCCGACGACGGGACGCGCGTCGAGGTCGCCGGCGTGTCGGGGCCCATCACGGGCACCGTGGACGCGCTGGCCCTGTACGACCCGAACAAGGAACGCCCGCGCGTCTGAGACGCCGGAGGAGACCGAAGGACCGAGACAAGGGGAGGCACGGACATGACCGACGAGCATCGCTCACCGCTGCACGACTGGCACGTGGCCCACGACGGCGAGTTCCTCTGGGAGGACGGCTGGCCCTGGATGATGCACGAGGGCCGCGACCCCATGGAGGAGTACGAGGCCATCCGCACGGGCACGGGCGTGTGGGACCTCTTCGCCACCTCCAAGTACGAGGTGGTCGGCCCCGACGCCGCGCGCCTGATCCAGCGTCGCTTCACCAACTCCCTGCAGGGCATGGAGACGGGCCAGGTGCGCTACGGGGCCTTCGTGGACGGCGACGGCAAGATGATCGACGACGGCAACGTCTACAAGCTCGCCGACGGCCGGTTCTGGATGATGATCAACACCCCGGCGATCGAGGAGTGGTTCAACGAGGTGGCCAACGACCTGGACGCCGAGGCGCGGCACATCACCGAGGACCTGGCGATGATCGCGGTCCAGGGCCCGACCTCCCAAGAGACGCTGCAGGGGCTCACCGAGCGCGATCTGTCGGACCTGCGGTACTTCCGGATCTGGCCGGAGCCGACGACCGTGGCCGGACGTCCGGCCTGGGTCCAGCGCACCGGCTTCTCGGGCGAGAAGGGCTACGAGGTGGTCTGCGCGCCCGAGGACGCGAACGTGATCTGGGAGGCGCTGATCGAGGCCGGAGGGATCCCCTTCGGCCTCACCGCCGTCGACCTCGCCCGCACCGAGGTGGGCCTGATCATCATCGCGGTGGACTACAACCCGGGTGAGCTCTCCCCGTGGGATCTCTCGATGGA
The DNA here is from genome assembly GCA_963810915.1 of uncultured Actinomycetes bacterium. Classification (GTDB taxonomy): domain Bacteria; phylum Actinomycetota; class UBA4738; order UBA4738; family HRBIN12; genus JAOUEA01. The sequence continues at coordinate 34,340 of CAWEPH010000006.1, read as the reverse complement.
CCGGTTCATCAAGACGGACACGGAGTGCCTGGGCGCGCAGGCGCTCGCGGCGTACGGCGCGAACCCGCCCAAGCGCTTCAAGTCGCTGCGGATCGAGGGCGACGCCGTGCCCGACTACGGTGCCACGGTGACGAAGGACGGTGCCGAGGTCGGCGTGGTCACGTCGCCCGCGGCGAGTCCACGACTGGGCACGATCGCCCTCGCGATCCTCGACGCCGGCGTCGCGAACGACGGCGAGAAGGTCGAGGTGGCGGTGGGCGACGCGACCGCGGCCGCAACCGTGGACGTGGCGAGCCCGTACGACCCGGAGAAGAAGAAGCCGCGCGCCTGAGCCGCTCGCGTATCCTCTGCCCCCATGGGCGAGGGACAGCTGGTCGGCGTCGTTCCGAACTTCAGTGAGGGCCGGCGTGCGGAGGTGATCGACGCGATCGTCGCCGCCCTGCACGTCCCGGGGGCGCGCGTCGTCTACGCGGAGGCGGACCCCGACCACAACCGTCTGGACACCACGGTGCTCGGGGACGCCGACGCCTGTTCCCGCAGCGCGATGGCCGGCGCCGCCGTGGCCGCCGAGCGCATCGACATGACCCGGCACAGGGGCGGGCACCCCCGCATGGGGGCGGCCGACGTGATCCCGTTCATGCCGGTGCGCGACGTCACGATGGATGCGTGCGTCGACCTCGCCCGCCGGTTCGGGGCGCAGATGGCGTCCACGCTCGGCGTGCCGGTCTACCTCTACGACCGCGCTGCACTGCTGCCCGAGCGCGCTTCGCTCGCCGACGTGCGCCGCGGCGAGTTCGAGGGCCTGCGCGAGGCCGTGGCACGCGGGGACCGCCTCCCCGACTTCGGACCCCACGAGATCGGGCGAGCGGGGGCCACCGCGGTGGGCGCTCGCAAGCCGCTCGTGGCGTTCAACCTTTACCTGGACGGCACGGACGAGGAGGCCGCCAAGGAGATCGCACGCGCGGTGCGGGAGTCGAGTGGGGGGTTGCCGGCCGTGCGCGGGATCGGGTTCGCGGTGCCCGAGCGCGGCGGCATCGTGACGGTGTCGATGAACCTCGTCGATCACGAGGTCACCGGGCTCCGCGCCGCGTTCGACGAGGTGTCGCGCCTGGCGGAGGAGCGTGGGATGCGCGTGACCGATTCCGAGATCGTGGGCCTCGTGCCCGCCTCCGCGTTGGGACCCGATGATGCCGCCTACCTGCGGCTGGAGGGGTTCGATCCCGACCATCAGATCCTGGAACGGCTCGTGGAAGCCGAGGAGGAGGAACGGTGAGCGATCGATCGTTGGCGTCGATGACCCTGGACGGCTACCTCGAGGCGTTGGCGTCGAGGGCGCCCACGCCCGGCGGCGGGGCGGTCGGCGCGATCAGCTCGGCCACGGCGGCGTCGTTGATCGCGATGGTGGCGCGGCTCACGGTGGGCAAGGCCGGCTTCGAGGACCTCGAGGACCGGATGCAGGCGATGATCGGCCGGCGGACGAGGCCCGGGCGGAGTTCCTGGCGCTCGCCGACCGCGACGCCCATGCCTTCGACTCGGTGATGGATGCCTTCAAGATGCCGAAGGGGACCGAGGAGGAGCGCGTCGCACGCTTGGCCGCGATACAGACGGGCTACCTCGCCGCGGCCACGGTGCCCCAGGAGGTGGCGCGTCGATCGGTGGACCTCATGGAGCTCGCCGAGGACGCGACCGCGATGGGCAATCCCCAGGCCGCCTCGGACGGCCTCTCGGCCGCGGCCTCGCTCTACTGCGGTGCCCTCTGCGCGATCGCGAACGTGGAGATCAACGCCTCCTCGCTGAAGGACGAGGCGGCGCGCGCCTCGATGCTCGACGAGCTCGCCTCGCTCAAGGGCCGCGCGGACGAGCTGCTGCGGGCTTGCCAGACCGCCTTCCAGCTGCGCCTTTCGTCCTGAGTGCACCGGGCGTAGGCTCCCCGCGTGAGGATCGACGCGGTCGTCTTCGATTGCGAGGATGCGGCGCCGCTCGCGCGCTTCTGGGCCGCGGCGCTCGGCTGGCGCGTCGCTCCTTACGGCCCGGAGGAGCTCGACCGCCTGGCCGAGCGGGGCGTCGAGGAGCCGGAGGACGACCCCAGCGTCATGGTCGAGCCCCCCGAGGACGAGGCCCTTCTGCCGGCGCTCTTCTTCACCGAGGTCCCCGAGCAGAAGCTGGGCAAGAACCGGGTGCACCTAGATCTCGTGGCCGCCGGAACCGTCGACGACGAGGTGATCCGGCTCGAGGGGATCGGCGCCACGTTGCGGAACTGGGCCGAGGAGGAGGGCAGCGTCTGGGCCGTGATGCTCGACCCGGAGGGCAACGAGTTCTGCGTGATGCCCCCGGAGCACTGACGCGCAGCGTCAGAAGAGGCCGACGGTGCGACCGTTCTCGTCGATGTCGACCTGCTGGAACGCGGGGGTCTTCCCGAGCCCGGGCATGCGCTGCATGTCGCCGCAGAGCGCGACCACGAAGCCCGCGCCGGCGCTCGGCACCACGGCGCGCACCGGCAGCCGGAAGCCGCTCGGCCGGTTCAGTATGAGCGGGTCGTGGCTGAGCGAGAGGTGCGTCTTGGCCATGCACACGGGGATGTTGCCGAAGCCGAGCTCCTCCATCCGCGCGAGGTCCTTCTCCGCCTGCGGGAGGTAGTCGACGCCGTCGGCGCCGTAGAGCCGGGTGGCGATCGCGTCGATCTGCTCCCGCAGCCCGGCGCCGTTCGGCGTCAGGAAGTCGAAGGAGTTGGGTCGTTCACACGCCTCCACGACCGCGTTCGCGAGGTCCACGGCTCCGCCGCCGCCTTGAGCGAACGCGCGGTTCACCACCACGGTCTCGGCCCCCGCCGCCACCGCGAGCTCCTCGATCAGGGCGATCTCGGCATCCGTGTCGGTGGGGAAGTTGTTGATCGAGACCACGCACGGCAACCCGTACTGGCGCACGATGTTGATGTGTGCGCTGAGGTTGTCGATGCCCCGACGCAGGGCGTCGAGGTCCTCGGTTCCGAGGTCGTTGAAGGCCATGCCGCCGTGCGATTTGGTGGCCCGCACGGTGGTGACCAGGACGGCGGCGCTGGGGGCGAACCCTCCGAAGCGACAGACGATGTCGCAGAACTTCTGAAAGCCGAGGTCGGAGGCGAACCCGGCCTCCGTCACCACGTAGTCGGCGAGCTTGAGGGCCACCCGGTCCTCGATGATGGAGTTGTTCGCGTGCGCGATGTTGCCGAACGGGCCGGCGTGGATCAGCACGGGTTGTCCCTCGAGGGTCTGCACGAGGTTCGGCTTGATCGCGTCCTTCATGATCACGGTCATCGCGCCGCCCGCCCGCAGGTCGTCCGCCGTCACCGGCTTGCCGTCGCGGGTGGAGGCGACCTGGATCCGCCCGAGCCGTGCCCGCAGGTCCTGCAGGTCGCTCGCCAGGGCGAAGATCGCCATGACCTCCGAGGCCGCCGTGATCACGAAGGAGTTCTCGCGCGGCACCCCGTGGGCTTTCCCGCCGAGTCCGACCACGGTGTAGCGCAGCTCCCGGTCGTTCATGTCCATCGTCCGGGGCCACGTGATCGTCTGCGGGTCGATGTCCAGCGGGTTCCCGTTGAAGATCGAGGCGTCGAGGGCCGCGGCCAGCAAGTTGTGTGCCGCCGTCACCGCGTGGAAGTCGCCGTTGAAGTGGAGGTTGACCTCCTCCATCGGCACGACCTGTGCGTAGCCCCCTCCGTTGCCGCCGCCCTTGATCCCGAAGACCGGGCCCATGCTCGGCTCGCGCAGGCACAGCATCACGTCCTTGCCGATCTTGCCGAGGCCCTGCGTCAGGGAGACGCTCGTGGTGGTCTTGCCCTCGCCCGCCTTGGTGGGGGTGATGGCGGTCGTGATGATCAGCTTGCCATCCGGCCGGTCCTTCAAGCGTTCCAACACCGAGAGCTCGATCTTCGCGCGGTAGCGGCCGAACTGCTCCAGCTCGTCGGCGTCGATGCCCGCCGCCGCCGCGATGTCGGCGATGGGCTGGAGGACGGCTTCCTGCGCGATCTCGAGTCCGGACTTCATGGGATGGCTTCGTCCCTTCGTTGGTCGGTCGTTCAGCGGCCTCCGGACGATACGACCCCGGGGGTGCGGACTCCAAACCCTGGTTGCGAGCTGCGCGACCTCGGGTCAGTGAACCTGCCGGGGTCACGGGATCAGTCGCCCGGTGGCGCCTCGCCCGTCATCAGTTCGCACGCCGACCTCAGGTGAACACGCAGGTCGGCGCGGGTTCCCGGGCAGGGCATCCGAGGAGTACGGTCACCCGATGCGGTTCCGCGTGCTGGGCCTCGTCGCGGCGCTCGTCGCGGCGGGCCTCACCGCCGTCGCCGTGACGCAGGTCGGACGCGCGCGCGACCAGACGAGGATCGCGACGGCGCGGGAGCTCGCGGCGGCCGCCACCGCGAACGTGGGCGTCGATCCTCAGCGCAGCATCCTGCTGGCCCTCAGTTCACTCGAGACGACGGGCGACGACGCGCCGCTCCCCGAGGCGATGCAGGCGCTGCACGCCGCGGTGGCCGCCGACCGCGAGATCCTCACGCTCCGGGACCCGTCCACGGCCAACGTCGCCTACAGCCCCGACGGGCGGCTCATCGCCACCGGCGGGACGTCGGGGGGCAAGGAGCAGACGGACGTGGTGATCTGGGATGCGCGCACCGGCGAGCGCCTTCGCACGCTCCACGGCCACACCGGCGACATCACCTCGGTGGCGTTCAGCCCGGACTCCGCGCGCCTCGTCACGGCGGCGGGTCACGGGGACGACCGCACGATCGTCTGGGATGTGGCGACCGGCGTGGAGCGCACGGTGATCCGGGGCGACGAACCCGGGATCCTCGTGTGGGGAGCGAGCTTCGACCCGAGTGGGCGTCGGATCCTGATCGGCGAGCAGCTGCCAAACAGGCGCGGCGAGCATACGGGCGAGCTCCGGGTGGCCGATGCGACGGCCGGTCGGGCGCTGGCACGTGTGGGGATCGACAACGTCGACGGGACGCCGGTGTCCACACCCGACGGGCGACGCATCGCCGTGCCCACGTTCGATTCCGTGTTCATCGTGGATGCTTCCACGTTCCGCGTGGTGCAGACCGTGGACGGTGGAGGCGACGCCCTTGCGGTCAGCCCGGACGGCGCGCGCCTCGCCACCGGGGGCGACGGGGGGGTGGCGATCTGGTCGTTGGCGCCCGCGAGCCGCGAGATCCGGCACCCCGAGCTCCGGCTGAGCGTCACGCACGTGCAGGGGCTCGACTGGAGCTCGGACGGCGCCTTCCTCGCGACCGGGAGCGAGGAGGCGGCGCGGATCTGGAACGTGGACACCGGCCAGTCGGTCCTCGAGCTCGACGGGCACGCCGGGCTCGTGGCGCTGGTCGCCTTCAGCCCTGACGGCAAACGTCTCGTCACCGGGGGGGGCGACGGCACCGCGCGTGTGTGGGACATCACGCCGGCGGGCAACGCCGAGGTGATGAGCGCCCTCGAGCCCAACTGGATCACGAGCGTGGCGTACGCGCCCGACGGCGGAACGATCCTGGCGAGCGGGGACTCCGGGCGTGCGTGGTTATGGGACGCGGTGAGCGGTGAACGCCTCAACGGCTACGGTGGGGCCGGGCGTGACTCCGCCCTCGGTCCCGACGCGAACAACGTGCTGCTTCTCGGCGACCGGTTCACGCTCCTCGACACCTGGTCGGGGCTCGAGCGGCAGTCGTTCGACGTGCCGGGGTCCGACGTCCCGGGCACGGCCCTCAACAGCGTCGCGATCGATGCGGGGGGCACCGTGATCGCGGCGGCCACCGGGCGGGGGCATGTGGATGTCTGGGACGCGCACACGGCCGCGCTGCTGCAGAGCGGCCTCGGGGATCCCGCGGGGCCTCTCGACGCGATGAACGGCGTCGCCCTCAGCCCCGACGGCGGCCACGTCGCGGCGATCAGCGGCCTGGCCACGGCCTACGTCTGGGACGTTGCCTCGGGGCGGGAGCTCGCCCGCTTCCAGGCGTCCTCGGGACAGGGCAAGGCGATCGCCTTCAGCCCCGACGGGAGGCTCGTGGCGACCGCCGGAGGTGACGGGGCGGCGGTCCGGACGACGTCCGGCGAGCCGATCGCGACGATGGTCGGCACCGGGCGGCTGGAGGACGTCGCCTTCAGCCACGACGGGACCCTCGTGGCCACGGCCGGCGTCGACCACACCGCGCGCATCTGGGATGCGGCGTCCGGGCGGGAGCTCCTCAGTCTGCCGGGCAACGGCGACGTCGTGGCCGGCGTTGCCTTCAGCCCCGACGGGACCCGGCTCGCGACGGTCGGCAACGACGGGACCCTCCGCGTCTACGCCCTGTCCGCCGGGGAGCTCGTGCGGATCGCACGAGCACGACTTACCCGGGGGTTCACGGATCAGGAGTGCGTTCAGTACCTGCACCTCCCGTCCTGCTCGGACGGTCCCGGGAGGGCATCGCCATCCGGAGCGCCCATCCTTGAACCGCTCCCGCGGCCGGCCGGACCCGAGGGCTCCTTCCGTGTCCGGATCTCCCCCCGCGACCTCGTCCCGCCCCTGACGGCCGCGGACTACGCGTACAGCGGCGGTGACTACACGTGGTACCTGCAGGGCGGGGCCTGGGCCTTCCACCAGTCGGCGACGAACGTGATCGACGACTGGTCGGGCACCTATCGAATCTCTGGTCGCATCTCTGGTCGCGCCTCGGGCGAACGGCTGGTGTTCACGGTCGCCGTGGGCCAGCCCGAATGCGTGGGGGAACGGTTCGCCGCCGAGATCGCCGCCCGAGCGGCCTCGTCCCTCACCTTCGCGCACGCGATGCAGCTCACGACCCCGCAGGGGTGCGGGCCGCGCGCCTGGGCCGCGGGGTGGCTCCGCACCGTCTTCGAGCAGTATCCGTGGCAGCGGGTCGCGTGAGGAACGCGCGGCGCCTCACTCGCCGACCACCTCCAGCTCGCGCAGCTCGGCGTTCAGCGCCTTCACGACCTCCGGCGCCAGCAGCTCGTCCGTGACGAGCACGCCTCCGGAGCGCCGCACCGCGTCGCGCAAGCCGGTGGCCCACGTGTGCTCGACTAGGGCGACCACGGCGGTGCTGTGCGCCGGTAGCGATGCGGCAACCCGATCCAGTTCGTCGTCGCCGAGGAGACCCATCAGGTCGCCGGTCGCCCCCTCGAACAGACGAAGCTCCTCCTCGGTCATCTCCCGCACCCTCCGCACCTGGGCCGGCGCGTCCGGGGTACGGGTCACGAGCGCGAGGTCCACCACGCGCACGGAGTGCGCGTGCTCCAGGGCGCCCAGCTCCTGACCGATCGCGTCGTCCACGCGACCACCTTCGTAGCGCACCACGAGCAATTCCAGCGGTCCGATCGTCATGGCCGCTCCTCCTTCCGTCCGGCGCACCCGGGTCGTGCGCCCTCGAACGGTCTCTACCTGCACGCTACGCCGCTCGTGGACGGGAGACCCGGACGATGGACCCTTCACCAGGGAGCCCTTAGGCTGGTCGGATGGCGCTCGAGGAACCGCTCCGCCGCAACCAGGCCTCCGTCCGCATCGTGGCCATCAACGGGGCTGTGCGCTCCGAGCGTCCGGACACCTTGGCGGCCGAGGAGCCGATGGAGATCCGCGTGGCCGGCCCCGGCCAGGATGCGACGCGCGTGGCCGTCACGATGCGCACCCCGGGCGGCGACTTCGAGCTGGCGGTCGGATTCCTGTTCACCGAGGGGTTGATCGCTCCCTCGGACGTACGCCGCGTGGCGTACTGCGACGACCTCGACGGCGAGGAACAGCGGTTCAACGTGATCACGGTGACGCTCGAGCGCCCGTTCGATGCGACGGCGCTCGAGCGGAACTTCTACGCCACGTCGTCCTGCGGGATCTGTGGGAAGGCCGCCCTCGAGGACGTCGAGGTGGCGTGTGCGCCGGTGGGGCCCGGTCCGGAGGTTCCGGCCGACGTGCTCGTGGGTCTCCCCGATGCCTTGCGCGCGAACCAGCGCGTCTTCGAGCGTACCGGGGGACTGCACGCCGCGGGTCTCTTCACACCCGACGGGGCCCTCGTGTCCCTGCGGGAGGACGTCGGGCGGCACAACGCGGTGGACAAGGTGATCGGCGAGCAGGTGCTGGCGGGGAAGGTCCCGCTCGCCGAACACGTCCTGCAGGTGAGTGGGCGCGTGAGCTTCGAGCTCGTGCAGAAGGCCGCGATGGCCGGGATCCCGGTGCTCAGCGCGGTGAGCGCGCCGTCCTCACTCGCCGTCGACGCGGCCGAGCGGCTCGGGCTCACCGTCGTCGGCTTCGTCCGTGACGGGCGCTGCAACGTCTACAGCCACCCCGAGCGCGTCGTCGTCTGAGAGGTCGGGCGTGTCCTCGGGTGGTCGAGATCGCCAGTCGTAGATGACGGACGTCCGCAGCACGAGGTCCTGGACGGAGCGATTCTCCCGGCTGATCGCGGACCAGAACAGCAGCATCGGGAAGAACACGCATGTCAGCGCACGCACGAGGGCGAGTCCGAACGCCGGGACCCGCCCGGTGCGATTCACCACCCGCAGGCCGAGGAACCGCTTGCCCACCGAACGTCCGGTGGTGCTCCAGGTCACGGTCAAATAGATCAGGCAGAGCGCGTACCAGAGCACGACCACCATGCGGAACGACAGCTGTGGCCAGGCGAAGCGAGCCGGGTGTCGCATGAATCTGACCACGGCCCAGACGAGGTATGCGACCCCGACGGCCGCCGCCGCCACGGCGGCGTCGATCACCATCACGGTCGTCCTCGTCACCACGCCCGCCCGCAACCCCTGTTCCTCACGCGCGACCGGCGGATACAGCGTCCGCACCCGCGTGGCGGGGGTGGCGGCCATCTCAGTCGTCCCCCGGCTGCACCCGGACCTTGCGGCCGCTGCGGCGCCTCAGGATCCGATCGACCAGCCTCGCCACGAACCGATCCGCGTTGATGCTCAAGACGCGGATCTCCTGGACCGTCTCGCTCGCCATGCTCCCCGAGGACTCGCGGATGATCTCGGGGAGGTCGATGTCGTCGATGACCTCCTGCGCGAGACCGGCCACGTCGATCCGGCTGACGATCGCGTCGAGGTCGACGCGTGCGACCACGGCATTGATGTCGATATCGGATACGACCGCGTTCAGATCCAGGCGTTCCGCGATCTCGTTCACGTCGATCCTCTGCACGATCGCGTCCAGGTCCACGCGCTCGATGACGGCGTTCACATCGACGTGATCGAGGATCGTCTCGATCGGCACCTGGTCGACGACCGCCTCGATGTCGACCTGCTCGAGGATGGTCCGTGTGAGTTCGGGCACAAGGCCGCGAACGAAGGCCTCGGCGGCTCGCTGGGAGATGGCCTGCTCGGCCTGCCACTTGCCGTCGAACAGCCGCACGACCCCTCCCGCGGTGTCGGTGGCGCTCCGCAGCAACGGAGGGCTCGCCAGCCACGAAGCCACGGGGTCGACCACGTCGGCGGCGGCCTCGAACAGCTTGCCTGCGAGGTCGGCCATCTGCAGCGCCATGCCGAGCGAGGCCCCCGTGAAAAGGGCGACGGGTTCGGGCCCCGTCTCACGCGTGGGATCCACCCCATCCTCGCGCGCCTTCGCGGTCCGCAACTGATCGCCCACCACGTTCGTCGCGGTCACGGCCAGACCGAGTCCCACCTTGAGGGCCTGGCTCAGCATGGCGGCGGTCTCCTCGTTGGGCCGCGGTTTCTCGGCGGACTCGGCGTCGAGCGGAGGAAGCTCCTGCTCGAGGGCCTCCTCGTAGCTCATGGACTCCTCGTCGGGACCCTCGTCGGCGTCGCTCCGCAGCGGCACCACGTTCTCCTTCGGGGGCTCGGAGCCGATCGGGATGCTCTCCATACGGTCCCCATCATGGACCGCCGCCCGCCACGTGACCAACCGGGACCGGGGGTCATGCCCGCCATCCACGGGTTCCCTCCGGGAACGAAGCCCGACGTAGGATAGATGGCGGTAATCGGTGGAAAGGAGCCGCTCGATGCAGAACGGGCTCACGCGACTCACCGAGCCGATGGTCCGCGACGACGGCGAACTGCGCATCGCCACCTGGGACGAAGCCCTCGACAGGGCAGCTCAGGGACTGCGCGCCGCCACGGAGCGGAACGGCGGCAACGGGGTCGGCCTGTTCAGCTGCAGCAAGGCCAGCAACGAGATGAACTTCCTCGCACAGAAGCTCGCTCGCCAGGTCCTGCTGAGCAACAACATCGACTCGTGTAACCGCACCTGACACGCTCCTTCCGTGGTCGGTCTGGCCACCGTGTTCGGAGCAGGTGGGGGAACGAGTTCATACGAAGAGGTCGAGCACACCGACCTCATGCTGCTGTGGGGTTCGAACGCGCGCGCCGCGCACCCCATCTTCTTCCATCACGTCTTGAAGGGGATCCACAATGGGATGTCGCTGATCGTCGTGGACCCGCGCCGCACGGAGTCGGCGGAGTGGGGCGACCTCTGGCTCGGCATCGACGTGGGTACGGACATCGCGCTGTCGAACACGATCGCGCGGGAGATCATCGTGAACGATCTCCAGCACCACACCTTCATCGAGCACGCCACCACCGGCTTCGACGCGTACCGGGACTCGGTGAAGGACTGGACGCTCGAGCGGGGCGCCGCGGTGACTGGCGTCCCCGCAGAAGTGATCCGCGAGGTCGCGCACGCCTACGCCAAGGCGGACCGCGCGATGATCTGCTGGACCCTCGGCATCACCGAGCACCACAACGCGGTGGACAACGTGGTGTCGCTGATCAACCTGGCCCTGCTCACCGGGAAGGTCGGCGTCTACGGGAGCGGCGTGAACCCGCTCCGCGGCCAGAACAACGTGCAGGGCGGCGGCGACATGGGCGCGATCCCCAACAAGCTGCCGGGCTTCCAGGACATCGAGCAGGACGCCGACGCGCGCGCGCGGTTCGAGGCGGCCTGGGGCGTGCCGATCACCCCGAGGTACGGCTGGACGCTCACGCAGATGTTCGAGGCGATGGAGCGCGAGGACCTCACCGCCGTCTACGTGATCGGCGAGAACCCGGCCTCCTCGGAGGCCGACAAGCAGCATGCCGTCGAGCTCCTGAAGGGTCTGGACACGCTGATCGTGCAGGACATGTTCATGACGAAGACCGCCGAGCTCGCCGACGTGGTCTTCCCGGCGTCCAACTCGGCGTTCGAGTCCGAGGGCACCGTGACCAACTCCGAGCGGCGGGTGCAGCGCGTGCGCGCGGCCCTCACGCCCCCGGGCAATGCCCGGGACGACATGTGGATCATCGCCCAGCTCGCCGCCCGGCTCGGCGCGGACTGGGGAGAGGTGAGCGCCGAGGGCGCGTGGAACGAGCTCCGCTCCCTGAGCCCGATGCACGCAGGCATGTCCTACGCGCGGCTCGAGGAGCTCGGCGGGATCCAATGGCCGTGTCCCGACGAGTCCCACCCGGGAACGAAGTTCCTGCACGCGCGGCTGTGGGCGGACGACCCGGCGGAGCAGGGGATGAAGGCGCCCTTCTCCGTGGTGATCGACGACCCGCCCGTGGACGAGCTGAACGACGAGTACCCACTACGCCTCACCACCGGGCGCCGGCTGGACTCCTACAACACGGGTGTGCAGTCGGGTGCGTACACCTCGCCGCTGCGCCGGGGGGAGACGATCGATGTCTCACCCGAGGACGCGGCGCGGATGGATCTCGCCGAGGGCGAGTTAGTTGCGGTGTCCTCGCGCCGAGGGAGCGTGCGGGCCCCGGTCCACGTCGATCCGGCGTTGCGCCCCGGCCTCGTGTTCATGACCTTCCATTTCCCGGATCAGGTGGACACGAACGTGCTCACGATCGAGGCCACCGACCCCCGATCGGGCACCGCCGAGTTCAAGGCCACCGCCGTGCGCATCGAGAAGCTGGGCGCGCCGGTGCCGGGGGGCGGCGCGTGAGGGCCGGGGCGATCCAGGAGGTCGCGTGGACCTCCATCTGACCGCGGCGGCCGCCACCGACGAGGAGCGCGCCGCCGTCGACGAACTGCTGGGCGCGCCGGAGTCCGGCTGGCACGGCGCCGGCCGCGACGAGCTCACCCACCGGGTGGCCCGGGGCGGCCGCGCCGCGCGCGACGAGCGCCACCTGCTCCTGCCGGCGCTCCACGCGCTCCAAGCTCGTGCGGGCTGGATCAGCGAGGGCGGCCTGAACTACGTCTGTGAGCGCCTCACGATCCCCCCCGCCGAGGCGTACGGGGTGGCCACGTTCTACGCGATGTTCAGCGTGGAGCCGCGGGCGAAGACCGTGGTGCACGTCTGCGACGACCTCGCCTGCCGCGTCGGCCGGCGCGGAGGCGATCTGCGCGCATCTCGAGGAGGCCTACGGTCCCGAGGGGCGAGCTGCCGAGGGCGCGGGCGACGCCACCTGGGTGCGGAGCCCATGCCTGGGCCTGTGCGAGCGCGCGCCGGCGGTCCTGTACCAGCGAGCCGGCGAGGGCGCGGCGGACATGGTCTTCGCGCCCGCGTCCGCGGAGCAGGCTCGCCGCGGTGGGCCGTGGCGCGCGGCTGAATCTGCCGGACTCCGGCTCCCGCGATCGACGGCCCCGATCTGCGTCTGTTGCGACGCATCGGCGTCGTCGACCCCGACTCCTTCGACGACTATCACGCACACGGTGGGTATCAGGCGCTCCGGCGCGCGGTCGAGCTCGGCGCCGAGGGCACGATCGTGGAGATCACCGACGCGAAGCTGATGGGGCGCGGGGGCGCCGCGTTCCCCACCGGCGTCAAGTGGAAGGCCGTCGCCGAACAGCCCGTGCACCCGCACTACTTCATCTGCAACGCCGACGAGTCGGAGCCCGGCACGTTCAAGGACCGCATCGTGATGGAGCACGATCCCTACGCGGTGATCGAGGCGCTCACGATCGCAGGGTTCACCACGGGGTCGGCGCAGGGCTTCGTCTACATCCGTGGCGAATACCCCCTCGCGACGCGGCGTCTGCAGCACGCGATCGAGGAGGCCCGTCGCCACGGCTACCTCGGCGACGACGTGATGGGTGAGGGCTTCGCGTTCGACATCGAGCTGCGGCGCGGGGCCGGCGCCTACATCTGCGGCGAGGAGACGGCGCTGTTCAACTCGCTCGAGGGCAAGCGCGGCGAGCCGAGGAACAAGCCGCCGTTCCCCGTGCAGCGCGGCCTGTTCGGCAAGCCCACGGGCATCAACAACGTCGAGACGTTGATCAACGTGCTCGAGATCCTGCGATCGGGATCCCAGGCGTACGCGGGGATCGGCACCGAGGGCTCCACCGGCCCTCGCCTCTTCTGCCTCTCGGGCAACGTGGCGCGCCCCGGCCTGTACGAGGCCGACTTCGGTACCACGCTGCGCGAGCTGCTGTCCATGGCGGGCGGCGTCGTGGGGGACCTGCGCGCCGTGCTCCTCGGCGGTGCGGCGGGCGGCTTCGTCACGCCCGACGATCTCGATATCCGGTTGAGCTTCGAGGACGCGAGGGCGGGTGGCTACACGCTCGGCTCCGGCGTGGTGATGGCGTTCAACCACGACGTGGATCTCGTGGACATCGTGTTGCGGATCGCGCGGTTCTTCCGCGACGAGTCCTGCGGGCAGTGCGTGCCGTGCCGTGTGGGGACGGTGCGGCAAGAGGAGGCGCTGCACCGGCTGGTGAGCGAACGCACGATCGGCTCGGCGGCCGACGAGCTCGCGCTGCTGGCCGACATCGACCGGGTGATGACGGACGCGTCCATCTGCGGGCTCGGACAGACGGCGGCGAGCGCCGTTCGGTCCGCCGTCGCCCGCCTGCAGTTGTTCGAGGCGGCGAAGGCGTGAGCGCCGTTCCCCTGGATCCGCCCCGACGCCTGATCGACCTCGAGGTCGACGGCGCCGAAGTGCGCGTGCCCGAGGGGGCCACGATCCTGGACGCGTGCCGCGCGGAGGGCATCGACACCCCGACGGTCTGCTACGCCGACAACCTCACACCGGTCAACGCCTGCCGCGTCTGCGTGGTCGAGGTCGAGGGATCCCGCACGCTCGTGCCCGCGTGCAGCCGCACGGCCGAGGCGGGCATGAAGGTCACGACAGACACCGAACGCGTCCGGCACTCCCGCAAGCTGGTGATGGAGTTCCTCGCGAGCAGCGTCGAGATGGACCTCGCGAGCGCCGACGTGCACCGCTGGATGGATGCGTACGGGTCGAACCCTGAGCGCTTCGGCGCGGTGATGGAGCCGCTCGAGGCGGGGGAGCGCGACGCGAAGGAGCCCGGGCACCACCACGCGCCCACGGACCCCATGGTGGCCGAGGGCGTCTACCAGCCCGTGAAGATCGACAACGAGCTGTACGTGCGCGACTACTCGCGGTGCGTGCTCTGCTACAAGTGCGTCGAGGCCTGCGGCGTGGACGCGCAGAACACGTTCGCGATCGCCGTTGCCGGTCGCGGGTTCGACGCGCGCATCTCCACCGAGTACGCCGTGCCGCTCGACGAGAGCGCCTGCGTGTACTGCGGCAACTGCATCGGCGTCTGCCCCACGGGCGCGCTGATGTTCACGTCGGAGCACGACATGCGCGAGGCGGGGACCTGGGACGAGGAGGCTCAGTCGGTCACCAACACGATCTGTCCGTACTGCGGCGTGGGCTGCGAGCTCGAGCTCCACGTGCAGGACAACACCGTGGTGAAGGTCACCAGCCCTGCCGACAACTACGTCACGAGCGGGCACCTCTGCATCAAGGGGCGGTTCGGTTTCCAGTACGTGCAGCGTCGCAAGCGGCGCGAGGATGACTAGTCTGAGTCACACTACTGGAAGTGCGCCCGGTTCCGTCACCGGGCTCGTCCTGGCTGGCGGTCGGTCGTCGCGGTTCGGTTCCGACAAGCTGGCGGCCTCTTACGAAGGGGTCCCCCTCGTGCACCACGCCGTCATGCGGCTGGCGGAAGTGTGCGACGACGTGGTCGTTGTCCTGGCTCCGGACGCCTCCATCGATCTCCCTCCGGGGGTGCGCACCACCCACGACCCCACGGAGGGCGAGGGGCCCCTCGCCGGACTCCACCAGGGGCTCATGGCGGCGGTGCGCTCGGACGCCGTCGTCGTGGCGGGCGGCGATATGCCGGAGCTGCAGCCACCCGTCCTGCGCGCCATGCTCGCCGTGCTCGGGGACGCCGGCGTCGATGCCGTGGCGCTCGACGACGGCGACGGAGCGCGGCCCCTGCCGTGCGTCCTGCGGACCTGGCCCGCCGCGGATGCCGTCCACACGCTCCTGCACGCGGGAAGGCGGCGACTCCGCGACGTCCTGGACGCCCTTCGCACGGCCGTGATCGACGTCCCCACCTGGACGACGCTCGACCCGGATCGTCGGACGTTGCGCGACGTGGACACCCCCGAGGACCTGGCGCGGTAGGGTCCGGGCATGTCGCACGTGACGCCGTGGCGATCGGGTGGGCTGGAGGTGACGGTGGTCTGTGAGGGCTTCGCGCCGCTCGCGATCGCCGACGAGCTCCCGGGCACGGACGCGGATTGGGAAACCGAGCGCGCCGCCTACCCGTGGGGGTTCATGGGAGCTGGGCTCGACGCGTGGCCGTGGCACGTGCACGCGTTCTGGATCGACGCCCCCTCGGGTGTCCTCGTCGTCGACACCGGCCTGGGACTCTTCCCTCCGTATGCCCCTTGGGCCGTGCAGGCGCCCGATCCCTGGGCGGGGCGGGACCCGTCCGCGGTCGAGCACGTGGTGCTCAGCCACCTCCATGCCGATCACGCCGGCGGCGCGGTCGTGGAGGGAGAGCCGAGGTTCCCGAACGCCCGCTACCACCTGCACCGAGCGGACCGGGTGCGGTTCGCGGAGGCGGACGACGCCGAGGACTACGTCGCACGCGGTGCGATGGAGCGGCTCGAGGAACTAGGCATGCTCTCCGTGGAGGAAGCGGACGAGGAGATCGTCCCCGGGGTGCGCGTGCTCCACACTCCGGGCCACACGCCGGGCCACCGGAGCGTCGTGCTCGCGGGCGGAGACGAGACCCTGCTGATCACCGGCGACGCGCTCCACCATCCGGCGCAGGTGCATCTGCGCGATCGGCCTTCGAGTCACGACGAGGATCCGGAGTCCGGCGCACGCAGTCGCACGGCCCTGCTGGACCGCGCCGAGCGACGCGGTTGGCACGTGGGCGTCCAGCACTTCGCGGAGCCCTTCGGGACCGTCGTGGACGGGCGCTGGCGCGCCCGCTGAGATCGGCACACC
This sequence comes from uncultured Actinomycetes bacterium, assembly GCA_963810915.1. Classification (GTDB taxonomy): domain Bacteria; phylum Actinomycetota; class UBA4738; order UBA4738; family HRBIN12; genus JAOUEA01. The sequence continues at coordinate 18,177 of CAWEPH010000006.1, read as the reverse complement.
CGACCCTCGGACGGTGGGTCCCACGGCCCGATGCGGCGCAGGGCACCCTGGAGTAGGCTCCGGGTTGAAGAGCGGGAACGGGCGCATCCGAGCGCCCCGGGCGTTCGCCCCCCGCGCATCACACCTCTCCCGAAAGGACGGAGCCATGGCGAAGCGTCGTGTCCTGATCATGGGGGCCGCGGGCCGCGACTTCCACAACTTCAACACCGTCTATCGCGAGGACGCGGGATCCGAGGTCGTGGCGTTCACCGCGACGCAGATCCCGTACATCAACGACCGGAGGTATCCGAGCGAACTCGCGGGCCCCAACTACCCCGACGGGATCCAGATCTACGACGAGGCGGAGCTCACCCGGCTGATCGACGACCTCGGCGTCGACGACGTCGTGTTCTCCTACTCCGACGTCGCCCATGAGTACGTGATGCACAAGGCGAGCGAGGTGCTCGCCGCCGGCGCCAACTTCCTGCTGCTGGGACCCGACGCGACCATGATCGAGGCCACGATCCCGGTGGTGGCCGTGACCGCCGTGCGCACCGGGGTCGGCAAGAGCCAGACGACGCGCGCGATCGCGGGCGTCCTCAAAGACGCCGGGAAGAAGGTCGTCGCGGTGCGGCATCCGATGCCGTACGGGGACCTCGCCGCGCAGCGGGTGCAGCGCTACGCGGAGCTCGCCGACCTCGACCGCTACGACTGCACGATCGAGGAGCGCGAAGAGTACGAGCCGCACATCACGTCGGGCACGGTGATCTACGCAGGCGTGGACTACGGGGCCATCCTCGCGCAGGCACAGGAGGAGGCCGATGTGCTCCTGTGGGACGGGGGGAACAACGACCTGCCGTTCTACGCGCCGGACGTCTGGATCACGCTGGTCGATCCGCTGCGCGCGGGCCACGAGCTCACGTATCACCCCGGAGAGGCCAACCTCCGCGCCGCCGACGTGGTCATCGTGAACAAGATGGACTCGGCCACATCGGAGCAGGTCGCGAAGCTCGATGCCACCATCGCCGAGGTGAACCCGTCGGCCACGGTCGTGAAGGCCAATTCCCTCGTCACCGCCGAGGACGCCGAGACGATCGCGGGCAAGCGTGTCCTCGTCGTGGAGGACGGCCCGACGCTCACCCACGGCTCCATGAAGATCGGCGCCGGGGTCGTGGCCGCCGAGCGGAACGGGGCCGCCGAGATCGTGGACCCGCGCCCGTGGGCGTTCGGCTCGATCGCTGAGACGTTCGAGAAGTACGACGTGGGCGCCGTGCTGCCCGCGATGGGCTACTCGGAGGGTCAGCTCGCCGAGATGGAGAAGATCATCGACGCGGCGGACGTGGACCTCGTCGTGATCGGCACGCCGATCGACCTGCGGCGCGTGATCGAGATCAGCAAGCCCGCGGTGCGGGTGCGCTACGACCTCGACGTGCTGCCCGATTCGCCCCAGCTGACCGACGTGCTGAAGCCCGTCCTGGGCTGAGCCCAGTCCGAGGACGAGGAGCCGCGCCGGTGGAGCGTGTCGTGATCGCCCTGGGCGGCAACGCGCTGCTCCGCCGCGGCGCCGAGGACACCTTCGAGGAGATGTATCGCGCCGCGCGCACCGCGGCCGAGCGCGTAGCCGATATCGCCGCCGACGGCTGGGAGGTCGTGCTCACCCACGGCAACGGTCCGCAGGTGGGTCGGATCCTCCTGCAGCAGGAAGCGGCGGCCGGCATCGTCCACCCGATGCCCCTCGACGTCTGCGGCGCCGAGAGCCAGGGGCAGATCGGCTACCTGCTCCAGGTCACGATCGGCGACGTCTTCTTCGAGCGGCAGATGGAGCGGCCGGTGGCGACCGTGCTCACGCTCACCCGTGTCCGCCCGGACGACGCGGCCTTCGCGAACCCGACAAAGTTCGTCGGCCAGTACTACGAGGAGGACGAGGCGCGCCGCCTCGAGGCGGAGCGGGGCTACACGATGAAGGCCGACCCTCACGGCGGGTGGCGGCGCGTGGTGCCCTCGCCCAAGCCGTACTCGATCGTGGAGACGCCGATCGTCGAGCAGCTCGTCGCCGACGGTGTGATCGTGATCGCGAGCGGGGGCGGTGGGATCCCGGTGATCGAGGAGGGTCCCCGCCTCATCGGGAAGGAGGGTGTGGTGGACAAGGATCTCGCGGCCGCGATCCTCGCGCACGAGGTGCGCGCGTCCACGCTGTTGGTGCTCACCGATGTGAAGAAGGTGCAACGGGGGTACGGCTCCTTCATGCCCGAGGACATCGATCGCATGACCGTGAAGGAGGCCGCGGTCTTGCTGAAGAAGGGCGAGTTCGGGGCGGGCTCCATGGGTCCGAAGGTCGAGGCTGCGATGGGGTTCGTGAAGGCGGGCGGCACGCGAGCGGTGATCGCGGACCTGGAGGACGCGTCCGCCGCCCTGCGCGGGGAGGCCGGAACGGAGATCGTCCGGGACTAACGGCGCGGGGGCGCGCCCCGGCCCGGGTTGCGGATCAGCTGCACCGCCACGTAGAGGAAGAACAACCCGACGAGCCCTACCAACCCGACCAGCAGCAGGACGAAGAACCACTGCAGGAACCCGCTGAGATGCGGCACGAGGCCCGCCACGATCGCCATCGGCTCCATCCTACCTAAGCGGGATGCCGTCACCGGGCGTGCTGGGTAAGGTTCGGCGCATGATGCCCACGACCGCGAGGATCGCACCGTGCGCCTCGGCCTACTGACCGGTGGCGGGGACTGCCCCGGTCTGAACGCCGCCATCCGCGCCATCGTCCGTCACGCCGACGCCAGAGGCGGTTCGACCGTCCTCGGGTTCCGCGACGGCTGGCGGGGGGTGGTGGAGGGCCACGCCCAGGAGCTCACGCGCGAGGACGTGCGCGGGATCCTCCCACGCGGGGGCACGATCCTCGGCACCGGAGGGCTCCAACCGTTCCGGCTTCCCGACGGGATCGACCGGGTGCGCGCTGCGTTCGACGTGCACCGCCTCGACGGGTTCATCGTGATCGGCGGCGAGGGGACGATGGGGGCCTGCGCGGCGATGCCCGACGTGCCCGCGATCGGCGTCCCGAAGACGATCGACAACGACATCGCGGGGACCGATCACAGCATCGGCTTCCAGACGGCAGCGCAGATCGCCACCGAGTTGGTGGATCGGCTCGACAGCACCGCGGAGAGCCATCACCGAGTGATGGTATGCGAGGTGATGGGCCGCAGCGCCGGCTGGATCGGGCTCACCGCCGGCCTCGCCGGCAACGCCGACGTGATCTTGATCCCAGAGCATCCGTTCGACATGGACCTCGTCGCGCGCCGCGTGCAGCAGGTCCATCTGGAGCGCCGGCCCTACTCGATCGCGGTGGTCTCCGAAGGTGCGATGCCGGCGCCCGGGACGATGGAGGTGCCCGAGTACCCCCTCGATGCGAACGGCTGGCCGCGGCTCGGCGGGATCGGGAGCCTGGTGGCCGCGGAGCTCGGCGCGCGCACGGGGTTCGAGACACGCATCACCGTGCTCGGGCACGTGCAGCGCGGCGGATCGCCGGTCGCCTACGACCGCGTGCTCGCGATGCGGCTGGGGGAGGCCGCCGTGGACCGCGCCCTCGCCGGCGGGTGGGGCGCGCTGGTCGGCCTGCGCGGGGACGAGGTGGTCGCGACGCCTATCGCCGAGGTGGCGTCGGGTCCCAGGACGGTCCCGCCGGAGCGCTGGCGCGTTCCCCAGGTCCTGGGTGGGTGAGCCGCGGCGCGCGGCGTCGTAGGCTGCGCGCATGCGACTCGGCATCCTGACCGGCGGGGGCGACGTCCCCGGCCTGAACGCATCGATCAAGGCGGTCGTCACCAGGGCGGCGTCCGAGGGCCACCACGTGGTCGGCCTGCGCCGCGGCTGGAGGGGACTGCTGGCCGTCAACCCCGACGACCCGCCCACGATCGCGGAGAACACGATCGACCTGCGCCCCGGCGTGGTGCGCACGATCGACCGGACGGGCGGCACCTTCCTGCACACCTCGCGCACGAATCCCGCGAAGGTGAAGCCGGCCGACGAACCCGAATTCCTGATGGAAGGCCGCACGGACGACGGCCCGCGGGACCACACGGCCCACGCCGTGCGGGTGGTGGAACATCTGGGGATCGACGCCCTGATCCCGATCGGGGGCGACGACACCCTCTCGTTCGCCCTGCGCATGCACCAGGAGGGGGTGCCGGTGATCGCCATCCCCAAGACGATGGACAACGACGTCCACGGCACCGACTACTGCATCGGCTTCTCGACGGCGGTGACGCGCACAGTGAACTTCGTGCACCAGCTGCGCACGAGCGCCGGGTCGCACGAGCGCCTCGCGGTGGTCGAGGTGTTCGGGCGCTACAGCGGTGAAACCTCGCTCGTCTCCGCGTACCTCGCCGGCGTCGACCGGGCGATCATCTCCGAGGTGCCGTTCGAGATCGAGAGGCTCGCGGGGCTGCTGATGCAGGACAAGCGCTCCAACCCCAGCAACTACGCCATGCTCACGATCTCCGAGGGCGCCGTGTTGCACGGGGGGGAGATGGTCCAGGGCGGCGAGGCGGACGCTTACGGGCACCAGAAGCTCGGCGGGGTCGGTCAGCTCACCAGCGAGCTGCTGAAGGAGCTCACCGGCTCGGACATGATCTATCAGCAGCTGGGCTACCTGATGCGTTCGGGGAGTCCGGACGCGCTCGATCTCATGGTGGCGATCAACTACGCGGTGATGGCGGCGGACCTCGCGATCGAGGGGACCTCGGGCCGGCTGGTCGCCCTGCGCAACGGCAACTACGTGAACGTGCCGCTCACGGTGCTGGGCCAGGGCGTGAAGCGCGTCGACGTGGACGCGCTTTACGACATCGCCGAGTATCGCCCGAAGATCCGCCACGTCGACGGCAAACCGATGTTCCTCTATTAGTCGCCGTTCGCTCCCGTGTCCCAGCGCGGCCGCTGGTCGTTCGCGGGCACCCGACTAGACTTCTGCGCATGGCTGGCTTCCGCGTGGACCTGCGCTCCGACACGGTCACCACCCCTTCCGACGCCATGCGCAAGGCGATGGCCGAGGCGGAGGTGGGCGACGCCTGGTACGGCGACGATCCCACCGTGAACCGGCTCCAGGAGCTGGCCGCCGAGGTGACGGGGAAGGCCGCGGCGGTGTTCCTGCCGACGGGCACGATGGCGAACCAGATCGCGCTGCGCCTGCACGTCGCCGGGAGCGGGCACCTCGTGGCCAGCCCGGCGGCCGCGCACGTCGCGACGACCGAGGTGATGACCTCTGCGGCGCTCTCGGGGATCGCGTTCCGCACGATCGACCCGGGTCCGCGTGGGTGGGTCGACGCCGGCCAGGTCCGGAGGCTGCTCGAGCCCGACACCTACTACGACGTCGAGATGGTGGACCTGCTGGCCGTCGAGAACACGGCGGGCGCCGCCGGAGGACGCGTGATGCCGATCGAGGTGATGCGTGAGGTCCGGGCCGTGGCCCTGGACGCGGGCGTGCGGGTTCACCTCGACGGGGCGCGCATGTTCAACGCCGCCGCCGCGGCCGGCGTCGAGGCGTCGGCCTGGGCGCGCGAGGCCGATACGCTGATGTTCTGCGTCTCGAAGGGCCTGGGCGCGCCGGTGGGCTCGCTGCTCTGTGGCCCCGTCGCCCTGATGCCGGAGGCCCGCCGGCTCCAGATCCTCTTCGGCGGTGCCTGGCGCCAGGCCGGCATCGTCGCCGCCGCCGGCATCGTGGCCCTGGAGGAGGGGCCGCTCCGCCTGCACGAGGATCACGCACGCGCCCGCCGGCTCGCCGAGGGCGTGGAGGAGGCGTTCCCGGGTTCCGTGGATCTCGCCCAGGTTGAAACGAACATGGTCTTCGTGGACACGGAGGCGGTGGGGCTGGCGATGCTCGAGACCCTCGAGCGATTGAAGGCCCTCGGCGTGGGCGCCACCCACTCGGGCGGGAAGGTCCGATTGGTGACCCACGTCGACGTGGACGACGACGGCGTCGCGTTCGCGTTGGACGCGTGGCGATCGCTCACATGATCGCGCGGTCCTGAGGCAGCGCACGACGCGAAGGAGGATCGATGGGCCTGTTCACGAAGAACTATCCGCCGGAGATCGCGGCGCGGGTGCCGCCCGGCCAGCGCCTGGTGAAGTCCTGGCCCGTGTTGCACTACGGGCCGATCCCCACGTTCGACGGGAGCGACTGGGACCTCGAGGTCTCGGGACTCGTCGAGCATCCGTTCACCCTCAGCTACGAGGAGCTCCGCGCCCTGCCGAACGTCACGATGGACGCCGATATGCATTGCGTGACGGGCTGGACCACCCTCGACAACACGTGGGAGGGCGTTTCGTTCCGCACGATCATGGAGAAGGCGGGCCCAACGTCGGAGGCCAAGTGGGTGATCGCGCACTGCGCGTACGGTTACACCTCCGACCTCTCGCTCCAGGCCATGGCCGAGGACGACGTGCTCCTCGCGTGGCGCAACCACGGCGAAGACCTCACGCCCGAGCACGGCTGGCCGTTGCGATTGGTCGTGCCCAAGCGCTACGCATGGAAGAGCGCGAAATGGCTGACCGGCCTCGAGTTCAGCGCCAAGAACCGACGCGGTTTCTGGGAGGTGCGCGGCTACCACATCCACGCCGAGCCCTTCGCCGAGGAGCGGTACGCGCACCAGGAGGGTCCCGGCGCGGAGCTGGAGCCCTAGCCGGCGGCCAGCGACCGCAGCGCCGCGATGTCCGCGGCGTGGCGCGCCGCGTCGCCGGGGGTCTCGAGCACGAAGCTCCACCCGGCGGCCTCGGGCCTCGTCACGAGGACGCGCCAGCCCTCGATGCCGATCGCGCCGTCGCCGATGTTCTCGTGGCGGTCGCGTCGCTCGCCGCGTCCGAACTTCGAATCGTTCGCGTGGACGAGCCCGACCCGCCCGAGGAGCGCGTGCGTCTCGAGTTCCGTGAAGAGTTCGGCCACGCCCTCGGGCGTGTCGAGGCCGTAGCCGGCCGCGAACAGATGGCACGTGTCGAGACAGAGCCCCACGCGCGCGCGGTCCGTCTCCTCGAGGAGCGCGGCTGCTTCGTCGATGGTGGACGCGACGGCGCCGACGGTCCCCGCCATCAGCTCGACCAACACCCGGGCTCCCTCGGCGTCGTCCTGGGTGGCGCGGAGCGACGCCGCGGCGCGCGACCGCGCCTCTGCGGGGTCGACCCCCGGGCCGCCCGAACCGCTGTGCAGGACGAGGAGATCGACGCCCATCGCGTCGCATGCGCGCACGCTGGCGGAGGCGACCTGCCGGGAGCGTTCGCGGAACGCGGCATCGGGCGAAGCGATGTTCACGACGTAGGGCGCGTGGGCGGCGAGCGGTCCCAGCCCCGAGGCGCGCCAGGCCTCGCGGAACGCCGAGGCCGCCTCCTCGCCGATCGTGGGCCCGGCCCAGGAACGCGGGTTCGAGACGAAGATCTGCGCGCAATCGGCCCCCCGTGCGTGGCACTCCGCGACCACCCCGCGGGTGGCCTCGGACCCCCTGCGGACGTGCGCCCCGAACTTCACACCATGTAGAGCGTGATCGTGTCGCCGTAGCGCACGACCGTGCCGACGCCCGGGCTCTGGCTGTAGACGATGCCGCCGGACGTGCCCGGGACCGTCGCGAAGCTGAGGACGAGCCCGTACTCGTCGGCCAGGGACTGTGCGGCGGTGCGCGAGAGCCCGCCGAAGTCCGGTGCGGAGAAGGTCTCGGGGCCCTTGGACACGGTGAGCGTGACGGTGGACCCGTAGGGCGCCTGCACTCCCTGATCCGGCGAGACGCTGATGACGCGCCCGCGGACCACGCTGGAGGAGAACGCCTCTGTCACGGAGACCTGGAAGCCCGCGTCGGTGAGGCGGGCCGCGGCGACGTCCTTCGTCTTGCCGACCACGTGCGGGACGGGCTGCGGGGGCGGGCCTTGGCTCACGACGACCTGCACGGCTTCACCCTGCGGCAGTTGGCCCGAGGCCGGGCTCTGGCTGATCACGACGTCGGCGGGCACGGTGTCGTCGTAGCGGCGATCCGAGACGGCGAGCGTCAGGCCGGCCTTCTCGACGAGCGTGCGCGCCTTCTCGAGCGTCTTGCCTTGGATCGTGGGAACGTCGACGGGCGGCGGTCCAAGGGAGGGCACGAGCGTGACCGCGTCGCCCTTCTTGAGGACGGTGCCGGGTGGGGGAGTGACCCGGATCACATGGTCGGCCGGGACGTCGTTCGTGTAGCGGCCGTCGGCGAGCGTCACCACGAATCCCGCATCGGCCAGCTGGGACCGAGCCGCATCCACCGTGGCGCCCGTCACGTCGGGCACCGGAGCCTTGTGCGGCACCACGTAGGTCCAGATGCCCCAGGCGCTCGCCGCCAGGGCGAGGATGCCCAGCACCACGCCCAGCCACATGCGCCAGCGGCGCCGGCGCATCCGCACGGTGCGCGTGATCGTCTGCGTGGCGGTCGGCGCGGCCACCGCCACGGCCTCGGTCGCGTTCCCGTCGTCGTCCACGATCTCGGGCATGTCGTCCACCAGACCGGCGAGGGAGCGCGCGGGCGCCAGCTCGGGCTCGATGGCCTCGATGTCGCGGCGCATCGCCGAGGCGGACTCGGGCCGCAGCTCGCGGTCGCGCTCGGTGGCGCTCGCCACGAACCCGTCGAGGTCCTCCGGGAGCGCCGGAACGATGCTCGACGGCTTGGGCACACGGTCGGACAAGTGCTTGTACGCGATCGACATCGCGGTCTCGCCCGTGAACGGGAGCTTCCCGGTGAGGCATTCGTACGCGACGATCCCGAGCGAGTACAGGTCGCTCCGGGGGTCGGCCGGCTCTCCGCGGATCTGCTCCGGGGCGAGGTACTGCACGGTGCCGGTCACGGTGCCGGCCTGCGTCTGGCGCCCGTCGGCGTAGGCGCGCGCGAGGCCGAAGTCGGTGACCTTCACGGTGCCGTCGGTCGTGATCAAGATGTTCTCGGGCTTGATGTCGCGGTGCACCAGGCCCTGTTGGTGCGCGTGGCCGAGGGCGAGCAAGGTCTGGCGCAGCACCTCGGCCGCCTGCGCCGGTTCGAGCTTGCCGTAGCGGTTCAGGAGTTCCCGGGACGCGCGTCCGCGCACGTACTCCATCACCATGTAGTAGATGCCGTCGACGGCGCCCCAGTCGTAGACGGCGACGATGTTGGGGTGCGACAACCCCGCCGCCGCGCGCGCCTCGCGGCGGAACCGGTCGACGAACGACTGGTCGCCCGCGAGTGAGCGGTGCAGGACCTTGATCGCGACCTCACGCGCGAGCACGGCGTCGTGCGCGCGGAAGACCTCGCCCATACCCCCGGCGGCGATGCGCTCCACGATGTGGTAACGCCCGTCGAGGGTGACGAGTGCATGGCCTCCGGGTCCTTCCGGAGGCGCCGGGTGGGTCATACTCCTGGACGTGGTGTTCCTCCCTTGGGGGAAGCGCTCGGTCGGAAGCGCGTCCGGGCGCGATTCTACGGTCGGAAGGGACCGAAACCGTGGAGGCTGGCGCAACTGCATCGGACGGCATCGCCGCGCGCCTCGACGCGATCGAGGGCGCCGTGGACACAGGCGTCGCGGACCTCGCGGGCCTCGGCTTCTGGCGGCTGGTGGCCGTCGTCAAGCGCGACCGGGTCCTCGTCGAGGAGCACGCCGACCAGATCGGGCGCATCGACACGGCGGCGTTCCGGGCCGGCGTGCGCCTCCGCGCGCCCGTGTGGGCCGGGAACTTCGCGATGCTGCTCGGGATCGCCCTGGGGGGCGCGGCGGTATGGGCGGCGTTCGCCTCCGACACCCCCTGGGTCCAGGGCCTGGCGTTGATCCTCGCCGGAGGCATCTGGGCGGTATCCGTGCACACGCCGGCGCACTGGCTCGTGGGCGGGGCCATCGGGATCCGGTTCACGGACTGCTTCCTGGGGGGCCCGCCGCCGCCGCGCCCGGGCTTGAAGACCGCCTACGCCACCTATCTCCGCGCCGATCCGGATAGCCGCGCATGGTTCCATGCCTCGGGGGCGATCGCCACCAAATGCGCGCCGTTCGTGGCACTGGCGTTCTGGCCCGCATCAGGCGCGCCCTGGTGGTCCGCGTTGGTGCTGCTCGTGATCGGCGTCGGCCAGATCGTCACGGACATCACCCTGTCGGTGAAGTCCAGCGACTGGAAGAAGTTCCTGCGCGAGAAGGCGGTGGCGCGCGCGATGGAGCCGGCGCCGAGGATCGATCCTGTGTCACCGACCGCCCCGGCCGTCGGCGGGCCCTGACCTATACTGCCCTTGCACCACCGGGGAGCTCGGGAGGACCGGGCTGAGAGGCGGGCTGAGCGCGTTCGACGCGGCGCCCGCGACCCGACCGAACCTGAACCGGGTAATGCCGGCGGAGGGAGCGCGATGGTCGATCCTCGATCGCTCGAACTCTACGTCGTCACGAGCGGGACCCTCCTGGCAGGTCGGGGCCATCGCGAGGTGGCGCTCGCCGCGATCGAGGGGGGCGCGGCCGCGGTGCAGCTGCGCGCACCCGAACTGGACGACGACGAGCTGGTGCCCCTGGCGCGCGAGCTCGCCGAGGCGTGCCGCGGTGCCGGCGTGCTGTTCATCGTGAACGACCGGCCGGACGTCGCGGCCCTCGTGCGTGCCGACGGTGCCCACGTGGGCCAGGGCGATGCTCCGCTCGAAGCCCGGGATCGCCTCGGGCCCGGCCTGGTCCTCGGGATCAGCGTGGACGACGCGGCCCAGGCCCGCGCGGCGGCCGCTGCCGGGGCCGACTACCTCGGCGTCACCGTCTGGGGGACGCCCACGAAGCCGGAGGCCGTGGCCGGCGGCCCATCCCTGGTCACGGCGGTCGTCGAGGCCTCGGGGCTCCCCGTGGTGGGGATCGGAGGGATCGACGCGAGCAACGCCGCCGAGGTCCTGACGGCGGGCGCCGCGGGTGTGGCGGTGATCTCGGCGGTCGCCGCGGCCGAGGACCCGGTGGGCGCGACGCGGGCGCTCCGCGCGGCGATCACGGCCGCGCGGCGCGGATCCGGAGCGACGGCGTGAGCGCGCAACGCACGGGGAAGGCGACGGCAGAGCTCTTCGAACAGGTCATCCTGCGCAGGCTCGGCGCTCGTGACCCGGACGTCCTGGTGGGGCCCCGGCACGGGGTGGACGTGGGCGTGGTGCGTGTCGCCGACGGCGTGGCGATGGCGCTCACCACGGATCCCGTCTTCGTGGTGCCCGACTACGGCTGGGAGCGCGCGGCCTGGTTCGCCGTGCATATCCTCGCGTCCGACGCCGCCACGAGCGGGTTGCCGTTGCGGTGGATGGCCGTCGACCTGAACCTCCCCCCCGAGATCTCCGATGACGACCTGACGGCGCTATGGGACGCCTTCTCCCGGGCCTGCGACGACCTCGGGATCGCGATCGTGACCGGTCACACCGCCCGCTACGACGGCTGTGCGTGGCCCATGGTGGGTGGGGCCACGTGCCTGGCGCTCGGTCCAGCCGATGCGTTCGTGACCCCCACGATGGCGCGCCTCGGGGATGCGGTCGTCGTGACGAAGGGCGCGGCGATCGAGGCGACGGCGCTCTTCGCGGCCACGTTCCCTGACCGGCTGGCGGCCGGGGTCGGTCCCGTGGTGGTGGCGGAGGCCGATGCCTTGTTCACGCGCATGACGGTGGTGCCCGAGGCGCGGGTGGCGATCCGGTTCGGCCTGCGGGATCGGGGCGTGACCTCGATGCACGACGCCACGGAGGGGGGTGTCCTCGGCGGCCTCCTCGAGGTGGCCACGGCGGCGGGCACGGGGATCCGCGTGGACCTCGACGCGATCCCGGTGCGGCGCGAGGTGCGCGCGGTGTGCGAGCACGTCGGCATCGATCCGTACACCTCCATCAGCGAGGGCACCCTGATCGCGACCGTCGTGCCCGCGCGCGCCCACGACTTCGTCACCACGCTCGCCGCCGAGGGGATCGAATCCGCCGTCGTCGGGGAGATGATGGATGCCGGCGCGGGACACGTGCTGGTCCGGGGCGGGGTCGAGGAACCCCTCACCCATCCCGGGCTCGACCCGTTCTGGGGTGCCTTCGCCGCCTGGGCCACGGCTCCGAGGTGACGGGCGTTCGTGGCCGCCCGTAGGGGTGGCTCGCGTAGGCTCTGCGCCGTGGATCTCCTGTGCATCGGCGACGTGATGCTGGACGTGCGCGCAGACGCCCGCGCCCTGGTGCACGGGGGCGACGTGCACGGCAGGGTGAGCGTGCAGCCGGGCGGCACCTCGGCGAACGCGGCGGTCTGGGCCGTGTGGGACGGAGCCGAGGCCCGCGTGCACGGGGGCGTGGGCGCCGACCTCGCGGGACGGCTCCTGGCCGAGGCCCTGCGCGAGCGCGGTGTGAAGATGCACCTCACGCCGCATCCTGACGCGGCGACGGGCACGATGCTGGTGATGCACGAGGCGGGGGAGCGCTCGATGGTGGCCGACCGAGGCGCCAACGCGCGTCTGCGCCCCGAGGAGCTGCCGGGGATGCTCGTCTGCGGCGCGGTGCTCGTCTCCGGCTACCTCCTCTTGCACGACGACACGCATGCGACCGCCGTCGCGGCGATGGAGAGAGCCGTGGCCCCCCTGATCGCCGTGGACGCCGCCTCGTGGCCGCTCGTCGAGTCCTTCGGGGTATCCCGGTTCTTCGAGGCCACGGCGCGCGCCACGGTCGTGCTCGCGAACCAGCGCGAGGCGCGCACGCTCACGGGTCTGGCGGACGAGCACGCGGCGCGGGCCCTGGGCGAGCGGTTCCCCGTTGCCGCCGTGAAGCTCGGGGCGCGCGGCGCCGTGGCGGTGGTGGACGGCGCGATCCATCGCGTGCCAGGGGAGGCCGTCCGCGAGGTCGATCCCACCGGAGCCGGCGACGCGTTCGACGGGGTGCTGCTCGGCGCGCTCGCCCGCGGGGCGCCGGCCGAGGAGGCGCTCGCCCGGGCGGCGCACGCGGGTGCGCTCGCGGCCTCCAGCGCGCAGGCCTGGCCCGAGGAAGGGGTCCGGTGAGCGCGTTCCGGGTGGGGGAGGAGGTGGCCGCCGCACGCGCCGCGGGCACGGCCGCGGTGGCGCTGGAGACGAGCGTGATCGGTCAGGGGCTGCCGCATCCCAGGAACCTCGAGTGCGTCGAGCGGATGAGCGCCGCCATCGCCCGAGCGGGTGCCGTGGCGGCGTGGGTGGGCGTCCTCGAGGGGTCGGTGGTGGTGGGCCTCGACGAGGGCGAGCTCGCGCGCTTCGCCGAGCCCGGTCGCGCGACGAAGGTGGCGCGGCGCGACGTGCCCGTCGCCGTGGCCTCGGGCGCCGTGGGAGCCACCACGGTGAGCGCCACGATCTGGGCGGCGGCGCGCGCGGGGATCCCGATGAGCGCCACCGGGGGGATCGGTGGGGTGCATCCGGGCGAGGATCCCGACGTGAGCGCCGACCTGCTGGAGCTGGCGCGCACGCCGGGGATGCTCGTCTGCTCGGGCCCCAAGTCCATCATCGATCCGGCGGCCACGGCGGAGAAGCTCGAGGAGCTCGGCGTGGCCACGATCGGCGCCGCCGTGGATCGCCTCCCCTTCTTCCTGGCGCGCGAGGCCCCGGTCGAGCTGGAGCACCGTGCCGAGACCCCGGCGGACGCCGCCGCCATGCTGCGGGCGGCGCTGGATCTCGACACCCGGTCCACACTCCTGCTTTGCAACCCCGTTCCCGAGAGTGCCGCGATGGAGGCGGAGGAGGTGGCGGGTGCGGCCGCGCAGGCCGAGGCGATGGCGGACCGGGCCGGTGTCCACGGGAAGGCGCGCACGCCGTTCCTCCTCGCCGCCCTCGCCGAACTCACCGACGGGCGCAGCCTGGAGGCGAACCTCGCGCTCCTGGAGGCGAACGCGCGGCTCGCCGGCGCGGTGGTGGCGGCCCTGTGACCGCCCCGCCGCCTGCGGACGCCCGGCGCGTCCGATGGGCGGCCGCCGCGGGCGCGGCGGGGCCGATCGGGTTCTTGATGGTGAGCTTCGCGATGGCCGCCCTGCGTCGCGACGTCGTCGCGAGCGGCGGATGGGTGAGCTGGCCGAGCAGCATAGCGACGGGGGGTCCGCCCGCTGCGGTGCCCCAGATCCTCGCGTTCTGCTGGCTGGGGGGCTGTTACGCGGTGTTCGCGATCTTCGCGCTCGCCCCGGTGCTGCGGGCCCCCGTCGTGACCGGGAGCTTCCTCGCGGTGGCGCTCGGAGACCTGATGCTGGCGTTCCCCACCGACGTGGCGGGTTCCCCGGGCACCTGGCACGGCACGCTCCATCTCGGCGGGGTCTTGATCGCCACGGTCGCCACCGTGGTGGCCTCCGCCGCCTCCCTCGTCGTGGTGCGCCACCGCCCCGGGTGGGGTCCGTGGCGGGCGGCGGCGCCGGTCGTGTTCGTGGCGGCGCTGGTCGGTGCGTTCGGCGGGTTCGACGCCGGCGCTGCCAAGGTGATCTACGTGGTGGGTATCACGCTGCCCGTGCCCGTCCTCGCGTGGGAGGTGGGGCGGACGGCGAGCTAGAGCGGGATCCGCCGGACCTACCGGAGCCAGGTCTGGATGATGACCTTGGAGAAGTAGTACCCGTACTTCAGCGACTTCGGCTTCTTCGACTTGCCGCCCTTGCGCGCCTCGATCGTGACGGGCACCTCGACGACCTTCGCCTTGTGACGCAGCGCCTCGATCAGGATCTCGCTGGTCCAGAACTGATCCTGCTCGAGCACCAGCTGCTCCAGCAGGTCCGCGCGGGCGGCCCGGTACCCGCTGGAGGGGTCGGTGATCCGGCGACCCGTCAGGATCGTGATGAAGCGTGAGAAGAAGTGCACGCCGATGTGGCGGACGAGGCTCTCCTTCTCGAAGGTGCCCAGCAGGCGCGAGCCATTCACGTAGTCGGCGTCACCCTGCACGATCGGGCCGATCATCACGGAGATCTCCTCGGGCATGTGCTGGCCGTCGGCGTCGATCGTCACGACGATGTCGGCGCCCAATTTCAACGCGATGTCGTAGCCGACCCGCAGCGCGAGCCCCCCGCCCCGGCGGATCGGCAGCTCGGCCACGAGCGCGCCTGCCCTGCGCGCCACCTCGGCGGTGCGATCCTCGGATCCGTCGCTCACCACCAGCGAGACCACGCGGAAGCCGTCGATCTGATCGGGGATGCGATGGATAACGGCGGCGACGTTCTCCGCCTCGTTGAAGGCGGGGGAGACCGTGACGAGGCGGGGACCCTCCGGCAGCGCGGCGGCTCGCTCCCAGTCGAATCGCTCCTGACCGAGCGCCTCCACAAGCAGACGGATGCTCCGTTCGTTCACGTCGGCGGCCGACTGCACGCGCAACAGGAGGAACAGGATCACCAGCACGGCGACCATCAGCACGAAGACCAGTCGGCGATCGTTGCCGGCTTGGAAATTGAACGTCGTGAAGACCGGGTCGAAGACGCTCGGCCAGATCGCCAGCAGGATCACCGTGACCGCGAGGACGATCGCGATGATCAGGCTGAGCCGGCTGATGCGACGCCGCGCGTGCCCGCGCACGGCGAAGAGCGCGAACCCCAGCGCCGCGATGATGCCGAGGAACCGTAACGCGGACATGGGTGCCTAGGACGCGGGGGCGTCCGCGGCCTGGCGCCAGCGGTCACGCGGCAGGATGTGATCGGTGATCACCCGGCCCTTGTGGTGCTCGATCGTGCTGAAGATGGACTCGATCAGCGCCTCGTTCAACAGGTGCGGCTTGAGGCCCAGATCGAGCAGCTTGGTGTGGACGGGGTGGTAGTAGTGCTCCTCGAGCTCCACGCGCGGGTTGTCGACCGGGTCGATCGCCACGTCGAGGCCGACCTCGGCACCCGCCTTCTGCACGAGCTCGGCGAGCTGCAGCACGGAGAACTCCTCCGTGAACTGGTTGAACACGCGCATCTCGCCCGCCTGCGCGGGGTTCGCCACCGCAAGCTCCACGCACTGCAGCGTGTCGACGATGTTCAGGTACCCGCGAGTCTGGCCGCCCTTGCCGTACACGGTGAGCGGATGACCGATCACGCCCTGCAGGCAGAACCGGTTGAGCGCCGTGCCGAAGACGTCGTCGTAGTCGAAGCGGGTGAGGAGCCGGTCGTCGAGCTGCGTCTCCTCCGTCTGGATCCCGTACACCACGCCCTGGTTCAGGTCGGTCGCACGCAGGCCCCAGACCCGGCAGGCGAAGTGGATGTTGTGCGAGTCGTGCACCTTCGAGAGGTGGTAGAAGCTCCCCGGCAGCTTCGGGAACGGCAGGTAGTCGCTCCGCCCGTTGTGGTTGATCTCGATGTAACCCTCTTCGATGTCGATGTTCGGCGTCCCGTACTCGCCCATCGTGCCGAGCTTCACGAGATGGCACTCCGGCACGTACCGCTGGATCGCGAAGAGCACGTTCAACGTGTTGATCACGTTGTTCTGCTGGGTGAAGACCGCGTGCTCGCGGTCCTTCATCGAATAGGGGGCGCTCGGCATCTCTCCGTAGTGCACGACGGCGTCCGGACGGAAGTCGCGGAACAGCGACTCCGTGACCTCCCACTCGCAGAGGTCGCCTTCGGTGTAGCCGATCTCGAGCCCGGTGACGTCGTTCCAGGCGGCGACGCGCTCGGGCAGTCCCGGCAGGACGGGGGTGAGGCTGTCGGTGCCGGCCTCCCGATGTGCGGTGCGTCGGAGGTAGTTGTCGACGACGTGGACCTCGTGCCCGCGGTTCGAGAACCGCATCGCGGTGGGCCAGCCCAGGTACCCGTCGCCGCCCAAGATCAGGATGCGCATCATGGTCCTTTCCGCAGGTTGCAAAGGGGGAACGCCCGATTGTACCGGCCGAGCACGTGCGGGCGACCCCGTTCAGGCGAGGTCGGCCAGGGCCTCCACCACGCGATCGACCTCTTCGGGCGTGTGGTAGTGGCAGAACCCGATCCGCACCGCGCCCCCGCTCTCCAAGATGCCCAGCCGTTCGAACAGCTCGATCGCGTAGTAGTGGCCGTCCCACACGAAGATGCCCCGGTCGCCGAGGGCCTCCGCCGTGGCACGCGGGTGGTGCTCGCCGAGCCGCACGGCGAACGTTGGCGTGCGCTCCGCGAGCCGGCCCGTGTCGCGGATGCCGAAGAGGCGCGCGTCCCCGATCCGGTCGAGCCCGTCGATGAACCGCCGCGAGAGCTCCCGTTCATGGGCGCCGAAGACGTCGAACGCGGCGCGCACCGCCGCCCCGCGACCGGGGTCGGCGGGGTTCCCGTAGGTCCGGCCGGCCTCCGCCAGGTAGTCGACGGCCGCGACGAAGCCCGCGAGGCCCTCGTGGTTCTGGGTGCCGGTCTCCCAGCGCTCGGGCGATGGGTAGTCCTGTGCGGGGCGGACGCGGTAGGGATCCCAGTGGTCGAGGACCTCCGGGCGTGCCGCGACCATGCCGAGGTGAGGTCCGAACACCTTGTACGGCGAGACCGTCACCAGATCCGCGCCGAGCGCGTCGAATTCGATGGCCCGATGTTGCGCGACGTGCACGCCGTCCACCGCCACGAGCGCGCCGGCCTCCTTGGCGATGCGCACGAGCTCGGCGGCCGGGGTGACCGTGCCCACCGCGTTGGATGCGAGCGTGAACGCGACGAGGCGGGTGCGCTCGGAGAGCGCCGCGCGGAAGGAGTCCGTGTCGAGGGTTGCGTCGTCGGGGCGCAGATCGACCCAGCGCACGGTAGCCCCCGCGTCGCGCGCGGCGAGCACCCACGGCCGGATGTTGGCGTCGTGATCGAGCCGGGTCACAACCACCTCGTCGCCGGGGCGGAGCGTGCGGGTGAACGAGCGGGCGAGATGGAAGAGCAGGGAGGTGGAGTTCGGGCCGAAGACGATCGCCTCGGGGTCGGTGCCCACGAGATCGGCGCCCGCGCGCCGTGCTGCCTCCACCACCTCGTGGGTCTCGCGGCTGGTAGCGAACGCGCCGTCCATGTTGGAGACGCCCTCGCGATAGCGGGCGGAGATGGCCTCGATGACCGTGTCGGGGACCTGGGAGCCCCCGGGCGCGTCGGCGATCACCACGGGTCGGTCGTCCTGCGTGCGCTGGAGTGCCGGGAACCGCCGACGGAGCGCGGTGAGGTCGGGCGTGGTCATCGTCATGGCGCATACACTCCCGCCCGAAGCCCATCCGCGACAACCCGGAGGGATCGACCGTGCGCTTCGGGCACGAGCAGATCGGGTCGATGACCGCTTCCTCGTTCTTCGAGCTGGTCAGGCCGGCGTTCGAGGCCTGAGTACGCGGACGCGGGCCT
>CAWEPH010000005.1:0-427001 GCA_963810915.1 uncultured Actinomycetes bacterium | reverse complement strand
CCACGCAACCGGTCTTCTCCAGCAACTCCTGACGGGAGAGGCTCGCGTCGGGCGATCCGACGATGCGCTCGGCCTTGGGTCCGTACACCTTCCAGACGTTGCGGCACGCGACCGTGACCTTCGCGGCGTCGTCCACGTGAAGACCCCCTCCTACCAGCGAACCCCTCGACCGTCGGATATTGGTCCCGCCCGACCCAGGGCGCAAGACAACGGTTGCGCCGTCTGCAACGGAAGGCGGGCGCGGCGCGGCCGTCTGGTGCAGACTCCGGCGCGAACGGGAGCGAAGGGGGAGGCCATGGCGGCCATGCAGTACGACTTCGTGATCATCGGCGGCGGGTCCGCGGGGAGCGCCCTCGCCAACAGGCTGAGCGCCGATCCCGCCAACCGCGTGCTGGTGCTCGAGGCCGGACGATCCGACTACCCCTGGGATGTCTTCATCCACATGCCTGCGGCGCTTCCGTTCCCGATCGGCAACCGCCTCTACGACTGGAAGTACGAATCCGAGCCCGAGCCGTTCATGAACGGGCGCCGGATCTACCACGCGCGCGGCAAGGTCCTGGGAGGCTCCAGCAGCATCAACGGGATGATCTTCCAGCGAGGGAACCCCATGGACTACGAACGTTGGGGCGCGGATCCGGGCATGCAGACGTGGGACTACGCCCACTGCCTGCCCTACTTCAAGCGGATGGAGACCTGTCTCGCGGCCGACATCGACGACCCGTTCCGCGGCCACGCGGGCCCGCTCGGGCTCGAGCGCGGCCCCGCCACGAGCCCCCTCTTCGGCGCGTTCTTCGAAGCCGTGCAGCAGGCCGGCTACCCCCTCACCGACGACGTGAACGGCTACCGCCAGGAGGGCTTCGCGCCGTTCGACCGCAACATCCGCAACGGGCGACGCCTCTCCGCCGCGCGCGCCTACCTCCACCCGGTGACGAGCCGGAAGAACCTCGAGGTGCAGACGCGCGCCTTCGTCACGCGGATCCTCTTCAGCGGGACGCGCGCCGTCGGCGTGGAGTACACGCGAGGAAGGCAGCGCCATCGCGTGCGCGCCGGCGAGGTCGTCCTGTGCGGCGGCGCGATCAACTCGCCCCAGCTGCTGCAGCTCTCCGGCGTCGGCAACGCGCAGGAGCTCAGCGCGCTCGGTGTCGACATGGTGCACGACCTGCCCGGGGTGGGCGAGCATCTGCAGGACCATCTGGAGGTCTACATCCAGTACGCGTGCAAGCAGCCCGTCTCCGTCGCGCCGTACATGAAGCTGCGGTACCGGCCCTGGATCGGGTTCCAGTGGCTCTTCTTCCGCTCGGGTCCAGGTGCCACCAATCACTTCGAGGCGGGCGGGTTCGTGCGCGGCGACGACGTCGTCGCGTATCCGAACCTGATGTTCCATTTCCTGCCGATCGCGGTGCGCTACGACGGCTCCGCGCCGGCGAGCGACCACGGCTACCAGGTGCACATCGGCCCGATGTACTCCGACGCCCGCGGCTCCGTGAAGATCACGAGCACGGACCCCTCGGCGCACCCCGCGTTGCGCTTCAACTACCTGTCCACCGAACAGGACCGCAGGGAGTGGGTCGAGGCGATCACGGTGGCGCGGGACATCCTCAACCAGCCCGCGTTCGACCCGTTCAACGCCGGGGAGCTCTCCCCGGGTCCCTCCGTCGCCAGCCCCGAGGAGATCCTGGACTGGGTGGCCAGCGACGCGGAGACGGCGTTGCATCCCTCGTGCACGGCCCGGATGGGTATCGACGACATGTCCGTCACCGATCCGCTGACGATGCAGGTCCGTGGCACCGAAGGGTTGCGCGTGGTCGACGCCTCGGTGATGCCCTACGTCACGAACGGCAACATCTACGCGCCGGTGATGATGGCCGCGGAGAAGGCGGCCGACCTGATCCTGGGCAACACGCCGCTCGCCCCCGAGCCCGTCGAGTTCTACCGGCGGGTGAAGAAGCGCACGCGGAAGCCGGCGACCAAGAAGGTCGAGGACTAACTCCCCAACCCGAGCAGGATCAGGCCCGAGACCACCACGACCGCGCCCACGATCTGGTTGGGGACCGGCCGTTCGTGCAGGAACGCGACGCTGAGCGCCACCGCGATCAGCGGGAAGATCGCCGAGGCCGCCAGCACGATCGACAGGAAGCCGGCCGCCGCGCCGAACACCAGGGCCAGCACCCCCACGAGGTCGACGACCCCGGTAGCCACGGCGACGGCGGTGCCCGTGTTGCGACCGACCTGCCGGAGTTCGTGCGGCCGCAGGGCCGCCATCGCGCCGAAGCAGATCACCTGCGCGGTCCGAGACCCCCACAGCGCGGGGATGGCTCCCGCCTCCTTCGACGCCCACCCGAGGATGAACCCGCCGATGCCGAACATGACCGCCGCGGCGATCGCCCACGGCAGCCCCGCGGGGATCCCGTGGGTCCCCGCGAAGAGCTTCTTCAGGTCCGTGGAGGCGAGCATGACGCCCACCACGGTCACGAAGGCGCCCACCAGCGCCAGCGTGGAGGGCCGTTCACCGAGGAGGACCACCGAGAGGGCGACACCGACCACGGCGTACGCCGCGCTCACAGGAGACACCACGACCATGGGGCCGAGCTGCAAGGCCCGGTAGTGGGTCGTGTACGCGCCCGCCGAGACCACCCCGTTCAGCGCGATCCACCACACGATCGGCGCCAACTCCCCGACGCCGTGTCCGGCCCCGAAGAAGACGATCGTCACGATGACCGCGCTGAGCCCCTGCGCCACGAGGACCGTGGCCAGGCTCCCGATGCGCCGGCCCGCCACCGCCCCGCCGAAGTCGGCGGTCCCCCATCCGAGGGCCGCGACGAGCCCGTAGATCACTCGGGCCGCGCTTCGGCCAGCGCATCCACGGCTACGGCGCCGCGCTCGTCGACGAGCAGGGGGTTCGCCTCGAGGGACGTGATCCTCCCCCGCAGGTCGTGAGCGGCGCGGGCGATGGCCTCGACCGCGCGGGCTGCCGCCCGGAGGTCGTGCTGCGCTGGATCGAGGCCGCAGCGCCCCGCCTGGTCCCCCACGTATGCGCGCGCCTGCGCCGGCGTGAGGGGACACGGGACGAACGTCGCCGCGCCCGCTTCGGCGAGCGCCCCGCCCGGGCGCATCGTCAGCATCGCGCCGAACCGATCGTCGACGACGGCGCCGACCAGGACCTCCTTCCCACGCACCATCTCCTGCACGAGTACCTTCGGCGTCCGGGCGCCGGCCCGCTTCGCCGCCTCGAGAACCTCCGCTGCGGCGACCTCCACGTCCGTGGGGTTGGTGACGCCGAGGCGGACCCCGCCCAGCCGCGCCTTGTGCGGGAGCTCCGGAGCAAGGGCCTTCACCACGACCGGGAACCGCAGCGAGCGGGCGATGGCGCCGGCGCGCGATGGCGTGGCGGCCACGCCTTCCTTCGGTCGGCGCACGCCGTAGAGCTCCATGAGCTTCGCCCCCGTCGCCTCGTCGACGGGACCGGTGCGACGCCGCAACACGCGGAGCGCGCGGGCCCGCGCCGGATGCGGGGCCAAGGCGGGGATCGCGCGCGCCCCCGATGACTGGAACCGGATCAGCGCGTCGATCGCACCGCACGCGGCCCGGTGGCCCTGCAGGAAGGGGAGCCTCCACTCCCGCGTGAACGCGGTGGCCTCGGGGATGTAGGCGAGCGGGCTCATCGAGACGCTCACGAATGCGACGCCGGTGGACTTCTGGAGCTGGAGCGCCTTGCGCAACACGGGGTCGGCCCAGGGCGTCTCACCCACGAGCCGAGGTGGGAATGCATCGAACGCGATCAGGCCCACGCTGGGGTCGTTCGCGAGCGCCTCGATCGCCCCCTCGTACATGTCGGTCTCGACGGCCGCCTGCCCGGTGACGTCGAGCGGGTTGTTCTGCGAGGCGAAGTGCGGCAAGACCCGCCTGAGCCTCCGCTTGGTGGCGGCGGCGAACTCGGGCAGGGCGAGGTGCTGGGATCCCGCCGCCTCGGCGAAGAGCGTGCACGCCCCTCCGGACTGGAGGGCTGCCGCCACGCCGGGCGTGCGGAGCTTCCTCACGTGACTCAGCAGGAGCGCGGCCTCGAACATCGTCACGGGATCCTCGACGAGGACCGCCCCGTGGCCGCGCAGCCAGGCATCCCGCAGAGCCGTATTGCCCGCGAGCGCCCCCGTGTGCGCCACGATCGACCGACGGGCGGCCTCGCTCCTGCCTTCGGGCGCGCAGATCAGGACCGGCTTGCGCGCCCTGCGGAGCGCATCGAGCCCTTCGCCGATGCGCTCCACGTCGCGCATCGTCTCGATGTAGGAGGTGACCACCTTGGTCTTGGGATCCGAGGCCGCCCACGCGAACAAGTCCCCCAGGCCGAGCACCGCCTCGTTGCCCACCCCGAGGATGATCCGGAGACCTACGCCCCGGTCGGATGCCAGCTGGTTCATCGCCCAGGCGACCGTGCCGCTCTGGCTGATCACGCTGATCGTGCCGGGCACGGGGTTGGGCGGCGGGGTGGTGCCGTACGGCGCCACATGGTCAATGTAGTTGACGAATCCTTCGACGTTGGGACCGAGGATCGGGATGCCGGTGCGCTCGGCGGCGGCCCGCAGTTCCTCTTGGAGCGCGCGCCCCTCCGCCCCTGCCTCCGCGAACCCGGAGGACACCACCATGATGGCTCGGACCCCGACCCGGCCGCAGTCGTCGATCATGCGCACGACGACGCGCGCCGGCACCACGAAGACCACGAGGTCCACCCCGCGCGGCAGCTCGGTGACGGCCTTGCGGCAGGGACGCCCCCAGACCTCGTCGTACTTCGGGTTCACCGGGAAGAGCTCGCCGGTGTATCCGACGTGCCTCAGCGAGCGCTCGATCTCCGGGGCCCACGAATCCGGGGACTCGGACGCGCCGACGACGGCGATCGACCGAGGCGCGAGCAGCGGCCGCAGATCGCGTGGGCTCATCCCTCGTCACCGCGGAACCTCGCGTCCCGCCACGCGATCGCCGCCTTGAGTCCGTCGGCCTGGGTGATCCGGCGGAACTCGTCGCGCGCGGGGAGATTCGCGGTCTCGATCATCACGTCGAGCTCGGTGTTGGCGGCCATCGCGGCGCGGAACCCGGCGACGTCCCATGCGCGGTTCACGGCGCGCTTGGTGGTCTGGATCACGAACGGCTCGTTCATCGCGATCTCGTTGGCGAGCGCGAGCGTTGCGTCATCCAGGTCGTCGCGCGGAACCACGCGGTTCACCAGTCCGATGCGCAGGGCCTCCTCGGCCGAGACTCGGTCCTCGCCCGTGAACAGGAGCTCCTTGGCCTTGCGGATGCCCACCACCCACGGCAGGAACATCGACACCACGCCCGAGCCGAACCGAACGTCGACGTACCCGAACTTCGCATCGTCGGCCGCCACGGCGAGGTCGCAGGCGAGCATCAGATCGGTCCCCCCCGCGAGGCAGTAAGAATGGACCTGGGCGATCGTGGGCTTGGGGCAGTCAAGGAACTCGAACATCCGCTCGGTGGAGCGCGCGAGGTCGCCATGCCAGGCACGGGCGTCGTGCTCGCCGCCCTCGGCGTCCTCGTTGAGGTCGTAGCCGGCACAGAACGCTCGCCCCGACCCGCGCAGGATCACCACGCTCACGGCGTCGTCCGCGCCGGCGGCGCCGATCGAGTCCGAGAGCGCGTCGACGAGACCGCCGTTCAGCGCGTTCAACGCATCCGGCCGGTTCATCGTCAGGCGGCGCACGGGGCCGAGATCCTCGATCAGCACGACGGGCTCGGCGGCAGGCGTTTCGCTCACGGGTATCCCTCTTTCCAGGTTCGACGGCGGCGAGGTCGCGAGCCTAGCAACGCATCGGGGCAACGTGTCAGCGGGGCGCACCGATCACGCGAGTGCGGCGAGCACCTGCTCGGCCGCGCGCCTGCCGCTCAACAGGGCGCCGTTCATCGTGCCGTGGAACGCGGCTCCGGCCGTGTGCTCGCCCGCGAAGGCCACGCGACCGACCGGTCGTGCGAGCACGTCCATCCGGCCCCACGACGGCTCGTCCCACGCGACGTAGGCGCCCAAGGTGAACGGGTCGTCGGCCCAGGCGTACATCACCGGCTCCCCCTCGAACGTGACGTCGGGGTTCATCCGCTCGAGCGCCTCGAGCCAGGGCGTCATCCGGCCCTGCGTGATGCCGAGGTGCTCCTGCGCCGCGGGCGATCCGGCGAACGAGGCCACGCACCCACGTGGCTCGTCGTCAGACCCGCGGGCCACCCAGCA
This sequence comes from uncultured Actinomycetes bacterium, assembly GCA_963810915.1. GTDB lineage: Bacteria > Actinomycetota > UBA4738 > UBA4738 > HRBIN12 > JAOUEA01. The sequence continues at coordinate 420,772 of CAWEPH010000005.1, read as the reverse complement.
CCACATCGAGGTCTCCGTCGACTGGATCGAGCGGATCGCGGGACGTCCCCGCGTGGCCACGGCCAGCTTCGAGGCCACTCCCATCGGGAGGGCGCGCAGCGCCGTGGCGAGGTCCTCGGGGAGCGCCGGTTCGAAGGTGAGCCGGGCCGCGATCGCTGCCGGCACGGCCACCACCACCGCGTCGGCGTGCTCCTCGCGACCACCGCTGCGCACACGCACCCCGTCGAGATCGTGACTGATCGAATCGACGGCCAGCCCCAGACGGACGTCGTCCACCTCGTCGGCGACCGCCTCCGCGAGCCGTTGGTTACCCGGCCCAAGGCGGAAATAGCGATCCGCCCGATGCGTGAAGCCGCGGCCGTCGTCGGAGACCTGAAGGAGGGTCACCCGGTCGAGATCCTGGGCGCAGGTCCCGGCGAGGCGCGACTTCACCAGGCGTCGCGCGTCGTCGTCGCCGGGGACGGCGTCGAGGAACGCACCGAGCGACACCTCGGCCGCCCGTGCGGGCGTCATCGCCGATCGGAGCCGGTTCGCCTCTTCGCAGAACGCATCCTGGGCCTCCAGCGGCGCGGCCCCGGGCCCGCTCGGTTCGCGCCGCCCGTAGTCGGCGCCGGTCTCGACCGCGACGATCCCGAACCGCTCGGCGAGGCCCAGCACCTCGGCGTCGTGGTCCATGATCCATTCGGCGCCGAGCTCCACCACGGCGCCGTTCGTGATCGTGGCCGACCACACGCGCCCGCCCACGCGTTCACGCGCCTCGAGCACCGTCACGTCCAGGCCCGCCTCCCGTAGCACGAGGGCGGCCGACAACCCCGCGAACCCTGCCCCCACCACCACCACACGGCCAAGATCGGCCAACCCGAACGCCCCTCTTCGACGAACTACCGGTTGACGGCCCGCGCAGTTGCGTGCGCGGCCGCGCCCATGGTAATCAGGTCCCCGCTTGCGCCGTCGGTCTGCATCGATCCGATGGCTCGGAAGGAGTCGTTGTGCCCAGACCGCCGATCGACCGCCGGACGTTCCTGCGTCGTGCCGCGGGAGCCGCCGTTGCGGTGCCGAGTATGTCGGCCATCCTCGCCGCCTGCGCCCGGCCCGGGCAGCTGCCCGAAGGCGTGACGCTCATCCCGCCGGCCCGCCAGGATCGCCCGGTGACGCTCCCGACTTACGGCGCCGAGCCGATCCCCACCGATACGCCCCTCGAGAAGGGCGTGACGCTCCGCGTGTACAACTGGGCCGACTACTTCTACAAGAAGACCTTGAAGGAGTTCGGTGCGAAGTACGACGTCACCGTCGAATACACCACCTTCAACAACATGGAAGAGGGCATCCAGAAGATCGGCGCGGGGCAGATCAAGCCCGACGTGTTCATCACGGACATCGACAAGTTGAACAAGCTGACCGAGGCGAAGCTCATGCAGCCCCTCAACCACGACCTCATCCCCAACCTCGAGAAGAACGTCTGGAAGGTGTATCAGAACCCGTTCTACGACCAGGGCTGGATCTACACGATCCCCTACGTCACGTGGACGACGGGGATCGGGTACCGCCGCGATCACATCAGCGACGATGAGATGGCCAACAAGGGATATGAGATCCTCTGGGATCCCCAGTACTACGGGAAGACCGCCTTCTACGACGACTACCGGACCGCGCTAGGGATGGCGCTGCTCCGCAACGGGGTCGAAGACGTCAATACCGGCAACGAGAAGGACATCAAGGAGGCCGCCGACGCGCTCCTCGAGCTGCTCGATGCGACGAACGCGCGGATCGCCATCAACAACGCGTACGTGCTCCTCCCCGACGACGACATCTGGGTCACGCAAGCGTGGTCAGGAGACATGGTGGGGGCGAAATACTACCTGCCGAAAGGCGTGAGCACCGATGTCCTCGGCTACTGGTATCCGGAGTCCCGGGACGGAACCGTCAACAACGACGTCATCACCATCCCTGCGACCGCCGAGAACCCGGCCCTGGCTCACGCCTTCCTGAACTTCATGCTCGCCGAGGAGCCCGCGTTCCAGAACTTCGCCGACTGGGTCGGCTACCAACCGCCGCAGAAGTCGATCAAGCCCGACACGCTGATCAAGGACAAGGTGGTGCCGGCATCGATGCCGGATGCCGTCGTCACCCAAGAAGACTTCGCCACCGGCCGCCTGTTGCTCGAACTCGACCGCGAGGTGGATCAGCTGTGGTTCGACGCTTGGGACGAGGTTACCTCGGGTGGCTGACGTCACGATCGAGGTCACGCCCGGCGGGGAGCAACAGGGGCCTCCGAGCCGGCGGGAGGCCCGCCGCCGGGCGCGCGAGGATGCGGGTTCCTGGTCGCCCCGCTGGTATTGGCCCTCCCTCGCGGCGCCGGCCACGATCTGGCTCCTGCTGCTGTTCCTGGTGCCGCTCTACGTCGTGGTGTCGGTGGCCTTCGGGACGTCGGGCCCCATCTTCGGCGAGGCGCTTCCCGTATACGAGCCCTGGTACTGGAGCACGTCCTCGTTCCAACAGGTGCTCGGCCGCTTCTTCGGCGACGCAGCGTTCTGGCAGCCCGCCCTGATCCGGACGTTCGTGTACGTGGCCGTCGCATCGCTCATCTGCGTGGTGGTGGGGTTCCTCGTCGCCTACTACGTCGCTCGCTATGGCGGGAAGTACAAGACCTTCTACCTCGTCCTGCTGGTGGCGCCGTTCTGGATCAGCTACCTGATGCGGATCTTCGCGTGGCAGAGCCTCCTCACCGCGGACGGGTGGGTGAACCGCTTCTTGATGTTCACCCACATCGTGGCCGCGCCCGTGGCCTGGCTCTCCGGGAAGCCGGTCACGGTGATCCTGTCTCTCGTGTACGGGTACATCCCGTACATGATCCTGCCCATCTACGGCGGGATCGACCGGATGAACCTGAGCCTGCTCGAGGCCAGCCGCGACCTGGGGGCCGGGCCGTTCCGCACCTTCATGCGCGTGACGATCCCCGTGTCGAAGCAAGCCATCCTGGCCGGTGTGGTGATCGTGTCGCTCCCGATGTTCGGCGACTACTACACCAACAACCTCATGGGGTCCCCGCGGACCTCCATGTACGGCAACCTGATCGACAAGACGGTCACGCAATCGAACCAGGGCCCGCGCGCGGGCTCGCTGGTCCTGCTGCTGATGGTGATCCTGTTGATCCCCATGGCGTACTACTTGCGATCCACGAGACGCGCTGCTGAGGGGCTGGAATGAGCGACGCCGCGGCGACCCCCACGCGTGCGATGGGCCTCCAGGCCCCGGCCAAGCCGCCCGGAAACTGGCTGACGAACCCCTGGCGGAAGCCGGTCTTCTTGAGGACGTTCACCTGGGCCTATATCGCGTGGTCGATCGTGCCCGTGTTCATCGCGATCGCGTTCTCGTTCAACGACGGGCGGTCCCGCAGCATCTGGCAGGGGTTCTCGTTCCGATGGTGGTGGCAGGACCCCACCGACTCGTTGTTCCAGGACCCCGCATTGCGCCAGGCGATCGTGCAGAGCCTGAAGCTCTCGCTGATCACGATGTTGATCGCGGTCCCGTTGGGAACGCTGTTCGCGATCGCCATCGACCGCTGGCACACACGCCCCGCGAGATTCGCCAACTTCGGGATGCTGTTCTCGTTCGTGCTCCCGGAGATCATCCTGGGCGTAGCCCTGTGGCTGCTCTTCACGAACCTGCTGAAATCGTTCCTGGGCCTCGGGACGACCGCTCAGCTCCTGGGCCTCATCACGTTCCAGCTGTCCTATCCCGTGATCATCGTCCGGGCTCGATTGTTGACGATCGGGCCGTTCTACGAAGAGGCAGCGATGGACCTGGGGGCGAAACCGCGTCAGGCGATCACTCGCGTCCTGTTTCCGCTCCTCTACCCGGCCATCTTCGCGAGCTTCGCGATCGTGTTCGCGGACACCATCGACGATTTCGTGACCGTCAACTATCTCGCTTCCACGGTGGCGACCCAGCCGTTGTCGGTGAAGATCTACTCTGCGGCGCGCTCGTCCCCCACCCCAGCGGTCAACGCCGCCGCCACGTTCATGTTGATCGCCACGTTCACGGCCATCGGCCTCGCGCTGATCGTGTACCGGATCATGACCCGCGGCCAGCGCTCGGACGGCACGTCCAGCGTGAAGGAATTCGTCAGCATCTGAGCGCCCGGGCAGCTGGGCGAGACGCGTGGGTGGGCTCGTTCAGCCTTCCGCGAGAACGACGTCGTCCTCATCGCTCAGGCCGGTTCCTCCCTGGGGGAGGACCCGCAACGCCTCGCGCGGGAGATGCACCGTCACGGGCGTTCCGGACTCGTACGGCACCGCGCCGCCCTCGTTCTGGATCCAGGCCTGGGTCGTCTCGCCGGGGGCGAGGTGCACGATCACCTGGAGGACCGAGCCGACGTAGACGACCCGCTCCACCATGCCGGGCACCCGGTTCTCTCCGGTGGAGCCCGAGGCCTGCAGGTCCACGCGTTCCGGACGGATCGTGATCTTGGCGGAGCCCGTCGTGTCCGCATCTCCGCGGCCTGCGATGAGCTCGAAATCGCCGAGCTTGACCCGACACCCGCCCTCCCCCGGGCCCGACGCCGTCGCCTCCATCAGGTTGGACACCCCCAAGAAGTCCGCCACGTACGCCGTGGCCGGCTCCTCGTAGATCTCCTTCGGAGGGCCGACCTGTTCCACGCGACCCTGGGACATCACCGCGATGCGGTCGGACATCGTGAGGGCCTCCTCCTGATCGTGCGTCACGTAGATGAACGTGATCCCGACCTCCTCCTGGAGGGCCTTCAGCTCGATCTGGAGGCGCTTGCGCAGCTTGGCGTCGAGCGCTCCGAGCGGCTCGTCGAGGAGGAGCACGGCGGGGTTCAAGATGAGTGCGCGCGCGAGCGCGACACGCTGCTGCTGTCCGCCCGAGAGCTGGTTCGGACGGCGTTTGCCGAAATCGCCCAACGCCACCAGCTCGAGCGCGTTGCCCACCCGCTCAGTGGTCTCCTGTTTGGTCGCCTTCTGGTACTTCAGGCCGAACGCGACGTTCTCCTCCACCGTGAGATGCGGGAAGAGCGCATAGTTCTGGAACACGGTGTTGACGTTCCGCTTGTGCGGCGGGGTCTGTGCCATGTCCGTGCCGTCCAGGAGGATCTGGCCCTCCGACGGGCGTTCGAAGCCGGCGATCATGCGAAGCGTGGTGGTCTTCCCACAGCCGGACGGGCCCAGCAGCGAAAAGAACTCTCCCGATGGCATGTCGAGGTTGATCCCCGCGACCGCCGTGAACTCGCCGAAACGCTTCACGAGGTCGACCAGTTGCACCTCGCCCCCTGCCATCGTGGGCGGAGTCTAGCCCATGCCGGCCATCTCGGGTCAAGCGTCCGCTCGCGCTGCGACGGCCGTGGGATGATGCCGCGATGGATGAACTCGGACCGCATCTGCGGCCTGGGGAGATCGCCCGCCAACCAACGCCGCCGACCGGCCGACCCGCGGTCGTACCGCTCCTCGCCGGCTACTGGTCGTTCGGCCAGTACTGGGGCGTCTGGGTGATCCTCGTGTACGAGTTCCAGCAGGCCCATGGCATCGGCGATGCCTCACTGGGCGGTCTCTACATGCTGCTGTCGGTCGTGGCCGTCATGGTGATGCTGTTCCTCGCTCCGCGCCTGCAACCGCTCCCGCTCCGTTCGTCCATGACGATCTCCTTGCTCACCCTTGCGGTCGCGAGCGTGGCGATCGGTTATCTGCCCACGTCGCTCGTGTTCATCGGGTTCATGCTCGTGGGCGTCGGCAACGGCCTGATCGACGTCTACATGAACGTCGCCGCGCAACGTGCGGAGGTGGCGACCCACAAGCCGGTGTTGCAGTGGCTCCACGCTTCGTACGCACTCGGCGGGGTGACCGGCGCTGCCGCGGCCGGGCTCATCATCGCCGCCGGGCTCGACTTCCGCTGGGGACTCGCGTACGCGAGCGTGGCGCTCATGGTGACCACCGTGTGGAACGCGCGGACCGGTCCCACCGACCGCGCCCCGCAGGGCACCAGCACCGCCTTCTCGATCTCCGCGCTGTTCCGGACCCCGGCCCTGTGGGTCGCCGCGCTGGTCGTGCTCTTCGCGTTCCTCGTGGAGGGGTCGATGGACACGTGGAGCGGGCTGTACCTGCGCGATCAGCTGTCCGCCTCGGCAGCAACGGCCGCGATCGCGTTCATCGCGTTCTCCGGCGCCATCTTCCTCGGCCGGCTCTTCGCGGGTCGCGTGCTGTTCGGTCTGGGTCTGCGCTCCACGATCCTGGCAGCGGGGTTCGGTTCCGCCGTCGCCGGGATCGCGGTGGTGACCACCAGCAACCCCTGGGTGGTGGGCCTGGCCTTCCTGTTCCTCGGGTTCGCGATCAGCGCCGCGGCGCCCGCAGGGTTCGGTCTCACCGAGGGGATCGACGAGGATCCCACCAACGCGATCGCCGCGGTCACCACCGTCGGCTACACCGGGTTCATCTTCACGCCGCCGCTCCTCGGCTACATCGCACAGACCATCGATCTGCGCGCGGCGATGAGCGTCATCGTGCTGGCGACCTTCGGGATCGTGATCGTTGGGTTGTTCGCGCCGCGCCGATCCGGGACACGCAAAGCCACCTAGGCCGTGGTCAAGGCTCGATCGGGGGTGGCGCCGTCCCCTGGCCCCAGGCGTCGGCTCCCCCGTCGACGACCACGGTGGATCCCGTGATGTACGCGCCTCCCGAGGACGTCAGGAACGCGATCGTGGCCGCGACCTCCTCGGGCAGGCCGGCGCGGCGCATCGGCACCATCCCCGCGTACTCGTCGACGACGGCCTGACCCCCGTACTGCAGGACCCCATCGGTCTGCACCAGGCCGGCGGCCACGCAGAGGGTGCGGATGCCGTAGCGCGACCACTCGTTCGAGAGCGCGGACGCCATGTTCTCCAACGCGGCGCGCGCCGTTGAGGCGTGCGCCATCATCGGGATACCTCGACGCGGGCTGAACCCGATGAACACCACGACGCCGTCCCTGCGCGGGATCATCCAGCGCGCGGCCACCTCGTGCGTCAGGTGCCACGGTGCGTCCACGTTCAGGCGATGCACGGCGCGGAACCCCTTCAACGCGATGTCCTCGGCGGCTGCGGCGAACTGCCCGCCGGCGTTGTTCACCAGGATGTCGACGGCGCCGAACCGGTCGCCCACGGCGTCGAGGAACGCCGCGACCTGCTCGGGCTCGCGCACATCGCACGGCACGGCGAGCACCTCGGCACCGGTGGCCGCGAGCTCGGCGCGGACCGCTTCAAGGGGTTCGGGACGGCGGCCGCAGATCGCGACGGAGGCGCCGGTATGCGCGAGCTCCCGCGCGGTGGCGCGCCCGATGCCGGTGCCGCCGCCCGTGATGACGGCGACCGACCCGGCGTTCGCATCGGGCGCCAACGGCGAACGGAACGCCTCTACCATGGGCGCAGTATGCAGGAGCGAGCGCTCGAGGTGACGGGGGACGGCGGGGTCCGCCTCTGCGTGCGCGCCTTCGACCCGCCCTCGGTCGACGCGCCCGGGCTCCTGCTGATGCACGGCCTCGCGTCGAGCCAGCACATCTGGGATCTGATGCTGCCACACCTGGCGCGGCGGTTCCGCGTCGTGACCTACGACGCGCGTGGGCACGGACGGAGCGGGAAGCCGGAGAGCCGCTACGGGTTCCCCCACGTCGTGGCGGATGCCCGCGCCGTGATCCGTGCGACCCGCCTCGGCCGGCCGATGATCGCGGGTCACTCCTGGGGCGCGATGGTGGCCCTCGAGCTCGCGGCCACGCACCCGCACGCGATCGCCGGGGCCGTCCTCGTGGACGGAGGCGTCACGTCGCTACGCGAACACATGGACTGGCCCACCGCGAAAGAGCGGCTCGCACCGCCGAGGTTGATCGGGATGCCGGCCACGGAGTTCCGCGGCATGGTCCGCACCTTCTTCGCCGACGCCGTCCACGTCACACCAGACGTCGAGGACATCGTGATGTCGGTGATGCGCGTGCGACCCGACGGGACGATCGCCCCCTACCTGTCGCGCGCCAACCACTTCCGCATCCTCCATGCCATCTGGGAGCAAGATCCGCTATCGCTCTATCCGAGGCTCCGCGTCCCGTTGCTCGCCGTCGTCGCGCACCGCACCGCGGATCCCGACACGTCCGAGCAGGACGAGGCGAAGCGGGTGGCGGTCCGCCGGGTGCGCGAGGCGGCGAGAGGTCGCCCGGTGACGATCGCATGGATGGAAGGCATCCACGACCTCCCCTTGCAGCATCCCGCGGCGCTCGCCAGACGCGTCGTCCGTTCCGCGCCCCGGGTCGTAGGCTAGGAGCCGACATGTTCGTCTTCATCTTGATCGTGCTCGTGCTGGCAGCCCTCTTCGGGGTCCTCGGGGTGGTGCTCAAAGCCACCGCCATCGTGCTGTTCACGCTGTTATTGGTCTTCGCGATCCTGGTCGGCGTGGCCTGGTGGGCGGTGAAGCGTTCGGCGCGGAAGATCTCGGCGCAGTACGACCAACAGGTCTCGGAGTACCGGGTGATCAAGTACCGGGAGAACGAGGCCGAGCCGGGCGAGCTCCCTCCGGATCGCGACGACCGGTACTGAGTCGGGCCGCACGTCGGCGCGGGCTGCGGGCGGCGAGCCGTTCGCGGTGACGGTCGGGCGCGCCGCCGATCGCATCGAACAGCCACCCGCGGGGCTTCCCGGCGTCCGCACGCCGGTCGCCACGCTCGAGCGCCCACCCTGCGGCCCTCACCACGGGGTAGCGGAACGGCTCGGGCGGTGCCTTCGCGAACGGCGGGCCCACGACGGGGAGCGCCGTCCACCGATCATCCGCCCCTTGGACGAGGGAACTGAGGATGCGTCCACCCAGCATGGTCTGGACGAGCCCATGGCCCGAGAATCCGAGACCGGCATGCACGTTGCCCGGCCGGAGGGTCTCGAAGAACGGGGTGAAGGACGCGGTCTGATCGATCGGTCCTCCCCACGCATGCGTGAACCGCACCCCTTCGAGCTGCGGGAAGAGCCACATCAGGCCCCGAGCCGCGACCTCGGCGAGTCGCCGATCGTGCGTCGTCGCGCGCCCTGACGCCCTGCCCCCGAACACGGTCCCGAGGGCCCCGCCCCCGATCGCGATCCGGCCGTCATCGGTGGGACGCAGGTAGAAGAGCAGGTCGCGTCCGTCGGCGATCCCGATCATCGAGGTCCACCCGATCTCCTCGAGCCGTTCCGGGATGGGCTCGGTCACCACGACGTGGTCCACGATCACGGCGAAGCTCCTGCGGAAGTCCCGCCAGCCTGCCGCCCATGCACCCGTGGTGAGCACGACCCGGTCCGCCTTCACCGCCCCGTGACGCGTGCGCACGATCGCCGGCCTCGATCGCTCCAAGGCTTTCACCTCGGTGCGCTCGAAGATGCGCACGCCGCGCTCGAGCGCGACCCGCCGCAGACCTCGCGCGAGCCGCGCCGGCTGCACCACGGCTGCGTCCGGGAAGAAGCGCCCGCCCAGGAACCGCGGCGAGTCCGCCACCGCTCGGCACTCCGGCTCGGTGCGGGCCGGCGCCCGGTCACCCAGCCCGCGCGCGGCGAGGAAGGCCGCCGGCCCGGTGCCGCCCACGCCCACTTGCCACGCGCCCGTGCTGACCCCCAGGACGCCCTCACGATGGAACCAACAGTCGACGCCGTGGTCCTCGCACCACCGCTCGCCCTCGGACACCAGGTCCGACAGCAGCGTCGCGTACGCGAGGCCCGCCTCCTCCCCGAAGAGTCCGCAGAGCGCGGGGGCGTCCCACCAGGAGGACGCGAAGAAGCCGCCGTTGCGGCCGCTCGCACCACCGCCGCAGATGTCCCGCTCCACGAGCACGATCCGCATCCCCGGCTCGCGTTCCGCCAGCTCCACCGCGGTCCACAGCCCGGCGAAGCCGCCGCCCACGATGCAGACGTCCGCGGTGACGCGAGCGGTGAGCGGTGGACACGCAGCGCCCGGGTCGCGCGCGAGCGCCTCGTCGAGCCAGAAGCTCCTGGCGGTGCTCGGATCGGGCATCTCGAGCCCAGATCTCACGCGCGCCGGTGCTCCGGATAGCCTCGACCCGTCACGAGCGTCGTGACGCCCCGGCCGATCGCCAGGAAGAGCGCGGTGAACGCCATCGCGACCGCGAGGAAGGTCAGGAAGGCCACGCCGGTGGGCGAGCCCACCCAGATGGAGCGGACCACGAGGGCGACGGGGACCGCAACGAGCCAGGTCCGCCACAGCGTCGCGAAGCCCGGGCGGCGGTAGGTGCCGAGGACCATCGCGAACACGAGCCAGGCAACGACGAGCGGTACGGCGTTGCGCAGGAAGTGGTCCACGATCGCCCCTTCCCCATGTGATCGCACCCCTGCCACGACGAACGCGAGCAAGGCGAGCACGTCGACCACAGCCATCACCACGATCGGACCGCGCGCGGAACGGGTATCGGCCACGAGGGCATTCTCCCAGCGGTCCGGGGCCGCGGCATCCATGACAAGATGAGGTCCTTCCCATGGCCGGCCGCACCTTCCCCGCCGCCCTCCGCGTGGTCGTGCTTCTGACGATCGCAGGGCTCCCGGCCGCCTGCGGCGGCTCCGCGCCCCCGCCCACCCCTTCACCCCCTCCCGTCCACGTGCGCGTGGACGGCGTCGCGCACGAGGCGCTCCCCGGCACGACACTCGGCGAGCTCGTGGCGAGCGAGCGTCTGGCGGCATCGGATGGGCGCCTCCTGTCTGTGGATGGCGACGTGCTGGATCGGTCCGCTGAACCGGGACGGATCCTCCTGAACGGGCATGTCGCTACCGACGGCGCCGTGCTCGCGAGCGGGGATCGCGTCACGGTCGCCGACGGGGAAGACCGGGTGGAGGGCACGCGGCGGGTCGCACGGCGCCTGCCCGGCCGACGGGTAGGAGACCCGGAACGCACGCTCGATACCTACCCGACGACGCAGGTCACGGTGACCGGCCGCGTCTCCGGGGACCTCGTGTCCGTCAGCGACGTCTCGCGGGGTCGTGGCCGCGCTCCACGCGAGGTGGCCCTCACCTTCGACGACGGCCCGTGGCCCGTGGACACCCAGCACGTCATGGCCGTATTGAGGCGGTTCCACGTTCCGGCCACATTCTTCATGGTGGGTTACCTCGTGCAGCGGTATCCGGGGGTCGCGCGTGCCGTGGCCGCGGCCGGCTACCCGATCGGCGACCACTCCTTCGATCACCCGGTATCGCCCGCGCTCGCCGACCTCACCGAGCATCGGATCTCGGCGGAGATCGGAGACGCGAAGGACGCGTTGACATCGGTGGGTGTGAGCCCGACCCTGTTCCGACCCCCGGGAGGAAGCTACGATGACGACGTCGTACAGGAGGCTCGCCGTCAGGGGATGCGCGTGGTGCTCTGGAGCGTGGATCCGCAGGATTGGCGCTCGAACCTCAGCGCCAGGGAGATCACGAAGCGCGTGCTGAAGCATGTGGCGCCCGGATCCATCGTCCTGCTCCACGACGGTGGCGGCGACGCCGCCCACACGATCAAGGCTCTGCCCGCCATCATCCGCGGCATCCGCGCGATGGGGCTAGGGTTCACGACGGTGCCCGCCCATCCACTGTGACGGGACCGTCGTAGCATCCCGAACATGTCGCGTGCGATCGACCCGAGCGCCCCGAAGGAGGACCGACGCGATGCGCGCCCGAACACGTGAGGTAGTCGGGGAGCTGCGCGCCGTGGCCGATCCGACCCGCACGCCGGGGATGGCCCGCGTTGGGATCAACGTCGATCGCGCGCTCGGCGTGAGCATCCCTCACTGCAGGCGCATCGCCCGCGGGCATCGCCGCGACCACGCCCTCGCCCTCGATCTGTGGACGACCGGGATCCACGAGGCGCGCATCCTCGCGTCGATGGTGGACGACCCGACGCAGGTCACACCGGCCCAGATGGAGTCATGGGTCGGTGACTTCGACTCGTGGGACCTCTGCGACCAGACGTGCAGCAACCTCTTCGGGAGCACGCCGTACGCGTATAAGAAGGCGAGGGCGTGGGTGCGCAGGAAGGAGGAGTTCGAGAAGCGCGCCGGGTTCACGCTGATCGCTGAACGCGCGGTTCACGATCGGGAACGGGACGACGACTTCTGGCTCACGTGGTTCCCGGTGATCCGCCGCGGGGCCACGGACGACCGCAACTACGTGCGGAAGGCCGTGAACTGGGCGTTGCGCGAGATCGGCAAGCGCGACCTCGTGCTCAACGCGGCGGCCATCGCCGAGGCGGAGCAACTGCTCGAGATCGACGCGAAGAGCGCTCGGTGGATCGCGCGCGACGCGCTGCGCGAGCTGCGGAGCGACGCGGTGCAGGCGCGCCTGCGCAACCGCGCGCAAGCCTAGGACGCCATCGACGCCGCGAGGGTCCGATACGCCGGGATGCCTACCCCCTCATCGTCCCCGACGAACTGCACGCAGACGTGGTCGGCTCCCGCGTCTAGGTGTTCGCGCACGCGAGCGGCGACGTCATCCGGCCCTCCCCACGCGATCGTCGCGTCGATCAGGCGATCACTTCCCCCTCCCGCGAGGTCGTTCACCGACGAGCCCATCCGCATCAGGTTCGCGGCGTAGTTGGGAAGCTCCAGGTAGTGCTTCGCCCAGGAGCGTGCACGCCCTCGTGCCCGCTCGGCGTCGGTCTCGGCGACGGCGGTGAGCTCGACGGCGAGGACCGGCGCGGGACCCAGCACCTCGCGCGCGTGCGCCGTGTGTGCGACGGGCGCGAAGTACGTGTGCGCCCCGAGCGCGCGTTCGGCGGCGAGCCCGAGCATCCCGTCACCGAGCGCGGCGAGGAGGCGCCGTGGTTCGACGTGGGGCTCCCATCCCCAGGGCGCCGCGTCCATCTTGTCGAGGTACGCGCGCATCCGCTCGAGCGGCTGCGACCATGCGATGCCTCGTGCCTCGGTGGAGTACCCGTGCCCCACGCCGACGCCGATCACCATCCGCTCGCCCCAGCCGTCGACGAGGGTTCGAGCGCCTTGGGCCATCACCTCCGGCTGGCGAGCGGTGATGTTGGCGATGCCGGACGCCACGGCGATCCGATCGGTCGCCGACAGGAGCAGCGCCAGGTGGGCGAAGATGTCTCTCGACGAGGACCCCTCGGGAACCCAGAGTGCGCCGAAGCCGAGCGTCTCCAGGCGTCGAGCGTCCACGCGCACACGGGACGCAGGCATCTCGTCGAACGCGAAGGTCCAGGCTCCGAGGCGGCCCAGTCGGCGGCGCAACGCCTCGTGCTCGTTCCCCATGACCGGAACCTATCGGAACGCCGGGAGGGAGGGGGCACGGGCTCCCCCTCCCTCCGGCGGTGCGCGTCGCCGAGCGCCTACTCCTTCGTGGTCTCGCCCGCCTCGACGAGCTCCCCCGGCGAGTCGGGGATCGTCACAGCACCGGCGGCCTCGTGGCCCTTCGACGTCGATCTTCGGCAGCCATTGGAGCCACTTCGGCAGGTACCAGTTGCGGTCACCGAGCAGTTTCATCGCCGACGGCACGAGGATCGAACGGACCACGGTGGCATCCAGGAAGACAGCCACCGCCAACCCGAACCCCATCTGTTCGAGTCCGGCGATCCGCCCGCTGGCGAACGCAGCGAAGACGGCGACCATGATGATCGCGGCCCCCGTGATGATCCCGCCCGTCGTCCGCAGTCCGAATGCGACCGCCTCGGAGTTGTCTCCGCTCTTGTCGTACTCCTCACGGATCCTCGTCAACAGGAACACCTGATAGTCCATCGACAGACCGAACAGGATCGAGAACAGGAAGAGCGGCAGCCACGCCTCGATCGCATCGACCCGGATGAAGCCTAGATGGTCCGCGATCCAACCTGCGAACCCCGGGCCACCCTTCTGGAAGATGAGCACGATCAGTCCGTAGGCAGCGCCCACCGACAGCAGGTTCATCACGATCGCCTTCGCCGGAACGACGATCGACCGGAAGACAACGGTGAGCAGGATGAACGACAGCCCGAGCACCAGCAGGATGATGATCGGCGTGTAGAAGTTCGAGATGTCGAAGAAGTCCTTCACCGTCGCGGTGTCACCACCCACGAGCACACCCGAGTTCGACCCGAAGGCCTGGGGAACGTAGGTGGCCCGCATCTGGGTGATCGCCCCGACCGCCGCCTCGCTCGAGGCGTCGGTCGCCGCGCCCGCGAAGGGGAAGCGCACGAGCGTGACGCTCCCATCCGCACTCGTCAGGGGCGGTTGCGGTTGACCGAACGAGGGGTCGTTCGCGGCGGCGGCCTCGAGCTTCTGGATGCCTTGTCCGACGTTCGAGTCCGACGTCGATCCCGGGATCACCACGTCGGCGGTGGACTGCTGCCCCGTCGTCGGGAACTTGGTGATGATGACCTCGAAGGCCTGTTTGGTCTGGATGCCGTCCGGGATCGTGGAGATGCCGGAGAAACCCGTCTTGATGCCACGGCCGTTGTCCTCGGGGTGCGACTGCGCCCAGTACGGGATCGAAAGCAGGATCATGAACGTGGACGCGAGGACCAACCAGAGCACCGGACGGGCCATCACGGTACGGGTCACCGTGTCCCAGAATCCCCCGGCACGCCCGTGCTCCAACGTGCGGCCGCGCCCGAACACGACGCCAGGCTTGACGAGATGGTCGCCAAAGAGCGCCATCAGCGCGGGGAGCATGCTCATGGACAGCGCGATCGAGACCAGCACGACCATGATCGCACCACCGGCAAGACCGCGGAAGATCGTGGTCGGCACCAAGAGCATGCCGGCCAAGGCAAGCACGACCGTCACGCCGCTGAAGAAGACCGCGCGGTTCGCGGTCGCGCCAGATCTGCCGATAGCCTCGAGGTTGTCACGCCCGCGCGCGCGCTCCTCGCGATATCTCGACACGATGAACAACGAGTAGTCGATGCCAACCGCCAACCCCATCATCGAGATCAGGTTCGGCACGAAGAAGCTGAATCGCCAGAAGGAGCCGACCACACCGACCAGACCGAGCGCGATGACGATCGCGAAGATCCCCATGATGATCGGCGTCACCCCCGCCAGCAGGGACCCGAACACGATCAACAGCACGACGATCGCGACGAGGATGCCGATGGTGTCGCCCTTCTTGAAGTCTTCCTCCGAGATCTTCTTGAAGTCATCGGTGGACGTCGGCTCGCCCAGGGCGTACATGTGCGTGCCATCGGTGCTGTACCGCTCTCGGATCGAATCGAGTTCTCCCACATGCGTTGACGTCAAGTCGGTGTCACCAGACAGGATCGCTGTGAAGAGAACCGCGGTGCCATCCTCGGACGGGATGGGGCCGAGAGCGGCAACTTCCGGGTTCGATGCCCCGTCCGCGGGAAGTGGATAGCCGCTCGGAACCTTGAGCACGACGCTGGGATCGAGCGATCTCAGGTCGTTGAGGGCTGCGTTCACCTTCTCAGCGAACTGCGGGTCGGTCGTCGCCCCCTGTCCTCCTGTCATCACGAAGGTTTCGGGCGACACATCCTGCTCGAGCTTCTTCTGCTCCAGCAGCTTCTGCGCCTGGATCGCCTCGGGGTTGTTGGTGAAGTCGAAGTCGTTGGTCAGCGCGGGGCTGAGAAGCGTGCTCATGGCTACGAAGCCCGCAACCAAGATCACCGCCCAGACGCCGACGGTGCGCCATGGGTGTCGGCTGCTGGCTCGCGCGATCGTTTCGGGGTTGATCTTCATCCCAGGATCCCCTCCTCACCTCGGCGCCCGTGCGGTCGGCGCCATTGACGTACGATGTATGCTTACGATGTAAGGATGCTAGGTGTACGTTGTAAGTGTGTCAACCCAACCTACGAGGAACGGATGCGAACGACCATCGGAACGCCGAAGCCCCGCGAGCGCCTGACGCGGGATCGCGTGATCGACGCAGCCTTGGTGATCATGGACACGGAGGGACTCGAGGCCGTCACGATGCGCCGGGTCGCGCGCGAGGTCGGCGTCGAGGCGATGTCGCTCTACAACCACGTGCACGATAAGGACGACCTCCTGCAGGGCATCCGGCTGCGGGTGTTCGAGGAATTCGGGTACCCGGTCTTGACCGAGGACGATCCGTTCGAGAACGGACGGCGCATCGCACGCGCGTGGCGGAACCTGATGAACGCACATCCCCAGATGCTCGAGCTCCTGGCCGAGGACCACGGCCCGCCGGACTCCCTCGAGGCGCTGCGTCCCATGGAGATCGCGCTCTCGGTGCTCCGCAGCATCGGGGTGCCCGCGGAGGAGGTCATGCAGGTCTTCCACGCGTTCGGCGGCTACATCCAGGGCTCGGTGATGATGGAGCGCCAGATGTCGTTCGACAAGCACGGCGGGCTGGCGGAGCTGGCCGGACGGATCGACGCGACGGAGCTCCCCTGCGTGGTGGACGCGCTCCCCTACATGACCGGCTGTGACCTCGAGCAGCAGTTCGAGCTCGGCCTCGATCTGATGCTCGACGGCATGCGCACGCGGTACCGCGCCTAGCGCAACCCCAGCTCCTCGCCGACCTTCGCGAACGTGTCCAGCGCCTCGCGGAGGTCGTCCTGTGTGTGGTCCGCGGTGACGATCGTACGCACACGCGCGAGCCCGCGCCCCACCGTCGGGAAGACGATCGCCGGACAGAAGACGCCTTCGTCGAAGAGCCGTCGCGCGAACGTCTGCGTCGCCTCCTCTTCGCCGGTGATCACCGGCGTGATGGGCGACTCCGACGTCCCGGTGTCGAAGCCGAGGTCGCGGAGGCCTCGTTTGAAGAGCTCGGTGTTCGACCAGAGGCGTGCCAGGCGCTCCGGCTCATCCTCGATGATCGCGAGCGCCTCGATGCAGGCGGCCACCACCGCGGGCGGCGCGCTCGTCGAGAAGAGGTATGGGCGGCCGCGGTTCTGCAGCCACTCGGTGAGGTGCGGCGGGCCGGCGATGAATCCGCCCAGGACCCCGATAGCCTTGGAGAGCGTGCCCACCTGGATGTCCACGCGCCCGTGCATCCCGAAGTGGTCCACCGTGCCGGCGCCGCCCGTGCCGAGCACGCCCGAGGCGTGCGCGTCGTCGATCATCATGATCGCCTCGTAGCGCTCGGCAACCTCCACCAGATCCGGGAGCGGCGCGATGTCCCCGTCCATCGAGAAGATGCCGTCGGTGATCAGCAGCTGGCGTCGCCCCGGCCGCGCCGTCTCCGCGAGGAGGGCGCCCGCGGCCTCCGCATCACGGTGGGGGAACACCTTGATCTCGGCGCGTGACAGGCGCGCCCCGTCGATGATCGACGCGTGGTTCAGTTGGTCGGAAACGATGACGTCGTCCTTGGACAGGATCGCCGCCACCGTGCCCGCGTTCGCCGTGAATCCGGATTGGAACATCAGTGCCGACTCGGCATGCTTGAACGTGGCGAACCGCTCCTCCAGTTCACGGTGCATCGTCATCGAGCCCGCGATCGTGCGCACCGCGCCGCTGCCCGCCCCGAACCGCAGCGCCGCGTCGGCCGCCGCTCGGTTCATCCGCGGATGGCTCGCGAGGCCCAGGTAGTTGTTGGAGGCCAGGTTGATCACGTCGCGGCCGTCGAAGCGCGCGCGCGCGCCGGTCATACCCTCGAGCGTCCGGGGGTGCAGGAGCAGCCCTTGGGTCCGGAGCGTGGCGACCTCGTCCTTCAGGTAATCGAGTGCGCCCATCGTGGCCTCCCGTGGTCCTCGGCTCAGGGGAACCCTACCGTGCGCCGCCCGCTAGGATGCCCGCCATGAAGGCGCGCGCGTTCCTCGCCGATTCCGTCCAGTCCGTGGAGGGCAAGCTCTACGTGCTGGGAGCCGGATGGAACCGGCTCGCGGCGAACGGGTTCCCGGCCCGCCACGACCGCGTGGGCATCGGCGTGCTCCTCACGCTCGAGGACGGGGAGGCCGGCGAGCACAACCTCGAGCTCTCGCTGCTCGATCCGAGCGAGCAACCGATGCCGCTCTTCGTCGACCCCTCGGGCACGGAGCAGTTCGCCCTGCACGCGTCGTTCCAGACGCAGGCTCCGACGGACGGCTTCTCCGACGTGGTCGTGCCGCTCGCCCTGAACCTCGACGGGATCTCGCTCCCCGAGGCCGGAACCTACGCGTTCTCCCTGCGTCTCGACGGGGCGGAGGCGGAGCGACTGCCGTTCCGCGTGGACCAGGCGGGCGACGCGGCCGCGCCCGACGGCGCGCCTGGAGGAACCTCCACCGGGCGCGGCCCCACCGAGCCCGGGTACCTCTGAGCCTCAGGCCTGCGCCGCGGGCGGGATCCCCTCGCCGCCCGGGAGGAGGATCACCTTGCCGGAGGCTCCGGAGGCCGTCGTCGCGAACGCCTCCTCGAAGCGGTCGATGCCGAACCGATGCGTGATCACCGGCGAGACATCGACGCGCCCGGTGGATAGCAGCGTCGTCGTCTGCTGCCACGTGCGGAACATCTCCCGGCCCGTGATCCCCTGCAGGCGTGCCTCCTTGAAGATCACCTGGTCGTTGAGGTCGAGCGTCACGGCGCCGTCGGGAAGGCCGAGGAGGGACATCCGGCCGCCTCGAGCCAGCATCCGCGTCCCCTGATCGATCGCCCGCGCGTTGCCGCTCATCTCGAGCACCACCTCGGCGCCGGTCCCGTTCGTGAGCTCGAGGACCGCCGCGACCGGGTCACGATCGAACGGATCGACCGATACGTCGGCCCCCATCTCGGAGGCCTTCGCGCGCCGGTAGTCGTTCGGCTCGATCGCGATCACCTTCCACGCGCCGAGCGAACGGGCGATCGCGACGGCGAACATGCCGATGGGTCCGCATCCGATCACCGCGACCGCGTTCGTCGCGATGTCCTCCCCACCCCCGGTGCCGAACGCGGCGTGCACCGCGTTGCCGAACGGCTCCATGATCGAGGCCGCGTCGGGATCGATGCCCTCGCCCACCACCCACGCGTTCTGCGCCGGGAGCACGACGTACTCGGCGAACACGCCCTCCGTGTCGACGCCGAGGATCCGCAGGTTCTCGCAGATGTGTGCGCGCCCGGTCTGACAGGTGGAGCAGTGACCGCACGCGATGTGGGTCTCAGCCGCCACGAACGCGCCCTGTCGGAGATGATGGACCTCCTCGCCCACGGCCTCCACGGTTCCCGCCATCTCGTGGCCGAACGTCATGGGGACGTGGGGGATCCGGCTCTGCGCCCACTCGTTCCAGTCGTAGATGTGCAGGTCGGTGCCGCAGATCGAGGCGCCGTGCACGCGCACGAGCACCTCGTCTTCGCGCGGTTCCGGAACCGGGATCTCGACCAGCGCGGCACCGGCGGCGCGTTCCAGCTTGCGGAGCGCACGCATCGTGGTCGGCATGGCGGCAGCGTACATCCCGAGGTGGGGAACCGCTCCGGATGCCGTGGCGTCCAAGGGGAACCGACCCGCACGGAAGGCGATCGACGATGAGATACCGACTGACGGCCGCGCTCGCGACGCTCACGCTGCTCCTCGGAGCATGCGCGAACGCGTCGCCGCGCGGCGGTGGAGACTCCCCCACCCCCACGGGTGTCATCAGCCACCCGACGAGCCCCGATCAGGTCTTGATGAAGGTGTCGGTCGAGGGCGGCTTCGTGGCGCCGTCGACCCTCGCCACGCGCCTGCCTACCTTCGCCCTCTACGGCGACGGCACGATCCTGGTGCCCGGCCCGGAGGACGCCACCTACCCGGGACCGGCGCTCCCTTCGATCGTGGCACGGACGGTCTCCGAGGACGGCATCCAGGCGATCCTGCGGGCGGCGATCGCCGCCGGGCTCGAGCGCGGCGGCGACTACGGCGACATGGGGCAGATGGGCGTGGCGGACGCGGCGACGACGGTGTTCGTCCTGCAGGTCGACGGTCAGACGCATCGGGTGAGTGCCTACGCGCTGGGCATGGAGGACCGGCAGCAGCCCGGACAACCGGACGCGATCTGGAGGATGCGCCGCGCCCTCCAGCACCTCGTGCAGCAACTCGGTGAGCTCGAGACGCTCGTGCCGGCGGGATCGCTCGGGCCCGATCGCCCGTACGAAGGGACCTCGGCGCGGCTGTTCGTGGCGCCCTATGAGCCAGACGCCCAGCTCCCGCAGACCCCCGTCGTCTGGCCCCTGGAGGCCCCGCTCGCCGGGTTCGGCGCCTCCGCACCCGTCATGGGGGATACCAGGTGCGGCGTGGTGAGCGGCGACGACTGGAGCGCGGTGCGCCCGCTCGCAGCGAAGGCCAACCAACTCACGCCGTGGACGAGCGATGGGAAGCGCTACGCGATCGCGTTCAGGCCTCTGTTGCCCGACGAAACCGGATGCTGATATCGGGATGGGCGCGAATCCTACCCAGGAGATAGGATTCCCGCTGCACCTGATCAGTGGAGGGCAAACCGGATGCATCGATCGTTCAACGCGCGCGGGATGAGCCTCGTCGCCGGCCTCGCGCTGCTGGTATCGCTGGCGGCGAGTTGTAGCAGCGGGAACGGGTCTTCCTACGGCGCCGCGGGCGCCAACGGCGGCATGAGCGCCACCGTCAAGGACTTCGCGATCGCGCTCTCGAGCTCGACCGCCAAGAACGGCGACGTCTCGTTCTCGATCGAGAACGAAGGTCCGAGCACGCACGAGTTCGTGGTCGTGAAGTCGGACCAGGCGCCGGATCAGTTGCCCGTCGAGAACGGGCTGGTCTCCGAGGACGGGATCGACCTGATCGGCGAAGCGGAGGACATCGCTCCGTCGACGACGACCGACCTCGCGCTGAACCTCCAGCCGGGTTCCTACATCATCATGTGCAACATCGCGGGCCATTACGAACAAGGGATGCACGCCGGATTCAGGGTCGGCTGAGCTCTCGGGCCTGGACCGCGCAGGCACTCCCCTTGCCCCGCAGGTTGCCTCAACGCTTAACCTGCCGTTCAAGCACGCTCGTCGGACGGCCGATACCTAGTCGACCAGTCGGACTAGTCAAGAGGCAGGGGCGTCCGTGCACGAGTTCGAACCGACGGCGATCGACGCCGGACTGAGGGAGAGCCTCGCGGCGCCTGTCTTCGACCCGGCCGACGACCTCGCCGCCCGCCTCGCCACCCTGGAGTCCCGGTATCGGGGACTGATCGATCACCTCCCCGCCGTCATCTACATCGACGCCATCGCCGAAGGCGAGCCGATGATCGATGTCGGGCCGGGGGTCGAGGAGCTCCTGGGTATCAGTCGGAGCGACTTCCTGGGCAGCCCTCTCGTCTGGGCGCAGGCGATCCACCCTGAGGACCGGGAGCGGGTGATCGCGGCGAGTGCCTATTCGGTGGCGACCGGTGACGAGTTCCGGCTCGAGTACCGGGCCCTGCATCCCGACGGCGCGATGAAGTGGATCCGCGAGGAGTCGCAGCTCGTGTACGACCGGGATGGCGAGCCGCTCTACTGGCTCGGCATCATGCTCGACGTCACGGACCTCGCCATGACTCAGCACCAACTACAGGAGGCGCAGACGAAGTTCGGCGCGCTCGTCGAGCAGATCCCCGCCATCGTCTACACGGACCTCGCCGACGAGCACTGGACCACCACCTACGTGAGCCCGCAGATCGAGTCCCTCCTCGGGTACACACCCGAGGAGTACGTGGGGGACTCCGATCTCTGGGGCCGCATGCTCCATCCCGACGACCGCGAGGCGACCCTCGACGGGTACGAACGGGGGCGCGACGCGGACGGTCGGTTCGTCCTGGAGTACCGGCTCATCGCGCGGGATGGGCGCGTGCTCTGGTTCCGCGACAGCGCGATCGTGCTGCCCGACGCGGAGGGGCGCCCCCAGCTCGTGCAGGGCGTGATGCTGGACATCACCGAACGGAAGGCCGCCGAGGAGCAGATCGCGTTCCTCGCCTACCACGACAAGCTGACGGGACTCCCGAACCGTGCCATGTTCGACGAGCTGCTGGACCTCGCCCTGAACCGGGCTCGGCGCACGGGCGAGGGCGTCGCTGTGATCAGCGTCGACCTCGACGACTTCAAGCTGGTGAACGATTCGCTCGGCCACGACGCCGGTGATGCACTGATCGCCCAACTCGCCGATAGGCTGCGCGAAGCCACACGCGACACCGATCTCGTGGCTCGACCGGGCGGCGACGAGTTCCTGGTGTTGCTCGCCGACCTGGACCGAACCCCTCCCATGCCCGGCGGCCAGGACGGCGCCACGATCTCCGCGGAGGCGGTGGCGATGCGGATCCAGCAGGCCTTCCACGCCCCCTTCACGGTCGCGGGCACCGAGCTGTACCTGACGGCGAGCCAGGGGATCAGCGCCTTCCCCCAGGATGCCGAGGGCGCGGTGGCGCTGCTGAAGAACGCCGACACCGCCATGTACCTCAGCAAGAAGGCGGGTCCCGGCGGCTACCAGGTCCACGCTCGCGAGGACGGGTCCGCGATGAACCGCCTCTCCTTGTCGACCCGCTTGCGCAAGGCCGTCGAGCAGAAGCAGTGGATGCTCCACTACCAACCGCTGATCGAACTGGACTCATCGCGGATGTTCGGCGTCGAGGCGCTGATCCGCTGGTCCGAGCCGAACGGCGGGGTGGTGCCCCCTGGGGAGTTCATCCCGCTCGCCGAGGAGATGGGGCTGATCGAAGCGATCGGCGACTGGGTCGTGGAGGAGATCTGCCGGCAGGATGCGCAGTGGCGCTGGGAAGGGTTGGAGCTCGAGATCGGGTTCAACCTGTCCCCGCGTCAGCTGTGGCAACCGGATCTCGTCGACAAGATCGTCTCCCCCATCGTCGTGGCGGGGATGGATCCAACCCGGGTGACCGTCGAGATCACGGAGTCCACGGCGATGACCGACCCCGATCGCACGGTAGCCGTCCTGAAGGAGCTCCACGAGCGTGGCCTCAAGCTGGCCATCGACGACTTCGGGACGGGCTATTCGTCCCTGGCTCGCTTGAAGCACATGCCGGTGGACATCCTCAAGATCGATCGCTCGTTCGTACGCGACGTCGATCAAGATCGCGACGCGGCGAGCATGGTGAGCGCGATGATCTCGCTCGCCAGCAACCTCGGGATGATCCCGCTCGCCGAGGGCATCGAGACGCAGGGCGAATGGTCCTTCCTGGCGGATCGAGGCTGCACGCTCGGTCAGGGCTTCTTCTTCTCGAAGCCGGTGCCAGCCGCCGAGATCCTGGCGATGCATCGCCGGAGCTCGATCCACCTGGTCGAGGACGGTCCGAGCGCCCTCGAGGGCTGATCCTCAGCGTCGACGACGGGGTTTGCTGAGCCCGCTCCGGCGGCCGCCCTTGCTCCCGCTGAACACCGTCCGCGGAGGCGCCACCTTCATCCCCTCCTGCTCGAACTCCGCGTGCAGATCCAGGCGAGCGGCCATCCGGCTCACGTCCCCGGCTTGGTCGGGCGTCACGAACGTGATGCTCACGCCCGCGCGGCCCGCGCGTGCCGTGCGGCCGACACGGTGCACGTAGCCCTTGTCGTCTTGCGGCGGGTCGTAGTTCACGACGAGCGAGATGTCGTCGAGGTCGAGTCCGCGTGCGGCCACGTCGGTGGCGATCAGGACCCCGACGTGCCTGTCCTCGAAGCGCTGCAGCGCACGCTCGCGCGCCTGCTGGGTCATGTCGCCGTGCATCGTCACGGTCGGGACGCCCTGGTTGCGGAGCTGGCGTGCGAGGGTCTCGACATGCCGCTTCGTGTTCACGAACACGAGGGTGAGGCCGGTCTCCTCCTCGGCACGCGCGAGTTCGATCAGCTTGTTCAGCTTGCCGTGGGACTCGACGGGGATGAACTTGTGGTCGGCCTCGTCGACGGTCTGGGAATCGGATTCGATCTCGTGGCGCACCGGGTTCCGCGTGTACACCTCCGCGATGCGCCCAACGGCGCCGTCGAGCGTGGCGGAGAAGAACATCGTCTGCCGGTCCTTGGGCAGGTGGCGCACGATCCGATCCACCTGAGGCTGGAACCCCATGTCGAGCATGCGGTCGGCCTCGTCGAGGACGAAGATCCGCACACCGCCCAGCTTGACGAGGCGCCGTTCGACGAGGTCGTCGAGCCGCCCCGGCGTCGCGATAAGGATGTGAGCTGTGTCCGCACCCTTCGCCTGTTCCTTGACGTTCGTGCCGCCGTAGACCGCCTTGACCTTGAGACCCTTGGCCTTCGCGATGTCGGTGAAGTCGTCCTTCACCTGGGTGCAGAGCTCCCGCGTGGGCACGAGCACGAGAGCCTCGGGACGCTTCGGCGCCTCGGGGTCCAGCTGCTCCACGATCGGGATCGCGAAGCCGAGGGTCTTCCCCGAGCCCGTCTTCGACTTGGCGAGGGTATCCCTGCCTTCGGTGGCGTCCTGGATGACCATGACCTGGATCGGGAAGGGCGCCTCGATCCCCCGCGCTGCGAGGGATCGGATGACGGCGTCGGACACGCCGAGGTCGCGGAATGAGGGTGTTCCTGAGGACATCTGCCCTACAGCGTACCCGGTCGACTAGAGCTCGAAGGCCCCATCGATAGCGCCGACGAGGTGCGCGACGATGAGGAGCTGAGCCAGCGCGAGCGCTTCGCTGCGCTCCTGGCCACGCTCGGGATGGCGCACCACCCCGATGCGCTCCCACTGCATGCGGTCGTCGGGACGGAGGTAGGACCAGATCACGTCCTCCAGTTCCTCGCCCAGGTCGGGGGGGCAGTTGCCGTCGATGTCCAGCACGCTCAACGGCCCTCTCCGATCCGTCCGCGTGGACCAGCGGATCGGCTCGAGCCCGCGACGCCGGAGCGAACCCACGAGTTCGCGGAGTCCCGGGTACGGGAGCGTGGGCCGCACGATGAGCCGAGCGGACAGGTGCTCGTCGTCGTCGGCCTCGGGGCGGCGATGGAACGAGACGACGATGTCGGCGGACCCGCGCTGCGGCCGAACGAACTCAGCGGCGTCCGCCTCTCGGCCGTTGATCTCGTCGACGACCTGCTGAGGTGAATAGCCCCGCTCGAACACGTCGCGCTCGAGTTTCCACCGTCGTCGCAGGATCTCCTCGGGCTCGAGGTAGACCCCCACGTCGATCGCGTCGCGCGTCCCACGGTCCGCCAGGGGCAGGAGGCCCTCGACGATCACGATCTCGCCCGGCTGGAAGGTCTCCTCGGGACCGAAGGTCCCCGTGTGGTGGTCGTACGTGGGTTTGAGCACGGAGGCACCCGCCGCGAGTGCGCGCAGGTGCGCGGCCATCAGATCCATCCGATTGGCCTCCGGCGTCAGGGGCGTGATCCCGCGAGCGCCGCGCGTGGCACGATCGAATCGGTGGTAGTCGTCGGTGCAGACGCGCCCCACCCGCTCGACGCCGAGGATGTACTCGATCCCTCGGGAGAGGGTGCTCTTGCCCGACGCGCTGTCTCCGGCCAGGCCGAGCAACACCGGACGACCTCCTGCCCGGGCGGCCCGCTGTTGGTCGATCGACGTCATGGAAGGCGGCTTTCTGACGATGGTCCGCGACGCTACCCCACACCGGCGGGGCAGCGATAGGACGCGGCCGTCGAGCCCGCTTCCGACGCACGCGTTGAGGCCTCGCGGCGGGTACCCTTGCGCGCGTCACGACCGACGGGGGATCGATGGACGATCGCATCCAGCTCTGGAACGACCTCGCCGCGCAGATCGCGGTGGATAGCATCCGCGCGACGACGGCTGCCGGCTCCGGCCATCCGACGTCCTCGATGTCCTGTGCGCACCTGCTCGGCGTCCTCTACGCGGACCACCTTCGGATCGACATCGAGATCCCCGACTTCTCCGCGAGCGACCGGTTCGTGATGTCGAAGGGTCACGCGGCACCGGCGCTCTATGCCACGCTCAAGGCGATCGGCGCGATCGACGACGAACAGCTGCTCTCCCTCCGTCGGATGGGCTCGCCCATCCAGGGTCACCCCGCGCCGGTGCCCGGACTCCCCTGGGTGGACGTCGCGAGCGGCTCGTTGGGACAAGGGCTCGCCGCCGGGTTGGGGATGGCCTTCGCGATGCGCCTCGACGGCACGCCCGGCCGCGCATGGGTGCTGATGGGCGACTCCGAGATGGCGGAAGGCTCTGTCTGGGAGGCGATGGAAGCCGCCGCGTTCCACGAGGTGGACAACCTGATCGGCATCCTGGACCTGAACCGCCTCGGTCAGCGAGGACCGACCATGCACGAATGGCACGCAGACGTCTTCGCCCAGCGTGCGCAGGCGTTCGGCTGGCACGCGATCGAGATCGACGGTCACGACGTGGCCTCCATCGATCACGCGTACAGCGAGGCCGCGGCCGCGGACCGCCCGACCTTGATCGTCGCGCGCACCGAGAAGGGTCATGGCGTGTCGTTCCTCGCCGATCAGGAGGGCTGGCACGGGAAGGCCGTGCCGCCGGATCGGGAGGGCGCCGCGATCGAAGAGCTCGGGGGGATACGGTCGATCACGATCACCCCCCCGAGACCCGAGGCGTTCCAGACCGTCCGGCTGGGCGATCTCGATCCTGAGCCCGCGCCCGCCTACGCGGAGGCGATCGCCACGCGGAAGGCCTTCGGTGAGACGCTGGCGTGGCTCGCCGGCCATCGACCTGATCTCGTGGTCCTCGACGGTGAGGTGGGCAACTCCACGTACACGGACGACTTCCAAGCGGTCGCGCCGGAGCGCTTCATCGAGCTGTACATCGCCGAGCAATGCATGCTCGGGGTGCAAACGGGGCTGCAGGCGCTCGGCAAGACCGCGTTCGCGGCGACGTTCGGCGCGTTCGTCGCGCGGGCCGCGGACTTCGTACGGATGGGCGCGATCAGCCGAGCGGACCTGCGTATCAGCGGGTCCCACGCCGGCATCTCGATCGGGGAGGACGGACCCTCACAGATGGCCCTCGAGGACATGGCCCTCTTCCGCGCGGTGCACGGGTCGACGGTGCTGTACCCGGCGGATGGCAACGCCACGGTGAAGCTCGTCACCACGATGTGCGACCTGGAGGGCATCTCCTACCTGCGCACGACCCGCGAAGCGACGCCTCCGCTCTACAACCCCGACGAAGCGTTCCCGGTCGGCGGCTCGAAGACCCTGCGCTGGAGCGACGGCGACGTGGCGACGGTGGTGGGAGCCGGGATCACCCTGCACGAGTCGCTCGCGGCCGCCGACGCGCTCGCGGACCAGGGCATCCACGTCCGGGTGATCGACGTCTACTCCGTCAAGCCCATCGACGCCGACACGCTGCGCGACGCGCTGGAGGAGACGGGGCTCCTCGTGGTGGTGGAAGATCACCGGATCGAGGGCGGGATCGGCGACGCCGTGCTCGATGCGCTCGCGGCGACCGGTCCGCTCAGCGGACGCGTCGTGAAGCTCGCCGTCGCCGAGATGCCGGGTTCGGGCACCCCGAACGAGCTGCGCGCGTGGGCCGGGATCGATGCCGGTTCCATCGCGGCGTCCGTGCGTGAGGAGCTCGCGCGGACCTGAGTCCTCAGGCCGGACTGGAGACCGAGGCGGGGACGGGAACGCCGCCGTAGGCGAACGCGATGATCTCCTCCGGCGGCACAGGCTTCGCGAAGAGGTAGCCCTGCCCGAGCTCGCATCCCCGAGCCCGCAGGAACGCCAGCTCGCCCTCCGTCTCGATGCCCTCAGCCAGGGTGGTCATCCCCAGACCCTTCGCCAGTTCGAGGAACGCGGTCACGATGCTCGCCGCCTGCGGATCCTCGTGAACCCCGTCGACGAACGAGCGGTCGATCTTCAAGACGTTGACGGGCATCTCTCGCAAGCGGGAGAGCGACGAGTACCCGGTGCCGAAGTCGTCGACCGCGATCCGCAACCCCGCTCGGTGGAGCTCCCAGAGGATCTCCTGCGCGCGATCGGGATCGACCATCGCGGAGCTCTCCGTGATCTCGACGAGGATGCACGAGGGATCGATACCGCCGGCGCGGATCTGCGTGACGATGCGATCCGCCAGGTCTGGCTGCCAGAACTGCCTGGGCGACAGGTTGAACCCGATCTCGAGATCCATGTCCAGGTCTCGCCACGCCTGCGCCTGGTAGACGAGCTCGCGGACGACCCAATCGCCGATCACCTCGATCAGGCCGAGCTCCTCGGCGAGGGGGATGAAGTCGTTCGGCGGCACCATCGTCCCGTCCGGCTCGATCCAACGGATCAGGGCTTCGACGCCCCGCATCGCACCAGTCTCCAGGTCGACGACCGGCTGGTAGTGAAGCGTCCACCGCTGCGACTCCACGGCCTTGCGCAGTCGGGTCACGAACGCGAGCTTGGCTCCGGAGTCGAAGGCGCCGCGTGATGAAACCACGTAGCCGGCAGGGCCGGTCTTCTTGGACTCGTACATCGCCGCCTCGGCGTTGCGCTGGAGCCCTCCACCGTCCTCCGAGTCCTGGGGGAAGAGGCTGATCCCCTGGCTCACGGAGACGTACAGCTCAGTGCCGTCGACGACGAACGGCGCGGACATCGACTCGGCCACCCGCTGGGCGGCGGCCTCCGCACGCACCACCGCTGCGTCCATGTCGCCGACCCCCTCGTGCTCGAGATCCGCCAGGAGCATCAGGAACTGGTCGCCGCCCCGTCGCGCCACGAGGTCGGTCTCACGCGTCGCCTCCCGCAGCCGCTCCGCGACCAGTCGCAGGAGCTGGTCCCCGAGTTGGTGGCCGAGGGAGTCGTTCACGAGCCGGAAGTCGTCGATGTCCACGCAGATGACCGCAACCGAACCGTGATGACGTGCGGCGCGCTCGGTCGAGAGCTCCAGCAGTTCCTCGAACATCGACCGGCTCGGAAGGCCGGTGAGCTCGTCATGGTATTCGCGGAACGCCGCGGTCTCCTCACCCACCTTGCGCTCGGAGATGTCCATCATCACGCCGTGCGAGAAACGCGGGATCCCCCGGGAATCGCAGACCATGGAGGCCTCGTCGTGGACCCATACGGCGTGGCCGTCACGGTGAAGCATGCGGTATTCCGCGCGGAAGGTCTCGCCAGTCTCGTTGTGCCGCTCGTTCTCCACGATCACGCGGGTGCGGTCGTCCGGATGCAGGAGCTTGAGCCAGAGATCCGGGTCGTCGTACCACTCCTGGGGGGTGTACCCCAGGAGGGCCTCCACCTGTGGACTCACGTAGATGGTCGTCGCTGAGTCGTCGGGCGCGTCGATGTAGCTGACGGCGGGACCCTGCTCGACCAGCGATCGGAAGCGATCCTCGCTCAGGCGCCGGGCCTCCTCCTGCAGGTCGCGCTGCACGGTTTCGCCCATCGCGTTCGCCACGGCCCGCAGCAGATCGACGTCGGAATCGGGCCAGACGCGCGCCTTCGTGCAGTCGTCGAAGCCGACGAACCCCCACCACTCCCCGGAGACGAAGATCGGCACGGCGAGGACCGACACGACGCCCTCGGCCGCCAGGACCTGCCGCTCCGGCTCGGGAAGGTCAGCGACGTCGGACCGCACGATGCCGCGCGCACCGAAGAGCTCGATCCATCGCGCGAAATCGGGGGCGAACGGGTGGAGGTGGTTCGACGGCTCGTCGAACACCCTGCGCACGCCGGCGGCGTCCCACTCCGCGAGGAGATCCATCCAGAGCCGACCATTGGCATCGCGCACGTTCTGGAAGAGGTACGCGCGATCGGCTGCCGCGGCGGCGCCGAGGTGCGCCAGCACCTCCTCGAGTCGGTCCGCCCAATCGTCCGCATGCAGCAGCTGCTCCGTCACGAACGACAGGGCGCCCGGCACGCCGTCGGATCCGGCCTCGAGCGCCTCCATACCCCCTTCCTATCGGCCCTGCAGGCCAACGGCTTGAAGTGGCCCGAGCCCCCTACCGTCGGCCTGCTACGCTTTCGCGACCATGCCTGACTACAAGGAAGTGCTGCACGAACGGATGTACGTCCGCGTGCCCGGCACCGACAAGCTCCGCAAGACCGCCTCCAACCGCCTGAAGCACTTGCTCGCGAACGGCTGGCGGGAGACCGATCGCCAGCAGTTCCCGGACCACCTGATGGTGCGCTTCGAGCGCTCGGGACACGCCCCCATGAAGGCGCGCCTGCCCAAGGCGGCCCCGGAGATCCGCATCGAGCGCCGGCCTCGGCGTGACAACCAGAACGTCGGCGGCCGTGGCCGCGGGCGTCGCTGACCGACCGAACATCCTTCGGTCGATCGGTGGTTCTACCGGATGCTCTTCGGGTATGCTGGGATTTCACCGTCAATATTTCGTTAAGCTCGCCCCTACTCGACCGGGGGCGACTCTCCGTGAACCAGGGGGTGCACACACATGAGCGTGGACACGCGACCACAGACGACGACCGCACGACCGGGCCACCGCGAGGCGCATGCCCACGCGGCCGAGCAGCCGTTCCGCTACCCCCTCGAACGTCGGTACGAGGAACCCGACTGGACCCGCCTCCCCGGGTACGCCGACGTGACCGAGGAGCAATGGGAGTCGGCGCAATGGCAGCGAGCCCACTCCGTGAAGAACCTCAAGGAGTTCAAGGAGGCCCTCGGCGAGCACCTCAGCGACGACCTGCTGGAGGACATCCGTCGCGATCAGGAGGAGCGGGCCACGATGTCCATGCTCATCCCGCCGCAGATGATCAACACGATGGAGATCGCCGATCTGCGCAACGACCGGGTCCGCCGCTACATGGCGCCGGCCTTCAGCGAACGCGAGCCGGAGTGGGCGAGCCACCCCATGGCGTCGCGCGACTCGCTGCACGAGGCCGACATGTGGGCGGTCGAGGGCCTCACCCATCGGTATCCGACGAAGGTCCTTGCCGAGTTGATCCCCACGTGCCCCCAGTACTGCGGCCACTGCACGCGGATGGATCTGGTGGGCAACGACACCCTCCAGGTCCTCAAGTACAAGTTCGAGATCAAGCAGAACGAGCGGTGGGAGCTGATGCTCGACTACCTGCGAAGGACTCCGCAGGTCCGCGACGTGGTGGTCTCCGGTGGTGACATGGCGAACGTCCCGGTGAAGCGCCTCGAAGAGTTCGTGATGTCCCTGCTGGCGATCGAGAACATCCGCGATATCCGCATCGCGACCAAGGGCCTGATGGGGATCCCGCAGCACTTCCTGCAAGACGACGTGAAGGCGGCGTTCGGCCGGATGGGAGCGACCGCGCGCGAGCGAGGTGTCGACATCGCCGTCCATACCCACGTGAACTGCGCACAGCAGGTCACACCGCTGGTCGGACGCGCAGCGCGCATGGTGCTGGACTCAGGGTTCCGCGACGTGCGGAACCAAGGTGTGCTGCTCCGTGGTGTCAACACCGCGCCGAACGATCTGCTGGAGCTCTGCTTCATGCTCCTCGATCACGCGAAGATCATGCCGTACTACTTCTACATGTGCGACATGATCCCCAACGCCGAGCACTGGCGGACCTCCGTGCAGGAGGCGCAGGATCTGCAGTACCAGCTTCTCGGCTACATGCCGGGGTTCGCGACCCCACGCGTGATCTGCGATGTGCCGTTCGTGGGCAAGCGCTGGGTGAACATGCTCAAGGACTACGACCGCACCAAGGGCATCTCGTACTGGACCAAGAACTACCGCACAGGCATCGAATACGACGACCCCGAGGCGCTCACGCGCGAGTACGTGTACTTCGACCCGATCTACACGTTGCCCGAAGAGGGGCAGTCCTGGTGGCGCGAGCAGGTCGCGAGCGGCCTTCCCGACGCGCACTGGGTCGAGCCGACGCACGCCTAAGGGTCAGCCGTTGCTGCTGACCTCCGACACGGTCGTGCCGTAGGGACAGTCCTGGCGGAGCGGCAGCACGAGCTTGTCCATGCGCGGCGGCTTCGTGAAGTCGAACGCGCCGCTGAGCGGGTCGGCCTGGGCATCGCGATCGGTGAGCGACTTGAGCCCGTGCAGATCCTCGATGAACTTGAGGACCGACGAGAACTCGTAGTCCGTGTGATCGACGTAACCGCCTTCGGGGTTGTCGCCGGCGCGCGTGTACGGAGAGATGATCAAGGCCGGCGTGCGCGGACCGAGCCCCATCACGTCGTAATGGGGTGGCTTGACGGGGTCGTAGAAGCCACCGAAGTCGTCCCAGACCACGACGATGGCGGTCGAGGCCCAGTAGTCGCTGTTCATCACGGCGTTGATCTGGTTGACCGTCCAGTTCTCCCCCGCACAGACGGAGATGGGCGAGTAGGAAGGACTGTTGGGATCGGAGTCGCCGGGGTGCTCGTTGTACGACTCCGGCGGGATCAACCAGGAGACCTCCGGGAGGTCTCCGTTCTTGATGTCGCTCAGGAAGTTCGCGGGATCCTGGACCTTCGACCAGATCGCGGGCGTGAACCGGTCGTGACGGATCGCTTGGAGGGCATTCATCCAGTGATCCTTCTCGGAGTAGTACTTCCAATCGATGCCCGCCGCCTGGAGCTCATCCGGCAACGACTTGATGGGGACGCATGTGCGCGTCTGCTCCCAGTACGCGGAGATCTTGAAGAGCTGGTTCGGATAGTCGCTCGTCATGTGGTTCTCGTACCCCATGATCTTCTTGAGATCCGCATCGGAGAGGGACTCCAGGGGGAACCGGGGCGCGTACTCGGTCGGATCGTCACAGTAGTTGCCCGGATGGTCCGTGGTCGACTTGTTGTCCACGATGCCGTAGGACTGGGCCGCCACCGTGTAGAGATGCTCGGGGAACGTCGGTCCGTACATCGACGTGAAGAAGTGATCCGAGAGCACGAACCGATCGGCGTACTTCCAATAATTCGGGATCCCGTCGCGATCGAAGTAGGTGTATCCCGACATGTCCTCGCCCAACCCGATGATGTTGAAGCCATCCATCTTGCCCCCGTCGATCGAGTACAGGCCTGAGGAGAACCCGTGGGTGATGTCGTGGGGCGCGACGTCCTCGGCCTTCGTGAGCTCGTAGTCATCGCCCGGCTGGCAGCTGTGGGTGGAGGTCGAGCAGGTGATCGTCTTGCCTGTCGTCGTGCCCACCGCTCCGTGCCCGTAGGTCGCGAAGTAGTTGTTGAAGGTCCGGTTCTCTTTCACGATGAAGATCACATGCTTGATCGGGTTGTCCCCCGGCACGATCGTCCCCGGGTTCGAGCCCCCGGCGCCCGTTCCTCCGTTGCCCTGGCCGCTCCTGTGCCGCCCGGACGCCTGCTCGGGGCCGTTCGAGGCGAACGGCTGCCATACGAACCAGACGATCGCGATCGCCGCCACCAGGAGGAACGCGACGAACGCGCGCCGACGCATGACCTGCTTGTGACTAGGTCGGCGCGACGACGCGGGTCGGAGGATGGGGCCGGGGCGCTGCTGCACGATGCAGGAGTTTACCCTTCACCCTCTCCATGAGAAGCCAGTCTGACCAGGGTGTTCGCGAGCCGCCGACGGGTTGGGGCGTACCGGGTCTGCTCCGCGACGTTGCGGAGCTCCTCGGGATCCGGTGACCCGAGCACACCGGTGAGGTCGTAGAGCTCGTCGGTGCCGTCGCGATTCTCGATGTAGGCGAAGTCGGTGGTTCTCACCCCGCGCCAAGGGGGGACCTCGCTGTCGCCGGCCCACTCGATCAAGATGGGTCGATCCGGCGGCGGCTTCGGGAGATCCGTGGAGGGGGCGCCGAGGAGGCCGGCAAGGCTCGTCCCGTCCGGCAGGAGACCCGGGGTGACGTCGGCGAGATCGGCGATCGTCGGCGCGAGGTCCACGTTGGCGACGGGCTCGCCGCGCTCGCCGGCGGCCGCCCACGGCGCACGCACCGCGAACGGCGTCCGGATGCACGGGTCATACGGGCACCGCTTGCCGGTCCAGCGGTGCTGGCCGAACGAGAAGCCGTTGTCCGTAAGGAAGAAGATGACGGTGTCGTCAAGTTCGCCGCGCGCCTGCACCTCCTCCACGATCGCGCGCACCGCGTCGTCGACCGCCAGCAGGGTCGCGCGCTCGGCGCGCAGTGCCCGTTCGATCTCGGAACGGTCCGACGCGGTGACCGGGGGAAGCGATCGGATCCATCCTGGCTTGCCCCGCACGTCGTTCAGGATACGGTCGTTGGGCACGGGCATCGGCACGTCGCGGAAGGCCCCTCGATGCCTCGGAGCGGGGACCCAGGGCTGGTGCGGCGCGGACGGGGTGAACATCATGAAGTACGGCTCCCCGGCGGGCAGACCCCGCAGGAACGCCAGGGCCTGGGCGGCGAACCGGTCGGTGGCGTAGGCGTCCGGCGAGGACCCCTCGCGGAGGGGGACCCCCTGGTCGATCTCCTGGTATCCGTAGTACGTCTGCCGCAGGTCCGTGTTGTTCTTCCCCACGAACCGGCTCCAGCCGGCGGGCACGTACGGCCCGCGGTCCCACGGATACTCGTTCAGGTACTTCCCGAAGAGCGCCGTCGTGTACCCGTCGCCCTGCAACCACGTCGCGAGGGTGTTCGACTCGTCGAGGTTCTCGCCCTGATGGTTGTTCAGTACCCCCGTGTGATGCGCGTACAACCCCGTCAGGATCGACGCGCGCGAGGGGCAACACAGGGGCGTGCTCAAGAAGGCATCCGGGAACCACAGCCAGTGCCCATCTGGATCGTCGAAGATCCGGGACTGGAGCCAGGGCATCGCCGGCGGCTCCGTCGGCAGCGTGTCCAACGACTGGTCGTCCGTGACGATCACGATCACGTTGGGGCGCGCATCGGGCGCGTGCGGGGCTGCCGGACCGGGCAGGAAGGTTGCGAGCACCAGGATCACCGACGCGACGACGATCGCCGTGGAAGCGCGCGCACGCGTGGCGGGCGCTTGCACGGACCGGTCAGTCCCGCCGCAGCGCCGGGGGCATCCTCACCGATCCAGCCACCCACCGTCGCGGCCCGCGCGCGCGGCAACGAGGCCCGCCGCGATCGAGAGCGCGATCTCCTCCGGAGATGTCGCGCCCAGATCGATCCCCACCGGCGAGCGGACCCGCGCGAGATCGTCCTGCGTGAAGCCCATCGCGCGGAGCGCATCGACGTAGGGGCCCACGTGGCGTTTGCTCCCCATGACCCCGATGAAGCGGGTCGGGGCGCGCAGGACCTCGGCCACCGATCCCGCGACGTCGGGCGCATCGTGATCGGTGTGCACGACATCGGTGCGGTCGTCGAGCGCGACCCCATCGATCGATGCCACCACGGCATCCGCCTCGGCGCGATGGGCGGGCAGGACGCGCTCTCCTCGAGGCTCGACGAGGATCGTCCGGTAGCCGAGACCACGCGTGAGTCGGAGGAGCGCGAGGGCCACCGGTGTGGCCGAGACGACCACCAGCGTCGGCGGCGCGAGGTGCGGCTCGACGAACACCTCGACGTCGCCGAGGTCGTGATGGAACGTGCGAGTCACCGGACGACCGTCGCCCGCGGCCAGGATCTCCCGCGCGGCCTCGGCCGCGGCGCCGTCGAACTCCGCACAACCGAGGGTTCCTTCGAGCGGGCCGTCGGAGCCGAGGACGATCCGCGCCCCGACCGGACACGGCGGCGCCCCGATCTGCTTCACGGCGGTGATCGTGACCGTCCCAGCCGACGGCGTGTCGCTCCCGGGCGACGAACCCCCCGTCGGGTCCGCGTGGCCGGTCGGGTGCGCGCCGGTGCGGCCGGAGAGCAGCTCCACGATGTGCGGTACGAGGGGCAGCACGGCCTCCAAGCCCTCACGCACGCCGTTCGGGCTTCCGGGGAGATTGACGACGAGGGAGCTACCGACGGTCCCGACCACCGCGCGGGAGAGCGCCGCGAGCGGCGTATGGGCAAGCCCGGCCGAACGCATCAGCTCCGCGAGCCCCGGAGCCTCACGGTCGATCACGGCGCGCGTGGCCTCGGGGGTCACGTCCCGCGGCCCGAACCCCGTTCCACCGGTGCTCAGCACGAGACCGTGGGCGGCCGCGAGGTCGCGCAACGCGGCCTCGATGTCCGGACGCTCATCGGGCACCACCCGTCTGGTAGCCACGACGAATCCCGCGTCCGCCAACATCGCCTCCGCGAGCGCGCCCGACGTGTCCTCGCGGGTGCCATGGGTGACGCCGTCGGATACCGTCAGGACCGCGGCGCGCGGTGGCTCGTTCATCGCACCATCCTCGCACGCCGCGGACGACCTGAGGATCCGAGGGACCGGGAGGGCGTGAGGATGAGCGAT
Organism: uncultured Actinomycetes bacterium; assembly: GCA_963810915.1. Lineage (GTDB taxonomy): Bacteria > Actinomycetota > UBA4738 > UBA4738 > HRBIN12 > JAOUEA01. The sequence goes on along the minus strand of CAWEPH010000005.1, from coordinate 384,846 downwards.
TGGACGGATCGATTGGCTTCCGACCTCGGCGTGCCGATGCTCACAGGTTCCGCCGAAACGACGCTGCTGCGGGCCTCACGCGACGTCGCCCACCGCGTGGAGCGCAAGGACACGCCCATCTCCACCTATCTCCTGGGCGTGGCGGCGGGGATGAGGATCGGCGACGGAACCGAACCGGACGCGGCGCTCCGAGAGGTCCTGGAGGTGCTCGGGTCGGCACTCCCGCCCATGCCCGAGCTCAGCCCGTAGCCCCTTCCCCACTGGTCGGGGTACGCTGGTCGTTCACGTGACGAACACCTGGGAACCACCCACGAGCTCCGCCCCGGTCGACGGACCGCTGATCGACACGTTCGGTCGCGTCGCCGACGACCTCCGCGTGTCCGTGACCGACCGGTGCAACTTCCGCTGCACCTACTGCATGCCGGCGGAGGGCGTGGCCTGGTTGCCCAGGTCGGAGATCCTGACGTTCGAGGAGCTCACGCGGCTGCTGGGGACCTTCGTGGGTCTCGGCGTGCGATCGATCAAGGTGACGGGCGGGGAACCGACCGTGCGTGCGGACCTGCCGACGCTCGTGCGCATGTTCCGCGACGTGGGGCCCGACCTCGACATCTCCATCACCACGAACGGCGTGCTGCTCGATCGGCTCGCGGCGCCCTTGGCGGAGGCCGGCGTCGACCGTGCCACGGTCTCCTGCGACTCGTTGATGCGCCACCGCTTCGCGGAGATGACGCGGAGGGACGCGCTGGACAAGGTCCTGGCCGGGCTGAGGGCGGCACAGGCCGCCGGGCTCACGCCCATCAAGATCAACACGGTCGTGATCGGCGGCACCAACGACGACGAGCTGGTGGAGTTCGCGCGCTGGTCCCGCGAGACCGGCTTCGAGGTGCGCTTCATCGAGTACATGCCACTCGACGCCGAACATCGATGGGAGCGCGAGAAGGTCGTGCCGGCCGCCCGCATCCTCGAGACGATCGACGCAGCCTTCCCGCTCGAGGCGACGGGTCACGGCGCCGAGCCCGCCAACTCGTACCGGTTCGCCGACGGCGCGCAGGGAGGGATCGGCGTGATCGCGAGCGTGACCCAACCGTTCTGCGACACGTGCAACCGCCTCCGGATCACGGCCGAAGGTCAGGTACGTTCGTGCCTGTTCGCGTTGGAGGAGACGGACCTTCGTGAGCCGATGCGCGCCGGCGCGAGCGATGAAGAGCTCGCGGCCCTGATCCGCACGGATGTGTGGCGGAAGTGGTCCGGCCACCGGATCAACCACCCCGACTTCGTCCAGCCCGCCCGCAGCATGTCGATGATCGGCGGCTGAACCACCACCGACACGCCGCGTCGTCTTCGGCACCCATTCACCCGGTGTTCACCCTGGCCTGCGAGCGTGCACGATGAGAGGACGCGCCCCCTCTCCCCTCAGGGGGCCGGGCTCCGCCCGGCCCCCTGCGGACCCCTTCCGACCCGGATCTCGAGCTCAAGCGTCGAGCTGATCCAACGCCGCGTTCAGCTGGTCCGGCGTCAGTTCACCGGTGGTCACCTGCAGCACCTTGCCGTCGGCGTCGACGTAGAAGATCGTCGGGAAGCTGTTCACCCCGAGCCCGTTGAGGATGGTGTTCTGGCCGTCGTCGATCCCCACGGGGAAGCTGAGGCCGTGATCCTTCAGGAAGCCGGCCACCGAGGGACCCGGCTCCTGCCCGATCGCCGTCGCGACGCTCACGAGCTGCAGATCCGGGTGTGCGGCCATGGACGCGGACAGGCGGGGTAGCTCGGCCTGGCAGTGGGGACACCACGGCGCCCAGATCGCCAATACGGTCGGCTTGCCCGCGTACGACGACCACTGCATCGTGCCCCCGCCGAGGGCCGGCGCCGAGAACGCCGGGATGGAGTCGCCCGCCTGCACCGGTCCGGACGTGGGAGCGATCGTCACCTGCCCGACCGCCGAGGGTGGCGTGTCGGAGCTCCCTCCACCGGTGAGCAGGACGGCCGCGAGAACGACCAGGGCGACGAGCCCGATGAACCCGAAGATCATGGTGCGCTGTCGCTTCCGGCGGCGTTCGGCCTCGAGCCGCTGCGCCTTGCTCGGGCGATCCACGCGCTGTTTGGCCTTGGTGGCGTTGGTCATCGATCCTCCACTGGGTACGGCGACACGAACTCGACGTTCACCAGATATTCGACCGCGGAACGGGGCCGGTTCCCAGGCCGACCGGCCCGTCGCGGACGGGACCCGCGGCCCGCCGGTCCGACGTCGGTCAGGCGCCGAGGTGGCGGATCTCGAGGCGCGGCACGTCTCCCGCCGGCTCGAAGCCGAGGATCTGGGCATAGAAGGAAAGCTCGGCCTCGAGCGCGACACGGATCGTCTCCGCCTTGCGGAACCCGTGCTGCTCGCCCTCGAACAGGAGGTACGCATAGGGCAGCCCCTTCGCCTCCAGCGCGTCGACCATCAACTCCGCTTGCGAGGGAGGCACCACTTCGTCCTCGGCGCCCTGCAACACGAGCATCGGGGTCGAGAGGCGGTCCACGAAGTGGATGGGCGAACGGTCGCGGTAGCGCTCCACCGCTTCGGGGTACGGGCCGATCAGGGTGTGCTCGTACCGCGACTCGAACTTGTGGGTCCCGCCCGGTTGCGCGAACGGCTCGAGGTCGCTGACCCCGTAGTAGCTGGCACCGGCGGCGAAGTCCTCGTGGAACGTGAGCGCGCAGAGCGTCGTGTACCCGCCCGCGCTGCCGCCGCGGATGAGGAACCGCGTGGGATCCACCTTGCCCTGATCGGCGAGGAAGCGCGCGGCGTTCACGCAGTCGGCCGTGTCGGTGATGCCCCAGGTGCCGTTGAGACGCTGCCGGTAGGCGCGCCCGTACCCGGTGCTCCCGCCGTAGTTCACGTCCACGACGGCGAAGCCCCTGGACGTCCAGAACTGCTTCGCGAGGTCGAAGGCGTTCGTGCGCGAGGAGGTCGGCCCGCCGTGGCTCATCACGATCAACGGCGGACGCTCACCCGCGGGCCCCGCGGCGTCCGCGTTCACGGGGGGGTAGAAGTGCGCGAAGGCCGTCAACCCATCCTCCGTGGGGAACTCGATCGCGCGGGGGATGGAGACGAAGGCCTCGTCGAGGCGTGTCGCGTCCGCTTCCGCCAGGACCTCGACCGCACGGCTCGTGAAGTCCAACGCGACGAGCTGCTCCGGCAGCGTCGGCGAGGCCGCCACGAGCGCGAGCTGCGAGCCCTCCGCGGCGAGATACGGATACGGGATCGCGGTGTGAGGCATGTCGACGTCGATCAGCTCCCCGGTCTCGGGATCGAGCACCGCGACGTGCTGGACCCCGTCACGGCTGTAGATGCACGCGATGTGTCCGTCGTCCAAGAAGGCGTACGTCGCACCCCCGAACACCCAATGGGGCCATCCGAACTCGGCCTCCGCCGGGTGCAGCGCTCGGAGGTCTGCGTCCCCCTCCCGGTAGAGGTTCCACCAACCGGATCGGTCGCTGACGCAGTGGAGCACGCCGTCCGGACTCCAGCCGGGTTGCCAGATCGACTCCTCGCCGTCGATGCCCGCTACCTGCCGAAGATCGGAGAGGGTCCCGTCCGCGGCCAACGCGGCCACCCACAGCTCGCATCCGTCCCAGGGCATCCAGGGGAGATCCCAGCTGAGCCACGCGAGTCTCGAGCCGTCGGGGGAGAGCCGTGGCGCAGCGTAGAAGTCCCTGCCCGACGCGATGACGCGCGGCTCGGTCGACCCGTCGGTGGGGAGAGCCACGAGCTCGTTCACCACGCCGTCGTCCTCGTGTCGCTCGCGCACACAGAGCAGGAGGGACCCATCGGCGGTCGCGCGACCGTCCGCGTAGCGGTGACGCCCGCCGGTCTCGGCCGTGATCGGGACCGGGACACCCCCCAGGTCCTGCCGGTACAGGCGCTGGTCCGCGAACTCCGCGAAGTACACCGTCGAGCCGGACACGAGGAACGACCCGCCGCCATACTCATGGACCTTCGTGCGAACGTCGAACCCCTCGGGCGTCACGTCGGACGGCGAGGACCAGGGGTCGGTTCGCACGATCACGGTTCGGCCGCCTTCGGCAGGGCGCGACTCGAGCCACCACGTCGCCCCGTCCACGATCCACGGCTCGGAGAGCTCCACGGCGCTCGTCGCGAGCATCGTCGCCGAGATCGGCGAGGGCCACGTACCGAACGGCAGCGTGGTCGTCATCGAGGTCGCCTCCCCACCACCACGCGGGTCACCTTCAGCTCGCCGCCCTTCGTGCTCTTCACGTCCCGGAAGCCGCCCTTGGCCATCACGCGCCTCACGTCCCGGGCCGCGTCCGGATCCGCCTCGATCAGCACCCAGCCGTCGTCGACGAGCCATCGCGGGCCCTCCTCCACGGTGCGTCGCACGAGACCCATGCCGTCGACGCTACCGTCCGTCAGCGTGTGCCGCGGCTCCCAAGCACGCACCTCGTCCGGCAGATCCTGTACCTCGTCCGCCGGCACGTAGGGCGGGTGGATCGTGATCACGTCGACGTGCCCCGCGAGCTCGGCCGGCAGGCCTCCGAACAGGTCCCCCCTGCGGAAGGTGGCCTTCAGGCCGAGACGTTTGGCGTTCTTCCGCGCGAGCTTGATCGCGTCGCCCGCCACATCCGTGCCGTAGACGCGCGCCTTCTTCACGCGATCGGCCACGGCGAGCGCGATCGTGCCACCGCCCGTCGCGAGGTCGACGTGCACCGGCTCCTTACGGCCCTTCAGCCGGCGGATCGCCTGGATCGCGAGGAACTCTGACGAGTCGCGGGGCACGAACACCCCCGGGGCCGCCAGGATGTCCAGTCCGAGGAAGTCGGTGGACCCGGTGATCAGCGGGATCGGCTCACCCGTCGCGCGGCGTTCGATCAATGCCTCGAACTGCCGGCGTGCCCACGCCGGTACATCGTCGTCGTCGTCGGGCTCTTCGCCCATCACGAACCCGAGGAGGATCTCCGACTCGATCTGCTCGCGATCCTCCTGCCAGTGATCGATCGCGGGCGATGCCTCGAGCCGCTTCGCCCCCCAGCGGGTGAGCTTGCGCGCCTTCACGCGGCGCATGGTACCCGCTCACGCTCGCTAGACTCGGGCCATGCCCCGTGCGACCGACGAGAAGCCCCCCGCCAAGACGGCCGCGAAGCCACGCAAGGCGCGGACCAAGAGGCCTGCCGAGACGACGGGCGACATCCGGCTGACCGGGGATCGACTCGTCGTCCGTGTGCCGGAGAACGGCGAACGCAAGTCGGCGGGTGGCCTCCTGATCCCCGCCACCGCGATGCCCGCGCCCAAGCGCCTCTCGTGGGGTGAGGTGGCGTTGGTCGGCCCCGACGTCCGCGTCGCAGCGGCCGGTGACCGCGTCCTGTTCCTCCCTTCCTCGGGCCTCGAGGTGGAGCTCGACGGCGACGACCTCGTGCTGCTCCGCGAGCGGGACGTGCAAGCGGTGCAGACGCCCAGCGACGGCAAGGCAGAGCGCGCTCCAGGCCAGTACCTCTGAGGCGAGGTCAGCCCGGGACGAAGGACAGCGTGACGGTCCTCGTGTCGTTCTCGCGGTTCGGATCTACGAAGACCACCGACTGCCACGTGCCGAACGCAACCGCTCCGTCCACGACCGGAAGCATCAGCGAGGGCGCGACGAACGCGGGCAGGACGTGGTCGCCGCCGTGACCGACCGAGCCGTGACGGTGCGCGTACCGGTCCTCGCGCGGGAGCAAGCGCTCGAGGACCTCCTCGAGGTCACCCTCGGTGCCGGCGCCGGTCTCGATCACGGCGAGGCCGGCGGTCGCGTGGGGCACGAAGACGTTGATCAGACCGTCCGATCCCGCTTCCGCAGCGAACGCGGACACCTGCGCCGAGATGTCGATGACTCGACGGCCCCGGGTATCGAGAACGAAGGTCGTGGTGCGCACGTCAGCCCGAGGTTGCGTCGTCCTCGCCCGAAGGCGCGTCCGGCGGGAGGGTCGGCGGTGGCTCCGGGGCCTCTGCGGCGCCGGAAAGCTCCTGAAGGGGCGTGGCCGGCGCGGGTGGCGGCGAGGTGGCCTCGAACCCAGACCCGACCGGGCTCGTGCGCACGTATCCGGGACTACCGCCCATCGCGTCCGCCGCCGCAGGCTCAGACGGTTTGGAGACCAGCGCGAGGATACCCGCGACCACGGCGAGGATCCCGCCCAGAGCGCAGACGTAGATACCGATGCCGGCGCTGACCTTCAGGACGCCGGTCACGACGCTCGGGTCCACGCCTGCACTCTCGAGCACGCTGGCAACCCCGGCTTGCGCCTCGCTCCGCAGGTCGCCGATCTTGCTGAGGTCGTAGACGGCCGCTCCGGCACCGAGCAGGCCCGCGAGGACGAGGAGCCCTCCCATCACCTTCGCGACTTGTCCCCGCAGCACCACCAAGATGACGGCGAAGATGATCGCCGCGATCCCGGCGACCAATGCGAGCGTGCCGTGCGCGCCGGTATGGAGGCCGGACACCGTGTAGGGATGCGCTGCGCTCCCCAGTGCGCTCTCGACCACGTCCACGGGCGCCCCGAGTGCGGCGGCGAACTTCGGGATATCGAGCGATGCGCTCGCCCAGGTCAGGAGCGGACCGATGATCAACAGTGCTCCGCCCACCACACCGAGGACCAAGGGCACGATCGGCGCCTTCGATCTCGTTCGAGCTTCCACGAGCCACTCCCCTCACGACCCTGATCGGCAAGCATCGCACGCTCGCCCGGACGTGCACCGCTCAGAGGTCTCCTCAGGCGACCGAACCCTCGGCCAGCACCTCCGTGTGCTCCGTCTCCGGGAACGCGTCGAAGCCCAGATGCCAGGCGTGCGTCGGCCACCGGAAGTCCACCACGCCCTCGACCGCACGATACGCCGCCGTGTAGAGGGTGCCGAATCCGCTCGCATACGCCGTGCTGAACAACGGCGCCTTCAGGAACGCGTCCACGAACACGTTCGACGTCATGGAGGCATCCTCGAGCAGGTCGACGATGCAGCGCTCCCGTTCGATCGTGCGCGTCGCGCGGGCCTGCTCCGGCCACTCCACGATCCCCTGATGATTGGTGGCGGCGGGGAACTCCCGGAAGATCGGCTCCCGATCGGGCGAGAGGTACGCCGTCAGCACGCGGCCGTGTCGATCCACGAGCGTGAGGTTGTGCGAGAGCGAGTACGGGAGGCGCGCGAGCGTCGCCCGCGCCTCGGCCACGTCCTCGCAGATCTCGAGCACGTAACGGAGCACGATCGGGATGCCGAAGCCGTCCCCGAGAACACGCCGGCCCCCGAACGTCAGGGACACCGCCAGGCCGGCGTCGTTCATCCCGTCGAGCAGGCCCCACAGGCAGTCGCTCATCCCGATCACGCGGCGATGCAGCAGCTTGGTCGACCAGATCACGCCCTCCATGCGGGACGGGGCATAGTCGTAGTTGCGGACCAGCATCGGCTGCCCGTCGCGCGACCACACCCCCTGCGAGCACGCGGCGAGGTAGGGCGGCGGCCTGTAGAGCGAGAGCATCCGTGCCGCGAGGTCACCCCCGCCCGCGAGGTCGACGACCCGTTCGTAGGCGGGGACCAACTCAGGCATGTGGGCGCGCAGCATGCGCACGCTGGTGGCGTAGGAGGGCCTGGCGGCCTCCCCCTCGCGCAGGAACCATGCCCGGTAGTGGGGCCATCGCTCCTCGAAGACCGCGGCCCACTTCGGGCCGAGCTCGAGCTCCTGCACCGATCGGAAGGTGAACGGAACCATCTGCATGGAGGTATCGGCTACAGCATCTTGAAGCCGAACGGTTCGGGCTGAACCTCCGGCTCGCGCTCGGGCGGGACGCTGCGGAACTGTCCCTTGATCCCCGCGATCCAATCGCGGGCGCGGTCCTGGAGCTCGTGCTCCTCGTTCATGAATCGGCCGCGGGTCACCAGGATGCCGAGGTCGGCGCCGGGGTAACGGTAGCCGCCGGATGCGGCGATCCGGAGGTAGAACGCCTCGGCCTCGTCACTCACGGTGTGCCAGTCGGTGTCGCGGCGCGCATACCCGATCGACCGATCTTCCTGCATCCGCCAGATCCCCGATGAAGGCGCCTCCGTGATCAGCTCCACGGCCTCGTCGGTCTGCTTCAGGATGAACTGCGTCCACTCGTCGACGTTGCCCGGGTGTGCCCAGCGGGCGTTCAGCTCGTCCACGTCGATCTCGTAGTCCACGTCCATGAACTCCAGGAGGTGGAAGAGGAAGAGCGGCATGTCGCCGTAGGCCACGGCCGTCACGTTCGTGATGCTGCTCGCCCCCGTCACCCGCGGGTTCAGCTCGCCGAGCCAGATGTCGCCGGTCTCGGCGTCGAGGAGGAAGTCGAGTTCGAAGTAGCCGCGGTAGCCCTCCCGGCGCAAGCGTTCTCCCATCGCCTTCGTGCGCTCGCGCGCGCTCGTCCGCTGGGCCTCGGTGAGCACGTCCGGCGAGACGTCGTTGCCGCACCAGCCTCCGTCGTACGGCGTGAGCTCGGGGAAGCCCGTGAGCTCCGTCATGAGCGGACCCACGAGCGTCCCGTGACGGGTGATCACACCCTCGATCGCCAGCTCGCGCGGCTCGATCCGCTTCATCACCTTGATCGGGTCGCCCACGATCTTGGACGCCGACGCCTTCCAATCGTCCTCATCCGCGATGAAGAACGTGGTCTGGCCGGAGTCGCCGTACGGCGTCTGCACGACGAGGTCGTCGCCGAGCCCCGCCGCGCGAGAGAGGGTGAGCAGATCGGCATAGGACGTCCCGACCCCCATGACGTTGGGGACGCTCGGGACGCCCGCCTCGTCGCCGAGGCGCGTGGTCTCGATCTTCGAGTCCATCCGGTGCCGCAGCTCGGCGGCCGGGAATGCCACCTCGAGGCCCAGTTCCTCGGCGAGCTGCTCCGTCTCCTCGTCGAACATGAGGAACGCGACCTTGCCACCCGGTCCACGCGCCTGCACGTAGTCCACGACCTCCTTGTGGCCGAGCAGGTAGTTGCAGATCTCCTCGATCGAGGAGAATTCGCGGGGCTCCTGCTCATGCGGGACGAGGACGTTGGGGTGCCAACCGTCGAAGGAATCGTAGTAGTTGATGAACTTGAAGTTGCGCACCCACCGATCGATCCCCAGCAGGTTGAAAGCGGTCGCCGACACGAAGTAGATCGGCGTCTCGTTCGTCCGGAAGAAGTGCCGGATGGCCGGGATGCCGCTGAGCGCCGGGGTGGACCGCACGAGCGGCACGGGTGCGGGCTCGTCCCCGGATGCGACGCTCGTCGCGGGCTCGGGAGGTGTGGCGGCTCCCCGGAGCGCCCAGATCGCGAGCGCCACGATCAGGGCGAGCCCGACGAGCAGGACCGCCCCGTCGGTCACGACAAACCGCACCAGTCACGGATGAACAGCCCCAGCACCTGTGCCGTCTGGACCACGGACGGAAGGTACACCCGTTCGTGAACCCCATGCGCCTGCTCGGCGTAGGGGCCGAAGCACACCGCCGGGATGCCCGCCACGTTGCCCAGGACGGCCGCGTCCGTGGTTCCCGTCGTGGACACCAGAGCGGGTGGCGCGCCCGACTGGCGCGTGAAGGACGCGGCCAGCGTGCCGATCAGTGGATGGTCGTCCGCGATGTCGTAGCCCTCGGACGAGAAGCCGCTGTAGAGCACCTCGGCAGAGCCGGGCTGGTCGGCAGTCGCCTCGGCGACGGTCGCCTCGATGCGCGACTTGAGATCGACGATCGTGGACCCCGGATATAGCGCGATCCGGTACTCGGTGACGCACACGCCCGGAACCGTGGAGGGCCAGTCGCCGCCCTTGATGGTGCCGACGTTCAGATTGATCGGGTGGGTGAACAGGTCGAAGGGTGGGGGGGGCGCCACGTTCATCTCGGTCTCCAACTCGCGGAGCGCCCCGATCACGGTGAGGCTCTTCTCGATCGCGTTCGTGGCGTTGCGGCCTTCCGCCGCATGCCCGGGAACACCCACGATGCGCACCTTGAACCAGAGCACGCCGACCTGTGCGGTCGTGATGGCGGCGCCGAACGGTTCCGTGATCACGGCGGCGTCGGCGGTGTAGCCGCTCAGGATCGTCTGAAGGGTGCCGTTGCCGCTGCACTCCTCTTCGACGACGGACTCGAGATGGATCGGCGCGTGCGGGGTGAGTCCGAGGGATCGCAACCCCTTCACGGCACCGAAGATGGCGGCCAGCCCGCACTTCATGTCGGCCGAGCCACGCCCGTAGAGCCACCCGTCCTCGTGGAGCCCACTGAACGGGTCGCGATCCTCCCATTGCGAGAGGGGCTCCGGACTCACCACGTCGATGTGTCCGTTCAGGATCAGCGACCGTCCGTCCGTCAGCGACCCGGGACTCCAGGTGGCCACGACGTTCCGCTTGCCATCGACGTCCCAGTCGAACGGCGCGGCCTGGGGGTGCGTCCGCAACGCGGTCTCATCCATGGGAACGTCGACCGGATCCAGGTCGAGTGAGCGCAGGATCCCCTCCACGATCCGCTGGCCCGCCTCCTCCTCGCCGAGGATCGTCGGCGCTTGGACGAGGCGGGCCAACACGTCGGTCATCCACTCGTCCTGATCCGCGATCGCATCGAGGATCAGGACGTCCTCCGGGGCGACCTCCACCGCGAGATCATGATGAGGCGAGGGGGAGGCGCCGCGGCCGTCATACGCGTGGTCGGGAGGCGTGTCGAGATCCGTGTTCAGCCGACTCCCGCCGTAGGACCCGGTGGGCGCCTCTTCCGGCACGGGCTGCATGGAGGGAGAGGGTAGCCGACCCGAAGACCCTCGCGTGGGGTTGACGCACGGATGTAATGATGTAATCTCGATTGCATGCCTGAGAAGACGACCACCTCACCCGCCGAGCACCTCCAGGGCTGGTTCGCCGGCCGACTCCCCGCCGAGTGGTTCGCCGGACCCCCGGAAGTGACCTACGACCGCGACGAGATCCTGGTCGTAGGCACGCTGCCCGAGCCCGAGCTTCCTTCCGACGCCACCCCCGAGACCGAGGTTGCGGCACGCGCCTCGCGCATCGACGGCTTCCGCGAGGACACGCGCGGCAAGCGGATGCAGATCGCCGACGAGGCCGAGCGACGGTTCGGCCGCAAGGTCTCCTGGGGAGCGCAGTGCGGGGATCAGCGTCATCTCTTCACGACGCTCAGCATCCCCGCCATGACGCGGCTCCGCATGCCGGAACGCAAGGTCCTCGACACGCTCGTGGATGCGGGTGTCGCACGCAGCCGCAGCCACGCGCTGGCCTGGTGCGTCCGGCTGGTGGCCGAACGCCAGGAGGATTGGCTGAAGGAGCTGCGCGAAGCGCTGGAGCAGGTCGAGGTCGTTCGCGGTGAAGGGCCGCGCGACTGAATCACGCCCTCGGGCGGATCACGACCTCAGACGCCCGAGCGCCGGATGGCGACGATCATGTTCACGGCCGTGCTGACGAGGACCTCCTCGCCGGGCTGGAGGTCGGCGGGCATGCTTTCCCGCCCCAGACGCGCGGTCTCCACGCGACGGTCTCGGTACGCCACGGTGACGTCGGCGTAGGAGACGCCGTGCACGTCGAACCCACGCACGTCGATCACGAGCGCCTCACGTTCCCCCAGCACCCGCGGAGCCTACCGCACGTGGCGTAGGCGGTGGCGCCCTGCACAGGTGCGGTAGCCGCTGGTAGCGTCGGGCTCCCATGCGGCCCACCCCCAGCCACCTCAAGTTCCGCCGCTCGGGGACCGACCCCCTAACCATGAACCGAGGGGGACCCCGGCTTCGCCGTCGCGTGATGACCTTGGCGCTGATCGCGTCGAGCGCACTCGCGATGCTCCCCCTCGGGCCTACGACGAACGCCGTAGCGGCCAGCCCCGCCCCGGGCCCCACGCACCCCGACGTCACCGTCGGAGAGTACGGGTCCGGGCCGGCACCGATCCCCGTGCACATCCCGGAAGGGGCGCGCGGGCGCCGCGTGGGCGTGAAGTGGAGCGACGTGGGCAGCGGGGACGCCTGGGCGCGCACCGCGATCAACTACGTGGGCGGCACATCCGATTGGATGCGCGACTTCCCCGCCAACCCCGACGGCACCTATCCGTTCCGACCCTCGATGATCGAGACGCGGAAGTACTTCGCGCGCGCGGTCGTGAAGGCCTTCGCCCCGGACGAGACAGTCGACCCGACCATCACGTTCACCGATCTCGACACCTCCCAGGCGTTCTACCGCTGGGCGAACGTCGCCGTGAAGATGGGATGGATGCGCCGGACCGCCGACGGCGGCTTCCTGCCGGACAAGCCCGTCACGATGACCACCGTGCATCGTGTCTTGGTGCTTGCGCTTGGCCTGCGATCGACCGCGCGGCAGCTGGACGCGCTGCACACGAGCGACGGCGTGGCGTTCGACACCCCCGTCAACTTCGGGACCACGATGCTCGGCATGCGGCTCGGTCTGCGCTACAACAGCGACGCGAACGAGGCGCAGGACGTCGGACCGTCGACGCCGATGCCACGCTCACAGGTGGCCTTCTCGCTCTACAAGGCGAAGACGCTCCCCTCCTGGACCGTCCCGTGGATCGCGGGGCAGTACGAGGGGATCCAGCTGCCGAAGATGGGCCCTTCGCGACGGGCGATCGTGCGGTGGGGGATCCGCTATGCCGGGTATCCCTACGTCTGGGGGGGCGAGTGGGGCCTGGCCACACCGGAGCCCTCGGGGCTGGGCGGACAGCCGATCCCCGGGTTCGACTGCTCGGGCTTCTCGTGGTGGGCCCTCCGCGCGAACGACGGGGGCATCTGGAGAGTGGCGCCGCCCAGGCCGTACGCAGGCTGGCAGCTCCCCCAACGCTCCTCAGCGGACATGGCGCGCACCGGCCACCTGAAGTTCGACCAGCTGATACCGGGCGACCTGATGTTCTACGACGGAGACGATGACGGCATCGTCGACCACGTCGACGTGTACATCGGGAACGGCTTCTCGCTCGACTCCTCGCACACGCCCGGCGGCGTCACGATCATGTGGGTCGGCGATGGCTGGTACCGGGACCATTTCGTGCACGGTCGCCGGATCCTTCCCGCGATCGGCGCCTGAGCGGGCCTATCCGTCACCGTCGATCGCGGCTTGAAGGATCCGCCGCTCGTCCACGGTGAGGCGCCGCGACCGCGCAGCGTCCGGGGCCCGCGGCACGATCACCGCCTCGGCCTCCGCCGCGACCGTCCCGTCGGCTTTCACGATGGTCTCGCGCGTCCGCACGCTGGACGCGCCGAAGCTCGCGACCGCGCAGCGCACGGTGATCTCGCCGTCGTCCTGGGTGAGCTGGTTCCGATAGTCGATGCCCACGTGCGCCAAGACGAAGTCCCACGCGCCGTCCGCGCCCATCAGGTCTTCCACCAGTCGGTCACGACACTCCTCGAGGTAGGTCAGGTAGACCGCGTTGTTCACGTGGCCGTAGTGGTCCATGTCGCGCCACCGCACCTTGACGCGGATCACGTGGCTCACGCCGGCGGCACCTCGGGGTTCATCGAGCCCGACCTGAACCCTTGCAGATCCAGCGTCACGTACCGCCAACCGAGCCCGGTGAGCCCCTCGACCACGTGGGCGCGCACGGCGGGCTCGGCCAGGCGCGCGACCTCGTCCGCCTCCACCTCCACGCGCACCAGCTCCGCGTCGTGCACGCGCACCCGGCACTGACGGAACCCGAGATCCTTCAGCAAGCGCTCGGCGCGACCCACCTTCGACAGCTCTTCCACGGTGATCATCACCCCGAACCTGATCCTGGACGACAAGCAGGCGGAAGCCGGTTTGTCCCACGTGGCCACGCCCAGGTCCCGCGCCGCCTCGCGCACGTCCCGCTTCGTCATCCCCACCTCGATCAGGGGATGGCGCACGCCGTGCTCCTCGGCGGCCCGGAGTCCCGGACGGAACTCACCGAGGTCGTCACGGTTGGCTCCCGAGACCACCACCGGGAAGTCGGTCTCCTCGGCAACGCGGGCGAGTACGTCGTAGAGCTCCGTCTTGCACCGATAACAGCGGTCGAGGCCGTTGGCCAGGTACGCGGGATCCTCCGCCTCGCGCGTGCGGACCAACCGATGCGCGATCCCGTGCGCGGCGGCGAGTCGGCATGCCTCCTGGGCCTCGCCCGGCGGGAGCGACGGCGAGACCGCCGTCACCGCAACCGCCCGCTCGCCGAGTGCGCGCGATGCCGCGACCGCCACCAGGGTCGAATCCGTCCCGCCGCTGAAGGCCACGACCACGCCCCCGGTGCTTCCTGAGCAGGTCGTGCAGCCCCGCGAGCTTGGTGGCGACCTCGGTGGCGACCATGGTGCGTATCCTCCCACGACCGCCGTTCCGGGATGGAAGAAGGCCCCGAGCGGGGGGCTCGGGGCCTTCCGGTTGGAGAGAGGGGCTCCAACCCGTATTTCGGTGCTCCCTGTCGCGCGGTTCATCCGCAGTTGTTGCGGTTCTGTAACGGTCAGAAGGGATCGTCGTCCATCGACCGGCCGGTGAGCCGCCGGTTCTGGCGGAGGCGCCGATCAGCCTCCTGGTTCGCGGCGATCGCGCTCGGACGCGATCCCGTCACGGCGGCGAGGAACTCGATGCGTTCCAGGGCAAGCAGGCGGAGGTCGGTCGCCGCCCGCACGGTGGCGGTGCGGGGGACGTCGCGCAGGAGGGCGATCTCGCCGAAGTAGCCGCCGGGCTCGAGACGCGCGACCGTCACGTCGTCGACCTCGACGGTCGCTTCACCCTCCGCGATGACGTAGAAGCGATCCCCGGGTTCCCGCTGGCGCATGAGCACCTGGCCCGCGTCGACCTCGAGCGGGATCAGGTGCCAGCTCACCCGTTCGAGCACGGGCTGCGCGAGCGGCTCGAACAACGGGATGCGTCGGAGGAGGTCGAGCTCGACGCCGGGGACCCGAGCCCGGTCATCGACCTCGCGCAACTTGGCCCGGCTGAGGAACCCGACGAGGGGAAGGAACGCGCCGGCGGCGACGAACGCGCCGCGCGCGCCGAAGAGCGCCACGAACACGGGCGCCAGCGCGGAACCGACCGCGAGGCCGGCCATCAGCATGGCCTCCTGGAGCCCGAAGACCCTCGACAGGACCTCGTCGTCGACCGTGCGCTGCAGCAGCGTGCGGCTGGCCACGTCGAAGAACGCCTTGCCCATCCCACAGCCGATCAGGAGCACGGCCGCCAGCGCCGGTCCGGGCGCCACGGCCACGAGGGCGAGCGATCCGCCGGTGGCGATCATCCCGGCGGCGATGGCAGGGGCCATCCGATGCCGGCCGATCAACACGGCGGTGCCGGCGGCGCCGAGCAGCCCGCCGATCCCCGCCGCGGCCGTCATCAACCCCGGTCCCGCCGGACCCATCCCGAGGATCTCCAGGGCGAGCACCACCGCGAGCACGTCGAGCATGCCCACGACGACGAACTGCGCACCCACCAAGAACGTGAGGAGGGTGGCACCGCGGTCCTCGCGGAGCTGGCGGACCCCGTCCTTCGCATCGTGCACGATCGACGCCGACACGTGGTCCGCCGGCACGACCGCGAGGTGACGCCGCAGACCGACAGTCATGGCCGCGGCACCGAGCATCCCTACGGACGTCGCAGCGAAGACGAGCCAGGCTCCCTCCTCGGCCAGGAGGACGCCCGTCAGCACCGGCCCGAGGAACACCGAGAGCCCCTCCAGGGTGCTGGAGGCGGAGTTCGAGGCGGTGAGCTCCGGCGGTGTCTCGGCCAGCTCCGGCAGGATCGCGTGATGCACCGGGCGGGTGAGCGTGATCGCGCAGTTGGAGAGGGCCGCGCAGAGGTAGATCACGCCGATCGGCGCCTCGACGAACAACGCGAGCGCGGTGGCCGCCATCGCGCAAGCCTGGATCAGGTAACCGAGCGCGAGCGCCTTCTCGCGCGGGAGCCGGTCGCCCATCGTCGAGCCCAGCGGCGCCACGAAGATGGCGGGCACGAGCTGGATCACCGCCACCGTGCCGGCCGCGGACGCACCGCCACGATCGAACGCGTAGACGAGCATCGCCACCCACGTGGCCCACTCCGCCGTGTTGAAGATCAAGAAGGCGAGCAACACGCGGCGCAGCGCGTGGTTGCGACCCACCGAGACGAAGATGCGGATGGTCTGCTTCAGCGAGTACACGACGCCTCACGCACGTGAGGGCGAGGAGCTGACGGCAACGGGTTCCCTTCGCAGGCGGGTGCCTGCGTATCCTCCGGCTCCCGCCAAGGCCGGTCAATCCGACCGGGAACGCGGACGGGGCCCCCGCAGGGGCCCCGTCCGATGCTGCGGTGATGCTGCGGACTCAGAAGTCCATGTCACCGCCGGGCATGCCGCCCGCCGGCATCGCGGGAGCCTTCTCCGGCTTCTCGGCGACCACGGCCTCCGTGGTGAGGAACAGCGCGGCGATCGACGCGGCGTTCTGCAGCGCCGAGCGCGTGACCTTGGTGGGGTCGATCACGCCGAACTTCATCATGTCGCCGTACTCGCCGGTGGCGGCGTTGAGCCCCTGACCGGCGTCCAGCGCGCGGACCTTCTCGATGATCACGCCGCCCTCGAGGCCGGCGTTGAAGGCGATCTGCTTCAGCGGCTCCTCGAGCGCGCGCCGCACGATCGCGGCACCGGTGAGCTCGTCACCCTCGAGGTCCACCTTGTCCAGCGCGGTCTGCGCGTTCAGGAGCGCCACACCACCGCCGGGCACGATGCCCTCCTCGACGGCCGCCTTGGTGGACTGCACGGCGTC
Source organism: uncultured Actinomycetes bacterium (assembly GCA_963810915.1). GTDB lineage: Bacteria > Actinomycetota > UBA4738 > UBA4738 > HRBIN12 > JAOUEA01. Next base: position 368,151 of record CAWEPH010000005.1, on the reverse strand, counting down.
CTCGATGCGGTGCTTCTTCTCCTTGAGCTCGACCTCGGTGGCCGCGCCGACCTTGATGACCGCCACGCCGCCGGAGAGCTTGGCCAGCCGCTCCTGCAGCTTCTCGCGGTCGTAGTCGGAGTCGGTCTTCTCGATCTCGCTCTTGATCTGGTTGATGCGGCCGGTGATGTCCTCGCTCTTGCCGCCGCCCTCGACGATCGTCGTCTCGTCCTTCGTGACGACGACCTTGTGGGCCGTACCGAGCAGGTCCATGGTGGCGGTCTCCAGCTTCAGGCCGACCTCCTCGGAGATCACCGTGGCGCCGGTGAGGACCGCGATGTCCTGCAGCATGGCCTTACGGCGGTCGCCGAAGCCCGGAGCCTTCACCGCGGCGCTGCGGAACGTGCCGCGGATCTTGTTGACCACCAGGGTCGCGAGGGCCTCGCCCTCGACGTCCTCGGAGAGCACCAGGACCGGCTTGCCGGCCTGCATGACCTTCTCCAGCACCGGGAGCAGGTCCTTCACCGCGGAGATCTTGCTGTTGGCGATGAGGATGTAGGGGTCTTCGAGGACCGCCTCCATGCGCTCGGGGTCCGTGATGAAGTAGGGCGAGATGTAGCCCTTGTCGAACCGCATGCCCTCGACGAAGTCGAGCTCCATCCCGAAGGTGTTGGACTCCTCCACCGTGATGACGCCGTCCTTGCCGACCTTGTCGACGGCCTCGGCGATCGTGGCGCCGATCTCGACGTCGGCGGCGGAGATGGCGCCCACCTGGGCGATCTCGTCCTTGCCCTCGACCTCCTTGGACTGGTTCTTGATGGCCTCGACGGCCAGCTCCGTGGCGCGCTCGATGCCCTTCTTCAGCGACATCGGGTTGGCACCCGCAGCGACGTTGCGCAGGCCCTCCTTCACGATGGCCTGGGCGAGCACGGTGGCCGTCGTCGTCCCGTCGCCGGCGACGTCGTCGGTCTTCTTGGCGACCTCCTTGACCAGCTCCGCGCCGATCTTCTCCTGGGGGTCGTCGAGCTCGATCTCCTTGGCGATCGAGACACCGTCGTTCGTGATCGTGGGGGCGCCCCACTTCTTCTCGAGGACCACGTTGCGGCCCTTGGGGCCGAGCGTGATCTTCACGGCGTTGGCGAGCTGGTCCATGCCCCGCTCGAGCGCGCGCCGTGCTTCCTCGTCGAAGGTGATGATCTTCGCAGCCATCCCTTCTCCTTCCTCCTGGTCGATTACCGGCTTCTCAGCCGCCACCACCGACTGCTAGCACTCGATGGCAGCGAGTGCTAACGATTGTAACGGGAAGAGGGGCGGGTGTGGCAAGCCGGGCTGGGCGACTACTCGCGGGCGGCCACGCGGATCACGAGGGGGAGGGTGACCACACCTACGATCAAGGCGAACCCGAAGAGGGCCGTGAACGACAAGAGCACCAGGATCCCCGCCCAGATGGCCGTGCCGCCGAGGGCCCATGCCAACCGCGGCCGGAAGCGGAGCCCGCCTCGCCACTCGCGCACCTGGCTCCCGGCCACGACCCCGGGCACCACGAACAGCAGGAGCCCGAACGCCACGCCGAGGATCGCGAGCGCGAGCGCCGGGCCGTCGGTGCGCGCCCGCCACGAGCTTGACGACGCGGGCGGGAGGTACGCGTCATCGTCTTCGCCCGGCCCGACGGACGAGGGGTGGTCGATCAGCACGTCCATCAGGTCCCGCGGTCGCTTCGGCTTCCTTCGGCTCACGGACACATCGTGGCACGCGAGGCGTCGAACGCGGCGGCATCAGTTCAGATCCACGGGGCTGCGAGGCGACTCGCCTCGGACCTCCATGTCGGCTCACAACCTCGCGAACGCGGCGGCCGCGATGGGGGTCACGAGGATCGCGACAGCGGCCACGGCGATCCAGGCGCCCGTGAGTACGCCGACCAGTATCGCGAGCATCACGCAGATCGCGATCGCCGACACGACCCAGGCCGCGGTGGGGGTCTCCCGCGCACCCGATCGCCACGCTCGGTAGGAGCGGAGCGCGATGAGCCCGGGCACGATCAGCATGAGCAACCCCAGCGCGACGCCGAGCAGAGCGAACAGCCGAGGGAGCCCGTCGCGCCGATACCGCCAGGCGTCCGGCGACGGAGGGGCGGCCTGGACGTCATCCAGTGCGCGGGTCTCCTCCTGCTGAAGCTTGCGATGCTCGTCGATCCGCTGTCGTGCGACGGTGCCGTCGCTCATCCGGCCTCCGATCCGTTCATCCAGTGTGCGCTCGGTTGCGTCCCAACACAAGCGGAGCAGCGCGTCTCGAACGGGTGGTACGGCCGGGTTCCCGGCCGGTACGCTTCGCGCATGACCGCACCGTGGAAGCTCCGGTTCAGCACGCCGACGATCTCGGAGGTTCGCTGGGCCGACGCACGGCCCGCACGTCTCGGCGTCGTCTCGTCCGAATCGGGCACCTCGCAGGCATGGGCCTGGGACCTGGAGTCCGGATCACGGCGGCAGGTATCGGATCAGGGCGTCGGGGCCGAGGAGGTCCACGTCACGCCGGATGGCGCGGCCCTCGTGTGGTGGGTCGACTTGCTCGGGGACGAGCGCGGCCACTGGATGGTGTCCGACTTCGAGGGGGGCGATGCGCGACCGCTGTTCCCCGGACTCGACGACGCCTGGATGTCGGGCCTCGCGATGGTGCCGGGCGTCGTAGCCGCCGGCTACAGCACCGACGAGGACTATGTGGCGTACGTCTCACACGAGGGCGAGGCTCCGCGGGCGCTCTACCGGCATACCCAGCCAGCAGGGGTCGGCCAAGAGTGGCCCCAGGGACCCGGTGGGCTCTCGGCCGACGGCACCCTGCTGTGCTTCCGGCACAGCGAGGACGGCGACATCTCGCACTATGCGCTGCGCGTCCTCGACACGCGCAACGGGGAAACCGTGGGCGAGCTCCGTGACGAGGGGCACACGCTCTCTCCGGCGGGCTGGTCGCCCGTGCCCGGCGATCAGCGGCTCGTGGTGATCCGCGAGATCGACGACGTGGAGCGCCCTTGGCTGTGGAACCTCGACGACGGAACCCTCGAGCCGCTGCCCGTCGAGGCGCCCGGCGCCCTCTACCTGGCGGATTGGTACCCCGACGGCGATGCGCTCCTCCTCCGCCAGGACCACGAGGCGCGCGACGCCCTCCTGCGCCTCGATCTCGATACGCGCGAGGCCTCCGTGGTCGTTCCGGCCGCGGGCACGATCACCCAGGCGGGCGTGCGGCCCGACGGCGACCTCTGGTATCGCGCTGAGAGCGGCGTCGAGCCGCCGGCCATCCGGAACCTCGAGGGGGCGGTCGTCCTGTCGATCCCCGGCGTCGATCCGCCTCCCCGCGGCCGACCGTTCGAGCCCGTGTGGTTCTCGAATCCCCACGGGGCGAGGATCCAGGGCTGGCTCGTGCGCCCCGACGGCGAGCCGCCGTTCCCCACCATCGTCTCGCCCCACGGAGGCCCCGAGTATCACAACACCGACGCCTTCGATCCACGGCGTCTCGCCTACGCCGACCACGGCTTCGCCGTCCTGCTCGTCAACTACCGGGGGTCCACCGGATATGGCGCCGCGTTCCGCCAGGCGCTCCAAGGCGATGTGGGCTTCCCGGAGTCGGAGGACCTGAACGCCGGGCTCGACCACCTGATCGCCGAGGGCATCGCGGACCCGGACCGGCTCTTCATCGAAGGCTGGTCGTGGGGCGGGTATCTCGCGACCCTGAACGCCGGGCTGCATCCCGAGCGGTGGCGCGCCGTCGTGGCCGGCATCCCCGTCGGAGATTCCGTCGCCGCGCACTACGAATGCGCGCCGGCGCTTCGGGCGTGGGACCTCGCCACCATGGGCGGGAGCCCGATGGAGGTCCCCGAGCTCTTCCACAACAGCAATCCGATGACCTACATCGACCGCGTGCGCGCGCCCATGCTGATGATCGCGGGCGAGCACGACAGTCGTTGCCCGCTGGGGCAGGTCATGACCTACGCGCACGGCCTCCGGGTGCGCGGGCGTGAGGTGCAGGTGCACCTCTACCCCGGAGGCCACCACGCGAACGACGTCGACGAGCAGATCCTGCACGTGGATCTCGCGATGGCCCTCTTCATGAAGTACCTGTCCGACTGAGCTCCGCTAGGCGTGCGCGCCACCCCGGTGGCGGCTGTCGCCACCGTGCCCACGTCTACGGTGATGCCGTCGTCGGCGCCCGCCCCTCCCCTGCGACGGAGCGGCTCCCGGTCGCTTCAACCGCTCCGCCGACGCGGGCGCCGGCTCCCCGGTCCAGAAGGTCTGGGCGGGGTTGAAGAAGGCGCTCGTGGCCACCGCGGCGAAGGCGTCGCGCGACGAGGCCGACGTGTCCACCCGGTAGTTGCGCGCACCGCTCCCCTCGTTGTTGTAGGAGACCCCGGCCACCTCGGGCCACCCCTGGAGCAGGGCTTGGGCGTCGTGGAACCACTGCGCCTTCTGCCCGGCCTTCCCCTCGACGCAGCCGTGCTCGATCACGAAGAGCGGCCGTCCGAGCGCCGTCGCCACCTGATGGGCCGGGGTGAAGATCCTCTCGAAGCTGCGCCAGTTCCCCGCGATGTTGCGGTTGTAGCCGTCCACGCCGATCACGTCGTAGTTGTCGGGCAGCCACGCCTCGATCCCGCCGAAGCTTCCGCTGAACGTGGGTGCCATGAAGCACGCGACGAACCGCACGTTGGTGACGCCGACCTGCTGGAAGATCGACCACACGCGCTGATGCGCGGCCCGCCACTGCGCCGCGTTGCCGAGCGACGCCTCGTCCTCGGGCTCCTTGTGGAAGCAGAAGTACGCCGGCCAGCCGGCCGCCTTCAACGCCGTGGCCTCGGCGGTGATCCGGCGTCCTGCGCGCCGGCCGCGATGTCGGCCCACTTCACGTTCTGCTTGCCGCGGGTGAACCAGGACAGGATCGGCACCTGGCCGCGACCGGCGATGAACGTCGAGTACCGGTTCACGAGGCTCGTCTGCCACGGGAACCGGTTGTGGACGGTGGCGAACATCCGTCCGCTCATCGTCTCCAAGGCCTGCAGCGCCTGGATGTTCGTCTGCTTGCCGATGGTCTGCACACTCACGCCGAACGTGTCGCCGGTGCCCGGACCCGCGATGTCGGCCCAACCTCGCTCGGCGAGGAACGACGCCTCCGCGATCCCGGCGAACGCCATGCCCGCGGTCGTGACCGCGGCCTTCTTCAGGAACTCCCGACGGTCGATCATGCTCGCTGCCCCCTCTTCCGGGCCCCCTCCGGGCCAACCAAGGTGCAGGCGATATCGACGGGTGTGCGTGGGTACTTAAGTTCGGGTATGCGGCGTTGGGCCGAAGGGAGGACGGATCAGCTCCCCCATCCGGGGGACTGTCCGGGGGAGAGACCCGCTACAGGCCGGAGCTGAAGACGCGGTCGACGCGTACCTCGACGATGACCGAGGACTCGGCCGTGATGGGTGCCATCGACTCGTACTGGGGGTACTTCTCGTACAGGAGTCCGCGGTCGCGTTCGAACTCCGGACCGCTCTCCACGAGGTAGGCCTCGCCGTACGCGATCACCTGCCGCAGCTGGTCCCAGTCCTCGTGGTACTCGTCGCAGCCGATCGCGACGTGCGGGTCGCCCTCGAGGTTGCGTACCTTCTGCGTGTCCCGCTCCGTGGCGAACACGAGACGGTTCATGTCCAAAACGGGGCCGATCGGCACCAGATGGGGCCTCCCGTCGGCGTAGACGGTGGCGAGGTAGGCGACGCGGGCACCGGCCATGAACTCCGCCTCGGGTCCGCTGAAGACCGATCCGTCGATCGTCATCGCTCAGTCATCCGCCGGCTGGGCCGCCGCATGATCGCGGATCTGCTCGACGATCTCTTCGTTGGCGAGCGTGGTCACGTCGCCGAGCTCGTTGCCGCGGGCCACGTCGCGGAGCAGTCGGCGCATGATCTTGCCCGATCGGGTCTTGGGCAGGTCGGGCGTGAAGATGATGTTGTCCGGCTTCGCGATCGGCCCGATCACCTTGGCGACGTGCTCCCGCAGCTCCTGCAGCGTCGCCTCGTCGCCCTCGTAGCCCCCCTTCAGCGTGACGAACGCGACGATGCCCTCGCCCTTCAGGTCGTCGGGCCGGGAGACCACGGCCGCCTCGGCAACCTTCTGGTTGTCCACCAGGGCGCTCTCGATCTCATACGTGGACAGGCGGTGCCCGGCCACGTTCATCACGTCATCGATGCGACCGAGCAGCCAGTAATAGCCGTCCTCGTCGCGACGGCACCCGTCTCCGGCCACGTAGACCTCCGGCCCGTACTTGCTGAAGTACGTGGCCACGTACCGGTCAGGGTCGCCCCAGATCGTGCGGCAGATCGACGGCCACGGATGCCGGAGCACGAGGTACCCGCCGCCCCCCGGCGGGACGGAGTTGCCCTCCTCGTCCACCACGTCGGCCTGGATGCCCGGGAAGGGGTTCGTGGCCGATCCCGGCTTGAGCGAGGTGATGCCCGGGAGCGGTGTGATGAGGATGGCTCCCGTCTCCGTCTGCCACCACGTGTCGACGACCGGGCAGCGTCCGCCGCCGATGTACGTCCAGTACCAGACCCATGCCTCCGGGTTGATCGGCTCCCCCACCGAACCGAGCAGCCGCAGCGACGAGAGGTCGTGCTTCTCGACGTGCTCGGTGCCCCATCGCATGAACGCGCGGATGGCCGTGGGGGCGGTGTAGAGGATCGTGACCTTGTAGCGCTCCGCGATGTCCCAGAGCCTGTCCCGGTCGGGCCAGTCCGGCGCACCCTCGTACATGATCCCGGTGGTGTGGTTCGCGAGCGGCCCGTACACGATGTACGAGTGTCCGGTCACCCAGCCGATATCGGCTGCGCACCAGTACACGTCGTCCTCGTGGATGTCGAAGATCATCCGATGGGTGGCCGCGACCTGCGTGAGGTACCCGCCGGTCGTGTGCGCGATGCCCTTGGGCTTGCCGGTCGTTCCACTCGTGTACAGCAGGTAGAGCAGGTCCTCGGCATCCATCGGCTCGGGCTCACACACGGCTTCCTGGGCCGCCACGAGGTCGTGGTACCAGAGGTCGCGCCCCGCCTCGAAGGGGTGCTCGCCCCCGGTGCGTCGCACGGTGATCACGTGCTCGATCGACGGGCACGCGGCCACCGCCTCATCCGCGCTCGCCTTCAGCGGCACCACCTGGCCGCGGCGGTAGGCCCCGTCCGCGGTGACGAGGACCTTCGCCTCGGCGTCGATGATGCGGTCCTTCAACGACTCGGAGCTGAAGCCACCGAACACCACCGAGTGCGCCGCTCCGATCCGCGCGCACGCGAGCATCGCGACGGGGAGCTCCGGCACCATGCCGAGGTAGATCGCCACGCGGTCGCCCTTGGCCACCCCCAGCGATCGCAGGGCGTTGGCGAACCTGCAGGTCTCTTCGTACAGCTCGCGGTACGTGATCGTGCGCCGCTCACCGGGCTCGCCCTCCCAGTAGTAGGCCACCTTGTCCCCGCCGCCGGCCTCGACGTGCCGATCGAGGCAGTTGTACGAGGCGTTCAGCGTGCCGCCCCGGAACCACGTCACCCAGGGTGGGTTCCACTCCATCACGGAGTCCCACTTCGAGAACCAGCTGAGCTGGTCGGCCTGCTCCGCCCAGAACCCTTCGAAATCCTGCTCGGCCCGCGCGTAGATCCCTGCGTCGCTGACGATCGCGCGTTCCGCGAACGCGGAGGGAGGTTCGAAGACGCGCTCCTCCGAGAGCAGGGCCGAGATGTTCTTCTGCGGGTCGCTCATGTGCGGTCCTCCGTGAACGGGCTGAGGGCCGCATCGTACGCAGGATGGGCTCCCCACGCGAGGGTGCCACGTTCGCCCAGGTACTTGCAACGGTGCCCGGGCGGGGCCACCATCGTGCGCAGGCCGCCCATCGAGGCGGCCTCGAAGCTGGAAGGAGGCTGCGGTGGCGCAGTACGAGGCGTATTGCATGAAGTGCCGCGAGAAGCGGACGTTCGAGGGCCAGATCGTCGAACTCAAGAACGGCCGCCCTGCCGCCCAGGGCACCTGCCCCGTGTGCGGCACCAAGCTCACCCGCATCCTGAGCAAGGCCGAAGCCGGCAAGTAAGGCAGACCTGAGCCGGGCCGGGGCCCGCTCCGGTCAGTTCAGCCGGGACAGGATCTGGTCCGTGCTCACCAGCACGGGTCCCGGCGCCATCCCCACGTGGCGGGCCGCCAGGTCCGCGACCGTGGTCTCCACGAAGACCTCCTGCACCGCCCGGGCGACATCGGCCCAGAAGCCTTGCAGCCCACAGCGTGAGTCCTGGAAACAGGTGTGATCGGACGGCTCCAGGCAGAACATCGGGAACAGCTGTCCCTCGATCGCGTCGGCGATCTCCGCCACGGTGATCTCCGCGGGGTCCCGTGCGATGCGGCACCCGCCGCCGGCACCGCGGAAGCTCTCCACCAGACCGGCTTTCGAGAGCGCCCCGAGTTGCTGCTCAAGGAACCGGAGCGGGACCTGCTGCCGCTCGGCGATCTCCCGAGCCGGCACCAGCCGCTCGTCGTCGCGATGCTGGGCGAGCTCGATCATGGCGCGCATGGCGTATTCGAGCTTCTGGGACACCTTGAGCATGGAGGACGCCTCCTCGACCCAGGGTAGGTGGGCCGAAACCGCACGTCAACGAGGGGTTGGGCTGGGTGGGGGCGCGGCCGGGGTGGCCGATTCGTGGGCGGGTGACGCGCGCCAGTCGAGCACCACTGATCGAGCCACCGGCCCTGGTTCGAACCCTGCTCCGACCAGGTGGCGTCTACGAGCGGGACCGTGGCCTGGCCGCGGCAAAGAAGGCCGCAGAACCGACGACGTCGACATCCACCGCGCTGAAGGACACCTCCAGGATGCGGCGGAGCCCTTCAGCCGTGTCGTCCACGTTGTCGAAGCCCCCTTGCTTGTTGGCTGCTCGCAGGAACGCGCGCGCGGGCTTCGTGTGGTTGCTCTGGAAACCGAGGACCGTCCCGCCGAACAGGACCCCTTCCGGGCTGAGGACATCCGCGATGTTCCTCACGGCGACCGCCTTGTTTCCCTCTGGCCCGCGAAGGCAGTGAAGGACGAAGCTGAGTGCCGCGGAGTCGAACGGTCCGTCGACCGGGAGGGGCTTCATGACGTCGGCCTCAACGGTGATCGGATGCCGTTCCTCGAGTCGCTTCGCCACGTGGCGGAGCACGGTCTGATTGGGGTCCAGGAGCGTGATCTCCGTGTCGCGGGACGGGTCCGCCTTCTCGATGAAGTACCCGGTCCCAGGCCCAACGTCGAGGTGCCGGTGCCCCATGTGCTGTCGATAACTGTCGACGCCCTGTGCTACGGGAACCTTCCAGACCGCCTTCGTCATGAACTTCAGCACCCACACGTCGTAGATCGCGAGCATCGCCGCGTTGTACCCGGACTGCCCCTTGTACGACGGATCGGACTTGTCCATGCCGGGAAGCATCCCATAGGCCCTGACCGTGGCGAACGCTCCGTCGGTCGTCGGATACGTCGTGTCTGACCAAGGATCCTGCTTCAGGATGTCTGATCTCGAGTCGACTCCTTCACGTCCGGCGGCGCACGACGGCGAGGGTCACGCCGTAGCTGATCCCGAAGACGAGGCAGACGATCCCGTAGGCCCCGGATCGCCGCCGGTGCGCGCGACGTTCACGATGGCGGCCACGATCGTGAAGAGCGCGGTCACCGTGCCGGCCACGGCGGTCGCGCGCAGATCGATGTCGTGCTGCCGCTCGTCGCTCCCGCCTCTCAGGATCGCGGCCACGTCCCCGCCACCTCCCCCCCACAGGAACGCGACCACGGCGAAGACCAGATAGATGCCGATCACGATGGCCGCGATGGCCGGGTGCCCCGCGATCCAGAACGCGGCCGCCAGGGCGCCGCCGATGATCAACAGGGGAGCCACCGAGACCGCCCGATGTCCCTTCCTCGATGTATCGCGCATCACGAATCCTCCCGTTCCATCTCGAAGATCTCCTCGACGCCGGCGCCGAACAACCGCGCCATCCCCAGCGCCAGGGGGAGCGAGGGGAGGTAACGCCCTGCCTCGATCGAGTTGATCGTCTGCCGTGAGACGCCGAGCGCCGCTCCCAGGTCCGACTGGGTCATCCCCGCGTTCCCTCGCAACTCCCGCACCCGGTTCCGCATGAACGTAAAGGTACCTTTACATCTTGCGAGATGTCAAGCAAACTTTCCATCAGCGGGGCCCTGAGGGTGCGACTGCCGCTCGGTTGAGCGCTTTTCTCCTCACGTCCCAGGTAATGGGTATCCATGACACCGCCCTCCGTGCCGATGACATCGGTGGGGAAAGGTGTGTGACGGACATGAGGTACGGGAACCGCTGATGATGCGCGTGCTGGTGATCGACGACGAGCCCGACGTCCTGCTGCTCTGCAAGCTCAACCTGGAGCACGCGGGACATGAGGTGCTGGGCGCCTTGGAGGCGGCTGAAGGGCTCGCCCTGGCCCGCGAGGCTCGGCCCGACGTCGTCGTGCTCGACCTCATGCTCCCCGCGATGGACGGCTACCAGGTGCTGGCGGCCCTCCAGGAGGACGCCGCCACCCGCGACCTGCCCGTCGTGATCCTCACCGCGAAGGCGCAGATGAAGGACCGGATGCGCTGCTGGGAGGACGGAGCCTCGGACTTCGTGACCAAGCCGTTCCCGCCCGAGCAGCTGCTCGATTCGCTCGATCGGGTGATGGCGATGACCCCGGACGACCGCGCGGAGCTGCGCGCATCGACCCTGCGGGAGCTGCGGAAGGAAGCCTGAGCCGGAAGGCTCAGCCGCCGTTCTTGGTCGGCGTAGTCCTGGCCCAACACGACGACGACCTGCACGCTGTTGTCGACCTCGCTGTCGACGTCGGTGCCGAGCCCGCGACCTTCGCGCCCTTGAAGCAGCGTGTCGGCGACCTCCTGGGCGTTCGGCCTGATTCTGCGCCGCCTCGGGTCCTGTTCGGTAGTAGATCGTGGTCTTCGCGACCGGCTTCGGCACGTAGTCCGCCGGGGCCTGCCCGCTTGTGTACCCGGCGTCGGTGAGCGTCTGATCGCCCTGAGCCGCCAGACCGGGGCGGCCGTGCCGTTGAACACGGCGACCGTAACCTTCGCGGGCTGCTGGGGATCGGGGAGGGGCGACGACGTTTCGGTCGGCGTCGCGCCCGTTGAGGAGGTGGGGCTGGAAGAGCCGCTGGGGCTCACCACCGTGCCACCGCCGGGCGCCGCCACCGAGGCGCCGTCGCTGAACCCGTTGACGAGGATGGCGAGCCCGGCCACGACCAGCGCCACGATCACGACGATGCGTCCGGTGCCCAGGTTCACGCGGGCCATCCTACCCCAGGGTTCGGGCGATGCCCGCGCCGAGCGAAGGGGTCCTCAGACGCGCACGCCCAGCTGCCCCGCCACGCGGCGGCGGCGGCGCGCCTCGCGCAAGCGGCGGAGGCGACGCACGAGCATGGGGTCGTACGCGAGCGCCGCGGGCGTCTCGACGAGCCGGTTCAGCAACTGGTGATAGCGCGTCGGCGAGAAGCCGAACCGTTCGCGGATCGCCCGCTCCTTGGGCACGCCGAGTTTCCAGCTCTCCCGTTCGAAGTCCAGGAGCTGCCGGTCGCGCGAAGACAACCCGGCCGGCTCCGTCGGCTTCCCCTCCGCAGACGCACGTGCCACGGAGCTGAGGCTTACAGACGGAGGTGGCGCGTTCAAGCACCCCCCGTCGGGTTCCGACACTTGGCTAGAAGGCTGCGATGGCTGTGAGAGCATCGCGATCGGAGCGTCGACACGACATGGCGGTGACCCCCTTGGATGGCCAGAGCAGCGCGGACCGGTTCCGGTCCGTCGCCCAGCTCAACATGCTCCACAGCCTCGCCGCCAAGCTCAACGCGCTCGGCGACGTCGCGGAGATCGGCGCCGCCATCACGGCCGAGCTCCACACGATCATCGACTACCACAACTGCCGCGTGTACGTGCTCCTCGACGACGAGCACACGCTCATGCCGATCGCCTTCCGAGGCCAGCTCTTCAAGGAGTACGAGGAGGAGCGCCTCGAGGATCTCGTGACCGAGATGGGCGAGGGGATGACCGGGCGCGTCGCTGCCACCGGCGAGTCGCTCCTCACGCCCAACGCGCAGGAGGTCGAGTTCGCGATCCAGATCGAGGGCACCGAGGACATCGTCGAGTCGATGCTCCTCGTGCCCATGAAGCTGGGCGAGAAGATCAAGGGCGTCATCGTGCTCTCGAGCCTCGGCTACGGGAAGTTCGACGAGGAGGATCAGCGCCTGCTCGAGGTCCTCGCGTCGCACGCGGCGGTGGCGCTGGAGAACGCCGAGCTCTTCCAGTCAGCGCGGCAGGCCGCGGAGACATCCGCATCGTTGCTCCGTCTGTCGCAGACGATGACCGGGAAGCACACCGTGGGCGACATCCTGCAGCTGGCGGTCGAGTCGGTGCCCGAACTCGTTCCCTGCGCCGCGGCCGGCGCGTACGTCCTCGATGCGGACACGGGCGACTACCGCCTCGCGCGGCTGCACGAGGTGATCGAAGGGGTGGCGCGGCCGCGCGCCGAGATCGGCGACGTCTCGCAGGATGTGGCGGCCGCGTTCCTGTTCGCCGATCTCGATCCGTTCGTGATCCCGGAAGAGGTCGTCCGGCAGCTGCCGCCGGAGCTCTACTTCGTGCACGAGCCGGCCGACGTGCTGGCCGCGCCGCTGCGCTGGGAGCCGGACGGCAACGGCGCCCTCGCACTGGTGGCGGAACCCGGCACCACACCCGTTCGGCGAATCACAGGTGCGCATGCTGCGCGGCATCGCCGACATCACCTCGCTCGCGTTGGGCAACGCCCGGCGCCTCTCCGAACTCGAACGCTTCCACGAGCTCGTCGAGACCCTCGACGCGGGGTTCTGGGAGGCGGACGCCGCGACCCTCGCCTTCACCTTCGTGGGCGGTCGCGTGAACGAGATGGCCGGCAGCGACGCGACGGCCTGGCCGGTGGAGGGGATGACGTGGGGCGACCACATCGCCGCGTCCGACCGACCCGAGGCGCTCGCCACGCTCCGCCAGGCGGTCGAGGCCGGTGAGGATCGGAGCCTCGAGTACCGCATGCAGACCCCGGGCGGGGAGACCGTGTGGATCCGCGACCTGATCCACATCGTGCGTGGCGCGCAGCGGGCCCGTCAGCTCCGAGGGCTGATGGTGGACGTCACCGAGCGCCGGCGCGCGGAGCAGGCGCTCCAGCAGAGCGAGCGGAAGTACTCCGAGGCGTTCCGGCGGGAGCGCGAGGCCTCACAACGCCTGCGTGCGCTCGACGAGATGAAGAACACGTTCCTCGAGGCCGTCTCCCACGACCTGCGGACCCCGCTGACGTCGATCCTCGGATCCGCCCTCACGCTGGAGCAGTCTCAGTTCGAGCTCCCTCGTGAGGACGCCGTCGACCTCGTGCGGCGCATCGCCGCCAACGCCCGGAAGCTGGAGCGCCTGCTCTCCGACCTGCTGGACCTCGATCGGTTGCAGCGGGGCATCGTCACGCCCCAGCGGCGCCCGACCGATCTGCAGGATCTCGTCCGCCGGGGCATCGAGGAGACCGAGAACCCCACCGGGCACGTGGTCGAGGTGGACGTCGAACCCATCACGGTCTCGGTGGACGGCGCGAAGGTCGAGCGGATCCTCGAGAACCTGCTGTCCAACGCGATCCGCCACACAGCGCCGGAGACGCGGATCTGGATCCGCGCGCATGGTGAGGACGACGGTGTGCTGCTCGAGGTGGAGGACGAGGGCCCCGGCGTCCCTGCGGAGCTGCACGAGGCCGTCTTCGAACCCTTCCGCCAGGCTCCCGGATCGGCCGCCGTCCACTCGCCCGGCGTCGGGGTCGGGCTGTCGCTCGTGCTGCGGTTCGCCGAACTCCACGGAGGCCGTGCATGGCTCGAGGATCGACCCGGAGGTGGATCGATCTTCAAGGTGTACTTGCCCGGCGACTGAGCGGAGCGCCGACCGCACGGATCTGAGCCGGGCGGCGGGGGGTACGGCCGCCGCCCGGCTCAGCGCTCCCGGGCGGACCGGGAGCGGGCTCGGGCCTCAGATGAACAGCGTGACCGCGTCCTGCGCCTCGAGCAGCGCCGACGTCGCGCCCGCGGGCTCCTCCAGGCCCTCGATCAGGTCCTCCTTGGCGAGACCGAGGAGGTCCATCGTCATCTGGCACGGAACGAGGTGCACACCGAGGTCGCGCGCGACCTCGAGCAGCTCGTTGGGCGACGCGACGTGATGCTCCTCGGCCAGCTTCTTCATCATCGCGGGGCCGGCGCCGGCGAAGTTCATCTTGCCGAGCTTCAGGTGCTCGGTGCCCCCCCGGTTCATCATCGACATCATCTTCTGCATCCAGTTGTCCCCGGTGATGTGCACGTCGTTGCGCACCAGCGGGAACAGCCCCCAGAACGTGAAGAAGATCGTCGTCTCCATGCCCATGGCGGCACCCGTCGTCCCCAGGATGAACGTCGGCCAGATCTTGTCGAGGTCGCCGCTCCAGGCCATGATCACGAGCTTCTTGTGCGCCACGTGCTCGAGCTCCGCGGGTGCGGGCGTCTCGAGCGTCGCTTCCATCGCAGCAACCATGTGAGTCACCCCTTCTTCCTGATGACGAAGCGGTAGACGCCTGCGTCTTCGGTCTGCTCCACCAACTCGTGGCCGGTGGAGGTGCACCACGCCTTGAAGTCGGGGACCGAGCCCGGGTCGGTCGCGAGCGACTCGATCAGCTCGCCGGGCTGCAGGTCGCGGATCGCTTGTGCGGTCTTGGCGATCGGCATGGGGCAGGAGAGACCCTTGAGGTCCAGGGTCTTGGTCACGGTCTCGGTCATCGTAGATACCTCCTCATCGGTCATGACTCCGGCGGACGTGTGCTCGGCTTGGAGAAGGGCGCGTTCTCGGGGATCCGGCCCTGCGGCACGGTCTCCCAGTACATCCGGTTGAACATCCACTTCGCCACATGCCACGCGCGGTTGGGCTGGGGCGGCACGGGCGGGTGCTCGTAGTCGAATCGGAGCGAGGTCGCCTTCCCGTCACCCGTCTCGAGGAAGCACATCACGCGCCCCCCGTAGTTCTCCTTCGGGGCGGTCCCCTTGACGAGCGAGGCGATCCGGCTCGCGATCACCGGGGCCTCGAAGTGGGCGGTGGACCCCGACTTGGAGATGGGCAGGTTGGTCGCGTCGCCCAGCGCCCAGATGTGCTCCTGCCCCTCGACGTTCAGCGTGTGCTTGTCGGTGGGGAGCCAGCCGCCCGGGTCGCCGAGACCGGAGTCGATCACGACCTGGGCACCCTTGTGCGGCGGGACGAGCACCAGGAGGTCGTACTCCTGCTTCTCGCCCTCCAGCGACTCGACCACCCCGGCCGAGGGGTCGACCGCCTCCACGTTGAAGAACGTCGTGAGCCCGATGCCGCGTTCGTCCAGGATCGGTTGGATCAGCTTCGAGGCACTCTCGATCGTGAACGCCCGATTCAGCGGGCTGAGCAGCTCCACCTCGCTGACGTCGCGGAGCCCGCGATCGCGCAGGTAGCGGTCCACCATGAACGTGAACTCCACGGGAGCCGGTGGGCACTTGTACGGGATCCCCGCCACCCCGACCTTGAGGCGGCCCCCCTTGAAGCGGTGCAGCTCCTGGGAGAGCCGCTCCGCTCCGGCGAGGGAGTAGAACTCGAACGAGCCCTCGACGAGGCCGGGAACCTGCTCCGGTACGAGCCGCGAGCCCGTCGCGATCACGAGGTAGTCGTAGTCGAGGCTCCCGCCGCGCTCGAGCTGCACGGTGCCGGCCTCCGGATGGATGCGGACCGCGCGTTCGATGGCCAGATCGACGCCCCTGCGGAGGAGGGTGCGCTCCTCACGGGAGAGCCAGTGTCCCTTCGCCTCGCCGAGGGCGAGGTAGAGGTACCCGGGCTGGTAGTCGTGCATGCCCGTGGGATCCACCACCGTCACGTGGACGTCGCGGCCGAGCTCCTTATCGAGGAGGTTCGCGGCGAGGGTGCCTCCGACCCCGCCTCCCAGCACCACCACCCGCGCCGGCATCGCCGATCACCGGGCCTTCCGGATGATGAAGCGTGAGTAGCCGTCCTCCGGGACGACCTCGACCAGCTCGTGCTGAGCCTTCTGCACCCACGCGGGGATGTCGGTCTTGGACCCCTCGTCGCTCGAGAGCACCTCGATCGTGTCCCCGACCTGTCCCTCGCGGATCGCGCCGATCAGCGTCATGAGCGGGCCCGGGCACGCCATGCCGCGTGCATCGATCGAGCGGGTGATCTCCGTCGTCGTCATCGTCGCCACCTCCTAGATGAACGTGACGGGGCCCTCGGCCTCCATGAAGAAGGAGGCGACACCCCAGATCCCGTCCACGAGCGGGTCGAGATCGTCCTTGGTGATCTCGAACATCTCCATCGAGTCCGCGCATGCGTAGACCTTGACCTCGCCGAGGTCCTTGGCCTGGCGGAACAACTCGCTCCAGTGCGTCTTGCCCTGCGCCTGCATCGCGCGCAGGCCCTCCTCGCCGGCTTCCGGCGCGACGCCGTGATCCTTCAGCACGCGGTCGGCACGGAACGCGTCGAGGGCCCAGTACTGCAGGAAGACGTTGACCTTGCGGCCCATGGCCGCGGCGCCCACGGTCAGCACGGATGCCGCCTGGAGCTTGTCGTCGGTGCCGGAGAACAAGACCAAGGAGAGGATGTCGTCACTCATCGCGTACCCCTTTCGTACCCCTGCTGGAACGTCTCCAGCATCAACCTGCGCGGGCGGCCACGAAGGGGGCAGGGGACCCTGCACGGACGGGCCACTTGGGAGATCCAGGCGCACACACGCTGACGGGAGCAGTCCGACGCGGGGTACCGTACGTCGCGTGGTGCGCGCGCAGAGAGACGACATGGGGTTCGCACCGGAGGACCTCGGCTTCATCGCCGATCCGTACCCCGTGTACGAGCGCCTGCGGACACGAGCGCCACTGCATCGCGATGACGCCACCGACCACTGGCTGGTGGCACGACATGACGACGTGAACGCGCTGCTGCGCGACCGGCGGCTCGGGCGCACCTACCGCCACGTGGCCACCGACGAGGAGATGGGCCGACCCCCTGCGGACCCTTCGCTGCAACCGTTCTGGCATCTCATCGAACACGGCATCCTCGACATGGAGCCACCGACGCACACGAGGGTGCGGCGTCTCGTGTCGAAGGCGTTCACCCCTCGCATGGTCGAGGGCATGCGCGCGCCGATCCAGGGCCTGATGGACGGTCTCGTGGACGCCGTCCATGGCTCGGGCACGTTCGATCTGATCCCCACCATCGCCGAGCCGCTGCCCGTTGCGGTGATCGCCGAGCTGCTGGGGATCCCCGCACCCGACCGCGGCCTCCTGCGTCCCTGGTCCGCCGACATCTGCCGCATGTATGAGCTCCATCCCTCGCCGGAGGACGAGCGCGTCGCCGTGCGCGCCTGCGTGTCGTTCTCCGAGTACCTGCGCACGCTGTCGCGCGATCGACGGGCGCACCCGACGGGCGATCTCATCAGCGAGCTGGCGCTCGTGGTGGATGACGGAGAGCGCCTGACGGAGGACGAGCTCGTCGGCACCTGCGTCCTCCTGCTGAACGCCGGCCACGAGGCCACGGTGAACGTGACCGGGAACGGATGGTGGTCGCTCTTCCGCAACCCCGGGCAACTGGCCCGTCTCCGGGCGGAACCTGCGCTCTTGCCCACCGCCGTGGAGGAGATCCTGCGCTGGGACACGCCCCTGCAGATGTTCGAGCGGTGGGCCCTGGAGGATGTCGAGGTGTATGGGCTCACGGTCCCCCGGGGCGCGGAGTTCGGGCTGCTGTTCGGCTCGGCGAATCACGACCCAGAGGCGTTCGAGCATCCCGACACGTTCGATGTGGGCCGCGACCCCAACCCACATCTCACGTTCGGGGCGGGCATCCACTTCTGCCTGGGGGCGCCCCTCGCCCGGCTCGAGCTCGAGACGTCGTTCGGCACGCTGCTCCGACGGATCCCGGACCTCGAGCTGGTGCGGGAGCCGGCCTGGAAGCCCAACTACATCATCCGAGGGCTCGAAGCGTTGCTCGTGCGAGGGTGATATCGAGGCCGGAACAGATGAGGACCCGGGGCCGAGGCCCCGGGTCCCTCACCGATGCGGAACGGTGTGCGTCTGTGCGGTCGTTACTTCGCGACGTTCGCCGTCGTGACCGGCTGCATCGGCGCGACCTTGCCGCCCGGCGGGAGCAGCGAGAAGTAGACGGTCGCGTTGTCGATCGCGTAGGCGAGCTTGCCCGCGTCCTGCGGGTTCACCGCGAGCGTGTACAGGACGTCGTCGTTCTTGGAGTCCCCGTTGCCGAGGGTGACGGCGTCGAGGACCTGGACGTCCTGGATCAGCGCCACGGTCTTCACCTCGGTGGCTGCGCCCAGCCCGTGGAAGGTGGCGAGCACGCGCACGTGGTCGCCGCGGGTCACCGATTGGCCGACGCCTTGGGCGGATTGGAGCTGCACCGTCATCGCGGTGTATCCGTCCGGGATCCCGAGGGAGCCTCCGACGACCGCGCCGAGCTCGGCGATCCGGTCCTTGATGACCTGCTCGCCCTTGACGATCGCCTGGCTGTTGGTCGTGCCGCTCAGGTCGTCGAGCGAGGTCAGCGCCCCCGGCGCCACGTAGTTCTGGGGGATCTGCTGGGTGGTCAGCGTCCCGTTGTCGATGAGCGCGTCCAGCTGGGTCCCGGCCGGGATGTCCTGCGTGGACACGACCACCGTGACGGTGTTGCCGCCGGTGGCGGCGTCGTGCTTCACGGTCGACGTGTAGAGCAGCATCGCTGCTGCCGCCAGCACGGCCAACAACAGGGCCGCAGGCAACGCCAGGTTCCGCATCTTCATGATCGTCCTCCTGTTCCGACGCACATCAGACGTCATCCACGAGTCGGGCGGCACCAACGCTGGCGGCCGCCACCTGGCGGAACACCGGCTCGAGGTCGGTGCTGCCCGGCACGCAGAAGTAGTTGTCCCCGTCCTTGTTCTCGTTCGGTCCACAGCCGCCGGGGACGTCGTCCGTGGAGTTCGTGGCCGCCATGGCCAGGTTGTAGGTGGCGTACTTGTTCACGAAGAGCCCGCCGGTGTCGTAGTCGCACTTGACCGGAGGGCTGTCCAGGCCGTAGGCGATCGTGTAGATCGTCTGCCCCGCCGCCTTCGCGAGGCTCGCCTTGCTGTTCAGGTAGTTGCAGGGGTTCAGGCCGTACGGCTGGTTCGCCTGGCCGTCCGTCTCGAAGATGATGATGTCCGGCACGTCGGGGCGCCCCTGGAGGCGCAGCATGTCGCGGGCGGCGTCGAGCGGGTCACCGAGGTTGGTGTGACCCTTGCTCGTCTGATCCCGTCCGTTCACGTAGATCGTGGGGCTGCCGGTGCGTTGGAGGCAGTTCACCGCGCGCGCGATCGTGCTGTTCGGATCGAGCGTGCCGTCGGGGCGCGTGAACGTCGAGCTCATCGGCACCTGCTGCCAATCGATGTAGTTCGAGTCGGGGTACCTCTGCGGGTCGGCCGTGGTGCACTTGTTGCTGGCCGGACCGTACGGAAGCGCGACGAGCCCGACGTGCTGCTGGCTCGAGTCGTAGAAGCCGAGGATCGAGATCGCGGCGTTCTTGACGTTCACGACGTCGGCCGCGGTCATGCTCCCCGTTCGGTCGAGCACCAGGACGACGTCGAGCGGAGCGGACGCGGCGCCACATGCGCCCTTGCAGGACGCGGCGTTCAGCACCCCTGTCGATCCGTTGTTGACGCCGATCACCGGGGCGAACGCGTAGTCGACGATCTCGCTCGTGCCCACCGTGATCGTGTTGCACTTGTCCCCGACGTAGGGGTTGCACGCGTGCGAGGAACGACCGCGCTTCGTGCGCCACTCCGCCGCGGGCCAGGTGCCGGCGGTTGGGCCGCACACCGCGGGGATGTCGGCGACGTCGGGCGCGCCGTCGCCGTCGCGGTCGCCCACGATGCAGCGGAACGCGATCGCCACCTGCGTGGGGGCGATCTCGGGGGCGTTCGCGATGGTCACCTTCAACGCCTCGGCGGCGGCGGTGGATGCCTGGGCGGATCCCTGGACCGGGAGCTCCTGCGCACCGGCGAGCGCGCCGAAGTCCACGGCGTTCTGCAGGACCTGGCGCTGGTGGTAGAGGCGGGAGAGGTCGACCGCGAACGCGACCGCCGCGAAGAGCACGACCAGGACCAGCGCGAAGATGACGACGACGACGCCCTCCTCGCCGTCGACCCGCTTGCGGAGGGGCGTGAGGGCGCTCATCCCTCGTACCTCGACTCGGAGGTGGAATGCAGCGTGAGCCCGTCGCCCATCCCCACCATCGATCCGATGGGAGTCATGAACTCGTACCGGTAGTCGACCGTCACCCGGACGTAGTCGCCGTCGAGCCAGGAGCTCTCGGGACCGCAGGTCGCGAACGCGCCACCGTGGCTGCACGTGACGGTGATGTTCAGCAGCGCCGGGTCGAGGTAGTCCACGGCCTTCTTGGTCGTGGCGATGATGTCGGCCTGGTTCGGATCCACGGCGGCGCGCCGGGCGCCTTCGCGTGCCGCGTTCGCGGTGCCGTTCCACGTGTGGAACCCGAAGCCGAAGTCGATGATCCCGAAGACGAGCAGGAACAGCACCGTTGCGACGATGGCGAACTCCACCGCCGAGGCTCCGCGCTCCTCGCGGAGCGATGGACGACGACGGGCCACGGCGGACGATGCCCGCCGGGCCGTGGATGCGAGCATGCGCTGGACGTGCATCGCTGACCTCTCCGTTCTCTCCACGCCCGACCCTTCAACGACCTTCGAGCGGCCCGTGCAGACCGCTGTCGACACGGTACGGGGGCGGTTTCCGGCGGAGAATTCCACGTTTCCCTGAGCCTGCGTACGTAGCGATACGTACGCACCCACCACGCCGTCCGACGTGGTTCCATCGGCATACGGAGGGAACGTCTTGAGAGGGAGCGAAGAGCCGGCGGTCGGATTCGAACCGACGACCTAGCGATTACAAATCGCTTGCGCTACCGGACTGCGCCACGCCGGCCTGGAAGACCGAGTCTACCGTCACCGCCCGCCCGTTCACGCGTGGGTCCTCGAGGGCAGCACGTATCCGTAGAGGGCGGCAGCCAGCGACGCGGAGGCGTTGAGGGAAGCGATCCGCCCGCGCATCGGGAGCGCGACGACCCGGTCGCAGCGCTCCCGGACGAGACGCGAGATCCCCTTCTCCTCGCTGCCGATCACGACCGCCACGCGGCCGGAGGGACAGGGATCGTCGTAGATCGTTCGATCCGCGGACCCATCGAGTCCGATGGCCCAGAACCCCGCCTCCTGCAGTCGCTCGACGGCTCGCGCGATGTTCGCCACGCGCGCGTGCGGGAGATGCAGCAGGGCACCGGCCGAGGCTCGGACGGCCGCGTCGCTCACCTCGGCCGCCCTCCGGGTCCGGGTGACGATCGCAGCGGCGCCGGCCGCCTCCGCCGAGCGTGCGGCCGCCCCAAGGTTCTGGGGATCCGTGATGCCGTCGAGGAGCACCACCACGGCGTCCTCGGCGAACGGGAGGCCGGCGAGATCGCGCTCGGTCAACTCGCGGATCCGCGCGGCCTCCCCAGGCGTCCTGATCCGAGCCACGACGCCCTGATGATCCGGAGCGAGGGCGTCGAGCTCGCCGCGAGAGACCGTGCGCACCGGCACCTGCGCCGCGGAGGCGGCGTCGAGCAGCGCGCGGAACCCCTGCGTGGCCTTGGCTGAGCCCGCCACCAAGACCTCCTTCGCGATCCCCGCTCGGACCGCCTCGGTCACGGCGCGTCGCCCGGTCACGAGGGCGTCCGTCGGTCGGGGCGCACGACGGGGCTGGCGCGGGCGGCTCACGCGAGCACGGCCACGGCGAGACACCCGATCCCGTCCCCGGCGAGCCCCAGCCCCTCCGGCCGGGTCGCCTTCACCGAGACCCGGGCCACATCCAGGCCGAGCACGTCGGCGAGCCTGTCGCGCATCTCGTCGCGACGTGGGGCGATGGCCGGTTCCAGGCAGATCACGGTGAGGTCGCAGCTGGTCGGCGAGAGACCGGCGGCGGCCACGATCCGCACCGCACCCGCGAGGAGCTCCGTGCCCGCGATCGCCTCGACGGCCGGATCCGTATCGGGGAAATGCGCGCCGACGTCGCCGAGCGCGGCCGCCCCGAGCAGCGCGTCGGCGATCGCGTGACATACCGCGTCCCCGTCCGAGTGACCCGCGAGACCACGCGGTCCCTCGAAGCGGAGTCCACCCAGCCAGAGCTCCCGATCCTCCGCCCACGGATGCACATCGAACCCGAGGCCCACGCGCGGGCCCTCAGGCATGCGCGCCGCCGATCCGCGCCTCCGCGTGCGCGAGATCGAGGAGCGTGGTGATCTTGAAGTTCTGCGCGTCGCCCGGGACCGCACGCACGGTCCCTCCCGCCAGTTCGAGCAAGGACGCGTCGTCCGTGACGCCGAGTCCCGACGCCTCGGCGTGCGCGTGCGCCTCACGCAGGAGGTCCACCCGGAAGGCCTGCGGCGTCTGGGCCAGGGCGAGCTCCTCTCGGTCGAGCGTGGTGATCACCACGCCGTCGTGCACGCGCTTCACGGTGTCGGCCACCGGGATCACCGGGATCGCGCCCGCGGCGCCGTCGCGCACCGCCTCGATCACCGCGGTGAACAGGTCGGGGGGCGCGAACGGGCGCGCCGCGTCATGGACCGCCACGACGTCGACGTCGTCGGGCAACGCCGCGAGGGCGGCCCGGACGGAGGCCTGTCGGGTCTCGCCGCCGCTCACGATCGTCACGGGCTTTCCGAGGAACTCCACGCACCCGGCGGCACGGTCCTCGAGCCCGGCGGGGGCGGTGACCACGAGCATCGCCACCGCCGGCGACGCCGCGGCGGCGGCGGCGGCAACGGCGAGCACCGGCCGGTCGCCGATCGTGACGAACGCCTTCGGGTCGTCTGCGCCGAGGCGCCTGCCCGCTCCCGCGGCCAGCACGATGGCCGCGGCACGCGACCGACCCGAGGCTCCCATGAGGGCAAGCATGGCAGACCGTCGCCCGGCGGGTGAACGGCTCAGGCTTCGACGGGACTCTCGCTGGCCAGTGCGGCGAACACCATCCGGCCGGTCGTCGTCTGGATCACGTTGGTCACGCGGATCTCGACCGTGGTGCCGATGTGCTGGTCCGCTCGTTCGACGACCACCATGGTCCCGTCGTCGAGGTAGCCCACGCCCTGGCCGTGCTCGCGTCCCTCCTTGACGAGCCGGACGCTGATCTCATCGCCGGCCGTGTACGGAACACGGAACTTGGACGCCAGCGCGTTGATCTGGGCCACCGGTACCCGGAGCGCCTCGGCCACCTTCGCGAGGTTGTGATCGACCGTGATGAGCGACGCACCCCGCTCGCGCGCCAGACGGACGAGGGCCGCATCGACGTCCATGACGCCGTTCTCCTCGACGAGCTGGAACTGCACGGTCGGCGCCTTCTGGAGCTCCACGAGGACGTCGAGTCCGCGACGGCCCCGCGTGCGTCGCTTGGGATCCGAGGAGTCGCTGATCGCCTGGAGCTCGCGGAGCACGCCATCGTGGAGCAGGATCGTCCCGCTCACGAAGCCGGTGGCCACGAGGTCCGCCACCCGGCCGTCGATGAGCGCGCTGGTATCGATCACGTGCAGGTCGCCCCGCGCCGAGGCCGCGGAGGCACGAGGCTTCATCCCGACCAGCGCGAACAAGTCCTCGTGCTTGGCCTCGCCGAGACGGAACCCGAGCGAGCCCAGCGCGAGGTAGAGGAACACGATGCCGGGCCAGGAGATCGACGGAGGGACGAAGAGCAGGGGGATCATCATCAAGCCCGCGACGACCATGGCGATCACGAGGCCCACGACACCTCCCGCCAGCTGGGGGGCCGGCTTCCGCCGGAGCTCGCGTTCCATGCCGCCGACGGCCCGCAACGTCAGGCGCCCCATCACGCCACCGATCACGAACCCGATCGCGGCGCCCAGGAAGATGAACATCAGGGCCTTGCTCGTGCTGTCCGCGGCGTAGGAGGAACCGACCTGGTAGCCGGCGGTGGCCAGCAGGGCGATGAAGATCAGCCGCACACCTTCGACCAGGCGCCCACGCAGCGCGCCCACGCGAGGCTCTCTCTCGCTCATGCCCGGCTCGACCCCTTCCGACGGTGACAGGGGTGGCCGCGGCCTCACGGGGCGGCGGCGACCCCTACGGAAGGGTCATCGGCGCAGGCGGCGGAGACCCTGAGGGGTTGCCTGGGACGACACCGAAGCCCGGCTCGCGGCGAGCCTCAAGGGAGCGGGATTCAGGCCTCGGCGACGAGCTTCGCGCCGTGGGCGTCGTCGAGGACCTCGTCGATCATGATCTCGGCGTCTTCCTCGGACTTGCCGGTGGCGTGGGACAGCTCCGAGATGAGGATCTGTCGCGCCTTGGTGATCATGCGCTTCTCTCCGGCCGACAGCCCCTTCTCGCGGTCGCGGATGGAGAGGTTCCGAAGCACCTCGGCCACCTGGTACGGGTCGCCCGAATGCAGCTTCTCCATGTTGTTCTTGAACCGACGGGACCAGTTGGCCGCCATGGAGGACTCGTCCTCCGTCAGCACCTTCAGGACCTTCTTGACCTCGTTCTTGCTCACCACGGAGCGCAATCCCACCTGCTCGGTCGAATCGGTCGGGATCATGAGGGTCAGGTCGCCGTAGGCCACCCGCAACACGAGGTATGTCCGCTTCTCCCCCAGGAATTCCTTCTCTCGCAGCTCTTCGATGACTGCTGCGCCATGCTCCGGATGCACCACGGTATCGCCCTTGCGGAACACGAAACCTCCCTGGAGAGCTGCGGGGAATGCGAACGATGGTTCAGTAGCTAGAGGGTAGCACGGACCCGCCTTGCGACGCAACCCAAAACCGCAGGTCAGAGGGCTATACGTAGCCTCGACATGGTCCGTCGGGACTAGGCCGGAGGCCGGAGTTCAGGCGGGCAGGCGAGCCGTCACAGCAGCTGGAAGGGCCCATCCGAGTGCGTCGCGCAGGGTGCGGACCGGCACGATCCGGAGCCCCTGATGCGCCGGTGCGCCGTGCCCCGCGGATGCGAACACCGTGCGGCACCCGACGGCGCGGGCGGCGGCGAGGCGCTGTGCCATGGCGGGTGCGGGCCGAACGAGGCCTGTGAGCGTCACCTCCCCCACGAACGCCGCGTCTTGCGGCGGCAGCGCACCCGTCGATGCTGAAGCGAGGGCCGCCGCGATGGCGAGATCGCAGGCGGGATCGTCGACCTTGACGCCTCCCGACGAGGCGCCGTAGAGCTCGGCGCGCCCGAGCGCGAGCCCCGACCGCTCCAACACGGCGGCGACCAACTGGAACCGGCGCAGGTCGAGCCCGGTGGCCTGTCGACGCGCCGGGCCGTCCGTGGAGCCCACGAGGGCCTGCAGCTCCACGGCGAGGGCCCGTCGTCCGGATCTGGGAAGCGCGATGGCGGCACCCGGGACCCGCTCCCCCGACACGAGGAGCTGCGTGGGGTCGATCTCGCGTAGGCCCGCGGCACCCATCTCGAACCACGCGGTCTCACCCTCGGTGCCGAACCGGTTCTTCCCTCCCGAGAGCAGGCGCAACCCCGAGCGCGGATCACCGTCGAAGGCGAGCACGACGTCGACCGCATGCTCCAACGTGCGCGGACCGGCCAGGTCGCCGTCCTTGGTCACGTGCCCTGTGAGCACCACCGCGGTGCCCTGAGACTTGGCGAGGCCCACCAGCGCATCGGTGCACGTCCTCACCTGCGACACGCCGCCCGGCATCTGGGAGCCGGAGGTGTCGCGCAGGGCCTGGATGGAGTCGACCGCGAGGAGGAACGGCCGCGCCGTGGCCGCGGCGGCCAGCACCTGTTCCAGGTCGCGACCCGGGGCGAACGAGAGGACGCCTCCTGCGATCCCGAGGCGTCGCGCGCGCGCCGCCACCTGCGCATGCGACTCCTCACCCGACACGAGGAGACACGGGTGGCCGGCTGCCGACAGGTTGGCGACGATGTGCAGCAGGAGGGTGGACTTCCCGATGCCCGGCTCCCCGGCGAGCAGCGTGACCGAGCCGGGCACGAGGCCACCCCCGAGCACCCGGTCGACGCCGTCGGATCCCGTGGAGGTCCGCTGGTCGATCTCGGGGGCAGCTCCGAGACCGACCAGCGGCACGGGGGCGTCGGCGGCGCGTGCCGCGCCGCCGCCGGTGACACCCCCGATGACGTCTTCCACCGTTCCCCAGGCACCGCATCCGGGGCACCGGCCCACCCACTGCGACACCTGCTGACGACACTCCGAACAAGCGAGGACGGATCTCGTCTTGGCCATGGGCGCACCCTAGTGGCCCCCTCTGACACCGCCGCCTGACCCCCGCGCCGGCCGGATGCCTCCGGTAGGCTCGCTACCCGTGAACGTCCGGATGATGTCGACGCTGTTCGCGCTGCTCACCGTGGTCGCGCAGCTGAGCCTGCTGGCGATCGTCGTGCTGGCGATCGGTGCCAGGCTGTCTCCCGGCCTCGCGCGCGCGCGCGACGCCGTCTGGGAGGTCATCGGCGAGAACGGCATCTGGCTCGCGTGGATCGTGGCGCTCACCGCAACCCTGGGGAGCCTCTACCTGTCGGAGGTCGCCCACTTCGTCCCGTGCAAGCTCTGTTGGTACCAACGGATCGCCATGTACCCGCTCGCGGTCGTGCTGCTCATCGCGGCGCTCCGTCGCGATCGCGACTACTGGCACTATGCGGTGCCGGTCGCGGCCATCGGCGCCATCCTGTCGACCTACCACTACCAGCTGGAGAGGTTCCCGCACCAGACCTCGCTCTCGTGCAGCGCGGAAGCCCCCTGCACCGTGGTGTGGATCTGGCGCTTCCACTACGTCTCGATCCCGATGATGGCCCTCAGCGGGTTCGCACTGATCATCGCCTTGCTCCTCGTGGCGCGACACGCGGGGTTCGAGGCCTTCGACTCGCCGGACTAACGATCTATACTCGTGCAGCATCGGCGCGTGTCCACGCGCCGCGACGACCGGAAGGGGGGATGAGGTATGGCCGCGATCTCGGTTCTCGACATCGCGCGCGCGCCGCGTCCCTTCCGGTTCGTCTCGCGCCAGCGGTAGCGCACGCCACCGCCGGCGCATCCGACCTCCTTCGGGGACGTGGCATCTGCATGTCCACGACCCGAAAGGAGCACCACGTTGCACGATGCAGCGGCCGAGCACTTCCTCGATGAAGGGCTCATCGAAGCGGTCATCCGACCGATCAAGAGCGGCAAGGAGGCATCGGTCCACCTCTGCCGCGCCAACCCACGCACGACGGGGCACGAGTACCTCGCGCTGAAGGCCTTTCACCCGCTGAACCAGCGGGACTTCCGCGACGACGGGCTCTACCGCGACGGCGAGTGGATCAAGGAGCGGCGCATCCGCGCGGCCCTCGAGAAGAAGACGAGGTTCGGCCGCGAGGTGCAGGGGGGCATCTGGGTGAGTCGCGAATGGGAGTCGCTCCGGATGCTCTCGGCCGCAGCGGCGCCCGTCCCGGTGCCGGAGGCCATCGAGCGCACGGACGACGCGATCTTGATGTCCTACGTGGGCGACCTCGAGATCGCGGCGCCGCAGCTGCGCTCGTACGTCCCCGACGATCGCGAGGAGGCCGAGGACCTGTTCGACCAGATGGTGCACGCGGTTGAGCTGATGCTGTTCAACAACGTGGTGCACGGAGACCTCTCGCCGTACAACGTGCTGGTCTGGGAAGGGCGCCTGACGATCATCGACCTTCCTCAGGCCGTCGACCCTCGCAAGAACAGCCATGCGGAGGCGTTCCTGCGGCGCGATCTCGAGCGCATGGGCGACGTACTTCGAGCGCTTCGGGGTCCGCGCGCCGATGGATCGGATCGCGCGCGACCTGTGGACCGGGTGGAGCTTGGCGGACCTCGTGCCCGAGGAGCTGCGGGGACTCGTTTGACGAGCTAGCCGCTCGGCCGGACCCCGGTGATCCGGCATCCGATGTGGGGTCCTCACCAGGGCCGTGGGCGCTGCGTCACGCCTGAGTTGCCCGAACAGGCCATCCGCTAAACGATGCGGGTACCTCGTGCATCCATGGCTCGTGCAGACCGAGGGAGAAGGGCTCGTGGTGGAGGGGTTCGTGACGTCCGATGCCCCGCTCAGCTTCGACGACTTCTTCATCGACCAGCACGAACGCCTGTACCGGGCGCTGTACTTCGTCACGGGCAGCCGTCAGGACGCGGAGGAACTCATGCAGGACGCCTTCCTGAAGCTCTGGGAGCGCTGGGACCGGATCGGGGAGATCGACGACGCGGTGGGATACCTCTTCCGCGTGGCCCTGAACGGGTTCCGGATGCGGGCGCGCCGGGCACGGACCGCCGCTCGACACCTGACGATCGTGGGCACCACGCCGGACCCCTTCGACGACGTGGACCTCAAGGAGGACCTCCGCCGACTGCTGCTCCAACTCACACCCAGGCAGCGCGCCGCGGTGGTCCTCACGGACGTGTACGGGTACAGCTCGGAGCAGGCCGGCCAGATGATGGGCATCCGGCCCACGACGGTGCGCGTGCTCGCCTCTCAGGGGCGAGCGGCGCTGAGAGCGACGTGAGGAGCGGGGATGCCTGAGTCCAAGGAGGTCTTCGAGATGGTCACCCAGAAGGCGGGCCCCGACCAGGGCGCCCTGCAACGACAGCACGAAGCGCAGGAACGTCGCCGTCGCCGGCAGCGGATCGGCGCGATCGCCCTCGCCGCGGCCGTGATCGCCGCGTTGGCGGTCTTCTTCATCACCAACCCGGCGGGCGACGACAGCGGTCGTCCGGCGACTCAGGTATCACTCACCCCGACGCGGATCCCGCAGCCCGCAGGGGTCGCGACGATGGCGCCGACGTTCATGAGCATGGACGGCACGGTCATCAAGGGGTGAACCTCGCGCCCGACGCGTGGGAGCCGACCCTGTCGCCCGACGGCACGTGGATCGCCTACGTCACGCGCTCGACCGACGTCGGCGTCTGCGGCGCGTGCTCGCCCGGCCCCCGCATCGCGGCGGTGCGGGTGGACGGCTGCGGGTCGCACTTCGTACGGTGCACAACACCTCGGGCACGGCGGTGGTCGACCAACCCGTCTGGTCGCCCGACGGACTCGCGGATCGCCTTCGTCGCACGCGGAGCTCGCGATCGGCCTTCACGACCGAGATCTTCGTGATCGACGCCGACGGTTCCCGCCTGCGGCGCCTCACGTCGGGATCGACGTGGAAGGGCTGGCCGTCCTGGTCGCCCGACGGCACCCACATCATCTACAACGATGCCGGCGCGGTCCCGTTGGACGATAACGGGTTCTCGACCACGCAGGAGATCTACTCGGTCGCGGCCGACGGAAGCGGCACGCCCACGCGGATCACCAAGAACC
Organism: uncultured Actinomycetes bacterium; assembly: GCA_963810915.1. Taxonomy (GTDB): domain Bacteria; phylum Actinomycetota; class UBA4738; order UBA4738; family HRBIN12; genus JAOUEA01. Next base: position 338,751 of record CAWEPH010000005.1, on the reverse strand, counting down.
GCGACGACGATTCGGAGGCCGCCTACTCACCCGATGGCTCACGGATCGCGCTGTTCCATGGGGGCGGTGTGGCGATCATGGACGCCGACGGTTCGCACCTCCACCCGGTGGCGGAGGGGTTCTCGCCCCGCTGGTCCCCCGATGGATCGAGCATCGCACTCCTCACCTACAACCCTGTGGAGCGGTTCCAGCTCGCGGCCCCGGGGACCGGAGGGTATTCCAGCTGGCCCAGGCTCGACGTGAAGGTGCTGTCGGTTGGGAACGGCAAGGTCAAGGATCTCGGGGTCAGCGTGGCCAGCGACTTCAACGTCGTTTCCTGGAGCCCGAACGGCAAGAGCCTCTTCGTCAACCGCACGTCCAACCCGAGCGGCTAAGAGCGGCTGTGACCGATGCACGCAAGAGGGCCGGGGCGAAGCCCCGGCCCTCTTGCATCGGATGTTGGGATGGCGGCCCCGTCTACTCGGTCGAGCCGGCCAGCTCGACGGGCGGCACGTCAGGCGGGATGACCGACGCGTTGTCGAAGACGATCTCGCCGTCGCGCACGTCCACGATGATGGTCTGACCGGCACGGAACTCCTTCCACAGGAGCTTCTCCGCGAGCGGGTCCTCCACCAGGCGCTGGATGGTACGGCGCAACGGCCGCGCGCCGAGTGACTGGTCGTACCCCTCGGTGGCGAGCAGCGTCTTCGCCTCGTCGGTGAGCTCGATCTCCACGTCCTTGGCCTTCAGCTGCTCGGTGACCCGCCTCATCATCAGGTCGACGATGTTCTTCACGTCCTCCTGGCTGAGTGAGCGGAACACGATGACCTCGTCGATGCGGTTCAGGAACTCGGGACGGAACGACTTCTTGAGCTCCTCCGTCACCCGGTCCTTCATCTTGTCGTAGGTGACCTCTTCGTTCCCCGCGGCCGCGAAGCCGACGCCGGGGCCCTTCTGGATGTCGCGGGTCCCCAGGTTCGAGGTCATGATGATGATGGTGTTCTTGAAGTCCACGGTGCGACCCTGCGAGTCCGTGAGCCGCCCGTCCTCGAGGATCTGCAGCAGCGTGTTGAACACGTCGGGGTGGGCCTTCTCGATCTCGTCGAAAAGGATCACGCTGAACGGCTTGCGGCGGACGGCCTCTGTGAGCTGGCCGCCCTCCTCGTAGCCCACGTAACCCGGAGGCGATCCGATCAGGCGACTGACCGTGTGCTTCTCCATGTACTCGGACATGTCGAGCTGGATCAGCGCGTCCTCGTCGCCGAAGAGGAACTCCGCGAGCGCCTTGGACAGCTCCGTCTTCCCGACGCCCGAAGGCCCGAGGAAGATGAACGAGCCAGCCGGGCGGCGCGGATCCTTGAGGCCTGAGCGCGTGCGGCGCATCGCCCGGGAGACGGCGGATATGGCCTCGTTCTGGGTGACGATGCGCTTGTGGAGCTCGTCCTCCATGCGGAGCAGCTTCTCCGTCTCCTCCTCGGTGAGCTTGAAGACCGGGATCCCTGTCCAGATGGACAGCACCTCGGCGATCTCCTCCTCGTCCACCTCGGACAGGATGTCCATCTCGCCCGACTTCCATTCCTGCTCGCGGCGCGTGCGTTCCTCCTGCAGCTGACGCTCCTCGTCGCGCAGGGCGGCGGCCTTCTCGAAGTCCTGGCCGTCGATGGCGGATTCCTTCTTCAGACGGACCTCGGCGATCTTCTCGTCGACCTCGCGGACGTTGGGCGGCGCGGTCATGCGGCGGATGCGCATCCGCGAGCCCGCCTCGTCGATCAGGTCGATGGCCTTGTCCGGCAGGAACCGGTCGGAGATGTAGCGGTCGGCGAGGTTCGCGGCGGCCACGAGCGAGTCGTCCGTGAAGTTCACGCGGTGGTGAGCCTCGTAGCGGTCACGCAGGCCCTTGAGGATCTCGATGGTGTGCGCGACCGAGGGCTCCTGCACCTCGATGGGCTGGAAACGGCGCTCGAGCGCGGCGTCCTTCTCGAGGTGCTTGCGGTACTCGTCGCGCGTGGTGGCGCCGATGGTCTGCAGCTCGCCGCGCGCCAGCATGGGCTTCAGGATGGAGGCCGCGTCGATGGCGCCTTCGGCTGCGCCCGCGCCCACGAGCGTGTGCAGCTCGTCGATGAACAGCACGATGTCGCCGCGGGTCTTGATCTCCTTCAGCACCTTCTTGAGGCGCTCCTCGAAGTCGCCGCGGTACCGCGAACCGGCCACGAGCGCCCCGAGATCCAGCGTGTAGATCTGCTTGCCCTTCAGCGTCTCGGGCACCTCACCCTTCACGATCGCCTGGCTGAGTCCCTCGACGACGGCGGTCTTCCCGACGCCGGGCTCGCCGATCAGCACGGGGTTGTTCTTGGTGCGGCGCGAGAGCACCTGCATCACGCGCTCGATCTCCTTCTCGCGACCGATCACCGGGTCGAGCTTCTGATCGCGCGCGAGCTGCGTCAGGTTGCGCCCGAACTGGTCCAGCACCATCGAACCCTGCGGGCCGCCCTCGCCCTGCGGGCCGCCGCCGGGCGTCGTCTCGCCCTTGCCGCCGGTGTAGCCGGAGAGCAGTTGGATCACGGTCTGGCGGACGCGATTCAGGTCGGCCCCGAGCTTCTGCAGGACCTGCGCAGCGACGCCCTCGCCTTCGCGGATCAGCCCGAGGAGGATGTGCTCGGTGCCGATGTAGTTGTGACCGAGCTGCAGCGCCTCGCGCAGCGAGAGCTCCAGGACCTTCTTGGCACGAGGCGTGAACGGGATGTGCCCGGTGGGGGCCGCCTGCCCCTGGCCGATGATCTCTTCGACCTGCTGACGCACGGCCTCGAGCGAGATGTTCATCGATTCGAGCGCCTTGGCGGCGACGCCCTCGCCCTCGTGGATCAGCCCGAGCAGGATGTGCTCGGTGCCGATGTAGTTGTGGTTGAGCATCCTCGCCTCTTCTTGCGCGAGAACCACAACCCGTCTGGCTCGATCGGTGAAGCGTTCGAACATGTCAACGTCCTCCGGGCCGCGACCCGCAAGTCCGTCCTCGAGGATCAGCGGACCACGTCCTACCCCCGAGGCGCCTCGGGCGCCGCATCCGGTGTCCGGCCGCAGCGCCCACTGGTACGGAGTATACCCGTGGGTCCCGATAACCCCCGAACCGTCCCTGCATGTTCCGGCCTCCCCCGTCCGCGCTCTTGATGGGTTCTTCGGACGTTGGACGACACGGGATGAGCCCGAAGACGACCTTTTCCGCCCCGTCGCGCCCGTCCGGCGGATGGGGGAGGTCGAAGGTCCATATGGCCTACCCGGAAGGACTAATCAAAGTCCCCCGGATGGCAGATTGCGCGCGTCCTACGTCGCGCCGGAGAATCACGGTCGTTCCCCGCCCCGGATCGCCGGGGCCCTCAGACCGAACAAGGGAAGGACGAGCCTCTCGTGCGGAGCATGCCGACGCCCCCAGAAGGAGACAGGGATCTGCGCGTCCTGGTCGTCGACGACCATCCTGCCTTCCGGAAGGCGCTCACCTCCGCCCTGCGTCTGGTCGGCGACATCGAGGTGGCGGGGGAGGCCGGGGGCGGCGTGGCCGCGTGCGCGGGAGCGGAAGAGCTCAAACCCGACATCGTCCTGATGGACCTGTCCATGCCGGACCTCTCGGGCATCGACGCCATGAAGAAGATCCACGAGACCCAGCCCGACCTGCCGGTGGTGATCCTCACGGCCCACGCGGACGAAGGCGTCGAGCGGGCCGCGTTGGAGGCGGGCGCGTCGGGGTTCCTCGCGAAAGGCGTCGGCCTGCAGGACCTCGTCGTGGTGCTGCACGAAGCCACCGAGTCCGAGGGGTAACGCGCGCGGCTAACCGCGGAGGGCTTCCACGCGACGCAGCCGCGCGCACAGCTCCACCAGCAACGCCCGCATGATCTCCGGGTGCTTGTCGAGCATCTGGTTGAAGCTCCACGAGGGCACCACGAGCGTGTGCAGCTCCGACGTGGCCTTCACCGTCGCCGAGCGAGGCTTCCCGTCCAGGAGCGACATCTCGCCGAAGTAGTCGCCGGGACCGATCGTGCCCACCGACTGATGCCCGACGAACGCCTCCGCGGTACCGCCGGTGATGAGGTGGAAACCCACGGCCGATCGGTCCTCTTCGACGATCGTCTGTCCCTCGGGATGAGTGACCTCCTTGGTGATCTCGAGCACCTTGCGGAGCTCACGATCGGACATCCCGCTGAACAGCGGCACGCGCCGGAGCGCCTCGATCCCCTCAGCCATGCGTCCCCTCCTGCTCGCGGCAGCTCCGTCCTGGTCGTCCTGAGGGCGAAGCATAGCCCGCCGTTACGCGCCGCGGGAACGGACCCCACGCCCTCACTCGGGGCGCTGGCTCGGATACATGATCAGGTGGCGGAGGCTGGGTGCGTCCGTCAGCAGCATCAGGAGGCGGTCGATGCCCATGCCCATCCCTCCCGCCGGCGGCATCCCGTGCTCCAGCGCGCGCAGGAACTCCTCGTCGAGCGGGTGGGCCTCCTCACCGAGCGTCTCCTTCATGGCCTGCTGCAGCTCGAACTTCGCGCGCTGCTCGATCGGGTCGGTCAGCTCGGAGAACGCGGTGACGAGCTCGAGCCCGCCGGCCACGAGATCGAAATGCTCGGTGAGCCCGGGATCGTCGCGATGGGGTCGTGCGAGCGGTGAGACCTCGCGAGGGAAGTCGCAGACGAACGTGGGTTGTTCGATCGTGCCTTCGACGAGCTTCTCGAAGAGCTCTTGCACGATCTTGCCGGGACCCCAGGCGTCGTCGACGGGCACCTGCTGACGCGCGGCGATCGTCCGCAGGTCCGCTCGGTCCAGGGTGATCTCCTCACCCGTGGCCTCGGAGACGGAACCGAGGATCGTGATGCGGCGGAACGGCGGCGTGAGATCGAGCTCCCGCCCCCGGTACGTGATGGCCGGCACGTCGGGGTCCCGGTCGAAGATGGGCGCAACCGCGCGGGCGGAGGCCACGATCAGGTCCTCGGACAGCTGCATCATCGTGCCGTAGTCGCCGTACGCGCGATAGGCCTCGAGCATCGTGAACTCCGGGTTGTGGTCCGCGTCGATCCCCTCGTTGCGGAAGTTGCGGCCCAGCTCGTAGACGCGCTCGACGCCGCCCACCAGCATCCGTTTCAGGTACAGCTCCAAGGAGATCCGAAGCTTCATCTCCTGGTCGAGGACGTGATGGAAGGTCGTGAACGGGCGGGCGTTCGCGCCGCCCGCCACGAGCTGCAGCATCGGTCCCTCGAACTCGAGGTATCCCTGCTCGTCGAGCACGCGGCGGATCGTCTTCAACATGGCCGCGCGCGCGAGGAAGTAGCGACGGGGCGCCTCGTCGGCGATCAGGTGGAGGTAGCGCCGACGCTGCTGCAGGTCGGGGTCCTGGAGTCCGTGCCACTTCTCGGGCAGGGGCCGCAGGCTCTTCGTGAGCATCGCCAGCCGCTGCACGAAGACCGAGAGCTCCCCCTTCTTGGTCGTCCCGATGCGCCCGCTCGCCCCGACGATGTCCCCCAGATCGACCTCGCCGAGCAGCGCGTAGGCGTCGGCGTCCATCTCCTTGGCGTTGCAGAAGAGTTGGATGTCGCCGCTGCGGTCGCGCACGACGAGGAACTGCAGCTTGCCCATGTCCCGGCGCTGAACGACCCGGCCCGCGACGGTGCGGACCTCGTCGGTGACGGCGCCGGCCTCGAGCTCGCCGAACGTCCCCTGGATCTCGGCCACCGGCGTCGGGTCCTGGACACCGAGCGCCCGCTCGAGGGTGAGCGCGAAGGCCGGGACCCCGGCCTGCTCGAGGCGCGTCAGGCTCTCACGGCGCGCAGCGAGCACCTCGTCCTCGCGCGAGACGCGCTGGTCCTCGTCCTCCCGCGGCGGCTCCTGTGGGCCCTCAGGCATCCTCGGTCACCGGGTTCTTCTCGAAGACGAGGCGCAGCCCCTCCAGGGTGAGCCAGGGCTCGTGGTGGTCGATCGTGGTGCAGTGGGGGATCACCACGGGCGCGAGCCCGCCGGTGGCGATCACGGTGGCGTTGCCGAGCTCGTGACGGATCCGGTGCACGATCCCGTCGACCTCGCCTGCGGTGCCGAAGATCAGGCCCGACTGGATCGCCTCGACGGTGCTCTTGCCGATCACGGTCGGCGGCGCCGTGAGCTCCACGCGCGTCAGGCGCGCGGTCCGGGAGAAGAGGCTCGCCGCGCTGGCTTGCATCCCCGGCGCGATCACACCCCCCACGAACTCGCCGTGCTCGGAAACGATGTCGAAGTTCGTGGCCGTCCCGAAGTCCACGACGATCGCCGGACCACCGAACCGGGTGAAGGCCGCCAGCGTGTTCACCACGCGGTCGGCCCCCACCTCCCGGGGGTTGTCCGTGAGGATGGGCACACCCGTCTTGGTTCCCGGCCCCACGAGGATGGGTTCGAACGGGAAGGACCCGGCCGCCATCTCGCGGAAGGCGGCCGTGACGTCCGGCACGACGGACGCGACGACCAGGCCCGTGATCTCTGACGCGAACGAGATCCCCCGCTGCGCGAGGAGCCCGCCGAGGGCGAGAGCGAGCTCGTCGGGCGTGCGCTCCGGCTGGGTGGACAGGCGCCAGGTCTGTGCGAGTTCGGGGCCTTGGAAGACCCCGAGCACGATCTCGGTATTGCCCACGTCGGCGGCGAGCAGCACGCCTATCCCCTCACTCGGGTCCCTCGGTGTCCAGGTGGAACGACGGCCCATCGTCGCCTACCGGCTCCCCGCTCGACAACCGCGCCATGGCGGCGGTCATCGCTGTCACCAGGTCGAGGGTCGCGGCACCCTCGATCACGCCGACGGCCCCGGCAGCCGGAGGTTGTCGATCAGGCGGGCCGATGGGAACCGCGCCGCGACGATCGCGCGAGCATCGCGCGAGGGCTCGACAACATCAGCCGAGGTGAACGTCCCCTCCTCCACCACGGCCACATAGTCGAGGCGCGCGATCGCCGTGGCGCCGACCTCACGCGCGATCGCGGCGACCAGCACCCGGGCGTCCCGCTCACCGGCGCGCGCGAGCGCCGCGGCCTCGGAGAGCCCGAGGAAGAGACAGCCCGCCTGTGCTCGCTCCTCGGGTGCGAGGTAGGCGTTGCGCGAGGAACACGCGAGTCCGTCCGCCTCGCGAACGGTCGGGCAGCCCATCGCCTCGACGGGCAGGCTGCGCTCCGCGACCATGCGCCGGATCAGGAAGAGCTGCTGCGCGTCCTTCTCGCCGAAGTATCCCGCGCAGGGTCCCGTCACGTCGAAGAGCCGATGGACGACCTTGAGCACCCCCGCGAAATGGCCCGGGCGCTCCGCTCCCTCGAACAGGTCGCCGACCGGCCCGGGATCGGGCGCGGCCAGGTCGAGGCCGGCCGGGTACATCTCCTCGACAGGGGGTGCCCACACGAGATCGACACCGAGCCGCTCGCACGCCGCGAGATCGGCATCCTCATCCCTGGGGTACCGCTCGTAGTCCTCGCCCGACCCGAACTGGAGCGGGTTCACGAAGATCGAGACCGCGACGACGTCGCAGCGCGCACGCGCACGCGCGATCAACGAGGCATGGCCCGCGTGGAACGCGCCCATGGTCGGGACGAGGCCCACGCGCGCCCCGGCTCCGCGCCGCGCGTCCGTCGCGGCGCGGAGCTCGGCGGCCGCCCGGATCAGCTCCACCGCGCGAGCACGTCCTCGACCGCGGCGCGATCGGCCTCGGCGAGCGAGCCTCGGTCTTCGGCGAGGCCGAGGGCGACGCGCGCCAACGTGACGTACGGCGCGACGGCCGCTGGCACCTCGCGCGCGAGGGCCTCGAGGTTCCTCGCGATCGTACCGGCGTCGCCGCGGGCGGCGGGCCCGGTGAGCGCGCGGGCGGGGCCCAGCTCGCCGACGTTGTCGAGGGTGGCGCGCTGCAGCGGTTGCATCGCGCGCACCGGATCCTCGATACCGGCGGCCGCGAACGCCTGGGCGGCCAACGCGGAGATGGCCACCAGGTCGTTGGAAGCGAGCACGGCGGCGGCGTGGTAGAGGGGGCGAAGCCCGTCGGCGAGCCGGAAGGGCTCGCCCAGAAGATCGTCGGCGATGCGCTCGGCGACGAGGTATCCCTCCTCGTCGTCGGCGGTGACCGCCACCGCGCATCCCGGGATCCCGTCCACCGCGTGCACCACGTCCGGGAAGGTCTGCAGCGGATGGATCGCGAGGCGGCGCGCGCCGACGTCGAGGATGCGCTCGAGCGCCTCGAGGCCGAGGGCGCCCGAGAGATGCGCGACGTAGGCGCCCGCACCCACCGCCCCCGCATCCGCGATCGACGCCGCCATGGGAGCGACGAGGTCGTCGGGCACGCCGAGGATCACGAGCTCGGCGTCGCGCGCGGCCTCCGCCGGGTCGCGGACGGCGACGTCGGGCAGGTAGCGCGCCGCGCGATCGCGCGTCGGGCCCCGGCCCGAGACCGCGACCACGCGATGGCCGGCGCGGTTCAGCAGCACACCCACGGCCGTCCCGACCCGTCCCGCACCGATCACCGCCACCTTCATGGGCGCAAGTATGGCGACTCAGCGGATCCAGACGATGGGACCGTCCGGCGTGGGGGCCCCCGGCGGGAGCGCGAGCGGGGTGAGCGCGCCGTCCACGAGCGTGGACAGGGACGTGCCGTTCAACACGAACCCCGTGCCGTCGTCCGCATGCGTGGCGTAGAGCTGACCCTCCACCGCGCCCAGGTACCGCGGGGCGCGGCGGCCCGGCGAGGGGCCCGCCCCCAGCTGGTAGAGCCCCCACTGGCGATCCACGCGGCCCACGACCAAGACGTCGCTCGCGTCGGGGGACCAGGCGAGCGCGCGGTCGAGCCTGAAGGGATGGGGCCCCACGCCGTATGGGATGGGCCGTCCGCCGGAGAGCCCGCGGAAGTACATCGCGGTGCCCGTGACCGCGCCGAGCGGATCATGCGCATCCAGCGCCGCGACGCTGGAGGGCACCGCCGCCTCCGGCAGGACGAGGGTGGAAGGCACGGCCGTCCCGGGGACCACCAGCAGATCCGCGGCCGGCGAGACGCTCGCCAGGACGTGGTGTCCCAGAACGAAGTGGAAGCGATCGAGGCCCGCGAACACCACGCGCGCGTCGTGGCCTCGGCGGATCGTGAGGTAGGTGCGTGCATCGTCCCGTCCGATCGACAGCGGCATCCCGCAGATCTTGGAATCGACCTGGACATCGGTCCTGCGAGGCACGAGCGAGGCGTAGCGCACCTGCACGCGCCGGCGGCATCCGTCCGCACCGCCGACGCTCACGCCGGCGATGCCCTCCCCCCTGGCGCCCCAGGCCACCATGTCCGCCGCCAGCACCGGCGTGACGTCGTCGTTGGGTGATTGGTACGGGAGGATGCCGGCGCTGAACCGCCCGTCGGGGAGCCTCGAGGTGATGCCGACCCAGTCATCGCCGGGACCGTAGGCGTTCACGAGCTCGACGGGATCGCGGATCTTCGGGCCCTCCTCCACAACGTTGGACTCGAGATCCCAGCGCCAGAGCCGGGCCCAATCGTCCCCCACGGGAACCGCGTACACGAGCGTCCCCTTCAGCCCGGTCGCGGGGGCGGGGGGCGGCGGAGTGTGCGCCTGGATCCACGCGAAGGCCGATCCGGTCAGGACGAAGGCCCCGGCCACCACGAGCGCGGTCGCGCGCGCCCTCGTCGTCGGACGCGCAGCCACGGCTGGGTGCGGATCGTCCGCGAGGGACCGGGGCGGTTCTCCCTGCCGCGTCGGCGGAGCCGAGGGTGCGGACGCGGGGGACGCACGCTGGGATGAGCGATCGGGTGGCCCCCGCCGGGGATCCGGCGCGGCGGGTCGGAACAGCGGAGCGCCGCAGTCGGGACAGCGCGCCGCGTCGGTCTCGCCCTCCCAGTCACAACGGAGACAGAGCCGCGGGCTCGTCATGCGGCGGTCACCAGCGGAGGTGCGAACGGGCGGGCTCCTCCCGCCGCGTCGGGACCGAGCGGGAGATCGACGAGGCGCGTGCCGTCCGGGAGCCGCGCCTCGGGATCCAGGTCGAGCAGCGGCAACAGGACGAACGCGCGTTGGGTCATGCGCGGGTGCGGCACGATCAGGTCGGGATCGTCGAGTGTGAGCCCGTCGATCAGGAGGATGTCCACGTCGACGGTGCGCGGGCCCCAACGCACGTCGCGCACCCGTCCGAGGGCCGATTCCGCCCGGTGCGCGGCCTCTAGCAGACCGTGCGGGTCGAGATCCGTTTCCAGCCTGACCACCACGTTGAGGAAGTCGGGTTGCGGAGGACCACCCACCGGATCCGTTTCCCAGACCCGCGAGCAGGCAGCGACATGCGTCCCCGCCTCGGCGTTCAATGCATCGACCGCGGCCTGCAGGTTCGCGAGACGATCCCCCAGGTTCGACCCGATCCCGAGGTAGGCCTCCACGGCCCTTACCCCCCGCCGGCCTCGGCCGTCGCGGCCGCGGTGACCCCGTCGATCTCGAGGCGTCGCGCCGCGTTCGGCTTGTGGACCAACGCCGTCACGCGGATCACGTGATCCATCGTCACGATCTCCTCGGCGATCGCCCGCGCCATCATCTCGATCAGGTCGAACGAACGATCGCGCACCACCGCGCGGACCGACTCCGTGACGCCCCGGTAGTCCGCGGTAGCTCCGATCGCATCCTGCGCGACGTCGACCTCGAGATCCAGATCCACGACGATCTCCTGCGGCTCGTCCTTCTCACCGGGCCGCGCGCCGTGGTGACCGCTCGCTCGGATACCGGACAGGAACAGGCGGGACGTGCTCACGTGCGACCCCCTTCGTCGTCATCGTCGTCCTCGACGAACCAATCGTCGGCCTCGTCCTCGGCGAGGTCCACCCAGGGAGGCCGGCGCTCGAGCTGGAGCATGACGACGCCCTCCTTCGCACCGGTGTGACCGTGCGGTGCGCGCAGGTACATCGCACGGAGATACTCGGTGAGCAAGGGTCCCAGGGTCGGGACGACCTCGTCCGGGAGGTAGTGCCCGCAACCGGGGATCAACCCGAGCGTGGAGGACGGGATCGCGGCGTTGAGCTCCTCGGCGATCGTGGGCGGGAAGAACGGGTCGTCCTCTCCCCACAGGATGAGCACGGGCATCGAGAGCGCTTCGAACTCCGCCTCACGCCCGGTGAGCCCGACGCCGTCGAGGCCGTTCACGATCCGGAGGAGGGCGGCCGGCGTCTCGGCGTAAGGCCGCGCGTAAGTGCTCACCAGGTCGTCGCTGAGCATGGTCCGGTGACGCATCGCCACGTCGAAGGCCGTGCGCACCACGGCCGAGGCGAACGCGGACGTGGGCTCCACCTCCCGCACGCGATCGCGCAGTTCCCGAGCGCTGTCCGAGGGCCAGTGGCCGAACGCCGCCGAGTCGATCAGCACCATGGCCTCGACCTCGTCGCCGTCGAGGGCGAGCAGCTGCGCGATGCCTCCGCCCACCCCGTGTCCGACGACGGCGAACCGCTCGATCTCGAGATGCGCCAGTAGCTCCCGGAGGTAGCCCGCCTGCGCCCGGATATCGAGTGCCCGATCCTCGGGCATGGCCGAGTCGCCCGCGCCGATCAGGTCGGGCGCGATCACACGGTGGCGAGGCGCGAGCATCGGAACGTACTGCCGCCACTGGAACGACCACAGCGGCACGGTATGCAGGAGCAGGACCGCGGGTCCCTCGCCCACGTCCGTGAACGCGATGTCCCCGCCCGAGGTGCGCACTCGCCGCCGCGTGGCGAGGCCCGCATCGGTCACGGGGGGCCTCCGCGGGTGATCGCATCCACCACGCGCACCACGCGCGCCATCTCCCGGACGTCGTGCACGCGCACGACGTCGACCCCTTGGCCCGCGCACCAGGCCACGGCTCCTGCGGTCCCCTCCACCCGCTGGGCCGGGTCGTCGACCCCGGTCAGCTCGCCGATGAATCGCTTGCGGGAGGCACCGACCAAGACCGGGACACGGAGGTCCCGGAAGGATCCGATGTGCCGCAGGAGCTCCAGGTTGTGATGGAGGTTCTTGCCGAACCCGATGCCGGGGTCAACGCAGAGCCGGTCGCGCGGCACGCCCGCGGCGACGGCCGCGCCGAGCCGTGCCGCGAGGAACGTCCGCACCTCGGCGACGACGTCCTCGTAGGTCGGACGCTCCTGCATCGTCTTGGGCTCGCCCTTCATGTGCATCAGCACGATGCCGACCCCCGCCTCCCTCACGAGCGGCAGCATCTCGGGATCGGCCGCGGCGGAGACGTCGTTCACGATGGCCGCGCCGGCCGCGATCGCCTCGCCGGGCCACCTCCGCCCTGCGCGTGTCGACGCTCAGCGGGACGTGGGGGAGCTCCGCGCGGATCCCCTCGATCACCGGAAGCACGCGCCCGAGCTCCTCGGCGACCGAAACATCCTCGGCGCCGGGTCGCGTCGACTCCCCTCCCACGTCGAGGATGTCCGCCCCGTCGGCGGCCATCCGCAGCGCGTGGTCGACCGCGTCGGCCGCGCCGAGGAACCGACCGCCGTCGCTGAACGAGTCGGGCGTCACGTTCACGATGCCCATGAGCATCGTGCGCTCCCCGAGGGGGAACGCGTGCTCACGGCAGCGCCATACGGAGCCCTCGGCCATGCGGTCCATCGTAGCGGTGCGCGTACCTAGCGCATGCCGATGTGGTTCATGGCCTCCTGACGCGTACGCGCGTCCGTGCGGAAGAGCCCGCGGACCGCCGACGTCACCGTGATCGATCCCGGCTTCTTGATCCCGCGCATCGTCATGCAGAGGTGTTCGGCTTCGATCACGACGAACACGCCACGGGGGTCCAGCGCACGCTCGATCGTGTCGGCGATCTCCGTGGTGAGCCGTTCCTGGACCTGCGGCTTCTTCGCCAGGACGTCCACGACGCGGGCGATCTTCGACAGGCCCGTGATGTGGCCCGACTTGTTGGGCACGTAGGCCACGTGGGCACGCCCGTTGAAGGGGATCAGGTGGTGCTCGCACAGCGACGACAGCGGGATGTCGCGCACCATGATCATCTCGTCGAAGTCCGCGCCCTCGACGACGGTGACGAGCTCCGTGGGATCCTCGCCGACGCCGGCGCAGATCTCCCGGTACATCCGCGCCACGCGGTGGGGGGTCTCCTTCAGACCTCCGCGGTCGACGTCCTCGCCGATCCCGTCCAGGATCAGACGGACACCCTCCGCGATCTTGTCCTCGTCGAAGCGATCGCTGGTCACGCGCGCATCCTATCGGCAACCCGCCGGATCACGGCAGGCGCGGATCCAGCAGGTGGCAGTCCACCCATCCATCGGGGGTCTGGCAGACCGTGCCGATCTCGGGACCCGGCGTCGCCACGGTGCTGCTCCCGCCCCCGAGGATCAACGCGGCCGCCACGATCACGACCATCGCGAGCACCACCGCGGCCGCGATCGTGCGGCCCACCCATCCGAGGATCCGCCATTCGTCGATCCCGGGCTCGGCGTCGGGGGTTCGCGGGATGGGAGCGGCGTGGTACGGGCGCGCCACGCCGATGTTGCCCGTCGGCCCCGGCGCGCGGCGTTCCGCGGTCGGGCCCGATCGGCGGAAGGCGTCCGCGCGCTGCACGTCGTAGGCGTGGCGGCGCCGGTCGTCGCCCAGGACCCGATACGCGTCGGCGACCCGCCGGAACGCCTCCGTAGCTCCCGCGTTGACATCGGGGTGCAGCCGACGGGCGAGGGCGCGGTAGGCGTGGCGGATGGCGGACGCCGACGCTTCAGGCCCGACGCCCAGCACGGCGTAGAGATCCTGCGGCTCGACCCGCTGCATGCCAGGAGTCTAGGCCGAGGGCGGACTCGCGTGCGGCTCAGGTCAGGCGGGAACCAACGCATCGAGCGCGTCGGGGAGTCCGCCGAGATCCGGACGCTCTCCCGCGCGCGGCAGGTCGCTCGACTCACCCTGCCGGTTGATCCAGACGCACGGCAGACCGAGTGCGGCGCAGGGCTCCACGTCGTGGAAGAGCGAGGCGGCGACGTGCACGTGGCGCGCGCGATCGGCCCCCGTCTCGCGGAAGAACGCCTCCCAGTGCCCGAACGCCGGCTTGTAGCTGCCGACCTCCGAGGCCACGATCCGGAGATCAACCGGAACGCCGATGGCGAGCAGCGAGGCATCGAGCAGGTCGGCGTCGGTGTTCGACAGGATCGCCAGCTTCCACCCGCGGTCGCGGAGCCCGAGGAGCGCCGGTGGGACATCGGGGAACACGGGCCACGCCGGCAACGAGACCGCGAGCGCGTCCTCCTCGCCGGCGGGGATCTCGAGCCCTTCCGAGGACGCGACGCCGGCGAGCGTCTCGGCCATCACCTGCCGGTACGCGATCCCGCGGCCGGCTTGCACGGTCGGCTCGACCGCGTGGTACCGCGCGAGCAGCCTTTCGGCATCGGCGTCGGGCCACAATCGCGCGAGGGTGGAGCGGGTGCCCCCGAACCAGTCGACGAGCGTGCCGTAGCAGTCGAAGGTCGCCCAGCGGTCGGTCATGCTTCGGAGTCTACGGAGTCAGCGTGGTCCGAGCGTCCCGGGCGTCGATGGCCCCTTGCCCGGCTCTGATTGCATGGACTGGCGCGACACCGCGAGGGCCGCACCGCGGACCTCGGTCGGCCGAGGCGAGCGCTTGGGGATGTCCGCGAAGAACTTCAGCACCTCCTCGCGGTCGAGCGTCTCCTCCGCCACCAGCCGCTCCGCCAGGCTGTCGAGCTTGCCTCGGTGCTCCGTGAGGATGTCGAGGGCGACATCGTGAGCCTCGTCGATCAGCGCGCGCACCTCGGTGTCGATCTCCAGCGCGACGGCGTCGGAGTAGTCGGGCGTGGACCCCCAGTCACGGCCGAGGAACACCTCGCCCTGCTTGACGCCGAGTGTGCGGGGACCGATCACGTCGGACATGCCGTACTCGGTGACCATCTGGCGCGCCACCTTGGTGGCGCGTTCGATGTCGTTGCCGGCGCCCGTCGTGACGTCCCCCGCAACGATCTCCTCGGCCACGCGGCCGCCCATCAGCATGGCGAGCTCATCGCGCAGCTGCTCGCGGGTCATCAGGAACTTGTCCTGCTCGGGCAACGTGAGCGTGTAGCCGAGGGCGCGCCCGCGCGGGATCACCGTGATCTTGTGCACCTCGTCGGTGTTGGGCAGGACGTGCGCGACCAGCGCATGACCGCCCTCGTGGTAAGCGATCAACCGCCGCTCCTGCTCATCCATCACGCGCGTCTTGCGCTCGGGACCCGCCATCACGCGGTCGACGGCCTCCTCGATCTCGGACATCGAGATCGCCCGTTTGTTGCGGCGGGCGGCCAGGAGCGCGGACTCGTTGATCACGTTGGCGAGGTCGGCGCCCGTGAACCCCGGCGTGCGTCGCGCGAGCACGTCGAGGTGCACCGAGGCGTCGAAGGGCTTGCCGCGCGCGTGCACCCGCAGGATGGCCTTGCGGCCCTCGAGGTCCGGCCGGTCGATCACGACCTGCCGATCGAACCGTCCCGGGCGCAGCAGGGCCGGGTCGAGGATGTCGGGCCGGTTCGTCGCCGCCATCAGGATCACGGTGCTGCGTTGATCGAACCCGTCCATCTCGACGAGGAGCTGGTTCAGCGTCTGCTCACGTTCGTCGTGGCCACCGCCCATCCCGGCCCCGCGCTGGCGTCCGACGGCGTCGATCTCGTCGATGAACACGATGGCGGGCGCGCTCGCCTTCGCCTGCTCGAAGAGGTCGCGCACGCGCGCCGCCCCACGCCGACGAACATCTCCACGAAGTCCGACCCGCTGATCTGGAAGAAGGGCACGCCGGCCTCGCCGGCCACCGCGCGCGCGAGCAGCGTCTTCCCGGTGCCCGGCGGGCCGAACAGGAGCACGCCACGCGGGATCTTGGCGCCCATCGCCTTGAACTTGCCGGGATCCTGGAGGAAGTCCTTCACCTCCTCGAGCTCCTCGATGGCCTCGTCGACGCCGGCGACGTCCTTGAACGTCGTCTTGGGCTGGTCCTTGCTGACGACCTTGTGCTTGCTGCGACCGAACTGCATCACGCGGCCGCTGCCGCCCTGCGAACGGTTCATCACCCAGATCAGCACACCCGCGATCAGCAGCACCGGCAGGAGCACGGTCACGAACGTCCCGATCAGCTGGTTCGGCTTCTGGGGGTCCGTGCTGTTGGGCACGTCCGGCCTTGTCGAGCTGCGTCTGGAGCTCGTCGGCAAACTCCCCCGTGAACGCGGCCCAGTACTTCGTGCCGTCCTGCAGCTCCCCGACGACCTTGTGGTCGCCCTCCAAGATCTGCGCCGTCTTGACGTCGCCGTTGGAGAGTGCCTGCTCGAACTCGGAGAACTTCAGCTCCTTGGACGAGGTCGAGCGCCCCGCGAACGTGAGGATCAGCAAGAACAGAAGTGTCCCTGCCACGATCCAGATGGTGGGGGCACGGCCGAAGCGCTTGAGCGGCGAGACCGGTGGCGTGCTGCTCAGATCGGGCTCCTGTCGGTGTGCTCGAGTGCGTACGCGCGGGCGGAGTCGGTTTCAGGGACACTCGGGCCGGACGCACGGACGCGCGCCAGGCCGTTTCCGATGGTAGCACCGGGTCAGGACAAGGACGCCCGGGCTCAGCGGATGCCGGAGTCCACCTGTAGCTGTCACCGAGACGAAGCTGCCGGCGGTCACCGTCACGCGTTGCATCTTCGCGGTGGGCGGGCCGTCGGGCGTCAGCGGGATGAGGTCGTACGTGCCCGGGCCGAGCGGCAGCTCGAACGTACCGTGGCGGTCCGTGGTCGTCTCGCGCACGAACGCGCCGCCGACGGTGAACGCCTGCACCTTGCCCTGCCACGGTCGGTCCGGGACAGGGCGATCCCGCGACCACTACGGGGCAGTTGGGCCCGAACACGACGGTCCCGCGCGCACCGGATCCCGGCATCGGCGAGGGTCCGTCTCCCGGCGTGTGCGCGCACGCGGCGAGCAGGAGCAGTGCCGCGGCGCATGAGGGATCGGCGCATCGCTCGTTGGACGGGCCGGCCGATTGCGACGGTTCCCGCCGCGCGGGATCAGGCGCCGCCGTAGGCCTCCGGGCCGGAGCGTCGCCACGTACGGGAGGTTCCGATACTTCTCCGCGAAGTCGAGGCCGTAGCCCGACCACGAACTCGTTGGGGATGTCGAAGCCCACGTACCGCAGGTCGAGCTCGACCTGTTGGATCCCCTGCTTGCGCAGGAGGGCCGCCACCTCCAACGATGCGGGCTTGCGCGCGGCGAGGTTCTTCAGCAGGTACTTGAGCGTCAGCCCGGAGTCCACGATGTCCTCGACCAGCAGCACGTCGCGCCCCTCGAGTTCGTGGTCGAGGTCCTTCAGGATCCGCACCACGCCCGAGGTCTTCGTGGCCGCCCCGTAGGACGACACCGCCATGAAGTCGAACTCCAGCGGCAGGTGCACGTAGCGTGCCAGATCGGCCATGACGACGAAGGCGCCCTTCAGCACCCCGACGAGCAGCAGCGACGATCCGGCGTAGTCCTGGGTGATGCGCGCGCCCATCTCCGCGAGCTTGCCCTGGATCTCGTCCGCGGAGATGCAGGACCTTCTCGATGTCGGAGGCGTAGACGTCCATCAGGGCCCGGAGTCTAGCGAGCGGAGCAGATGGACGTGATGGCGTCCCCGGCGCGCGCTTCACCCCGTCGGAGAGGTCGCGGCGGCGCCCGGGTCTGCCCGACGCGAGATCGAGGACGGCCTCGACGTCGGCGCGCGTGCAGACGGCGCCGCACGCGTACACGGCCTGGCTCGCCACCCGCGCGGCGATCGCTCGCGGGAGGTCGAGGAGCCCGACCGCGTCGAGGTCGACCCCCTCGGCGGTCTCGGCGAGGACCGCATCGGCCGCATCGGTCGCCCGGCGGGCGAGCTCCTCGGCGTCCTCGGCGAGCGTCGACGCCGTGCGTGCGAGCGGCTCGCGCAGGTTCCGGCCGAGTGCACGCTCGAGTGCGGGGAGCCCCTCCAAGCGCAGCGCGTTGCGGAGGAACCGCGTGTCGTCGTTGGTGGGATCGCGACGTGGGCGCAGATGCAGCGAGGCACAGAACGCCTCAACCTCGTCCCGCGTCACGTCGAGCAGCGGATTCGCCCACGGCCCGGCGACGTAGCGGATGCCCGCGAGCCCGCTCAACCCCGAGCCGGTGACGAGGTTGAGCAGCACGGTCTCGGCCTGGTCGTCGAGCGTGTGTCCGAGCGCGATGCGGCCCGCGTCCAGGTCGTGCGCGAACCGGGCGAGGGCCTCGATGCGCTCCCGGCGGGCCCACGCCTCCACGGAGGAACCGGCGGCGGGCGCGGTCGACACCGTGTGCAGATGGAACGGGAGATCGTGACGGGCCGCCAGCCGGCGCACGTAGGCCGCGTCCGCATGAGGAGTCCGGGCGGAGCCGGTGATCCACGTGCGCCACCTCGAGCCCGTAGCCGAACAGCCGGCGGAGCCGCACGAGCGACTCGAGGAGGCAGACGGAGTCGGGACCGCCCGAGACCGCCACCAGCACGACGCGCCCGGGGATGAAGAGGTCGTGGGTCCGTGCGGTGGCGGTGATGCGTTGGAGCACGCGGGCGACGGACGGCGGGCGCCGCACCGAGCTCAGCCCTCGACGCGGGCGAGCCAGCGTTCCGGGTCGGCGATCTCCTCGGTGGACGGGAGATGGTCCGCGGAGCGCCAGACGAGGTTGAAGGTCTCCATGCCGGCGCGCGCGATGACGTCGCGCACGAACCGCTCGCCGGTGTCGTACTGCTTGATCTTCTGGTCGAACCCGATCGCACGCTGGAGCGTCCGCTCGGCTGCGTTCGATCGGCGGCGGGTCGCGAGGGCGCGCCGCATCCGATCCACGTCGCGCACGTGATCGCGCGCCACCTCGTTCATCACGAACGAGGCGTGACCCTCGAGGAGCGCCATCATCCCCTGCATCCGCACGAAGATCTCCCGCTGGTCGGGGGAGAGCAGCAGGAAGACCCCGCCCATGCCTCGCACGTCGGCGCCCGCGCGGGCCTCCTCGGCGGCGCGCTTCAGCTGCTCCATCAGCTCGCGCGAGTCGAGCGAGATCGACGCGAGGTAGGTGTCGACGAGACCCGACGAGATAGGGCTTCAACCACGGCGCCGCGCCGAACTGGACCCGGTGGGTGACCTCGTGGATCGAGATCCAGAGTCGGAAGTCGCGGGGCGGCATGTGGAACCGACGCTCCACCTCCGCGACGTTGGGGCCCACGAAGTACAGGAGACCCTCGTCGTCGGGAGGCAGGAACACGTCGTACTGCCCGAGCACGCGACGTGCCACGTAGCCGAAGAGCGCGCCCGCTTGCGCGCCCATGGCCTTGCGCTTGTACTCGGCGCGCTGCTTCTTGTCCGCCAGCATCCGCTCCGCGAGCGGCTCGAGCAGACGCTGGACCCCGTTGAGGTTCTGCCGGATCCACTCGCTCCGGGCCATCACCCAGGCGCGCGAGCGGAACCCGCTCACCTCCAACCCGCAGAAGGCCTTGATCAGGTCCTCGGCGAGGGGCACCAGCTCGGCGAAGTCCTCGCGCATCCGCGCCCGTTCCACGGCGGGCACGCCCGGCCCGGGACCCGACACCTTCCTGCCGAACTGCAGGGCGGTATCCCAGTCGGCGAGGCGGGCGGCCGCCGACCCCATCGACCAGTCGACCTGGGCTGCGCCCATAGGGGGTGGCGGGGGCTCAGCCCTCGCCCGCCGCCTTCTTCTTGGCGGCGATCATCCCGGCGCGGCGCGCCTTGCCTTCGGCGATCCGCCGGTCGGTGCCCGGCGGCGAGCAGTTCCTCGAGCGTCTTGTCGAAGACCTCTTGATCCATCGTGACCTCGACGCGCTCGGCCGGCTCGGCCGGCGGTGCGGGGGCGGCGGGCTGCGGCGGCGGCGGGGCGGCGGCGCCTCGGCGGCGCTGGGGCGCGGCGCTGCTGCGGGGGCGGCGGCGGCCGCGGGGGCCGGCGGCGGCTGCGGCGACGACGGCAGCGGCGGGGGCTGCGGCTGCGACGGCGGCCGTGGCCGCGGCGGGGATCGCCGGAGGAGCCACGAGCACCGGCGCCGCCTGCGTGAGATCGACGTTGCGGCGCGGGTAGTTCCTCGCCGATGCGGACGCGATCCGCGCGCACGACCTTGAGCGACTCCTCGTCCTTGGCGAAGCGCGGCGCGTACCGCAGGTAGAGGACCACGATCACGACCACGACGACGACGCCCAGGATCCCGAGGAGGACCGCCAGGCTCGTGTGGATCCCGAACGGCGTGATGGGCCCGCTCGCCGCCGGGTTCTCCACGGGCGTCACCGAGGGCGTGATCATCGTCTGCGCCGAAGCGGCTTGCGGCACCTGCCGTCATCGCCGCGACGGAACCGGCCAGGACGACGAGGGATCTCCCGAGGCTCTTCATCGCGGCGGATTCTAGCAACAGCTGTGCCTCACTCGGGATGGCCCTCCAGAGCCGGAGGTGGGATTTGAACCCACGACCTACCACTTACGAGGCGGTTGCTCTGCCCCTGAGCTACTCCGGCGGCAGTCGCTGAGTCTATCAAGGGTCCCCTTCCGGGGGTGCTGGCACCCCCGTCGGGGTTCGGGAGCGCGCTCGAGCCTGACCGGGCGGCCACCCTTCCCCGCCCTTGCTTCACCCGTCATGATGCGCCCATGAGTCGCGACGCCGATGCCGAAGTGATGGGCCCCGTCAGCAAGGTCATGGTCGGGACCGACCGATCCGAGACCGCCGAACGCGCCGTGCGCTGGGCCGCCTCGTTCGCCGATCGCTTCGCCGCGGAGCTGCACATCGTGCAGGTGATCCTGCGGGAGCACCCGGGGGGGACCCAGTACGGCGCGGCGGAAGGCACCCGCGCGGCGGGCGCGGCGGACGCGCTCGCCCACTACGCGCGGGAGGTCGCCGGCGAGCGGGGGCACGCCCACGTGGTGATCGACGACGACCCGGCGATGGCCATCGTGCACGCGGCCGAGCACGAGGCGATCGACGTCCTGGTCGTGGGCAACGCGGGCATGGCCGGGCGCAAGGAGTTCCTGCTGGGCAACGTGCCCAACCGCATCAGCCACAACGCGCGGTGCACCGTCATCATCGTGAACACGGTCTCGGCCAACGGGAAGGCCACGGCCACGCTGGCGCGCCCG
Source organism: uncultured Actinomycetes bacterium (assembly GCA_963810915.1). Classification (GTDB taxonomy): domain Bacteria; phylum Actinomycetota; class UBA4738; order UBA4738; family HRBIN12; genus JAOUEA01. The sequence goes on along the minus strand of CAWEPH010000005.1, from coordinate 317,694 downwards.
ACCCCCACCGTCATCCGGGGGAGCCTCGAGGACCAGGAGCCCGCCGAGCCGCGCCTCACGGCGCGCGGCGCCCACATCACCGCCGTCTTCGCCAAGCACGGCCTGAAGGAGCTCTTCGGTCGCCCCGACGAGGACGGCTCGGTCGGCCGCGCACGCCAGGCCAAGCGGCTGCGCGCGGCGCTCGAGGAGCTCGGCCCGACCTTCTCGAAGCTCGGCCAGGTGCTCTCGACGCGCCCCGACCTGCTCCCGCCGGAGTTCATCGACGAGCTCGCGACGCTGCAGGACCACGTCACGCCGCTGTCGGAGGAGCAGGTCGTCAAGGTGATGGAGCAGGAGCTCGGCGTCCCGTGGGAGGACGTGTTCGAGTCGATCGACCCCAAGCCGCTCGCCGCGGGCACCATCGCCGAGGTCCACCGCGCGACCCTCGCGAGCGGCGATCGCGTCGTCGTGAAGGTGCAGCGCCCCGACGCGCGAGGCGAGATCGAGCAGGACCTCGCGCTGCTGGAGCTGTTCGCCGAGAAGGTGAGCGGGCGCCCCGGGCTGAACCAGGTGATCGACATGGGGGCCGTCTTCGAGCACCTCTCGTCCTCGCTGCATCGCGAGCTGGACTTCCGCCAGGAGGCGGCCAACATCGCCCGGATGCACACGGTCATCGCGGAGTACGACCGTCTCGACGTGCCGGGCGTCTTCAACGACATCTCGACCTCGAGACTCCTGGTGATGCAGGAGATCCAGGGGATCCCCATCTCGCAGGCGCCGGAAGGGCCCGAGCGCAAGCAGGCCGCCCGCCAGCTGCTGGAGAGCTACTACAAGCAGATCCTGGTGGACGGGTTCTTCCACGCCGACCCCCATCCCGGGAACCTGATGTGGTGGCAGGACAAGATCTACTTCCTCGACTTCGGCATGGTCGGCGAGGTCGGTCCGGAGATGCGCGAGCAGCTGATGCTGCTGTTGATGGCCTTCTGGCAGGAGGACGTCTCGTTCCTCACCGACGTCTCGCTGATGCTCGCCGGCGCCATCGACCGGACGGACCTCGACGTGGACGCGTTCCAGGCGGAGATCGGCGAGCTGATGGTCGAGTACCGCACCGCGAACCTGGCGGACATCCAGCTCGGGCCGATCCTGCAGGAGATGACGGAGATCTCGCTGCGCCACGGCGTGCCGCTGCCGGCGTCGCTCACGCTGACGGGCAAGGCGCTCGCGCAGATGCAGCTCGCGACCGCGGCCCTCGACCCCGAGCTCGACCCGTTCGACGTCGCGGGGTCGTTCCTGATGCGGAGCGTCTTCAAACAGATGGGCGGCAAGCTCGACCCGAAGGCGGTCTTCTATCAGACCCAGAAGTTCAAGGTCCGCGCGATGCGCGTGATCGAGGCCGTGGAACGGCTGATCGGCGCCCGGCCGGGACAGAAGCTCGAGGTCAACTTCCGGGCCACGACCCTCGAAGCCACGATCCGGCGCGCCGGGCGGCGGCTGGCCCTCGCCCTCACGGCCGGTGCCGCGGTCCTCGCGAGCGGGCTGACGGCCGTCTCGGACAAGTCCCCCACGTGGGTGCCGGTCGCCTTCGGCGTGGCGGGCGCCCTGCTGACGATCGGCATGCTCGTCGACATCATCCGCAAGCACTGAGCGCGAAGACTCGCCGCCTCGTCCCTGGTGCCCGCCGCATCGTCAACGCTTCGGCGACTCCCCGCGGAGCTGCTCGTCGAGATCGACGTCGAACTCGCCCGGGCCCCCGCGACCGGCCTCACGGCGGGGACGAGCGGCGGCGAGGGGATCGCCACCCGAGGCCTTCTCCTGTTTGATCGTCCGCATGACGACCTTCTCGAGCAGGAACGCCGCGACCGTCATGACCACGCCCACCATCACGCGCTCCGCCTTGCGGAAGAAGCCCTTGGGCCGCGGGGTGACGTGCGCCGACATCAGGCGCTCACCGAGGTCGAGATCGGCAGCCGGCCGCGCACCGTGGTCCCGCCGCCGGGACGGGAGTCCACGCTGAGGGCACCGTCGAGGACGGCGAGTCGGTCCGCCATCCCCTGCAGCCCGGTTCCGTATCCCGTGCGTTCCGGGTCGAACCCACGCCCGTCGTCGCGCACCTCGAAGGTCAGCATCCCGTCATCTTGCCCGAGCCGGACCACGACGTGTTCCGCCTCCGCGTATTTCCCGACGTTCTGCAGCGCTTCGAGCGCAGAGAAGTACACGGCGGCCTCGACCTCCTGGGGGTATCGGCCGACGCCGTCGGCCTGGACCTCGACGGGAACGGGACCCTTGCGCGCCTGTGCCGTGAGCGCATGCGACCAGGCCCTTGTCCGCCAGCAGCGGCGGATAGATCCCGCGCGCGAGATCCCGCAGGTCCTCGAGCGTACGCTGGGTCTCCGACTCCATCTGGGTCAGCATCTCGGTGGCCTTCGCGGGTTCCCGCTCGGTCAGCGTGCGGGCAAGCCTGGCCTTCACGGCGAGGGCGACCAGCTGCTGCTGGGCGCCGTCGTGGATGTTCCGCTCCAGTCGGCGGCGCTCCTGGTCCTGCGCGGAGACGAGGCGCTTCTGCGCCGCCTTGAGATCGTCCAGGCGGAGCTTCAGCTCCTCGGTGAGACGGACGTTCCGCAGCACGAGTCCCGCCTGCGACGCCAAGCCCGCGATGAGCTTCTCGTCGGCGGGGGACACCGGGTCGCTCGGTGGCTTGCGGACCGCGAGCGCACCGAGCACGTCTCCGGCCTGCTCGACGACGTACACGCGATCCATCTCGGGGATCGAGACGCCCGACCCGTTTGGCATCGGCACGTGTCCGGTCGTGGGGGTCCCCTCCGGCCATGCCGCCACCTGGCGGAGTTCGGACCCGACCGTCAGCCAGACGTCGCTGCGTTCGGCCCCGATCCCCTCGCCGAGTACACGGGCCATCCGGGGCAGGACGTCCACGTCCGCATAGGTCTCGCCCACGCGCTCGGAGAAGTCGGTCAGGATCTCGTAGGGCGTCGCGCGGTTCCCGTACACCACCCGGTTCGCGAACCGGCTGAGGCGTTCTCGCACCGGCTGGAACGTGACCGCGACGATGACCGCCGCGACCATGGTGAGGAACGAGCTGCCCCTGCCGAGCCACGCGCCGAGCCCGACGACGAGCGCCAGGTAGACGAGCGTCGCGAACAACGCGAGCGCCGCGTACACCACCGCCTTCTTCACGACGACGTCCAGGTCGTAGAGGTGGTAGCGCAGCACCGCGACCCCGATCGAGACCGGGAACGCGAGGAAGCCGATCCCGCCGATGAACCCGCTCAGGCCCGGATCCTCGATCACGCCGCTGACGATCGTGAGGACGAGCGCACTGAGGAACCCGAACGTCGCCCACTTGATCTGTTGCCGCTCGACCCCGGAGGAACGGCGGAACCGCCGGAAGAGGGAGTAGATCGTCAGCGCGAAGAGCCCGGGAAGCAGGATCGCGATCGCCGGGTCGAGCGTCGGCAGACCACCCACCGCTCGTATGTACAACGGGTTCGCGACCCCGACTCCGGTGTCGCCCGACCCCGTCAGCGTCTCTTGCCCGAACACCAGCGAGATCAGCAGGAGCGCGAGGAATCCGATCACGAACCAGACGTAGATGCGCCACCGAGGCGAAGGAAGCCGCCCGTCGGGGAACAGCAGCGGGAGGAAGAACACGACCGCGAGGACGCCCAGCCCCCAGCCGATGCCGTTCAGGAGTCCCACGACTACGACGAGCGGCCCGCGATGTCCTTCCGTCACGAGCCACGTCGTCAGCTCTCCCGTCACGAACGCCATCCCCGTGACCAGCGCGGACCACATCAGCAGGATGCCGATCCGGTTGCGGCGGTCGCGGCTCACGATGAGGGCGCCGACCACGGCGAACATCGAGAACGCGACGAGGTAGGAGACCTGCCCGACCACGGGCTCGCCGTTGGCGACGACGAGGATGGTCCCGAGGGTCGCGAAGACGACGAACAGGCCGACCAGGAGCCAGGGCCACCGCGCGAGCCGGGCGGCCGGGACGTTCTCAGCCGACGTCGACGTGGACACGGAACACCTCGACAGGCTCCTCGCGGCCCTTCACGTGGCGCGGGCCGATGGACTCGCAGGCGATGCTCGGTGCAGAGGCGACGGTGCTGGCCGCGGCGACGATCTCGCCGCCTTCCGCCTCGGACTGCAGGCGGGACGCGACGTTCACCGCGTCCCCCACCACCGTGTATTCGAGCCGGCCGCCGCCACCGACCGTGCCCGCGATCACGAGGCCGGTGTTGACGCCGATCCCGACGCCGAGGGTGGGCAGATCCTCCACGTCCCACCCCTCATCGTTGAGCTCTCCTTGGCGGGCCTGCATCGCGATCGCGCATCGGAGCGCCCGCTCGGCGTGGTCGGGCTGGGGTTCGGGCGCGCCGAAGATCGCCATGACCGCGTCGCCCTGGAACTTGTCGATCGTGCCGCCGTGGGCCGCCACGACCTCGGCCATGGCGGACAGATGCTTGCCGACCACGGTGGCCACGTCGCGCGCGCCGAGGCGCTCGGCGAGCGTCGAGAAGCCGCGGATGTCGGAGAACAGCACCGAGACTTCGCACTCCTGCGGCTCGATCGGAGCGTCGGGCTGCGCCGCGAGGCGGTCGGCCAGCTGGCTCGGGACGAAGGACGCGAGCGTCTTCCGCGAGGCGGTCTGCTCGACCACGGCCGAGTGCAGCCGTTTGAACTCGTCCACCAGGCCGGAGCTCCCGCCGTCGCCGGCCATCCGGCTGAACAGCTCCGTCACCTGGCGGTCGACGGACTCCTGCGTGGTGTCGAGGGCCGCGGCGATCTCGGCGTATCCGAGTCCCTTGGCCATCATGTCCAGCAACGCCCGGTCGTTGGTGCCGGTGTCGTCGCGTCCGGAGAGCCGTTCGGCGATCAGAGGGTCGACCGTGGAACCACCGGCGTGAACCTCGCGGATTGCCCGCACGAGCTCGTCCCCCTGGGCGATGCGGTCCTTCAGGAGATAGGCGAGGCCACTGCGACCCTTGCCGAGCAGGGCCAGCGCGTACTCCTCGTCGTCGTGGGCCGATAGGACCACCACGCCCGTGTCCGGATGATGGTCGCGGATCTCGTGCGCGCAATCGATCCCCTCCAGTTGGAAGGAGGGCGGCATCTTGATGTCGGTCACCACGACGTCGGGGACATGCTCGGCGGCCGTGGCGAGGAGCGAGGGGGCGTCGGCGGCCACGCCGACCACCTCGACATCGTCGTAGGAGTCGAGCAGCGCCCGGACGCCCTCGCGCACGAGGACGTTGTCCTCTCCGAGGACGACCCGGATGGCGGTCATGCGGCGAGTCCCTTCCGCGCGGTTGCCCCGTGTACCATCCGCGCATGATCCGAGTGGTGTTCGCGGAGGATAACTACCTGGTGCGCGAAGGAACAGCCGCGCTGCTGGCCACCTGCGACGACATCGACCTCGTCGCGATGGCCGCCGACCGCGACGAGCTGCTCGCCGCCGTCGAGGCCCACGCGCCCGACGCCGTCCTCACCGACATCCGGATGCCCCCCACCAACACCAACGAGGGCATCGAGGCGGCCAAGCAGATCCGCGCCGAGCACCCCGATGTGGGCGTCGTCGTGCTGTCGCAGTTCGTCGAGGAGGAGTACGCGTACGCGCTCCTCAAGGACGGCGCGGCCGGACTCGGCTACCTGTTGAAGGAGCGCGTCGCGGACATCGACGAGCTGATCCGCGCGCTCGAGGAGGTCAGCCGCGGGGGGAGCGTGCTCGACCCCAAGGTCGTCGAGGAGCTCGTGGCCGCCAAGGATCGGATGGCGCACTCCCCGCTCGCCTCGCTCACCGACCGGGAGCGAGAGGTCCTCTCGCACATGGCCCAGGGCGAGAACAACGCGGCCATCGCCAAGTCGCTCTTCCTCACGGAGCGCGCCGTCGAGAAGCACATCAACGCGCTCTTCCACAAGCTCGACCTCACGGAGGAGCCCGACGTCCATCGACGGGTGATGGCCGTCCTGGCGTTCCTCCGCGAGACCGAGCAACCGTAGGCCGGGACGAGGGGATCCCGGCCTACCACCCGCGCCCGGGGGTCCGGCGACAGGCACTGGCACTACTGAGCCCTCCTCGTGTCCACCACGAAGACGCTGCACGGCGAGTGCCGGAGGACGAGGTTCGGGACGCTGTCGCGCACCCGCCACCAGCTCCCGTGTGCGCCGCGGTTGCCGACGACGATCGTGTCGGCTCCCTCGTCCGCGGCCACCTGGCAGATCCGCTCTGCAGGGTCCCCACGTTCCATGCGGGTCGACGTGGTCACGCCCTCGAAGCGCTGGGGCAGACCGGCGAGGTAGTTCTCGGGGCTGGCGGCCTTCGCGGGATCGACGACGGATCGCAGGTTCTCCTCCGGGGCCACGTACAGCACCAGCAGCTCGGCGCCGCGCGCCCGGGCGAGCTCGGCCGCGTCCTGCACGGCCATATCCGCCGAGGCCGTGGTGTCCGTTCCGACCAGGATCTTCTTCATGACGTGCCTCCTTCTTGCGGTGCGACTTCACCGTAGGGCCCCTGAGCTGGGGAAACGACCCGGTCGCCACCACGATCCGCGGGGGGTGCCAGCACTCCGCTGAGGGGGTGGCTCCCCGCTGGGTGTCGACGTCGAGCGCGCGGGCCGGCTGCCTTCAAGCGAGTGAGCACGTCAACGACACGACCTCCCGACCGACCCCCGGGACCGCGTCCGCGGCAGCCCATGCGCTTGGTTGTTGGACATCTCCGGGTGTTAGCGTCGGGGGCGAGATCCGATCGGGAGGGCTTGGCGATGGGGAAGGCGCCGTCGCGACCGGGTCGTCCCCTCGTCGTGATGCTTGCGGCCTGGACGATCCTGGCCGGGGGGTTGGCATCGGTCACCTCTGGGCCCGCGTTCGCAGGGCCCCACGAGGATGCGGTCATGCATGGCCAGCGGCGCGGCCCGCTCGCCGCACCTGCGACGCCCGACATGCTCTCGGCACGCGCCGCGCTCACGGACTCGATCGGGAGCGGGGTCCTGGTGGACACCGACCCGTACATGGGGGCGGTGCGCTGGGTGACCAACATCGACGGGACCCTCACGGGGCCGAGCGGCGTCGCCCCGCAGCAGGTCGCACTCGGGTTCCTCCGGGACCACCTCGACGCCTTCGGGCTCACGCCGACCGACGTCGATCTGCTCGCGTTCCGCGACGACTACGTGGACATCCTCGGGACCCATCACCTCTCGTGGGTGCAGGTCGTGGGAGACGAACCGATCTTCGGGGCCGGGCTGAAGGCCGCGGTCAGGGCCGACGGATCCCTGATCGCGATGATCGGCCCGGTCTACCACGTCGTGCGTGCTCCGGCGCCGACCCGCCCGACGCTCACGGCCGCCGACGCGATCGAGGTCACCCAAGCGTCCGCGAGCGTCGGATCTCGTCGCGCCTCCCCGATCCCCGGCCCTCGCGACCGTGCCACCCTCGTGCGATTCCCGACCCCCGGGGCCAGCCGGCTCGCCTGGGCCACCATCGCCAACATCTCGCCGTCGCGCATCGATCGCGCCGTGATCGACGCCGCGTCCGGACGGGTGCTGTGGCGCGAGAACCTCGTGAAGGCCGACCAGCCGGGCTCCGGGCTGGCCTGGCCGCACGCGCCGTCGCCCCTCCTGCCGAACGGGGGAGGCGTGCAGGTGCCGGTCACGTTCCCCGTCGCCGGACCGGAAGCCCTCTCGGGCAACAACGCGCATGTCTTCACGGCCACGCCCGGCGACGACGCGATCCATCCTCGTGACGAGATCCCTGCGCTCGATGCCCTCACCCTCGACTGGGGGCAGCCGGTCGTCCTGTACACCGGGATGCCGTCACAGAACTGCGCCGCGCCCACCCCGTGCACGTGGGACGCCCACGACCCGTACAGCTGGCGGGTCAACCGCCGCCAGGAAGCGGTCCAGGCCTATTACCTGCTCAACACGTATCACGATCACCTCGAGGCGCCGCCGATCGGATTCACCGAGGCGGCCGGCAACTTCCAGGCCGCGAACGACGACGGGCTCGGAGGTCAAGGCGGAGACGCGGTCCGGGCCGAGACCCTCGTGGGCGCCAATCTCGCCCACGACGGCAGGCCGCGCCTGCTCAACAACGCCACGATGTACACCCCGCCCGACGGGAACGCCGCATGGATGTCCCTGTACCTCTTCCGGGCCACGCGCTCGCTGCCGCAGCTTCCCTCCGGAGACGCTGCGGATGACGCGTCCGTCGTCTTCCACGAGTACACGCACGGCCTCTCCAGCCGCCTGATCACCATGCCCGACGGCTCCGAAGCCCTCTACGGCCAGCAGTCCGGCGCGCTCTCCGAGGGGTGGAGCGACTGGTATGCGCTCGACGCGCTCGTGGGCGCCGGGTATCAGGCCGATGCCCCACGTCGCGCGGACGTCCCGATGGGCGTCTGGATCGCGGGTGGCGAGGGCGTGCGGTTCCAATACGCCGACTGCCAGGTCGAGGCTCGATCCCCTCACTGCCCCGACACACCCGGTGGCGCGGGGCCCGGTGGGCTCACCTACGCCGACTTCGGCCACGTCGCGCCGAGGCCCGAGGTGCACTCCGACGGCGAGATCTGGCTCCAGACGCTCTGGCAGCTCCGTCGGGAACTCGGGTCGCCCGTCACCGAGGCGCTCGTCACGCGCGCGATGGAGCTCTCGCCGCAGGCGCCCAGCTTCGTCGACATGCGCAACGCCATCCTCGTGGCGGACGCGGCGATCTTCGGGTCTGCGCATCACGACGCGATCTGGCAGGTCTTCGCGTCGCGCGGGATGGGCTTCTTCGCCTCGGCCTTCGACACGTTCGACACGCATCCGGTGGCCGATTTCTCAACTCCAGCGGATTGCCCCGGGCCCGAGTGCGGCTCGCTGTCCGGACGGGTCACGGACCCCACCGGCGGCGGAACTCCCGTGGCCGGCGCGCTCGTCCGTCGTCGCGGGCGCCGAGCTCGGGGTACCCGTCGACCTCAGCGTGATGACCGGCACCGATGGGCGCTTCCACATCCCCGACGTGCCCGATGGCCTCTACCGCGACGTCGAGGTCTCGCTGGACGGCTACGCGACGCGGACCTTCGCGCACGTTCGCGTGGACGGCGCGGCCACGATGCGGGTCATCCTGCGGCGCGACTGGGCCTCGCTCGCCGGCGGCGCCTCGATCGTGCGGTTCACCGGACCCGATCACACGGGCGTGGCCGGCGAATGCGGCCCGGCCGCGGCGGTCGACGACTCCCGCACGACGAGCTGGCTCACGTCGGCCGCCCGCCCGCGCTCCCTCACGATCCGCCTGCCGCAGCCGGTCGACATCTCGGCGTTCGCCGTGGATCCGTCGGCGATCTGCGCGGGGTCGTTCTCGGACGCCAAGGCCTTCGACGTGTGGACCCGAAGCGCCGGTGGACCGTGGGTGCTCGCCTACCGGACCCACGAGGGGCTCCCCGCCCATCAGCTCACGCCGGTTCGCCCGCGAGCCGGGTCACGAGCGGTGACGCAGGTGCGACTCGTCCTTCGGTCGGCCGTACGGTCGCGTGCGCAGATGGAGCTCACCGAACTGGTGGTGCGGGGGCGTGCGGCAGACGCGCCCCTACCCGGCGGATCCGGGCGCTGATCCCGAGGCGGCCTCCCAGGCGGTCTCCAGCCGGTCGGGGCCGAAGAGCGCCTTGGGGATGTACGCCGCCGCGCCGCACTCTGCCGCGCGCGGGGCGTACTCCTCCTCCTCGTACGTGGACAGGAGCAGCACCACGACGGGGTCGCCTGCGCCGTCCAGGATCTGGCGCGTGGCGTCGAGCCCGTTGATCCCCGGCAGGTTCACGTCCATGAGGACGAGGTCGGGCCTGAGATCGGCGGCCATCGCCACGGAGTCCTCGCCGGTCTCGGCTTCACCCACGACCTCGAAGCCCTCGGTGGCGTCCACCACCATGCGGGCCGCCATGCGGAACGGCTCCTGGTCGTCCACGATCAAGACGCGAACAGGCATCGGCACAAGCATCACACCCGCCGAGCCCGATGCCAGTGGTGCCAGCACCACAATCGCGTGTCGGCCCGCTGACCTACGTCAGGCCGCGAGCTCGGCCAGGCGCAGGAACGCGCGCTCTAGCACCAGCCGCGTGTTCAGGTTGAGGTCCTCGGCCAGTTCGGCCCGCGCCTCCTCGACGCCGGCGAGGCCGCGCGCCGCCCGCGCGACGGACAGCGTGCGATCGGGAGGAAGGTCCGGGTTCAGCAGCACCTCCATCCCCGCCCCCACCGAGGATGCGATCACGTCGCGCAGCAACGCAGACACCGCCAGGAGCACCCAGTCGACGTAGTCGCGCTCGGCTCGACGCTCCTTCCGCTGGAAACGGGTCTCGATCCGCTTGATCGCCCCCCGATAGGCATCCTCGGGACGCCCCCGTTCGTCGAGGAAGGGAGCGAGTTCGACCTGCAGCTCGCCCTTGAGGTTCTTGCGGTACTCCGCGGCGGCCGCCAGCACGATGTCGGCGGCCTCCAGTGCACCCGAGGGACCCTCGGCCGCGTGGACCAGGGCCTCGCGCGCCGCGTCGCGGAACGCGAGCCCGTCCTGGCTCACCGCGAGCCGACGCGCACGTCCCAGGTTGCCGCCCGCGAGACGCGCGGCCAGGTGAGCGCGCACGTCGGGTACCCCCTCGTCGACGAGGACGCCGACCACGAACGCCTCCGACAAAGCGGTGAACGTCACCAGGTGACACCGCGACAGGATCGTCTCGGGAAGTTCGTGCGCGCGCGCGGACATCAGGAGGAAGACGGCGTCTGCGGGTGGCTCCTCCAGGACCTTCAGGAGCGTGTCCGCCGCCGCCGGACTCAGGCGATCGGCCTCCCTGATCACGAACACCTTGCGCCCCGGTTCCGGCGCGGTGCGCGAGGCGGGTGTCCACACCTCCTCGCGGATGGTGTCGACGTGGATGTCGCGTCCCTCCGGTTCGATCAGGAAGACGTTCGGATGATGTCCCTCGAGCGCGAGCCTGCAGGAGCGACACGCCCCGCACCCGCCCGTCGGGCACAGGAGGGCCGCGGTGAACGCGGCGGCGGCGATGGACTTGCCGGACCCTTCGGGCCCGCCGAGCACGTAGGCGTGGTGCGGCCGCTCGACCGCGGCGATCAGGAAGGCCATCGCCGCCTCCTGACCGGGGACCCGCTCCAGCACGGCGCTCATGGGCGCGATGCTAGCGCAGCTCGGCGACATCGCTCCGGCTGCCTGCGCAGGAGCTCCGCGTCGATCAGGTCGGGGTGCCGGTATCCGCCTCACGGTCGTGCAGGACCCGGTCGAGCGCCGTTCGCACCCCCTCGAACACCTGGTCCTGGGGAGCGTCGCCGTCCACCACGACGAAGCGTTCCGGATGCTCCTCCGCGATCTTCAGGTAGGCGTCGGAGACTTTGGCATGGAAGTCCTGGCCTTCGAGCTCCATCCGATCGGGCGCCTCGGTCGAGCGCAGAAGTCCGCGTTCGGGTTCCACGTGGAGCAGGATCACGAGGTCGGGGAAGAGTCCTTGCGTCGCCCAGACGTTCAACGTGAGTACGTCCTCCTCCCCGAGACCTCGAGCCCATCCCTGGTAAGCCAGCGACGAGTCCACGTACCGGTCGCAGATGACGACCTTGCCGTCGGCGAGGGCGGGCCGGATCACGGACGTCACCGTCTGTGCCCGTGCCGCAGCGAACAGGAGCGCCTCGCTCCGCGCGTCGAGTTTCCCCGTCCTCGGATCGAGGAGCATCTCGCGGATCTTCTCCCCCAGCTCGGTGCCGCCGGGCTCGCGCGTGACGATCACGTCGTGTCCCAACCCGCGCAGATACGACTCGGCCTCCTTGATCTGGGTCCCCTTGCCCGCGCCCTCCACGCCCTCGAACGCGATGAAGACGCCCGTCGCGGGAGGGCGCTTCAGCTTCGGCACGAGCGTGAGGGGTTGGGGTCGGGAGAGACGATGGCGTCGAAGCAGCCGACGCGTGTTGAGCCCGGCCGCAAGAGCCAGGACGCCGGCCGTCCAGAGCGCGAGCCGCGTGCCGGACAGATCGAACGGCTGTCCACCGATATGGAACCCGTGATCGCCATAGACGCTCGACAGGATAGGGAAGAGCGTGAGGGACAGGAAGAGACCGAGACGCGACAGCACCGTCAGCGAGGCGAAGGTGCGACCCCGATACTCGTCCTCGACGTTCTCCTGCAGGAGGGTGTAGCCGCTGACCCACGCCAGCCCGCAGAACGCACCCAGCCAGACCGCCACGACGGACACGAGCGCGAGGTTCGGCATCGCGGCCAGCAGGAACAGGGCGAAGGCCGCCGCGATCAGCGCGTACACGAACGTCAGGCCTCGGTCGAAGTACTTCGCCACCACGTTCGTGCCAGCCATCCCGATGGCCATCCCGGTCCCGAACGCCACCACGACGACCCCCCAACCGGCCGCCTTCGCGTCAACGGTCACCGTGACGAAGATGGGGCCCACCGCCAACACGGCGCCGACGGCCGCGAACGCGATCACGATGCCCGCCGTCATCGCCGAGGCGATCGAATCCTCACGCAGGAACCTGACCCCGTCGACGATGTCGCGCCAGACCCGCGTGAGGTCGAACCGTCCCTTGGTGAGGCTGACCTGGGTGGGGATGTCGATCCCGCTCACCATCACGGCGGAGAACGCGAAGGTGCTGGCGTCGAGCAGCAGCGCGAGGGACTGCGGTGAGTCGCCCAGGAAGACGACGCGTTGACCGAGCGCTTGGCTGAACCCGGCCAACCCGGCGAAGATCGCGGCCCCAAGCGGGAGCGTGGCGTACGTGCTCACGAGCCCGATGGAGTTCGCGTTGGCGAGCTGACGCCTCGGCACGAGGTTGGGCAAGGACGCGTCACGCGCCGGGGTCCACAACAGAGACAGGCACTCGATCGCGAACGAGAGCAGGAAGATCACCCACAGCTCGTGGAAGAACGCCATCGATGCGTACATCGCCCCACGACCGATGTCGGCGATGATCATGATCTGCTTGCGGTTGACCCGGTCCACGAGCGCGCCGGCGATCGGGCCGAACAGGATCGCGGGCAGCATGCGGGCGGTCATCACCCCGCCGACCGCGAGTCCCGCGGCCGCCGTCGATCCGGAGAGCTGTGTCACCAACGAGGTGACCGCGACGAAACCCACCCAATCCCCCAACGAGGAGACCGCCATCGCGGCTAGCAGGCGCGAGAACGCCCGATTGGTGAGCAGGTCCCTCAGGGTCGCCGGTTTGGTCCCGCGGAGCGCGGCGACCTCATCGGCGAAGGTGGCCACGGGGCGCTAGCCCTCCGCCGTCGCCTCGGCCTCGGCCGATGCGGCGGCCTTGACCTCAGCCGTCGTCGGTTTCGCGGTAGTCGTGGGCTTCTTCGTCGTGGCCTTCTTCCGCGCGGCGGACTTCTTGCGGGCGGCAGGCTTCTTCTTGGCCGTCGACTTCTTCTTCGCGGCGGCGCGCGCGGCCTTCGCCGCGGCCTTGGCATCCCGCGCCGCCGTCTCCGCCTCCACGTCGCCTGGCTTCGTCACCTGGAAATCGAGGTCCAGCTCCGCCCCGCAGCCCCAGCACCGAAGAGACTTGGGGCGGCGCAGCAGGAGGCCGCCGCACTCGGGACACGGATGATCCTTCTCCGGCGGATTCCCCACCGCGCAGTCGCAGTCCGGGTAGCGGTCGCAACTGTAGAACGTGGTGCCGAAGCGGCTCCGCTTCTCGATCAGCTCTCCCAGTTGGCACTGCGGGCAGGTCACCCCGGTGCTCTTGGCGGGGTCCTTCTTGATGAACGTGCAGTCGGGGTAGCCGCTGCACCCGACGAACGGTCCGAATCGACCCACGCGCTTCTGCAGCTGCCGGCCGCACTCGGGGCAGAGCTCGTCGATCAGCTCGGGCTCCGCCCGCTCGGTGCCGTCCATGTTCCGGATGTACCGGCATTCCGGGTAGTTGGGACAACCGATGAACTTCCCGTAGCGCCCAAGCTTCACCTGGAGCTTGGCGGGCTCTCGGCCCTCCTTCGGGCAGAGCGGACAGTCCTCGTCCAGGGCCTCCTCGTAGCGCTCGAAGGAGTGCTCGGCCTTCTCGAGCGAGCGCTCGAACGGCCCGTTGAACTCCTCCAGCATCTGGAGCTTCCGCAGGTCTCCTTCGGCGATGTCGTCGAGCTCGCGCTCCATGTATGCCGTGAAGTTGACGTCGACGACGTCCGGGAAGTGCTCGATCAGCTTGTCCGTGACGACCTCGCCCACGTCCGTCGGCCGGAACCGCTTCTCCTCGAGCGTGACGTACTCGCGGCGCTGGATCGTGTCGATGATCGACGCATACGTCGAGGGGCGGCCGATGCCGAGTTCCTCCAGCGTCTTCACCAGGGAAGCCTCGCTGAAGCGCGGCGGCGGTTGGGTGAAGTGCTGCTCGGGCAGGACCTCGAGCATGCGCAGGACCTGCTCCACGGTGAGCTCGGGCAGCGTCTTCTCCGCATCCTCGTCAGGACCCTCGTCGCGTCCCTCCTTGTAGACGCGGATGAAACCGTCGAAGATCATGGTCTGCCCGGTGGCGCGCAGCCCGTAGGTCAGGTCCTCGGCCGTCGGCCCCTTCACGCGCGACGCTGGTCGCCCCCTCACGCGCGACGCTGGTCGCGACGATATCGACGCCCACCTGGTTGAAGCGAGCCTCGGCCATCTGGGTGGCCACCGTGCGCTGCCAGATCAAGGTGTAGAGGCGGAGCTGGTCGCGGTCGAGCGCCGCGGCCACCCGCTGTGGGGTGCGCATCGCACTCGTCGGCCGGATCGCCTCGTGGGCCTCCTGGGCGTTGCGGCTCTTGGTCCTGTAGTGACGGGCCTCGCCCAAGGCATAGGCAGCCCCGTACTCGGTCTTCACCAGCTCGGCGATCTCACGGATCGCCGTCTCGGCGATGCTCACGGAGTCGGTGCGCATGTACGTGATCAGGCCGACCGAGCCCTCGCCGGGCAGATCGATGCCCTCGTACAGGCGCTGGGCGAGCGTCATCGTCTTGCGCGCGCTGAACCCGAGCTTGCGGGCGGCCTCCTGCTGCATCGTGGAGGTCGTGAACGGCGGCGCGGGCGAGCGCTTGCGCTCCTTCCGTTCGACGTCGGCCACGCGGTAGGCCGCGCGGCGCAACCGCTCGGCGTGCGTGGCGGCGTCGGCCTCGGCGGCGAGCAACACGCCTTTCTTCTCCGGCGACGCGGCCAAGCGTCCTTCGGGGATCTCCACGAGCCGGGCGACGAACGGTTGCTCCGGGTCCTCGGGTGTGAGCCGGACGTCCACGCTCCAGTACTCCACCGGCACGAACGCGCGGATCTCGCGCTCGCGTTCCACGATCAGCCGCACGGCCACCGACTGGACGCGGCCGGCCGACAGACCCGGGCGCACGCGCCGCCAGAGGATCGGCGAGATGCGGTACCCCACGAGGCGGTCGAGGATCCGACGGGCCTCCTGCGCGTCGAAGAGCTTCAGATCGATCGCCCGGGGGTGCGTGAAGGCCTCCAGGATGGCATCCCGCGTGATCTCGGTGAACGTCACGCGCTTCGCACGCTCCGGGTCCACCCCAAGCAGGGTCGCCACGTGGAACGCGATGGCCTCTCCCTCACGGTCGTAGTCCGTCGCGAGGATGACGTCGTCGGCCTGCTTCAGCGCCGACTTCAGCTCCGAGACGTGGCGCTTGGAATCCTCGGGCACGACGTAATCGGGCTGGAAATCGTGCTCGATATCCACTCCGAGCCCGCCGTACCCCTTGCCGAGGTCCCGGATGTGCCCATAGGAAGCCCGGACGGCGTACTCGCCGCCCAGGTACTTCTCGATGGTCTTCGCCTTGGCGGGCGACTCGACCACCACCAGGGTCTTGGACATGGACACGCACCTTCGTCGCATCGGGACCCCGGCGAACCGGGGCTCTTGGCCGGGGACGGTATCACCGACCGGGTGGACGACCGTGCAGGTGAGAGCTTCACACGGAGGCCACAGAACCCTCGGAACACGGTGATACCGTCTGCGTATTCCCGGACCCGAACGGACCCCGTGCACAGCTTGGCCATGTTCACCGACCAGATCACGAACCTGCTGAGCCAGTACGGGTACGTGGCGATCTTCGTCCTGATGTTGCTGGAATCCGCGTGCGTTCCCATCCCCAGCGAGGTCACGATGCTCTTCGGCGGCGCCCTCACCAGCGCCGCGTTCGCCGGCAGCGGCAACGAGCTCAGCCTCTTCTGGGTGGGCTTCGCGGGGGTAGCGGGCAACCTGACGGGATCGTGGCTCGCCTACTGGGCCGGCAAGGCGGGGGGTCGGCCGCTGGTGGACCGGTTCGGCCGCTACCTCTTGATCCGCCCCCACGAGGTGGACCGTGCCCACGTCTTCTTCGAGCGCCGGGGCGACGCCACCGTGTGCGTAGCGCGGCTGCTCCCGGTCGTGCGCACGTTCATCAGCCTCCCCGCCGGTGTCGCGGAGATGCCGTTCTGGAAGTTCACCACCTACACGATCTTGGGATGCGTCCCGTTCGTGTACGCGCTGGCGTTCCTGGGACACGTGGCAGGGGCGAACTGGCAGAAGGTCGAGAAGGCGCTCGCACCGTTCTCGCTCCTGATCCTGGCCGTGCTCGTCGTCCTGGCCGTGGCGTACGTGATGCGTCGATGGACGAAGGTGCGTGCCGAGTACGCGGCGCTCGACGCCGCACGTGAGGCGGGGGATCGTTGACTGCCTAGAGGTTCGCCAGCATGGTCCAGCTGTCGCCCTCCTCGCCCACCTTCTCGAAGCCGACCCGCTGGTACAGCATGCGCGACCGGTTGTGCACGGCCACCGATAGAGACAGCGTCTGATACCCCTCTTCCCGGGCGTTCACCATCGCGGCGCGAAGGAGCGTGCCCCCGATGCCCTTGCGCCGATGCAAGGGCGCCACGGCGATCGAGAGCTCGGGCGTGCGCTCGTCCACGAACCCGTAGCCCGGCGCGTCCGCCGTGAACAGGCGGTACCAAGCGGCGCCCACCGGCTCGCCGTCGATCTCGGCGATCATCCCGCCGTCACCCGGACGGCCCCAGTCCTCGTGGTAGCGCCGGAGGATGGGCTCGTCGAGGACCTCGGCCATCGGCTCGCGCGGCCAATCGGGATTCCACCGAGCGGCCTCGTACATCATGGTCTTGAGGAACGCGTCATCGTCCTTCGTGGCCGGCCGGATGTTCATGCGGATCCTTCCGTTCGGTCGAGACGCCAAACGTAGCGCAGCGGGCACGTCTGCGCCCGGCCGCGCATCGGACGACCTCTCGACGGCGCCCTCGGATCACTCCGAAGGCTCTGCCACCCATCGATACCCCACGCCCGGCTCCGTGATGATGAGCGCGGGCGCCTGCGCGTCATCGCCGAGCTTCTTGCGAAGCGCACGCACGTAGGTGCGCAGGTAGGTGGTCTCCGTGCCGTAGCCCTGGCCCCATACCTTGCGCAGCAACCATTGATGCGTGAGGAGCTTCCCCTGGTTCGTGACGAGCGCCTCGAGGAGGGCGTACTCGGTCGGGGTCAAGTGGATCGCCGAACCGTCCCGCGACACGAGCCGTCGGGGGAGGTCCACCTCCAGGCCGCCGTACCTCATCACCGGCATCGAGGGCTCCTCAGGTTGCGCGCGGCGCAGGGCGGCGCGCAGGCGGGCGAGCAGCTCTTCCATCCCGAACGGCTTGGTGACGAAGTCGTCGGCGCCGGCATCCAGCGCGGCCACCTTGTCCTGCTGGCCGTCGCGCACCGACAACACGATGACCGGCACCTCGCTGAACCCACGGATCCGTCGGATCACCTCGGTCCCGTCCAGGTCGGGCAGGCCGAGATCGAGCAGGACGAGCTCAGGTGACTGCTCCGCCGCGGCAAGCACGCCCTCCTCACCGGTGCCCACGGTCGCCACCTCGTAGCCGTGGGCCTCGAGGCTCGTACGTAGCGCCCGACGGATCTGGGGTTCGTCGTCGACCACCAACACGACGTTCATCGGTCCCCGCCTTCGTCGATCGGCTCATCGATCGGCACCTCGAGCACCATCGTCGTTCCTCCCCCGTCGGGCTCCTCGATCCAGATCCGGCCGCCGTGGGCGAGCACGATCGCGCGGACGATGGCGAGGCCGAGCCCGCTCCCCGGACGCTCCGGACTGGCGTCAGCACGATAGAACGCCTCGAAGACGCGGTCCCGCTCTTCGAGGGAGATCCCTGGGCCCCGATCCGTGACGCGGGCGCGCACCATCGTCCCTGCGAGGCGGAAGGTGACATCGATCTCCGAGCCGTCCGGCGCATGCCGGACTGCGTTCTCGATCAAGTTGGTGAACACCTGATCCATCTGCATCGGATCGACCATCACCTCCGGCAGGTCCGCCGGGAGGTCGAGGTGCACCGAGTGGCCGGAACGGTCGATGCGGAGCCGCCGCAGGACGGCCTCCAGCACCTCGTCCAATCCCGTCGGCTGGCGCGCGGGGGTCAGCGCCCCGGCCCTGATCCGCGCGAGATCCATGATGTTGCCCACCAGGCGATTCAGCCGGTACGTCTCCTCGCTGATCGTGAGGAGCAGCTCACGCTGCTGGTCCGCATCGTGCACCGCCGAATCGTCGAGCAGGCTCGTCACCGCGGCCATGATGGAGGCGAGCGGCGTCCTGAGGTCGTGGGTCACGCTCGAGAACATCGCGGCGCGCAGTTGGTTCGTCTCCGCTTCGAGTTGGACGCCCCGTACCTTGGCATCCAGGCGTGCGCGCTCGAGCGCTGCGGAGGCCTGCTTGGCGGCGGCCTCGAGCAGCACGCGCTCGGACCGCGACATCGGACGGGCACCCGCCGGTCGCACCGCGGTCAGGGTCCCGAACGTGGTCTCGCCGACGGCGAGCGGCACGACGTGGGACTGACCGGGCAACCCCTCGCCGGGAGACACGGCCCGGGCGTGCAGGCCGACACCGTCCACGGTGGCGTCGATCTCGCTGGAAACGAGACCGAGGGGAGGAAGCAACGCAGCCGTGAAGTCATCGAGCGCGCGCTCGGGAACGTCCCCCGCCAGGAACCGGCTGGCCAACGCACCGAGGAACTGCGCCTCCCGCTCCCGGCGTTCTGCGCGCGCCCGCTCCTGCACGGCCCCGGCCACGAGGATCCCCACGATGATGGCGACCGCCAGGAAGACGAGGGTGGCGATGAGGTCGGCGGTCTGATCCGGCGAAGCGGTGGATGGTTGCGCGGTGAAGATCGTCACCAGGGCGATCGAGGCGATCGCCGCCGCGCCGAGCCCCGCCGGGATGCCGCCGATGATGGCTGCGATGACCACTGCGAGCATGTAGATCGATACGGCGCTGCCCGTCCCACCGGAATGATCCAGCGCTGCGGCGGCCAGCGTGGCGGCAGCAGAGACGAGGACGACGACGAGCACGCTGCGGCCCGGAGACGCCGCTCGTTTGCTCTCAGACCCCGGATCCAGGACCGGCGCCTGCTCATCCACGCTCTTCACGCCTTCTTCACGCGTTCGTACGCATCCTTCATGTCTCGCTCACGCTCCATAAGGCACCATCGACCCAACGTTGCGGTGGCTCAACCTCCGCAGCCACCCCGATCCGAAGAGAAATCCCGTCCATCGAGACCCGCCGGCACCGTCCAGCCGGCGGGTTTCGAACTATCCGGGAGCGACCGCGGCCGGACACAGCCCGTCGGGAGGTGGGCAGGAGGGGCCGTAGTATGCTCGCCCGCGTCGTGGACGCCCTCCTTCCCTCGTGGCCATGAAGACCGGGTCGGCGCCCGTCGTGAACGCACCCGACGAGGGTCCCGGCCTCAAGTACGGGGCGAAGCGGCTGTTCCTGGGCCGCCCGCTCTTCACGGAGCGTCTGGAACACGAACGCCTGACGAACAAGATCGCCCTCGCGGTGTTCTCCTCCGACGCGATGTCGTCGGTGGCCTACGGCGGTGAGGAGATGTTGCGCGTGATGATCCCGATCATCGGGGTCACCGCCTTCGCCTTCCTCGGACCCCTCTCCCTCGTCATCGTGGCGGTCCTCGCCATCCTCGTGTTCTCCTACCGACAGACGATCAAGGCCTATCCCTCGGCAGGCGGCGCGTACATCGTCACACGCGACAACTTCGGTCTGCTCCCCGCCCAGGTCGCGGGGGTGGCACTCCTCACCGACTACGTGCTTACGGTGGCCGTCTCCACCGCGGCCGGCGTTCAGGCGGTGACCTCGCTCGTTCCCGCGTTGTTCCCCTTCCGCCTGCCGTTGGCGCTGATGTTCGTGTGGCTGATCACGTACGGGAACCTCTTAGGCGTTCGCGAATCCGGTGCGATCTTCGCCGCTCCGACCTACGTCTTCATCTTCAGTCTCTTCTCGATGGTCTTCTACGGGCTCTACCGCCAGTTCCTCGGTGGCGGCCTCGAACCCATCTACTACGCCCCCGGGCAAGTGCCGGCACCCATGACCCTCGGCGTTCAGGCTGCCAGCGTCTTCTTGATCTTGAAAGCCTTCGCCTCTGGCGGCGCCGCGCTGACGGGCGTCGAAGCGATCTCCAACGGTGTCCCTGCGTTCAGGAAGCCTGAATGGAAGAACGCCCAGCGGACGATGGCGGTGATGGGGCTCGTGCTCGGCTCGAGCCTGTTGGGTGTCGCCTACCTGGGCGTCCACCTGCAGGTGATCCCGATCGAGGACGAGAGCAAGTCGGTGTTGGCTCAGATCGGTCAAGCCGTGTTCGGCAGCTCGGCGACCGGCAAGCTGTTCTACGGCGTGCTGCAGATCTCGACCGCGTTGATCCTGATCCTCGCGGCCAACACGTCGTTCGCCGACTTCCCGCGGCTGGCGAGCTTCCACGCGGGCGATGCCTTCCTCCCGCGACAGTTCACGAAACGAGGACACAGGCTCGTCTACTCCAGCGGCATCCTCGCGCTCGCCGTGGCAGGCAGCATCCTGCTGATCGGCTTCAACGCGAGCGTCACCGGCTTGATCCCGCTCTATGCCCTCGGGGTGTACACCTCGTTCACCCTGTCCCAGGCAGGGATGGCCAAACGTCATCTCAGGCTTCGGGAAGAAGGATGGTTCCGCGGGCTCTTGATCAACGGAGCAGGTTCGATCGCGACCTTCGTCATCCTCATCGTGATCGCGGTGGTGAAGTTCAGCCAGGGCGCCTGGATGATCATGATCGCGGTTCCCGCGCTCGTGGCGATCCTCGTTCGCGTGAACCACATCTACGAGGCCGAGGAACACGCGCTCGTCGAAGGGCTGAGCGCCATCGAGCGTGGCGCCACCAGGCGACACCACGCCATCGTGGTGGCCCAGGCGCTCGACGCGAAGACGGTGCACGCGATCCAGTACGGACTGACGGTCCAGCCGAAGCGGTTCACAGCGGTGCAGGTCGTTCGCGATCGTTCGGCAGCCGAGACCTTCCGACGCGATTGGGAATCCAAGATCCCGCACATCCCGCTCGTGGACATCCCGTGCCCGCACGGGAGGCCGGTTCGATGCCTCGCCGACTCACGCCCTCCGTGAGACAGACCCCACCGTCGAGACCACCCTCATCCTGCCGGCTCCGGAAACCGAATCGTTCTGGCAGCGGGTACGGACCTGGCGGGACCTGCGGACCCTCACCTCGGCGCCGAAGACCGACCAACACCTGAGCGTCGTGGTCGTCCGCGACCACGGAGGTCCCGGGCATGTGGGCTCTGCCGGCGCACTCAGGGTCCTGCCTCGAGCCCGACAGACCGCCGTCATCCTCGTGGAGCGCCTCGACCGGAGCCTGCTGAACGCGATCGAGTACGCGCGTGCGGCCGGCACGATGGAGATCCGGGCGCTCCATGCAGCGGTCGATCCGGCCAAGGCGCATGAGCTGCTCGAGCAGTGGCTCAACCTGGCGACCACGCTGGGCATCCAGCTCGACATCGAGGACTGCCCCGACCGCAACATCCCCCGCACGGTGCGGGAGTACATCGAGCGGCTCCAGGCACCCGACATGGAGGTCTCCGTGATCATCCCCCGGCGCAGCTACACGGGGATCCTCCAACGTCTGCTCCACGACCGTACGAGCAAGGCCCTGGTTCGTGGGCTCGAGGGACTCGCCCACTGCGACGTGGTGACAGTCCCCTACCACCTCCGCATCGAGAAGAAGCGAGGCGCCAAGGAGCCTGCGGTCGAGCCCTCCCCGGCCCCGTGAGCACCGGGCCAGGCCGGACGCCATCCGATACGCTGTCGCGCCATGAAGGTGATCATCATGGGGAACGGCCGGGTCGGGTCCGAACTCTCGATCGAGCTCCTCGAGGGGGGACACGCCGTCACCGTCATCGACAAGAACCCAGAAGCCTTCTACAAGTACCCGCCCGGAGAAGCCGCGCGGACCATGGTCGGACTCGGGTTCGACCGGGATGTGCTCGAGCAGGCCGGCATCGCCGAGGCGGACGCGTTCGTGGCGGTCTCGAGCGGGGACAACTCCAACATCGTGTCCGCGCGCGTCGCGCTCGAGCGCTACCAGGTGCCCAAGGTCATCGCGCGGATCTACGATCCGCGACGCGCCGAGATCTACGAGCGGTTGAACATCCCCACCGTGGCCACCACGAAGTGGGGCATCAAACAGATCCAGCTGATGCTGCTGCACGACCGTTCCGAGCTTCGTGAGGCGATCGGGGGCGGAGATCTCCTGCGGATGCGCGTGCCCGTCCCCGCGCATCTGGTGGGTCGGTCGCCGCTGTCGCTGAACGTCGACGGCAAGCTGATGGTGGTCGGCGTGTCGCGCGGGGGCGGCGGCTTCATCCCCACGGCCGACAGCACGCTGCAAGAGGGCGACTACATGGCCGTGATCATGGCGAAGGACGGCATGGACCTGCTCGACGAGCAGCTCGCCCCGCCGCTGAGTGGCCACTGATGCGCGTCGTCGTCAGCGGCGGTGGCGCGGTCGGCAGACACCTCTCGGCCGATCTCGCCGAACGCGGGCATAGCGTCACGCTGATCGAACAGGAACGAGCCCTCTCCGAGTCGCTGCGCGCCGAACTCGACGGCGTGAAGGTCGTCCACGGCGACGCGTGCGAGCCGTGGGTGCTCGAGGACGCGGACCTCTCCTCGGCCGATGTCGTCGTGGCGGCCACCGGGGACGATGAGGACAACCTCGTCACCTCGCTGATCGCGAAGCAGGAGTTCGGCGTGCCGCGGGTGCTCGCCCGCGTCAATCACCCCAAGAACGAATGGCTCTTCACGGCTCAATGGGGCGTGGACGCGGCCGTGTCCCCGCCCCACATCCTCACCTCGATGGTGGAAGAGGCGGTCACGGTCGGCGACCTGGTCCGTCTGCTGCGGTTGGAGGGGGGACGCATATCGATCGTGGAGATGACGATCCCGGAGGGGTCGCCGACCGTGGGACGCCCCATCTACGAACTGCGGCTCCCACCAGAATGCGCGGTCGCGGCCATCCTCCGCGCCGGGCACGTGGTGATCCCCCAGCCCGAATCCGTGCTGGCAGCGGGCGACGAGGTCGTCGCGCTCGCCGCCGCGGACGCGGAGCGGACCCTACGGGACGCGGTGGTGGGCGAAGGGCAACCCGGGGAGCACACCGTCAGATCCTCAAGACGGCGTCGGCCTGGTGCTGAGCTTCGCTCCCTGATTCGCGTCACTCATCGACGCGGTACGACCACGGTGGGCGAAGGTGTGGGATACGCGGCATGATGGCGCGCGAGATGGATGAGATCGTCACCGAACCCGGCGCTGGCGGACAGCTCTGTCGAGTCGCTCGTCGATCGGCCCACGTTCGAGCCCTTCGCAACCACCTGGTCCCACAGCGAGGCGGCAGCGCGGAAGCGTGCCGCGCTGCGCATCTACCTGGGTGCCGCGCCCGGCGTAGGCAAGACCTACTCGATGCTCTCCGAGGGACAGCGTCGTCACGAGCGAGGCAGCGATGTGGTCGTGGCGATCGTCGAGACGTACAAACGCCCGAAGACCGTCAAGATGCTCGAAGGGCTCGAGGTCATGCCCACGCGCACGATCCAGTACCGAGGCGTGGAGTTCCAGGAGATGGACACGGACGCGGTGCGCGAGCGACACCCCGAGCTGGCGCTCGTGGACGAGCTCGCGCACACCAACGTGCCAGGCGTGCGCCGAGCCAAACGCTGGGAGGATGTGCTGGACCTGCTCGCCGACGGGATCGACGTCATCACCACCCTCAACGTCCAGCACATCGAGAGTCTGAACGACGTCGTGGAGAACGCAACGGGGATCAAGCAACGCGAGACCGTTCCCGATTGGATCGTGGACCTGGCCGATCAGGTCGAGCTCATCGACATGTCACCCCACGCACTCCGGCGCCGCATGATGCACGGCAACGTCTACACCGATCCGCGCAAAGCGGACCTGGCCTTGCGGAGATTCTTCACGGAGGAGAACCTCGCCGCCCTCCGGGACTTGGCCCTGATGCGGATGGCGAACCAGGTCGACGACGAGCTGCTGGCGAGATGGAGCAAGGAAGCGGTGCCTGAAACCCGCGAACGTGTGCTGGTCTGCGTGTCGAGACCCGAGCTCGGGGAGGAGCTGGTGCGTCGGGGGGCGCGCGTGGCGCAACGCGCCCGCGGCGATCTCCTGGTCGTCCACGTCACCACGCCCGACGAGAAGACCGAGCCGGAGTGGCTGGTGAAGATCCGCGATCTCACGCAGCAGCTCGACGGTCAGTTCGAGGTCGTGCGCGCTGAATCCGCGATCGACGGGGTTCTGGGCTACGCCTATCGCCAGCACGTCACGCAGATCGTGGTGGGAGAACCGCTCAAGTCACGGTGGCAGGAGATCGTGAAAGGGTCGTTCGTCAACCGACTGATCCGCAAGGCCGACGAGATCGATATCCACGTCATCGCTCGACGGAAGGAGTGACGCGGCGGCCGGGGGGCTCGCGCGCTCGATGCGCTCGCCCACGTCAAGAGGGATGGTGGGCAAGCACCGAACCGATCCGGCGCTCTTCGCGCCCGGCCGCCACGATCATCACGTCGTCCTCCGGCCTCACGTATCGAGAGAGGGCCGACGCGCGGGCGATCATCTCCGCATCGAGGCGGACGTTCAGCTCGAGAGCCCGCTCGAGCGCCTGGGCGACGAACCGTCGTTGAGGATCCGTGATGGAGTAGCCGACGGCGAGCACCAGCACAGCGACCCTCTGATCCGCCGCGTCTTCGACACAACCGGCGGCATCCATGTCCAGACGACCTCGACCGAGCACGACGACCACGCGGGTCCGCGAGTCCACCTCGATCACTGGCCGAGTTGCTCCAAGGCGAGGTTGAGGTCCAAGACGTTCACATGCGGCTGGCCGAGGAACCCGAGATCGCGGCCCTGGAGGTTGTCCTCGACCAGCTGTCGGACGGCGTCCTCGCTGACGCCTCGGATGGCCGCGATCCTCGGCACCTGAAGCAGTGCGGCCGCCTCGCTGATGTCGGGGTCCAGTCCGCTCCCCGAGCTGGTGAGGAGATCGGCCGGGATCGTCGCAACGGTGAGCCCGGGGTTGTACCGACCCTCCAGCTTCAGGATCGCGGCGGCCTGTTCCTTGAGCGACTCGGAAAGGTCAGCCGAGTTGGGGCCGAGGTTCGTCCCCGACGAGGTCGAGGCATCGTATTCGACCGCGGACGGGCGGCCGTAGAACCACTGGTCGCCTTTCCACTGCTGGCCGATCAAGGAGCTGCCGACGGCCTTGCCCGTTGACTTCCACCAGGGAACCGTTGGCCTTGCCCTTCAGTGCGAGCTGTGCGACGCCGGTGACCACGACCGGATAGACGACGCCGGTCAGGACCAGCAGGACGACCACAGCGAGGGTGGCTCTGAGCGCGGTCTTCATCATGTGAACTTCACCGCCGTGAGGAACATGTCGATGAGCTTGATACCGATGAACGGAGCGATGATCCCGCCCAGCCCGTAGATCAGCAGGTTGCGCCGGAGGAGCCCGACCGCGCCCACGGGGCGGTACTTCACGCCACGGAGGGCGAGCGGGACCAGCAGGACGATGATCAGGGCGTTGAAGATGACCGCCGAGAGGATCGCAGACTGGGGCGTCGAGAGGTTCATGACGTTGAGCCTGTCCAGCACGGGGAACGTCGTGACGAACATCGCGGGGATGATCGCGAAGTACTTCGCCACGTCGTTCGCGATCGAGAACGTCGTGAGGGACCCCCGGGTGATCAGGAGCTGCTTGCCGATCTCGACGATCTCCATCAGCTTCGTCGGGTTCGAGTCGAGGTCGACCATGTTGCCGGCCTCCTTGGCCGCCGTGGTGCCCGTGTTCATGGCGACGCCGACGTCGGCCTGCGCGAGGGCGGGCGCGTCGTTCGTGCCATCGCCGGTCATCGCGACCAGAACGCCGCCCTCCTGCTCACGCTTGATGAGCGCCATCTTGGTCTCCGGGGTCGCCTCGGCGAGGAAGTCGTCGACACCGGACTCCTCCGCGATCGAGGCCGCGGTGAGCGGGTTGTCGCCCGTGATCATCACCGTGCGGATCCCCATCTTGCGGAGCTGCGCGAACCGCTCGACGAGCCCCTCCTTGATGATGTCCTTCAGCTCGATGACGCCGAGGAGTTGGTGGTCCTTCGCGACCGCGAGCGGGGTTCCCGCCGGCGCGGGCGATCCGCTCGACATCCGCGTCCATCTCTGGTGGCCATGTCGTGGCCCGACCACCCGACGATCGCGTCCACCGCGCCCTTGCGGATCTCGGTCCCGTCCAGGTCGACACCGCTCATACGCGTCTGGGCGGTGAACGGGCACGAAGTGCGCATGCGTCTCGACCAACTCCCGCTCCCGGATGCCGTAGCGCTCCTTCGCCAGGACGACGATCGAACGCCCCTCGGGCGTCTCGTCGGCCAGCGACGCGAACTGCGCGACCTCCGCCAGGTGCTCCTCGTCTACGCCGGGAGCCGCGTGGAAGGCGACGGCCTGCCGGTTCCCGAGCGTGATCGTGCCGGTCTTGTCCAGCAGCAGCGTCGAGACGTCGCCGGCGGCCTCGACCGCGCGGCCGCTCATCGCGAGCACGTTGTGCTGCACGAGCCGGTCCATCCCCGCGATACCGATCGCCGACAGGAGGCCGCCGATCGTGGTGGGGATCAGACAGACGAACAGCGCGATCAGGACCGCGTCCGTGAGCCGGCTCCCCGCGTAGATCGCGAAGGGCTGCAAGGCGACGCAGACGATCAGGAAGATGATCGTGAACTTCGCGAGCAGGATCGAGAGCGCGATCTCGTTCGGGCGTCTTCTGGCGCTCGGCGCCCTCCACGAGGAAGATCATCCGATCCAGGAACGACTCACCCGGCCCGGCCGTGATCCGCACCTTGATCCAGTCCGACAACACCTTCGTGCCGGCCGTGACCGCCGAGCGATCGCCACCGGACTCGCGGATGACCGGCGCCGACTCACCCGTGATGGCCGACTCGTCGACGGAGGCGATACCCTCCTCGATATCGCCGTCTCCCGGGATCAACTCGCCCGCGTTCACCATCACGACGTCGCCGGCGCGCAGCTGGGTGGCCGGGATCGTCTCCTCGTTCCCGTCCGCGTCCAGACGACGAGCGACGAGGTCGGCTCGCGTCTTCCTGAGCGCGTCGGCCTGAGCCTTGCCTCGTCCTTCCGCCATCGCTTCCGCGAAGTTCGCGAACAGCACCGTGAACCACAATCCGATCGCGATCGCGGTGTCGAACGCGATCGGTCCGCTGCTGGCGACGTCCACGAAGATGCGGATGGTCACCATGACCGAGACGACCTCGACCACGAAGATGACCGGATTCTTCATCAGGGTGCGCGGGTTCAGCTTGAGGAAGCTATCCACCAGCGCCCGCTTCACGATGGGCGGATCGAATAGCGGTCTGGGCTCGCACCGCCCCATGCATCTGCCCATCCTCGGGTTCGTGTGCGGAAGGTGTCGTCGTCTGCATGCTCACCTCATCATCACCACAGTCGCTTTGAGAGTCCCTCGACGATGGCGCCGAGCGCCAGCGCCGGGAAGAAGGTCAGTGCCCCGATGATCACGATGACCCCGTCGAGCAGGCCCACGAAGAGCGGCTTGTCGGTCGGGAGCGTTCCAGAGGTCACCGGCACCGTCCCTTCCTTCGAGAGGGATCCGGCCAGCGCCAGGGCGGCCAGGATCGGGACGAAGCGCACGACGAGCATCAAGAGTCCGCCTGCGATCGTGTAGAACGGGCCGCTCGCCGTGAGGCCGGCGAACGCCGAGCCGTTGTTGTTCCCCTGGGACACGAAGGCATAGAGGATCTCGCTGAACCCATGGGGTCCCATGTTCAAACGCGGGTCCGTCCCGGCAGGCGTGACGACCGCGTACGCCGTGAGGGCGAGGATGGCGACGAACGGCACCAGGACGCCGATGGCCGCGAGCTTCACCTCCCGCGCACCGATCTTCTTCCGCAGGTACTCGGGCGTCCGCCCGACCATGAGTCCGCCGATGAAGACCGCGATGATGACGTAGAAGATCATGCCGTAGAGGCCGCTCCCGACGCCGCCGAAGATGACCTCGCCGATCGCCATGTTGAAGATCGGCGCGATCATCCCGTAAGGCTTGTAGGAGTCGTGCATCGAGTTGACGCTGCCGTTCGACGCGTCGGTCGTCGCGGTTGCCCACAACGCCGACTGATCGGGCCCGTACCGCAACTCCTTGCCCTCCATGTTGGGGGCCGACGCGGCGATCCCCGCGTCCCGCATGGCCTGCGTCGCCGTGTGCTCCTGGGGCACGGTCAGCCAGAGGCCGCGATGAACAGGACCACCATGGCCGCGTAGAGCGCCCAGCCCTCGCGGACCTTCCCGACCATCTTGCCGAACGTGAAGGTGAGGGCCGCGGGGATCATCAGGATCGCCAGCAGCTCGAGCATGTTCCCGAACGCGCTCCCGCCTTCGAACGGATGCGCCGAGTTCACGTTGAAGAACCCGCCGCCGTTCGTGCCCAGCTGCTTGATCGCGATCTGCGACGCGACAGGTCCGCGCGCGATCGTCTGATCGAACCCCTGGATCCCGCTGACGACGGCGGAGTTCGAGAACGTCTGGACCACCCCCTGCGTGATCAGCAGGATCGCGAGGATCGCCGCGAAGGGCAGCAGGATGTAGACGACGTGCCACGGACCGTGTCCTGCCAGAAGTTGCCGAGTACATCCGTGCGCGAACGGATGAATCCGCGGATCAGCGCGACGAGGACGGCCATCCCGACGGCGGCCGAGATGAAGTTCTGGAACGTCATCACGAGCATCTGCGTGAGGTAGCTCATGGTGGTCTCGCCGCCGTACGCCTGCCAGTTCGTGTTGGTGACGAAGCTCGTGGCCGTGTTGAACGAGACGTACTGGTTCACGTCGGGGATCCCCACCGGATCCAGCGGGAGGTGCGCCTGGGTCCGCATCAAGCACGTATGCGAGCACCACGCCGATCCCGCTGAACCAGAGCACGCATGTGGCGTACCGGCGCCAGGTCTGCTCGACCGTCGGGTCCACGCGGATCAGTCGATAGATGAGCCCTTCGATCCGTCCCGTACGCTCGGACGTGTAGACGCGGTACATGTAGGCGCCCACTGGCGGGACGAGGAGGGTGAGAACGACGAGGTAGACGATCAGCGTCACCATGTCAGAACCACTCCGGACGGACCAGCGCGATGGTGAGGTACACCAAGAGCGCGACCGCGACGATCAACTCGAGGATGTCGGCGAGACTCATAGCTTCTCCAACCAGAGGGCGAACGCTGCCGCGAGCGCGAAGAACCCGACCATCAGAACCACCATCACCAGATCGATTCCCATGCGCCATGCTAGGCCCGACGTATAAGGAACCCATGAGGGTCCATGTCTGGTCCCTATGGGTTCCCTAAGGGTCCCGGCTCGGGCAGACCGTAGGTGGATCCTCGGCGTTATCCTCTGCGGATGGACGAGCGTGCCGCTTCGCGGGACCCGTCCGGCCCCCGCAGCCACGGGATCCCCGCCCTCGCACGACTGACGACGTCGCAAGCCGCACCTGCGCGTCGGCCGGGTTCGTCATCGCCTTCGCCGGCGTGGCGGCGATGACGTTGATCCTCCTGGTGTTCCGAGACGACATCACGCCGCTATCCGAAGCCTTCGCCTTCCTCGCGGTGGTGGTGGTCGCCGCGGCCGTCGGGGGTCTCGCCCCGGGCATCGCCGCATCCGTGGTGAGCTTCATCGCGTTCAACTACTTCTTCATCCCCCCGTACGGGACCCTCACGATCGCCCGCCCCGAGCATGTCGTCGTGCTGTTCGTGTTCCTCGGCTTGTCGGTACTGATCTCCGAGCTCCTGGCTCGCGCCACCGAACGCGCGTACACGGCGGAGATGCGTGGAGCGGAACTGCACGCGATCCAGGAGTTGGGCCGCGAACTCACAACGCGCCTTCCGGGGCCCGAGACGTACGAGGCCGCGCTCACGACCGTCAAGGACGCGTTCGGATACACGGCGGTCGCCCTGTACGTGGAGCAGACGGAGGAGACCAGAGGTCTGGTGGAGCAGGTGACCGTGGGGATGCCGGCCCGCTCCCTTCCCGCAACATGGGATCCGCGGTCGCCCGATCCCGCCCCGGAACGACTCCCCCTCTCGGTGGGCGGGCGGATGTTGGGCCTCGTCGTGTTGAAGGGCGACCGACCGCCCCTCACGCCCGCCGAGAGCCGGGTGCTGCGCGCGTTCTGCGACCAGCTCGCGCTGGTGCTGGAGCGTGATCGTCTCCTACGCTCCGCCACTCAAGCCGAGGTCTACCGTCAGACCGAGGGCGTGCGCAGGTCCCTGCTCGCCGCCGTTTCGCATGATCTCCGGAGCCCTCTCGCCGCGATCAAGGCGTCGGTGACGGACCTCCTGGACGAGGCTCCCGGAACCAGTCCCGACGACCGCCGCGAGGCTCTGCGGGCGATCGACTCCGAGACGGACAGGCTGAACGCGCTGATCGGCAACCTGCTGGACATGTCGAGGATCGAGTCGGGCGTGCTGACAGGCGCGTCCGCGCGCCATCGATCTATCCCAGGCGATCGAGGGCACAGCGGTTCGGAGCCGTCGGCAGCGACCCGACGTGGCGATCTCCGTCCGGGTCTCCGCCGACGCCGGCTGGGTACGGGCAGATCCGGTGTTCCTCGATCGTGTACTGAGCAACCTCTTGGAGAACGCGGCCAACGCCTCAGCGAACGGGGCCGCATCGGTGGAGGTGGACGCGCGCCTGATGGACGGCAACGTCGTGGTGCGAGTGATCGATCATGGGGTCGGCGTACCGGTCGCGGCGCGCGAGCAGCTCTTCTACCCGTTCTACCGGATGGACGATCGCAACCCGCGCTTGGGTCCAGGTCTCGGCCTCGCGATCTGCAAGGGCTTCGTCGACCTGCTCGGCGGCGAGATCTGGATCGAAGACACGCTCGGCGGTGGCGCTACGCTATCCTTCACGCTTCCAGTGGCCGACCGAGGTGCTCGCAACTGAAGAAGGAACGGATCCTCGTCGTCGACGACGAGGCGCAGATCCGGCAGGCGCTGTTCCGGGCTCTCGTCGCACGCGGGTACGAGGTCGAGGTCGCGGTGGACGGTGAAGAGGGCCTCGCGATCGCGTCAGCCTTCCAGCCCGACGTGGTGGTCTTGGATCTGAACCTCCCAGGGATCGATGGCTTCGACGTGTGTCGCGGGCTGCGAACATGGACCTCCGCGCCCATCCTCGTCCTCTCCGTGCGTGAGGACGAAGTCGACAAGGTCGAGGCACTTGACCTCGGCGCCGACGACTACCTCACGAAGCCGTTCGGGATCGACGAGTTCCTCGCCCGGGTACGAGCGCTCCTGCGTCGGAGCGAGGTCCCCGGGAACGACACCGCTATCCAAGTTCTTCGCCCACGATCTGGAGATCGATCTGGCCCAACGACGGATATCTCGAGGCGGAGACGACGTGCGTCTCACGAGGACGGAGTGGTCGCTGCTCGAGGCGTTCGCGGGTCATCCCGGCAAGTTGCTCACCCATAGCTGGCTGCTCGAGCACGTGTGGGGCGAGGGATACGCAGACGACGTCGACGTGCTCCGCGTGTTCGTCAGTCAGTTGCGCAAGAAGATCGAAGAGGATCCAGCACACCCGACGATCATCCTGACCGAGCCCGGCGTGGGATACCGCTGGGTACTGCGGCCTGGCACTCCCACCGAGCCCGGTCGTGGATGCCGAACTCGACGACATCGTGAAGCCAGATCGACGCTGTTCTGCTCTCGCGTCGCTGCCATAAGCTCCGCCGTCGCGATCGGCGTCGTCTCCGCCTAGCTGATGAATTCGAACTTCGGATTCACGATGCGCCGGCCTTGGCGCTGCTCCCCGATCACACCCTCGACGACGACGCGCGTGCCGAGCGACATGCCCTCGATGTTCTGTCGCCCCATGAACACGACGTTCACCTCGCCCGTGCCGTCGGTGATCGTCGCCTCGAGCGATCGTGTGCCCTCGATCGGGAGCACGCTGATCCGCCGGACCATCCCCGCCAGGCGCACCCGTTGCCGCGACGGCGCGTCCGCGATGCGCTGCGTCCCCTGCACCGACGAGGCCCACGTCAGCGTGGCGTCCTGCAGGCGCGCTTCGTCGCGGTCGGCGACCCGAGCCAGGAAGCGACGAAGCGCGCCCATATCGCGGGTCCAGCCGCTGTCTACGACGACGTCTTCACGTTGGCCCGCTTGATCTCCTCGCCGAGCTCGGACTTGCGAGACTTGGAGACGTAGATCGCGCCGGCCAGGACCGCGGCCGTCACGATCACGATCGTGACGCGCAGCGCGGTGTCGTCGGCGTGGGTCACCACCAGTGGTGCGATGAGCAGCGCCACCAGGTTCATGACCTTGATGAGCGGGTTGAGCGCGGGGCCGGCCGTGTCCTTGAACGGGTCGCCGACCGTGTCGCCGATGACGGCGGCCTTGTGACTCTCCGATCCCTTGCCGCCGTAGTTGCCCTCTTCGATGAACTTCTTGGCGTTGTCCCACGCGCCGCCGGCGTTGGACAGCATCACGGCCAGCAGCTGCCCGGTGAGGATGGCCCCCGCAAGGAACCCGCCGAGCGCCTCTCCCTTCAGGAAGAACCCGGCGAAGATGGGCGACAGGATCGCCAGCAACCCCGGGGTCGTGAGCTCGCGCAGCGACGTCTTCGTGCAGATGTCGACCACAGCTCCGTAGTCGGGCTTCTCCTCGTAGGTCATGATCCCGGGGTGGAGGCGGAACTGGTTCCGCACCTCCACCACCACCTGCGCGGCCGCGCGCCCCACCGCGCGCACGGCGAGCGAGGAGAACAGGAACGGCACCGACCCACCGATGAGCAGGCCGACCAGGACGTCGGGCCGGTCCACGCGGATCCCCAGGAAGTCGAAGCCCGCGAGGCGCAGCGCCTCCTCGAACGACCCGAACAGCGATGTGGCCGCCAGGACCGCCGTGGCGATCGCCATGCCCTTCGTGATGGCCTTGGTGGAGTTGCCCACCGCGTCCAGGCCTCCGAGGATCTCGGCCGGCCGGCCCTCGAACTCCCCGGACATCTCGGCGATGCCTTGCGCGTTGTCCGAGATGGGCCCGTAGGTGTCCATCGACACGACGACGCCCACGGTGGTGAGCATGCCCATGCCGGTCAGCGAGATGAAGTACAGGCGTTCGGCCGTCGTGCCGCCGAGGTAGTAGGCCGCCACGATGGCGCCCGCCAGGATCCACGCCGAGTACACCGTGGACTCGAGGCCCGTCGCGATGCCCGACAGGATCGTCGTGGCAGGTCCCGTGACGGTGGCTTCCGCGATCTCCTGCACCGGCCTGAACTTCGTGTCGGTGAAGTACTGCGTCAGCACCTGGATCACCGCCGCCAGGACCAGTCCGATCGAGACCGCGATCGCCGGCTTGTAGCTGTCCATGTAGAGGTTCGCGATCACGAACGCGGCCGCCGCCGAGATCAGCGCGGAGACGAAGAAGCCCCGGTTGATCGCCTTCATGCCCGACTCGGTCTCCGTGCGGGGCGTGACAGCCATGATGCCGATCATGGAGGTCACGACGCCCACGGCGCGGATGAACAACGGGAACATCACGCCGATGATCGCGCCCTTGGGCGAGCCGGCGTAGGCGGCCGCGCCCAGGATCAGGGAGGCGATCAGGGTCACCTCGGCGGATTCGAACAGGTCGGCCGCCATGCCCGCACAGTCGCCGACGTTGTCGCCGACGTTGTCCGCGATCGTGGCGGGATTCCGCGCGTCGTCCTCCGGGATGCCCTGCTCGACCTTGCCCACCAGGTCGGCGCCCACGTCGGCGGCCTTGGTGAAGATGCCGCCGCCCACCCGCATGAACATCGCGAGGAGTGCGCCGCCGAACCCGAAGCCCACCAGCACGCTCGTGGCGTCCTGCTTGTAGATGATGAGGATCGCGGTGGCGCCGAAGAGTCCCAGCCCCACCGTGAACATCCCGGCCACGCCGCCCGCGCGGAAGGCGAGCTTCACGGCCTGGCGCAGCCCCGACTCGCGTGCGGCGTTCGCGGTGCGGACGTTGGCGCGCACGGCGAGCCACATGCCCACGTACCCGGTGATGGCCGAGAAGCTGGCGCCCAGGATGAACGCGATGGACCGTCCGAGCCGGATCGAGAACGCCGAGTGCACCGCGTCCTTGGAGACGGGGAGGATGAAGAACAACGCCACGCCGATGATGACCACGAACACGGCTAGGGTCCGGAACTGCCGTGATAGGTAGGCGGAGGCACCCTCCTGGATCGCCTTCGCGATCTCCTTCATCTTGTCCGTGCCCTCGGGTGCGGCGAGCACCTCGCGCACCAGGTAGTACGCGAAGACGAGCGCCATGAGGGAGATGCCGAGGATCACCCAGAGCGCGGTGGTATCGGACGACTTGAAGACGACCTGGAGCGGTCCACCCTCCTGGGCAAGCACGCCGGACATCGGACCTCCTGTGTGGGGTTTGGGGCCTCTCACCCCGACCTGGGCCGGGAACTCGAGCAGTATAGGGAAGCCGACGGGCCACCGACCTGCGCAGATGCCCGCCACGGCGGTGCTGGAGCGACTATGCTCCTGCGCGGCGTGCCGGGAAGTCTGGTCGGCGGCAGCATCGTGCTGCGAAAGGTGTGCTATGTCGCAACCGGACCCCCTTCGTTCGACCA
This sequence comes from uncultured Actinomycetes bacterium, assembly GCA_963810915.1. Taxonomy (GTDB): domain Bacteria; phylum Actinomycetota; class UBA4738; order UBA4738; family HRBIN12; genus JAOUEA01. The sequence continues at coordinate 282,700 of CAWEPH010000005.1, read as the reverse complement.
CGCGGGGCATCAAGCCCGGCCGTCGTCGACTGCTGCCCACCTGGCGGCGGGACTCTCTCCGCACCACGCTGTGGCTCGTGCCCGCGATCCTCGTGGTGGGCGTCATCGTGCTCTTCCTCGCGACCTACGCGATCGACCGAGCGGCCGTTCGGGGGGCGCTCGAGGTGCCCTCCTGGGTGGACGCCGCGGCCAGCCCCGACGCCGGGCGCCAGATCCTCATCGCCATCGCGGCGGCCGTGATCACCGTCATCGGCGTGGTCTTCTCCGTCACCATCCTGGCCCTGACACTTGCATCGCAGCAGTTCGGGCCGAGGATGCTCCGGAATTTCGTCCGCGATCTCGGGACCCAGCTGACGCTCGGGTTCTTCGTCGCAACGTTCGTCTACGCGATCCTGGCGCTCGCCTCGATCAGGACCGAGTTCGTCCCCCACGTCACGATCACGATCGCGCTGGTGCTCGTTCTGGGCGATCTCCTCGTGTTGATCTACTTCATCCACCACATCGCCAAATCGATCCAACTCCCCGAGGTGATCGCCTCGATCGCCCGCGATCTCAACGAGGCGATCGACGGCGAGTACCACGCCGCCGACGGCGTGACGGTCTCACCCGTCGTCCCGGCGCCGGGCACCTCGCTCCGCGATCTGCTCACGAACCTCGACGAGGAAGGTGTTCCGGTCCCGGCCACGGCGAGCGGGTACCTGCAGTTCGTCGGGCGGGACGAGCTCGTGGCGATCGCCTCGGATGCCGACGGCGTGATCAGGCTGCGGTACCGAGCGGGCCACTTCGTAAGCGCCGGGAGTCCCCTGGCGACGGTGTGGCCCGCGAGCGCGGCCCCGCTCGTTGCGGGAGGACTCGCCTCGGCCCACATCACGGGGGCGCAGCGCACGCTCCTCCAAGACCCGATCTTCGCGATCGACCAGCTCGTCGAGATCGCGATCAGGGCGTTGTCGCCCGCGGTCAACGATACGTTCTCGGCGCTGACGTGCATCGACTGGCTCTCCGACGGATTGACCAAAGCGGCGGCACGTGGCTCCACGGAGGGGCTCTACCTCGATCGGCGGGGGCGGGTCAGGCTCATCGCGCCCGCGCCCGACTTCACCAGGATGGTCAACCGATCCTTCGACAAGATCCGTCAGTCGGGCCGGTCGATGCCCGCCGTGGCCATCAGGTTGATGGAGAGCTTCGGACGGGTGCATGGTCGCGCCACGACCACCGAGCAGCGTGATGCGATCCTCCGCCAGGCCGACATGGTCATGCGAGCATCCGAGGAGGCCATCCCGGAGCCCAACGATGTGGCCGACGTCCGCGTGCGGTACGACCGCCTGACCGCGGTGACCAGAGCGACGTGACCACACGTCGGTCGCGCAGGCAGCACCTTCACGGAACCGTCACGAGGACATCGTTGGCGACCCACGGATGCCCGGGTAGGCTCGTCGCGTTTTGGCAGACGGCCGTCACGCATCCACGTCCCGCACCTACAAGCCCGCGTACCTGATCGTCGGGGGCGTCGTCGCGCTCGCCTTGATCGTCGGCGCGATCGTGTTGATCACGGGGGGCTCGGACAGCCCGCTCGTGGGCGGACACAGCCCCACGCCGACGCCGCCGTTCGCCTTCACCGCGGGCAAGACCGTCGTGGTGACCACCGCCATGGACCCGGATCAGGCCACGACGCAGAAGGCCGTCCAAGCCGCCAAGCCCGCGGCGGCGAACGCCGAGAAGATGCTGCACGACGTCTACTCCAACGCCTTCCTGGCTCCCGACAACTGGACCGCCGCCTCGTATGAGGCTGCCTTCGACGACTTCACCGACCAGGCCAAGGTCGAGGCGACGAAGCAGATCGATGTGCTGACGGCCGGTTCGGCGGCGGGCGACACGTACAGCGCGATCGAGCCCGGCAAGAAGGCCACGTTCACGACCAAGGTCCTCATCGACCCCAAGGGCCTGCCCTACTCGACGGTCAGCACCGTGACCTTCACGGCTACCGCCACCAAGAAGGACGGCACCGGCGCGATCGACATCGTGAGTAAGGGCCAGTACGTCATCGAGAAGACGGCGGACGGGTGGAAGATCACGGCGTTCAAGGTGAACAGGGACGACCAACCCGCGAAGACGGCAGGCTCCGGGTCCGGGGCAACGCCGACGGGGGAGGCCTCGTGAGGCGGCGCGGCGTCCTCCTCGTCTGCGCCCTCGTCGCATGGGTTGCCGGATCTTCGCTCGGCGCGCTCGGCACCGTGACGGCCCAGGCACAGAGTTCGGGGATCGCGGTGGGCAAGGCGCATGCTGGGTACACGCCTTCGCTCACGGGGACGAAGCCGATCGTGGTCCTGGCCGTGGGCAGCGGCGCCCGCCCCGGTGACGACGTGCTGCATTCCCTCTCGGACTCGCTCCACCTCATCTTCCTGAACCCGGGCAAGCATCGCGCCACGATGGTGGGGATCCCGCGCGACTCCTACGTGGACATCCCTGGCCACGGCACCAACAAGATCAACTCGGCTCTCTTCTACGGGGGCCCGGACCTGATGGTCCAGACCATCGAGAGCATGTCGGGTGTGCACATCGACTACTGGGCCATCACCACGTTCTGGGGATTCACGGACATGATCAACCAGATCGGTGGGCTGACGGTCGACGTCCCGTTCCGCATGTACGACCCGTCGTACTCCCGCGCGGATCTGCAGCCCGGTGTGCAGACGCTCAACGGCACCCAGGCGCTCTCGATGGCGCGAGACCGCCACAGCATGCTCGAGGGCGACTTCGCCCGCCAAGAGAACGGCGGACGCCTCATCCTCGCGGCGCTCGCCCAGTTCCAGAAGGAGTACGCCAAGGATCAGAGCGAACTGGTGTCCTGGCTCGGGGCGGGCATGTCCAACATCTACACGGAGATCCCGCTCAACGAGGTGCAGCAGCTCGCGTTCACGGCCACCAAGGTCCCGGTGAAGAACGTCCGGAACGTGGTCCTGCCCGGGAGCGCGCAGATGGCGGGCTCCCTCTCGGTCGTGATGTTGGACAACACCTGGAAGGCACGGATCTTCACGGATGCGAAGCCGGACGGGATCCTGCTCGCGAAGAACGTGCCCCCGAGCCCCACGGCGAACCAGCCCAAGGGCTAGCTCAGATCCTCGTCAGCACGTACGCGACGTAGCCGACGTAGAAAACCCCCTGCACGAGCAGCAGGCGCGCGGTGAGCCTCCCTCGGAACCGCACGGTGGCATAGAGGACGGCGCCGGCCGCGAGCGCGATCACCGCCGCCACGGCGGCCTCGCCGTGCAGCTCCCACGGGGTGAGGAGCAGGCCGATCGAGACCGGGAACGACGCCTGGAACACCATGGCCCCGGTCATGTTCCCGAGCGCCAGGGTGTCCTTGCGGCCCCGGACCCAGATCACGCTGTTGAACTTCTCGGGCAGTTCGGTCGCCAGGGGCGCGACGAGGAGCGAGAACGCGAGCGGCGAGACGTGGAACAGACGCCCGATGTCGTCCACGGCCAAGATGAAGAGCCGGGCCCCAGCGATGATGAGGGCGAGCGCGAGCGCCGTCTGGATGAACGGCGCCACGACGGAGGCGTCAGTGGTCCACGCGGGCAGCGATCGCTTGAACCGGCGGAGCCAGTCCCAGACGTAGAGCGCCTTGATCTCGCTCCTCGCCTCTTCCTCCATCGTGCGGTCGGCCGGGCCCACGAAGTGCCTGCGCACGTAGTACGCGTAGCCGACGAACAGCACGATCACGAGGCCGTAGTGGAAGGTCTTCACGTGGATCACGCCGGCGACGGTCGCCAGCAGATACATCACCAGGAAGTAGCCGAGATCCTGCCGCAGCACGGCGGGATCGAACGCGAGCTCCGTGGGACGGCGTCCGCCGCGAGCGAAGAGCAGCACCGACACGCCGATCACCACCATGGCGAGGGTGGTGAGCATCAGCGGCGCACCGAGGATCGCGCCGGTGCCGATCTCCTCGCCCGCGCTGTGACCGCCGAGGATCGCGACCAGCGGCAACAGGGTCTCGGGCAGCGCCGTGCCGACCGCCGCCAGCACCGATCCGACGGCTCCCTCCGAGAGCCCGAACCCCTCGCCGATCCACTCGACGCCGTTCGTGAACAGCTCGGCACCCGCGAGGATCACCGCGAGCGAGAGGATGAGGACGAGCCACTCCATGTGGTCGCCCATTCTCCCAGCGCGATGCGCCCGGGGGCGGGCCCCGCCGGCGGCATCGCGAGGGTGCGACCCCGATAGCCTGGGCGACGTGGATCCGCACGCCTTCCTCGCCGCCCTGACCGCCGATGCCGACGTGGCCGTCTCGCTGGTCAGCGTGCGCGAGCTGGATCCCCGCACCCCAGATCCCCTCCCGTTCCCGGCCGACCTCCCGACGCTGCTCGTCCAGCGTGCGGAGCTCCTGGGCATCACCGGTCTCTACGCCCACCAGCTCCGCGGTCTAGACATGCTGCGCCGCAACGATAATCTGATCATGGCAACCGGGACGGCCAGCGGGAAGACCTTCGTCTACAACGCGGCGTTCGCCGAAGCAGCCCTCACCATCCCCAAGGCGACCGCGCTCTACCTCTATCCGACCAAGGCGCTCGCGCGCGATCAGCTCCGGGCGGTGCGCGCCTTGAAGATCCCCCAGCTGAAGGCATCCGTCTACGACGGGGACACTCCGCAGTCCGAGCGACCCCTGATCCGCAAGAACGCCAACCTCGTGATGACGAACCCGGACATGCTCCACCTCTCGCTGTTGCCCGACCACGCTCGATGGGCAGACTTCTTCCTCCGGCTTTCGCTGATCGTCGTGGACGAGGCGCACGTGTGTCGCGGCGTCTTCGGCTCGCACGTCTCGATGGTCCTGCGCAGGCTGCGCCGCCTGGTGGCGCACTACGGCGGGGCGCCGCGTTGGTGCCTCGCGAGCGCCACCATCGGGAACCCGGGCGAGCTCGCCACCCGGCTCACCGGCCTCGACTTCGACGCGATCACCGAGGATGACTCCCCCCGCGGCGAGAAGCTGTTCGCCCTCTGGAACCCACCGATCGTCGACGAGGAGACGGGCCGGCGGCGCAGCGCGCTCACGGAGTCGGCGGGACTCGTCGCCCGTCTCGTCGAGCAGGACGTCCGCACGATCGGGTTCGCGCGCTCGCGCCGCGCCGCCGAGCTGCTGGCCGAGTTCGCCCGCCGTGAGGTCGGGGACCCGCAGAAGCGCGTGAAGATCAAGGCATACCGGGCGGGCTATCTCGCTGAGGATCGCCGGAGCATCGAGCGGGAACTCGCCGACGGCAGCCTCCTGGCCGTCGCTTCGACGAACGCGCTGGAGCTCGGGATCGACATCGGCTCGCTCGATGCCGCCGTGCTCACCGGGTACCCGGGAACGCGCGCGTCGCTCTGGCAGCAAGCGGGGCGCGCGGGCCGCCGGGACACCGACGCGCTCGCGGTGCTGGTGGCCCAGGACGACCCGCTCGACCAGTACCTCGTCCATCATCCGGAGGATCTCTTCGACAAGCCGCCAGAGGCCGCCGTCATCGATCCCACCAACCCGTACGTGTTGGAGCCGCACTTGCGCTGCGCGGCCCGCGAGATGCCGCTGCGCGAGGACGAACTCATCTTCTTCGGCGAACCCGGCGACGTCGGCGACGCGGTCGCCCGCATGGTCGATCGCGGGGCGTTGGTCCTACGCCGGGACGCCTGGCACGACCGGGGCAAGGAACCGCCGCACCGCGCCGTCGACATCCGAGCGGGGGGCGGGCACGTCTACCGCATCATCATCGAGGAGACGGGGGAGATGCTCGGGACCGCCGACGAGGGGCGCGCCTTCAAGACGCTGCACCCGGGGGCCGTCTACCTCCACATGGGGGAGCAGTTCCTCGTGCGTGAGTTGAGCCTGGTGGACCGGGTCGCGCTCGTCTCCGAGGCGGATCCCGACTACTACACCCAGGCCCGGGACGTCACCGATATCGGCGTGGTGGCCGTGCGGGAGCGGGGGCGGACCGGCGACGTCGACGCGTTCCTCGGGACGGTGCGGGTGACGAACCAGGTCACCTCCTACGTCCAGAAGCTCGTGAGCACCAACGAGGTGATCGACGAGGTTCCGCTCCCGCTTCCGCCCCAGCACCTCGAGACCAGCGCCGTGTGGTGGACGATCTCGTCGGCCGTCGTGGCGAGAGCCGCCGTCGGTCCGCGGGAGCTCCCGGGCGCGATCCACGCGGCCGAACACGCCGCCATCGGGCTCCTGCCCTTGGTGGCGACCTGCGACAGGTGGGACATCGGAGGCGTCTCCACGCCGATGCACGAGGACACCGGCCAGACCACGATCTTCATCTACGACGGCTACCCGGGCGGGGCCGGCATCGCCGAGCGGGGGTTCCGTACGTCCGAGCGGTGGCTGCGCGCGACCCTCGAGGCGATCCGCCAGTGTCCGTGCAGCCGCGGATGCCCGAGCTGCGTGCAGTCGCCCAAGTGCGGCAACGGCAACGAACCGCTCGACAAGGCGGGAGCGGTTGCCCTCCTCGCCGCGATCCTCGGGACCGCCTGGGGGTGATCCTCAGCCCTGCGTGTGAGCCAGGGCGTCCCGCGCCTGCCGCACGTGGAACCGATCGTGACCGGCGATCATCCGGAACGCGAGATCGAGGCTCTCCGGTCCCCGTTCGGCGTGCATCCCCACCCGGGCACGCTGCTCGTCGTCGGTCGAGGCCCACAGCTCCAGGTTGGCCACGCGCAGGGCCTCGAAGAGGTCGAGGAGCGCGGACGGCCGAGCCCCCGTCGGGGTGCAGGGTGTCCACCCATCCGTCCTGGTCGTAGCCGATCAGCGGTGGTTCGTCGTGGGCGAGGATGAACCGGTACCGGGTGCTCATCACGAGTTCGGCGTCGGCGAGGTGCGCGAGGCACCCGAACACCGACCACTCGCGCGGTGCCGGGCGACGGTAGAGACCGTCGCCGGCGTCGGCCACGAGCGCGCGGAACGCCGAGGGCGTCGCGGACTGCACCTCCGCCGGATCGTCCTCACCCAACAGCTCGAGCAGATGACGCTGGTACCCCTTTGGATCCTGGACGGGATCGGGCACGGACACAGGAGACCTCCTCGTTCGCGGACGGGCGGCAGTGTAGCGACCGAGCGGCGCGGGCCCTTCGACCTGCAGCGAACGCCGTATTGCCCGCGTCTCCCGTGTGGGCCACCCTTCGATGCCGAACCCAAGGGCAGCCTCCCCCCCGGGAAGGGAACCGTCGACGGATGCTGTCGACCGTGGTCGCCTCGGCGACCGAGCGCATCGTGGTATGCCTCGTGGCCGCCGCCGCGCTCGCCGCGACCGCAGCGCTCGCACGGGCGCACGGTCGTCGGCTCGAGCGCCGGATGGCCGCGGAGCTCGGCAGGCGGTGGGGCGATCCTCGCTCCTCCCGCCCGGATCCGTCCCCGGAGGCCGTCGGCACATCGCCGTCCGATGGCCCCGCGGACTCCGACGCCGAGCTCCGGATCACCCTGGATGAACTCCTCGAGCACCGGGACGCGTTGCTCGAGGAGTTCCAGGCGGTCCAATCGGAGATCCAGACCGTGAAACGCGAGGTGGAACGGCGCCATCCCGTCATCCCGGTGATCGTCCCCGACGACGACGAGATCGCAGCCCGCGAGGCCGAGGTGATCGTGCTGCGGAACCTGGCGCCCGACGAGGAGCGCTCCGAGCCCGGTCGCTAGCTACCCGAGGTCGCGGGAGAACTCCAGCTCATCGCGGATCGGGACGCCCCGATCGTTCACGAGGGGGATCGACGGTTTGACCTCACGCGACCGATCGACCGCCCCCTCATGTACGGCCACCAACGTGAACCCGCATGCGCGGTAGAACGCCTGCGCGCGCTCGTTGTCGTTCGTCGTGATCAGCTCGAGCCTGCGGCACCCGGCCTCGCGCGCCGCGCCGGCCGCGGCATCCACGAGGGTCCTGCCGATCCCCTGCCGCTTCCTGAGGGCGTCGATCGTCACGATCTCGCAGGCCTCGCCACACATCTCGTACGTCAGCAGGCCCACCGGATCACCGGTGTCGAGAACGACGACGCCGGGGAGCTCCGCCGGGCGCGTGACGCGGCCCCGTCCCACAACGATGTCGTCGCCCCATCGATCTCTGATGAGGGCAGCGACCCACGCCCGGTCACTAGGCGCGAGCGAGCGCACCTCCCAGGCCATCCAGGTACCCCGTCACGCCCCGGGCGATGCGGGCACCTGAAGTCCGCGCGCCTTGGCGATCGTCTTCACTACGCTCGCACGCTCCTGCGGCATGAGACCGAACAACAGCAGGGCAAGGTAGTAGGCCGAGCCCCCGATCACCCCGGTGGCCACGAGATTGATCGCCCAGTGCGGCCCGGCCGTCACCGCGTTGACGGCGAGCATCACGACTGCCCCGATGGCCGTGGGGATCAACAAGCGCGCGTAGTAGCGGTCGTAGGGCTGGATCCGCACGAACCGCCAGACGAGCCAGAGACGGAGCGCGTTCGACACGACCAGGGCGCTGCTCTGTGCGATCGCAGCGCCCATCGGTCCCAGATGAGGGACCAGGGTGATCGCGATCAGGAGATCGATGGCGAACGAGAGCCCGTAGACCAGCAGATCCCACCCGGTGCGCCCCACCATGATGAGGATGAAACCCGCGGCGCCCACGCTCACGTTCACGATCTGCCCGATCAACAGCACGCGGAGCCACGCGCTCCCGCTGTCGAACGAGCCGCCGAAGACCTTCAAGACCGACGAGGGCGCGATCATGAACAAGAGGAGGAGCGGGATCGTGCCGCCCAGGGTCCACCTGGTGATGCGTTTGAAGAGCGCATTGAGTCGGTCGATGAGGCCGCGCTCGTACAGGTCTGCCACGAACGGGCTGAACATGTAGGAGACCGCCGTGAGGAAGAGCACGAGGGCCTGTGCCACGCGGATGGCGGCCGCGTACACGCTCACCTCGGGACTCCCGGGGTAGTAGTGGGAGAGCACGGCAAGGTCCGTATAGAAGAGGGCCTGACTGAGGAGCGCCGCCGGTGCCCGCGGAGCACCGTAGCGCACGAGCGCCCTCGTCTCGCCCGGCTCGGCCCGCATGAGCGGGAATGGTCGCGTGACCTGACGCCACGACCAGAACGCTATGGCGGTGGCCACCATCCACGACAACGTGTATCCCCACACGGTGACGGCGACGGTCCTGTCGAAGACCGACCAGAGGATCAGCGTGATCGCGATCCACGCGAGCGACTGGCCGAGCCAGTAGGCGTACAGGGTGTGCCGCATGATCTTCAGACCACGGCCCCCACCCAGATACACCTGGGCGACGGCAACGAAGATGAGGCCCACGGCCGCCGCGGCCACCGACGGGCTGGGGACGTTCACCATGTCGGCGATGGGAACCGCGAGCGCCAGCGCGAGCGCGGCCGCCAGCACGCTCACGACGGCCGCCACGCCCACCGCGATCCGGACCACGGCGCGCGCGCGCCCCGGCTCGCCCTTGCCCACCTCGATCGCCACGCGGCGCACCGAGGCCATGTCCATCCCGAAGCGGGTGGCGGCGCCCACGACGAACGCCAGCTGCGTCATCAGGGTGATCTGACCGAAGGCGGGCGAGTCCTTCCCGAACGCCCGCGCGATCAGGATGCTCATGCCGAAGCTCGCCGCCACGTAGACGGCGAGCCCCGCGATGTTCTGCCCGGTACCCGCGAGGATCGCCTTGCGGTCCCGGATCTCCTCGGCGTGATCCGGGAGGGCGGCCTCCTCGGCCTGGGCTGCGGCGAGCGCTTCTTCTGGGGTTCCCACGGCCGCATCAGTATCCCGGACAGACCGGCTCGCGGCGCTCCGGTCACGGAACCACCACACATGAGAACGAGATGCCCGCCACCCCTTCGATGGCGGGCACCTCGTCGGTGCTGAGCGTACGACGCTGTGCGGCCGTGCGCCTCAGAAGGCTGCGGAGCCGACGCACCTCTCACCGGTAGCCGCGTTGGTGGCGCGGGCACGGAAGGCGTCGGTGCCTGCAGGGTCGGGCGTCAACCGTCGGACGGTGAAGGAACCGCTCGGCCCGGTGGTCCTGCGTGCTCCCTGGAAGATCTGTGAGCCGTTCTTCGTGATCCGCACCTGCCAGTTCTGACCGACGTGATTGGAGTCGACCTCGTACTCCAGCTCGATCTTCCCGTTGTCCGACTTCAGCTTGAGCTTCCAATCGCTGGCTCCGCTGCAGGAACCCGTCTTCACGACTTCGCGGCCCTTGGCGTTCGCTGTCGTGGCGCCTGCGAGCGTCAGGGCGAGCGTGGCGACCATGGCCACCCGTACGATCTTGCTGAACATCTGGCATCCCTCCTCGGGGCTCTCGGCCGGTCGGTCCGGCCGCCTCGATCAAGGTTCGCGGCGGCGTGGTCGTGGTCGCAACGGGACGACGGTCCCGGGACCTACCGGCTTCGGAACGTCAGGGAACCCTCACAACTCATCCCGGAAGCCATGCTCACGCCGCTCGCGGCGATACGGTCCCTGCCGCGGCGATCCGCGCGATCGAGGGTGACCCGCACCTCCCCGTGACGATCCGTCCGCCGCGTCCCGGAGTAGATCCCTACGCCGTCATCGGATAGGAAGATCTGCCATGCCTGCCCCGCGGGAAGATGCTCGATGCCGAAGCGCACGCGCAGCCTGCCGCCGGTCTCGGCTCGCACTTCGAGCCTCCATGCCCCGCGGCTCCCGGAGCAACGGCCACGCTTCTCCACGCCATCGGCCGACGCCGACGCAACGGTGAACACGACGAGGGAAAGGGCGAGGGCGATGGTTCGCAGGACCGATCCGTGCATCTACCCATCGTGCTGGGGAGCGGCACCGGCCTCAACGGGACTTACGTCCCGGGACCACGATCCCGCAGGATGCCGTTGCGCTCTGCCCATAGCGCGGCCTGGGTGCGATCGGCCACGCCGATCCGCTGGAAGAGGTTGGTGAGATGTCCCTTCACCGTCTTCTCGCTGATGCCCAGCCGGCGAGCGATCTGCTTGTTGGCGAGACCCTCAACCACCAGGGTGAGCACCTCCCGCTCCCGGGCCGTGAGATCCATCGCGTCGGCAGGCGCACGCACCCGGCGTTCGGCGAGCAATTCAGCTGCAGCTCGAGGTGCGAGAGGAGCGTCTCCCCGCGCGGCCGCCCGCAGGGCCGCATGGATCTCCTCGGGTTCTGCATCCTTCAACAGATAACCGATGGCGCCGGCGTCGAGCGCCTGCATGATGCGCTCGCGATCGGAGAAAGAGGTGAACACTACGACGCGCGTCTCCGGCGCGCCTGTGCGCAGACGGCGGGTGACCTCGATCCCATCCACGTCGGGCATCGAGAGGTCGAGGAGCAGCACGTCGGGCCTCGTCTCGAGGCATAGGGCGACGGCCTCCTCCCCGCCGGCGCCGGCTCCCACGAACTCGACATCGGTGAACGTCTCGAGCAGCTGCTCGAGACCCACGCGGACCACCCGATGATCGTCGGCGAGCGCGACGCGGATCAAGCCGTGGCCTCCACGTGGACCACCGTACCGCCTGACTCTCCGGGCCGGACCGTAAGTGTGCCGTCGCCATCGCGCACGAGGTCGCCGAGGATCGTGAGGCCCATATGGCCGCCGGCACGAGCGCGATCGGCGTCCTGAGGCGCGATCCCGCGTCCGTCGTCGGCGACCTCGAGCACGGCGCGATCTCCTTCGCGACGCACCGAGACGCGCACGTGGCGCGACTGCGCGTGCGCTTCGACATTGCGCAGGGCCTCCTGAGCGGCCCGATAGAGCAAGGCCTCGGTTTCGGGTGCGAACGCCGCGTCGGGTGCGTCCAGCTCCGTGTCGACGCCCTCTGTGCGTAGCCGCGCCAGGAGGTCCGAGAGCGCGGAGGATAGACCCGAATGTCGGAGGTTGGGCGGATAGACCCCCACGACGGCCGCGCGAAGGGTACGCACGCTGCCACGCACGGCGGAGGCAGAGTCTCGCAGCACAGCTCCGTCCTCGGGGTCCGTCGCCCGCTCCGCTGCCGCCGACAGTTGCATCGAAAGACCCGCGAGCTCCTGCACGGGACCGTCGTGCAGATCGCCGGCGATGCGCCGCCGCTCGCGATCCGATGCCTCCATCGCGCGCTGCATCAACCGCTCCCGCTCGTGCTGGGTGGCGCGGACACGTCGCGCGAGTGCCCAGGCCAAGGGGATCTCCAACAACGCCAGGGCGAAGAGCGTGATCACGATGACCGGCGCGAACGTGGTCGCGAGCTGCCTCCGTCGTTCGGCGATGCTCGAAGCCAGTTGGTACGTCTCGAACAGCAGCGGCGTTCCATCCGGCGTGCGGATCGACGTGTACACCTCCAAGAGTTCGCCGTACGTCCGCTCGAACCGGTTCTCCGGTCGGCTCAGATCGGACAACTCAGCGGCGACGCCGCCATGATCCAGCACCGCGAGGTCATCGGTACCGAGCGGGTAGGTGTCCCCGATCAGACGCGAGTCATCGGAATACACGATCGTGCCGTCGCGGGACCAGATCTTCACGCGGACGACGGGATCGTGCAGAACGGCGTCGCCGACTACCCGCGCCACCGAACCTCGGGCGAGGGCGTCCCCGGTCACGAGGCCGTCCGTGACGCGGCGTTCCACGATGCGCGCGGAGACATCCGTCAACTGGCGGGCCTCGTTCAGAGCCTGCTCCGTGGCGAGCCGGCGGATCACCACGATGCCCGAGATGGCCACGACCACGAGAACCAGCAACCCCAGCAGCGCGAAGGCCAGCAACGGGCGGACGAGTGAGTCTGGGCGCTTCACGTCAGTGATGGTACGTGTGGGCGGCCTCGGAAGTCGGGGCCCACACGCTTACTCTCACGCGGCGCTGCGCGCGGTACCTCGACGCCCCAACATCGCCCTGGCCATGCCTCGAACGCCCATCAGCTTCACGAGATGGCCGGGCGCGAAGTAGGAGGACATCGGCTCGGCGCCCGCGATCACCGCGAGGAACCGGCTGATCTCCTCGGGCTTGTCCTGGAGGGCTTCGAACAGCTCGCGCTCCTTAGGCGCGGGGTCCTTGAAGGACGCCAACTCCACGGTGAACTCCAACATCGGCATGGTGTCGTCGTCGCGTCGACGCTGGTAGTCGGCCAGCGCCTCCTGCAGCGAACGTGACCCACCCAGTCCTTCGACGATGGCGTCCGACACCAGATCGGCATCGCGGAACGCGTTGCCGATGCCCTGCCCGGTGATCGGGTCCATCACCAACCCCGCGTCGCCCACGAGCGCCCAGCCGGGGCCGTGCGAGCGCACGACGCGGTTGGGCAGGTCGGGGCTCATGCGGAACCGCTCCGCCCGGCGCGCAGCGCGGATCCGCTCACCGACCTCCGGCGCCGTCGCGAGGGTCGCCTGCACGTGAGCGTCCACGTCGGCCCGGAACGCGGAGAACTCCTCGACCGGGAGCGCCATGTAGGACATCGTCAGCCCGTCATCGGTGGGCCACAGGCCGATCGCGGACCGGCCGAGCTGGTGGATCTCACCGCCGGCCGTCGGCAGCCCGTCCCAGTACGTGTAGCAGGCCATCGAGCCGATCGGGTGCTCCGTCAGGACCTCGGCGCCAACCGCCTCAGCGACCATCGAGCGCTTGCCGTCGGCGCCGACGACGATGGCGGCCCGCTCTTCCACCATCGGGCCGCCCTTCTCGTGCCCGCGGATGCCGCGCGCAACCCCGTCCTCGATCACGACCTCCTCGACGACGAAGCGTTCACGCACCACGGCACCGGCCTCGCGCGCGGCGTCCACCAGCATCGCGTCGAGACTCGTCCGTCGTGGCGAGAAGAGCGCATCCACACCCTCGAACATCGGGTACGAGCCTTCGAGACGCGCCCACCCACGGTCGAAGAGCACGCGGCGCGTGGCGGGCGTGCCCGCATCCTCGATCCGGTCGAGCAATCCCCAGCGCGCGAGTCGCGCGACGCCCGGGAGCTGCACCTGGTGGGTCGAGAGCGTGTCGCTCGGGAACTCTGCCCGGTCGACCACCAGCACGCGCATCCCGCGCCTGGCCAACAGCATCGCCGTGGGCGCCCCGGCCACGCGGCCCCCGACGACGATGACGTCCCATCTCGAACCGTTCATGACGGTCCCCCTTCCTGCGGGCTCGTGGTGGCCGTCCGCACGACCACGATCAGCGCCTCCACGCGGCGTTCGAGGTCGTCGTCGGCCAGCTGTTCGGTCATGGTCTGCATCCCCGTGAATCCGCCGACGGCGACCTCGGCGAGGAGTGCGGGGTCGAGGTCCGACCGGATGTCGCCCTCGGCCTGGGCCTCCGCGAACTGAGCGGTCGTCATCTCGACGGCGATGCGCAGCGACCCACACACCTCGTCGCGCAGGTCGGGGTCGCGCGCCAGCTCCTCGATCAGCTTGCTCAGCGTGCCCGGCCCCTCGCCCTCCCGGATCTGGCGCGCGATGACGCGAGGCGTCGCGAACAGCCGATCGACGGCGCGCGGGAGGGGCCCGACCTCGGAGAGCACGCGGGTCCACCACCGCTCGTACTGATCACCCAGGACCGCGAGCGCCAGCGCCTGCTTGGAGGGGAAGTGGAAGTAGAAGCCCCCCTTGGTCAGACCCGACTCCCGGATGATCCGGTTGAGCGAGGCCCCCGCGAAGCCGTGGGCCGCGAACTCCGGCGCGGCCGCGTCGAGGATCGCTTGCCGCGAGCGATCCGCGCGGAACGTGCGCTCCCGTGTCGCCATCGGCAGAACATACCGACCGGTCGGTTTGCTGTCAAGACCTGCAGGATCCCTAGCTCCAAGGGTCCTGCGGCCTGATCGTCGCCGTGCCCACCCCAGCGATCCGCACGACGCGAACGTCGCGCAGGTCCATCGGGATCGCCGCCCCCCATCCGGACCGATCGGGCCCGAACTCGGCGGTCCCCACAGTGGCACGCGTCCCGTCGTCGCTCCACACCACCACCGGGGACGGGAGCCGACGGGGAGGCTGCGATGCGAGGCTGACGAAGAGCCAGGAGGGGCGACCCTCGTACCCCCAGACCGTGCCCACGACCCCGCCGCCGGGCGCCTCCAGCGGCGCGACCGTGAAGAACGATCCCTCGCCGGCGGCCAGTACCGAGCGGTAGCTGCCGGCGATCCTCCGGTCGTCGGACGTCGCCACCATCACCGACCCCGCCCCCAACACCAGCGCCAGCAGGAAAGCCGCGGCGACCGTGAGCGGGCGCCAGCGGCGCGGGGGAGGAAGCGCCTGCGGACCGGCGATGCGCGCCAGCACCCGCTCACGGAAGCCGTCCGGCGGCTCGTGCTCGGGGGCGAGGAGCAGGAGGTCGTCCGTGACGGAAGACAGCTCGGCGACGTAGGCGCGGCACGCCACGCACCGATCGAGATGACGCAACGCGAGACCACGCTCCTGCCCGTCGGCGATGTCGAGCGCGAGCTCGGCCGCGAGTTCCCGGACCTGGTCGCATCGCACATCAGCGCTCATGGCTAGCCCCCATCTCCGCGCGTAGCTTCATCAGGGCGCTACGGATCCGCGTCTTCACCGTTCCGAGCGGAACATCGTCGAGCTCGCTGATCTCCTTGGCCGTGAATCCGTAGAAGACGGCCAGGACGAGGACCCGGCGTTGTGGTTCGGGCAGCCGAACGAGCGCATCGCGCAACGGCTCGGACACCGGCTGGCTCTGGGCGTCACTCATCGGAGGCCCCTGGCCCTGCAGCGAGAGCAGCACGCTAGGGTCCACGGGATCGGGGCGCCGCGTCGGCAGCATGTTGATGGCCACGTTGCGTGCGATCGTGAGGAGCCAGCCCGGCACGCTCCCCCGACGCGGATCGAACGCCTCGGCATGTGTCCACGCCCGCACGAACGTCTCCTGTGCGGCCTCCTCAGCCGCGCCCGCATCGCGCAGGATCGACAGCGTGAGCCCGTAGACGCGGCGCTGGTACCGCGCGATGAAGGCCGACGCGGCTGCGGGATCGCCCGAGCCGAGACCCGCCAGCAACGACTCATCCGAGAGGGTCCGCACGCACGATCCGCCTGGTGTTGGTCATGCGGGTACTACCGGCCGGGCCTCCCCGAGGGATTGCTCGTGCCGGATCGGATCCGATTCGGATCGAAGGAATCCCGCGGGCGCGCGATCCGTGTAGTACCGGCCGTCATCGACGTGAAGGAGGCACCATGCATCGGACATCTCGACGGATCGGCTGGGCGGCCGTGTTGCTCGGTCTGGCACTCATCGCGGCAGCCTGCGGAGGCGGCGCGAGCGCCTCGCAGGGTGACCTCTGGGTGAAGATCGCCGCACCCAAGGACAACGCGAAGGTCGGAGACCCGTTCACGGTCGAGCTTCAGGCGAGCGTGCCCATCGGCGATCCCAGCACCGGCGATCACCACGTGCACCTATGTGTCGACGGGGCCAGTTGTGACTCGCAGTACCAGCTGGCGTACGCGAACTCCGTACAGGTCGTCGGCCTCGCACCGGGCACGCACACGATCGAGGCCTCGCTGCGCAACGCGGATCACTCGGATGCCGGCCCGACGGACACGATCATCGTGACGGTGACCGGCGCGAGCCCCGGCGGTGCCGGTGCCTCCCCCGGATCCACACAGGCACCGATCCCTGCACCGAGCGGCGCGCCCGCGATGAGCGGTGGCACCGGTGGCTACGGCTACTGAGTCTCGCCAGGAGGGACGGATCGAGCGGCATCCCAGGCGGGTGCGCTGGTTCCATGCGGCCGTCTACCTCGTCGTCCTCCCCCTGCTGTTCACGGGGTGGCGGCTGCTGGGCGGCGACGAAGGCCGGCCGAGCCCGCTGGCGCGGATCGCGGGCATGTCCGACGCCCGCCTCCACGTCTGGCTCGGCCGGGCCTTCGCGCTGCTGATCCTGGTTCCGATCGTGACGGGGCGCAAAGGGATCGCGACGTTCGTGCGGGAGAGCCTCCGTCGTGACCCGGGCGATGGGCGATGGTGGGCGCGCTGGCCCTCAGGAGCTCTCCACGGACGGTTCGCGCGTCACGAGGGCGACTTCGATCCCGGGCAACGGATCGCGAACCTCGTCATCGTGGGAGGCCTGATCGTCCTCACGCTCACCGGGATCGGCCTCACGGCCCTCCATGGCGGACCGATCTTCTCGTGGCTCGCACGCATCCACCGCTGGACGTTCTTCGTGGTGACCATGGCGATCGTCGGGCACGTCGTCGTCGCGATCGGGGTGCTTCCCGGCTACAGGGGCGCCTGGCGTGCGATGCACCTCGGAGGGCGCATGGCCCGGGGGACCGCACGTCGGCTCTGGCCCGCATGGGTGGACAGGCTGGACCGCCCTGAGGACGACGCCTGAGCGTTACTCGATGTAGCCGAGGCCGCGCAGGTGCGCCTCGATCTCAGCGCTCTCGGATATCGTGATGCCGTTCTCTTCCACCTCTGTGGCGTCGGGAACGGCTTCGGCTCGGGGCTCGCTCACGTTCATCGCGTGATCGTAGGGAGCCCGGTCGCCTTCGACATCCGCCGAAGGTTGATGCATCCTCCCGCCGAACGGTCTAGACGACGGCGACCGCCTCGATCTCGACAAGCTGACCCGTGTACCCCAGGAGCGCCACGCCGAGGAGCGTCGATGGCGCGGAGGCGATCGGCGAGCGCTGCACCGCGTCCCAGACCGCGATCATCGCATCGTGGTCGGCCGCCACGTACACCGTGGTCTTGACCACGTCAGCCGCGCCGGCGCCGCCGGCCTCGAGCTGGCGGAGGAGGTTCTCGATCACCCGCTCGGTCTGCACGACGGGATCGCCCGCGCCGACGAGGTCGCCGGCAGCGTCGATCGGGACGGCACCCGCGGTGAAGACGGTCCGTGCGCCCTGCGCGATCGCGACGTGCGCGTATCCGGGCGGCTCCGCCAACCCGTCGACGTTGCGGTATCGGACGGTCATCCGCTCATCTTCCTCTTCGACCGACCCTGCGGTCGCTGCGTTCGCCAACGAGACGACCACGGCCAGCACGAAGAACGCGATGGCCAAGGGCGTCCGACCGATCGCCGCGAGGCCGATCGCCGCCGCCGCGTAGAGCACGCATTCGATCGCAACGCGTTTGGCTACGGGAACGGGTCGCCTCGCCTTCGGTGCGACGAACGCGCCCCAGATGACCGCCGCTAGCAGCGGGGCGCCGACTCCCAGCACCCATGCCGTCACGCCGTTGCCCACCGTGAACCCCCACCACGCCAACGCCGCCAGGAGGGCGAGCTCCATCAGGAAGCGGACCACGAGGATCAAGCCACGCATCGTGCGCGTCTGTCGATGCCCACCGATCGAGTGTAGTGGGAGGCCGGTTCGCTACCTCAGCAGATCGCCTCCTTGAACAGGCGCACCGAGATCACCGCGAAGTCAACACCGCGGCTCGGGACATCGGCAGCCGTCTGAGGCGGCACGGCGCCTCGAGGCCCAACCGCGCGACGGCGCGACTTGCGCGAGGACGTCGATATCGCGCGGCGGCGTTCGTCGTTGGGGTGGTAGCGCGGATACCGAAGGCCGCGCACGAAGGGAGGGTCGATGAGCGACTACGTGCTGCTCTACCAGGGTGGATCCATGCCCGAGGGCGAAGAGGCGCAGAAGGCCGTCATGGGCGCATGGGACGGGTGGTTCGCTGCGATCGGCGGGGCGCTCAAGGACGGTGGCAACCCGTTCTCCGGCGCAGCCAAGTCGATCGCGTCGGACGGTGCGGTGACCGACGGTGGGGGCGGCTCGGCCTCCGGCTACACCATCCTCACGGCCGACTCACTCGACGAGGCCGTCAACCTGGCGAAGGGGTGCCCGGTGCTGCAAGGCGGCGCGAGCATCACGGTGTATGAGACGTTCAACGTGATGTGAGTCCGCCACCACGCGATCCAAGGACCCGGGCGTCCTCGCCCGGGTCCTTCGCGTCCACCCGCGATGTCCCCAGCCGCCGTGCGCTCACTCGATGTAGCCGAGGCCCCGGAGGTGCTCCTCCATCTCGTCCGCCTCGGTCTCGTTCACCGCGGAGTCCCCACCCATGCCGGGGATGGCCATGCCGGGGATCGCGGGAGCAGCGGGCTCCTCGACGACCTCGCGCTCGGTGATGTGCGCACCCGTGCCCAGGATCTCGGTCAGCACGCGGCCGGTGGGCTTCACCGCGGTGGGCGCGTCGAGCGCCGCCACGATCGTGGGGGCCATGTCGATCAGCGCGGGCGTCTGGGAGAAGGGCGTCACGTTCGGCCCCACGGCCACGATCGTGCCCTCGATGCGGTGGTCGCCACTCACCCAGTCGGCATCCTCGTAGGCGGCCTTGGCGTGGGTGAGTGAGTAGTCCTCCGCCGGGACCATCAGGATGTCCGGCGCCTCGTCGGCGAACCTGCCCTTGAAGACCTCCTCACGCTTGTGGATCTCCTTGACGGGCTTCTTGCCCGTCTTCGGGTCCACGAAGTTGGCGAGGCGATCCATCACGGCGTCGCGCACCTTGTCGTAGTCGCCTGGGTCGACGATGCCGTCGATCTCGCGACCGGCGAGGTTGATCGTGACGCCCTCGCCCGTGGAGCGGATCGACGTGAACGCCTGTGTCTTGGCCCAGTTGATCGACTGCGGAAGCGCGACCTTCCCGTGCAGGCCCAAGGTGTCGTAGACCTTGCGCGCGACCTTGCGGACGGGTCCCCACTGCATCGGCCCGAACACGACGTTGGAGGCGCTGAAATCGAGGTAGCCGAATTCGTGCAGCAGGCGGTCCATGTTCACCGTGCGGGTGCATGACTGGAACCCATGGTCGGAGATGAACAGGATGATGTCGTCCGGCTTGGCGCGCGAGACGAACGCGCCGATGGCGTCGTCGGTCTGACGGAAGATGTCGGCGACCTTCCTGCCGATACGCGTGTCCTTGTTCTTCACGTAGTCAGGGTGGTCGGGAGCCACGTAGTTGGAGAGGCAGTGCTGCGTCCGGTCGATGCTCACCCAGACGCTCGCCATCAGATCCCACTCGGTGTTGTCCATCAGCCACTCGGAGGCCTTGATGCGCTTGGCGGTGACCTCGAACGCCTCATCGAGGTACGCGTCGGGCTTGTTGTGATAGGTCGTCCAGCTCATGCCGTTGATCGGCCACTCCAGGCCGGCCTTCGCGAGGGTCTCGGGCAGGTCGGAGGGCTGGGTGAACTGCCGGTTCTTCGGCAGGACGCCGCCCGCGGCGAGTGCGCCCTGGATGTCAGGCGGCGGGAACGTGAGCGGCACGTCGAGCAGGAGCTGCTTCTTGTTCGCGGACGTGAGGTCGTCGAGGAAGGTTCGCGCCTTGATGGACTTGTACGTGACGGGGTACTGCTTGTGCGTGCCGGGGACGGTCTCGAGGATGTCGTAGACGCCGTGGTCCACGGGGTCGACGCCGGTGAGGAACGACGGCCACGCCGACCAGGAATGGGTGGGGACGGTGGAGCGCAGGACGTCGCGC
Source organism: uncultured Actinomycetes bacterium (assembly GCA_963810915.1). Lineage (GTDB taxonomy): Bacteria > Actinomycetota > UBA4738 > UBA4738 > HRBIN12 > JAOUEA01. The sequence goes on along the minus strand of CAWEPH010000005.1, from coordinate 262,341 downwards.
TGCCCCCGGTCGATGAGCGCCTGCAGGTTCGGCAGCGCGCCTGCCTCGAGCAGGGGGTCGAGGATGCGCCAGTCGGCGCCGTCCCAGGCGATCAGGATCACACGTGGCATGTACGTCGTCTCCGCAGGTCAGGAAGGCAGGAAGTGTACCGAAGGAGCGACTCGGGACCTGCCCGCCCTCGCGGTGGACCGGGTCGTGGCGACATGGTGGAATCGCCGACGTCACGCACCGAGGATCACGAACCCGAACGGGAAGGAGCGAGATGAGCGATGAGCCGATGACACTCCTCGATGTGGGGCCGTTCACGGGTCTGGAGGTCTCCGATCGCTTCACGGTCGACGTGACGGTCGGGACGTCTGAAGCCGTGGACCTGCGCGTGGACGACAGGCTCCGCGACGATGTCGCGATCGAGGTGAGAGGCGGCGTCCTGCGCATCGGACTCCGGCCGGGCATCCATCACGCCCACGACGCCACCCTGGAGGCCGCGGTGACCGCGCCTCGGATCGAGCGCGTGCTCGCGGCCGGCGCGTCGACCGTGCGCATCGCATCGGCCCTCGCGGCGGACCGCCTGGAACTCGCCCTGTCGGGCTCGAGCACCATCACCGCCGAGCTCGCGGTAGACGTCGCTCACGTGGCGCTCTCGGGATCCTCGATGGCGACCCTGTCCGGGGTTGCATCGACCCTCGAAGCGACCGTCTCGGGCGCCAGCCACCTCTACGCCGACTGACTCAGCGCGGTCGACCTCGCGATCGACGTCTCCGGGGCGTCGACCGCGGACGTGAGTGGCGACGGGGACGCTTGCGGCGGGCGCGTCCGGCGCGTCACACATGCGCCACGCGGGCTCGCCGACCATCGATCGATCCGCCACGTCCGGAGCCTCGAGCATCGTGCCGAGGTAGCGTCACGGAGGGTCGGGCCAGGGTCGGTAGCCCGAGCACATCAGGCTCATCCGGGCGATGCGGCCGTCGACGACGTCGTAGTAGCCCTGTTGTTCCACCAGGTACTCGGTGCCCTCGCTCTCGACCCGTAGGCGATATCGAATGCGATCCCGGTCCGCGACACGATGTGTGTCGGCCGCGAGCGTCTCCAGCACGTGATCGTGCGGCTCGAACCAGGAGCCGAACACGATCTCGCGGACCCCATCGGGCGAGGATGCCTCCCATCCGCGGCTCGGCGTGAGACCGCGGAATTCGATCTGGGGATGGAGGAGCGAGGTCAGGGCCTCGACGTCCTTCGCCACGAGCGCGCGCACGAAGCGCAACCCGATGTCGCTGCCGACCTGCCGATCGCCCACGGCCGCCCTCCTTCGAGGGTTCCCTCGCTCCAAGCATCCGCATCCCCAGGATAGCCAGGGATGACGGATCACGGGAGGTCCGGCAGAGTGCGAGCGGTCGGGCCTTCGGGTTTCGATCGTCGCTGCCTCTGGTAAGGATGGATCGACGAAGGGAGGCAGCATGAACCTGAACAGCGTCCTGATCGGGTCGGAGGACCCCCAGCGCCTCGTCGGGTACTACACGAAGGTGTTCGGCGCCCCGGCTTGGAACGACGGGGGCTACACGGGCTGGCAGCTCGGCTCCGGCGGCATCATGGTGGGGCCCCACGACCACGTGAAGGGGAGGAACGCGCAGCCGGGCAGGATCATCTGGAACATCGAGACCCCCGACGTGAAGACGGAGTTCGACCGCATGGTTGCGGCTGGTGCCACCGTGATCCAGGAGCCGTACAACCCCGCGGGCGACGCGTCTGACATGTTGATCTGCACGTTCGCCGACCCGGACGACAACTACTTCCAGCTCGCCAGCCCCATGGGTTGACGTCCTCAACGTCCGGATGCGGCTCGAGGAGGTCGCGCGCACGTCGAACGGCGTGGCGGCAACCTCCTCGCGGCGCACCAAGGTCGACCGACACCGTCCGCGCGATCCACGAGCGCTCGATCGGCTGAAGACGCGCGATCAACGGCACTTGACGTGGCCACCCCGATCGTCTATAACGTACTCGTTACATAAGGGAAGGGTTATAGATGGCGGTCGATCAGCTCGATGCGGTGTTCGGGGCCCTCGCGGATCCAACCAGGCGCGCGATCCTCTCGCGCCTCGCCCTCGGAGAGGCGAGCGTCGCCGAGCTGACGGCGCCGTTCAGCGTCTCTCAGCCCGCGATCTCCCGACACCTCAAGGTGCTCGAGCACGCAGGGTTGATCTCCCGCACCCGCCGGGCCACCGCCCGCCTCAGCCACCTCGAGGCCGAACCGCTGAAGGAGGCCACCGTGTGGCTCGCTGGCTACCGGGCATATTGGGAAGAGAGCTACGAGCGCCTCGACGAACTCCTCGCGGCGCTGCAGGCGGAACAGACCGATCGATCGCAGCCGAGCGATCCGACAGGAAGGGGTACGACATGACCGAGATGCAGATCACCGCGGAGCCCGGTGTGCCGCAGATACTCACCGCCCGCACCTTCGACGCTCCACGCAACCTCGTCTTCCGCGCCTTCACCGAACCTGAGCTGCTCGTGCAGTGGCTCGGGCCGCGGAAGTACACGACGACGGTCGACCGCTTCGACGTGCGGGACGGCGGTTCGTGGCGCTACGTCTCCTCCGACGACGCCGGCAACGCCTTCGGCTTCCATGGCGTCTTCCACGGCGAGCCCTCGCCCGACGGCTTCGTTCAGACCTTCGAGTTCGAGGGCGCGCCCGGCCACGTCTCGATGGACACGCTCACGCTCGAGGAGAGGGACGGGAGGACCACGGTCCGCACGAACTCCGTGTTCCAGTCGGTCGAGGCGCGCGACGCGATGGTCGACGCCGGCATGGCCGAGGGCATGAACGAGGGCTACGACCGTCTCGACGACCTCGTCGCCAAGCTCGTCGCCAACAGCTGAAGCCCACGGGCTGAAGCCCAAGGATGGAAGGAGCACAGGCCATGCAGAAGATCACACCGTGCCTCTGGTTCGACACCCAGGCCGAGGAGGCCGCCAACTTCTACGTCTCTCTCTTCGAGGACGCGGAGGTGACCAACGTCCAACGCCTCGACGGCACACCGAGCGGCGACAACGTCGCCTTGGTGTTCTTCCGGCTCCTCGACCAGGACTTCATGGCCATCAACGGCGGACCACAGTTCCCCTTCACGGAGGCGGTCTCCTTCAGCGTGAACTGCCCGGATCAGGACGAAGTGGATCGGCTCTGGTCGGCGTTGACGGCCGACGGCGGCGAGGAATCGATGTGCGGATGGCTGAAGGATCGCTTCGGCCTCAGTTGGCAGATCATCCCCGAGCGGATGGGCGAGCTCCTGAGCGACCCCGACCCGGAACGCGCGCAGCGGGCGATGCAGGCGATGCTGCAGATGCAGAAGATCGACATCAAGGTGCTGGAGGACGCCGCGAACGCAGCGGCGTAACCGATCCATCGAGGGCTCATGCGCGGCGTTGGCGGTCGCGCGTCCGCGCCACCGCGACATGATCGGCGTTCACGGGTGCGGGCCGGGCCTTGGGGTATCGTCCGCACGATGAAGACCGTGGCCCGCATCCTCGTCCTGATGGCGACCATGCTCGTGATGAGCGCGTCGTCGAGCGCGTTCGGTGGCACGCCGATCGACCCGAACGTGGGGGACCACGTGTTCGGGATGACCGGGGGGGTGCGATACGCCTCCGACGCGACGGCGTTCGTGAGCCAGTCCGCCGGCGCCGAGGCGGGCTGTGGCGGCCCGAACTGGCATCTGATCGGTGGGGGATCGGCGGCGGGAGGCTCGGCCGCTCAGGCGTGGCTGGCGGCCAGCCGCTGGGACGACTTCAGCGACGCCGACACCGCCGGTGACGACGGATGGCTGGCGTACGGTCACGGACCCGACGGTGCAACGGTCACCGCCTATTCGATCTGCGTCCACGGCGGGAACCTCGCGTATCCCTTCACGAACGTCCCCGACTCCTCCTCCGGCGAGCGTTCGGGCTCGCTCAGCTGCGGAGCCCCCCGCTGGCATGTGAGCACCGGGAGTGCGTTCATCGCCACGACGGGCAGTTGGGTCACGTCCTCGTTCCCCCTGGACGGCGCCGACCCGAAGACCGTGGCCGACGACGGCTGGACGGGCTCGGTCTACGACGTCAACGGGGGCACGGGCCTGTTCGAGGTGTACATCGTGTGCGCGGCGCAGATGCCCCTGCGCTACGTGAAGCTCAAGCCCGGGAGGCTCGCCGCCGACGGGAACGTCCTCCGACGGGTCGCCTGTGGGTCGGCAGAGCATGTCGTGGGCGGCGGGGCCCGGGTCACGGGCGGTACCAGCACCGCCCGCTCCATCGTCTCGGCGCCGTACGACGGCGCGGACGCCGACCACATCCCGGACGACGGGTGGGTGAGCCGGATCCACAGCATCGGCGGCTCTCCGGAAGGTCACTCCCTTCGCGATCTGCCTGGGGTGACGCGCGGGCCCGCCGCTCGGTCGCACCTCACTCGGCGAGCGTACGGCGGAGATCGGCACGACGCACCTTGCCGGCGGCGTTGCGTGGGATCGCCTCTACCTGCCGGATCTCGCCCGGAACCTGGTCTGGAGCGAGCGTCTTGCGGAGGATCGCGTACAAGTTCGCCTGGTCGATCGCGCCTTCGGCAACGACGGTGGCGACGATGCGACCGTCGAGCTCGATGGCGGTCGCGTCCACGAGGCCCGGCGCGCCGTACAGCGCGCGCTCGATCGTGGCCGGATACACGACGCCTCCGTCCACGTACATCGCGGACGACGCCCGGTCCAGGAAGCTGAGGTACCCCTGCGCGTCGATCCACCCGACATCACCCGTCGGGAACCAACCCTCCGCATCACGGACCGGCGGGCGACGCCAGTACCCCTCCGAGATGTTGGGACCGCGGATCCACCACTCGCCGACCTCGTCCACCCCACAGGCGGATCCGTCGGGACGCACGGCCCGGACCTCGACGAAGGGCAGGGGCTTGCCCACCGACCCGGCACGGGTGGCGGCATCGCGCTCATCGAGGAGCGAAACGACCGGGGACGCCTCGGTGAGCCCGTACCCGTGCAGCAGCATCACGCCCCGCTCGAGGTAGGTGCGCAAGAGACCTTCCGGGACGAGGCCACCTCCCACCACCCCCGTGCGCACGCTGGAGAGGTCCGTGTCCTCCCATGCGGGCGCGCGCACCATCGCATCGAGCAGATCGGGGTTCGCGAACAGCACCGAGACGCGTGCCCGCTCGATCGTGGCGAGAACCGCCTCACCCTCACCGGCCGGCGGCACGACGACCGCTCCGCCCGTGAACAGGGTCGGGAGCACCGTCACCCCCAGGCCACCCATGCGCGTGAACGGTGCGGCCGCCAGCGTCACGTCCGACGGTGAGAACGCGCAAGCGCCCACCATCTGGACGACCTCCCACATCACGTTGGCGTGGGAGAGCATCACCCCCTTCGGCGCTCCCGTCGTTCCGGAGGTGTACGCGAGGATCGCGAGATCGTCCGGCGCGGGTTGCCGTGCCGGCAACCCCTCCGACCCCCGTTCCAGCTCGGCCAGCTCCTCGGCCTCGAACACGAGGGCGTCCGAGTCCGGACGCGTCGACGGCGACGCGCGGATCAGGACCCGGGGCTCCGCGTCGTCCAGCACCGCCCGCACCTCGTCCTCGGGTCGTGCGGGGTGGATCGGTACCCATACGGCGCCGAGCGCCGTCGCGCCGAACAGGGAGCCGAGCGCGGCGGGATGGTTGCCTCCGTGGTACGCGACCCTGTCGCCCGGACCGACGCCCTCGCGTTGCAGCAGCGCCGCGACGGCGCGAACGTCTTCAGCGAGATGGCGGTAGGAGCGGGAGGCGCCCTCCGCGATGAGCGCGACATCGTCTGGCGAGCGCGCCGCTCGGCGCTCGATCCACGACCCGAGGCCGGGGAACCGCATCATCGGATGCTAGCCCGCACGGTGGCGGTCGGCCCACCCGCTCGCGCGGCACGCGGCCCGGTGACGAAGCGACCGCAGAGGTCGGGCCTTCCAGCCCATCCCGCCAGCGCTCCATGACTGACACGCTTTGGGATAGCAGGACGAGGAGGATCCGATGCGTACACAGACGCGACTTCCGGAGTACCCGACCGTTGCGCCGGTCCCGCGTGACGACCGCTTCCTGATGGTGGGCGCGGCCGCGGCCGCGGTGTGGATCGCCGTCGGCGCGGCGAGCCTGTTCGCCCCCGACATGGTGAGCGGATCGATGCAGGAGCACCTCCCGATCGCCGCTGTGACGATGTGGTTGTGGGGCGCGCTCGCCACGGGCTTCATCCTCATGACGGGCGCGATGGGCAGGGACAGGGTGGACGGCCGCTGGCGCGCACTCACGCTCGTGGTCGTCGCGATCTGGGCCGTGGTCGCGATGGCCTCGATCTGGGCGCCCGAACTGGTGACGGGGACCGACCCGACACGCATCCCGTTGGCCGCACTCCTGGCCCCGATCGCCGGCACGGTCGGCACCGCGTTCGCGTGCCTGTTCGTGGCGGGCACGCGCACCACGTAGCGGTGGCACCGGCCGTCAGCCGATCGGGGGTGCTGCCCGGGTGCGGGGCGACCGCGGGCTGGGTGGGACGAGCAGGTTCGCCACCCCGCCGGCGATAGCGCCGAGCGCAGCGCCACCTATCAGGTCGAGCGGAAGATGCGCGCCCACGTACATCCTGCCGAACATGACGACGAGCGCCACGGTCACCGCCGCGATCGCCCATCCACGGGGGAGGTGCGCCGCGACCACGACGGTGAGCGCCGTCGCTACGGCCGCGTGACCCGACGGGAAGCCGAGGCTGTCGGGCCCGAATATCTCGCGCGCGTGCACCCCATCGACGAAGGCCGCCGGCCGGCCCCGGTCCACGATCTCCTTCACCACCAGCGCGAGGAGGTACACGACGACCCCACCCAGCAGGAGCGCGAGGCCGAGCCGGAACCGACGGAACGCGAACGCGAGCGCCGCGAGGAGCGGGATCGTGATGAAGGTGCCGTACTGCATCACCGGCCACACGTAGGTGTGAAGCTCCTCCGGGAGTCCGTTCACGGCGCGGAACACGCCCACCTCGAGATCGCTCAGATCTGTCATCGCGAACAGCACGCAGCCGACCAGCGTTAGGCCACCGATCGCGATCGTCGCTCCATCGATCCGGGCATGCGGATTGCCACTCATCGTGTGCGCAGGCGACCGTACTCCGAGGGCGGAGGGGGGGTCAATCCGCCGGCATGCCGTAGGAGCGTTGCACATCGAACCGGTAGATCAAGCGGCCCTCATCGACCATCCGCTGTAGGAACGCCTCTTCCGACAGCTCGCCGCCGAACCAGCTGAGGGGCCCGCTTGGCCGGCCCTGCATCTTGCGGAACAACCGGAGGTTCAGCGCCGGGGCGTGCTCGTCGTCGAGGATCGTGACGGTGGTCTCGAACGAACGCCAGGCGTACCCCTGGTCGAAGACGAAGAGCGTGCAACGCGGGTCGCCGCGCAGCCGGTCGGTGCGAACGCGGTCGCGCGTGCCGCTGCTCCACAGCTCGCCGTCGACCAGGGCCACGCCCACGCGGACGGCCTTCGGCATCCCATCCAGGCCGAGCGTGATCATGGCGGCGGTGTGCCGATCTTGCAGGAACGCGATGTCTGCCGCGGACAACGCCATCTCCGCAGTCTATGCGGGCCCCGCGCTCGCGTTCCTCGTGTTCCTCGCGCGACTTGACGGATCGTCGCCGGATAGCAGATACTTAACCGTATGGTTCAGTCTCAGACGCTCGATCGGACGTTCTCAGCGTTGTCGGACCCGACGCGTCGCACGATCCTCGAGCGCCTGTCGGCGGGACCAGCTTCGATCAGCGAGCTCGCCGAGCCCATCGGGATCTCGCTCCCCGGCATGATGAAGCACGTCCACATCCTCGAGGAGGCACAGCTCGTGAGCACGCGGAAGCAGGGACGGATCCGTGTGTGCCAACTCGGTCCTGCGGATATGAACGAGGCGACGGACTGGATCGAGCACTACCGGCTGCGGTGGGAGCGACGCTTCGACCGGCTCGAGGCGTACCTCGAACGCCGGCAACGGGAGCGAGCCGACACCATGACCAAGGAGACGAGGGATGAAAGCGAAACATGAGACACCCGGCGATCCCGGGACGTTGGAACGCACGGTGCGGACGCTCCGCGACGCAGTGGCCGGCCGCGTGATCGTCCCCGGCGATCCCGACTACGACCAAGCGCGCACCGTGTTCCCCGGAGGGTTCGATCTCCGACCGAGCGCCATCGTGCGTGTCGCCGACGATCGCGATGTCGCCCGCGTCGTGAGCCTCGCGCGGGCAACCGAGGTCGAGCTCGCCGTGCGGAGCGGCGGACACAGCGGTGCCGGCCACGCCACGACCGAAGGTGGCATCGTGCTCGACCTCTCGGAGATGCGCGCGATCGACATCGACGTCGACGGGCGCGTCGCGTGGGCGCAGACCGGGATGACCGCCGCCGGGTACTCGACGGCCACCGCCGCCCATGGACTTGCCACCGGCTTCGGCGACACCGGCTCGGTGGGGATCGGCGGCATCACCCTGGGCGGCGGCATCGGATACCTGGTCCGCAAGTACGGACTCACGATCGACGACCTGCTCGCCGCCGAGATCGTGACCGCCGACGGCGAGCTCCTGAACGTAGACGAGGACTCGCACACCGACCTGTTCTGGGCGATCCGGGGCGGCGGGGGCAACTTCGGCGTGGCGACGCGGTTCCGGTTCCGGCTGCACCCCGTCGACACCGTGATGGGCGGCGTGTTGGTGCTCCCGGCCACATCCGAGACGATCGCCTCCTTCATCGCCCTCGCCGAGGCGGCATCCGGAGGATCTCTCGACGATCGCCAACGTGATGCCCGCGCCGCCGATGCCGTTCCTTCCCGAGGAGCGACACGGCGAGCTGGTGATCCTGGCGATGCTGGTGCACGCCGGTGATCTCGCCGACGGAGAACGGGCGCTTGCCCCGTTCCGCACGATCGCGGAACCGCTCGCGGACATGCTCCGCCCGATGCCCTACCCCGAGATCTACCCGCCGGAAGAAGAGGGCTACCATCCCCTCGCCGTCGCCCGGACGATGTTCGTCGACGGCATCGACCGCACGACGGCGGACACGATCCTCGAGCATCTCGGTTCGTCGGACGCGATGATGGCGGTCGCCCAGCTCCGCGTGTTGGGCGGCGCGATGGCGCGCGTTCCGGACGACGCCACCGCGTTCGCGCACCGTGCCCGCAGGATCATGGTGAACGTCGCGGCCGTCTTCGAGGACGTCGACAGCCGCCCGCGGCACACGCACTGGGCCGAGGGGTTCCACGCCGCGCTGCGCCCGGATGGAGGGAGCGCGTACGTGGGCTTCCTCACCGACGATGGCCAGGCCAGGATCCGGGAGGCCTACCCGGGGGCGACCTGGGACCGCCTGGCCGCGATCAAGGCACGCTATGACCCCACGAACCTGTTCCGCCTGAACCAGAACATCCCGCCGGCGGAGCGCACGGAAGGAGCGGACGGATGAGTTACGAACTGCGGATCGAGCGACTCTTCGACGCGACGCCCGAGGAGGTCTTCGACGCCTTCGTGGACGCCGACACGCAGGAGGAGCTGCATGGCTCCGGACAGAGCGACTGGAAGGTCCACCGTTGCGAGACCGACGTGCGCGTCGGCGGCACGTCGGTCTACGTGATGGGACCCGAGGGCGGCGAGGCGGACACCGAGACGCGCATCTACTCCGTCGTCGATCGCCCACATCGACTGGTCTTCGTGCACCGGATGGACGTCGCCGAGTGGGGGCGCAGCATCGAGACCGAGATGACCATGACCTTCGAGGATCAGGACGGCAAGACGCTCCTCACCATGGTCCAGACCGGCTTCCAGACCGAGGAGGATCGCGACTCCTTCATGGGTGGCTGGCCCACCTACGTGGATACGCTGCAGCGCGTCATCAAGACCAGGCACGACACCGAACCGTGAGGCACCTGAAGGGAGACGCGAGATGAGTGATGCTACACCGCCGGAGGGCGTGGTTTCGGCGACCTCCGACGCAGACGGGATCACGATCGTCCGGATCCTGGACGCTCCCCGCGAAGAGGTGTTCCGGGCATGGACCGAGCGCGAAGGGATGGCCGCATGGTTCGGCGAAGAAGGATCGTCCATCCCGCTCGAGACCTTCACGTCGGATCCGCGGCCCGGGGGCGCGTGGAGCCTCATCATGATCCACGGCCCGGATCGGATCGAGATCCCCTTCTCGGGCCGATTCGTCGAGATCGTCGAACCCGAACGTGTGGCGCTCACCATCGCCGATCCAACCCTCGTCGACTCGGAACGGGAAGAAGTGCTCACGGCCGTCCTCGAGGACATCGGGGGCGGCCGGACGCGGATGACCTTCACCCAGCGGGGCGGCAACCTCGGGTCCGACGAATACTCCCGGGCGATGCGGGGCGAGCTGATCTTCTTCGACCGGCTGGCCACCTACCTCAAGACGCGACACGAAGAGGACTGACATGCCCGCGTCAGTGCGCTCCGACGACGGCACGGTCATCGCGTTCGATCGGTTGGGCGCGGGACCACCGCTCATCCTCGTGGGGGGCGCCCTGAGCGACCGGCAGGCCGCAGTCCCGCTGGCCGCATCGCTGGCGCCGACGTTCACCGTGTTCGCCTTCGACCGCCGGGGTCGCGGCGACAGCGGTGACACCCCGCCGTACGCGGTCGAGCGAGAGATCGAGGACGTCGCGGCGCTCATCGAGGAAGCGGGTGGGTCGGCCTCCGTGTTCGGGCATTCCTCCGGGGCGGCGCTCGCGCTGAAGGCCGTCGCCGACGGAGTCCCGATCCCGAGGCTGGCCCTGTACGAGCCGCCGTTCATCGTGGACGACAGCCGCCCACCGGTGCCCGACGATTACGTGGCGCACATCCAGGAGCTCGTCGAGGCCGGGCGTCGCGGCGACGCCGTCGCCTACTTCATGATCGAAGGGGTGGGGGTTCCGCCGGAGGTGGTGGAACAGATGCGACAGGCGCCGATGTGGCCGGGGTTGGAAGCGCTCGCGCACACGATCGCCTACGACGGCATGATCATGGGCGACCGGATGGCCGGTCGCCCGCTGCCGCCGTCGTGGTCGTCGGCGCGCGCGGTGCCGACCCTCGTGATGGACGGAGGCGACAGCCCGGCGTGGGCTCGCCACGCCGTCGAGGCGCTCGCCGACATCCTGCCCGATGCCGAACGGCGCACCCTCGAGGGCCAGGATCACGGCGCCGCTCCCGAGGTGCTCGCGCCCGTCCTGGAGGCGTTCTTCACGAGTTGAGCGGGACGCGATGAGCGAGGAGGTGGACACCACCATGTCCAGGCTGCGCACCGCGATGGCAACGATCGGTCTGGCCGGCACGGCCGCCGCGGGCTTCCTGGTTCCCCCCCGCCCGAGCCGCGCCACGATCGACTTCCCGCCCGCGGCATCGGGTCCGCTCGAACTCCCGCCCGGTCTGCCCGATGGGTTCCGCCGCTACGCTCACGCGGTCTTCGGCGATGCGATCCCTTCGTTCGAGACGGCCGTGATCCGCGGCCGGGCGAGGATGCGCCCGCTGCTCCGTGGCCCGTGGCTCCATTGCCGCATGGCCACGAACCACCGGCTCGGCCGCGCATTCGCGGCGGAGTTCGCGATCACCTGGTTCGGGATGTCGACCCTACGCTCCGCCGACGCGTTCATCGACGGACACGGCGTCGTGGAGCGCTTCGGACGGATCGCGCCCGAGGCACCCGCGTACGACCAATCGGCGGCGATGTTCATGTGGCTCGAGGCGGGGATGTTCCCCCAGACCTGGCACCTGCCCGGACTCACGTTCGGTCAGCCCGACGAGACGACGCTCGAGCTCGGCATCCCCGACGCCGAGGACGTCCTCACGTGGCGTCTGGACGTCGCGACGGGGCTCCCGACCTCCGTCGAGGCGCCTCGCTACCGGGAGGTCGACGGCCCCAAGATCGCGTGGCGTGCGGAGCTCGGTCCGTTCCGCGACTACGGCGGACTGCGCTGGTGGACCTCGGCCGCGGCGATCTGGGAAGACCAGGGAGAGCCGTGGCTGGAGTGGACGATCGACGATGTCGTTCCGGGGGCTCCGGTCGACGCCGCGCTCGAGCGACACGCCGGCGACCGCTCCGACGCGCCTAGCGCCTAGCCACCGGTCAGCGACTTCCGAACGGCGGGGGCCACCTCGGTCCCGAGCAGCTCGATCGAACGCATGACCTTCTCGTGCGGCATCGACCCCACGGTGAACTGGACGAGGAACCGGTCGTGACCGAAGATCTCGTGCTGGAAGAGGATCTTCTCGGTCACCTCCGCCGGCGAGCCGACGAAGTTGGCGCCGCGGAGCGTGGCGGCCGCGTCGTACTGCTCGCGTGTCATGGGCGGCCACCCGCGCTCGCGCCCGATGCGGTTCATCATCGACGCCGCGTACGCGAACGAATCGTCGAGCGCTTCCTGCGACGTCTCCGCGACGTAGCCGTGCGAGTTGATGCTCACGGGGGGCACCGGCGCGTGACCGGCCTGGCGCGCGGCGTCGCGGTAGAGATCGATGAACGGTGCGAACCGCTCGGGCATCCCGCCGATGATGGCGAGCGCCATGGGCAGGCCGAGCGTGCCGGCACGGAACGCCGACTCGGGGGCTCCCCCGACCGCCACCCAGATGGGCAGCGGGTCCTGGAGCGGGCGCGGGTACACGCCCTGACCGTCCAGCGGTGCGCGGTGGCGACCGCTCCATGTCACGTGCTCCTCCTCACGCAGCAGGATCAAAAGGCGCAGCTTCTCGTCGAACAGGTCGTCGTAGTCGCGGAGGTCGTACCCGAACAAGCGGGAACGACTCGGTGAATGAGCCGCGCCCGGCCATGATCTCCGCGCGCCCGCCGGAGAGCAGATCCAGGGTGGCGAAATCCTGGAAGACGCGAACGGGATCGTCAGAGCTGATCACGGAGACCGCGCTGGTGAGGCGGATGCGCTCGGTGCGCGCGGCCACGGACGCTAGCACCACCGCGGGCGATGAGACGATGAGGTCGGCGCGGTGGTGCTCCCCCACCCCGAAGACATCGAGGCCCACCTGCTCCGCGAGCTCGGCCTCCTCCACGAGGTCGCGCATGCGTCGTTCGGCGCTGATCATGTGACCGTCGTGCGGATCCTCCTGCAGCTCCGCGAACGTGTAGACCCCGAACTCCATGCGGCGGTGAGGTCGACCGTTAGCTGCCGGGGCAGCGCTGGCTGAGCTCGGTCCCTAGGTTCGTCGCGGCGGTTCCGAGGGCAGCTAGCGAGGTCCCGATCGCCGTCGCCGACGCCGCCAGGTTGCTCGTGGTCACGCCCTGCAGCGAGGTCTCCAACTGATCGAACGCCGACTGCACCTGATCGATCGACGGCTTGAGATCCGCGGACACCGCGCTCGTTGCCGCCTGCAGGTCGGTCTTCACGCCCGCCGCCGCCGTTTGGAGCGCGGCGAGACCGTCGGTGCTGAGGTCCACTTGCGTCAGCGCGGTGAGGGAGTCCTTGACTGCCGCGACCTCTGCGCATCCATCGGCCGCCGAGCCCGATGTCGTCACGGACGCGGGCGGCGTGCTGGAGGTGCCCCCGGAGTCGGAGGAGCTGCAACCCGCGGCCGCCATGGCCACCACGGCGATCAAGGCCAAGCGCGACACGGTGGAACCGGTCCTCGATCGACGCATGGAACATCCCCTCCCGTTGTTGGAACACCTCAACGACGCCCTCAGCGTAACCGCTCAGCACGAGCCCAGGACGACTCCGGGACGGCCAACGGATGGTAGAGCCACCCCCGGCGTGCTCCCTACCTCGAGCTCCCGGAGCCAACTAGACTCCTGCGGGTCGGCGCGGCCGCCGGAGCCGCGGCCACGACCGCAAGGGGGCAGCTTGGCGACCGACGTTCGGTCTCCAACAAGGCGCTCGTGAGGCCGTCGCGGGGCGCGCTCCCGGGGTCGCCGTGCAGGTCGATCGGCATCGACGACGTGCGCGCCTCCGCGGGCGTGGGATCGGCCGATCTCGCGGCCGACAGCGCCATGACGCCCGATAGCGTCTGCCCCTGGTTCTCGATGACCAAGATCGTCACGGCCACCGCCGCGATGCGGCTCGCGGAGGACGGCGTGCTCGATCTCGACGCACCGATCGCCCCGCACGTGCCCCAGATGCGTCGCCTCCGCCCGGGGGACGTCGCGGCCACGATCACGGCTCGACACCTCCTGTCTCACAGCGCGGGGTTGGCGAACCCCATCCCTGTCCGCTGGATCCACCCCACGGACCAGGCGCCTCCCGACCCGGACGCGTTCCTCGACGTACTCCTCGCGAAGCACCCCAAGCTGCGGTTCGCGCCCGGCGTGCGCTCGAGCTACTCGAACCTCGGAACCCTCACCCTCGGCGCGGCCATGGCGAACCTCGCCCGACGCCCGTTCGCCGAGATCGTCACCACCCAGGTCCTCACGCCACTCGGGATGTCGCGCACCGGCTTCGCGTACCCGGCGACCGATGAGGCGTCGGTCGCCACCGGCTACCACCCGCGCCGGAGCCCGATGCGCTTGCTCCTCCCGCGATGGGTGATCGGGCCCGCGGCGGGGCGATGGGTCTCGTTCAACCGCTTCCTGCTGGACGGGCAGGCGTACGGCGGCCTGGTGGGACCCGTGGCCGACGCGGCGCGCTTCGTGCGGATGCACCTACGGGAGGGCGAACTCGACGGCGTGCGCATCCTCACCCAGGCTTCGGCCCGCGAGATGCGCGAGATCCGTTGGCAGGGGAAGCGGTTCGACCTCGGCCTCGGGTGGTTCCGTCCCGCCGACCGTCGGGATGCCGACCCCCCGTTCGTCGAGCACCTGGGCGGCGGGGCCGGGTTCTTCAACGTCATCCGGATCTACCCGTCGCGAGGACTCGGCGTCGTGGTGATGGGCAACGCGACCAAGTACGACATCGACGCCGTGGCGCGGCTGGCTCTCGTGACCGCCTGACGTCGCGCCGATCGCACCGGGTCACACGGATCCGTCTGCGTTCGCGCGTGCCTTCACGACGTTGCGCAGCATCGACAACGTGTTCGCCTGTCCGCGCGTCCTCACGATGGCGCGCACCAGCATGAGCGCCACGATCGCGACGATCTGGCCGCCCAGGATCATGCGGTTCACATCGACGGCCGGACGCCACGTGACGTCGCCGTCGCGCAGCACGAACACGCCGAACGGCTTGGTGTTCATCGCGAAGCCGGATCCGGTGCCGCCGCCCTCGCCGTCTGGGCCCTCGCCCCCGCCTCCGCCGACGGCTCCCTGTACCTTGGCGGCCGGGATCACCGTCACGCCGTCCTTCTCGAAGGGCTCACCGAAGACCCGGCGGACGGTGAACGCCTCCTCCGCGTGGTCGAGCTTCTCCAGGATGTCTGTCTGCATGGTGGACATGACCAGCCCTCCTCGCATCGACGATCTATCGGTCACCGCCATGTAACCGCCCGGGGCCGCGCGCGCCCTGGGTAGCGGGGCCCGGCTCCCGAGGGCCGGAGGTCCGGGTCCCGGGCGAGCCTCGACGCGAACGGGTGACCCGCGCGGCCGAACACGTCACCGGCTCGCACTATCCTGGGTCGATGACCTGCATGGTGTGCGGCCATCCGCTCCCGGAGGAAGCGCGGTTCTGCGCGAATTGTGGCGCGCCCGTGGCCGGCACGCTCGAGACCGAGGAGCGCAAGGTCGTCACGGTGCTCTTCGCCGACCTGGTGGACTCAACGGGCCTATCCCAACGGCTCGACGCCGAGCGTGCGCGCGAGGTGCTCGCGCGGTTCTACGACACGGTCACGGAGGAATTGCGCGCGCTTCGGGGGCAGCCGGAGAAGTTCATCGGGGACGCCGTGATGGCGGTCTTCGGCCTTCCGACGGTGCACGAGGACGACGCCCTGCGGGCCGTGCGAGCGGGCCTCGCCATCCGCGGTCGCGTGACCCATCTGTGCACCGAGTTGAACCTGCCCGAACAGCTGGAGGTGCGCGTCGGGATCGAGACGGGCGAGGCGGCCACGGGCGTCGGACCGTCGGGCCAGCTGCTGGTGACCGGCACGGTGGTGAACGCGGCCGCGCGGTTGCAGACGGCGGCCGAGCCCGGCCAGGTGCTGATCGGTCAGACCGCCCACGCGCTCGCCCGCGACTCCGCCACATTCGGCGATCGGCGCGACGTGGCCGCGAAGGGGTTCGACGAACCCCTCGTGGCGTACCCGGTCGACGGGCTCACGGGCCGGTCGGTGCGTCGCACGATCCCGTTCGTCGGGCGTGGCAACGAGCTCACCATCCTGCGGGACGGCTTCGCCCGTGTGATCGCCACGGGTCGGCCGCTGCTCGTCACGGTGATGGGCGAGCCGGGGATCGGCAAGTCGCGTCTGGCGGACGAGTTCATCGCGGGCCTCGGCCCGGAAACGCGCGTCTTGTCCGGCCGCGGATACGGGGCCGCCGACAGCGCGACCTACGCTCCCGCGGCCACGATGGTGCGCGACGCCGTGGCGATCGACCGTGACGACCCGCGCGAGAAGACCCTCCGCCGGCTCCGCGAGTTCTTCGAAGCGCGACCGATCGAAGGGGTGGACGATCCCGCCCGGATCACGGATCGGCTCGGCCTGCTCCTGGGACTCGTCGAGGAACGTCGCGACGAGTCCGCCTTCGTCCAGGACGTGCGCGCCGGATTCCTCGCGCTGGTGGAGGCGCTCGGGACCGAGGGGCCCGTGGTGCTCTTGTTCGAGGACCTCCACGACCTCCGTCCGCCCATGGTGGACCTCGTGGAGCGACTGGGGGCCCGCGCGAGCAAGGGACCGGGCCCGGTGATGATCCTCGCCACCGCCACGGCCGGAGTTCGCGGACATCCGCCCCGCGTGGGGCACCCGCTCCGTGAATCAGCTCGCCCTGCGCCTCGAGCCGCTCGGATCCGACGACGCCACCCTCCTCGCCCGCCAGGCGAGCGGCGGCGCCCTGGACGACCCCGAGTCGGCGGCCCTCGCGGCCCGAACGGGGGGCAACCCGTTCTACATCGTCGAATCGACCGGCGCCGTGATGGATGCCGAGCCGAGCGCGCGCACGAGCATCGGCCTCCCGCCCACCGTGCAGGCGGTCGTGGCCGCCCGGCTCGACGCGCTCCCCCCCGATCATCGCGACCTCGCGCGGCGCCTGTCCGTCTACCTCCACGCGTTCGACCTCGAGGAGGCCAAGCTGGTGGCGGCGTGCGGGGTCAGGGAGCTGACGGACCTGGAGGACGCGGAGATCGTCGTGCGGGAGGAGGCATCGCACGGGACCTCCCTTCGCTGGCGGATGCGGCACGAGACGCTGCGCGAGGTCGCGTACGCGAGCCTCCCGAAACGCCTGCGCCTCGAGCTGCATCTCCGGGTCGCGGACGCGCTGAGCGCGGCCGGACACCCCACGTACGCCGCCGAACACGTGGAGCGTGCGGCGAAGGCGGCCCTCGACCTCGACCCGGACGACCGCACGATGCCAGAGCGTGCGGCGGACGCCCTCGCCGCGGCCGGCGACCGAGCCCGGCGGCGGATGGAGAGTCGCTCGGCCGTCGACTATTACGAGCGCGCCCTGCAGATGGCGGGACCCGGGGACGACTGGGGTGTGCGGGAGGCGCACGTCCTGGCGGGGATGGGCGAGGCCCGGTACTGGCTGGGCGAGTACCCGGAGGCGACGGCGGTGCTGACCGAGGCGGTCGAGCTGGGGACCCGGCTCGGTGACGAGTGGACGCTCGCGCTCGCGTTGCGCTTCCTCGGTGACATCGCCATCAACGTGGAGGCCGACGTCGACAAGGCCGAGGGATTGCTCGACCGATCGCTCGTGGCGGCGGAGACGCTCGACGAACCCTGGGCGGTGGCGCGCACGCTGCTCTTCGCCGGCTGGGTGCCTTGGACCCGCCAACGCTACGAGGAAGCCGAGCCCATCTGGCTGCGGGCCCTCGACATCGCCCGCGAGCACGACGATCGCTGGTCGCAGGTGCGGGCGCTCACCTCGCTGTCGATCAACCGGGCGGAATTGAACGACCCGGAGGGTGCCGCCGCGTTCATCGAGGAGGCGGGCGCGCTGGCCGAGGAGGTGGATGATCAGTTCAGCGTGGCCGTGATCGCGACGCAGCGCGGGCGCGTGCTCGAGGACTCCGGCCGTTTCGCGGAGGCGGTCGTGCAGCTCGATCGCGCGGTCGAGATCTTCGCCGACGTGGGTGCACGCTGGGAGCTCGCCGATGCGCTCGCCGAGCGCGGGATCACCTACCGCGAGTGGGGCCACCTGGACGACGCCGAGACCGACCTCCGTCAGGCCGTGCGCATGTCGGAGGAGCTGGGTGAGCGCCAGCTCGCGGGGTGGGTCTGGCGGGCGCTGGCGGGCGTGGCGGAGCGCCGCGGGGACCGCGCCGAGGCCGCCGCCCGGTTCCGGCGGGCCGCGGAGGAAGATGCGCGAGGGCCTCGCTGAGCGAGACGACCCGGCGACGTCTCTACATCGGCAACGAACGCGTTACGGCGACCAGAGCGGCGGGGCGGTCACGTCGACGGCGCGGCCGTCGATCACGCCACGCAGGCGAGCCGCTGCCGACGGGCCCCGCGTCGATGCGGATAGGTGCAGCCTCCCGGGTCCGGACGCGCCGTCGACCGTGAGCGTCCCGCGCACAGAGCCCCGCCGACGGTTCCAGATCACCCGGCCCGACACCGTCTCGTCCTCGACGAAGCGCAGCGCGCGGAGGGTGAGCACCAGCGGACGTCGCCCCAGGTAAGCCCCGCGCACGAGGAACGTGCCACCCCGCAGGCCCACACCGCCCGCGTAGGTCACGTTCCACCACCGGGTGAGCGCGTCGCCGACGGTCTCGGCCGCGACCCAGGCCACGCGACGGTCCTGCGCGGAGGACCCGTCGCCCGCGGCGGAGGCAGCTTCGGGGGCGCCGGACAGCGTCGATGGGAACCGCTGTACGACGTGGATCCTCGGCGTACGTGCCGCGCAGGACGTATCACCTGGCTGGAGCATCCTGATGAACCGGCGCACGATGGCCGAGGCACACTCCTCGTAGTCGTAGAGCGCCGAGACGTGGATCTCGTTCTCGGTCTCGACCAGCGTGGCGCCCGGCCATGCGGCGGCCGCGGTGGCCGCGTTGGCCAGCGGCGTGGTGACGTCGAACTCCCCGTTGATCACCAGGACCGGGAGATCGGGATGTTCCAGGCGGGTCGGCGCCGGGGGATCGTCGGAGGGTGGCGCGGGCCATCGCAGGCATCCGTAGACGAGCTGCTCCTCGTAGATCGAACGGAGCCAAGCGTCGTTGGAGAACGGCGCGAACGCGTGGCGGCCGATCCCCGCGAGAGCCTCGCGGAGGTGTGCGCGGCGGGTCGAGACGTCCGCGTCGGGATCCCACGCCACGGGGTAGTCATGGCACGAGATGGCCATGTAGGCACCGGCGGAATACGCGCTCGGATCGCCGCCGTTGCCCGTGCTCCCCAGATCCTCGGCGGCCAGGCGCAGGATCGGCCGGCGGTCGCCGGCCGCGAGCGCGTCGAGCGCCGCCGGGAGGTCTCGCTCGATCGCGAACGAGTACGTCCCGTCGTACACGAGCTGGGCGAGTGCCGGTGCGGTGAGGCGCACCGTGCGCCGCGCGCCGTTGCCGTCGACGCCCCTTCCCACCAGCGGCCGCCGTTCCAACTCGCGGGAGAGCGCGGACAACTGGCCCAGGACCCCCTCGCACGTGCCTGCTCGTGCGCAGAGCGTGCGCCAGGTCCGGCGCATCGCCGCCGCCGCGTCGCGTGCGAGTGGGTCGAATCCGTCGTCGTAGGCGCCGTCGAGGATCAGGGCCCGGGTGCGATCGGGGTGGCGGAGCGCGAACACCTGGGCCAGATACGTCCCGTAGGAGTCGCCGTAGACGTCCGCCTTGGACACGCCGAGGCCATCGAGGATCGCAGCGAGATCGTCGGCCGCCGCGGCGCTCCCGAACGCGGTGGCGGCCCCTCCGAGCGAGCGCGCGCACGCGGTGGTGAGCGCGACGTAGTCGCCGACGCCGCCTTGGAGCGGAGGACAATCGATCGCGCCGGAGGCACCGGTTCCCCGCTGGTCCATGAGGATCAGGTCGTGCGTGCGCAGGAGCGATCCCAGCATGAATCGATAGCTGTCGGCGGAGTCGATGGACCCATATCCGGGCCCGCCCTCCATGGCGACGATCGGCTCGGACGCGCTCGTGCCCGTGTGGGGGAACACGCGGAACGCCACGTCGAGGGTCTCCGGATCGTCCGGGTGGCTCCACCGGAGCGGGACGTCGACGGATCCGCACCGCGCGCCCGAACCATCACGACACGGTCCCACCCGGAACCCGCTCGGCGCAGGCACGACCGGCGCGGGGCTCGATGCCGCCGATGGCGGCGGCGCGAGATTCGGCGCCTCGGTCCCCGACGCCGTGCAGGACGCGAGCGCCAGGGCCACCAGGACCGGGCTGAGGAGCGGCCGCCTGCTCAGAGGGCGCGCATCCGATTGTTGCGGGGGTTGTGCTCCAGCTCGGCGAGACCCAGGGCCTCCATCAGCGGCGGGACGTACACACCGAAGCGACCACGGAGACCCTTCTTCAGCCCGTACCACCCCCCCACCGGGTTGTCCTGCGACCGGGCCCAGGCCTCAACGCTGCCGTCAGGTGCCGACTTCTGCTCGTCGGCTCCGCCCAACGGCATCCAGTCGCCGTGAGCCTTCAACATCGCGTGGAGATCGTCGAGGCAGCGGAGCTGGTAGGCGAGCTTCGTCTTGCCCACCTGACAGACGAGGGCCGGCGGATCCGCGTCGCCGTCACGCCACATCGTGTACCCCGAGGTGCCCGGGGGTGTCTGCAGGACCCAAGGGTCGTCTGCCGTGCCGGTGCCTGATGCCATGAGGACCTCCTCGTGCGGCCGAGGCCTCGATGCTACAGACCGCGGCCAGACGCTCACGCATAGACTCCGCATGTGAAGATCGGCGTGATCCTCCCGGCGTCCGAGAGCGACGGCGACGGCGCAACGCCCGGATGGCCCGCTATCCGGTCCTTCGCACGCGCCGCCGAGGTGCGCGGCCTGGACTCCGTGTGGATGTTCGACCACTTCTTCCACCGGATCCCCGGCCGGATCACCCTGGGACAACACGAGGCGTGGACGATCGTCAGCGCCGTCGCGGCGGTGACGGAGCGCGTCCAGATCGGCACGCTCGTGATGTGCTCGAGCTTCCGCAGCCCCTCGCTCATGGCCAAGATGGCCGCCACCGCCGACGCGGTGAGCGACGGCCGCCTGGTCCTCGGGCTGGGCGCCGGCTGGCACGACCCCGAGTACGAGGCGTTCGGCTTCCCCGATGACCACAGGGTCGAGCGCTTCGAAGAGGCGCTGGAGATCGTCGTGCCGTTGCTCCGCGGCGCCTCCGTGACCCTCGACGGCCGCTACCACCAGGTCCGCGACGCCGTGCTGGCCCCCGCCCCGACGCACCACGTGCCGGTGCTCGTCGCGGCGTTCGGGCCGCGGATGCTCCGCCTCACCGCCCGCCACGCCGACGCGTGGAACACCGCCTGGTACGGCGCTCCCGACGATCGCCTCCGCACCAATCTGGCTGCGTTCGACGACGCCGTCGCGGCTGAAGGCCGAGATCCGGCCAGCCTGATGCGCACCGTTGGGATGGTGGTCAATGACCCTGCGCATCCGCAGCCCGAAGACTACGCGGATGATGACGACGAGGACTCCTCGTTCGACGGCTCTGTCCACGAACTCGCCGCCGCGATCGACGCGTACGAGGAGCTCGGGATCGACCACCTGATCGTGCTGCCCCAGCCCCTCACCGAGGGGTCTCTCGACCGCCTCGCGCAGGCGCTCGGACACCGCCAGGGGGTGGCGTGAGCACGACAGGAACGCTCGAAGGCCGGCGCATGCTCGTGACCGGCGGGAACCGCGGGATCGGGCTGATCGTCTGCCGCATGCTCGCGGACCTGGGCGCTGAGGTGGTCCTCGGCGCACGTGACGTCGGGTCGGGCGAGCGCGCGGCGTCCTCGCTCGGGTCGCGCTCCGTCGAGGTCGCGCGGATCGACGTCGCGGACCCCGCGAGCGTCCGCGAGGCCGCCGATCGGCTCGGCCCGGCCGGCGTTGACGTCCTGGTGAACAACGCGGCGATCAATCCGCGGGGCAACGTCGATGCGGACGAGATCGAGCGCGCGTGGCAGACGAACCTGCTCGGCGCCTGGCGCACGATCCAGGCGTTCCTCCCGCCCATGCGTGAGCGCGGATGGGGGCGCATCGTGAACGTCTCCACGGAACTCGCGACCCGCGCGCACGAGCAGCGGGGCGGGGGGGTGTACGCGGCCACGAAGATCGCCCTGAACGCGATGACCCGCGCGCTCGCCGAGGACCTCGCGGGGAGCGGCATCCTCGTGAACGCGTGCAGCCCCGGCTGGTGCCGCACGGATATGGGCGGCGAGGGCGCGCCGCGGTCGGCCGAGCAGGGAGCTGCCAGCATCGCTTGGGGTGTAACGCTTCCTAACGACGGACCCTCGGGCGGCTTCTTCCAGGACCGGGAACCACTGCCCTTCTGAGCCGCGCTCGCATGCCCCGCGGGTAGGCTCGATGTCATGGAGGAACGCACCCTCGGACCCAACGGCCCGCAGGTCGGGGCGATCGGCCTGGGCTGCATGCCCATGAGCTGGGCCTACCTCGGAGACGCCTCCGACGAGGCCTCGATCGGCGTGATCCACCGTGCGGTGGAGCTGGGCGTCACGTTCTTCGACACCGCCGACGTCTACGGGCCATTCACCAACGAGGACCTCGTCGGTCGGGCGATGCAAGGGCGTCGCCCCGAGGTCGTGCTGGCCACGAAGGTGGGGTTGGTGGTCGGTCCCAACGGCGGGTATCCGCTCCGCAGCGACGCGCGGCCCGAGCGCATCGTCCAGGAGGTCGACGGGTCGCTCGCGCGCCTGCGCACCGACGCGATCGACCTCTACTACCTGCACCGCGTGGACCCGGAGGTCCCCCTCGAGGAGTCCTGGGGCGCGATGGCGGGACTCGTCGAGGTGGGCAAGGTGCGCGCGCTCGGCCTCTCGGAGGTGACCCTCGACGAGCTCGAACGGGCGCGAGCCATCCATCCGGTGGCCGCGGTCCAGTCCGAGCTCTCCCTGTGGACGCGCGACCCGCTTGACGACGTGGTCCCGTGGTGCGCCGAGCACGGGGCGGCATTCGTGCCCTTCGCGCCCCTCGGCCGCGGGTTCCTCACCGGCACGATCACGCGAGCCTCCTTCGACGACGCGGACTTCCGCGCGCAGAACCCGCGCTTCACGCAGCGGGCGATCGACGAGAACCTCGCGATCGTCGACGGTGTCCGGGCGGTGGCCGCACGCCGCGGCCTCACCCCGGCCCAGGTGGCCTTGGCCTGGATCCTCGCGCAGGGGTCGCACGTGATCCCGATCCCCGGTACGAAACGGCTTCACTTCCTTGAGGAGAACGTGGCGGCCGCCGAGGTGCGACTCGAGCCGGAGGATCTCGCCGAGCTCGACGCGCTCCCCCAGCCCTCGGCTCCCCGGTACTAGCGCCCCGGAACCTCCTCACCCGGTCTCAGATCCTCACCCGGGCCTCGCGGCGCCGGTCGCGAGCTGATCAACCTGGACGATCGGGGTGCCCGCCGCTCACGGGTTCGGCGCTCGGCTGGCCGCTCCGCCCCTCATCCGAGGACCCAGGGAGCGCGAGATCCACGTTCGTCGCCACCCGCGGGATCCGCACCACGAACGTGGCGCCGTGACCGGGGGCGGTCGTCAGGTCGGCCTCGCCACCGTGGGCCTCCGCGATCGCCGCGACGATGGCGAGCCCGAGCCCGGTCCCCTCGCCGCCGCCGTCGCCGGCCCTCCCGCGCGAGGGGTCGGCACGGTAGAAGGGATCGAAGACATGCGCTGCATCCTCGGAGGAAAGACCGGGGCCGCGGTCGGTGACCTCCACGGCAGCCATCTCGTCGGCCTCCTCGCGCACGGTGACCCGCACGGAGGTCCCCGCCGGGGTGTGAGCGAGCGCATTGGAGAGGAGGTTCGCGAACACCTGCCGGAGCCGACGGTCGTCGCCCGCCACCACGAGGTGTTCGGGGCCCTCGAGGGTGATCGAGCGCGACGGATCGATCGCCTGCGCGTCGTGCACGGCGTCGGCGGCCACCCGCGCGAGATCCACCGGATCGTGGGCGATGGGACGGCCGCGGCCGGATCGCGCGAGGAAGAGCAGGTCGTCGACGAGGAGACCCATCCGCTCGCTCTCCTGCTCGATGCGGCGCATCGCCACCGCGGTGTCGGCCGGATCCTTCTCGGCGCCGCGGCGGAAGAGCTCGGCGTAGCCGCGGATCGACGTGAGCGGCGTGCGCAGCTCGTGCGAGGCGTCGGCGAGGAACCGACGCAGCGCCTCCTCGGACGCCCTGCGTTCGTCCATCGCCTCCTCGATCCGCCCGAGCATCCCGTTGAGCGAGATCCCGAGCCGCCCGACCTCCGTGCGAGGGTCGGTCTCGCCGACCCGCCGTGCGAGGTCGCCGCCCGCGATCGCTCCCGCCGTGTCCTCGATCTCCTCGAGCGGTCGCAGCTCCCGGCGCACCGTGGCCCAGGAGATCAGCGCCATCGCCACCACCACCGCGCCGGTCACCAGCAGGGCCACCACCACGAGGCGTCGCAACGTCTGCGTCACCTCGGTGAGCGGGATCCCCACCACGAGGACCCCGTTGCTCACCTGCGTGGCCTGGACCCGATACCGCGGGCCGCCTGAGGCGGCCGCGCCCGTCGTGAACGGTTCGGTACCGAGATCCACCGGCAGATCGGGCTTGGACGGCTCCGGACCCCCGTACCAGAACACCTTGTCATGCAGGGATCCCGAGCTGTCGATGAACGCGACGTACGTGCCGCTCGGCAGCGCCGCCTCGCCTCCCGGCGACGGAGGGTGCGGCCCTCCGCCGAGAGCTCGTCGTTCAGGGCGATGGCGGCGGGCACGCGGGCGGCCGCGAGCTGCTGGTCGACACGCTGCAGGAGGAAGGAGCGCAGCGCGGTGTAGGTGGCGACGTCAGCCACGATCAGGCCGAGCGCGAGGAGCGCCACGAGCGCCAGCGTGAGGCGCGCGCGCAGGGTCACGGCTCAGTCCCGTCCCGGGGCCGGCGCGTTCAACCGGTAGCCCACGCCGCGCACGGTCTGGATCAGAGGCGGCCCGAGCGCGTCGAGCTTCTTGCGGATGTAGCTCACGTAGGTCTCGACGATGTTGGCGTCGCCGCCGAAGTCGTAGTTCCAGACGTGGTCGAGGATCTGCGCCTTCGAGAGCACGCGCGGCGCGTTCTGCATCAGGTAACGCAGCAGGCGGAACTCGGTGGCCGTGAGCTCCACCGGCGTGCCGTCGCGGCGGACCTCGTGCGTGTCGTCGTCGAGCTCGAGGTCGGCGAAGACCAGCGGGCCCGACTCCTCGGTCGTGCCCGAGCGCCGGAGCAGCACGCGGACGCGGGCCACCAGCTCCTCCAGGCTGAACGGCTTGGTGACGTAGTCGTCGCCGCCGAGCGTGAGGCCCCGCACCTTGTCCTCCACGGCATCGCGCGCGGTGAGGAAGAGGACGGGAACCTTGGACCGGGCGGCCTGGAGCCGTTCGGTGACCGCGAACCCGTCGAGGTCGGGCAGCATCACGTCGAGGATGATCAGCTCGGGCCGGAACGCATCGACCGCCTTCAGCGCGGCACCGCCGGTGCCGGCCGTCTCCACGTCGAAGCCCTCGTAGCGCAAGGCCATCGCGACGAGATCCGTGATGTTGGGCTCGTCGTCGACCACGAGGATGCGGGAGCCGCTCACATCTGCACCCTAGCTCTCGATCCTGGGAGGTTCCTGAGAACGAACGACGAAGGAGCTGAGCCCCACTCTCAGCAACCCCTCAGCCCGGGCGCATGGTCCTCTAAGCCCGCCAGGCTTCACTGGCTCCGACGATCCAACGAAGGAGGGTTCCGACGTGTTCTTCACCTACCTCGGGAAGGAACTGCGCGGACGGCGCAAGCAGACGGCCGTCGTCGCGCTGGGCCTCGCGTTCGGCATCGCGCTGGTGGTGGTGGTCTCAGCCATGGCCTCGGGCGTGAAGGACGCGCAGGGCGACGTGCTCCACTCGCTCTACGGGGTGGGCACCGACATCACGGTCACGCAGACGGCGACCCCGGGCACGGCGCCGGGAGGGTTCCAGGTCGGGGGAGGCGGCGACACCTTCCAGCGCGATCGCCTCGTCTCAGGACCGGGACAGGCCGCGTTCTCGGCATCGAGGGTCGCCTCCGTCGCCGAGGCGGACGGCGTGGCGGCCGCCGCCGGCGGACTCCAGCTCTCCGCGATGCACATCTCCGGAGACCTCCCCACGTTCGGTGATCCTGGGACCGCCCAGGGTCCGGATGCGACCGCCCCAGTCGACCCGGGCCAGATCGACGTCTCGAGCTTCTCGGTGGCCGGCCTCGACGTCACCATCACGCAGGTGGGCCCGCTCGCGGCCGACCAAGTGACCACGGGCCGTGCCCTCACCGCATCGGACGCCGAGGCCGACGTCGCCGTCCTCGACAAGGCTTACGCGAAGCAGCAGGGCCTGGCGCCTGGCGACAGCATCGAGATCGCAGGCACGAAGTTCGAGGTCGTCGGGCTCGCCACGACGACGGCCGAAGGCGCGGGTTACGACGTCTACATCCCGCTCGGCCGTGCGCAGGACCTCGCGGACCTGAGCGGCAAGATCAACACGATCTACATCCGGGCCGAAAGCTCATCGTCGATCCCGACGGCCGCGAAGGCCATCAAGCGTGCCTTCCCCGATGCCACCGTCTCCACGGCGAGCGATCTCGCGTCCCAGACCTCGGGCTCGCTATCGAGCGCGGCGAACCTGTCCACTAAGCTCGGCGTCTGGCTCTCCGTCGCCGTGCTGGTGGCTGCCATCGTCGTCGCGAGCCTTCTCACCCTGTCGGCGGTGGGTCGACGCACGCGCGAGCTCGGCACGTTGAAGGCGCTCGGGTGGCGCACGCGCCGGGTGGTCGGCCAGATCATGGGCGAGACCGTCGTGCAGTGCCTGATCGGGGGCGTGCTCGGGTTAACGCTCGGCCTCGTGGGTGCATGGCTCCTCACGCAGCTTGCCCCTTCCCTCACGGCCGGGATCTCCACCTTCGCCCTGCCAGGTAGCGGACCGGCGGGCCCCGCCGGAGGAGGGGGGAACCAGTTCACGCGGTCCGTGTCTGTGGCGCTTCACGCGCCCGTGAGCCTGTCGTTGATCGCGCTGGCGATCGGCCTCTCGCTCGTCGGCGGGCTGATCGCGGGCACGCTCGGCGGATGGCGCGCGGCGCGCCTGCGTCCCGCGGACGCGATGCGTCGCCTCGTCTAGGAAGGAGCACCGATGTACCAACTCACCGACGTCACCAAGACCTACCGCCGCGGGCGTGAGGAGATCCGCGCGCTGAGCGGCGTGAACCTGGAGATCGCAGACGGCGCGTTCGTCGCTATCCAGGGTCCGACGGGCCACGGCAAGAGCACCTTGCTGCAGCTGTTGGGCGGCCTCGACCGGCAGAGCTCGGGGTCCGTCGTCCTCGACGGCAGGGAGCTGGGCGGGCTCTCCGACCACGCGCTCACTGAGCTGCGCGCGAGGGAGTTCGGGTTCGTGTTCCAGTCCTTCAACCTGATCCCCACGCTCACCGCGCAGGCGAACGTGGAGACAGCACTCGTGCCGCTGCACGTGACCGGGGACGAGCGGGCGGGTCGGGCGCGCGCGACGCTCGAGGACCTCGGACTCGGCGCGCGGGCCGACCATCTCCCCGGTGAGCTCTCCGGCGGCGAGCAGCAACGCACCGCGATCGCACGCGCCTTGGTGAAGGATCCGCGTGTCCTGCTCGCGGATGAGCCCACCGGCAACCTCGACGAGGGGACCCGCGACGATATCGTCGGACTCCTGGAGTCGTTGTGGGCGGAACGCGGTGTGACGCTCGTGTTGGTCACGCACGACGGCCAGGTGGCCGCGCGCGCGCCCGGGCGCGTGCGCCTCGACGGTGGGCGTATCACGTCCCCGGTACCGCAATAGGTCGCATGAGCCCATACATCTCGACCCCTTTACCTGCCGATACCCAACCACGACCTGCGGAAGGAGCTCTCCGGTGAACTGGCACCCCGACCGCCCACCCATGTGGCACGAGCCCTGGTGGCACACCTGGCACGGCTGGGTCCCGCTCTTGCTGATCCTCATCCTCGCCGGGGTCGTGATCTGGCTCGTCGTGCGGATGAACCGGATGGAACACGCGCGCGCGATGACCGCCCCACCCCCGACGCCGATCCCGGCCGGGAGCACGGCGTCTGCGCCCGGGGCCCCGGACCCGGCGCTCGAGCAGGCGCGGATGCGCTACGCGAACGGAGAGATCGATCGCGAGGCGTTCCTCGCCATCTGGAGCGACCTGGGCGGTGCGCCGCCCGATGGGGACGCCGGAACCCCCCCGACCGGCGGCGTCGACCCCGAACCGGACGGCAGCTGAGTCGTTCCGCGCCGGCGCCTAGACACCGTAGCGGTACATGCCCGGCGCGTCGTCGTCGCGGCGCGCGAACCCGTACCGCTCGTACAGCCCGGCGACCCCGCGGGCGGCCATGAGCCCGACGAACGCGTCCTCGGGGTAGGTCTCGTCGAGGAACCGCATCAGGCCGTCCATGATGAGGCGCGACAGGCCCTGCCCGCGATCCGGCTCCACGACGATCACGTCCTGCACGTACGCGTAGATGCCGCCGTCGCCGACAAGGCGGCCGATGCCCACCAGCTCGCCGTCACGCTCGACGCACACGGCGAAGAGGGACCCCTCGAGCCCACGCGCCACCGCCTCCCGGTCCCGCAGCTCGTTCCATCCGACGTGCGCCCGGAGCGCGAGGTACTCGTCCACCGTCGGCGCCCGCTCGACCAGCTGATACGGCATCTCGCGATGCTACGCCGTGGGCCGCGCCCGCCGCGCGCAGATGAGAAGCTCCCCTTCGAGGAGGTGGCGGCGATGATCGCGAGGATCTGGAAGGGGGCCGTGCGCGCCGACGACGCCGATGCGTACGCGGACTACATGCAGGGGACGGGCGTGAGCGGCTACGCGGGTACCCCCGGCAACCTCGGCGTCCACATGCTCCGCCGGGTGGACGGCGAGCGGGCCGAGTTCCTCATGTTGACGTTCTGGGAGTCGATGGACGCGATCCGTGCGTTCGCGGGTGACGACGTCGAGACGGCCGTGTTCTACCCCGAAGACGACCGGTTCCTCGTCGAGCGGGACCTCACGGCCTCGCACTGGGAGGTCATCCCAGCCTGAACACGGAGCCAGTAGACCTCGACCTGCTGCGTCGCATCGACCGCTACCTCGATATCGTGCCGCGCGCCGTCGTGCGCACGGAGTCGATCGGGCCGTTCACCCTCTTCGTGAACGAGGGCCATGGGTGGCGCTACTACGCCCGGCCCACCCCGGGGGCCGCGACCTTCACATCTGACGACGTCGACGCGGTACGCGATCGCCAACGGCAGTTGCGGCAGCCGGAGGAGATCGAGTGGGTCGACGAGCTCGCGCCCGGGGTTGCGAGCGCCGCGCGCGCCGCCGGCATGCGGGTCGCCCGCCATCCCCTGATGCACGTCCCGACCGGATCGTTCACGAGTGCGGCCCCGATCTCGGAGGTGGAGATCGCGATCGTGTCGCCCGAGGCGGACCTCGCGCTGATCAACGCGGTCGCGCACGTCGGGTTCGGCGCCCCGGGCACGGCTGTCGGCGTGCAGGACGACACCGCGTTCGCCGAAGCGATCCGTCGTGCGGACCCGGACACCATCGCGTTCACCCGGGACCGCCTGCGCGACGGGTTCACGGTCATGGCGGCGGCCACGGTGGGCGGCGCGCCCGTGGCGGTGGGGAGCTATCAGCCCGCCGACGGAGCCGCGGAGATCACGGGGATCGCCACGCTGCCTGCTTTCCGGCGGCGTGGCATCGGTGCAGCCCTCACCTCCGTGCTCGTCGCACATGCGCTGGATCGCGGCATCGACACGGTGTTCCTGTCCGCCGACGACCTCGACGTCGCGCGCGTCTACGCACGGCTCGGGTTCAGCACGATCGGCACGGCGGGCGCGGCCGAGCCCGACGCGCGTTAGGGTTCCGACCTCGGGGGAAGCGGAGAGGACCGGTGAACGACGAGCGGTACGAACGCGGGCGGACCAGGTTCCTCGAGGTCCACGACGAGAAGGCGCTGGCCGCGGTGGAGGGCCTCGGCGACGTGGGTCGCGCGATCATCGAGTTCATCTACGGCGACATCTACTCGCGTCCGGGCCTGTCCGTTCGCGACCGCGAGTTCGCGGCCGTGGTCTCGCTCGTCTCGCTTGGGCGTTCCTCGCAGCTCCCGCAACACCTCCGCGCGGCGCTCGACGCCGGTGTCACGCCCGACGAGCTTCGTGAGGTCATCCTCGAGACCGCGACGATCGCCGGGTTCCCGCCGGCTATGAACGCCTTCTCGACCTTGAAGAACATCCTGGCCGAGCGCGAACGCTAGCCTCAGCGTCTCACCGCTCACGCGATGTCGCGACGCCGCGTGAACCAGATACCCACGACCACGGCCACCACGACGTAGCCGAGCAGGAGCAGGCCACCCGGCAGCGGAGCGAGGAGGTCGGGCTCCTGCTGGGCCAGCGACGCCTGCGCACCGGCGAACGGCAGCCATTTCTGCCACGAGTGCAGGAGGCCTCCAACGAGCTGCTCCACCACCAGCCCCCATCCCAACAACGCGAGCACCGCCACCAGCTGGCTGCGGAGCACCGCCCCGACTCCGACACCGATCGCGGCGCTCGTCGCGCTCGTCGCCGCCACGACGAGGATCGCCACCACGACGGAGAGACCGAACTGCAGGGGGAGGCCCTTCGTCAGGAAGTAGCCCTCGGCGCAGATCACCGCGATCAGCGCGCAGGCGATCCCGAACAGGACGCCGATCGCAGCGCAGGCGACCGCCTTGGCGATCACGACCGGGGCACGGGTGGGCGTCGCGAGGAACGTGCCGGCCATCGTGCCGCTCCGATACTCGCCGGTAACGGCGATCGCGCCCAAGATCAGGGTGAACAGTCCGGTCGCGTTCGCGACGTACACGAAGTCCCGCACGTCGGCGACCGTGCGCAGCGGGGTCACCCCCGCCTGGGCGCCCTGCTCGGTGCCGGCCACGCTCAGGGTCGCGAGCGCGCCGAGCAGCGTGAGCGCGGCGGCGCCGAGGAGCAGCCCGATCCACAGGCGGGTCGATCGGATCTTCAGCACCTCCGCACGGAACAGCCGCATCACGCCTCCCCCTGGGCCGGAGGGGGCGGCAACGACGCCTCGTCCGAAGGCTCGCTCGAGCCCGTCAGCGCGAGGAACGCCTGCTCCAACGTGGCTTCATGTCGGCTCAGCTCGTGCAGCACGATCCCGTCGGCGGCCGCGAGCTCCCCCACGCGCTCGATGGCGAGCCCGGTCACCTCGAGCGCATCCCCGTCGCCGCCGGTGACCTCGGCCCCCTCGGCGGCGAGCCGGGCCAGCAGGCGGGCCGCGTCGGGGGTACGCACGCGCACGGCGGCACCCGAGCCCCGCGTGATGTCCTCGACGGGCCCTTCGGCGACGAGCCGTCCGCGATCGATCACCACGAGGCGGTCGGCGACCTGCGCGATCTCCCCCAGGACATGGCTCGACACGAAGACCGTACGTCCAGCGGCCGCATAGGCACGCAGGAAGCCGCGGAGCCAGGCCACGCCCGCGGGATCGAGGCCGTTGCCCGGCTCGTCCAGCACGAGGACCTCGGGATCGCCGAGCATCGCGGTCGCGAGGCCGAGCCGCTGGCGCATGCCCAGGGAGTAGCCGCCGACGCGCCGGTCCGCGGCCTCGGCCATCCCGACCTGGGCGAGAACGGCGTCGACACGGCCGGATGCGAGCCCGCCTTGCAGCGCGGAGACCCGGAGATGGTCCCGACCGCTCCGGCCCGGATGGAACCCGGTGATCTCCAGGAGCGCCCCGACGTGGCGAAGGGGATCCGCCAGGCGCGCGTATGGCTCGCCGAGGATCACCCCGCTCCCCTGCGTGGGCGCCGCCAGTCCTAGGAGGATCCGCATCGTGGTGGTCTTGCCGGCGCCGTTGGGGCCGAGGAACCCCGTGACCGATCCCTTCGGCACCGTGAAGGAAAGGTCATCGACGGCCGTGACCGCCCCGTAGCGCTTGGTCAGCCCTCGCGTCTCGAGGGCATCGGCGTCTCCCGTCCGCGACATGGGCCGCAGCCTATCGAGCCAACGGGCAGTCGGCTCCGCGATCGCCTCCGCGGCCGGGTGCCTCACGGCCCGGTTGCGCGTTGCCGCCACTATGCTGGGTCGGTGACCCTCTACCGCATCACCGGCTCCCTCGATGGACTCGTGGCTCCCGTGCTGGTGGCGGCGTTCGACGGATGGATCGACGCGGCCTCCGCCGCGAGCAACGCCGCGAACCACTTGGCCGGCGATGCCACGACCGTGGCCACCTTCGATCCCGACGCGCTCTTCGACTACCGCTCACGGCGACCGGTCCTCGATGTGATCGACGGTGTGCTCCGGCACCTCGCGTGGCCGGACCTCGTGGTGCGCCGGCTCCACGCGGACGGACGCGACCTGCTGATCCTGCACGGGCCCGAACCCGACTTCCGGTGGCGCGAGCTGGGCGCCGACATCCAACGGTTCGCGGTCGACGCCGGTGTCGTCCAGTGGGTGACGCTCGGGGCGATCCCGGCCGCCACACCTCATACACGTCCGACGCCCGTGTTCGCCACGGCGTCGCGGGAAGGGCTCCTGCGCCCCGGCACGCCCCAGGGACCCGAAGGCCTCCTACGGGTTCCGGCGGCCGGGATCAGCGTGCTGGAGATGAGCGTGATCGAGGGTGGCATCCCGAGCGTCGGCTTCTACGCCCAGGTGCCCCCCTATGTCGGCGGGCCGTACGCGCCGGCCACGATCGCGCTGCTCGAGGCGATGGGCGAGCACCTGGGGATCACGCTCCCGCTCGGCGGCCTCCCCGAGGAGGCAACCACCCAGCGTGCGGCACTGGATGCGGCGGTCGCGGCGCAGGAGGACACCCGCGCCATGGTCGAGCAGCTGGAATCCCAAGAGGGCGAGGACGACGAGGCCATCCCCTCGGGCGACGAGCTCGCTTCCGAGATCGAGCGCTACCTCCGCAGCCAGGACGAGTAGCGTCGCTGACCGGCGGACGCGGACCGGCCGCGAGGGGAGCGGCGCACTGTGCTAGCGTCCCCCTCAGCAAGGCGCCGCGGAGGCGAAGCCGGTCGGATTCCGGCGCTGTCCCGCAACTGTAGGTGCGACGGGCGTCCCCCCCCCGCGCGCACGAGCCAGGCCGACCTGCGCGGCGCACGGGCTGAACGATCCCTCGAGGACCGGGGATGTCGGCCGTCGGGCGCTCCACCGGCCCCGCGCCTGAAGATCCGGACCCTCAGGGACGTTCCGTACGGGCGCGAGGATCGCCCAGGAAGGAGCGCCCTCATGGGCAGGACCCGCAGGGTTGCCGCTGCGCTCGTCACGCTCATCATCGTCATGTCACCGGTCGCCGCGCGAGCCGCGGCGCCGACCGATGCGCAACGCGCTGCGCGCGCCGTCGCCTACCTCGCGTCCAAGCAGAAGGCGAACGGGGCGATCGTCGCGTTCTCGCCCGTCGGCTCGACCGCCGACGCCGTCGTCGCGTTCGTGGCCGCAGGCGTCGGCCGCACCCGGATGAGCAAGGCGATCGGCTACCTCCGCACACAGGTCGAGGCCGGCCGGGTCGACACCGTCGGGCTCCAAGCCAAGGTCGTGTTGGCGATCTCCGCCGCCGGCCTCGATCCGCGCACGTTCGGCGGGACCAACCTCATCAAGGCCCTGCGCGACACCGTGACCGGTGGACGCTTCGGCACGTCGGCGGTCTTCGACGATGCGATGGCGTTGCTCGCGCTCGAGTCGGCCGGCGTCAAGCCCGGTCCGGCCCTCGCCAACTGGTTGCTCGCGGCGCAGTGCCCCGACGGTGGCTGGACCTACGACGAGCCGTACGACGGCGCCACCGACGATGCCAGCTGCTACGACGGGACGCCCACGGATCACTTCTCGTCCGACTCCAACACCACCAGCTACGTTGTGCAGGCGCTCACGAACATGTCGAAGACGGACTGGGTGGCCGACCCGTTCGCCTTCTTCCCGACCGTGCGCGATCACGCGAAGGGCTGGGGATACTCCGCGGGCTTCACGACCGACGCGAACTCCACCGCGCTCGTGCTGCAGGCGTACACCGCGGCCGGCCTCCGGATCCCCACGGGCGGGATGACGGCGCTGCGGAGGCTCCAGTACCCCGTGTGCGGAGCCTTCGCCTACACCTCCACCGACGGGGCGAGGACCGATCCCGACGTGGGCGCCACGATCGGTGCCGTGCCGGGGATCCTGCGGGCCTCGCTGCCCGTGGGCGGTTCGGTGCGCGCGGGCCTGCCGGCCGTGAGGGCCTGCGCGTGAGACTGCCACGACTGCGCACGTTCGCGCTCGCGCTGGTGCTGGTTGCGCCGGCCCTCGTGCCGGCGTTCGCCGGCGCGAGCGCGTCGTGCGCGGCGGCATCAGGACGCCCTCACGCGGCACTCGTCGTGGACACGGGCGTTCGCACCACGACGTATTGCGTCGCGCTGGACGCGACGAGCGTCAGCGGGATCCGACTGATCCAGCTGGCGGGTGCGCAGTACGGCCTCTCGTATCACCTCGGGTTCGGCAGCCAGGCCGTGTGCCAGCTCAACGGCGTCGGGCCGAACGGTGGCGACTGCTTCTCCGCCTACCCGGACTTCTGGGGCTACTGGCACGGCACGGCCGGTGGCGGCTGGAGCTGGGCGGGCTCGGGCGCCGCCTCGGCGGCGGTCACCGACGGATCCGTCGAAGGCTGGTCGTTCGGGCCGGGCGACTCGGGCACCACGCACGCGGCGCCGCCGTTCCTCCGGTTCTCGGAGGTCTGTGACGTGAGCACGCCGACGCCCGAACCGCCCTCGCCGAACCCCTCTCCCGCCGGTGGGGGCAACCCCGGCGGGGGCGCGGCCCGTTCCGGTACGAGCACGGACGACACCTCTTCGTCGCCGTCGGGATCTCGAACCGCCGGCGCCCACGCCTCGGCACGTCCCAGCGCCACCCCGAAGGCCACCCCCACATCGTCGCCGAGCGACCCATCGTCCCCCGAGATCATCCGGGCGGTGGCGACGAGCGGCACCGCCCCCTCGAACGGCGGACCACCCGCCGGCGCCATCGCGGTGGCGGGCGCCGTGGTCGCCCTGGGTGCGGCCGGCGCGCTGACGCTCCGACGACGCCAGAGGCAGGAGCGGGCGTGAAGCTGCATCCCGGCGCGTGGATCGTCTGGGCCACGTGCGCGGGCGCCGTCGCGTTCACGACGACGGATCCGTTCTACCTGGCGCTCCTCGTGGCCGTGGCCTGGTTCGTGTACGCGAACTGCCGCGTGCCGGGACCCACCGCGCGGAGCTTCCGCGTCTTCGCCCTCGCCGGCCTCCTGGCGATGGCGATCCGCACGGCGCTCGTCTTCCTGGGCACCGTCGACGCCGCCAACGTCGCCTTCGCCGCGTTGGAAGGAGCACGCCTCGCCGCCCTGCTCATCGTCTTCGGCACCTTCAACGCGGTGACGGATCCGTTCGGCGTCGTGCGTCTAGCGCCGCGCCGCTTCCACGAGCCCGCCCTGGCGGCCGCCCTGGCGCTCTCGATCGCCCCGCGCACCATCGCCACGGTGGGGCGCGTCCGCGAGGCCCAACAGCTCCGCGGCATCCGGACCGCGCGTTGGCGCGGCCTGCCGTCGCTCGCCGTGCCGGTCCTCGAGTCCGGGATGGAGGAGGCCGTCACGCTCGCGGAGTCGATGGACGCACGCGGGCACGGCCGCGGCAGGCGCACCCGCTACCGGCCGGAGCACTGGACGCCCGCCGCCGTCGCCACGGCCCTGGCCGCGGGCCTCGCCGCCTGCGTGTTCCTGGCCGCCGCCTGGACCGGACGGGGCGGCCTGCATCCCTCGACCGACCCGTTGACCTGGCCCGCGGCCGATCCATGGCTGATCGGCGCCTTGCTGCTCCTGGCGCTCCCGGGCTTCCTCCCCCATCCGAACGCCGACCGGTCATGACCGAGGCCCTGCGCTTCGACGGCGTATCGTTCCGCTACCCCGACACGCCCTCCGACGCCCTCCAGGACGTCAGCCTCTCGATCGACGAAGGCACGTTCGCCCTCGCGGTGGGCCCGACCGGCGCGGGCAAGTCCACGCTCCTGCGAGCGGCCAACGGGCTCGTGCCCCACTTCACCGGCGGGACCTTCGCCGGACGCGTGCACGCCGGAGGACGCGACACGCTGCACTTCCCTCCGCGCAAGCTCGCGGACGTCGTCGCGTTCGTGCCACAGGATCCCGCGGCATCGTTCGTGCTCGATCGCGTCGAGGACGAACTCGCGTACGGGATGGAGAACCTCGGGGTCGACCCCGTGCACATGCGCCGCCGTGTGGAGGAGATGCTCGACCTGCTCGACATCGAGCCGTTGCGCGGCCGCAGCGTGCGGTCGCTCTCGGGAGGGGAACGCCAGCGCGTAGCGATCGCGGCGGCGATGGCGGCCGGGCCCCGCACGCTCGTCCTGGACGAGCCCACCTCCCAGCTCGATCCTCAGGGGGCCGAGCACGTGGTGGCCGCGCTGCAGCGCCTCGTGCATGACCAAGGGATGACGGTGCTCCTGGCCGAGCACCGCCTCGAGCGGGTCGCCGGTTCCGTGGACGTCGCGCTCGGCTTCGATCGGGGTCGGGTGACGATGGGCGGCCCGGCC
Source organism: uncultured Actinomycetes bacterium (assembly GCA_963810915.1). GTDB lineage: Bacteria > Actinomycetota > UBA4738 > UBA4738 > HRBIN12 > JAOUEA01. The sequence continues at coordinate 225,603 of CAWEPH010000005.1, read as the reverse complement.
GACGTGATCCGGCACCTCGCGATGGGTCCACCGGTGGCACACCTCGGCCGCCTGGTTGGATGGGATCCCGTTCCGCTCACCGTGCGCGACGCCCGCCGGATGGCCGGCGCTCTCCCGCTGCGGGTGACGGAGAACGGCCATGCCCCGGGCGACGTCCTGATCAAGATCCGCGGTCTCACCGCCTCCCACGGTGACGTCCCCGCGGTGCGCGGCCTGGACCTCGAGGTCGGCGCCGGCGAGATCGTGGCGATCATGGGCCGCAACGGGGCGGGCAAGACCACCCTCCTGCGCAGCATCGTGGGCGTGCATGCCCCGTCCCGTGGGACGGTCCTCGTCCGCGGGCACGCACCGCGGCCGGGGTTGGACGCGGCGCTCTGCCCTCAGGAGCCCGACGCGATCCTGTTCGCGGACACCGTCCTCGACGAGGTGCGCACCACGCTGCGCGCGCGGGGGTTGGACGAGACGACGGCCGGCCTGGTCCTGGATGCGCTGGGCATCGCGCCGCTCGCAGCATGCCACCCGCGCGACCTCTCCGCCGGCCAGCGGCTGCTGGTGGCCGCGGCGGCGGTCGCTGCCGCAGGGGCCCCGGTGCTCCTACTCGACGAACCCACGCGCGGCCTGGACCCCGACTCGAAGGAGCGGCTCGCACGGTTCCTGCGGCATCACGCCGCGGACGGGGGTGCGGGCGTCTTCGCCACGCACGACGTGGAGCTGGCAGCCGCCGTGGCCACACGCGTCGTGATGCTCGCGGGTGGCGAGGTGATCGCCGATGGAGCTGCGGGGGTCGTGCTCGGGGACTCTCACGTCTTCGCCCCCCAGATGACGCGCGCGTTCGGCGCGGGCTGGCTCACGCCGGAGCAGGTCGCGGAGGCGTTGGCGTGAGCGCGGCGGCCGTCCCCGTCACGGGCGCGCTCGGCGTCGGCCGCGAGCGCCTGCGCTTGGCGGTGCTCGTCGGGGTGAACCTCCTGGGTCTGCTCGCGTTCCTCTGGCCGTTCGTCCTGCCGCTCGCCCCGGGGTTCGACGAGAACCACAAGCAGGACGGGCCGCTGATCCTGCTCACGCTGCTCATCTGCCTGGGCGCCGTCCTATTCGTCGAGCTCGGCCGGGGCGGGCTTGGCCCGAAGTCGGTCGCACTCCTCGGCGTGCTCGGCGCCGCGATGGTGGCCCTGCGCCTCCCGGGCTTCGTCGCGGGGTTCAGCGCGATGTTCATCATCGTGCTGGTGGCGGGCAACGCGTTCGGCCCCGGGTTCGGGTTCCTCCTCGGCGCGGTGGGCACCTTCGCGAGCGGCCTCTTCGTCGGCGGGCTCGGACCGTGGCTGCCGTTCCAGATGGTGGCGGTCGGCTGGGTCGGCATGGGCGCAGGCCTGCTGCCGAAGGGCTCCTGGGGGTTACGGATCGGGTCGCTCGCCGCGTACGGGTTCGTGACCGGCTACCTCTTCGGCGCGGTGATGAACCTCTGGTCCTGGCCGTTCCTGGCCGGTGGCTCGGCGCTCGCGTGGGACCCGGCCGCGGGCGCGGCCACGAACCTCCGACACTACCTGGGGTTCTACGCGGCCACCTCCTTCGCCTGGGATAGCTTCCGCGCCGTGGGCAACGCGCTCCTCGTGCTCGCGCTGGGTCGCCCGTTGCTCGGCGCCCTCGATCGCGCGGCCCGGCGGATGCGTCTCGACGTCCGGGGTGATATGACTGCCCCCGTAGCCGCGATCACGGAAGGATCCGGACATGTCGAAGATGTCGCCGGGGATGTGGGGGAACGAGCAGGCCTTCGAACCCCGTGAGATCGAGGAGGCCGAGGAGGCCCACGAGCACGGCCCCGAGTGTGGTCACGAGGCGGTCGAGCACGACGGTCACATCGACTACGTGGACGGCGAGCACCGGCACTGGTGGAACCGGGATCACTGGGACAAGCACTAGCGGCATCCGAGGTCACGCCCGATAGCATCGGGGCATGACCGAGGCTCCTACCGAACGCACGCGCGTCCGTCGCCACCCCGAGCGCGGCGCCTACGACCGCGCCACGATCGATGCGATCCTCGACGAGGCGTTGCTCTGCCACCTGGCGTGGGTCACGGAGGAGGGTCACCCTCGCGTCATCCCGACGATCCACGTCCGCGTCGGCGACACGCTGTACGTGCACGGCTCCGCCGCCAGCCGCACGCTTCGTGGCATCGGCGACGGTCGGACGATCTGCGTCGAGGCCACGCTGATCGACGGCCTCGTCCTCGCTCGATCCACCCCCACGCACTCCATGAACTACCGCTCGGTCGTCGTGTACGGCATACCGCGCGAGGTCACGGATGCCGCCGAACGTGACGAGGCGCAGCGCGCGCTCGTGGAGCACGTCGTTCCGGGCCGCACGGCGGACGTGCGCATGCCGAACGGGAAGGAGCTGAAGGAGACGGCGATCTTCGCCGTCCCGCTGGACGAGGCCTCCGCGAAGATCCGGACGGGAGGCCCCGTCGATCCACCCGACGATCTCGCGTCGCTCGCGTGGGCGGGCGTCCTGCCCCTGCGCACGACGGTCGGCGACCCGGAGCCGGCGCCCGACCTCAAGGCGGGGATCGAGGCGCCGGGTTACGCCACCGGGTATCGCCGCCCCACGGGCGGATCCGGCGTCACCGCGTGAACGCCCCTCCTCTCGACGGCCCGTCGCCGTCCCTGCGAGAGAACCTCCGAGGGCTCCCTCGCGCGGTGTGGGTGCTGTTCTTCGGGGCCTTCGTGAACCGGTTCGGGACCTTCGTCCTGCCGTTCATCACGCTCTACCTCACCCACCGCGGATACTCGGCGCCTCAGGCGGGGCTCGGGCTGGCCGCCTACGGGCTGGGCGCGATCGGAGCGCAGGGGGTGGGCGGGCTGATGGCCGACCGGCTCGGGCGGCGCACCACGATCGCGATCTCGATGCTGGGAGGCGCGGCGCTCACCCTGTCCCTGGTGTGGGTGCGCGGCCTGGGGGCGATCGTGGGCGTCGTGCTGCTGCTGGGTTTCGCGGCCGAGCTGTACCGCCCGGCGTCGAGCGCCCTGATCTCCGACCTGGCGGCGCCTCGGGCTCGCGTGGCCGCCTTCAGCGCATATCGGCTCTGCGTGAACCTCGGCTGGGCGTTCGGGCTGGCGCTCGGAGGCATCCTCGCGGCGCACTCCTACGACCTGCTCTTCGTCGGCGATGCGCTGACCTCCCTCGCGTTCGCGATCGTGGCGCTGGCGGCGCTTCCCCACGGCACCCGCACGACCAAGATCCAGGAGCGCGAGCGTGGGCACGCGAGCGCCGGAAGCCACATGGCGGCCGACAAGGGGTTCCTCCTGTTCCTCGGTGCCGTGTTCCTCACGGCCGCCGTGTACATGCAGAGCGCCAGCACCTTCGCGCTGCACGTGACCGACGATCTGGGCTACTCCACCAAGGTGTACGGACTCCTCCTGGCGTGCAACGGGATCCTCGTGGTGCTGCTCGAGCTGCCCGTGAGCGCCTGGACCCAGCATCGGACCCGCACGCGCATGATCGCGCTAGGCGCCGTCTTGGTGGGCGGCGGGTTCGCCCTGCTCACCGTGGCCCGGTCGCTCCCCGCGCTGGGGCTGATGGTCGTGATCTGGACGCTGGGGGAGATCGTGGAGTCGCCCGCGACGTCGGCGTTCGTGGCCGACCGCGCGCCCGAGCATGCGCGCGGCCGCTACCAGGGAGCGCTCGGGATGATGTACGCGAGCGCGGCCGTGGCCGGACCCTTGATCGGCACCTGGGTGTGGCACCTCGATCCGAACGCGCTGTGGATCGGATGCGGGGGGGCCGGGATCGCCGCCGCCGCCCTCGCGCTGGGTGCGGGTCGCCAGCCGCTGCCCGCTCACGTGGTCGAGCAGACGACGTAGGGCTGAGGCTCGATCAACCGGCGGAGATCGAGGCCCGGTATCGGTCGTAGAGTCGCCGCAGCTGGGCTCGAGGCCGCTGCCAATAACGATCGGGGTCGATATCGATCCAATCGTCGGGGGCAGAGGTCAGGCGTGTCGCGCCGGCCGCGGCGACGACCTGGGTGAGCGCGGGCTTCGGGGAGCCGTCGGCGCGCCAGAGGCCGAACGACCGCTCATGGACGGCTTCGTCCAGCGGGGGATCCGCCCAGATCTCCCGGACGTAGTCCGCGAAGCACCAGAGCATCGCGCCCGTGCAACCCGGCGCGGCGGAGACCCCCGAGCACGAGGGCCGTGTACGAGGCGGCCTCCTCCTCATCGACCAAGAACGTGCCTTCCGCCCCCGCACCCGCGGATCCGGTCTCGTCCCCGTGACGCGCGGTGGGCAGCCCGAACTCGGAGAAGAACACATCCTTCCCGCCTCCCAGCCATCGCGTGATGCGGGCCAAGAACGGCGCTACGTCGGGATCCGTGCGCCCACCCGCCCAGCTTGCGTAGATGGGATAGCCGTGCATCGTGAGGAAGTCGCATACCTCCGCGGCCTCCCGGGGGCCGATGTGGCGGTCCTCTTCCAGGTCCTCCATATGGAGTCCGATCGTGATGGCCGCGTCGGGGTCGGCACCTCGGATCGCCGTGGTCATCCTCCCCAGCCATCGGCGGCCGCTCTCGTGATCGGGCGGGACGCTGCAGTTGGAGTTCTCGTTGCCGAGATCCCACGCCCACAACGCTTCATGACCTGCGAGCGCGGCCGCCGCCTCCCTCGCCATCAACCCCTGAGCATCTGCCACTGCCTCGTCCGTGAACCAGTCGCGGATCCCGTCGGGAACGACACGGCCGCCCGCAACGACGCGGAACCGTGGATCGCGGTCGGCACCCCCGATCGCCCATCGGGGGATCCAGTTCACGCCGCTCATGTGGCCCGTGAAGAGCGTCGGGACGAGCTGCAGACCCGCGCGCGACGCCGCGTCGGCGACCGTCAGGAGGTGCCCGAGCATCGCACGGTCGATGCGGGCGGGCTCGGGCTGGAAGTCCTCCCAGCGCAGGAAGCACCGCACCGAGTCCATCCCGGCTCGGGCGATCGCATCGAAGTCGACGACGACCTCCTCGCGGTCGAATCGCCGCCACCACCCCATCGCGGAGCGCGCCGGCCAGTAATTCACCCCCAACCGGAAGGGCGGTGGTTCAGTGCGCACGCGTCGTCCGGTGCCCGTGGACAACCCTCTGGTAGACATCGATGTACTCGTCCACCATCCGCATCACGTCGAAGTGCGCGACCACCGAGGCGCGCACGGCCGCCCGGTCGAGTCGCGCAGCCGCGGGGATCGCCTCCACCGCTTCGTCGCTGGAACTCACCAGGTAGCCGTTCTCTCCGGGGTGGATCAACTCGGGCATGGAGCCGCGGTCGTGAGCGACGACCGGGGTGCCGCATGCCATCGACTCCACCACGGCGAAGCCGAACGGCTCGTCGAAGCTGATCAGGTGCAGGAGGGCGACGGCCCCGCCGAGGAGCCTTCCCCTGGCGTCGTGGCCGACCGCGCCCACGTAGCGCACCCGATCCCCGTCGATGCGGGGCTCCACCCGATCGGCGAAATAGGTCTCGTCCTGCACGATGCCCGCGATCACGAGCGGCATCCGCATCCGCTCGGCCACGTCGATGGCCTCCACGACACCCTTGTGCGGATGGATCCTCCCGAACATCAGCAGGTAGCCATCCGGCGTCGCACGGAACGGGAACGCCCGCATGTCGATCCCATGATGGATCGTGGCGACGTAGTCGAGCGCCGGATGTCGGTCGGCCTCGCTGATCGCGACGTAGGACCCGCCGGCGTTGTACCGCTCGTAGACGGGGAGGATCCGCTCCGAGGAGAACCCGTGGATCGTCGTGACGACCGGGGTCTCGACGAGCCTACTGAAGGTGAGCGGCAGGAAGTCGAAGCTGTTGTGGATCAGGTCGAACTCGCTCGCACGCTCGAACACCGTGGCGATGTGCATCGCCTCCGAGACCTTCGCGTCGAGGGTCTCGTCCTCCGAGTAGCCGGTGGGAGCGGTCCCCACCAGGCGCGCCGAGGTCTCAGAATCGGCGGTGGCGAACAGGGTCACGTCGACGCCGCGCGCGACGAGGCCCTCGGTGAGCAGGGAGACGAACAGCTCCCATGGGCCGTAGTGGCGGGGCGGGACGCGCCAGGAGATCGGCGCCAGCATCGCGACGCGCAGCGGCGTCGCACGTGGGTCGGACACCGCCCGAGGATAGCCCCCGGCTGACAGGACGCCGCCCCTAGTCCGGCGGATCCTCGTCCTCATCGCTCAAGTCCGAGCCGGGGAACCCCAGGGGCACCACGATCGACTCGAACCCGGCGGCCACCATCATGAGCGACAGGTTGCCGCGGCCGGCGAGCTGCGCGAGCTCGGCTAGGTCGCTCTCCGAGGCCGCGACGTCGAGGCCGTTGATGTTCAGGAAGACCAGGGCCGCCAGGAGCGCGACGCGGGCGTTCCCCCCGCCGAAGGGGGTGCGGCGCATCAGCTCGGTCATGAGCACGGCGGCTTTCACGGGGATGCCGGGGAAGGCGTCGTGGCCGTGCTCGCTGCGCGCGGGGACGGCGGCAGCCTCGTAGAGGGCGTCCTCATCGATCTTGAGATCGTCTCCGAGCTCCAGCTCGGCCAGTGCGATCAGATCACGGGGGGTGAGGTAGCGGACGTTCACGCTCAGGGGTCGTGGAGTCGATCGAGCGCCACCCGGTGTTCGGCACGAGCGCGCTCGCCGAAGCCCCTCACCGCGGCATCGTGGCCCTCCCCGTCCAGGTAGGCCTCCACGGCGCGGACCGCCAGGCGGCGCTCGTCATCATCGGTCACGTACGCGAGCGCTCGCAGCGAGGCGTGCAGGTCCTTCGGCAGTCTGATCGTGCGGCGCTGGATCCCCGGTCACCTCCCAGGCCTCATCTTGCCGGTTCTCGGTGGTCCCTGCGCTCGGATCCACGGTTGACACCGCGGCGAACCAGAGGTAGATATATCGAAGCGATATATGCACTCGATATATCGCTTCGCAACGTCGAGGGAGGATCCCACACGTGCTCGAACTCGCGATCCTGGGCCTGCTCAAAGAGCAGCCGATGCACGGCTACCAGCTCTCCAGGGAGCTCGGCGAGTCGCTCGGCGGCTTCTGGCGGGTCTCCTACGGCTCGCTCTATCCCACGCTGCGGCGCCTCGAGCGCGCCGGCGAGGTGGAGGCCGTGGCCAGCGAGGAGACGACGGTCGGTCGGCGAAAGCAGGTCTACCGCATCACCGAGAAGGGGGAGGAGACGTTCCTCCAGCTGCTGCAGGAGGCGCCGCACGACAACCAGTCCGAGGACCAGCGCTTCCGCGTCCGGCTGGCCTTCTTCCGCTATCTGCCGCCGGAGACCAGGCTGCGTCTGCTCGAACGGCGGCGCGCGTACCTGGAGAACCGACTGAACAGCATCACCGATTCGCTGCGCGGCACCCGCGCGCGGGTCGACGACTACACGCTGTCGCTCATGGAGCACGGTCGTGCGGACGTCGAGTCCGACCTCGCGTGGGTGGACGGCCTGATCCAGGCTGAGCGCAGCCGCAACGGGGGAACCACCGGAGGGGGTTCGGAGCGTCGTGCCGCGGCGCTCCGCCGAAAGGAGCACACAACATGAGTAAGGTTCGTCTCGCGATCGTGGGCGTGGGCAACTGCGCCTCGTCGCTCGTGCAAGGCCTGGAGTACTACAAGGACGCCGCGCCCACCGAACGGGTGCCCGGTCTGATGCACGTCGAGCTCGGCGGGTATCACGTGAACGACGTGGAGATCGTTGCCGCGTTCGACGTCGATGCGGACAAGGTCGGCAAGGACGTGGCCGAGGCCATCTACACGGAGCCCAACAACACGATCCGCTTCGCCGACGTGCCGCCCACGGGCGTCATCGTCCAGAAGGGCCGCACGCTCGACGGGCTCGGCACCTACTACCGCGAGGTCGTCACGGAGTCTGACCGCCCCGAAGCCGACGTCACGCAGGTGCTGCGCGACGCCCGCGCCGACGTCATGGTCTGCTACCTCCCCGTGGGCTCCGAGCAGGCCGCGCGTTACTACGCGCAGTGCGCGATCGACGCCAAGGTCGCATTCGTGAACTGCCTGCCGGTGTTCATCGCGTCCGACGTGGAATGGGCGCGCAAGTTCGCGGACGCCGGCGTCCCGATCGTCGGCGACGACATCAAGTCGCAAGTGGGTGCCACCATCACGCACCGCGTGCTCACCAAGCTCTTCGAGGACCGCGGCGTGAAGATCGACCGCACGTACCAGCTCAACTTCGGCGGCAACATGGACTTCATGAACATGCTGGAGCGCGAGCGCCTGACATCGAAGAAGATCTCCAAGACGCAATCCGTGCAGTCGCAGATGGAAGAGCCACTCGACAAGCACGACATCCACATCGGTCCGAGCGACCACGTGCCGTGGCTCGAGGACCGCAAGTGGGCGCAGATCCGCATCGAGGGCACCTCGTTCGGCGACGTGCCGCTCACGATCGAGATGAAGCTCGAGGTCTGGGACTCACCCAACTCGGCCGGTATCGTGATCGACGCGATCCGTTGCGCGAAGCTCGCGCTCGACCGCGGCATCGGCGGTCCGTTGATCGCCCCGTCGAGCTACTTCATGAAGTCTCCGCCCGTGCAGTTCTCCGACGAACAGGCCCACGAGAACACCGAGGCCTTCATCGTCGGCGCGCCGGAGGATCACATCGACTGGACGATCGTGCTGGAACGCGCGCCACGCTCCACGTCAGTACGGCAATCGACCAGTGCCTAGCGACCTGCGGCGTCGCGAACGAACGAGGCCGGGCCCGAAGGGCCCGGCCTCACCGCTTCCCGGGGGGAGCGGTCTCCTCTAGACGACGTCGAGGTAGACGGGATCGGACCAATCCGAGGTCGTGTCCGCCATCGTGTCGTGCAGGCGCGCCCGGAACCGGAAGGTCCCGCGCGCGTGTGGGGTGAACGAGGTGGAGGCGATGGCGGTCAGGCTCTGGAACGAGCCCCACCGCTGCCCGGGCCGCCGGATCTGCACGTCGTAGGCGTGCCCTGCGGACGCGGCGACGGACGCCCACACCACCTTGAACGTCGTGCCTTTCGACCCGCGCCCCGGCGCGACCCGCATCGGCACATGCACCCGCCCCTGCATCCCGCTATGGACCGTGCAGACGAACGGATAGACGCCCGCAGCCACGAAGGTGTACGTGAAGCTGGGCCCCCCGGGGGCGACCAGACCGGAGTTGTAGAGCCCGAGTCCCGAGTCGTCCGTGGCCGTGTGCGTCTCCTTCGCGATGTCGAAGTCGAAGACGACGGTGCCGCCACGCCGGACTTGCGGCGATGAGGGCGCGAAGTACTCCTCGAACGCGCCTACATGCGTCTCCGACGCCGATATGTGGGCCGGCGAGGCCGAGGCCCCCGCAGGCACGGCGACGGCCGCCAGGAGGGCGACGAGGCAGATCGATAGGCGACGCACGTCGGAGGTATCGGCAGCCGACCTTCGTCAGCGCACCCCGGATCCGCCCCCGCTATCCGCGCGCGTCGAGCAGCCGCTGCACCGGAGAGAGATCGAACGGCTTCCCGCCGTCGGTCCCGATCTCCACGATCAGGTGATCGGCGCCGGCGTCGAGGAAGTCCTCGGCACCCTCGACCTCCTCCACCTCGATGAGGACGGTGCGCTCGATCTCCCCGGGATCGCGGCCGAGCTCCTCGCACCACCGCGAGAGCACCGCGTTCTTGTGCGCGTAGCGCGCGGGAGGCCCGAATCCGTTCCAGAGCTGGGCGCGCTCCGCCACGATCTTCAACGTGACCTTCTCGCCGCCCCCGCCGATGAGGATGGGGAGCGGATCCTGGACCGGCGGCGGGTTGAGCTTGCCCAGTCGCGCCTCGATGCGCGGGAGCGCGTCCCGCAGCGCATGCAGGCGGTCGATCGCGGTGCCGAACGGGTAGCCGTACTCGTCGTAGTCGCGCTGGAACCATCCCGCCCCGATCCCCAGGACCATCCGTCCCCCGGAGAGGTGATCGATCGTGCGGGCCATGTCGGCGAGCAGCTCGGGATTGCGGTAGGAGTTGCAGGTCACCATCGCCCCGAAGTGGGCGACGCGGGTCTCGACGGCCATGGCAGCCAGCAGCGTCCATCCCTCGAAGTGGGCTCCGTTCGGGTCGCCGTAGAGGGGATAGAAGTGATCCCAGACCCAGAGGCTGTCGACGCCCATCGCGTCGGCGTCCCGCCAGGCGCGGCGGAGATCGTCGGTCGAGGTGTGCTGCGGGTGGAGCTGGACGCCGACCTTGAACCGGGCCATCGGATCCTCCTCGAGCGCGGGCGGTGCCTCGCCACTGTACCCAGGGGGCACCCGTTAGGGAGTGCGGGAGGGTGCCCATCGCCGCCGTACGATGCCGACCATGGCCGAGCCGAGGATCGGACGCGCGCGCGATGCCCTGCGCCACGCCGACTTCCGACGACTGTTCGGGATGCGCCTCGTCAGCCAGACGGCGGACGGATTCATCCAGGCGGCGCTGGTGGCCTCGATCGCCTTCTCCCCCGAGAAGCAGACGACCGCCGCGGGCTTCGCCACCGCCTCGGCCATCGTGGTGGTGCCGTTCTCGCTGGTGGGCCCCTTCACCGGCGTGTTCATCGACCGATGGTCGCGGCGGAAGATCATGGTGATCGCCCCCCTGCTGCGCGCCGCCCCCGTGTTCCTGATCTTGCTCAACCCCGATCGGCACGCCGTCCTCTTCTACGGTGCGGCGCTCTGGGTCACCTCCGTGAACCGCTTCTTCCTCGCCACCGCCCAGGCAGTCGTCCCGCGCCTCGTGCCGTTGGAGGATCTCCTGGCCGCGAACTCCGTCGCGACCGTGGGCGGCACCGTGGCCCTCCTCGTCGGCGTGTTCACCGGTGGGCTCGCGGCCGACGCTTGGGGCAACGGCGCGATCGTCACGACCGCCGCGATCGCGTGGATCGTGACCTCGGTCGTCGCCTCACGGATCCGCCGCGACCTCCGCCCGCACATGCTTCCGGAAGCGCCCGAGCTCTTGCGCCACCAGCTCCGACGGGTCGGCGTGGAGTTCGTCGACGGGATCCGCCACATCGTGGGGACCCCACGTGCGATCGGACCCATCACCACGATCTCCGTGGACCAGATGGGCCAGGGGTTGGTGCTCGTGCTCGCGCTCGTCGTGTTCCGTCAGCGCTTCGGCGAGGGGGTGGGCTCGTTCTCGTGGCTGATCGGGGCAGGCGGCGTCGGCGTCTTCCTGGGCCTCCTCACGGTCGCGCGCCTCGACGGCCGGTTCTCGCGTCCCCGCATCGTCGCCTGGTCCTTCGTCCTGGGCGGCGTGGCGCTGTTGGGGGTGGCGCTCTTCCTGAACCGGTGGACTGTCCTCGTGGCGAGCTTCGTCGTAGGCCTCTCCTTCGCCTGGAAGAAGGTCCCGATCGACACGATGGTGCAGGAGGCGGTTCCCGACGGCCTGCGGGGACGCGTCTTCGCCGTGTACGACGTGGCGTACAACCTGGCGCGCCTGCTGGCTGCTGTGCTCGCGATCGGGTTGCTGCCCGCGGTGGGGGTGCGCGGGGCGGCGGCCTGTGTCGCGGTCGTGTTCCTGCTCTGGGCGCCGGTGCTCCCGCTGTGGTTGCGGCGGGCGCCCGAGATCCGGTTGCGGTTCTACGCCGGCGCGGTAGGCGAGGAATGGCCGCGCACGATCCAGTGGGGAGGGGTGGAGGAGTCCGTTGACGTCGAGCGCACAGCTCTGGTCGAGCGAGACGGGGTGCGCACACGCACGTTCCGGCTTTCCCTGAAGGACGGCACGAAACTCGACGTGAGTCGCCCGGAGCCCGATGGCGACTGGACGATCGATCGCGAGATCGACGACAGCTGACCGCTATCCCCTACACGCGGGACACGTACGTAGCTCTACTTACTTAGCTCTTGGTAGCTAGGTTTGACTGCCAACGGGTATCGACCTACGTAGCCACAGGGCGCATCCTGAGCGAGCTTCACAAGAGGGGCTCCCGACGGATCGAGGGACATGCGATGGGTGATCATCCCGGGCACAAGACCTGCATGGACAGCGAGTGTGATCTGTGCGAGGAGATCGCCTACGAACCGAGCTGGTACGCGTCGCTCCTCGCCTTCGGGAAGGAGCCGCGCGACGGTGTGATCACCTGGGAGCCGAGGCCGCGCCTGAGCGCCTGAGCACTTGAGGACGTCCGGGTCGACGGACGAGGGATGGGCATCCCCCGACCGGAAACCCCGGCGAGCGTCGGACTGTTGAGACCGACGCACAACCGAAGACCCGACGCCGGGTGGCGGCGAGCACCTTTCTCCCCCTCCCCGTGCGCGCTGACGGTTCCCCCTCGGTCCCGTCACCGCCGTCACCCGGCAGCTTCGGGAAGCTCCGATCCCCATGCAGGGTCCGCCGCGACTGCCGCCGCGTGGCGACGCTGCACGAGCAGTCCCACACCGAGGGCGAGGGCGACCACTCCGCCGCCGACAAGCCCGACGCGCGGACCGAGGAACTGGCCCACCCATCCGGCGATCGGCGAGCCGATGGGCGTGGAGCCCAGGAAGACCACCCCGTAGAGCGCCATCACGCGCCCGCGGGCCTGCGGTCTGGACTCGAGTTGCAGCATCGTGTTGCCGGTGATCATGAACGCCATCACCGCGAACCCCACGGGCACCATGACGATCAGGGCCGTGCCGAGGGTGGGCGCGAGGCCCACCGCAACGAGAGCGAGCCCCGAAGCCGTCGCGAAGACGCCCAGCCTCGTCATCGTGGGGATGCGGGCGCGGTTGGCCATCGTGAGAGCGCCCACGAACGAGCCGAGCCCCGCGAGTGCGGAGAGTGCCCCGAACGTGCCCGCGTTGCCGTGGAAGGTGTCGGTGGCGAGCAGGGGCAGCAGCACGGCGAAGTTGAACGAGAAGGTGAAGACCCCCGCCATGATGAGCAAGGGCGTCCGCAGCTCGTCGGTCCGCCACACGTACTGCAAGCCCGCCTTGAGGAGCCCGCGTTCGCGTGTCGTCCGCGCCTGCACGTGGAACTCGGCGGGACGCATGAGCAGGAGCGCCGTGATCACGGCGACGTAGGAGACGGCGTCCAGCAAGAACGGCCAGGCGACGCCCGCGGTCGCGATCAGGGCGGCCGCCAGAGCGGGGCCGAGGATCCGCGAGCCGGTGAAGGCGGCGCTGTTCAGGCTCACCGCGTTCGTGACCGCCTCCTCCCCCACCATCTCGATGTAGAAGCTCTGGCGCGTCGGGTTGTCGATGGCCGTCCCCACGCCGGCCAGGAGCGAGAGCACGTAGACCATCCACAGCTGCGCGACACCGGTGATCACCAGGACGAAGAGCGCGAGGGCGTTCAGCGCGAACGAGGTTTGCGTCCACACCAGGATGCGGCGCTTGTCGTGACGGTCGGCGAGCACTCCGCCCCAGGCCCCGAGGAAGAGGATGGGCACGAACAGAAGTGCCACGTTCACGCCCAGCGCCACCCCGGAGTGGGTGAGCTGCAGCACCAACCACGCCGTGGCCGTCGCGTTCACCCACGTGCCGGTGGCCGAGACGAGCTGCCCGAACAGGTAGAGGCGGAAGTTCCGCGAGGTGCGCAGCGAGAGGAAGGTGCGCTGCGCCGAAGCGTACAGACGGGCGCGCGGGCTCATCGGTCCTCCTCCTCGGTGAGCCGCTCCAGGATCCGTGCGGCGCGCTCGAGCGTTTCGAGCTCGTCGGGGTTGAGGCGCTTCATGCGCTTCGCGAGGTACTCGTTGTGACGGGACCTGACCCGATGCAACGTCTTGCGCCCCAGCGGGGTGACCTGCATCCAGGCCACCCGTCCGTCCGATGGATCGACCGTTCGCTCGATCAAGTCCTTCTCCAGGAGATCCGCGATCACGCGGGTGCAGGTCGGCTTCTTGATCTGCTCGTGTTGCGCGAGCGTGCCCGGGGTGAGCGGGCCGTGGCGCTCGATCGTGGAGAGCGCCGCGAGGAGCGTGGGCGTCACGCCCGCCTCGCCCTCGCGACGGAGCTTGCGCGCGAGGCGGAAGACGGAGAGCCGGAGCTGGGAGGCGAGGCCGGCGACGTCGATCGTGGCGGGCAAGGTCGTCATGCAACACATAATAGTACGCAAGACTAACTAGCGTCACTAACGATCTCACGCCTCCCGTTCGCGCTCGCGCTCGGGCGTATCGTGAGCGCCGGCATCGACGGGGAGGCGCGAGACGATGGCACGGAGACGACGAGGAGCGGCAGCGGTGCGGCGCCGCAGGATCGTCGCGCTCGGCATCCTGATCGTCCTGCTGCTGCTGGCGCTCGGCGGCGGGTACGTCCTCGCGACCTCGGACGACGGAGGGAGCCAAGCGTCGGAGCCATCGCCCCCGATCCGCACACGCACGCCCACCGCCTCGACATCGGCCTCGGCGCCGGAAACCCCCAGTCACAGCCCGTCGGCGAGTGCCTCGGCATCCCCCGTGCTCGTCGACGGACGGAGCTTCGTGTACGCGAAGGAGATGGGCGGAACGGCGAGTGCGCCCACGCTCACCTTCGACCTGGCGCTCTTCCTGACGGATCAGGCCGCGACCGACGCCGCAGCCGCCCACGGCGACGAGACACCACCGCCCAACGGCTACTACATCGTCAACGACAACCCCAAGCTCAGGACCCTTCCGGTGGCACCATCGGTGACGATCCTCTATCACCCCTCGAGCGGAGCGGCGTGCTGCAAGCATCAGACCGGAACGCTCGACGGATTCACGGCCGCCGTGAACGGCGTCGCGATGACGGACTATCCCGACATGAGCTACACGCCCTGGTGGCTCCGGTCGTGAACGGGGTGGTCGTGAAGATCACCCAGCAGTACCTCCCCTAGACGGGGGAACTGGCGGCGCCCTAGACGGGGGACTGGCAGCGCAGCCGCACGAGAGTAAGGTCGCGTCATGGATCACACGGCGCACATGCCGGGCACCCGTGAGGACTGCGCGGAGTGTCTGGCGCTCGCCTACGAGCCCGGCTGGTATCGCTCGCTGCGCGACGATCACCTGATGGGCCCTCGTACGCGGATCGCGATCCCGGACGTGGGCGATGGCACCGTCGACCTCAGGCTGATCGAGGGCCCAGGCCTGACCCTCCCGGAGCTGGAGGACTCCTCCGGCATCGACGAACTGGGGCGCTGAGGCCGAGCCGGTAGCCTCGAGGGATGCCTCGGGACTGGGACGCCGCCACCTACGATCGCCTGCCCATCCCCATGACCGCGTGGGGTGCGCGCGTGGTGGCATGGCTGGATCTGGCGGGCGACGAGCGCGTCCTCGATGCCGGCTGCGGGACGGGGCAGGTGACCGCACTGCTCCGCGACCGCCTGCCGCGCGGCACCGTCATCGCCCTGGACGGCTCCGCATCGATGATCGCACGCGCCCGTTCACGCCTCGGCGAGGAGCGTGTGACCTACCTGGTGGCCGACCTCGCAGCCCCCCTTCCGCTCGAGGAAGCGGTCGACGCCGTCTTGTCGACCGCCACCTTCCACTGGATCGCCGATCACGACGCGTTGTTCGCGCACCTCGCCGCGGTGCTGCGACCGGGGGGGCAGCTCGCTGCGCAATGCGGCGGGGTCGGCAACATCGCGTCGATCGAGGCGGCGTTGCGCGCGATGGGCGAGGAGCTCGCGGGCCACAAGCATTTCGCCACGCCCGAGGCGACCCGCGCCCGACTGGAGGCCGCCGGCTTCACCGACGTGTCCTGCTGGCTCCACGACGAACCGACCCCACTCGCGGGCCAGGACCTCGAGGCGTACCTCGAGGCGATCTGCCTCGGCGACCACGTGCACGGGATGGACCCCAAGGCAGCGCGCACGTTCGTGCACGAGGTCGCCGTGCGCATGCCCGCACCCGTGATCGATTACGTGCGCCTCAACATCCGCGCGCGCAGGGCGTGAGTCCGCTGCTCAGATGAAGAGCGAGACGGCGGCGTCGCGCATCTCCGCGATCGCGGTGGCGGCGCCGATGGGATCCTCCAGACCGTCGAGCAGGTCCTCGTGCTTCAGGCCCAAGAGGTCCATCGTCATCTGACAGGGGATCAGCCGGACGCCTAGGTCCTTGGCGGTCGCGATCAGTTCCTCGGGCTTGGCGACCCGATGGTCGTCCGCGAGCTTCTTGAACATGGCCGGACCGGCCCCCGCGAAGTTGTAGTGCGACAGCTTCGCCTTCTGCGCCGAGCCGGGGTTCATGGCGCTCATCATCTTCTGCATCCAGTTGTCGCCCGTGATGCGCACGCCCGGCTTCACGATCGCGAACAGGCCCCAGAACGTGAAGAACACGCTGGACTCCATTCCGCTCGCCGCCGCGGTGGTGGCGAGGATCGTGGTGGGCCAGATCCGGTCGAGGTCGCCGCCCCACGCGATGATCGTGAGCTTGTTCTTCTTCTTGACCTGCCCCAGCTGTGCGGTTTCGAGCGCCTCGATGCGCGCGAGCAGGTCCGCATACGAGGGGGCGTCGACCCGTTCCTCTGTGGTGGCCATGCTCAGACCTTCCTCACCAAGTAGCGGAAGGTTCCGTCCTCGAGCTCGCCAGCCTCCAGGAGCTCGTTGCCGCTGATGGTGGCCCAGCTGGGGACGTCGGACCTGGAGCCGGGGTCCGTGGCCAGGAGCTCGAAGACGTCGCCCGAGGCCGCGTCCTTCAGCGCCTTGGCGAGCGAGACCAGCGGACCGGGGCACGATTGACCGCGGGCATCGACGGTGACGGTGGTGACGGTGGTGATCGCGGAGACGGTGGTGGACACGATGGACCTCCGAAGGGCGGGGATGCGGGACGGGAACGGGCGGGCGGATCGGTGACGCGCGGGCGTGCGGCGCCGTCTCCTGTCAGGACTGACAGCAGAGACGGTCGGGGATCATGGCCCCCACGATGCCGGCTTCGCGCGTGCAGATCATTTGCAGGTGCAACAGCCTAACTGAGCGGATCCGATCCCACAATCCCGGCGCGATGCGGGATCAACCCGGCTCGGGGGTCGTGAGGCACCCCTGATCGCGTCCGACCAGGTCGAGCCCCGCAAGATCCCCTGGACCGTAGTCGGTGACGCCACCTCCGGACCCCTCCATCAGCTCTCCCCACTCCTTGACATGACCAAGTCCCATCACGTGGGTGAGCTCGTGCTGCAGCACGAGCCCCTCGTCGCCGTAGAACCCGAAGCCCGACGCGTTGGGGTCGGCGGCGTTGATGGCAACCCAGCCGCTCACGTAGATCATTTGGCCGGAGTCGGGAACCTGGGGGGACGCCACGCCCGCGGCTGTGTGCCCGTTCTTGGAGAACGGGATGTCGGTCTGCGACGGCGACACCCAGGCGATGAGGACCGGCGCCCAGCGATCCCCGTACGTCGCGGGCTGGTAGGGATCCCTGTCGTCCATCGGGATCTCCTGGGTGAACCCGTCGTCGACGAACGTGATGCCGGTGGCCTCGGAGACACGCCTGACGGCCTCCCGCACGTCGTCCAACGACGAGGCGGGAGCCGTGCCGAGGTTCACCACGTAGTGGATGGGATCGCAGGGGTTCCAGCGCACTGGATCGCCGGTGGGGCGCGGCGAGGATGAACGAGTACGGCGCTTCCGTGTCCGACGCGGCCGTCGACGTGCGGGAGAGGCGGGGGACGCTCGGCACGAGCGCGACGGCGACCAGGGCGATCAGGATCAGGGCGGCGACGGCGATCGTGAGGCCGTGGCGGGAGGCCCGTCGCGGGGGCGGCGCATAGACGAACGGCGGAGGCGGCGGGGGCAGGCCCCGGTCGGGACGTGGGGGAAGCGCGCTCACGCGACCATCGTACGGACGCGCGGGCGGAACGTGATCCATGCATCCCTATCGGCGCCGCGCCATACCGAGGTGAGCTCACTTGCTCATCGCACGCGGCGCCGGCGCTCCTTCGGCCAGTAGACGAGCGCCACCTTGGCTCTCAGCTCGTCCCGGTGCACCGGCCCGAAGTGCCGGGAGTCGGTCGATGAGGCCTCGTGGTCGCCGAGCACCCACCACTCGTCCGGCCCGAGGCGGCGATCCCCCACGACCGCACCCGGGCCGGCCGCGATCCGCTTGACCATCTCGTAGCCGGGCCGGCCCGGGTGCTCGACCACGACGACGTCGCCGGGCGCGTACGAGCGCGGATCCACGGCGAGCGCCCAGTCGCCGGGGACGAGGGTGGGCATCATCGACGGACCCTCGATCGCCACGCGCGTCGGACGGAAGCGCAGGCACGCCCACCCGAGTCCCGCCGCCACGACCGCCCCGGCGATGGCGGCGTTCATCGGTTTCCGACCGCGGTGGTAGGTTTCAGACTCCGGCCCGTTCGACGAAGGAGGCGGTTCCATGCTCGAAGCATTCCTCAAGCCGCGCCGCACCGTCCACGCGCATTGCGACCTGCCGTGCGGCGTGTACGACCCGGCCCAGGCCCGCATCGAGGCCGAGTCGGTGAAGGCCTGTCAGGAGAAGTACCAGGGCTCCGACGATCCCGTGTTCCGCGAGCGTGCCGTGGGTATCAAGGAAGAGCGGGCGAACTTGGTCAAGGAGCACCTGTGGGTGCTGTGGACGGACTACTTCAAGCCCGAACACGTCGAGAAGTACCCCGACCTCCACGACAAGTTCTGGAAGGCGACGAAGCTCGCCGGCGACGCGAAGAAGTCGCTCGACCCGGCGCAGGGCCAGCAGTTGCTCGACGCGATCGACGAGCTCGCGAAGATCTTCTGGGAGACCAAGTCCTAGGGTCGATCCGCTCGATCAGACACGTTCCAGCACCTGCGCGACCTGCGGGGCCGCCCGGTATCGGGCGGCCCGCTCGTCGTTCAGGCTCGCCGCGACCTCCTCGATGATGCCGGCGGCCTCCGCCAGCCGCCGCTCGCCCTCCGCTCCGGTGTCGGCACCTTTCAGCGCCGCCTCGGCGAACGCAGCGCGGGACCGCCAGCGCAGCAGCGGCGAACCGCCGAGCCCCTCGCCGAGCGCCATCGCCTCCCTCAAGCACACGACCGCTTCCTCGATCCGCCCGAGCGCCGCGAGCGTGCGCCCCAGCGTGAGCGTCCCGTCGATCTCGTACTTGCGGCGCTTCACCGGCCGTGCCATCTCGATCGTGCGGGACGACCACTCGAGGGCGTCGTCGAGGCGTCCGGCCTCGAGCGAGGCCGTCGCGCGAACCGCCGCCAACCTTCCCCCCACGAGCCACCGCTCCCACGCGTGGCTCGCGGCGGCGGCTTCCCACACGTCGGGCCACGCCCGATCGACGGCGCCGATCTCACCGAGCAGGAGATCGGTGCAGATCACATCGGCGCGGGCGTTGATCCACGGCATGTTGAAATCCGACGGGCCGAGCCGATCCCGGACCGTCGCACTGCGCTCGGCGGCCTCCTCGAGCCAGAAGATCTCGCGCAACGTGAGGGTGGAGTAGTTCATGACGACGTTGTCGGGCCGCCCGATCCTCCGAGCCGTCGCGATCGCGGCCTCCGCCGCGGCGAGCGCCTCCTCGTAGCGCCCCATCCCCGCCAGGGCGAGACCCCGCATCCCCGCACCGCGCAGGAGGTACTCGGCGCTGCTGGGCTCGAGCCCTCCCACCTTGGCGGCCCCCTCGGACATCTCCAAGGTCCGAGCGAAGTCACCGGTCCAGTAGAAGTTATCCGCGTGCATGTGGAAGTGCTCCGCCAGTTCGGGTTGCCGGACCCCTGATGGCCATATCTCCAACGCACGGTCGCCTAACTCGATCGCTCGGTCGAGGTCCCCCGCCTCGCCGCGCATCGCGTAGGTCCCCGACAACCGCGCCAGCGCCACCGATTCGAGTTCCGGCGCCCGCTCGCGCGTGAGCGTGAGGGCCCGCTCCGCGAGCGCGATCGTCTCTTGAGCCTGCTCCGTCCAGAAGGTGGCGCGCGAGCGCCCGACGATCGCCTCGACCTCGTCGGTGCCATCGAGCTCCGGGATCAGCGCGGCCAGCTCCTCGTCGGCGCGCGAGAACTCCTCGAGCTCCACCAAGGCGAGGCCTCGTCGCAGGCGGATCCGGCGGCGATCCGCATCGGTGGTGGCGAGCTCGAGGGCGCGGCTGTACAGGTCGTAGGTCTGCTCCCCCGCCAACGCGGCCAGCGCGCGATCGCCCGCGGCGATCAGGTACTCCATGGCCCGCGGCGCGTCCCCGGCCTCCCTCCAGTGGAGCGCGAGCACCCATGCCAATTCCTCCGGATCCGGCATGGAGGACTCGATCACGCGGGCCGTGGCCGCATGCAGCTCCCGACGCACGGAGCGGGGCAACGTCGCGTACGCGACGTCGCGGATCAACATGTGTTTGAAGGCGTACTGGACGTCGCCCTCCAGCTGACTCTCGGAACGCCGCTGGACCAAGCCGCGCGCTTCGAGCGCCTCCAGCGCCTCGTCGACGTCGTCGAGGTCTCCGATTCGCTCCACCACGCCTCGCCAGAACGACTGTCCGATCACCGAGGCGTGCAGGAGGCCTGTCCGCGCGCCGGGCGGGAGCGCGTCGATCCGCGCCGCGATGGCCGCCCTGACCGTCGTCGGCAACTCGCCCACGTCGGCGTCATCGGCGACCGCGGCGGCGAGCTCCTCGAGGAAGAGCGGGTTCCCCTCCGCGCGCTGCACGAGCTGGTCCACCGTGTCGGGTTCGGCGGCGAGGGTGGCCGCCACCAGCTGGGTCGCCTCGGCGGCTGTGAGCGGCTCGAGCGGCAGCTTGGTCTGGCCCATGAGCCCGGCCCCGAAGGCGGGGCGGGTCTCGACGAACTCCGGCCGCGCGAGCGCCAGGAACGCGACGGGTTGGTCGGCGACGCGGCCCACCAGATAGTCGAGGAGCGCCATCAACGCGTCGTCGGCCCAATGGACGTCCTCGAACACCAGCAACAGCGGCGTGCGCGAGGCGAGGAGCTCCACGAGGCGACGGGCCGCGAAGTACAGGTGGTGCGGATCGTCGGTGCCCTCGGTCGTGACCAACCCCAGGAGCTGCCCGAGGTACGCGCGGGATTCCGGGACCTCGCTCGCCGGGAAGACGCTCCCCACGAAGTCCGCGAGCTTCGCGCGGGCCACCTCGGCGGTGTCGTTCTCATAGATCGAGGCGGCGCGACGGACGATCTCGCCGAACGCGCGGTACGGCGTCTGCTCCTCGTACGGGAGGCTGCGGCCCCAGAGCGCACGGCCACCCTGCTCCTCGACCATCTGGGAGACCTCGCGCCCTATCCGCGTCTTGCCGATCCCCGCCGGTCCGAGCACCGTGATCAGGTGCGGGGCCCGGCTGGCGCGCACACGATCCCAGAGCGTCGCGATCAGCAGCAGCTCGCGGTCACGGCCGACGAGTGGTGAAGCCGACATCGGTCGGCCGGCGGGGACGGCCGGGGCCTCCTCCACCAGCCAGGCTGCGACCGGGTCGCGTTTGCCCTTCGCGTCGACGTCGGGGAGCTCGCGGAAGCCGAACGCGTGGCGCGTGAGCCGATGGGTCTCCGCATCTATCACGACACCGTCGGGGGGCGCCACGGACTGCAGGCGGGCCGCGGTGTTCACGACATCGCCGGTCGCGAGCGCGTCCGCAGGTGCAGCGTCCACGGTGATCATCGCCTCGCCGGTGCAGACCGCGGCGCGCACGTGCAGGTCCAGCCCTTCGTGGCGGGCGTTCAGAACCTGGATCCCCTCCAGGATGCTGAGGGCCGCGCTCACCGCGCGCTCGGCGTCCTCGCTGTGCGCCAGAGGCGCGCCGAAGACGGCCATCACGGCGTCGCCGACGTACTTCTCCACGACGCCCCCGAAGCGCTCGATGCGGGCCCGGGTCTCCCCGTAGTACAGCTGGTTCTGCGTGCGCACGTCCTCGGGGTCGGCGCCGTCGGCCCGGGCGGTGGAACCGACGACGTCCACGAACAGAACCGAAACGAGCTTGCGCTCCTCCTGGACCGGCGCCGCCTCCATGGGCGCGCCGCAGGAGGGGCAGAACCTGGCATCGGCGGGCGCCTCGGAGCCGCACCGGGTACAGAGCATCGGCCCAGCCTAGACCGGGCCCCCGGCCCGCGCCACGCGAAAGACGAGCAGCGTGCTCGGACGTGGTCGGGAAGGTGCCGGTGGGCTGGGGCCGTCGGATCCCCAGCCCACCGGAGCTTGCGTCCGCGTCGACGCGCGCGGCCGTCATCAGAACGGACCCGACGGGGTGGGGTGGGTCTGGCGGCACCCCACCCCGCCCGGTCTCCTGAGCTACATCGGCATCAGTCGTTCGGGGGGCACAGGGACCGAACGGCGGTACTTGTGGGCCGAACGGTCGATGCGAGTCGCGCCGAACGGTCGGTCCGGTCGGGCCGGTGCGTCGAGCGCTTCCGGTAGCCTCGGGGCGTGAAGGACATCGGTCTCGTCGGCGTTCCGTTCTCGGGGAGATCCACCTTGTTCACGGCGCTCACGCGCGCCGGCTCGCACGGCGGGCAGGCGAACGTCGCCGTGGTGCCCGTTCCGGATCCGCGCCTCGACGTGCTCACGGAGATGGAGCGTTCGAAGAAGACGGTGGCCGCGCAGGTGCGCTTCGTCGACGTGCCCGGCGGGACGTCGAGCGCGCACGCGATCGCGAAGCTCCGCGAGGTGGACGCGCTGGCGCTCGTGATCCGCTGTTTCGGGCCCGATCGGTCGCCGGCGTCCGAGCTGGCGGGTGTACGAGCGGACCTGTTGCTCGCCGACCTCGGTGTGATCGAGTCGGCGCTCGAGAAAGCGGTGAAGCGTGCCAAGGGTCGCGTGAACCGAGGACGTGGCGGCTCTGCGGAAGGCGAAGGCCGCCCTGGACGCCGAGACGCCGTTGCGCACGGCCGGCCTGGAACCCCAGGAGGCGGAGCTTCTGCGGGGCATCGCGCCGCTCACCATGAAGCCTGAGGTGGTCGTCGCGAACCTCGAGGAGGGACTGGAGGTGCCGGCGGAGCTCACGTCCGAGGACGCGATCGGCGTGTATGCCTCCATCGAGGCGGAGACCGCGGAGATGGATCCGGAGGAGGCGCGTGCGCTGCTGGAGGAATTCGGCGTGGCCGAGCCCGGTCTCGAGAAGGTGATCCACGCGGGCTACCGGGCACTCGACCTGATCACCTTCCTCACGACGGGCGAGGACGAGACGCGCGCCTGGGAGGTGCGGCGCGGCGCGCACGCGCCGGAGGCCGCCGGCGTGATCCACACCGACCTGCAGCGCGGGTTCATCCGCGCGGAGGTGATCGGCTACGACGAACTGGTGGCATTGGGGTCGATGGAAGTCGCCAAGACGCACGGCAAGATCCGTGTGGAGGGCAAGGACTACGAGGTGCAGGAGGGCGACATCCTGCACGTGCGCTTCGCCGTCTGACGCGGATCAGACGCCCTCGATGCCAGATCCACGGCACGCGACGCCAGAAAGCGTCTCGTAATCGACCCACGCGACGACCGTTCCGTCCCGCTCGATGACCCATGGCCCGGATCGCGGCTTGAGGACTCCCGTGACCGCGTCGAGTTGGTCCACGGCGTCGGAGGGAAGGATCCCAGCCACGTTCGCCCGGATGAACGCCTCACCAGCCGGCAGGAGCGAAGGTCCCTGATGCGAGAACGCCCTCTCGTCTCCTGGAGAGCAGCCGAGCATGGAGGTGGGGGTCGTCACGGAAGGGCTCAGGCCTGCCCCCGCACAGGTAGCGCTGGCGAGAGCGACGAACCAACGACCGGCGGCGCCGATCTCTAGCCAGGCGATCCTCCTGCCAGCTCGCTCGAACGAAATCATCTCCGGATACACGGCGAGCTGCGCCGACCATCCTGATTGACCGGCAACGTCGTCCGGAAGCAGGCCGTCCAGGAACTGACGCGCGGTCGATCGAATCTCGCCATCGCTGATGACAGCTGGCATCGCCCCGGTGGTCTTGATCTCTTCGATCGGGCAGTCCAGCGTCCAGGGATGGAACCAGTGGGCTGGATCGGTCACGGTGAACGAAGCGGAAGACCCCAGCGGCGCATCGTCAGGTCCGACGCATGTCACCGTGAGGTCGCCCGATGGGGCCTGCACGACGGTGAGGGGATCGAACGCGGAACCTCCCTCGGCGCTCAGTCGCCAGGCAAGGGGTGGCTGCGAAGGATCCGAGACGATGACGTCGGCAGCCCTTCCGGTCGCGTCGGTCGCATGGATACGGACGCCCTCTGGCGAACCGGCTATCTCGTTGGGGGATACCGTTGCCCCCTGATCAGTACACGACACGGCGAGCGTGTCTCCTGAAGGCGATCCGACGCTCCCTGAGGCGCCGCCTGGGCCCTTCACGAGCTCGATCGGGAAGTAGAACGGGACGTCGCCGTCGTCGGCGTGCGCCACGAACGAGAGCACGTACCTGCCAGGGGGTTGATCCAGGGCGACGGGTTCCGTGATCGAACCGAACCCTTGGACCTTGGGGAAGGGGAAGTCGCCGGCCCGGTCGAGTTCACCATCCACGCTCGTCGCATCGCCGGTGATCGCGAGCAACGCGCCGCGTGGCACCGGGACGAAGTCGTCATCGGCGAACGAGGGCGCGACCGTATCGGCGCATCCGCTCCCTCCGGAGAAGGTCCAGCAATGCGACCCGACCGTTCCCTGCACCGTCGCGCCGTCCACCGTCAACCGCGCATGAGCACCGTGGGCGTTCATGTCGGCGATCCGGAACGTGACCATGACCGT
The DNA here is from genome assembly GCA_963810915.1 of uncultured Actinomycetes bacterium. Classification (GTDB taxonomy): domain Bacteria; phylum Actinomycetota; class UBA4738; order UBA4738; family HRBIN12; genus JAOUEA01. The sequence goes on along the minus strand of CAWEPH010000005.1, from coordinate 201,082 downwards.
GGCGCCCTGGGGCAGGCCCACCGAGGTGTCGAGCCGCGAGGTCGGCCGGAGGATCTGCCACGCGAAGATGCCGGCCACCGCGAACACCGCGAACGCGACGACGCCTGCGACCACGCGTTGCCGGCGCGGAGGCATCCCCTCACCGCGCGGGGGGCGCTGCGCCCGCTGCCAGGTCCGGTCGCCGTCGGGCTCGACGTCACGCAGCTTGTTCAGCTCCCGCGCCCAGCGTTCGGGCATCTAGTCGTCCACCTCCTCCGCGCCCAGCAGCGCGCGCAGCCGCGCCCGGGCGCGATGGATGTGCACGCGGACCGTGGGTGACGCGATCCCCATCCGCCGGGCGACCTCGTCGACGGGGAGATCGGCCTCGTAGCGGAGCACCACCGCCGCGCGCTGGTTGGGAGAGAGCCGTCGGAGGGCCTCAAGCAGTCCGGCCAGCTCCGGAGGATCGACGAACCCCCCGGGTTCGGGCTGAGCGTGCCGTCGCTGTTCGCTCTTCAGCTCGGTCTGCGCCAGGCGGAACGACGTCCGGTAGAGCCAGGGGAGCGGCTCGCGGATGGTGCCGCCGTAGGCGATGGCGCGCGCGAACGCCTCGGCCACCACGTCCTCGGTGATGTCGCGCCTGCCGCCCGTGAACGCGTAGATCGTGCGCCAGAGGCCGGGACCATCCTGGCGGAAGACGCGTGCGAAGTCGTGCGCGTCCCTCGCTGCGCCGGTCCCCGTCCCGTCGTCGACCTCGCGCTCTCCCACCGTGGTCATCATCGTCGTCGCGTCCGTCGCACGCATCACCACGAACGACAGAGGGTTCTGGAGGCGGGATCGTTTACACGTCGCTCAGGAGCGGCGTCCAGGACTATCCTGCCGCGAGATGGCGGACACCTATCGGATCGGCGAAGCCGCGAAGGCGCTGGGCGTGCGCGTGGAGACGCTGCGTCGATGGGAGCGCGATGGCAAGCTCACGACGCACCGGACCGCGGGCGGTCAGCGGGAGGTGCCCGCGGCCGAGGTCGCGCGTCTCCTCTCGGCACGCAGCGGGCACCAGCCGATCGTCGCCGGAAGCGCGCGCAATCGCTTCCCGGGCGTGATCACCGAGATCAAGCGGGACGAACTTTCGGCGACCGTGGAGATCCAGGCGGGACCGCATCGGGTGCTCGCGTTCATCACGCGCGAGGCCGTGGATCAGCTGGGGCTCGAGGTGGGCATGGAGGCCGTGGCCACCGTGAAGGCCACGAGCGTGATGGTGAACCTGCCCGAGTAGTCAGCCCACGCCGATCATCACGTCGGTCGCCTTGATGATCACGGTCACCGACTTGCCACCGGCGAGGCCCAGGCGCTCCGCCGACTCCTTCGTGATGGCGGCCACCACCTGTGCGCCGTTCACGTCGACGACGACCTCCGCCATCACGGCGCCCATGCTCACGGACGTGACGGTTCCCCGAAGCTGATTCCTGGCGCTCGTCTCCATCGCTCTCCTCCTGGGCTCCGATGACCACCACAGTGTATTGCTTATCCCACACCAGGTTTCCCTTGGTATAGCACGCAGGGACTCTGTATAGTCATCGTCCCATCTCGAAGAAGGGAAGGCCAACGTGAAGCGACTCCTCGTCCCCGTCGTCTGCCTCGCGTTCCTGACCGCGGCCTGCACGTCCAACGACGACGCCTCGCCGTCCGGTTCGGGATCGTTGGAAGGCGCGTCGACCGAGCTCACCGTCTTCGCCGCCTCATCGCTGACCGCAGCCTTCACGCAGATCGGCAAGGATTTCCAGACCGCGAACCCAGGAACCACGGTGACGTTCAACTTCGGCCCGAGCGACGGGCTCGCCGCGCAGATCGAGTCCGAGGGCACCGCCGACGTGTTCGCCTCGGCCAGCGGCACGTGGATGGACGACGTGCAGAAGAAGACCGGCGTCACGGGGCGGGTGAACTTCGCACAGAATGGACTGGTCGTGATCACGCCGACCGGTAACCCGGCGAACATCAAGACGTACGCGGATCTCGCCGACCCGGGGGTCCAGCTCGTGCTGGCGGCCCCCGGCGTGCCCGTGGGCGACTACGCGCGCGAGAGCCTGAAGTCCGCGGGATTGCTGAAGAGCGTGACGCCCAACATCGTCTCCAACGAGGAGGACGAGGCCTCCGTCGTCGCGAAGGTCACCGCCGATGAGGCCGATGCCGGCATCGTCTACGTGTCGTCGGTCTCGTCCGACGTTGATGCGGTCGAGATCCCGGCCGACGTGAACGTGATCGCCACCTACCCGATCGCCGTGGTCGCGGGCAGCAGCAACGGCACGCTGGCCCAGGCCTTCGTCGGCTACGTGACGGGACCGGACGGTCAGGCGACGCTGCACTCGTTCCAGTTCCTGCCGCCGCCCGCGGCATGACCGCCGGTGCGCGGCGCCACCTACACCCGCTCGTCGTCGCGATGGCGGCGATCGGGACGGCCTTCGTCGCAGTGCCGCTGCTGGCGCTCCTGATCCGCGCACCGTGGGGTCACGTCGGGGAGGTGCTCACCGACAGCGGCGCCTGGACTGCGTTCCGCCTCAGCCTCCAGGTTTCGCTCACGGCCGCCCTGATCTCTGCGCTCTTCGGGTTGCCGATCGCGTGGGTCCTGGCACGCGGCCGCTTCCGCGGGAGGAACCTGCTGCGCGCGGTGGTGATCCTCCCGATCGTGCTGCCTCCGGTGGTCGGGGGGATCGCGTTGCTCGAAGCGCTCGGGCGTAGCGGCGTGGCCGGAAGGTGGCTCCGCGGCGCGCTCGGGATCCAGCTGCCGTTCACCACCGCGGGGGCCGTCGTGGCCGCGACGTTCGTCTCGATCCCGCTCTTCGTGATCGCGGCGGAGGCCGGACTCCGTTCGCTCGACCCGCGACTTGAGGACGCGGCGGCGGCGGCCGGCGCGTCGCGCGGATATGCCTTCCGCAGGGTCACGCTCCCCATGCTCGCGCCTCAGTTGGCGGCCGGGGTTGTCCTCGCGTGGGCGCGTGCGCTCGGGGAGTTCGGCGCCACCATCACGTTCGCGGGGAACCTCGCGGGGCGCACGCAGACGCTGCCGCTCGCCGTATACCAGGCGCGGCAGAAGGACCCGGGCGCCGCCGTGCTGCTCTCGCTGCTGTTGGTCGCCCTCTCCCTCGTGGTACTGGTCCTGTTGCGCGACCGGTTGTGGACCCGATGAGCCTGCACGCCGAGGTCCGACTTCGGCGCGATGGATTCTCGCTCGACGCCGCGCTCGACGCCGAGCCGGGAGAGACCGTGGCGCTCCTCGGCCCCAACGGATCGGGCAAGTCGACGTTCGTGCAGGCGGTGGCGGGCTTGACGGAGGACGGGGAGGCGCACCTGAGCTTGGAAGGCATCGACGTCTCCGCGCTCCCACCAGAACGCCGGCCGATCGGGGTCGTCTTCCAGGACCTGCGTCTGTTCCCACACCTCTCCGCGATGGAGAACGCCGCGTTCCCCCTGAGAGCCCACGGCATCGCGAAGCAGGCGGCACGCGATCGCGCTCGCGCGCTCCTCGCCCGGCTGGGTCTCCCCGAGGCGCGCATGCAGGCCCGGCCCGCGGATCTCTCCGGCGGTGAGGGGCAGCGCGTCGCGCTGGCGCGCGCGCTCATCGACGAACCGGCGCTGCTCCTGCTGGACGAGCCCACCTCGGCGCTGGACGTGCAGGCGCGCGCACAGCTACGCCCGCTCCTGCGTGCGACGCTGGCGGCCTTCCCCGGCGTGCGCCTCCTCGTCACGCACGATCCCGTGGAGGCGATGACGCTGGCGGATCGGCTGGTCGTGCTCGAGGACGGGCGCGTCACGCAGGCCGGCACGCCGGCCGCGATCCGGGAGGCGCCGCACTCGTCGTACGTTGCCGACCTGGTGGGCTTGAACCTCTACGCCGGGAGGCTCGAGCCCCTGGACGAGGGCGCGGGTCGGCTCGTCACCGACGAGGGTGACCTCGTGGTGGCCTGGCCCGTTGCGCTCCCACGGCGACCGCTCGAGGGCGTCACCGCCACGCTGCGACCCGCCGAGGTGGTGCTCCACACCGCGCGGCCCGAAGGGGGATCGGCGCGCAACGTGCTGCGCGGAGAGGTGGCGGCGGTGTCGGTGGAGGGGGAGCGCGCCCGGGTGCGGATCGCGTCCGCGCCACCGATCGTGGCTGAGGTCACGCTGGGGTCCGTCTCGCGGCTCGGGCTGCACGAGGGTGCGGAGATCTGGGCCTCGTGCAAGGCCGTGGAGCTCGTGCTGCAGCTCCCGGCCTGAGGCCGCATCGACCCCGGCCACAGGTACCCTTGGCGGGTGACGACGACCCCCGAGCGCACGTCGCTCGATCAGCCGAAGCCCAAGGGGCCACCCGAGAAGCAGCGCAACCCGGTCCTCCGGTTCATGGGGGAGCTGCCGGGCCTGATCCTGATGGCCTTCATCCTGGCCCTGCTGATCAAGACCTTCCTGGTGCAGGCGTTCTTCATCCCCTCGGGCTCGATGGAGCCCACGCTGATGCCCGGCGATCGCGTGCTCGTGCTGAAGGTCCCGTACTACTTCCACGATCCCCGGCGCGGCGACATCGTGGTGTTCTCCGACCCCAACCCGAAGGCGCAGCCGGATCGAGGTCCTATCGGCGGGTTCTTCCACTGGATGTTCGAGGGGCTCGGCGTCCAGAAGCCCGAGAACGAGGACTTCATCAAACGGGTGATCGGAGTCCCCGGCGACACCGTCTGGGCCAAGGGCGGCAGCGTATACGTGAACGGGCAGAAGCTCGACGAGCCGTACCTCACGCAACAGACCGAGGACTTCCCCAAGACACCTGTGCCCGAAGGCAGCCTCTTCGTGATGGGTGACAACCGCGGGAACTCGCTCGACTCGCGCTTCGGCCTCGGCTTCATCCCCATCGACAAGGTGATCGGGAAGGCGGAGGTCATCATCTGGCCGCCGTCGAGGGTCGGGTTACTCCACTGACGGGCGGCTAGCGCGCCGCCGCGTCCCGCCTCATCACGCTCGCGCCCGCGCCAGCCCACCGGCCGATCACCCGGCACGAAGAGCCGCGCGAACGACCACGTGAGCCCCGCGATCCCGAAGCCCGCGAGCCACACGATCAACGGCGGGATCTCGAGCGCGAAGAACGCACGCGTCGCGGGCAGGTTCAGGACCAGGAGGAAGAGTCCCGCCATCGACCAGATCAGGATCAGCCGGTCGCGCGTGAGCGGCGCCGCCAGGATCGAGAGGACCAGGAGCCCGATCCACGTCAGCACCATCACCGCCGTGGTCTGCGCCTGCATCAGCGTCACGCCTGACTCGTTCCTCGCCACCGTGTAGGCGAGGAACGTGGCCGCGGCCGCGAGCGTGCCGGTCGGGATCGCGAACCGCAGCACACGATTCACGAACCCGGGGCGGAACCGGTCGGTGTTGGGCGCGAGGGCCAGGAAGAACGAGGGGATGCCGATCGTGATGGCGCCCACCAGCGTGAGGTGGCGGGGCAGGAACGGGAAGGCGAAGCCCGCCACGCCGATCGCGAGCGAGATCAGCATCGCGTAGACCGTCTTGTTCAGGTAGAGACCGGAGGTTCGTTCGATGTTGCCGAGCACGCGGCGGCCCTCGGCTACCACCGACGGGAGCGCGTCGAAGGTGGAGTCGAGCAGGACGAGCTGCGCGACCGCGCGTGTCGCGTCGCTGCCCGACCCCATCGCCACGCCGATGTCGGCGTCCTTCAGGGCGAGCGCGTCGTTCACCCCGTCGCCGGTCATCGCCACCGTGTGGCCGTGAGCCTGCAGGGCCAGCACCATCGCGCGCTTCTGCTGCGGCGTGACGCGACCGAACACCGCGTGCCGCTCGAGCTCGGCGCCGAGCTCTTGCCGGTCCTCGGGCAGCGTGCGGGCGTCGACGGGCTCATCGGCACCCTCCATCCCGAGGTCACGCGTGATCGCGCCGACGGTTCGGGGATCGTCGCCGGAGATCACCTTGCACCCGCACCCCTTGCTCGGCGAAGTACCGGAGGGTTTCGGCGGCGTCGGGACGTGCGCTGTCGCCGAGCACCACGACGGCGGCGGGTGTGAGCCGCGCGGGGAGCTCCTCACCGGCCAGGGAGGGCGCCGACGCCAGCAGCACGACGCGGTGGCCGGCCTCGGACTCGCGCTGCACCGTGGCGCGGACCTCGTCGTGGCCCTCCATGCCGCTGAGGAGCACATCCGGCGCCCCGAGGACCCACGCGCCGTGGCCGTCGAACGCGGCCGCGCTCCACTTGCGGGCCGACGAGAACGGGACCGAGCCGGTCTCCTCCCAGCCGGCCGGCGCCTGTGGATACCGCTCGGCGATCGCGCGCATCGTGGCGTTGGGCGCCGCGTCGTTCGCCGCGATGGCCCCCAGCACGTCCTCGACGGCCGCGCCGTCGACGGGCTCGGCGCCCTGCACCGTGAGCTTCCCCTCGGTGAGCGTGCCCGTCTTGTCGATGCAGAGCACATCGACGCGCGCGAGACCCTCCACCGCCTGGAGCTCCTGCACGAGCACGCGCCGGCGGGCGAGCCGCATCACCGCGACGGCGAACGCCAGCGATGTGAGGAGCACCAGTCCCTCCGGAACCATCGCCACGGTGCCCGCCACTGCGCCGGAGACCGCCGCGGCGCCAGGAATCGTGCGATCGGAGCTGGCTGAAGAAGAGCAGCGCCGCGGTGGGCACGATCGCGTACGTGACGTACGTGAGGATCTGGTCGATGCCGCTACGGAGCTCGGAGTGCGTGAGCGTGAAGCGCCGGGCGTCCTCCGCGAGCCGCGTCGCGTAGGCCTCGGCTCCTACGCGCGTGGCCCGATAGCGGCCGGCACCGGCCGCCACGAACGATCCGGAGAGCACCTCCTCGCCGTCGCGCTTGACGATCGGATCGGCCTCGCCGGTGAGGAGCGACTCGTCGATCTCGAGGCCGTCGGTACGGACGACCTCGCCGTCGACCACGACCTGGTAGCCCGCCACCAGGTCGAGCACGTCGTCCTCGACCACGCGGGAGACGGGGACCTCGCGGGTCTCGCCGTCGCGCACCACGTGCGCCTTGGGCGCGGTGAGCAGCGTGAGGCTGTCGAGGGTGCGCTTCGCGCGCAACTCCTGGACGATCCCGATGGCGGCGTTCGCGACCAGCACGAACCCGAAGAGCGCGTCCTGCACCGGTCCGACGACGATGATGATCGCGAACATCGCGCCCAAGATCGCGTTGAACCGGGTGAAGATGTTGGCCCGCACGATCTGCGAGACGGTGCGGGTGGGGGCGGTCGGCACGTCGTTCACGCGACCCGCCGCGACGCGCTCCGCGACCTCAGCCGACGTCAGCCCACGTGCGGGGTCACTCATGCGCAAGAGCCTACCTGCGGCTCCACCCGTCTCAGACGCTCAGCGTCCTCGCGCGTGGTCGCTCGTCCCCGGAGCCGGAATCCGTCCCCGCTGGCATGATGTGCATCTACGAGGTAGAGCGAGGAGGCCACCATGGCACTGCGGATCGAGGACTACGCACTCATCGGCGATCTCCACACCTCGGCCCTCGTCGGCCTCGACGGTTCGGTCGACTGGCTCTGTCTCCCGCGGTTCGACTCTTCGGCGTGCTTCGCCTCGCTCCTCGGAACCCCGGACAACGGGTTCTGGAGCATCGCCCCCGACGGGCCGATCATCGGGACGACGAGACGATACCGGCCGCAGAGCCTCGTCCTCGAGACGGACTTCGAGACGGCCGACGGCACCGTGCGACTGGTGGACTGCATGCCCAGCCGCGAGGCCGAACCACGTCTCGTCCGCGTGGTGCAAGGCATCAAAGGCTCGGTGTCGTTGACGACCCGGTTCAAGCCGCGCTTCGACTACGGCAGGACGCTGCCCTGGCGCAGTACCGGGGAAGGCAACGTCAAGGTGGGAGCCGGACCGGAGGGGATCGAGCTGCGAGGCGACGTCCCGCTGCGCGTGGAAGAGGATCACCACGCGGCCACGTTCACCGTGAACGAGGGCGACAGCGTTGGGTTCGTCCTCACGTACTACTCGCCGTGGGGGTCCCCGCCGGACCCGATCGATCCGGTCGAGGCGGTCGAGCGAACGGACGCGTGGTGGCGCGCGTGGTCGTCCCGTTCCACCTATACGGGACGCTGGGCGGACGAGGTCGAGCGGTCGATGATCACCTTGAAGGCGCTGATCTACGACCCAACCGGAGGGATCGTGGCCGCGCCCACCACGTCGTTGCCGGAATTCCTCGGTGGCGTCCGCAACTGGGACTACCGCTTCTGTTGGCTGCGGGACGCGTCGCTCACCCTGGACGCGCTGATGGTGGCCGGCTACGTCGAGGAGGCCACCCGGTGGCGCGACTGGGCGATCCGCGCCGTCGCCGGCGACCCCGAGGACCTGCAGATCATGTACGGCATCGCCGGCGAGCGACGTCTGGACGAGTACGAGCTCGATTGGCTCGCCGGGTACGAAGGTTCGATTCCCGTCCGGGTGGGCAACGCTGCGTCCGGACAGCTGCAGCTCGACGTCTACGGCGAACTCATCGACGCCGTGTATCGAGCGCGCCAGCTCGGGATGCAGGGCTCCGATGAGGGCATCGACGTCGCACGGGGCGTGGTCACCTGGCTCGCTGAGCACTGGAAGGACCCCGACGACGGCATCTGGGAGGTGCGGGGACCGCGCCGCAACTTCGTGCATTCGAAGGTGATGGCGTGGGTCGCCGCCGACCGGATCGTGAAGATCGTTGAGGACACTGGTGCGGACGCTCCCCTCACGGCCCTGAGGAAGATGCGGGACGACATCCACGAGGAGGTCGTGCGAGAGGGCTACGACGAGGAACGGAACACCTTCACCCAGTACTACGGATCGTCACAGCTCGACGCGGCCCTGCTCCTGATCCCGCAGGTGGGGTTCCTCGAACCCAGCGATCCCCGCGTCGTGGGCACCGTCGAAGCGATCCAGCGCGAGCTCGTCAAGGACGGCTTCGTGATGCGTTACATCCCCGACAAGGACGCCGCCGACGGTCTCCCGCCGGGCGAGGGAGCGTTCCTCGCGTGCAGCTTCTGGCTCGTGATCGACCTCGCCATGATCGGCCGGAAGAAGGAGGCGGAGGAACTGTTCGATCGCCTCCTGTCCTTGCGCAACGACCTCGGTCTCTTCTCGGAGGAGTACGACGCCAAGAACGGCCGCCTGATCGGCAACTTCCCGCAAGCCTTCACCCATCTCACGCTGATCGCGGCCGCCAAGGCACTCTCCGACGACGAGCCTGCTTCGGTCGTGCGATGACCCCACGGGGGACCGGGACGCACGTCGTGATCGTGGGTGCCGGCTTCGGGGGCCTCGGATGCGCCAAGGAGCTCGCCGGCGCCGACGACGTTCGCGTCACCTTGATCGATAAGCACAACTACCACCAGTTCCAGCCACTGCTGTATCAGGTCGCCACGTGCCAGCTGGCGGCCTCCGACATCGCGATCGACACGCGCAAGGAGTTCCGCAAGCACCCGAACGTCGACGTGAAGATGGGCGAGGTGGTCTCTGTGGACCCCGCCACGCACTCGGTGACGCTCGACGAGGGTGGGACGATCTCCGGCGACGTCCTGGTGCTCGCGAGCGGGAGCCAGGCCAACTTCTTCGGCACACCGGGGGCCGAGCACGTCTATCCCCTCTACTCGTTGAACGACGCGGAACGGTTGCGCTCCCGCATACTCGCCGTCTTCGAGGACGCCGACCGCGACCCCTCGCTGGTGGACCGGGGCGCGCTGAACTTCGTCGTGGTGGGGGCGGGGGCCACCGGCACGGAGATCTCCGGCGCGCTCGCCGAGATGATCCGGGACGTCATGCCGTCGGAGTACCACGACCTGGCCGTCGATCGCGCGAAGATCGTGATGGTGGACCGGGGCGACGCCGTGCTGGGGCCGTTCTCCCCGAAGGCCCACGGCTACGCCGCGAAGGTGCTTGGACGCGACGGGGTTGAGATCCGGCTGGGCACGACGGTCACCGAGATCGGCTCGGGTTACGCGCGCCTGTCGGACGACACGGAGATCCCGACACACTGCGTGATCTGGGGCGGCGGGATCAGCGCCGCCCCGTTGGCCTCGCGCGTGAGTCTCGCCCAGGGCAACGGGGGCCGCATCGACGTGTTGCCCGACCTGACGGTCGCCGATCACGCCGACGTGTACGCGGTCGGCGACTTCGCGAACATCGCCGGACCCGACGGATCGGCGTTGCCGCAGCTGGGGTCCGTCGCCCTGCAGTCCGGTCGATGGGCCGCCAAGAACATCCTCGCCGACGTGAAGGGCAAGCCTCGACGTCCGTTCGACTACCACGACAAGGGGATCATGGCCATGATCGGTCGCGGGGCGGCCGTGGCCGAGGTGGGCGAGCACCGCCACGAGCTGCACGGCTCCATCGCGTTCGCCGCGTGGCTGGGCGTCCACGTCGAGCTGCTGAGCGGTGTGCGCCAGCGCACGGATGCGTTCGTGAGCTGGGCGTGGGATTACTTCAGCAAGACCAGGGGCCCACAGGTGCTGGATCGCTCCGAGACCGCCAGGATCGATTGGGACGACGACGGAGGCTCTGCTGACTGAGCCCGACGACGAACGGGAGCGCACGATGACGTTGAAGGGGAAGACCGCCATCGTCACGGGCGGGAACAGCGGCATCGGCAAGGCGATCGTGCTCGGGCTCGCCGAGCAGGGAGCCAGCATCGCGATCGACTACGTCGCCCACCCCGAGGCGACGGAGGACCTCGAGCGCAAGGTGGCTTCACTGGGGGACCAGGCCATCGGGGTCGATGCCGATGTCAGCGACGTCGAGGACCTGGAGCGCCTCGTCGCCGCGGCGGTCAAGGCCTTCGGACGCCTCGACATCATGGTCAACAACGCCGGGGTCGAGACGCGCACGTCGATCTTGGACACCACCGAGGAGCAGTATGAGTTCGTGCTCAACGTCAACCTGAAGAGCGCGTTCTTCGGCACGCAGATCGCCGCCAAGCAGATGATCCGGCAGGGCGAGGGAGGCCGCATCATCAACCTCACCTCCGTCCACGAGGACTGGCCGATGCCGGGCAATACCGCCTACTGTCTGTCGAAAGGGGGGATGCGGATGCTCACGCGAACCGCCGGGGTGGAGTTGGCGCCACACGGCATCACGGTGGTCGGCGTGGGACCCGGCGCCGTGGACACGCCCATCAACAAGCTGACCGAGGACGACCCCGCGAAGATGAAGCGGTTGAACGACGCGATCCCGCTCGGGCGGATGGCGAAACCCGAGGAGATCGCGAGCGTCGTGACGTTCTTGGCCGGCCACGGCGCGAGCTACGTGACGGGGACGACGATCTTCGCCGACGGCGGACTGATGCAGAGCAGCCCGGGGCTATGAGCGACACGGTGGCGACACGGCGCGGCATGCCTTGGCCGGTCCGAAGCGTGATCGCGGGGGTGGCCGGGACGGCCGCCATGACGCTGGCATACAAGTCCGAGCATCGCTTGCGACCCAAGGTGTCGGGTTCGCTGGACTACGACGACAGCCTGGTGCCCGGGCAGATCGTCGCGAGCGTGCTCCATCTGGGGAGCGTGACCGATCGAACGGACGCGGAACTGGGCGAGCTGCTGAAGTGGGGATACGGATCGGCGTTCGGTCTGTGGCACGGGATCCTGCGTCGACGGCTGCCGGAACCCTGGGCGAGCCTGGCGTTCGGAGCCACGTTGATGACGGCCACGTTCACCCTGTTCCCGGTGCTCGGCCGGACCCCTCCGCCATGGCGCTGGCCGCCCGACGTGCTGGCGACGAGCCTGGGTACCCACGCGGCCTACGTGACGGCGGTGGCTCTCGTCGACGACCTCTTCACCGACTGAACCGGCTCGGGCGGCGCCCGAGCCGGCCTCGGCTAGCGCCCGAGCCCCTGCTCCTTCGCCCATGCGTCGATCAGCGCGAACGCCTCGTCCTGCGGGATCGGACCGCGTTCCATGCGCACCTCCATCAGGTAGGCGAGCGCCTCTCCCACCTGGGGTCCGGGCTCCAGCCCCAGGTGCTCCATCACCTGGCGGCCGTCGAGCGGCGGGCGCATCGCCTCGAGGTTCTCCTGTTCGGCGAGACGCGCGATCCGCTCCTCCAGGTCGTCCTGCAGCGTGGCGAACTCGCGCGCGCGCCGTTCGTTGCGCGTGGTGCAATCCGCGCGCGTGAGCTGGTTCAACATGTCCAGGAGCGGACCCGCGTCGCGCACGTATCGGCGCACCGCGCTGTCGCTCCATCCCTCGCCGTAGCCGTGGAAACGCAGGTGCAGCTCCACGAGCGTGCGCACGTCCTCGACGATCGCGTTGGGGTATCGCAGCTCGCGCAAGCGCGCCTCGGCCATGCGGGCGCCCACGACCTCATGGTGGTGGAACTGCACACCCTCGGGGGTGATCTCGCGGGTCTTGGGCTTGCCGACGTCGTGGAGCAGAGCGGCGAGGCGCAAGCGTCAAGATCGCCTCGCAGCGCTCCACCACCGCGTAGGTGTGCGTGAGCACATCCTTGTGCTGATGCACCGGATCCTGCTCCAGACGCAGGGCGGAGAGCTCGGGCAGGAACTCGTCGGACAGCCCGGTCTCCACGAGGAGCTCGAGTCCGCGCGCGGGTCGGGCAGCAACCAGCAGCTTGTTGAGCTCCTCGCGCGATCCGCTCCGCGCTCACGATGGACAGACGCTCGCGCATCCGCGCGATCGCCTCCATCACGCGGGGCGCCGGCATCACGTCGAGCTGCGCCAGGAACCGCGCGGCGCGCAGCATCCGCAGTGGATCGTCGCTGAAGGCCACCTCCGGCGCGAGGGGCGTGTCGAGCACCTTGGCGCCGAGGTGACGCACGCCCCCGAACGGATCGATGAACCCGCCGCCCGGCACCCGCACGGCCATCGCGTTGATCGTGAAGTCGCGACGGGAGAGATCGGTCTCGATGTCCTTCGCGAAGGTGACCGCGGGCTTGCGGTGCTCCTGGGCGTAGACGTCTTCGCGGAAGGTCGTGATCTCCAGACGCTGGCCGTGCTTGAGCGCGCCGACGGTCCCGAACTTCACGCCCACGAGGTACTGCCGGTCCGCCCAGCCGCGCAGGAGCCGCGTGGTTTCGTGGGGGGCCGCATCGGTGGCGAAGTCGAGATCGGCCTCGCGACGTGGGCGCCCGAGCACGACGTCGCGCACGGAACCACCCACCAGATAGAGCTGGTGGCCGGCCGCATCGAAGCGCTCGCCCAACTCCTGCGCGAGGGGATCGACCTCGATGACGGCACCCGTGGCGGGTTGCGTCGGTTCGGTCATGACCGCACGAGGATACCCCGGGCCTCGGCGGCTCCTTCGCGGCCGACGGCGCCTATGCTCGCCGGATGCCGCGCCTCCACCTGTCCGTCGCTGCTGGCCGCCGTCGCGCTGGCCGCCGTCGCGCTCCTGCCGTCCGCAGCCAGTGGGGCGCCGCGGTCCGATGCCTTCATCGCGGTGGCCATCGTCGATCCGGACGGACGACAGCTGGGGACGGCCGGTGCGTTCTGCGGGCTGCGCGACGCCGCGTCGATGGCGACGATCGATCCATCCCACGGCGCGGTCGTGAGCCAGCCGCCAGAACCTGCACGCGCCGATGCCAGCTTGCGGCAACTGCAAGCCGGCGTCGGCGCGGGCGAGCTCGTCGCCGGGGTGCCGGGAGCCGATCGGGGAACCGCGGCCGCGGCGGCGGTCACCTTCGACGGAGATCCCGCCGCGAGCACGGGGGCACGGGTGATCTCGGGCGCCGCGGTCGCCGGCACCGCCGCCGCCGCCGTGGCCGGAGGGTTCCCGAGCCAAGACCTGAGCGACGCCGTGGCGGCCGCCGAAGGGAACGGCCCCATGCCCGAGCGGCTGCTCGCCGCCCTGAAGGCCGTCTGGTCGGTCGGCACCTGCAGGGCTCGCCCATCGGATGCGTTCCTGATCGTGACCGAGGCGGGTGACGGACCCGTCGTTCCCGCACGCGGTCTGCCGGCCGCGCGCCGACGCGTGGCCGGAGCCCTCAGCCACCTGGGCGGCACGCTGGCCGCCGACGAGCTCGCCGACAAGCTCCTCGACGCCGCCGCGCTCCCCCACCCCCAGGGCGCCGGCGCCCCGCATATCTACCTCTCGCTCCTGCAGCCACCCGGCGGCTTCGATGCCGTGGAGCTCCTGGCTCAGGCGTACGCGCAGTCCGCGCCGGGCTCCGCATCGACGTCGCCGAGCGCGGGCCGCACCCTCGACCCGGAACGAGACGACGGGCGCGACTCCGGGGTGTCGTACGTCGTTCTTGGCCTCCTCGCTGTCGGCCTCGTGGCGGCGGTGATCGGGATCGCGCGACGTCTGCAGACGATGAAGGACGATTGAGCGGTGTCCAGGTGGCTCGGCTTCATCTGGACCTCGCCGAACACCCTGATCGGCCTGGTGCTCGGCGCGCTCACCTTCCAGGCCCCCCGGATGGATCAAGGGGCCATCGTCTTCGACCGCGAGCCGCGCGGCCTCAGCGCGGCGCTGCTCCGACTCCATCGCGCGGCGATGACCGTCGGCTTCGTGATCGTCTCGGGCGTGCCGGTGCAGGGGACGCTGCGCGCGCACGAGCGGCATCACATCCGGCAGTACTGCGCGTGGGGGCCGCTGTTCATCCCCGTCTATCTGCTCCTGGCGATCCCGTTCGGCTATCGGCGTCATCCCATGGAGATCCGGGCGGAACGCGCGGCCGGGGAACTACGTTAGCTCAGAAGGGCAGGCCGCCCTCGATCCCGGGGATCGACGACGCGCGCTCCAACACGCCGCGCAGCTGGAGGTCGAAGTCGTGGGGGTTGGTGGCGGTGCGCCTCGCGTCATCCTCGGTGACGAGCCCAAGCTTCACGAGGCCCACGAGACCCTGGTCGAAGGTCTGCATCCCGTAGAAGGAGCCGTCGGCGATCACGTCGATGATCTCGTCGGTCACGTCCGGGTCGATGATCCGGTCGAAGACGCGGCCGGTGTTGATGAGCACCTCGCAGGCGGGGACGCGGCCCTTGCCGTCGGCTCGCGTCACGAGACGCTGGGAGACGATGCCCCGCAGCGCTCCGGCGAACGACGAACGGACCTCCTTCTGCTGCTGCGGCGGGAAGAGGTCGAGGATCCGGTTGAGGGTCTCCATGCAGTCGATCGTGTGCAAGGTCGAGATCACGAGGTGGCCGGTCTCGGCCGCCTGGATGGCGGACAGCGCAGAGTCGGAGTCGCGGATCTCTCCGACGAAGATCACGTCGGGATCCTGGCGCACGACGTGACGCAGCGCGTTGGCGTAACTGTCCGTGTCGATCCCGATCTCACGCTGCTGGATGATCGAGAGTGCGTCCTCGTGGACGACCTCGATGGGGTCCTCGATCGTGACGATGTGGGCGCGGCGGGTGCGGTTGATGTGGCCGATCATCGAAGCGATCGTCGTTGTCTTGCCGGTTCCGGTCGGACCGGTGATGAGCACCAGGCCGCGCGGCGAGTCCGCGAGCTCCGTCATGACCTCCGGTAGGCGCAGTTCCTCGAAGGTGGGGACCTCGCTACGGACCCGACGGATCGCCAGACCGACCACCGCGCGCTGGCGGAACACGTTCACGCGAAACCGGCCGACGCCCGGCAAGGTGTAACCGAGATCCGCCTCAGAGGTGGTCGCGAACTCGTTCTTCTTGTGCTCGGACATCAGCGACAGCGCGAACCCTTCGGTGTCGGCCGCCGTCAGCGTCTCGAAGCGCGTCGGCTCCAGGCTTCCGTCCACGCGGATGAACGGGACGTTGCCGACCTTGCAGTGCAGGTCGCTCGCACCGCGCTCCACCGTGTAGCGCAACAGCTCGTTGATCTCCATGCGTGCCCGACGGTCTCCTCGTGCGGTCGTCGCGTTCCGGGGGGATCCCCGATGCTTCCATCGGCCGTTCTCCGAGCGCACCTGAGTCCGGGACCTAGAATCCGCACCATGGCGGGCGAGCAGGAAGCAGCCGACGCACAGGAGCAACCGAAGCGGAGAGCCCGTCGCCGGCGGCGCCGGCGGCGCAAGCCCGCTCAGGCGGCCGGGGCTCAGGCAGGCACCTCGCAGGACCCGCAGGGCCAGGAACCGACGACCGGCACGAGCGTCAACACCGGCAAGACCGGCAAGACCGGCAAGACCGGCAAGACCGGCAAGACCGGCAAGAAGAGGTCGCACGGGGCGTCGAGTTCGAAGAAGGCCCCCGGGAAGGAACGCTCCCCCGCAAAGCGGCCTACCCCGGGCAAGGGACCCGTTCAGAAGGAGGTGTCCGCCGGGGGCGTGATCTACCGTCGCGTCGACGAGGGCATCGAGGTGGTCCTGGCCTCGAGGCGCACCCGGCGCGGCGATCTGGCCTGGGGACTCGCCAAGGGCGGGATCGAGGAAGGCGAGACGATCGAGGACGCGGCCGTGCGCGAGGTGCGCGAGGAGACGGGCCTCGCCGGCGAGATCGAGGCCGATCTGGGCGACACGAAGTACTTCTACGTGTGGGACGACGTGCGGATCCGCAAGACCGTGCATTTCTTCCTGATGCAGCACAAGGGCGGCGACACGGACGATCGCGACGACGAGATGGAGGAGGTGCGCTGGTTCCCCCTGGAGCGCGCGCTCAAACGCGCCGCGTACCGGGGGGAGCGCGACGTGCTCCTGCGCGCTGCCGAGCTCCTGCGATGAGCGCCGCCGAGGCGGCGCTCGGCATCGCGATCGGCTTCGTCTCCGGCATCTTGTCAGGGCTCTTCGGTGTAGGGGGCGGCATCGTGATGACGCCGGGGATCCAAGTGTTGATGGGGGCGGAACCGATCGTCGCGCTCGCCACGCCGCTGCCCGTGATCCTCCCCACGGCCCTCACCGGGGCCTACACGTACGGTCGCGCGGGCGAGGTCGACGTGCGTGCGGCGGCGTGGATGGTGGGGCCGGGGATCGCGGCCGCGATCCTCGGCGCGTGGCTCACCGACCTGATCGACACCCATCTCCTGCTGGTGGTGACCGCCTTGCTCCTCGCCTACCAGGCCGTCGCGATCCTGCGCGGCGCGCGCGCCTCGGCGCCGCGCAAGGTCTTCGGCCAGGGCACACCGCTCGCGTTCGCCTCGATCGGGTTCGCCGCGGGCTTCATCAGCGGACTCCTCGGCATCGGTGGGGGCCTGATCATCGTGCCGTTGCTGGCGGGCGCGCTCGGGATGCCCCTGAAGCGCGCACTGGGCACCTCGCTCCTCGCGATCGTGGTCCTGGTCATCCCCGGCACCGTGGTACATGCTGCGCTCGGGCACATCGACTGGGCGATCTTCGTCGTGGTGACCTTGGGTGCGGTGCCGGGAGCGCGGGTCGGGGCCCGCCTCGCCCTGGGTACCAAGGAGCGCACGCTGCGGATCCTCGTGGGCAGTTTCCTGTTGACGGTGGCCGCGATCTACGGGGCGAGCGAGCTCTCCCACCTGCTCCGGGGCTGAGTCGGCGGCGGCTACGATGGGGCGCCGGCCATGACGACCACCCGCGCGGCACGCGCCGCCTCCTCGCTCCTCCTCCTCGCCTGTGCGCTCGTGCTCCCGGCGCCGACGGCCGACGCCCAAGCGCCCACGGGCGTCACGCTCACGCTGTCGGCGCAGACCCCGTTCGCCTCGCCCGAGCACCCCGTGTTGCACATCGCCGTCCATGCCCAGAACGCATCCGATCAGCGCTTCGGAGACCTCTCCGTGGAGGTCACCGTAGGTCAGCCGATCCGCTCGCGGGACCAATACCAAACCTCGCTTCGCGAGGGCCCGGGCGCGATCCCCTTGGTCGCGCGGCCCTTCCCCGAGAAGGGAACGCTGGACCCCCAGCGAGGACGGGCGTTCACCGTCGACGTGGATCTCAGCGCGATCCCGGGCGTCGACCCCGAGGACTCGCTCGTGTACCCGGCCCAGGTGGACGTGCGGAGCGGAGGCGTGCCGCTCGCCGCGTTGACCACAGCGATCGTGTACATCGTGCGCACCCCGGAACAACCGGTGCGCCTGTCCTGGTGGGCCGAGTTCACCGCGCCCCCGGCCTTCAGCCCCGCCGGCCAACTCGCGGACCCGAGCTTCGAATCCGCGATCGCCCCCGACGGCACCCTCGGTGCAGAGGCCGCGGCGTTGAAGCTCATGGCCGCCGACCCTCGCCGCAGCGATCCGATCGACGTGGTGATCCAGCCTTCGATGATCGACGAGCTGGTCGGGATGGCCGACGGGTACGAACGGACCGACGGCAGCGCGGTAGAGGCGGGCAAGGACGGCGCGGCGAACGCGGCGGCCCTGTTGGCATCGTTGCGCTCCGTCGCGCAGGCCCCCGACGTTCAGGTCTCCACCCTGCCGTTCTCCGCGCCGCTGATCCCGTCTCTGCTATCCAACGGGCTCTCCGACGACCTCGCGCAACAGCGGAGCGCCGGTGACACGATCGTGTCGACCGCGCTCGGTGTGCAGCCGACGTCGGAGGTGGCGCGCCCGCCGCAGGGTGTCTTGGACGACGGGGCGGTCGACGCGCTGGCGGCCGGGGGGGCGACAACGTTGCTCGGCGACGTGGGGACGGTCGAGCGTCCCGCACAGCCGAACGGCTTCGCGCCGCTGCCCACCGCCACGCTGGCAACCCTCTCTGGAACGCAGATGCCGGTCGTGCTCCCCGATCCGGGCACCGAAGGACTGCTCCTCGACACGAGCCTGCAGACCGACCCGGTTCGCACGGCACAGGTCGTCTTCGGCGAGCTCGCCACGATCTGGCGCGAGTCTCCCGTTCCGGCCCCCCAGCCGGACGGCTCACCGACCGTCCGGGGGATCGCCCTGGCCCTTCCGGCCGGTCTCCCCTCCGGCCTGTGGAGCCCGCTCGTGGGGCGGATCGCCGACGCGCCGTTCCTGCGCCCGACCCACGCCCAGGGGTTCGCGGTGGTGGTCAACCCGCCCGGCCCCGCGGCGGTGCTGCGCAACCCCACCGACGTTGCGTTCACCAAGGCGTACGTGGACGGCATCCGGGAAGAGCGGCGCGACGTCGACGCCTACCGGACGATGCTCACCGTCGAGAACCCGACACCCGATCGTCTCGACCTCGACCTCCTGTATGCGGAGTCGGGCATCTACGTCGGCGAAGCGGGCGAGCTCGCCGGGCGCGCCTGGATCGACCAGGTGCACACCGTGACGGAGGACGTTTTCGCGCGCGTGAGGCCGCGCACGGCGCAGCGCTTCACGTTCACGTCCGCGGTGGGGACGATCCCGCTGCAGATGGGCGACCCCGGGCCGACGCCGCTACGGATCGTCGTGCAGCTGCGATCGGCCTGGTTCCGCTTCCCCGAAGGCGCCACCCAGGTCGTCACGCTCTCGCGGCCGAACCAGGTGGTGAGCTTCCGCGTCCAGGCGACGGCGGGCGGGCAGGCCCACCCGATCCAGCTCCTCGTGCGGGCGCCGTCGGGTCGACAGCTCGACGATCCGCAGACCCTCGTCGTCCGAACGGCGGCCGTGAACACGATCGCCCTGCTGATCACCGTCGCGGCGGCGCTCGGGCTCGCGGTGCTGTGGGCCCGTCGCCTGATCCGTGTCCGCAGGAGTCGACGTGACCCAGGCGCCTGAGCCCACGCTCCCTCCGGAGGATTCGAAGGCCGCGTACGCGCGCAACGCCGCCGTGATGACGGTGGGCACCACGCTCTCCCGCTTCACGGGGTTCCTGCGGATCGCGGCGCAGACCGCGGCCCTGGGCGTGACTGCGAGCGCCCTCGCCGACACGTACAACAAGGCGAACACGACCCCGAACATCATCTACGAGCTCGCCCTCGGCGGGATCTTGACCTCGGTCTTCGTCCCGCTGTTCGTCGAATGGATGCAGACGCAGGGCCGGGATGCGTCGTGGGAGGTCGCCGACCGGATGCTCACCCTGGCGCTCGTGGGCCTCGGGGGGATCGCGATCGTCGGCGCGATCTTCGCCCCCTGGATCATCCGGGCATACAACGTGGCGTCGCACGCCACGGGGGAAGCAGCCGTCGCCCAGGTCGCGCTCGGCACCTTCTTCCTGCGGTGGTTCATGCCGCAGATCGTGTTCTACGGGATCGGGGCGATCGCCGGAGGCTTGCTGAACGCGCACCGGCGATTCGCGCCCCCGATGTTCACACCGATCCTGAACAACGTCGTGGTGATCGCCACCTTCGGCATCTACGCGTGGCTCCTGCACGACGCCGCTCCCGGCGTCATGAGCATCGACGGTCCCGAGCGGTACGTGCTCGCGATCGGCACGACGCTGGGCGTGGCGTTGATGACGATCGCGTTGTGGCCCTCCCTCCGACGGCTCGGCTACCGCTGGCACCTCCGCTTCGACTGGAACCACCCCGCGCTTCGGCGCCTCGCCCGGCTCGCGGGCTGGGTCGTCCTCTACGTCGTGGCCAACCAGGCCGCGTACTTCGTGATCATCGTGCTGAACGGGCGGGTTCGGGGCGGGCTCACCGCGTACGCCGCTGCGTTCATCGTCGTCTCGCTCCCCCACGCCATCTTCGTGGTCTCCATCTTCACCGCGTTGATCCCGGGGATGGCCGGACAGTGGACGGAGGGACATCCCGAGGGCGTGCGGGAGCTCTTCTCGCGCGGTGTGCGCGACACCGCGGTGATCATCCTGCCGGCCGCCCTGGGGCTGATCGCCCTCGCCCTGCCGATCTCGCGTCTGATCTTCCAGCACGTGAACTCGGGTCCGGCGGACGCCGAGCTGATCGCGCGCGTGCTCGCCGCCTTCGCCGTGGGTCTCCCCGTCTTCTCGACCTTCCAGCTCCTCACACGCACCTACTACTCGATGCAGGACACGCGCACGCCCGCCCTCGTGAACATCGGGGCCGCCGTCGTGAACGTCGCGGCCGACGTGGTGTTCATGCTGGTACTGCACTGGGGAGTTCCGGGGCTCGCCCTCGGATGGGCCGTGTCCTACGGCTTCGGCACGGTGCGTGATGATGTTCATCATGCGCGGGCGGCTGGACGGGATCGACGGACGAAGGATCGCGGGGACGCTCGCGAGGGTCACACCGGCCGCGATAGGCGCGGCGGTCGCTCGCGTGGGCATCCACGCTTCCGTTCGGCACCGAGCCCGCCGCCCTCGCCGGCCAGCTCGGCGTGGTGGTCGTAGGCGTTTGCGTCGGCGTGCTTGCCTTCGTGATCTTGGCGCTTATCTTCAGGGTCCGAGAAGTCGATGACGTCAAGACTGCCCTGCTGCGGAGGTTCCGCGGCTGAGAGGACGAGATCGATGGAACGGTTCCGCGACGAGCGCGGGATGGTCGGCAAACTGGCCGTGGTCTGGCTGCTCATCGCGGCCCTCGTCATCGTGGTCGCGATCGACGGCGCCTCCATCGTGATCACGCGATTCCACCTGTCCAACGTCGCCACGGACGCGGCGACCGACGCGGTGGCCGACTTCCGCCTGAGCCACGACGTGGACAAGGCCTGCGCGACGGCCGCGGCCACCGTGCACACGCAGGACGCCACGCTGAAGGTGGGCAAGACCTTCTGCGAGGTCGACGAGCAGACGGGCTCGGTCACGATCACCCTGCACGAGGAGGCGAAGACCATCCTGCTGGGTCGCCTCGACGCCACGAAGCACTACGCGGTGGTGACGGACAGGGAGACCAACAGCCCGCCCGCCGTGTAGCGTCAGGTCCGTGACCGACCCCGCGTCCGACGGCGCCCTCGTTCGCCGCTTCCTGGATGGTGACGCCTCCGCCTTCGGGACCCTCGTGGAACGGCACGAGGACCCGCGTCTACAACCTCTGCCTGCGGATCCTGGGCGATCGCGACGACGCGCGCGACGCCGCGCAGGAGACCTTCGTCGCCGCCCTGCGCAAGCTCGCTCAGTTCCGCGGCGACGCCGCGTTCACGACGTGGCTGCACCGCGTCACCGTGAACACCTGCTACGACGAGCTCCGCCGACGGAAGCGACGTCCGATGCTCCACGTGACGGCGCCCGACGACCCCGATCGGCCGCACGAGCCCGGGCCGCCCGTCGCCGATCACGCCGACGAGGTGGCGGGGACGCTGGACGTCGCCGCCGCGCTCGCCGCGGTGCCCGAGGAGTTCCGCGTCGCGCTCGTCCTGGCCGACGTGCAGGACCTGCCGTACGAGGAGATCGGCCGCATCCTCGACGTGCCCGTTGGGCACGGTGAAGTCCCGGGTGCACCGGGGCCGTATCGCGCTCGCCCGCGCGCTCGCGGAGGGCTCGGGGGAACCATCCGGATCGTCGCGGACGTCGGAGGAGGAGTCATGACGCACCCCGAGGAGCTCCTCGCCGGCTACGTCGACGGCACGTCGTCCTCCCAGGACCGAGCCGTCGTCGACGCGCACCTTCAGCACCTGCGAACGATGCCGGCGAGAGGTCGCCGAGGCGCGCGCGGCCGTGGCGGCACTCGGTCGCCTCCCGGAGGCGCCCTCCCCTTCGGACCTGGGCGCGAAGGCGATGGCGGAGCTGGAGACGGGCGGCGGTGTCCGCGGGACCACGTCCGCGCCTCGCTGGCAGCGCTGGGTGGTCGCCCGCCGCCGCGGCGGCGGCGATCATCCTGGTCGCGACGCTCGTGCTGCCCAAGATCGGAGGCGGCGTCCTCCTCAGCCGACGGGGCGAGCGCGTCCGCGCCCGTCACCGCCACGGTGTCGGGAACGGCGACCCTCGAGCTCAGCTCCGAGAACTTCCAGCCGGACACCCTCGGTGCGCTCGCCTCCGATGCGGCCGCGAAGCTCACCGCGGGCGCGGCGGGCGTCCAGCCCGAGAGCCTCGGGCTCGGTCCGGCTCCGGCGCGCACGGCGGCCCCCGGGGCAGCCGCCAAGGCGACCGCCTGCATCCGGCAGGCCTTCGAGCAGGTCCCCGGCACGCCGGTGCGCCTGATCGAGGCGAAGTTCCAGGGGCGCCCCGCCTACATCGGGTTCTACGCGGAGAGCCCCGGGGTCGGGCAGCCGTTGGACGCACTCACGGTGCGCGTCGCGTCCGTCCAGGGGTGCGAGATCCTCCACATCGCTCAGGTCTCGACGTAGGCGCGATCCTCGCAGGAGCCGGGAATACAGCGGCGTTCTGGCTTGTGGGAGGATGCATCTCCATGAGCGACGACGTGCGGGACGTGATCATCATCGGGTCGGGGCCGGCGGGCTACACGGCGGCCCTCTACGCGGCGCGCGCGAACCTCGCGCCGCTCGTGCTGAAGGGTCTCGAGGCGGGCGGGCAGCTGATGCTCACGACCGACGTGGAGAACTACCCGGGGTTCGCCGACGGCATCATGGGCCCGGAGCTCATGGAGCAGATGGAGAAGCAGGCGGCGCGCTTCGGTGCGGAGATCCTCGCGGTGCACGTCACTTCGGTCGACCTGTCCACACGTCCCTTCCTGGTGAAGGCCGGCGATCAGGACTGGCGTGCCCGAACGCTCATCGTGGCCACCGGGGCCTCGGCGAAGTGGCTGGGGGTCCCCGGCGAGGAGAAGCTCCGGGGGCGCGGCGTGAGCGCCTGCGCCACCTGCGACGGGTTCTTCTTCCGCGACCGCGAGCTGGTGGTCGTCGGCGGAGGCGACACCGCGATGGAGGAGGCCACCTTCCTCACGCGCTTCGCGAGCAAGGTCACCATCGTGCACCGTCGTGACGAGTTCCGCGCTTCCCCGATCATGGGGCAGCGCGCGCTCGAGAACCCCAAGATCGAGGTGATCTGGGACAGCGTCGTGGAGGAGATCCTGGGCGACGACGCCGTCAGCGGCGATCCGCCTGCGCAACGTGAAGACGGGGCAGGTGACCGACTTCGCCGCCGACGGCGTGTTCATGGGGATCGGCCACACGCCGAACACCTCGTTGTTCGAGGGCCAGCTCGAGCTCGAGGATGGGTACGTCGTGGTCGGCGAGCCGCGGACGAACACCAGCGTGCCGGGCGTGTTCGCGGCCGGTGACGTCACCGACACGATCTACCGCCAGGCCGTCACCGCCGCCGGTCAGGGATGCAAGGCCGCCATCGACGCCGAGCGCCTGCTCGAGGACGAAGCCCACGGGGCGTAGCGGGAATCCCGCGCGGCACGTGCGTGTTTGAGAAGCTAGCGTCGGGCCGGAAGCGGTGCCGGCGGCCCCACCGGAGCCCGAACGAACGCAAGGAGACGATCCGAGATGGCGAACATCGGCGAAGTGAACGACCAGGAATTCCAGACGAAGGTGCTCGATTCCGAGACCCCGGTCCTCGTGGACTTCTGGGCCGAATGGTGCGTGCCGTGCCACATGGTCTCCCCGGTCGTGGAGGAGATCGGCCAGGAGAAGGGCGAGCGACTGAACGTCGTCAAGCTGAACATCGACGACAACCCGGACGCCACGCGTCGCTACGGCGTGATGTCGATCCCCTCGCTGATCCTGTTCAAGGGCGGCGAGGAGGTCGCGCGCGTCATCGGCGCGCGCCCGAAGGACGCCATCTTGAAGGACGTCGATCCGCACCTGTCCTGACCCACCTCCCGCGCGCCTGAGCACGTCGGTTGCCGACGGCGCCGCGGCGGGGAGAGACTCGATGCGTGCGCGTCTACCACCTCGGCGACGAGGGCCCCGAGATCCACGACATCCAACAGCGCCTGCGTGCGCTCGGCGCGGCGATCGACGCCGCCGAGAGCGACGGGCGGTTCGGTCCCTCGACGGAGGATGCCGTCCGGACCTTCCAGGCGGCCCGGCGACTGCGGGTGGACGGGCTCGTGGGGCCGGACACGTGGGGCCAGCTGGTCGAGGCGTCCTACCGCCTCGGTGACCGCACCCTCTACCTCCACGCTCCCAACTTCCGCGGCGACGACGTGCTCGCGTTGCAGCGCAAGCTCGATGCCCTCGGCTTCGATGTGGGGCGCGCGGACGGTCTCTTCGGGCCGAACACCGACCGCGCGCTGCGGGAGTTCCAGCGGAACGTGGGCGACGAGCCCGACGGCATCGCCGGACCTCACGCCATCGCGACGCTCGATCGCATGCGTCCTCAGGAGACGGTGATCGGACGCGCGTTCGTCCGCGAGCTCGAGGAGCTCCGTCAGCGACACACGTCGATCGCGGGAGCCGTGATCGCGATCGACGCCGAGCACGCGGACGAGGACGGCGTGGCCACCTACGCGATGGCCGAGGCGCTCCGCGACGAGCTGAGCGCGCTCGGCGCGCATCCCGTGCTGGTGCGCGGACCGGCCGAGACGCCCAGCCCTTCAGAGCGCGCCTCCATGGCCAACGACGTCGACGCGGTGGCCTGCATCTCGCTGCATCTGGCTGCTGGGCTCCCCGAGGGGCGGGGCCCGACGTGCTCGTACTTCGGCACCGCATCGACGCACTCACCCGCCGGACACCTGCTCGCCCAGCTGATCCTGGAGGAGCTCGAAGGGGAGTTCGCCTGCCGCGGCCGACTCCAGCGGCTCACCGTCGCCATGCTCCGGGAGACGAGGATGCCCGCCGTCCAGGTGGAGCCCGTCTTCGCCACGAACGCGGAGGAGGCCGACGCTCCTCGCCGACCCCGCGTTCCCCGGGCGGGTCGGGCGGGCCGTGGCGGCCGGGCTCCAGCGTTTCTTCCGGGGCTAGCCCTCGTTCCCTCGCCGGCGTCGCCGCGCGAGCGTCGCGAGAACGGCACCGAGCGCCGCCCCGAGCAGCAGACCGCGCAGGGCCCGCTGACCCTCGGTGGGGTGGGTCGCGTCCGTCGGCTCGGGCTCGGCAGACGGTGTCGTTCATGGCGGGGCTATGCTACGCGCCGATGCGCTTCTGCTTGATGCTCGAGGGCCAAGAGGGTGTGACCTGGGAGGAGTGGGTGGCGGCCGCGCAGGCGGCCGAGCGCCTGGGCTTCGACGCGATCTTCACCTCGGACCACTACTTCAGCGTGATGCGCAACCGCGAACGTGGGTCCTCCGACGCGTGGACGAACCTCGCCGGTCTCGCCGCGGTCACGTCGTCGATCCGCATGGGCACGCTCGTCTCCCCCGTGACGTTCCGGCCGCCCGCCGTCCTGGCCAAGGCCGCGGTCACCGTGGACCGCATCAGCGGCGGGCGCGCGGAGATCGGCATGGGCGCGGGATGGTGGGAGGAAGAGCACCGCACCCACGGCTTCCCGTTCCCTCCCGTGCAGGAGCGGTTCGCGCGGCTGGAGGAGCAACTCGAGATCGTGCACCGGCTGCTCACCGAGGAGGTGTTCACGTTCACGGGCACCTACTACGCGCTGGAGGACGTTCCCTTCGCGCCCAAGGGCGTGCAGGAGCCGCACCCGCCGATCATCGTGGGGGGAGAAGGAGGCCCGCGCATCGCCGCGCTGGTCTCCCGCTGGGGGGACGAGTTCAACACCGTGGGCGTGGGCCCTTCCGAAGCGGGCGAACGGATCGCGAGGGTCCGCGGGCGGCTCGACGCCGACGGCAGGGACCAGGCGACGCTCACGACGTCCGTCATGACATGGTGCTACGTGGGTTCGAGCGAAGAGGAGGCGATGGGGCGCATCAGGCGGGCGCGCGAACGCGCGATGCGGGCCGGGCGGTTCGAAGACGAGCTCGACGAGCTGCGCGCCACCTGCGTCGTGGGGTCGGCGGAACAGGCCGCCGAGCGGCTCACGGAGTACGCGGCCGCCGGCGTGCAGCGCATCATGCTCAACCACGAGCTCTTCGACGACCTGGACATGCTCGAAGTGCTTGCCGCAGAGGTATTCCCGAAGGTGAAGGAGCCTGGATGATCCCGATGCTGGCGCAGGTGACGGTCAACCCTTCAGGGGGTCCGACGGTGGTGGTGAACGGGGACGATGTCCCCGCGTTCTTCTGGGTGTTCGCGGTGTTCATCATCGTGCTCGGCATCGCGAGCCTGGCCTTCTGGATCTGGGCGCTCGTGGACGCGATCCGCGTGCCCGACGATCGCTACTACCAGTCGGGCACCAAGCTCGTGTGGGTCCTGGTGATCGTGTTGCTGCAGGTGATCGGCGCGATCGTGTACCTCGTCGCCGGGCGGCCGAGCAAGGCCGTGCGCGAGGGCATGAAGACGGGCGCCGCTCCGCCCGGAGGGATGCCGCCGCCACCCCCACCGCCCGCCGGGACCGTCGGAGCGTGACGCGCGTCGCCCTGATCACCGGCGGCGCCGGTGGGATCGGCCGCGCGATCGCCGAACGATTCCTCCGCGACGGCGATGCCGTCGTCCTCGCCGACGTCGATGCGGCGAGGCTCCGGTCGGCGGCGTCGGCGCTACCCGACATCGCGACGGTCCAGGCGGATCTGACCGTCGTCCCCGAGTGTGCGCGGATGGTGAGCGAGGTCCTCGCGATGCACGGTGTGCTCGACGTCCTCGTGAACGCGGCCGGGGTCTGGGTCGAGGGCGACTCCTGGGACATGACCGAGGAGCAATGGGATCGCACGATCGGGGTGAACCTGAAGGGCACGTTCTTCGCGTCGCGCTACGCGATCCCGGAACTGATCCGCAGCGAGGGCTGCATCGTGAACATCTCCAGCGACAGCGGCCTGGGTGGGAACCCGGGATGCGCGATCTACAACGCCTCGAAGTTCGGCGTGAATGGGATCACCAAGTCCCTTGCGCTGGAGCTTGCTCCGCTCGGTGTTCGGGTGAACGCGGTCTGCCCGGCGGACGTGGACACCCCGATGCTCGACGGCCAGGCCCGGGACTTCGGCGGAGGAGACGAGGACGGGTATCTCCGGTCGCTGCTGGCCAAGATGCCGCAGGGAGCGCGTGCGCGCTTCATCCGCCCCGATGAGATCGCGTCGCTCGTGGCGTTCCTCGCCTCGACCGAGGCGACGCCCATCACGGGTGCCTGCGTCCCGGTGGAGTGGGGCGTCCTGGCGGGCTACTGAGCGAGGGGCCCCTCCCCCGGCCGGCCGCGGAGGCGCTGCTAGGCTGAGGCCCTTCCCATGGCCGAGTTCTCCATCGATCGTTTCGTCGACCGCTACGCCCGGCGCACCTCCGGCATGTCGGCTTCCGAGATCCGCGCGCTCTTCGCCGTCGCCTCCCGCCCGGACGTGGTCTCCCTCGCCGGCGGCATGCCGTACGTCCAGGCCATTCCCTCCGCCGACGTGCTCGAGGTCGTGCGCGAGGTGCTCGACGAACACGGTTCGAAGGCGCTGCAGTACGGGGGCGGTCAGGGCCATCCGGCGCTGCGCGAACGGATGATCGCGCTGATGGGCGAGGAGGCGATCGCCGGCGACCCCGAGGACATGGTGATCACGACCGGCGCGCAGCAGGCGCTCGACCTCGTGGGCAAGATCTTCGTCGACCCGGGCGACCTGGTCGCCGTCGAGGCGCCGGCGTATGTGGGAGCGCTCACCGCGTTCAGCGCGTACGAGCCTCGCTACCTGCAGATCGACATCGACGACGAGGGCATGATCGTCGATCGGTTGGAGGAGGCGTTCGTCCGCGGTGACCGCCCCAAGTTCGTCTACACCTGCCCCAACTTCGGCAATCCTTCCGGTGTGACGTTGTCATACGCGCGGCGCGAGCGCCTCGTGGCGCTCTGCCGGGAGGCGGGGGTGCCGATCGTGGAGGACAACCCCTACGGGATGCTCAGGTTCGAGGGCGATCCGCTCCCCGCGCTGCGAACCCTCGACCCCGAGAACGTGATCTACCTCGGGACGGTCTCCAAGGTCTTCTCCCCCGGCGTGCGGGTCGGGTGGGCCCTCGCGGAACAATCGGTCGTCCAGCGGTTGGTCCTCGCCAAGGAGGCCGCGGACCTCTGCGGGTCGTCGTTCAACATGTTGGTCACCGAGCGGTATTTCGCCGGCGAGCGCTGGCGGGAGAACCTCTCCAACCTCGTGGGCATCTATCGCGCGCGACGCGATGCGATGCTCGAGGCCATCGACGAGACGTTCCCGGACGGCGCGATGTGGACACGTCCGGCGGGAGGCTTCTACATCTGGGTCAGCCTCCCCGACTGGGTGGATACGCGCGCGATGCTCGCCGCCGCGGTCGAACGGCGCGTGGCGTACGTCCCGGGCACCGCCTTCTACCCCGACGGCCGCGGCGCCAACCAGATGCGACTCGCCTTCTGCTACCCCACCGAGGATCGGATCCGCGAGGGTGTCGCGAGGCTTGGCGCGCTCCTCGAGGACGAGGAGCAGCTGTATCGGAGCCTCCACCCATGAGGATCTGCGTGCTCGCCGGCGGCCGCACCCCGGAGCGTGACGTGTCGCTGCGCAGCGGGCATCGTGTGACGGCATCACTCGTGGAGTTGGGCCATGAGGCCGAGCTCATCGACCCGGGTGAGACCCCGCTCGCGGAGGCATTGCAGGAGCGCGGCGCCGGATCTCTGCTACCTGAGCCTGCACGGCAAGGAGGGCGAGGACGGCACGGTGCAGCGCCTCCTGGATCTCCTGAACATCCCCTACACCGGTACTGCAGCGTTCGACTGCGAGGTCGCATTCGACAAGGTCCTCGCGAAGGACGCGCTGAGCCGTGCCGGCGTCCGCACCCCGGACTGGGTGACCATCGAGGGTTGGGCCCTGCGGGATCTCGGGGCTGGGGCGGCACTCAGCCTCGCGGTGGATCGGGTCGGACTCCCCTGCGTGGTCAAGCCCTCGCGCAGCGGGTCCGCCCTGGGCGTCGGGTTCGTCGAGCGCGGCGCCGACCTCCCGAACGCCGTGATGGCGGCGCTCGCGTTCAGCGGCGCCGCGGTGGTGGAGGCCATGGTTGACGGAACCGAGGTGGCAGCCGGGCTGGTCGGCGACCCCGCTGAGGCGTTGCCGTTGGTCGAGATCGCGCCCAAGGGCGGGGTGTACGACTACGCGGCCCGCTACACGGCCGGTGCCACGGAGTACTTCGCTCCCGCACGCCTCTCCCCCGATGTCGCGGAGGCCAGCGCGGCGGAGGCGGGGCGGGCAGCGGTCGCGCTCGGGACGCGGGACGTCACGCGGGTCGATCTGATCGTCGACCATCAGGGACAGCCGTGGGTCCTCGAGGTGAACGTCTCCCCGGGCATGACCGAGACCAGTCTGCTCCCGATGGCTGCTCACGCCGCCGGCATGGGGATGTCCGATCTGTGTGACAGGGTCCTACAGGCAGCGCATCGCCCGCGGGTGAGGTGGAACGCTGGATGGCCCCCGCTACTCGGGCGCGAGGCCGGGGCCTGAGCCGATGATCTCCGAAACGATGCGTTCCAGGTCATCTGCCGAGCCGAACTCGATGATGACGCGGCCGCGCTTCTTCCCCATCTGGATCTGCACGCGGGTGGCGAGCTGTTCTGAGAGGATCTCCTCCACCTCGCCCACGCTCGGGTCGTTCGGGGACTCGTCCCCGGCCTTGGTGGCGGGCTTCTCGTCCTTCGTCGGAGCCTCGACATAGCGGCGCACGAGTTCCTCGGTCGCGCGGACGGACAGGTCCTCTGCCGCGATCCGCAGCGCCAGGGCGTTCTGCGCCTCGGCGTCGCCGAGCGAGAGGAGGGCACGAGCGTGCCCCGCCTGGATCTTCCCGTCGCTCAGGAGTTGCTGGGATTCCAGGGGGAGCTGCAGCAGCCGGATCGTGTTCGCGATGTGGGAGCGAGAGACGCCCACCCTCTCCGCCAGCTCCTCCTGCTTGAGACCGAGCTCCTCCAGCAAGGCCCGGAACGCATCGGCGAGCTCGATCGGACCGAGATCCTGGCGATGGATGTTCTCGATCAGCGCCTCGCGCAGCAGATCAGCGTCGTCGGTATCGCGGACGACCACGGGCACGGTCGCCATGCCGGCAACCTTGGCCGCGCGCAAGCGGCGCTCCCCCGCGACCAACTCGTACCCGGTGTCCGCCTTGCGGACGACGATGGGCTGCAGGATCCCCACCTCGCGGATGGAGGCCGCCAGGGCTCCGATCTCCTCCTCGTCCCAGTGCGTACGGGGTTGCTTGGGATTGGGGGAGACGGCGTTCACCGGCACCTCGAGCAAGCCGGGCGGGGCTTCTCCCGCCTCCGGCGCACCCGGGATCAGCGCCGACAACCCTCGACCCAGTCCACCTCGCTTCGACATCACTCGCCTCCCTTGCGGAACAGTCGCCATCGACGCTTGGGCTCCCCGTCCTCGTCCTCGAGGGTCGCACCGATGTCGGCAGAGGCCCTGTCGGCCCCCTCCTCATCGGACGCGTGGCCCTCGGACGCTCTCGGGGTTGAGGACGCCGGGTAATCGGCGTCCTCGTCGATGACCACCACCCGTCGTTCGGGAAGGTGCCCGGGTGGGGCAGGGGAGTGCGGCGGCTGGACCCTTGGCGCCGGCGGCGCGGGTTCGTCCACGTCCTCCCACAGGTCGTCGTCCTTGGATGCCAGGTCGACCTCGATGCTCGCCGCGGCCTCCGATGCCTCGGCCGCCGCTGTCGCGGGAGCGGGTTCGTCCGGCTCATCGAGGGTCGTTTCGGCCGGTTCGGCAGACGCCTTCGCGCTCTTCGGCCTCGGCGTCCTCGATGACCTCGGTGAGCACCTCGGTGACCTCCTCCTGGACGGCCTCGACCTCGAACTCGTCCTCCGCCTCCTCGGTCGTCGCGACGGCGGACTCCTGCTCGAGCTCCTCCTCGATGGCGTGCACCGTCGGGATCTCCTCGATCTCCGACTCCGCCAGTGGCTTCCGTGTGACGGTGTCCTCCTGCGTCAGCGCAGGCACCACCACCGTCGGCAGGTCCTCGTAGGCAGGCATCGGCTCGGCGGGCGGCGGTCGTACGGCCACCTCCCGGGCGAGCTCCCGGTAGCACTCGGCGCCCTTGGACTTGGGGTCGTACACGGTGATGGGTTGCCCGTAGCCCGGCGCCTCGGACAGGCGCACGGTGCGCGGGATGATCACGTCGTACACGAGGTCGCCGAAGTAGTTCCTGACCTCCTCGACGACCTGCTCGGAGAGCTTCGTCCGGGGATCGAACATCGTCATCACGATGCCGCTCAAGCGCAACCCGGGATTGATGTTCTGCTGGACCAGCGAGACGTTGCGCAGGAGTTGACCGAGGCCCTCCAGCGCGTAGTACTCGCATTGGATGGGGACGATCAGTTCCTCGGCCGCGGTGAGCGCGTTCACGGTCAACAGCCCGAGCGAGGGAGGGCAATCGAGGAGGATGAAGTCATACACGCCTTCGCGCACCTCGCCGAGCGCCTTCTTGAGACGCCCTTCACGGGAGAACTGGCTGACCAGCTCGATCTCCGCGCCGGCGAGGTCGATCGTCGAGGGGATGGCGTGGAGGCGCTCCACGGGGGTATGCACGATCGCGAGGTCGACGGAGGCCTCGGCCACGACGACGTCGTAGACCGTGATCTCCCGAGCCTCATGGCGGATGCCCATCCCGGTCGAGGCGTTTCCCTGAGGATCCAGATCGACCACCAGGACCCGGTACCCCACATCAGCGAGCGCGGCGCCCAGGCTCACCGCGGTGGTGGACTTGCCAACCCCTCCTTTCTGGTTGGCGATGGCGATGATGCGCGCGATGCCCGGAACGTCAGGAACCTGAGGCTTCGCCTTCTTGGGGCTGCGGGCTGGCTTGGCTGCCGCGGTCGCGCCGCCCTTGGAGGCGGTTCGCGAAGAGCTGGCACGGGAAGCGGCGCTGGCGCCGGATGAGGCGGTGGTCACTGCGCGCCCATGATAGCGAGCGCGTTCGACCTTGCAAGCCACGAACGCGGGAATCGCGGCGATCGGAGGCGAACCGGTGGGATGCGCCGTCATCAACGTTCGGTCAGCTCGATCAGGGCTCCCGAATCGGGGAGTCCGGGGGTCCGATGGATATGGGTGAGGGCATCGGGGGGCAGCTCCGCCGATGCGTCGAATCGGGCGCCGGCCCAATACACGAGTGAGCCGGTCTCACGGAGCAGGGGACGAGCGGTGTCCCAGGCGCGCCCGAGTGGCGCGAAGGCACGGGCCAGGCAGAGGTCACGACGTTCCCTGAGTGTCTCGGCGCGCCGGCCGTACACCGCTACGTTCGGGAGCCGCAGTTCAGCCACCGCCATCTCCAGGAAGGCCGCCCGGTTCCTGCGCACCTCGACGAGAGAGAGCGACAGCCCGGGAAGCACGATCGCGAGCACGACGCCGGGCAGGCCTCCGCCCGATCCAAGGTCGTACCCCATCGCTCTGCCCCTCACGAAGGGAGCGGCCCGGAGTGAATCCAGGATATGGCGCTCGCGAACGCGCGATACATCGCTTGGTGAGATCAGTCCCATCGGAGCCCCGCGTTCGACGAGGAGGCGCTCGAACATATCCAGCTGGTCGGCCGCCTCGGGTCCGACGTCAGCACCGACGGCCGCGCCCGACTCGCTCCAACCCTCATGTTTCACGTGAAACATGCCTCCCCTATGACGTGGCCGGGCTCTCAGCCTATCGGAGCACGGCGAGGGACCGGCCACCACCAGCGAGAGCGGGCCGCCCGCGGAGACAGCTCCGGGTCAGACCTTGCGGATGACGACGAAGCGGTTGGGCTCCACGCCCCGGGAGATGGTTTCCACGCCGGGGACCTCGGCCACCGCGTCATGCACGAGCTTGCGCTCGTAGGGGTTCATGGGGTCGAGCTCTTCTTCGCCACCCTCGCTCGCGATCCGCTCGGCCACCTCGCGGGCGCGCTCCTCCAGTTGGGCTTCGCGCCGTTTCCGGTAATCCTCCACGTCCACGATCACCCGGATCCGCTGATCGAGGTGCCGGCCTACGGCCATGCGGGCCAGCTCCTGGATCGCCTCGAGCGTCTGCCCATGCCGACCGATCAGCAACGACATGTCGTCGTCAGGCCCGTCGACGATGTCCACGTACATGTGGGTGCCGCGCGGATTGGGCTCTGCGATGGCGTCGATATCCATCTTCGCGAGAAGCTCGTCGATGAAGTCCGCCACCGCGTCGGCCTGTTCCTCGAGGTCCTCGAGTCCGGCGCGCACGCCCTCTCCTTCGGGCTCCTCAGCATCGGCCGCCTCTGACACGACCTCTGGCTCGACATCTGGCGCGGCCTCGCCACCGCCCGCATCGCTCACACGGACGATCGCCTCGCGGCCGCCGACCCCGAGAACACCAGCTTTGGGCTCCTGCAGCACGTCGATCCGCGCTTGGTCACGTTCGATCCCGAGCTCGTCGAGGGCCGCTTCCACGGCCTCATCGACCGTCGCCCCCTCGCGTTCGACCTCACGAGCCACTCGAACCACCGCCTGGACGCTTCTTCGGGCCCTTGCCGCCACCCGTGTTGGGCTTGCGTCGAGGTCCGGCGGGCGGGGCGTTCCCCGACGCGGGCTTGCCCGAACCCGAGCCGCCCGACCCCGAGGTCCCCTTCCCGGAGCCGGACCCCTTTGCCTTGGGGGTCGGCTTCCCGTCCTTCGCCGACCCCGCCTGCTGGGCTTGGTCCATCCAGCGCTGCATCAAGCTCTTCTTCTCGGGCTGCCCGGCCCTCGCGGCGTTCTTCGCGCGCGTCTCGGCCATCTTCCGCTCGAGGGCCTCGGGGCCGATGTGCCCAGCTCGCAGGAGCGCCGCCTGTTGCCCGATCTGGAAGAGGTTCGAGACGCACCAATACAACACCAGCCCTGCGGGGAACGCGAAGCCGAACACGCCGAACATGATGGGCATCAGCTTCATGATCGCTTGTTGCTGCTGGGACGATGCGTTGGGAGGACTGGCCTTCGTCATCTGGCGCTGTTGGTAGAAGGTCGTCGCGATCATGAGCCCCAACAGGACGAAGTACGGGATCTTCGATGGGATCCCGTCCCCGCAGTCGAGGGTCGAGCGCGACTTCAGGAGCGGGATCACCTCCCCCGTCGAGGGATCCCCGTTGGTGACGGTGCGGCCGTTGATCAGCTGCTTGTCCGGCAAGACGTCGTGTTTGCTGGTGTCCCTCAGGACGGCTGTGGTCCCGGACTGCGCAGGGGAGCACTGCAGGTTGATGATCAGCATCCCCGTGTTCGTGTGCTCGATCACATCGGCGAACAACCGGCTGTCCACCGGGAGGTGGTTGTTCTGCACGACGTAGGACGACGGGGTGGCCGAGTCCGCCGGGACCGCCTCCAGCAGCGGCATACGGATGACGGCATACATCGCGATCAGGATCGGGAACTGCAGGAGCATCGGGAGACACCCGCCGAGCGGGCTCACGCCGGCCTCCTTGTACAGCTTCATCGTCTCTTCTTGGATCTTCTCTCGGTTTCCCTTGTACTTCGTCTGGATGGCCTTGATCTTGGGCTGGATCGCCTGCATCTGGCCCATCGACTTGATCTGCTTCACACCGAGCGGAAGGAGGATGAACCGCAGGAGCAGCGTGAGCAGGACGATGGAGATCCCGTAGTTCGGGATGAACCGATAGATCTCGGCGAGGACCCACCCGATGGTGTTCAGGAGGATCTGGAACGCCGGGGAGATGATGGGGATCGAGCCGAGCATCTAGGCGTGCGCCTTCCCGCCGTGTATGACGCCATCATATCCGTGCGCCGGCGGGGCGCCCAGGTCACGGGGTGGAACGGGGTCGGTCCCACCCCGGCCGAACGGATTGCACCGCGCGATCCGCCAGGCGGTCATCGCGGAACCCTTGAGCGCGCCGTGCGTCCGGATCGCCTCCTCGCCGTAGGCCGAGCAGGACGGGTAGAAGCGGCACTGCCCGCCCAGCCATCCGGAGAGGGTGGCGCGATAGAGCCGGATCGTGGTCACCAAGACGGCGCGGGCGGGGAGGCCGAGGCGCCAGAGGGCGCGGCGGAAGGCGCTCATGCTCCGGACGCCCCCTCCCGGCCCAGCAGGTGCTTCATCTCGGCCACCAGATCCTGTGTCTTGGCCCCCCCGATAGCCTCGCGGGCCACCAGGACGGCATCGGAACCGTCTCTGACCTGCGGAGATACCTGCTTCCAGGCTTCTCGCAGGATCCGCCGAGCCCGGTTCCGTTCGACGGCGCCCCCGACTCGACGGGCAGCGACCACA
Source organism: uncultured Actinomycetes bacterium (assembly GCA_963810915.1). Classification (GTDB taxonomy): domain Bacteria; phylum Actinomycetota; class UBA4738; order UBA4738; family HRBIN12; genus JAOUEA01. The sequence continues at coordinate 165,400 of CAWEPH010000005.1, read as the reverse complement.
GCGAGGCGACCCGGGCCGGGCGCGAGCAACACTACCACCCGCTCTCCGCGCAGCGATCGACCCGTTTCGAAGATCCGGCGGACCTCGCGTGAACGCACGGATCCGGGCGTCAGACGGTGAGCTTGGCCCGGCCCTTGCGGCGACGGGCCGCAAGGATCGAGCGCCCCGCTCGGGTCCGCATCCGCAGGCGGAATCCATGACGCTTGTGCCGACGGCGGTTGTTCGGCTGATAGGTGCGCTTGCCCTTGGCCATCTCGAAGTCCTCGTATCGACGCGAAGGCCGGCTCGCAGCCGGCCACGCCGCAAAGTATACGGGCCCGCATCGACGCAGGACAAAGGGGTTGACAAGAGAAAGAGTGTCAAGACCGCCCGGGGGAGCGGTCGTGTGGAAAACCGCCGTGCTATCGTGCGCTCCGCCTTCCCCCCAGGGCGAGACGGCTCCGACCGTCCGAGGCGAACCGCGAATCACCTTCCCGTGGGTTTTCCACCGTTGTGGAAAGGTTCTGTGGATACATATGTCGGCAGCGTTCTCCGAGCAAGCGGCGCTTGATGCCTGGGCCCACATCCTGGATCGAGCCCGCGAGGACCTGCCGGAGACCACCCTCGTCATGTGGTTCTCCGACGTCCGAGCCATCGCCCTGAGCGACGACGCGCTGTCGCTCTCGGTCCCGAGCCAGCTCGTGCGAGAACGCTTGCAACACAACCACCTTCAGCTCATGGAAGAGGCTGCGGCCGACGCCGTCGGTCGACCCGTCAAGATCGAGATCGCGATCGACGAGGGCCTGCGCACCGAGCCCGACGAAGGACTGGACGCGGAGGAGGACGGGATCGGTCCACCGCCGGCGGCCTTCGCCGCGATCGGCGCTCCCTCCGACCTGCTCCCGCCGCCCGACGTGTTGGGGGCACCCGGTCTGCCGTTCCCCAACTACACCTTCGACGCGTTCGTGCCGGGTCCATCCAACCGCTTCGCGCACGCTGCCGCGATGGCCGTCGCCGAGGCCACGCCGTCCACCGCGTACAACCCGCTGTTCATCTACGGGGCCACGGGTCTGGGCAAGACCCACCTCCTGATCGCGGTGGGCCACCACATGCATCGGCTCTCGCCCGGGATCCGCGTCAAGTACGTGACCTCGGAGCAGTTCGTGACCGAGTTCATCAAGGCCGTGCGGGAGCGCCAGGGTGACGGCTTCCGCCAGCGGTATCGCGAGGTGGACATCCTGCTGGTCGACGACATCCAGTTCCTCGCCAAGCGTGAGGAGACGCAGACCGAGTTCTTCCACACGTTCAACCACCTGCATGGCTCCGGCAAGCAGATCGTGATCGCCTCCGACCGCCCGCCCCACGAGCTCGCGGGACTCGAGGAGCGCCTCGTCAGCCGCTTCCGCTGGGGGCTCTGCGTGGACGTGCAGCCGCCCGACCTCGAGACCCGCATCGCCATCCTGCAGCTCAAGGCCGAGCGCGATCAGATCGAGGTGCCGGCCGAGGTGGTGGAGTTCGTGGCCTCCAAGTTCGACCAGAGCGTGCGGGAGCTCGAGGGCGCCCTCGTTCGGGTCGTGGCCTGGTCCGAGCTCACGGATCAGTCCATCGACGTGACCCTCGCGGAGCGCGCCCTTCAGGACCTGATCCCCCAGACGGAGAACGAGATCCCGCCGCAGATGATCCTCGAGGAGACGGCCGGCTACTTCCAGCTCTCCACGGCGGACCTGATGTCCAAGTCGCGGTCCCGGCCCCTCACCCAGGCCCGACACATCGCCATGTACCTGATGCGCGAGAACACGGGCCTCTCGCTCGTGAAGATCGGTGAGATGTTCGGCGGACGAGATCACACCACGGCCCTGCACGGCATCAAGAAGGTCGAGGCGGACATGCGGGCCCGCGACACGACGTTCCGCCAGGTCCAGGACCTGACGCGCATCATCCGCGGGCGCGTCCGGGGGGCCGCATGACGCCCTCCACATGTACACATCCGCTGTGGACAACCCGGGGTGCCTCGGTGCGTACTTCCTGTCGCTCTGCCCGCACGATCCAGAGTGACAGGGGTTGCGCACCGCTTGTCCCCATGTCCCACAGGCGCGCTACGCTGCGGGAACGGCGTACCTTCCCAGATTTCCACAGCGCCTACTACCGAACTACTCATAGGAAGAACTGCAGAAGACCCAGGGGGTGGACACGGTGAAGTTCCGGTGTGACCGCGACGCGCTGTCGGAGGCGCTCCAGACCGTCCAGCGTGGCGTGTCGTCGAGGCCGGGGATCCCGGCGCTGACGGGCGTGCTGATCGATGCGACCGAGGATGGGCGGCTCACGCTCACCACCACGGACCTCGAGGTCTCCGCGCGGCTGACGATCGAGATCCAGGTCTCCGAGGCCGGGGTAGCCCTGGTGCCGGCTCGGCTCCTCGGCGACACGGTGAAGTCGCTGTCCGACGCGCCGGTCGAATTCGAGACCGACCAGTCTCAAGCCCATATCCGTTGCGCCGCATACGAAGGTACCCTACGGCTGCTCCCGGCGGAGGACTTCCCGGGTCTGCAGGAGCCAGGAGGCACCACGATCACCGCCGAGGCGGGCGCGTTCGCCGAGGCCGTCAACCAGGTGGCGCGGGCGGCCTCGCGCGACGAAGCCCGCCCGGTCCTCACCGGGGTGCTCATCGAGGTCAGCCGGGAGGGCGTCGTGATGGTCGCGACGGACTCGTACCGGCTGGCCGTGCGCGATCTCGTGGCCACGGCCGACGGCGAGGGTAAGGCGATCGTGCCGGAGCGCGCCCTCACCGAGGCGGGCCGGGCCGCCGCGACGGACGAGAAGGGTTCGGTGGCGGTCTTCCTGGACGACGCCCAGGTGGCCTTCCGCATCGGCGATCTCACGCTCACCTCGCGGCTGATCGAGGGCGAGTTCCCGAACTACCGCCAACTGCTGCCGGAGCAACACGAGAGCCGCCTGACGATCTCGCGCCAGCAGTTGCTGGATGCCGTTCGTCGCGTGGGGCTGCTCGCGCGCGACACCACGCCCGTGCGGATCGAGTTCAACGCGCTCGGAGTGAAGCTGAGCAGCTCCAGTCCAGACCTCGGGCAAGCCGTGGAGACCGTCGAGGCGCGCTACGAGGGCGAGGATCTCACGGTGGCGTTCAACCCTCAGTACCTGGCGGACGGGCTCACCGCCTGCCACGGAGAATCGATCCGACTGGACGTGCGGGACGGCTTGAAGCCGGGGGTGGTGCGCGGGGATGCCGACGAGTACACGTACCTCGTGATGCCCGTCCGGCTCCCGGCCGCCGTGAGCTGACGGTCTGCAGCGCAAGGCTTCCCCTCCATGCGCCTTGCCTGGGTGGAACTGCGCGATTTCCGCAACCACGCGCACACGCGGATCGACGCCATGCCCGACGGGTTGATCGCCGCGGTGGGGCCCAACGGCGAGGGCAAGACCAACCTCCTCGAGGGGATCCACGCGCTCTACGCGCTGGGCTCGCCCCGGACCTCGACCAACGGGAACCTCGTGCGTGACGGCGCGGAGGCCGCCTACGTGCGAGGTGAGTTCGAGACGTTGCAGGGAAAGGTCTTGGTAGAGGTGGAGATCCCTCAACAGGGCGCCACTCGGGTCAAGGTGAATCGCTCGCCCGTGCGTCGCAAGCGCGACCTCCGCCGGCAGGTGCGCGCCGTGCTCTTCGGCCCGTTCGACCTCCCGATCGTGATCGGCGATCCATCCAAGCGACGCACGTTCATCGACGAGGCGGTGATGGCGTTGTGGCCCCTGAAGGAGGCGCTCTTCACCGCCTACGATCGCGCGCTGCGGCAACGCAACCGCCTGTTGAAGGAGTGGGACCGCCCGGGCGTGCCCGAGGGGATGGAGGCCTGGGACGAAGAGCTCATCAGCGCCGGGACGGCGCTGATCGACGCCCGCTCCGATGCCGTGACGCGGCTGGCCCCGCACGCGAGCGAGGACTTCCAACACCTCGCGTCCTACGAGCTCGCGTGCATCTATCGGCCCAACGTCCGCGCCGACGGCGCCGTCGAGGAGGCCTTCCGATCCCAGATCGCCGAGCGGCGCCAGGATGAGCTGCAGCGCCGAACATCTCTGGTGGGGCCGCACCGGGACGACCTGGAGCTCGCGGTCCGGGACCTAGGGGCGCGCTCGTTCGGATCGCACGGGGAGACGTGGGCCGCGGCGCTCTGCCTGCGCACGGGGCTCGCGTCGGCCGTCACGCACGAGCTGGGGGAGCCGCCGATCCTGTTGGTGGACGACCCCTTCAGCGCGCTGGATCCACGACGGCGCGATCAGATCGGGGAGCGTCTCGCCGCGCGCGGGGGGCAGGTCGTGATCTCGGTGGCCGACGACGCGGACGTGCCGGCCGCCGTCGACGCCGTCTGGCGCATCGAGGCCGGCACCGTCACCCCGCGCGAGGCGGCCTGAGCCGTGCCGCACTCCAAGGGATTCGGCCGTCGTAAGGACGAGCGCTCGAGGGACGCCGTGTCCATCGGGGACATCGTGGACGGCCTGATGGCCGAGGACGTCTTCGCGCGCGGGATGCCCGTCGCGGAGCTCGCACGCGCGTGGCCGGAGGTGGCCGGCGAGCGGCTGTCGCGCGCATCGAGGCCCGTTGCTCTCGAGGGCGGGCTCCTCACGGTGGAGGTCTCCAACGGCCCGTGGGGCGCCCAGGTGCGCTTCCTCCATGAGGAGATCCGTCGACGCGCCGACGAGGCGTTGGGCGGCGGGAAGGTGCGGCGCGTGCAGATCGTCGTCCGAGGGACGTAGCTCCCGGCGGAACCTGTAAAACCGCAGGTAGAAGCGTGTATCTCGTGACCCGAAACAGGGTCGAAGGTCACTCCCGTTCGGTAGAATGACGCCTGTTCGTGTGACCTTCCCGCGCACGTCCCCCGCATGTCATGGGTGGGCCGCTGCGCGGGCTCGATCGGAGGCTCGTTGGCGACCAAGACGACCAGGACGACGAAGAAGAGCACCGGCTACGACGCCGGCAACATCCAGATCCTCGAAGGGCTCGAACCCGTCCGCAAACGGCCGGGCATGTACATCGGCACCACCAGCTCGCGCGGTCTCCACCACCTCGTGTACGAGGTGGTCGACAACGCCGTCGACGAGGCGATGGCCGGGTTCGCCGACAAGATCCTGGTGACGATCCACGCCGACGGATCGGTGAGCGTATTCGACAACGGGCGCGGCATCCCCGTGAAGCCCATCCCGGGCGCCAAGGACCGGCGTCCGGCCGTGGAGGTCGTGCTCACCGTGCTGCACGCCGGGGGCAAGTTCGGCGGCGGCGGCTACGCCATCTCGGGCGGCCTGCACGGCGTGGGCGTCTCGGTCGTGAACGCGCTCTCGGAGAAGCTCACGGTCGAGGTGATGCGGGACGGCTTCACGTGGACCCAGTCGTATGAGCGCGGGAAGCCGCTCGGCAAGCTCACGAAGGGCAAGGCGTCGACCAAGACGGGCACGCGTGTCCAGTTCTGGCCGGACCCCGAGATCTTCGTGGAGACCCTCGAGTTCCGACGCGAGATCCTCGCGGAGCGGCTCCGCGAGCTCGCGTTCCTGAACAAGGGCGCCGAGATCAAGCTCGTCGACGAGCGGGTCGAGCCGAAGGCCGAGGAGATCTTCAAGGCCAACGGCGGCCTGGTGGACTTCGTGAAGTACCTCGCGCAGGGCAAGGACACCGTCAACAAGATCATCGACATCGACACCAAGGGCGACGACGGCGAGGTCGAGATCGCCCTGCAGTGGAACACGGGCTACACCGAGTCGTTCTACTCGTTCGCCAACACCATCAACACCCACGAAGGCGGCATGCACGAGGAGGGCCTGAAGAAGGCGCTCACCAACGTGCTGAACAAGTGGGCGCGCGCCAAGGGCCTCCTGAAGGAGAAGGAGGACAACCTGATCGGCGAGGACGTCCGCGAGGGCCTCATCGCCATCATCTCCGTGAAGTTGCGCGACCCGCAGTTCGAGGGCCAGACCAAGACGAAGCTGGGCAACGCGTCGATGCGCTCGCTCGTGGAGACCACCGTGAACGGCCAGCTCTCCAGCTGGTTCGAGGAGCACCCGGCGGAGGCCAAGCGCGTCTTCGCGAAGGCCTCGTCGGCGGCCAAGGCCCGGATGGCCGCACGCCAGGCGCGGGACCTCACGCGACGTAAGTCGTTCCTGGAGTCGGGCTCGCTGCCGGGCAAGCTCGCCGACTGTCAGCTCTCGGATCCGGCGAGCTGCGAGCTCTACATCGTGGAGGGCGACTCGGCGGGCGGTTCGGCCAAGAGCGCCCGCGACCGCGCCAGCCAGGCCATCCTGCCCATCCGCGGCAAGATCCTGAACGTCGAGAAGGCGCGGCTGCACAAGATCCTGGAGAACCAGGAGATCCAGGCGCTGATCACCGCCATCGGCACGGGCATCGGTGAGGAGTTCGACCTGGAGAAGGCCCGCTACCACCGCATCGTGCTGATGGCCGACGCGGACGTGGACGGCGCACACATCCGCACACTGCTGCTCACGTACTTCTTCCGGTACATGCCGGCGCTGATCGACGCGGGGTACGTGTACCTCGCGCAGCCGCCCCTGTACCTGCTGAAGGAGGGCAAGCAGGAGCACTACTTCTACACGGAGCGCGAGTGGGAGCGAGTTCCGCAAGAACGCCAACGGCAAGAAGCTCGGCGATCCGCAGCGGTTCAAGGGCCTCGGCGAGATGGATGCCATCCAGCTCTGGGACACCACCATGGATCCGGAGCGACGCACGCTCCTGCAGGTGACCCTCGAGGACGCCGTCGCGGCCGACCGTCTCTTCTCGGTGCTGATGGGCGACGACGTCGCCTCGCGCAAGGACTTCATCGAACGCAACGCGAAGTACGTCCAGAACCTGGACGTCTGAGGAGCTGATCGCAGGTCATGGCGCAAGAAGGGTTGTTCGCCGGGCGCGTCGAGCCCGTGGACCTCGAGGACGAGATCCAGCGGTCGTACCTCGACTACTCCATGTCGGTCATCGTCGGCCGCGCGCTGCCGGATGTGCGCGACGGCCTGAAGCCGGTCCACAAGCGGATCCTCTGGGCCATGCTCGAGGCCGGCTACCGGCCCGACCGCCCGCACCGAAAGTGCGCAGCCGTGATCGGTGACGTCCTGAAGAAGTACCACCCGCACGGCGACCAGTCGGTCTACGACGCCCTCGTGCGCATGGCGCAGGACTGGTCCCTCCGGTACCCGCTCGTCGACGGCCACGGCAACTTCGGCTCGGTCGACGGCGACCCGGCGGCCGCCTACCGCTATACGGAGGCGCGGCTCGCGCCCATGGCCATGGAGATGCTGCGCGACATCGACTCGGAGACGGTCGACTTCGTGCCCAACTTCGATGGCTACGAGCAGCAGCCCACGGTCCTGCCCGCGCGCTTCCCCAACCTGCTCGTCAACGGTGCGGGCGGCATCGCGGTGGGCATGGCCACCAACATCCCGCCCCACAACCTGGGCGAGGTGATCGATGCGGTCGTCTTCTACCTCGACAACCCGGAGTCGACCCCGACGGATCTGATGAAGTTCGTGAAGGGTCCGGACTTCCCGACGGGGGCCACGGTGATGGGGCGCCAGGGCATCAGGGACGCCTACGAGACCGGGCGCGGCTCCATCAAGGTGCGCGCGGTGACGCAGGTGGAGGAGGGCTCTGCCGGCAAGTCGAAGATCGTGGTGACGGAGCTGCCGTACCAGGTCAACAAGGCGCGCTTGGCCGAGAAGATCGCGGACCTGGTGAAGACGGGGCGGGTGAAGGACATCGCCGATCTGAAGGACGAGTCCAACCGGCAGGGCATGCGTCTCGTGATCGAGACGAAGCGCGGCGCCAACCCGGCCGTCGTCCTGAACCAGCTCTACAAGCACACGCAGCTGCAGGAGAGCTTCGGCGTCATCATGCTCGCGCTCGTCGACGGCGTGCCACGCACGCTGAACCTCGCCGAGATGATCGGGTACTACGTCGACCACCAGGTGGACGTGGTCACCCGACGCACGCGCTACGACCTGCGCAAGGCGGAGGAGCGCGATCACATCGTCCTCGGCCTGCTGATCGCGCTTGATCACCTCGACGAGGTGATCAAGACGATCCGCGGCTCGCAGGACGCCGACGAGGCGCGCACCAAGCTGATCAAGCAGTTCAAGCTCACGGAGATCCAGGCCAACCACATCCTGGACATGCCGCTGCGCCGTCTCACGCGCCTGGCGCGCGAGGAGCTCGACAAGGAGCACACGGACCTGCTCGAGCGCATCGGGTACCTCAACTCCCTCCTCGACGATCCCGTGAAGCTGCGCGGCGTGATCAAGGAGGAGCTCGCGGAGATCCGCAAGAAGCACGCGGACGGGCGCCGCACGTCCATCAAGGCCGAAGACGGCGACTTCGACGACGAGGATCTGATCGCGGAGGAGGACGTCGTCATCACCGTGAGCCGGGCCGGCTACGTGAAGCGCCTTGCGATGGACTCGTTCAAGCGGCAGGGGCGCGGCGGCAAGGGGGTGCGGGGGCAGAACCTCAAGGAAGAGGACGTGGTGAAACACGTCTTCACCACCACCACGCATCACTGGATGCTCTTCTTCACGACGAAGGGCCGCGTCTACCGCGTGAAGGCGCACGAGATCCCCGAGTCGGGCAGGACCGCCCGCGGCCTCTACGCTGCCAACCTGCCGGGCGTCGCGCTCGACGGCGACGAGAAGATCAGCGCCGTCGTCGATCTGAAGGACTACGACGAGGGCCGCTACCTGCTCTTCGCGACCAAGAACGGCATCGTGAAGAAGACCGCGCTGCCCGAGTACGACTCGCCGCGGACCGGCCTCATCGCGATCAACCTGCGTGAGGGCGACGAGTTGATCGACGTGAAGTTCACCGACGGCACCGACGAGGTCATCCTGGTCTCGCGCAAGGGCCAGGCCATCCGCTTCAAGGAGTCCCTCGCCCGGCCGATGGGGCGCGCCACGGGCGGCGTGATCGGGATGCGACTCGGCGAGGACGACCGGGTGCTCGCGGTGGGCATGGTCTCCGACGGGGAGGAGCTGATCAGCGTCACGGAACAGGGGTACGGCAAGCGCTCCAAGCTTGCCGACTACCCCACGAAGGGCCGCGGCGGCAAGGGCGTGATCGGGCACCAGCTCACGAAGAAGACCGGGCTGCTCGCGGGCGCCTACATCGGCACCAAGGACATCGACATGTTCGTGATCTCCTCCAGCGGACAGGTGGTGCGGGTCCCCGCCGGCCAGATCCGCAGGGTGGGCCGCGCAAGTCAGGGCGTGCGGACGATGCGTGTCGAGGACGGCGCGACCGTCGTGGCGCTCGCGCCCGTCATCACTCAGATGGACGACGACGAGGAGTAGCGCCTCCCGCCCAACGCGAACGCACCCCCGGCCGCTCGTAGGCCGGAGGCGCGTGTCGCGTCGCGAACGCGGGAGGGCGTCAGCAGACGGTCATCAGGAACGGGTGCGGGTCGACCGCGGGCCCGTCGTTCGGGTGCCACTCGAAGTGGTCGTGCGGACCGGTGGCGTCGCCGGTCGAGCCGACGTAGCCGATCACGTCTCCGGCCTTGACTGCGCCGAGCTTCCCGTAACTGGATAGGTGGGCGTTGTACACGTGGCCGAGGGCGCCGTAGACGTCGACGGCGAGCCCGCCCAGTTCGTTCGCGTTGGCCACCGCCGTCCCGTCGAACGGGGCCACGATCGGCGTGCCGGAAGCGGCCGACATGTCGTTGCCCTGATGGATGTGCGGCGGCACGCCGGCGATGTTCACCATCACCCCGAAGTTGTCCGCGACGGTGACGGGTCCGTCCACGGGGCAGTAGCGGAAGATCACGTAGGTGGCGATCCAGTCCGCGAGGGCCTTGCGCTGGGCCTTCAAGCGCGTGAGGCGCGCGCGGATCTTCGCGAAGAGCTGCTTCGCGCGCATCTTGAGCCGATGGACCTTGGCCTGCTCCTTGGAGACGTCGTGACGCACGCTCCCATGCAGCGAACGGTCCTCGACGACCCGCGACAGGTCGTGCAGGCGATGCTTCGTCCCGTTGATCCACTTCTGGAGCTGCTGCCGGCGGTCGTGACGCACGTCCTGCAGATGGAAGAGCGTCTTCTTCATGTCCTTGCGCATATGGACGGCCGCGTCGAGGGACGACACCGCCCCGGCGCTGGCCACCACCATCCCGAGGAACAGACAGCCCGCCAGTCCCAGTCCTGCTGCTCGTCTCTTCCACGTACGCGTCATGGAGCCTCCAAACCCGTCGTTCCGGCTGTAGGGCTCCCGTATCGGCGTATGGGGGGGTCGTTCTTGAGTCCGGGGAGGACATCCGTAGTCATCTGTGACCATGAGCTACGTACGTAGTTCAGCGGACCCCGTTCACGCAGGTGGTGATGCCTCTTCGGGCAGCGGGGTCCGCGAGAAGACGCGCCAGAGCGCCAGGTCGTAGAGGCTCTTGATCCCACCCGCCACCACGAACGGCGCCCCGACGGCGACGTTGGTCATCAGCACACCGCCCAACACCGGCCCGAAGGGGCGCGCCACGTACCTCGAGGTGTTCGTCAGGGCTGCCGCGGCCGTCCGTTCCTCGGGTTCCACCATGGCCGCGATGTAGGCCTGTCGGGTGGGGACGTCCATCTGGCTGAGGGCGAATCGGGCGAGGAGCAGGCCCACCGCAGGACCGAGTGCCGGCATCAACGGGATCGCCGCAAGCAAGAGGTTGGAGGGCAGGTGTGAGAACACCATCGTGTGTAGCAAGCCGAACCGGGCGCCGAGTCGGGCCGCGGCGATCGAGGAACCGGCCTGCAGGAGGCCCCCGAGGAAGATCACGACGCTCATCAGCTCGACGGAGGCGCCGAACCGCTTCTCGAACCAGAAGACGATCCAGGAGGTGACCACCAATCCGCCGGCGAACGCATCGACGGCGAACAGGCTCGAGAGGCGCACGACGTTGCGCCGCGACCGCTCGAGGGGACGTCCCGCGCGGATCCCCGCCTCCTCGACGGCGGGGGAGAGGCGCCTGACCAGGATCAACGCCACGAACGCGCCCACCGGGAAGATCAGGAGCCAGCGCTGGCCGGAGGGCGCGGAGGTCCATGCGCGGTGCAGGAACGCGGGTCCCCCCGCCGCGAGCGCCCCCAGGGCGCCCGAGAGGTAGGCCACCGCGTTGTAGCGCCCGAAGACGTGGACGCGCGCCGCCGCCGGCGCCCTGCCGATCATCGCCTGCTCGAGCGTGGTGATGGGGCCGGACTCGTTGGCGTCGGTGGACATCGTGCCCGTGAGCGCAGCCAAGAAGAGCACCCAGAAGCTGCCGGAGAGCGCGAAGATCACGCCCACGACGCCCATCGCCGCCAGGAGGGTCGCGTACATCCGCCGGCGCCCCAGACGGTCGCCGAGCGCACCCACCGTGAGCGAGACGATCGCCATGCCGGCCAGCATCGCGGTGAATACCGCGCCGACCTGCAGGTCGCTCAGGCCGCTGCGCGCGAGCGCCGAGCCGAGGATGACGGTGCCGAATCCGTACAGGAAGGCGCGGAGCGCCTGCACCCACAAGATCGTGCGGAGGTCGCTCTGGACGTCCGTGCCGTGGCTCACGCCAGGCACGATAATCGTCCGCGATGCACGAGACCGCCGGCGCCATCACGATCGCCGTGGCGGGGACGCTGCTGGTCCTCACCGTGTGGCGTCTGCGCCCACGCATCCCACGCACGGGCCTCGACATCCTGCTCGCGCTCGAGGGCGCCGCGGTGGGCGTGGGTGGGTTGTTTTTCCTCGACGACGTGGGCGTCGGCGCGTGGATCCTCACGCCGATCGCCCTCGCGACTATCGCGGTCCTGCACGTCAAGGTGCTGTTCGCGGGCTCGGGGCCGCTGCGGACGTAGCCGCGGTTCGACCGACGACATCGCGCGGCTACCGCAACTTGCGGTGCGTAAGGGCGTACCCTTATGCCCCAACCAGACCCGAGAGGACTTCCCACGATCGAGGATCCAACCCACGCCACCGAACGGGCGCGCCCCGAGTCCCCGCAGACGGAACCCGAGCCCGTCACCGTGACGTCGTCCGCCCCGCCCCGGCCGACCGCTCCTGCCCCGGTCCCTGCTCCGGTGCCTCCGTCGCCGCGCGCGATGCGTCCTCCCGTGACGCGGAAGGCGGCCCGGCGCCGCACGCGGGTGGTGATCCGCCGGGTCTCCCCGATGTCGGTGCTGAAGTTCTCCGTGATCTTCTACTTCTGCGTGATGCTGATCGTGTTCTTCGCCCTGCTGATCATCTACCTGATCCTCTCGGCGGCCGGCGCGATGGACTCCTTCGCCAAGGTCCTGGGGTGGGTGTTCGGCAACGGCACGAGCACGCTCGGACCGGAGCCCGTGAAGATCAACGGCGGCGAGGTCTTCACCATCCTGTTCATCGCGGGATGCGTGTGGACGGTGGTCTGGTCGGTGATCACGGTCTTCCTGGTGTTCCTCTACAACCTGATCAGCGACATCGTGGGCGGCATCGAGGTCACGCTCGCGGAGCCACCGCCTCGGTAGGGAGAAGCGGTGACCTTCTGGAGCCCCGGTCCTTCGGAGATCCGCAAGGAGGGGGCCGACTTAGGGGTGGAGGATGACATCCAACGCTCCGAGGAGAAACGACGGACTCAGGAGGCCGCCGAGGAGTTGCGCGCTTCGGGGCGCCTGAAGCGGTCCTGGTACGAGCGGTGGCTCCGGCGTCTCCATCGTTCGTAGGGCGACCTCCAGTTCGGCACAGGTGGCCTCGATTGACACGCGTTTCTGGCCGTGTCTACCCTGGACAGCCGCCGTCACTGCGGCGTTGGGGCCTGTAGCTCAGCTCGGTTAGAGCGCTTCCCTGATAAGGAAGAGGTCGATGGTTCAAGTCCATCCAGGCCCACCAGCTAAACCCCGTCGTCTGAGGAGGGAAGAGCTCGGGCGACAATGGCAGGTCAGAGGGCTCGTTCCGGAGGCGGTACACGGGTAGTAAACGCAAGGGGCAACGTTCGTTATCCAACTAGGCCCGTCCTCGGGGGTCAACCTCAGGGGCGAAGAGAGAAGGGGGAGGGGGCGATTCGGCCGTGAAGCCGGCACAGGCCGAACAGGTGCGGGTTATCGAACTGGATGGAGGGGCTGTCGCGACGGGTTCGCTGTGTTCGTCGGCTGTGGGTCGGTTACGAGATCCGGGTCAAGATGCGCCCTCGTTCGCCACCTGTTCGTTTCGGTCGCGGATCGGTTCCCACACCATCACCCAAACATCCAGCACGACATCGAAGCCGTCACCCTCGGCGCGTGGCCGAACCTCGCCCTCGACCGCGCACACGCGGTCGTTCAGCCACGCGTAGCGATCGTCGTCGGTGACGTGCTGGATCGTACCGAGGAGTTGGCGCATGCCCGAGGGCGTCATCGACGCGAGACCTTCCCAGTGGAACAGGATCGTCGCGCCGTCATCTGTCTCGAGCACCCCGCGAAACGAAGGCTCGAGCGCACCGTCCGTGCGACGGCGCGGGTAGTTCGCCGCGCGGTACCGCGCCGAGAGGCGGCCATCGGCACGCCCCTCGGCGATCAGGAAGCTCTGTCCCTCGGCACCGTCGGCACCCGGCCGGGTGACCGTCCACGATTCGGGGGTCGTGAACGTCACCCGGTACAGGTCCTCGAGATGCATCAGCGCGCGGCGAGCCCGGCGATCGTCGTGGGCAGACCGCCCCACGAGCCGGCGGCGGACAGCTGTCCGCGGTCGTCGACCGACCATGCGACGACCTGGCCCTGGTCCGCGTCGATCGCGTACAGGTACCGGCCGTCGTCGGACAGGTCCTCGTCGCGGAGGCCTGGACGCCCGTCCTCGGTGATCGCTGCGGTCGCGTCCTCGAGGGTGATCGAGCCATCCATGGCGATCGCGTAGCGAGAGACGGCCCCATCGGCGAAGTTCGTCGTCAAGGCATAGCGGCCGTCGTTCGTGATCACGGCCCAGCAGATCTCGCTCCGGCCGTTGCCGATGCTCGCGGTGCCGGGCTTGATCGCATCACCGTCGATGCGGTAGCTCGAGGCGGCCGCGGCGCCCTTCTCCGCGCGGAACGCCTCGGTCACGACGAGCGTGCCCTCGTTCGAGATCGCGAAGCCGTACGGAGTGGCGCCGAGCGAGTCGATCGTGTGAGCCTCCCCGAGCATGCCGTCCATCCCGACGGCGTAGGAAGAGATCTTGTCGCCACCGCGCTCGGTAACGACCAGTGCCCGCCCGTCGGGCGTGAAGCCGACCTGCGCGCCGTCAGGCGTCGACAGCGACCGTGTGGCACCCTCGATCGGGACCAGGTCGGAGTCGACGAGCCGGAAGCCCGTGATCGTGGCGTCGCCGGTGTTGAGCACGAAGACCAGGCCATCGTGCTCGGCGACGCTCCGGGGCGCCATGCCCACCGGCACGGTCTTGGTGAGCTCGAGCATCGCGCCGTTCACGGCAAAGACGCTCACGTCGTTGCTCGCGACGTTCGTGACGAGCAGGTGGCGGCGGTCACGCGTCAGCGTGACCGAGCCCTGCGATGGCAGGTGCGGCTCGTCGTTGCCCGCGCCGCCGGTCGCGGACTCGCCCTCGCGCGCGAGCGACCCATCGGCCGCGCGTGAGAAAGCGATCACCTCGTTGTGTGCGGCGTTCGTCTGGACGAAGACCGCGCCTTCCATGGACATCTCCATGGCCGTCCCCCTTTCGGATCGTTCCGGACTGAGTGTCGTCCTGTGAGGGGGTGCGGTCGTTACAGGAAACCGGGTGGGACCTGGATCGGGCTCGGGTCAGCTCCGCCAATCGCGGAACGCGGTCAGCAGCGCCGCCTTCTCGTCTTCCGGCACCTGCTCCTCCGTGACCATCCCCGTCAGCCGGATCGCCTCGCGCATCTGGTCGAGGTACGTCGCGCAGCCATCGCACAGCGCGAGGTGGTCGTCCACGCGCCGGTGATCGTCGGCGGACAGGACGCCCTCGATGTAGTTCGAGAGCAGTTCGATGACCTCGTGACATGTCAGCGCCTGCTCGCTCATGCGCCCCGCCCCTCTGATAGGTAGGCGCCGAGCTCTCGCCGGATCCTGCTCCGGCCACGGTGCAACAACACCCGCTGATTGGTCTCGGTGAGGTCAAGGGCGTTACACACCTCGTCGGAGGACCACCCCAGCACATCACGAAGGCGAACCACCTCCGCCTGCATCGCGGGCATCCCGTCCAACGCGCGCGAGATGTGGTCGAGCGTCTCCCGGCCCAGGAGCCGGTCTTCGGGGATCCCGCGCCAATCGTCGGGGAACGTGCGCCACCCTCCCGGGGACGGATCGTCTGGGCCCTGGAACCACGAGGGATCGACCGGATCGTCGTGGGTACCGCCTGCCAGCGCCGAGAAGGGGAGCGAGCGGCCTTCGCGCACGCCGCGTGTCTTGGCCACGTTGGCGACGATCTTGTACATCCAGGTCCTGAGCGAAGATCGCCCTTCGAACGTCGGCAAGCCCTTCAGGATCCCGATCCATGCCTCCTGGACTGCCTCTTCGGCCACCGCGCGCGAGGAGACATACATCTGGGCGATGCGGAGCATCGGGGGTTGGTTCTGCTCGACGAGCATCATGAAGGTCGTCTCGTCGCCCGCCAGCAACCGCTCGATCGTGGCGAGATCCGCGGACGAAGCGACAACCTCTGGCTCGGTCATAGGTTGCATCGTAGCGTCGGATCGGGCCCTCCAGCTGTTCGCCGGTACTTTCGAATGATGAGCGGCAGCGATCATGATCGCTCGCGCCGAGCCGCGGAGCGGTTCCGCCCGCATCGGCAGCAGTTGACCGAAACACAGCTGCTCGCGGGTATCACCGTGTCGGCGAGAGGAGCGCGGTCGCCGCCTTCGACTACGTGACCGCAGATCTGTTGTTGGATCACGTGCGAACGATGCCCATAGCGATCCACGCCGGGATGCCAGCCGTCGGGGTTGCCGCTGGCCTGGAGGGCCATTGGGTGGACACGGGGGCGTCGCCAAGCACCTCGGACGAGTACGTTCGCAACTTCCATGAGCGGGATCGCTCGATGGATCTTCGACGGTTCCCGCACGATCCTCGCGGGCGCGGCGGCGCGATGGGCTTCGGCGGCGCTTCGATCTGTCGACGCGGCGATCGGGACCTGGCTTCAGCGACGGTTCCATCGGGTGTTCTCGGTGAAGTACGCCCGACAGCCGGCTCGAGGGCCGGGACGAACGGCGCTCGGGAAGGCCGGGTAACATGCCGACGGGTGCGCCGGGAAGCCTGGTCGGCAGGGAGGAAGTCATGACCGCCGACGGCACGGAGCTCCGCCCCGCTTGGTCCCAGTCCGACAGGTTCGTCCCGCGCACGGTTGTGCGGCCCCTCCAGGAGTTCCTCACGACCTCGACGTCGAGTGCGTTGCTGCTGTTCGGCGCGGTGGTGGTGGCACTGCTGTGGGTGAACTCGCCGTGGGGACACACCTACGAGGAGTTCTGGGGGACGACGGCGCAACTGAAGCTGGGGTCGCACGTGCTCGGGACCGACCTACGGTTCTGGGTGAACGACGGGTTGATGACGATCTTCTTCCTGCTCGTCGGGATCGAGATCAAGCGCGAGCTCACCACGGGTGAGCTGCGGGCGCCGCGCTCGGCGATCCTTCCGGCGTTGGCGGCCGTCGGCGGGATGGTCGTGCCGGCGCTGTTGTACCTGGCGGTGGCCGGCGGCGAGGCCGCGCACGGCTGGGGTGTGCCGATGGCCACCGACATCGCGCTCGCCCTGGGGGCCCTCGCGATCGCCGGCCGGCGCGTGCCCGGGGGACTGAAGCCACTGATGCTGACGATCGCGATCGTCGATGACATCGGCGCGATCCTCGTGATCGCGCTGTTCTACTCGCACGGGGGGAGCGGCCCCGCGCTCCTAGTCGCCTTGATGCTCGTCGGACTCGTCCTCCTCCTGCAGCGCTGGCACGTGCGCTCGGTGATCCCTTACGTCGTGCTCGGGATGGCGCTCTGGCTCGCGACCTACGAAGCCGGGGTGCACCCCACGATCGAGGGCGTCGTGCTCGGGCTGCTCACGCCGGCGGTTCCGTTCCAGCGGCCGGCCGCGGTGAGCGCCGCGGCGAAGCGCACCGCCGATGAGACGGTTGATGACCCGGAGCCCCCGGACGCGGACGCGCCGGCTTGGCTGGCGCTGGCCTGGTACTCGAAGGAGGCCGTGCCGCCGCTCGCGCGCGTCGAGCACACGCTCCTGCCCTGGTCGTCGTGGTTGATCGTGCCGCTGTTCGCGCTGGCGAACGCGGGGGTCGTCCTCTCCGTGCACACCCTCTCCGCCGCGGTCACCGGCGCCGTCGGGTTGGGGATCCTCCTGGGGCTCGTGCTTGGCAAGCCCCTCGGGATCGTCCTGGCCAGTCTCGGGGCGGTGCGCTCGCGCGTGTCCCCGCTGCCGGCTGACGTCGGTTGGGACGCGATCGTGGGGATGGGCACCATGGCCGGGATCGGGTTCACCGTGGCCTTGTTCATCGCGGAGCTCGCCTTCGTCGGCGAGCCGGCGCGTCTGGCCCAGGCCAAGGTCGCGATCCTGCTCGCTTCGGCGGTCGCCGGCGTGCTGGGGTGGCTCGTGTTCCGGCTTGGCCCACCCTCAGGCGATGGAGCTGGCTAGCCTCGTATTCCTCTCCGCCCAGGGATTACGAATGATACGGCCGCGCCGGCCGGTAGTGAGGGTTGCCCGATCGACGCCGTCATTGGAGGGTACCCGTGTCTCTCGAAGAGCCACATGAGGGATGACCCAGTGAGATCACGGAGGCACTCCGGTTGTACGCGTCTCCGATCGCAGACCGTCAGAACGAGGGTCGACACTGGCCGTGTGCAGGGGAACGTGCGAAGCGCGCATCGGAATCTTGCCAAACTGACCAGTCGGTCATAAGCTGGGGAACAGATCTCAACATCGGGCAGGAATCCTCATGCCTCGCCTCGCAGCTAAAACCAAGGTGGCTCGTCGCCAGCACTTGATCGAGGCTGCGTGGCGCTGCGTCGCGGATCGTGGATTCCAGTCGCTCACCGTCGATGAAGTCTGCGCCGAGGCCGGCGTCAGCAAAGGAGCCTTCTACCTCTACTTCGAATCGAAGCAGGATCTATTGCTCGGCCTGCTCGAGGACGAGGCAGCAGAGGTAGATGAGCTCATGTCGGGCCTCGAGCGAGCCGATCTGGGCGGTGTTGAGCGTCTGCGGCGATTCACGCGCGTGATGATTGATCGCGGCGACGACCCAGCTCGACTCCAGATCCGCGCGGACCTCTGGTCGGAGATGTCGGCCAGCGTTGCGGTTCGGGAGAAGTGGATCGCGGTAGTGAGGGCCAGACGCGCGGTGCTCAAACGCTGGATAGAGGCAAGCATCGCATCGGGCGAACTTGCATCAGTACCGGCGAACGCCTTGGCGGCGATCCTGCTTGCACTCGGAGATGGGTTGCTGCTTCACGCCGGGTTGGATCCATCCGGCTTCCGGTGGGTCAACGTCGCCAAGGCCCTCGATGCGATCTTGGATGGGATAGGCGGGTCATGACGATCGCAGCGACGGACCTGGCCACGGCGTCGACGAAGTTCCTATCACCCTCCGCGCGCAGCGCCATCTGTTCGTCTGTGACGACGGCGGGAGCCCCTGCGAGGTCAGGTATGAGGTCCGCGATTGCCTGGCTCCCTCCGACGCTCGCTGGGTGGTGCACTGTCGCGATGTCCGGCCGATCCCGGCGCCGCATTCCGGAGCACCCTGTCCAGGATGCAGTCACGTGAGCATGAAAAGAGTCGATGACGCCCTGCCGCCTTCTCGGGTGGCGACCGGATGAAACGCGATAGCATCCTCGCGAAGACCTCCGTCCGGATTCGGCAAGCGGGCTACCTCCGGAAGTGGCTCGTCCTCGGCGTGGTGATCGGTGTCGTGGCCGGCCTCGGCGCGGTCGCGTTCACGGCGGCACTTCGATGGGCGACCGACCTCTTCCTCGGTCTTGCAGGCGGCTACACGCCGCCGGCACCGGCGGGCGAAGGGGCAACACTTGGCTCCGGATCCCACCTCGTGCGCCCGTGGGTGCTGCCCTTGATCGTCGGGCTTGGAGGCTTGATCTCGGGCATCCTGGTGTTCAGCCTAGCGCCCGAGGCCGAAGGCCACGGCACGGACGCCGCCATCGCCGCCGTGCACCACAACCCGAAGGGCATCCGAGCTCGCGTGTCGTTCGTGAAGATCCTCGCCTCCGCCATCACGATCGGTTCGGGAGGGTCCGCCGGCCGCGAGGGGCCGACGGCGCAGATCAGCGCGGGCTTCGGTTCCATGCTCGCTCGGTGGCTCGACCTCACACCGGCGGACGCGAGGATCGCCGTGACGGTCGGGATCGGCTCGGGGATCGGCGCCATCTTCCGCGCGCCGCTCGGTGGCGCCATCCTCGGCGCCGAAGTCCTGTACCGCGAGGACGTGGAGGCCGACGCGCTCATCCCGTCACTCGTGGCGTCGGTCGTCGGCTTTGCCGTCTTCGGTGCGGTCGACGGGTTCACGCCGATCTTCGCGACACCGGGGGGCTACCATTTCGACCACCCCGCCGAACTCTTCTACTACGTCGTCATCGGGGTCGCGGCCGGGCTTCTCGGACGCCTTTACGCGACGTCGTTCTACGCGGTTGCGCGCCTCACGCATCGACTTCCGGGCAGTCGGATGCTGAAGCCGGCGATCGGGGGCTTGTTGGTCGGCCTCATGGCGATCGCCATTCCGCAGATCCTCGGGACGGGGTACGGCTGGGTTCAAGTGGCGATGACCACGGCCATCATGACCCTCCCGTTGTGGGTGATCCTCGCGCTGCCGTTCGCGAAGATCCTGGCGACGTCGCTGTCGATCGGTTCCGGGGGGTCGGGGGGCATCTTCGGGCCCGGGATGGTGATCGGCGGCTTCCTAGGCGCCGCGGTCTGGCGTCTGTCCGAAGGCCTCCCCGCAGTTCCACACTCGCCGGCCCCGTTCGTGGTGGTCGCGATGATCGCCTGCTTCGGCAGCATCGCGCACGCTCCGCTCGCGGTGATGCTGATGGTTGCCGAGATGACGGGCAGCCTCGAGATGCTCGCTCCGGCGATGGTCGCCGTGGGGCTTGCGACCGTGATCGTCGGGGACCAGACCATCTACGAGAGCCAGCTGCGGAGCCGGGCGGAGGCTCCCGCACACCGTGCCCGGTTCGGCTTGCCACTGTTGGCATCGATGCCGGTCCGAGCAGCGATGCGGCCTCCACGCCTCGCATTGCACGATGACATCCCGGTACGCGAGGCGCTCGAACGGCTGACCGAGCTGGGTCTCAGCGGTGCACCGCTCACCGACGGTGACCGCACCTACCGAGGTTCGGTCGATATCGACCAGCTCGTTCGAGCCGATCCGGACGCGGCGGTTCGTTCGATCGCGGCGAATCTGTCTGCTGTTCCCGAGGAGGCCACGCTCGAGGCGGCCGTGGAGATCTTCGCTACCGACCACGTCACGTGGGTTCCGGTTCTCGATGCGGATCGTCGCGTGGTGGGAACGGTGGGAACCGCCGATCTAGTCGCTGCCTACCGAAGATCTCTCGCGTCTAGTCTCGAGAGCCTCCCTTCGATCTTCCCCGGGTCGGTCCTGGTCGAAGAAATGGTGCATCCGGAGTCAGCGGTGACGGGTCGAGCCATCGCAGACGTCGACTGGCCGGCAGGGGCGGTGGTCGTCGCCATCCAGAGGGATGACCAGCTGCTGTTCCCCGAGCCGAAGACCGTCATCGCGGATGGAGACGTCATGAGTGTGTTCGTTCCGGCCCGTGGGGAGGCGCTACTCCGGAAAGCCATCGGGGCCCCACCCCCCCGGGAGTCGGTCGACGAGTCCCCCCTGATCTGATCCAAGCCAACCGTCTCGATATCGGCTGTCGTTCGTGCGGTTCCTGCCGGCTGGGCCTGCGTGCAAGGCTGCGGCATGGAGACTCCAGATCTCCTGAGCGTCGGTCGCGAAGCGTTCGCTTCGCGGGATTGGGCGGGCCGGTCGAGGCCTTCGACTCGAACTGGTCCGCGGCGTACGCCTCACGACGTTATCGAGGTCGGTCTCGAAGTCGAAGACCGGTGACGGATCGATCACGCTGTTGAGCACGTCGTTCATGAGTTCCGGGACGTACACACCTGTGCATCGTCAGGTGCGGCGATGTACGTCCCGTCCCTTGAGCGGACTTAGATCCGTGGAAGGGTCACGATCCCCGAGACGGCGTAGATCAGGAGCACCAGCGCGATGACGCCGGCCGCCGTGCGGACGGCCCGGAACTTGAATCGCTGGGCGATCGCCACGAGGAAGAGCACCGTGGCCAGCAGGACGGTCTGGCGAACGTAGCGATCGGCGGTCTCGCGCGCCTCGGTGCCCTCGGTGAACGTCGACGACGCTTGATCGTTCAACTTCTGTCCTGCGACGTCCCCCGGGTTCACGTACTCGGGCATGAAGCTGGGGCCCGGCGGTGCCGTGGTGTCGTGGAAGGGGTCGGTCTTCAGCCACGCGTCGAAGGCGGCCTTGTATTCCGGGCTGAATCGGTGCACGTAGAGGGCGGCGAGCTGCTCGTTACCCGACTGGCGGGCCTGGATCCACGTGTTGAAGGTCGAAACGTCGAGGAGCTTCTGCTGACCACCGAGCGTGGTCGCCTCGTCCGCTTCGATACGCTCGCGCGAGGCCGTCCCGTACAAGAGCGCTTGGCGTCCATCCCATCTCGCGGCCTGGTAGCCGCTCCAGGCGGTCGCGATCGCCACCGCCGCGAGGACGATGACCTCGAGGATCTCGGCGATCTCGCTCCAGGTACGCCGCTCCCGCTTCTGGGAGCCCTCGGGCTTCTCGGTCAGCTTGTGGGCAGCCTCGATGTTCATCCCCTCGGGCACGTCGGATCCTCTCGTCAACAGGCCGTGGCGACGGGATTAGCCGAGTGCCCCCCGCATCGGGCGAGTCGGGATCGATCGCAGCACGCTTGGCACCTTCCGCGGCAGCGCTGTTCATCCTCCCACGCCCAGTTGACTACATGTTGTGGTCTCAGGCTAGAGCACCCAGATGGTGATCTTGGCGGCATGCTCAAACGCAACCGGGAGTGCTACGAGCTGAGTCGGTCTGATGATGGCGGGATAGGACGCCTTCTGAAGATTGGTCAACAGCCCGAAAAGGAGGACTCGCGGAAACACCCCCGGGTCAAGATCTACGGCTCGCGACGGACTGTGAGTCGCTCCCGTCCTCCCAGGTGAGCGACGTGCTGCGCGCGGGAGGACGGCTACATCCTCGGGTTCGAGTCGTTCGTTCGGGCCGGGGACCTAACCCCATGTACAGGGGCAGCCCGACGACATGTGTAGAGCCACCACTGGGCGATCCTGCGGGACAGCTCCGGTTGCGTGGTTTGGCTTACGGAGTGGCGGAGTTGAAAGTGTCGACCGATCGCACAAGGCTCCTCAAGGGGAGCGGTGCAGTGATGCATCCCTGGAAGATCGCGTCAGGATTCCGTCGAGCCAGCGGTTGTTCGATACTGAGCTTGCCGAAGTGTGTTACCCGCCGTAGCCTGCGCAGACGCTGGCGCAGCGATGTCAGGAGGGATCGGTGGCGGTAGTTTCCTTGATCGCTGCTCCCTTCGATCGCGGTCGACATCTGCCGCTTCTGCTCGAAGCGGACGAGGCGGAAGAGCACGTCCGTGGCTATCTCGATCGTGGCGAACTCCTCGAGATCCTTGACGATGGCGAGATGATCGGCGTTGTGGTGCTCGTCCACGAAGCCGACGAGGTCGAGATCTGGAACATCGCACTCTCCGAGGAGTACCGCGGTCGTGGGTTCGGCCGCGCCGCTATCGGAGCCATCGCCGAGCGATGCAGGCGGGACGGCGCGTTGCGCCTGGCCGTTGGCACGTCCGACTGCAGCCTCGACACGATCGCCTTTTATCGCAAGGCGGGCTTCCGTTTCGCAGGAGTCCGCGAGGACTACTTCGATAGGTACCCGGTGGTCGTGATCGAGAACGAGATACGCGCGCGCGACATGGTCATGTTCTGGATGTCCCTCGTCTCTGATCCCATGTCCACCACCACGTTCTGACTGACCCAGACGACCCTCTCCGCGGATCTCGGCGGCTGGCTTAGGCGCCGCGCGCGTGGCACGCTTTCGACCCCATCCTGGGGAGTCGATCCTGGTCAACGCGTGGTCAAGGAGCCGACCGAATCACACGGAACTCCACGGTACGCACGTGACGACCTAGAGTGGCCCTCACCTGCGAACATGCGGTAGACCGAGTGCGCGAACCATCTCTGATAAGGAAGAGGTCGATGGTTCAAGTCCATCCAGGCCCACCATAGAGACCCCTCGTCAGAGGGGGTTTGATGTCGAAGGCACTTGGCGCTCTGACGACTTCGACGTAGACCCGGGTCGTTCGACGGGTATGGCGATCGTCAGCTCGCGATCCGCCTCAGATGGGGAGTTCGACTGCACTGTCAGGACTGGGGTCCTTGAGTTGGGAGACAACGTCGAGGTGTGGCGAGGGGAGAAGCTCCTGCTCAACTGGGCCGTCGTGGAGACGCTCTTCGTTGGAGGGTTCGGGGCGACCATGGCGAGACCGAAGGCCTCATGCTCCATCTCGCTGAACGAGCCGTATGAGGCTGAGGCCGACGACATCCTGTTCGCTTACGGCTCGGCCTAACGCGAGCGCTCCGTCCCGAGGAAAATGGTCAACACGTGGTCAAGAAGCCGACCGAATCAGATGGAACTCGACGGTACACATGTGATGGCCGCCAAGCCGTCTGAGCTGCAGAAGTGCTGGTCACAGCTCTATACCCCGTCTTTCGACACGGAAGAGATTAGAGGTTCAAATCCCCTGGCGCCCACCATCGAGCTGAGCCCGTTCCGGAGTTGAGGTCGGCCACCCGGTGCCCTACGTTCGAGACGACGGCTCGTGCCCTGGGCCGTATGATTTGCCTTATCACGAGAGGGCGCTGGCTCGATTGGGGATCGATGGCACGAGGCAGGGGCGTTACGGTTCGTCCTTCCGGACCTTCCTTCGGCGTCGTGAGAGCACTCCGGCTCCGGGCGCTCGCCCGGAAGTGGGACACGTTGGGTGAGTCAGATCCCTTGTGGGCGGTCCTCACGCATCCCGACAAGGAGCGTGGGCGCTGGGACCCAGAGGCGTTCTTCAGATCCGGCCGAGCGCAGGTCCGAGCTGCTCTCGGTGTCGTTGCCGAACTGGGCTGGACGCTGCATCACGGGACGGCGCTCGACTTCGGGTCCGGCGTTGGGCGTCTGACGCAGGCCCTCTGCGAGCACTTCGATGTCGTCGATGGGGTGGACGTCGCCAGGTCGATGATCGAAACGGCCGAGCGATTCAACCGGTTCCCCGAGCGGTGCACTTATCACCTGAATCTCCTCGGCGACCTCTCCTTGTTCCCCAACGATCGCTTCGACTTCGTTTATTCGACGTACGTCCTGCAGCACATGGGCTCTGATCTCGCGCACGGGTACGTCGAGGAGTTCGTGCGAGTGCTGGCCCCCGGCGGGGTGGCCCTGTTCCAGATGCCCACTGCGCGCATCTCAGGACGAAGCCCATCGTTGTTGGTGAGGGGTCGCCAACGGCTGATGCCGCCTGCTCGGCCTCAGATGCGGATGTATGACACGCCGGCAGGGGCCGTGGAGCAGTGGATCTCGTCGGCCGGTGGGCACCTCCTCGGCGAGGTCGATTCCCCGCCGGATCGCGAGCACGAAGGGTTCTTGTTCGCCGTCACGTGCTGATCTTTGGAGCCGCGCCTCAGGTGCCCTCGCTTACATACCGACGTTCGAGCCCGGTTCGATCCCAGCGCCCGAACTACCGGAGGAATTGAGACCTATCGTCGACGGGTTCGTCGGTGAGGTAGAGGTGGGCATCGTCGTGGCCCGGCACCCCGATGACCTGTCCGCGTAGTGTCTTCGCCACCGCCCTCGGCCTGGTCGTGGCGATGATACGAAGACAGCATGGAAGCTGTATTCCTCGAGACGCGTCACCCGAGGGTTCCTTTCGTCGGGAGGACAGGCTCCCACCAGCACGCTAGGAAGGCGAGCACCAAGGCCCTTCGCAGCTGCATCCGTCATGTCAGTAGGGGGGTCAACAAGGGAACGAGGCGACCAACGGCTCGAAGCGGCCCCCGCGCTCGCCGAGACCGAAGCTCTCCTTCAGCAGGCCATCGCGCTCAGCTCGTAGACACCGATCTTGGTCAACACCTGGTCAAGGAGCCGACCGAATCACACGGAACTCGACGGTACGCCTGTGACGACCTAGAGTCGTCCTCACCTGCGAACATGCAGGTAGGCGGGGTGCGCGAACCATCTCTGATAAGGAAGAGGTCGATGGTTCAAGTCCATCCAGGCCCACTAGGACCCTCCTTCGTCAGAGGGGATAAGTGTCTTCCGGCTCGTGAGTGTTAGCGTTCGCGCTGAGGAGACGCCGGCGGACCCGCGGCTGCGGCCCGTCTCTTCGGGTGCGTTCGACGGGCGGACACCACGCGCGCATCGTCGGAGTGAGGAGGAGCGTGAGCGAGACGAGCGCGCCGACCGAGGTCAACCAGACTGACACGCTCCAGGGCCATGAGGCGCCGTAGGGCGCGAGCAGGACGAAGTACGCGCTCGTAGAGGATCGCGAACCCCGAAGCCATCCGGAGCGTTCTTGATGATCCAGACCGTGACGACCGTCCCTACCACTACCCCGGGGATCGTGGCGCCTCCCCTCGCGACGAGTCCGACGAAGAAGATCTCGAGGACCACGAACGCCCACACGATGCGGGGAGAACCGACACCGACCTCGGTACACGGGTAGTAAACGGCCGGCTAACTCCTGAGGTGGCCTGACCTACCCATTCAGGTAGGGGGCTCAACCCTTTCGCAGACAGATCCGGACCGCATTCCGGATCGACGTGCGATCGAAAGCGCATCCTCGCCTTGTCCCACTCGTCCCGAGCGAGACGGAGAACTTGCGAGTGATCCTTCACGCGCGCAACGTTCCGCCGAGGGCGAGCATCCATGGTTGGTGGAGCAGCGCAGCAACGGGAGGCGAACGTTGGCCGAAGGTCGCGGGACCGCTGAGCGGGCATCGGCGCCTACGTTCGAGGACTTCTTCTTCGAGCAGCACGACCGGCTCTACCGGGCGCTCTTCTTCGTGACCGGGGGTGCCTCAGAGGCCGAAGACATCGCGCAGGATGCGTTCCTGCGCCTGTGGGAACGCTGGGACGATGTGGGAGGGATCGACGATCCAGTGGCCTACCTGTTCAAGGTCGCGATGAATGGCTTCCGGATGCGCGTGCGCCGTGCGAAGGTGGCTGCGAGACACTTCGCCCAGCCGATACCGGCGGCCGACGTCTTCCATGAGGTTGAGCTCCGAGAGGACCTTCGGCAGCTCCTGGCCTCCTTGCCCGTACGCCAGCGCGCCGCGCTCGTGCTCACGGAGATCCTTGGCTACGACGCCGCGAAGGCTGGGGAGATCCTCGGAGCAAGGCCATCGACCGTCCGCTCGCTCGCCCACCGTGGTCGGGCGACCTTGAAGGCGACGTGAGGGGGACCCGGTGCGCGAGATGAGGGAGGTGTACGAGATGGTCACTAGCAAGGCGCCGCCCAGGCCCGAGGCAGATGCATGGCGACGGCTGCAGGATCGGCGACGGCGGGCAGTGAGGACGCGTAGGGTTGGGGCCTACGCTCTCGTCGCTGCCCTCGTCCTCGGGGTGCTCGTGTTCTCCTTCGCGTCGCTGTCCTCCGCACCGAGCGGTCCCGAGACCCAGTCGCCGAGCTCCGCTGCGACGGCCTCAGGGTCGAGCGCCGAGATCGTGAGCGGCGACGGCAACGTCGTCTCCCGGGTACCGAACGTTCCCGCCGGCGCCGATGGGCTTCGTCTCTCCCCTGACGGTCGCACGATCGCCTTCATGCTGAACGGCCAGGTCGCGACGATCGGCATCCACGGGAGCGGGCTCACGACCTTGACGAGCGGCACCAACACGAACCGGGGCGCCGAGATGAACGCGGTGTCGTGGTCACCGGACGGCAGGCAGCTCGCGTATGCGTGGAGCGGCGACATCCACGTGATCGATGCGAACGGTACGAAAGACCACTCGATCGTCGGGACGCCGGGCGGCGACTACGAGCCCGCATGGTCGCCCGACGGCACGAAGGTCGTCTATTGGCACGGAGCCTCTACCGGGCTGGAGGGTGGGCCCCCGAACGCCGAGATCTTCTCTGTGCTGGCGACCGGGGGGGCGCCGACCCGTCTCACGCGAGCGGCCGGCGGCGTCGGCAGCATCGATCCGGCGTGGTCCCCAGACGGGAGGTTGATCGCCTACGCGAGCCGTGGCGCGCTATGGACGATGCGCTCTGACGGAACGGCCCAGCGCATCGTCCATAGCTATGACAGCGGCGGTGGTTCCGCCCCCACCTGGTCGCCCGACGGATCCAAGCTTGCCTTCCTGAGCCTCAACACATTTACGCCGGGGGGTCTCCAACCCATCTTCGACGTCCGTGTCCTCGACCTCGAGAGCGGCCACGCGGTGACGCTGCCCCTGAGGGTCGAGACCGGCGCGAACGCTCCACAGTGGCTCACCAATCAGACGCTCCTCGTGAATCGCCACGGCTAGGTGGACGGTCCGACATCCCTGCAGTAACCGGGAGCGCCGAACGAGACGAGGCGGCGATACCGGCCCGAATGTAGGAACGGCTGATGGTCAGAGGAGCGTCCCTACCGAATCACACGGAACTCGACGGTACGCGTGTGACGACCCATTACCTAAGCGCCCTCGTCACAGGCGCCTGCTGAAGGGCTCGCGCTCTTGAGGCCCTTCATCCTCCTCACGCAGCGCCGTCGTCTGGCACCATCGGGGTATGGACGAGATGCTCGCTCCCACTGCTTCCAGTTCCACTCAAGGGTCGCGCTATCGAGCGGTGGCGCGCGTCAACCAACGCGGGGTCGCTACCGGCCTGGTCAAGGGGATTCACGTCGACTTCGACGTTTCACGAGAACGAAGTGACGAGTTGCCAGGACCCGCAGAACTCCTGGCCCTCTCGTTCGGAGCGTGCATCCTCAAGAACGTCGAGCGCTTCTCGCACCTGCTGTCGTTCACCTACGAGGGCGCCGAGGTGATCGTCGAGGCCGAGCGTCAGGACGATCCGCCGCGTTTCACGAAGATCACGTACGAGCTACGGGTCAGAACCGCCGAGGGTCCGCATCGCGTCGAGCTGCTCCACAAGAACGTGCGCCGCTTCGGCACGGTCTACAACACCCTCGCGGCCAGCTGCGAGGTCGAAGGATCGATCGTCGCTGACCCCGACGTCACCAAGCCGTTCCGGACGGCGACGCACGAGCCGCTCGTCGGTGACGTCTGCTGCTGACGGCGGCGCGCTAACCCCGAGCACGTCCGCGTCCATGACTCTCGTTCGCCGCTTGGGTCCCACCCCTTCACGGGCCTTCCGGCTCATGGCGTGGGCAGACTTCGGGGCCACGGTGTGAGCAGCCGCCCGGAGATGATGGGCGTGTGGCCAGCCGGGTGGGAACAGCAAGGGAGGACATGATGCGCCTCTCATGGAGGGATGGACTCGCCACAGTCTTCGTCGGTGTGGGGGCTACGCTCTACGTCCTGTGGCTCGCGGGGATCGAGGTCGCCGGGCCGAGGGTGCTCGCCGGGATCGTCCTCGGGTCAGGTCTCGCGGCCTCGATCACCGCCGTCGTCTACGGCGTCGGCGCCGGACTACTGCGTGCCTCGAAGGTGCATCTGGTCGTCGCGTCGCTGATCGGGCTCGCCGCGCTCGTCGCCGGGGTCATGGCGCTCGTAGCCGTCAACGAGCCGATGCTGGCCGTCCTCGTGGTCGCAACGGTCGTTCTGTGGATGATGTCCACGGTGCGACACGTCATCTCGACGGCGGAAAACCCCGGGACGCAGCAGACGAGCGATCACCCGCCGCTCGACTCGTCCTTCAGGAACGCTGCCTAGGGACAGGATCCCGGCCGTACGGCGTGGTCGGCGGGCCCTTCGTCAGGCCTCGGCTCCGACCAGCTCCGCGAGGAGCTGCCGCACCCGTCGGTCGATCTCGTCGCGGATCGGGCGGACGTCCTCGACCGACCTGCCGTGCGGATCAGGCAGGTCCCAGTCGAGGTACCGCTTGCCGGGGAAGATCGGGCAGGCGTCCCCGCAGCCCATCGTGATCACGACGTCGGCCGCCTCCACCACGTCGGTCGTGAGCGGCTTCGGGAACTCCTTCGACAGGTCCACCCCGATCTCGTCCATCGCGGTGATCACGGCCGGGTTGATCTCATCCGCCGGCGTGCTGCCCGCGGATCGCACGTGGACCCGCCCCTTGGCGTGATCGTCCAAGAGTGCGGCGGCTATCTGCGAGCGCCCCGCGTTGTGCACGCAGACGAACAGGACCTCGGGGACGTCCTTCACGATCCTCCCTTCGACCTGACCCGCCGCACGGAGGCGCTCTCTGGCGAACCGTTCGGCGAAGACAGGCACGTGCACCTGGATGGGGGCATCTTCCCACTGGGCGGCCGAGTCCCGGAGGGTCTCGATGACGGTCTCCGCTGAGAACACGCCCGCGAACTCGGCGATCAAACGCTCCTGCGCACCCTTCAACTCCATCACCGCTCACCTTCTTCCGGCTCGGAACCTAGCGAGCGAAGGTGACGGGACGGTGAACGCGAGCCGAACCGAGGCAACTCCCGTCATCGGCGGCTCCCTGGTGGGCCGCCTTCCCTGAGGGGGCGGCCCACCAGGAGTTCGTGCCGCTCAGCAGCAGTCAGGTGGGCAGCAGTCAGGTGGGCAACCGGGATCCTGCATCAGACTTCGCCTCCTCTCATCGATGGCGGTCGATATATTGACCAACAGATAGACGCCTGTCAATATGTCGCTCATGAAACTCATCCAGCAGATCGACGCGACATGCTGCCCCTCCTTCGCCGAGGCCCCTTTGGGCGACCGCGAAGCTGAGGGTCTCGCCGCGGCGCTCCGCGTCGTCGCCGATCCAACGCGCCTAAGGCTGCTCAGCCTGATCGCGGCCAGCCCGAACCGGGAGGGATGCGTGTGCGACCTAACGGCGCCCCTGGGCTTGTCGCAACCCACCGTGTCGCATCACCTCAAGGTGCTGAGCGAAGCGGGGATCCTCGATCGGGAGAAGCGCGGCCGCTGGGTCTATTACCGGATCAACACCGAGCCGCTGGCGGCGTTGCAGGCGGCGCTGACGCCGGTGCTCACATAAGCGCCCCGCCAGCCATAGACATGCGATGAGCATGGACTCGAACCCGCTGCCCGGCTCGCTCCCACCCGTGATCGTCGTCGGCGGCGGCCAGTCGGGCCTGGCGGCGGCCCGAGTTCTGCGCGAGCTGCGGATGCCGACGGTGATCCTCGAGGCCAGCGACCGACCCACCGGATCGTGGCCCCGGTACTACGACAGCCTCCGCGTGTTCTCGCCGGCCGGATACAGCTCGATGCCGGGGATGCCCTTCCCGGGTGCGCCGGATCACTACCCGGACCGTGATGAGGTGGCCGACTACCTCGTGCGGTACGCCGCCCGGCTCGACGTCGAGATCCAGACCAACACCACCGTGGAGACGATCCAGCGGGACGGCACGGGCTTCCTCGTCCTCACCGAGGACGGACGTGAACGCCCGGCATCAGGCATCGTGGCCGCGAGCGGGTCGTTCTCGAACCCCCATCGGCCGAGCTTCCCGGGCGAGGACGCCTTCACCGGCGAGCTCTCGCACGTCGCCGACTACCGCAACCCGACGCCGTACGAAGGCAAGCGAGTGGTCGTCGTCGGTGCGGGGGACTCCGCCGCGCAGGTCGCCAACGAACTCGCACCGCTCGCGGCGGTCACGATCGCCTCCCGCCATCCCTTGCGGTTCATCCCTCAGCGGCTGGACGGCAAGGACGTGCACTACTGGCTCCGCGAGACCGGGTTCGACACCCTGCCGGCGATCTGGTTGAGCAAGATCACCGGCGGTAGCGTAGTGACCGACAGCGTCGGGTTCGAACAGACCCTGGCCGAGGGCCGTGTCGATCGCCGTCCGATGTTCGTCGCTCTCGACGGAGGACGGGTGGTCTGGAGCGATGGCCGACGCGAACCGGTCGACGCGATCATCCTCGCCACGGGGTACCGGCCCAGCCTGCCCTTCCTGCGCGAGCTCGGGGCCCTTGACGAGCACGGAGCTCCGTCGCATGTCGGCGGCATCTCGTCGACCCACGTCGGCCTGGTCTACGTCGGCCTGGAGTTCCAGCGCTCGTATGCCTCCAACACCCTCAGGGGCGTCAGCGAGGACGCGAGAGCGGTGATCGCGCCGCTCGTCGCGTGGATCCGCGACGCGCCCACCAAGGTCGGACTTGGACCGCCGTCTTGAGATCGATCGATTGCTCAACCACGCGACAGCCAGGGCTCCGTTCGTGGCCTCGCAGCGCGGACGTGGCCGTGACGGCGATCCTGGTCAACACTTGGTCAAGGAGCCGACCGGATTACACGGATCTCGACGGTACGCACGTGACGACCTTGAGTGGCCTTGACCTGCAAAGACGCAGGTAGACGGGGTGCGCGAACCATCTCTGATAAGGAAGAGGTCGATGGTTCAAGTCCATCCAGGCCCACACGCAACGTCGCCATCGAACGCGACTCGCCCTCGCGGGGTCGCTCGACCTAGCGACAGGGCTCATACGGGAGATCGAACAGGTCGTCGGTCTTCCGGATCGAGTTGAAGTCGAACTGCGGCGAGTTGGACTGTGGGCAGAACGCGGCCGGCTGCGACTCGTACTCCACGTCGAACACCGCCTTGCCGTACCGGAGCGGCCAGGCTTGGACGGCGCCGCACTCCGCGTACTGCCAGCACTCCTCCTCGATCCCGAAGTCGAAGTATGGCTGTAGTGTCGCGGCCTGATCCCGGTCATTCTTCAGCCCCACCGAGAGCCCCAGCCGGTGGGCGAGGTTCGCCAACGCGGCGTTGTACTTGAGCTGTGCGCCCGCGGTGATCGACAGCCCCGTGCGGCTCTGATAGGCGTCGACGTCATCGAACTCGATCGCGTCCACGCCGATCAACTTCGCTTCCTTGACCCGAGCCAGCATCTCGTCCAACAGGAACTGTCGGGTTGTCTCGGACCGGCCGGTGTTCGGGTTGATCCCCCTCACGCCGGGGTTGATGTTCAGCCAGTACTCGTCGGGGAAGGCGCTGAGCGGGTTCCCGAACAAGCATCCGTCGCAGCTCTGATCGAACGCCTGCAACTCCGGGAAGTCAGGGCGCCAGGTCTCCGCCGTACCGGCGTCCACGTAGCCGATGACCCTCGCGCCGCGTACGTGCAGCGCTTGGACGGCGGCGTAGTTCAAGACGGAGTAGTCCTGCGGCGAGTAGCACTTGCCATCCTGAAGGATGTCGATGTCGAAGACCGTCGGCGCGACGGTCCGGCCGGTCGCGAACGACGTGCCCGTCACGCCGATGTTGACGAACCCGGTGCGCGCGTAGCGACATGCGCCGTGGAGACCGGGCGATCCCTGGAGCTGATACTGCCACCGGGCCTTGACGGCGGGCTTCCAGCAACGGCCGGCCGACTGGTCGCAGGGCACAGGCGCCGGCAGGAGTGACGTCGGGCGAACGGCCCTTCCTGCGGCCGGGACCGCCGTCAGTCCAAGGACCAGGAGCCCGAGTGAAAGCGCGAGCAAGCCGTTGGTGTGCGCTGCGCGAGTGCTCATCCCTGCCTCCTTCGGTGCGCAGCCTCGGGTCCGTACGCGAGCCCGTCCGCGCAGCGTGAGATACGCGACATTGAAGTACGGCGCCGCCGCCCGGCGCAAGGTCCAACTCGGGCCAGCATCGGCAAGGTTGACCAAGGAGGGGGTCGATGGTTCAAGTCTGTCCAGGCCCCCATGAGACACGACCGAGGGCCGGCTGGTAGCCGGCCCTCGGTCGTCGGGGAGTCGTCACGGCGCACACTGGTGGCAGATCCCGCTCCCCAGGGGAACCGTCCGGGGCTGCAAGGGTCCGCCCTTGCCTGCCGGGACCTCGATCTGATGACCCTGCGTCTGACCGGTGACGGGGTGACTCGACAGTGGCGTTCCGCTCTGCGTCGCGACCAGCGCGATCACGACGACCGCGGCCACGACGAAGGCGATGACGGTGAGCCAGAGCATCGCGCCGACTCCGGGCTTGGCCTGCGCACCTCCTGTGTAGGTGGCCATCCTTCCCACTCCTTCCCTCCTCGACGATGCGCTCATCGTCGGCGCGAGCGGGGAGCGGATCTGTCGGGTGGCGGACGCAGGAGGTGTCGTGTTGGCGACAGTCGTCACATCGAGGCGCGCCGTCGGAGCGCGGCGAGGTCGTTGACCGTGATCGTGCGCCGGCCCATCTCGAGGAAGCCGCGACCCTCGAGCGCCCGGAGGATCTGGTTCACGCTCTGACGCGAGCCGCCGACCATCGCGGCCAGCTCGGCTTGCGTGAAGTCGAGATCGAGGACGAGCGCATCCGCGTGCGGGCGCCCGCGAGCCTCGGCCGAATCGGCGATCAGCTTCGCGATGCGGCCCTCGAGATCGAGGAACACGAGGTCTGCCGTCTGCGACGTGAGCCGTCGGAGCAGCGCGCCCGCCGCATGGAGCAATGCTTCGGAGATGAGCGGATCGCGCTCGGCCACCCCGAGCACCGTGCTGCGCGCGAACGTGAGCGCGCGCACCGGCTCCAGGGCCTCGGCCGACGCCGAGCGTGGCCCCTCGTCGAAGAGCGACACCTCGCCGAGGGTGTCGGGTGGCCGCGCGGTCGTGAGCACCATCTCGGCTCCCTGGGATGACGTGACGTACACCTTCACGGCGCCGCGCACGACGACGTAGAACGTGTCTCCCGGATCGCCTTCGTGGAAGATCGACGCGCGGCGCTTGTACGCGCGTTCGTGGCCCTCGGCGGCGAGCGTCGCGAGGGCTGCTCGGTCGAGCCCGGCGAACAACCGTGTCTGCGCGAGGAACGACGCGACCTGGGCCTGATCCACCCGAGGAGTCTAGGTCGTGGATGGCGGGGCCCGCGGTCGCCGTCGGGGCCTGGCGCTTCGCCGCACGCCACGCTCGTCCGTGCGCCAGGATGAGCACGTCGCCGTCGCTCGACGGCGCGCTGATGCAGACGGACCGGAGGCGGGATGGGCGCGGAACCCGGGGAGGTGATGGCAGGGGAGGCCGCGGACACGCGCTCGCGGGACGGCACGCAACCGGATGTCTCGAGGGTACGACGGCAGCACCTCGGCGCGTTCCTCGCCTACCTCGGGGTCACGCTCGCGCTGTTCGGACCGATGATCCTGCCGCATCTCGCGGATCGGAAACTGGCCGTCGTTCCCTGGGACGGATCGTTCTTCATCTGGGCGCTGCACTGGTGGCCGTGGGCCCTGACGCACGGGGCCGATCCCCTGTACACGAGCCAGGTCTGGTCGCCGCTCGGCATCAACCTGACGTGGACCACGATCGCACCCGTGCCGGGGGTGCTGCTGGCTCCGCTCACGACCTCGCTCGGGCCCGTGGTGACGTTCAACCTCGCGGCGCTGCTCGCGCCCCCCCTGTCCGCCTGGACCGCTTACCTGCTCTGCCGGCGCGTGACCGGCGTCTTCGCGCCCTCCGTCGTCGGGGGGTTCATCTTCGGGTTCTCCTCCTACGTGATGGCGCAGTTCGCAGCGGGCCACATCGACCTGAGCTGGGCCTTCCTGATCCCGGTCTGCGGGTACCTGGTCCTCCGCCGATACGAAGGATCCCTACGGCCGGTCCCGTTCGTGGTGCTGATGGCCACCGTCGCTCAGCCTCCAGTTCGGGATCTTCACGGAGGTCTACGCCACCGCCGCGCTGTTCGGGCTCGTCGTCGGAGCGCTCGCGCTCGCAACCGTGCCGGTCGCGGACCGACACCGCGTCCTCGCGACCGGCGGGTGGTGCGCGGCGGCCTACGGGCTCTCGGCGGTGATCGTGAGTCCGTTCCTCTACGTCGCGTTCGTCTTCCCCCAACCGTATCGGTCCCTCTTCATCGATCCGGCGAGCTCGCGGAGCACCGTGAGCTACGGGGCCGATCTCCTCAGGTTCGTCCTGCCCGGACCGACGGCGCCGTTCGGTCACTGGCCCGCGGCCGGACCCGCGCTGGAGCGCTTCGTCACGTTCGAGCGGTTCGGGTGGTACGTCCCGATCACGTTGATCGCGATCCTGGTTCACCTGTGGATCACGCAGCGCGGCCGCCCGCGGACGAACGTGCTCCTGCTCTCCTTCGCCGTGGCGCTCGTCCTCGCGATCGGGCCCTGGTTGTGGCTCGGCTCGGTACGGGTGCCCATGCCGTGGTGGGTCGTTCAGGCGATCCCCGTGATCCGTCGGGCAGTGCCCGCGCGGATGATGATGTTCGCGTTCCTCGCCGCGTCCGTGTGCGTGGCGATCTGGCTCGCGGCCTCGCCCCGGTCGGTCTGGCGATGGTGCGTCGCGGGGCTGACCGTGCTCCTGCTCGTGCCGAACATCACGGCGGACGTCTGGATCTCCGACGTGCGCGTCCCGCCGTTCTTCTCGACGGATATCTACCGGAGGTACCTGCCGGAGGGCTCGACCGTCTGGATCGTGGACGTCGACAGGGGTCAGCAGATGCTGTGGCAGGCGACATCGGACAACGCGTTCAAGCTGGCCGGTGGATACCTGGGGATCACGCCGAGCGGCGTCGATGACCCCCGCTACCTCGCCCTGGCCAGCGGTCGGATCGACGAGGCCAGCATCGCCGCGGCCCCGTCGTTCGTCGCGGACTACGGCGTGACGACCGTCGTGGTGGGGGATGTGCCCACCTGGGTGGTTCCTCGCCTGACCTCGTTGCTCGGGGTGCGACCCCAGCGCGTCGGAGGCGTCACCATCTTCCGCATCGCCCGTGGTCCCTAGGCGCGCCCGACAGGTTCGCACTCGACGGTATCGGCGGCAGCCCGTAGGCTGGGTACGTACGTGCGGTTGAGGCAGACGGGCTACGATGCCCTGTAGAGGAACCGACCCCGAGGAAGACCCGGGTCGGTTCCCGGAAGGAGGGCACCTTCATGGCAGAGGAGATCGTCATCGAAGACACCGAGACCAAGAAGAAGGGCGGGTTCTTCAGGAAGCTCATGAAGCTCGCCTTCATCGCGGCCATCGTCGGTGCCGTCGTGGCCATCGTGAAGCGGCGCAAGGGCGACGACCTCGACGACGTCGAGTGGCAGGAGCTCCCACCGCCGGCCGGCGGCTAGCTCCGGCGGCTCCACGGTTCCGGACGAAGGCCCGCGTGTTCGCCGCGGGCCTTCGTCATCCCCGGATAGACTCCCGCGCCATG
Organism: uncultured Actinomycetes bacterium; assembly: GCA_963810915.1. Lineage (GTDB taxonomy): Bacteria > Actinomycetota > UBA4738 > UBA4738 > HRBIN12 > JAOUEA01. The sequence continues at coordinate 129,203 of CAWEPH010000005.1, read as the reverse complement.
GGATCGCTCCCCGTGGCAGACGGCGCGCGCGGCCGCTGCGGCCGCGGGCGTCGAGCTCAGGCCGGCCACCTCGCGCGAGGACGCGCGCACCATCCAGGTCGTCATGTCCGCCACGTGGGGCTCGCACGACCTGATGCCGCCCGAGATGATCGTGGCCCTCGGCGAATCGGGGAACACCCCCTACGGCGCCTTCGACGGCGACGCGATGATCGGCTACGTGCTGGGGTGGGCGGGGATCGATCCGGAGGACGGGCTCCACGTCCACTCCCACATGCTCGCCGCCCTCCCGGACCGCCGGCACAAGGGCGTGGGGCACGCGCTGAAGCTCGCGCAGCGCGCGCACTGCCTGGACCAGGACGTCCATCTGGTGCGCTGGACGTTCGACCCGATGCAGGCGCGCAACGCCTGGCTCAACCTCGGCAAGCTCGGCGCACTGGCTGATCGGTTCCGCCGCAACCTCTACGGCGCCATGACCGATGAGCTGAACGCCGGAGAGCGCAGCGACCGTCTGGTCGTGCGCTGGGAGCTCGATCGGGAGCCGGGCCCGCGATCGGCACCCGCGCACGGCGACCTCGTCCCGGTTCCCCGCGACTATCCCGTCCTGCGCGAAACCGACCCCGCCGCCGCCGGCCTCGAGCGCGACCGCGTCGCCGAGGCGCTGGAGGAGCGTGTGGGATCGGGCTGGATCGTCTGCGGCTTCGACCGCGGCGCCTCGACGTACGTGCTCGCCGCGCCCGGGGAGGTGCCCGCGTGACGCGCGTGCGGGCGGTCGAGCTCCGGCTGGTGGGCCTCCCGCTCGTGCGCCCGTTCCGCACCAGCTTCGGCACGTCGACCGAGAAGGTGTGCGTGCTCGCGCGCGTGGAGACGGACGATGCGGAGGGCTGGGGCGAGTGCGTGGCGGACATCGAGCCCGGCTTCAGCGAGGAGTTCAACGAGGGCGCCTGGCTGGTCCTGCGCGACTTCCTCGTGCCGGCGCTCTTCCGCGCGGGCGACGTCACCGTCCGAGGGACTCGACGAGATCTTCGCGTTCGTGCGCGGCAATCCCATGGCGAAGGGCACGCTGGTCAACGCGGTGCTCGACGCGGAGCTGCGCGCGCGCGGCGCGTCCCTGTCCGCCTACCTGGGCGGCGTGCGTGACCGCGTCGAGTGCGGGGTGTCGGTGGGCATCACCGCGACCGCGGAGGAGCTGCTCGAGCAGGTGGCGGGCTACCTCGCGGAGGGGTACCGGCGGATCAAGTTGAAGATCGAGCCCGGCATCGACGTCGAGCGGGTCGAGGCCGTGCGTGCCGCCCATCCCGAGATCCTCCTCAGCGTGGACGCCAACGCCGCGTACACCCTGGCGGATGCCGACGTGTTCCATCGGCTCGACGCGAGCGACCTGCTGATGGTGGAGCAGCCGCTGCGCTACGACGACCTCCTCGATCACGCCAAGCTCCAGGCCCAGGTGCGCACCGACCTGTGCCTCGACGAGTCGATCCGCTCGGCGGCGCACGCGGCCGCGGCGATCGAGTTGAGAGCGTGCCGCATCGTGAACATCAAGCAGGGGCGCGTGGGCGGCGTGCTGGAGGGACGCCGCGTGCACGACGTGGCGCGGGCCGTCGGGGTGCCGGTCTGGTGCGGGGGCATGTTGGAGACGGGGATCGGTCGCGCGCTCAACCTCGCGCTGGCCTCCTTGCCGGGGTTCACGCTCCCGGGAGACACGAGCGCGTCGGCCCGCTACTTCCCCGAGGACATCACCGCGCCGTTCGAGATGGCGCCCGACGGGACGATGGCGGTGCCGCAGGGCCCCGGGATCGGCGTCGACGCCCCTGCCCGAGCGGCTCGAGGCGTGCACGCGGCGGTCCGAGCTGCTGCGCGCCTGAGGCGCCGGAACCGGAACGAGAGTGACAGGAAGCGCCATCCGGCTTGACCGACGACGAGGCTGCCGCATACAGTGTGGTTGAGAGACCGCTGGAGCCCTCGGGTCCCGGCGGTCTCTCATTTCGCGTCCCGTCGATGTCCGGGGTCGATCCCCATGCATCCACCCCGGACACTTGAGCCGGGCCCGTGGAGGGGCGAGGATACGCGCACACCCCGCCGCGGGTTCCGGGAGAGCCGCCGCATGAAGAAGCGCGTCGTCAGAGCCGAGGAGTTCGAGGTCGTCGACGAGGCAGGCCGGGTCCGGCTGCGGATCGGCCTCTCGGGCGACGACACGCCGTTCTTCTCGATGCTCGACCCCGAGGGACACGTCCGCTCCCGGTTCGGGCTCGGGGCCGACGGCAGCGCCGGGCTCGCGATCGGCGACGAGAACGGCAAGGTGCGCGCCACGCTCGGCCTCTCCTCCGACGGCAGCGCGTCGCTCGCGTTCGGCGACAAGAACGGCCGGATCCGTGCGAAGTTCGGCCTGGCGCCGGAGGCGTCGCCCACGATGGGGATGCAGGTCGACCGAGGGCGACCTCAAGCAGGTCTTCAGCCTCGCGGAGCAGGGCTCGCCCACGCTCGGGCTCTACGACAAGGACGGCAAGGTGCGGGTGCGCCTCGGTCTCGCGGCGCAGGGCTCGCCGGTGCTCAGGCTCCTGGACCCCGACGGCGAGCTCCGTGCGGTGGTGGGCCTCGCGTCGGACGGATCGCCGTTCATCCAGTTCCTGGATCCTGAGAAGCAGCCCACCTGGACGATGCGCTGACGCTCTGCCCTCGCGAGCCGCGACGTCTTCCGCATCAGCGAGGGTGGCGCGGGCAACTCGCCGAACGAAGCCCGCGCGCGGACATGGAGCCCGTGCGACGAGATCCCGACGCCGATCGTAGCGGTGATGGGCCTGTGTATAGGGTGACGTACGCCCGGACGCCTGGCTGGCGACGCCGAGTATCTTGCCGACAGTGGGGCCACGCGCATCCCGCACGAGCGGGAAGGCTGCTGGATGTGACATGACGCGACGTCCAAGGGGCGAACGACGCATCGGCACTGTTGTTCTGATCGCGGTCGTCGTCGGCGGGGTTGTCTGCGCGGCGACGGCCGCGCTGCTCGCCGCGAGCGGAGTCGGCTGGGCGGGCACCGTCTATCTGATCGGGGGCTCACTGCTCCTGCTGGCCTTGGCCGCGGGCGTATCGTTCACTCGTTTGGTGACCTCCCCGCTCAGCCAGCGCCGGGTCGGCGTGCTGATCGTGGTGCTACCGAGTGCCGCGATCGTCCTGATGGAACTCGCGCTCTACTTCCTCGACGACAGACGCTTCAGCGAGACGACAGAGCACCTGCTCACGGCGATGCTCGCGGCGGGGACGGTGCCGATCACTGTCTCTATCCTTCGTGCGTTCGCGCGGATGCGCGACGAACTCGACCTTCGAGCCAAGCGCCTCCAGATGCTCCACGAACGATCGGTTGCGATCACAGCGGAGCCATCGCTCCAGCGTCTCCGCACGCTGATCGCAGAGGGTGCCCTCGACCTCTTGGATGCCAACCGCGCGGCCCACGTCGTCACGACCGGGGCCGGAGCCGACAGCGAGATCGCTGCCTACGGTGTCATGGGCGCTGCCGATGCCGACGAGGGAGCGGGCACCCTCCGCGTTGATGTACCGAGTGACGATCCCTCCGCGGGTTCCGTCCTGGTGTCACGCAGTCGACCCCCGTTCACGCACGAGGACGAGCTGCTCCTCGGGATGTTCGGCGTCGCTGCTTCTGCGGGGATCGACAATGCGCGACGTCTCGAGGAGATCCAGCTGTTGGCAACCGTTGACGAGCGGGATCGGATCGCGCGAGATCTCCATGACGAGCTCGGCCAGCTCCTCGGCTTCCTCACGTTGCGGATCCGTGCCGCCAAGGAATTGCAGAAGCGAGGCCATCACGAAGAGGTGGCCGCGGACCTCGATGATCTCGAACGCGCCGCGGACGCGCTCGGTGGGCAGGTGCGGGAGGCGATCTTGGGGTTACGGGCCTGCGTCGACGCCGATCGACCCCTCGGCGAGGTGCTCGAGGGCTACGTTCAGGAGTATGGGCTGCAGTCCGGGATAGCGACCGTGTACGAAGGCGGACCTCGAGTCGGGGCCGCCCTCCCCGTCGCTGTCCAGCACCAGGTGCTGCGGATCGCGCAGGAATCCCTGTCGAACGTTCGCCGTCACGCACAGGCGGGCCGCGTCGTGGTCCGGTTGGTGGAATCGGAGGGGGAGCTCGAGCTCACCGTGGCCGACGACGGCGCGGGGTTCTCGACCGCGGAGCCGACGAAGCGGCTCGGCCTACGGACCATGAGCGAGCGGGCCGAAGGGATCGGCGGCGCGCTCGAGGTCCGCTCGAGCGTGGGGGACGGCACGACGGTGCGGCTGAGGGTTCCGTCCGTGGGGGGGTGAGGAGATGCGCGCGGTGCTCGCCGACGATCATCCGCTCTTCCTGGATGGGCTCTCGAGCCTTCTCCGCGCTCGCGGTTGGGACATCGTCGGCACGGCGGTGGATGGGGTCGGAGCGGTCGATCTCGCCCGGGCGCACCACCCCGATGTCGTGTTCATGGATCTCGCGATGCCGGGGATGGGAGGGCTGGAGGCGACGCGGATCATCGCGAGCGAGTTGCCGGACATACGTGTGGTGGTGATCACCGTATCGGAGGGTGACGCCGACCTGTTCCAGGCGATCCGCGACGGCGCCCATGGCTACCTCGTGAAGAACACCCCGCCAGACGAGTTCTCGGGGTTGCTCGATGCCCTCGAACGCGGCGACGCCCCCCTGTCTCGAAGACTCGCCGGGCGGATCATGGCGCATCTGGTGAAGGCGGGCGGGGCATCATCCGCGCCTTGGCTCACACGCCGGGAGGAGGAGGTTCTCCGCCTCGTTGCGGAAGGGCGTACCAACCGCGATATCGCCGAGACGCTGGCGATCTCGGTGCCCACGGTGAAGTTCCACGTGACGAACATCCTCGACAAGCTTCATCTGCAGAACCGTGCGCAGGCGGTCGCCTACGCGCACCGCGAAGGGCTCACGAGCGGAGAGGGCAACTCGGCCGAACGATCGTAGCTGGGCGCCGCCCCGGCCACCCCAGCGCCCAACGCACCTCTACCAAGGTCGAGGTCATACCCCGCCTGGGGGAGCGGCGCTCCGCGGGCACCTAGACCCCCTTCCGAGCCGTGGTTCCCACCTATGTTGTCGGTGAACGGAACCGGACGAGCGGAAGGAGTCGAGATGAAGACGAAGAGGATGGTCCTCGGCACCTGCGTCGTCAGTGTCCTCTTGGTGGTCGCGATGCTATCGGCTGCCTGTTCGACGTCACCAGGATCCAGCTACCCGATCCAGTCCTCTGAGGCTGGCCCACCCATGTTCGTGCTGGAATCGCAGCCTGGTCCCGTCCCCTTGGGAGAGCGGAGCGAAGGTACTCGCTCGCATCTGACGCTTTCCCGCGATGACGGGCACATCGAAGCCGAGATCGAGCTCCACACGGCCAGGGTGGGGGAGCGCTGGAGGGTGCGGTTCGCGAGCGAAGGCGTCCGCTTCTTCACGGTGCTGGGGACCACCGTTCCGGAGGACGGCGGGGGAGGGCTCTCCATCAGCCGGTTGTTGCCGGATCACCCTGGAAGGGATCAGGTCACGGTACGAGCGATGAACCTCCGTTCTCACGAACGCTGTGTGGAGCGAGCGACGATCTGACCGTGGCACCCGTAGGTTCGAGGGATCGGATCACGACCTTGAGAGGTCGAAGGATCGGCCCGGGCGACCACAACGCTACCCGGGCCGATCCTCGCGCCGCGAACCGCGACGTCACGCGCACGAGCGTGGGACGCGCCGAGAACTCGGTCCCCCGCTGCCGCGGCGTTGGTTCTCACGCACGCTATCGTTGGCGCGGGGGACGTAGCTCAGTTGGTAGAGCGCCGGCTTTGCAAGCCGGAGGTCGCCGGTTCGAACCCGGTCGTCTCCACGGCCCGGATGATCAGCGGCGGCGACGCCGCGCCCGACGGTGCATGCCTGCGGCGGACACGGGTGAGAGCGGCCGGCCGAACGGGTCGATGAACAGGGCGCACGGTCCCGTCGAGGCGGGCACGGCGCCATCCAAGACCTTGATGCGATAGGTGAGATCGTCGCCGTCGAGCGCGGGTTCCTGGATCTCCACCACGACATCCTCAGGCGTGCGATCGCCGGGCTCCGCGAACGAGAGCACGGCGTTGGGCGGGTCGGTCTCGAAGCTGTTCTCGCCCTCGGCCCACAGGTCCACGAAGGACCGCGACGTCATGTGCCCCACTTCCCGCTGCGGGCGGTCGGAGAAGTACAGCGTCGACGGCGAGAGCCCGTGCAGGGTCACGGTGTCCCCCTCGCTCGACATGCTCGCCGCCGTCTGGACGAACAGTGCCTCGATGTCCTCGAGCTGCTGTTCCGTGACCTCGCTCATGGTGCCTCCTTCGTCGGTACCCATACGGTAGCGCGTTCGGCGCGACGCGATGATGGAGGTCGGTGAACGTGGACGGAGCGGGCCGTGAACGCTCCCCGCCGGGCGCTAAGGTGATCGGGTGCGACGCCTCGTGCTCGTCCTGTGCGGAGCCCTCTTCCTCGGGCTCCTCCCCCTGCCCGCGTCGGGGACCAACGGCGCGTCTGCGTGGGTTGGGACCTTCCGGCGCCCCCCGTACACGGCCACGATCGCGCCGCTCGACGCCGCCACGCGCCACCTCATGATCGGGCGGTCGTGGCACGCGGGCTGTCCCGTTCCGCTGCGCGACCTGCGTCTGCTCCACATGACGTACTGGGGGTTCGACCACCGCGGGCATCGCGGAGAGATGGTGGTGCACCGCACGTACGCGAACGACGTCGTGCGCGTGTTCCACCACCTCTACGACGCGCGGTTCCCGATCCGGCGGATGCGCCTGGTGGACCGCTACGGCGCCGACGACCATCGGTCGATGGCCGCCGACAACACGTCGGCGTTCAACTGTCGGTGGCGCGCGGGCATCTGCTGCAGCTGGTCCCAGCACGCGTACGGACGGGCGATCGACGTGAACACGGTGGAGAACCCGTACGTGTGGAGCGGAGGCGTCTCGCCGCCCGCGGGCCGCGCCTACCTGGATCGCACCCAGCATCGGCCCGGGATGATCCACCTGCACGACCGCGTCTGGTGGGCGTTCCACGCGATCGGGTGGGAGTGGGGCGGCCAGTGGCGCACCGAGAAGGACTACCAGCACTTCTCCGCGAACGGCCGCTGAACCTCAGACGCCCAGGGGATCCACCGCGTAGGCGTCGCGGAGCCGCTGATCGACGTCGCCCGCGTCGAGCGTCCTGGCCGGCCCGAGCCCGATGGCGCGCGCGATCGCGAGGTGCCCGTCGCAGAAGGGCACGAGCCGGTCGCCGCGGTACCAGCCCACCCAGGCGGGCGCGTCCGTGAGCTCCGCGTGCTGCCAGAAGCAGAACTGACAGATCAGCCGCAGGCGCTGGGGGTAGCCGAAGCGCGCACGGTAGCCGCGTTCATGCTCGATCACGCGACCCCAGAGCGCGACACGTCCCAGGACCGCGGGGCAGCGCGTGCGGCGCAGCACGTCGAACGTGGGAGACGCGTGCAGGCCGCAGAGGCAGTCCAGCTCCGGCGCGCGATGCGACCGGTGCCGCGTGCACGAGGCCTCGGCCACCTCGCGGGGGCGCCAGGCACGGCCGCGTGCGGAGACGGGGCGCAGGAGCAGGCCGTCGGCGTCGGGAGAGCCGCCGAGCGACCAGGACCGCCAGGCCACGATCGGCTCGGCCGAGCGGCCGGTCGCCGGCGTGCGCTCGAGCGTGCCCGACGTGTTCATCCGAGCGGGCTCATCCAGCGGGTTCGTCGGCGGGGACCGGGGCGGGCTCCGCCGGTGCGGGGCCCGGTCGGGGCGGTGACCGGCTCGGGCAGCGGCAACGAGACCGGCTCCACCTCGATGATGCGTTGGGGGCGTCCGATGTTCACGATGACCTCCAGAAGGCCGCGACACCGTATGGACGCGGCCCCATCGAGGGTACTCCCATGCCTCCGTTGATGGAACCCAAGCGCGAGCCGGCCCGCTACTTCGTGAGCTTGTAGATGCCCCCCGAGTCGCTGAAGTAGATCGTCCCGTTGGGCGCCGTCTCCATCGAGTAGATCGCGCCGCCGGGGCTGTCGAGCACCACGTTGGGCTTCGTGCGCGGGCCCGTGCGCGCGGCGTTCAGCGCGAGCACGCGCAGCTTCCCGTCGTTCACGCACCCGAAGAAGAGCTTGCCCTCCCACCGCGGGCCCAGCCCGCAGCCGTGACAGAACGCGTCGCCCGTGATGCCGATCGTGCCCCCGAAGAAGACCTTGGGGCGGTGCCGCGGGGCGGGGCCGCTGTTGTTCGTGTTGCCGGGGCTGGTCCCGGAGCAGGTCTCGTTCGGTCCCCAGCCGAAGTTGTCGCCCTTCGTGATCACGTTGATCTCGTCGTTGCACTCCGGCCCGTTCTCCGTCTGCCAGAGGCGGCGCGTCTTGGGGTCGAACGTGAAGCCGTAGGAGTTGCGGTTGCCGTAGGACCAGATCGGGTTGTTCGCGAACGGGTTGTCCGAGGGCACCGAGCCGTCGGGGTTGATGCGCAGCATCTTGCCCTGGAGGTCGGCGGTGCGGTCCTGGGCGTTGGTCGAGTCGTGGCCGTCGCCGATGAAGACGTAGAGCTTGCCGTCGGGCCCGAACAGGATGCGGCCGCCGTTGTGGTACGGCGAGCTGGAGGCGGGGGCCTGCAGGATCACGCGGAAGCCGACCCCCTTCCCGCCCTTGGAGCGGATCCGCAGGACCTGGTTGCGCAGGCCCCCGTGCGCCGAGCGGGTCGCGTAGACGTAGACGAAGGGCTTGCGTGGCCAGGAGGGGTCGAGCGCCACGCCGAGCGCGCCGCGCTCACCGGAGCCGTTCACCCCGCGGACCTTGAAGAAGAGATGGTCCCTGCCGGTCGACGGGTTCAGGACGTGGATCTCGCCCGTGCCGCGCTCGGCGTAGTAGATCCAGCCCTTCGGGGTGAACGTGAAGCCGGCGGGATCGTTCAGCCCGCCCTTCACGAGCTTGGCGTGGATGCCGGGCGGCGGCGCGCCGCGTGCGAGGCCGCGGCCGGGAGGTGCTCAGCACGGTGGCCGTCAGTCGTCGATGCGGCCAGCGCGAGCGCGAGAGGCCGCCGAGGTCAGGTGTCGTGGTCGCATGTCGTGGTCGTCTCCTCGTGGTCGGGTGGCGTCAGGCGGGCGCCAGTCGGTAGATGCCTTGGGCGTCGCTCGCGTAGATCCGGTGGTCGGGGGCCACCTCCAGGGAGTAGATGGAGCCGGACCACGTGGTGTCGATCCGGGTGGGGTCGGCCGCGAGGCCGGCGCGATCGGACGTGAGGTCCGCGTCCCCGAGCGGTCCCACGTTGGTCACGCAGTTGCCGTTGGCGCAGCCGAAGATCAGGTCGCCGTCGAGCGTCGCGCCCAGCCCGCATCCGTCGCAGAAGGCGGTGCCCGTGATCGCGATCGTCGGGCTGAACCACGCCTGCGGCAGGTTCCTCGGGAGCGGGGCCGTCCTGGTTCGTGTCGTCGGGGCTCGTCCCGGAGCAGTTCTCGCTGGGTCCCCACGCGAAGTTCCCGCCCTTCGCGATCAGGTTGATCTCGTCGTTGCACTCCGGTCCGTTCTCCGTCTCCCAGAGGTTCCCGCTCATCGGATCGAAGGCCATCCCGATCGAGTTGCGGTGGCCGTACGACCACAGGGGGTTGCCGGCGACCGGGTTGGAGACCGGCACGGAGCCGTCGGCCTTCAGCCGGAGGATCTTGCCGCGGACCTCGGCCAGGTCCTGCGCGGTGCCGGGGTCGGCGCCGCCGTCGCCGATCACGAGGTAGAGGCGCCGATCGGGCCCGAACAGGATCCGGCCGCCGTTGTGGTTCGTCTGCACGATCGGGGAGTTGAGGAGGACGCGCGGGCCGGTGAGGCGCCCGTGCGCGAGCCGGAGGCGGACCAGCTGGTTGCGCAGCGGCGCCGACCCCGGCGCGCGCGAGACGTAGACGTAGACGAAGGGCCGCTTCGGCCAGTCGGGGTGCAGGGCGACGCCGAGGGCCCCTCGCTCACCTTCGGCGTTCACCCCGGTGAAGCGGTAGAGGATGCGGTCGTTGCCCGTCCGCGGGTTGAGGAGGCGCACCCGCCCGGTGTCGCGCTCGAGGTAGACGATCCTGCCGTTCGGCGTGAAGGTGAACCCCACCGGGTCCGCGAGCGCGGCCACACGCACGAGCTTCACGCCGCCCCCGGCCGCCACCTCGGCGCTGGGCGGCGTGGCCGCGTGACAGGCGGCGCCCACCACGCGCGAGGGTCATCGCGATGGCGTTGCGTCGCACCGGCTCGTTCCCTCCCCTCGCGACCCACGCGGATAGCATGGGCCGGTGACCACCGTGCCTCCCTCGATGTTCGGCCTGCCCGTGCTCAGAACTGAAGACCCGAGGTTCCTGCGGGGCCGGGCACGCTACCTGGACAACATCCCGATCGAGGGCGCGTTGCGGGCCGTCTTCGTTCGCTCCATCATGCCGCACGCGCGCCTGAACGGGGTGGATGTCGCGGAGGCCCGCGCGATGCCGGGGGTCGTGGCCGTCCTCCTCGCCGACGACATCGACCTCCCGCCCATGCCGCCGAGCGGCAACGTGGAGGCGAGCCACGAGACCCTCGAGGGCCCGTTCGGCCGGGAGGTGCTGGCGCGCGACACCGTGCGGTTCGTGGGCGAGGCGATCGGGGTGGTCGTGGCCGAGACGCTCGCGCAGGCGCTCGACGCGGCCGAGACGGTCTTCCCCGACTACGACCCGCTGCCGGCCGTCACCGACGTCGAGGCCGCGGTCGCGGAGGACGCCCCGCTCCTGTGGCCCGCGTTCGGCACGAACGTGGCGCACGCGTTCGAAGACCCGGAGGACGACGACGTGCTCGCGGGGGCCGACGTGGTCGTCCGGGGACGGTTCGTGAACCAGCGTCTCGCGCCCGTCCCCATGGAGACCAACGGCATCGCGGTGATCCCGGAGCCCGGCGGCGGGTTCACGGTCTACGTCTCGACGCAGGTGCCCTTCGACGTGCGCGACGACCTCGCCGAGGCCCTCGGCGTGGAGAAGGCCCAGGTGCGCGCGATCGCGCCCGACGTCGGGGGCGGCTTCGGCGCCAAGCTGCAGGTCTACCCCGAGTACCTGGTGGTCGCCCGGGCGGCGCAGATCCTGGGACGCCCGGTGCGCTGGGTGGAATCGCGCACCGAGAGCATGCTCAACCTCACGCACGGGCGCGCGCAGGTCCAGCGGGTGGAGCTGGGGGCCACGCGCGGACGGCACCCTCGTCGGGATGCGCGTCGAGCTGCTCGCGGACATGGGCGCGTACCCGATCGGCGCCTTCATGCCCAGCACGACGCAGGAGATGCTGTCGGGCGTCTATCGTTTCCCCGCGATCGCGTGCACCGGCCGCAGCGTTGTGACGAACGCCACCCCGGTCGCGCCCGTACCGCGGCGCGGGACGCCCCGAGGCCACGGCGCTCGTCGAGCGCGCGATGGACCTGCTCGCCGACGGAGCTGGGGATGGATCCGGCGGAGCTCCGGCGGAAGAACCTGATCGCGCCCGACGCCTTCCCGTTCACGACGGCCTCGGGCACCACGTACGACGTCGGCGACTACGAGCCCGCCCTGGACGAGGCCTTGCGGCGCGCGGACTACGCGGGGCTGCGCGCCGCCCAGCAGGCGCGCCGCACCCGCGGGGACCACCTGGCGCTCGGGATCGGGATCTGCTCCTACGTCGAGATCACGTCGTTCTCCTCGAAGGAGTTCGGCTCCGTCGAGGTCCGACCCGACGGCGCCGTGATCGTGATGGCGGGCACGTCCTCGCACGGCCAGGGGCACGAGACCGCGTTCGCCCAGATCGTCTCGGCCGTGCTCGGCGTGCCGATGGAGCGCATCACGGTGATCCATTCCGACACCGGGGTCGTGCCACGAGGGCCAGGGCACGTGGGGGTCGCGCTCCCTCCAGGCCGGCGGCTCCGCCGTGTTCGAGCGCGCGACCGAGGTGTCGGAGAAGGCGCGCACCCTCGCCGCGCACCTGCTCGAGGTCGACGCGGCCGACGTCGACGCTCGCCGAGGACGGGCGGCTCGGGGTCGCCGGCGCCCCGGAGCGTTCGATGGGGTGGGACGAGCTCGCCGCGGCGGCGCAGCGATCCTACGCGCCTGCCCGACGGCATGGAACCCGGTCTCGCGGCGGCGGGTCGCTTCCGGATGCGCGGGCTCCACGTTCCCGTTCGGCGCGCACGTCGTCGGTGGTGGAGGTGGACACCGAGACGGGCGACGTCCGGCTCGTGCGCCATGTGAGCGTGGACGACTGCGGCCGGATCCTGAACCCGATGCTCGTGCGAGGGACAGGTGCACGGCGGGCTCGGGCAGGGGATCGCGCAGGCGCTCTACGAGGAGGTGCGCTACGACGCGACCGGGAACCCCATCACAGGGAACCTCACGACGTACCTGATGCCCTCCGCCGCCGAGCTGCCCTGGTTCGAGACGGCGCACACCGAGACGCCCACGCCGCTCAACCCGCTGGGCGCCAAGGGCATCGGTGAGTCGGCCTGCATCGGCTCCACGCCCGCGGTGCAGAACGCCGCGGTCGACGCGCTGGCGCATCTGGGGGTGCGACACCTCGACCTCCCGCTCGCGCCCGAGCGGGTGCTGGACGCGATCCGTGTCGCGCGCTCGGCTTCGGTTTAGGGTTCCGTCCATGTCCGCCGACGACGCGATGCCCGATGGGAGCGCCGGTTCCGCGCCCCCAACCTGTCCATGCCCGACTGGTCGCCGCATGCGCCCGACCGGATGGGGTACGAGAGCACCGAGAGCGGGATCTGGCAGGTGCACGCCTGGGATCGGGCCTCGGGCGTGCGCCGGCAGGTCACCGATCACCCGGTGGGCGTGATCACGGGCGCTCCCTCGCTCGACGGCGAGGAGATCCTGTACTGGCAGGACGAGACGGGCGACGAGTCGGGCCGCTGGTACGCGCAACCGTTCCACGGCGGGCGACGCGCGTCCCTTCCTCGACGGCATCCCGGTCGGATGGAACGAGGGGTTCGCGCAGGCGCCCGGCGTGGTGGCCGCGTCCGTGAGCGAGCGCGACGGCTTCGCGATCTACGTCTCGCTCGACGGCGGCCCCGCGAAGGAGGTCGCGCGCAGCCCCGAGTACGTCGGGGTCGCCGGCGACGCGAGCGGGTTCAACCGGGCGGGCCTGAGCGCCGACGGCACCCTGCTGGCGCTCGGGCACAGCGAGCACGGCGACCTGATGCACCCGGCGATCCGCGTGATCGATCCGCGCACCGGCGGGGTCGTGGCCGAGCAGCTGGACGAAGGCAGGAGCCTGTTCGCGGCCGCGCTGGTCGCCGGTGGCGGGCGATCAGCGCCTCGCCGTGACCCACGAGCGACGCGGCGAGGACGCACCCGCCATCTGGGACGTGCGCGCGGGGACGTGGACCGATCTCGACACGGGGTTGGAGGGTCCCGTCGTGGTCTCCGACTGGTGGCCCGACGCGTCCGCGCTCCTCCTGCATCACACGCTCGAGGGGCGTCATCACCTGTATCGCTACGACCTCGCGAGCGGGACCTCGTCGCCGATGCCCCATCCCGACGGGCAGATCTCGAGCGCGCGGGTCCGCCCCGACGGCCACGTCTGGTTCCGCCACACCTCGGGAGCAGAGCCGCCGCGCATCCTCGACGACGAGGGCGCCGAGGTCCTCGCGCCCGACGGCGATCGCGCGCCCGCAGGACGTCCGTACGTCTCCTGGCGCTTCGAGAACGAGCGCGGTCAGACGGTGCACGGGTTCTACGTGACCCCCGAGGGCGAGGGCCCGTTCCCGATCCTGGTGCACCCGCACGGCGGACCCACCTGGCTCGACGAGGATCGGTGGTCCCCGGAGGTGCAGTCCTACGTGGACGCGGGGTTCGCGGTCGCGCTGGTCAACTACCGGGGGTCGACGGGCTACGGCGCCGCCTGGCGCGACAGCCTCGTCGGCGACATCGGCGGTCCCGAGCTCGAGGACCTGAACGCCGGGCTCGCGGACCTGGTGGCGAAGGGGATCGCCGATCCGGAGCGCGCCGCGGTGGGGGGCTGGTCCTGGGGCGGGTACCTCACGCTGATGGAGCTGGGCAAGCACCCCGAGCTGTGGAAGGCCGGCGTGGCCGGCGTGCCGGTGGGCGACTACGAGATGTCCTACGACGACATGTCGCCGATCCTGCAGGCGTACGACCGCGCGTTGCTCGGCGGCGCCCCCGCGGACGTGCCCGAGCTGATGGCGGATCGGAACCCCATCCACTTCGCCGACCGCGTGGTGGCGCCGGTGCTCTTCATCATCGGGGAGAACGACAGCCGGTGCCCGCCGCGTCAGGCGCTCGCGTACGTGGACGAGCTCAGGAAGCGCGATCACCCGCACGAGGTCTACCTCTTCGGCACGGGCCACTCGTCGTTCGACATCGACGAGGACGTGCGGCAGCAGCGCACGATCCTCGAGTTCTTGCGCCGCAACGTCCTGGAGGCATGAGCCGAGGGCTGGACGTCCCAGCCGAACGGTGGCCCTTGGGGTAGTGCGTTCGGGGGACCCCCGGCCTTATGCTCGCGGTAGCCGGGGCGACGCACACCTCGGCGGGGTCCAGGAGGCGCGCGATGAGCGAGTACGTCCAGAAGTTGATGGCCGACGTCGTGGCGAAGAACCCGAACGAACCGGAGTTCCACCAGGCCGTGCGGGAGGTGACGGAGTCCCTCGAGCTGGTGCTCGACCGTCATCCCCATTACCGCGCCGCCAAGGTCCTGGAGCGGCATCGTGGAGCCCGAGCGCGTGATCATGTTCCGCGTCCCGTGGATCGACGACGACGGCGAGGTGCACATCAACCGCGGGTTCCGCGTGGAGATGAACAGCGCGCTTGGCCCGTACAAGGGCGGCCTCCGTTTCCACCCGACGGTCTACCTGGGGATGCTGAAGTTCCTCGCCTTCGAGCAGGTCTTCAAGAACGCGCTCACCACGCTGCCGCTCGGCGCGGGCAAGGGGGGCGCGGACTTCGATCCGAAGGGCAAGAGCGACCGCGAGGTCATGCGGTTCTGCCAGGCGTTCATGACGGAGCTGCAGCGCCACATCGGTCCCAACACCGACGTGCCCGCCGGGCGACATCGGCGTCGGCGGTCGGGAGATCGGCTTCCTCTTCGGGCAGTACAAGCGGATCCGCAACGAGTTCACCGGTGCGATGACGGGCAAGGGCCCGGCCTGGGGTGGCTCGGTCCTGCGGCCGGAGGCCACGGGCTACGGCGCCGTCTACTTCGCGCAGGAGATGCTCGCCACGCGCGACGAGACCCTCGAGGGCAAGTGCTGCCTGATCTCGGGCGCCGGCAACGTGGCGCAGTACACGGCCGAGAAGCTGCTCGACCTCGGGGCCAAGCCCGTCACGCTCTCGGACTCCGGCGGCTTCATCTGGGACAAGGACGGCATCGACCGCGAGAAGCTCGACTGGGTGATGGACCTGAAGAACGTGCGCCGTGGGCGGATCATGGAGTACGCGCAGCGCTTCCCGGGCGCCGTCTTCACCCCGCGCGGATCCTCAGGCCGACCACAACCCGCTATGGAACGTCCCGGCCGACTGCGCCTTCCCCAGCGCGACGCAGAACGAGATCGGCGCCAAGGATGCGGCGAACCTCGTGAACAACGGGGTCTTCCTGGTGAGCGAGGGCGCCAACATGCCGACCGTCCCCGACGGCGTGGAGATCTTCGTGAACGGCGGCGTCCTCTACGGCCCCGGGAAGGCGGCGAACGCCGGCGGGGTCGCGGTCTCCGGGCTGGAGATGTCGCAGAACAGCCTGCGCGCTCACCTGGACGCGCGAGGAGATGGACGAGCGCCTCAGGACGATCATGTGCCACATCCACACGCAGTGCCGCGAGACCGCCGAGGCCTACGGCGTGCCGGGCAACTACATGCACGGCGCCAACATCGCCGGCTTCGAGAAGGTGGCCGACGCCATGATCGCCCAGGGCGTGATCTGACCCGGCGCTGATCGGACGCGCTGCTACCGTGGCTCCATGCCCACCTGGCTCCTGCTGCTCACGGCCGTGCTGATCGGCTACGCCATCTGGCGCGTGGGTATCGCGTCGCTCCGCTCGTTCCTGCCGCCCCCGGGAACCGAGGGCGGGCCCCACGAGGTCGAGGACGTCGAGGACCTGGACGTCTTCCTGGTCTGTGGCGAGTGCGGGACCGAGTTGAAGGTCTCAAGGCTGGGTGAGCTGCAGATCCCCCGTCACTGCGGCGAGAAGATGCAGGTGGTGAGGCGTCCCTCGGAGCCGTGAGGCCCGGTTGTCCACCGGTTCTCCCCAACGCCGGTGGCGGAAGTGACGGGTTTTCCACCGGATCGGGGCCGGGTGACGTTTTCCACGATGTGGATAACCCTGTGGAAGATCACATCGCGTGTGATTCTGGGGCCCCTCAGTACCAGAACATCGTGCCCACGAAGCCCGCCGCGATCAGCCCGAGGCCCACGAAGAGCCACATCGGCTTGGTGCCGCCGGGCATGAGCCCGATGTAGTTCACACGATCACGATCACCCCGATCGCCATCACGGCGAGGATCAGGGGTCCGTACCAGCGGGGGCTGCCCTTGTGCTTCTTCTTGCGCGCGGGCGTGAGGTTGTACGCCTTGGCCCCGGAGGCCTTGCTCTTCTGACGTCCCTTGGACTTCGGCATGACCGCCCGATGTTACCGGGGGACGAGGCGCATGCGTGTGACCGTGGCCGCCTCCACCGCCGCCTCGGTGAAGGGGAGCGGGTGGTAGCCGCCGCTCGCCCACAGCGCCGTCTGATCGTTCCAGTGCGGGTGAGGCGGGGTTGCCGCTGATCCCGCCGGGAAGGACCCCCACGCTCCGGTCGAGGTCCGCGAGGTCGTAGACCGCGCGCCACGAGGGGATCACGGCGGGACGGAAGCCGTCGCGGCCGTCGAAGCCGCCCTGCATCACGGTCTGCTCGTCGCCCCCGAACTCGACGTCGGCGGCCAGGAAGAGCGGATTCGAGGCCGGGGATCGAGGCGAGCGGATGGGCCAGGCGCAGACGGTGGAGGGCGCCCCAGCGCCAGCCCGTTGGGTCCTCGCCGAAGGCGGCGCGGAGGTCCTCCACGGCGTCGTGCAAGGTTGCGCGCAGGAGGTCGTCGTCCACCCAGGCACCCTCGGCGCCGCGGGCGCGCAACAGCCCCGGGAGCACCTCGCACTGGAAGGCCTCGCGCCACGCGTGGTAGTGGCGCGTGAGGTCCTCGCCCAGTCGCGGCTCCAGCACCGCCCGCGCGATCCGCGCGCACCACGCGTTGAACACGGCGGCGGGGACCGAGTCCGGCGGCCATGTCGCCGTCCCAGTCCGCCAGCAGACCGAGGACGAGGCGCTCGTCCTCGGAGACCGGCTCGAGCTCGAGGAGGAGCTTGAGGCTCTCGCCCGCCGGTCCCGAGACCGTGTCGAGCTGGATCGCGGTCATCGAGGCGACGTCGTGCGCGGCGGTCGCGCCCAGGCGCTCGACGATGCGCCGCACCCGGTACGGCGGGTGGAAGTCGTGCCCGATCAGGTGCGGGTAGGCGTCGTCGTGGATCCGGTTGTTCGCGGTGGCGAGGAAGCCGCGCGCGGGGTTCTCCGCCCAGGGCAGCTCCTCGGGGGGCACCAGGCCCTCCCACTCGTGCTCCGAGGTCCATCCGGGCACGGGGGCCGAGCCGTCGCCCGCGCGGCGCACGGGGAACCGGCCGGTGCACGCGTACCCGATCGTGCCGTCCACGTCGGCGTAGACGAAGTTCTGGCCGGGGCACTCGACCTCCAGGACCGCCGCCCGGAAGGTGGCGAAGTCGGTGGCCTGCGCGGCGCGCACGCGCGAGCGACGGGCGGATCCCGTGGCCGTCGAACGCGGTCCAGCGCAACGCGTACGAAGGCTCCCGCGGGAGCGGGACGTGCTCAGGGTCGATCACGCCGCTCTCGAACGTATCGAGCAAAGGGCCGTGGCGCGAGACGCGCACCTCCAGGACCTCCGGCTCGGAGCCGCGCACCGCGATCTCCTCGCGGTGGACCGTGAGCGGCTCCCACGCCCCGTCGAACTCAACGGCGGTGCGGTCCTCGTTCAGCCGCTCGACGTAGAGGTCCTGGACGTCGCCGCTGACGTTGGTGACGCCCCACGCGTGGTGCGCCGTCGTGCCCAGGATCACCCCGGGCGCGAAGGGGAGCGCCACCCCGCGCGCCTCGTAGCCCGGCGCCGCGAGGTGGAGCTCCAACCAGATGCCGGGCTGCGTCACGAGCAGGTGCGGGTCGTTCGCGAGCAGCGGCTTCCCGCTCGCGGTGTGCGATCCCGCCACCACCCAGTCGTTCGAGCCCTGACCGGGTCTCCGCGGCAGGCCGTCGAAGATGGCGCCGTGCAGGGCGCCGGCGGCGTGCTCGGCCGTACCCGCGGTCGCCGGCGGGAGCAGGGTGTCCACCGCCTCGTCGCCGGCGCGCTCGCGGATCCACGCGCGCAGCAGCTCGTGATCCCAGTTCCCCGACAGGCCCCACGCCAGCAGCGCGTAAGCCGCCGCCCAGGCGGTCTCGTCCTCGGGGAGCTCGGGACGATGATCGAGGAGCAGGTACTCGACGGGGGCCACCGGCATCGCGCTGGATCCAGGCCGCCACACCCTCGCGGAAGCGCCGATGCATCGCGCGGTCCTCGTCGTCCCAGCGCGCGGCCATGGCCGCACCCGCCCGGTGGAAGCCGACCGTGCGCGCGAACCGATCCTGGGCGAGCGTGCGCTCCGCGAAGATCTCGCTCAGGCGGCCGTTGGCCGAGCGCAGGGCGAGGTCGAGCTGGAAGAGCCGCTCGCCCGCCGTCACCACGCCCTGGGCGAACCAGAGGTCCTCGAGCGAGCCCGCGCGGATGTACGGGACGCCCCAGGAATCGCGCCTGACCTCCACCGGCGCGGCGAGGCCGTCGAGCTCGAGGTCGCCCTGCGTGGGGAACATGCCCGCCGCGGCGCCGGCCCGCAGCCCGTCGATGAAGTCGCTCACGCGCGGGAGCCTATCCGTCGGATGGCGGCGGCGGCCCGCTCGGCCTGGGTGTTGCCCGAGCCAGCTCTCGTACAGCCCGGCGTAGACCCCGCCGAGCGTCACCAGCTCCGCGTGCGTGCCCTCCTCCACGAGCATGCCCGCGTCGAAGACGAACACCTGGTCTCGGCCTGCTCGGCGGTGGAGAGGCGGTGCGCGATCGTCACCGTGGTCCGGCCCTCCGACAGCCGGCGGAGCGCCTCCGTGATGCGCTGCTCGGTGGCCGGGTCCACCGCGCTCGTGGCCTCGTCGAGGATCAGCAGGCCCGGGTCCCCGATCTGCGCGCGCACCAGCGCCACGAGCTGGCGCTCGCCCACGCTGAGGGCCTCGCCGCGCTCGCCCACCTTCGTGTCGAGGCCCTCGGGGAGCGAGGCGACCCACGCCCCCAGCCCGAGCTCCTCGAAGGCGGTGCGCACGTCGCGGTCGGAGGCCCCCTCGCGCCCGTACCGCACGTTCTCCCGCACGGTGGTGTCGAAGAGGAAGCCGTCCTGGGGCACCATGCGCACGCCGGCGCGCCGCGCGTCGGGTGCCACCTCGCGCAGGTCCACGCCGCCCAGGAGGATCCGCCCGCCCAACGGGTCGGCCAGGCGCGACATCAGCTTCACGAAGGTGGTCTTGCCGCACCCGGTCTCGCCCACGATCGCCATGTGCGCCGCCCGCCGGGACCGCGAGCGAGATGCCGTGCAGCACCTCGGCGCCCGTGCGGTACGCGTAGCGCACGTCCTGCGCCTCGACGGAGAGCGCGCCGCTCGGCAGCTCCACCCCGGGCGAGGGCTCGACGATCTCGACCGGCAGGTCGAGGACCGCCAGGATCTTGCGCCAGCCGGCGATCGCGGTCTGCGTCTCCGCGTAGACCTCGGGCAGGTCGGTGAACACGTGCAGGAAGATGTCGGCCAGGAACAGGAACGCGGTGACCTGCCCGAACGTGAGGCCCCACGAGGGCCCGTAGGTGGCGCCCAGCACGATCACCACGGAGAGCGCGACCGCGTAGAAGATCGACGACATCGGCCAGAGCGTGGCGGCCCGGAAGTGCGTCACGCACCTCGGCGCGGTATCGCTCGTCGATCGCGTGCTTCACCTTGCGGTCGGTCTGCTCCTCCAGGCCGTAGGCGCGCACGACCGCCGCGCCCATCACCGACTCGGAGACCTCCGAGAGCATCTCGCCGACACGCGTGCGCGCGGTGTTGTAGGCGGTGGTGAGCTTCGACTGCATCGAGCCCACCACCAGCAGGAGCGGGATCACGAGCAGGACCACCGCCAGCGTGAGCTGCCAGGAGTAGACGAGCATCAGGACCAGCGCGCCCAGCACCTGCGCGAACGAGATGAGCCACGCGATGCCCGCCCACTCCATGAACTGCTGCAGCGCGTCGACGTCCGCCGTCACGCGTGCCACGAAGACGCCGCGCTTCTCCTCGGACTGCTCCGCGATCGACAGCTGGTGGATGTGCTCGAACGTGCGCACGCGCAGCACCATCAGCGCCTCCTCGGCGGCGCGCACGAGGCGGCGCGCGGCCGCACGCGCGGCCACGAAGGCGAGCACCACCAGGACGAGCGCGAACGCGCAGATCGAGTAGACGTAGGTCGCGTGGAACCCGCCGGTGAACCCGTTGTCGAAGACCTTCTGGACGAGGACCGGGCGTGACGAGGGTGGTGACCGTCACGCCGAGCGAAACGATCACCGTGAAGCCCGAGCCCGCGCTTGAGCTCCGGGCTCTCGCGAACGCCCGCGGCGGAGCACCGCCCAGGCGCTCCGCAGCTCGTCGGGGACGGGGAGGTCGTCGTCCTCGCGGAGGGCCTCGAGCTCGGCGGTCGCGCTCATCGCTCGCCCCGCTCGTAGGCCCGGATGATGGCGGCGTAGCCCGGCAGCGTGGCGAGCAGCTCCTCGTGGGTGCCCGAGCCCGCCACCCTCCCGTCCTCGAGGTAGATCACGCGGTCGGCGAGGCGGATCGTGGAGAGGCGGTAGGCCACCACGATCAGCGTGGTCTGCAGCTCACGGCGGAGCGACCCCAGGATGTCGGCCTCGATCGACGGGTCCACGGCGGAGGTGGCGTCGTCGAGGATCAGGACGCGCGGGCGCCGCACGATCGCGCGTGCGAGCGCCACGCGCTGGCGCTCGCCGCCCGACAGCGTGTGGCCGCGCTCGCCCACCACGGTGTCGTACCCCTCGGGCAGCGCGCGGATGAACCGATCCGCCGACGCGATCCGCGCGGCGGCCGCCACCTCGTCGTGACCGGCGCCCGAATCCAGCGCGATGTTCGCCTCCACCGCGTCGGCGAACAGGAAGCTCTCCTGGAAGACGATCGCGGCCGCCCGGTGCAGGTCGCCGGGGTCGGCCTCGCGCAGGTCGATGCCGCCGATCTCCACCGAGCCCGCGTCGGGGTCGGCGAGGCGCACCAGCAGCTGCGTGAGGGTGCTCTTGCCCACGCCCGTGGGCCCGACCACCGCCACCGACTCGCCGGCCTCCACGTGGAACGAGACGCCGTCGAGCACCGGCTCGCCGTCGTACAGGAGGCGGAGGTCGCGGGCGCGGACGTCGAGCGGGCCCTCCGGCAGCGCGCGGGGGTGCGCGGGCGGTACGACCGTGACCTGCTCCGCGAAGACCGCCTCCAGGCGATCCCAGCTCACGACCGCGCGCGGGAGCTCGGCCAGGATCCAGCCGATGAACCGCATCGGCCAGGAGAGCAACCCGAAGAGCGCGATGAACCCGGTGAGCTCGCCGAGGGTGACCGCGCCCGTGCTCACGCGCGTGGCGCCGACGGCGAGCAGCACCGCCGTGGCGAGCGTGGGCAGGGAGTCGAGCGCGGCCTCGAAGGTGGCGCGGATGTAGCCGCCGGCCACGCGCTGCTGGCGCAGCAGCTCCGCCTGCTCCGCCAGGCGCGCGGTCTCCGCCTGCTCGCGGCCGAGCGTCTTCACGACCAGGGCGCCGTCGATCGACTCGTGCGCGACCGCCGAGACGTCGCCGATCCTCTCCTGCGCCCTCCGCGCCGGACCCTCCATCCGCTTCGCGAAGCTCCGGTTCATCAGCGCGAGGGTGGGGAAGAGCGCGAGGCCGATCAGGGCGAGCCAGACGTCGGTCCGGAAGAGTTGCACGAGCGCCAGAGCCACCAGGAGCAGGACGCCGATCGCGAACGGCACCGGCCAGAACAGGTCGACGGCGGCCTTCACGTCGGCCTCCATGTGGGCGAGCAGCTCGCCGGTGGGGGTCTCCCGGTGGTACTGGAGCGCGAGATCGCGGTAGCGGTCGGAGATGTCCGGTGCGAAGGGTGGCCATCACGCGCTCGCCCGCCACGCCGCTGTAGTAGCGCCGCACCATGATCCCCAGGGCGCGTAGGCATCCGAAGATCATGAGCGCGAGCACCGCGAACCAGATCTTGCTGGCGGCCACGCCGCCGGAGAAGGCGGGCTTCAGCACGTCGTCCGTCGCGCGACCGAGCGCCACCGTGAGCAGGAGCGAGGAGACGGCGAACAGGGCCGCGCCGGCGACGGACGCCAGGAACGGACGGGGGTGCAGCTTGATGTAGGCCCAGACGAGCCGCATGCCCTTCGCGAACAGGCCGCGGTGCGGCTCGGCGGCGCCCTGCAGCGTCGCGTCCAACGGGTACCCCTCCTCGGTGGCTCCAGGCATCGTACGCACGCGCAGCGCGAGCGACGCGGCTCGTGTGCCGGCTTGAGGCGGCGCACACCGCGCTGACATGATGCGGTCATGACCGAGTCGCGCCCGTGGCACGCCACGTATCCGCCCGGCGTGCCCACCACGCTCGAGCCCTATCCCGACGAGTCCGTGTTCGCCCTGCTGCAGGGGGCGGCCGCCGGCTTCCCCGAGCGGCCGGCGCTCTCGTTCTTCGGCCGTCACATATCCTACGAACACCTGCTGCACGAGGTCGAGCGGTTCTCCGCGGTGCTGGCGGGCCTGGGCGTGCAGCACGGCGACCGGGTGGGCATGATCCTGCCCAACTGCCCCGAGTACGTGATCGCCTGGTACGCGTGCCAGCGTCTGGGCGCGATCGCGGTCGGCAACAACCCGCTGTACACGGAGCGTGAGCTCGAGCACCAGATCAAGGACTCGGGCGCCCAGGTGATGATCGTGTTCGATCAGACGTACGCGCGCTTCGGGCACGTCCGCGAGGCCGCCGGGGTCCGCGAGGTGATCCTCGCCACGATCACCACTACATGCGCCCGCCGCTCAAGTGGCTCGCGCCGCTCAAGGCGCGCTCCGACGCGAAGAAGCACGGCACGCCCGTACCCGTTCGTGCCCGAGGGGCACCGGGTGCGCCGGTGGAAGGACGTGATGAAGCACGCGGGCCCGGTCCCACCGGAGGTGCACATCGAGCATCCCGACGCCGAGGCGGCCGCCCTCGTCTACACGGGCGGGACCACCGGGCTCTCGAAGGGGGCCACGCTCAGCCACCGCAACCTCGTCGCGAACGCGCGGCAGGCCGCCGTCTGGTTCCCCGTGGTGAACCAGGGCGAGGACGGGGTGCTCGCGTCCCTGCCCTTCTTCCACTCGTTCGGCACGCTCGCGATGAACTTCGCGATCACGAAGGCCGCCAAGCTCGTGCTGATCCCGCGCTTCGACATCGACATGGTGCTGAAGGCGATCGCGAAGGAGAAGCCCACGCTGTTCCCGGGCGTGCCGCGGATGTACATCGCGCTGAACGAGAACCCGTCGACGCCCAAGTACGACCTGCACGCGCTGAAGGCGTGCGTCTCGGGCGCCGCGCCGCTGCCGATGGCGGTCGCGCAGAGGTTCGAGGAGATCTCGGGCGGCGCGAAGGTCGTGGAGGGCTACGGCCTCACCGAATGCTCCCCGGTCACGCACGCGAACCCGCTGGTGGGCGAGCGCCGCGAGGGCTCGATCGGCCTGCCGCTGCCCGACACCGACGTGCGCCTGATCGACCTGGACGACCCCGACCGCGAGGTGCCGCAGGGCGAGCGCGGCGAGCTCTGCGTCCACGGCCCGCAGGTGATGCTCGGGTACTGGAACAAGCCCGAGGAGTCCGCGCTCGTGATCCGCAACGGCTGGCTGCACACGGGCGACGTGGCGGTGATGGACCCCGACGGCTACTTCCGCATCGTGGACCGGATCAAGGACATGGTCATCGTGAGCGGGTTCAACGTGTACCCCACCGAGGTCGAGCAGGTGCTCTACCAGCACCCCAAGATCTCGAAGTGCGCCGTGATCGGCGTGCCCGACGAGACGACGGGCGAGCGGGTGAAGGCGTTCATCGTGCTGAAGGAGGGGCAGACGGCGACCGCCGAAGAGATCACGGCGTGGTGCCGTGCCCCGGACCAGGGCTTGACCGGCTACCGCGTGCCCAAGGACATCGAGTTCCGCGACTCGCTGCCCGAGACCCTGATCGGCAAGGTGCTCCGCCGCGCGCTCCAGGAGGAGGAGCGGCAGAAGACGGCCGCCGCCTCGTGACGATCCTGACTCGACTGGGACCTGGGCGAGGGCCTGCGGGTCCGCTCGCTCGACCTCGGTCACGCGGAGGCGCTGTTCGCGCTGGTGCGGGACAACCGCGATCGGCTGCGTCCGTGGATGCCGTGGGAGCCCACCACGCAGGGGCCCGACGACACGCGGGCGTTCATCGCCTCGTCCCGCGACTCCGAGACCGACGCCGAAGCCAACGGTCTGTTCGTGGACGGTGCGCTCGTCGGCACCATGGGGATGCGCGTCGAACCTCCTCGCGAACGCGGGGGACATCGGGTACTGGATCGACGGGGCGCACGAGGGCCGCGGGATCGTGACGCGCGCCGCCGAGCGGTTCCTGGTCTTCGCCTTCGACGAGCTGGGTCTGCACCGCATGGAGCTGCGGGCGGCCGTCGACAACGCGCGGAGCCGCGCGGTGGCGGTCCGGCTCGGCATGCGCGAGGAGGGGATCCTGCGAGACGCGGAGCGCGTGCACGCCGGCTACCACGACATGGTGGTCTTCGGGCTGCTCGAGGACGAGTGGCGCGCGCGCCGAGCGTGAACCGCCCGACGCCCCGCTTCGCGGCGGTGATCTTCGACCTGTACGGCACCCTGGTGCACGAGTTCCCGCGCGATGAGTTCTACGGCGCGGTGGAAGGGATGGCCGCGGCGCTCGGGGCCGACTCCGAAGCGATTCCGCCGGGCCTGGGACGCCACGGCGATCGACCGGCAGACGGGCGTCTTCGCCGACATGGAGGCGAACGTCCGCGCGATCTGCGACGAGCTCGGGCTGAACGCGTCGCCGGCCGCGGTGTCGGAGGCCCTGGCCGTGCGCAGGACGATGTACGACCGGTGGTTCCGTCCGCGCGAGGGCGCGCTCGAGACGCTCGGCGAGCTGCGCGCCCGTCGCTACCCCGTGGGCCTGCTCAGCATGTGCGCGCCCGACACCCCCGCGCTCTGGCGCGCGAGCCCGCTCGCGCCGCTCGTCGACGTCACGGTCTTCTCGAGCGAGATGGGGCTGCGTAAGCCCGACCCCGCGATCTACCGGCTGGCGGCCTCACGCCTGGGCGTGGCGCCCGAGGCGTGCTGCTACTGCGGCGACGGCTCCTACGGGGAGCTCACCGGCGCCGAGGCGGTCGGCATGACGGCGTACCTGATCCGCGACCCGTCCCTCGACGTGGCCGCCCAGCTGCGGCCCGAGGCGGAGGAATGGGCGGGGGCGACCGTCGCCGACCTGCGCGACCTGCTGTCCTTCCTCCCGCCGCTCACGGCTCCTGCGTGATCAGTCGGTCGTGGTAGCGCCGTCGGTGCAGGTACGCGCCGATGCCCCCGACGGGGAGCGGGAGCCAGTACGACACGAGTCGGTACGCGAGGACGGCGAGGGCGGCCTGAGGGCCGCTGACCCCGGCCACGACGAGCAGCCCCGTGAGCCCGGCTTCCACGAAGCCGAGTCCCCCCGGGGTGATCGGGATCATCGCCAGCACCATCGAGGCGGCATAGGCGAGCAGCACCAGCGTCGGTCGCGGCGTCGTGCCCACCGCGGCCAGGGCAGCCAGCAACGCCAGGTAGTCGAAGATCCAGTTGCCGAGGGAGAACAGGAGCGCCTTCCACCATGCGTCCTCGAGCGTTCCGGCGATGGCCCCGCGTTCCAAGACCAGCCGGTCCGGAAGGTCCGTGAGTGGCGCGCGGGATCGCAGCAGCTTGTTGCGCACGGCCTGCAGGGCTCGCCCGGCGGCGCGCAGCGCCCCCTCGCGTGTGAACAGGAGCCATCCCGCCGCGAACCCGATCACGAAGAGCCCGGCGCCCAGCCAGGCCGCGGCTGCGAGCGTGCTCGGCGTGGGCTTGCCCAGGAGCGCCGCCGGCACGGACAGGATCGGGAGCGCGAAGAGCGCGCCCGTGCTGATGAGCGAGGCCACGGCCAGGCCGGCGCCCACGCGGGTGGCCGGGATGCCGATGTCGGTCAGCATCTTGAACTGGGTGGCGCCGCCGGAGGCCGCACCTCCCGGCACGACCTTGCTCACGGCGTTGCCCGCCAGCTGCGCCGTCGCGATCGCGAACCATCGGTCGGTGGCCAGCGAGAGGCGCTGGAGCCCCCAGATGCACACGAAGCTCAACGCCTCCAGCGCAAGCATCACCGGATACCATAGGGGGTTCAGGGTCAACAGCTCGGGCCACGACCGGAACACCGTGATGAGGCTCGGCCACAAGATGTACAGGGTGACGAGGGCCACCAGCAGGAAGATCAGCCGGATCACGATGGCCTTGCGGAGGCTCCTCGTCGGCACAGCGGCCTCGCCGCTCGGCGCAGGGTCGATGTGACCGCTCACGCCCCAACCCTACCGTCGAGGACGCGGGACTGAGACGTCGCAGCAACGACGCAGCTTGCGACGGTTACGATGCCGCGATGCACCTCGCTCAGCTCAACCTCGCCCGGATGCTGGCACCGCTCGACAGCCCCGAACTCGCGGACTTCGTGGCGACCCTCGCTCCGGTGAACGCCGCGGCCGACGTCGCCCCCGGGTTCGTCTGGCGCCTCGCGGACGAGAGCGGCACGGGCGCCACGTCGATCCGTATCTTCGACGACGACCTGCTCCTGGTGAACATGAGCGTATGGACGTCCCCGGAGGCGCTCGCCGCGTTCGTGTACCGGCAGCGCGACCACGCCAGGGCACTCCGCCGACGGCGCGAGTGGTTCGAGCCCGCCGGCTCCCCGATGGTCGTCCTCTGGTGGGTCGAAGAAGGGCACCGACCCGGTCTGTCCGAGGCTGCCGAGCGACTCGCCCATCTGCGCGCCCATGGGCCGAGCGGCCACGCCTTCCCGTTCAAGCTGCCGGTGCCCGAACCCGCGCCGTCCCTCGAGGGCGGACGGGTCTGAGTCTCATAGCGCGCCGAGTTCCCGCGCCACCCCCAACACGATGTCGCGCTCCGCGTCGGTGAGGCCCCGCAGAGGCGCGCGCACCTCGGCGCGGAGCAGGACGTCACCGGCCACGAGGATCTCCTTCAGCGCGGCGTGGAACGGGATGCCGGCCAGGCGCTCGCGCAGCGCCACAACCGCCTCGTGGGCGTCCGCGTCCCGGTCGTGCACGAGCCGCGCCACGATCGCCGGGAACGCCGCGGCCAGCCCGCTCACGCAGCCCACGCCTCCCGCCTCCATCCCCTCGATGGCCAGCGGCTCCTGACCCACGAACACGTCGAGTCCGAGATCCAAGTAGGGACGCACGGCGGCGAAGGGCAGATCGGAGACCTTCATGCCCACGACGTTCGGCGCCGCGTCCTTCACGCGCAGGACCACCGCGGGTGGGATCGTGTAGCCGCTGCGCCCAGCGAACTCGTAGACGTAGAAGGGGAGAGGGTCGGCGGCGTTGGCGGCCGCCCCGAGGTGCAGCATGAGCTCCTCGTCGTCCAGGGGGTAGTAGGGCGGCGCGATCACCGCCACGGCATCGGCGCCCACCTCCTGCGCGTGCGCAGCGAGCGCGACGGTCTCGGCGGTGGTCTGCGCGCCCGCGTGCACGGCCACCATGAACCCACGCGGCCTGGTGTCGAGGAACAGCTCCGTGACCGTGCGCCGCTCGGCCACGCTCAACAGGACGCCCTCCCCGGTCGTGCCGCACGTGAGGACGCCGTCGACTCCCGCCGACGACAGGAACGACGTGAGCGGCTCGAACGCCATCGTGTCCAGGGTGCGCCCCCCGTTCTTGAGCGGCGTGACGCTCGCCGCGATCGCTCCGCGCAGCCTCGGAGTCACAGGAGGTTCCGCAACGCGAGGAGGCTGTTCTCGACGGGCTTCTCCGCGATCCTGCGCATGAACCACGGGTACCAGTGGTCGCCGTAGGAGATCAGCGTGCGGACCGCGTATCCGTCGCGCGCGAGCCGCAGCTGATCCTCGACGCGGATCCCGTAGAGCATCGCGATCTCTACGCGGTCCCTGGCGCCTTCGCCCACGGCCTCCTCGATCCGCGCGAGGAGCTCCATGTCGTGCGTGCCGAGCACCGTCCGCCGTACGCGGCCTTCGGGATCGGTCGCCAGGTGCGTGGCCAGGCGCAGGTACGCCTCGTCGATCACCCGCCGATCGGTGAACACGACCTCGGGGGGCTCCCGGTAGGCGCCCTTCACCAACCGGATCGACGGGCCGTGCGGGAGCAGCCGCTGCACGTCGTCCCACGTGCGCTTCAGGTAGGCCTGCATGCACAGGCCGACGTCGTGCCCGTCCTTCAGGAGGCCCTCGTAGAGTTCGACGGTCCCCTCCACGTATCCGGTGGACTCCATGTCGATCCAGACCGTCCGCCCGAGGGCGGCAGAGCGCTCCGCGAGCCGCACGACCTGTATGCGCGTGTGCTCGGGATCGAGGTCGAGCCCCAGTTGCGTGAGCTTCACCGAGACCTCGGCGTCGAGACCGAGGTCCTCGATCCGGTCGAGCAGCCGGAGGTACGCGGCGGCCGCGGCGGCGGCCTGGCCGAGGTCCGTGACGTTCTCGCCCAGGATCGTGAACGTGGCTCCCAGGCCATCGGGGGCCAGGCGCTGGGCGGCCGCGAGCGCGTCCTCCGGGTCCTCGCCCGGCATGAAGCGCTCCACGGTGGCGCGCACGAAGCGGAAGCGGGGGAGGTGCTCGCGCAACGTGGCGTTCCCCGATGCCCACAGGATCGTGCCACGGAGCGGGTCCATCGGCGCCGAGCCTACCTCACGCGGTCTCGGCCTCGATGGCCGTCACGAGTTCGCGGCAGAACGCGGGGATGTCCTCCACCACACGTCCCCAGACCAGGTTGCCGTCGCGGAACGCCGGCTCGTCGACCCAGGTCGCGCCCCCGTTCACCAGGTCGTCCTTGATGCCGCGGCTCCCGGTGGCGCGATGCCCCTTCACGATCCCGGCGGAGACCCCCACCCATCCGGCGTGGCAGATCATGCCCACGATCTTGCCCTCCTCGTAGATCCGGCGTGTGAGGGCGAGCACGTCGTCGGAGCGCCTGAGCTTGTCGGGAGCCCAGCCGCCCGGGACAACCAGGGCGTCGACCTCGGCGGGATCGACCGCGCCCACCGGCACGTCGGCGGTCGCCTCGAGGGCGTGCTTGCCGCGCACCGTCGACGTGTCGAGTCCCGCGATCGTGACCGTGGCTTCCTCCTCCTGCAGGCGCATCACGGTGACCCAGAACTCGAGGTCCTCGAACCCCTCCGCCACCAGCACCACCACCCTGCGCCCCGCCAGGCGTCCGGCCATGTGCTTCACCTCCGTGCGTCGCGATGCCGCCATGCTAGCCGGGCCCGAACGCGCGTCCGACCCGAGGAGGGCGACCGGCTCTCCTCGCCCCCGACTGGGGCCGCGGCGTCACTCCTTGAACTGCGCCTCTTCCGTCGACCCCTTCAGCGCGAGGGTCGATGAGCTGCCGCCCGAGATCACCTCGGAGACCTTGTCGAAGTAGCCGGTGCCGACCTCGGCCTGGTGGCGCGTGGCCGTGTAGCCGTCGGTCTCCATCTCGAACTCGCGCTCCTGGAGCTGGACGTAGGCCGTCATCCCCGCGGTCGCGTAGCCCTTGGCGAGCTCGAACATGCTCGCGTTGAGCGCGTGGAACCCGGCGAGGGTGATGAACTGGAACTTGTAGCCCATCGCGCCCAGCTCCTTCTGGAACCGCGCGATCGTGGAGTCGTCCAGGTGCGCCTTCCAGTTGAAGCTCGGCGAGCAGTTGTACGCGAGCAGCTTCTCGGGGTAGATCGCGTGCACGCCCTCGGCGAAGATGCGGGCCTCCTCCAGGTCCGGCGTCGCGGTCTCGCACCAGATCATGTCCGCATACGGCGCGTAGGCCTGCGCGCGCGCGATGGCGGCGTCGATCCCGTTGCGCACGTAGTAGAAGCCCTCGTGCGTGCGCTCGCCCGTGGTGAACCGGCGGTCGCGCTCGTCGATGTCGCTCGTGAGCAGCGTCGCCCCCAGCGCGTCCGTTCGCGCCACGACGAGCGAGGGGATACCGAGCACGTCGGCCGCCAGGCGCGCCGCGGTCAGCGTCCGCACGAACTGGTCGGTGGGCACGAGCACCTTCCCGCCGAGGTGCCCGCACTTCTTCTCGGAGGCGAGCTGATCCTCGAAGTGCACGCCCGCTGCACCCGCCTCGATCATCGACTTCATCAGCTCGAAGACGTTCAGCGTGCCGCCGAAGCCCGCCTCAGCGTCGGCCACGATGGGCGCCATCGTGTGGGCGGGCTTGCCCTCCGCCCACGCGATCTGGTCCGCGCGCTGCAGGGCATTGTTGATGCGCCGCACCACCGCGGGCACGGAGTTGGCGGGATACAGGGACTGGTCGGGGTAGGTGTGGCTCGCGAGGTTCGCGTCGGCGGCCACCTGCCAGCCGGAGAGGTAGATGGCCTGCAGGCCGGCCTTCACCATCTCAACCGCCTGGCCGCCGGTGAGGGCGCCCAGGGCCGACACGAAGTCCTCCTCGTGAACCAGGCGCCACAGCCTCTCCGCTCCGGCCCGTGCGACGGAGTGCTCCACCCGGAAGCTCCCGCGCAGCTTGATCACGTCTTCAGCGGAGTAGTGCCGCTCGATGCCGTGCCAGCGCGGGTTCGTATCCCAGTCCTGCTCCAGCGCCTCGGCGTCCTCCCGGATCTGCTCCTCGATCCGCAGGTCGGTCATCTCAGATGCTCCCTTCGATGGTGCACGCGCCCGCTAGAAACGAACGACCTCCCACCGTCGGGCGAGAGGTCTCGAGAGGCACGCGGGGGCCCGTTGGCCCGTCGCGCCCTCTAAGGCGTCGGTACGAAACGTTTGAACGGTCGTTCAGACACGGTCTGATTGTGCCACATCCGCCCCCGGTGGTTCAAATGGCCGATGGCCCCCATCCTCGAGGCCACACGACCCGGAGGTCAAACGGGCAGCGCGATCTAGCTGTCGTTCCCACGACCGTTGTTGACATAAGCGAGAGCCCCGCTCCGATCCGGGCGCTTAGGGCTAGTCGACCCCCAACAGGACATACGGGCGCTCAGGGCTTACGCGCCACGCGGTAGCGCAGGTAGACGACCCTCGAGCGGAAGGTGCGGGTCTCGACGAGTTCGAGATCCACCCGGCGCTCGCGCTGGGGGAAGAACGGGATGCCACCGCCAACCAGCACCGGGTAGACCATGAGCCGGTACTCGTCGATCAGACCCAACGCGGCCGCCTCGGCGGCGAGCGTCGCGCCGCCGAGCGCGATGTCGCCCTCCCCTTGCTCGGCACGCAACCGCTCGATCTCCACCGCCAGGCCGCCGGAGGCCAGGCGGGCATTGCCCTCCACCTCGGACAGCGTGGTGGAGAACACCACCTTCGGGAGTGGCTTCCAGAGCGCGGCCCACTCGAGCTCTGCCTCGTCGAGCGATGGATCCTGATCGGCGGTCTCCCAGTACAGCATCGTTTCGTACAGCCGTCGTCCCATCAGATGGACGCCGACCCCTCGTATCTCGTCGATCCAGAAGCGAAAGACCTCCTCGTCCGGCGCCGTCCAGTCGAAGTCCCCGTCCGGCCCGACGATGTAGCCGTCAAGTGAGACGCCCATCGAATAGGTCACGCTGCGCATCAGAGTCCTCCTCGGTAACGGATTCGACAGTACGACGCTGTCGCCGAGGACAGGTATCCCGTTCCGGATCTTCCGACGGGGGCGTTTCCTCGTCGAGGAGATCCTTAGCCCCGAGCGATGATCACGGTCCGAACCACCTCGTCAGCGCGTCGCGCAACCCGGCATCTCTGCCCTCGCCGATCCAGGCGACGTGTCCGTCAGGTCGGACCAGCACCGCCGACGGGGCGCTGACCTCGCCCAGCACGGGAAGCTCCCACGGGCCTGCGTACGTCGCATCGACCAACTGAACTCTCTCAGCCCATGCCGTGATGTCCAAGGCGCCGGCATCACCGAGGTTGAGCAACACCGGTTTGGCGTTGTGTAGTAACTCGAAGACGCGCACAGGCCCGTTCGCGGTCGCAAGGTCCAGGTCCGGCATGCGCCATCCGAGCATCGGATGGCCCTCGCCAAGGTCGTAATGAACATCGAGGCCGGAGATCATCCCGGCGATGTGCTTCCGCGGTTGATCCATCGTCAGCAACTCGGCCAGGAGGTTGCGCAGTGCACCCGTCCGCTCATCGGTGGCGCCCAATGCACGCTGCGCCATCGTGTTCTGCAGCACACGCGCACCCACGGGGTGTCGTTCAGCTTGATACGTGTCGAGCAGGCTCACGGGTGATGTTCCTTTGACCACCTGGGCCAGCTTCCACCCCAGATTCACCGAATCCTGCACGCCGATGTTCAAGCCCTGCCCGCCCATCGGAGCATGCACATGGGCGGCGTCACCGGCAAGCAGCACGCGTCCGCTGCGATACACAACCGCCTGGCGCGTCATGTCGGTAAAGCTGGAGATGAAGCGCGGGCTGTGCACGCCGTAGTCCTTGCCGTCGACCCGGATGAGCGCGGCGCGGACGTCCTGCAGGGTGGGCTCATCGGTGCTATCCAGTTCGGGCACGATCAGGGTGACGCCCACCCGTCCCTCTTCGGCCGGGCCGATGCCACCACCGCCACGCAAGCCGAATTCCGGCTGCTCCGCCATCTCGACCTCGGCGATGATCCAGCGCGTGGTTGGATCCCAGCCCGCGAATTCGATACCGGCCGCCTTGCGCACGGCACTGCGGCCCCCGTCGCAACCGACCAGATACCGCGCCCGCGGTGATGTGCCGTCGGAGAGCGCGATGTCGACACCGCTGTGGTCCTGCGCGAAACCCGTCACCTCGCGCTCGCGCAGGAAGGGAACGCCCAGCTCATCGAGCCAGCCGGCCAGGATGCGCTCGAAGTGGCTCTGCAGCAGCGCCAGCCCATAGTTGTGGCGGGTGGGGAAATCGCTGATATCCATCGGAACTCCGGCGAACGCCTGCACCTGCATCGCCTTCCCCTCGGCGAGGAAGCGGTCGACGACGCCGCGCTGATCGAGCACTTCGATGGTGCGGGAGTGCAGACCGCGGGAGCGCGAGCTCTCGAGCTTGAAGCTGGGGCGTCGCTCGACGATGAGGACGTCGGTTCCCGCCAATGTGAGCTCCGCGGCCAGCATCATCCCCGTCGGACCGCCGCCGGCGATCACAACTGCATGCTCAGACATTCACCACTCCTCGTTCCCACCACCTGTCTGGAAGCTCTGCGCCAAACCCAGGGGCTTGTCGCGAGCGGGGGGGGCGGGAGGCTCTTCTGTGTCAACAACCCCGGCGGGAACTACATCTAACTCTTGAGGTAGCGCGCAACGGCCATGCGTGAGGTGGCGCCCTTCGCCGCGTCGCCCGCCACGACGATCTTGCCGTTGTCCTGCAGGGCGATCCCGCGGGCGGTGTCCGCGCCGGCGAAGAAGTCCGTGAAGACCTTGCCGCCATGACCGAAGGTCCCGTCCAACTTGCCCTTCACCGTGTAGCGGAACACGCCGAACGCGGCGCTGGTGCGGACCGCCCGCCCCACGACGACGATCTTCCCGTTGGTCTGCACGGCCACGCCGTAGGCGTACTCGTACGCATCGCTGACGTGGGTGATCACCTTGCCCTTGTTCCCGAAGCTCTTGTCGAGCAGGCCCTTGGGACCGAACCGCACGATCCCCCAGTCGCCCCGCCCTCCGTTGTCGGCGTAGCCCACGAGGATCAACTTCCCGTCGGCCTGCTTCGTGAGCCCGTAGCCGATGTCGCCGCCGTTGGTGAGATCGACGGTGTTCACGCCGTCGTGGCCGAAGGCCTTGTCGAGCTTCCCACCGCTCTGGAACCGGGCGATCGAGAACCGGGGCGTGAGCGAGGCCTCCTCGTAGCCCGCCGCGACGATCTTCCCGTTCTGCACCAGCGTCAGGTCCTCGATCTGCTCGTCGGTCGGGCTCGTGTCGATGCTCACCTTCCCGTCGTTGCCGAAGGTCGCGTCGAG
This sequence comes from uncultured Actinomycetes bacterium, assembly GCA_963810915.1. GTDB lineage: Bacteria > Actinomycetota > UBA4738 > UBA4738 > HRBIN12 > JAOUEA01. Next base: position 94,932 of record CAWEPH010000005.1, on the reverse strand, counting down.
CGCGCCGGAGGGGGTGAACCGCGCCATCGCCCATCGGCTCAACGTGCCGTTCGACGTGAACCCGCCCAGCAGGATGTTGCCCGCCGACCCGATCACGACGGCGTTGGCGCCCTGGTACTTCTTGCCGAACCCGACGAAGCTCATGCCGTCCTTGCTGAACGTCTTGTCCACGACGCCGTGGATGCCGTAGCGGACCACCGCGAACTGGGAGCCGCTCGCCTTGTCCCGCTCGCCGGCCACGACGATCTTCCCGTCGGACTGCAGCGCGACGTCGAAGGCATAGTCCGTGCCACCCAGGTTGGTCGTCACGCGCCCGTCGCCACCGCCGAAGTCGGGATCGGGGTCGCCGTTGGGCAGGAAGCGGGCGAGGGCGAAGTCGGTCTTGGCGGTGAGCGTGTAGCCGGCCACCAGGATCCGCCCCTGCTTGTCGATCGCCACCGCGTAGCCCGTCGCCCCGTTGGGGAAGGCGGTCTGCCGCCCATCGCCGGAGAAGAACGTGTCGAGGCTCCCCGGTGCCGCTCGGGCCGGGAGTCCGAGTGCGGACACCAACAGGGCGACGCTGGCGAGAGCGATGGCGGATCGGCGCACCCTGGTTCCTCCCGACGGGGACGTTGCGGCCGAAGGGTACCCCGCGGAAGGCAGGGGGTCGAGCGAGGTCAGGGCACGATCTTGGAGATCGGGATCTCCAGGATGTCGGTCGCTCCGGCGCCGAGCAGCAGCGGGATCAGGCGGTTCACCCCGCGCTTGTCCACGACCGCCTCGATCGCGAAGCCTCCGTCGGCCAGCGGGGAGACCGTGGGCGCCTTCATCGACGGCACGACCGCGAGGACCGCGTCGCGATGCTCGTCGGTGACGTTGAGCTTGATCAGCACGCGGCCTTCGGCGCGCAACGCGCCGAGCAGCAGCGTCATGATGTCGTCCATCGCGGCGCGGCGTTCCGGATCTGCGGCGGACTCCCTGTTGGCCACCAACACCGGCTCGGAGGTGAGCAGCGTCTCGATGATCTTCATGCCGTGGGCGCGCAGGGTGCTCCCGGTCTCGGTGACGTCCACGATGGCGTCCACGATCTCCGGCACCTTCGCCTCGGTGGCCCCGTAGCTCCATGACACCTTCACCGGGATCCCGAGCTCCGCGAAGTACCGTTCGGTCAGCTTCACGAACTCCGTGGAGATGCGCGATCCTGGCGGCATCTCGCGCGCCGCGTCGGCCGGATGCGCGTTCGGGACCGCGAGCACGATCCTCGTGCCGTGCCCCGTCCCCGTCTTGGCGTAGCTGAGGCTCGTGAGCACCTCGACGTCGGCGCCCGTCTCCGCGATCCAGTCCTGACCGGTGATCCCCAGGTCGAAGAGCCCCTCGGCGACGTAGACAGGGATCTCCTGGGGCCGCAGGACGCTCACCCGCTCGATGCGCTCGTCGTCGACGGTGCCGTGATAGTCACGGGCGGAGCTCCGCCGTACGGGCAGGTCCGCGGCCTCGAACAGCCGCAGGGTCTGCTCCTCGAGGGAGCCCTTGGGGATCACGAGCTTCAGCATGGGAGCGGCAGTCTACCGAGGCGTTCGCGGCGCCCGCGGATCGGCGAGCTCGCGGTAGAAACAGCTCCGCTCGCCGGTGTGGCAGGCGGCTCCCTCCTGATGGATCTGCGCCACGATCACGTCCCCGTCGCAGTCGACGCGGAGCTCCTCCCAGTGCTGGACGTGCCCGCTCGTGTCGCCCTTGCGCCAGAGCTCCCGGCGAGAACGGCTCCAGTAGACCATCCGCCCTTCGTCGAGGGTTCGTTCGAGGGCCTCGCGGTTGGCCCAGGCCATCATCAGGATCTCGCCGTTCCCGGCGTCCTGCGCGATCACCGGCACGAGCCCGTGCTCGTCCCAGCGGAGATCGCCGAGCGCGACGGGCGAGCGATCCAGGTCCTCGGCGGCCATCAGAGCCTCACGGGGACGCGCTTGGACTCGAGGTACTCCTTGATCTCGCGGATCGTGAGCTGCCCGAAGTGCAGCCGGCTGGCGGCGAGCACGGCGTCGGCCCGGCCCTCGGTGAGGGCCTCGGCGAAGTGATCGAGATCGCCGGCCCCGCCGCTCGCGATCACGGGCACGCGCACGGCGGAGGTGATCGCCTGCAGGAGGCCGAGGTCGTACCCCTCGCCGGTGCCGTCGCGATCCATCGAGGTGAGCAGCACCTCGCCGGCGCCTCGCTCGGTGGTGGCCTCGACGGCCCAGCCCACCGCGTCGAGCCCCGTGGGCGTGCGCCCGGCGTCCACGAAGACCTCCCAACCTTCGCGCGACGGATCCCGTTTGGCGTCGATCGCGACGACCATGCACTGCGTGCCGAATCGGTCCGCGCAGCGCTGCAGGAGCGCCGGCTCACGCACCGCTCCGCTGTTCAGCGCCACCTTGTCGGCGCCGGCGCGCAGCAGCGCGTTCACGTCATCGTCGCCCTGGACACCGCCCCCGACCGTGAGGGGGATGAAGACCTGCTCGGCGACCTCCGAGATCACGTCGAGCGTCGCCTGGCGTCCCTCCACGGTCGCGGTGATGTCGAGGAAGACCAGTTCGTCTGCGCCCTCGCGGTCGTAATGCGCCGCCATGCCGACCGGATCGCCGGCGTCCTGCATGTCCTGGAACCGCGTGCCCTTGACCACGCGTCCCGCGTCGACGTCGAGGCACGGGATCAGCCGCTTCGCGAGCACGTCCTCACCCCCGGATCACCTGGGAGAGCTTCAGGGTGCGCTCGTACAGCGCCTTGCCCGTGACGGCGGCCTCGCAGCCGAGATCGCGCAGCGCCCAGATGTCGTCGGCGTCGCGCACGCCACCGCTCGCGATCACGGGTGTCTGCGTGAGCTTCAGCACCTGGGTGTAGAGACGCAGGTCGGGTCCGTCGAGCGTCCCGTCGCGCGCGATCGACGTGACGAGGTAGCGGGGGGTGCCCGCCTCGTCGAGGGCGGTCACGGCGTCCTCGAGCGCCGGTCCCTCCTCCGTCCATCCCTTGACCATCACGCGGCCCCCGCGCACGTCCACGGCCACCACCACGCGCTCGGCGTACTCCTCCACGGCCCGTGCCACGAAGGCCGGATCCGCCGCGGCCGCGGTCCCGAGGATCGCGCGCGAGGCCCCCGCCTCCATCAACCGGCCGATGTCCTCCAGCGTCCGCATCCCTCCACCGACCTGCACGGGCACGGCGACCGCGTGGCAGATCGCCGTCACCACGTCGGCGTTGTTGCCCTGGCCGAGCGCTGCATCGAGATCGACGATGTGCAGGCGGCGCGCCCCCTCCTCCTGGAAGCGCACGGCCACCTCGACGGGGTCGTCGGCATAGGCGGTCTCGTCGTCGGGGTTGCCGCGGAGCAGGCGCACGGCGCGGCCCTCCCGCAGGTCGATGGCGGGGATCACGATCAAGCGGTGGCCACGTCCTTCACGAAGCGCTCGTAGATCCGAAGCCCGGCCTCGCCGGACTTCTCCGGATGGAACTGCGTGGCGAAGACGTTCTCGTGCGCCACCGCCGCGCTGAACGGGCGCCCGTAGTTCGTGATACCGACGCTCAGGCCCTCCGTCACCTCCGGCGCGAACGAGTGCACGAAGTAGAACCGCGTCCGATCCTCGATGCCGTCCACGTACGGGTGCGCTGCCGACCATTCGACCGTGTTCCACCCCATGTGCGGGACCTTGACGTTGTCGGGGAGCCGCCGGCTCACGCCGGGCAGCACGCCGAGTCCCTCCTCGGCGTCTTCCTCGCTCCCCCCGAACAGCACCTGCATGCCCACGCACACGCCGAAGATCGGGCGTCCGCTCGCGTGGACGGTGCGGATGCTCCGGTCGAGCCCGTGATGGCAGATCGCCCGCATGCACGCGCCGAAGTGCCCCACCCCAGGGATCACGAGCGCGTCGGCGCCCTCCACCTCCGCGGGGTCACCGGTGACGCGCGCGTCGCCCCCGACCCGGTCGATGGCCCGCGAAACCGAATGCAGGTTCCCGGAGCCGTAGTCGAGCACGGCGATCGAGGGCACTAGAGGGCGCCCTTCGTCGAGGGGATGCCGTCGGCGCCCGTCAGCGCGCACGCGTCCCCGAGCGCCTTGGCCATCGCCTTGAACTCGGCCTCGCAGATGTGGTGGGGCGAGCGTCCGTAGCGCAGGTGCACGTGGATCGTGAGGTTCGCGCTCTGCGCGAACGCTCGCACGAAGTCCTCCAGGAGGCCGGTGTCGAAGGCGCCGATCGTCTCGACTGGCACGGGCACCTCGTGGATCACGAAGTTGCGCCCGGCCAGGTCCAGCACGACCTCCACCGCGGCCTCGTCGAGCGGAACGGTGATCGAGGCGAAGCGCCGGATGCCGGCCTTGTCGCCCAGCGCCTCGGCGAGGGCCTCGCCGATCGCGATCCCGCAGTCCTCGACCGTGTGATGGCCGTCGACCTGCAGATCGCCCTTGCAGGTCACGTCGAGGTCCCAGCCGGCGTGCTTGCCGAGCTGCTGGAGCATGTGGTCGAAGAACGGCATGCCGGTGTCGGCGACGCTGCGCCCCGATCCGTCCAGGTCCAGCTCCACCCGGACGTCGGTCTCCTTGGTCGCGCGCACGACGCTCGCGGTCCTTTTCATGCCGCCAGCACCTCCCTAAGACCGGTGAGGAAGCGGTCGACCTCGTGCTCGGCGCCCGCCGTGACGCGCAGCGCGTTCGGCACCACCGCGGAGAGGTCGCGGATCAGGACGCCGCGGTCGAGCAATCCCTGCCAGACCTCGGCCGCGGGCCGGGGCGGCACGAAGAGCACGAAGTTGGCGTCGGACGGGTAGGCGCGCACGCCGTCGATGTGCCCGAGCTCCGCGAGGATGCGGTCGCGCTGGCCGCGGATCGCCTCGAGGATCGCCATGGCCTCGCCCGCGTGGCGGAGCGCGATGATGCCGGCGGCTTGCGTGAGCGAGGACATGTGGTACGGGAGGCGGACGCGCTGGAGGTCGCCCACGATGTCGGGGCTCGTGAGCACGTACCCGAGACGCGCGCCCGCCATCGCGAAGGCCTTGCTGAACGTGCGCACCACCGCGAGGTTGAGGTGCGCGGCCGTGAGGTCTCGCGTGCTCGTCCCGCCGAACTCCACGTAGGCCTCGTCCACGATCACGAGCGCATCGGTGGCCGCCGCCAGCTCCGCAACGAGCCGGACGGGCTGCGCGTTGCCGGTCGGGTTGTTCGGCGAGCAGACGAACACGATGTCGGGGCGCAGCGCGAGTGCCTCGGCCACGACGTCCTCGGTCAGGCGGTACGGATCGGTCAACCGGAGCGAGGCCATCTCCGTGTGGGTGAGCCGCGCGAGGCGCGCGTGCAGCAGGTAGGTGGGCTCGAAGACGAGTGCGGTCCGCCCGGGTCCGCCGTAGGCCAGCAACAGCTCCATGAGGACCTCGTTGGATCCGTTCGCGGTCCACACGCCGTCGATCGGGTGGCCGTGGAAGTTCGCGAGCTCCTCGCGGAGGCGCGTCATCTGGCCGTCCGGGTAGCGGTTCAGCGGCAGGTCGCGCACGGCCTCCGCGAGCTCCGCGAAGAAGTCCTCGGGTAGGGGATGGGGGCATTCGTTCGTGTTGAGGCGGGCGGGAACGTCGAGCTGGGGCGAGACGTAGGGGTCCAGGGCTCGCACGCCGGGCCGCGGTTGCGCCGAAGGGCTCACGGCTCGACGCCCTCGGGTTCCGCCTCGATGGCGCGGGACTGCATCGCTTTCGCGTGCCCGACCAACCCTTCGGCCCACGCGATCTCCGCCGTCATCGGGGCGAACCGCGCGGCGGCCTCGTCGCTCATCTCCACCACGGAGGAGACCGTCACGTAGTCCGAGGCGCGTAGCCCGCTCGAGAAGCGCGCGGTACCGGCGGTTGGCAGCACGTGGTTGGACGCGACCCCGTAGTCGCCGAACGGGACCGCGGTGGCGCGGCCGAGGAAGACAGCGCCCGCGTTGCGGATCTTGGCGAGGAACGCCTCGGGGTCGGGCAGGAGGATGAGGAGGTGCTCGGAGGCCAGCTCGTTCACGACCTCCGCGGCCTGGTCGAGATCCCGCACCACGACGGCTTTCGTGTGACCCAGGGAGATGTCGATGATCTCGCGGCGGCCGGCCGTGCGAAGGGCGCGCTCGAGCGCTTCCCCGACGTCCTCGACGAGCTCGGGCGTGGTGGTGACGAAGAAGGTCCGAGCCTGGGGATCGTGCTCGGCCTGCGCGATCAGGTCCAGCGCCACCAGGCGGGCATCGAGGCTGTCGTCCGCCACGATCGCGAGCTCCGAAGGTCCGGCGAGGCCGTCGATCCCCACCGTCCCCGCCACCTGGCGCTTGGCCTCGGTCACGTAGGCGTTGCCCGGCCCCACGATGAGGTCGACGCGGGGGATCGATTCGGTCCCGTACGCCATCGCCCCCACCGCCTGGGCGCCGCCGGTCTTGGCCACGTACGTGGCGCCGGCCTTCCGCGCCGCGTAGAGCACGGGTCCCGGGACGGTGCCGTCGGCGCTGGGCGGGGTGCACACGACGATCTCTTCGACGCCCGCCACCACCGCCGGCACGACCGTCATGCAGACCGACGACGGGTAGACCGCGCGACCGCCGGGCACGTAGCACCCCACCGACTGGAGCGGCCGGACGATCTCGCCGAACCGGATGCCGTCCTGTTCTTCGCGCCACTCGCGCGGGAGCTGACGCCGGTGGAAGTGGGTGAGCCGCTCGATCAGCGCGTCGAGCGCGTCGCGGAGCTCCTGTGGGGTGGCGCGCTCCGCCGCCTCGAACTCCTCGGAGGTCACGAGGATGCCCGTCTCGCTGAGGTCGGCGCCGTCGAAGCGGTGGCAGAGCTCCACCAGCACCTCGTCACCCTCAACGAAGACGCGCTGGAGGATACCGGACACGGATTCGGCGACGGTGGGGTCGGTCTCGAGCCGCGTGGCCTCGAGACGCTCGCCCCGCTCACGCAGGTCGAGGAACTCGAGCATCAGCGCTCCTCGTGTGCCTCGGGATGGCCCACCTCGCTGCCGCCCGCGTGGGCGACCTTGGCGAGGTGGTGATCACGAGCGAAGTGCACCCATCCGGTCACGCCCACGACCGCGGAGGCGGTGATGAGCATGCCGAGGGCCAACAGGAGCCAGGTTTCGCGGTCCATGGAGGGCTCAAGGGTACCGAAACGCGCTCGGGATGAGCCCCGGGGAAACGACGGGAGGCCCGGCCTGCGGCCGGGCCTCCCGTGCGGGTTGCGTGAAGCGCGCTGCGTTACTTGACGGCGCTCTTCAGACGGGCGCCCGCGGTCACCTTGACCGTGGCGCTCGCCGGGATCTTGATCGTGTCGCCGGTCTGCGGGTTCCGGCCGGTGCGCGCGGCGCGCTGCACCTTCTGGAACGAGATGAAGCCCGGGATCTGGATCTTGTCGCCCTTGGCGACGGTCATCTCGATCGTTTCGGTCATGCCTTTGATGACCTCGTCGACCGTGGACTTCGCGATGCCCGTGCGCTCGGCGACGGCGTCGATCAGTTCGGACTTGTTCAAAGCTGACACCTCCCCAGGTGTAGGTCGTTCGGCCGACCATACACGCTTTGGGCCGGGAAGCCCCGGAACCACGGGGGTTTCCCGGCGCTACTTCCCGTCGCTGAGGGTCTTGCGTTTGGCCTCCGTGCGGCGTTCCGCCTCGAGCCGCTCGAGGTCGACGTCGTCGTAGCTCACGTAGGCGAAGGTGCTCGCGATCGCGTGGTGGCCGGCCACTTCGTCGATGAGGCGGTGCATCGTCTGCGCCACGCGCCGGTACACCGGGTGCCCGGCGGGCTGCGAGCGGAGCTCGGTGAGATGCATCGCCTCGCGCGCGGTCATCTGCATCACGAAGCGGATCCGGTAGGCCATGGCGACCGCGTACTGGGCGACCTCGGGCATCCCGGCGTCGAGCAGCGCGTGCTCCATCGCAGCGCTGGCCTCCATCACACGATCCCATTCGCCGCGCAGGCCGGCCTCGTCGATCTGGGACGGGGTCTCGTAGCCATGTTCGGTGCTGAGCCGCTGCCATTCGATCGTGAGCGGGCGGTGCCGTTGCAGGTCGCGGTAGGCGCCGAAGTCGCAGAGGACGTCGAAGCGGTAGTGCGTGCGCTCCCAGGCGCGACCCGGCTTGTGTCGGCGATTCCCTCGCTCCCCCACGCTCGCGCGCAAGATCTCCTCGCGCTGGGCCGGGGTCATGGCGCGCGCGACCTCGAGCAGTTGATCGTCGGGGAGGTCCGAGGCGGCGTAGAGCACCGCGGCCGCCACCTTGAGCTCGCCCGCGGGGTCCCAATCCGTGAGCGTGACCTCCTCGCGCGCCTCGGCCTTCGTGTCGGCGAGCAGCCGTGTCGTGAGCGCCTCGACGCGCTCGCGATTGGCCTCCCAGTAGCGTCCCCACGCGAGGCCGCGGTCCTCCACGTCGACACGTTTGAGGAACTCCGGGATCACCTTGCGGAGCTCCGTGGTCATCATCGCGCCGTAGTCGCGCATCTCCTGCAGAGGGTGCACCGCCAGACGCATCAGCAGCTGCTCGTAGCTCTGGCCGGTGGCGTAGATCCCCAGGTTCGACCGCGTGCCGGCGGGCAGCAGCACCCGGAGCGTGTCGCAGGTCTTCGCCATGATCGTCTGGCGGTAGACGAAGTCGCTGTCGGATGCCTGCTGGGGGAAGCGCTCCTTGAAGTAGGTCTCCATCGGTCCGTACATGCGCCCGTACGTGGTGAACACCTCGTCGAGGAACGCCTCGTAGCGAGCCTCCAACGGCGTTCCCGCGAGCTCCCGGGGCACCGTCGCGCGCCAACGGTCGCCGGGGCGGTCGTCGTAGCGCATGTATCGCGTGGATTGCTCGAGGTACGCCGCGAGACGTCCCCACTCGAGCGCCTTGGCCAGCAGCTGCGAGGACTGCTCGCACGCGAGGTGGACCCCGCCGAGCTGGGCCACGGAATCGTCGCCGTACTCCACGAAGACGTTCTCGTACAGACGCGCGGCCCGCTCGCGGCCGGTCTCCGCCGTGCCCACCACCGCCGCCTCGACGTCCTTCGCGAACTCGTCGAGGAAGAGCCGTCGCAGCGACTTCGTCGTGCGCGAGTAGCGAGCGAAGAGCGCGCCCTTCACGGCCTCGGGCAGGTTCGTGAGCGCGAAGACCGGCCCCTCGAGGTTCGAGAAGTGCGGCGCGAGGAGCGCGCGCTCATCGTCGGTGAAGGGCTCGGACACGTACTGGGTCATGGCGTGGGGGAGGAGCCCCCCGTCCCCAGGGAGATCGTGACGTTCGATCCGGCCGGCACCATCGTGCCCGCCGCGGGATCTTGGAACGCGATGCGGCTCGCGTTCACGCATCCCGGGTTCTGGGCCACCGGCGTGCCTTCAACGGGCACCAGCCCGGCGTCGGTGATCGCCTTCTTCGCGGCGCCGAGCGACAGGCAGCCCGTGGTCACGTCCGGGACGGCCACCATCTCCGGTCCGGTGGAGACCACGACGTCCACGAAGGAGTTCTTCTTGACGAGCTCGCCGCTCGCCGGGTTCGAGCTGACGATCTTGCCGGCGGGGATCGTTGCGTCGGGGGCCTGGGTCTGCGAGCCGATCCGCAGCCCGACGGCTTCCAGCGCCGTCTGCGCCTCGGCGAGGGTCTTCCCCGTGAGGTTCGGCACGGGCACGGTGGTCGGCTTCTTCGCGACGGTGAGCGTGACGACCGCCCCCGCGGCGACGGACGTGTTCGGCTTGGGATCCTGGTCGAGGACGGTGCCCTCCGCGGCGGCGTCGGTCTGCCGGAACTTGGGATCGGCGACGGTGAGCCCGCGGGATTCGATGTCCGTCTTGGCATCGTCGAAGGTCATCCCGGAGTAGTCGGGCAGCACGATCACGACGGATCCCGGGTTCTCGTCGTTGGTGAGGCTGTTCACGAGGAGGTAGCCGCCGCCCCCGAGCACCGCCACGATCAAGATCCCGATCAGGATGCCCAACCAGACCTTGCGTCCCGATCCCTTCTCCGGCTCCTGGGGCGGCAGGACGGCGGTGGCCGGCGGGCGGCTGATCACCTGCGTGGCATCGCCTCCCGAGCCCGGCATCAGGGGTGTCGCCTGCACCTCCTGTCCCTTCACCACGCGCCCGAGGTCCTCGGAGAACTCCTGGGCGGTCTGGTAGCGGTTGGCGGGGTTCTTGGAGAGCGCGCGCATCACGACGGCGTCCATCCGCGGCGGCACGTCGGCGTTGACCTGGCTCGGCGGGATGGGCGCCTCGTTCACCTGCTTGTAGGCCACGGCCACGGGAGACTCCCCGATGAAGGGTGGCCTCCCGGTGAGCAGCTCGTACAGCACGGCTCCCAGCGAGTAGATGTCGGTGCGCGCGTCGAGGGGGCCGCCCTGTGCCTGCTCGGGAGAGAGGTAGGAGGCCGTGCCCAGCACCGCGGACGTCTGCGGGGCGGTCTCCACGCCCGTGGTGATCCGCGCGATCCCGAAGTCCATCACCTTCACGGTGCCGTCGCGCGTGACCATCACGTTGCCGGGCTTGATGTCGCGGTGGATCACGCCCTGAGCGTGGGCCGCGGCGAGCGCGCCGCAGATCCGCTGGCTGATCTCGGCGGCCTGCACCGGCGTAGGCCGGCGTCCCGCAGCGAGGAAGTCGGCGAGGGTGCGGCCCTCGATGAACTCCATCACGATGAACTGGGTGCCGTCGTCGGCTCCGGTGTCGTACACGCCGACGATGTTGGGGTGGTTCAGCCGGGCCGCGGCCTGCGCCTCACGCCGGAACCGCTCGACGAAGCTGGCATCGCGCGCGAACTGGGGCAGCAGGATCTTGATCGCGACGGTCCGGTTGAGGACGGGGTCGAAGCCTCGATACACCTCGGCCATCCCGCCGGCGCCGATGCGCGCCTCGAGGCGGTAGCGATCTCCCAGCACCGAGCCGTTCATCCGTCTCCTCTCGTCGCGGCGATCACGGAGGGCAGCCCACGCCGTTCAGGCATGCCTCCAACACCTGCTTGGCGATCGGGGCGGCCACGCGACCCCCCGTCGCCTCGTTGCCCAGGTCGCCGCCGTCGAGAACGATAACCGCCACGACGATCTTCGGGACGTCGCCGTCGCCCGCCGGTGCGAACGAGACGAACCAGGCGTTCGGCGGGTTCCCCTCGCCGTTCGTCGCGGTGCCCGTCTTGCCGGCGACCGTGTACGCCGGCGATCTGCGCCGAGTACCCCGTGCCGTTCTGGACCACCTCGATCATCATCCGGCGCAGGTCGTTCGCGCTCTCCGAGGAGATCGGGCGCCCGTATTCCTGCGGCGGGAACTCCTTGACCACCGTGTTGTCGGGGGCGCGGACCTCGGTGACCAAACGCGGCTGCATCTCGATCCCGCGGTTCGCGATGGCCGCCCCCACCAGGCCGAGCTGCAGCGGGTTCGCCAACACGTTGTCCAGGCCGATCGCGCTGAACGCGAGCAGCGGATCGTTCTGGTCGAAGTACGACGGGATCGGGAAGCGCCCTGTCTGGAACGGGACCACGAACGGGATCGTGTTCTCGATGCACGTGGTCTGCGTGGGCGGGTCGATGGGGCAGAACCCGTAGGCCTGCGCCTGTGCCTGCATGCGATCGGCGCCGAGCTTCAGCCCGATCTCGCCGAAGGGCACGTTGCACGACTCGCGGAACGCGTCGATCATCGAGACGGTCTTCGCCCCGCCCAGGCAGAGCTCGTTCCCGAAGTTCTGGAGGACGCCGTTGGTGAGGGGCAGGTCGAGCTGGTGGGGGTTGGGCCATCGGCTCTCGGGGCCGTACCCGGCCTCCAACGCCGCGGACGCCGTCACCATCTTGAACGTGGAGCCCGGGAGGTAGAGCTCGTCCTTGGCGCGGGAGAGCAGCGGCTTCGCGGGGTCGGCGTTCAGGCGATCCCACGCGGCCTTCATCTGGTCCGAGGTGCCGGAGGAGAGCTGGTTGGGGTTGTAGCGTGGGGTTGGCCACCATCGCCATGATGTCGCCGGTCTTCGGCTGGATGGCCACCACGGCGCCCGGGAGCGTGCCGAGCGCCTGCTGCGCGACGGCTTGCAGCCGCGAATCGATCGTCGTGACGACCGACCCGCCCTTGCGCGGGTGGCCCAGGACGAGGTCCGTGAGGTTGGACGCGACCAGCTCCGGCGCGTCGCCGGAGAGGTAGTCGTTCATGGATTGCTCGAGTGCGCTGCGTCCGTACACGCGCGAGTAGTAGCCGGTGATCGCGGCGTAGAGGGGACCGCGCGGGTACTCGCGCGTGTAGAGGTAGTCGGCCTTGGCGCCCGCGGGGACGCTGTCGGCGATGGCGACCAGATCGCGCGTGAGGATGGCGCCGCGCTGCACCTTGTACTCGGCGATGATCTGCCGCGTGGCGTTGGCGGGGTCGTTGCGGATACGGTCGGCCGCGAAGACCTGCACGTAGGCGAGCTGCGCGAAGAGCAGCCCGAACAGGGTCACCAGGGCGATGCCCAGCCGCCGGATACGCCTATCCACGCGCGCGCCCCCATGGTCCCGCGGAGATCGCGCACCAACAGCGCCAGGATGACGAAGGTGGCCACGCGGCTCGAGCCGCCGTAGGACACGAGCGGCAGCGGCACGCCGGTGAGCGGGATCAACCGGGTGACGCCGGCCACGATCGCGAACGTCTGCAGCGCGAGCACGGTCGTGAGCCCGGTGGCGAGCAACTTCCCGAACGCGTCGGTGCGCTCCATCCCGATGCGCAGCCCCCGTCCGATCAGGACGAGGTAGAGGAGCAGCAGCCCGGCGGCCCCCAGCATCCCCAGCTCCTCGCCGAAGGCCGCGAAGATGAAGTCGCTCCCCACGTACGGGATCAACGTGGGCGAGCCCTGGCCGAAGCCGGTCCCGACCAAGCCGCCGCTCGCCAGCGCGAACCACCCTTGGGCCAGTTGGTAGTACCCGAGCCCCAGCACCTTGGCCGGGTCGAGGGCGTGCAGCCAGTAGTCCACGCGCAGCTGCACGTGACTGAACGCGAGGTACCCGATGTACGCGCCGAGCACGAAGAGCAGCCCGCCGATCACGAGGTAGCCGAACCGGCCGCTCGCGATCCAGAGCATCACCACGAACACGCCGAAGAACAGCAGCGAGGCGCCCATGTCGCGTTCGAGGAAGAGCACGGCGAGCGAGGCGCCCCACGCCAACAGCAACGGTCCGAGATCCTTCCCGCGAGGCATGCCGAGACGCCCGACACCGCTCGCGAGCAGCTCGCGCTTGGATGCGAGGTAGCTCGCGAGGAAGATGACGATGAGGATCTTCCCGAACTCCGCGGGCTGGAACGACAGAGGCCCGATCCTCGCCCACAGGCGCGCGCCGTTGATCTCGTAGCCGATGCCCGGCACCACCGGCAGCAGCAGCAGGATCACGCCGGCGAGGCCGATCGTGTAGGTGTAGGCATCCAACCGCCGGTCGTCGCGCACGAGCAGGAGCGTCAGGACGAACGCGGCCAGACCGACGAAGAGCCAGACCGCCTGCTGGATCCAGATCTCGGGTTGGCCCCGGTCCACCATGATCCGGTAGAGCATCGCGATCCCCAGCCCGCCGAGGATGGCGGCGACCGGCAGCAGCACGGGGTCGGCGCCGCGCGCCGACCAACGCACCACCGCCCACGCTCCCAGGAACGCGGCGGTGTAGAGGACCCCGTAGACGGCCGTCTGCGGCGGCACCTTGCCCTCGAGGCCGAGTCCCGCCACGACGAAGGCGCCGACGGAGACCACGAGCGCCAGGATCAGCAGCGCGAGGCCGGTCTTGGCGCGCGGGGGCTTCGCGGCCTCGATCGCGGCGGCGCTCAAGGACCTCCCACCCCCTTCTGGGGCTGGCTCGCCTGCAGGTCCTTGCGCATCTGATCGACGACGGCCTGCGCGTCCTCCCGGCTCTCCGCGTTGATGCCGTCGGACAGACCGGCGTAGAGCTCCAGCTTCTGCACGTCCGCGGCCAGCAGGTCGGTCTGCTCCTCGACGTGGGAAAGGTGGAACCCGAGGGGCGCCGCGGGGATGCCCCGGTAGACGGCGACGTGCTCGTTCGCCACCCCCACGTACCACTGGGAGTCCACGTAGCCGCGCGCGATGAAGAACGCGCCGACCAGGACCAGGAGCCCGAGCCCCAGGCCGATGCCCCAGCGCATCAGGGATCGCCGACCCTCGGGGCCGCTGAGGGCCGACGGCGCGCGCGTCGGGGCGCCGTCTGCGTCCGCATCGCCGTCGTCATGGGCGTCGAGCACGACCACCGTGATGTTGTCCACGCCCCCCGCGCTGTTGGCGGCCCGGATCAGCCGCTCGGCAGCCTTCTGCGGGTCGGGCTCGACCTCCAGGATCGCCTGGATCTGGCCCTCGGTGACCATGCCGAAGAGACCGTCGCTGCACAGGAGGGCGCGGTCGCCGTCCATCAGCGGCACCTCGCTCACGTCCACCTGGACCTCGGGCTCGGTGCCGAGGGCACGCGTGAGCACGTTGCGGTGCGGGTGCACGTCGGCCTCGTCGGTGGTGATCTCGCCGGCCTTCACCATCCGGTTCACGAGGGTGTGGTCGTCGGTGAGCTGGCGCAGCGCGCCGCCACGCAGGAGGTAGGCGCGGCTGTCGCCCACGTGCGCGAGCAGCAGCGTCCCGTCGACGAGCTTGGCGGCGGTGAGCGTGGTGCCCATCCCCGTGACCTCGCGATCCTCCTGGGACCGCTCGTAGACGGCGCGGTTCGCCGCGCGCACCTGATCGGCGAGGGTGCCCTCATCCGTGCGTGCGCGCTCCTCGACGGTCTCGAGCGCGAGGTGCGACGCCACCTCGCCCCCGCGATGACCGCCCATGCCGTCGGCCACGGCGTACAGGGGCGGCTCCACGAGGTAGGAGTCCTCGTTGCCCTCCCGCACCCGGCCGATATCGGTGGCCACGCCCGTCTCGATCCTCATCGCCGCAGCTCCAGGACCGTGGTGCCGATGCGGATGCGGTCGCCCGGCTGCACCATGGCGGGCGCGGCGAGCTTCTGCTCGTTCACGAACGTCCCGTTGGTGGAACCGAGGTCCTCGACGTACCACCCGTTGTTCTTGCCGAAGATACGCGCGTGCTGCTGCGAGACGTAGGTGTCCTCCAGGAGGAGCTCGCACTCGGGGGCGCGCCCGATCACCATGCTCGCCGCCATCTTCACCGTCCGCGGTTTGGCGCCGTCTGCGTAGACCACGACGCTCGAGGGCCCCGGGGGCAGCGCGGGGCCGCCCTCGGCGCCCTTGCCGTTCTTCGCCCCGCGCGATTGCCGTGGGACGGGGTTCACCGCGAGGCCGCGCACGACCCAGCGCATCGAGCGCCAGATGAAGAGGAACAGCAGCGCCAGGAGCCCGTACTTGAGGGCGGAGAGCGCGAACGGCGTGACGCCCTTGGCGAGGAGCATCTACGCCCTCCGGAACTCCAGGACGGTGGAGCCGATCGTGATGCGATCCCCGTCCTCCAACGCGCGCGACTGCACGACCTGGCCGTTCAGGCGCGTGCCGTTGGTGGAGCCCAGGTCGGTGAGCGTGGCCGTCCCGTCCTTCAGCTTGATCTGCGCGTGCCGGCGCGAGGCGCCCTTGTCCTTCAGCACGACCTCGCAGTCGGGGAGCCGGCCGATCGTCACGACCTCCTGGTTGAGAGCGATCTGCCGCTCCTGACCCTCCTCGTGCACGACGAGCGTCCCGGCTGCGGACGGCGCCGCCGGGGCGACCTTCTCCGGGCCCTCGACCAGCGTGGCCTCGCAGACGAAGTCGCCCTTCTTCAGCTTCTCGTCCATGAAGAACTCGATCTCGGGCGGGTCCCACCAGTCCCCAGCCGCGTTCCGATGCGTTCTCGCGCACGACGGTCTTGAGCTCGCCCGCGATCGCCGCCTCGGCCTGCTCGAGGCGCGACGCATCGTCGGAGGAGAGGTAGAACGCGAAGTGGTTGGGCGCCCAGATCTCGCTCACGCCGACCGTGCGGCCGGTGTCCATCTCCTTGATCAGCCGCTTCGCGAGCTCCACCGGCTGGACGCCGCTGCGGAAGGTCTTGGAGAAGAGGCCCTCGACGAGGCCACCCAGGCGTCGTTCGAAATCACGGAGGTTCGGCACTGGCGCGTCGCGCGCGCGTGGGTCGGTCGCGCGCTCCCCGCGCTCATCCTACCTGCGGGGATGTGACGAACCTGTGGTTGCCTCGACCTCGATGTCGTCCTCGATGATCGCGATGAACTCGTCGGATCGGGCCCTTCCCCGCAGAGGGTTCGCGTAGCCGAAGCGGGCCTCGTGGGGGAGCCGCCGCCAGCGCCGCTCGCACGACTGCCAGTACATCCGTCGCGCGGAGATCAGCACCGCGACCGCGAGGAGCAACTCCAGGGTGGCGGTGCCCGGCAGCGCCACGTAGCCACTGAGCACGCCGAGGGCGCCGGCGACGGCCCACGCCGCGAGACCGACGGCGCACACGAGCATCACGCGCCGGACGGACGCGTCGAGCTCGAGGTGGGGATGCGATCGCACCTGCATGCAGCCATGATGCGGGCTACCCGATTCCGGGTACATCGCTCGGATGGGGGGTTCGCCGGCCCCTGTCCGGGGGACGCCCTCCGGTCCCGGCGGTTGCTACCATCGCGTGGCTTCCACTCGGGCGAGTGGCGGAATTGGCAGACGCGCAGGATTCAGGTTCCTGTGTCCGAAAGGACGTGGGGGTTCAACTCCCCCCTCGCCCACCATCCGATGTGCGGCGACGAGTTCCGCAGGGCTTCGAGCGCACGCGGTCGCCAAGATCTCGAGGGCGAACAGGGCGACGTCGCCCGCGGGTGCCATCATGCCCGCCCCTCACTCACTCCGTTCGCAACCGTCCTGGCGGGAGCTCGCCTCCCGAACGGCGTCGTCCGCGACCGGGACGAGCATGAGGCCCACGCCCCAGGGGGCCCTCGGTCCTCGTCGGATCCAGCGCCAGGCGTGAGCATGAACGTGAGGGCTGGAGGCCCGGCGTTACATGCGTCAAGAAGGGGTGAGCAGGATGCGTGGAAGTGCCCCGAGGACCCACTCCCGCCGTCCGGGGGGGTGGCTGGTGCCGTTCGTTGCTGCCGCGGTGATGGCAGCCTCGGTCGCCGTGGCCCCGTCTGTGGCTGCTGCCGGTGGCGACCTCGATCCGTCCTTCGGCGTCGGCGGCCGTGTGGCCGTCCTTCCGTTCGGTTCCAGCAGAGGCGGGAACGGAATCGCGTTCCAGACCGACGGGAAGATCGTGGTCGCCGGTGCCGTGCCGGTCAACCCGGAGTGGACGCGGCAGAGGTTCGCCGTCGCGCGGTTCGATGTCGACGGCACCCTCGACCCCACCTTCGGCGACGACGGGTTCGTATCGACGATCTTCCAGCCCGGCACGAAGTGCTACGAGGACGCGAAGGCCGTCGTCGTTCAGAGTGACGGGAGGATCGTGGCCGCCGGCCTCACGTCCTGCAGTTGGGTGGCAGGTGACGATGGACCGTGGGCGTTCGCTCTCGCCCGGTACAACGTCGACGGCACGCCGGATCCCACGTTCGGCGACAACGGCGCCGTGATCACGAACTTCGGCACCCCCGCGCGCCACTCCGCCGAAGTCACGGCATTGGCTCTCGAGCCCGACGGCAAGATCGTGGCGGCCGGCCGCGCGGACGGCGGCTTCGCTCTCGCCCGGTACGAGACGGACGGGACGCTCGACACGACCTTCAGCGACAACGGGAGGGTCAAGACAGACTTCACCCCTCAGTTCGACTACCTCAACGACATCGTCGTGCAGCCGGATGGCAAGATCGTGGCCGGGGGCACCGGCGCCGTCTTCATGGTCGACACCGACAAGCTCAGTCCGCGAACTGTGTTGGCGCGCTACAACATCGACGGCACGCTCGACGAATCATTCGGTCGGGACGGGAAGGTGACGACATGGTTCCGCAGCGGCCGGTGCACGGGCGCGAGCGAGTCCTTCGGCCTGGCGCTCCAGCCCGACGGCAGGATCGTAGAGGGCGGCACCGCCGTCTGCGCCGCGGCGTACGACGTCAGGTGGGCGCTCGCGCGGTACCTCCCGAACGGGAGGCTCGACCAGACCTTCGGGGGCGACGGCCGGGTAGTGACGATCTTCCGCGCCAAGGAGGGGGAGGCCGACTGGATGTGGGGTGGCGTCGCCATCCAGACCGACGGCAAGATCGTCGCGGCCGGGGCGACCGGCTCTGCGGACATCCACTTCACGCTCGCCCGGTACCGGACCAGGGGACGGCTGGACACGACGTTCGGCAACGACGGGCGGGTGCGGACCCGCTTCGGCAAGAGGCCTCGGTGCGCTAGCGGCGCGTGGACCGGCCTGGCGATCCAGCCAGACGGCAGGATCGTCGCGATCGGCGGCGGCGGGTGCCTGTCGAGCTTCGTCATGGCTCGCTTCCGGCCCTCCTGAGGCCTAGCCGAGCGCGAGCGTGTGCCCTTCGCGTCGCACTGGGCAGCGCGACCATCGTCGAAGGCATGGTGACCACCGTGGTGACGCGCCGTCGAGCAAACGACGGTTGGCGATGGTCAGGTATGGCCAAACGGACTTGAGGAGCACGCGCGAAGTGGCCGCAGATGTCCATGATTGGCCGCCATCGGCCGCGCGGGCACGCGCTTCAGGTTCCTGTGTCCGAAAGGACGTGGGGGTTCAACTCCCCCCTCGCCCACTCCCAGCGGCGTGCGACGCCGAGGTCTCGCCGCAACGTCTCGTCGTGACCACGCGGTGATCGATGACGCCGTTGGCGGCCGTGACCGCCCGTCCGCGATGTCCGATCGCCGTTTCCCTGCGTCGCGCAGGCCCGGTTGAACCTCGGCTATTTAGCGTTACTATGTAGCAGTAGTCAGTGACGCTGAGTAGGTTGGAGGAGCCGTTCGGTGGGCAAGCAGGTGACGGAGATGCTCAAGGGGACCTTGGAGGGCATCGTCCTCGCGATCCTGTCCAGCCGACCCGCCTACGGCTACGAGATCACGGCGTGGCTGCGTGAGAAAGGCTTCTCGGACATCGCCGAAGGGACCGTCTACGCGCTGCTCATCAGGGTCGAGCAGCGCGGCCTCGTCGACGTGGAGAAGGTCCCCTCCGAGAAGGGGCCGCCACGCAAGGTGTACTCCCTCAACGCTCAGGGACATGCCTATCTCGAAGACTTCTGGAAGACCTGGAGCTTTCTCGCAGCACGACTGGAACAGCTCCATGAAGGAGGCAGATGACCAATGTCTGACAGGGAAACGGGCGGTTTCGTCTCAAAGGTGATCGGCCCCAAGCGGCGGTGGCGGGCGTACAAGGCGCGCGTTCGACAGCTTCCCCCGAACTATCGAAACGCGGTCGATGCGATCGAGCGGTACCTCATGTTCTTCGGGCCGATGGATGCCGACAGCGCCGCTTCGTTGTTGGAAGACGTCGCCGACCTGTTCGAGCGGGCCGCGGCGGACGGAACGCCGATCCA
Organism: uncultured Actinomycetes bacterium; assembly: GCA_963810915.1. Lineage (GTDB taxonomy): Bacteria > Actinomycetota > UBA4738 > UBA4738 > HRBIN12 > JAOUEA01. The sequence continues at coordinate 75,590 of CAWEPH010000005.1, read as the reverse complement.
CGAAATCGTCGGAGACGACCCGGTCGAGTTCGTGGAGGCGCTCGTCGCGAACTACGCGAAGGGCGGGTACGTCACCCGGGAGCGGGAACGGCTGACCAGAGCCATCGAGAGCGCCGAGGCAGAGGGCTCCGGAGACCAAGGAGCATCGCGATGACAGCCCGGCCCGTCGAGGCGTTGCACGTGCAGGGTCTTGAGAAGTCGTACGGGGAGCTGCGCGTGCTGCGCGGCGTGGACTTCGACGTGGCGCGGGGCAGCATCTTCGCCCTGCTCGGCTCCAACGGTGCAGGCAAGACCACGGTGGTGAAGATCCTCTCTACGCTGCTCAAGCCCGAGGCGGGGACGGCAACGGTCAATGGCTTCGACATCGCCACCCAACCGGCGGACGTGCGGGAGTCCATCAGCCTCACCGGACAGTTCGCCGCCGTGGACGAGATCCTCACCGGGCGCGAGAACCTGGTCCTCATAGCCCGGCTGCGCTACGTGAAGGGCCCCGGCCGGATCGCGGATGAGCTGCTGGCCCGCTTCCTGCTCATCGACGCGGCTGAGCGGAGGGTGTCGACGTACTCCGGAGGCATGCGCCGCCGCCTGGACATCGCCATGAGCCTCATCGGGGCTCCGCCGGTGATCTTTCTGGACGAACCGACCGCCGGGCTCGACCCACAATCTCGCGTCGAAGTTTGGAAGAGCGTCAAAGAGCTCGCCGGGCAGGGCACGACGGTGCTGCTCACCACGCAGTATCTGGACGAGGCCGAACAGCTCGCCGACCGGATCGCGATCCTCCACGAGGGACGGATCATCGCGAACGGCACGCTCGCCGAACTGAAGCAGCTCCTCCCGCCTGCCAAGGTCGAGTACGTCGAGAAGCAGCCGACCCTTGAGGACGTCTTCCTTGCCATCGTCGGTGCCGGCGGCAAGCACGGCGACGCTGGCGATGACGGCGGCATCGGGACCGACGAGTAAGGAAGAGCGATGACCAAACATTTCTTCGGCAATACCGCCGTCCTGACAGGACGATCACTGCGCCACATCACGCGCAGCCCGGACACCATCATCACGACCATGATCATGCCGATCGCCTTCATGCTGCTGTTCGTCTACGTGTTCGGCGGCGCGATCAACGCAGGGCCGGACTCGTACGTGAACTACCTGCTGCCCGGCATCCTGCTCATCACGATCGCTTCGAGCATCTCCTACACCGCCTTCCGGCTCTTCATGGATATGAAGAGCGGCATCTTCGAGCGCTTCCAATCCATGCCGATCGCTCGGTCGTCCGTGCTGTGGGCGCACGTGCTGACCTCGCTGGTCGCCACGCTGATCTCGCTCGTGATCGTCGTGCTCGTCGCCCTCCTGATGGGCTTCCGCTCGGGGGCGGGAGTGCTGGCGTGGCTCGCGGTCGCCGGTATCCTGATCCTGTTCACCCTCGCGTTGACGTGGCTCGCCGTCATCGCAGGCCTGTCCGCAAAGACCGTGGACGGCGCAAGCGCGTTCTCCTACCCGCTCATCTTCCTGCCGTTCATCAGCTCGGCGTTCGTCCTCACCGAAACCATGCCCGGCCCGGTGCGCGCCTTCGCCGAGAACCAGCCGGTGACGCCCATCGTCAACGGGATCCGAGACCTGTACACACAGCAGCCGGTCAGCACCGACATCTGGATCGCCCTCGCCTGGTGCGTCGGTATCCTCATCGCCGCCTACGCCCTCGCGATGACCACCTACCACCGCAAGAGCGTCTAGGGACACCGAGGTCATCGATGGCCACCTTGACGGCTTCCGTACCCGTGCGTTGACCTGAGCTGTCCGTCATCGGCCGCCGACGACCATCCAGTCCCACACTTCAGGTTCCTGCGTCCGAAAGGACGTGGGGGTTCAACTCCCCCTCGCCCACCGTGCCACCCTAGCCAACGTCTGCCGTGTTCCGCCTACCGGTCCGCCGTCGGGCGCTCGGCCATGCGGATCCGGAACCGGTCCTCGGGGTGGCGCCGCGCGAGATCGCGCATCGCGCGCTTCGCTTCCCCTCGGGAGTCGAACCAGCCGTCCGACTCCCATACCGTGGATGCGCCTCGCTGTCTCTCGAGGGTGAACGCCATCCCTGCGCGCGACGCGCGCCACGCGCTGCTGAACGGGAACTGGAACGGTCCCTCACCCTTCCCCGGCATCGACACGATCCAAGCTTCGCATCATGCTGGGCCAGGTGTCCCGTGCTTGGTTCCTGCGGTTCCTCGGGCTGGGGTTGGCCGTCGTCGGCCTAGCGGTAGCCCTCGCATGGGATCCGATGACGTGCGTGACGAACATGCCCGCCTGCCCCACTCCCGTACCGGGAAGTGCGCCCTGTGGTCCGCCGGTCGCGTCATGCACGAGCGAGTACGTCGCGCTGCGGGTCGCGATCGTCGTCGCGAGCATCGGGGCTGCCATCCTGCTCATCGCCCTGGGTTCACGCGACGGTCGGGCGAGGCCGGCCCCGTTGCCTTCGTGACGGGGTCAAGAGGCTCGGTGCACCACGACCGCGCGGTCGAGATCCCGCCGTCATCCTGACCGTCATCGAGGGATGGCGTTCGACGGCGGGCGCAGCGGGGCCGAGGGCCCGGGCTACGTCTCGAGCAGCTGGCGCGTGAGCTGCGCGTGGCCGACGTGCTCGCCGAGGTGCGTCAGCGCGTGTTGCAGTGCCCACGCGGCCGTGACGGGCTCGCTTGGCGCTGGCGCCGGTCCAGGTTGCGACCCCGGTCCGCGAAGGGTCGAACGGCTCGGCGGTTTCGATCAAGGCCAAGATCGCGGCGATCCGCTTGTCGACCTCTCCCACGAAGGCCTCGGCGTCTTCGACGACCGTGCGGAACTCGGCCGGCCGATCTCGGGGAGGAAGCGGCGCACCCGTCGCGAGCGCGAGCCAGGACCGCGTGCTGCCGAGCGCGTGGATCGCGATCACGCCGAGCGGATTCGAACCCTCACCCGCGGGACGCGCGTTGAGCTGGTGGACGGTGAGCGCGGCGACGGCCTTGCGGATCTCGCTCAACGATCCACCGATGTTCTCCCGCGCGGCGACGAGGATCGGATCGTTCGTCATGGTTGGAGCCTAGCTCGACCACCTCCGGTTCGTTGGCGCGATCAGGTCGTCACGCGGTAGAGCTGCCAGCGGTCGGGGACGCCCTTCAGCTCGTGCTCGCCGGCATCGACGAACGTGAGCCCGCTGCCCGCGGTGAGGTCCTTCACGGTCCGTGAGACCCACACCTCCGAGGGACCCGCCATCGCGCCGATGCGCGCGCCGATCGCGACCGCGATGCCGGCGATGTCGTCGCCCTCCAGGTCGATCTCGCCGGTGTGGAGGCCCGCACGAACCTCGATCCCGAGCGGGCGGATCTCCTCGGCGATCGCGCGCGCGCAATGCACGCCGCGCGCCGGGCCCTCGAACGTCGCGAGGAACCCGTCGCCCATGGTCTTCACCTCCCGACCGCGATGGAGCTCGAGCTCGGCACGGACGATGTCGTCGTGTCGTCTGCGCACCGCGCTCCAGTCCCGGTCACCCAGTTCGGCGCTCCGTTTCGTCGAGTCGACGATGTCGGTGAAGAGCACGGTCGCCAGCACCGAGTCCAGGGCTCCGGGGCGTCGCTCAGCCCCGACGAACCGGCGGATGGAGTCCTGCATCGCTCGGGTGGCAACCCCGGCCTCGTCCATCGGCACATAGGGCTCGACCCGAGCGTGCGGCATCAGCGAGGCCACGTGCGCGCCGATCCCCCCGAGCTGCATGTAGGGGCCCTCCGAACCCTCCTGGTCGACGATGAGGAGGGTCGGGACCTGGATGGATGGCAGGATGCCGCGGATGTCGGTCTCGTACCAGATGCGGTTGAGCTGCTCCGCGACTTCGGGGGTGCACGTTCGACGCGTCAGGCGAGCAAGGTGGGACACGTATCGCTCGGTCGACCAGGGCCCCTCCATGGCGTCGGCGTTCAGTTCCATGAAGCCACGCGCGTACGCCTCGGTCCCCCACTCCTTGGTGAGTGCTTGATCCAGCTCCACGTATTCCGGGCTCGCCCCCCATGGGTAGTCGGGAGCCGCCGCCGCGCGGGGCACGGGTCGCACCCAGACCAGGGACCGGACGCGGTCCGGGTGCGTCGCAGCCAGGAGAGCCAGGCTCGCTCCGCCCTCCAGCAGGCCGCCCACGACGGGTCGCTCCGCCCCGACCGCGTCCATGACCGCGAGGGTGTCGGAGACGCGGGTTTCGAGGTTCGCCGGACCGCCCTCACGGCTCGAACTACCGATCCCGCGCCGGTCGTGCACGATCACGCGCGCGAACTCGGCGAGGCTTTCGTAGATGAGCCGATCAGGTGGCGAGTCCCACCATTCGTCGACGATCGCGAGGAAGTCGTCCTGCCAGACCAGATCGATCGGACCGTCTCCGAAGACTTGGTACGCGAGATACGCACCGTCTTGGGCACGTGCGAACGCGACGCCGGGTTGATCCATGGGCGCATCCTGCGTGCGTGCCTGCGTGGGCGCAACCCGGGCGGTGGTTGAACGGACCTCCGCCGCCGTCCCGTAGATTCCCGTCATGGCGATGCAGAATCGCGTGACCCCGTTGGGCGAGCTGATCGCCGATCCGGCGCGCGGACTCGTGTACGGCAACCGGGGATGCCTCCACGACGCGGATCGGCGCATCCGGCGTGCCTACGCGGGGAAGCGGTGGATCGCGTGCCGCCTCAGCTTCCGCGGGTGGCATCGACACCCCCTGATGAAGCCAGGCCGCTTCACCGAGCTCTTCTTCCTGGACGAGGCAACCGCGTTCGCCGCCGGGCATCGTCCGTGCGCGCTCTGCCGGCGTGAGGACTACCTGCGGTTCGTCGCCCGTTGGCGGACGTTGCACCCGGATCAGGAAGGCGCCGATGCGATCGACGCCCAGCTCCACAGGGAGCGGCTCCGGGAAGGACGCGGGGTGCAACGTCACCACACGATGTCCGTCGCCGCGCTGCCCGACGGCGCCTTCGTCGTGCGCGACGCCGACCCCTTCGTGGTCGTGGGGGCCTGGCTCCTTCGATGGACCCCGGGGGGCTACGCCGAGCGGGTCGCGCGCCCACCCCGGGGAGCGGTCAGGGTGGTGACCCCGCCGTCCACCGTCGAGGTGCTGCGCCGCGGCTGGGAGCCGCTCGTGCCGTTCCTGCATCCCTCTGCTTCGAGCTCCGGCCCGGCGGCGAGCGTCGGATCGTAGCCTCGGAGGACGGATGGTGGGGTGCCTGCCTCCTATGAGATGTGGTGTTGACGCGCTCGCTTGAGGCGGCTCGTTCTCGTACCGTGCGCGCCATGGACGACCGACGAACCATCCATGCGCTCCGGGTCGAGGGTCTGCGGAAGACCTTCGATGCCGCAGACGACGAGCAGGTGCCCGTGCGCGCCCTCCGCGGACTCGACATGAGCGTGGGACGCGGGGAGTTCGTCGCGGTGATGGGCCCGTCCGGATGTGGGAAATCCACGCTCCTCAACCTGGTGGCCGGCCTCGAGGCTCCCACGGACGGAACGATCGTCATCGACGACGAGCTCGATCACCGGGATGTCGGACGACGAGCTCGCCGTGATGCGCCGCCGTCACATCGGGATCGTGTTCCAGTTCTTCAACCTGCTTGAGGGGATGAGCGTGCGGGAGAACGTCGCGCTCCCCGTGGTGGTGGCGGGCAGCTCGCGCAAGCAGGCCGACACCCGCGCGATGGATCTGCTCGACCTCCTGGGGATCGCCGACAAGGCGACCAAGACGCCCGGGGTGCTCTCCGGTGGTCAGCGGCAGCGACTCTCGATCGCCCGAGCGCTCGCCAACGCACCGACGCTCCTGCTCGCTGACGAGCCGACGGGGTCGCTCGACTCGGCGGGCGGTGCGGAGATCCTGGGCCTGTTCCAGCGCCTGCACGACGGCGGGCAGACCATCGTCATGGTGACGCACGACGACGAGGTGGCCGCGACCGCCGACCGCATCGTGCGGATGCGTGACGGCCGCATCGACGATGGTGGAACTGAACAGGCCGCGCCCGGGGCCGTCTTCGGGGTCCTGGGGGAGCAGACCCGGCCGTGAGCGGCGCACGCATGCGCGCCCGCGCGGGTATCCGCGCCCGGCCCGTCTCGTTGATCTTGATCACGATCCTGGTGGGGCTGATCGGCGGCCTCGCCATCACGGCGTTCGCGGGGGCGCGACGAACGGGATCGGCCTACGACCGCTATCAAGTCACCGCCAACGAGTTCGAGTCCTTCGTCATCAGCTGCAACGGGGGGTTCCCGTGGCCGAAGACGGATCTCGCGGCGTTCGCGCGGCTCCCCGAGGTGAGCTCCTCGACCGTGGTCGGCTACTCACTCGCGTTCGCGCAGGACCAGGGCGGCAACCCGCTCATGATCCGCCCGCAGGACGACGGCTCCTCGCTGTACGGCCTCCGCGACCCCTCCGGCGCCTCGACGATCGAGCCGAGGGTGTTGTCCGGCCGGTTGCCGTCCGCACCCGACGAGGTGGCCGTGGGATACGGAGACACGGGTCTGCGCCGACCGAGCGACGGTGAATCCATCTCGCTCTACCTGGTGCCGAAGGAACTCTTCGCGCAGCGGCGGCTGCCGACGAGCAAGGACGACGCCATCGAGGCGCCCGTCAAGGTGGTGGGGCACGTCCTGATGCCCGGCGAGCTGTCGGGCGATCAGGCCGCCTTCTGGGTGGCCCCCTCGTTCTGGACCGCGCACCCCGGCGCGGCCTCGTGTGACGCCGGGGTGTTTCAGCTGAGGAACGGGTTCGCCGATATCCCAACCTTCAGGGCGGGCGTCCAGGCCATGCAACCGGACGCGTTCGCCAACGACCAGGCGAACGAGTTGCTATTCATGACCCGCACGTCGCATCTGCATGCGATCGTGCTCAGCCTTCTTGCCGCCCTCGCGGCTCTCGCGGGCATCATGGTGCTCGGGCAGACCCTCGTGCGTCGCACGGCCTTGGGATCGCTCGACACGCCGGTGCTGCGGGCGCTGGGGATGACCCGGCGCGAGATCGTGTGGTCGGCTGCGCTGCCCGCGATCGTGGTGGCGGCGGGCGGGGCGGGGATCGCGGTGGTTTGCTCCTACCTCGGTTCCGCGTTGTTCCCGATCGGGCCCGCGCGGGTCGCGGAACCTACCCCGGGCATGCAGTTCGACGGGTTCGCCGTGGCCCTGGGGGTGGGCATCATCGTGGTCACCACGTTGCTGAGCGTTGCGATCCCCGCGGGGCGTCTCGCGTCCGCGCGCGGTGGCGTCGACGGCTCCGTCGAGTACCGGGGAGCGGAGCGCCGCTCGCCGCTCGCGTCGGCCATCGCGCGGCTGCCGCTGCCGCCCTCGGCGGGGGCGGGAGCGCGGCTCGCGCTGGAGCCGGGCCACGGGCGGTCGGCGACGCCGGTGCGGACCACCCTCATCGGTCTGGTGATCGCGATCGCCGCGATGGTGGCGTCGTTCGGCTTCTCGGCGAGCATGGCCCACTTCGGGGAGGACGGGGTCCTGTCGGGCAGCGACTACGAGTTCGCAGCCGGTCAGCCGTTCCAGGGGGCGCGCTTCCAGGACGCGTTCGTTCCCGTGCTCCTGGCGGATCCGGGCATCCAGGATCTCGGCGCCGGCAACTTCCAGGAGTCGCTCGTGCTCCGTGGGCCGGCCGGCACGTCGCAGGAGGCGGTCTGGGCGTTCGAGACGTTGAAGGGTCAGTCCGTGAGCAACACGATGCTCGAGGGGCACTGGCCGACGGCATCGGACGAGATCGCGATGGGCCGCGAGTCGCTCCGATTGCTGGGGCTGCAGGTCGGCGACCGTGTGGATGCGATCGGGGGAACGGTCACCGAGAGCTTGCGCATCGTCGGCGTGCCCGTCTTCCCCGACTTCGGGTTCGGCCCGGGTCTCGGGCGCGGGGTCGCGATGACGATGGACGGGCTCCGCGGCTTCTATCCGGACGTCACGCAGAACCTCGCGGTGGGGAACTTCGCTCCCGGCGCCGACCACGCGACCGTGATCGCGCGCCTGAAGGGCGAGATGCCGAAGGATCTGGGTGCGGCGATCGGCGAAGCCGGCGCGCTGCCGGGGTTCGGTGCGACGGTCAAGGAGACGCTCCACGCGGGATCCCTCCCCGCCAAGTTGTCGTTGCTCTTCGCGTTCGCGGCGTTCGCGACGCTGGTGCACCTGTTGGTGACGTCGGTCCGGCGGCGCCGACGCGACCTCGCGATCCTCCAGACGCTCGGGTTCCGGCGGGGGCAGATCATGGCGACGGTGGCGTGGCAGGCCCTCATCCTCACTGGACTCGCGCTGGTGGTCGGCATCCCGATCGGGATCCTCACGGGACGGCTGGCGTGGTCGGCCTTCGCCTACCGTCTCGGCATCGTGCCCGATCCCGTGCTGTCGCCGTTGATCCTTATCGTGATCCCCGTCTCGCTGATCCTCGCCCTGGGCGTCGCGCTCGGCCCCGGGCTCGCCGCACGACGCGTGCGGCCCGCCGCCATCCTGAAAGCGGAGTGACGCGATGCACCGGCGGTGGTTGAGGAAGGTGCTCCGCGTGATGCTGTGGGCGCTCGCCCTCGCCGTCGTGATGGCCGCCGCGCTCGTGGTGTTGTTCCTGTTGCTGGGCCGGGTGCCCACCAGCGGTGAGCGCGGCATCATCGCGGCCTCTATCGGCGCGATCGCCTTCGCCGCGGCGGTGGTGGCCGCGTTCGGTCCGCGGATCGGTGCTGTGATCCGGCGCGCGACGGGTGGCGACCTGGGCGCTCCCGACGAGCTCGCCCGCTCGTTCACCTCGCGCATGTCGCGATCCGTGCCGCTCGACGAGCTCGTGCTCCAAGCCTCCGAAGGGCTCCGCTCCACGATGCGGTTGAGGGCGGCCGAGGTCTGGCTGCTATCCGAGGACGTGCTTCGCCCGTGGGTCGGCGATCCTGATATCGATCGATCACCGGTCCCGCTGGGCGGGATGGATCCCGTGAACGTGGTGCAGGCCGGGCTGAGCGGCCACGGGTGGATGCAGGTGTGGATGCCGCAGATGCTCGAGGATCGCGACTCGTACGTCCGGATGGCGCCGATGGCGAACGCGGGTGAGCTCCTGGGTGTCGTGGTGATCGAGCGTCCGGTCGAGGATCGGCCGTTCTCACCGGAAGAGGAGCGCGTGCTCGTGGAGCTCGCCAGGCAGCTCGGCGTGATGGTGCACAACGCGAAGCTCGACTCGGCGCTGCAGGCCTCGCTCGACGAGGTTCGGCGACAGGCCGCGGAGCTCCAGGCCTCCCGCGGGCGCATCGTCGCGGCCACCGACCAGGCGCGCCGCCGGATCGAGCGCGATCTGCACGACGGGGCGCAGCAGCACATCGTGGCGCTGGCCGTGCGCATCAAGCTCGCGGAGCAGCTCCTCGACCGCGACCCGGAGCAGGCGCGTACGGCGCTCGAGGAGATCGGTGGGGCGCTCGACGAGGCCCTCCAGGAGCTCCGCGACCTCGCGCACGGGATCTATCCGCCCCTGCTCGCCGACAAAGGCCTGCCGGCGGCGCTCGGCTCCGCGGCGCGCCGCGCGGTGGTGCCGGTGACGGTGCGCGCCGAGGACCTCGGGCGCTACGCCCCCGAGGCGGAGGCGACCGTCTACTTCTGCGTTCTGGAGGCCCTCCAGAACGCGGGGAAGTACGCGGGGGAGGGGAGCCGCGTCAAGGTGGACGTGCGTGAGGAGGCGGGGAGCCTCGTCTTCGGCGTGAGCGACGACGGCGCCGGTTTCGACGTGCACGGTCGCGAGCCGGGCGCGGGGTTCACGAACATGCTCGACCGCCTCGGTGCGCTCGGTGGCACGTTGCGGATCGAGAGCGCGCCCGGCAAGGGCACACGCGTGAGCGGGGCCCTCCCGGCGACGCCGCTCGACTGAGTCCGGCCGCGCCGTCAGGGGTCCGTCGGCAATCGGGACCAGATCTCCGTGTCCTCCCAGACGTCCTGTTTGACGTGGATCGCGCGGAGGGTGCCTTCGTACGTGTACCCGCAGCGCGCCGCCACACCTTTCGAGGCCTCGTTGCGGACGCTGATCAGGAGTTCGAGGCGCTTCGGGTCGAGCGATGCGAGCGCCCACGCGGTGAGCAACTCGAGTGCCTGCGTGGCCACGCCGCGTCCCCGCTCCTCGTGAGCGACCACGTAGCCGAGTTCGACCGCGCGCGCTATCGGGTCGATGCGCGGAGCCAGCGCGACGCCCAGGAACCTCCCCACGGCGTCCGTCACCGCGAACGCCTCGGCCGTCCCGTCGCTGCGGCCCGCTTCGTACCGCGCGAGCCATTCCGCAGGGAACGTCGCGGGCGTGGGGACGGGGACGCGCGTGAACCGTTGCACGTCGAGGTCATCCAGCATCGCGGTGAACGCCGCCAGGTGTGCGGGGGCGAACGGCTCCAACCGCACCTGCATGCCGGGCATGCTTAGAGGGGTTGACCGGCCGCGCTCCGCACGGCGCGCACGATCCCGTCGTAGCCGGTGCACCGGCAGAGGTTCCCCGCGAGCGCCACGCGGATCTCCTCCTCCGAGGGATCGGTGGTCTGCCGCAGGAGGGCCGTGGCCGAGATGAGCATGCCCGGCGTGCAGAAGCCGCACTGGACCCCGCCCTCCTCCAGGAACGCGCGCTGTAGCGCGCTCAGCCCCTCGGCCGCCGCGAGCCCCTCGACCGTCGTGACCTCCCGGCCGTCGGCCTGCAGCGCGAGGTAGGAGCATGCGTTCACGGGCTTGCCGTCGAGGAGCATCATGCAGGCGCCGCACTCGGAGTCGTCGCAGCCCTCCTTGGAGCCCGTGAGGCCGATCACGTCGCGGACCGCGCGCAGGAGGCTGAGGTGCGGATCGAGCTCCACCGGGTACGCGGTGCCGTTCACGGTGAGCGTGGCGTCGACCTTCATCGGTGTGGCTCTCCTCCTCGGATGCGTCTAGTGGGCGCCGTGCAGGGCGGGGCTCGCGGGGATCGGGACGTCCTCGCCGCCCGCGCGGGCGAGCGCGCTGCTCACGGCGCGACGCCCGATCACGCGCGCCATCGCCAGGCGGTACTCGGCGGAGCCGCGCACGTCGCTGATGGGCGTGGACGCGGCGGCCACGGCGTCCGCGGCCGCGTCGATGGCAGCCTCGCCGCCATCGGAGCCGACGAGGGCGCCTTCGGCCTGAGGGACCCTGCGGATCGTGGGAGCCAACGCGGTGATGGCCACGCGGGCATCGGTCAACATGCCTGCGTCGAGCGTGACGACGGCGGTCGCGCCCACGACGGCGATCTCCATCTGCCGCCGGTACTCGAGGCGGACGTAGCAGGAGCCGGTACCGGCGGCTGGCGCGGGCAGGTCGACCGAGACGAGCAGCTCGTCGGCCGACGCGGACGTGGCCCCGGGGCCGGTCCAGAGCTCGGACAGGGCGACCACGCGCTCGCCGGCCGCCGACCGGAGCGTCACGGTGCCGTCGAAGCAGAGCAGCGGACCGCCCGCGTCCATGGCCGGGGATGCGTTCATCACGTTGCCGCCGATCGTGCCCTGCGCGCGCGTGGCGTGCGAGCCCACGATCGCCGAGGCGTCCGCCAGCGCGGCGAACCGCTCGCGCACCGCCCGGTGCGCCACGATCTCCTCGTGCGTGGCGAGGGTGCCGAGACGCAGGCCACCGCCGTCGACCTCCTCGATCCCGCGGAGCGCGTCGATCCGGTGGATCGCGAGCAGCGCATCGGGGAGCGGCGCCTTGCCTTGGCGCGCGCCCACGACGAGGTCCGTGCCGCCCGCCACCGGGCGCGCGCCCGTCGCCAGCGCGGCGAGGGCCTCGTCCAGGGAGGTCGGGGCCACGTAGGAGCGGGTCATGCTCCCTCCCCGTGGGACGGTGCGCCAGACCCGCTCGGGCGTCATCGGCAGCTCCGTGACGTGCGTCCCGAGCACTCGTGCGATGGCGTTCGCCACCGCGCCCGCCGTCGGCACGCAGGGCGGCTCGCCCACGCCCTTCGAGCCGTTCGGCCCGGCGTCGGGCGTGTCGATCTCGATCCAGTCGATATCGATCCGCGGGGCGTCCGCGGAGGTCACGAGCTTGTAGTCGAGCAGGTGCGGGTTGCGCTGGCGCCCGTCCTCATCGAGCAGGGTGCCTTCGGAGAGCGCCTGGCCGATCCCCATCACGACGCCCCCGTAGACCTGGCCGTCGGCGCCGATCCTGTTGAGGATGCGGCCCGAGTCGTGCGCGGCCGCCACCTGCAGCACGCGCACCACGCCGGTCTCGCGGTCCACCTTCACGCGCGCGGCGTGGGTGAAGAGCTGCGGCGCCAGGAACGACTCGAACCCCAGCCGACCCACGCACGAGGCCGCGTCCACCGGCGGCGAGTCGGGGAGCGCCCCCGCGCCCTTGCCGTGGATCGTGGTGGCGGCCGCGATCTCCGAGACCGCCACCGCCTGGTCGGGCGAGCCCTTCACGCGGACCGTGCCGTCCGCGAGCTCGAGGTCGTCCCTCGCGGCCTCGAGCTGCTCGGCCGCGGCCTCCAGGAGCTGGTCGCGCACGTCGGAGGCGGCGTCCAGCACCGCACGCACCGCGTTGAACGTGGTCTGCGAGCCGGCCGACCCCATGTCCCACGGCGCGGCGTCCGTGTCCTGATAGAGGATCTGGAAGTCCTCGGGCTTCATGCCCAGCATCTCGGCGACGAACTTCGGCATCGCCATGACCGCGCCGGTCCCGTTCTCCTGCGCGCCGGTGACGATCGTGCCCGAGCCGTCGGGGTTCAGCTGCACGTAGGCGCCCGCGTTCGACGAGAAGCTCGGCCACCACCCGCACGAGAAGCCGATCGCCTCGTCCTCGGGCAGCTCCTCGCCGTAGCCGATCAGCTCGGCGGCGCGATCGAGCGTCTCGCGGATCGCGATGTGGTCGAACACCTGCTTCGTCGGCCCCTCGTCGCCCTCCTCGATCAGCGTCTTGCGCCGGAGCTCGACCGGATCCATGCCGAGCGCGCCCGCCACCTCGTCCATGTGCTGCTCGAGCGCCCAGCAGACCTGCGGTGCTGCGGGCGCGCGCACCGACGCGGACGGCTGCGTGGTGGAGTAGTTGAGCCACGACTCGACGAAGACGTGCTCCAGCACGTACGGGCCGCACGCGTGCATCGCGGCCATCTGCCCCAGGAACCCGCCCTCTCCGCAGTACGCGCCCTTGTCGAGCACGAGGCGCGCGCGACGCGCCACGCAGGGTCCCGTCGTTCATGGCTCCCGTCTCGAACTCGAGCACCATCCCCTCGCGGCGATGGTCGATCGCGATGAACTCCTCCTCGCGGGAGAACACGAGCTTCACGGGGCGGCCTGCGGCTCGCGCGAGCGCCGCGACGTGCGCCTCGAAGTGGAAGTCGCACTTGGCGCCGAAGCCGCCGCCGAGCAGCGGGACGATCACGCGCACGTTCGCCTCCGGGATCTGCAGCGTGTGCGCTACCCCCGAGCGTGCGATGTACGGCACCTGCGATGAGGTCCAGATCGTCACCCGGTCGCCCTGCCACTGCGCCACCACCGCGTGGGGCTCGATCGGGACGCCGTGCGCCGGGTCGGAGACGTAGCGTCCCTTCACCACCACGTCGGCCGCGGCCATGCCCGCGTCGACGTCGCCCTTCACGATGGTGGAGTAACCGAGGGTGTTGCCGTCGGAGACGAGGGCCTCGTCGCGCCCGTCCGTCGACCACTCGGGGTGCACGAGGGGCGCGCCCTCCGCGGTCGCGGCCTCGAAGTCGGTGATGGGCGGCAGGACCTCGTACTCGACCTCGATCAGGCGCACCGCCTCGGCGGCGATGTCCTCGGAGGTGGCCGCGACGCCCGCGATGATGTCGGCCTCCCACCGCACCACGTCCTTCGCGAACAGGTACCGGTCCTGCACCATCTGCCCGTACTTCACGTCGGGCACGTCCTCGTGCGTGATGACCGCCAGCACGCCGGAGAGCGCGCGCGCCTTAGAGGTGTCGACGCGGAGGATCCGCGCGTGTGGGTGGTCGGTGTAGCGGAAGCGCGCGTAGGCCTGACCGGTAAGGGTGAGGTCGGCCGTGTAACGGCCGGAACCGGTGACCTTCTCCTTGCCGTCCGGGCGGACGAAGCCCGTTCCCCGGGCTGCGGTGTCGACTGACGCCACGGAGCCTCCCTTCGATGGTCGGCATATGGTACGCGGCGGCTCGTGGGCCGCGCGAGGCGAGACCGCGCGTGCGTCCTGCCATCATGGGCAGCCGATGACCGCGACGACCCTGCCGCTGATCCTCCCGCCACCCTCGGAGGGCTCTCTACCTGGTGGCGCGATGATCTCTCCGCCCGACTGGCCGAGCGCGCCGCGGGAGGCCCTGTCTGGAACCTCTTGCCGAACGAGCATGAAGTGGCGTGGCGGCCCCCCGAGCGGGTGACCCAGCTCGCGGTCCGATTCCTGGAACCCAGCGCCGACGGCTCCCTCACCGCGGTCTCCCACTGGGGCAAGTTCCTGAAGGGGGGCGCTGGTGCGTTTCCTCCTCGCCTACCCGGCGGCCGGTCCCGACGACCTCGCTGGATGGGAGCACCCGGCGGGGTTCCGCTACCTGCCTTCCCTCACCGAGGACCGGGACGGGATCACCCTCCTCTCGATGGTGCAGGAGGGCTGACCCCGTTCCCGCCGGCCGCTATCGCACGATGAACGTGCCCGTCATCGTCGTCGGGTGGACGTCGCACCGGAAGAAGTACGTGCCGGCGTCGAGCGCGGGCACGTCGTAGGTGACCTTCTTGGGGCCGGTGACCATCTCGCCGGTGAACAGGGCCGTGGTGGCGGAATCGTCCGTATAGATCGACATGTTGTGCGGGATCGCCGGGTCCTGGTTGTCGAACGCGATCGTGAACGCCTTGCCGGCGGGCGCCGCGAGGCACGCGGTGTCGAACAGCGTGTTGTGCGCCACGAGCTTGAGCGCGGTCCCCTTCGGCGTGCATGCGGCCGCAGCGGTCGAGGCGCTCGGTGACATCGGCATCGACATCGTCGGGGACGCGCTCGACGTGGTGCTCGTCGATCCACCGCCCCCCGGCCCGAACGAAGCGACCCCCGCGGTGAACGGGTCGCCCATCAGCGGGTAGCTCTCCGGCGCGTCGGGCGCGTTCGGGTCGACCTTGATCAGGCCCACCGCGCCGAGGCCCGTGTACGCGAAGGCGTGGGTCACGAACGGATAGAGCCCGGCGTCGGGGATCTGCATCTCGAACATCGCGCCGCTGCCGGGCGGGATGCTGTAGGTCTGCAGCCCGTACTCGGTGTTCGCGGGGTTCCCCGTGTCGTGGGTCTCGTTGAACATCGTGCCGATCACGTGGAACGTGTTCGTGAGTGTGGGTCCGGCGTTCATCACCCAGATCCGGAACCGCTCGTCGGGCTGCACCACGAGCGGTGTGTCCTTGTACTGGTCGGCGATCCCGTTGAAGACCACGTACTGCGGGTCGACGGCGGCCATCCTGTCCAGGTCACCTTCGTACACACCATGGATGGGCTTGGCGCCCGGGTAGAACTCGCTGGAGACCAAGACGAACTCGCGTTCGGGGGCCAGGTCGTCGGGCTCGACGACGATGGCGCCGTACATCCCGTTCGAGATGTGCTGGAGCACCGGCGGCACCCCGCAGTGGTACATGAAGACGCCCGGGTACATCGCGACCCAATCGAAGCTCTTCGTGTCGCCGGGGTTCACCGGCTGATAGTTGCCGGTCAAGGTCGTGGAGCCGGCCTTCGGAAGGTCGGCCCACGACGTCATCGCCGCGTGGAAGTCGATCGAGTGCTGCATCCCGATCGTGCTCGCGTTCGTCAGCGTGAAGTGGATCGTGTCACCCAGGTGCACGCGGATCACGGGGCCGGGCGTGGTCCCGTCGAACGTCCAGACGTGGTACTTCACGCCGGGGGCGATCTCCTGGACCGTCTCGAAGGCCTTGAGGTCGACGTTCACCATCGTGCCGTTGGCGCTGTCCACCTTGTAGTTCGGGGCGTCGGCGGCCTGTCCCTGAGACCCGCCCGAGAGCGCGGGCGCGACCACGGTCAGCCCGACCACCACGACCACGGCGAGCAGCACCGCTCCGATCGGGATGAACTTCTTCATGACGACCGCCTCCTGGCGACCCCGGGTGAGGTTCGACGGCTATATCTATAGCTCATCACTAAACGTTTAGTGGTGGGGTCAAGGTCCCGATATGCTCGGGACCATGGACCTGACCCTTTCCCGCGCGGGTGACTACGCGGTGCGCGCCGCGATCGCGCTGGCCGAGGGGTACGAGGCGGGTGGCTATCTGACGATCCGCGGGGTGGCGGAGGACATGGACCTGCCGCGCGCCTACACGCCCCAGGTGATGGGGATGTTGGTGCGCGCGGGGATCGCCGCCTCTCGCCCGGGTCGCGGGGGCGGCTTCCGCCTCGCCCGCCCGCCGTCGGAGATCACGATGCTCGAGGTGGTGGAAGCCGCCGAGGGCGCGCTCGTGAACGCGCGGTGCCCGCTCGCCGGCGGTCCGTGCCGCTGGGACGACGCGTGCGCGGTGCACCCCACGTGGGCGGCGGCTGCCGAAGCGGTCCGTGGAGCGCTTGCCGGGGCGACGTTGGACGCCGTGGCGCGCGAGGATCTCGACCTCGGGGTCGGCCGCAGACGACGTTCCGCGTCGGCCCGCCGGAGCTGAGCGCCCCTACGCGAGGCAGAAGAGCGGCGTCGGCGCGACGGCCTCGCGGCTGGGTCGGCTCACCCGCGGACCGTTCACGGCGCGCATGCGGTACTTGTACGTGATGTCGACACCGAGCGACGTGTCGACGTAGGACGTGGCGTGCCAGTCGTCGATCCGGGCGATCAGTGTGTAGCCGGTCACACCGGGCTCGTGGCGGTAGATCTCGTATCCCCTGGAGAGCCCCCCGGGCGTCCACGCGAGCTCCGCGCGCGTGGCGAGGAACCCGTCGCACGAGGTCGACACCGACAGGCCCGTGGGGACCGGCACCGGGCGCGGGCCGTGCAGCCGCGGCCGCACCGGATCGGACATCGAGGCGATGGCGGGCAGGAGTAGCCAGAGGCCGCCGACCGTCATGGTCACCACGGCGGCGAACGACACGATCCGCCCGATGCGCGGGCGGCGCCGGGGCGCGCGCACCGACCGCTGCGCCGGCAGCTCGGCGGTGGCCGCGACCCCGAGGGGGGCCGTGCGGTCCGGGTCAGTCGAAGGAGCTGTGGTGGAGTGGGCCCGCTCCGGAGCCGAGGTCGCCGCGTCCCGCAGGGCCGTCGCCAGCTCGTCCGCACGCACCCAGCGGGCGGACGGGTCCTTCGCGAGGCAGCGCCCGATCACGCCGTCGAGTTGGGCCCCCACGTCGGGACGCAAGCGTCGACACCGGCGCCGGCGTGCGCTCGCCCACGTGGCGGATCACCTCGACGGTGGTGGCCCCCTCGAAGGGGGGGCGGCCCGTGAGGAGCTCGTAGAGCACCGCACCGAGCGCGTAGACGTCGGCGCGCTGATCGGAGGCCTCGCCCCGCGCCTGCTCCGGCGCCACGTAGGCCACCGTGCCGTGCGCCGACGGGGATCCCGATCGTGCCGACCCGCGCGCCGCGCGCGCGATGCCGAAGTCGAGCACCTTGACCTCGCCGTCCGGCGTGACCATGACGTTGCCGGGGGAGACGTCGCGGTGGACCACCCCGCGATCGTGCGCGTGCGCGAGCGCGTCGGCGGCGGCCGCCCCGATCCGCGCCGCGCGCGCGGGAGCCACGGCGCCCTCGTCGCGCACGATCTGGCCGAGCGTGCGCCCCGGCACGTACTCCATCACGATGAACGCGCGGCCCTCGTCCTCGCCCACGTCGTGCACCGCCACGATCCCGGGGTGCGACAGCCGGGCGGACGTGCGCGCCTCACGCCGGAACCGGACGAGGAAGCGTCGGTCGGCGGCGAGCTCCGGACGCAGCACCTTCAGCGCGACGGTGCGATCGAGCTGCCGATCGACGGCCTCGTACACCTCGCCCATGCCGCCACGCCCCAGGAGCGCCCGGATCTCGTACCGGGAGGCGAGGACGGTGCCGAGGAGCGGCGCGGGAGTGCTCAGTCGGGGGCCCATGCGGCCTCGATGGTACCGAGGGAGCTCGGATCATGCGCGGCCCGTCCGGGGCCGCGACCTCATCTCCACATGTCGTCGGAGGAGATGGGGGCCAAGGGCTTCGAGGGCCGCGCCGTCGGACGCGGGGCCGCCGGACGCTCCGCCTCGCGGAGGCGCCGCCAGTTCCAGGCGATCCCGGCGAGCACGAGCGCGAGGGCCACGAACCAGAGCACCAGGCCCCAGGTGTGGACGTTGCGCGCCCAGTCGTCGGCGAGGTAGAGCTTGTCCCAGTGCTCGGGTCCGAAGATCCGTTCCCAATCGCCCATCGCGTCCGGTCCCGTGCCGCCCAGCAGCGCCAGCTGCCCCTGGGTGGCGTCGGCCATGTAGCGCGCCGAGTCGGCGCACGCGCTCGCGGCCCAGGCCCAGCAGATCCCCCAGGCGATCAGATCGCGCTTCCAGATCCCGAAGACGAGCCCGACCGCGAAGGGGAACAGCATCTCGGAGCCCGATCCCATCATCAGCATCGTGGTCTCGCCGAAGGGAGAGAAGACCCGGTGTCCCAGTTCGTGGACCGCGATGTCCAGGAACTGCAGCACGGGGACCTCCGCGTCCTTGATGAACCCGAAGTATCCCCACACGACCGACGAGGATCAACGCGCCCGCGCCCTTCCACAGGTTCAGCCGGCGCTGGACGTGCTCGGGGAGCGGCACTGCGGACTTCGAGGAGGACCACATCTCCATGCGAGGTGGTATCGGCAGGCTCTCGGGGCGGGGTAAGGTCGCGCGGTGATGCGCGCAGGGTGAACATCATCGAGGTGGAGGGCCTCCGCAAGGAGTACCGACGGTTCCGCAAGGGCACCACGCTCGCCGTCGACGGGCTCGACCTCGAGGTGCCCGAGGGCGGCGTCTTCGGCTTCCTCGGGCCGAACGGTGCGGGCAAGACCACCACGATCCGATGCCTGCTCGGGCTCGTCGCGCCGAGCGCCGGCCGCATGCGGATGCTGGACGCCGACCTCCCCAAGGCGTTGCCGCGTGTGGTGCGCAGTGTGGGATCCATCGTCGAGACGCCCGCCCTCTTCCCGAGGTTCAGCGGCCGTCGCAACCTTCGGATCCTGGGTCGCATCGACGGCATCGGGCCGAAGGCCGTCGATGCGGCGCTCGCCCAGGTGGGGCTCGCCGAGCGCGCCGACGATCAGGTGAAGACGTACTCGCTGGGGATGAAGCAGCGCCTGGGCATCGCGGCCGCGCTGCTGAAGGACCCCGCCCTGCTGATCCTCGACGAGCCCGCCAACGGCCTCGACCCCGCCGGCATCGTGGAGGTGCGGGAGTTGGTGCGCCGCCTCGGCGCCGAGGGCCGCACGGTGTTCATCTCGAGCCACATCCTCACGGAGATCCAGCAGACCGCCGACCGGGTCGCGATCCTGGCACGCGGCCGGTGCGTGAGCGCCGGACCGGTGCAGGAGGTCCTGGCGAGCACGGGCGGGGAGGGGCTCGTCGTGCGTCTGCGCGACCTCGCGGCGGGGCAGGAGGTGCTCACGCAGGCCGGCGCGGACGTGACGCTCGAGGGCGATGCCCTGCACGTGAAGATCGCGCCGTCGGAGGCGGAGCGCGTCTCGCGCGCGCTCGCCGAGCGCGGACTCTTCGTGAGCGAGCTCCGTCCCGAGGAGGCCGACCTCGAGACCGTCTTCCTGGAGCTGACGCGCGACTCGGATCCCGACGCATGATCCGGCTCCTCGGCTCGGAGTGGATGCGGTTCTGGTCGCGCCGACTCGTCCGCGGGCTCGCGGTGCTCGCGATCATCGGCATCCTGGTGAGCGGCGTGATCGGCGCCGTGACCTCGCATCGACCCGGGAGCGGCGCAACAGGCGGCAGCGGAGCGCCAGTACGAGCGCTGGGTGAAGCAGTGCGTGCGCCATCACGCGTTCGGCACCCCGGTGCCGGAGGGCGTCAGCGTCCGAGATCAGTGTCGCTCGATGAGCTCCGTGTCGTCGTTCGAGAGCACACACCAGCTGCTGCTCGACGACATGCCCGCCTTCATCCAGGGCGTCCGGCTTCCTCGCGATCCTGCTCGGTCTGACCCTCGGCGCGTCGTTCGTGGGGGCCTCCTGGCAGACGGGAACGATCACCACGATCCTCACCTGGGAGCCACGGCGCGTGCGGTGGTTCCTGACGCGCGCGGTGGCGCTCTTCGCCGGCGTCCTGCTGCTCTCCCTCGCGCTGATCGCGATCCTCGCCCTGGCGCTCGGGGCGGCCGCGGCGCTGCGCGGATCCAGCGCGACGTCGTCCGGCTGGCTGGGGGACACGTGGTGGACGGCCCTGCGGGTGGCGATGGCGGCCGCTACGGCGTCACTGATCGGGGCGGCCGTCGCGATGCTGGCCCGGAACACCGCGGCGGCCCTCGGCGCGCTGTTCGGGTACCTGCTGCTGTTCGAGCTGCTGATCCAGGGTCTCCGCCCGTGGGTCGGGCGCTTCCTGCTGATCGAGAACCTCGCCGCGTTCACCACGTGGCAGCCGTTCGGGCGGTCGGACTACTACACGCTCTCCCCGGGTCGGGGCGCCGCGACCCTCGCGGTGTACGCGGTGGTCCTGGTGGCCGCCGGCGCGGTGATGTTGCGAACGCGCGACGTCAACTGACACGGGAAGGCCGGTCCCAGGTGGTGGGACCGGCCTTCCCTAGGGGCGTTGCGCGTCGTCCGCACCGGCGCAACGCCCGTGGTCCGGAGATGAGACTGCCGGACGCCTCGACCGTATCGAGTTGCCGTGGAGCGCCTCCAGGTCGAACGGCCCCCCGCGGGCAGGACCCTTCGCGGGATGCGGATCGGGCCGCTCAGTCCTCGGTCAGGAGGGACCGGGCGAGGCGGCCCGCCTCCTCGTAGACGTCGCGAGCGGGCACGCCCGCCTTCCGCGCGATCTCGGCGCAGTCCTCGTATTCGGGCGCCACGGTGACCGGGCGACCCTCCAGCCGGCCGATCTTCACGCGCACGCGCCCGTGGCGCGTGTCGACCTCCAGCCACTCGCGTGCGAGCGCCTGCTTCTGCACCGCCGTCCAGCGGATGCCGAGCGTCCCGGTCTCGCGGAAGAGGATCTGCCGCAACGCCTCGGCGCGTGCGGACGCGCACAGGACCGAGATCGTCACGGCCGGACGTCCCTTCTTCATCACGATGGGCGTGAGCCACGCGTCCTGGGCGCCCGCCTCGAAGAGCCGCTCCAGCACGTGCGTGTAGAGCTCAGGATTCAGGTCGTCGACGTTCGTCTCGAGGAGCACCTCGTCCGAGATGCCCGCTTCGGCGGGGTTCTCCGAGGACGGGGATCCCGTCGGGTCGCCGTCGCCGATCAGCACCCGGAGCACGTTGGGGAAGTCCTGGCGCGGGGTGCCGGCGCCGTAGCCGATCGCGCCGGTCCGGGTCGTCGGCAGGCCGCCGTATCCCTCCACCAGCGAGGCGAGGATCGCGGCGCCCGTCGGGGTGACGAGCTCGAAGGGGGTGTTCCGCGAGAAGAGCGGGGCGCCGCGCAGGAGCTCCACGACCGCAGGAGCCGGGATCGGCATCATCCCGTGCTCGGTCTTGGTCATCCCCATACCGGTGGGCACCGGCGACGCGAAGACCCGCTCGACGCCTAGTTGATCGAGCGCGAGCGCGGTACCGACGATATCCACGATGGAGTCCACGGCCCCGACCTCGTGGAAGGCCACCTGCTCGATGTCGCGGTGGTGCACGACGGCCTCGGCCTCGGCGAGCCTGCGGAAGATCCGCTGTGCGATCGCCCGCGCCCCCTCCGGCAGGTCGGCGCCGTCGAGCATCGAGCGGATGTTGGCGTAGGTGCGCACGACGCCCGAGCGCTCGGCGCGGACGGTGACCTTCACGGCATGGATCCCGTGCGTCTCCACCTCGTCGACGAGGAACTCGAACGGCTCCACCGGCAGGCCGGCGAGGTGCCCGCGGATCGCGTCCGCGTCGGCCCCGGCCTGGATCAGGGCACCGAGGGCCATGTCGCCCGAGATCCCGGCGATGCAGTCGAAGTAGAGGATGCGCATCAGGGCTCGCCCTCGACGGTTGCCCGAGAGGCGCGCCGCACGATCCGGTAGGCGACCTGCGCCCCGCTGAACCCCCCGTCGATGTTCACCACGCACACGCCGGGCGCACACGACGACAGCATCGCCAGGAGCGCCGCGAGGCCCTCGAACGAGGCGCCGTAGCCGACGCTCGTCGGGACGGCCACGACGGGCGTCGAGGTCAGCCCCGCAACGACGGACGGCAACGCGCCCTCCATCCCTGCGACCACCACGCAGCAATCGACCGCCTCCAGCTCGGCCCGGTGGGCCAGGAGCCGGTGCACGCCTGCCACGCCGACGTCCACCACGCGGCGCACCTCGACGCCCGCCGCCTCCAGAGCGACGGCCGCCTCTTCGGCGACGGGCAGGTCAGCGGTGCCCGCGGCCACCACGGCCACGACCGCGTCCACGCGTTCTGATGCGGGCTTCACGACGACCAGCCGCGCCCGCTCGTGGAAGACCGCGCCGGGCGCCGCCTCGGCAGCCGCTGCCGCCTGCTCCGGCGTGGCGCGGGTCACGACCACGGCGCCCGTGGCCTCTGCCGCCAAGGCCCCCGCGATGTCACGCACCTGCCCTGGGGTCTTGCCAGGTCCGTAGATCGCCTCGGGGTGACCCGTGCGCAACTCGCGATGGTGGTCGACCTTGGCGTCCGGTACGTCTTCGAACGGGAGGCTGCGGAGCGACTCGACGGCGTCGGCGACCGAGGTCCCGCCGGAGGCGACCTCGTCGAGCAGTCGGGCGAGCCTGTGTTCGTCCACGCGAGGGGCCATCGTATACTTCGGTCCCGCCCGGAACCCGGTGGGGTTGCGGGCCGCCAGAGGGCAAAGGACCGATCCCCGATGACCTTCTCCACCTCGACGCTCACGCTGATGGTCCTGATCGCCATCGGGCTCTCCGTGCTGGCCATCGCGTTCGCGATCGTCGGCTCGGGCGGCCGGCGCCGCCCCAAGGCGCCGAGCGAGCCGCTGAAGATGGACGAGGCGCTCCGTGCGGTGCTCGAGGGCCAGGCCGCGCAGATCCAACGCCTGGAGCACGCCGTGCGCGTCCTCAACGGGCGCGACAACACCCAGCAGGTCCTGATCGAAGGGAGCGTGCGCCGGGTGGCGTTGCTGCGCTACGACGCATTCGAGGACGTGGGAGGGCGGCTCTCGTTCTCGTGCGCCTTGCTCGATGAGCACGGGACCGGGGTCGTGCTGACCTCGATCAACGGACGCCAGGAGACGCGGGTCTACGCGAAGCCCGTGACCGAGAGCAACAGCACCTACAACCTCTCCATGGAAGAGGCGGAGGCGATCCGCCAGGCGATGACCGTGGAAGCGGAGGAGGCGGTGAAGGCGGTGAAGGCGCGATGATCTTCAAGCGCGACGAGGACGAGCCCGACGCGGAGGCGACGGGCTCCGACCAGCAGCAGTCCCCAGGACGATCCGAGCGGCGAGAGGAGCGGAAGATGGCGGAGCAGGACGGTGAGGTCACGATCGTGGGCGCCGGCGCGCGGCTCGAGGGCAACGTGGTGTCGGCCGGATCGCTGAGGATCGATGGCCAGGTCAAGGGCCAGATCAACGCCGAGGGCGACGTGACGCTCAGCCCGCAGTCCCAGGTGGAGGCCGACATCCGCGCGCAGAACGTGAGCGTGGGGGGCAAGTTCAAGGGCAATCTGATCGTGAAGGGGAAGGCCCACCTGGCGCGCGGCGGTCGGATCGACGGGAACATCACCTCGAAGACCCTCGTGGTGGAGGAGGGCGGGGTCTTCCACGGGCAGAGCATCATGGACGGCGGGGCGCCCTCGGCTCAGCCCGGCGGCGCACAAGGCGCCTCGGCGAAGGGGGAGGCGACCGGAGCCGAACAGGTGAAGGTGCCGTAGATGCTCGACATCAAGGCGATCCGAGACGATCCGGAGCCGTTCCGCGCGGGCCTGGCCCGGCGCAACCTCGGCGACGCCGTGGATCAGCTCCTCGCCGCCGACGAGCGTCGTCGCGCCCTCACCACGCGCGCCGATGAGCTGCGCGCCGCGCAGAACAAGGCGTCGAAGGCGATCGGCCGAGCCTCGGGCGACGAGAAGCAGTCGTTGATCGCCGAGGTTGCGACGGTGAGTGCCGAGCTGAAGGAGCTGGAGCCGCAGCTGGCCGAGGCGGAGGAGGCCCTCGCGGCGCTGCTCGCGGCCACGCCAAACGTCCCGCACCAGAGCGCTCCCGACGGGTTCACGGACGAGGACGCTGTCGAGGTGCGTCGTCACCTGGAGCCCACCGCGTTCGACTTCGCCCCCCGCGACCATGCGGCGCTCGGCGAGATCCTGGGCGTCCTCGACACGGAGCGCGGCGCGCGCACCAGCGGATCCCGGTTCGTCTACCTGCTCGGCGATCTCGTCTTCGTGCAGTTCGCGCTGATGCGCCACGCCATGGACATCCTGACCGCCAAGGGGTTCATGCCGGTGATCCCTCCCGTGCTCGTCCGCGAGGACGCGATGTACGGCACCGGGTTCCTGCCCGCCGACGAGGCGCAGATCTACGTGACGCGCGACGACGACCTCTATCTGGTCGGGACGGCCGAGGTTCCGCTCGCCGCGCTCCACATGACGGAGATCCTCGACGAGGCCGCACTCCCCGCCCGCTACGCCGGCTACTCGACATGCTTCCGGCGCGAGGCGGGCACGTACGGGAAGGACCTGGGAGGGATGTTCCGCGTCCACCAGTTCGACAAGGTGGAGATGTTCAGCTTCACGACGCCCGGATCCAGCTGGGACGAGCACGAGTACCTGGTCGGCGTGGAGGAAGAGATCATCGGGAACCTGGACATCCCGTTCCGCGTGGTGAACGTGGCGGCGGGCGACCTGGGCGGAAGCGCCGCGAAGAAGTACGACATCGAGGGATGGCTACCGGGCCAGGACCGCTATCGGGAGCTCACCTCGTGCTCGAACACGACGGACTACCAGGCGCGACGGCTGCAGACGCGCGTGCGCCGGGCCGACGGTTCCCTCGAAACCCTGCACACGCTGAACGGCACGGCGACCGCGATCGGACGAACGTTGATCGCGTTGCTGGAGAATCACCAACGGGCGGACGGCTCGGTCGTGATGCCGGAGAAGCTCCGGCCCTATCTGCCCGAACGCGCCTGGACCCTCACGCCTCGGAGCTGAGCGTCGACTCGTCCCGCCGTTCGGCAGCGTCTTCGGGCCCCGACGCGAGGATCGTTACGCCCTGCCAGCGGGCGGTCCCTACGGGGGCCGGCACGGGACGTCCGATCGAACGCACGCGCCGGACCCTCCCGTCCCGCGCCACGATCCTGAACTCCTCGTCCCACAGACCCGTCTCCAGCGAGCGTGCGCTGGCCGCCATGACGCGTGCGCGGTCGTCGGGGTGGAGGAGACGGCGGAAGCGGTGCAGCTCGAGCATCAGCTCCTCCGGGGGGTACCCGAGGATCTCGACGCTCTGAGGTCCGATGAAGGTGTAGCGCTCCACGCCGGTCGCGAGGTCGGTCTCGGTGGTCCACAGCACGCCGGGGATCCCTTCCACGGCCTCGCGGTACCGCTCGACGTCCTCGCGCAGCGTCCGCTCGGCGTCCTTCGCCTGCGTCACGTCGATCAGGGTCCCCATGTAGCGCACGGGCCGGCCGGTCTCGTCGTAGCGGACGGGCCGGCTGTCGGCGCGCAGCCAGACGATGCGCCCGTCGCCCGCGATCAGCCGGTAGTCGTGGACGAGCGGCTCGCCGGTCTGCCAACTGAGCGTGGTCTCCGTCCACACCCGGTCGCGGTCGTCGGGGTGCATGAACTCGAACCAGCGTGTCGGGTCGCCGATCCACACCTCGGTCGGATAGCCGATCGCGGCCGCCGTCTGGGGGCTCACGTATTCGATGCGCATCGTGGGTGGGTCCGACCCGCGGTCGAGCTCGTACACGTAGGTCATGAACGGCCCGTCCTCGGCCAGCATGCGGTACCGCCGCTCCGCCTCGTCGGCCTTGTGCTCCGCCTCCTTGCGCTCGGTGATGTCGAGCGTGATGCCCTGGAAGAGGTGCGGACGCCCGTCGGTCCGGCGGGTCCTGAGGGTCGCCTGGTCGAGTACCCAGACCACGGAGCCGTTCTTCGCGAGGTAGCGATGTTCCGAGACGAACGGTTCACCCGTGCGCAGGGTGTGCCCCAAACTCGCGAGGACCCCATCGCGGTCATGTGGATGCAGCCGCATCTTCCAGAATCCCGGCTCGCTCCACTCCGTCTGCGTGAACCCCACGATCGCCGTGATCCGCGGACTGACGTAGGTCAGCCGCTCGTGGGTGGCGGGATCGTCGGGGTCGTGGTCGTTCGGTGGGTCGCTCTCCAGTTCGTACACGGCGGCGGGGAGGTGTTCGACGAGGGTGCGGTATCGATCCTGCGCCTCCAGCAGCTCCTGCTCCGCGCGGCGGCGCTCGCCGATCTCGAGCTCCATCAACTCGTTGGCGTCGGCGAGCTCGGCCGTGCGCTCGAGCACGCGGAGCTCCAGTTCGTCGTTCACGAGCTGGAGCCGCTCCTCGAGCTCCTTGCTCTCGGTGATGTCCAGCATGATGCCGAGCCAGGTGGCCTCGCCCGTGGCCGGGTTGCGCACCAGCTTCGCGCGGTCGCGCACCCAGACCTCCTTGCCGTCGCTGGCGGTGAGGCGGTACTCGCGGTTCCACGGCTCACCCGTCGCGTTGTGCTCGTCGTGGGCGGCGAGCTCGGTCTCGCGATCCTCCGGGTGGAGGAGCTCCATCCAGATGTCGGGTTGGTCGAGCCACTCCTGCCTGCTGTAGCCGAGCAGCTCCTCCACCTGCGGGCCCACGAACAGCGTGCGACGCTCGTCGTCGGGGTCCATCTCGTAGACGATCGCCGGAACCTGCTCGACGAGCACGCGGTACCGCCGGTCGGCCGCCGTCCGTGCCTGCTCCGCCAGCTTCTGCGCCGTGATGTCGACGAGCACGCCCTGCCAAGTGGGATCGGTCCCCTCAGTGGCGAGGATGACGCGCGCGGTGTCGCGCACCCAGACGATACTTCCGTCTTCGCGCACGTAGCGGCATTCGACTTCGTAGCCGGTGTCGGTGCGTTCCGCTTCGCGCCAGGCCTCTTGCATCCGCTCGATGTCGTCTGGATGCAGGAGCCGGTGCCAGAGCGTGTGGTCGGTGGCGAGGGCCGAGGCGGGGAGGCCGAGTAGCTCCTCCACGTTCGGGCTCACGTAGATGGAGGCCCCCGACTGCGCGTAGTGATACACGACCACCGGTAGTTGTTCCACGAGGGCGCGGTAGCGATCCTGCGAGGCCCGGAGTTCGTCCTCGGCCTGACGCTGGATCGTGGTGTCGACCGAGACCCCTTGCCAGAACAGGATCCGCCCCTCGGTGTCGCGCACCGGCGCGGACTGCTCGCGCACCCACACGGCGTGCCCGTCGGCATGGATGAGCCGGTATTCCTCGCGGAACGGGGTGCCGGTCTCCACGGAAGCGGCCCAGGAGGCGCTGACCCGCTCGCGGTCCTCGGGGTGCGCGACGCGAGGCCAGAACTCGGGGTCGCTCAGCCAGTCGTCGACGGGATAGCCGAGCAGCCCCTCGACCTGCGGGCTCTGGTACAGGAGCTTGGGCGGCACCTCGCTGGTGAGCGTGAAGACCATCGCCGGGATCTGCTCGACGAGCGATCGGTGCAGCGCCTCCGAGACCTGCAGTGCGCTCCTCGCCTCGCGCGCGGCGGTGATGTCGAGCACCCAGCCGATCCACACCGCCGGGCGTTCGCCCTCCGCGGGGATCAGGTACGCCCGGTCCCGCACCCATCGCACACGGTCTTGTGCGTCGAGGATCCGGTAGCCCTCGTCCCAGATGCCGGTGCGTTCGGCGAGGCGGCTCCGTTCCTCCCACCGTGCTCGATCGTCGGGGTGGATACGACGTGCGCGTTCCTCGCGCGAGTGCATGAAGGTGTGCCGGTCGAGCCCGAGGACCTGCTCGGCCATCGGGCTCACGTAGATCATGGGCTCGTCGGCGTCGGCGTCGTGCCGCATCATGTACAGGCAGGCTTGGATCTCCCCGAGCTCCTCAACGAGCTGATCGTGGACGATCGGCGCCCCCACCTCTTCCATGGCACCGGATGGTACTCCCAGCGCCATCAGGCGGAGGTCGCGGCGTTCACCTCGTCCGCGAGCACCGCCCGTCCCCTGCCGGCGCCCTTCGCCTCGTAGAGGGCGGCGTCGGCGCGGTGGAAGGCGCTGTCGGGCGTCTCGCTCGCCCGGATGACGGCCACCCCCATGCTGAAATCCACCGGGGGGTTGGTCATCCGCCAACGGCGGGCGATCCTCTCCGCGACGTCGAGCGACTGAGCGCCGGCGCCGCGCAGGATCAAGAGGAACTCGTCGCCGCCGTAGCGCGCGGCGGCGTCGCCCTCGCGCAGCGAACCGCCGAGGTGCGCGGCGACGGAGCGCAGCGCGTCGTCCCCGGCCGCGTGTCCGTGCTCGTCGTTCACGTCCTTGAAGTGGTCGAGGTCGATCACCACGACGGCGTCGCCCTCGCCGAGGCGGGAGAGCATCACGTTGGCATAGCGCCGGTTGCCGACGCCGGTGAGCTCGTCGCGGAGGGTTTCGCGCAACAGGGCCTCCGCGGCGTTCAACCGGTCGAGCGTGAGTCCCGCTTGGGTGGCGAAGGATCGCACCAGATGCTCGGTGAACTGCGGCAGCTTCACGATCTGGTCCGGCACGGCCGCGACCAGCACGCCGAGGGATCCGGCCGTCCCCCGCAGCGATGCGAGGATGGCCGTGCCGTGTTCGACCCCGAGCGCACGCAGCCAGCCGGCGTCGGAGGGGATGAGCCGCGGTTCGGCCTCCATATACGCCTTGAAGGGTTCGGGGGCGTCGCCCGGGAGCAGGCGCAGGCCGTCCGCCTCCGGCCACCGGGTCGTGCCCGCCGCCACCATCGACCCCTCGTCCTCGGGCATCAGCACCAGGACGCGCTCGGCCCGCAGGAGCTGGGCGGCGAGATCGGCAACGAGCGTCGGTGCGCGCGCCGCATCGGTCTCGCGGGCGAGCAGCTCACCTGCCTGCAGGAGTCCCTGCATCTCCCACATCCGCGAGGCGTCGAGCTGCTCGGCCGCCCGCAGGTGCGACGATACCCACGCAAGCGCCTCGCCCACCGCCGCGCAGATCACCATGACCTCGCCTCCGGAGAGCAGCGCGTCGGAGGGCTCGCCTCGGAAGGCGAGCGGGAGGACGTAGGCGGCCGCCGCGACCGGCAGCAGCTTGAGCGAGGTCCCGCGGGGCTGCGAAACACCGATCCACGTGTAGACCACCACGAAGTAGGCGGCGTACGTGTAGGCGTTGTAGGAACCGAACGCGGCGGTCAGGCCGAGCAGCGCGAGCCCCGCGGGCGCGAGCCAGAGGGTGCGTCCCACGGGCCATCGATGCCAGGGCGCGGACCAGCACCAGACGCCCAATCCGATGGCGACGAGAGCGACGACGAGCTGCGCACGCCAATCGAACCGCATGCCGGTCGGCATGAGGGTGTCTTCCAACGAGACGCATCCTGCGACGACGAAGAGGACGGCCGCCATGCGCCCCGCGACGCGCTGGGACAACGACTCCACCACTTGGGCTCCCTTGCTTCCGGTGGGTCCGCCTCGGTATCGGTTGTCGACGGAAGCACCTTGACGGGCGGGAGGGCCCTGCGCCGCGGGGCGCTGCTCAGCCGCGGTCGAGGTCGTGGAGCAGCTTCCTGAGCAGACCGTCGAGCGTGCGCCGTTCGGCCGGTCGGAGCGAACGCAGCAGCTCGTCCTCGTTCGCGACGTGCGCTTCGAGGGCGTCGTCGATCGTGGCGACCCCTCGCGGGGTCAGCCGGACCAAGGTGCCCCGCCGGTCGCCGGGATCCGGCCGTCGCTCCACCAGGCCGGCGTCGACGAGCCGATCGAGGCGCTTCGTCATGCCGCCGGAGGAAATCATGGTCGCGCGGGCGAGCTGCGTGGGGGTGAGCTCGTAGGGCGCGCCCGCGCGGCGTAGGGCGGCCATCAGGTCGAACCAGCCGGGCTGGACGGCATAGGTGGCGAGCCCGTCGGCCAAGGTCGCGTCGGCGAGATGCGCCGTGCGCAGGAGCCGCCCCACCAGCCCGAGGGACGCCAGGTCGAGGTCGGGGCGCTCGCGGTGCCACTGCCCAAGGATGGCGTCGATGTGATCATCGCGTTCCGTCATGGGCTCCCTATATTACTCTCTAGTAAGATACTTTCCATCAAGATACTTTGGTCCAGGACCCGAGGAGGAGCGGCCGTGATTGCCGACACGACACCCACATCACCACCGTCATCTGCGAGCGCGACGATGCGCGCGATCCGCTTGCGCGCGCCCGGAGGCCCCGACGAACTCGGGCTCGACGTCGTCCCGGTGCCCAGGCCGATGCCGGGCGAGGCGCTCGTGCGGGTCCACGCGGCGTCGATCACGCGTGACGAGCTCGAGTGGCCCGTGGATCGACTCCCCGCCACACCCTCCTACGAGGTCTCGGGCGTCGTGGCCGCGGTCGGCGCCGACGTCGGCGTCGACGACGTCGGCGATCCCGTGTACGCGCTCCTCGCCTTCGACCGCGACGGCGCCGCCGCCGAGTACGTCGTCACGGCCGCGGATCTCTTGGCTCCGAAGCCCCGAGCGCTCGATCACATCGAGGCCGCCGCGGTCCCCCTCGCCGGGCTGAGCGCCTGGCAGGCCCTGTTCGATCACGGCGATCTCGAACGCGACCAACGGGTGCTCATCCTTGGGGCGGCGGGTGGCGTCGGGCACCTCGCTGTCCAGATCGCGCGCGCGCGTGGCGCCTACGTCATCGGGACCGCCTCGCCGGAGAACGTCGAACGGGTGCTCGGCTTGGGAGCGCATGAGGTCCTCGCGACGGGGGCGGGCGCGGATGCCGCGCTCGATCCGGTCGACCTCGATCCGGTCGACCTCGTATTCGACACGGTCGGCGGGGAACGGTTCGCTCGGGCGGCTGCCGCCGTCGGCCCGGGCGGCCGGATCGTGTCGGTGGCCGAGCCTCCACCCGAAGGGATCGACGCCGACTACTTCGTCGTCGAGCCGAACCACGGTCAGCTGGCGGAGCTCACGCGGCTCGCCGAGAGCGGCGCGCTCCGACCGGAGATCGACTCGGTCTACGCCCTCGAGGACGCCCCCGCGGCGTTCGAGCGGAGCATGGCCGGGGGCAAGCACGGCAAGGTGGTGCTCCGTGTCGCCGACAAGTAGGCGGGTCGCGAAGGGGGAGGCGTTCCGCGCGCTGCACGAGGGTGCCCCGTTCGTGATGCCCAACGCCTGGGACGCGGGCTCGGCCCGGGTGCTCACGGCGCTCGGGTTCCCGGCGCTCGCCACCACGAGCTCCGGCTTCGCGTTCACGCTCGGGCGACAGGATGGCCATGTGTCGCTCGACGAGGTGGTGGCGCATACGACGGCGCTCGATCGGGCCACGGAGCTCCCCCTTTCGATCGACCTGGAGAACGGGTACGGCGCCGATCCGCAGAGCCCTGCGCGCGCGCTCACGCGCGTCGCCGAGGCGGGCGCCGTGGGCGCCTCCATCGAGGACTACGACCCCGACGGCCGCATCTACGAGCTGCGGCATGCGGTCGAGCGGATCACGGTCGCGGCGGAGGCCGCGGCAGCGCTGGGGTTCCCGTTCACGCTGACGGCGCGCGCCGAGAATCACATCCGGGGCAACCCCGACCTCGCCGACACGATCGCGCGCCTGCAGGCCTACGAGGGAGCCGGGGCGGACGTCCTGTACGCACCGGGACTGGACTCCCAGGCCATCAGGGCGGTGTGTCAGGCCGTCTCGAAACCGGTGAACGTCCTCGCGCTCCCGACCCTGTCGGTCGACGAGATCTTCGAGGCAGGCGCGCAGCGCGTGAGCGTCGGCGGGGGTCTCATGTGGGTCGCGATCGAGGCGATGGTCGAGGGCGCGATCGCGATCCGTGAGGGCGATCTCTCGGTGCTGTCCTCGAACCCCCCGCCCGAGGATTGGCTCGAAGGCTGACGGGAGGACCATGACCCACGCGTCCCCGCTCGGCTTCCCCCGCGGGGATGGCCGAAGGGACGAACGGCGACGGTCTACACGACGTTCGTCGTCGACGGTCATGGCGACCACCCTCTGTTGGTACGGAGCCCGGTAGCCTAGCCACCATGACTCGAGGGGGGGGCCGGTCCGACGCGCCGCGACACTCGGGCGAAAGGCGGAAGCCCGAGCTCGAGGACGACGCGGAGCTCGATGCGCTCGCGGAAGCGGAGTTGGGATCAGTCCCGGTCGGTCGCGATGCCGACGAACCGCCCGAGGGGCTCTTCCGTTCCGCGATCGACTCCGTGCTGCCGCGAGGGAAGTTCGCGGACCAGCGCGACATCCTCGGGGGTGCCGGCCAGAACGTGATCGGGTTGGCGGCAGGTGTGTTGGCCGCGTTCGCTACCCAGGTCATCATGACGCGGACCCTCGGGGCCGCACTGTTCGGCGTCGTCACCGTGACGACCCAGTTCGCCTTCATCGTGAGCACGGCGACGCGGTTCGGCATGGACGTCGCCAACGTGCGTCTCGTAGCTATCTTGATGGGGAGAGGAGAGGCGGGGCGCGTCCGTCCGCTGGTGCGGACGTCGTCGATCATCGCCGGCCTCGTATCGCTCCTGGTGGCGGCGGCCGTCTTCCTCCTCGCCGGTTGGCTGTCCAGTCAATTCGTCTCGCCCGATCTGTACCAGCAAGGGAAGGTCTCGTTCTGGGCTGCTGCGCTCGCCATCCCATTCGCGGCTGTGACCTGGACCTACCTCGGTGGAACGCGTGGTCTGAAGATCATGCGACACACGCTGTACATCTTCTGGATAGGCCAGCCGGTTGGCTGGATCCTCTTCGCCATCGCGGGATGGACCGTCGCGAAGACCGCGGGCGTCAGCTCCTTCGCATACGCCATGTCTTGGGTGGTCGCGTGTGGCGCCGCGTGGTGGGCATGGGAGCGCGAGACGCGCGGGTTCGAGGGCCGAACCGCTGGGGGCGGCATCCCCGAAGAGCGCACCCCGGCGCTGATCAGGTTCGGCATGCTCCGGGCGCCCGCCACGCTCTTCGCGCAGTTGCTGTTCTGGATCGACACGTTCGTCCTGGCGTTCTACCGGGGGTCGGGCGAGGTCGGCGTCTACGGCGCGACCGTGCGGACCGGGCAGTCGTTGCTCCTGTTCCTGACTTCACTTTCCCTCGTGTTCAGCCCGTTCGTCGCGGACCTGCATCACCGTGGCGAGAAGGAGAAGCTCGACGCGCTCTACAAGAACGTCACGCGATGGGGACTCGCGACCACGATGCCGGTGCTTCTGGCACTGGCGATCCTGCCGGGCACGATCATGCGGGTCTACGGCGACGAGTTCGTGGTGGGGCGGTCAGCGCTCCTGATCCTGATCGTGGGGCTGATCGTGCCGGTGATCGTCGGAACGGTTGGGTTCATCCTGATCATGGTGGGTCGGACCGGGTGGGATCTGGTGGTCTACGCGGGCTCGTTCGTCATGGCCATCGGGATCGCCATGATCCTTGCGCCGAAGTATGGGATGCGAGGCGCCGCGGTGGCGGAGGCGGTCACGCTCACCGTCTCGGCGTTCGTACGCTTGTTGCTGGTGAAACGGTTCGTCGATATCTGGCCGTTCGACCGGTGGTATCTCCGGCTGATCCCCGCGACGATCGTGGGCGGCTTCACGATGTGGGCGGTCCACTCCGTTCTCGTGGGTCCGAAGTGGCTGATCGACCTCGGGGGCTCGGTCGTCGCGGGGACGCTCGTCTACGGCCTGGTCCTGGTGATGGTCGGTCTGAAGCCCGGGGAACGCGGGGCGGTGCTGGCCCTAGCCAAAGCCGTCGGCGGTCGAGTCTGGGGGGGCCGCGTGGGTCCCCGACCGAACCATTGACGCTCGTGCGCGCGAGCGCTCGAGCCGGCATCCGCAGGTAGGCTTCGTCCGGGAGGATGGCCGAGCGGACGAAGGCGACGGTCTTGAAAACCGTTGGGCGTGCAAGCGTCTCGTGGGTTCGAATCCCACTCCTCCCGCCACCGGTATAGGGTCGATCTCGGATGAGTCGCGCCGACACGGTTCAGAGGCTCAAGGCCGTACCGCTCTTCGAGAGTTGCACGGGACGGCAGCTCCGGCGCATCGCCGCACAGGGATGGGAGCACGTGTTCGAACCCGGTGAGGCCGTGTGCGAAGAGGGCGCCTTCGCGGACGAGTTCTTCGTGATCCTGGAGGGACACGCGGTGGTCCGCGAGCGCGGGCGGAAGCGGGGCACGCTCGGACCGGGGGACTATTTCGGCGAGATCGCACTTCTTCGTTCGACGCTGATCGAACGGAGCCGCCGAACCGCCACCGTCACGGCCACCGAGCCCCTGCGTTGTTTCCTGCTGGGTCGGAGCGAGTTCCACGCATTGCTCTACGAGGAAGACGTTGCCGTCAAGATCCTGCGCGCCGTCGTGCGACGCCTCGACGCTTCCTCCGATCTCTAGGTAGGAGGGCGGAGCCGGAGGTGGACGCGGCCCCGCCCTCGCCCCGCATCACGCGTGCACGACCCGCGCCAGCATCGAGGTCTCGGGCGCGCCCGTCCGTCCGGCTTCGAGCACGATGCCCAAGCCGGGGGCGTAGTCCTTCTGGTCGATGACACCCGGCTCGAGCCGCGTCCACTCGAACGTCTCCAGGACGCGGTGGACATTGCCGTACGGGATCGTCAAGGAGCCGCCGCGCTTCACGACCCAGGCCTGATCCTCGGCATGTCCCCGATAGAACTCCTGCCGGTAGGAGGCCGGCGGCCGCGGGTGGGCCCTCATGATGATGCCGGCCACCGCGCCGTGGACGCCGGCCTTCCAGGACCCCTCGGTGCTGGTCACGTGTCCGTCGGGCGCGTACGTGGCGGTCTTCTCGCCGAAGTACCACACGTTGCCCTGG
The DNA here is from genome assembly GCA_963810915.1 of uncultured Actinomycetes bacterium. GTDB lineage: Bacteria > Actinomycetota > UBA4738 > UBA4738 > HRBIN12 > JAOUEA01. The sequence continues at coordinate 40,697 of CAWEPH010000005.1, read as the reverse complement.
TTGTCGGTCGCGTACCAGTCGGAGGTCTTCTCGATCAGGTGCCCCCGGTGGCGTGCCACGTCGCGTACCACCGTCACGGTCACGCCCTGGATCACCTCGGTGCGATGCGTGACGGTCGTCCGGGTCGTGACGCTCTTGCCGTCCTTCGTCCCCCGGTACACGTTCGTGGTACCGGGTGCCAGCGGGTAGTAGGGGTTCGCCAACGGGGCGGTGAACTCGGTCGGGTCCACGCCTCCCGCCCCTGCGGTGCGCGCGTCATGGGATCCGGGCGATCCTTCGGCGGCCGCGGCCGTGACGAGGGCCAGCGCCACCGCGACAGCTGCCGCGATCTGCCTCTTCATCCGGAGCTCCTTTCCTTCGGTCGGACTTCACCGTAGGAACGGAACGATGAACGCCGCGTGAGACCGTCCCCCCGCGCATCTCAGCGTCCTCTCATCCGCCGGAGCTAGCATCCTGGCGGAGGTGCAGCCGATGCGGATACTCGTCGTCGAGGATCACGCCGCCATGGCCGATGTGCTCCGCCGCGGCTTGAGCGAAGAGGGCTACGCCGTGGACGTGGCGGACTCGGGCGAGGAGGGGACGTGGCTCGCCGCGGAGAACGAGTACGACGTCATCGTCTTGGACCTGGTCCTGCCCGATATCGACGGCTTCACCGTGTGTCGTGTCATCCGCGCGCATCAGCGCTGGTCGCCGATCCTGATGTTGACCGCGCGTGACGCGGTGGAAGACCGTGTGCGCGGTCTCGACGCCGGCGCGGACGACTACATGATGAAGCCGTTCGCGTTCTCCGAGCTGCTCGCGCGCGTCCGCGCGCTCGTGCGGCGCGGCGCGCCCGAACGACCGAGCGCCATCGCCGTGGACGACCTGCTCCTTGATCCCTCCAGCCGGACGGTCACGCGGAGCGGACGCGACATCGAGCTCACCGCGAAGGAGTTCGCGCTGCTCGAGTACCTCATGCGGCACGCGGGCGAGGCACTCAGCCGGGCGCGCTTGATCGAGCATGTATGGGACTTCGCGTTCGACGGCGACTCGAACGTGGTGGAGGTCTACGTGCGCTACCTTCGCGAGAAGATCGACCGTCCCTTCGGTCGCGCCTCGATCGAAACCGTGCGGGGCTACGGCTACCGCTTCAAGAGCGGAGCCGAGGATGCACCCGTCGCTTAGGACCAAGATCACGGCGCTCTTCGCCGCGGCGATCCTGGCGGTGATCGCCACCTTCGGCGCGTTCGTGTACGTGCGGATGGGCGCCGATCTCCTCGACACGGTGGATGCGGGTCTCCGATCGCGCGCCGACATCATCATCGCCGACGTGCGGGCGGGGATCCCCACCGCGGCGGACACGCACGCGCGGCTGATCGAGGCGGACGAGTCCTTCGCGCAGGTCCTTGCACCCGACGGTGCCGTGCTGGAGTCGAGCCCGCTGGTCGCGCGATCTCCGCTCGTGCCGCTCGAGGTCATCTCCCAGAGCACGGCGCCGCGCATCGTTCAACAGACGGTGCCCGGCATCGACAACGCTGCTCGCATCTTGGTGGTTCCCGTCCAGACCGACGCCGGCCGGCGCTACGTGGCGGTCGGCACCTCGATGCAGGATCGACGCGACGAGATGCTGCAGCTCGCGGCGATCCTTGCCGCGGCAGGAGTCGTCACGGCGGCCGCGATCTCCCTCGCGGGGTGGTTCCTCGTCGGGGCGGCTCTGCGTCCGGTGGAGCGCATGCGTTCCGAGGCCGCGGCGGTCTCCGTCTCCGAGCCCGATCGGCGCCTGCACGTCCCGCCCGGCGAGGATGAGCTCTCCCGGCTGGCGGGCACCTTCAACGACGTGCTCGACCGCCTGCAGGAAGCGGCCGAACGCCAGCGTCGGCTCGTCGACGATGCGAGCCACGAGCTGAGGACGCCGCTCACGGTGCTCAAGGCCGAACTCGATCTCGCGCTCGCGCGTGCCCGCTCGCCCGAAGAGCTCGAGACCGCGCTGCGTCGTGCATCCGTGGAGGCGGACCGGCTGGCCAGGCTGGCGAGTGACCTCCTCACCCTGTCGCGTGCCGAGGACGGTCGGCTTCCCATCCATCGCGAGCACGTGGACCTGGGCGCGGTGCTCGAACGCGCGTGCGACGCGTTCACGCCGTCGGCGGATGCGCGCGAGGTGCGCCTGGCGATCCATGCGCAGGAGTCGCGCGCCCATCTCGACCCCGACCGGCTGCGTCAGGCGCTGGACAACCTCCTCGACAACGCTCTGCGGGAGGCTCCTCCGGGGAGCTGCGTCGACATCGTGGCTCGCCGCGAGGGCGCTCAGGTCGTCGTGAGCGTGTCGGACACCGGACCCGGGTTCCCCGTGAACCTCATGACGACGGCGTTCGATCCCTTCTCGCGTGGTGGCTCGGCCACGACGGACGACGGGGGCGCCGGCCTCGGTCTCGCGATCGTGCGTGCGGTGGCCGTGGGTCACGGGGGCGAGGCCACCATCCGGAACCTTCCCGACGGCGGTGCGAGGGTGGAGCTGCGGTTCCCCGCCTGAGCGGCCGGCTCGCTAGGAACCCATGCGCCGGCCCGCGAGCGCCAGCCGCGCGGCCACGTAGAGCGACAGGAGCGCGGTGACCCAACGGACGGCGTAGGAATCGCCGGTGGTGACGGCGAGCGCGATGCCCACGACCACGACGATCACGGCGAGGACGTAGAGCAGGCTTCGGTTCTCGAACCACATGATGCGGCCCTCCTCGGGTGCGGACGGCCCGTACCATCGCATATCGCTGGAACGGTTCGCCAGCGCGACGCCCACGCGGATCAGGGCCGCTCCCAATAGCTCGCATCGCTCGGCGCGATCATCGAGCCGCTCCCGGGGCACGGCGCCGCGAAGTCGGGGTCTTCTGAGTGTTCCGGGATCTTCAGGTGCCGGGGATCCCCGACGTCTTCTCCCTGGAGTTGCATCCCGCACATCGGACAGACGACGGTGGCGGCCAAGAGCGCCTCTCGATACGAAGGCGGACCGCCCCAGGGTGACAGGGTGGGCCCGTCCGTCAAGGATCCGCGGGACGAAACCCGTTGGCTCTCACGCGTCGTCGGGCACCATGTGGCGGACCGGCTTCCAGCCCGGCCGCGGCACGCTCGCGCGCAGCCGCTTCGTGTAGTCGTCCTGGGGGTCGTCCAGCACCCGTCCGGTCGGTCCCCGCTCTACGACCCGGCCCTGCCACATCACGATGGTCTCGTCGGTGAGCTGTCGAACCACCGCGAGGTCGTGGCTGATCAGCACGAAGGAGATGCCGGTTTCGTCGCGGATGTCGGCGAGCAGGTTGAGCACCTGCGCCTGGATCGACACGTCGAGCGCGGCGACCGATTCATCGAGGATCAAGACCTGCGGCTCCGCCGCCAGCGCGCGCGCGATCGCGACCCGCTGACGCTGGCCGCCGGAGAGCGTTCGGGGCAGCGCCCGTGTCTGACGGGCATCGAGGCCGACGAGCTCCGTCAGCTCCAGGACGCGTTCACGCCGTTGGTCCTGCGGCCATCCGTGATGGAGCTTGAGGATCTCGTCCAGCGTGGCCTCCACCGTCTGCCGGGGATCGAGGCTGGTGTACGGGTCCTGGAAGACGATCTGCACTTCCCGCCCGCGCTGCCGGCGTTCCGCCGACGAGCGTGCGGCCTTCGAGCGGTCGCGGCCGCACGCGCGGATCGTGCCGGCGGTCGGCGCCTCCAGCCCCACGATCATCTTGGCGACGGTGGTCTTCCCCGAACCGGATTCCCCGACGATCGCCAGCGATCCTGAGGGCGGGACGGAGAACAGCACGTCGTCGACCGCGAGGTGGTCGCCGAAGAGCTTGCGCAGCCCGTCGACCTCGAGGACGGCCTCGGGGGGGTTCGGCACGGTGGCGACGTCAGCCATCCGCCCCGACCTCCAGCTTCCCGCGCAGCTCCTCCGCGCGCAGGCAGCGGGTGAGCCCGTCGTCGAGGATGATGAGCGCGGGCGGCTCCTGCGCGCAGCGGTCCTGCGCGTGCGGGCATCGGGGTGCGAACGCACAGGCGTCAGCGGGCGCCTCGAACGCCGAGAGGGGCCGACCGCGGATCGCGGTGAGACGCTCGGCCGTGGCGTCGATGCTGGGTCTCGCCGCCGCCAGCGCCGCCGTGTAGGGGTGCAGTGGGTCGCCGTGCAGCAGCGAGGACCGGCGCACCTCGACGATCTGTCCCGCGTACATCACGGCCGTGCGGTCGCAGACGGCTGCCGCGAGCTCCAGATCATGCGTGATGAACAGGAGCGTGAGGTCGAACTCGCGCCGGAGGTCGTCGAGGATCCCCATCACCTCGGCCTGCGTCGTGACGTCGAGCGCCGTGGTGGGTTCATCCGCCAGCAGCAGCCTGGGTTCCGTGAGCAGCGCGGTCGCGATCATCACGCGCTGCAGCAGGCCGCCCGAGAGCTCGTGCGGGTACTGGTGGAGGCGGCGCTCGCCGTCGGGGATCCCCACGTTCCGCAGCAGCCTGATCGCGCGCTGGGCCGCCTCCGCCTTGGGCACGTCGTCGTTCGTGCGAAGTGCCTCGGTCATGAAGTCGCCGATGCGTCGTACCGGATTGATGTGCGCGCGGGGGTCCTGGAAGATCATCGCCACGTCGTCGCGGTACGCGCGGAACTCGGCCCCGGTGAGCTCCATCACGTCTCGGCCGTCGAAGCGGATCGAGCCTTCAACGTCCGCGCCGGGCGGCAACAGCCGGTCGACGGCACGCGCGGTCATCGACTTCCCCGAGCCCGACTCGCCCACGAGCCCCAGCGCCTCGCCTGCGCGGAGCGCGATGGAGACGTCGCGCAGCACCGCTCGCTGCTCGCCCTCGACGGGGAGGCGCACCGTAAGCCCTTCGACCGCGAGCAGGGGCGACGTCGCGGACCCGGTGCCGGGCTGCGCCTCGGTTGCCGCCGCGTTCATCGGCGCTCCGCCTGCGCCCGCTCGTACAGGCGCTCGCCGAGCACGTTGAACGCCACCACCACGACCACGATGCAGATGCCGGCCGCGAGCGCGGCCGTCGGGTAGCCCTGCACCACACCCGATTGGTTCTCCGAGACCATGACGCCCCAATCCGGGTTCGGGGGCTGCACCCCTAGACCCAGGAACGAGATCGCGGCGAGGTCCACCATCGCGTACCCGAACAGGATCGTGGCCTGCGCCACGATCAGCGGCGCCATGTTCGGGATCAGATGCTTCATGCAGATCGAGAACGACGAGGCGCCCTGCACCGAGAGGGCGTCGACGTAGACCTGGCTCCGTTCGCGCAGGGCTGCTCCCCGGAGCACCCGGGCCACGTAGGGCGTGTACGCCACCGCGAGGGCCAGCACGGCAGCCGGCAGTCCCGCGCCGAACACGGTGGCGGCCAAGATCGCGAGCAGGATGCCGGGGAACGCGAACATCACGTCCATGCCCGAGGACACGACGGCGTCGTAGGTCCCGCGCTTCCACGCCGAGGTGACGGCGAAGATGGTCCCCACCGTCATGCAGATGGCCACCACCGCGAGGGGGCCGATCATGGAGCTGCGGGCGCCGGCCAGGAGCCTCGACACGACGTCACGCCCCTGGCCGTCGAAGCCCAGGAGATGGCCACCGCTCGGTCCGACGTAGGACAGCGAGAGGCGTCCGATCTGGGGATCGTTCGGGGCGATGGCCGCGCCGACGATCGCGATCACGATGGCCAGGACGATCACGACCGCGGAGGCGATGCCCACGGCCCCGGTCGAGCGGACCAGCTCCCACCATCCGCGCCGCTTCGCGGGGGTGCTGGTCGTGATGGCCGCGCCGGCGCTCACGTCGCGCGGCTCCCCAGGGAAACGCGGGGGTCCAGCACCGCATACAGGATGTCGACCAGGACGTTCACGACGACGAACGCGGTGACGAGGATCAGCGAGATGCCCTGCACGACCGCGAAGTCCTTCGAGCTGGACGCCGCCACGAGGTATGCGCCCAGGCCGTTCAGGCTGAACGCACGTTCCACGACGGCGGCGAGCGCGATCAGCGAGGCGATCGTGATGCCCGAGATCGTCGTGATGGGGATGGCGGCGTTGCGCAGCACGTGGCGCCGCACGAGCTGCGGGTAGGGGATCCCGCGGCTCACGGCGGTCTGCACGTGCTCACGCCCGAGTTCGTCGCGCACGGAGGACCTCGTGACGCGCGCGACGATCGCCAGGGAGGATAAGGCAAGCGCGAACGCCGGGAGGGTGAGGTGGTACGCGGTTCCGGCCAACCCCGATCCCGTGCCGATCGTCGGGAACCACCCCAGTTTCACGGAGAAGACCAGGATCAGCACGATCGCGGCCACGAACGACGGGATCGCGGCCGAGATCGAGGTCACCACCAGCGACGACGTGTCAAGGAGCCCCGGCCGGAGGCCGGAGATCAGGCCGATCGCGATGCCGATCACGAGGATCAAGATCGAGGCGTAGAGCACCAGCTCGGCCGTGGTCCACACCCTCGAGGCGATCAGCGTCGAGACGTTCTGGCGGTGCGCGATCGAGACGCCGAAGTCCCCGTGCAGCGCCCCCTTGAGCCAGAGCCAGTACTGGGTGAGGAACGGCTCGTTCAGGTGGAACCGATCCTCGAGCACCTTGATGCTCTCCGGCGGCAGGCTCCTGCCGCCGGAGAGCACCGCGATCGGATTCCCCGGCGCCAGGAACATGGCGCTGAAGATGATGAAGCTGGACACGAGCAGTGTGGCCACCAGCATGGCCAGCCGTCGCAGGATGAACCGCAGACGCATGCCGGTTCTCCTAGCCGGTGCCGCCCATATCGTTGCCCCACGGCGCGAACATGTAGGCGAACGACGCCACGGCCCCCGTGAGGTTCGAGCTCGTGATCAGGACCGAGTAGGGGAAGTCGACCGAGATCCATGGCACGTCCTGCATGATCAGGGCCTGGGCGTCCGCCACCTTCTGAGCGCGGGCGTCAGGATCCGCGGTCGACCGGGCCTCCTCCATCAGGTTGATGACCTGGGGGTTGTGATACCCCGTCTTCGGGTTGGTCTTGTACGAGAAGTTCTGGGATCCCTCGGGCAGGACGAGCGTGCTCAACAGGGCTGCGGGGTCGGCGTAGTCGCCGTAGTTCGTGGTGAAGAACCCGTCCACGCTCTCCCAGTACTTCGGATCGATGAAGAAGTCGATGTAGTTGTTGGCCGAGACCGACTTGAGCTTCACATTCAATCCGATGGACTCCGCGGCAGACTGCAGCGCGCTGGCCTCCACCGCGACGGTGTTCAGTTCGCTCGACATCCCCAGCGTGATGGTCTCGCCGGTCGCCCCGGCGTCCTCGATCATCTGCTTGGCCTCGTCGACCGAGCCGTTCAGGTCCGGGAGCGCGTCGTACGCCTTCTGGAAGACGTCCTTGCCGTACCCCCACGTGCCTGGGGACGACAACGACTTGGGCATCAGGGCCGCCCCCTTGTAGACCGCGCCGATGACCCCCTGTCGATCGATCGCCATCGAGAGCGCCTGCCGCACCTTGAGGTCGCCGAGGACCCCGTCGAAGCTGGAGATGATGAATGCGTCGGTGTTCCAGCCCGATCCGCTCGTGACGGTGACGCCGCTGTCGGCCTTGAGCTGGTCGAGGGTCGTGATCCCTCCGGCGTAGTAGCCGTTCACTTCCCCGGTCTGCAACGCCGACGTGAGGGCCGCCTCGTCGGGCGTGCCCTTGAAGTCGATCTCCTTGACCAGCGGCTTCACGTCGGGGTTCCAATAGTCGTCGTTGCGCACGATCGAGAGCACGTCGCCAGTCTTCCAGCTGTTCAGCTTGTAGGAGCCGGTGCACATCGTGCCGCCGCTCGGCGTGCCGAAGTCTTTGCCCTGCGCCTCGACGTACGCCTTCTCCACGGTCCACCCGGGGGCGGAGGCCAGCTCGCCGGCGAGCCAGTAGTCGGGCTCCTTGAGCTTGATCGTCACCTCGTTGGAGCCGGTGGCCTCGATCGATTTAACCCGGTTGAACGTAGCGCCGTAGAAGCCGCCGAGCGACACGTCGGTGTTGCGCTCCAGGCTGTAGACGACGTCCTCGGGGGTCAGCGGGTTGCCGTCCCAGAACGTGATCCCCGGCTTCAACGTGAAGACCATGGTGGTGTCGTTCGGATAGGTGAGGTCAGCGAGTCCCGAGACGATCGTGCCGTCGGGCTCCTGATGCAGGAGTGACTCGCAGAGCATGGACATGACGGTGTTCTCGGGGTAGTCGAAGGCGTAGATCGGGTCGAGAGAGTTGGTCTCTCGGTACACGCCCCAAACGATCTTGTCGACGGGCTGCGTTCCCGGCGTCGTCGTGGTGGCGAGTTGGACCGTGGCGCCCCCGCTCGGCGTGGCCGAGTTCTCGTCCACGGATCGACCCGAGCACGCGACCGCGAACATCCCGAACGCGACGGCGAGCACCACCGCGCTCCGCACCCTGTTGGACCCTCTCATGACCCCTCCTCCTCGGTCCGGCTCAGCCGGACGCTCGCGCTGTTCGTCGACGTGGTGCCGTGGTGCCGATCCGATCACGTGTCTTCGTCTTCCCCTCGATCGCGTTCAACATCAGGTCGAGGCCGTATGCGAACGCCTTACCCGGCTCGCGGTAGAGACGCTCGGCGGCGACGGCCAGGTTCGGGAAGTCTCCCGGCGGCAGCACGCGGTAGACCGCGCGCCAGCGGGCGAGGCTCTCCTCCGTCGCCTGTGCGTCGAAGATCGCGGCGCCGATCGTGTAGTCCTCCAGGGCCTCGAACGCCAGGATGGCCTCCTCGTCTCCCAGCCCGGCCTGCCTCAGGAACCCGATGCACCGCTCGACGAGCAGTGAGCCGTGCGGCATCGGCACCGCCGAGAGCTGCAGCGCCGAAAGGGCATGGGGGTGCGCCATGAAGGCGGTGCGGAGCGCCAGCAGGAGCGTACGGAGATCCTCGCGCCAGCGGCCGGTCGGGGCGAACCCCTCCGTCGCCTCCGCGAGCAGGCGATCGGAGGCAGTCGCGAGGATCTCGTCCTTGTCCCGGAAGTGCCGGTAGACGGCGGTCGGGTCCACGCCCAGCTCGCTGCCGAGGCGCCGCAGGGTGATGTCGGCGGTCCCATCCATCTCCGCGATGCGCACGTAGGCGTCCACGATCAGCTCCCGCGACAGCCGTGGGGGAGTCACGTGACCGCCGGCCGCCTTCATGCGGGGCATCCTTGTCTCACCCTCTCCCCCTGTCAACGCAGTGGTCATCGCCGATGTCGCCGTCGGGCTGCTCACTCTCGACCGGCCGGCTGGCGGGGATGGTGACGGATGGAGGGTGCTCGTGTCAACCCAGATGACATCGGCGTTGACAGGACTGGGGGCGCACGACTAGCGTCCCCTCGACCACCCGAGGGAGGCTCCGATGGACGACCTGCACTACCTCAGCGCCACCGACGCGCTCCGGATGTTCCGCTCGAAGGAGCTTTCGCCGGTGGAGCTCATGGAGGCGGTGATCGCGCGGGCGGAGCGGGTGGAACCCGTGATCAACGCGTTCACCTACACCCACTACGACGAGGCGCTCGACCGGGCCCGTGCCGCGGCCGATCGGTACGCGGGCGCCGGTGGGGGGGCCCGGGCGCTCGAGGGTCTTCCGGTGGCGATGAAGGACGAGGTGCCGCTCGAGGGGCACAACTGGTCCAACGGATCGCTGACGATGCGGGACGTGGTGGCGGACCACACCGCGCCGATCGCGGAGCGGGTCCTCGCCGCCGGCGGCATCGTCCACGCGCGGGCCACCACGCCGGAGTTCAGCTGCGCCGCCTTCACCCACACCCGGCTGTGGGGCATCACCCGCAACCCCTGGTCGCCGGAGTGGGCGGTGGGGGGATCGAGTGGGGGCTCCGGCGCCACGCTCGCCGCCGGGACCTCGACCCTGGCGAGCGGCTCGGACATCGGGGGCTCCATCCGTATCCCCGCCTCCTTCTGCGGTGTGGTCGGGTTCAAGCCCCCGTACGGCCGCGTGCCGGTGGACCCGCCGTTCAACCTCGACCCCTACTGCCACGACGGCCCGATGGCACGCACGGTCGCCGACTGCGCGCTGTTCGAGAACGCGATCGCCGGACCGCACCCGCACGACGTCGCGTCCCTGCGACCGAAGCTCGACCTCGCGGGATCGTTCGACGGCATCGAGGGCACGAGGATCGCCCTCGCCCTGCCGCTCGGCGACTTCCCGATGGATCCGGAGATCGAAGCCAACACCCTCGCCGCGGCAGACGCCCTCCGGGACGCCGGTGCGGTGGTGGAGCCCGTGGCGTTGCCGTGGGGCCGGGCCGACATCATGGACGTGACGTTCATCCACTTCGGCGCGGTCTTCGGCGCCTACATCGCCCACGTCGCCGAGACCGACGCGGATCTCATGACGCCCTACGCGCTCGAGATGGGACGCATGGCGACGGAGGCGATCGAGCGCACCTCGTTCATCGAAGGGCTGATGCGGGAAGCCGCGCTCTACACGCCGCTGGGGGAGATCTTGGAACGATATGACGTCCTGGTCTGTCCCACCGTCGGCACGCGGGGCTTCGTGGCCGGCGACGACTACGCAGATCACGGGGTGGAGGTGGGCGGCGTCACGCTCGACCGGTACCTGGAATCCACGATGACGTTCCCGTTCAACGTCGCGAGCCGCTGTCCTGTGCTCGCCGTGCCCTCGGGGTTCGCGGACAACGGCGTGCCGACCGGCATCCAGATCGTGGGGCGGACCTACGACGACGCCACCGTCTTCCGCGTCGGCGCGGCCTTCGAACGCGTCCGCCCGTGGCTCGACACGGCTGCGCGCCGACCCACGATCTGAGTCCCCTTGGCTTGCGGCGGGCCGTGTCGACGTGATACCTGTCCGCCACATCGATCGAGGGGGGCGCGATGACACACGAGGACGAACCGCGAACCAGGCTCGGCCGGCGACGGTTCCTCCAGGGCGCGGCCGCCGCCGCCGCCACCGTGGCGGCGCTGCCGCTCCCGAAGGCGAACGCAGCATCATGTGATCCGTTCGTCACCCCCCCGGTCTTCGCGGGCGGCGTCACGGATCCCGACGTGTTCCTGGGCTTCACCCTCGGCGTGGACCGCGAGGTCACGAGCGCGGAGGCCGACGCCTACGTCAAGCGGGTGGCGGCCGATAGCAACCGCGTGATCACGGCAGGGTACGGGACCTCCTGGCAGGGCCGTCCGCTCCGGTACGCGATCGTGGGCAAGCCCCAGAACGTCACGCCGTCCGGGCTCGAGAAGGTGCGTCAGGCCAACCTGCGGATCCGCGACCCCCGGACACCCGCGCACGTGGTCTCGCGGCTGGCGGCGTCCACGCCCGCGATCGCCTGGGTGATCGCGAACATCCACGGGAGCGAGGAGAGCGGGGCCGACATGAGCCTGCGCCTCCTCTACGAGCTTGCCGACCGCACCGACTGCGTGGCCACCACGCTGCTGGACAACCTCGTGATCCTGGTGATCCCGGTCCAGAACCCCGACGGGCGCGAGGCGGATACGCGCCGCAACGCCTACGGCTTCGACCTGAACCGCGACGTCTTCGCGCGCACCCAGCCCGAGACGGATTCGCGCGTCGAGGTGCTGAGGCAGTACCCGCCGGTCCTCTTGCTCGACGATCACGAGTTCGGCTACTACCGCTCGTTCTTCCCGCCCGATGCGGATCCCGTCTACCACGAGGCGTCGGAGACGAGCGTGCGCTGGATCGAGGACGTGTACGGCGCGGCGATCTCCCGGCAGTTCCGCAAGGAGGGCGAGGTCTTCTTCCACGGCGGGATCTACGATTTCTTCGCGCCCCAGTACAACGACACGGGCTCGACGTTCGGCTTCGGCGCCGCGGGGATGACGGTCGAGGTGTACAACGGAGCCCCGCTCGACCGCCGCGTGCATCGGCACTACACGGTCGCGATGGCCTCGCTCTGGCAGGCGGCCAACCGTCGCGCCTCCGTCCTGCGGGGGCTCCACGGGATCTTCGAAGAGGCGGTCGCCGAGGGGCGCAAGGGCATCCTGGAGAGGAACCGCCGCTACTTCAAGCCGAACCGACCGGTGCGCACCCCCGTCCCCACCAACCCGGTGCGTCACTACTTCATCGAGGACGCGACGGGACCCAAGGGCGATGACGTGCGTCGCCTCGTCCGGCGGCTCCAACGGATGGACGTCGAGGTCTACCGGCTCCAGGAGGCGCTCGAGGTCCCCGACTACCGTCCGTATGGACGGAGCGCCCGCCGCACGCGTCTCGCGAAGGGCACGTTCTGGATCCCGATGGCCCAGTCGCAGAAGCATTGGATCCAAGCGATCCTCAACGAGGCGCCGTACATGCCCACCACGTATACGTACGGCCTGGCCGGGTGGAGCAACCCGTTGCTCATGTCGCTCGACGGGGGCTACAGCGGGGCGAAGCTGCGGCCACGCGCGGCGTTGATGAAGCCGGTGAAGGCGCCGGCCGCCCGGAAGCTGCCGTCGCCACTGCCGAGGATCGGCGTCTACCAGATGTCGGTGGGAAGCTATGCCGAGGAGTCGGTGGGAGCCACCCGTTGGCTCTTCGACAACGTGTGGGGGCTGCCCTACTCCTACCTCACCGAGGACGAGATCCGAGCCGGCGGCCTGCGGCACCTCGACGTCCTCGTGGCGCCGGGCGGGGACTGGCCGACAGCGCTGCGCCGATTGGGCCCGGCGGGCAAGAAGGCGCTCGTCCGGTTCGTGAACGGCGGGGGCCGCTACGTCGGCTACCGGGGGGGCGGCGCGAAGCTCGCCGCGGTGCTCGGCCTCACCACGGCGGTGCTGCACGACCCGCAGGCGGACGTTCCCGGGAGCGTCGTGCGCGTCGAGGTCGACCAGGGCAGCCCGCTCGCGAACCACGTAGGGCGGTTCGCGCACGTGCTCTTCGACAGCGACGACATGATGATCGCGCCGAACGCCATCGCGCCGGTGCGGTTCCCCACGGGCGCGAGCGGTGACTTCTTCGTCTCCGGCTTCGCGTCCGGCGAGGAGCAGCTCCACGGGACGGCGGTCGTCGTGGACGAGTTCGTGGGGAAGGGTCGCGTGATCTTGATGCCCTCCGATCCGAACCACTCGGGCCACGTCGAGGGGATGACCCGCCTGCTGTGGAACGCGGTCCTGGGTCCCGACCCGAAGCGTCGCGCGGCGACGCCCGATGCAGGGGCGGCTTCGCGGCGCGCGGCGGAGGATCGCGCCCGCCGGGCCGTGACGTCGCGCCCGGACTGGCCCGGCGCGTTCCGTCTCACGGTGGCCGAGGCCGACGAAGCCGAGGCGACCGCCCTCCTCAGCCGCTTCCACCTGGAGTTCCAGGTGCGGCGGGCGGGTGGGCGCGCGCGGTTCTTGATCGCGAACCCGCGGCAGTGGTCGTTGGAGGAGCACCCGCACGGGGTCGAGCTGGTCCTCGCGCTGCAACGCTCCGGGATGGACGTGGTCGCGTTCAGCGCTCCGTGACCCGCGCGGCCGCGGGTGCGTAGGGCCGGACGCGGCCGGCTCCGTATGCTGGGTGCGTGAGCGACGCTCCCTTCGACGATCGGTTCCTGCGCGCCTGCCGCCGGGAGCCGGTGGACCGCACGCCGGTCTGGTTCATGCGCCAGGCGGGCCGTTACCTGCCCGAATATCGAGCGCTGCGCGGCGACCGGGACATCCTGGCGACGTGCAGGGACCCGGCGCAGGTGGTGGAGATCACGATGCAGCCGCTCCTGCGCATGGCCGTCGACGCCGCCGTCCTGTTCAGCGACATCATGGTGCCGCTCGCGGGCGTGGGGGTGCCCGTGCGGATCGAGGCGGGGCGCGGGCCGGTGGTGGACGTCCCCCTGCGCTCCCCGGCCGACGTTGCGCGCCTGCGCCCGCTCGTGCCCGAACAGGACGTCCCCGAGGTCCTCGAGGCGATCCGTCTCCTCCGCAAGGAGCTCATCGTCCCGTTGATCGGCTTCGCTGGCGCACCCTTCACGCTGGCGAGCTACCTCGTCGAGGGCGGCCCCTCCAAGCGGCACGAGCACACGAAGGCGATGCTGTTCGGCGATGCGCTCGCGTGGGATCGCTTGATGGAAGCGCTCACCGACATCGTGGTCGTGCACCTCCTGGCACAGGCGAAGGCCGGGGCTCAAGCGCTGCAGGTGTTCGACTCGTGGGTGGGAGCGCTGGGTCCGGACACGTACCGGCGTGCCGTGCTCCCTCACATGCGGTCGCTGTTCGCGCGGGTCGGCGAGGCCGGGGTGCCGCTGATCCATTTCGGGGTCGGCACTGGCGAGCTGCTCGGTCTCATGGCGGAGGCCGGCGGCGACGTGATCGGTGTCGACTGGAGGACCCCGCTGGATGAGGCCTGGTCGCGTGTAGGCGGTCCCGCGGCGCGCGGCGTGCAGGGCAACCTCGACCCCGCGGTCCTGTTGGCCCCGTGGGAGGCGGTGGAACGCGAGACGCTGGCGGTGCTCGAGGCGGCCGCAGGGCGTGACGGCCACGTCTTCAACCTCGGCCATGGCGTGCTGCCCTCAACCGCCCCCGAGACCCTCGAACGGCTGGTCGACCTCGTCCACGGCTCCACCGAACGGGTGCCCGCGTGAGCGATCGGATCCCTACCGGCGTGCTCGTCATGGCCTACGGGACGGCCGAGGGACCGGAGGATATCGAGCGGTACTACACGGACATCCGGGGCGGGCATCCACCCACGCCGGAGCACCTGCGGGAGTTGCGGGAGCGCTACGCCGCGATCGGGAACGTGTTCCCGCTGCTGGATACGACCCGGGCCCAGGCGCATGGGCTGGTCGAACGCCTGAACGCGGCCGGCGACCTCGGGATCTTCGTCCCCTACCTCGGCATGAAGCACGCACGGCCGTTCATCCCGGAGGCGGTGGCGGCGATGCGTGCCGACGGCATCGAGCGCGGCGTCGGCATCGTGATGGCCCCCCATTGGTCGGGGATGTCGGTGGAGACCTACATCGAGCGCGTCCAGCAGGTGCTGGCGGACGAGGGGGCCACCCCCGCCTTCACGTTCGTGCGTCGCTACCACGACCATCCCGCCTTCATCGACTTCCTGGCCGCCCGGGTGGAGGCGGCCCTGGGGTCGTTGTCGCCGACGGCGCGCGAGGGCGCCGGCGTCATCTTCAGCGCGCATTCGCTGCCGGTGCGCACGCTGGCCGACGGCTCCCAGCGGTGCAAGTACTGCGACTGCGACGTCTCCTGCCGCTACCGCGACGGTCTGCAGGAGACCGCCGACCTCGTCGCGAGCCGGCTGGGGCTCGAGGACTACCTGATCGCGTGGCAGAGCGCGGGGCGTACCGCCGATCCCTGGTGGGGACCACCCATCGAAGACGTGATCCGGCAGCTCGCGACGGAGGGCCACACGGCCGTCGTCGTGTGCAGCGCCGGCTTCGTGGCCGACCATCTCGAGATCCTCTACGACCTCGATATCGAGGCGAAGGGTCTCGCGGAGGAGGCCGGCATCGCGTTCGTCCGCACGAGGATGCCCAACGCCGACCCCGCCTACCTTGACGTCCTGGCCCGGATCGTGCGCGACCATCTCGCGGATGTCGACGCCGGGGTCGTCGCGACGTGAACGCCCCGCCTGTCCGCGTGATCGTTGTCGGCGGCGGGGTGAGTGGTCTCACCGCGGCGCACCGGCTCCGGGAAGCCGACCCCGCGCTCGAGGTGCTCGTGATGGAGGCGGGACCGCGCGCGGGGGGGAAGCTGCGAAGCGTCGAGGTGGGCGGGGTGGTCCTGCCGGCGGGCGCGGACTCCTTCCTGGCACGCAAGCCGTGGGCGGTTGCGCTCTGCAAGGAGCTCGGGATGGCGGCGGAGCTCGAGGCGCCGGGCGACACGGGTGCCTTCCTGTGGACGGACCGAGGCCTCGTGGCGTTCCAGAACGATGCGCCGTTCGGCATCCCGGGCGACGTCGGCGACGTCTTCCGCTGGCCCGGTGTGTCGAAGGCGGGTCGGCGGCGCGCAGCCCAGGATCTGGTGCGCGGCAAGAGGAAGGAGCCGGGTGACGAGACGCTCGGGTCGCTCTTGCGCCGTCGACTGGGTGACGAAGCCACCGACCTCGCGGTGGCCCCCTTGCTCGCCGGGCTCTTCGCGGGCGACGTCGACCGGCTCTCGGCATCCGCCACGTTCCCCGAGCTCGCGCGTTGGGAGCAGAGCCAGGGAAGCCTGATCCGGGGTTCGCAGGCGGCCTCACGCGATGCCCGCCGTCGCGGCGATCCCGGACCGATGTTCGTGCGGCCGCGCGGGGGTGTCGACCGGCTCCCGGACGAGCTGGCGGCCCGACTCGGCGCGGCCGTCCGCACCGGCGCTCGTGCGGTGTCCCTCGCGGCGGAGGGTGCGCGGTGGGTCGTGGCAACGGACGACGACGAACGCCTGCCGGCCGACGCCGTCGTGGTCGCGCCCGAGGCCCACGTCGCGGCCGCGATCCTCAGGGCCACGGCGCCGGAGTCCGCGAGCGACCTCGACGCCATCCCGTACGCGTCGACCGGCGTCGTGCTGCTCGTCTACGGCGAGGGCACGGCACGTGCCCTTCCTTCGGGCACCGGGTTCGTCGTTCCGCGCGGGAAGGCCCCCATGACGGCCAGCACCTGGTTGTCGAACAAATGGCCTTCGCCGGCGCTCGGGACCCGGGCCGTGGTGCGCTGCTACGTCGGGGCGGTGGGCGACGAGGACATCCTCGAGGCATCGGACGGCGAGCTGATCGAGGCGTGCGCGCGGTTCCACGCCGCCGTCGTCGCGCTCCCGGATGCGCCCGAGCACGCGGCGGTCGTGCGGTGGCCGCGCTCGATGCCCCAATACGAGCTGGGCCACATCGAACGCGTCGCGCGGATCCGCGAAGGGCTGCCCCCGGGTATCTTCGTGACGGGACAGGCTTACGATGGCGTCGGGATCCCCGACTGCGTCCGCGGAGCCGGTGAGACCGCCGAGGCCGTCCTCGCGCATCTGCGCCGCGTGCCCGAGGAGAAGGAGACGGTGCCATGACCGAGACGATCTACGCGCTGTACCCGGTGTTCGCCGCCACCGACGGCTTCCGGGAGGCGCTCGCCGACGTCGACGATCTGCGCGATGCCGTGCAGGAGGTCGAGAACCTCAACAAAGCGTGGGAGGGGCGCGTCGACGTGCGTGGCACCTACTCGACGGTGGGCTTCCGCGCGGATGCCGACCTGATGCTGTGGCTCATCGGTTCCTCCCCGCAGGACGTCCAACGGTTCCTGGTGGAGTTCAAGCGCACGGCGGCGGGCCGCCTGTTGGAGCTCACGTGGACGTTCATGGGCGTCGTGAAGCCCGCGGAATTCACGGCGGATCACGCGCCGGCGTTCGTGAAGGGCGAGCCGCCGAAGACCTTCGCGTGCGTGTATCCCTTCGTGCGCACGCCCGAGTGGTACCTGCTGCCGTCCGAGGAGCGCGCCGCGATGCTGCGTGAGCACGGCATGATCGGCCGGGAGTTCCCCGAGATCCTCGCGAACACGACGAGTGCGTTCGGCCTGGGCGACTGGGAGTGGATCCTGGCTTTCGAGGCGGACGAGGCGGATCGGCTCGTGGACTGCATCCGCCGGCTGCGCGACGCCGAGGCCCGGCGCTTCACGAAGGAGGAGATCCCGTTCGTGACGGGGATCCGCAAGCCGGTCGCCGAGGTGTTCGACGACCTCGTCTGAGGGTCTCAGTCCTTGGCTTCGTGGCGCTCGAGCAGCTCTTGCGCGATGTCCGGCACGTGCGTGGACAGCTCCTGTGGCGGGCGGACGTAGCCCTCGTCCACCTGGCGGTCGGGGATGTCGATCTCGGGGAGCGGCTTGGGCTCCCATGGGATCTGGCTGAGCAGATCCGCGATGCAGTTCAGCCGCGCCTTCTTCTTGATGTCCGCCTCAACCACGTGCCAGCGCGCCTCCGGGATGTCCGTGTGCACGAACATCTCGTCCTTGGCGCGTGAGTAGTCCACCCACTTCGTGCGCGAGTAGAGGTCGGTCTCGCTCAGCTTCCACCGGCGCATCGGATCGTTGATGCGTGCCAGGAAGCGCCGCTCCTGCTCCTCGTCGCTCACCGAGAACCAGTACTTGATGAGGATGATCCCGTCTTCCACGAGCAGCCGTTCGAAGATCGGGGTCTGGCGCAGGAACCGGTAGTACTCCTCGGGGGTACAGAACCCCAGCACCCGCTCGATGCCGGCGCGGTTGTACCAGCTGCGGTCGAACAGGACGATCTCCCCGGCGGCCGGGAGCTGTTCCACGTAGCGCTGGAAGTACCACTGCGTCGTCTGGCGCTCGGTGGGTACGGGTAGGGCGACGTGCTTGGTGATCCGTGGGTTCATGTGTTCGGTGATCCGTTTGATCGTGCCGCCCTTGCCGGCTGCGTCGCGCCCTTCGAAGACCGCTACGACGCGGGTCCCCGTGGCGGCCACCCACTGCTCCATGCGGACGAGCTCCTCCTGGAGGCGGTAGAGCTCCCGCTCGTAGAGCTTGCGCGGGTACTTCTGACGCTTCTGTGTTTCATGGGCCATACGCGGAGTCTATTGCGATGAGGCCGAGGGTGGTCCGCTACGCTGTCGGGAGTGAGGGGAACGACCGCCACGCTCCCGGCACGGGTGAGTGATCCGCCGAAGCCGCGTATGAGGGGCCGCCTCCATCAGGTGGCCTTCTTCGCGAGCATCCCGGCCGGGCTGCTCCTGATCTGGATCGCCCCGGGCGCGGCGGCGCGGGTCGCGGCCGTCGTCTACGCCGCCTCGTTGCTGCTGCAGTTCGGCGCGAGTGCGATGTACCACCTGGGGAACTGGACCGATGGCGCGTACATGCGGATGCGCCGCCTCGACCATTCGATGATCTTCGTCCTGATCGCGGGGACGTATACCCCGATGTGCGTGATGGCCCTGCACGGCGCCACCACGTGGGTCGTGCTCGCCGTGGTCTGGGCCGGAGCCCTCGCGGGGATCCTCACGAAGCTCTACCGCGTCGACCTCCACGTCCTGTCGGGCGTCATGTACATCGGGCTGGGGTGGGTGGCGATCTTCATCCTGCCGGCGCTCGCCCGGGAGCTCTCCGCGGTGGGGATGGCGCTCGTGGTCATCGGCGGGGTGACCTACACGCTCGGCGCCCTCGCGCTCGCCTCCCATCATCCCGACCCCTGGCCGGAGACATTCGGCTACCACGAGGTCTGGCACGCCGCCACGATCGCGGCCGCGGCGTGCTTCTACGTCGCGATCCTGCTGATGTACCTGTCCGCCTGAGCGTCCGATCAGGCGGGGTCTAGATCAACGCCGAGAGGTCGGTGATAGCCCGGTGCCCGTTGGAGGACGCGGGCGTGCCTTCGGGCGGCTGGTTCGGCCGGAAGATCACCATCGCCTCCATCCCCAGGGCGGCGGCGCCGTCGCAGTAGGGGGGCTGGTCGTCCACGAAGACCGAGCGCTCGGGCGCGGGGTGGCCCAGGGCGTCGAGCGTCGCCCGGTAGATGCCCGGGTCGGGCTTCCGGATGCCGACCTCGAAGGACAGGATCACGGCGTCGAACTCGTCGTAGAGGCCGAGTCGCTCCACGCCGGGCTTCGTGTTGTGCGAGCAGTTGCTCACCAGGGCGGTCTTCACACCCCGTTCACGCAACGCGCGCACCACGGGGAGGGAATCGTCGTAGAGGTAGAGGCTCTGCTCGATCTGCGCTCGTTCGAGAGCCCGCAGGGTCGCGAGTTCTTCGGGCGGGAGCACGACGCCGATCTCGCGCACCACCGCCTCGAGGTCCTCGGTCGCGTCCGCGTAGGTGCCGACGCTGCGGATGGGCCTGGTCGCATCGAACGCTCTGCCAACCTCCTCGTAGGCGACGCCGAGGTGATCGGCGAGCGTTCGCTGCCACACGGGCCAGGCGCTCCACGCGAAGGTGTCGTACAGGTCCAGCAGCACGGCGTCGTACATGGGGACAAGCCTAACGTTCGTCTCAGTCGGACCACAGACCCGCCAGGAACGCGTCCACGCTCGCGCTCCCGCGCACGTCGATCATGTCGTCGGCCATCGATGAGTCGGCGAGCGGCGCGATCGCGTCGAACCGTGACCGCACCGCGACCGGCTCCAGGAAGCGGCTGAGCTGGGCGTAGCTGTGCGGGTCCTCGAGACCGCGCGGCCGCCGGTAGTAGCGCATGGGGAACGTGACGTGGAGGGCGTCGCGGGCGCGCGTCATGGCGACGTAGAGCAGGCGCCGCTCCTCCTCGATCTCGGCGTCGTCACCCGTGGACATGTCTGAAGGGATCATGCCGTCGGCGGCGTGGATAACGTGCACCACGTCCCACTCCAGCCCCTTCGCCGAGTGGATCGTGGAGAGCACGAGGTAGTCCTCGTCCAGCAACGGCGGCCCGGCGAGGTCCCCGGTCGAGGACGGCGGATCGAGCGTGACCTCGCTGAGGAAGCGCCCCCGGGATGAGTACCCGTTGGCGAGCAGTTCCAGCTGATCGAGATCGCGCAGGCGTGCCGCCGGGCTCTCGTACTTGCGGGCGATCACGGGCTCGAGGAAGGAGCGGATCCGTTCGACCTGCCCGGCGGGGGGCAGCGCGGACTCGTCGAGGCACCCGGCGAGCGCCGAGCGGAGCCCCTGGAGTCCTTCGACCGCGGCCCGCGGCGCCTCGACCGGATGGTCAAGCAGCTTGACTAATGGAGAGCGGTCGTCGCGCGGCTCCCGCACCCCGATCTGGTCCATCAGGCGTCGCGCCGTGGCGGGACCGAGACCCTCGGGTAACTGCAGCACGCGGAACCAGCTCACCTCGTCGTAGGGGTTCTCCAGGACGCGGAGGAGGGCCAGGGTGTCCTTCACGTGAGCGGCCTCCATGAACTTGAGGCCTCCGTACTTCACGAACGGGATGTTGCGCCGCGCGAGCTCCACCTCGAGGAGATCGCTGTGGTGGGCGGCGCGGAAGAGCACGGCCTGGCCCTTGAGCGGGACGCCGCGCTCGCGATGCTCGAGTACCGTCCGGCAGACGGCGTCGCACTGCTCCGCCTCGTCCAGACAGGTGCGCAGGGTGGGTGTCTGGACACCGTTCCGCTCGGTCCACAGCGTCTTCTCGTGGCGCTGAGGACTGAGCGCGATCACCGCGTTGGACGCGTCGAGGATGGGAGGGATCGAGCGGTAGTTCTGCTCGAGCGTGACGATCGTCGCTCCCCCGAAGCGCTCCGGGAACTCGAGGATATTGCGCACGGTGGCGGCTCGGAAGCCGTAGATCGACTGGGCGTCATCCCCAACCACCGTGAGGTTCCGCGCGGTGTCCGGGGGTCGCATCCCTTCGAGGATGTCCGCCTGCAGCGCGTTCGTGTCCTGGTATTCGTCGACGAGGATGTGGTCGAACGCCGCCGCGACCTGCCGGCCTGTCTCCGGGGCGCATGCGAGCGCCTTCCAGAACAGGAGCAGGTCGTCGTAGTCGAGGACGTTCTGCGCGCGTTTGCGCGCCGTGTAGGCGCGGAAGATCTCGCGGATCTCCTCCCTCTCGTCCTGACACCACGGGTAGTGACGCACCAGGACGTCGCCGAGCTTCTCGCCGGCGTTCACGGTGCGCGAGTAGATGGCGGCGAGCGTGTCCTTCTTCGGGAAGCGTCGTTCGCGGGTGCTGAATCCGAGCTCGTCGCGGATCAGGTTCATCACGTCGGCCCCGTCGGCCTGATCGAGCACGGTGAAGTCGGGCCGCAGGCCCAACGGGCGTCCCGCCTGACGCAGGATCCGGTTCGCGACTGCGTGGAACGTACCGCCCCACACCCGCTCGGCCTCGGGCGCCTCGCTCATGTGTTCGGCGCGGTTGATCATCTCGCGCGCGGCGCGGCGACTGAAGGTGAGCAGGAGGATGCGCTCGGGGCGTACCCCGCGCGCGATCAGGTGCGCCACGCGGCTCGCGAGGGTGGTGGTCTTCCCGGTGCCGGCCCCCGCCACGACGAGGAGGGGTCCCTCACCGTGGGTGGCCGCGGCGCGCTGTGCTTCGTTCAGGGTCTCGAACATGTGTTCGGAGTATAGGACCTGCGCGCGACGGCCCCGGGAGCCGGTGTCGTCAGGTGACGCGGAGCGCCAGGAGGTCGACCGTGTTGTACGTCTCCCCGGTGTGGGTGAGACGGTGGTACTTGCCTCCACGCACGGATACGGAGTACAGGTCTAGGGAGACGTGGGCGAGCCGCGAGACCACCAGCGTCTTGTTCGGGCCGTACACGACGCGGCCCCAGACCTGCGTGTCCGTCGTGACCCGGCGGGAGCCCAGGCCGGTCGTGCTCATCGTGTAGGCGTCGCCGAGGGCGGTGGACAGCCCGCGCGGCCGCAAGCGCGCAGGGCCGGACCCGAACGCGGGCGCCGGTCCCGTCGCCGTGACCCGGGTGAACGCGATCCGCTTCCCGTCTTGCGACCAGTCGCCCGCGAAGTCGTTCACGGCGTTGTCGGTGAGCTGCGTGGGTGGGGCGCCAGCGGGCGTCGTGACGTAGATCTCCTCGTCGGAGCCGTCGGAGGTCGAGAACGCGATCTCGGTTCCGTCCGGGGACCAGCTCGGATACCAGATGTAGTCGTTGGTCATCGTCACGATCGGGACGGCGTGGGTGCCGTCGGCTTTGGCAACGACGAGGGAGGCGTACGTCGCGTGATCCGTCTCGAGGTAGGCGATCCGCCGCCCGTTCGGCGACCAGGCCGGGGAGGTCTCGGTGATCGTCGGCGTGTGCGTCAAGCGCGTGGTGCCGCCGCCGATCGTCTTCACGTAGAGGTCCGAGAAGTTGGGGTTCGGGAGCCTCGCGTAGATCAGTTTGGTCCCGTCCGCGGAGAGGCTCGCCGCCACGAACCGCGGCATCGCGGCGCCGTTCGCCTTGACGGGGGCCTTGGGCGCCGACCCGTCATAGTCCATCGTCTGCACCGACGCGTTGGTCCCGTCGAACCGGACGAAGGCGAGGCGGTCCTGCCCGGCGACGTAGGCGTGGGCGGGTCCGGCCGTCCCCAGCGCGATGCCGAGCACGGTGAGAAGAACGGTGAGCCTGCCGATCCAACGCACCATCGGGTCGATCCCTCCTCGTCGTGACGTTGGGGTACAGCTTCGCACGTCGGCATCGGGGGACCGTGGAGGCCGTGCGGATCGCGTCGTTCAGGAGGTGCGCCGGGCCTCGCGCACGGCACGCGCGGCGGCGTCCGGCGAGAATCCGAGCTGTGCGGCCCGGCGCAGGTAGGCCTGTGCAGCCTCCCGGAGGGCGACGGCGGGATCGCCTGCGGGAGCCGGCGGCGTGTCCGCGACGAAGGTGCCGGCGCGACCGCGGCCCTGGAGGTAGCCCCCCTCTTCGAGTTCCCGGTATGCCTTGGCGGCCGTGTTGGGCACCACGTCGAGACGATCGGCCAGCGCGCGAACGGTGGGGATGCGCTCCCCCGGAACGAGACGACCCGCGTCGACCGCGGCGCGGATCTGTCGGACGATCTGCGCCGAGGCGGGTCGGTCGGCCCCGCGGTCGATCGTGATCCGCACCGGTGTCATGGCGGCGTCCTCCTCGGCTCGCGTCCGCGGAGTATCGCATGGTCGATCCGGCCTAGGATGGCATCGGTCCGAGGCGCGAGGAGCGTGGGATGGCCGAGCCCGAACCGATGATCCGCATCGAAGCCGATGGCCCGTACGAGGTGTCGGGGTCGTTGCCGCTGGCCCGCACCCACCAGGTGGAGACGGAGTACGGGGAACCCATCGACTGGGCGGAACTGGAACCCCTTCCTACGGGCAAGCGATACACGCTGTGCCGGTGCGGTCGTTCCTCCACCAAGCCGTTCTGCGACGACTCCCACGAGGACCAGGCGTGGGACGGCGCCGAGGTCGCGGACCTCGCCCCCAGAGCCACACGTGCGAAGGTCTTCCCCGGCGACGGCGTCGCCATGACCGACGACCACTCGTTCTGCACCCACGCGGGCTACTGCGGGGACCGCATCACCAACGTCTGGCGCATGATCGCCGAGACCTCCGACCCCGCGGTCCGCGAGCGCCTCGAGCACATGGTGGACCTCTGTCCTTCCGGCACGATCGACCACGCGCCCGAGGTGGGCGCCGCGGCGGAGGAGCCCTCGTTCGAGCCCGGCATCGCGGTCTCCGCCGACGGTCCGCTCTGGGTGCGTGGCGGCGTGCGGATCGTCGGGGCAGACGGCCGGACCTACGAGGTGCGCAACCGCGTCACGCTCTGCCGATGTGGACACTCCGCGAACAAGCCGTTCTGCGACGGCTCGCACAAGGACGTCGGCTTCCGTGACGGATGATCCGCTGATCGAGGCGATCGCGGGCGGCCCGCTCCGTGTGCGGGGGGTGCCCCTCGTCCGCCTGGTTCGCGAGGGCGAGGGCTGGACCACAGGCGACCCCTTGACCGACGAGGCGGAGTACCTCGTCTGTCGTTGCGGTGCCTCGGGCTCGCTGCCGCTCTGCGACGGTGCGCCGCCGTACGACTGCTTCGAAGAGGAGCCTCCGACCGGACGCCTTCCCAAGCCGTTCGCTTGGGAGGTGCCGGAGGCCTCCCACCCGGCCGTGGCGCTCAAGCCCCACGGGCCGATCCGCGTTGCGGGATCGACGCCGGTCACCGACCGGGCGGGTGTCGTGATCGACGCCGGCACCCGCGTCTCGCTCTGTCGGTGCGGGGCCTCCGGGTGCCAGCCGCTGTGTGACGGGTCGCACAAGGTGGTGGGGTTCCGGGAGGGCTGAGCCCTCCCGGTCGTGCTCCCGTCGCTGGCTCAGCGCTCGATCGTTGCCGGCACGAGGCCGAGATCCGCGAGCAGTCCCTTCGGCAGCACGTGGCAGTACGGCTCGTGGCCCGTCTTCTCGTAGTACCGCTGGTGGTAGTCCTCGGCGGGATAGAACGCCTCGAAGTCGGCGATCTCCGTCGCGATCGGGCGTGAGAACCGCGCCTGCGCGGCATCGCGCGAGGCCTCCGCCGCGGCGCGTTGCTCGGGCGAGTGCGTGAAGATCGCGCTGCGATACTGCGTCCCGTGGTCGGGCCCCTGGCGGTCCACCTGCGTCGGATCGTGCATCGCCCAGAAGACCTGGAGGAGTTGGTCGTAGGAGACCACCTCAGGGTCGAACGTCAGCTGCACGACCTCCGCGTGTCCCGTGGTCCCGGTGCAGACATCTCCGTAGCTCGCGCCGGGCACATGGCCCCCGCTGAAGCCGCTGATCACCTCGGAGACGCCGGGCACCTGCCGGTAGACCCATTCCACACCCCAGAAGCACCCCGCGCCGAACGTCGCCTGCTGCTGCATCATCTCGCTCCCTTCACTCGCACTATCCCATGGTCTCGCGAACCCATCGCGGCGTTGCACCCGTTCTCCCGGTTGTGTCGGAAGGGCAACGGTGTGACGATGGGCACATGGTCGGAGCGCGGATGGGCGGAACGGCCGGCGAGGTCGAACGAGGTGCGAGCGGTGGGAACCGAGTCGTCGCCTGGTGGGTGGCGCGAGGCGTCCTCGTCCTGACCGCCGCGCTCCTGTTGGCGGCCGGTGAGAACCGCTACGCGGTGTTCCTCAGGGCCTCCCACGTCGATGGGTTCGGGACGCATGTCGGCGCATGGTGGATCAGCGAGCTCTACCTGGCGTCGGCGGGGGCGGCATTCGTGCTCGCGATCCGTCTGCCGTTCCACGAGCACGCGCACCTGGGCGCCGCGGCCCTCGCCCTGATCCCGGCCGCCGTGGTCGTCCATTTCTGGTGGGTGTTCCTTCGTGGCGCTCCCGCAGGACCAAGGATCTTCTGGTTCGACTCCCTCGAGGTCGCCTCGATCGCCGCCGTGCTCGTGGGCGTCGCCCTCGCGTCCGTCCCTGGCCGAAGAACGGTGCGTCCCCGGTCGGACTGAACGTCGGTCCAAACTGATTTCGCAGCTAGTGGGTCTCTGGTGTACCCTTCTCGGACCGTTTCCTGAATGGAGATTCAACCTCATGACCCAGCAGCAAGCGAATCGCTATGACGCCATCGTGATCGGTGGGGGGCACAACGGCCTGATCACGGGTGCGTACCTGGCCAAGCACGGGGCGCGCACGGTGGTGCTGGAGGCTCGGCACAAGACCGGCGGCGCCGCCGACACGATGAGTCCGTGGGAGGAGGCGCCCGACATCAAGGTGACGACGCTCTCCTACGTGATGAGCCTGATGCCCCCGAGCATCCAGCGCGACCTCCAGCTGGAGCGCTTCGGCTACAAGGTCTACCCGCAGGGGATGGGCTACCTGCCCACCACCGACGGCCGCTCCGTGGTGCAGCACGAGGACGAAGCCAAGACGCGTGCGTCGATCGCGCGGTTCTCCAAGAAGGACGCCGACGCCTACTTCGCGTTCGAGGAGTGGATCGGACGCATCGCCAACATCCTCGGGCCGCTCCTGATGGAGACGCCCCCCAACCTCGGATCCAAGAAGCCCGGCGATATCAAGGACGTGGCGCAGCTCGGCTGGCAGCTCCGCAAGGAGATCGACCCGCGAACCGTGGCCGACATCACCCGGCTCTTCACGATGAGCGCCACGGATCTGCTGGACCGCTGGTTCGAGTCGCCGGTGCTGAAGGGGTTCATGGCGGTCAACGGGATCATCGGCACGTGGGCGGGCCCGGACGCGCCCGGCACGGCATACGTGCTCATGCATCACTCCGTCGGCGACATCGGCGACGGGCAGATCGCGAGCTGGGGGTACCCCGAGGGGGGGATGGGCGCCGTGAGTGCGGCGTGCGAGGCCTCGGCCCGTTACTTCGGCGCGGAGATCCGCACCGACGCGCGTGTCCACAAGGTGCTCACGCAGGATGGCCGGGTCCGCGGGGTCACGCTCGAGGACGGCGAGGAGATCCAGGCGCCTACCGTCGTCACCACCTGCCACCCGAAGATCACGTTCCTCGAGCAGCTCGAGGCTTCGGAGCTCCCGTCGTCCTTCGTCGAGGACATCGAGCACTGGCGCACGCGCAGCGGCACCGTGAAGATCAACCTCGCGGTGGCGGAACTGCCCGAGTTCACGGCGGACCCCGGGTTCGACCCGCAGATCCACGGCGGCGCGATCCAGATCCTCGACGACACCGATTACCTGGAGCGCGCCTTCCAGGAGGCGCGGTTCGGCAAGGCCGCCACGCTCCCCTTCAGCGACACCGCGATCCCGACGGTCTTCGACAAGACCCTCGCACCCGAGGGCGTGCACGTCGTGTCGATGTTCACCCAGTGGGTGCCCCAGGAGTGGGCCGAGGAGGACGGCCACGACGCCGAGCTCGAGGCCTACGCCGACCGCCTGATCGACCGGGTCAACGAGGTCGCGCCCAACTTCAAGGGGTCCATCCTGCATCGCCAGATCATCGGACCGAAGCAGATGCAGGACGAGTGGGGTCTCATCGGGGGGAACATCTTCCACGGCGAGCTCACGGTGGATCAGCTCTTCCACATGCGTCCCGCGCCGGGCTACGCGGACTACCGCACGCCGATCGCCGGGCTCTACCAGGCCAGCAGCGCCACCCACGCCGGCGGCGGGGTGACCGGCATGCCCGGCCACCACTGCGTCCGCGAGATCCTGAAGGATCGCAAGGTCAAGGGGCGCAAGCGGTAGCGCGAGAACCAGCGCTCAAGAAGCGGTAGCGGTAGCGCGAGAACCAGCGCTCAAGAAGCGGGAGCGGTAGCGCGAGAACCAGCGCTCAAGAAGCGGGAGCGGTAGCGCTACCGCGGGCGCGATCCCGGAACCACACCACGGTGGCGGCGATCGCTTCGGCGTGGGGGGTGGGTTCGAACGGCCCGAACGCCTGCTGGAAGGCGCCGGCATCCACCGTGAACGAGGTCGTCCACTGGTACATCGTCTTGCCGACCGCCCGGATCATCGGCACGAAGACGCCGGCGATGCGGACCATCGCGTTCGATACCACGGTGGGCCTCGGCGACGTTCCCGCGGCCTCGGCGGCCGACGCGATGAATGCACGGCCGGTGATCGGCGGTGCGGCGGGGAGGATCCAAGCGCGGCCATCCGCCCGCTCCTGCTCGCCCAGCGAGGCGAGCCCGCGTCCCATGTCCGGCAGGTATGAGCAGGTGTGCGGCACGTCGAGGGAGCCCATCCACTGGACCTTCTCCCCGGCCAGCACGGCCTCGAACAGCCGGTTGCCGAGCGTGCTGTTCAGCCCGCCAGGACCGTAGTAGTCGGAGGAGCGGCCGATGCTCACGCGGACGTGGCCCTCCCGGTGGGCGGCGAGGAGTTCGTCCGCCATCGCCGCCCGAAGGCGGGAGCGCTCTCCTGGGGCGGTTTCGGGCGTCGCCTCGTTGATCGGGCCGAGCGACGGGTCGTACATGTAGAGATTGTCCGCGAAGACCAGCTTGGCCTCGGCGTGCTCCGCGGCGGCCAGGATCGTGCGGTTCATCGACGGGAACTCCCGCTCCCACGTCGTGTAGGGGGGCTGGGCGCAGTGGTAGACGATGGTCGCCCCCTGGAGGACGCGCTTGAGGTCGTCGAGGTTCGTGACGTCGCCCGCTGCGCGCTCCACGCCGTCCGGGACGTCGGCGTCCCCCTTGCGGCTCACCGCCCGAACGCGGTGCCCTCGATCGTGGAGGGTGCGCACGAGGGCGTTGCCGGTCCCTCCGGTCGCCCCCAGCACCACGTCGATCCCCTCGGTCTGCAAGGTGGTTCCCTCCCGGCGCTCATCGCCATCCTGTCACCGCCGCAACCCGACCGGCCGGGCCGGAGCGGTTCGCCATGAAGCGTTCATGCCCTCCGGAAGGCCGTGGGCATTCGGCCTACACACGAAATGGGCCGAACGACCCCTACGCCAGAACCGCCGATTACCCGAAATCAGGTACAACAGATCCCGACCCTGGGAGGGGTGAGTTCGATGAGGCAGTGGGAACTGATCGGCATCACGGACCAGGTCCCGGTACCACCGCCGCCGACCCGTAGGTTCGCCGGCAGCGACACGGTGCGTCGCGCCGCGGACGGCCGTCCGGTGTTCTTCTGGACCACGGACACGGCCCTGCGGATGCGGACGGTGACCGGCGCGGCGGCCGAGGTGATCGGTCTTCCGTTCTCGAAGTGCGAGGGGCGCGACCTCCTGGCGCTGTTCGGGATGGAAGGGGTCAACCTCGCCATCTTGGAGGCCCACGTGGCGGCGCTGAGCGGCGACACCGCGGAGTTCACGCTCTACGGCGCTCGCGGCACCGTGCGCTGCGAGGTGGCGCCCACCCACGATGCGCTCGACCGCGTGATCGGCACCTTCTGCCTCGCCCTCGAGGTGCAGGACGTCGATCTGCGCGACGACCCGCTGCCCCTCACCGCCGCCTGAGCAGGTTCCCGCGGCGGCCGACCCCGCGCAGACAGGTTCCGCATCCCTCGTCCGCCGGGAGCCCCGGCTACCCGCGGAACGACGCCACGGCCTCGACGACCCGTGTGACCTCGTCGGGGCCGTGCGTCGTGCTGAGGGTCCACAGCTCGTAGCCCGAGGGCGGGAGGTACACGCCGCGCTCGAGCAGATGGTGGAAGAAGCGCGCGTATCGGTCGTGATCCGCCGCCGCCGCGCCGTCGAAGTCCCGCACCGCCTCGTGGGTGAAGAAGACGCTGAAGAGCGACCCCGCACGGTTGATCGTTGCGGGGATCGAGGCCTCGGCGAACGCCTCGGCCAGCGCGTCCGTGAGCGTCGTGGCGGTGTGCTCGAGCGATGGGTAGGGATCTGTCGCGCGCGCGAGATCGAGGGCCGCGATCCCCGCGGCCACCGCCACGGGGTTCCCGCTGAGCGTCCCGGCCTGATAGACGGGACCGGTGGGCGCGAGGACCTCCATCACGTCGCCGCGTCCGCCGAACGCGGCGCAGGGGAAGCCGCCCCCCATCACCTTGCCGAACGCGGTGAGGTCGGGTCGCACGCCGAAGAACGTCTGCGCCCCCGCGTACGCGATGCGGAATCCCGTGATCACCTCATCGAACAGCAGGAGCGCGCCCGACGTGTCGCAGAGCTCGCGGAGGCCCTCCAGGAACCCGGGCTCCGGCGGCACGACGCCCATGTTCGCCGCCACGGGCTCGACGATCACGACCGCGATCTCGTGGCCGTGTTCCGCGAAGAGGCGGCGCGCCGCGTCGAGGTCGTTGAACGGGACGGTGAGCGTGTCGCGAGCGGACCCCTCGGTCACCCCCGGGGACGACGGGATGCCCAGCGTGGCGAGGCCGCTGCCCGCGCCTTTGGCCAGGAGCGAGTCCGAGTGGCCGTGGTAGCAACCGGCGAACTTGACGATCAGGTCGCGCCCGGTGAAGCCGCGCCCCAGGCGGATCGCGCTCATCGTCGCCTCGGTGCCAGAACTCACCAGACGCACCATCTCTACGCTCGACACCGCGTCCACGAGCCGCTGGGCGAGCTCGACCTCGGCCTCGGTAGGGATCCCGAACGAGGTGCCGCCCGCCGCCGCCTCCGTGGCCGCCGCCACGATCTCGGGACGGGCGTGGCCGAACAGGAGTGCGCCCCAGGACTGCACCAGGTCGACGTAGCGGTTCCCGTCGACGTCGATCAGGTAGGCGCCGTCGCCGCGTGCGGCGAAGACGGGGGTCCCGCCCACGCCGCCGAACGCACGGACGGGGGAGTCGACGCCGCCGGGGATGAGCGATCGCGCCCGGGCGTAGAGCTCGTCCGACCTCGTCATCCCGCGACGAGCCAGTCGGCCGCTTCCTTCGCGTAGTAGGTAAGGATCAGGTCGGCTCCGGCGCGCCGGATCGACGTCAACGATTCCAGTGCCGCGCGACGCTCGTCGAGCCATCCGTTGCGGGCCGCCGCCTTCAGCATCGCGTACTCCCCGCTCACGTGATACGCGGCCATCGGGAAGCCCGTGAGGTCCTTGGCCGCGCGGATGATGTCGAGGTAGGGGAGGGCCGGCTTCACCATCACGACGTCGGCGCCCTCTTCGATGTCGGCCGTGATCTCGCGCACGGCCTCGTCCGCGTTGGCCGGGTCCATCTGGTAGCCGCTGCGATCGCCGAAGCGAGGCGCGCACTCGGCGGCGTCGCGGAACGGTCCGTAGAAGGCGGACGCGAACTTCGCGGCATACGCCATGATCCCCACGTGGGCGTGGCCGGCGTCGTCGAGCGCGCCACGGATCGCCGCGACCTGGCCGTCCATCATCCCGCTCGGCCCCACCATCTGTGCCCCCGCCTCGGCCTGCGCGACCGCGATCCTGCGGTAGCGATCGAGCGTGGCGTCGTTGTCCACGTCTCCGTCCGGGGTCAGCACGCCGCAGTGGCCGTGATCGGTGTACTCGTCCAAGCAGAGGTCGCTGATCACGACGTGGTCGTGGCCCAGTTCCTCCACGACGGCGGCGACGGCGCGTTGTCCGATCCCGTCGGGGTTCCAGGCCTCGGATCCCTCTCGGTCCTTGCGGGCGGGGATCCCGAAGAGCATGAAGGCCGGCACGCCGCGAGACGCGATCTCGACGACCTCCTTGCGCACGGACTCCAGCGTGTGCTGGACCTGCCCCGGCATCGAGGGGATCTCCGCCGGCTCGGCGATGCCCTCCTTCACGAAGAGGGGCGCGATCAGGTCGCGTGGGGTGAGCGTGGTCTCGCGCACGAGCCCGCGCAGGGCGGACGTGCGCCGCATCCGCCGCGGCCGCTGCGAGGGGAAGCTCATGCGGGAGATTCTAAGAGCTTCCACGCGGAGCGGACCCCGATGCTCGCGATCTCCATGGTTCCTCCTTCGAGGACGGTAGCGCTCCGACGCTACTCCCTCGCCAGGACGCGCTCCAGCGCGGCGACCAGGCCCTCGATCGTGTGGGGGGTGGCCACGCCGTGCACGGTGAGCCCATGGGCCCGCGCCTCCTTGGCGGTGACCGGCCCGATGCACACCACCTTGGGGGCGCCCCGAACCGGCCCGAGCGCGCCCACGAAGCCGCGCACGGTCGAGGCGCTCGTGAACGTGACCGCGTCGACCTCACCCGCCTTCAGCGCGGCGCGGGCCTCCGGCGGCAGGGCGCGCGGAAAACGCGTGCGGTATGCGTCGACGCGCTCGGGTGACCAACCCTTCGCGGCGAGCGCGGATTCCAGACCCTCGGGCGCGATGTCCGCGCGCGCGCAAAGGACACGACCGCCCCCACGGGGGAAGGCGCGCGCGAGCGCGGCGGTCGTGAAGGTGGCCGGCTGCAGGTCGGGTTCTCGTCGAGCCCAGCGCCGGAACGCCGAGGCGGTGCCCTCGCCGATCGCCGCCACCTGCGCGCGCACGTCCTCGGGGCCGCCGAGCCGGGAGGCCAGGACGTCGACCGTGGCGCGGCTCGTGAGCGTGACCCACGCGAACTCGCCCGCGGCGAGCGCCTTCAGGCCGCGGGTCAGGGCGGCGCTGCGCGCGGGGGCGATCTCGATGGCGGGTGCCGTGATCGATCGTGCCCCCAATCGGTCAAGTAACTTGACGAGTTGGGCCGACTGGTCCGACGGGCGGGTCACGAGGATCGTGCGGCCCGCCAACGGATCGCTGCCTGGGCGAGGGCTCACGGCGCGGAGACCTCCGCGAGGATCTCCTCGGCACCCTTCTCGATCAGCTCGCGCGCGGCCTCCCCGGCCACCGTCTCCGGATCCGCCCCGGACGTCTCGACGCGGAGCACGCGATCGCCCTCCGGCGTGGCGACGAGCGCCACCAGGCGCAGGTCCCTGGCTCCGTCGGGTTCGGCGTAACCGCCCAGCGGGAGAGCGCACCCTCCGCCGAGCCGCCACATGAGCGAGCGCTCGGCGTCGAAGGCGGCGTGCGAGGTCGCGTGATCGATCGCCTCGAGCGCCGCACGTGCATGTTCGTCGTCCTCCCGGCACTGCACCGCCAGGCTGCCTTGGCCCGGCGCGGGCACCATCTGGTCGAGCGGGAGCGTGCGGGTGTGCGGGGGTTCGATGCCCAGCCGCACGAGTCCGGCCGCCGCGAGGACGGCCGCGTCGACCTCTCCGTCTTCGAGCTTGCGCAGACGCGTGTCGACGTTGCCGCGGAGGTCCGCGACGGTGAGTCCGGGGAACGCCGCCAGCAGCTGGGCGCGGCGGCGCACCGACGAAGTCCCGATCACCGCGCCCGCGGGCAGGGTGGCCTCGCGGGTGATGAGCACGTCGAACGGGTCGACGCGCTCGGGGACGGCGCCCACCACGAAGCCGTCGTCATCCTCGGCGGGCAAGTCCTTCGCCGAGTGGACCGCCAGGTCGAGCTCGCCGGACTCGAGCGCGTCGAGGATCGCGTCCACCCAGAGACCCTTGAGTCCCTGCGAGGAGTCCTGGGCGCTCACCCCCTCGTCCCCCGACGTGCTCATCGGGACGATCTCCGCCTCCGCGCCGATGCCCGCGAGCAGCGCGCGGATCTCCTCGGCCTGTGCGAGCGCGAGCCGCGAACGACGGGTGCCGATGCGGAGCGGCGTCACTCCGCCTCGAGGTCGATGCCGAAGAGCTCGGCGAGCATGGCGGCGTGCACGTTCTCGGTCCCCGGCGCCGAGCGCTCCTTCAGCTCGACGATGGGCTCGTGCAGCAGCTTCGCGACGATGCCTCGCGCGAGCGCCTCCACGGCGGCGCGCTCGTCGGCATCGAGCGCGGACAGGCGCGACGCGTAGCGCGCCAGTTCGGCCTGCATCACGGCGTCGCCGCGCCGCCGCAAGGCGGTGATCAGGGGCGCGAGGGCATCGCTGCGCCGGCGCACAACGAAGCGGTGCACCTCGTCCCCCACGATGCGATGGGCGTCCGCGATGTCGGCGGCCGTCTCCTCGCTGTGCGCCGCGAGACGCTCGCGCAGCGTCACGATGTCGAGGAGCCGGACGCCCTCGACGGCCGCGGCCTCGGGATCGACGTCGCGCGGCACCGCGAGATCGACGAGCAGGAGGGGCCGTCCGGTGCGCGCTGCCATCGCCGTGCGGACGGTGTCCGCGTGAACGACCACGCCGCTCGCGCCCGTGGCGCTCACCACGAGATCCGCGTGCGCGAGCGCCGATGGGAGGGCGTCGAGGTCACCGTGCTCCACGTTCGAACGTTCCGCGAGCGCGCGCGCGTGCTCGAGCGATCGATTCAAGATCCGGACCGGGCCCACACCGCGCTGCCGCAGGTGCTTCACGGCGAGTGCGGACATCTGTCCCGCGCCCACCACCACCACATCGCGCCCCTCGAGGCCGCCGAGGGCCTCGTCGGCGAGGTCGGCGCCCAGCGCCACGAACGCGTCGGGCGCGGCGCCGAGCGACGTCTCCTGACGCACGCGGCGCCCCGTCCGCCCGGCCGCGTGGAACAGGGCGGTCAGCGCCGGTCCGGCGGCGCCCTCGGTCTCGGCGCGCCGGAGCGCCTCGCGCACCTGCGCGTAGATCTGCGTCTCGCCGAGCACCATCGAATCGAGTCCGCTCGCCACCGCGAAGAGGTGATCCGCGGCATCCTGCTCCCAGTGGGAGTAGAGGGGTTCGGCCAGCGTCTCGGCGTCGACGCCGCGCGTCTCGGTCAGCAACCGCCGCAGCGCGAGGAACCCTGCGTGGTAGGCGGGCACGTTCGCGTAGATCTCGACGCGGTTGCAGGTGGACAGGATCACGGTCTCCTCGATGCCGTCCACCTCGTGCGCGCGGTGGTACGCCTTGGCGAGGTCGTCGTCGGTGAAGGCGAGCTGCTCCAGCAGCTCGATCGGCGCGCGGCGGAAGGAGATCCCGAGGGTGAGGATGGCCATGAGCGGTAGGGGAGGCATCCTATCGCTCAGGCGCATCGGCAGCCCTTCGGCCGCCGGGTACCATGCTCGCCGCATGTCTCGTCCGCGCGCTCACGACCTCGGGATCCGCATCGGCACCGGCCGCCGCGGACCATCGAACGCACTCACCGACGTGGCCGGCGTCCGCGTCGGGCAGCGCACGATCGTGCGGGATGACGGCCCTCACGCGATCCGAACGGGCGTCACCGCGATCTTCCCGCACACCGGCGCGCCTTGGAACGAGTGGGTCTACGCGGGTACCCACATCCTGAATGGCTACGGCGAGCTGATCGGCGTGAACCAGTTGCGGGAATGGGGCGTGTTGATGAGCCCCATCGTGCTCACGTCGTCGCAGCAGATCGGGAAGGCCTACGACGCCACCTTCCGCTGGATGGCCTCGCACGACGGCAAGGCTGCGGAGCAGGTCATGCCCGTGATCAGCGAGTGCGACGACTCCGGGCTCAGCGACATCCTGTCGTTCCCGCTGACCGATGAGGACGTCGCCGCGGCGCTGGACGGCGCCGTCGAGGGGCCCATCGCCGAAGGGTGCGTCGGGGCGGGCACCGGGATGCAGTGCTTCGACTTCAAGGGTGGGATCGGCACCGCCTCGCGCGTGCTCGCGGACGAGGCCGGCGCCTACACCGTGGGCGTGCTCGTCCTCACCAACTACGGCGACCGGGCCAACCTGCGGATCGACGGCGTGCCGGTAGGCCGCGCGATCGCGGATCTGATGCCCGAGACGCACACGGAGGGCTCCTGCGTCGTCGTGGTCGCCACCGACG
The DNA here is from genome assembly GCA_963810915.1 of uncultured Actinomycetes bacterium. Taxonomy (GTDB): domain Bacteria; phylum Actinomycetota; class UBA4738; order UBA4738; family HRBIN12; genus JAOUEA01. Next base: position 5,439 of record CAWEPH010000005.1, on the reverse strand, counting down.
CACCGCTGCTCCCGCACCAGTTGCGCCGCGTCGCAGAGCGCGCGGGGATGGGCCTGGCCGCCACGGGCTCCTACGCCTCGAACGGGAGCGGTGAGCAGATGCTGGCGTTCTCCACCGCGAACCGCCTGACGCTCGGCGAGCGCGTCGTGGACGTCGCCGCCGTGGTCGACGGCCCACTCGAGGCGCCCTGGTTGCTCTCCCGGATCTTCGAGGCCACCGTCGAGGCCACGCAGGAGGCCGTCGTGAACGCGCTTGTGGCGGCGGAGACCACCGTGGGCAGAGGCGGCCGCACGCTGTACGCGATGCCGATCGACCGCGCGCTGGCGATCATGCGGAGCGCTGGGCGACTCGCGGAGTAGTGCCGCGGGGGCCTCAGGCGAAGCGGAACGGGTCGTAGGGCGCGGCGTCGAACGGGGGTACCTCGCCGGCGAGCTGGGCGGCCACCAACTGCGCGGTGCCCGCCCCCAGGATCACCCCTTCGGACCCGTGTCCCGTGGCCACGTGCAGGCCGTCGGCCGCCGCCCCGACGAACGGTCGCTCGTCGGGGCTGAGCGGGCGGACGCCCCACCAGGTAGAGAGCACCTCGACCTCGGCCATCGAGGGGATCAGCCGGATCGCGGCCTGGAGCATCCGCGGCACCACGTCGTCTTCCTGGGGTTCAGGCGTGAGCCAGACCTGGCGGGTGGAGCCGAGGAGCACCGTTCCGTCGCGATGGGGGTGGAACATCGTCGCGACGGCGCTGGTGGGCGCTCCGCTCGCTGCGACCTCCGCGGCCCTGGGAGCCGCCCCCGGGTGGCGTTCGGGAGGCGGCTCGGCGCGCACCAGGTGATGCAAGGGGATGGGGGGCGTCCCCAGGCGGACGAGCCACCCGCGGGCGCCCGTCACGGGCAGGCGAACGCCGACGGGGTCGAGCAGCTTCCACGACCAGGGCCCTCCCGCCACGACCGTGGTGGGCGCCTCGATCACACCTTCGTCGGTCACGGCCCCGATCACGCGATCGCCGCGCCGAGCGAGCGCCCTGGCCTGGAGATGGTGCCGGATCGTGGCCCCCCTTCCGGCGGCGTCGAGCGCCAGCGCGACCGTGAGCGCGCCGGGGTCCAGCCGGTGCCCGTTGTGGATGAGCCAGGCGGCCTCGACGTCGTCGGAGACGGCGGGCTCCACCTCGGCGAGCCCGGCGGCATCGAGCGGATCGACGCGGGTACCGGCCGCCTCGGCGATCGCCACCGCCGTCTCGGCCGCACGGAGCTCGGCGTCGTCACGCGCCACGGTGACCTGCCCCACGGGCTCGGCGTCCAGCTGCACGTCGAGGGGCGCCTCGGCGGCGATCTCCAGGTAGCGAGCCAGGCTCAGCTGGGCCATCGCGACGGTCGCCTCGTCGTCGGGCAGGACCCACAGGCCCTGGTTCCGGCCGGAGGCGTGGGCCGCCAGTTCGTCGCGCTCGATCAGCGTGACCTCGGCCCCGCGGCGCGAGAGTTCCGACGCGCAGTTCGCGCCGATGATGCCTCCACCGATGACGACCACGTCGGGCATGGACGGGAGCCTATCGTCGGGCGGAGGTGGGCCACCCGCTAGGATGGACGGCGGAGACGTGCCTGAGAGGCCGAAAGGAGCCGCCTGCTAAGCGGTTAGGGGCTTAACCGTCCCTCCCGGGTTCGAATCCCGGCGTCTCCGCCTACGCTCAGTGGCCCACGTCTCGAGCGAAAACCAAGGTCTTCCCATCCCGGGAAAGCGAGGCACGCGACTCGTTCGCCGTCGTGTTGATCGTAGGCCCGAGTCTCACGGCACGACCATGTCTTGTCGAGGCCCCGACGGACGACAGGGACACGGACGCATCATGAGGATCATTTGACCGTTCCCAAGGAACCGTATGGAGCGCCGGTCGCCGGTCTTCCGACCGGCGCTCCCGTGCGGAGGAACCGTGTCTCACCTCGTCGTTAGGCGACGGCGACCTTCTGGTGAACGGGGCGTTCCCGCATCTCCCACGGGAAGCCGAACGTGGGCATCCGCTCCACGTACGGGTCCGGATCGAACGCCTCCGGTCCGAGCACTCCCACGCCCGTCCACAGCCCCTCGGCCAGCAGCTCCATCGTGATGACCGGGTTCACCCCCGTCTGCCAGACGACGGCCTGCACGCCGTACCGATCCATGCATCCTTCGTTGTCGGCCACCTGATAGAGGTAGATCTCGCGCGGCGCCCCGTCCTTCGTGCCGCGGACGTTCGTACCGGCGCAGGTCTTGCCGGTCATCCGGTCGCCCAGGTGTGCCGGGTCGGGGAGCAGTGCCGCCAGCATGTCCCGCGGGGCCGCGCGCACGCCCTTGAACTCGATCGGTTCGGTCGCATCGAGGCCGAGCATCTCGATCACCTTCAGGACGTTGATGAACTCCTCGCCCAGCCCGTACTTGAACGTGACGCGGCCGACGTCGATCCAGCGGGGGATCAGGAGCACCTCTTCGTGCTCCACGTTCACGCACTCGACCGGCCCGATGCCGTCAGGGAACTCGAACACCTCCGGCTCGGAGAACGTGTCGGTCGTGAACCAGCCTCGCTCGCGCTCGTAGACGAGCGGCGGGTTCAGGCACTCCTCGATCGCGGTCCAGACGGAGAAGTTCGGTGCGAAGCGGTAGCCCCGCACCTCGAGGTTCGCACCGTCGCGGATGCCGATCTCGTCGATCGTGTCGAACAGGTGCTTCGCCGCATACGCGGCGAAGACGTCGGCCATGCCGGGCTCCACCCCGGTGCCCACGACCGCCAGGAGCTCGTGCGCCTCCCAGTGGGCGGCCTTCGCGAACTGCTCGTCGCCGAGCTTGACGCCCGGCAGGTGGTAGGGGTCGGTCGCGTGCCGTCGAGAGAGCGACATCGCCGTGTCGAGGTAGGTGCAGCCCGCCTCGAACGCCGCATCGAAGATGGGCATGTCGTACCGTGGCTCCACGGCGTTCACGATCACGTCGACCTCGTACCTGCGGGCGAGGTCGGCGATCTGCACCGGGTTCGAAGCGTCCACCGGCTCCACGGGGAACCTGCGCGGATCCGCGAGCTTGGTGGCAACCTCGCCGGCGCGCGCCAGGTCGAGGTCGGCCAGGACCATCCGTTCGAGCCAGGGCCGTTCCTTCGCGACGACGGCGATCGCCTCGCCGACGCCGCCCACGCCCACAAGCATGACCTTCATCGAACTCCCCCTCCTCGTCCCCGTTCGGGGCGCTCTTCATCGCTTCGCGGCCTCGCGCACCTTTGGCGGCACCACGTGCAGCGGTTCGTGGCCGGGTGGCTCTTCGAGCACCCGGTCCGGGTCGGACAGCTCCTCGTCGATCGACCTGGCCGTCTCGGCGTGCCGGCGGAAGAACGCAGGGTGCAAGGCCTTCCACCAGAACATCAGCGGGATCCCGATCAGGAGCGAACCGATCCCGATCACGAGCGCCGGTCCCACGCCGTGGAAATCGCCGAACGCGAACCACGCGGGCGTGTAGGAGTTCACGGGATCCCAGTAGTCGATGGCCGAGCGGACGAAGACGTAGAGCAGCGTGATGGCGGCGAGGACCGGCGCGACGCCTGCCAGCAGGAAGTGCTTCCAGCTCTTGGTCAGCACCTTGCGGAACAGGATCGGTGAGGCGAGCGCCGTGATGCCGTAGTAGAAGGCGATCGCGAAGCCCAGCCCGCTGATGGAGTCCCACAGGATGTTCTCGCTCGAGTCGATCGTCACCAGCACGGCGTACCAGGCGACGGACGCCAGCCCCATCACCCACGTCGACCAGGTCGGTGTCTGGAACCTCGGATGGATCTCGGCCAACTTCCGTGGCAGCGCCCCGTGGGCGGCCATCGACAGCGTGGTGCGGGCGGTCGGCAGGATCGTCGTCTGCGTGCACGCCATGGCCGAGGTCAGCACCGCGAGGATCATCAGCTTGTTCCACGGTGCCGCGACCATCCCGGTCAGCACGTCGTCGGGGTTGTCGATCAGGAACCCGGGGCCCTTGTAGGCGGTCGTGGCGAACGCGACGACCAGGTAGGTCGCCACGAGCACCAGCGTGGAGGCGACGGTGGCCACCCCCGCCGCGGTGCGCGCGCCCCTCGTCTCCTCGTTCACGTTGGCCGCGGTGTCCCAACCCCAGTAGATGAACAGCGCGAGCAGCACGCCCTTCGACAGATCCGACGCGGACAGCTGGAACGGGTTCATCCAGCTCAGCGAGGGCGTGATCGACCCGGCCGGGTGGTTCACGAACACGTTCACCAGCGCCCAGATGGAGAAGCCGACCAGGATCACGATCTCCGCGGCGAGCATCACGAACTGCGTCCGCGCGGACAACTCGATGCCGATCCAGCAGATCGCGGTCATCGCGAGGATGTAAGCGCAGCCCAACGCCATGATCGCCCACGTGTTGGAGGCGAGCGCGTCCCAACCGAAGAGCGAATACGTGTAGGCGGCCGCCACCCACGCGAGGCTCGGCATGACGATCACGTCCGCGACGATCACGCCCCAGCCACCCATCCAGCCGGCATGGGGTCCCATCGCCCGCGTGACCCAGGCGAACGTCGCCCCGCAATCGGGATCGACCCGGTTCAAGAAGTAGTACGCCGACGCCGCGAACAGCATCGGGATGAACGCCACCAGCACGATGGCCGGTGAGAAAAGACCCACGACGGCGGCGGTGAGTCCGATCGTCGCCGCCAGGCTGTAGGCCGGTGCGGTCGACGCGACGCCGATCACGGTGGCCGAGACCACGCCGATCGCCCCTGATCGCAAGCCCTTGCGGCTGGCGCCCGGGCCGTCGCCGGTGGTGGGAACCAGGGAAGTGCGCATCGGGCATCACCCCCTCCTCCGATGATCCGATACCGTCAGCGTCCGCCTAGCAGTCGTGCGCGGTTCGGGCCGCTAGGACCTGGGTCGGCAGGGCAGGTGGTCCCTTCGAGCGCCGCCGTCGGTCAGGCGTGGTTCGAGAGCTCGATCGACCAGCGCCAAGCCCGGTGATCGTCGGCGTTCCACCACGCGGTGAGGATCCCGATCTCGCCGCCGGGGAGGATCACCGGCGATCCGAGATCGGCTTCGACGGGCCAGATGTTCTCCCGCGACAACGAGCCGTCGACGATGCGCAAGCGGGCGATCGGTGTCGGTGCGTCCCCGCGCAGGTCCGTGCCCGACGCCACCAGCCGGCCCTCGTCGTCGCGCACCGTGACGTCTGCGCGCTCGGGGAGTGCGTGGGCGAGCATCACCGGGTGTGCCCCGCTGCGGCCGAGGGCGAACTCCAGACCCATCGCCGCGCCGTCGGGATTGCGGATCTCCCAGATGTAGTCCGTCACGGTCCTCTCTTCCGTCCGGGCCCACGATACCGCCGAACGAAGGGGCGCTTGTGCCGTTCGGTATGCTGGGTGGCCTGCGCCGGTAGCTCAACGGATAGAGCATCTGACTACGGATCAGAAGGTTGGGGGTTCGAGTCCCTCCCGGCGCG
>CAWEPH010000004.1:0-323976 GCA_963810915.1 uncultured Actinomycetes bacterium | reverse complement strand
CCCGTTTCTACTATTCGAAAGACCGCGCCAAGACCTGGCAGGGTCCGTACAAACTGCCGACTTACGATCGCAAAGGAATTGCTGCTCGCACCGACTATATCGTCGACGGCAAACACGAACTCACGGCTTTCATAACCGCGTCGAAGGAGAATGGACGAGAAGGCCGGGTCGTTTGCATCCGGACCAAGGATGGCGGCAGAATCCGTGGGACCTCGTATCGTTCATTGGCCCGGAGCCGGAAGGATTCTCCATCTACCTATTCCGTCCGCTTGTCGCGACGCGCATCTTCACTACAATCCGGCGGAGGAAGAGCCAGCACTTCATTGATGCGTGGGCCACGAACGATAACGGCAAGAATTGGAACTTCCTCAACCGTCCTGTAGCCAGCACGGGCGGATCGGGTCGGCAATCCGCCGAGCATGATCAAACTGAAGGACGGCAGGCTCGCCATCACCTATGGCTTTCGCTCAGCTCCTTATGGAATCCGCGCGAAAATCAGCCTGGACGAAGGACGGACGTGGGCCCGGAGATCATGCTACGCGACGACGCCGGAACCTGGGACCTCGGCTATCCTCGCACCGTGCAGCGCGCCGACGGAAAACTGGTGACGGTGTACTACTTCAATGACCACAAAGACAAGGAGCGCTATGTTGCCGCTACTATCTGGACTGCGAACTAGCCGCAAGAGCCCGCACTTCGGCGAGAGTCGTCATCGCATATTTCGAGGGCACGTACTCCATCGCCACGAAGTCCCGGTACCCCGTCTCGTGGATCGCTTTGAACACGTTGCCGTGATGAATCTCGCCAGTGCCGGGCTCGTGCCGTCCGGGCACATCGCCTACGTGAAAGTGCCCGATGGCCATCTCTGGCCCGCAGTGTTTCGATGAGGTTTCCTTCCATGATCTGGACGTGATAAAGATCAAACAGAATCTTGAGGAAAGGGCTACCCACTTCGCGCACAATGCTAAACGCTTCCGGTGTTCGATTCAGGTAATAGTCCAGATGATTGGTTTTCGGGTTCAGCGGCTCCACAGGCGCCAGGGTGTTGATCACCTCCAGAATCAGCGTGATTCCGTGCGGCGCAACAATGTCGTGCGCACGCTTCAACCCCTCAACGATGCTTGCGTGCTGCCGCTCCCGCGAAAGGGTCGGAACCTTATTGCCCGTGAGAACCACCAGACGCTTGGATTCCAATCGCCGCGCCGCATCGGCCGAAGCCCGCACTTCCGCAAGAAAACCATCGCGCTCCGCAGGATCGCAAAGCCCCATTCCCTTCGGGTTCACACTGATGTTGCCGACTATGCACACGCACTCGAGGCCGAGTTGCTTCTTCAATCGCACAATGGCAGCTGGATCCACCGCGCGCCAGTCGCCGAATTCAAAACCGGGATAGCCCGCTTCTGCCACCTTCGCCATTTGCCGTGGCAAAGGCATGCCCGGAAACAACGGCTCTACTCTAACGGAAAGCTGAAAACCGGACGCCTCTGCCTGCACCAGCGACGCCCAAGCGGGAAGTTGTAGGAACGTCCGTCTGCGCATCATCGCCCATATCGTAACAGGAGAAACATGATGGCATCGGCAAGAAAAGAAAAATCGATAAAAATCCCAAACCACGTTTTCAGTTCGCGATGGCTGGCGGCGCGCTGGTCTGTTCCCACTCGTTTGGATTGCGGCATTGGGGGTAAGCCACGCGCAAACGGTCCGAGTGATTCGCTTTGCGGAAGGCCAGCCGTTTCAGATGGGCAAGGTCACATCGCGCCGGATTGTGCATCCGGACCTGGGCGAAAGCGGACAACGTTGAACTACTCTGTATCGCAGGATGGCTCGGAGTTTTCGCAGCACGTTCACGATCATTCGGACGACACCATCCTCGTCCTGCAAGGCCAGATGGACCTGCGGCAGGGCGATTCCCTCGTGCCCTATCACGCAGGACAATGCGCCTTTGTTCCGGCTGGGCAGATTCACGGGACGATTACGAGGGGCGCCGGCGAGACCATCATGATCAGCTTTCAAACACCGCCGGACCTGGTGCTCTACACCGGAGCCCGCGATTCCTCGAAGCCCGGGGCGGCTCCGCCGAAGGGTGCTCATTACGCCCGGCGCCGTGAAGACCATCGATTTCGCGAGTAAGAACGGATTCTTTACGAATGCTGCGATGGGCTCCAAGCAAGCTGCCGGTGCGCATCGCAAGCTGAAGCGATCGGAACATTTTTCCACCGACGTTGCGGCGGGCGGCGAGCAGGTGCTCTTCGTCTGGAAGGGTGCATTGAAGGTGAAGGACCAGTCGAATACCTATACGGCAGGGAGAAGGATACCGTTCTTCATTACAGGTCCTGCACACCTGGAGGTATCCGGCGATTCGAGGAATCGGTTGTCATTCAGATTCAGGCGCCCGCTTCAAAGAGGTAATCGAAATGGCGCATCTAATTACATCTCGCCGTACCTTTTGCAGCGCGCTTGCGGGAGCCGGCGCCGCTGCCTTCGCCGTGCCGCCGGGTGACAAGATCCGCGTGGCACTGATCGGGACGGGCCACGGTCACGCCGCGAGCAAAGTCAAAGCCCTGCGCGTCTTGCCCGAATACGAGTTTGTCGGTATTTGCCGGCCCGACAAGGACGAACCGGCGGAAGACGAAGCGTTCAAGGACGTTCGTTGGATGTCGCTCGATGAGATAATCGGCGACAAGACCATCGAGATGGTGGCCGTGGAATCTTACCCGGGACGCAACCTCACGTATGCGCAGAAATGTGTCCGGGCCGGCAAGTTCGTCCACCTCGACAAGCCGCCCGGAGCGGACCTGGCCGCTCTGCGGGCCATGCTGGCCGAAGCGGCGGAGCGCAAACGGATCGTCCAGATGGGCTACCAATGGCGCTACCATCCCGGCATGCAGGCAGCTATCGAAGCTGCCAAAAAAGGCTGGCTCGGGGCAGTACACCGAATGCGCCTTTCCATCGACAAGCCGATTGAAGCGGCGGAGCGCCGGGAACTGGCGCGCTTCCGCGGCGGAGTGCTCTTCTCCGAGGGATGCCACTTGGTGGATCGTGCGATTGCGCTATTCGGGAAGCCGGAGAAGATCACGGGATTTCTGCGGCACGAGTCGCCGATTCAGGATGGCCTGGCCGACAGCACACTGGCGATTTTCGAGTACCGGAACGCCATGGCGGAAATCTCTGTCGCGAGTTTCCAGCCGAACGGCGGCAAGTATAGACGCCTGGAGATTGTTGGCTCCAATGGTGTGGCGTTTGTGCAGCCGTACGCGCCTCTGCACCTGATGGTCGATCTAAAGGATGCGGCCGGGCCTTACAAAGCGGGGGAACAGTCGATTCAACCCGCGGCGCCTCCCGGCCCGGCGTACGGTCCTGATTTTCAGGAGATGGCACGCGTCATCCGTAAAGGAGAGCAGCCATCCTACTCGCCGCAGCACGATCTCGTCACGCAGGAGGCGCTGCTTAAGGCATGCGGAATGCTTTCTTGAGTTATTTAGATGGAGGAAAGATGAAGTCAGCAATTTCATTCAGTATCGGTCTGGCGCTGTTATGCGGTTCCGCAATGGCAGCGGAACCAAGTCCGAAGAACGTTGTCGTATTTCAGCAGGAAGGCCGCTTTGGCGGTTGGCCTGCGAACCACGGTATCTGGTCGTGGGGAGACGAGATTCTGGTGGGATTCGAGGTCGGTTACTTCCGCGCCAGTGATCGCGGACACTCCATCGACTACAGCAAGCCGGCGGAGCACGTGCTGGCTCGTTCGCTGGATGGAGGCGAAACCTGGAAGATCGAAAAGCCGGAAGGATTGCGACCGCCCCCAGGCGAGAAAGTCGCAGGGGTTCCTACGGGAGAGGCCGGGAAACCGATTCAGGATTGCAAGGGCGGTATGGATTTTTCCAATCCGAACTTCGTGCTGACAGCTCGCATGACCAGCATCAACGATGGCGTGTCGCGTTACTACTTTTCAACCGATCGTGGAAAGTCCTGGGAGGGGCCGTGCCGCCTTCCGGATTTCGGACAGCCGGGTATCGCTGCCCGAACCGACTATCTGATCAACGGCAAGCATGACATGACCATGTTCCTCACCGCGGCCAAGTCCAATCGCAAGGAAGGACGCGTTATTAGCGTCCGTACGAAGGACGGCGGAAAGACCTGGAACTTTGTTTCGTTTGTGACGCCGGAGCCGGAAGGGGATGAATACGCGATCATGCCGGCGTCCATCCGGCTGGATGACAAGACCATCCTCACGTGCGTCCGCTACCGCAAGTTCATTGACAGCTATCTCTCCAAGGACGACGGAGCGACATGGGAGCGCATTGGTCAACCTGCACCCGAGACGGGCGGCAATCCGCCGAGCTTGGTCGAAGCTCGAGCGACAAGCGCCTGGCTCTGATCTACGGTAAGCGTGTGGAGCCATTCGGACTGATAGCCCGGATCAGCAGTGACAACGGACGCAGTTGGACTGACGAAATCGTTCTGCGAAAAGACGGCGGAAGTTGGGATCTGGGTTATCCGCGCAGCGTGCAGCGCAAGGACGGAAAGGTGGTCTCGGTGTATTACTACAACACCAAAGAACACCCGGAACGCTTCATAGGGGCCACAATCTGGAATCCATAAGAAGGGACACCATATGGACCGACGCAAGTTTCTTCAGAACACAAGTGCCGCACTTCTGACCACGGTGACGGCGAACGCGGCTGTCTCAAAGATTCGAACCGGAATGCTCGGAACGGGCCACAGTCACTTTGGCGGCAAGCTGAAGGCGATGATGGACTCGCCGGATTACGAGATCGTGGGCATCGTCGACACCGCCGGGGCAAAGGAGCGTTTGTCAAAAGAGCCACGGCTCGCCTCGGTCCGCTGGATGTCCGAACTGGAACTGCTCAAGGATCTTCCATCAATTTGGTGGTGGTGGAATGCAGCGCCTGGGAGGCTCTGCCTTGGGGCAAGAAGGTGATTGACGCTGGCAAGCATCTCCACTTCGAAAAGCCGCCGGGAAACGAGTGGGGTCCGTTCAAAGATCTGATGGCCGAAGCAAAACGCAAGAACCTGCTTGTTCAAACGGGATATCTTTGGCGCTGGCACGAAGGAGTGATGGCAGCCATCGACGCTGCTCAGAAAGGCTGGCTCGGCGAAGTGTTCATGGTCCGCGGAACGATGAACTCGGACCGCGACGCGGAACAGCGTGCAGCCGAGGCTCACTATAAAGGCGGCGGTCTGTTTGAACTCAGCGGCCACGTAATCGATCGTGTGGTCGAAGTGCTTGGGCGTCCCCGGGCGGTGAAGAGCTGGCTGCGGCACGATACCAGCACTCCCGACAAACTGGCCGACAACAACGTCGCGATCTTCGAGTACGACAAGGCGCTGGCCGTAATCACGCAGTCGGCGAAGATGTCGGGCGCCGGCGATCACAGGTCATTTGAAATTCTGGGCACGGATGGCAGCTTCGTCCTAAACCCGGAGTCGAATCCTCCCCGGATGCGGGTCAACATGCGCAAACCGAAGGGTCCGTACAAAGAGGGTTGGCAGGACATCGCGATTCCACCACAACCGAGGTTCGTAGGAGATTTCAAGGAACTGGCGCGAGCCATCAAGTCAGGTCAGCCACTCAAGCTCTCCTACGATCACGAACTACTATTGCAGGAGACATTGTTCGAGCATCCGGAGAACTGTCATGAACCTGATATCGCGCCGGGGCATGATTGGCGCAGCTCCTCGGGGCTGCCGGTTCCTTTTCCGCCTCGGCGAGCACCGGCGAATTCCGCCATCACGGTGGGGGTGATCGGCACAGGCAGTCGCGGCACGTTCGTATCCACAATGATGGCGAAGAACACGACGGCGCGGGTCGTTGCGCTGTGTGATGTCTTCGAAGAGAAGATGGAGCAGGCCAAGAAGCAGCATCGGCGTCGAGAATCCAAGACTCTACAAGGACTTTCACCAGCTGCTGGCGAGCGATGTGGATGCCGTGATCATTGCGACTCCCGTGTTCCTCCACGCGGAACACTTCGAAGCAGCCGTTAAGGCCGGTAAGCATATCTACATCGAGAAGCCGGCATCGATCGATGTGGAGGGGTGCAAGCGCATCATGCGAGCTGCCGATGGCGCCGATCGTAAAGCTCAATATCAGCTTCGGCTTCCAGCGCCGCTACGGTCTGGTGTATCAGAAGGCCAAGCAATTGGCGGATTCAGGAGCGATCGGCCCCATTCATATGGGGTTTGCCCGCTTCATCAAGAGCGGTGGAGCATGGACGGAATCGGACAAGCTGCCTCCGCCGAAGACGGAGAAGGAGAAGATCGTTGGCTGGAACGGTTGGAAGGATCTGTCCGGCGATCTGATCGTTGAAAACAACGTGCATTCTATCGACGTCCTGAACTGGTTCCTCGGGCGGCCGGCCGTTAAGCGCGATTGGCTCTGGAGGGTCGACAACGCCGAAAGCCGGCGACATGCGCGATCACAACTTCGTCGCGTTCGAATATCCGAATGGCGTTCAGGGCCAGTTGTCGGGCGCTACCCTTGCTCCCGACGGATACCGGGACGTCGTCGAGCAGTTTTTCGGTCCGGGCGGGATGATCGAAACTTCGGAGAATCACTGGCGTCATTTTCGTGGTCCGCAGCAGGAGACAACGGAGAAGTCGCCGCGGAATATCACTATTGACTCAGTGTCCGCTTTCGTCCAGCGTATCCGTGACGGCAAGCCGGAGAACACGGGCGTCCGGGGAGCGGAGAGCACTCTGACGGCTATTCTTGGGCCGCATGGCCATGGATCGCCGCCGTGAAGTGACCTGGGACGAAATGATGAACACCTAGCAAGATCCTAATGAAGCGAGTTGGAGGAATAAATATGCCAGATCTATCCAGACGTGCCGTGGTCCAGGCTGCCGCACTTGTTCCATTTCAGGCTGTGCGCGGAAGCGCGCAGAACAGCGCAATCAAAGTCGGCTTGATCGGAGCCGGGAGCCGGGGCACCTACACCGGAACCGAGATTGCGAAAAATCCCCGCGTAAAAATCACCGCCGTTTGCGATGTGGTGGAAGAGCAAATAGCCAAGGCCAAGAATCGCATAGGCGCGGCGGATGCCAAGGGCTACAAGAATTTTCAGGACGTGCTCGCCAGCGATGTAGATGCCGTGATGATCGCGACCCCTGTGTATCTTCATCCGGAACATTTCGAAGCAGCAGTGAAGTCCGGAAAACACATCTACATGGAGAAGCCAGCCGGGTTGGATGTGGCGGGGTGTAAGCGTGTGATGAAGGCCGCCGACAGTGCCGATCGCAAGATCAACATCACCTTCGGCTTCCAGCAGCGCTATGGCGGAGTTTATGTGAAAGCCAAGCAGATGCTCGATTCGGGCGGGATCGGCAAGGTTCGCGAGGTACACGGCGAGTTCCTCAAGTTCGCGCTGAAGGGCGACGAACCGGTCCTCCCTCCGCCGAGGAACGAAAAGGAAAAGCTCGAGCAATGGAAGCTGTGGCGTTCGACTTTCGGCGAAGTGATTGTCGAGACCTACGTGCACAACCTCGACGCGATCAACTGGTTTCTCGGTTCCACTCCTCTGAAGGCCCTGGGAACGGGCGGCCGGACGGTTGAGAAGCGTGGAGACCTGCTGGATCACATGAGTGTTACCTACGACTATCCACGCAACGTTCAGATGACGTTCGTGGGGTCGCAGATGACGCCGAGATACTTCCGGTCCAATCGGGAACGATACATCGGAGAGAACGGATTCCTCGAGACCACCCGCGAGTCCTGGACTTACAACACAGGATCCGGACCAGTGACGGAGAAGTCCGAGCACGACATCACGATCGACGCGCTGCAAGAGTTCGTCCGCCGAGTGACCGAAGGAAAGCCTGAAAACGTAGGGATCCGTGCCGCCGAAAGCACCCTGACGGCGATCCTGGGACAGATGGCGATCGACCGGAAGCGGGAAGTCACCTGGGACGAGATGATGAAGAGTGCCTGAGCTGATCGAATTCTGTGCCTGCAAATGGAGCCAACGCCCCAAAGACACCAGGATCAACAGATCAAGAAGCGAGGGCGCCGGATCATGATTACTCCTTTGAAGAGAAGGAGCAATCTTTCAGAACCCTACTTCGGGCTCATTGAACGATTACGGTAGCCGTCACGTCTGGAATGGCAGGCAGAGCGTTGGCGTGAATGACCGCCGTTCCCGGAGCGAGTCCGTTCACGACAACGACGACCGTCGTGATCGAACTACCGTCCGGATAGAACTGTACGGTCGGCTGCACTGCCGCGATATGGGGGGCCGACGAACTGAGCTTTACCGTCAGCGCCTCCACAAATCCGCCTGCTCCACGGTCTGGCGTGATGGGCACGCCCGAAGGCGCGGCCGATGAGAGGATCATGGACAGGATTGCGTAACCGCCGATGGGAATCGTGAGCGTCTGCGGAGACACGCCGAGGAGCCCGTCGACCTCGTTCGCGACCGCCCGCGCGTGCGCGGCGGCCTGGGCGGTCTCCTTCGCGAGCGCCTTGCGCTGCATCAGGAGCGTCCCCACGAACACGGCGGCGCACGCGAGGAAGACCACGATGAACAGACCGCGGTTCCTCCGCAGCGAGCCAGCCGGGTTGAACGCCATGATCGATCCCACCTCGCTCCCGCAGGAGCGGCCGACGATGTCCCCAGATGCTTCGGCGCGTGGGGCCCTTCGCCTGAGCCCGACCTGAAGAGAAGGTCAAGGCCCCCCCGTGAGCGTGCCGATGCCCCCGCGTGGAGGGATCGGCCATGCGCATCCGGCATCGAGGCATCGCGGCGTTGGCCCTGACGGGGCTGATGGGCCTGGGGCTGCTCGCAACGACGCCCGCGGTCCCCGCCGCGACCGCGATCCCGCACACGATCATGCCGGCCGCCGTCTGGCAGCCGACGCCCGGCACCACCTGGCAGTGGCAGCTCGTCGGCCGTGTGGATCCGACCGCCCTTGGCGTGCAGATGCTCGACCTCGACCTCTTCGATGCCCGGTCGGGGCAGATCAACGCCGGGGCGATCGACGCGCTGCACGCCCGGGGGATCGTGGCCATCTGCTACCTGGATACGGGGGCATGGGAGTCGTACCGGCCGGATGCGTCGCGGTTCCCACGCAGCGTGATCGGCAACCAGACCTACGCGTCGAACGGCAGCCCGTGGAAGGGCGAGCACTGGCTCGACATCCGTCGCAGCGCCTGGCCCCGGTTCGCGCACATCATCTGGGACCGCCTCGATCTCGCCACGCGCCTGGGTTGCGACGGGGTGGAACCGGACGAGAACAACCCCTGGGGGAACAAGCCGGGGTTCCCCATCACCAAGGATGACGAGCGGACCTGGTACCTGAAGGTGGCGCGCGAGGCGCACCGGCGCGGACTCTCCGTCGGGATGAAGAACGGCGTCGAGGTCGTGGATCCCCAGACGGTCGCCGCCTTCGATTGGGCGCTGAACGAAGAATGCTTCCAATACCGCGAGTGCGGTCGCATGATGCCCTTCATCCACACCGGCAAAGCGGTCTTCCAGGTCGAGTACGTGGGCGACCCGTCGACGTTCTGCCCGACCGCGCGGGCTCGGAGCTTCTCCACGCTGAAGAAGCACCTGGGCCTCGGCGCCTGGCGCGTCGCCTGCTGAACCGCCGTCCGTTGACCTCCTTCCCCCGCCCCCCTACGGTGGCGCCCATGCGCCGGGCGGTGGTGGTCGTGGTCTCGGTCCTGGCCCTCACCTCGTGCCTGGGCGAGCCCGTGAACGTGAGCAAGGGCGTGGCGCCCGCTCCCTCACCCGGCGTCGGGTGCGCGGAAGGCCCCGCGCCCGGACACATCTCGTTCACGGATCCGGATGGACGATGCGTGCCTCCCACCGTGTTGGACATGACGCAATGCGGCCTCGATCAGCCCGAGGTGATCGTGCGATGGGCGGGCACCGATCACGAGCGACGCTTCCTGGGCGGGCCCTACCGGGTGGCCGTGCGCGATGTGCCCCAGAACGCCGAGCCGATCGGCACCGCTCCCTCCGGCCACGAGGTCTTCGCCAAGCCGGGCGACCCGAACTGGATCTGGGTGCAAGACCCGATGGGGATCTCCCGGTGGCTCGCCTTACCCCAGGGCGTGCCGTGGGAAGGACGGGCACCCAACGCCTTCTTCATCGGCGATTCGATCACCGACGGCGCACAGACCTACATCTCGGCCGCGCTGCCCGACTGGACGACGGGCTTCGACGCCGTGATCGGGCGACCGTCCTCGGACGGCGTGGCCCCCGCGGAGGCGCAGGGGCAGGCGGATCCCCTCCCCGACGTCGTCGTGGTCGAGCTCGGGACGAACGACCAGTCCTCCGACGCCTTCCGACAGAACGCGATCGCGATCCTCGACGCGCTCCAGCGCGTCCCCCTGGTGGTGTGGCAGACCGCGCACGGCCCTATGGAGACGATCCCGGCGATCGACGACGCGATCCGCGACGTCGTGACCCACTATCCCAACACGGCCGTCGCGGACTGGAACACGTACGTCACGGACGCCATGCTCACCTCCGACGGCGTGCACCCGCTCGGCGACCACGAGGGCGCGATGGCGAACCTGCAGGCGCCGATCCTGGACGCTTGGCGCGCGGCCGTCGAGAGGCGCGGGGCCACGTCCTGCGTCACGCCGGCCTCCGGCTAGGCTGGCCGGATGCTGCTCGATCCCTTCGGACCCCTCTCACGCGACCGCGACGTGGTGGTCCTTGACGGCGGGCTCGCCACCGAGCTCGAACGCCGCGGGGCCGACCTCCGCGACGGCCTCTGGTCCGCCCGGGTGCTGATCGAAGAGCCCGAGCTGATCGAGCGAACGCACGCCGCCTACTTCGAGGCGGGGGCCGAGGTCGCCATCACGGCGAGCTACCAGGCGAGCTTCGAGGGCTTCGCCGCCCGAGGGATCGATGAGGAAGAGGGGGCCGCGCTGATGCACGAGAGCGTCCTCCTCGCCCGGCGTGCACGAGATGCGTGGGTCGCCGCCGCGTCGCCCGACATCCCCCGTCCCCTGGTGGCCGCCTCCGTCGGACCCTACGGGGCGATGCGGGCGGACGGGTCGGAGTACACGGGCGACTACGACCGCACGACGCCCGAGCTCCGGACGTTCCACGCGCGGCGACTCGAGGTCCTGGCTGACCCCGATGCCGGGGCCGATCTCCTCGCGATCGAGACGATCCCTTCGATCCAGGAGGCGGCCGCGCTCGCCGACGCGCTCGCCCAGCATCCCCGGATGCCCGCCTGGGTGAGCTTCTCCTGCCGCGACGGCGCGCATCTGTGCGACGGCACCCCGTTCGCGGAGGCGATCCACACGGTCTCGGTCGTGCCGAACGTGGTGGCCGTGGGTGTCAACTGCACCGCCCCCGCCCATATCGAGTCCCTCGTGAGCCTGGCGGCCGCCCATACGGACAAACGGGTGCTCGCCTATCCCAACCGCGGCGCGGCCTACGACCCGGTCGCGAAGACGTGGGAGGGCGCCGGCCGCGAAGATCTCGGACCGATGGCCGAGACCTGGGTCCGCGCGGGCGCCTCGATCGTCGGCGGGTGCTGCGGGACCGGGCCCGAGGACATCCGGGCGATCGCGGCGGCCGTCGCCCGCTGAGCGCCCGCAGCGCGACCGGCCGCCACATCGGTCCGGGACCCGCGGTCACATCCGACGGTGAAGCGTTCGGAGCCCGAGTTGTATGGTGACGCGGCGTTTCGACGGGGTGGGAGGCTGCCTCCCTGACCTGCAGTCACCGCATCGGCGAAGGGTGCTGGATGGGCCTGAAGATCCCCTGCCCCAACTGCGGGCCGCGCGACCATACGGAGTTCACGTTCGGCGGCGAGCTGCGTCCTCTCGACGCCGACGATCCGCACGAGGACTTCGCGCGGGTCTACCTGATGGAGAACGCGCCCGGTCCGCAGAAGGAGCGCTGGTTCCATCTGTACGGGTGCCGACGCTGGCTGGACCTGCGCCGCGACACCGTCACGAACGCCCTCGACGCGGGACGGACCTAGGCCCGATGGGATCGATCGATTTCGAGGGGCGGCGGGTCCCCCTGCACGAGGACGACACGATCGCGTCCGCGCTCTTCCGCGGCGGCGTGCGCACGTTCAGCCGCTCCCTCAAGTACCACCGGCGCAGGGGTCTCTACTGCCTCTCGGGCGACTGCCCGAACTGCCTGATGACCGTGGACGACGAGCCGGGCGTGCGCACCTGCACGACGACGGCCCGTGCGGGCCAGCGCATCCGGCGGGAGTCCGGGTTCCCCAACGCCGAGCGCGATCTGCTCGCCATCACCGACCGCGCGCACCGCCTCATGCCCGTCGGCTTCTACTACAAGGTGTTCTCCAGGCCGCGCTGGCTCTGGCCCATCGCCGAGAGGATCATCCGGCGCCACACCGGCGTGGGCTCGCTGCCGGTCGAACGCGAGCCCCACCTGAAGGAACGGGTGTTCCTGCATGCGGACGTGGTGGTGATCGGCGGCGGCCCCGCCGGGCTCGCGGCCGCGAAGGCGGCGGCGGCCGACCCGTCGACGCGCGTCCTCGTGGTGGACGAAGGACCGGTTGGCGCAGGGGTGGCACCCGGTCTCGTGCGCGACCGGATCGGATCGCTCCGCGTCGAGCTGCGCGCGATGAGCAACGTTGACCTGCGCGAGAGCCACGTGGCCGTCGGCGTCTACGACGGTCCACTGGTCCCGGTCGTCGGCCCGGACGAGCTCCTGGAGGTGGACGCCGGACGGGTGATCGTCGCCACGGGCGCGGTCGAGTCTCACGGGGTGTTCCCGGGGAACGACCTGCCCGGCGTGTGGCTGGGCCGGGGCGCGGCCCGCATGGCCGGCGCGCACGGTGTGATGCCGGGCCGGCGCGCGATCGTGGTGATCGAGACGCAGGAGGGGCTCGCGCACCTCGCGACCCTGAGGGCGGCGGGGATGCGCATCGAGGAGGTCGTGGCGCCCGATCACCTCGCGGACCGTATCCCCGCGGGCATCCCGGTGACGCGGGAGGGGCGGCTGGCCTCCGCGCAGGGCCGGGGGAAGGTCGAGTCGGTCACCCTCGAGACCGCACGAGGCCAACGCACCCTTGCGTGCGACGCCCTCGTGATCTCTCTCGGGTACGCGCCGCGCGACGGTCTGCTCCGGATGGGGGCCGACCTGCCGATCGTGGGCGCGGGCGACGTCGTGCTCCCGGGGTGCACCCTCGAAGAGGCCCTCGACTCGGGCACGCGGGCCGGGACCGACGCGACCGAGGCCGACCCGGCGCGCGAGCCCGCTCAGCCGCAGCTCGGCTCGGGCGGCGTCGTCTGCCTCTGCGAGGACGTGGGCGTGGCGGAGCTCACGCAGGCGTGGCGCGAGGGTTGGACGAACGCCGAGATCCTGAAACGTTACACGACCGCGACGATGGGCCCGTGCCAGGGCGCGATGTGCGGACGGCACCTCGCCACGTTCGCGGGTGTGAACGGGAGTGGCGCGAGTCCCCGCACCACCTCGCGACCGCCCGCACGTCCCGTGCGGCTGGAGGACATCGCCGGCGGCGTGAACGAGGTGATCGAGAAGCGCACCGCCCTGCACGAGACACACCTCGCGGCGCGCGCCGACCTCGACTGGTCCGGGAGCTGGAAGCGCCCGTATTCCTACGGAGACGCGATGGAGGAATACCGGGCCGTACGCGAGCGCGTGAGCTTGATGGACGTGAGCACGCTCGGCAAGTTCCTGGTCGGGGGCACCGACGCGCGCGCGCTCCTCGATCGCGTCTTCCCGTGCCGGATAGACGACCTCGAGGTCGGCCGCGCGCGGTACCTGCTCGCGCTCGACGAGGCCGGCTACGTGATGGACGACGGCCTCGTCTGCGCGCTCGAGGACGGTCGCTTCTACCTCACGTCCACCTCCGGCGGCGCCGACCGGATGGAAGCCTGGCTACGTGACTGGGCGGATCGGTGGGGCCTGCAGGCCCATGTCGTGAACCAGACCGCGATGCTCGGGGCCATCAACGTCGCGGGCCCGAAGGCGCGGACGCTGTTGGAGCGCCTGTGCGAGGACGACCTCTCGGCGGACGCGCTCGGCTACGCCCGTCACCGAGAGGTCACCGTCGCCGGTGTGGGGTGTCGCGCGATCCGCGTCGGGTTCGTGGGGGAGGTCTCCTTCGAACTGCACCACCCTCGTTCGCGGAGCGTGGAGCTGTGGGAGGCGCTGATGGAGGCGGGCCGAGACCTCGGTATCGCGCCCCATGGGCTGGACGCGCTCGATGTGCTCCGGCTGGAGAAGGGCCACGTCTACCTCGGGCAGGACACGCTGCCGGACGACCATCCGCACAAGCTCGGGCTCGGATGGAGCGTCGACATGGACAAGCCGGCATTCGTCGGGAAGATGGCGCTGGAGCGGATGGCGGGGATCCCGCTCGAACGCAAGCTCGTGGGGCTGCGGTTCGACGATGCCCCTCAGCGCGGTGCACCGGTCTACGCGGGCGAGCGGATCGTCGGCCGGGTGACCTCGTGTGCGCGCTCCGAGGCGCTGCAGACCTGGATCGGACTCGCCTGGATCCGCGCGGTGGAGGGCGTCTTCCCTGCGAACTTACGGGCCGGCGACGTGGCGGCGCGCATCGTCCCCACGCCGTTCTACGACCCCGAAGGGGCGCGCCAGCGTGCTTGACCTGATCGCCAGCCGAACCGGGGTCATCACCTGCGTGGGCACGCCGAGCGCCGTGGATGCGGCCGAGGCGGTCGACGGCTACGCGGGTCGCGTGGCGCCGGACGAGCTGATGCTCCTCGTGGCGACCGCCGATGTGGCGCGTGCGCACGCGGCCGTGGTCGAGGCCGTCGGGGCCACCGATGCCATGGTGGTCGACGCCACGGATGGCTGGACGGTGTGGACGCTGGAGGGCGAGGACACCGACCGTGCGATGGCGCGGCTGTCACCGCTCGAACTCCCCGAGGACGGCTTCGCCCAGGGCGACGTCGCCCGCGTGCCCACGAAGATCGTGTGCGCCAACGGACGCGTGCACCTCCTCGTCCCGACGATGTGGCGTGCCTACCTGCGGGAGCGCATCCTCGCGCGGTGCGCGGGCCTGCAGGTCCGCGAACGCACCGAACCCGCGGACTGGACGTTGTCGGGCGGTCCCTCCGCGGCCCCCGCGCCGGACGAGGCGCGTTCGTGACCGGCCTCCTGCGGACGCGCACGTTCCTGCGCAAGGCAGAGGTCAGGCCCCACTACGACGTCGTGATCGTGGGTGGCGGGGTGAACGGCCTCGCACTCGCCTACAACCTCGCCGCCGGCCACGGGGTGCGGAACGTGGCCGTATTCGAGCGCGCGTACATCGGCTCGGGGGGTTCCGGACGCAATACGCAGGTCGTGCGCGCCAACTACAACACGCCGGAGACGGTGCCCCTCTACAAGGCGAGCCTGGAGATCTGGCGCACCCTGAGCGCCGAGCTGGACTTCAACGTGATGTTCAGCACACAGGGCGAGCTCGACCTCGTGCACACGTTCGACGCCCTCGAGGTGGAGCGCGACAAGGCGCTGCTCAACAACGCGTACGGCGTGGCGAACGAGATCCTCACGCCCCAGGAGGTCGTGGAGCGGTGTCCGCTGGTGGATCTGACGGGTGGCGGGGAGCTTCCGATCGTCGGCGCCTCCTTCCACCCACCCGGATCCTTCGCGCATCACGACTCGGTGGTGTGGGGATACGCCACGGCGGCGCAGGAGCGCGGCGTGGACGTGCACGAGGGTGTCGAGGTCACCGGCTTGGACGTGCGCGACGGCGTGTGCCACGGCGTCCTCACCGACGCCGGTTCCGTCGGCGCGGGAGTCGTGGTGAGCGCGGTGGCGGGCTACAGCTCGATCCTCGCGTCGATGGCGGGCCTCCGCCTGCCCATCAGCACCCACCCGCTGCAGGCCTTCGTGACCGAACCGTACGCGCACGTGCTGGACGGCCTGGTGAGCTCGATGGACCTCTACGTCTACATCTCGCAGACCGCACGAGGCGAGCTCCTGGTGGGCGCGGAGATCCTGCCCTACAACACGTACTCGACCCGCTCCACGTTCGATTTCCTCGCGGAGTCGGCGAAGCGCTCGATCCAGATCCTCCCGTTCATGGCCAAGGCGCGAGCGATGCGTCAGTGGGCGGGCCTCTGTGACATGACGCCGGACTCCTCCCCGCTGCTCGGGGAGTCCGAGGTGCGGAACTTCTTCCTGATGGCCGGGATGGGGACCTGGGGGTTCAAGGGCTCCCCCATCTTCGGGAAGCTCACGGCGGAGCTGATCGCCACGGGCCGCACACCCGACCTGATCGCGCCGTTCGCGCCCGATCGGTTCGAGCGCGACCGCATGGTGCCCGACGCCGCCAGCGCCGGCACCCACTGAGACGCCGTGACGCCCGATCAGCCGGCCGGAGCGGGGGTCTCCGGCTCGACCATCTGATCCGGCGCCCCGCGGGCGCCGTGCACGAGGATGGCGGCGGTGGCGAGCAGGACGATCCCGCCTCCCACCAACGTGAGGGGCGTGAGCGTCTCTCCCAGGACCGCCCACGCGGCGAGCGAAGCCACCACCGGCTGGCATTGGGTGATCAGCGACGCCAGCCAGGCCTCGACCTCACGGTGTGACCACGCGACCAGGAAGTGCCCGATGGCGCCGGGGAAGATCGTGATCACCCAGACGCGGACCCAGTCCATCCCCTGCGGGGGCGCCATCGAGGTCCCCGAGACGAACCCGGCCGCGGTGAGGAGCACAGCCGCTACGAACATCACGGTGGCCATGTACTCCAGGGCCCCGACCGAGGCGCGCGCGCGCTTCGAGAACAGCCAGTAGGCGGTCCAGCTGAACACGCCCGCCGCCGCCGCGAGGTCCCCGAGCGGGCTCCAGGAGGGCGAGCCCGCGGAGCCGATCGCGACGGCCGCCACGCCGCCGAACGAGAGACCGACCCACACCAGGTCGCGCCGGTCGACCCGCTCGCCGAACCACCGCGCGGCCCCGAACAGGATGAACACGGGCGCGAGGGCGCCGATGATCGTGGCGTTGGCGACGCTCGTGAGGCGGAACGCGGTGAAGCTCAGGAAGATGTCGGCGGCGAAGAATACGCCGCCGAGCGCACACGACTTCAGCGTGGCCCACGACGGGCGGCGGCCCGTAGCCGCGAAGATCAGCGCGTAGACCAGCACGCCCATCCAAAGGCGGTAGGACGCGAACGCGATCGTCGGCATCTCGATGCGCTTGATGATCAGCGGCACGAGACCCCAGATCATGGTGGTGACCGAGACGGCGGCGATGCCGAGTGTGCGTCGCTCGAAGCGACCGATGTCGGCGGGCATGGCGCGACGCTACCAGCGAGATCCCGGGCCGATCCGCGGCCCTCAGTCCGGAGGAGGAGGCGGAGGCGAGGGGTCCTCGACCGGCGTGGACGTCGCCGGATCGGTTGGGGCGGGTGGCGGCGGGGGAACCGTGGGCGCGTCTGCGGTCGCCGCTTGGGCGAGCGGTGCCGCGGGCGCCGAAGCCGAGGGCTCCGTCGACGTTTCCAGCTCCGTCGGCGCGGCGGGCTTGCCCCGGCGGCTCACCAGCACCACGACGAGGACCCCGGCGAGCACCAGCACGCCCACGCCGATCAGCACCCACAACCAGGGGAAGCTGTCGCTCGGAACGGCGCTCGCCACCGTGGTGAGATCGGTCTTCTCCCCGAGCTTCGGCGTCCACGTCACGGAGTTGCCGTCGACCTCCCCCGTCGTCGAGGAGATGACCTTCCCCGGGAACGTGAGGGTGATGGAGATCTGCGCGCTGCTCCCGAACTGGGAGATGTCGCCGACGCCGGCGGTGGAGCCGGTCGAGCTCCCGGAGAGGTCCATGGAACCCGCCACGTGGAACTCGTCGCCCACGTGTTCGATCGTGAGATCGCTCCCCTCGGTGTTGAACCGGCTGAGCTCGACGTGGTCGAAGGTGATCTTCTGGCCCACGAACTGATCGTCTTCGTAGGGCGCCGTGGTGGTACCGGGGATGTCCGACGGGAGGCTCGTCGCGCCGCCCTTGAAGAGTTCGTCGGCCGACTGGCCCGTGAGCTCCAGGAGCTGCTTGCTGAAGGCGAAGACGACGGTGCCGCTCACCGTGTCGTCCGCGGAGACGTCGAGATCCATGTCCAGCTTGATGCAGCCCGTCAACAACAGCGCGACCGCCCCGACCGCAACGACCCGACCGATCCTCGTGCCCGTCGTGGACCTCACTGTCCGACCCCCTCGCTCCGCATCCAGCGCCCAGCCTAGCCGGGGCACACCCGCGGACCGGTGAGGCTCCGTAAGATGCCCCCGTGATCGAGCCCACCGTCCGCGCGACCCAGGTGGTCGCGCAGTCCGAAGCGGCCGCCCGCCGCTTCAACCCCAACGCGCGGATCCGCCTGTGCCGCGAGGGGGCCGGCGTGCGGTTCGAGCTCACCGAGTCGGCCGCGCCCGGCGACGAGACGGTGGCGTGCGGGGAGGTCGAGCTCCTCGTGGAACCCGGGCTCGACGGTGTCCTCGACACCGGGGAGCACAACCTGCCGATCCTGATCCCGAGGATGTGAGGGATCGGATGCCGGCCCTCTCCGAGCGGTTCGACGCTGCCTACCGCTACGCAGCCGATCTCCATCGGGACGACCGCCGGAAGGGAACCGACATCCCCTACCTCACCCACCTGCTGAGCGTGGCCGCACTCGTGCTCGAGGACGGCGGCGACGAGTCCCAGGCGATGGCCGCGCTGCTGCACGACGCGGCGGAGGACCATCCGACGGCCGAGGGTCCACCCGGGCGTTTGCGGGAGATCGAGGAGATCTTCGGACGGGAGGTGGCGGCCCTCGTCGCCTTCTGCACGGATCACCTCGAGGTGGAGAAGCCCCCGACCGAGGTCCGCAAGGACCGCTACGTGGCCCACCTCCGAGAGGCGGACGACATCGGCGGGCTCCGCATCTCCGTGGCCGACAAGCTCCACAACGCCCGGAGCATCCTGCGCGACCTCGAGGT
The DNA here is from genome assembly GCA_963810915.1 of uncultured Actinomycetes bacterium. Classification (GTDB taxonomy): domain Bacteria; phylum Actinomycetota; class UBA4738; order UBA4738; family HRBIN12; genus JAOUEA01. Next base: position 305,057 of record CAWEPH010000004.1, on the reverse strand, counting down.
CTACGGTGATGCGCTCTGGGATCGGTTCAACACGGGCGCGGCCTTCCAGCTCCACTACTACCGTGGCCTCGTCGAGGCGTTCCGATCGCGAGCGAGCGTCGGATTCACGAGCCCGATGGTCGAGGAGCTCGCGCGGACCGTGGCGGAGATCGAGACGCGGGCAGGCGCCTAGGCCGGTTCCAGGGTCATCGTCAAGGTGCCCGTCATGCGGACTCCGCCGGGAGGCAACGCGCCCGAGGGTAACCCTTGCGCCCGCGTCGTCATCTCGTACCGACCTGTCTCTCGGGTCTCGATCAGCCGCCCGGCGTCGACGTCGATCCAGCTCGTGCGCGCCACGATCGTTCGCCCCGTGTACACGAAGGCGGCGCCCACCGGCAGCCGATCCGCGGGAACCCCGAGGAACGCAGCCACGTCGGCCGCCCCGACACGGATGTCCAGCGGCACGACGGCCGTGGTTCCAACGACCGCGGCGGGCGCATCGCCCAGTCGCTCGTCGCGGAGGTAGACGCTGGTCGTCGTGTACGTGGTCGGCGATCCCAGGATCGACTGCGTGACCGACTTGGTCCACGTGTCCCCGGGAGAGACGTCGCCGTCGGGGAGCACGGCGGAGATGCCCTCCTGACCGACCTGCGTGGGGCCCTGCGCCCCGTTGCCTCCGAACAGTGTGCTGCCGCTCGAAGCGATCACGCGTCCGTCGCGCGTGACGGTGAGGATGGGCGAAGGCAGCGAAGGCACGCTCACGGGCGCCCCGTCGGAGGTCATCGTGACGTCCGTGAAGACCTCCTGCACGACCGCGGTCCCGTCCTCGGCGACCGAACGGACCCGCAGCTCCGCATCGCCCGCCATCACGACGTCGTACGGGACCGACCGATCGGAGGCCTCCATCGCACCGTGCATCGACATCGTCATGCGGTAGTGCCAGGACGCGCCGGGCACGAACGCGAGAGCGAGCGCATCCCCGCGCCCCGCGAGGACCATCCGGCCCCCGACCCCCGCGACCACCAGCACCGCGAGGGCGATCGCCAAGGCTGCACGTCGCGCGCGGCGCGGCGCCGGGGGCGACGGAGGGCGCCCCTCGGGGAGGCTCGGCGCTGCTGCCCGGGGAAGGGTCCGTTCGCTCATGGAAGGACCCTAGCGCGTGGGAGCCCGGCTCCCGTGGAGCCACCGCCTCCGAACGAGGGGCTTACGCAGGAGGCCCGTGACCGGCGATACTAGGGGGGATGAGGTCCCCCCGAGCCCTGGTCGTCGTCGCCCTGCTGGCGGCATCGCTCGTCCCTGCCCTGCCCGGCGCCGCCACGGCCCAACGTCACCCGCATCCAGCGATCGCCCTTTCGCGCACCGTCGGGCCCGTGGGGGCGAAGGTGGGGGTGCGCGGCTCGGGGTTCGCTCATCGCACGCGGGTCTCCGTGCGCTTCCGCGACGCGGTCCGAGGCGTGGTCGAGGTGGCCTCGGCCCGTACGACCAAGTGGGGGACGTTCTCGGTGCGGTTCGCGGTGCCGCCCAACCCGGGGGGAGGCCATGCCGTCTTCGCCGTGGACGCCCAGCATCGACGGTCGGACAACGTCACGTTCACGATCCGCGCGCGGGTGGCCGCGAACCCGACAGGCGTCGCACCCTACGATCGCGTGTGCGCCCAGCTCGGCCTGCAACCCAAGGAGCGCTACACGACGAGCTTCCGCCTGACCGGATATCCCGCCCGCGAGAACATCCGCATCTTCCTCCTGACCGCGGCCGGCGCGACGGTGACCGCCAAGGTCGTCCGGACGGATCGGTTCGGCTCGGCAGCGGGCAGCTACGTCCAGCCCGACGTCCCCTCAGGCCCCTACAAGGTGCGCACGTCGTCGCCGACGGATCGGTTCCCCACGAGCGTGCGGATCTTCTCGACCTGGTACACCTGCTACGCCTTCTCGGGGACCGCGCGACCGATGCACTGGCGGGTCGACGGCGTGGGCTTCCTCCCAGGCACCCAGGTCCGGCTGCTGTGGAGCGGGGCCGGACGCAACCCGGTCTACACGGCGGTCGTCCGGGCCGACGGGACCTTCGGCGTCGACGCGTTCACCACACCATGCGCCCCGCATCCGGGCCACTACACGGTGCGCACGATCGGCACCGACGGGCAGGGCCGGCCCGTCTTCGTCCGCACCCGCAATCGGTTGCGCACCTCTTGCGGCTGAGGCGCTCCGGCTCCCTCAGATGTGACGCTGCTGTGGAGACGAGGTCCCGGCTCCCACACAGGCGCGTCCCTGCGGGTACAAAGGAGGCATGGATCGCACCGACGTACTGGCGCTGATGGCGTCGCCTTCATCTCCCAACGACATCGCCTCCGCCTTCTCCGCCGCCCGCGCCTGGCTCGCCGAGCACCCTGAGGACGAGGAGGTACGCAGGGCCGTCCAGGAGCTCGCGCGCAAGGAGCGCGAGCACTGGGGACTCTCCTACATCTGAGCGGATCTCACTCGCGACGCGAGAGCACCGAGGCCGCCAGGCCGGCCGCGAGCAGCAGCGCGGCCGCCAGGATGAGATAGAGCTTCCCGGAGCCTCCCACCGCCAGGTCGTAGGAGAGGCGCGATCCCAGCCTCCGGTAGACGCCCGTGAGTTGATCGGCGGAGGCGGCGCTGAACGCCTGGGCCCCAGTGGTTCCGGCCATATCCCCGAGGAGCGAGGTGCCCTCGGCCGCCGCGTGCGGGCCGGACGAAGGGTCGTTGGGTGCGGGCGACTCTGAGCCCGTGATCGCGACCGTGAAGACCGGAACGCCCATGTCGCGCGCCCGCGTCGCGGCCTCGGTGGGCGTCACCACGCTCCCCGTGTCCTCCCCGTCGGACAGCAGGATGACCGCCGACGTCCCTCGTCCGTCGGCTGCGATCGTGTCGAGCGCGGTCGAGAGCCCGTCGCCGATCACCGTGCCGCGCATCGTGGTGAGCCCCTGCAGCGCGTCGGAGACCGCGCCTCGGTCAGCCGTGGGCGGCACCAGGACGTCGGCCTCCCCGGCGAAGGTCACGACGCCGATCTTCAATCCCGCCGGCAGCTGGTCGACGAAGGTCCGAGCGGCACCCTCCGCGGCCGTCAGGCGATCGGGCTGCACGTCGGTGGCGTCCATCGAGTCGGACACGTCCAGGGCGAGGATCACCGTTGCCTGGTCCACCTGCTTGTTCAGTCGGAACTGACCGAACGCGAGCGCCAGGCACGCGCCGGCGCCCAGCAGGAGGATCAACGGGACCAACGTGCCCAGCCTGAACACGCCATGCCTGGAAACGGCCTCCGCCCCGTAACGCTTGCGGAGACGACGCTGCTTCGCGACCTTGGGCAGGGTGTACAGCAGCACCGCCGCGAGGGTCACGGCGGCCCAGACGATGACCACGGTCTCCGAGAAGGTCATGCTGCCCTATCGGCGCGTTGGAGGGCGCGACTGAGTCTCCGTGGCAGACTTGGGAGGCCGGTACGCTGCGACCCATGGATCCTGAGACTCCGGCCACGATCGCCCTCGGAGCGTCGCAGCTGACCTTCACGGTCGTCCGCACGGACCGCCCTGCGGATGCCGATGAGAGTGCTGCGCTGCAAGGTATCCGACTGGACCAACTCGTGCGCACGATCGTCGTGCGTCGCGGGGTCGACGACTTCGTGTTCGTGCTCGTGCCCGGCGGGCGGCAGATCGACTGGCCCAAGCTGCGAGCCCATCTCGGTGTGCATCGGCTCTCCCTGCCCGACGCGGAGGAGGCGAAGAAGGCGACCGGCTACGAGCGAGGGGCCATCTCGCCGCTCGGATCGATCAGGGCGTGGCCCGTGGTGGCGGACGCCACCATCGAAGGACGCGGCACTGTGGCGATCGGCGGCGGGGCCCGTGGGGTCAACATCCACGCCGCGGCTTCAGATCTGCTCGCGCTGACGGAGGCCGTCTCGGCGGACATCACGAAACCTCGGTAGACGCTCACGGATCGGCGGTGCCGGCACCGCGGACGACGACGGCTCCCGCCCCGCACGCGGCCGCGAACCCGACGGCGTCGGCGACCGGCCTCCGGGCGCCGAGCGCGTACGTCAGTCCTGCGGCGAACGAGTCTCCTGCGCCGTACGTGTCGACGATCGGCCCGGGCGGCGCGACGGCGGCGAAGCGCACCTCGTTCCCCTCGGGCGTGCGGAACGAGCCCCCGTCGGTGCCCTCCGTTCGGACGAGCAACGGCGCCGGCCACGGCAGCGCCTCGATGCGGACCGACTCGGCCGGGTCGCGGGCGCTCCCTACGAGCGCGTCGGGCACGACCTCGGCCGCGATGAGTTGGCTGAGCACGCGCGTGGTAACGACGAGCGTGCGCGCGTGTCGGGCCGCCCGGAACGCACCCGGGTCGCCGGCCGTCACGTACACGGCATCCGTGCGCTCGAGGTGCTCCCACGGGATCGGGTCGGCGGCTGCCGGCTCCAGTCGATCGCCGAGGGTCGTGATGGTGCGCTCCCCCTGGGCGTCGATCAGCGTCACGGCGCGACGAGTGGGCACGCTGCGAACGGCCGCGCGCACCTCCACGCCCTGCGCCCGCAACACGCGCACCATCCGCTCGCCCAGGTCGTCGTCGCCCACGGCGGTGAAGAACTCGCAACCTCCGGCGAGGGCCGCCAGCCGCATCGCCGCGACCGCGCCGCCGCCGCCCGGCTCCTCCCACGCATCGACGGCGTGCGCGATGCCGCCTGGCAGCGGCACGTGGTCCACGCGTCCGAACTCGATCCACTCGACATGGCCCACCACCGCCACCTGCATCCAGCGACGATAACGCGCGCGAGCGAAGGATCGGTCCGAAGATGTGTTGCGAGAGAACCCGGGGGTATACCGCCGGGTGCGCCTGACGTGGCAGGATGCGCCTAGGAGGAGATCGATGGACCAGATGGCCACCGGGCCGGCGGGGGTCGGACCCTCGCCTCAGACCGTCGGTGAACGCAACCGGCGTCGTCCTACGGGTACGCCGCCGCCGCTGCCTCGCTCCATCGGGATCACCGGCAAGATCTGGCTGATCGTCATGATCGTGATGGTCGTGGTCGGCGCTCTATGGCTCCGGCTTGCCCCCTACGTGATCGACCACATCGACGGGTTCTTCCTCCGGGCGGCGGCCGAGCTTCGCACATCCTGGCTCAACGCGTTCGCCCGCTGGATCAACACCACGACCTCGCAGTGGGGTCTCGCGATCGTGGGTCTCGGGACGGTCGTGTTGCTCATCGTCTTCCGTCGGTTCCGGCATCTGATCATCCTGCTCATCAGCCTCGCGCTCGTGGAGCTCGCCGTGCAGCTCCTCACGATCATCATCGACAGGCCGCGACCGTGGGGCGTGACGCAGATCGCCGGATGGGAGGGGTCGTCGGCTCCATCACTCCCGGTGGCCGCCCTCACGGCGGTGCTGGTGGGCATGATCTACACGCTCGTGCCCCCCGGCCGCCTGCGCTTGTACGCCAAGATCGTGGTGGCGGTCCTCGTGTTCGGTCTGGCCGCCGCGCGGGTGCTCCTGGGCGTGGATTCACCCAGCGACGTCCTGCTCGGCGCCGTGATCGGGGTGGCGATCCCGGTCTCCATGTTCCGCACGTTCGCCCCCAACGACGTGTATCCGATCCGGTACGGCAAGCACGGCAAGTCCGCGCACCTCGATGTCACGGGGGCGCGGGGTGAGGCGATCCGCGTCGCGGTGCACGATCAGCTCGGGTACCGGATCCTCGAGATGGAGCCGGTCGGACTGGAGGGCTCGGGGGGTTCGACGCCGCTCCGCATACGGGTGGTCGACGAAGAACGCGGAACGGAGCGCAAGATCTTCGCGAAGCTCTACGCGAAGAGCCACGTGCGCGCCGACCGATGGTACAAACTCGGGCGCACGATGCTCTACGGCAGCCTCGAGGACGAGAAGCCGTTCCAGACCGTCCGCCGGTTCGTCGAGTACGAGGACTACACGTTGCGCCTGCTCGGGGAGTACGGCTTCCCGACGCCGGAGGCCCTCGGCATCGTCGAGATCACCCCCGAACGCGAGTACCTGATCGCGATGGAGTTCTTCGAGGGGGCCGTGGAGATCGGCGAGGCCGAGGTGGACGAGCGCGTCATCGACCAGGGACTGCAGATCATCCGGCGCATGTGGGACGTGGGCCTCGCGCATCGGGACGTCAAGCCCGCCAACCTCATGGTCCTCGACGACGACCTCAAGGTCATCGACGTCTTCTTCGTGCAGGTGCGCCCCTCGCCGTGGCGGCAGGCCGTCGACCTCGCCAACATGATGCTGGTGCTCGCCCTGCGCTCCGACGCGGAGACGGTCTACCGGCACGCGCTGACCTACTTCTCCCCGGACGAGCTCGGCGAGGCGTTCGCGGCCGCCCGCGGCGTCGCGAGCCCCACCCAGCTCCACGCATACTTGAAGCGCGACGGCCGCGACCTCCTGGCCCAGTTCCGGGCGATGGCTCCGCAGCGCAAACCCATCTCCGTACAGCGTTGGAGCGTGCGTCGCGTGCTGTTGATCGTCGCCACGCTGCTCATCGTGGTGTTCACCGTGACGATGGGGGTCCAGCTGTTCTTCCCCAACAAGGAGCAGATCGAGGCGCCGATATGCGGCGCGAACCGGGCGATGTATCTGATGGCGCAGGCGGTCCCGACGGCCGAGCAACTCCCGTGCATCGAGGAGCGCCCCCCCATCGGATGGAGCGTCCAGACGGCGACCGTGCACGACGGGAAGGCGTTCTTCGCGCTGAGCGTCGGCGCACCCGACAGCCCGCCCGTCGTCACCGTCACGCTCACCGAGACGTGCCCCCCGGTGGAGCCCGGCACGCAGCAGATCGAGGCCGAGGGAGGGTGCGTGTCGTATGCCTCGCGCCTGCAGGTGGGCACGCTCCGAGTCCCGAGCTTCATCGCGGGAGAGGGGCTCAACTTCACGTCCCGATCCGAGCTGGTGGACGCGCTCGCAGCGGATGAGCGGCTGAAGCTGTGCGGAGCGGGCGTGAACTGCGAGTAGGGACACCGGCACGGGGCCAAGGGGAGGCGCGCCTCCGTTGATGATGGCGCGCATGCCCTCGGGGCGATCCATCGGACCATGGTCCGAGGCCGTACGGCGCGTCGCCACGGCAGAGGACCCACGTCCGGAGAGACCAACGGCCATTCATCGCGGGCGTTGGACCCGACCTGAGCGCGCCACGTTGACCCTGCACGTTGCCTCCGCGTACAAGGGGATACCGACTACGTCCACCGGCGTAGTCCTCCCTCGACGCCGCACCCGACGGCGGCGGGACAACGAGCGATGCCGGTCGCCGGACCAGGAGCCACGCCACGTTGCACGAGCGTCTTCGCCTTCCTCTCGCCCTGGTGGCCGTCGTCGCGCTCCTCACCGTCCTGGCCCCGACCGCCGAGGCGCTGCCGTCGTCCGAGCCAGCGGTCGGCCACGGGGTCGATGGCCCGGTCCGCGCGATGGCGGAGGTGGGCAACCTGCTCTGGCTCGGCGGCTCCTTCGGTCAGATCCAGGATCAGGGGGGAACGCCGTCGCGCCGGCGTCCGGCCTGGCGGTCTTCGACGCGACCTCGGGGACGGCGGTCACCTCGATCCACCTGCCGCAGCTGACCTGGAGCGGAGGGGCGGCCACGGTCTACGACCTCTCGGCGGCTCCCGACGGCACCCTCTACCTCGCGGGCGACTTCGACGCGGTGGACGGCATCCAGCGTTGGAACGTGGCGGCGATCGACGCGGCGACCGGGACGCTCCTGCCCTTCGCGCCGCACGTCGAATCGTCCATGGCCGTCTACGCCTCGTCCTCGGCCATCTACCTGGGCGGTCAGTTCCTGCACGCCTACCGCCGCGACGGGAGCGCGCTCACCGGATGGAGCGTGCCCGAAGCGTGGGTGAGTCCGACCCTGCGCGCGCACACCACGTATCCCGACTTCCGCGACCTCACGCAGGTCGGGTCGGCGCTCGTCGTCGCGTGCGTCTGCGACAAGATCTACGACGCGGCACATCCCTCCCCTACCGGCGTGAACGTGAAGGCGGTCGTGCAGCTCGACGCCGCGACCGGGGCGGTGCTGCCCTGGGCACCCGGCAACCTGCAGTTGGGACCGTCGGGCGCGAGCACCTACGGGATCAGCGTCGTGACGCACGTCGATCCCGCCACCGCTCAGCGCGCCGTCTACCTCGCCGCCGGGGGGAACGACTTCACGGCCGCGTATGACCTCGGCACCGGCGCGCAACTGTGGAAGACCGATACGTCGGGATCGAGCCAGGCGGTGGCCTGGTACCAGGGTGCGCTGATCGTGGGAGGACACTTCGACTGGAGCGAGTCCCCGCTCGCCGCCGGCTGCGGCGACAACGCGAACCCCGTGCCCGACTGCTACCACACGCCCAAGCTCACGGCGATGGATCCGGCGGACGGGAGCGTGCTCCTGGTGGACGGCCGGCCGTGGAATCCCGTCCTGTGCTGCAAGTACAACGGCGTATGGGCGCTCCTGGTCGGTCGGGATGACGCGACGCTCCACGTCGGCGGCGAGTTCTCGAAGGCCGGCGGTGCCTGGGAGCTCACGGCCCCCCCCGACGTCTGGCATCAGGTGGGCGGCACGAAGGCGGGCAACTACGCGCACGTGCCCGGCCCCGCGGCCACCACGCACCCGCTCTCGGTGACGAACGTCGACGTCGGGGCGGGGGCGGGCACCGTGACGAGTGACGTTGGCGGGATCGCGTGCGGGACGGAGTGCGAGGCCGATCTCCCTCCGGGGACCGCGGTCACCCTGACGGCCACGCCGGCCCCCGGCTACGCGTTCCTGGGCTGGGGCGGCGACTGCGTCGGCACGTCCCTCACGTGTCACCTCTCGATGGACGGGGCGCGTCGCACGACCGCCTCGTTCGGAGTGCCGACCTACGCGGTCGCCGTCACCAAGGGCGGAGCGGGGTCGGGCAAGGTGACGGGTGACGTCGGCGGGATCAACTGCGGGAACGCGTGCACGGCGAACCTCGCGACCGGAGCGTCGCTGACCCTCACGGCCACGGCGGTCACGGGCTCGGTCTTCACGGGCTGGGGCGGTGACTGCACGGGGGTCGACCTCACGTGCGTGCTCACGATCGACCGAGCGCATGCGGTGAGCGCCGCCTTCGCCCTCGCGAAACGTCTCACCCTCACGAAGGCCGGCGGCGGCGGCGGGAGCGTCACGAGCGCGCCTGCGGGGCTCGACTGTGGCCTCACCTGCTCGAGTCCCTTCCCGATCGGGTCGACCGTCACACTCAGCGCGACGCCGGATCCCAACTCGACGTTCGGGGGATGGAGCGGCAAGGACGCGTCGGCCTGCCCGGGCACGGCGACCTGCCAGGTGACGATGAGCGTCCAGCGCTCCGTGACGGCCACCTTCGACCCCATCGTCCACCAGCTGGCGGTGGACCTCGCGGGCGACGGGTCGGGCACGGTCTCGGGCGATCCGGTCGGGATCGCCTGTCCGGGCATCTGCACCCAGGCCGTGCAGCAAGGCACCGCGGTCACGCTCACGGCGGTCGCCGCGGTCGGCTCCGTCTTCGCCGGATGGACCGGAGACTGCTCGGGAACCGGGTCCTGTGGCATCGTCCTCGGCTCCGATCGCGCCGCGACCGCCACGTTCATCGCGCTGCATCCGCTCTCGGTCAACCTCTCGGGCACCGGGGGCGGCCTGGTCGACGCCGACGTCGGCGGCATCGATTGCCCGACGATCTGCACCACCGACCTATCCTCGGACACGGTCGCGACCCTCACGGCCACGCCGGACGCAGGCTCCGCGTTCGCGGGGTGGGGAGGGGACTGCGCGGACGCGGGGAGCGCGCCGACGTGCGAGGTCACGATGAGCCAGGCGCGCACCGTCGACGCGATCTTCATCGCGGTCGACCACGACCTCGGCGTGACCCTCCTCGGCGACGGAGCCGGCGAGGTCACGAGCGCGCCCGACGGGATCGACTGCGGAGGCACGTGCAGCGCGCATCTCCGCCAAGCCACGACCGTCGTCCTCACGGCCACACCGATCCTCGGCGCCACCTTCATGGGGTGGGGTGGCGACTGTTCCGGCGCGGGCGTCTGCAGGTTAACGATGGACGGCGATCACGCGATCACGGCGACGTTCCTCCCCGCGTATGAGGTCACCGTGTCACCGGCGGGTGGGGGCGACGGCATCGTCACGGACGGCGATCCGAACGGGATCGTCTGCGGCACGGCATGCTCCAAGGGGTACCTCGAGGGCACTGTCGTGACCTTGAGCGCGACGGCCGACGCGGGATCGGTCTTCACGGGCTGGAGCGGGGACTGCTCGGGGTCGGTCACGACCTGCGTCCTGCTCGTAGACGGCGATCATGCCGCCACGGCCTCGTTCGACGCGGTGTTCCATCAGCTGAGCATCGGGACGCAGGGCGACGGCGCCGGGTCGGTGACGAGCGACGACGGCGCGATCGATTGCGGGCCGACCTGCTCGGCGTCCCTGCACCAGGCGTCCACCGTCACGCTCACCGCCGTCGCCGAGGTCGGATCGATCTTCACCGGGTGGAGCGGTGATTGTGCGGGGTCGTCCGCGACCTGTGAGCTCGCGATCGGCGGCGACCGGAACGCCACGGCCACATTCAAGGCCCGATACGGCCTCGTCGTGACGCGGAGCGGCACCGGCGGAGGGGAGGTGACCTCGGATGCCGGTGGCATCGCATGTGGCGTGGTCTGCTCGGACGTCTTCACGTCCGGCGACGTCGTCACGCTGAGCGCCGGTCCCGATGCCGATTCGACGTTCGCGGGGTGGACCGGCGACCCGGCGTGCGCCGGCCCGGGTCCCTGTCAGCTCACGATGGACCAGGCGCGGTCCGTCACGGCGACGTTCGCGCCGATCGTGCGGCAGCTGACCGTCACGACGGCCGGGAGCGGATCCGTGACGAGCGCGCCGAACGGGATCGCCTGTGGCCCCATCTGCGGCGCCGGGTTCGCGCAGCCTTCCCGGATCACGCTGACGGCGGCACCCGCGCCGGGATGGTTCTTCTCCGGATGGGGGGGCGCGTGTTCAGGTTCGGGGCCGTGTGAGATCACGATGAACCAGGATCGCTCGGTCGCCGCGGTCTTCGTGCAGGCGCCCCCGTGCGGACGCATCCTGTTCACGACGAAGCGCGCCGGCAACATCGACGTCTGGGCGATGAAGCCGGACGGCTCCGCCCAAACCCGCCTCACGACCGATCCCGGCGCGGACGGCCAGGCCCGGTGGTCACCGGACTGCGCCCGCGTCGTCTTCGTGAGCAGCCGCAGCGGCACGGACCAGGTCTACGTGATGAACGCGGACGGGAGCGGGACGAAGCAGTTGACGGACACGGCGGGCAACACGCAGCCGGCGTGGTCTCCGGATGGCACCCGGATCGCCTTCGTCAGCGACCGTGCGGGCGGCCAGATGATCTACGCGATGGACCCCGACGGAAGCCACGTGATGCTCCTGAGCACCGGCGTCACGCCGGGAGACGCGCACCCGGACTGGTCCCCCGACGGGACGCGGATCGCGTTCACGTCGCGGCGGACCGGAGGCAATCAGGCGTGGGTGATGAACGCCGACGGCTCCAACCCCGTCCGCCTCACCAAGAACCTCGCGGCGTGCCAGGACCCGGCGTGGTCGCCCTCGGGCGCCCGGATCGCGGTGATCTGCAAGTCGAGCGGCACGTTGCAGGTCTGGACGGTCTCCCCCAGCGGCACCGGCGCCCAGCGCGTGACGGCGGACGGGAAGACCGACGCCAACCCGACGTGGTCCCCGGACGGCTCGCGGATCGCCTTCACCGCCAACTCGTCCGGGTCGCAGCAGATCTGGTCCGTGGGTGCGAGCGGCGGTGTCGCCAGCAACCTCTCGGGCACGACCTCGAAGTGCACGGAGCCCAACTGGTCCTGAAGCTCAGTGCGAGACGGCACGCGGGCGGCGAGCGCGCGCGAGTCCGGCGAGGATCCGCTCGATCTCACGGACGGCCACGGGATCGAGGGAGTAGCAGATCTGCGTCCCTCGGCGCTTCGTCGTCACGAGGCCGGCCTCGCGCAGTACCCGCAGGTGCTCGCTCACGGTGGGCTGGCTCACACCGAACACGTCGGCGAAGTCGCACGCGCACGTCTCGGGCTCCGCCGCGAGCTGCATCGCGATCCCGAGTCGCACCGGGTGTCCGAGCGCCTTCAGCCGGGCCGCGTCCGTCGCGATCGATCCCATCCTTGACAGGATAGCCCATCTATCGGAGTATCGCTATATAGGCAGATGGCGATAGATAACCTCACCCTCGATGACGTCCGCCGGCTGATGGCCCTCGCCACCGGCGACGAGAAGCACGACGAGTCGAGCACGTCCACGCTCGACGCGCTCTGGGTGTTGCACGATCGGGTGCTGCGACTCGACCCCACGGATCCAACGTGGGAGGGGCGTGACCGCTTCATCCTGAGCAAGGGACATGGACCGGTCGCCTATTACGCGATCCTCGCCGCCAAGGGGTTCTTCCCCGTCGCGTGGCTGGACGGCTTCTTGGACCACGGGAGCCGGCTCGGATCCCATCCCGACCGCAACCTCGTGCCCGGCGTGGAGGCCTCCACCGGGTCCCTCGGACACGGGTTACCCATGGCGGTCGGCGTGGCCGCCGCCGTGCGGGCGAAGGGTCTCGGCGCGCGCGTCGTGGTGCTCTGCGGCGACGCGGAGCTCAACGAGGGCGCCAACTGGGAGGCGGCGCTGCTCGCCCCCCACCTCCGGTTGGGGAACCTCACGCTCCTCGTGATCGAGAACCATTCGAGCTCCATCGAGATGGGGCCGTGGGACGCGAAGCTGCGGGCGTTCGGCTGGGCCGTGCGGGTCGTGGACGGCCACGACCGCACGCAGCTCGAGGAGGCGCTCGGCGCGATCGAGCCCGACACCCCCACCGCCGTGGTCGCCGACATCCCGCGGGGAGAGTGGTAGCGCGATGGAATCCACGATGCGGGTGCAGGCGGCCGTGACGGCCACCGACCTCCTCGGCGACGATCCCCGCACGGCGATCGTGTTGGCGGAGATCAGCACCGACCACTTCCGCGAGGCGCGCAGACGCCATCCCGAGCGCGTCGTGAACGTCGGCATCATGGAGGCGACCATGGTCGGGGTGGCGGCGGGGTTCGCGATGGAGGGCTTCCATCCGATCGCCCACACGATCGCCCCGTTCCTCGTGGAGCGCCCGTTCGAGCAGCTCAAGCTCGACTTCGGGTATCAGGGGCTCGGAGGCACCTTCATCTCGACGGGGGCGTCCTACGACTACGCCACCGAGGGCGCGACGCACCACGGGACGGGGGATGTCGGCGTGCTGCTCACGATCCCGGGGTTCGAGATCCTCGTGCCGGGGCATCCGGCTGAGCTCGATCGGCTGCTTCGGGCGACCTACGCGAACGAGCGACCGACCTACCTGCGAGCGAGCGCTTCGGTGAACCGGATGCCCATGGACGTCGCGCTCGGCCGTCTGGAGGTCGTGCGCCGGGGTGCCCAAGCCACGGTGGTCGCCGTGGGCCCGCTGCTCGACCGCACACTCGGGGCCGCGGAGGGGCTCGACGTGAGCGTGCTCTACGCGACGAGCGTCGTCCCATTCGACGGATCCACCCTCGCAGCGGTCGCGGGCGACCGGCCGCACGTGATCATCGTGGAACCGTTCTATGAACACTCTATGACCGCGCTCGCGGCCGATGCTCTCGCCCACCTGCCCGCGCGGTTCGCCTCGATCGGCGTGCCACGCCGATTCCCCACCGCATACGGCTCGTACGAGGAGCACGACGCCGACAACGGCCTCGACGTCGCCGGCATCGCGAAGCGGCTCCGCGCCGTGCTCTGAGGCTGAGCGCCTCTGCGTCGGGTGTGCGAGGCTTCGCGCACACATCCGCGCGAGGACACGATCCATCCGAAGGAGGAGTCATGGTGCACGCCCGTGTGAAGACCGAAGACCTCTCGGCCGAGGAAGGGGCCATCGCCCCCGCCTACACGCAGCGGCTCGACCTCGAACCCATCCCGAAGTACACGATGCCAACGCACGGTGCGCGTCCGGAGGCCGCATACCGATTGATCCACGACGAGCTGCTGCTCGACGGGAGCTCGCGTCTCAACCTCGCGACGTTCGTGACCACGTGGATGGAGCCTGAGGCCGACAGGCTGATGGCCGAGGCCTTCGACAAGAACATGATCGACAAGGACGAGTATCCGCAGACCGCCGAGATCGAGCGGCGCTGCGTGAACATGGTGGCGCACCTGTTCCACGCCCCCGAGGACACGGACGCGGTCGGCGTTTCGACGATCGGATCGAGCGAGGCCGTGATGCTCGCCGGGCTCGCGATGAAGTGGCGGTGGCGGCAGCGTCGCGACGCGGCCGGACTCCCGACGGACAAGCCCAACCTGATCCTTGGCTCCAACGTCCAGGTGGTGTGGGAGAAGTTCTGCCGGTACTGGGACGTGGAGCCGCGATACGTGCCGATGGAGCGCGGACGCTACGTGATCACCCCCGAGGAAGCCGTGGCGCGGATCGATGAGCACACGATCGGCGTCGTGGCGATCCTGGGGACCACCTTCACGGGCGAGTTCGAGCCCATCGCCGAGATCCACGACGCGGTTGTGGCGAGCAACGCCTCCACCGGGTTCGACGTGCCGGTCCACGTCGATGCCGCGAGCGGGGGCTTCGTGGCGCCGTTCCTGCACCCCGACCTCGCGTGGGACTTCCGCCTGCCGATGGTGAAGTCGATCAACGTCTCGGGCCACAAGTACGGCCTCGTCTATCCGGGGATCGGCTTCGTCGTGTGGCGTGACCAGGAGGACCTGCCCGACGATCTCGTGTTCCACGTGAACTACCTCGGTGGGGACATGCCCACGTTCACGCTGAACTTCTCGCGGCCGGGCAACCAGATCGTGGGCCAGTACTACAACTTCCTGCGCCTGGGCCACGACGGGTACCGGCGCGTCATGGAGGCCGGGCGGGCGCTGGCGATGCATGCCTCCGCCGCCATCGCCGCACTGGGTCCGTTCGAGCTGCTGAGCGACGGGAGCGCCATCCCCGTGTTCGCGTTCGCGCTGAAGGACGGGGTCCCGTTCACGGTGTTCGACGTCTCCGAGCGGCTCCGCGTGAACGGCTGGCAGGTGCCCGCGTACACGATGCCCGAGAACGCCACCGACGTGGCGGTGCTCCGGGTGGTCGTGCGTGAGGGATTCAGCCTGGATCTCGCGGATGCCCTCGTGGCGGACCTGGCCGCGGTCATCGACGACCTGACGAAGAACCCGCCGCCGGCACCGACGCCGAAGAAGGGGTTCGCCCATACCTGATCCCCATCACGGCGTGAAGGAGCGCCACGCGTGGGTGAGCGTCCCCGAGGACTGGATCGTGGACACGCGCGAGCGCGTGGGTCCCTTCGTCACGCGCGAGGCCTACCGCCTGCCGGACGGGACGACCCGGCGATGGGATTCACGGCGCCACCGCAAGCGCCGGGCCGGCCGCCAGGGGCGGTCGTGGTGGGCGCCGCGCTCGTTGGGCTGGTGGATCGCCGTGCTCTTCATGATCGGCTCGACGCTGTTCGGGCTGGGTCCGTTCCCTCCCTACGCGAACGCGGTGGGCGCGGGCGCCGTCGGCGTGACGTACTTCGTGGGATCGCTGTTCTTCACCTCGGCCGGCTACCTGCAGTACGCGCAGGTCGTGAACACCCCTTCCGACGTGACGGGGACGCGCGGACCGTGGCGTTGGTTCGCGTGGCAGCCCGAGCGGATCGATTGGTGCTCGGCCACCGTGCAATCCGTGGGCACCCTCCTGTTCAACATGAGCACCTTCTCAGCGATGGACGCCGCCCTGAGTCAGCAGAGCGAGCACAGGCTGGTTTGGGCCCCCGACATGCTCGGGTCGGTGTGCTTCCTGATCGCGAGCTGGCTCGCCTGGACGGAGGTGTGCCATCGGTGGTGGGCATGGCGTCCGCATGACGTGTCATGGAGGATCGTCGCCCTCAACCTGGCAGGCTCGATCGCCTTCGGGGTCTCCGCCATCGCGGCCTTCATCCTGCCGACCACGGGCACCTACGCGAACCTGCCGCTCTCGAACCTCGGCACGTTCGTCGGCGCGGTCGGCTTCTTCTTCGGCGCGCTCTTGTTGATCCCAGAGATGCACGCCGCGCCGGACGACGGCTGAGTCCCGCCTCAACGCTCGCGGAGCTTCGGGTTCAGAACCTCCTCCAGGGCGTAGCCGCACATCGTGAACCCGAGCACCACGAGGATGATCGCGATGCCCGGCGGCAGGAGCCACCACCAGGCGCCCGTCGTGATGGCGCCGTGGTTGAACGCGTCCTCGATGATCGTGCCCCAGCTCACCGTGTTCGGATCGCCCAGCCCGAGGATCGACAGCGTGGTCTCCGACAAGATCGCGACGGAGACCGCCAGGACGGTGTTGGCGATGATGACCGGCACGAGGCTGGGCAGCACGTGACGGTGCGCCACGCGCCACTGGCTCGCCCCGAGGGCGCGCGCCCGCTCCACGAACGGACGCTGCTTCACCGAGAGGGCCTGGGCGCGCACCAGACGTGCCGTGCTCGCCCACGACGTCACCCCGATCACGATGATGATCGTGCCGAGGGACGGCCCCAGGATCGAGGCGAGCGCGATCGCGAGCGGGATCCAGGGGAGCACCAAGAACCAGTTGGACACGGAGTTCAGGACGGAATCCGTGCGCCCGCCCAGGAACCCCCCCGCAAGGCCGACCGACGCGCCGATCAACGCGGCGATCGCGGTGGCCGCGAACCCCACCATGAGCGAGGCGCGCGATCCCCAGATCGTCAGGGTGAGCACCGAGCGCCCGAAGGAGTCCGTCCCGAGGGGGAAGTGCAGGCTGGGAGGATCGAACGGGGCACCCGTGGCGAAGGCCTCCTGCAGACCCCGGGGATCGGCGAGCAGCGGAGCGAACACCGCGATCGCCACGAACACCGTGACGAGGATCAACCCGGCCATGCCCATCTTGTTCTTCCGATAGGCCCGCCAGAAGTCGGCCCAGGCGCGGCGCCGGCGCGCCCGTGCGGCCGATCGGGCGCTCCCGCGGGGGTTGCGCGATCCCGGGTCGTTCGTGACGGCGGTACCCACGGCCACGCTCAGCCCGCCCTGATCCGCGGATCGAGGTACCCATAGATCAGATCAGCCGCGAGGTTCATGAAGATCACCGCCGCGCTCGACAGGAGGAAGATCGCCTGGATCACGGGGTAGTCCTTCTGGTCGATGGCCTGGAAGGTGAGCTGCCCGAGTCCCGGCCATCCGTAGATCCCCTCGATGATCACGGCGCCGCCGAAGATGAAGCCGAAGCTCAGGAAGACGAGCGTGACGGTCGGCAGGAGCGCGTTCGGCAACGCGTGGCGGCGGCGCACCGTGCCATCGTTGAGACCCTTGGCACGGGCCGTCTGCACGTAGTCCTCGTTCTTCACGTCGACCAGCGAGGACCGCATGATCAGCATGTACTCCCCCATGTACGCGATCGTGATCGTGAGCACCGGCAGGAACAGATGGCTGAGGACGTCGGCGACGTGCGTCGGCCCGCTGAGCGGCGTGGGCGAGGCATAGCCGCCGAGGGGGAAGATCTTCAGGATCGAGCCGAAGAGGATCAGCAGCATCATCGCGAGCCACCCCTCGGGGATCGAGTAGAAGGTCATCGATACCCCCGTGGCCGTGATGTCCGCGCGGCTGCCGCGCCTCCACCCCCCGCGGATGCCCAGCAGGATGCCGAGCCCCACCGAGAGGAGCGTGGCCGGCACGAGGAGCAAGACCGTGGGCCACACCCGCACGCCGACCACCTCGGTCACGGGCCGGCCCGACGTGTACGAGTAGCCGAGGTGACCGCGGAGGGTGTCCCACAGGTAGCCGGGGATCTGCTGCGGCAGCGGCTCGTCGAGCCCGAGGTCGGCGATCAGGGCCTGCTTCTCCTGGGGGGTGAGGTGCTGGTTGCGTGCCATGGTGTCGACGGGACTGCCCGGCATCACGCGGAAGAGCACGAAGTTGAAGAGCAGGACGAACAGGAGCGTGACGAGCGCGCCCGCCAGCTTCCGTCCAACGTAGCGTCCCGTCCCCATCGGTCCTCAGATCACCGCGTCCTCGCGGCGACGCCGCACCCGCCCGTTCACCATCGCCAGGCCGACGGCGACGAAGGCCCCGAGTGCCCAGAGCCACAGGGGCACGATCCGCAGGTCGTGGGCTGCCTCGGTGCCCGCCCGGACCGGCACGAGGTGCAGGTATCCGTAAGGGACGTCGGCGAACACGTAGTAGCCGTCGGGCTCGGGCGTGGGGATCCAACCGGTGAACGAGTCGGTGCGGTAGGCCTGGAAGTCCCCCGCGTAGTACAGGACCACCTCCGGAACCTGCTGATAGATGAAGTGCTGGAGCCGATCCACGAGCTTCGTGCGGTCCGCCAGGGTGCGCGCCCGCGTCTGCTGCTCGAACAGCGCGTCGTACCGCGGGTTCGAATAGCACCCGTCGCTCCAACTCCCGCATTGATCGGTGGTGAAGACGGACAGGATGAAGTTGGGGTCGGGGTCGGGATTCCAACCCCACATGTAGGCGTCGTAGGTCCCCGAGGTCCACGCCTGGTTCATGAGGCCGTCGCTCAGGGGATGCAGCTTCACGCCGATCCCGATGTCCGTCAGCCAGCCCTGGATCAGTTTCCCGGAGGGGCCGGCGTCGGGTACGCCGTTGGCGGTCAGGATATCGAGCACGATGTCCTTGCCCGGCGGCGACTCCCTGATCCCGTCGCCATCGGTGTCGAGGTAGCCGGCGTCGTCCAGCATCTGACGTGAGAGCGCGGGATCGAAGGCCTGGATCTCGTCGGGGGGCGGTTCCCAGTGCCATCGGTTGGTGGGCACCACCACCGTCGAGCCATTCACGCCGGCGCCGAGGAGCACCCGGTCCACGAGGGCCTGCTTGTCGATCGCGTGCGCGATCGCCTGGCGGACCACGACGTCGTGCAGCACCGGGTTCGCGGTGCTGGTGCCGCCCTGGCGGAAGTTGAACGCGAGGTTCAGGAAGCCTCGCGCGGGGACCGGATGCACCGCGATGTCCGGATAGTCGGCGAGCGACTTCGCGAGGTTGGGGATGAGCCCCGATACGATGTCGACCTGTCCTTCGCGCAGCGCGAGGGCCATCGACTCCTGGTTGCTGTAGTAGCGGAACACGATCTCGTCGATGGAGGGCGCGCCGCCCCAGTAGTCCGGGTTCGCCTCCACCCGCCAGAACTGGCCCTCCTTCCACTCCACCAGTTGGAAGGCGCCCGTGCCCACCGCCGGGATGTTCTCGAACTGCTTCGCGGCCTTCACGTCGCCGTCGAACCGGCTCCAGATGTGCTCGGGCAGGATCGGGATCCAAGGGGGGGCGAGCGGCGCGAGCGACGGAGCCTTCGCGTGCCAGACGAGCGTGTAGTCGTCGGGGGTCGTGAACGTGGGATCGTCGGGGAGGTAGTTGTCGTAGGCCCCCACGTGGTTGTCCAGCATGAACCGGTACGTGAACGCGACGTCGTGTGCCGTCATCGGCTCCCCGTCCGACCACGTGACGCCCCTGCGGATGTGGAAGGTCCAGGTGAGCCCGTCCTTCGAGATGCCGCCGTTGTCCGCCGTGGGCACCTCCTCCGCCAGTCCCGGTGCGGGCGCCAGCGTCTTCTGGTCGAAGTTGAGCAGCATGTCGTAGCTGATCCCGATGAACTCGTACTCGGCCCCGCATCCGCACGCGCGCAGCGGATTCGACGTGTACAGGTCGTACGTGAGCCCCACGGTGAGCGTGATCTTCGACCGTGGGGAGGGTGTGGGCGTCTGCGCGAGCGACGCGTCGGCGATGCCCCACACGCAGCGTGGCGGCCAACAGCGTGACGAGCATGCGGACGATGCGGCTCACGGGCGTCTTCCTCCGCGAGGAGGCTCCCACATCTCGCGGGATCGCGGGTAGTCGCCGTCCCGAGCGTTCACAGCAGCGCCACCACCTCGTCGTGGAGCCGGCCGTTGGACACGAGCAGATCGCACCCGGGGCCGGGAGGCGTCCCGTCGAGGGCGGTGACCCTCCCTCCCGCCTCCTCGACGATCAGGCGCGAGGCCGCCCAGTCCCACATCCCGCACGGCTCGTGCTCCAGCAGGACGTCGGCGGAGCCCTGCGCCACGAGCAGTTGGCCCCACGAGTCGCTCAATCCTCGCGTCCGGCGGGCCTGGCCCGCCACCCGTGTCAGGTCGTCCAGCCGGCCGCCCCGGAGCCACTCCTCGAGGCCGGAATGGAGCACCAGCGCGTCCCTCAGCGCGGCGGTCTCGGAGACGGCCAGTCGGTGCTCCCCGCACCACGCCCCGCCGCCGCGCGACGCCCGGTAGCGCGTCCCCAGCGTCGGGGCGTCCACGACCGCGACGAGCTCGGTATCGGCCACCGTCAGGGCGATCATGGTGGTCCACAGCGGGACGCCGTCGGCGAAGTTCTTGGTGCCGTCGATCGGGTCGACGATCCAGGTGCGGCCGCTTCGGCCCGAGCCGAGACGTCCCTCCTCCTCCCCCAGCACGGCGTCGTCGGGGAACGTGCGGGCCACCGCCTCGCGCAGCGCCCGCTCGACCGCGAGGTCGATCTCGGTCACCGGGCGTGCGGTCCGCCTTCAGCTCCACCTCGAGCCTGCCCCCGAACGCGGGCAGGGCGATCGCCGCGGCGACGTCCGCCAGCTCGAGCGCGAACGCGAGATCGGACCCGGTCACGGGGGTCAGACCGGGTTCGTCCAGGCGGCGCGGCCGCGCTCGTCGCGCACCACCACCCGCACGTAGGGGAGCTCAGGGGTCCCGTCCCGCGGGTGCGAACCGCGCCCGCACGATGAGCCCGTGGTCGTCACGTTCCAGCACGCGCACGTCCTCCTGGCGGTTGCGATGATCGGCGCGCACGCCCCAGCCGAGCTCCCATCGGGACTGGAAGATCACGGAGGCGCACGGGCTGCATCGCACCTCCAAGGCCTCGCCGTCGCGCCGCACGTGATGCAGCACGGGCCCGCTCGACGCATAGGTGTGCCCGGCGTGCAGCGCCGCCAGGACGGCGTCGCGCGAGCGCTCGGGCGCGCGCACCATCGTCCAGGCGTCGCCGATGTCGAACCCCGGGTAGTGGCAGTCGTCGGTCGCGATCGCGAACATCGACATGCCCGCCTCGAGGGCGAGATCCCAGACGTAGGAGGAGTCGCCGCGTCCGTTCTCTCGCTCGGCGCTGCTGTTGAACAGCTCGAGGCCGGTCACGCCTTCGGCGTCGAGCACGACCTGCGGGGGCAGGCCGCTCCAGTAAGGATGCGCGACGTAGGATGCGCCGCCCTGGCCCGAGATGAAGCCCGCCGCCGTGCTGAGATCCGGGAACGTCTTGAAGTGGTAGTTCTCGTCGTGGTTCCAGTGCGTGCGGTCGCCGCCCGGGTGCTCGGGGATGTCGTCGATGCCGATCGCCAGGATCTCCGTGTACCGGCCCTTCGGCGAGGGGATCCACGGCGAGCTCGGCCCCGGTGATCACGAGGATCTGCTTCGGTCGAGGGCACGGACGTGAGCGTCCAGTGGTCGGTGATCGCGACGACGTCGAAGCCGGCCCATTCGTGGTGCAACACGTGCGCCTCCGGCGTGAGCTCACCGTCGGTCGCCGACGTGTGCGTGTGCAGGGCCGTCTTCAGCCACTCGCCGTCGGCATCGAACGGGTTGGAACCGGACATCGGCACTCCTCGGGGAGGATCGTGGCGTCACGCTACCCGCTCCGGCGCTCCGAGTGGTACTCCGACCCTGGACGGGATGTCCGATCGGAGGCCAGGCGAGCGTCAGAGGTTCGGATCGGGTAAGAGATCGCCGGTTGGCCATGACGGCGTCCACGGTGAGCCCGTACGGTGGGCGCACCATCAGCCACCGGAGCCCGCATGCCACAGACCTTGTTCGGACTGCCCACCCACATCCTGCTGCTCCACGTGGTGGTCGTCCTGCTGCCCGTGGCCGCCGTGGCGGCGGTGGCCGTCGCCCTCGTGCCCTCGGTTCCGCCATCGATACGGTCTCGCGGTGGTGGTCTTCACGTTCGTGACCACACTCTTCGTGCCGTTGACCTCCCAGGCGGGAGAAGGGCTCGCCGCCCGTCTGCCGAACGATCCGAGCATCGCGCGGCACGGGGCCATCGGTCAGCAGGTCGTGATCTGGGCGGCGGTGTTCGGCCTCTGCCTCGCGGCGGTCGTGGCGCTCGATCTCCTCCGCCGCGCGGGCGCTCCCGTCGAGGATCTGGCGGCGACCGAACGGTGGGCGGTGGCGAGGATCTCCGGTGCGCGCCCGAGGAGCCCGCTCGGTGGACGGGCACGGCACTCACGATCGCGCGCGTCCTCACCGTCGCCGCTGCGATCGGCGTCACCGTGATGGTGGTTCGCGCCGGACATTCCGGCGCCCAGGCGGTCTGGAACCACTACCCGGATCTGAAGGCCGCACCCTAGGCTGGATCCCGAGCGATCCTGGATCTCCCATGCGTGGTCGAGCACGTGCCAGGCATCGCGTCGCACGAAGTAGCGCGGGAGCCAGATCCTGCCTCCGCGGGGACCTGACGCGGGGAGGCCCTCGGTCACGGCGCGGCGCAGCGCGCCGATCGTCGCCTCCCGGATCTCGGCCGCCGAGGCGTCCAGGTCGTCCGGGTTCACCGCGGGCTTGGGCGCCGCGAGCCGTCCGAGGTAGGAGGACTCCGCGCCCAGGACGTGGACCACGATCGCGTCGAGGTTCCGGCCGCCTCCCGCGAGGCCCCGTCCGCAAGGCGACCCCGCGGCGCGTCGGCGGCGGCGCGATCGAGAACCACCCAGCAGGCCTCGAGGATCGTGCAGAGCCGCTCGAGCTCGCGCCGAGCGCACCGGGCGATCGTCATCCGCCGGGGCCACGTCGGGTGCCCCGAAGTCGGTGGTGGGCGTGCCCTCGAGCCGTTCGGTCACCTCCAGGTCGTCCACCCGCGTCGGCGCGGAGAACCGGAGGCCGGTCCCCTCGACGACCTGCGCGAACCGCGGGCCGTAGGCGACGAGCGCGTCGAGCGCGTCGGGCTCGCTGCGCGCACCGCGGCACCAGCCCGGCCACGCGAGCGCGCCGGCGAAGACCCGCGTGGACCCGCGTTCGGCGTAAACGGCGATGCGCTTGCGGGTGGGACTCATGCACCTCGTTGTACCCCGCACGGGGGTGCGCTGGCATCCCCTGAGGTAGACCCAGGTCCGGTAGCCTCGGACGATGCGACCGCCTGGAAGACCCCGAGCGTCCTGATGCCCGGGCTGGGAAGCCTCCCGCACGACGTGCGCACCACCTACCTGGGCGAGTTCACGCCCGCGCACGCGGAGCGCATCGTCGCCGAACTCGAGGAGCGTGGCATCGCCTGGTGGTACAAGGCGCCCGGATACCTCAGTCGCATCTGGGAGCACGGCGTGCGGATGTTCGTGGACAAGGAGCGGCTCGACGAGGCCCGGGCCGTGGCGGACGAGGTGCTGGCCGACGGCTCGGGGTCCTGATCGCGGAGCCGGCCCTCACGTAGGCTCCCGGTCGTGGACGAAGACCTCTGCTTCCTGTCCGCGGTCGAGCAGGCGCGCCTCCTGCGATCCGGCGCCCTGAGCGCGCGCGAGACCGTCGCGGCCCACCTCGAACGGATCGACGACGAGAACCCGGTCGTGAACGCGGTCGTCACGGTCGTGCGCGACCGCGCGCTACGCGCCGCGGCCGAGGCCGACGCCCGGCAGGCGCGCGGCGACCCTCTCGGTCCCCTGCACGGCGTGCCCATCGCACACAAGGATCTCGTGCGCACGGCCGGGATCCGCACGACGTTCGGCTCGCCCATCTTCGCGGATCTCGTGCCTGAGGAGGACGAGCTCCTCGTGGAGCGGATCCGGGCGGCGGGCGCGATCGTGCTGGGCAAGACCAACACGCCGGAGTTCGGCGTGGGTTCGCAGACGTTCAACCCCGTCTTCGGGGCGACCCGCAACCCGTACGACACGACGAAGACCTCGGGTGGCTCATCCGGCGGGGCCGCCGCCGCCCTCGCGAGCGGGATGGTGCCGCTCGCGGACGGGAGCGACCTCGGGGGCTCGCTCCGCAACCCCGCCAGCTTCTGCAACGTCGTGGGGTTCCGCCCGTCGCCGGGTCGGGTGCCGTCGTGGCCCTCGCAGCTGAGCCGGGAGGATCTCGGCGTCGACGGACCGATGGGGCGCACGGTGGAAGACGCGGCCCTCCTGCTCTCGGTGATGGCCGGGCACGACGACCGGGTGCCGATCTCCCTGCCGGAGCCAGGCGTGACGTTCGCCCCTCCGCTCGAGGCTGAGCTCGGCGCGCTCCGCCTCGCCTGGGCGCCCGACTGCGCGGGGACGATGCCGGTGGACCCCCGCGTCACCGAGGTGATCTCGGCGGCCCGGAGCGCCTTCGAGGCGATCGGCTGCGCGACCGAGGATGCGTTCCCGGATCTCACCGACGCCCGGACGATCTTCCTTCGCCAACGCGCCCACCTCCACGCGTCGGAGCTCGGCCCCCTCCTCGGGGAGCATCGTGAGCGGATGAAGGACACCCTCGTCTGGGAGATCGAGCGGGGCCTCGCGCTGAGTGGGCCGGAGCTATCCGAGGCCGCGCACCTGCGCACGAAGCTCGAGGAGCGGGTGGCGGCCTTCTTCGGACGGTTCGACGCCCTCGTGATGCCGGTCTCCCAGGTGCCGCCCTTCGACGTCGGCACCGAGTACCCCACCGAGGTCGCCGGCGTCCCGATGGAGACCTACGTCGACTGGATGGAGTCGTGCTGGGCGATCACGGTGACCGGACTGCCGGCCATCTCGGTGCCGTGCGGGTTCACCCCGGACGGGCTCCCGGTGGGACTCCAGATCGTCGGACGGCGCCAGGACGACCTGGGGGTGCTGCGGCTCGCCCACGCGTTCGAACGCGCGACCCGCGTGGGCGAGCGCAGACCTCCTAGCTCAGCGCCTTCTTCTTGAGGGCGTCGAACTCCTGCTGGTCGATCGTCCCCTCGTCCAGCAGCTTCTTCGCCTTCGCGATCTGCTCGGCGGGGTCCGCGGATGCCGCGGTCTCCTTCACGTAGGCGTCCATCTGCTGCTGCGCGGCCTGCTGGGCCCTGATGTTGCGGTGCGCCATGCCGTCGCCGCGTGCGATCAGGTAGATCAGCAACGTGATCAGCGGGAAGATCAACAGGGCGAGCAGCCAGACGGCTTTCCACCATCCCGAGAGTTCGTGGTCACGGAAGATGTCCATGATCACGCCGAACAGGATGAAGAAGTACACGACCATGAAGAACACGACGATCAGCGTCCAGAGCATGTCGCCGAAGCTCCAGTCAGCTAGCAAGGTGCCTCCCTCCAACTCGATACGGCGTCACCACCCGGCGCCGCCGCGCGCAGGCTATCGTACCGAGCGACCGGGTCGTGTATCGCTTCAACGCAACGCCTTGTCCTTGCGGATCTCGCGGACCACGTGGTGGCCGGGGAGTCCGTTCACGCCGCCTCCCGCGTGGGTCGCGCTCGACGCCTGATACAGGCCGCGGATCGGCGTCCGGTAGTCCGCGAACCCCGGCGCCGGGCGCATGTGGAAGAGCTGATCCACCGTGAGCTCCCCGTGGAAGATGTTGCCGCCGATCAGCCCGTACTCCTGCTCCATGTCGTAGGGGCCGATGATCTGCCGATGCAGGATCAGGTCCTTGAACCCGGGGGCCACCAGCTCGAATCGATCCATCAGCCGGTCCGCGTACGCCTCGAGCTCGCCGCGGTGGGGCTCGTCGCTCCAGCTGTCCGGCACCCACTGGGTGAACATCGACATCACGTGCTTGCCCTCGGGCGCCAGCGTTCGGTCGAACACGGTGGGGATCTCGCAGTCCGCGAACGGGAGCGTGGCCGGACGGCCGGCGCGCGCCTCCTGGAACGCCGTCTCGAGATACTCGAGGTCGTCCATGATGCTCATCGCGCCGCCCTGCACGGCAGGGTCGAAGCCGGGATCCGCGGTGAAGTCCGGGAGCCCGTCGAGCGCGAGGTTGATCTTCACGGTTCCGGAGCGCGACCGCCAGTGCTCGATGTCGTGCACGAACGGCTCCGGCAGCTCTCCCCTGTCGATCTGGCGCAGGAAGGTGATCTGCGGATGGCATGCCGTGATCACCACGGGGGCGTGGAACTCCTCGCCGCCTATCAGCACGGCTCCCCGCGCCCTCCCGCCTTCCACGAGCACCTTCTCCACCGGGGCGTTCACGCGGATCTGCGCGCCGAAGCCCTCGGCCGCCGCGCGGATCGCGTCGGAGACGGCGCCCATGCCGCCTTCCGGCATCCCCCACGAGGCCACCTGACCCTCGCTCTCCTCACCCACCGAGTGGTGCATCAACACGTACGCGGTGCCCGGCGTCATGGGGCCCGCCCACGTTCCGATGATCCCGTTCACCGACTGGATCCCGATCACGACGGGATCCTCGAACCACCGCTCGAGCAGATCGGCCGCGCTCATCGTGAACAGGCGGGTGATGTCGGCGACGGTCTGCTCGTCGAGATCCTTGCGCAATGCCCAGCCCAGCTGCCCGACGTCCTTCATGTCCTTCAGCTTGGTGCCGGAGACATGGGGCGGCGTGCGGTCCAGGAGCGGGTGCATCAGCTTCCCGATGCGCTCGATCCATGCGTAGTAAGGACCGACCGCGTCGGCGTCCTTCTTCGAGTACTGGAGGTAGGACCGGTATGAGCGGTCGTCGTCGCCTTCGATCAGCGAACGCCCGTCGGGATGCGGCGTGTAGCCGAGGCCGAGGGGATTGATCTTGTACCCGTGATCGCGGAGCTTCAGGTCCTCGATGATGTAGCTCGGCATCAGGCTCATCGTGTAGCTGAGCGTCATGACCTTGAACTGCGGCGCCTCGGGCCACGGGCTGCTCGTATCCGCGGCCCCGCCCGTCTTGTGGCGCGCCTCGAGGACGACGACCCGTTTCCCGTACTTCGCCAGATACGCGGCGGCCACGAGGCCGTTGTGGCCACCGCCGATCACGATCGCGTCGTAGCTGTTGGCCGGCGGCATCGCTCCCCTTTCGTGCGGACCGCCGGAGCCTACCCCGGGCCGACGCGCGGGAGGGAACCGGCGTTCACACCTCGGGGACGCTCACCTCGTAGTCCTCGTCCTCGGGATCCCAGCGGAGCGCGATCAAGCCCCTCGTCTCCGCGGCCTTGCAGAACTGCAGGAACCCGCGGTACCCGAACTTCTTCTCGCTGAAGTCGGGCTGGACCTTGCGCACCTGGTTCTTGAGCCCCGACAGATGCGGCGGGCCGCCACGCGCCTGGAGATCCCTGACGACCTGCACGAGGAGCGCGAACGCCTCGGCGTCCCCGCCGTGGGACGGGAGCGACACCTCGGGGTCGCCGTTGGCGGCCCCCTCGCTGAGCTCCACGACGTTGCGCTCCGCCAGGTGACGGAGCAACTCGCCGAACGCGCGGAAGCCGTAGTCGTCCTCGCTGAAGGTGGGGTCCTTGCGCAGCAGCGCCCGCTTGATGGAGGAGGCCCGCACGGCCCCGCCCGAGGAGCGCTGGAGCCCCGCGAGGGTCTGCGCGATCGCGATCGCGAGCTCGTCGATGTTGGCGGGGCCCGCGGCCTCGTCTTCCTCCTCATCGGGCTCGGGCGGCTCGGGCTCCACCGCCGCCGGTCGTTGCGAGCGCCCGCCCCTGCGCGGGCGGGTCCGGGCCTGCACGTCCACGCCCTCGAGGGTCTCGTAGAACAGGAACTCGTCGCAGGCGGGTGGGAGCAGCGCGGAGGTCGAGTCCTTGATGCCCACCCCGATCACGCGCTTGTTCAGCTCGCGCAGCTTGTGCACGAGCGGGGTGAAGTCGCTGTCGCCCGTGCAGATCACGAAGGTGGTGACGTAGTCGCGCTCGAACGCCATCTCGAGCGCATCGACGGAGAGCTTGATGTCCGCCGCGTTCTTGCGCGAGGCCCCCATGCGCTGCGGGATCTCGATCAACTCGACGTGGCTGCGCGTGAGCCGCCGGCGATCCTCGTCGAAGTAGGACCAGTCCGCGTAGGCCTTCCGGGCGATCACCCGCCCGCGCTCGGCGAGCGCGTCCAGCACGGGGCGCAGGTCGAACTGGGCTCCGCTCAGATGATCCCGCGCCCCGATCGCGAGGTTCTCGTAGTCCAGGAAGAGGGCGATCCGTTCTTCGTCGGTCTCCATCGGTGCAGCCTAGTCCCGATGACCGGACCCGAGCCCAGAGACGATCGAACGGCCCGGAGGTCTCCGGGCCGTTCGATCCTGACGAGCGGCTGTCTCAGCAGCTGCTCTCGAGCGGGCACTTCACGACGCGGGTCGCGCTCTCCTGCATGTAGTTCCGCATGGCGATGCGATCGATCCGGGCGCGCATGGGGCCCGAGTCGCTCTCGTCCTGCACGACGACGCCGTAGTCCGCGTACAGCCCGGGGTGGGCGGCGACGAAGGTGTACCAGGCGGAGTGGGTCCCGTCGGAGGCGTAGTACTGGCCAGCCGAATAGATCCTGCACCCGATGGCCGTCTGACCGGTGAAGTCGGCGCGGCTCCACGTGCCACCGCTACCGGAGATGACGTTGTCGCAGTCCCCGGCCTGCAGGAACGCCGTGGGGCCGTTCGTGAAGACGATGCTGATGCGGGGGGCACCGCCTGCCACGTAGCCGCCACCAGCCGTGTTCAGGAAGTCGAACGACAGGTTGCGGATGGACCCGATCGGGACCTTCGTGAGTCCGCCGTCATCCTTGGTCAGCCACTTGTTGTTGTAGGCGTTGGTGTAGTTGATGCCGTCTGTCGGGCCGTTGATGGCCATGTTCAGGGCCGACCGCCCCTTGTCGAGCGGAGAGTCCGGCCCGATCGCCCAGCCGATCTCGGCGTTCCCCGAGGCGACCAGCTTGAGCTTGGGTGTCGCCTGGTGCGAGCTGGCCGGGATCGCGGCGCCTCCCAGGGCCGCCAGCAGCGCGAACGCCGCCAGGGCGGTGACGAACTTCTTCATGATGTGCTCCCTTCAGATCAGCAGGTAGCACCTGCGTGTCCGTTCAGGAAGCGGCGCCCCCCCGCATGGAGCCTCCCGTCTCCTCGTCGGCCGGGGCGTTCCGGCCCGGGAGCGCTGGAACCTCACTCCCAGCGTCGCGCTCGCGCCCCGCCCTCGGATGAGGCCGAAGGGCCCGGACGCGCCGGGCCCTCGGCTCGGGGTATCCCGGATGAGGCCGGCGTTAGGGAGGGGGTGCAGAGCCGCCCGTCGTGGTCACCGGAGCCGCGGTGGTGGGCGCAGCGATCGAGCCGCCCTTCGTCTTCAGCACCTTGACGCCGGTGGTGCCGTTCGGGGCCTTGACGAGGACGACCCGGCTGCCGGCGGGGACGACCACCACCTGTTGGGCCGGGGGGGCCTGAGCGCCCGTGGTCGCGGAGGGAGCAAGCTGGAAAACGGCCCACGGCAGGCCGAACGCGACGGCGCCCGACGCCCATGCCAGCGCGCGCAGGGCCGGTTTGCTGAACCGCTTCTTCTTGGCTTCCATCGCGATCAGTCCCTCTCCGTGAACGTCGAGGCGGTGACGGGCGCGACCTGCGGCGCGGCCGTCTGGACCACGATCCGCACCGGGGCCGCCGTCGCCGCGGTCTGGCGCAGCGTGACGACCCTCGTGATGGTCCCCGCGACCAGCGCGAAGACCAGGCCTGCCGAGATGATCATCGCTGAGGTGCGCTTCATGTCTCGTCCCTTCCGTCGAGCGATCCCGTCGGGATCTGCTCACCCCATTGTTCGTCCACGCTAGATAAGCGCGGGATAACCGCACGCGACGGAACGACCAGCGGCCCGTGGTGGTTGTGTGACGGCGGGCACCGGCGCCTCGGGCGAGGCCGCGCCGTGGGGTCCCGCTACTATCTGGGTCCATGATCGCCCGCCTGCGCCTCGTCGTGCCCGTCGCCCTCGCGCTCCTCATGTCGGCCGCGGCGCCCGCACGGGCGGCCGTCACCTGGGGGTCGACGCGCACGGTGGGGCCTCCCTCGATATGGAACCCCGGCAACGCCCTGGTCGGCACGTCGAGAGGCCTCGTGATGGTCTGGTCGAGCGATTGCCCTCCCCCCAAAGGACGCTGCGCGCGAGACAAGGGTCCGTACATGGGCGTCTTCGCCCAGCGCCATCACGCGGGCGGATGGGCCAAGCCCGTGCGCATCTCGCAACGTCGCGCCCAGGCCGAGCGGGCCACCGTCGCCGCCTCCGGCGCGCGCGTCCTGGCCGGGTGGGTCACGCAGACGTCGTATCGGCGGTACCGTCCGCGGGCGCCGAGGGTCTTCTACGTGCGCCGCAGCATCGATGCGGGCCGCCGATGGTCCGCGCCGATCCGCCTCTCGCCGAAGCGGTCCCGCGTCGACTACCCGACCATCGCGATGACCGGATCGACCGCGTATGCCGTCTGGACCGCGGCGGACACGGGTGCGATCCGCTTCGCCTCGAGCACGGACGCGGGGGCCCACTGGAGCATCGCCACGATCGGCACGACCACCGCGCGCCCGACCGGAGCGGAGGGGTTCGCGGGCTATCCGGTCGTCGGCGCGAGCGGCACGAACGTGGTGGTGACGTGGTTCGCGGACGACGCCGGCACCCAGGTGGCGAAGGGATCGAGCACGGGAGGCGGGGACCTCGCGGGCATCAGCCCCGACACCCTCACCACGCCCAGCCCCAACGACGGCTTCCACTACGCGAATGCCCGTGGCGCCACCGACGGCATCTCCAACGACGTCGTGGTGGCCTACTCGACCGACGCGGGGCTCGCCGTGCGCACGTTCGACGGGTCGTCGTTCGGGGGCGAACGCGAGGTGCTGAGCGG
The DNA here is from genome assembly GCA_963810915.1 of uncultured Actinomycetes bacterium. Taxonomy (GTDB): domain Bacteria; phylum Actinomycetota; class UBA4738; order UBA4738; family HRBIN12; genus JAOUEA01. The sequence goes on along the minus strand of CAWEPH010000004.1, from coordinate 274,332 downwards.
CCCGTGGCCGACGAGCCTCGGCGGGGTGAGCTACGCGGGCGCCTACGGCCCCGCGGTGCAGCCCTCCGGCAACGGGGACCTCACCCTCGTCTTCGGAGCGTGTCGGGTGAGCGCCCTCACCGATCCTTGCGCTTCCACCCGACGCGGCGCGCGGATCGACGTGTTCGCCACGATCTCCTCCGATCACGGCGGGTCGTGGACCTCTCCCGTCCGGCTGAACCCGGCGAACGCCGGGCCCCCGGTGAACGAGTCGCCGTCGCTCGCCATGACGGACGCGACGACGCGGGTCGTGATCTGGAACGCCCGCGACCCGTCCTTCCTCGACTACGGTCTGCGCTCGCGCTCAGGCCAGGGCTGAGGTAGATCAGCACTTCCGCCGCAGACAGAAGCCGCGATAGGCGCGACCCTCGATGCAGGCGTGATACGAGCGACCGCATCCTTCACATCGATAGAGGTTCCCGCCGCACGCACACCCCGTGCGGCTGATGGGTTCGCACCCCACCTTGCAAGGGTCCGGAACCGGGCGCGCGACCGCCCGGGAGGCATCCGACCCCGCGATGACGGCGTAGGCGCCGAACGCGGCGAGGGAGGCTCTCGTCACGAACGATCGGCGGGTGAGCACATGCTGGGGTCCGTCGCGCTCATCCATCGCCGACGGCCTCCCCGACGATCCGCACGCCTTCGGCATCGGACGCGAGGTCGATGACCTCCCCGGCCGAGCGGACCGGGCCGCCGGCCACGACCCACCCACCCTCGTCGATGACGAACGCCGTCGGCGTCACGTCGACGGCGAAGGCATCGGACACGGTGGTCCCCTCCTCGATCACCAGTCGCGAGCGCTCGGCCCCGATCCAGGCCTCCGGTTGCGCTCCCGGGGGGCCCTGGCTCACCACCACGACGTTGGGCAGGACGCGCTGCGCCGCGGCGGCCAGCACCTGGGGCACGAGCTCGGCACACGACAGGCACCCGGGATCGGCGAACAGGATCAGGTGCCGGAGCCCCGCCAGCTCCTTCGCGTCGAACCGCCCGCCCTCGGCCGCCCCCGCATCGAACCACGGCGCCCGGCTCCCCGCCGGGATCCCCGATGAGAGATGGGCGACGTCATCGACGCCGGCGTCTGCACGGAGCTCGGCGATCGTCTGGTCCGCGCCGCGGAGCGCGAGCAGCAGCAAGCCGACGGCGACGGCGAGCGCGAGGACGAGGACCCACGGGAGCCAGGTCACGAGGCGCCCTCCACCTGCAACGACGCGAGTGCACGGTTCATGGCACGCAGGCGCGCCGCGGTGTGGAGATCGACCGAGGCCACCGCGTACAGGCTGAACGCGACGCCGGCGACCGAGAAGAACCGTTGGACGCCCGCCTGGTCGTGCGCGGGAACCTGCAACGCGCGCGGGTCGAGGTCATGAAGATGGATCCGGGGCACGCCCTGCGGGGCGTAGAGCCCGACGTCCGCGAGATCCGGGCCGAAGCTGACGAGGGAGCACACGAGGCCGCCGCGGGCGCGGTGCAGGGTCGTCGTGGATTCGACGTAGGAGCTGCGTTCCAGCGGGAGGCGCACGTCGGCGAGATGGAGCACCGGGTGGTTCTGGGCCGGCGGCGGCAGCTCCGGGGTGAAGATCCGTCCCTCCCAGCCCGGTGGCACGTCCACGGAGAGGCCCTGGTCGGCCAGGATCGTCATCGCAGCACCACCACCGCCGCCGCCACGGCGAGGCCCGACTGCGCCCACAGGACGCCGTTGCGCACCGGACGGCCCCAGCGCTGCAACGCACCCTGCACGCGTCCGAGCTGGCGGGGCTCGCGCACCCGCGAGACGACGAGGATCGGGAGTGCGCGCGCCGTGCCGAACACGAGCCCGATGACGGCGGCCGGGACCACGCTCCCCGCGAGGGTCTCGGCCAGGAGCGTGGCGTAGATCGCCGAGGTGGTGACGATCGTCACCACACCGGCGCCCAGCTGGAACCCGAACCCCGCACCGAACACGGGCCCTCGGTAGCGCTGCATCCACTCCTCGTTCACCTGGCGGTGGACGGTCGGCAGTCGCAGCCCCGCGATGCCGAGATCGAACGCGACCCCCACGAGCGCTCCGGAGCCCAGGATCGCGACGCGCGCCGTCCACGAGAGCGATCCGAACAGCGGCGCGCCGAGAGACCCGAGCGCGACGCCGACCGCCGCTCCGGCGAACGCGGACGCCACCATGTAGGCCGTGGCCGTCGGCCAGAACCGGGATCCGCGTGCCCGCTGCCCGAGCGGGGTGATGCTTCCCAGCATCGACGTCCCTCAGGGCGACCAGGTCGATCGGACGGCTGCTGCCACTGCGAGACCCAGCGCGAGTCCCAGGAAGACGCCCTGCGACGTGCTCATCGCGCGCCTTCCTGCTCCGCGCGCGCGAGCGCCTCGTCGGCGACGGCATCGGCGAGGAGGGATCGCACCTGCTCCCACGAGCTGGCGGCCCCCTCGCCTCGGACCTCGCCGTCGGCGCCCACCATCACGAAGTAGGGGGACACGCTGACGCCGTAGCTCCCCCACGCGTCGGACGACATCACGACGGGCACGTCCGGAGGTGCGAGATCGAGCAGGCGGGACGGGCTCTCCATCTCCCGGTCCTTCGTGACGGCGACGACCCGGGCGTCGTCCGGCATCGGCAGGTGGGCGCCGTCGCGCAGGCCTTGCCAGAACGTCCGGCACGTGAGGCACCCGCTGGACAGGAACGCGACGAGCGTCGGCGTGCCGGCCGTGGCCACGGGGAGCACGAGCGCGGCGCCGTCGAGGCTTCGCCCGGTCAGGTCGTAGGCGGGCGTAACCCTCGCTCGAGGCCCCGGAAGGTGCGAGGGGACGCGCGGTGCATCCGCGGACGGCCGCGCGTCGGCGCGTCGATCCTCGAGCGCGACGGAGCGGGGTCCGGAGCGGGCCGCCGGCGCCTCCTCCTCGGGCAGGCGACGAAGGATCTCGGCGTGGCTCCGCAGGAGCCCGACCACGACCACGCTCAGCAGGACGAGCAGCACCGTCTCGACCGTCACGAGCACGGTGAGCCCGTTCACAGGCATCCCGCCTCGTGGGTGCAGGTGTACTGGTCGACGGCCGAGGAACAGTGGCAGTTCAGGCACTCGATCTGGCAGGGCAACACGCACGTGACCAGCCGACATTGGATCGGCGTGACCGCCGCGATCTGCGTGTTGCACTGCCCGTAGCGGAAGACCACGCAGCACGTCTTGAAGTTGGAGCAGTCGTCACCGCCGCAGTGGCACCCGCCGGGACACGCCTTCCCCGGGTCGATGCTGCAGTCGAGGTAGTAGCGGACGTTCGTGGTGCCGCAGAGGCCGCTCCCCCCGTAGCTGCACTGCCACCAGCCGCCCACGAACGTGTTCTCCGGACAGCCGAAGTTGGAGCCGCCGGGCAGCGTGCAGCAGAACGCGGTGTAGCCGCCGCAGCAGCGCGAACCGGGTGGACAGCTGCTACAGGAGGCGCGCAGGAGCGACTCGGCCTCGACCGGTCGTGTCGCGTAGCGCACGGGCGCCACGGCCAAGGCGGCGGCCGAGATGGCGGCGCGACGCGAACCATCGTCGGCATCGCGGCGCCCCACGATCCTCGTCGCCACGCGCATCGCCCGTTCGGTAACGCTCATGCCGGCAGGTCCCCCGGGTGCGGGACGTCCGTCTGCGGCCACAGGCTCGCGTGGCCGGGTCCGACACCGGCCGTGGAGAGCGCGACGTCGGCACGTCGGTGGCGGTCCGGGTCGAAGACCTCCCGCTCGTGATGCGAGGGCGCCGTCCAAACCGACAGCGCCGCGGGCACCTCCGCCACGACCACGGCGAGGAGCCATCCGGCGACGGCGAGGCCCACGATGACCGGGGCGGCCGCCCAACCGAGGGACGACGCGAACGCCCAGGCGTTCGGTAGCCCCACGACCGCAGCCGCCACGGCGACGGTGACAGCGAGCAGGTTCAGGAACACGTGGACCCAGCTCGGCGGCACATCGTGCCCGCCCGCGCATCCGCACGAGGTCGATGCCGGGCGGGCCACCTTCAGGTAGGCGACGAACCCGGCGAACGCGAGGTAGGCGCTAGCGACACCGAGGGCCGTGAGCCATGACGGCCGGGCGAGCGCCGCGAAACCCACCAGCACCTCCGCGGCGGCGAGGCCGCGGGCCGTCCAGGCCGATCCGGGCAACCCCGCGCCGTAGAGGGCCTGCGCGGTCGACTCCGGGCGCACGAGCTTGCCCGAGCCGGCGACCACGAGCAGCCCGGCGGCGAGGAAGAACAGCGGGGCGAGGATCTCAGGCCTCATCGCCTGGGGGGTGCGTGGCTCGAGGGGTCAACGTTGGTTCCCGAGGATGCGTCCTGGCTCGATGCCGCCGGAGCCTAGGGGAGGCGGGTGCCGGCGTCAACGCGGGCGGGTGGGGGCGACGCACGCCCCCACCACGGCCCGGACGCTCACCGGAAGTAGGCGTCGCGCCCCATCGCGCGGAACGACGACAGCGCGGACGACGAGGAATCCACGTAGTAGGTGCAGTCGGTGTCCTCGTTGTTGTAGGAGAAGCCCACGATCTCCGGCCACGTCTTGATCGTGGCCCTGGCTCCCCTGAACCAGTCCGCCTTGCGGCCGGGCTCCCCTTCGACGCACCCCGCTTCCACGACGTAGAGGGAGCGCTTGTGGGACCGGGCGAACGCGCGCGCCGGGGAGAAGATCTCGTTGAACGGCCGCCACGGGGTGTTGCGACAGTGGTAGCGGTTGTAGCCATCCACCCCCAGCAGGTCGTAGTTGCGAGGGAGCCACTGCCCGGCTTCGCCCGCCTGATAGGTCGACGCCATCAACGCCACGACCCAACGGAACTTCCTCACGCCGACGTTGTGGAAGATCTTGTGGACGCGGTTGTACGCGGCCTTCCAATCGGTGGAGTTGCCCTCGTCCTCGGGCTCCTTGTGGAAGCAGAAGTAGCCGTTCCAGCCCGAGGCCCTGAGGCTGCGCGCCTGCTTCGTGATCCAGGCGTCGTGCTGGCCCTGCGCGATCCCTCGCCAGCTGACGGGCCCGCCTTTCGTCCGAGCGAACCAGGACAGGATCGGCGTATGGCCCGTGTGCGCGCTCCACCGCGTGAACTTGTTCACGAGATCGGAGTCCCACGGCATGCGGTAGTGCGTGGTGTCGAACTTCCTGCCGACCTGGTGCTCCAGAGCCCGCATGGCGCTCTCCTGGCTCGACCCCTTCAGAGAGAGGGCGCCCCACTTGCAGTGACGGCCCTTCGCGACCGCCTCGTGCTGCAGGTCGGCGTAGGTGAGCCAACCGAGGCCGGCGGTCGCGGTACCGGCGACGGCGGCCTTCTTCAGGAACTCTCGACGATCGAGTTGATCGGCGTACGTCATGGTTTGGATCCTCCGTTCGATCCGACGCTCACGTCGGTATCCACCCCTCCCGTGAGCATCGGCGCGTAACGGGGGCGTGCTTGAGCACGCAAGGAAGGGCGGGTGGTGTTCGAACGAGGATCTACGTCGTCTGAGGGTGCACGCGCGGAGCCGCGGGCAGGACCCGCCGGGTGACGCGATGCGCGACGCGACGGCGTGCGGGTGGCTTGGCCGTGGTCGTGGCCTCGGCGTCGGCCTTGGCGGCGATCACCTGGATCTCCTGGGCCGTGGCCGAGTGGGTGAGCAGCCGGCGCGGTGCCTGGAAGCACTGCTGCGCGAACTGCGTGATGAACGCGGTCAGATCGCCTCTCGTCAGGTCCCAGGGACCGCGCTCAGCGATCCGGTTCCTGAGGTCCGCGGTGAAGCGGAAGGGGATGGACATCAGAGGCAGGAGAAGGAAGATGCTCAGCTTTCGCATGGGACTGCTCCTTTCCTGTCGGGTGATCGAGCTCCGTCAGCTATCTTGGTGGACCTCCTTCCATGATCCCGGACATGGAAAAGCCTCGCGGACTTCTAAGCATCCGCGAGGTTTCGAGAACCCTACCATGGGGAACGGGGCGGCGCGCGACCCCGTGGTCAGCTTCGACGTAACCGCAGGTCAGGGGGCCGATCCGCCGGTCCCCGTGGGGGGCGGTGGAGGAGGAGGCGGCGGCGCCACCGCTCCCCCGCCCGACGACCCACCACCGGAGGAACCCCCCGACGACGAGCCGCCGGAAGAACCGGAGGACGTGCCCGACGAGCCCGAGGCCGCGGACGAACTCGAACCCGTGGAACCGGAGCCTGCGGCGTAGTACGCGCCCGAAGCGCTCGAGCCGGCGCCCGGGCCGTCGTACACGATCACGCGCCTCACGACGTGGTGCACGATCACCCTGCGCGGCGGCGGCCGATGCTGTCGCTTCGACGACTCATCGGATGCCGGGGTGCCGGGTTTGGGCGCCACAGCGAGCGCGACGCCGCTCGCCACGACGGTCGCACCTCCGCTGAGCCAGGCCAGCGCCCGGATACCGTTCCTGGACCAACGAGCGCGCGACGGCGTCCCTTCAGTCATCGTCCTCGCCCGGGGGGGTCGGGGACGATGAGGGGCCCGGGCTCTCGGAGTGGTCGTCGCCGCCCCCGCCGGAGCCACCCGGCGACGGCGTTCCGCCCGACCCGGATGGGGGATGGCCGCCCGGATGATGGTGGTGCCCGTGCGTCCCGTGTGGTGCCGCGGAGGAGCTCTCGGCGTCGCCACCTGAGGTGATCACGGTCGTCGCGCCCCCCTCGAGCGGTGTCCCGGGTGCGGGCCGGTGCACCTTCACCGTGTTCGTGATGGTCTTGACCACGGGTCGACGCCCGGCTCTCGGACCGGTGCCGGCCGCGGCGTCGGACGCGCCACCGATGCCGACGGTCAAGGCCACGGCGCAGATCACCATGGTGAGGATCAGGCCGCCCGCCACCACCATCGCGGAACGCTTGTTCATGCGGTGCCCCCTCTGCTCGCTCCTTCGGATGCGATGCAGTCCATATCGACCAACTGGACCCCCAAAGTTGAGCCCTTCACCGCGGACGCTTGACCTGGGCCGGAGCCCGGGAGACCCTGAGCCATGCTGTTCGGGTCCACGTCCGCCGAGGTCGCCACGTGAGCGATCGGCGCACGATGGCCGGACAACCGCTCGACCTCTGGCTGGACGCCCTGGCGACCGATCTCGTCGAGCCCGCGGGAGGGGCCTTCGGTGCGTTCTCCGCCGCCGCCGGAGCTGCGCTGATCGGAGCCGTCGCCCGCCGCACGCTGAAACGGCTCGGGAACGCACCCGAGGCCACGCGGATGCAGGAGATCCAGGACGAGGCGGACGGCGCTCGCGCGTCCTTCGTGCAGGCTGCGGACACCAACGCGGAGGCGTACGGAGCGTTCCTCGCGGTGCACGCGATGGCGCCGACGACCGATGAGCAGCGGACCACGCGTCTGCGTGAGCTGCGCGATGCCCTCGAGGCCACGATCGACGGACAGCTACAGATGGCACGCCGCGCGGTCTACCTGATGGGCCTCGCCGAGGAGGTGACCCGGGGCGGCGACCCGAACACGGCAGCGGACGGGCTGAGCGGGGCGGCCGCCCTCCATGCCGCGATGTTCGCGGCGCTCGCCGACATCGAGATCAACGCGTTCGCGATCGCCGAGTCCGAGCGACGGGCCGAGCTCTCGGAGACCTGCGCCTCCCTCCGAGAGCGTGCCGGCAGCCTCCTCGAGGCCGTCCACGCATCGTTCCTTCAGAGCACGGAGCCCGTCCAGCCCTAGCGGCGGAACCCCTGGCGCTCGGGGCCGCCCGCGTGAGAGCATGCATGGCTGATGCCTGCGCCCCCCAAGACGGCGGTGATGGTCCCGCCCGCGCAGGCAGCGAAGGAGGGGTCCATGCGTCGCCTGTCCGCGATCCTCGCGCTCTGTGGTCTCCTGGCGATCGCGGCGCCCGGTGGGGCGGCGATCGCCGCCGGACGCGCGGCGTCCCGGCTCACGATCGTCCAGCAGCCCTTCCCCGCCCAGGCGAACGCACCCGTCGACGGCGTCTGCCCGTTCCCCGTGACCGCGACCGACCGCGGCGGGCTCACGCTCACCACCGCGTACGACGCCCGGGGTGGCATCCGCTGGCAAGAGCTCACCGGCGACACCGTGATCGAGTTCACGCACGGAGTGACCAAGACCACGATCCCGATCGAGGCGGACGTCCACTCGTCCTTCGTGCCTGGACCCCGGGGCATCTGGACCGAGATCCAGCGCGGGAGCTGGTTCGTCGCGATCGACGACGGCCGGCACACGGGCAAGCCGAGCCTCACCTGGTTCCAGGGGGTCGTGATCTCTCGCGGCATCCTCGATCCGAAGACGTTGCAGATGAAGGTCGTCTCACAGACCCGGATCGGTCACGGCGACGACATCTGCGAGATGCTCACCACCGGGCTGAAGCCCCGCCACTAGCTTCCTCACTCCCGGACAGGGCGCCGTCAGACATCGTCAGGGTCCGGTCGAGGAACGGCGTGAGTCCGGCGTCGTGCGTGGCGATCAAGCAGCAGGACCCCGCGGCGGCGGCCTCCGCCAGCACCCCGAAGATCCGCTCGGCCCAGCCGGCGTCCTGGTGGCCGGTGGGCTCGTCCGCGATCAGGAGGCTCGGACCCGACACGACCGCGCGCGCCAGCGCCGTCCGCTGCTGCTCCCCGAGCGAGACCTCGGTCGGATAGCGCCGCGCCAGCCCGGCGAGCCCCAGCCGCTCGAGGAGGCTCTCCGCGAGCCCGCGGCGCTCGATGAGGTCTCCCGCGAGCCGCGCCGGATACTCCACGTTCTCGCGGATACTGAGCTCATCCATCAATCCGAGGCGCTGCGGCAGGAAGGCGATATCGGACCAGCCGGGCGCCCCCCCGCCCGGCGCGCGGATGGCGCCGTCGTCGGGCTCCTCCCAACCCGCGATCACGTTCAGCAGGGTCGTCTTGCCCGAGCCGGAGCGTCCGACGATCCCCACGATCTCTCCGGCTCGCGCCTGCAGATCCACGTCCCGCAGCGCGTGCACGTGCTCGTCGCCACCACCGTAGGTCTTGCTGACGCCGCTGAGGTGCACGACGCCTTCGGGGTCGGCGGGTGCGTCGGTGAGCCAGAGCGGCGCTTCGTGGCCGGGCCAGATCAGGGGCCCGGAGGGTTGATCGTCGAGCGCCACCAGGTGTCCCGGCGCGGGGCTGCGGCCGACACGGCCGTGGTCGAGCTCCAGGATCGCGTCCGCCGTCGCGATCACGTCGGGATCGTGCGTCGCGAGCACGACCGTGATGCCGGCGGCGGTGAGGGCCCGCACGCGCTCCAGGACGTGCGCGCCCGATACCGTGTCGAGCTCGGCCGTCGGCTCGTCGGCCACCACGATGCGGGCGCCGGTGGCGAGGGCCTGCGCGAACGCCGCTCGCTGCTGCTCACCCCCGGAGAGCTCCTGGGGCAGGTGGTCGGCGCGCTGCGCGATCCCGAGGGCATCCAGCAGGGCTTCGAGGTCATCCGTGGCCCCACCCGGCCCCGCCGCGAGGCGCAGGTGCTCTCCGACCGTCATGTCCGCGAGGAAGTTCGCGGCCGGACGCTGATAGACGTACCCCACCGCGTCGCGTAGGAGGCGCCGCCGGGTCCGCGCCGAAGCGCCGCCGATCTCGTGTCCATCCACGACGACGCGACCCGCGCTCGGGCGGTCCAGGCCCGCGATCACGCGCAGCAACGATGACTTGCCGCTGCCCGAGGGCCCCACGACCGCGCTCACCATCCCCCGCGGGAGGGAGCCGCTGACGCCGCGGAGCGCCGGCACCTCGCCGGTTGGTGTCCGGTACGTGCGGACGAGCTGCTCGAATCCGACGGCCTCACCATCCCGCAACGCGCATCACCTCCCCGAGCGACCCCCGCCGGGCGGCGCGATCGGCCAGCCAGCCACCGACGCACGCGGCGAGGATCAGCAGCAGGCCGGCGGCCGGGATCGCGACCCATGGCAGCACGGTGAACGGCGGCGGAGGGATCGACGGGATCGGATCGAGCGAGGCCACCACCACGGGGGTCGCCACGAGCGCGGCGAGCGCACCGAGGCCGACCGCGATCAGCAACGCTCCCCCCAGCTCGAGGACGAGCGAGGCGCGTGCGACGCGTGCGCTCATACCCATCCGCGCCGAGAGGGTCGACGCCACCACCCGCGAGCGCTGGCGCGCCTGGAGGTACACGACGGCCAGGACCACGATCAACAGTAGGGCCACCAGACCCAGGATGTCGAGCACGAGGAAGGTGTTGACCGCCGCCTTGATCAGCGGCACGTCACGCACCTGATCGGCCGTGATCATCAGGAAGACGTCGATCTCGGGGTCGGCGGTGACCGCGTCCACGACGTCGGCGGTGGGTCCACGGATCCACAGCTCCGTGTTCGAGTTGGACGACGAGACGCGGTACGGCTGGAGGTGGAACGTCGCCGCGAGAGCATCGCGGCTCATCACCACGATGGGAGCGTGCGACGCCGCCCCCGGGAAGCTCACCGCGCGCCCGACGACCTCGACCGGCGCCTCGGTCGTGTTGAGCGTGATCGTGGCGGGCACCCGATCGCCCGCGTTCGCCAGGATGACGGGCACCGCGCGGCCGTCCGTCCGGTCGAGGCGTGCCATGAGATCGGGCAGGCTCTCGGGCGATAGCGCGTCGTCCCAGAACGCGGCCGAGGCGAAGGAGGAGGGGTCGACGACGAGGAGATCGAAGTGCGAGGTGTCCTCGTCGAACGTCCCGGCCGCGAGCGCCCGCTGGACCACCGTCAGCGGGAACGGGAACCGCGTCGGGCCCGAGCCACCCGGGACGATCTGGACCGACACGTCGCTCCCCACGAAGGTCTTCGCCTTCGCGTCCACGGTGGTCCGTAGGGATCCGACGAGTCCCTGCGCCGAGACGAAGACCGCGACCGCGAGGGTCGCCGCCACGACGAACGCCACCCCCAGTCGCGAGGAAGCCGAGAAGCGCCGCGTCGCCAGCCAGCCGGCCGAGACCCGCCCGGTGCCGTCCGCACGGGCCCGACGGGCGACGCCCACGGCGAGGATCCGCGCCCCGAGGATCCCGATCCCGAGGGCGAGCGCGAGAGGGTAGAGGAAGACGGCCGGGCGGGGTTCGCGGACGGGGCCGACCTCCGAGACGCCCCCGCCCGTACGCAACGCGCGCCCCCACACGAGCGCGGCGGCGAACGCGAGCGCCTCCCAGGGGACCCAGGTCAGCACGCGCGAGACCCGACCTCGATGCTCGTGACTCGCGGCGTACGAAGCTGCCGTAACGCACGCCACGAGTACGATGGCGGCCAGGGCCGCGAGCACGGTGCCCACCACCGCAGCGCGGCGCGCCTGCGTGCCGATCCTGCCGTTGGGCCCGAAGGCCCCGACGAGGACGAAGGCGAGCACGGCACCCATGCACGCGCCCGCCAGGACCGGCAGGACGGACTCGAGCGCGGCGCGCGCACCGACGCCGGCCGGTCCCCACCCACGCACCCGCAGCATCCCCGCCTCATCCGGGCGGGAGGCGTAGGCGAATACGGCCGCGGCCGCGATCGCGGCGAACGCGATGGCGAGACCGGCGATCAGCAACACGTACGCCGGTCCACGTACCCCCGTCGCGCGCTGATCCGCGACCCGGACGACGCCCCCGATCGCGCTCCGATAGATGGTATCGACGGGGCCGAACCCGGATGTGCTCACCTGGAACCGTCCGCAGCAGGCGAAGAGCGATCCGAGGCTCCCCGTGTGGGTCTGCATCCGTCCCTCGAGCGCGTCGGCGAAACGGCCGAGGGTCTGCACCTCGTCGATCGTGAGCTGAGGGGCGGCGCGCACAGGCGCCACGAGCGCCTGATCGACCCGGAGGTCGTGCAGCTTGGCCTGCAGGTCCAGGAGCTGCGTGCGGTCGGCGAAGATGAACGGTGGCGGCACCGGACAGTCGACACAGCCAGAAGGAAACTGGTAGATGTCCTCGCTCCACGGCTGCCAGTAGCCTTCGCGCGGGGCCGCGAAGATGGCGGCGTAGATCCCGTCGATCGGCACGAGGACGGTGTCGCCCCCGTCGTGGAGCATGACGTGATCGCCGGGGCCGAGGTGCAGCGGGTCCGCGATGTAGTCGGGCAACCAGACACCGTTGCCCTCGGTGCCGGAGATCACCCGTACGTGGGCGAGGTCGTCGTCGCCGAAGAAGAGACGGCCGCTCACGGGCCCGGAGGCCGGGTCCTTCCCGTCCGGGCCCGTGACCAAGATGCCCGTGCCGGCGAGGCTCTCGATCGCCGGATCCAGCTCCGGGCTGCGCGCGGTCTCCTTCGCGAAGGCGCCCGCGCGCTCGGCGAGGAGCGACGAGCCGTTCGGGTCGGCCGCGCCGTACTGCACGTCGTTCACCCGATAGGTGATCCCGGCGCCGTAGCGCGTGTAGCTGGGGTCGTTCAGCGTCGCGGTGAGCAGCTCGCTCTGCGCCGCGGACAGGAACAGGGGGAAGGTGGCCACCGTGAGCGCGACGAGCAGCGAGGCCGCCGCCAGCGCCGCGAACAAGACGGGCCGACGGAGGAGGCGGGTAGGGGCCTTCCGCCACGCGGGCCTGCTCGAGGACCCCAGACTGCGCGCATCTCCGCGTTCGATCGTCCTCGCCATCGCCCCTCGGTCGGTCGGCCCTGAACATATGTACGTCAGTTCCTGCGTCGGGGCCGTGCGTGGGCGACTCCCGATGCACCACCGTCGGCGCGCACCCTCAGCGAGATCCGTCCGCCCGACGCTACCGTGGATGCGGAGATGGATGCCACGGTCGACGCGATGGTGCTACGGGGGCGCGGGGGCCCGTTGATCCCCGAGGCGCAGGGATCGGTCGAGCCCGGTCCGGGCCAGGTGCGGCTGCGCGTGCGGACCTGCGGGATCTGCCGCACCGACCTCCACGTGATCGACGGCGACCTTCCCGATCCCGCCCTCCCGCTCGTGCCCGGCCACCAGATCGTCGGCGTGGTGGACGCCGTGGGCGCCGGCGTCGACGATCTCGAGATCGGCGCTCGGGTGGGCGTGCCGTGGCTCGGCTGGACGTGCGGAGCCTGCTCCGTTCTGTCTCAGCGGTCGTGAGAACCTCTGCACCGAAGCGACGCTTCACGGGCTACCAGGTGGACGGGGGCTACGCGCGGGAGACGGTCGCCGACGCCCGCTTCTGCTTCCCGATCCCCGAGGGCTACCCCGACCTCCAGGCCGCTCCGCTCCTGTGCGCCGGGTTGATCGGCTGGCGCGCGCTGAAGCTCGCCGGTGCCGGCGCGCGCCTCGGGATCTACGGCTTCGGTGCGGCGGCGCACATCCTGACCCAGGTGGCACGCCACCAGGGACGTGAGGTCTTCGCGTTCACCCGCGAGGGCGACCGGAGTGCGCAAGCCTTCGCGCTGGAGGTGGGCGCCGTCTGGGCCGGAAGCTCGGGTGATCGGCCTCCGGCCGCCCTCGACGCGGCCATCCTGTTCGCGGCGGCGGGCGAGCTCGTTCCCGCCGCATTGAGCGCCGTGGCGCCCGGCGGCAGCGTCGTATGTGCGGAGATCCACATGAGCGATATCCCCTCGTTCCCGTACGACCTGCTGTGGCACGAGCGGGTGATCCGCTCCGTGGCCAACCTCACGCGCGCCGACGGGGTGGAGTTCCTCGCGTTCGCGCCCACGGTGCCGGTTCGCACACACGTGCGCGCGTTCCCGCTGCATGCGGCGAACGAGGCGCTCGCGGTGCTGCGCTCCGGCGCGGTGCGCGGCGCGCTCGCGCTCGTGGTTGACGAGGGCTGACGGCCCCCCCGTCAGGAGTGGATGGCCGCGGCGTCGCGACCCCAGTACGTGGCCTGGGCCAGCGACCGCAGCAGGATCTCGGCCGACGCCGGGTTGGTGGCGACGGGCACGCCGTGCACGTCACACACCTTCAGGAGCGCCTGGATGTCCGGCTCGTGCGGATGGGCCGTGAGCGGATCCCGCAGGAACACGACGGCGTCGACGTCGCCCTCGACGATGCGTGCGCCGATCTGCATATCGCCGCCTTCGGGACCGCTGCGCATGCGCTCGACCGAGAGCCCGAGCTCGTCGACGAGCTGACCACCCGTGTGGGCGGTGGCAAGGAGGTGCAGTCGTGCGAGCGTCGTCCGGTGCTGGTTCGCGAGACGCAGGAGGTCGTCCTTCTTCCCGTCGTGGGCGACGAGAGCCAGCACGGCCCTGCGGTTGGAACCACCCGGTACACCGATCTCGTTGAGCTCGTTCTGCATGCATCGAGCCTACCGACCGCCGGGCCGGGGAAGGGGTCCTGCGTGTAACGATCGGGTGAAGAAGCCCGTCGGGCGGTCGGGACCTTAGTCCCGCCCGAGCTGGGCAGGTCCCGCGGGGATGGAGCCGCTCGGACCATGTCTGGGGCCACGTGAGCGAGGACTCTATGCCCATGTTCCGCGCGATGAGAGCGCGGGAGTGGAGGAAAGGGGTACGTCATGGAGAGGAAGGCGTGGGACCGACTGGTCAGCACCGCCGCCCTCGTGGTTGCCATCGCCCTGATCGTCGTGGGCGGGCTCGCGATCTACGGCGGGAACTTCGGGCAGAACAACGTGCGCGACCGGCTCGAGCCGGAGAACGTCACCTTCGCGCCGTACGACGCGATGAGCCCCGAGGAGCAGCAGTCCGTTGGTGAGTTCGCGGGACAGCAGGTCACGACGGGCCCGCAGGCGGAGGCCTTCGCGCGCTACATCGCCGGACACCTCGTGTTCATCAACGACGGCAAGACCTACGCGGAGACGAGCGCCGCCGCGCGCGTCGAGGGACTGGACCCCAAGGTGGCCGCGGATCTGTCCGAGAAGGCGGACACCCTGTTCAAGGGTGAGACGCTCCGTTCGATCATGTTGAACGCCTACGGCTGGTGGACCGTGGCGACGATCGCCCTGTACGCGGGCTATGTCCTGGTCGGCGCGGGCATCGTCCTGCTGGTGTTGGCGATCCTCGGGTTCGTGCACGCGAGCAAGGTCGGCAAGGTGACGATCCCCGAGTCGGACGAGAAGAAGGAGTTCGCGACCGCGAACGCCTGAGACTCGAGACCGAGGGAACCACGAACGCCGCCCGGCCCGCCGGGCGGCGTTCGCCGTGTCCTGCCGGTTCGCCGGCTGCGCTAGCGGTCGGTCCGCTCGAGGACCATGACCGGGATCAGGCGATCCGTGTTGGCCTGGTACTGCGCGAACTGCGGGTGGCGCGTGGCTTGCTCAGCGTAGAGGGCGTCGCGCTCCTCGCCCGTGACCTCGGTCGCGACGGCGGGGAACGACTCGTCCCCGACCTCGACGGTGACCTTGGGATGGGCCTTCAGGTTGCGGTACCAGTCCGGGTGGCTCGGAGCACCACCCTTTGAGGCGAATACGACGTATCGATCGCCGTCGGACAGGTACATCAACGGATTCGTGCGCACCGTGCCCGTTCTGGCTCCCGTATGGGTGAGGAGCAGGATCGGTTTCCCCTCGAACATCCCGCCGACCTTCCCGTGATTGGCGTGGAACTCCTCGACGATGCTCGTGTTCCAGTCTCCACTGTCGGACACGTCTACTCCCCCCGGCCCACGACGCGATCGGCCCGGGCGATCTCGTACCGCACGCCGAACCAGACCTCGTCCTCGTAACGATGCTCGAAGCGCTCCATGAGGCGCATGCCCACCTTCTCTGCCACGCGGATCGACGGGACGTTCTCGGCGCTCGCGTACGCGCGCACCACATCGGCCTCCAGCACGTCGAACGCGTACCGCACGAGCGCGCCCACCGCCTCGGTCGCGTAGCCGCGACCCTGGAACGCCGGGGCGATCGTGTAGCCGACCTTGATCACGCCCGGCTCCTCCTCGGCCGGACTCAGCCCGACGTCGCCCACGAGGCGGCCGCGTTCGCGCTCCTCCACCGAGAACTGCACCCAGCCCCCGTTCTCGCCGGGCACGCGTGCGGCCATCGCCTCGATCTCGGCCCGGATCCCCGCGGGGTCCGTCCGCTCCCAGCCCTGATAACGATGGACGTCGGGATCGCTGCGATATGCCGAGATGTCCCCGGCGTCCTCGGGCATCGAGCGTCGCAAGCGCAGGCGTTCGGTGAGGATGGGTTCCAGATGGGTGTCGACACGCATCGCCGAGGAAGGGTACCGGGCGACCGGGCGCTCCACCCGGCGACCGTTCGGTACTCACGTCTCGCAGCCGCGGCCGTTCCGGTCCCCGTCGAAGTTCTGCGGATCCGGCGGCAGCACGCGGAAGTCATGGAAGCGGACGTCGGCGCAGTCGAGGTCGGGAGGTGGCGAGGGGATGCACACGCCCGGGTAGGCGGGATCGCAGCGTCGGCCGCTCCCGTGACCCGCAGCGCACGCGTGCCAGAGGCCGCGGTGCGCCGCGCGCGCCGCGCGCTGCGCCGCTTCGAACCGGGCGACGTATCGCACGTCGGGGGGGTACGTGCTGACCGTGGCGTAGCCTCCGGCCACCAGCCGCCGGTTGAAGAGGCGGTCGCCGAGCCACACGTAGGCGAGGGTGCGTCCGTAGCGGTCGCGGCGTTCCACGTCGAACTCCAGATGGATCCGGCGGCCGGTGAGCCGACGCGCCGTGAATCGAGAGGCGGCCTCCCCGAAGCACTGGACCGGTTGCGACGGATCGACCGTCTCCGGCGTGTCGACGCCGATCAGGCGGACGTCGAGGGTGCGTCCGTGATAGCGCACGTGGACGGTGTCGCCGTCGACCGTGGAGACGACGAGCGCGGACGCCCCGGGGATGGGATCAGCACCGAAGGTCCCATCGGAGCCCGACCGGCTCGCCGCGCCGTCTTCGCCACGAGGCGCTGAAGACGACGCGACGACGGAGGCCGGATGTATCCGTGTGGCCGGCGTCGGGGGCGCCGTCGGATCGGAGGGCACGGACCTCGTGAGGGTGCAGGCCGTCAGCATCAACGTCGCGAGTCCGATCGCTCGCGCGATCGCTCCGGGGGAGGTCGTCATGTCCCTGCATCTTGCACACCGCCACCGACACGAACGCGCCGGCCACGCGGGCGCCGCGATGCGTTCCTCCGTCGACGCGTGGTCGCCGACCTGCTCGCCGGACGTTGAGCGCCTCGCTACGATGCACGCTTCCCGACCCGGAGGAGCCGTCATGCGCCACCGATCCATCGTCGTGATGCTGGGGCTCGCGCTCGCGGTCGCGCTCGCGATGAGCGTGGCCCCGTCGGGGCCGTCCGCGGTCTCCCTTCCGCGGTACGACGGCGCGCAGGCTCGGAGGCCTGCGGGGAGGGTCGCGCCATACCTGTACCTGGGGTGGGGTCGGCCCCCGTCGGCGATGAAGGTGATGCACCGCACGGGCGTGCGGGACTTCACGCTGGCGTTCGTTCTGTCCGACGGCGGGTGCCGGCCGATGTGGGACGGCGAGCGACCGCTCCGGGGCGGGCGTGATCTCGCCACGATCCACGCGATCCGCAGGGCGGGCGGCGACGTCGTGGTGAGCTTCGGCGGCTGGAGCGGTCAGAAACTCGGCGAGCGGTGTGCCACTCCGGCCGCGCTCGCGGGGGCGTACGAGAAGGTGATCGACGCTTATCGGCTGAAGGCGATCGACATCGATATCGAACACACGGAGATCGCCACGGGCACCGTGCGTCAGCGGGTCGTGGACGCGCTGAACCTGGTGCG
The DNA here is from genome assembly GCA_963810915.1 of uncultured Actinomycetes bacterium. GTDB lineage: Bacteria > Actinomycetota > UBA4738 > UBA4738 > HRBIN12 > JAOUEA01. Next base: position 256,796 of record CAWEPH010000004.1, on the reverse strand, counting down.
CGCGGATGAGACACGCCCCATCGAGATCTACGTGACGATCGGGACCGCGACCGACGGACCCGACGGGCCGGCCCGGGATCTGATCACGAGGGCCGCCGCGGCCGGGCTCATCGTGGACGGGTGGACGATCATGCCGTTCGACTTCGGCCGGCCGATCCGCGACATGGGCCACGTCTCGGTCCGGGCGGCCGAGGGCCTGAAGGCGGATCTCATGACGGCCTACGGCATGGGCGCGCGCACGGCCTACCGAAGCATGGGGATCTCCTCGATGAACGGGCAGACCGACGAGGCCGACGAGACGGTGAGGCTCCGCGACTTCCGCACGATGCTGCGCTACGTGCGTGCCCACCACCTGGCGCGATTCACGTTCTGGTCACTGAACCGCGACAGACCGTGCGGAGGGCTCCGGAGCGGGGATGCCTGCAGTGGCATCCGCCAGCAGCCCTGGGCGTTCACCAGGCTCGTGGCGCGATACCGGGGCTAGGCCCGACGGCTCAGGCGACCGCGCGGCGCGCGGACCCCTTGCGGCGCTTCTTCCGCTCGCGCCGGTTCCGCAGCTCCGTGTCCGCCAGCTCGCCGAGCGCGGCGAGACAGATGGCGCGCGTGGCACGCAGATCGTGCTCGTTGTGTCCGAGGACCTCGAGCCAGCGCACCTGCAACTTCGGCCCTACGGCGTCGTAGGACCCCTTGAGCTCCAGCGCGTCGCGCAGTGAACGGATCGTCTTGCCCACGTGGCCGCCGGCGTACTCCGGCGGGAGGTCGTAGCCCGCGAGCGACAGGTAGGCCGCGAGGCTGTGCTTGCGGCCCCGCGCGTCGCGGAGCACCTCGTAGTCGGGGTGGATCTTCTTCCGCCACCGGCGGGCGAGCGCGCGCGCATCCCGGTACAGATCGTCGAAGGCGTCGGCGAACTCGGGAGCGTAGGCGCGCACCACGCGCACCTCGTGCTCGCTCCAACCCACCAGGACGCGGTGTTGGCGCTCTGCCCGTCCCACGAGCGATCGGATCTCGCCGCGCAGCGACGACCGGCCGAGGCCCGTGGCGACGGCCGCCGAGGCGAACGCCGGATCCACGACGTGGCGCCGGAGCATCGGATCTTGACCCTGCCGAGAGACCCACAGCGTTCCGAGCAGCACGGGAGCCTCGTGGGGGCGACCCTCGACGTCGAGGTAGATGGCGCGTCGGGCTTGGTCGGCCGTGAGGAGGGGGCGCGGGTCCATGCCGCTAATGGTCGGCCGCGATGGACGGATCCTTGACCGCTCGCGCTGTCACGGAGACGTCGGGAGTACCGCGGCAGGGCTGGGAGCGTCGACGGTCGTGGTGGCCGAGACCACGTCGGAGGAAGGCGAATCCCCGCCCGCGTTCGTCGCGAAGACCCGGTAGTAGTACGTGGTGCCCGCCTGCAGGCCCGCGTCCGTGTAGGCGGTCACGTCCTGGCCCGTGGTCGTGAGGACGACCCATCCGCTCACGCCGTCGGCCGAGCGCTCCACGCGATACCCGGTCTCGGACGCGACGTTCGCCCAGTTCAGCCCGATCGAGGACGAGGTGAGCGGGGAGGCGGTGACGGTGGTGGGGCTCGCCGGATCCGTGCTGGTCGTGGCCGAGGCGATGTCCGAAGGCGCCGACTCGCCGACCGCGTTCCTCGCGACCACCCGATAGAAGTAGGTCGTGCCCTGGTCGAGCCCGTTGTCGCTGTACGTAGTGGTGCCCCCCGACGTGGTGTCCAGCTGCATCCAGTCCGTGGCTCCGTCCTTCGAGCGCTCGATGCGATACCCGGTCTCCGCGGCCACGTCGGACCAGCCGATCGAGATGGCCGTGGAGGATACGGCGGAGGCGGTGACTGCGGTCGGGATCGCAGGAGGGTGGCCGGCGGTGTGCGTTCCGTGACCCCCGCCGCCGTGGACGGCCGAGGACGAGGCGGGCGCCCCGGACCCGCGCGACGGCGCGGCTGGGGTCGTCGGGCCCAGGTCGGTGTGTTTCGATTCGGCGGCCGCCCCCACCGGGGCCGCCGCGTACGCTTGCCTGCTCGCTGGGGCCGATCTGTAAGCCGCGGGCGACCGAGTCCAGCACGGACGCCGCGACCTGGCGAGCGTGCGGGCTGGCGAACGCCGTGCCCGCGAAGAGCATGGCGACTAGGGTCGCGGCGCCCACGACGCGTCGGGTCGCGTGTCGATCCATCAGAGGAGGCACGGTGTGCGTCCTGGGGAACTCGCGGACGTTCGCGGGCTCTTCCGGCCGACGGCGACGCTGCAGCATCGACAGGAAGGCGAGCCACGCCACGAACAGCACGTTCAGCGCGATGACCGCCGCCAACCCGATCCACAGGAACCTCAGCACCCGATAAGCCTAGAGCAACGAGGAGCGATTCGGCCCGTCTCGGCCCCAACCCTGCCTTAGGTCCCCTCCAAGCTGGAGTTAAGCCTTTTCGCGCGGCAGGCGACGCCCTGGGCCCGGATTCGCGGTGGCGCAGCGGAGATGGCGATCGAGGCAACCATCGGGACCTCGACGAAGCCGGGTAGGGGCCGCGTGCGGACTCCTGTCATTTTGCCAGGTCCACCCGCCCCGCGTACCCTCCGGACCCATGCGGACGACGAGCGGCGCGAGGGCGGTGAGCGACCGATGCACGCACCCCTGAAGCGTCGGCTCTACGCCCTTGCGGCCTTCCTCCTGTACCTCGCTGCCTTCCTGGTCGGGTTCGCCAACATCGTGGCCGAACCTCTGGCCGTCGTCCTCGCGCTCGTCGCGATCTCGGTCGGCACCGGGGGCCTCCTCGAGGCGGTCACGCACACGGGCGGACGACGGATCGTGGGGGTGGTGGTGCTCATCCTCGCGATCGCCATCGCGATCGGGGCGCTGTTCGCCGGCGAACTCGGCCGCGCGATCATCGCCGTGCTCCTGCTGATCGTCGTCGCTCAGGCACTCGCCGCACGCGCGCTCCACCGTGACCCCTACCGTCCGCCCGAGGTCCGCACGCCGCCCCCCTCCAAGCCGTTCTTCCTGATGAACCCGAAGTCCGGAGGGGGCAAGGTCGGGGACTTCGGGCTCGACGAGATGGCGCGGGCCAAGGGTGGCGAGGTCGTGCTGTTGGAGCGGGGCCTCGACGTGGTGGGGGCGCTCGAGGAGGCGGTCGCTCAAGGGGCGGACCTGCTGGGGGCGGCCGGCGGCGACGGGACGCAGGCGCTCGTCGCGGAGGTGGCCGTGGCGCACGACCTGCCCGTCCTCGTGATCCCCGCTGGAACCCGGAACCACTTCGCCCTCGACCTGGGACTCGATCGGGACGACCCGCGCAAGGCGCTCGAGGCGCTCGGCGAGGAGGGCGTGGAGATCCGGGTCGATCTGGGGCAGATCGCGGGTAGACCGTTCGTCAACAACGTCTCGCTGGGGATCTACGCCGAGATCATCAGCAGCCCCGAGTACCGCGACGCCAAACTCACGACCGTCCTCGCTAAGCTCCCACAGGTCGCCGCGCCGGAGTCCGACAGCGGGCTCCGCGTCCAGACCCCCGAGGGCGACACGGTGAAGTCGCCGCAGCTCATCCAACTCGCGAACAATCCCTACGAGTACCGGGGCGTGAAGACCGCGGGCACCCGTCCCCGCCTCGACACCGGAGAGCTAGGGATCGACGTGATCAGCTACGACACACCGCGTGAACTCTCGCGGATGGTGGGTGCGCTCGAACGCGGGGCAGGTGCCGATGCCACCGGCCTCACGCGATGGACCGCCGCGTCGATCACGATCGACTCCGCCGCCGAGACGATCGCGGCCGGCGTCGACGGCGAGTACCTCCAGTTCCCTTCTCCTCTCGAGGTGAGCGTGCGTCCCGGCGTCCTCAGGATCCGGCTGCCGCACGATCGTCCGGGCCTCCCACCGCCGCCGCGCTCCGGCTCCGTGGAGACGCTGAAGGACCTGTGGGCCGTCGCGCTCGGGCGCTCTGCGCATACCGGCGGATGAACGACAGCCCCGAGCTCTGGCGCGAGATCCTCACGCAGGTCGACCAGATCGACGGCGCCGTGTACGAGGCGGTCGCGAGCACCCCGACGGATGCCCTCGACGAGACGCTCGCCGATCTCTCGGATCTCGCGAACCACTCGAAGTTATGGCTGGGGATCGCGGCAGCCCTGGCCGTCGTGGGTGGACGTCGAGGACGGCGGGCAGCGCTGGAGGGCGTCGCGGCGATCGGGTTGGCGTCGTCGGTCGCGAACCTGGCCGCCAAGAACCTGGCCGACCGGCCGCGGCCCATCCGCGAGCGCGACGACCGACCCTTCCCCGTGGAACGGTCGGTCCGCATGCCCACCTCCACGTCGTTCCCTTCGGGGCATGCCGCATCCGCGTACGCGTTCAGCTCCGCCGTGGGGGCGCGGTTGCCCTTGCTGTGGATCCCACTCCGCCTGCTTGCGCTCGCCGTCGCGTACTCACGGGTGCACACGGGCGTGCATTTCCCTGGGGACGTGGTGGCCGGCGCGTTGCTGGGGAGCGCCTGTGGCAAGACGGTCACGGCGGCGGGACGGCGGTTCGACGAGCGAGGCTCTCGCTAGGTCGACGCACGCGCAGGCCCTGCGTCAGGAGCGTGGCGACGAGGGCCAGCGTCCAGCCGAGGAGCGCGCCGGCGGCCGTATCGGTCAGCCAATGCACGCCGAGGTAGGTGCGCGACCATGCCATCGTCATCGTGGCGACGGCGATCAGGACGAACCACCAGGTGCGCCGCCCGGGCGGCACCAGGACCAGCACGAGGACGAGGACGCTCGAGGCCATCGCCAGGACGTGGCCCGACGGGAAGCTCGCCGAACCCACGTGCACCAAGGAGAGCGACGCCGGCGGCCGCGGGCGGTCGACGAGCGCTTTGACGACGGTGGATGTGAGGGCGGCTCCGAGCCAGGTCAGTGCGAAGGCGAGCGCGGCCCACCTCCGTCGACCCAAGAGCAGCCACAGGGTGACGGCTCCACGGATCAGCCAGCTCGTGGGGGCTCTTCCCACGACGTTCAACACGTCGGCCACCGCGGTGGCCACGGGGTCGCGGAGGTCGAGCATCCTGCGCAACCACGCGGTGTCGACCGCGAACGGCCGGCCTCCACGGAGGTTCACGGCGAGCGCGAGGATCCACACGCCCAGGGCGAACGCACACGCGAGCGCCCACGCGAGGCCGGGACGTGAGATGAACTTCGGGATCGAGCGATCGCCGCGCTCGTTCGTCGCATGACCGACCTCCGGTGCGTTCACTCGCAGGACGCTACACGGAGCGGGCCTCGGCTCGGCTCACGGTAGGTTGTGCTCCGTGCGGAAGATCGGGGTCGACGAGCGTCGCGCGCGCCTGGGCGTCCGCCACGCCCTCGCGCGCCCGGCACGGTCCGTGGGTGAAGCGACCGAGGCGATGGTTGCGCTGCACTCGAGCGACCCGGCCTCCGTCTTCCTCTCGGCCCGCGCGCGCGTGCGCCGCTTCGTGCCCGAAGACCTGGAGGACGCCCTGTATGAGCGGCGAAGCCTCGTACGGATGCTTGGGATGCGTCGCACGCTCTTCGTCGTCCCGCGAGAGCTCGCGGGCGTGATGGATGCGGCCTGCACCAAGGCGCTGGCCCCCGCGCAGCGAACGCGGCTGATCCGTCTGCTCGAGGATCAGGGCGTGGCCGAAGACGGGGGCGCGTGGCTCGGTGACGTTTCACGGCGCACGCTCGAGGCGCTCGACGCGGCCGGGGAGGCGGCGGCGGCGGAGCTGACCCGTCGGGTGCCGGAGCTGGGCATCAAGCTGCACTTCGGGGAGGGGAAGTCTTGGGGCGGAACGATGGGAGTGTCCACGCGCGTGCTCTTCTTGCTCGCGACGGAGGGCCGGGTCGTGCGGGCCCGCCCCCGGGGACGGTGGACCTCCGGCCAGTACCGTTGGACGCGCACGGAGCGTTGGCTGAGCGGCGGCTTGCCCCTGATCCCCCACGCCGACGCCTGCCGCGCGCTCCTCGCCCGCTGGCTCCGGTCCTTCGGGCCTGCGACCCTCATCGACATCGCGTGGTGGACGGGCTGGACGCAGCGCCTGACGAAGGCCACGTTGCGTGCGCTCGACGCCATCGAGGTCGAGCTCGACGAAGGGATCGGCTTCGTGCTTCCCGACGATCTCGGGAAGGCGCGAGCGCCGAGGCCGTGGGTGGCGTTCCTCCCCGCTCTGGATCCCACGGCGATGGGATGGAAGGAACGATCGTGGTATCTCGGCCCTCACGCCGAGGTCCTGTTCGACCGCAACGGGAACGCGGGGCCGACGGTGTGGTCGGACGGCCGCGCGATCGGCGGGTGGAGCCAGGCCCGGGACGGGGAGATCCGCATGCACCTGTTGGAGCCCGTCGCACCGCGCGTCGTGGAGATGCTGGATGCCGAGCGCGACCGCCTGGCCGCGTGGTTCGGCGACGTCCGGATCAGGCCCCGGTTCACCACGCCGCTCGAGCGCCGACTGGGCGCCTGACCCCGCGCCGGGCCTAAGCGTGCCTTGAAGCCCTCTGAGCGCGCTCCCCGATCCATGTCAAAGGTGGGAAACCATGACCCGAATCACCCCTGCGGGTCCGGATCGACCGAACTTGAACAGTGGGCTCAGCCGATCGCGATGCTGACCTCGTCCATCACGCCGCGGTACCAGTCACCCGATGCGTTCGGCTTCCCTCCGAGGACCAGGGACGAGCGACTCGAGATGGATCCCGCGCGGCCTTCGTTCGACCAGGACCTACCATCCACCGTGAGCGTGATCCGCGACCGAGACTTCCGGCACGTGACTGCGTGCCAATGCCCGTCCGCGACGTTCGGTCCCGCCTGGATGGAGACACCGCCGCTCGACCCTTCGAACCTGCAGGAGGCCTGGCCCGAGCCCATGATCTCCATCTTGTAGATGCCGCTGCCCTTGCGCACCACGTCGTAGTCCCCGACCGAGGGCGGCGGCTGCACGCTCGTCTTCACGTGCGCGATGAGCGTGATGTTCCTCGTGCCGGGGTTGAGGCTGGCATCGTTGACGACCACGACGCGCGAGCTCCTGCCGTTGAAGCGGTAGGCGCGCCCCCTCCCGTTGTAGCCGGGCGCGACCCGCCGGATGCCCTCGAGCGTGCCGTCGTTCCCCGACCCGGATGCGTCGATCATCGGACCGGTGGCCGCGTTCATGTGCCACCACGCCACCCTCGAGGCCGCGACGACGGGTGGGGCGCCCACCAGGAAGAGCGCCGTCGACACCACCACCGAGGCGCCGAGCACCCGACGGATGCGGTTCATGCTGGATCCCTCCGTACGTGCGTGGTCCGCCCTTCCGACCCTACCACCGGCCTCGGCGGTGACTCCAGGGCAACGGATATCAGGGGAACCGGACGATCCTCCCGATCCCGCGCTCGCGCGCACGCTCGTGGCACAGGGCTCCGAGCGCAACGTCGTCCATCGCGATCCCCATGTTCAGGAACACCCGTCGCCCGCTGCTCGGCACCGGCAGGGCGCCGCTCACCACCTGCGCGAGTTCCCCGTCGGGCTCGCGGAACCCCGTGAAGTGCAGATCCGACACCGACGCGTATTGCCCGAGGTCGTCCACGACGAACAGGGCGGAGCCGTTCGCGGCCGGCGCTCCGAGCGCATCGTCGTAGTCGATCGGCAACAGGACCGCATCGGGATGGGTGGCCCCCGCATCGAGGCGAGGATCGAGCGGCACGGTGACGGCGGTCATCACGAGGTCGGCGCCATCGAGCGCATCACCCGGCGTATCGGCGACGACCACGTTCCTGTCGCCGACACGCGCCAGCATGCGTGCCGACGCCCCGGCACGTGCGTCGAACACGCGCACCTCCTCGATACCCGGTCGCATCTCGAGCAAGAGATCGAGGTGGCGAAGGCCCTGGACACCCGCGCCGACGATCGCGAGCCGCCGCGGCTGGTCAACGATGTGCCGCATGACGACGCCCGAGGCGCCGGCGGTCCGCATCTCGGTGATCCAGCCGCCGTCGATCAGGGCCTGGGGCCGTCCCGTCTCGGCGTCGCTGAGGAGGAAGACCCCGTAGATGTAGGGGAGACCCTTCGCCCGGTTACCCTCGAAGCCCGCGACCCACTTGATCCCCACCCGATCAGAGCCGCCCAGGTACGCGGGCATCGCGTTGATGAACGCGTCCGGTCTGGGTCGCACCGCGGGCTTGGGCGGGTTCTGCACGAGGCCCGCCGCCTTCTGGCCGAACGCGTCGTCGAGCACGTCCACGACCTCGTTCCACGTGATCTCGAGGTTCTCGAGTTCGGACCGCCCGAGCACGAGCAGCTCGTTCTCATCGGTCGATGTCGACATGCCCGGAGTCTAGGCGCCGAGGTCGGGGCGTCGCGTGCCCACATCGTCGGCGGCCTCCATCCCGCGGATGGGGATCGGGATCCCGCCTGACGCGCCGCTAAGGAATCGGGCGCGGATTGTCGACACACTCTGGGAGAGAGGTGATCGTGGGAGCGTCCCCCCTGCGCCGCACGCGCGTGCGCCCACCAACGACCGTCGCCGCCGTCTGCGCGGTGCTCGTCCTGCTGCTCGCCGGCGTGCAGGAAGCCTCCGCGGGACCCCGTCGTGTGCATCTCACGGGCACCTACCGTGCCGTGGCCGTGGACGGATACGACTGGGGCCGCACGGATCACTACGTCGTCGCCGGCGGCACGTCGTACCTGCTGCAACGCGGCGGCGATCCCCCGAACTTCCCCTCAGGCACGCGCGTCGAGGTCGACGGCACCCTGAGCGGCTCCCGACTGGACGCGGACTCGGTCGTACCGGTCGCGGGCGCCGCCACCCAGAGCACGGCTGCGCCCGCCGCCGCGCGACTGGCGCCCGTCACCCACTCGGTGCTCGCGATCCTCGTCGACTGGACGGCACCCGACTCGGTGACACCGACGTCGGCCGTCCACCAGCTCAAGGACGTGAACGACGCCTGGTACGACGACGCCTCCTACGGCCAGGTACGGATGACCGCATCCGCCACGAACTGGCTCACGATCCCGACGCCCAGCGGCTGTGCGACCGGCAGCATCATGTCGAACGCTCAGTCGGCGGCGACGAGCGCCGGATGGAACCTGGGCACGTACGACCACCTGCTCGTCTACTTCCCGTACACGTCTGACTGCGGGTTCGCCGGTATGGCGGGCGTCGGGTGGGGTCAGGTCTGGATCAACGGCTACCTCGACACGCGCGTAACCGTGCACGAGCTCGGCCACAACCTCGGGCTGTATCACGCGCACTCGGTCGCCTGCACCCAGGCGAGCACGGCTGTGCCCTGGTCGACGTCCTGCACGCTCAGCGAGTACGGCGATCCGTTCGACGCGATGGGTGGATCGTTCTGGGGTGGTGTAGGTCGGTTCAATGCATCGCAGGCCAACCGACTGGGCTGGATGCAGGGCCGCAAGCAGACCGCCGACAGCGGAGGCGGGACCTATCTGATCGCGCCGTTGGAACAACGAACCGAGGCGATCCAGGGGCTGCGATTGCCGGGAACGCCACACGACATCTGGATCGAGTATCGACGGGCGAGCGGGATCGACTCCTGGCTCCCGGCCGGTGCGACGACCGGTGTGCTGTTGCACCTACCCGACGTGAGCAACGGTGGTTCGGACTTCCTCGACATGACGCCCGCCGACGGCGACGTCACGAACGCCGTCCTGCGCCCCGGCCACGCCTGGGTGGATCCCGCCACGAACTGGGCGATCCGCGTGGACGACCTGAAGCCGAGCGGAGCCACCGTGACGGTGGCCAAGCCGCCCGACGCCACCCCACCCACCTTCACGATGGCCCCGCGGATCTCGTTCGCCTCGCCGCAGCAGCTCCCGAAGCGAGGGAAGCCTGCGTCGGTGCGCGTCGTCTGGGCCGCCAAGGATGCCGCGGACTCGGTGAACGGTTACGACGTCCGGACGTCGACCGACGGCGGCGCGTGGTCGACGCTCGCGACCGACGACATGTCGACCTCCACGACGATCGCGGCGGCGCCCGGGCACACCTATGCCGTGGAGGTGCGGGCGCTCGACGGGTGGGGCAACGCCAGTGCCTGGACCGCGGCCCCGGCGATCTCGCTCTCGACGCTCGCCGACAAGCGCCTCTCCTACGAGGGCCGTTGGTCGAAGCGTCACGACCGCCAGGCGCTCGGCAACACGTACCGGCTCACGACGCGCGCGAGGGCCACCGCGGTGCTCCACGTGTCCGGGAGGGCCGTCGCCGTCCTGGCTCGCGTCGGCCCGCGATTCGGATCGGTGCGGGTCGTCGTCGACGGACATCGCGGCGGGACGTTTTCCCAGCGCGCGCGTCGCAACGGCTACCGACAGGTCACCTTCCGGCTGAGCTGGACCCGCACGGGCGCGCACACGATCCGTCTCGTGAACGTGGGCTCTCGCGGGCACCCCTCGTTCTCGATCGACGGGGTCGCCGTCCTGGCCTGATCGGGCCGCCGGCCGCCCTAGGGTCCTTCGGGCAGCCGGGTGGCTCGGCGGGCTCAGTCTTCGTCGTCGGAGCGACGCAGGCGCTTCGTACGGGCACGGCGGCGCTTGGCTGCCAAGCGTCGCTCGGTGGCCGCGCGCGTTGCCTTCGTCGGCTTGCGCGCAGGTGGAGGCGGTGCGATCGCGGCCCGCAGGAGTGCGGCGAGGCGCTCGGAGGCCGCCTCGCGGTTCCGGAGTTGCGAGCGGTGTTCTGAGGCGGTCACGGTGAGCACCCCGTCGACCAGACGATCGGCGAGCCGTGAGAGCGCCCGCGTGCGTTGCGTGGGACCGAGCGCTGTCGTGGTCGCCACGTTCAGGCTGAGCTCCACGCGAGAATCCGCGGTGTTGACGGACTGACCGCCGGGACCGGAGGAGCGACTGAATCGCCAGCGGAGCTCCCCCTCCGGAACGACCACCGACCGGGTGATCCGCAGCGGTCCCGTCACGACCGGTCTCGTGCGGCGAGGATGGGCAGGCGGTGACGCATGAGGGCATTATCAGCATGAGGGCCGCCGCGGGAGGAGATGCACCTGATGCGACACATCTGGCTGCTGCGTCACGCGAAATCGAGTTGGGACGACGCATCGCTCCCCGACGAGGACCGCCCGCTCGCCCCTCGTGGCGCGCGCGCCGCGGCGGCGATGTCCGCCTACCTCTCGAGCGCGGGTATCAACCCCGCGCTCGTGCTCTGCTCATCGGGGCTGCGGGCACGCCAGACGCTCGCGGCGGTCGTCGCCTCGCTCGGGCCCGAGCTCGAGGTGCGGATCGAACCCGGCCTCTACACGTTCGACGCGGAGGTCGTGCTCGAACGTCTCCGCCAGATCGATGACGCCGTCACCTCGGTGATGGTGGTGGGTCACAACCCCGCCCTCCAGGACCTCGCGTTGATGCTCGCGCCGGGCGGACCCGCGCGGGCCGCCGTCGCGGAGAAACTGCCGACGGGCGCGCTCGTGGGCATCGACGTGCCCGACGGGTCGTGGGCGTCGCTCGCACCGGGCGCAGGCGCGATCAGCCGATTCGTGACCCCACGGAGCCTCGAGGCTCCTGCCTGATCTCGAGCAGGTCCCACAACCGGCAGGGCGCCGCGAGCGGCGGTCATCCTCACAGGACGATGCCGATGGGGACGTCGGTCTCGAGGAACCGCTCCACGCGCTCCGTCCGCTCGACCGTACGGAGCCACTCGTAGGCCAGCGCCTTGACCCCGGCCACCTCTACGCCGGCCGCACGCATCCGCGCGAGTCCCTGTGCATGTGCGGGGCCCGGCGAGGCGGCCGCATCCTCCACCGCGACGACCTTCCACCCGGCATCCTTCAAGCCGATGGCCGACTGCGCCACGCAGACGTCGGTCTCCAGCCCGCACAGCACCGCGGTCCGCCGCCCGTATCGTTCCAACGCCGCCACGATCGGGGGGCACGCGGCCAGCCCGAACGCCGGTTTCGTGTGTCGTGACGCCCCGGTGGGCAAGGCGGCGTCGATCGGGGCCGCCGTGGAGCCGTTGCGCTCGGGCTGCTCCTCGGTCACCAGGATGGGGACGTCCAGGAGCGTGGCGAGGCGCACCAACCAGCGGATCCGGTCGACGACGGCGTCGGCGTCCGGGGGCCGGAGCTTGCCCAGGAACCCGGGCTGGGCGTCGATCACGACCAGCACGCTGTCGGCGTCGTCCGTGAGGGTAGCCACATCGGGAGGATAGCCCCGGCGCTGCGAGGGCTGGCTCGTGTCGCCGCGAACACGTACGGTTAACGGGACGATGCCTACCTACGAGTACGTCTGCCTGGCCTGCGAACACCCCTTCGAGGAGCGGCGTTCCATGACGGCCACCGTGGACACGGCGCTGCGGTGCCCCGCGTGCGGCGGCGACCGGGTTCGGCGGCGGTTCTCCCTCTTCGCGACGGGCGGCGCCTCGGACGCGCACCAGCGGGGGCGGCTGCGCCTGCGGGGGAGCGTGCGCCTGCGGTGGTTGAGCATCCGGCCTGAGCATCGACGAGGCCCGGCCGGAGGCCGGGCCTCGTGCGCACCCGAGTGGGTCAGCCGGCGGTGCCCGCGGCGCGCGCCTTGACGTCGGCGGCCGTGAGCGGGGTGCCGCCGATCCCCCAATCGCCGCCGTGCACCTCCTCCACCACGCACCAGGTGACTCCGCGCATGTTCTCGCCCTCGATCGAGACCATCGCGTCCGTGAGGCGCTCGACCATGTCGTGCTTCTGCGTGTCGGTGAACACGCCCTCGATGACCTTCACGTTGATCAGTGGCATCTCGCTCCCCTTCCTTCGCATCGTTGCGGCCCGCGAGGCGCTCAGCGCCGGCGCCAGATCCGCGTCTCCCAGATGAGGCCTTGCGTGCCGGCCTCGTCGTTGAACCGCTCTCCGAGCGCTTCGGTGGCTGCGTGCATCGCGTCGTGCGACGCCCACTCGGCGAACAGGCTGACCTCGTCCGAGCCGTCCACCTGGTAGATGGACTGCCGCTCCGCCCCCAGCTCGGCGAACCGCGGCTCGAAGCGCTTCGCGGTGGCAACGAACCGCTCGACATCCGACGCGGCCACGCGCATCTGCACCAGGACGCCCATCGGGTTCCCTCCTTCCCGCCGCGACCATCGCGGCCTCAGCGCCAGACTCACGCATCTGGATATCGACGCCATCCGTGATGGGTACGGAACCGGGTACGGAACCGGCGGAGGTCGGTCACGTCGTGCGGTCGCGCGCCTACAATCGCCCATGCCCACGACCCCGCTGGTCGGCCGGGATGACGAGCTCGCGACGCTCGGGAACGCGCTCCGACGCACGAAGAGCGGGGCGGGCGTCGTCGTGGTGACGGGCGACGCGGGGGTCGGGAAGACCCGGCTGCTCACCGAGTTCGGGGCGGCCCTTCCCTCCCGCACGGGGTTCCTGCTTGGACGCGGGTCCGCCCGAGGGCGCGCGGTTCCCTTCTCACTCTTGGTGGAGACGCTGGATCCGGGGCTGCGGCGGCTGATGCCCGAGCGGTTGACTCGCCTCGCTGAGGGGCGAGGTCGACCCCTCGTCGGCGTCGCACCCGCCATGGGGCCGGGTTCCGGGGCGGACGGGACGTTCGGGCGGATCGCCATGCTCGACGCCTTCGCTGCGGCCCTCGAATCGCTCGCCGAAGACGGGCCGCTGGTGGCCGCCCTCGACGACGTGCACCAGGCGGACCCGTCCACGCGCGAGGCGCTGGACTACCTGGCGCGCAACCCGCCGCAGGCTCCCGTCCTGCTGGTGGCGTCCGCGCGCACCGAGGCCCTGGCGACGGATCCCGAGCTGACGGCGCTGTTCGACGCGTTGCTGAAGGACGAGCTCGCCCAGGGACTCTCGCTCCGCCCGCTCAGCCGTGGCGAGATCGATGACCTCATCGAGGGTGCGATGCCGCCCGGACGCCTCGAGGCCGAGCTGGCCGACTGGCTCTGGGAGCGCGCCCGGGGCAATCCGCTCCTCACGGTCGCGCTGATCGAGGAGCTCGACGACGATCCGGCCTCGCGCGAGGTGCCGGTCGGGGTGAAGCAGCGCGCGGGCCGCTTGGCCGGTCCGCTCGGAGCGGAGGAGCGCGAGGTTCTGGAACTCGCCGCGGTGCTCGGGCACTCGTTCGCCCTCGAGACCATCGCGGCGCTCGTCGAGGTACCTGAGGACGAGCAGCGGCTGGACGACCTCGTTCGTGGTGGACTGCTCACGACCCGCATGGAGGACGGGGTCGTCCGCTACGACTTCGTGCACCCGCTGGTCCAGGAGGCGACGTACGACGCGATCGGGGCCGCCACCCGCCGCCGCCTGCATGCCGCGGTGGCGAAGCGGTCACTCCACGAACCGATCGACGTCCGGGCCTACCACGTGGCGCGCGGGGCGCTGCCCGGCGACGCGGACGCGGTGGCGTTGTTGCGCGAGGCCGCGCGCCATGACGAAGTGAACGGCTCGCATCGTGAGGCACTCGTCCACCTCCAAGCGGCGCTCAGACTCCTGGACCCCGACGACCCAGACGGCGGTGCGGAACGGATCGACCTCCTCCGCGAGATCGCGTGGCAGGCCGGCGTGGCCTCCGACCATACGGTCGGCATCCCGGCGCTCGTCGCGTTGGAACCACTCCTGCACGCGGACCCGCGCGAGCTCGCCGCACTGAAGCGGCAGCTCGCCTCCTTCCTCGCCACGGGCGCGGGCGACCTGGACGCCGCCGCCGAGGCGGCCGACGAGGCGGTGCGACTGATCGCCGCGGGCGGCCTCGACGACGAGTTCCCCAAGGTCTTGAACGAGCTGGCGTGGATCAAGGGGGAGGGTGGGGATCTCCGCGCCCAGATCGAAGGGAGCGGGGAGGCGATCCGTCTCGCGGAGCGCGGAGGTGACACCATCACCGCGATGCACGCGCGCGGTGCGCACGCGCACGCGCTGGGGCTCGTCGGCCGTGCGGACGAGGCTGAGACCGCCAGCCGGCGGGCCTTGGAGACCGCGCGGACGTCGTCCCAGCCGGATCAGATCGGCTGGCATGTGGGGGCATTGGCGGACTCGCTCATGAACGGCGGCAGGCTGATGGAAGCGCGGGCGGAGCTCGACACGCTGCTCGTCGAACCGAACCCCAGCGACGTCGCGTACTTATCGCGAGCGCGCCTGAACTGGCACCTCGGACGCTGGGCGCAGGCCCTCTCCGACTGCCGAGCGATCCAGGCCATGCACCCCGTGTCCCCGTCGATCCACTCGGCCTGGACCCTCACGCTGGCCGGCGCCCTGCTCGCCGGGATGGGACGTCAGAGGGAAGCCGGCCCGCTCGTCCGCCTCGCCGACCGCATCTACGGCGACCGCGAGTTCTACATCTTCTCGGCCAACCACCGTTGGGCGGCCGGATGGGTCCGCTGGTTCGTGGGCGATCTCGACGGGGCGGCCGCGCTGATGGCGCGCGCGTGCGACCGAGCGGGATCGATGGGCGCCTGGCCGGTCCTCGCACAGATGCTCCCCGATCTCGTCGAGGTGCGGATCGCGATCGGCGAGCTCGAACGCGCTGCGAACGACCTGGACGCCTTGAACGAGGCCGCCGACCGGGCGGGCGATCCGCTCTCGGACGTGGGGCGCCGCTACGCCCGAGGCCTGCTCGCCCACGCGCGCTCACGGGCCGCGGAAGCGGAGGCGATGTTGCGAGGCGCCCAGGACGCGGCCGCCGGTCTCGGGGCCGGACTGATCGAAGCTCGGGCCGCCGAACGACTGGGCCACGTGCTCGGAGGCGAAGAGCGGATCGCGGCATGGACCCGCGCCGGTCGTCGGTACGCATCCTTCCCGGCTGATGCCCTCGAGGCCCGGGTCGCGGGCGCGCTCCGGGCGGAGGGAGGAGGAGGCCGCCGAGCGGCGCAAACGATCGGCGCGTTGACGGCTCGTGAGCGCGAGGTCGCGGCGCTCGCACGCCGAGGGTTGAGCGTGCGGCAGATGGCCGATGACCTGCACCTCAGCCCGCGTACGATCGAGTCGCACCTCGCGCACATCTACCGCAAGCTCGGCGTATCCGGCCGCGACGAGCTCGCCGCGACCAAGCCGGACCAGCGATGAGCTCCGTCGCCGGGCACGATCGAACGTCACGTGCTGTTCGAACGACCGTTGGGCTGCTGCGACTCAGAACGGCTTCACGACCATCAGCACGATGATCAGCGACACGGCGATGCGCTCGTACATCCGGGCGCCCAGGACCGCTCGGTCCGCGAAGGCGGACGTGAGTTCTGGCGTGACGGCGCCGACCTCCTGGGCCTGAGCGAGCGCGGCGTCGAAGACCTTCCCCCTGGGCACGAAGACGAGCGGCACCAGAGGGATCATGGAAAGGAAGAGGAGGAGCGCGAGCGGGAGCCAACGGCTCTCGGTCGCGGTGAAGCTCACCCCGCGGGCCCAGGCGGTGAGGATGCCGAGGACCAGCACCGCCATCGATCCCGGGATCACCATCCAGCGGTCGAAGCGCCCCGCGAGTGCCGCCAACGCGCTCACCACGTCGATCCGGTCGCTCCGGCGCGCCATCGCGAGCGTGACGTCGCGCCCGACCAAGCCTGCGACGAACCAGAAGGCGACCGCCACGTGCCCGAGCAACACCCAGGCGCTCAAGGGACCCCCTTCATGGCCTGATGAGTCTCGCACATCACCCGGTGGTACCGGGAAGGGGCGGCGCTCAGGTCACGCCTCGGCGTCAGTCGGCTTCGTACTTGAACGAGATGTTCACGCGCGAGCGGAAGTGCGTCACCCTGCCCTCGTCGATCGTCACGTCGAGCTTGACGACCTCGCCGATCCGGAGGTCCCGGAGCGAGGCCGCGGCCGTCTCGACCGCCTTGCGCGTGGCGTCCTCCCAGGACTCCGTGCTCGTGCCGATCACCTCGGTCACCCGGTAGATGCTGTCCGTCATCGTCGATCCTCCTCCTAGCTCGGTCCGGCCTTCGCACGACCCCGCCGACCTCACCCTACTCCGGCGTGGCGGAGCGCACCGCCGACCGATGACCCGGCCGTTGCCGTCGTGGAGGAGGCACGGCTACCGTCCACCGATGGATCCCATCCTGCAGCGTGCACGCGCGATCGCCGACGACGTTCTGTTCCCCGCCGCCCTCGCTACGGATGCGTCGGATCTCGTGCCAGTCCCCTCGCTGGACCTCCTCGCACGCGAAGGGTTCTACGGGATGGACGGTCCGGTGGAGGCAGGAGGGCTCGATCTCGACGAGGCCACACGGCAGACGGTCATCGAGACGGTCGCCTCCGGGTGCCTGACCACGACGTTCGTCTGGATCCAGCACCACAGCGGCGTACGCGCTGTGGCCGGCTCGCAGACCCCTGGCCTGCGTGAGACCTGGCTCGCCCCGATGTGCCGAGGCGAGGTCCGCGGAGGCATCGCGCGGGCAGGCGAGATCCCCGGGCCGCCACGCCTCCGAGCCGAGCGCCGGAGCGACGGGGGCTTGATCGTGAACGGCGAGGCGCCGTGGGTGACGGGCTGGGGTCGGATCGACGTCCTCCTGGTGGCGGCGCGCGAGGGCGAGATGGTGGTGCGAGCGCTCATCGACGCTCACGAGGCCCGGACGCTCGAGGTCGAGCGCCTCCGCCTGGTGGGCGCCGACGCGAGCGGGACCTACACGCTGCGCTTCCGCGACCACCCCATCCCGGCAGAGCGGATCGTCGAAGAGGAGTCGCTGGCGGACGTGACGGCGCGCGATCCGATGACCCTGCGCACGAACGGCTCCCTCGCCCTCGGGGTCGCGTCGCGATGCTGCGCGCTGATGGGCGCCGGGGCGCTCGACGCCGAGCTGGCCGAGGTCCGCCGTGCTCTCGACCAGGGAACGCCTGCGACCCTTCCCGCCGCGCGCGCACACGCGTCCGAGTTCGCCGTGCGCGCCGCGACGGCGCTCATCGTCCACGACGGGGGCCGCGCGATCCTCGCGGACCACGACGCACAGCGGCTCGCCCGCGAGGCCCTCTTCCTGCTGGTGTTC
The DNA here is from genome assembly GCA_963810915.1 of uncultured Actinomycetes bacterium. Taxonomy (GTDB): domain Bacteria; phylum Actinomycetota; class UBA4738; order UBA4738; family HRBIN12; genus JAOUEA01. The sequence goes on along the minus strand of CAWEPH010000004.1, from coordinate 238,939 downwards.
GGCTCCCGCAGCTCGATCCGCGACGCCCTCCTCGAGGACCTCAGAGCGCGTTAGCGAGCAGGTCGTCGACGATGTCGCCGAGCCGCGCGAACCCGATCGTGATGTGGCCCTCGTCGGGATGAAGCTGGGCGCGTGCGCCCGCAACGTGGGCCGCGAGCCACTCCCCGTGGGCGAACGGGACCATGAGATCCTGCGCCCCCTGCCAGATCGTGACGGGGACCGAGAGGGAGTCGAGGTCGAAGCCCCAGGGACGCACGAAGGCGAGGTCGTCGTCGAACCAACCGTCGATCCCCTCCACGAAGGCCTCCTGCCCGTTGGCTACGAAGAACGCGCCGAGCTCTCCCGAGAGCGCTGCGACGTCGACCGGAGACAGCAGCGTGTGCAGCGCCTCGATGACGGCCTCCGGCGTGGCCACCGCGACCGCCTCCTCGTACGTGTGCATGTAGGCCACGAGGCCGTCGTGGTCGTCGAGCGCCATGGAGAACTCCCGGACGTTGTCCTCGCCCATGCCCGCGAGGAAGTCGAGACCCGCGGCTGCGAAGGGCGCCACCCCGGCGACCGAGGCGCATGCGCGCACGCGATCGGGAAGGCGGGCCGCACAGGCGAGCGCGTGCGGGCCGCCACCCGACGCGCCGGCCGTGAGGCAGGTCTCGGCGCCGAGCGCATCGAGGATCGCCGCGACGTCGGCGGCGCAGTCCACCACCGCTCTGTCCGGCTGTCGCGTGGAGCACCCGTACCCGGGACGTGAGTAGGTAACGAGCCGGAGGCCGCGCTCGTGGAGCTGCCGCGCCATCGGCGGGAACTGCACCCCCGAGCTGGGTGTGCCGTGATGGAAGACGAGCGGCAGCCCGTCGCCCGGCCCGGACACGTCGACGTCGAGCGAACGGCCGTCGGAGGTCCGGACGACGAAGCGCGTCGCGTCCACCACGATCAGCCGTCCTTCCGCAGGGATCGGCGCCGAACGGTTCTCGGCGATCCTGCGTGCGACGGGCTGGAGCACGAACGAGAGCAGCCACAGGGCCATGGCCGCGTAGGTGTTCACGAAGGCCACCGGGATGCTGATGAGGAAGACCGCCGGCGCCACCAGACCGCGGGACACGTGGTACCAGGCCATGGCCGTGGGCAGGGGCGCCGTGAATCGCCGGTGGATCACCGCGTACCACGTGAGGGTGGCGGAGGCGATCCCGGTCACGGAGATGCAGAGCGCATAGAAGACCACGGAGCCGACGTCGTCTCCGTGGTCGCCGAGGATCGCGCTCGGATACGGCAGGAACGCGATGCAGAACAGGAGCGCGAGGTTGAGCAGCACCACACCGAGGTCGTAGGCGCGGAGGTAGCGGAAGAGCCGATGATGTCCCATCCAGAACAGCGCGATCACCCAGAAGCTGATCAGGTAGGCGATGAACTTGCCCTGGTGCGGCGAGAGGAATGCCGTCAGGTCGAAGGGCACCGCGCTCCCGGAGGAGGCCTCCGGGGGACGCGGGATGTCCAGCACCAGCAACGTCATCGCGATCGCGAACACCGCGTCCGAGAAGGTACTGAGGCGCGCGAGCGCGCTCTCACCGCGCTCGACGTCGTCGTCGACGAGGTTCCCACTCACGACGCATAAGCCTAGCCGCTCGGCGGGGCCGGAAGGGGGTCCTCCGAGCCGGTCCTTCGGTTGCGCGAACCCGCGACCGGTCGGACCATATGGTGATGGGCCTTCCCATCGACGAAGCGAACGAGCCGATCGAAGGCTGGCGCATCTGGAACCTCTCCGAGGACGCACGGGGACCCCTGCTGCGCCCCGCCGGGTCGGGCGTCGACTCGTGGCCGCCGCGACGGCCGGTGGAGGCTCGCTGCGGCGCCCCGTCGCTGCTCTCCTTGGGTCGGGGTCCGCATGCCGCACCCGAGCCCTCCTGCCGTTGCGGCATCTACGCGAGCCGTTCGCTCGAGGTCTTCGATAGGCCACGGCCGGCATGGCCGCCGCCACCCGTGGTGGGGACCGTCGCGCTGTGGGGAACGGTCATCGAGCACGAGCGGGGCTGGCGCGGCCGCTTCGCGTACCCCTCGCGCCTCGGCCTCGTCTGCGCGATGTGCGCCTGGTTCGAGCCGGGGCCCGGCATCCCCGAGGTCGTGCACGGGTTCGTGGGACTCCTCTACCCCCTCTGCGCGCTCCACCGCGGGGGCATCGAGGTTCCCGACGGCCGCCGCACCAAGATCACGAACCTGAGCCCCGACGCCCTGCGGTCGAGGTTGCTGGACCAGTACGCGGTCGACCCGATCCCCTTCGAGGCCGTGACGTGGCTGTTCAGGCAGCCTCGCACGCCGGATCCCCCCGCCTACTTCCCCTCGATCCACCCCGTAGCGAGCTAGCGCGAGCGCTACCGCACGATCCAACCGTCGGTCACGACCGTCGTACCCGCGCTCGCGCGCGCGTGGGTCCCGAGCACCACGATCTTCATGACGTGTGCACGGTCGGCCAGACCGGAGACGGTGCGCTGGACGCCGAAGGTGCGGGTCCCCGCGTAGAGGTCGACGGTCTTCAGCCGCTTCCCGTCGACCCAGATCTGCGCGATGCCCATCGATGGGCCGCGGGCGGTGACCCACGTAGCGCCGGTTCCCGTGAACCGCAGCGACGCGCTCGCCCCCGCCACGTCGTCGAAGACGTACACGCCGTCGGCCGCGTCGGGTGAGGTGGCCCGACCCCACGTGGTGTCTCGCGGCTTGGGGTTGGCATGGAGCGTGCCGCCGGCGCGCACGGCATCCACCCCGACCCCCGTCCCGTTCGCGCGCGTGCTGTGGGTGCCGAGGGCCGCGATCGTGATCGTGTGTGCGCCGCCGCCGAGCGCGCTGAAGCGGTGGGCGACGCCGGCTCGGAGCGAGCGAGCGTAGCCGTCGAAGGTGGCCACCTGCGCGCCGTCTATCGCGATCGTCGCTCTGCCGTACCCGGGCCCGGCCATCGTGGAAAGGGTCACCTTCGGCCCCGTGAATCCGAACGTCACCGAGGCACCCCCGCGTCTGTCGTACAGGAAGGCTCCGCCCGCGGCCTCGGGTTCGCCCCGACGCGCCCATGCGAACCGCGTCCCCGCGCCGTCCTCCTGCAGCGCGACGGCCGCGTCGAACCGCGCACTGACGTGGACCGGTGCGGTGAGGCTCACCGTGCAGGTAGGCCCCGACCCGCCGCACGCCCCGCCCCATGCTCCGAAGCCCGACGCGGAGTCGGGCTCCTCGGTGAGGGTGACCTGCCGCCCGTACGCGAAGACCTTGGCGCAGGCGCCGCCGCACGCGATCCCGCTCGGTGCCGACGTCACCTGCCCGCCGCCGGTCCCCTGCACGGCCACGTCGAGCGGGTAGCCGAAGACGGCGGTGGCCGTCTTGTTCCCGCGCGTCGTCACGGTGCAGGTAGGGGACGCGCCGGCCGAGGTGCACGCACCCGACCAACGCACGAACGTGGCGCCGGACGCCGGGTCCGCGGTGAGGGTGAGGGCATCACCGGGGCTGGCGAGCCGCGAGCAATCGGCCGAGCCGCCGCCGCAGGCGATCCGCGGCCCCGTCACCGTGCCCCCGCCATCGTTCTTGATGCTGAGCCGCGCGATCTTCGTGGCCCCGAGGTTGGAGCCGGCGAAGTGATCGCGGTCGACGGCCGTCGTGATGCCCCGGACGTGCCCGGTGTTCGAGTACTGCCAATGCGACCAGCTCCGGCCGCCCCAGTCGGCCGCGGGCACATCCGGTGACCTCACGTGCCAGTGCGCGATCCAGAGCGGATAGCCGTGATCCGCGAACCAGTGGGAGTCGCCCATGTACGTGCGCCAGAAATACGGGCTCGCGTAGATCAGGGGACGCACGCCGAGCCGCGCATTGACCCGCGTGACCCAGTCCTGCACCCACGCCTGAAGGCGGGCCACCGGCAGCGTGGGATGTTCGATGTCGAGCACGGGCAGGATGTCGCCGGGGGCGTTGCGCGCGATCGCCAGGAAATGATCGGCCTCGTTCACCGCGTCGTCCTTCGCGGTCCCCGGCTCGGCGACGTGGTACGAGCCCACCGCGAGGTGGTTCGCGCTCGCCCCGGCGAGGTTCGTGGCGTAGAAGGGATCCACCTCGTGGATGCCCTGGGTGGCCTTCATGATCACGTACCGCACGTCGGTCGAGGCAACGCGGGGCCAATCGATCGTGCTCTGCCACCGGGACACGTCGATCCCCGGGGTCGTCTTGGTCGCGGCGCGAGCGGGCAGAGGCGCCACCGTGAGGAGGGCGCCCAGCACCAAGGGGAGGATGGGACGGGGGAAGGTCACCCGCCTACGATACCGGAGCGCGTCCCGCGATCGGCCAAGCGGGCGGATCTCAGGCGACCTGGAACGATCGCTTCGCGAGACCCAGGAAGAATCCCGCGATCTCGGTCTCGGGCGCGCGCTCCGGATCGTCGGCGGCGCCCAGCGTCACGAACAGCGGCGCGAAGTGCTCGACCGTCGGATGTGCGTACGGCATGCCCGGCGCCGCGCGACGGAAATCCATCAGCTGGTCGACGTCGCCGCGAGCCAGTGCCTCGGCAGCCCAGTCGTCGAAGTCCCGCGACCACCCGGGCGGCGTCGCGTCGGGCCGGAAGTCCGTCAGGAACGGCAGGCCGTGCGTGAGGAACCCGGATCCGACCACGAGCACGCCCTCCTCGCGCAAGGGACGCAATCGCCTCCCGAGGTCGAAGAGGCGCGCCGGATCGAGCGTCGGCATCGACATCTGGAGGACCGGGACGTCGGCCTTGGGGTACATCACCATCAGCGGGACGTACGCGCCGTGATCGAGGCCTCGATCGGGCTGCTCGGTGACCCGTTCGGTGTCGGGCATCAACGCCGCGACGCGCGCCGCGAGGTCGGGCGCGCCCGGCGACGGATACGTCATGCGGTAGAACCGATCGGGGAAGCCGTAGAAGTCGTAGGTGAGCGGCGCCGCGTCGCGCGTCGCCCCCACCGTCAGGGGCGCCGACTCCCAGTGCGCGGAGACGATGAGCACACTGCGAGGCTTCGGGAGATCTCTCGCCCAGGCCGCGAGCTGCGACGTCCACAACCGATCGTCGAGGAGGGGCGGCGCGCCGTGGCCGAGGTACAGGGCGGGCATCGGCGCGTCGCCTTCGGTCCAGGCGCGCGGCGTGGCGTCTTCGATCTTCGTCTCTGCCGTCATGGGTCTGCTTCCATCGTCCCAGCTCACCGCGATGCGCGGGACGAATGGACGGAACGCTCAGCGATGCCGACCCGACGTCGCCGATGCGTCTGGGCGCTCCTGCGAGCTAGATGAAGATGTCCCAGCGCTTCGGATTCCTCGTCGTGACCTGGCAGGCGCCCGACGCACGGAAGAGGCTGCCGGTACCACCCGTCACGGCGATCCATCCATCGCTCACGGTCGAGGATCCCGTGGGCAGCACGCCGGTCGCCACCACGGTGTCTTCCCCCATCGCGAAGACGAGGTGGCAAACGGCGTGCCGGCCGCCGGTCACGACCACGAACCCGTGCAGGGTTCCGACGGGCTCGGAGTCATAGGCCCAGGTTTCGTCATCCGTGATGGCGAACAGGGGAAGGTGGATCGGCCTGATGGTTCCCGGCTCGGCGTCGAGCAGATCCTCCGCGCCTTCCTCGTCGTCCGTCACGAAACTGAACGTGGCTCCCTTCCGCATGCTGAACGTCACTTCTTTCGCCATCGTGACCCCCTCGACTCGCCTATGCGGCCGAGCCTACGCGCCTGTTGAGCATGCGAGCAAGGTCACGGTGGGAGTGGCCTACACTCGCCCCATGCCGGTTTGCACCTCCTGCGGGGAGACGAACCCCGCCCGCGCCCGGTTCTGCATGTCCTGCGCGGCGCCCTTGCCCACCCCCGCGCCGATGGCCGGGGACGCCCGCAAGACCGTGACGGTTCTGTTCTGCGACGTGGTCGGCTCGACGCCCCTCGGCGAGCGGCTGGAGCCGGAGTCGGTGCGCCGGGTCATGACCCGCTTCTTCGAAGAGATGCGTGCCGTGATCGAACGACACGGCGGCACGGTCGAGAAGTACATCGGCGACGCCGTGGTGGCGTTCTTCGGCACCCCGGTGCTCCACGAGGACGACGCCCTGCGGGCGGTCCGCGCAGCCGCGGAGATGGGCCAGGCCCTCCAGACGCTGAACGGGGAGTTGGAGCCCGCCTGGGGGGTCTCGCTGCGCACGCGGATCGGGGTCAACACCGGCGAGGTGGTCGTGGGGGGCGCAACCCAGGGAGGCGCGCTCGTGGTGAGCGACGCGGTGAACGTGGCCGCGCGCCTGGAACAGACGGCCGCGCCCGGCGAGGTGTTGCTGGGTCCCGAGACCTACGCGCTCGTGCGGGCGAGCGTCACGGTCGACGAGGGCAGCGCGCTCTCCCTGAAGGGGAAGGCCGATCCCGTGACGGGGTACCGGCTCCTCGACGTCGAGCCCGGTTCGGACGCACCCCACCGACAGCACCCCACCTTCGTCGGACGTGGGCGGGAGCTCGCGGCGCTGCGCGAGGCCCTCGATGTGAGCGCCCACGACGCGCGCTGCGAGCTGATGACGGTGCTCGGCGCCGCCGGGGTCGGCAAGTCCCGGCTCGCTCACGAGTTCGCCGACAGCCTGGGCGACGAGGTCCGCGTCGCGCGGGGCCGCTGCCTGCCGTACGGGGACGGCATCACCTTCTGGCCGGTCGCCGAGCTGGTGAAGGACGCGTGCGGCATCACGACGGAGGACTCGCGTGAGGCCGCGCGCGCGAAGATCGAACGCGCTCTGGCGGGTTCGGACCAGGCGGAGCTGATCGCCGCGCGCGTGGCGGCCGTCTCGGGGTTCGCGGAGTCACCGGGCGGGATGCAGGAGACCTTCTGGGCGATACGCCGGTTCCTGGAGTGTTTGCAGACGGAGCGGCCCCTCGTGGTGCTCTTCGACGACATCCAGTGGGCGGAGCCCACGTTCCTGGACCTCGTGGAATACCTCGCGGGATGGACGCGCGACGCCCGGGTCTTGCTGCTCTGCCTCGCACGCCTCGACCTCCTCGACGTACGGCCGAGCTGGACAGGCGCCCTCGCGTCCGCGCGCACGTTGGAGCTCGCGCCGCTCAGCGACGACGAGAGCGTGGAGCTGATCGCGAACCTCCTCGGTGCCTCCCCGCTCGACGCGTCGGACTCCGCGCGGATCGTCGAGGCCGCGGAGGGCAACCCGCTCTTCGTCGAGGAGATGCTGCGGATGCTCGAGGACGACGGGTGGCTCGTACGCGAGGACGCCGGCTGGCGGGTCGTGGGCGATCTCGCCGAGGTCGCGGTGCCCGCCACGATCCAGGCCCTCCTGGCGGCGCGGCTCGATCGCTTGAGCGTCGAGGAGAAGGCGGTGATCGGGACCGCGGCGGTGATCGGCAAGGAGTTCTGGTGGGGTGCGGTCGCCGAGCTGGCACCCGAGGAAGTGCAACCGCGCGTCGGAGGGCACTTGCAGACCCTCGTGCGCAAGGGGTTGATCCTCCCCGAGCGGTCCACGCTCGCGGGCGAGGACGCCTTCCGGTTCCACCACATCCTGATCCTGGAGGCCGCCTACCAGGGCTTGCCCAAGGAGCGCCGCGCCGAGCTGCACGAGCGCTTCGCGGGGTGGATCGAGGGGCACAGCGGGGACCGCCTCGTGGAGTACGAGGAGGTCGTCGGGTACCACCTCGAACAGGCGTATCGGTACCGGGGGGAACTGTCCGCTCCCGACGAGCGCGTGCGTGTGTTGGGCGCGCGCGCCTCCGACCGCCTCACCGTCGCGGGCCGGCGCGCGCTCGCCGGAGGCGACATGGCCGCCGCCGCGAACCTGCTGGAACGCGCGGCCGCGCTGCGCGGAGCCGGCACTCCCGAGCGCCTCGCGCTGCTGCCCGATCTCGGCGTGGCCCTGGCGGACACGGGCGACCTCGCGCGCGCCGACCTCATCCTCGACGAGGCGCTGAGCGGAGCCGACGCGATCGGCGACCGTGGGTTGGCAGGCCACGCGACCGTCGTGCGCCTGCTGCTGATGGAATCCACCGACCCCAAGGAGCGCACCGAGGCCGCCCTGCGCGAGCTCGAGCGGGTCATCCCCGTCTTCGAGGCGCTCGGCGACGACCTCGGGCTCGCACGTGCGTGGCGCCTCACGGCCGACGTGCGCTGGACGCAGGCCCGCTACGCGGACGTGGACGAAGCGCTCGAACGCGCGATCGCGCACGCTCGACGCGCGGGCGCGCCGTGGGTGGAGGGAGAGAGCCTCGGGCTCCAGATGGGCACCGCCGTGCTCGGCCCGACGCCGGTGCCGCAGGCGGTGGCCCGGTGCGAGGCCGTGCAGGCGACCGCGCGGACGAACCACGTCGTGGAGGCGCTCGTGCTGCGCGCCCTGGCCGCCCTGCGGGCGATGGAGGGGCGGTTCGACGAGGCGCGCTCGCTCGCGGCGCGCTCCGTCGGCATCCTCGAAGACCTCGGGCTCTGGCTGCGCGCCGCCTTCGTCTCGGAGACGGTCGCCTATGTCGAGGACCTGGCGGGAGACGCCGACGCCGCGGAGGCCGCGCTGCGCGCGGGCTACGAGGTGAGCGAGAAGCTGGGCGAACGGGGGTTCCTCGCGACGGTCGCGGCGCTGCTCGCGCGCGGCTTGCTCGATGAGGGGCGGACGGAAGAGGCCGAAGCGCTCATCCAGGAGAGCGCTGAGGCGGCCGCGGAGGACGACCTGGCCACCCAGGTGTTGCTGCGCGGGGTGCGTGGGCGGGCGATGGCGGCGCGCGGCGAGCTGGCGGAGGGTGAGCGGTCCTGCCGAGAGGCCGTGGGGCTCGCCGACGAGAGCGACGACCTGAACATGCGAGCCGAGGCCCGCGAGGCGCTGGCGGACGCGTTGCGCAGGGCCTCGGACCTCGACGGCGCACACGCGGCGTTGGAGGAGGCGCTCGCGCTCTTCGAGGCGAAGGAGAACGTCGTCGCCGCCGCGGCGGCCCGCGCGAGGATCGCGAGCCTGTAGCCGACGGCAGCCTTCGCTCCACGGAAGCGCCCCCGCCCGTCGGGCGAGCCTATGCTGTTGGCGGAGGCGAGCGAGGATATCCGGATGACAGACCGTGGAACCGACTCCGCCCAGGGGGCGCTGGACTCCCCGACGCGCGCGTTCCTGTCCCCGGGACGCGGACGTCTGGTGGCCGGATACCTCCTCGCGACCCTCGGGACCGTCGCCCTCGTCGCTCTCTTCCACCCGTTCCGCGATGACCTCGATCCCATCACCGAGGGGTTCGCCTTCCTCACCCTCGTGGTCGTCACCGTGGCCGTGGGTGGCCTCGGCCCCGGTATCACCGCGTCCGTGTTGGGCTTCCTCGCGTTCAACTTCTTCTTCATCCCGCCTTACGACACGTTCCGCATCGCGGAAGCGGAGCACGTCGTCGTGCTCTTCGTCTTCCTGGGGCTCTCGATCCTGATCTCGGAGCTCTTCGCGAACGCGCGGTCGCGAGCCGAGGCCGCCGAGCGGCGCGAGCGCGAACTGCGCCTGCAGCAGGACCTCACGTACGCCCTCGTGGACCCCCGTCCCGCCGGGGAGACCTACGACCCCGTGATGCGATTGATCGTGATGAAGTTCGGGTTCGAGGAGGGCACGCTCTTCATCTCTCCGCGCGCGGACCTGGGCGGCCTCGAGGAGGCGTCCGTGATCCGGGTGGACCCGATCGAGAGCGGCGAGATGATCGAGGAGCGGCTCACGCTGAACGTGGGCCGCAGGAACCTCGGATTGATCGTGCTCCGGGGGCATCGGAGTCCGCTGGTCCCATCGGAGCGTCGCGTGCTCGAGGCATTCTGCAACCAGATGGCGCTCGTCCTGGAGCGCGATCGCTTGCTCCGCCTTGTGGTCGAGGGCAGCGAGCCCCGACCCGCGTCTTCGGCCCCGTAGCTGCTCCGCGAACGTCACTAGACTGAGCACGCCCGCTCGCCCTGCCTTCCAGGAGGTCTCGACGTCCGAGCCCATCGCTCCCGCCGGCCGCGTGGCCGGGTTCACGACCGGGGGATGTCTCCTCGCGACCGGCCTCGCCTACCTCGTCACGACCACGGACGACGCGCTCTGCACCCGGTCCTGTTCGATGTCGCCCAGCTTCTCGGCGCTCGTGTGGATGACGGCGGCCGGCGTCACGGCGCTCGCCGTCGCCATCCTGCGATCCGTGCAGATGCGCCCCGTGGAGCCCGACGGCGAGACCGGGTGGATGTGGGGCCTGTCCGCGCTGTTCGTGTTGGGTGCCTGGCTGATCGTGGGCGGATTCCCGACCAACGCCTGCCCGGCCGGGGCGCACCTCGATCCGAACTTCGATCTCTGCATCGACGTGGCGCGCGCCCGGCGCTTCCCGGCCACCGATCGCGCGGTCGTGAAGGACCTCGCGACGTTCGGCGCACTCGCGATCGGGCTCACGGCCATGCGGTGGCGGCGCGGCGTCGCCGTCGTGGCGCCGGTGGCCGCGGTCACGTGGCTGGCCGGGACGGGGTGGCTGCTCCTCGACACGTTCGGTCGCTAGCCCGTCGCCCGAAGGTCCCTGCCGCGGCGGGCCAGGGAGCGCTGCGAGATCTACGCCCGTTGCGGTTGCATGGCGTTGGGGGTGAGGTCCATGACCACGTTGACGGACTACCTGGAACGTCAGGGGATCGAGTACGAGATCCTCAGACACGACCGGACGTTCACGGGCATCGCGGAGGCCCACGCGCTGGGGATCGAGGCCGACGAGGTGCTGAAGACCGTGATCGTCGACACCGGCGGCCGCCACGTGGCCCTGGTGCTGCCGGGCGGCGAGCGGCTCGATATGGCGCTCGTGCGCAGCGTCCTCGAGGATCCGAACGCGTCGCTCGCCGACGAGGACGAGATCACGCATGACTTCGGCGGGTTCGAGCTGGGATCGCTGCCTCCGGTGGCGCCCTTGCTGGGCGTCGACACGATCGTCGACCCGACCGTGCACGACCACGGTCCCGTGATCTTCGCGGCGGGGACACAGACCGAGTCCGTGAAGGTCGAAGCGAAGCCGCTGTTCGACGCGCAATCCGTCCGGTTCGCGCAGATCGCCGAGGTCTGGAACGAGGGACGTTCCTAGCGCGATGGACGATCACGTGAGGGTGAACGCGCCGTAGCCCACCACGCGCTCGGGATCGCCGGCGGTGTCCCCGGAGTTCCGGAGGTCGAGCAGACGCACGTCGAGCGACGCGACGCGCGCGAACGTGAGGGCGCCACGGAGCGCGAAGACGCCGCACGCGGCCGATCGGTGGAGCGCTGAGGGGTCGCGCGCGAGGATGGCGTCCGCGGTGCGGCGGTCGAGCGTCCGTGCTGTTTCGATGTCCTCGTAGTGGCTGAGATCCGTGCTGACGACGACCAGATCCACGAGCGGTTCCAGCACCTGCAGGAGGCGCGCGACCTCCTCCGCATCGGTCTCGCCCACCGCCACCGGGAGGAACCGTAGCCGGTCCTCGACCAGGCGTTGCAAGAACGGCAGCTGGACCTCGACGGCGTGCTCCGGCGCGTGCGTCTCGTCGTCGACCATGCAGCCGGCGTCCACGGCGGCCTCGTGCAGCTCGGGATCGACCGGCACGTCGCCGAGGGGCGTCTGCCAGGCGGAAGCGAAGGGAACGGCCATGCCGACGAGCGGCGCGAAGTGCGCCGGCCCGAGCACGAGGACTCGGGAGACCTCATCCACCCACGGACGAAGGGCCACGTAGGCGCTGGCGGCCACCGGCCCCGAGTAGACGTAGCCGGCATGCGGGGCGATGAGGCCCCTCGGTCGCGCCCCCTCCCGCGGCTCCACGCCCTGCAACAGCAGGTCGACGGCCTCGACCAGGTGCGCGCGCACGCCCGGATAGAACGTGCCGACGGCTGCCGGAGCGCGCACGATGGCGGCCATCAGCCTGCACCCACCCGTGGCAGCGGTAGCCGCCGCGGCCCCCAGGTGCCCGGCCCCGCGTCGAAGACCCCGGCGCAGGGCGTGCCGCAGGCCAGGCAGCGCCCCGTCGCGGCGAGACCCCACGACGTGATCCGGTAGCCGTCGCGCCCCACCAGCAGCGCGTCGCAGGCGTGACAGCGTGTGGACTGCCCTTCGGGATCGACCACGTTGCCCGTGTACGCGTAACGGACACCGTTGTCGATCGCGATCGATCGCGCCCTAACGAGCATCCGTGGCTGCGTCGGCGGGCGATCGCGCATCTTCCAGTCGGGATGGAACGCGGTGAAGTGCATCGGCACGTCCGGACCGAGATGCGCCACCACCCAGCGCGTCATCCGGTCCAGCTCGACATCGCCGTCGTTCAGGCCCGGGATCACGAGCGTGGTGAGCTCGAACCAGACGGCGGTCTCGTGGGCGAGGTACTCGAGCGTCGCAAGCACCGGAGCGAGCTTCCCGGCGCAGACGTCGTGGTAGAAGCGCTCCGTGAACCCTTTGAGATCGACGTTGGCGGCGTCCATGTGCGCGAAGAGCGAGCGGGCCGGCCCGGCGTTCACGTAGCCCGCCGTCACCGCGACCGTGCGGATCCCGCGCGCGCGACACGCGTCTGCGACGTCGATCGCGTACTCGAGGAAGATCACCGGGTCGTTGTAGGTGAGGGCGACCGAACGGCAGCCCAGCCGCTCTGCCATCTCGGCGATCGCCTCCGGCGATGCCTCATCGGCGAGGGTGTCGACGTCACGCGACCTGGAGATGTCCCAGTTCTGGCAGAAGCGGCACGCGAGATTGCACCCGGCCGTTCCGAAGGAGAGCACGGAGGTGCCCGGCAGGAAGTGGTCGAGCGGCTTCTTCTCGATCGGGTCGACGCAGAAGCCCGAGGAGCGGCCGTAGGTCGTGAGGACGACGGCGTTCCCTTCGCGCCTGCGCACGAAGCAGAGCCCGCGCTGCCCTTCGTGCAGCGCGCATCCGCGCGGGCAGACGTCGCAACGGATCCGCCCGTCATCGAGGCGATGCCACCAGGTGGTCGGGTACGCGCTCTCCGCGACCGGCACAGAACCTCACCCCTACCTCCATGATGCGCCGCGGCGCCCGCCTCCGCACCCGGTCGAGCCACGACCCGCCCGACCCTCCGGTAGTGGGACGGACGGCCGGGGCTCGCTTGCCGCCGGCGCGCGACGATCGCGATAGGACTCGAGGGCGCCGCTCTCGTCCGCGGCGGCACCGGGACGCGGGAGGAGGCTGAGATGAAGGCGCTGGTGGTGTACGAGTCGATGTACGGCAACACGGCGCGGATCGCCGAGGCGATCGGGCAAGGACTGGATGAGGGCGGCATCGAGACGGTCATCGATCAGGTCGACGACGTCGATCCCACGGCTGCGGCGGGGATGGACCTGCTCGTCGTGGGAGGGCCGACGCACGCCCACGGCATGACCCGCGACGGCACCCGCGAGCAAGCCTTGAGGGACGGGAAGAACACCTTCGAGGATCCCACCCGCGGTCATGGGCTGCGGGCATGGACGGAGCAGGTCCCACCGGGGGAAGGCCGCCTCGCAGCGGCGTTCGACACACGGATGCACGGCCCCAAGGCCCTCACCGGCTCGGCCGCCAAGGGCATCACCCAGCGGCTGCAGCAACATGGCTTCCAGACGGTGGGAGAGCCGGGAAGCTTCCTCGTGACCAAGCAGAGCACCCTGGAGGAAGGCGAGGCCGAGCGTGCTCGCGCATGGGCCTATGAGCTCGCCGAGCGCTGCGCCGTCCCGTCCACGGGCTAGGGAAGACGGGCCACGCTCGCTCGATCCACCCTGGTTAGGCTCGCGTTCCGCGCGAGCCAGATCGAGGCTTCAGCCTGCCGTGGCGCTCGGTTCGCGCGGCGCGAGGAGGATCTCGACGGCTTCGGCGACGTCCTTCGGGTCGAAGGGCTTCGTCATCACCATGTCGGCGCCCTCGGAGAGGCACCGCTCGCGCTCGCGAGACATCACCACGGCCGTCAGCACGAGGATCGGCACCTCGCGCGTGGCGTCGTCGTGGCGCAGGGTCTCCAGGACGTCGTAGCCACTGACCGCGGGCATCATCAGGTCGAGCACGATGAGGTCGGGGTGGGCCGAGCGGGCCATGTCGATGCCGGATCTGCCCCCTTCAGCCATCACGACCTCGTGCCCGGCCCCCGCGACGGCGTACCGAAGGACGGTCCCGACCACGCTCTCATCGTCGATCACCAGTACGCGCGACACGTTCGTCCCCTCAGACGGTTCCGAACAGGTATCGGCGCGCCGGGGCCTCACCTGAACCGGTTCCTCCCGAGAGGGACGGATCAGGTCGAGATGCGGATCACGGTGCGGACGACCTCGCCGGCCAGCATCGCGCGGAACGCCTCCGCGATGTCCGGACTCGGTGAGGCCGCCTTCGCGAGAGACCATCGCCTCGAGGTCGAGCGTTCCGTCCACCGCCCACTCCAACCAGGTCGCGAAGTCCTCGAGCAAGGCGTCACCGCCGTCGGTCACGAGCAGGGACGCCTTGTTGGGGTACGCCGCGCCCGGCCCCTCGCTCCAGTCGAGCGTCACGCGGCTGCCGGGCGGCGGTACGCCGATCGCCACGGCGACGCCCGCGGTTCCGAGCATCGCGACGGCCTGGCTCACGACCGCCGGGACGCCGGTGGCCTCGATCGCGACGTCGACGCCGGCGTCTCCGGTGAGCGCGCGCACCGCCTGTACCGGATCGACCGTGCTCGCGTCGATCGTGTCGGTGGCTCCCAACGCGCCCCCCTGCTCGAGCTTCGCGGGCACGAGGTCGATCGCGATCGATCGGGTCGCTCCGGCGATCCGCGCGCCCTGGAGTGCCGCCAGACCGATCCCGCCGAGCCCGACGACGGCCACGGAGGCACCGGGCCACACCCCGGCGGTGTTCACGGCCGCACCGATGCCGGTCGAAGCGCCACAGCCGAGGAGGCACACGCGCGAGAGGTCGGCGGCGTCGGGAACGCGGATCGCCTGGGCCGCATGCACCACCGTGGCCGTGGCGAGCGTGCCGAGGGAGAGCGTGCCCTCGAGCAGCTGGCCCGTGCTCCGCCGCGTGATCCGGGGCGGCTGTCTCCAGGCGTGCGCACACTTGCGAGGCATCCCGCGACGGCACGTCGCACAGCTGCCGCAGGGCACCGCCCATGCGAGCAGCACGCGATCGCCGGCGATGAGATCGTCCACCCCGTCGCCCACGTCCACCACGACGCCGGCGCCCTCGTGGCCCAACAGCATCGGGAAGGGTGCACCCCAGTTCCCGTGGTGCATCGCCCAGCGATCGCTGTGACAGACGCCGCTCGCCGTCAGCCGAACCCGCACCTCGCCGGGGCCCGGAGGGTCGACGAGGATCCGCTCGATCCGGACGGGCCCGCCGGCCGCGTCGACGACCGCGCCGGTCCCTTCGATCGTGCCCTGCGACATGCGCCTAGGTGCTCTTCGGGACGATCTCGAAGATGCTGATGTCCCGGCTCACGCCTTTGAGACCCGTGACGTCGACGGGCGTCGCTTCTACGGCGTCGCCCACCTCGGCCAGGGTGCGCTCCGTGGCGAGGATCTGTCCCGCGGCGGCGCGGTCGGCGAGGCGCGATGCGAGGTTCACCTCGTTGCCGAGCACCGTGTAGTCGCTCCGCTCGGCGGGACCGATGTCGCCCACCGTGACCCAGCCGGTCGCGATGCCGATCCCGATCCTGAAGGGATCTCGGTGCTTCCCCGACCATTCACGCTCGAGCTCCGACATCCGCCGTTGCATGTCGAACGCCATCCGTACAGCTCGCAAGGCGTGGTCGGGCTGTGGGAGCGGATCGCCGAAGAACACCATCAGCGCATCCCCGACGTACTTGTCCAGCGTGCCCCCGTGCCGGAACACGATCTCGGTCATCTCCGAGAGGTAGTCGTTCAGCTGGTCCACGAGTTCCTCGGGTTCCATGCGCTCCGACGCCGACGTGAACCCACGGACATCGGAGAAGAACGTCGTGAGGAACTTGCGTCTGGGCGCGAGGGTCAGGTCGCGCTCTTCGCTCACGATCGACTCGGCGACGCTCGGTGAGAGGTAGCGCTTGAGGCGCGAGACGCGCTCGATCTCGTTCACCTTGGCCTCCACCGTCTCCTGCAGCCCCGCGTTCAGCGATTCCAGGTTCTTGTACAGACCCGATAGCTGCTCGGTGGTCCGGTTGAGGTTCTTCGTCAGGTTCCCGAACTCGTCGCGGTTCGGCACCTCGACCCGCGTGTCGAAGTCTCCGTCGGCGATGCGTTCGAGCGCTACGTCCACGCGACGGACCGGCCGGATCAGCGACCAGCTCAGGACGGCTCCGAGCGCCAAGGCGCCCAACAGGCTCACCCCCGAGAAGGTCGCCACCGCGATCGTGAGGAATCGCCGGTGCCTGTTGAAGGACTGTGTCTCCGCTTCGACGAGCCGCTCCGACTCGGCGATCAACACGTTCAAGGAGTCCTCGAGCGCATGCGAGATCGTGTGCTCCTCGGCGATATGAAGCTCCAGCGCCTCGCGCACGTGCTTCTCGTTGTAGAGCCTCGTGACCTCGTCGCTCGACGCGGTGAAGAGGTCGTTGGTCTGCGCAAGTTGGTCGAAGAGCTCGGGCTGCTGCGGGATGGCGTACGCGCGGATGTTCGCCAGATCCGCCGCGAACGTGTCCTTGGCGGCATAGATCTTGTCCACGTACGAGGGATCGTGGGTGAGCAGCGCCATCGCGCGGTAATGGCTCTGCGCGGTGACCGCGTAGATCATCTCCCGCGCTTGATCGGTCTGATCGCTCAACGCGGTGAGCCTGTCGACCTGGTCGTTGATCCGGTTCACCACGACGATGCTGAGCGCGCCCATGGACAGGAGCAGGAGCGCGATCAGCAGGAATCCCGCGAGGAGCTTCATGTGCACCGTGGCGCGGATGCGCGCCACCCAATCCACCAGCGGGCGGGCGAAGCCCGGGAGAGGCCCCAGATCGTTCCCGCTCGCGAACGGGACACGCGGGTCGGTGGATGATGCGACGTCGACGGACATGGGCCCCCCTCCTGGGCATGCGAAGTGCGCTCGAGGCTCCGAATCTATGCCCAGGTCCGTGCCGGACGCCAGCGGCCCGTTTGACCTACCGGGCACCGCGGACGAGACTCCCAGGGTTGGATGCTCTGCGGAGGAGGAGAGACCGTTGAGATCGAAGCTGCTTCCGACCGCCCTCGCCCTCGCTGTTGCCGCGGCGTTGAGCCTTGCCGGGATGGCGAGCGCAGGCACCGCCGCGGTGACGACGCTCACCATCAAGGCGCAGTCAGGTGATTTCTCGGGTTACATCGACAGCCCGCGACCGCTGAAGTGCGCGAAGGGACGCAAGGTCGTGCTCTACAAGCAGAAGGGCGCGCAACAGAACCTCAGCGTCGACAAGAAGGTCGCGAGCGACACCGCAGACCTCAGCGGAGACCGCTACGCGTGGTCGACCGGGAACACCGGGCTCTCCGGCAAGTTCTACGCCCACGTGAATCGGACGCCCGATTGCAAGCCGGCGTCCAGCAGGACGGTCAAAACGACCAAGCACTAACCGGACGCCCTACGATCGCCGTGAGCCGGGGTGGTCCGTTCGCGGGCTGGCGTGGCACGATGGCGGTGCAACCGACCCGGGAGGATGCACGCCGGTGGACGCGAACACCCTGGACGACGTGCCGCTGTTCGAGAAGCTGTCGAAGAAGGATCGCAAACGTATCGCGCAGTGGGCGGACGAGATCGACGAGCCCGCCGGCTACCACATGCTGGATCAGGGGCGGCTCGCCCACGAGTTCTTCGTCATGCTCGAGGGCACCGTCGAGGTCCGCCAGGACGGCAAGCACCTCACCGATCTGGGGCCGGGCGACTTCTTCGGTGAGATCGCGCTGGTGGAGCACGAGCGACGCACGGCGAGCGTCATGGCGACCACGCCCGTCCGCGCGATCGTGATGCACGCGCGTGAATTCGACGCGATGCGCGCGCAGATGCCCGAGGTCGCCTCGGAGATCGAGACGGCGATCCGCGCGCGACTCGCCCGCTAGGGGGGCGACCAGATGAATGGGGTGGTCGTCGTGACCGGGACGAACCCCAGACGCTCGAGGATCGGGCGGCTGTCGTCGGAGGCGTCGACCTCCAAGTAGCGGAACCCGCGGTCGGCGGCCAGGTTCGCACGGTAGGCCACGAGCCCGCGATAGATGCCGCGTCCGCGCCACGCGGGCAGGGTCGCGCCACCCCAGAGCGTCGCGAAGTCGGTGCCGGCGAAGTAACGCACCCATGCGGCGCACACGACCGTGTCGGCTGCCTCCGCGACCGCGATCGTGAGCGCAGTGGCGTCCGCCGCACGTTCGGCCTCGAGGCTCGCGGCCATCCAGCTCTGGTCGTCGGACCAGATCTCCTCCTCCATGGCCTGGATGCGATCGAAGTCCGGGCGCTCCGTCACCTCACGCAACGTCACGCCGGCAGGGAGCGACGGCGGCGCGGCGATGGAGTCGACAGGCGCGATCACCACGGTCTCCGTTTCCTCCGCCACGAAGCCGTGTTCACGCAGCCGTTCGGCGAGGTCGGGCGGGTGGTCGTGCGCGTGCACCTTCCATTCGAACGCCTCGCGGCGCACGGCGAAGATCTGCACCTGCCGCGCGATCAGCGCGTCGAGGGCGGCACCTTCGAATCCGCCGAGGTCGCGGTAGCCCACGAATCCGCCGTTCTCGAATCCCGTGTAGCGCAGCAGTGGTCCGTCACGCTCGACCTCCACGCCGTCCGGCAACCGCGGGGGGACGAAGGCACGCAGCTGCGCGTCGTACGCCTCTCGCAATCCCTCTGGATCCAGCTCAGGCATGCCGCGCACGTTACGTGACGGAGCCAAGTCGAGGAGTCAACCCGGCTCGCGGGATCCACCCGACGGCATCCCACATCCTGCTTAGATCTCGGTCTCGGCGTGCGCGTAGTACTCGTACGCGGACATCGGCTTGCCGCTCGCGGATCTCCACGGGCGTTCCGCTTCGGGGAGCTTCCCGAGGGTCTTCGCCATCGCGCGCACGTGACCGGCGACGGAACCGCAGCACGAGCCGATGAATCCGACGCCCGCCGCATGGGCATCCCTCGCGAAGCCGGCCATCTCGTGCCGCGTGAGCTGCATCGCGTCCATGGCGAAGGGGAAGTTCTCGAACGATGTGAAGTCGGGCTTCGCGTCCGTGGTCCGGTACGCGACGGGCTGCGCCGCCACGTATCCGTCGACGGCGGCGAGCATCTCCAACGCGATGGGGAGCTGCTGCGCCGGCCCGTTGAGGCAGTTCACGCCAACGATGTCCGCGCCCGCGTCGACGAGGGCCTTCGCGCACGCGGCCGGCGTATCGCCCTCGTAGGAGCGCGCCGGCAGCCGTTCGTAGGACATCGTCACCATCACGGGCTGGCCCGTGGTCTTGGCACGCTCGACGAACAGCAGAGCCTCCTGCAGGTACGAGAACGTCTCACCGATCCAGAAGTCCACCCCGCCCGCGTCGATCTGGGCCTGGAGCTGACGGTCGAAGAGCGCGCGCACGTGGTCGGCGCTCGCCGGATCCTCGGGGTCGTAGGCCCACGTGAGCGAGAGGTTGCCGGCCACGAGCGCATCGCCCTCCGCGGCGACGGAGCGCGCGATCCGCACCGCATCCCGGTTGATCTCGTCGACCTTGCCGTCCAGCCCCACCGTAGCGAGTTTGTCGTCGCTCGCGTAGAAGGTCATGGTCTGGAGCACGTCGACACCGGCGCGCAGGAACTCCCGGTGGAGCTCGACGAGCGCCTCGGGATGGTCGATCACGACCTCGGGTGTGAACGGACCGGCCTGCACGTAGCCTCGCTTCTCCAGTTCGAGCAGGTATCCGCCGTCACCGAGCACGGGCCCGTCCGAGAGCCGCTCCAGGATCCCGCGCGTCACGACGGCTCCCCTCAGATCACGTGGAATCCGAGGATCTTCCCCACGCGCACCGCGCCCGGCATCGACTTCCACTCCACCTCGTAGGCGCCGTGGCCGCTCGGCGGGAACTGCGCCGCCCACTTGATCGACGACGTGAAGATGGGGCCGTGCTTGTGGACGCGGAAGCCATGGCAGGTGACGGTGTCGTCGGGCGCCGTCACGCAGAGGCGGTACTTCGTGAAGTAGCGCGCCGCGAGCGAGATGCTGAGCGTCCTGATGCCGTGCACGTTCGCGGCGCTCTCGCAGATATCCCCCGTCGGGCTGCAGTAGGTGGTGGGTCGGTGGTGCGCGCTCGCCGTCACCGGCACCGCGAGCAACCCCAGGGCGATCATCATCGTCACGATCCAGCGCATGGCGAACCTCCTATCCGCGGGCCGCGGCCTCTGCGACCCGGCAACGTCGCTCCGAGGCTACCCCACGCCGCTCGTACATCCGGGAACCGTGCCAAGCTGGATCGCGTGACCAACACCCATGCCGCTGAGCCGCCCCCGTTCCTGGGGCTCGACTTCATCTACACGCCGAGCATCGACGTCGCGGCCGACATGACCTACCACGCGGACGTGCTCGGAGGTCGCATCGTCTTCGCGGTGGAGGGCATGGGCGCTCGGGTGGCCGCGATCGAACTCGCGACGAGTCCTCCGTTGATCCTGCTCACCGATCACGTCGAGGGTGAGCGGCCGATCCTCGTCTATCGCGTTGAGGACCTGGAGACGACGCTCGCGCGCCAGGAGCATGCCGGATGGGAACGCGAGCGCAGCTTCGAGATCCCGCACGGACCGTGCTGCTCGTTCCGGACGCCTGGCGGACATCGCCTCGCGCTCTACCAGCTGACCCGTCCCGAGGCCGCCACGCACTTCGACGGGCGCCGTGACTTCTGAACCCGGTCCCTGCGGACACATCCGGCCTACCCCCAGTTGAAGTCGGGTGGGGGCGGCGAGCAGAGCCTGCGCGTGAGATCCAGGACTGCCTGCTTCTGCTCCGCGCGGGCGGGATCCGCATCAAGGCTGGAGAGGCTGCCACGGGTCGGCGTCGAGGTCGTGGAGCTCCTCCTCGCCCGTGAATAGCGGACGTACGTCCAGCGGCCGCCGAGCGCACCAACCGCGAGGCACCGCGAGCGGCCGATCGCCGCGACGCTACGGCCCAAGATGAACGGGAGGGGTCGGCGGGCTAGAGGTACGACTAGGAGGTCCGGTCGAGCGCGGCGCACATCCTGGCCTGCGCGTGCTCGAGCTCCCGCTGAGTCCGCTCCTGCATCCTGAATGCGCGCCGCGAGGCGCGATCGACAGGGAGCACCTGGAGGAGCGGGATGGCTTGAGGACCATCCATGCAGAAAGCGGGAACGGCGGGCGCGGAGCGCGCCGGGACCGTGTCGTCCAGCCGCCCAACCGAGACGAGGGCCAGCGTCGCGGCCGTGACGGTGACCAGCATGAGGCGGATCGTCGTCCTCACGATGGCTCTCGTGTCCGCGCCTCATCCACGCGGCTGAGCGCCAACACACCGATGAGGGCGAGGATCAACGTCATGCTTGGGATGGTTCGCGGGATGACCGAGGTGAGCATGGGGGTCACGAGCGCCGCCGCGAGCGTGCCGGCCGCTACGGCAGCTTCGGCACGTGCCAGGCTCCGCTCGGCCCGCACCAGCGTGAGGATCGCGAACTGCACGCCCGTCCCCACGACCAAGCACACGATCATGCGACCGCGCCAGTCGTCCGGGACCCCCGAGGATCGGATCGCCCACGCCGAGATCGCGGCGACAACCCAGACGGCGAGCAGCCGCAACCGCTGTCGGAGCGCGGGATCGACGGTCCGCATCCCATGAGCTGACCATGGGACCTGGTTCCGGTCAACGGCTCGATCGGTGGCCGCCCCGACGCTCGGGATAGGATGCCGGCGTTCGCCATCGCGTGGACGCCGGAGACCCGCATGAGCCTCATCATCGACGCGCACAGCCACATCCTCAGCCTCGCCGAGGATCCGGAGTTCACCCTCGCGTACGGGCGCGAGGGATCGCTCTGCATCTACCGATCGATGGGGCTCCTGCCGTCGCATCGCATGCCCACCGACGACGAGTGGGAGGCGAGCGGGTACACGCGCAAGGGATGGCCGGTGATCGGCCCCGAGGAGTCGCTCCGCGATCACCCGGGGTTCGACAAGGTCGTCGTCCTCGCGGTCTCGCCGCAGATCCTCGAGGGACGCCTCATCGGCACCGTGGATCCGACGGACCTGCTGGGCCTCGACGGGCCGAAGGATCCGGAGCGCTGCAACGACGCGATCGCCGGCGTCGTGCGCGCCGACCCCGAGCGGTTCATCGGGTTCGCCTCCGTGAACCCCGCGTACCGAGGCGTCGAGACCGCCGTAGAGGAACTCGAGCGCGCCGTGACCGACCTCGGCCTCGCCGGGCTGAAGCTCTACCCCATGTATCAGCACTGGGCCGCGAACGATCCCGGGCTCGCGTTCCCGATCTACGCGAAGGCCCAGGAGCTCGGCATCCCCGTGATGATCCACCAGGCGGGCTCCACGCGGATCGACGCGAGCCTCGAGCTGGGCCGTCCGGCCATGCTCGACGACATCGGACGCGAGTTCCGCGACCTGCAGGTGATCATCGCGCACTGCGGCCTCCCCTGGGTCGACGAGGCTTTGTTCCTGCTGACCAAGCACCCGAACTTCTTCGCGGAACTCTCCTATCTGATCGCCACGCTCACGCGACGCGACCTGTTCCTCCTCCTCTCGCGATGCGAGCCGATGTTCGTCCCGCTGGAGAAGCTCTTCTTCGGCACGGACTACCCGGGCTTCCTGTACGACCCGGTCGCGCTGCGCGAGAAACTGATGACCGTGAACGACGAGGCGGACGCTCTCCGGATGGAGCCGATCGCCCAGCAGAAGCTCGACGGGATCATGGGCGACAACGTCGCGCGGGTCCTCGGCCTGGTCGACGCCTAGGCCGGCGGTGTCCGCGGGTTGTAGAGATAGGCGGGCTCCACGGGCGTGTCGTACCAGCGCCGGTAGAACTCGATCACGTAGGGCTCGACGAGCCGCCCCAGTTCCGCCCAGCGTCGCACGTGCCCGGGGAGCCGATAGATCCTGCGCTGCACCGCTTCCGCGAACCGCTCCTTCAACGCGTCCTCGTCCACCACGGTGATCCGGCCGCCCTCCATCAGGACGCGTCCGTGCGCCATCACCGTGTCGATGTCCCCGGCGTCGGCACGATCGAGGACCACGTCGAGGAAGGGTTCGGCGTCATAGCGGCCCGGCGGGAACGTGATGCGATCCTTCTCCACGATCAGCAGGTCGGCATAGCGCCCCGCCTCGAGGCTCCCCAACCGATCCTCCATACCCAGCGCCCGCGCGCCGTTCTCGGCGGCCGCGCGCACCACGGCCTCGCTGTCCAGCCGCTGCCGCTCGAACACCGTCGGCGTCCGCTGCAGGTAGCAGGCGAGGCGGAGCTCCTGGAAGAAGTCCTCGCGATCGGAGAAGGAGATGCCGTCGGTACCGAACGCGATGCGACCGCCCGCGTCCATGATGTCGCGCACGCGGCAGATCCCGGAGGACAGGCGGAGGTTGGAGCCGGGGTCGTTCGAGGCCACCGCGCCGGAGTCGGCGAAGATCCCGAGCTCCTCGTCGGTGACCCAGACGAAGTGCTCGAGCACCGTGCGCGGGCCGAGCACGCCGAGGTCCGCGAGGCGGCGCAGCCCCGGCTTCCCGTGGTGCTCGAGGTTGAACATCATCTCCGCGCGCGTCTCGAGCGCGTGGGTGATCATGCCCGTGTCGTGCTCGTCGGCCTCGCGGCGCGCGCGCCGGTACAGGTCGTCCGAGCAGGCGGGGGTCCAGTCGGGCGCGGTGACGATCCGGATGCGGTCATCGCGGCCGTGCCAGTCGGCGTGCAGACGGGCGAACGAGGCCATCACGTCGTCCACCGGCCAGGCGTAGCCCATCGGCGAGGCACGGATCTCCTCGGCGAGCGCCGCGGGCAGGCTCGACAGGAACCGCTCGTTCGGCTCGTGCACGTAGATGTTCTCGTCGCGGCTCACCAACCCGAACGCGGTGCGCATCCCGGCGTCCTCGTACGCGCGCAACGCCGACGGCGCGCCGAACTCCGCCATCCCCGGCCGGCCGTAGTACATGTCCACCGTGGAGGTCTGCCCACCCTTGATGGCGTTCACCAGGCCCCACAGCACCCCCGTGTAGAGATCCTCCTCCTCGATGTCCCCGACCGCGCCCTGCATGAAGACGTTCGCGCGCTCGAAGATGAATTGGTAGAGGCCGGGTCCGATCGCGAGCTCGGAGTGGTAGTGGCAGTTGATGAACCCGGGCATCACGAAGTGGGACGCCGAGCCCAGGACGCGGTCGAAGGGCCCGAGACGCTCGAGTTCCTCGCGGGGCCCGGCGGCCACGATCGTGGGGCCTTCCACGACCAGCGCGCCGTCGGGGATCATCGTCTGCGCACCCAGCGCCACCACGGGGTCGCCGCGGATCAGCGTGCGCCCGGCCACCTGCGTGCCCACCGGCTCAGCCACGCCGACGGATCAGGTGGGAACCACCATGCGGTCGAGGACGCTCAGGAACGCCTCGTTCGCGTGGTGCAGCACCTCGGGCTCGTCGATCGTCGTGAACGCGCGGTCGCGGTACACGATCTGCCCATCGATGATCGTGGTGTTCACCGCACTGCCGTTGGCCGCGAAGACGAGGTGCGAGTAGAGGTGCGCCTTGGACTCGGGATGCAGCGGCGTGAACATCTGGTTGTTCAGGTCCACGAGGATCACGTCCGCCTTCTTGCCGGCCGTGAGCTCCCCCGTCTCATGGCCGAGCGCGGCCGATCCGTTGCGCGTGGCCATGCGCACCACGTCGGGCGCCTGCTGCAGGCTCGGGTCGACGCGGCTCGCGCGATGGATCAACGACGCGAACTTCATCACCTCGAACAGGTCACGGCTGTT
This sequence comes from uncultured Actinomycetes bacterium, assembly GCA_963810915.1. Taxonomy (GTDB): domain Bacteria; phylum Actinomycetota; class UBA4738; order UBA4738; family HRBIN12; genus JAOUEA01. Next base: position 214,187 of record CAWEPH010000004.1, on the reverse strand, counting down.
GTTGCATTCCGCCGCGTCGTGCCCGAGCCCGACGTTGATCCCCGCGGCCAGCATCTCGGGCACGCGGGCGATCCCGTTGCCGAGCTTCGCGTTCGATGACGGGTTGTGTGAGATCTGGGTGCCCGTCTCGCGCATCAGCGCGATCTCGGCGTCGGAGAGCCACACGCAGTGGGCGGCGATGCAGCGATCGAACAGGATGCCGCAGTCGTAGGCCACCTCGGTCGGGCGCCGGCCGAACCGCTCCTTGGAGTTCTCCACCTCGGTGAGGGACTCGTTCAGGTGGATGTGGATCCCGGTGCCGAGGTCGTCGGCGAGCATGCGGGCTTCCTTCAGGAGACCCTCGGAGGCGAGCGGGAGCCACTCGATCCCGATGTACACCTCGATGCGTCCGTCGGCCTTCCCGTTCGACGCCTCGAACTCGGCCTTGTTGATGTCCAGGGTGTCGAGGTCGTGCTCGTCGTCGGCCACGTCGTTGGAGAGCACGGCGCGGATGCCGATCTCTTCCGCGGCACGGGCGAGACCGCCGAGTTGGCGGTACATGTCGTTGACGGTGGTCACGCCGCACTTGATCGACTCGCTGTAGCTCGCGAGCGCGGCCCAGTAGGCCTCCTCAGGGTTCAGCGCGCGGATGATGGGGTACCAGCAGGTCTCGAGGTACTCCCACAGCGGGAGGTGGTCGCTCCATCCCTTGCCCACCGCCGTGTGGAAGTGCAGGTCCACGAGTCCGGGGAGCACCGCCTTGCCCTCGGCCTCGATCACCGTGGCCCCGTCGGCGCTCTGGCGCGCGGCCACCTCGGCGTCGGGTCCCACGTCGACGATCCGGTCGCCATCGATCACCACGCTGCCGCCGAAGATCATCTCGTCGGCGTCGTTCATCGTGACGACGGTCCCGTTCCTGATGAAGATGCGATCGCTCACGAGCGTGCTCCCTTCCCCCTCATCCCGCTCAGCGGGAGATGCCCTGTCCGGATTGCGGCACCGCCGACGTCAGGTCCACCCAGATCGACTTCGACTGGAGATATGGCTCGAGCGCCTCGGCGCCGAGCTCACGTCCGAACCCCGAATGCTTGCGACCGCCGAAGGGGACGGCCACGTCGAACATGCCGTAGGTGTTGATCCAAACCGTGCCCGCCTGCAGGTCGTCGGCGAGGCGCAGCGCCTTGCTCGTGTCGCTCGACCAGATCCCGGCGGCCAACCCGAAGTCGACGCCGTTCGCGAGCCGGCGCAGCTCGTCTTCGTCCTCCCATGCGATCACCGAGAGCACCGGCCCGAAGATCTCCTCCTGGGCCACCCTCATGTCGTTGCGCACCCCCGCGATCACGGTGGGCTGCAGGAAGAACCCTTCCTCCAGTCCTTCGACCGACGCCTCAGACCCACCTGCCGCGACCTCGGCCCCCTCCTCGGTCGCCGACGCGACGTAGCCCAGGACCCGGCGCCGGTGCGGCGCGGAGATCAACGGTCCCATCTGGGTCTGCGGATCGAGGCCGTGGCCGAGCCTGAGCTGGTTCGCCTGCTCGGACAGGTGCCTCACGAGCTCGTCGGCGACGGGCTTCTCCACGAACAGCCGCGAGCCCGCAACACACGCCTGCCCCTGGTTGAAGAACGCCCCGCCGAAGGCCCCGCTGGCGGCCGCCTCCAGGTTCGCATCGGCGAACACGATGTTGGGGCTCTTGCCGCCGAGCTCCAACGTCACGCGCTTCAGCCCGTCGACCGAGGCGCGCATGATCTCCTTGCCCGTCGCCGTCTGGCCGGTGAACGCGATCTTGCTGACCCCGGGGTGGCGCACGAGGGCCTCCCCCACGTCGGGCCCGCCGATCACGACGTTCACGACGCCGGGCGGGAAGCCGACCTCGTCGATCAGATCCATCAGGCGCAGGGTGGAGAGCGGCGCCAGCTCCGAGGGCTTCACGACCACCGTGCATCCGGCCGCGAGCGCCGGCCCGAGCTTGTACGCCACCTCGAGCAGCGGGAAGTTCCACGGCGTGATGGCCGCCACCACACCCACGGGCTCGCGCTTGCCGAGGGTGAGCATCCCCGGGATCGAGTTGGGCAGGACGTCGCCGGTCAGCTTGGTGGTCCAGCCCGCGTAGTAGCGGAACAGCTCGATCGTCAGCGCGACGTCGACCGCCTCCGCCTCCCACATCGGCTTGCCGTTATCGAGGACCTCGATCGTCGCGAACTCTTCCTTGTTCGCCTCCAGGCGGTCTGCGAGCCCCCACAGCAGACGCGCGCGCTGCGTGGGCGGCACCGAGCGCCACGTCTCGAAGGCACGGCCGGCGGCCTCCACGGCCGCGTCGACCTCACGTCCGGTGGCGAGGGGGGCCATCGCGAGCGTCCGGCCGGTGGCCGGGTTGATCGAGGCGAGGCCCTCCTCCGTCTCGACGTAGGTCCCATCGATGTAGAGGCGCAGCGGCTTCTCGAGGAACGCGATGGTGGGTTCGGTGACGGTGGGCATCGGTCGGCTCCTTGGGTCGGGGTGGGTCAGGCGATCTCGAGGACCTGGCGGCCGAGGACCCCGCGTTGACGCAAGGCCGCGAGCGCGTCCGAGACGCCATCGAGGGGGAACGAGCCGGCGATCGGCACCGTCATGGCTCCCGCGGCGGAAAGCGCCATAGCGTCCTGCAGGTCCAGCCGGGTCGCCGCGACGGTGGAGATGAACGAGGACTCCGGCAGGATGAACTCGATCGGGTGGATCTCGAGCTGTTGGTCCGTGTACCCGGTTGAGACGAACCTCCCGCCCTTGGCGAGCGAGCGGACCCCCGCCGCCATCGATGCGGTCGTCCCCACCAGCTCGAAGAACACGTCGGTGCCGCGACCGTCGGTGAGCCCACGGATGCCCCCGGCGAGGTCGTCGTAGGCCTCGGGGGTCGGCACGAGGAGTCCGTCGCTCGCCCCGTGGTCACGTGCGAGCTGGAGCTTCTCCTCGGCGTCCGCCACCGCGATCACGCGCGCCCCCGCGTGCGCCGCCGCCTGCACCACGAGGATGCCGACGCCGCCGATGCCGTCCACCACAGCCGTGTCGCCGATCCGAAGGTTCGATAGCTTCGTGGCGTGCATCGCGGTCATCCCGGCGCAGGTCAGCACCGCCGCCGCCGCGAAGTCCACGCCGTCGGGGATCGCGACCGCGTTCTGCTCGGGGATCACCACGTAGTCCGCGTCGCCGCCGTCGCGGTTGAAGCCCAACTGGTCGGCCTCGTTGTCGCAGATGTTCTGGCGGCCCTTGAGGCACTGCTCGCAGTGCCCGCAGAAGATCTTGTTGTAGATCGCCACGCGGTCGCCGGCACGAAGGCCTACACCTTCGCCCGCTGCCTCCACGACGCCCGCCGCCTCGTGGCCGAGCGTCATCGGGTACGGGTCGGGCTTGATCATCCCGTCGAGGATGTGCAGGTCGGTTCCGCAGACGCCGGCCGCATGGATGCGCACCAACACCTCGCCCCTGCCCGGCTCGGGGGTGTCGACATCGTCGAGGCGAAGCGTGAGGTCCTCGTGGATCCGGGCTGCCTGCATGTCTCGATGCTCCTTACCGCTCCGGGCGCGGTTCACCCCAGCTCGGGGCCCCGTACGCCATGTCCCAGAATGCCACCTCGTACTGCGTCGATCGCTCGAAGATGGTCGCCAGCGCGCGCCATCTGTGCGGCGTCGTCCACGTCGGCCACGCGGTCCAGCAACGCCGTCGAGTCCTCGACGAGGCCGTCGTACTCGTCGCTGCCGAACATCGCGATCCAGTCGGCGTAGATGCGATCGCTCGGCGGATGCGCCATGAGGGGCCGCGCGAGCTCGCCGTAGCTCCACTGGCACGGGAGGACCGCCGTGAGCCCAGCGGCGCAGTCGCCCTGGGCGCAGGTCGCGAGCAGATGTCGCGTGTACGCGTACGTCGTCGGGAGCATGGATCCCTCGGCACCGAGCGCCGAGGGATCGCCACCGAGCCGCTCGAGGAAGGCCAGGTTCGCCGGGAGCTCGTTGTGCACGATCTGGTCCAGGAACCGCGTGAGGGTCGCGATCCCCTCACGATCTGGGGCCTTCGCGACGATGATCGCGATGGCGCGGGCGTAGTCCTGCAGGTAGAGGACGTTCTGCTCGAAGTACCCACGGAAGGTCGCGTGCGGCAACGAACCGTCCGCGATCGCCCCGACCATGGGATGGCTCGTGGCCCGCTCCCACGCGCGCGCGCCGGAGTCGTGGAGCACCCGAGAGACGCGCTCGGACCGGGTCTCCAACATAATGCGCACTACATCAGATACCAGGAGAGGCCGTCAAACCGACGGCTCCCCGGCCACTGAAGGGGACTCGGAGGCCTCGAGCTGGTCGCCGAGGACGCTGCGGATGTGGGCCCGCATGGCGCGCTCTGCACCGTCCGCATCGCGTGCCGCGATGGCGTCGACGATGGCGGCATGCTCCTCCACCGACGCCTTCACGCGACCGGGGATCTCTTCGGTGAGCCGTCCGATCCGAGCGAGGTGCGCCTTCAGGTTCTCGATCAGGGCCCTGATGCGTTCGTTGGCGACCTGGTCGTAGATCACCAGGTCGAAGGCTCCGAGGAGCGCCGCGAGTCCCTCGAGATCGTCCTTGGTGCGGAGCTCTCGGCTCTCGTGCACCAGGTCCTCGAGGCGGGCGACCGTCTCCTCCGAGGCCGTGAGGGCGGCGGCGCGGACCGCGGCTCCCTCGAGGAGCTCCCGCAGCTCGTAGATCTCCTGGAGATCCTCGGGTGAGTAGCCGCTCACCACCGCGCCTTTGAACGAGGTGGTCTCGACGAGGCCCTCCTGCTCCAGGCGCGCGAGCGCCTCGCGGACCGGGGTCTTGCTCACGCCGAGCTGCTCGGCCATCGTGGCTTCGCGCAAGGGCTCCCCGGGTTGAAGCCGGAGCTCGATGATGGCCTGACGGACCTCCTCGTAGACCCAGTCGGTGACCTTGCGCCGGTCGTGACGCCCGCTGAAGACCGCGCCCTCGGGCGCTTGCCCGGTCCCTACCCCGTTGTCCACGACGACCCCTTCCAGCGAACGATCATCTCGAGGGCTCGGCCGGAGCCGGTTCCACGAGCTCCACGAGCATCCCTCCGAACGCGGACGGATGGACGAAGGCGATCCGCGTCCCCATCCCGCCCGCGCGCGCCTCCTCGTCGACCAAACGCACACCCTCGCCCCGCAGGGACTGGAGCGCCGCGTCGATCCCCACCACCTCGAACGCCACGTGGTGTAGCCCCGGCCCGCGCGCGTCGAGGAACCGCTCGATCACGCCCTCGCCCGATGCCTCGAGCGTCTGCACGAACCCCTCGCCCACGGGGAACATCCGCTCGACGAACCCGGGACCCGCCTCCTCGTGCGGCTCGACGTCGAGGACGCGACAGAGCATGTCCTCAGGACCGGAGCCGGGCGCGTGCGCGAACGCCACGTGATGCAGGCCCACGACCCGCCAGGTCCCTGCGCCCGAGGTCATCGCATCCGTACCCATCAGCCCATCGTCCGTTCCTCGTCCGGCTCGGGGTGCATTCTAAGGAATCTCACGTTTCATATGCGATGTCTCATCGCCTGAGACCGGGTGCGGCGGTGAGGTCGGCGACGCACCTGGAGAACGCGCGGACGGTCTCCATGCGACCCTCCCCCAACGGGAAGACGTTCACCGAATCGGCGCCTGCGTCGATGACCGCCGCGATGCGCGCCCGTGCCTCGTCGGCGTTGCCGGCCAGTGCCACGCGGCGCACGAAGTCGTCCGGCAGCAGGCTCGCGGCCGCCGCGGCCTCCTGGAACTCGCCGCCCGCGTAGCGTCGCTTGGACCTCGGCGACGAGCGACGAGGGAAGGCCGGCGAGCTCGCAGATCACGGGGGCGGTCTGGGGGAACCATGCCGCGATCGAACGCGCCGACTCGAGCGCGCGTTCCTCGTCGTCGTCGATCGCGCCGTACGCGAAGACGGCCACGTTCGGACGATCCCGACCGACCTTCGTCGCACCGCGGTCGACGTGCTCGAGCGCCCAGGCGAGCGCCTCGGGGAAGAGCCCGACGAGCAAGATCACGCCGTCGGCGATCTCCCCCGCCAGCTCGAGCGTGCGCGGGCCGCTCGCGGAGATGTACACGGGGAGGTCGGGACGGGCCGGGAAGCGGAGGTGTGCGTCGTGCATCGTGAACGCCGCGTCCTCGACGTCGACGTGCGCACCGCTCCACAGCGCGCGGATGGCGCCGATCGCGGCACGCAGCGAGTCGACCGACGCCGGCTTCATCCCGAGCGCCAGCAGGGGCCGATCCCCGGCGCCGATCCCCAGGATCATGCGGCCCCCGGAGATCTCGTCGACCGTTGCCGCCGAGGCGGCCGTGATGGCGGGGTGGCGGGTGAGCGGGTTCGTCACCGCCGTGCCGAGCGTCAGCCGGGTGGACCGGCCGGCCGCGAGCGTGAGGTATGCGTACGCGTTGCGCGCGTGGAGCGAGGAATCCGTGAGCCAGAGGTGGTCGAAGCCCAAGGCGTCGATCTCGGCCACCATCTCGCCGAAGCGCGGCGGCTCGTACGCGCCCTGCAGGACGACCCCGGAACGGACCTTCCTCATCGCGTGGCCTCCTCGAACCTCGTCACGGTCGACGCGAGCACCGACAGGCCGTCGGCGATGGGCGCGACATCGATCCACTCTCCGGGTGTGTGCTCGCCGCCGCCGGTGGTGATCCCCAGGGCGAGGGCGGGGATACCGCGCGCGTGCGCGGCGTTGGCGTCCGTGCTGGTGGGCACCGCTACGGCGTGGATGCCCGCATCCTCCAGCGCCGCCGCCGCCGCCGTTGCGAGCGGGTGGCCCGGGTCGAGGGCGCCCGCGGGACGGCGACCGAGCTCCTCGATCGCGACGTCGACGCCCGGGGGTGCGTGCGCCGCGAGGCCGGCACGGGCCTCGGCCTCGAGCGCTGCCAGTCTCCCGGGGTCGGACGCGCGGACGTCCATCTCGAACCAGCACGAGCGGGCGCGCGCGTTGATCGCCTCGCCCCCTTCGATCCGGCCCACGTTCACCGTGGCGCCGGCGCGCCCTCGGCGAGCCGCACGATGCCACCGATCATGTCCGCGGCCGCGTGGACGGCGCTCGGCGCGTCCGCGGCCTCCCAGGCGTGGCCGCCCGGACCCGTGAGACGCACGCGCCACCGAAGGGATCCGACCCCCACGGTCGAGACCCGGCCCAGGTAGTTCCCCTCCACCGCGAGCACGGCATCGATCGGCGCGGCGAACCCCTCGAGCGCGCCCGATGATCCCGCGGAGGTTCCCGAGTCCCTCCTCGCCCACGGTGGCGACGAGCCACACGGGTCGTCCCCGACGCGGCGCGAGCAGCGTCCCCACCGCCGAGAGCGCGGCGAGCGCCACCGCGTCGTCGCCCACGCTCGGGCCTCGCAGCCGCCCGTCCTCCTCGTGCACGTCGTGGGGCACGTCCGCGGAGAACACCGTGTCGAGATGCGCCGCGAGGAGGATCGCCCCGCCGTCGCCGGGACGCACGCGGGCCCAGACGTTGCCGGTGGCGTCGAGCTCCACGTCCGTCCCACCCGTCCTCGCGCCACCATCCGCTCACGCAGCGCGGCGCGCGCGTCCTCCGCGCCGGTCGGAGCCGGGATCGAGGCGATCTCGACGGTGCGCGCCAGCACCCGGGTCGCGAGCATCTTCGACGTGGTGGCGCTCACGGCGCGATCGCCAGTCCCGCGGCGACGAGTCTCGTCGATCTCCCGGTCGCTCAGCCCCACGCCGGCCAGGACCTCGCGGGTGTCGGCGCCGAGCGACGGGCGCGGGGCACGGATACGGCAGCGCATCTCCGTCGATGCGGATGGGTGCGCCGACGATCCGGTACGCACCGGCCTCCGGGTGCGTGAGCGTCTGCACGGCCCCGAGCGCCGCGGGCTGGGCTCCGTCGAAGACCTGGGCCACGTCACGCACCTCCGCGGCCGGCACGCCTTCGGCTCTCGAGGGCGGCCAACCACGCGGCGCTCGTGCGGGTGATGAGCACCGACTCGAAGAGCGCCGTGAGCTCGTCGCGATGACGCACGCGCGCGGCGTTGTCCGCGAACCGCGGGTCCGACCGGAGCTCCTCGAGCCCCAGGACGCGACAACAGCGCACCCAGAGATCCTCGGACCCCGCGCCGGCCAGGACGATCCACCCGTCGGCGGTGCGGAAGCCCCCGTAGGGCGCGAACGTCGGGGAGTGCGTGCCGAACAACCCGGGCACGTCGCCCGAGACGAAGTAGCTCGCCGCCAGCGTCCCCAAGCCGGCGAGCGCGAACTCCAGCAGCGACGACGTCACGTGGCGCCCCTCGCCGGTCGCCAACCGCTCGACGTGTGCGGCGAGCAGGCCGACGACGCAGCTGAGCCCGGCCCCGACATCGAGGACCGGCGCGCCCACCTTCACCGGGCCGGATCCGGGGCTCCCGGTGATGCTCATGACGCCGCTCTCGGCCTGCAGGATCAGGTCGAATCCTCCCCGGGACGCGTCGGGACCGACGTCTCCGTAGCCCGAGATCGAGCCGTACACCAGCGTGGGGTGGCGCGCGTGCACCGACTCCCAATCGAGACCGTGGCGGGCGAGGCTCCCGGGTCGCGCGTTCTCCACCAGGAAGTCCGCGCTCTGCAGGAGGCGCTCGATCGCGTCGGCGGCCTCGGGTGCGCGCATGTCCAGGGCGACGCTCCGCTTCCCGGAGTTGAGCGACATGAACAGCACCGACTGACCGCCCACCCGCTCGGTTCCCTGCACGCGGTAGGGGTCGCCGCCCGGGGGAACCTCGATCTTGATGACCTCGGCGCCGAGCGCGGCCAGCGTGGCCGTGGCCTGGGAGCCCGCGACGAACCGCGTGAGGTCGAGGACCCGGAGCCCCGAGAGCGGTGCGCTCACCACGGGTTCGGCTCCCGGAACTCCCCGAAGACCCCCCGGAACACGTCGGCCATCTCGCCCACCGTCGCGCCGGCGCGGGCGGCCACGATCAGCGGCGGCATCACGTTGCCGCCCGTGCGCGCGACCTCGTCGAGCGCGGCGAGCGCGGCTCGGCGTGAGCCCGCGGATCGCGGGCGGCCACGCGTGCAGCGGTGCGCGCGATCTGGCGCTCGACGATGCCCTCGTCCAGCTGGAACAGCTCGGGCGCCGGGGCTTCGGCACCGGCGTCGTCCGTGTAGACGTTCACCCCCACCTTCGGTCGGACGCCCTGCGCGATCTCGCGTTCCGTGCGATACGCCGACTCCGCGATCCAGCGCTGGGGCACGCCTCGCTCGATGGCCGCCACGGCGCCGCCCGCCGACTCCACCTCGGCGAGCACAGCAGCGGCCGCCGCCTCGATGTCGTCGGTGAGCCGCTCGACGAAGTACGAGCCTGCGAGCGGGTCCGCGGTGCGCGCCACCCCCGACTCCAGCCCGATGATCTGCTGGGTGCGCAAGGAGAGCGTCACGGCCTCTTCCGACGGGATCTCGAAGGCCTCGTCGTAGCCCATCACGTGGATCGACTGCGCCCCGCCGAGCACGGCCCCGAGGCACTGCAGGGTCGAGCGCACGATGTTGTTGAGCGGCTGCTGCGCCGTGAGCGTCGTCCCGGAGTTGCCGGAGAAGAAGCGGAGGCGCCCCGAGCGCGGGTCGGTGGCGCCGAAGCGCTCCGTGGCGATCCGGAACCACATCCGCCGGGCGGCCCGGAGCTTCGCCACCTCCTCGAACAGATCGAGCGTGGTCGCGAAGTGGAACGAGAGCCGGGGTGCGAAGCCGTCGAAGTCCATCCCCCGCGCGATCAGCGCCTCCGCGTACGCGATCGCCGAGGCCATGGTGAGCGCGAGCTCCTGCACGGCGTCGCATCCGGCCTCGCGGGCGTGGTACCCCGTGATCGAGATCGGGTTGAAGCGCGGCAGCTGTTCGGTCGCGAACGCGATCACGTCGCACGACAGCCGCATGGACGGCCCCGGCGGGAAGATGAAGGTCTTGCGCGCGAGGAACTCCTTCAGGATGTCGTTCTGCAGGGTGCCGGCGAGGCGCTCGTACCCGACACCCTGGCGCTCCGCCGCCACCAGGTAGGTGGCCAGGATGATGGGAGCGGTCGCGTTGATGGTGAAGTTCACGGAGACGTCGCCGAGGCCCAGCCCGTCGAAGAGGTCCACCATGTCCTCGGCCGTGTCGATGGCGACCCCCACGCGGCCCACCTCCGCGCGCGCGTGCTCGTGGGAGGAGTCGTAGCCGAGCTGGGTCGGCAGGTCGAAGGCAACCGAGAGCGCGGTCTGACCGCGCTCGAGGAGGAACCGGTATCGAGCGTTCGTCTCCTCGGGCGAACCGAAGCCCGCGAACTGCCGCATCGTCCAGAGCTGTCCCCGGTACATGCTCGAGTACGGCCCGCGGGTGAAGGGGGGCTCGCCGGGCAGTCCCAGGCGACCCTCGAGATCCTCTCTCCACGTCGGCCGCCGTGTACACGGCCTCGACGGGAAGGCCGGAGTCGGTGGTGACCGGGCCGCGTGGTCCCTCGCTCACCGCACCTCCTGGGTCCGTGCGGCGAGGCCGAGCACGCCGTCGACCACCTCGAGGAGATTCGTGCCGACCGGGAAGACGTCCGCGACGCCGAGCGCGCGCAACGCCTCGACGTCGGCGGGCGGGATCGTCCCGCCGAGGACGACGGGGACGTCGGCGAGCCCACGGGCCTCGCGCTCGCGCAGGAGGTCGTCCGCCAGCTCCAGGTGGGCGCCGGAGAGCACGGAGATCCCGATCACGTCGGCGTCGTCGTCGGCCGCGGCCTGCACGATCTCCGCCACGCTGCGCCGCAGCCCCAGGTAGATCACCTCGGCGCCGGCGTCACGCAGCGCCATCGCGATCACCTTGACGCCGCGATCGTGCCCGTCCAGGCCCGGCTTGGCCAATACGACGCGTGGCGGTCTCACACGAGCTCACCTGCCACCATCACCGGGCGGCCGTCGACCTCGAGCGTCGCGTCGCGCATCACGCAATCCAGGTGCGCCACGGCATCGACGACCCCGCCGTAGGCGATCGAGTTGCCGAGCGCGATGTGCGCGGTGCCGCGCGCCGACTCCGTCTCCATCGCCACCCCGCACACGTGCCCCGACGGGTTGAACGCCATCGACACCTCGGCCACGTTGCGCATCCGCTCGTCCGCGCAGCGCGCGAGCATCTCCTCGAGCCGCCCCGCCTCCGCGCCGTCCAGGCCCACCATCTCGCCCTCGGCGACGTGGATCACGACCGGCTCGGGCAACGGGCCCTGTCCCATGAACAGCAGATCCGCATCCACGACGACCACACCGGACGTGGTCCCCTCCACCGGCGCCGTGCCCGCCTCGATGTCGGGAGGCGCCATGTAGGCCCCGTCCTCGCGCGCCAGGCCGTGCAGCACGCGCCCCGGGCGCCCGACCACGGATCCGCTGAGGTCGGTGCCGCCGGGCGTCGTGAGGTGGAAGCGCTCAGCGTCCCCCCAGGCCCGCCCGATCCGCTCGGCGTCGGATCGGATCGCGTCGAAGTCGACCGTGAGGGGTCCGTCGTCGCGGAAGGTCTCGAGCCGGACGCCCGGCATCGCGAGGTATCGGACGCCGGCCTGCGTGGCGCGCTGGCGCGCCGTGCTCGAACCGATGAACAGGCTCGTGAGCTCGATCACCGCGCCGGCTTCGCGCATCATCGCCGCCACCGCGCTCGGCGGCTCCGAACCAGGGAGCGGCGGCACGGGCATGCGCGCGAGCACCGGGGTGGCGCCGCGCCGCCCGATCCCCTCCTCCAGCCCGGCGACCACGGCGCCGTCGGTGCCCTCGTCCGTCAGCAGCACCACCTGCTCGCCCGCGCGCACCGCGAGGCAGCGATCCAGGAGGTTGTCGAAGCCCGCCTCCGCCGCGGTCACGCCGCTACCCCGTGGAGGGACCCGAGAGGGCGAGGGCGGCGAACGCCGCGTAGACCTTGGTCGCCTCGTGGATCTCCTCGACCGTCAGATGCTCGTCCGGGCAGTACACGGGCGGCCCGCCGGGGCCGAAGATCACCGTCGGCACCTTCTCGCCGAAGCTGGCCGTGTCCCCGAGCCAGTTCTCGACCCGCAGCGGGGGCTCGGCGCCCCGGACCTCGCGCACCGCGGTGCGCATCAAGCGCACGACCTCGTCCTCCGGATCCGCGAGGTAACCACGCTTCACGTCGGCGAGCACGACGTCGGCGCGGAAACGTGGGTCCGCCTCCTCGGCGCGCGTGAGGCACCGGTCGATCTCCGCGCGGACCTCCTCGATGCTCACCCCGGGCTGCGGACGGCAGTCGACGCGGATCACGCACTCATCCGGGATCATCGAAGGACCGCCGGGGGGCAGACCGCCGTAGATCCGTCCGGGCACCACGTAGGTCTCCGGACCGAACAGCTCGACGACCCAGGGCTCCAGCTGTGGTTCGTACTTCGACGCGTCCAGCGCGAGCACCGCCTGGGCGGCCAGGACGTTGGCGTTGATCGCGGACGGCTTGTGACAGGTGTGTGCCGAGCGGCCGAGCGTGGTGACGTCGAAGTAGTAGCGACCCCGATGCCCGAGGCAGACCTCGTTGTCGGTGAGCTCGCCCAGCACGCAGAGGTCCGCATCGTGTTCGTCGAAGTAGGCGATCGATCCGAGCTGGTCGCCCATGTGATCGGACACGGCCGCCATCGCGAGGGTCCCGGTGAGCGGCAGGCCGCTGGCACGCACCGCCTCGATCGCCACGATCTGGCAGACGAGCGCCGCCTTCATGTCCATGACGCCGTGGCCGTACACGGAACCGTCGATCAACGCCCCCGAGAACGGTTCGGTGACCTCCCACCCGTGAGAGACGGGTTTGGTGTCCATGTGTCCCGTCATCACGACGCGCCGGCCGGGGCCGAAGCGGACCTCGCCGATCGCGTTGGGGCGCTCCGGGAGGACGGGCTGAAGGGCCACATCCTCGAACCCGGAGGCGCGCATCACCGAGGCGAGGTACTCGGCGAGCGGACCCTCCTCCCCGAGGATGCTCGGGATGCGGCACACCTCCTGAACGAGCTCCACCGCCCGGTCGAGGTCCAGGCGCCCGAGCACCCGCTCCGCGACCTCGCTGGTTCCGGTGCCCACGTCCATGTGCGCTCCTCAGGATGAGATATCAGATTTTATATGTGATGTGCCAACACGGTGTCAACGCGACCCGTGTTGGGCCGGCCCGAGGGAGAGCACGGGCTCTCTCCCTCGGGCCGGTGGCTCACGAACAGCTGTAGGGCATGTACTGGTCGGTGGAGATCGCGGACGCGTCGGGCGTCGACTTGATCAGGCCGTTGGTCTTCATCCAGTCCCCGTAGCTCTGCCACGCGGCCGAGTCGATGCAGCCGGTCTTCGTGCCGGAGGCCGGCTTCAGGAGCGTCAGGGTGTAGGGGACGCTCTCATCGAGGAACTTCGCGTCGTACTGCGTGACGTCCTTCATCACGGCCGTGGCGCCCGCCGGATCGGCGATGGCCCCGTCAGTGCCCTTGATCAGGGCCGCCACGAACCGCGTCACGGCGTCGGCGTACGCGGGGTCGCTCGACAGCTTGTCGGCGTTGGCCGCCACGATCAGCTCGGCGTAGTTCGGCACCCCCAACTCATTGGCCGGGTACACCGTGGGCTTCTTGCCCGTCTCCTGCTCGACCTGGATGGCCTCCACGTTCTGGTAGCCGCCGATGATGGCGTCGACCTTGTTGGACAGGAGCGAGGTGACGAGGTTGAACCCGACGTTGACCTTCGTGACGTCGCCAGCGCTCACGCCGGCGGTCGTCAGCATCGAGTTGAAGATGTCGTCGTCGCTCGGGAGGCCGGTGACCCCCACCGACTTCCCCGCGATCTGGGAGAGGTCGCTCATGGGGACGTCGGGGGAGACGATCATCGAGTTCAGCGGCACCGGGACGACGGTCGCCACGGACATCACCGGCAGCCCGCTCTCTTGCCCGTAGAACATGCCCGACTCGTAGAAGATCGCGAGGTCGACCTTGTTCAGGCCCACGAGCTTGATCGGATCCGCCGCGGTCGCCGGGGCCTGGAAGCTCACCGTGAGGTTCTCGTCGGCGAAGTATCCCTTGTCCTGCGCGTAGTAGAGGCCCACGTGGTCCGGGTTGGGCGTCCAATCCAGTTCGACCTTGAGGTCGGCCGGGGCGCTCGAGGCACCCGAGCCGCCCGCCGACGCGGTCGACGACGAGCCGCCGCTGTCGTCGTTGTTGCTGCACGCCGCGGCCACCAGCGCGAGGCACGTGAGCGCCGCGAGCACCGCGAGTTTCCGCTTGAGACCAGATCGGTCCATCTCGACCCGTCCTTTCATCCGCCCGGCCCGTGGGATCCCACGCGCCTCCCTCCGATGGCATCGCGCCCTTGCGAGCCCTACATCGCATTCCCCCTCGGCGCCCAGGGGACGAGGAGCCGTTCCAACAACGAGACCAGCGCGAACAACGCCATCGCGATCAGGGTGAGGATCAAGATGGCGGCGAAGATGCGCGCGGTCTGCAGGTTCGGCGTGGCCTGCAACATCACGAACCCGAGGCCGGCGCTCGCGCCCGACCACTCCCCGAACACCGCGCCGATCGCGGCGAACGTGGCCGCGATCCGCATGCCCGAGAAGATCGCCGGAAGCGCGGCGGGGAACTCGATGCGCCGGAAGATCGCCCAACGGCTGGCATCGAGGGTCTTCATCATGTGGATGAAGTCGTCGTCGACCGAGCGGAGACCGTCCAGGCCGTTCACGACGATGGGGAAGAAGCAGATCAGCGCGACGATCACCAGCTTGGGCAGGATCCCGTAGCCGAGGACGATGACGAGGATCGGCGCGAGCACCACGATCGGGATCGTCTGCGATCCGATCAGGAGTGGATACACGGCGCGACGGAGCGGGCCGAACATGTGCAGGACGATCGCGAGGCCCACACCCGCCACGGCCGCGATCACGAAGCCGATCACGATCTCGCGCAGGGAGACCCACATGGCCGGCGCGAGGATGCTCGACCAGTCGTCACGCAGGGCCACGGCGACCTGCGACGGCGCCGGGAACAGGTACTTGGGGACGTGGAACCCGCGGATGATCGCCTCCCACAGCGCGATCATGATCAGCGTGAACAGCGCCGCGAGGCCGTACGCACGCCAGAGTCGCTTGAGTCGACCCGGCTTGCGCACCGGCGTCACCTCGGCCGAGGGTGCCTCCCGGCGCGGCCGGCTCCACCGGCACCTTCGTGTTCACTCGATGGCCTCCAGCGCTTGCTCCTTGAGCGCGACGAACGCGGGGCTCGTGACGATCTCGCGACGGGACTGGCCCGCGGTCTCGAGGTCGGTCTCCGAGCACCTTCAGGACGCGTCCCGGACGCGCGGACATGACCACGACGGTCTTGCTCAGCAGGATCGCCTCCTCGACGTCGTGGGTCACGAGGAGCACCGTCCTCGGCACGTCGCCCAGAGCGCGCAGCAGCCACTCCTGCATCTGTGCGCGGGTGATCGAGTCCAGGGCGCCGAACGGCTCGTCGAGCAGGAGGACGTCCTTCTCCGCCATCAAGGTGCGCAGGAAGCTCACGCGCTGACGCATCCCGCCGGAGAGCTGGGCGGGACGTACGCCCTCGAACTCGGCCAGGCCGAAGTGCTCGAAGTAGGGACGCGTCTTCTCGCGCGCGGCGTCGCGGGAGACGCCGCGGTTCTGCATCGCGATGATCGCGTTGTCGAGCGCGGTGCGCCACGGGAGCAGGAGGTCGCGCTGCGGCATCATCGCGCAGCGCGCGAGCCGTCCTTTCGGGTCGGTGGCTCCCTCGACGTTCACGACCCCGCTGTCGGGTTCGAGGAGACCCGCGCAGAGCTGTAGGAGCGTCGATTTGCCACCGCCGCTCGGACCCACGATGCCGATCCGCGAGTGCCGTTCGATCTCGAACGTCACGCCGTCGAGCGCCACCACCTCGCCGAAGGTCTTCCGGATCGAGCGGAACGAGATGCCGACCGAGTCGTCCGCCGGGTTCGGCGCGGCCGCCGCGTCACGCACTGCCCCCTGCCCCAAGCTCTCCCCCCAGCGGGATTATCTGATATTCCAGGCATCGAATCTTGAGGCGCGACTGTAGCAACGGGCCTCCGGAGCGGTCAAGGCAAGGCGGCTCGCCGTGACGCGTCCTGCAGATCCGGCCACTGCTCCATGGTGTAGGCCATCTCCCAGAACCCCCGTTCCAGCCGGGAGCTGGTGGCGAAGATCTCGCCGAGTTCCGCACGCCGGGCGGAGCCCACGCCTTCCTCCGAGGCGAGCCGATCGAAGTCGCGGCGCATCGCGGCCACCATCTCCACGTTGGCGGGAAGCGTGAAGTAGCCGATCCAATCCGCGTATACCTCGTGATGCGACGTCGCCTCAGCCGCGAGCCGCTGCGCGATCTCCACGTAGCTCCACGCGCACGGCAGGAGCGCGGCCATGATCTCGAGCGGCCCGCCGCGCAGCGCGAGTGCCTGCATGTAACTGGTGTAGGCCACGTTGGCGGGGGCCATCGTCGCGGCGCCGCCCCGATCGCCAGCGCCCATCTCGGTCACCCGCGCCAGCAACGCGCGGTTGCTCGGGAGCTCGGCGTCGAGGACCTGGTTGAGGTCCACCGTGAAGTACCGGAGTTCGGTCTCGTCGTGGGACTTCGCCGCACCCAGCGCGAGGCAGCGCGCATAGTCCACCAGGTAGAAGTTGTCCTGTTCCAGGAAGAATCGGAACTTCTCGAGCGCAAGGGTGCCCGCCGCGAGCTCACGCAAGAACGGATGCGCGTGCAGCGCGTCCCAGATGCCCGCGCAGGCCGCACGCATCTGGTCGCAGATCGATCCGTCGCTGCTCATCGACCTCGTCCCATGAGTCGTGGTGCGGAAGCCTACGCCGCTCGAGGTGGATGCGCCGAGCGCACGTACCGCGACGCCTAGCGGCTCAGCAGGCCCGCCACCACGTTGATCATGACGGCGATCACCGAGATACCGAACACGTAGGAGATCAGGGCGTGCCGCAGCGCCGTCTTCCGGATGGCCTTCGTCGTGAGGTCCGTGTCCGAGACCTGATAGGTCATCCCCAGGGTGAACGCCACGTACGCGAAGTCCCCGTAGTCCGGCGGTCGCTCGTTGTGGAAGTCGATGCCCCCGCCGTCCCGATAGTAGAGGTGCGCGTATCGCAGGGCATATTGGGTGTGCACCGCCAGCCAGGACACCCCCACCGTGAGCACGACGACGCCCGTGGTCAGCGTCCGCGAGAGCCCCGTCTCGGTCGACGCGAGCAAGAGCGCCACGGCCACACCGGCGAGGCTCGCGATGCACGCCGCGATCAGGACGAGCTCTGCGGCTCTGCGCGAATCGTCCTCACGGATCGCGTGTCGGTGGGTGGTGGCTGCGTCGGACCCGCGGGTCGCGGACCAGACCCACACGCAGAACGCGATCGCCGTCGTGTCCCATCCGAGGAGACTCGACACCTGCCAGGGGAGGAAGAGCGCGGCCACGGCGGCGACGATGACCCCGAGCGCGCCCGCGACCAGGACGCGCACCATCGCCCGGATGTGACGCGGAGGCGTTCCGGCTGCAGGTGAGACGGCCACGGCCCGACCTTAGCGCCACTCGCCGCTCCCGGTCGGGAGGCCGATCAGGGTGGATCCGCGGCGGCGTACGCCACGCGGAAGAACGCATAGATCGGACCGGTGGGGGGCGACGGCGTGATCGCGAGGGGCCGCGTGGGGTCGAGCGGCCCGGCCGACAGCATCACGTCGTCGCGCTCGGGCTGGTTGGGGTCGTACAGCCGGAGCGTGAGGAGGCCCCCGGTCAGGTCGTAGCCGTACGCCAGGACCTGATGGTCCTGCTTGAGCTGTCGGGGATCCGACGACTTCACCTTGATGAGGCCGAGCGGGGAGGGGTGGCCGGCGTCGATGTCGGCCCGTACCTTCGGCCATTCGTCGCGGATCGTCCGCCAGGCTCGCCCGTGCGGCAGGAGGCCCGCGCGGCTCCAGATCGACTCGCCGTCGGCGAGCATGGGGCTCATCAGCTCCAGGTAGCGCGCGGGCCCCATCGGCAGGTCGAAGCTATCGAACAGCCGCGTCGCAGAGGAAATCGAACAGCCGGCCTTCGCCGGGCGCGGTGGTCTCGGTCGTCGGCGTCCTGCCGGCCTCGAAATAGTCCCGCGCCGCGAAGGCCATCCCCCCGCAGAGCCCGTTCGACGCGTCGCCGATCGGGATGCTGATCACCCCCGGGACGCCGATGTGACGCACCGGGACGTGCGGGAAGTCGTTGGCGAAGCGGAATCCCGAAACGCTGGGGAGGAACCCGGGGACCGAGCGACTCGTGATGTGGACGCCCCCGCGCGATCAGCCGGCCTCGACCGCGGTCTCGTGCGGCGTGAGGTCGACCGTGCCACCGCTGCGGAACGCCGCCACGTACCGGTCGAAGTCCCAGTCGATCAGGAACTTCTCCGCGCCGTGGCGCCCGTTCGCGAAGAGCGTGTCCTGGGTGGGCTCGTCGATGTCGAAGTCGGTCGCCTTCACATCGCCGGTGTCGACGAAGATCGTGCGCGCCAGCACCGATGGGTCGTCGATGTGCATCTGGTCGTGGAAGTTCGTCATCGTGCCCACCATCGCGCGCGCGAGGCCGAACGTGCCCTTCACCTCGAAGCGCTGGAGCACCTTCGCGGTGGGCTTGGCGGAGAGCTTGATCCCGAACGTGGGCCAGCGCGGCGGCTTCCCGTCCGTACGATCGAACACCTCGATCGGGAAGTTCGAGAGCATCCCGCCGTCCACCATGTAGGACTGCACCTTGGTGCCGGCGTCGTCGCGGCCGGTGAATCGCACCGGCTCGTAGAAGAACGGGATCGACATCGAGGCGCGCACCGCGTCGGCCACCAACTGGTCGTCCGCCTTCAAGCCGTAGTCCGGGTAGTCCCACGGAAGCCTCACGAGTTCACCCCGCGTGACATCGGACGTCATCACGACGAGCTTGTAGGCCTTCTCCGGTGGGAGCGAGGAGTTCGGGTCGTCGATCCGCAGATCCCCGAACGTGCGGGCTCCCAGGACCGAGAGGAGGTCGTCGAGCCACTCGACGAGGTAGCGGCCCTCGTAGATCCCTTTCTCGAAGAGGATCGAGGCCCCCTTGCCCACCAACCCCAGGTGGTCGATGAAGCTCTCGTCCTCGAACCGACCGTAGTCCACCGTGCGCATCACGGCCTCGAGATCCTCGGGCGTCGTGCCCGCCGCGATCAGCGCCCCGACGATGGCGCCCGCCGACGTGCCCGCGATCCGATGGACCGCGTAGCCCTTGTCGGCGAGCGCCGCATAGGCCCCGACCAGCCCGATCCCCTTCACGCCGCCGCCCTCGAGCACCAGGTCACACTCCATCGTCGGTCCCCTTCGTTGAGATCCCATCGGTGGCGGCGGCGACAGCGGGGGCGGTATCCGGGATGCGGATCTTCGCGGTCGCCCCACTGCGGATCGGGCGGCACCCGGGACAGGTGGAACTGCCGCTCGAGCTTCGCCCACCGTCGTTCGTCGATGTTCGGCGACTCCTTGGCGTAGCGATCCAGGCGCTGGCGCACGCTGTCGAGCTGACGCACCGCATCCGGACGCGAGGCGCGCGGCAGGGCCAGCACCTGGGTCATGTCGCGGCGCAGGGTCTCGTAGCGGAACGCCGCGATCCGATGGCCCTCCGAGCGCACCCCCAACCGCAGGAACGTCTGGAGCGCCGAGAGCGCCGCGGCGAGGATGCTGATCGATCCGACCACGATCGGGACCCAGCTCGGCACGTTGCCGTTCTCGAGCGACGCGAACACGCTCGTGCCCACGATCGTCGTGAGCACCACCACCGGGATCCCGAGCATCAGGGAGCCGCGGCGGAGCCGGTCCGAGGCCTCCCGGTGCCCGGCCTCGGCGGCCGCCACTCGGCGCAGCCACGCCTCGAACAGCCGCTCGATGTCGTCGTCCCACGCGGCCTTCGCGACGGGTGGGTTGGCGCTCCGGGTTCGTCCTTCGGCCACGGTGTCCTCCACGCCCGGCGGGCACCTCACGGTAGGCGGGCGGACGCGGCGGGTCAGTCGGCCAAGGTCGTGATTCCCGCCGTCCCCCACCAGGCCGACTCCATACGGCGGCCGCCTTGGCCTTCCTCCGACGTGGGCCCGATACCCGATTGAGCCGGAGCGCCCTCCCTGGAGATGATGGAGCGCATGGTCGCCTCGGCTCGCCGCCCGAAGACCTCGTCCGCGCTCATCGTCGTGGCGCTCGCGGTCCCGCTCCTCGGACTCGCCTTGCTGCTCGGCATCCCGTCGCTGGATGTGCATTGGGAGCACCATGCGTCGCACTTCTGGCTCGTCCTCGCCGTCGCGGTCGTGAACGTCGCACTCGGCCTGATCGTGAGCGAGGTCGCGCGTCGCAGCCACGACGAGCGGCTCTTCCTGGTCTCGATGGTGCTGCTGACCAGCGCCGGCTTCCTCGCCCTGCACGCGCTGGCCACCCCGGCCATCGTGCTGAGCGGGCCGAACGGCGGGTTCGTCCTCGCCACGCCCGTCGGCATCATCCTGGCGTCCGGCTTCGCGGCGCTCTCCTCGATCGAGATGGACGATCGAGACCGAGGCGATCCTGTGGCGCCTGCAGACGCCGATGCGATCCGGCCTCGTCGTCGTGCTCCTCGTGTGGGCGGCGGCCTCGCTCACCGGGGTTCCTCCGCTCGATCGAGTGATCGCCTCCGAGCGGGCGCCCTGGCTGCTGGTGCTCCTCCCCTTCGCGATCGGCGCGTACGCCTTCGCGGCGTGGCGGTACCTCGGGATCTACCGAGCACGCGAGCGGCCGCTGCCGCTCGCCGTGGCGGCGGCGTTCGTCCTGCTGGCCGAAGCACTGGTGGCGATGGCCTTCGGGAGGGCCTGGCGGGCGTCGTGGTGGGAGTGGCACGTGCTGATGGCGCTCGCCTTCGTCACGATCGTGCTCGCCGCGCGACGGGAGTATCGGAGCGTGGGGTCGGTGTCGGGGACGTTCGGCGGCATGTACCTGGACCGCACGCTCGAACGGCTCGACGGCCGTCAATCCGCAGCCATGGCGGAGCTGGTCCGCGCCGACGCCGCCGGGACCCTGGACGCGACATCCGCAGCCCTACGCGGGCGAGGGTTCACCGGAGATCAGATCGCCGTCATGACGGACTCGGCCCGCGAGCTGGCGAGGATGGACCGACTGCTCCGCCAGTACGTGGGTCCGCATCTGGCCGATCGACTCGACGCCGAGCCCGAGCTGGCGCGCCTGGGCGGTCACGAGCAAGAGGTGTCCGTCCTGTTCGCGGATCTGGCGGGCTTCACGACGTTCGCCGAGGGTCGCTCGGCCGCTGAGGTGATCGAGATGCTGAACGCCTACTGGGGCGCCGTGGTGCCCTTCGTCGTCGACCAGGAAGGCGGGCTCATCGAGCGCTTCGCCGGCGATGCGATCCTCGCCGTCTTCAACGCGCTGGGCGATCACCCCGATCATGCGGCCCGGGCCGTCCGCGCGGCCATCGCGATCCGGGACCGATCCGCGGACGTCCGCGCCTCCCATGACTGGCCCCGCTTCCGCGTCGGGGTGAACACGGGCGTGGCCGTGATCGGGAACGTCGGGGCCGGAGCGCAGCGCTCGTTCAGCGTGATCGGCGACACCACGAACGTCGCCGCTCGCCTGCAGGGATTGTCCACACCCGGCACGATCACGGTCGCGGGTCGCACCGTGGACGAAGTGAACGACGAGCCGGACGTGATCATCGACGTCCGATCGTTGGGTCCCACCGACCTCAAGGGCAAGACCGAGCCCACGGAGGCGTTCGAACTGCTGTCGGTGAGCGCAGCCCCCCTGGGTCGGGGGACATGAAGGGCGTGAGACGGCCGGATGGCGCGGAGACCGCGCTCCTCATGTCTGGCTCTCTGATGGCCGATACTGCCCCCATGAAACGACACGCCGCCCTGCTCCTCGTCCTGTGTGCCACCCTCTTCGCGATCCCCGCGGGCGCCTCCGCCGGCGCGAGCGTCCACGCGCCCGCTCGCGCTGCCGGCACGTCGCCGGACTACCAGCCCGACGCGTGGATCAAGCTCTGCGGCCTCAGCACCGGCTGCACGATCGATCCGCTCCCGCACCCGTGGCGCGGCAAGGAACGTCTACAACGCCACCGGCGCCAAGCAGACGATCAACCACCTCATCGACGACGGAGAGGGCGTGCGCTACTGGATCACGATCCAGAACGACGGCGCGCTCGCCGACACGTTCACGGTGCACGGGTGCAAAGGCACCCCGCGGTTCATCATCAACGCGGTGCTGATCGGCAAGCACAAGCTCCCCGACTGGCGCGCCGAGAACATCACGAAGGCCTTCAAGCGCGGTACCTACACGGTCGACCTCCCCGGGTCGGGCACGCCGAAGCGCCTGGTCTTCACGCTGAACATCGTGACGGTCTCCCCCGGTCTCACCTACCGCTGCCCGATCACCGTGACGTCCGGCGGCCCGACGCCCGTGCAGGACACCGTGGCGGTCACGATCACCACCTTCTGACGCCGCCATCCCCGCTCCTTCAGGATCGGCGCTCGCCGCGTGCTCGATCGATCGCGCGTAGGGTGGGTCTCGAGGATGCGACGTCTCCCGTTCGCTCGAGTTGCGTGCGCGACGATCGTCGTCGTGACGCTGGGAAGCTTGTACCTCCGCGCCCGTCCTCGGTCCCGCGTCCCCGCAGCGCCCGAGCGCGACCACGTCGATGCGTGCGACGACGCCCTCGCCGACGGCTCCTCCGTCCACCGGAAGGCTCGAGCTCACCGCCGAGCCGGGTGTCGATCCGGCTACCCAGGGGCGGATCGTTCCGCGTACGAGGCACCTATCCATGGAGCCCGTCCCGCTGCGTCCATCCGGAGAGGGCAACGCTCGACGGGCGCTACCCGGGCACGCTTCTCGATCCGCTCGGCCGACGACGGCACCCTGACCCTGACCGTGACGCTCACCTTCCAGCAGTACCTGGAGGGGATCGCGGAGGTGCCGCCGACGTGGCCGGCAGCGGCCCTCGAAGCACAGGCGATCGCGGCCCGGAGCTACGTGCTCTCGACGACGGGATGGACCGGCGCGCAGGGAGCGCACCTCGGTACCCCGATCTGCGGCACGTCGGCGTGTCAGGTCTACGGCGGCATCCCGGTCCCCCGTCCGAGGGGCCTCCGTCACTGGTACGAGGCGGTACGAGACACGACGGGGCAGGTGCTGATGTACGGGGGGCGGCCGGCCGACACGGTGTACTTCTCGACCTCGAACGGTCGGACGTACGGGAACGACGACGTCTTCGGGAGCTCGCCGCTGCCCTATCTTCGGCCGGTCGTCGAGCGTGACGACGGTGCGTCGCCCCTGTCGCATTGGCGTGTCGCGCTGCCCCTCCGCGACCTCACGACGATGCTGATCGCCGCGGGGTCGTGGCCCGCCGGCATGCCGATCACGTCGGCGACCGTCGAAGGGTCGGTCGTCCGGCTCGCGGGCGGAGGCGAGACCCGGGTGATCGACGCGAGCACGCTCCGCGACGCCGTCAACACCTGGGGCCCGTGCCTGCTGCCACGCAGGTATCCGAGCGGCGGGCTGCCCGTGGCGATCCCGTCGGGATGGTTCCATCTCTCATCGGGTTCCCATGGACTGGTAGCGGACGGCCGAGGCTGGGGACACGGGGTCGGCATGGTGCAGTGGGGCGCGTACGGCAAGGCCGCACGTGGGTGGTCGGCGTCGAAGATCCTCGCCTTCTACTACGGGGGCCTCAGGCCCCAGCGATACGCCGAGCCCGGCACGCTCGACGTCGTGGTCGCGACCGGCCTGCGGTCGATGACCGTGGACCCATCCAAGGCCGGGGCGACCGTGAACCGGAGCACCTTCGACGGGACGCTTCGCCTCGTCGGCGGCGCCGAGGTCACGGTGACCTCCTCCGCATGATCTCCCACCGGGCAGGGCGCGCCGCCGGTGCCGTCGTCGTGATCGCGGTGGTGATCGTCGCCAACGCCTGTCACGGGAGCGCCGCCTCAGGGCCCGCGCCGACGGTCGATGCTGCCACCCGGGCGGTCGATAGGCCCTCGTCGGCGATCACGACGTCGGCACGCGTCGACGAGCGACGCCTCGTCGGCCCCAGCCTTCGCCGGCGGCGTCTACCGGATCGGACCCTTCCTGCGCGAGCGTCTGAGGGGCCGAGACTGGCACCCGGGGTGCCCCGTGGGGATCGCCCACCTTCGTCACGTCGAGGTGCGCTACTGGGACTTCCAGGGACACGTGCGCACGGGACCGTTGATCGTGCACGAGACCGTGGCGCGCGACGTGCTGTGGGTGTTCCACCGACTGTTCGACGCCCGGTTCCCGATCCACCGGATCGCGCTGCCGCCGCGCTACCGGCCGCCTCGACCGGAGGACCGACTCAGCACCCGGGACCTGACGGCAGCGTTCAACTGCCGCCCCGTCACCGACGATCCTGGATCGCTCTCGCAGCACGCGTACGGGTGGGCGATCGACATCAACCCGCTGCTGAATCCGTACGTGAGGGCCGACGGCTCGGTCCTTCGCCATGCCGTGGTCCCCTACCTCGATAGGAGCCGACGCGTGCCGGGCATGATCCATCCGGGCGACGTCGTGGTCCGATCGTTCGCGCGGATCGGGTGGGAGTGGGGTGGCGACTGGGTGACGTTGAAGGACTACATGCACTTCTCCCTGACGGGTAGATGAGCTCCAGGCGGCGAGCGCCCCCTGCATGGCATGATGCGATGCACCCGAGGAGCAGCCGACTCCTCACGTGACCACCGAGGGGAGAAGCCTTGCCGAAGCTCTACTCGATCCGTCCGACGCTGAGCCTCAAGGGACGACGATTCCAAGGGATGCGCGGGTTCACCGGCAAGCCGTCCCACCCGCCCCTGACGGACTTCCCCGTCGTGTGCTACGTGCTGGCGGCCGTCTTCGACCTGATCTCGTACTTCTCCGGTGCGCACGACCCGAAGGCGCAGGACTTCTTCGCCGCGGCGACGTTCGTGATGGTCGCGGGCTTCATCGTCGGGCCTCGGCGCTGTGCTCACGGGGTTCTTCGACTGGTGGAAAGGCATCCCGCGCGATCGCAAGTCGGGCCCGATCGGGCGCGCGAAGCACACCCAGGTGTGGCGCACGATCAACTGGCACGCGACGGTGATGCTCACGGTGATGGTCCTGATCCTCGTCGACCTCGTGCTGCGGATCTCGAACTTCGACGACGCCCAGACGCAGCTGAGCTGGCTGGTCCTGTCGGTCGTGGCCGCGGCGCTGGTGGCGTTCGGTGCGGCCTACGGCGGCACGCTCGTGTTCGAGTACGGCTTCAACGTCGAGAACATCGACGAGGTATGGAACGAGTCCGAAGACGACTACGTGCGTCCCGAGCGGAAGAAGCGCTCGACGTAGCAGTCGCCCAGTGGCTGTCCGATTGCCCGGACAGCTGCAAGCTCATAAGGTGCTGGATGAGGACCCTCCCCTGAACGGACAGTGGCGGCATGGTCGGTAGCGGAGCGCGGGCGGCGAACGGCCACGAGCGCGCTGGAGCGACGCCTCAGCCGGGACCGGCCGCCGCCCTCACGGCCGTCGTCGAAGACCTCGCCGGCGAACTGTCCCTCCGTCCACTCCTTGAACGGATCCTCAAGCGCTCGACCGAGCTCTTGGGCTGCGACGCCGGCTCCATCTGCCTCGTCGATGAGGCTGCGGGCGTCTACCGCAAGGAAGCCGACATCGGCATCGCATGCCAATCGGGCAAGGTCTTCCCGCTCTCGGAAGGAACGACCGGTGCGGTGGTGACGCGCCGCGGCCCGGTGATCTTCGACGACTACGCCGACGTGCCCGGGGGCCACGTGCGACCCGAGGACCGCGGCGCGCTCAAAGGCGTGATCGGTGTCCCGATCTGGTGGCGCGGAGCCATCGTCGGCTCTTGTGTCGTATTCACCCGTGACCCGCGACGGACCTTCACTCCCGCGGACGCCGAGCTGCTCGAGCTCTTCGCGAAACACGCGGCGATCGCGATCACCAACGCCCGCCTGCACGAGGCCGCGGAGTCGAACGCACGAGCCGAGGCCGCCGCAGCCGAGCGCAACCGGATGGCGCGCGAGGTCCACGACGGCGTGGCGCAGGGACTCGTCTCGGTCTTGCTCGAGCTCCGAGCGGTGCAGGCGGCGATCGCGGACGGACGGTCCGACGAGGCGACCCGCGCCGTCGCGGAGGCTCGGTTGGCTGCCGAGACCGTGTTCGAGGAAACGCGGCGCAGCGTGCTCGGATTGGCACCGTCACCGCTCGAGGGACGGTCCCTCGAGGAGGCGCTCGAGCTCGAGATCGCGTGGGCCAACAGGACGGGCGTGATCGAGGCTCGGCTCGTGACGGCGGGCACCTCGATGGTCCCTGAGTCCGATGTCGCCCATACCCTGTTCCGGATCACCCAGGAGGCGCTCACGAACGCGATCCGCCATGCGCAGGCGTCCTCGGTACGCGTCGGTCTGGTGTACGCCCCCACAGGGGTCACGCTCCTCGTGCAAGACGACGGCGCGGGCTTCGATCGAACCCAGGTCGAAGCCGATGGAGCGGCGCAGGGCTTGGGCCTGGGCGGGATGGCCGAGCGCGCCCGGCTGCTGGGCGGGACGCTCGAGCTCGACTCGACCCCTGGATGGGGCACGCGGATCCGTGCCTGGATCCCCTCGGCCCCGGAGGGGCCGGTGGTCGCCGATGCCCCCGCGGGTGCCGGGCGATCGGCAGACCTCGTGCGGGTCCTCGTCGTCGACGATCACGCGGTGACGAGAGCTGGTGTGATCCGGCTCCTGGCGGAAGGGGACCCCGGGGTGGACGTCGTGGGCGAGGCCGGGTCGGGCGCGCAAGCGATCGAGGCGTGGCGGAGCCTGCGTCCCGACGTCGTCCTCATGGACCTGCAGATGCTCGACGGCGACGGGATCGAAGCGATCGCGCGGATCCGGGCCGAGGACGCCACCGCCAATATCGTCGCGTTGACGGCGTTCGCCAGCGACGACCTGGTCGCGAGCGCGTTCCGTGCGGGAGCGCGCGGCTACATCGGCAAGGAGGCATCCGAGGTGGCGCTGATCAGGGCGGTGCGTGCCGCGGCCCGGGGGGAGATGGTGGTCTCCGGCGCGGCGGCCGAGCGCCTCTACGCGCACCTCAACGGCACGGGCGACGTGCTCGCGTTCACCGAGCGCGAGCGCCAGGTGCTCGTCCTGCTGGAGCGAGGTGCGACCGATCGTGAGATCGGCGCCGAGCTCACGATCTCGGTGAAGACGGTCGAGAAGCACGTCGGATCGATCCTGCGCAAGCTCGGAGCCCAGAACCGCACCCAGGCCGTGGCCCGCGCGCGCGAGCGCCTGGCCGGGTAGGGAGATCCCCGCCCGCCGGACGGGTGATATCCCCGATGTCCGGGGATGCGGAGCCCTCTAGCCTGGACGACATCCGACCCGTCGGGAGAGTGCCGTGCCTGTCGTGCCGCTCAAAGACGTCCTCGATCGAGCCTTCAAGGAGCGCTACGGCGTCGCCGCGTTCAACATCGTCAACGACCTCACGCTGGAAGGGGTCCTGGCTGCGGCGGTCGAGCTGCGGGCACCGGTGATCGTGCAGACCTCCGTCAAGACGGTGAAGTCGGTCGGTCGCGACGTGCTCTACGGGATGTGGCGCACGATGACGGCAGGCATCGAGGTGCCCGTCACCCTCCACCTCGACCACTGCCCGGAGCGCGAGGTCATCACCTCGTGCCTGGAGGCGGGCTGGAACTCGGTCCTCTTCGACGCCTCCGCCCTGCCGGTCGAAGAGAACCAACGCCAGACCAAGGAGGTCGTGGCGGAAGCCCACCGCCAGGGCGCCCACGTGGAGGGCGAGATCGAGGGGATCAAGGGCGTCGAGGACGACATCGGTTCCGACGAGGAGGCCGACCGGCAGTCCCTCGCCGTTGCGCTGGAGTTCATCCGCTCGACCGGAGTGGACTGTTTCGCACCGGCGATCGGTAACGCGCACGGCATGTATGCGGCAGAGCCGAAACTGGACGCGCAACGGGTCTCCGACATCGTGGAGGCCGAGCCGATCCCGATCGCCCTGCACGGAGGCAGCGGGATGACCGACGCGCAGTTCTCGGACCTCATCGCGCGAGGGTGCGCCAAGGTGAACATCTCCACCGCGCTCAAGCGGCGGTACATGCAGTCCAACCTGGCGTTCCTGCGAGAAGCCGAGGCAGCGGACAAGTGGGATCCACCCTCGCTCTTCAGACACGTGCGCGCGGACATCATCGAGATGGCCCAGGACCACATCCGCCGGTTCGGGAGCGAGGGCAAGGCCTGGTGAGCGACGCCATCATCTTCGATTGCGACGGTGTGCTCGCCGACACGGAGCGGTACGGACACCTGCCCGCCTTCAACCAGACCTTCGAGGCGTTCGGGCTGCCGGTGCATTGGTCTGAAGAGGAGTACGGCGAGAAGCTCAAGATCGCCGGCGGTAAGGAGCGGATGACGAGCTTGCTGACGGAGGAGTTCGTCCGCGAGGCCCACCTGCCCACCGATCCCGAGGGTCAGAAGGCGGCCGTGGCCGAGTGGCATCGCCGCAAGACGACGCTCTACACGGAGATCGTGGCCGCCGGCCGCCTGCCGGGGCGGCCCGGCGTGGCGCGGATCGTGGCGGCAGCGCTCGACGCCGGTTGGGCACTGGGCGTGGCCTCGACCTCGTCGGAGGCCTCGGTGCGCGCCGTGCTCGAGCACGTGGTCGGCGCCGCCCAGGCTGCCCGATTCGCCCTGGTCCTCGCGGGCGACGTGGTCCCAGCGAAGAAGCCGGCCCCTGATATCTACGAGCTCGCCGTCGAGCGCCTGGGCGTCGAGCGGACGCAGGCCCTCGTGATCGAGGACTCCCGCAACGGCCTGCTCGCCGCAGCCGGTGCCGGACTCGCGTGTGTCGTCACCGCGAGCAGCTACACCGAGGGGGAGGACTTCTCCGAGGCCATCCTCGTCGTTTCGTCCCTCGGCGAGCCGGACGGTGAGCGTACGCGGGTACTAGCCAGCCGCGGCGTCCGGCCGCCTGACGGCTACGTCGACCTCGGAGACCTGGAGAACTGCCTCGCGGTGGGAAGCGCGCCCGGACCATGAGCGATCAGGGAGGTGTGGATGGCGGACTCGAGCTTTGAAGGTGTGGAGTTGGTCGTGAGAACGATCGCGCAGACAGCGGTCGACAACGAGACGTACTTCGGCGAACTCGACGCGGTCGTAGGCGACGGGGACTTCGGGTATTCGATGGCACGAGGCTTCGAGTTGGTCCTCGCGGACTTCGATGCCTTCGACCGCGCGGACATCGGGACGTTCCTGAAGAAGATCGCGGTCGTGATCACCAGCCGCGTGGGTGGAACCTCCGGTCCGTTGTGGGGCACGGGGTTCCTTCGCGCGGGGGCCGTGGCCGCCGACAAGACGGAGCTCTCGTCCGAGGACGTGATCGCGATGCTCAGGGCGTCGATCGAGGGCATCAAGAAGCGGGGGAACTCGGACCTCGGTGACAAGACGCTGCTGGACGCGCTCCAGCCGGCCGTCGACGAGCTGGAAACGGCGCTCGGAGACGGCGACACCGCGACCGTCGCGATCCGCAAGGCGGCCGTCGTCGCGCGCGAGCGCGCGGAGGCGACCAAGGAGATGATCGCGAAGCGCGGCCGGGCCGCGTACACGGGTGAGCGCAGCATCGGCACGCTGGACGCGGGCGCGATCGCCGTCGCACTCATGTTCGAACAGATCGCCGACGCGTGGGCCGCCGACGAGTAAGGCTGATCAGGAGGAGGAGATCGCCGTGAAGAAGTTCGTCAACGATCCGAAGGAGTTCGTCCCCGAGATGCTCAAGGGGATCGCGCTCGCCAATCCGGACACGCTCAAGTACGTGCCGGAGTACAACCTGATCATGCGGACCGATGCCCCCAACGACGCGAAGGTCTCGATCGTGCAGGGCTCGGGATCCGGGCACGAGCCCGCACACGTGATGATCGTGGGCAAGGGCATGCTGGACGCAGCCTGCCCGGGCGACGTCTTCGCTGCGCCGCCCATGGACTATGTGCTGGAGACCACCAAGCTGCTCAACTCCGCCAAGGGCGTCCTTCACCTGATCAACAACTACACGGGCGACCGGATGGCGTTCGAGATGGGCGCCGAGATGGCCGACGCCGAGGGGATCCGCATCGGCACCGTGATCGTGGACGACGACGTCGCCGTGAAGGACTCCACCTGGACCGTCGGGCGTCGCGGCGTGGCCGGCAACTTCTTCGTGATCAAGGCGATCGGAGCGGCGTCGGAGAATGGGCGCTGAGCTTGACGACCTCGTCAAGTTGGGCGAGCGGGTCAACTCGGTCACCCGCACGATGGGCATGGCCCTCACGTCTTGTACCCCTCCGGCGAAGGGATCTCCGCTGTTCGAGCTCGGCGACGACGAGATGGAGATGGGAGTGGGCATCCACGGCGAGCCCGGCCGACGCCGCGAGAAGCTCGCCGACGCCAACACCATCGTCGACGAGCTCGTGGAGGCCACCGCCTCGGACCTCCCGTTCCAGAAGGGCGACAACGTCGCCTTGATGATCAACGGGCTCGGTGGCACACCCATCAGTGAGCTCTACCTGCTCTTTGGCCGCGCCCACGACCAGCTCGCGTCGCGAGGGATCAGCGTGGGTCGCAGCTACGTCGGCGAGTACTGCACGTCCCTCGACATGGCGGGCTGCTCCGTCACGCTCGTGAAGCTCGACGACGAGTTGATCTCGCTGCTCGAGGCACCTGCGGAGGTCGCGACGCGGGTCTTCTAGCCACCTCGCAGACGACCGGGCAGGGAGGAGGCGAATCTAGACCGCGGAACCCGGGCGACTAGGTTCCTCTCAGGAGGCTCAGCGCTTCGCCGGCACGCCCCACGTCCTCCACGGTCGAGCCCGCCGGCATGTTGAAGACGAGGCCCTGGAGTCCGGCGTCGAGGAATGCGCGCGCCCGTTCGGCCACGGCTTCGCGATCGCCCCAGACGAGGCGCATCGCCACGTCCGCGTCGGCGACGCCCCGCGCCTCCTGCCACGCGGCACGTCGGCGCTCGGCGTCGTCGGCGGTCTCCCCCACGATGAGCGTCCCCAGGCGCGTCGCGACGATCTCGGATCGGTCACGCCCCTCGGCGTCGCAGTGCTCCGCGAGCACGCTCAGCTTGTGCCGGATCGTCTCCAGGTCGCCGAATCCGTTCCACATGTCGGCGTAGCGCGCCGTGAGCCGCAGCGTCTTCCGCTCGCCCCCTCCGCCGACGAGGATCGGTGGACCGCCGGGGCGCACCGGCTGGGGGATGTTGAGCGCGCCCTCCACGTGATGGGTCGTCCCCTGCAGCGTCGACTCGGGCTGGGTGAACATCGAGCGACAGATCCGCAGCGCGTCCTCGAGGCGCTCGAACCGCTCGGCGACGGGCGGCCAGGGATAGCCGTAGGCGCGCGACTCCTCCTCGTTCCACGCGGCGCCGATCCCCAGGATCGCGCGCCCCGCGGAGATGACGTCGAGCGTCGTGACGACCTTGGCGAGGAACGCCGGGTTGCGGTACGTGACGCCGGTGACCATCGCGCCGAGCTGGATCCGGGACGTACGTGCCGCGACGCCGCCGAGCAGCGTGTAGGCCTCGAGCATCGGGTCGGTCACGGGCCCGATGTTCGCGATCTGGTGGTAGTGGTCCATCACCCAGAAGGAATCGAACCCCGCCTCCTCGGCCGTGACGGCGATCTCGGCGATCCGCTCGAAGAGGTGATCGTCGGGGACGTCGGGGAAGGTGAAGCTGGGCAGTTGCAGTCCGAGATGCGGCACGTCAGGACTCCTTGCTGGCTCGAGCGGCCCAACGAGGCCGCGGCTCACGCGTTCCGGGCTCCGATGACAGGATAGGTGGATGTCCGATCAGCCCGATCACCGTGGGTTCGACGACAGCTACCTGGGTGTCCCGCCGTGGGACATCGGACGGGCCCAGCCCGAGGTGGTGCGGATCGCCGATGCCGGCGGATTCACGGGACCCGTCATCGACGTCGGGTGCGGCACCGGAGAGAACGCGCTCGAGCTGTCCTCACGTGGGTCCGAGGTGGTGGGTGTCGACGCTGCGCCACGCGCCATCGAACAGGCGCGCGCGAAGGCCCTCGATCGCGGTTCGAGCGTGGAGTTCCTGGTCGCCGACGCGTTCTCGCTCGGTGCGCTCGACCGACGCTTCCGCACCGCGCTCGACTGTGGGGTCTTCCACGTCTTCGACGACGACGAGCGGCCGGCTTACGTGGCGAGCCTGGCCTCCGCGCTCGAGCCCGCCGGCACGTTGCACCTGCTCTGCTTCAGCGATCGCCAGCCCGGGCCCGTGGGACCGCGCCGCGTGACGCAGCGGAGCTGCGCGACGCGTTCGCCGACGGGTGGGACATCGACGAGATCGTCGCCACCGACGTTCGCGACGAACCTGCCGGAGGGCGAGGCGCAGGCCTGGCGCGCCACGATCACCCGCGGTATGCCCTAGCGAGTGTGCCGAGTAGTGGTCTGGTCATCGGTGATCCAGCCGCCGACGTACACCGGTCGGCCGACGGACCCGCCACGAGCTCGGCCGCGCGGTAGGCGAGGACCGAGTAGCGTTGGGTTCGAGGTCGAGAGCGGACGACGAGTTCGGTGGCCACGAAGGAGGCGACATGATGGCAGCCAAGCAGCCCTCAGCGAAGAAGAGTGTCGCGAAGAAGAGTGTCGCGAAGAAGAGTGTCGCGAAGAAGAGTGTCGCGAAGAAGAGTGTCGCGAAGAAGAGTGTCGCGAAGAAGAGTGTCGCGAAGAAGAGTGTCGCGAAGAAGAGTGTCGCGAAGAAGAGTGTCGCGAAGAAGAGTGTCGCGAAGAAGACGCCGGCCAAGCCCAGGACGCACGCCCAAGCGCGGCGACGTCATCCTGATCGACTCCGCGCACGTGGGCACCCCGCCGCGCGAGGGCGAGGTCATCAAGATCGTGCGCGGCGAGCTCAGCATCAGCTACTGGGTGCGGTGGGCGGACGGGCACGAGAGCTTCATCACGCCGAAGGCGGAAAGCGTCCAGATCGCGTCCAGGTAGGAGACCTGCTCGAGCCTTCGAGGTCGCGCGTTACTGCCGATAGCCGTACACGTAGATCTCGGAGATCGCGGTGTAGTCGAGTCCTCCCGAGGCCGACGTCTTGACGATCTTCACCGTGATCCGCGAGGTCGTCGCATGCAGTCGGACGAACTGCGCGAACGGGAGCGGCTTGAACGTCTGCGGCGTGTTCGGCAGCCCAGGGATCTGATAGACGACCGTGTCGATGATCCGATCCTGGAGGAACCGGTTGGCGCCGGTCACGGGATCGGTCTTCGCGTATCCGGGGATCAGCCCGATCCGGACGACGTCGATCGGGTTGTCGAAGATCAGCGTGACCGTCACGTCGTGACCGTCGCCGGGCGTTCGCCATGCGGTCTCCACGTCGCCGTCGATCACGTTCGCCGGGACGTACGTGACGGGGTTCCCGGCCGCATCGGTCGAGGACGGCGCCGTCTCGCTCGCGGTCACCTGCACGCCGTCGCGGATCAGCTGAGGCGGCACGGACGGCGGCGCGCTCGCCCCGGCTCCGTGATCGCGCAGGCCGACGAACGCCAGCCCCGCGAGGACGACGACGAGGATCGCGCCCACTGCGGCTCCTCTGATCCACATCGAGCGCCGGCGCGCGCGGGAGGCGGAAGCCCGATGGGGTGCGACCGTTGGCGGAACCCTCGCAGGCACCCTGGGCTCACCCGCCAGCGCCGCCCGGAGGTCCTGGGTCAACGCGCGACACGATGGGTACCGCTCTCCCGGGTCCTTCTCGATCGCGCGCGCGACGACCGCATCTACGCCGGGCGGCATCCCGGGTCGCAGCGAGCTCGGCGACGTTGCCTGCTCGTGGAGGTGGGCATACAAGATGGCGGCGGGGCTCCGCCCGCTGAACGGCGGCCGGCCCGTGAGGCACTCGTACAGCACGCACCCCAGGGCGTACTGATCGGCTCGCCCGTCGACGCGCTCCCCCTCGATCTGCTCGGGGGCCACGTAGTTCGCCGTCCCGATCAGCTGTCCCGTCATCGTGATCGTCGCCGCTGAGGACGCCGTCCAGGTGCTCACCCCGAAGTCCGTCAGGTAGCAGAAGTCGCCGTCGTCCGCGTCTGGACGGGAGGTGACCAAGACGTTCGCGGGCTTCACGTCCCGATGGACCAGGCCGCGAGCGTGGGCCGCGTCGAGCGCGTCACCGACCTGTCCGACGATCCGCACGGCCCGGTCGAGCGCGAGCTGGCCGGCGCCACCCAGGATCTCCCGGAGGTCGAGACCGGGGACCAGGCGCATCGCCATGTAGAGGATGCCGTCGGACTCACCCACGGCGTAGACGGGAAGGATGTTGGGATGCTCGATCGCGGCAGCGGCCGTCGCCTCGCGAAGGAAGCGCTCCCGGAACACCTCATCGCCGGCGAACGCGGGGGTGATGAGCTTCAGGGCCACGTTGCGCGCGGGCGATCGCTCACGCGCGACATACACCACGCCCATCGCGCCGCGGCCCAACACCGACTCGATCGCGTAGCCGGCGACCTCCGTCCCTACGATCCGATCGGTGTCCACCCATGCATCATCGTCCAAAGGACGTCCCGGGTGAGTCACCGGGACGCTACTCCTCCCGGGATCGTCCTCGGACGATCTCCGCCGTGCTCACCGCGCCCCGCCGGATCGCCTCGTTGGCCAGGCGCGCCCGGCGTCCTTCCTGCTCGTAGATGCCGAACTTGTCGTAGAGCCGCGAGAGGTGCTGCTTGACGGCGGCCTCCGTGACCACGAGGTCGGCCGCGATCTGCCGGGTCGAGGCCGGCTCGCGGAACACGTCTCCGGAGAACATCGGGCTGCAGAGCGCGACCAGCACCTCGTGCTCGCGCCGGGTGAGGGTCGGGCCCGGTCTCCGCTCCGACCGTCTCGTCGCCGCGGGCGACCTCGTCGCCCAGCCGCGCGACGAACCGGACGCTCCCGACGCGGATCTCGTCCCCCGTACGAAGCGGGAGCTGTCCCCAGATCCGCTCGCCGTTCACGAAGGTCCCGTTCCGCGACGAGAGATCCCGGACGCACCATCGCGAGGCCACGAGCTCGAGGATGCAGTGCACGCGCGAGACCGTGCGGTCGAACGGCAGGGGGACGTCGTTCGTCGGCAACTGACCGATCGTGACGGGTTCGCCGCGCAGCGGGATCCGGTCACGGGTGCTCCCGACCCACATCTCGAGGTGGTCGTCGCCCGGGCGCTCGTCACGTTCGCCGGCCGGATCCGTAGGGGGCATGTCACCCATGATGACGGAACCCTATCCCCGCACGACGGAAGCGTCGCTCGACGGGGATGGGATCGGGACCGCCCCCCGCGCATGATCGTCTCGTAGGGATCAGGAGGCGCCCGACCGGGCCACCACCGGGACCCCAGGAGGAGGCGACATCATGAAGGATCGTCGGATCGATCGGCCGGCGACACACCGCACGCGACGCGGCATCGCCGCGTTCGTCACGGGAGCCCTCGTGCTGGGACTAGGTGTCGCGGGCGTCCACGCGCTGCTCGCCGGTGCGTCGCCCACGCAGGCGATGTCCGATCCGGGCATCGCGGCCACGCTCGCCCCGCAGGTGGTCCCGGTCGGGTTGTCGCGGCCTTCCCCGCGGCCGACCCACACGCAACCCTCGCCCGCGTCCGAGCCCACGATGGACCCGAACGCGCTGGCCGACGGCGTCTACCCCACGTACGTCCGCGCGGTCGACATCGACGGCGCAACGGTCACCGTGGACGTCCTGCAGACCTTCTTCGGAGCGGACGCGCATCAGGCGGCCGTCGAGGATGGGAAGGACTGGAGGGACGTGCGGTACGACCCGGTCTACATCCGCAACGAGAACCCGCTGCTGCGGACGCTGCCGGTCGCCCCGGACGCCCACATCAAGCTGATCGGCCTCTGCGAGGCTCCTGATCGCACGATCGGCCTCACGCAGCTGCGCGCGGCGACGACACCGTTCACCGACACCTTCTACTACGACATCTCGGTGACCGACGGCGTCATCGACGGGATCCGCCAGTTGGTCGCGATCGCGGGCTGCTGAGCACGGATCGGAGAGCGAACATGCACGCAGGGACGGATCGCGCGCGGAGGGTGTGGCGATGGGTGGCGGGGGCGAGCGTGACGCTCGCCCTCGCCTCCTGCATGGTCGCCACTCCGCGCTCTCCCGGCGCCCCGGGCGAGCGCACGAGAGGCATGCTCGTGCTCCACGGAGCCGGTGACGTGAGCCTCGACCCTTCGCAGATCCCCGCGTTCCGCGAACACGCGTACGGCTGGGCCTGGAGCGGGCTGGGTGGGTTGTTCCGTCGCGACGACCTCACCATGGTGAACCTGGAATGCCCGGCGACGGATGTGGTGGATCCCGCACCGAAGGCGTTCCCCTTGCGATGCGACCCTCAGGCCCTCCCGGCAGCTGAACGCGCGGGGGTCGACGTCCTGAGCCAGGCCAACAATCACGCGTACGACGACGGACCGGCCGGCTTGATGGACTCCCTGGGCGCGATCCGCGACGCGGACCTCGTGCCGGTCGGCGCCGGCTCCGACCGCACAGACGCGCTGCGAGCGGCGGACTTCCAGATCGACGGCTGGCGGGTCGCCGTCGTCGGTGTCGACGAGGTGCTCGACCCGATCGACGAGGTGGCCGGCCTGGACAAGCCCGGCACGGCGGCCGGCCACGATTTCGCGCTGGCGCTGCAGGGCGTCCGTGACGCCGCGGCATCCGCAGACATCGTCGTCGTCATGATCCATTGGGGGGTCGAGCTCGATGCCCGGCCGAGGGGTTACCAGGTCGATCAAGCCCACCGGATGATCGATGCAGGCGCGGACGTGATCTTCGGATCGCATCCGCATCGGCTCCAGCCGGTGGAGACCTACATGGGCCGGCCCATCTTCTACAGCCTGGGCAACCTGGTCTGGCCGCGCGTGAGCCCCTCTTCGTCGGCCACGGCGATCGCCGAGGTCGTCGTCACGCCCGACGGCGCGGTACGGGGACGCCTGATCCCGGTCGAGATCGTCTCGGGCGGCCACCCGGTGCTCGTCCACCCGGGACGAAGGGCAGCCGGGAAGCGGGCCCGATAGTGTCGGCAGATGCAGCCCGCGGAGAACGAGCTCGATGCGATAGCCCGACGAGCGGGATTCTCCGGCGTCGTCCGCATCGAGCGGCCGGGCGGCGTCGAGTTCGATAGGGCGTACGGCCTGGCCGACCGCGGTCACGCGATCGCGAACACCACCGAGACCCAGTTCGCGATCGCGAGCGGCGTGAAGGGCATGACCGCGCTCACCGTGATGAGCCTCATCGAGGATGGGACGCTCGATCTCGCGACCACGGCACGCTCCGTGCTCGGCACGGATCTCCCGCTCATCGATGACGACGTGACGCTCGAGCACCTGCTCGCCCATCGCTCGGGCATCGGCGACTACCTCGACGAGCACGCGGTGGCGGACGTCGTTGACTACGTGATGCCGGTTCCCGTCCACGAGCTCGCCGCCACCGAGCAGTTCCTCGCCGTCCTCGACGGCCACGCGACGGTCTTCGCGCCTGGGGAGCGGTTCTCATACTGCAACGGCGGCTTCGTCGTGCTCGCCCTGATCGCCGAGCGGGTGGGCGGCGAGTCGTTCCACGAGCTCGTGCGTCGCCGGGTCTGCGAGCCGGCCGGCATGGGCGACACGACGTTCTTCCGGTCCGACCAGCTCCCCGGGCGTGCCGCGCTCGGGTACCTCGCGGCCGACGGCCTGCGCACGAACGTCCTCCACCTACCGGTGCGCGGCAACGGGGATGGGGGGATCTACACCACCGCCGCCGACGTCAGCGCGTTCTGGCGCGCGCTGTTCGACGGGCGCATCGTCGCGAAGGATCGGGTGGCCGAGATGGTGCGCCCGCGCAGCGACGTGCCGGAGGAGGAGAAGCGGTACGGCCTCGGCTTCTGGCTCCACGGGACCAGTGACGTCGTGATGTTGGAGGGCTACGACGCCGGCGTCTCGTTCCGCAGCATGCACGACCCGGTGACGACGTCCACGTACACCGTGATCTCGAACACGTCGGAGGGCGCCTGGCCCATCGTCGAGCTCCTCGAGGAGCGGCTCGGGTCCTGAGTCCAGCTGAGCCATGCCGAGTGGCTCCGTACCCAGGGGCGCACCGGCGAAGCCGGCGGAGGCCACGGGCGGCTAGCGGGCCCGTCTCGGTGCGACCGATGGTCACATCGCGGCGTGAGACGCCCGGATAGACTTCGAGCCCGTATCCCTGCTCGGAGGCGATGTCGGCGTGAAGGACCAGTACCAGGTCGTCGTGATCGGCGGCGGCATCGTCGGATGCAGCGTGCTGTACCACCTCACGCTGCGGGGCATGACCGATGTGGCACTGATCGAGCGCGAGGAGCTGACGGCGGGCTCCACCTGGCACGCGGCCGGCGGGTTCCACGCGATGAACGCCGACACCCGCATCGCGGCGCTGCAGAAATACACGATCGGCCTCTACCCCCAGGTCGAAGAGGAGTCCGGTCAGAGCGCCGGCCTGCACATGTCGGGCGGGATGGAGCTCGCGGGCACGCCCGAGCGCTGGCACTGGCTGAAGTCCGAGCTCCAGTGGCTGCGCACGCAGGATACCGACGCCTATCTGCTCACCCCTGATGAGGCGGTCGAGCTCGTGCCGATCATCGATCCGACCGGTCTATTCGGTGCCCTCTTCGACCCGCTCGAAGGCAACCTCGATCCCAACGGCGCCACGCAGGCGTATGCGGGCGCGGCCCGCAAGCGGGGCGCGGAGGTGATCCAGCAGAACCGCGTCCTCTCGCTCACGCGACGCGCGGGCGGCGCGTGGCGCGTCGAGACCGAGCGGGGCGACATCACCGCCGAGCACGTCGTGAATGCCGCCGGGTTGTGGGCGCGGCGGGTCGGCAACATGGTGGGCGTCGATCACCCGCTCGTACCGATGCCCCACCACTACCTCGTGACGGCGGAGGTGCCGCAGGTCGCGGCGATCGAGGGCGATATGCCCGCCGTCACCGACCTCGAGGGCTTCACCTACCTCCAGAAGGAAGGCCGGGGGGTTCTGCTCGGCGTGTACGAGCAGAACCCTCGCCACTGGAAGGTCGAGGGCGCGGATTGGGACTTCGGCCGGACCCTCTTCCCCGAGGAGCTCGATCGCATCATGCCCGAGCTCTCGATCGGCTTCCGACGCTTCCCCGTGCTGCAGGAGGTCGGGATCCGCCGCTGGGTGAACGGCGCGTTCACGTTCACCCCCGACGGCAACCCGATCGTGGGGCCGGTCGACGGCATCCCGAACTACTGGGCGGCCTGTGGATGCATGGCCGGCTTCTCGCAATGCGCGGGCATCGGCCTCGCCGTCGCGAACTGGATCGCCGACGGCGAGGCCGGTTACGACGTCTTCGGCATGGACGTCGCGCGGTTCGGCCCGTACGCCTCGAACGACCGGTACCTGCGCGCGACGACGGCGCAGTTCTACGCGCGCCGATTCGTCATGGCCTACCCGAACGAGGAGCTCCCGGCGGGTCGCCCCCTGAAGACCACGCCGTGCTACGACGAACTGCGCGAGGCGGGGGCGCGGTTCACCGTGAACTGGGGGCTGGAGGTGCCGCTCTACTTCGCGCCGAGCCCCGACTTCGAGGAGAACGACACGCTCGAGCGCTCGAACGCCGAACCCCTCGTGGGCAAAGAGGTCGAGGCCGTGCGGACGGCGGCCGGCGCCTACGAGATCGCGCAGTACGCGCGCTACGAGGTGCGTGGGCCCGAGGCCGAGGCTTGGCTCGACCGCTTGGTGGCGGGGAGTATCCCGCCCGTGGGCGCCATCCGCCTCGCGCCGATGCTGAACGAGGCCGGACGGTTGATGGGCGACCTCACCGTCGCGCGACTCGACGACGACCGGTTCTGGCTCACCGGGTCCTACTACCTGCAGGACTGGCACATGCGCTGGTTCCGCGCGCAGCTGCCGCCGAGCGGGGTCGCGCTCAAGAACATCACCGACTCCTGGATGGGCTTCTCCGTCTCGGGTCCGGCGTCACGCACCATCCTGGCCGAGCTCGCCCACGACGACGTCTCGAACGAAGGGTTCGGGTTCCTGCGCGTCCGGCGGATGGACGTCGGGACGGCGCAGGCGGTGGTGGGGCGGATCTCGCTCACCGGAGAGCTCGGCTACGAGATCGTCGTGCCGGCGAACCGGCATCGCACGCTCCTGCACGAACTGCGGGAGGCCGGCACGACGAGAGGGTTGCGGCTCATCGGCGACCGCGCGATCGACAGCCTGCGGCTGGAGAAGGGCTACGGCATCTGGTCGACCGAGTTCCGGCAGGACTACGCGCCCGCCATGACCGGGCTCGACCGGTTCATCGCGTTCGACAAGGGCGCGTTCGTGGGCGCCGACGCCGTCCGCCGCGCGCGCGACGAGGGTCCCGCGCAGCGGCTGGTCCTGCTGGACGTGGATGCGACAGACGCGGACGCCTCCGCGGACGAAGGGATATGGATCGGCGACCGGAGGGTAGGGTTCGTGACCTCGGGCGCGTACGGACATCACGTCGGCAAGAGTCTCGCCCTGGCCTACGTCGAGAGCGATGTCGCCGCGTCGGCGCCCGAGCTCACGGTGTTCGTGGTGGGCGAGCCCCGCGCCGCGCGAGTCCTGCCGGAGATCCCCTACGACCCCAAGGGAGCCAGGCTCCGCGACCTCACGGCGTGAATCTCGCTCAGACCGCTCACACGCGAGGCGTCCTCAGGTGCCCGACCAGGTCGCGGCGACCGAACGCCAGGACCCCCGCGAGCGCAGCGAGCAGACCGAGCCCGACGAGCCACGCCGCGGCCGTCCAATCGGGGCTGGCCGCGGGCGCCGGGGTGATGTGCAGGAGCGGTGAGGTGTCACGCAGCCACTGGCCGGAGCTGAAGATCGAGGAGAAGATCTCGACGAGGAACGACCAGACGACGAGCCCGTAGGCCACGCCGATCGCGCCACGGGGCCACACCCCGTACGCGAGCGCGCCGATGCCGAGCACGAACATCGCCGGCGGGGCCACGTTGAGCCCCGCCTGCAGCAGCTCGCCCAGACCGATGCCCGCGTGCTGGCTCGTCGCCCCGACCCAGGCGGCGAGCCCGACGATGACGCTCGCGGCGAGCACGAGCCCCGCCCCCACCGCGAGACGGACCCCCAACCAGCGCCAGCGTGCGACGGGGCGCACGAGCAGGTTGTCGAGATGTCCGTCCGCCTCCTCGTTGCGAACGGCCGCGATCTGGCCCGCGACCGCGATGGCGACGAGGCCCGCAGCCACCACGAACACGAACCCCAGGTACGAGGCCGCGCCCGCGCTCGTCCCGCCCAGCCGTTCGATCACCTGCTCCAGTCCGGGCGATCCCTTCAGGGCGCTCCCCGCGGCTTGGGCGACCAGACCGAAGACCAGGCCGGTCGCGGCGATCGCCGCGATCCACCCGATGATCACCGGCCGCGTGAGGCGGAGCGTCAGCCCGGCCTCCCCTCCCAGCAGGAGCGTCCGCGCCCGCGGCGTGTCGCGGCTGCCGAACGCGCTCGCGCCGAGATCCCGTCGCCTCGCGATCGCGACGGCGGCGACGACGAGCGTCGCGACGAGCGCGGCCATCGGGAGGAACCCGATCAAGCTCGAACCGGTGAGGACCTGGATCTCCTCGATCCATCCGAGTGGGCTCGCCCACCTGAGCCAGGACAGGCTCGCGTCGGAATCGGCCACCATCCTGATCAGGTAGGAGGCCGCGAGGACGCCGGCTCCCAGCAGGTTCGCGTCGTGCCGGGTGGCGGAGAGCTCGGAGACGAGCATGCCGATCGCCATGAACATCGCGGCCGCCGCCGCGATCGCGGTCACGAAGACGAGCGACGCACCGACCCCGATGCCGACCTTCGCGCTCGAGCCCCCGGCGGCCGCGAAGACGGCCATCGGCACCCAGAGCGCGACGATGCCCGCGCCCAGCCCGATCGCCGCCTGCAGTGCGGCGCCCCCCCGGGTGGTCTGCCCCGACAGGAACAGCTCCCATCGACCGGCGTCCTCCTCGCCGCGCAGCACGCGGGTCGCGATCACCAGTCCCCAGATCGCCGCGAGGATGATCAGGGTGATCCCGACCTTGTAGGCCGTGTAGCCCGCCACGGTGTCCATGCGACGGATGGGACCGAACACGGCCTCGAACCCGGCGTTGCCCTGCACCGAGAACGCCAGTTTCGCCCTCGAGGCCGCAGTCGGGAACGTGGTGGCGTACGTGGCTTCGGTCGCGGCGATCATCACGCCGAAGAGCAGCCCCCACAAGG
Organism: uncultured Actinomycetes bacterium; assembly: GCA_963810915.1. Lineage (GTDB taxonomy): Bacteria > Actinomycetota > UBA4738 > UBA4738 > HRBIN12 > JAOUEA01. The sequence continues at coordinate 171,988 of CAWEPH010000004.1, read as the reverse complement.
CTCCCTGCTTGACCGCGCGCCGCGCGGTCGCGACGGCCACCGCCCGCGATGCCCGGCGGTCGTCGTAGACCTCCTTACGTCGCATCGGGCGGCCCTCCGTCGTCCCCGTAGTGGGACAGGAAGAGCTCCTCGAGCGAAGGCTCCCGGCTGACGAGGTGCCGGACGCCGGCGGCCACCAACACGCCGAGGAGCGGCTCCACCGAGCCGACCACCTGGCAGCGGATCCGGTTACCGTCGACCTCGACGCTGTCAACGCCCGAGATGCCCGAGAGATCGGGCACGCTGCCGTCGAGCTCGGCCTCGACGGTGAGCGCCGACAGGTGCCGCATCTCGGCCAGCGTTCCCACCTCCACGAGCCGTCCGGCCCGCAGGATCGCGATCCGGTCGCACAGGGCCTCGACCTCGCTCATGATGTGCGACGACAGGAAGATCGTCTGCCCGCGCTCGCGCCCCTCCGCGGCGCAGTCGCGGAAGGCGCGCTCCATGAGGGGGTCCAAGCCGCTGGTGGGTTCGTCCAGCAACAGGAGGTCGGCGCGCGTCATCAGCCCGGCGATCAGGATCAACTTCTGCCGGTTGCCCTTGGAGTAGGCCCGGACCTTTCTCGACGGATCGAACTCGAACCGCTCGATCAGCTGGTCACGGTAGGCGGTGTCCACTCGCCCCGAGACCGAGCCGAGCAGGTGGAGCGTCTCCGTCCCGGTGAGGGAAGGCCACAGGTTCGCCTCGCCGGGGACGTACGCGACGCGGCGGTGCGCCTCGACCGGGTCGGCCTGGCAGTCCACGCCGAAGATCTCCGCCCGTCCAGCGGTCGCGCGGATCAGGCCGAGGAGGAGGCGAATCGTCGTCGTCTTCCCGGCGCCGTTCGGCCCGAGGTAGCCGAGCACCTCACCCTCGGGGACATCGAGGTCCAGGGAGATCAGGGCCTTCGTCTGGCCGAAGGTCTTCGACAGGGACTCGGTGCGGATCGCACTCGCCATCGGTATTCAGTGTCCCTCGCTCGGAGGCTCCGTGCCAGCCACGGTTCCAGAAGTCGCGGGTGCGAGCGAGCCGTCCCGTTCGGGATCACGCGCGCCGGGCATGAACAGGAAGAGCACGGTCGCCGCCGCGCCGAGGATCCCCGCGACGATCAGCACGGCGTCCGCGCCGAAGGCGGTCGCGAGCGGGCCCACCACCAGGAACGACACGGGCGCCCCGAGGATCGTGATCATCCAGTCGAGCGAAGACACGCGGCCGAGGAGCTCGTTGGGGACGAGCCGCTGCATCGCCGTGAACCAGATCACGACCAGCACCGAGATCGCGCCCTCGGCCACGAACGATGCGGCCATGGCCTGCGGGACGTTCGCCACGATCCCGAACGCGGCGGTCATCCCCATCCCGATGGCCCACGCCACGTACATCACGGTGATCGGCTTGCGCGGCAGCCCACCCCGTTGCGCCATGGCGAGCGACGCGATGATCGAGCCCACCCCGCCGGCGCCGAACACGAGGGCGAGCTGCAGCTCCGTCCCGTGCATCTGATCCGTCACCACGAACGGCACGAGCGTCTCCCAGGGCCCCCAGACGCAGAACAGGCTCACCATCCCGCCGAGCAGTCCCCATCGCAGCCATGGGGTCGATCGCACATAGGCGATGCCCTCGCGGACGTCGGTCCACAGATCCGTCTTCTCATCGCCGTGCCCCTGATCCGCGCGCACGCGCATCATCGAGATGCACGCGGCCGAGACGACGAACGTGAGCCCGTCGGCGATGAAGGCCCACCCGGTCCCGGCCACCGCCACGACGACGGCCCCGATCAGCGGACCCACCACGATCATCGCCAGCGGCCGCACGGTGGAGCCGATCGAGTTCGCCTGCACGAGCTGGTCCTCGGGCACGATCATGGGGACGATCGAGCTGAACGCGGGCCAGAAGATCGCCTGGCCAGCCCCGTAGACGAACACCAGGCCGACCAGCATCGGGACGGTGATCACATCGGTCAGGATCAGGGTTCCGATCGCCCCGATCGCAGCCAGACGCAGCAGGTCGCCGATGATCATCAGGTGCCGGCGATCCATCCGGTCCGAGAGCGCACCCGTCGCCAACAGGAACAGGACCTGCGGGAGCGACCACGCCGCCCCGACCAGCGAGAACACGGCAGGAGAGGCCTCCAGGTCCTTGTAGACGAGCCACGCGACCGCGAACACGTAGATCCCGTCGCCGATCATCGAGACCGTCTGTCCGATCCAGAGCAGCCGGAAGTCGCGGTGCCGCAAGGGTTGGAGGACCCCGACGCGATCGAGGAACGGGACGGACTCGCTCACGTCGCGGCCCCACCCATCTGACCCAGCGCGTCGTAGGCCGCGTACTTGAAGGCCTCACCGAGCGTCGGGTAGTTGAAGACGGTCTCGATGAAGGTCTCCACGGTCCCGCCGAGGGTGATGGCGATCTCTCCGACGTGCACGAGCTCGGAGGCGCGCTCGCCGATGACGTGGCATCCGACGAGGGCGCGGGTCTCGCGATCGAAGACGAGCTTGATCATGCCGTCGCGGTCTCCGAGGATCTGGCCCCGTGCGTTGTCGCGGAAGAACGCCCGGCCGACCACGACGTCCACGCCGCGGGCCTCCGCCTCTCTCTCGCCGAGGCCCACGCAGCTCACCTCGGGGATCGTGTAGACGCCGTAGGGCAGGAGGCTCGACACGCGCTGCTTGTACGCGAAGCCGAACGCGCGGCACACGGCCACCCGTGCCTGCTCCATCGAGCTCGAGGCGAGCGCGGGGAATCCGATCACGTCGCCCGCGGCGTAGATGCCCGGGGTCGCCGTCCGGAACTCATCGTCGACGACGATGTAGCCGCGGGCATCGGTCTCCACCCCGGCGGCCAGCGAGGTTCAGGTCAGCGGTGTTCCCCGTGCGACCCGACGCGACCAGGATCTGCTCGCTCGCGATCGGCGTCCCGGATCTCAGCCGGCACGCGAGCCGCCCGTCAGGCTCGCGCCGCACCTCCTCAGCCTCGTCGTCGAGGTGCGGCACGACCCCGAGATGCGTCATCGCCTCCAGCAGTCGCTCCCCCATCTCGTGGTCGAGGAACGGCAGCAGGGTGCCGCCCTTCTCGACGAGATGCACCTCGACCCCGAGCGCCGCGAACATCGAGGCGTACTCGCAGCCGATGACGCCGCCGCCCAGGACCGCGAGCGAGGACGGGAGCCGGTCGATCCCGAGGATGTCGTTGGAATCATGGACGTGGGGGTCGTCGAAGGGGATCGCCGGTGGGCGGAAGGGATGCGACCCGGTGGCGATGAGCGCGATCTCGAACGAGAGCCGGCGAGGAGCGCCGTCGCCCCTCACCTCCACCGTCTCGGCGTCTGCGAAGCGTGCCGTTCCCTTGATCTGCTCGACGCCGTGCGCCTGCAGGTTGCGCACGACGCGAGCCGACTCCAGCCCGCGCACCGCGTCCTTCCGCGCGATCAGCTTGGCGACCGCGAGGTGGGGCTCCACCTCGACGGTCACCCCGTACAGATCGAGCTGCCGATAGCCGGAGAGGAACAGCGCGGTCTCCCGGAGCGTCTTCGAGGGCAGCGTTCCCGTGTGCACGGCCGCACCCCCGGGCTCGTCCTCGCGCTCGACGATCGCCACGCGCTTGCCGAAGTAGGCGGCCTGCGCGGCCCCCTTCTCCCCGGCCGGCCCGGCACCGATCACGACCAGATCGAACCGATCGACGTCGCTCACCCCCATCGTCCTCTCTCCGGCGTCCGCGGCGGACGTCCCCTCAGTATCCAGGGCCGAGGCCTCAGATGGGATCGCTCAAGGAGTCCACGCGACCGGTCGACCTTGTAGGGAAGAGGTACCGGAGGAGTGAGGAGTCGCCATGACGGTCGACCTTCCCGACGGGGGCGCGGCACCACGTGAGCCGTCGGAGGACGAGTTCCTCGAGGACCCCATCCGGCTGTTGATCGCCGACGACGACGACCGCACGACGATGGTCCTCCGCGACAGCCTGCCGGCCTTCGGCTTCGAGGTCGTGGGCGACGCGAGGAACGGCGCGGAGGCGAGCGACAAGGCGGCCTCGCTCAAACCCGAGGTCGTGCTCCTGGACCTGCGCATGCCCGACGTCGACGGCATGGAGGCGACCGTGCTGATCAAAGCCCAGGAACCGAGGACCCAGGTGGTGATCCTGACGGCTCACTCGGAGCAGGGTGCCCGATGGGCCGCGGAGTTCGTGGGCGCCACCACCCTGTTGGAGAAGAACGCTCCGCTCGACGTGCTGGTCGACACCCTCCGCGCTGCCGCCCACGTCTACCGGACATCCAGCTCCGACGAGGGTTGATCGGCAGCCGGACGGCCGGCGAAGGTGCCGATGCCGGACCCGCGATCTCCGGCTATGCAGGTGCGAATCTACTGCAGCCGCACTCGGAGTACAGACAAGGGCGAGACTCGATGTCGCCGTGCACGAATTCCGTGTGTTCGCACCCGATGCAGAGGGCTCGGCCGGGGAGGGGCAGCAGGAGCGCGGCCTGCTGTGGGGTGAGCGTTTCCATAGCACGCACCGTAGGGCATCTGGGGGACCCTTCACATCGGCCGAACGGCTATCGATCGTGAGCCGCTTGCTCAGCCGACGCCGCGCCGGGGAGTCGTCCGGCCTCCAGAGCGAGGGTCACCCAACCGTTCGGCCCCGACGCATCGGTGACAGGCTGGGAGGTGCCTTGAGAAGCACGCGTGAACTCGACCGGCTCAGCGCGCAGGACGTGAGCAACCTGCGGATCGAGGCGCGCGGAGTCCCCATGCACGTGGCCGCGCTCGCGCTCCTGGAGGGTGCGCCGCTGCGCGACGCCGAGGGTCGGCTGCGCCTGGAGTCTCTGCGGGTCGAGATCGAACGTCGCCTCCACCTCGCGCCCCGGCTGCGGCAAGTCGTCCACCGCCCTCCGCCGGGACACGGCCGACCGTTCTGGGTGGATGATCCCGGGTTCGACATCGATGCGCACGTGCGGGAACAGCAGGTGCCTCCGCCGGGAGACGAGGAGGCCTTGCTGAGGACGTGCGAGCGCCTGGACGGGCCCGCGCTCGATCGATCCCGGCCACCGTGGGAGTTGTGGTTCCTCACCGGCCTCGCGGATAACCGGGTAGGGATGTTGATCCGCTTGCACCACGTCGTCGCCGACGGCGTCGCGTCGGTCGCGCTCCTCGGCTCGCTGTTCGACACCCACCCGGTCACCACTGCGCCAAGCGCACCCCTATGGGTCCCGGTCGCCATCCCTTCCTCGCGGGACATCCTGATCGACAACGTCCGGAGCCGCGGCCGGGTCCTGGACCGAGCCATCTCCTGGCTCGCGCATCCGATGCCGGGGCTCAGGCGGCTCGGCGCGATCCCCGTGTCCCTGCGGGAGGTCTTCGGCGAAGGCGCGGCCCCTCGGTCGTCCCTCAACGTCCCGGTCGGGACGCGGCGTCGCCTCCTGCTCGCACGCGCGGACCTCGACCGGGCGAAGGTTGCTGCCCACGCGCACGGCGCGAGCGTGAACGATGTCCTGTTGGCGGCGGTCGCCGGAGGCGCGCGCGAGCTGCTGCGCAGCCGCGGGGAGCTGAAGCCCGGGCTCATGCTGCGCACATCGGTCCCGGTGTCCGTGCGGACCTCCCGCGACCGGCCCGACGGGGGGAACCTCGTGGCGTTGATGATCGTCTCCCTCCCCGTGACGGAGTCCGACTCCGGTCGGCTGCTGGAAGCGATCGCGCGTGACACGGCATCGCGGAAGCGTCGCCCGCATGTGATGGGGCCGCTCCCCGGCTCGCTCCTCGTCCAGCGTGCACTGATCGGCCTCATGAACCGCCAGCGGATGGTGAACCTGTTCACCAGCAACGTGCCCGGACCGACTGAACCCCTGTACTTCGCGGGCGCACGGGTCCTCGAGGTGTTCCAGGTCGGGGTCGTCCAGGGCAACGTCAGCCTCAGCGTGGGGATGCTCTCGTATGCCGGCCAGCTGAACGTCGACATCGTGGCCGACGCCGACCTCAACCCGGACCTGGATGTGTTCGCGGATGGGCTGAGCGACACGCTGGCGGCCTTGGGTGCGGCGCCCGTGGCGGTTGCGACCTGAGTAGTGTTCCGCCCATGGTCTTACTGCGAGCGATCGATGACGCGAACCGCGGGGCGGTCGAGGTGCTGCGCGTCACACCGGCCCAGGAGCTGTTCGTGAGCGGCGTCGCCGAGTCGTTGCAGGAAGCGGTCGATGAACCGGATGGTCGCGCCCTCTTCTGGGCCATCTACGACGACGACACGCCGTGGGGTTCGTGATGATCAGCGACGAGGTCGGTGCCCCAGGCTACATCGCGCACTACCTCTGGAGGCTGCTCATCGACGCAGGCTTCCAGCGACGCGGCTACGGCACCGCGACGCTCGACCTGATCGCCGACTACTTCCGAGCCAGAGGGGTCGAGGAGATGTGGACGAGTGCGGGCCAAGGCGGCGGCAGCCCGATCGCGTTCTACGAGCGGTACGGCTTCACGCGGACCGGCGCGCTCGTGTTCGACGATGAGGTTCTGCTGAGGCTCAGCCTTTAGGATGGCGCGAAGCGCGAGGGAGTGACGTGGCCGAGACCGTCTCGATCGAGAACCAGCCCTACCTCGAGCGGAACCCGCTCGGCGTGCTTGCGCTGACCCTCGTGACGCTGGGGATCTACTTCTTCTACTGGTACTACAAGGTGAACGAGGAGCTCATGCGGTTCGAGCACGACCCCTCCATCAGCCCAACGCGTTCGCTGATGGCGATCCTCTTCGGTTGGATCATCATCGTGCCGCCGTTCATCGCGTTCTACAACACGGCCAAGCACGCGCAGGGGATCGAGCAACGGCTGGCGATCCAACCACAGCTCGAACCGGCGCTCGTGATCGTGATCATGCTGCTCCTGTCGGTCGCCAACGGCGTCTATATCCAGGAGCACCTCAACCGCATCTGGGACCGAGCGGCGCACGACGCAGCCCCACCCCCGCTGCCGAACGGCTCGCCCCCGCTGCCACCGATGCCGGGAGCCTGAGCCGTGGATCGGTCCTTCATCGAGGAGAACGCAGCGCAACTCCAGCGCATGCGCGCACCTGGTCGAGCGCCTGGATGACGACGCGCTCCGCACGCAGGTGAACGAGTATTGGACCGTCGCGGGTGTCCTTGGTCACGTCGCCTTCTGGGATGCGCGCGTGCTCGCGCTCGCGGACAAGCTGGAGCGGGGTGAGCCGTTCACCCCGTCCGACGAGGAGCCGGATGACCCGGCATGGATCAACGACGCGGCACGCCCGCTGATCCATGCCGTTCCACCGCACCAGATGGCCGCCCTGGCCGTGCAGCTCGCGGAGGAGACCGACCGACGCGTGGCCTCGATCCCACCCGATCGGATGTGGCCGCGAGACGCCGAAAGCCCGCTGAACCCCTTGCGCGCCGGCCATCGCGGCGAGCACCTCGACGAGATCGAGGCCGCCTTGGAGGGAAGGGTGCCTCGCACCTAGATCCGTGGAAGGGTCACGATCCCCGAGACGGCGTAGATCAGGAGCACCAGCGCGATGACGCCGGCCGCCGTCCGGACGGCCCGGAACTTGAATCGTTGGGCGATCGCCACGAGGAAGAGCACCGTGGCCAGCAGGACGGTCTGGCGAACGTAGCGGTCGGCCGTCTCGCGCGCCTCGGTGCCCTCGGTGAACGTGGACGAGGCTCGATCGTTCAGCGTCTGCCCCGCGACGTCCCCGGGGTTCACGTACTCGTGCATGAAGCTGGGACCCGGCGGTGCGCTGGGGTCGTGGAACGGGTCGGTCTTCAGCCACGCGTCGAAGGCGACCTTGTATTCGGGGCTGAAGCGGCGCACGTAGAGGGCGGCGAGTTGCTCGTCACCCGCCTGCCGGGCTTGGATCCACGTGTTGAAGGTCGAGACGTCGAGGAGCTTCTGCTGACCACCGAGCGTGGTCGCCTCGTCCGCCTCGATCCGCTCACGCGAGGCGGTCCCGTACAAGAACGCCTGACGCCCGTCCCATCTCGCGGCCTGGTAGCCGCTCCAGGCGGTCGCGATCGCCACCGCCGCGAGGACGATGACCTCGAGGATCTCGGCGATCTCGCTCCACGCACGCCTCTCGCGCGACCGCGGGACCTCGGGCTTCTCGGCCAGCTTGTGGGCGGCCTCGATGTTCATCCCCTCGGGCACTTCGGATCCTCTCCTCAACAGGCCACGGCGACGAGCCTAGTCGAGCGCCCGCGCGTCGAGCGTAGGGTTACGTCCATGGAGACATGGGATGCCATCGCGGCTCGCCGCAACGTCCGCGCGTTCGACGGGCGGCCCATCCCTCCCGCCCACCTCGACCGGATCCTCGAAGCCGGCCGGCGATCGCCGTCGTCGAAGAACGAGCAGCCGTGGGACTTCGTCGCCGTGACGCAACCCGCCGCGTTGCAGCGGCTCGCCGACGTGTGGGCGTTCGGACGGCACATCGCCGGTGCGGCCGCCGCCGTGGCATTGCTCTCACCGGCATCCGGAGATCCAGACGCGCGCGAGACGTACGCGTTCGACCTTGGGCAAGCCGGGATGAGCATGATGATCGCCGGAGCGGACCTCGGGATCGGCAGCTGCCACTCGGCGGTCGGTGATCAAGCGATGGCGCGGACGTTGCTCGGCTTCCCGGAGGACCGCGAGTGCGTGATCATCCTTTCGCTGGGCTATCCGGCCACCCGTCCGCTCGCTCCGATCGAGAGACCGAACCGTCGTGCCTTCGACGACGTCGTACATCGCGAGCGTTGGTAGCTCGCCCGCTCGGCTCGGTTGATGTGAGGCGGCGAGATCAGCACCAGTGTCGGCGCGAGCCGACCGTTCACCCTCCGATGAGCTCCTGGCGCCGCTGCGCGGCGATGAGCACCTGAGCAGCGTCCTTGGCTCGCATCCGGATGACCACGTCCGCGAAGGAGAAAGTGTCGGCGGCAGCTCGGGCCCGTGCATCCCCCGCCCGGCGGCGGTACCAAGCCCAGGCGACGCTGGATGTCAGCGCGAGGACCGCGATCAACGCCCACGCGACCGGTCCCCACAACGCAACGACCAACAGCGCAACCAGCGCAGCTGCGGCGATGGCGAGCAGCGACGTGAACGGGTGCTCTCGAACGATCTCTGGCCGATAGGCCATGGGTGCCTCCTCGATCCTAAGGAACCGGGAAAGGCAAGGTCGCGGGTACTCCGCGCATACGCCCCGTCTTGGGCGGCTCCACCAGTGGTGGACGCTTCAAGCTTACTCGGATGCAGGAGCGCCGCGACGGACCGCACGATACGGGTATCGCGACAGATCGTCGATGGCCTGCGCATACTTGAAGCAGGACACGAACCCCGAACCTGGCGGGAGAAGAGATCGCCGGGGTTCGCCTCCGCCGAACCCGTCCCAGAGCATCCAACTCAGGCTCACGGACCCGATACCCGGGAGCGCGATCCAGCTCTCGATCCGGCCCATCGCTCGCCTCGGACGCCTGCGGACATCTCAAGCTCGAAGGAGCGTTGCATGCAGACCATGCGGATCGCGAACTACAAGATCACCAAGGGCACCTTCTCCGACATCGCCGATGTCGCCAAAGAAGGCATGCTGAAGACCTTCAGGAACGAGCCCGGGTTCCTGCGGTACGGCCTCGCCGACACGGGCGATCAGACCTGCGTCTCCATCAGCCTGTGGGAGACCCGTGCGCAGGCCGAGTCCGCAACCCTCGTGTCCTCGGCCTGGGTGCTGGAGCACCTGAGCGATCGGGTGGAGCTCGTCTCCACGAAGATCGGCGACCTCGCCTTCTTCGAGGGCGTACCCGCGACCGTCTAGGCTGATCGGACCTCCGGCGCGGCAGCGCGACTACTGACGCGTGGAGGATGGCATCGACGAAGGAGCCCACATCTGTGGGCTCCTTCTCGTGTCCGACGTCATGTGCATGGAGCTAGTTCGTTGCCATCCCCGCGATGATCGCCCATGTGGCGAGCGCCCCCGTCACGCTCGTCCAGTAGCCGTAGTTCGCGTAGTAGGCGACCGCCCATAGGGTCTGCGCGTTCAATCGGTAACCGTCGACGGGGATGTCGCCGTTGATCTGCGGATCCGACATGTTCCGCACAGCGGCCCAGTGAGGTGGGTCCGCGAGCTCCGCGGCTGCCAGCCCGAGCGCGGCGTCTCCCATCTCGACCGCCGCGCCCTCCAGGTCGAGCCGATTCGCCGAGGTGCCGAACTCGAAGTAGTCGGTCGTGAGGATCGGATGGAACGCCGGCATGTCGCGGCCGTCCAGCTTGATGTCGGGCACGTTCGGGTCGGTGTGGATCATGGAGCCGTGGTAGTGGTAGGCCTTCGTAGGCGGCAGCAGAGGTGGCTCCGCGAGCTCGCCGGCGAACGCCGCCATCAGCGACTCGGCCTCGTCGAACCGCGCGGTCGGGATGTCCCAGTCGCTCGTGAACACGGTCCCGTTGAAGGGCTCGTTGCGGAACTCCGACGCAAGGCGGAACTTCGCCCCGCGCGTCACCACCACGTCGCCGAGCTGATGATCCGCGAACACCCCGCCCGACGTGCCGATCGTGAGCACCACGGAGGGGCGGACCTCCTCGATGATCTGCAGGAACAGGTCCTTCACCGGCAGGGTGGCCGTCCCCTCACCGGTGCGGATCCCGTCCTGGTTGAGATGGAGCTCCGATTTGAAGCACAGGACCGACGTGGGCCCGATCGTGCACGGGAAGTAGCTCCCGAGCCGCTGCGCGGCCGCGGCCGGCGCCCCCGCTCGGATCCGAGGCGCGTAGTCAGGGAAGTCCCGGGCGTACCGGTACCACGCGGCCCGACCGAAGCCGGGGGTGAATACGTCGCAGAGCGCGTCCTGCTCGTCGACGGTCCAGGTGATCACCACCACGTCGGCGGCGGGCAGGGGTGCCCCCGGATCGGGCATGGGGGCGATCGGGACGGGCGCGGGAGCGAGACCGTCGGAGAACGGGATCAGCAGGCGGCGGCCGAGCGGCCCGGGTGGCGGGGGTGCCGGCACGAGCGCGAGGTCGTCCTCGGAGATGCCGCGCGCGATCAGCTCCCGTCCGATCGCGGCGCGTTCCTGGATGTCATCCACGACCGTTCGACCTACGCGGCGGCGTGTCGATCTCGCGGGCGGCCCCGCCGGGGTGCGATCGGTCCGCCGAACTTGACGGTGCTCCGCTCCCACTGGCGCCGCGGGGTCCTTCGACGCTCCCGGCGGCTGCCCGGCTTCGGACGGGCAACCGCGCGCGCCGCCGAGACCGACAAGGGTGCGGACTGCGCGAGCAGGTCCGTGGTGGCGTCGGCCGTCACCTGTTGCCACCCCATCCCCTTGCCGACCTCGTACACGCTGATGTAGCCGCCGGGGCGCAGCTCCAGCGGGCCCGTGCACCGCTCCTTGAAGTCGTAAGGCCCCGGGAAGCCAGGCATGAACCACCGAGGCGTCACGAAGTCCGACACGAGGACACCGTCGATCTCGTACCCGAGCTCGTCCGCCTCGACGGCGTCGCACGACTCGTACGCGACGATGATCCCCGTCCCGTCGTCGCGCTGGAGGAACACGCACCGGTTGATCTCCGGGTCGGCGAGGATCTCGAGCAGCTCGTGGGAGAAGGTGACCGACACCTCGAGACCCAGCTTGCGATCGGTGCCCGCGAACACCTTCCCGAGCGGCAGCCCTTCATCGGTCACGTCGTGGTAACCGAGCGCGCCCGCTTGATCGGAGTCGTCGAAGATCGACAGCCACCAGCTCCCCGGTTCCGGCGTCTCGTCCTTCGCCACGAACGTCAGGCTGGCATCGATGTTCCACGCTGGGTCGAAATCCTCGTCGACCTGCTTCTGCATGACCGGAAGGAGCGCCTGCACCTCCTCGTCGGTCATCACGGTGCTCGGGTTCAACACGGAGATGATGGTCTCTGCCATGGCCTCCCCCTCGGATGCCTCCGCCGCGAGCAGCACAACGGTAGGCCCGAAGCACGGCCGTGGCAGTCGGCCGGACGTCGTCATTCCCGGGTCCCCCAAGCGGCCGATGGGGCGCCCGCGGCGGATTGGCCCGCAAGCCACGAGCCGCATTAGGGTCAACCGGTCGGCGCGGAACAGGACGACCGATCGAAGGGGGGATCCGGACGTGGGGCCTTGGTCGTTCGACATGAAGGGTCGTTTCGAGGAGCACACGATCGCGAGTGAGGCGCTCCGTGTGAATCCGCTCGGGGATCCGCACGAGCGTCCGCTATGGGTGTACCTGCCTCCCGGCTACGACGACGACCCCGACGAACGGTTCCCCGCCGTCTACGCGATCCAGGGCCTCACCGGCCAACTCGACATGTGGCGCAACCGCGCCCCCTTCCGGCGGAACTTCCCGGAGCTCGCCGACGACCTCTTCGCGCGCGGCGAGGCACCGCCCGTGGTGGTCGTGTGGGTCGACTGTTGGACCTCGCTCGGCGGCAGTCAGTTCCTCGACTCGCCCGGGACCGGGAACTACCTCACGTACCTGTGCGACGAGGTGGTTCCGTTCGTCGACGAGCGCTACCGGACGGTCGCCGACCGTGCACATCGCGGGATCCAGGGGAAGTCGAGCGGCGGCTACGGAGCGATGGTCGTGCCGATGCTCCGGCCCGACCTGTGGGGCGGGCTGGCCACCCATGCCGGCGACGCGCTGTTCGAGGTGTGCTACCTGCCGGAGTTCGGTGACGCGGCGCGCGCGTTGCGCGACGAGTACGAGGGGTCGTACGAGCGCTTCTGGACGGACTTCCGCAGCCGCCCGGCGATGTCCAAGCCGAGCGACGGCATCCTGATGAACGAATGGTGCATGGCCGCGTGCTATTCCGCCGACGCGGACGGCACGGTCAGGCTGCCGTTCGAGCCCGCGACCGGTGCATTGATCCCCGAGATCTGGGAGCGCTGGCTCGCGCACGACCCGGTGCGCATGGTGGCGGACCACGCCGACGCCCTCCGGTCGATGCGCGCGATCTACATCGACGCGGGCAAGAAGGACGAATGGTTCCTCGACCTGGGGGCGGAGGCCTTCCGGCGCGCGCTGGAGGGCATCGGGGTGACCGATGTCGCCTTCGAGCTCTTCGATGCTACCCACATGGGGATCGAGTACCGCTACCCGCTCAGCCTCAGATACCTCGCCGAACGACTCTCCGCGTAGGTCGGCCCGAGGAGACCTGCAGCGAAAGGAGGAACCGCGATGCTCTATCACCTGTCGATCCATCGACCCAGGCCGGAACACGAGCAGGACCTGATCGAGTCGATGCACCGCTTCGGCGCCACCGCGCGGGAGCAGGGCGCGATCGAGGCACACACGTTCAAGGACGCGCGATCCGACGCGCTTGTCGGCCTCGCGATCTGGCGCTCGGAAGATGACCTCGCGGCCGCCCGGCCCGCCCTGGCCTCGGCGGTGGAGCACGACGACTTCGATGCGTGGGAATCCGCTCCGACCCAGCTGTTCCTGCTCCACGACGTCTGAGCGCCTCCGACGGCGCCGCCTGACCGTGCGGAGCCGACCACGCGAGTCCGCCCTCGACGGTCCTCGTCGTTCGCCAGATAATGCCGTGCGGAAGGGGGACCCATGGTCCGCGAGGTCTTGGGTCGAGAAGACGATCTCACGCTGACGTCGACGTTGCTCGAGGGCGTTCCATCCGGTCCGGTCGCGATCGTCATCTCGGGGGAAGAGGGGATCGGGAAGACCACCCTGTGGGACGCCGTCCTCTCCCAGGCCGAAGAGCGGAACTACCGCGTCATCTCGGCGCGCCCGGTCGAATCCGAGGCGAAGCTCGCGTTCGCGGCCGTCGCCGATCTGTTGCGGGACGGACTCGACGAGGCCCTGGTCGCCTTGCCGCCACCGCAGCGGATGGCCCTGGAGGCGGCGCTCCTGCGGGTGGACATCCAAGGTTCACCGGACCCGAAGGCCGTCGCCTTCGGGGTCTTCGCCAGCCTCGAGGCGCTCACGCGCTCCGGTCCCCTCGTCGTGGGCGTGGACGACGTGGAGTGGCTCGATGCACCCTCCGCCCGCGTCCTCGAGTTCGCGCTTCGTCGCTTGGAGGGCGCGCCCGTGGGCATCGTGCTGACGTCGCGTTCCGAGCAACCGGCATCGAGCCCGCTGGGCCTGGGCAAGGGTCCGCTGGAGGAGCGGATCCACCACATCGCTGTCGAACCGCTCGGCCTCGACGTGCTCCGACAGATCCTCAGGTCGAGGCTTGACGTCCGATTCCCGCAGTGGGTGCTGCTGCAACTCCAGGAGGCGTCGGGGGGCAATCCCCTGCTCACCCTCGAGCTCGCTCGGGCGCTCGTCCGACGAGGCGTCGACCCGGAGCCCGGGGAGGCCCTGCCGATCCCGGAGCGACTCGCCGAACTGATGACCGAGCGACTCGCCGTCCTCTCCGGATCGGTGCGCCGGATGCTGTTGCTGGTCGCGGCCTCGCCACGAGCGTTGCTCCCGTCGATCTCCCTCGCGATCGGGGACCCCGTCGGATTCGACGAAGATCTGGAGGCCGCGCTCGAGGCGGATGTGATCGAGATCTTCCGCGAGCACATCCAGTTCACGAACCCCTTGCTCGGTACCGTGCTCTACGCGGAGGCGGTGCCGGAGGAACGGCGTCTGGCCCACCGCATGCTGGCCGAGGTCGCTTCGGATCCCGAGGAACGGGCTCGACATCTGGCCCTCGCGGCCGATGGCCCCGACGCGCAGGTCGCTCAGCTCCTGGAGGACGCCGCACAGCGAGCCCGATCCCACGGCGCCCCCGACGCGGCGGCCGAGCTGGCCGAGCTGGCCCGGGTGCTCACGCCGGCGGATCGCGCCGAGGCGCGCGTCCGCCGGACCGCCCACGCGGGGCGCTACGCGTTCGAGTCGGCGCAGATCGAGCGTGCTGATGAGCTCCTGCAGGAAGCGGCCTCGGCCTCGACGGGGCCGATGCGCGCGGAGGCGCTGCTGTATCTCAGCCGGGTCAACTACCACCGCCGGGACGCTTCCTCGGCCTCGGCTCTCGCAGAGCAGGCGTTGCGAGAGGCGAGGGGCGATCCCTCGCTGGAGGCGAGCATCAACCTGGAGTTGGCGACTGCTGCCGAGCTGTCGGGCGACCACAAGACCGCTACGACGCGGGCCCAGCGCGCGTTGCGACTCGCCGAGCGCTCGGGCGACCGGACGATCACGGCCGAATCCCTGGCCGTGGTCGGGCTCTACGACTTCGTCTCCGGGAAGGGCATCCCTACGGACAAGCTCGAGCGCGCGATGTCCCTGGGGGCGGGTCCACCGCTTCGCCCGCTGCGCAGCCCCGCGTTCTACGAGGCCTGCATCTTGATGTGGTCAGACGACCTCGTGCGGGCGCGCGACGGGCTGCGCGCACTCGAGGCGCGGGCACGCGACAACGCGGATGAGAGCTCCCTGTCGATCCTGCTGTTCCTGCTCAGCCAGATCGATAGCTGGATGGGTGCGTGGGCCGAAGCGGCTCGGCTGGCGGACGAGAGTCGCGCCGTCGCCGAGTGGACCGGGCAACAGGCCTACCTGGCGTTCGCCCTGTACGCGCAGGCCCTCGTCGGGAGCCTGAGAGGCGACGCGGATCACGCGCTCGCGCTCGGCGAGGAGAGCCTCGCCCTGGCACGACAGAACGGATCGGCGCAGGCAGAGGAGTTCGCTCGGTCGGTCCTGGGGTTCCTCGAGCTGTCGCGGGGCGACGCTCGAGCTGCCGACGGGTGGTTGGCCCCTCTCATCGCTTCCCTCGACGCCCGTGGGCCCGCGGATCCCGGCACGCTGCGATTCCTCCCCGACGAGGTGGAGGCGCTCATCGAGCTGGGTGAGATCGAGGAGGCGGAGGACCTGCTGCACCCCTTCGAGATGCGTGCCGAGAACCTAGGTCGCGCGTGGGCCCAGGGGGCCGCCTCCCGATGCAGGGGACTCCTGCTCGCGTCCCGCCGGGATCTTGCGGGGGCGCTCGAGGCCTTCGGCGCGGCGGAGCGCCACCAGCGCGACCTGGGTCAACCGCTCGAGCTCGGTCGGACCTACCTCGCCAAGGGCAGAGCGCTGCGTCGGGGGAAGAAGTGGGCATCGTCGAGGGAGGCGTTGAACCAGGCCCTCCGGCTCTGCGAGGGGCTCGGGGCCTCGCTGTGGACGGAGAAGGCCCGGTCGGAGCTCGCACGCATCGGCGGCAGGGCGCAGGGGCTCAACACGCTCACGGAAACGGAAAGCCAGGTCGCCGAGCTCGCGGCCTCGGGACTCACCAATCGCGAGGTGGCGGCCCGTCTCTTCCTCGGCGTGAGCACCGTGGAATCGAACCTGCGCCGGGTTTACCGCAAGCTCGGGATCCGTTCCCGCGCAGAGCTCTCCAACAAGCTCGCCCCCGCCCGAAGTCGCGGGGGCTCCGAGAGCTGACCAACCCCACCTTCGCCCTCGTGCGGTCTCGACGCATTAAACCGACGGCGTTCGAGGATTGCAGACCCGACGCCTCCTCTTAGCTTCGGAAGGAGAACCACCGAGCGATCGGAAGGAGCGTCGACCATGGGACCTCGCAGCACCCACACACGGCGCGCGGACCTTCGCCTGATGAACCGGTTCACCCGGAGGCAGTCCGCGGCCGCAGAACAGATGTACCGGCGATTCGCTGCCGAGGTGTACGGGATCGGGCTCCAGACGTTCCACGATCCCGACCTCGCGGCGACACTCGTTGAGGACACCTTCGTCCGGGTCTGGCGTCGTGGATCACAGTTCCTCTCCAGCTCCGCGTCCCTCGACGAGTGGGTCCGGGCGCACGCGCTCGGCGTGGCGCTGGAGATCGCGCACCGTCGCGTGGACCGTCGCCGCGCGCAGCTGGCGGAGGAGGTGATGGAGCATGCAGCCTCACTTCGGGCATGAGCTCATGAGCACCAAGCGTCGGGACCTGGAGTCCTCGATCTCGCGAGGACGAGCGGCACGTGCGGTGCCGCGACGCTCGTGGATGCGAGCGTTCCGACTCCCGGCGATGACGACCGTCGCGGTGCGTCTGATGCCGCGCCTCGCAGGCCGTCGAACCACGGCGCCGGGTGCCGTCGAGACGATCGAGCCCCGCAGGCGTCTCGATATGACGGCCCCCTGCGACCCCTGCTGACCTCTGGAGGACGCACATGAACGTGGTCGTGACGTGCCGGTGCGGTTGGGCGACGACCGGCTCCGAGGAGCATGTGATCGAGGCGATGCAGGTCCACGCGCGTCAGATCCACGGCATGGAGATGACGTGCGGTCGGGTGCTGTCGCTGGCGAAGCCGGCCTCCTCGGCAGGCCTCAGCTCGCCCAGAACGAGTCGGCCGCGTACGGATCCTGCTGCGTGACCCACACCTCGGTGGCTTTGCCGTCGACGACGTGGAACACGAACACCTGCTGGCCCACGTAGGTCTTGCCGCCGCGGGCAACGGTCCCGTTCACGAGGGCGACGACGTGCTCGTCGTCCGCGAGGATCGCGTGGATGTCCTGTTGGATCGAATCCGTCTCCTGCACGACCCGTGCGAAGCTGCCGAAGATGGCCTCCTTGCCCTCGAAATCGCCGGACAGCGGGGTTCTGCCCACCGAGTGCCACCTGGCGTCGTCCGCCATGAGCTGGTCCAGCGTGGCCATATCGCCGTCGGCGAAGGCCTGGAACCCCTTGCGGACGATGTCCGCGTTCGCATGTGGCATGACTCCTCCCCCTCTTCGTATCGGTCGCCTGCACCTTCCGCCCGTGCGCGCCGGACGGCAACTCGAGGCGGTCATCGATCCGGGTGGCCGGCGTGCGCCCGGGGGTCCGAAGGAGGTGCCAGTTCCCGCCGTCGGAAGGGATAGCGCAGATCCGGTAGCCCGATGGAGGGATGAGCTCGGTTGATTGAACGGGTTGCTTCCTGCGGATATCTTGGGCCGCCGAACGTGCCGAGCGAGATGCCCCTGGATCTCGTCGTGCGCCGAGGAGACGGAGGCACTCGCAGATGACGCACGCAGCCCGCACCATCCGGGCCTTGGTCGTGACGGGGCTCATCGCGGCCACGGCGACGCCGGCCGCCTCAGCCCCGGCCCCGGGTCGGCCTCTGCCCGTCTCGTCGGGGAAGCGACTGAGCGGCGGGAACCCGACGGCGGCCGCGCCGGACGCCCGGGGGGTCCTCGTAAGCTTCGTCCCGTCTCGACTCCGGGCGGGGCGTTCGAAGGTCGCCAACCTCCCCGGGGTCATGGGGATGTCCCGCGTCGTCGGCACGCCGGATCTCCTGGTCCACGTCCGGCGCGATGCGGATCCCGTGGCCGTCGCCGAGCGCATCGGCCGGAGCCCGACCGTCCGACTGGCCGAGCCGAACTGGCTCTTGGCCTCCGACGACGTCCTCCCGAACGACCCGCTCTTCCCGGAACAGTGGGGGCTGAGGAACACCGGACAGGCCCACCCCATCGCCGATCCACCTCCGGAGGTGCACACGGGAACGTCGGGCGCGGACGCGCGCGTCGCCAAGGCGTGGGACACGACGCAGGGCTCCCCCACGACGGTCGTGGCGATCATCGACTCGGGCATCGATATCACGCACCCGGACGTCGCGGGGAACCTTTGGACCAACACGGATGAGGCCCCCGCCAACGGGCACGATGACGACGGGAACGGCTACATCGACGACACGCAGGGGTGGGACTTCTTCGCCGACGACGACACCCCCGAGGACGGCAACGGGCACGGCACCCACGTCGCCGGCATCGTCGCGGCGTCGGCCGACAACCTGGAAGGGGGCGCCGGCGTGTGCCCGCGTTGCACGATCATGCCGCTGCGCGCGGCCTCGCCCGCCGGGGGCCTCACGACCGCCGACGTGCTCGCCGCCATCGCCTACGCGCGTGACAACGGTGCCGACATCATCAACATGAGCTTCGGGGCGCACGTCTGGTCGTCGTTCGAGCGGAACGCGATCAAGGCGGCCGGCCAGCACGGGGTCCTCGTCGTGGCGGCGGCGGGGAACGACGCGCTCGACAACGACTACCTGGCCTGGGGCAACAGCGGTCCGATCGCCCCCAACTACCCGGCGAGCTTCAACCTGCCCAACGTGATCTCCGTGGCTGCGAGCACCGACGACGACCGTTACGGCTACGCCACGGGCTGCTACGCGACGACGGGCTCGTCGCGGTGCCTGTTCACGAACTGGGGCCGGACCTCGGTCGATCTGGCCGCCCCCGGCGTGGACATCGAGAGCACGTGGCTCGCGGGCGGCTACCGCGTGGAAGACGGCACGTCGATGGCGGCTCCGTTCGTCTCCGGCGTCGCCGGCCTCGTGAAGTCTCAGCACCCCGCTTACTCCGCCGTGCAGGTCAAGAACGCGATCCTCAACTCGGTGCATCATCCGAAGCATCTGGCGGGGCGGTACATGGTCACGGACGGCCGCGTCGACGCGGCGGCGGCCCTCACCGCATCCACGAGCAACGCCACACCCAGGACGGACGGCACGATGGACGGCGCCGTCCGGATCCGCTTCAAGAAGACCGGCGTCCTCTCGTTCCCCGGCGACATCAACGACATCTATCGCGTGCATCTCCGGCGCGGGCATCGCTACGCCGCCCTCCTGCAGGTCCCGAAGCCCGCCGACTTCGACCTCTTCGTCTGGAAGCCGGGCACGGTCGACACGTGGCCGCTCACGTACGGGTGTCACGGGGTGAGCTGCCAACTGCAGACGGGGTCGGTGCGCGGCAAAGGGGCCGACGAGTACGTCGTCTTCCGACCGCGGACGTCGGGGACCTACTACCTCCACGCGACGTTGTCGGCGGGCCGTGGCAGGTACAGCCTCTTCGTCGGACGCCCCGCCTAACATCGGCACCGGCTCCGCGCGCCGCCGCTAAGACCGCGCGGTGAGAACCTGTCATCTGGACGAAAGGAGCGCGACGTGACACGCCTCGAGGAATTCAGCTTCCGCGCCGTCCTCCGGGTCGTCGCCACGACCCAGGCCGAAGCGGAATCGATCGCCAAGACACTGCGGGGCCAGGTCGTGGCGGTGCCCGACCACGCCGACGCCCACGTCTACCTCACCGACGACCCCGTCGACGACCGCTCCCAGCTCCTCTGAGCGTCCGGACGCAGGCACGCCAGGCCCGGGATATCCTCGAACCCGTGAATCGTGAGGACGGAGGGAGGAGCCGATCATGGATGCTCGGAACGGGAACCAGGAAGGCACGGGCCACATGGATCCGAACGCGGGAGTTGGGGGAAGCGACCGCTCGGGACGGTGGTGGCCTCGGCGGTCGACGGAGCCCGAACGCTCCTGCGACAGCACGTCGACCTTGCGAAGGTCGAGGCGAAAGAGGCCGCATCGGTCCGCGCGGCCGGGGCGGGGACGATGGCGGCGGCCGGC
Organism: uncultured Actinomycetes bacterium; assembly: GCA_963810915.1. Lineage (GTDB taxonomy): Bacteria > Actinomycetota > UBA4738 > UBA4738 > HRBIN12 > JAOUEA01. The sequence continues at coordinate 151,721 of CAWEPH010000004.1, read as the reverse complement.
GTCGTGGCGATGTACGCAGTCGGGTTCATCGCTGCCGCGGGCGCGGCGGCGCTCGCCCTGGTGCTGCCTACCTGGGCCGCCATCCTGATCGTGGCCGTCCTGCTCCTGGCGGTGGCGGGCGTGTTGGTGCTCGTCGGGCGCCGCACCATCCGGACGGCGCCACCTCCCGTGGAACGGACCCGAGCGACCCTGAAGGAGGACGCCCGATGGGCGAGGCAGCAGATCGCAAGGTGACGGAGATCGAGGCGACGCGCCGTCAACTCCAGGCCGACCTGAAGGAACTGGAGTCGCGCCTTCCGACGCAGCTACGCTCCGCGAAGAGCCTGGCCGGCATCGTCCTGGGGAGCGCGGCGCTCACCACGATGCTGGTTCGGCGGTTCCGATCCGGCCGGGGGAAGGACGGGCGCTCCGCGGAGGTGGTCGTGCGCATCGTCCGCGAAGACGTCTAGCTCGGCGCTCGATCGGCGTCGTGCGAGGGATCAGGTCGCCCGGAGCACTTCCATGAAAGCGGCCTCGGTGTCGGGAGCCGGATCGGCCCCGAGCTCCGAAGCGAGCGTCTCCCGGAGGCGCTCGTAGGTCGCGAGCGCCTCCGCGTTGTTGCCGGCCTCGACGTGCGCCCGCATCAGCGTCACGTACGCGCGCTCCCGGAAGGGCTCGAGCGCGATGATCCGCTCGGCATCTCCGACAGCCCCCGTAGGGTCGCCGCGCGCGAGCGCGATCTCGGCTCTGCACGACAGTGCCCGCACACGGATCGCCAAGAGCTGGCTCCGCTGTCGTCGCACCCAGCCACCGTCGGCGCCCTCCAGGAACGGTCGTCGCGCGATCGCGTTCGCGACGAGCGACCCGCCGTTCGCCGCGACGAGATCTCCCGTCCGAAAGGCTTCCTCCGCATCGTGCACGGCGGCGGCCGCCGCCTCGACGTCGATCCACGCGTCCGGCGGCAGGCGCAGTTGGTAGCAGCCGAACGCGTGCTCGATCGTGGCAGCCGCACCGGACTCCGCGAGCACGCCACGCAGCTTGCTGACGATGGCCCTCAGGGCCGATCCCCACGACGCCGACGGCTCCCCGTCCCACACGACGTCGGCGATGCGCTCGGTCGATAACGCGTCATGGCGTTCCGAGGCCAGCAGCGCGAACGCGAGTCGGCCCTGGCTCCCGGGGAAGCGGCTCTCGGCCACGAGGACGTCCCCACGCTCGAGCGCGATGTTACCTGCGAGGTAGATCCGTAGCTGCGGTTCGTCCATGCCATCGAGCGGCGCCAACGTTCCGCCAACGCCGCTTCCCTAGTATCCGGCCTCGAGGAGGTGATCGCATGATCAAAGAAGTGACGTGCGAGTGCGGGTTCTACGCACGCGGGATCGAAGATGACCTCGTCGTCGCGGTCCAGGCGCATGGGACGGCCAAGCACGGGATGGAGATCAGCCGGGAGCAGGTCCTCGCGCAACTCAAGCCGGTGGAGGCCTGAAAGCAACGCCTATCCGGTTGGCTGGGGATGCCCAGATCGAGCGCCGGCGTCGGGAGGCGGCACGTGGCGCCTCCCGACGTTGCGCATCGACGACCCGCGTCACATGACGGACTCGAACAACCCCACCGTGTTGCCCTCGCTGTCCTTGAAGTAGGCGAAGGCGCCCATGCCGGGGATCGGGGTGCGGGGCGTGACCGTGCTGCCGCCGGCGGCCTCGATCTTCTTGAGGGAGTCGTCGATCGAGTCGACCCCGATCGTGATCACGGGTGAGGGCGTCTCGGAGCCCCGGCCGGTGAACCCTCCGTTGATCGCGCCGGGCTCCTTGGGGCGCATCTGCTCGTCGATCGGGACCGTTGTCGCGGTGGTGTAGATCATCCCGTTGCCCATGTCGTTGTCGTCGAGACCCCAGTCGAAGACCGAGCCGTAGAACTCCTTCACCCGCTCGTGGTCGTCGTAGGTGATCTCGAAGTGCACGACCTTGTCCATCGGGCTCCTCCTTCCCTCGGATGCTCCCAACCTAGCGCATCCCGCCGACAAGGTCGGCGCCGAGGACCCGGGCCACGAACGCATCAACCTTCTCCCGCCACCCTTCCTCGAGCGGGCCTTTCAGGCGGGTCACGAAGACCTTGTCCTCGGCCACCTCCACGAGACCGTTCGCCTGGAGAAGTTCACGCATGGTTGGGCGGACGCGCTGGTACTTGTCGATCTCCTCTTCAGTGGGCATCCGTCCCGTCTTCTTGTCGGGGCGCGGTGCCATCTCGGTCGTGAGGATCGCGTACCGGGTGCCTGCCGGCAGCCGGATGTCGCTCAGGAAACGCCGCATGCCGCGGATGGGCTTGCCGAAGCGTCCGGGCGAGCTGAACAGGTACAGGTCCGCCGGCGGCAGCTCGGTCGGACGCACGTCCTCGATGTGGTGGATGTCGACCGCCACGCCTCGGGCGGCCATGTCCTCTTGGAACGCTTCGGCAACCTTGACCCCGTTACCGAACTTCGATGCGTGCACGTACTCGATCTTCACGACGCTCCCCCCTTCCAGGTCGAACCGACCTCGGGCGTGAAGCCCTTCACGTTTCAATGATGGCCGTGCGCCACAACCCGAACCGGGGTCGTTCGTACCTCGATCGGCCAGACCTCCCGCACGTGTTCGCTCAACGAGGGCCCTTGACGGAGGTCTTCGACTACGCTTCGCGGCGTGATGGCGGGACGTCTGTGGGAGAGGAACTCGAGATGAGGAAGCTGACCCTGGTGCTGACGATCGGTCTGCTGAGCGTGGCGGTCGTTCCGGCGGAGGCGGTCGCTCGAGCCGTCGCGCCGGTGCCGGGTGTCTTCTCGATCCACTGCGCGTTCTCGCACGCGAACTTTGACGACGCGATCGTCCATCCCGGCGAGGTCGGCGCGACGCACGAGCACGCGTACACGGGCGGGCGAGACGCCAACGCCAACTCCACGGTGGCCTCGATGGAGGCCGGCGCGTCGTCGTGCCCGCTGCACTACGACACCGCGGCTTACTGGTTCCCGATGCTCACGTCGCCCGCGAGCGTCCCGTGCAACGCCGCGCTGGGAGGGACGTACGAACCGCCGAACCCCGCCAGCCTCACGGCCCCGCTGGGCCAGTGCGTGTACCGCCCGAACCTCATCAACGTGTACTACCGGGCGACGAGGGTGGCGCCGGTAACGGCGTTCCCTCAAGACCTGAGGATGGTGGTCGGCGGAGACACGCTGGCACCGCCGAACGCCGGCGGCATCCAGGGGTCGCTCTCGTACTCGTGCAACGACGCGGGGCCGTTCTCCACGGCTCCGCCGTTCTGCCCGAAGAAGTCCGGAGCGCTGCAGATGCACATCCACTTCCCCGACTGCCTGTCGCCGAACTCGCCGCTGGGTTCGGACGCGACGCCGACCATGACATATTCGGTCGGGAAGCTTCCATGTCCGGCGGGTTACGTTCAACTCCCGCGTCTGAGCATCCACGTTCGGTACGCACCCGGGACGGGAGGTCCGGGCTGGGGCCTCACGTCTGACTACATGCGAGGGATGTCGAACGGGCAGTCGCTGCACGCGGACTTCTGGAACACGTGGAACCAGCCGGTGCTCGAAGGTCTTGTGACCCGCTGCCTGAACGGCGGCCTGAGCTGCAAGGGAGTAACCGACGCGAACTATCTGACCGTCGGCACGTAAGAAGAACCCTTGGGAGGGGAATCGGCGAGGCTTGCCTCAGAACCAGCCGGAGTCCGGAGCGAGATCGACGGGGGGACCGAACGGCTTGCCCTGATGGATAACTGTGATGACCCTCCATCTGATGGGCTTCGTCATGCGGACGCCCTTGAAGTTGCACCATCCCGAGCGCGGGCGAACCCTCCAGCTGGTCGGTCTGAATCGGCGCTCTCCGCCCGCGCCGGGACGGATGCCGCCGTCACAGAACACGCCGGAGCTGCCGGGGTCGTCCCACATGTAGAGCCGGTAGTCCCAAGATCCAGCCCCGACGGAGTCGATGAACAGCACCACCGTGCCGCCGTTGGCCAACCGGAAGCGTTCGAATGTGGTGAATCGCCACGTGTACCGATGCGTCTGAGGGTGGAACCGGAGGGAGACATCGTTGAGATCGAGCCTGAGGCTCGTGTCCTGAGGATCATGGAAGGAACCGAGTTGCGCAGACGCCGAGCTGGGGGCCGCGAGGACGGCCGCGATCGTGGGGATCAGAAGGAGCCGAAGCCAGATCCGGCTCGCGTGCACGTTCTTCCGCATGCTCCACACCTCCGTGTCGTCCGATCAGACGGTCGGTCCCGGGAACGATGCGAGCGTGCGCTCTCGGAGGCGGTCCGGTACTGGGGAGTCTAGGCCGGTTCGCGGTTCGGCGCTGCCGCGGAGAGCATCCACCCGAGCGAAGAGCCCGTCCCACCCCGCGAAGGGTCCCAGGTTGCGCTATCGGAGACCCCGGAGTAGAACGGGCTTCCAGGCTGCTCGCTGTAGGACAGGAGAGGGAGGGTGTCATGCGGAGATACCTCGGCGTGGTCGCGATCGTGGCGTCGGTCGTCGCGTTGAGCCTCGCGTCGGTTCCGGGAGGGGCGTCGCCCCGCGGCGCCGGGCGGGCCGCCCACGGACAGGTTCGGTCGGTGAACCGTGCGCTCATCCGCGCGAAGCTCCGCATGGGGAGCGTCTCGCGCGCCAGAACCGGCCCGTTCCTGCCCTCGGCCATCGAGTGCACAGCCAAGGCGACCGGGGCCAACACGAACCTGGATTGCGACGACCCCGTGGCACCCAACAACGAGCCGGACGTGATCGTGGACCCCACCGATCCGAAGCACATGATCGCGAGCTCCAACGACTACGACTCCAACGGCGACGAGTTCTACACGACGTTCAACGGCGGCAAGACGTGGATCACCGGAGACATGTCGATGGAGAGCGCGTCGCACATCGGCAGCGACCCGGCCACCGCCTTCGATCCGCGGCACGGGACGGCGATCCACTCGTCCCTGAACTTCCTGGTCAACAACAACGGTGAGGCGTACAACGGCGACGTGGTCGTCTCGGTGTCGAAGGACGGCGGCAAGCACTGGGCGAAGCCCGTCGTCGTCTACGAGGGGCACGGCCGGGACCTAGGCCCGACCCAGGTGTTCAACGACAAGGAGTGGATCAGCACCGACACCGATCCGAGCTCTCCTTACTACGGCCGCACCTATCTCACGTGGACCCGCTTCCTATCGCACGACGGGAACTACGTCGAATCGCCCATCTGGAGCGCGTACAGCGACGATGGCGGGTGGTCCTGGTCGCAGGCACAGGAGATCTCGGGGTCGAGCCCGACCTGCACCTATCAGACGGACGGACCGTCGAACCAGTGCGACGAGGACCAGTTCTCGGTGCCCACCATCGACGGTGCCGGCAACGTGTACGTCTCGTTCGAGAACGGCCAGCACGAGGCCGCGTGGGAGACGGGCGATACGTTCGAGGATCAGTACATGATCGTGAAGTCCACGGACGGCGGCGTCACGTGGCAGAAGCCCGTCAGCATCGTCGACATGGAGGACGGCACGGCCGACCTCTCCACCAACGTCGACGGCCGCCAAACCGTCACCGGCTTCCAGGTCCGGCTGACCTCGATCGGGAACATCGTGGCCGCCCGGGACGGCACGCTGTATCAGTCGTTCGCCGACAACCGGAACGGGCGGCACGACGTGGCCGACCCGCGGACCAACCTCGACGTCTTCGTGTGCGTCTCGAAGGACGGGGGCGCGCATTGGAGCGCACCGGTCCTGGTGGACGCCAGCAAGACCGACCAATGGTTCCCGTGGGTCGACGTGAACGAGAAGACGGGCCGGATCGGCGTGCTGTACAACGACCGAGGCGCAGGCGACAAGCGGGTCGCCTACGGGATCACGCTCGCGCAGGGTCTCCCGAGCTCGGGGTTCTCCTATAGGACCGAGAGCACGAAGTGGTCGTTCCCCAAGCTGTCGGCGTTCTTCCGGGCGGGCGCGAAGCCGTGCCCGAAGTGCGCGACATTCAACGGCGACTACATCCGGCTGGACTACGGATCGGACGGAAGCGCGAACGCGGTCTGGACCGACATGCGACGGTGGCTGCCACTCGGAGGCGACGACTCCGGGTACGGGGAGAACATCTTCTTCAGACGCAGCTGAACGGGCGGGCGCCGGGAGGATGTAGACCTCCCGGCGCCCCGACCCCACGTTCCCGGGTTTTCTCCTCATCCAGATGAGCAGAACATGGTCGCTCATGAATCCATGGGGGGTGCGAGCAGGGGAAGAAGTCGCGAGGTTCTCCTTGAAGGATGTCGGAGCCGGGGCCCGCTTCGACACCTTCTTCGAGGAAGAACGCCAACGGCTGTTCAAAGCCCTCTACTTCGTGACCGGGAACAAGCACGACGCGGAAGAGCTCACGCAGGACGCGTTCCTGAAGCTCTGGGAGCGGTGGGACGAGATCGATCGGATCAACGATCCGACGGCCTACCTCTTCCGCGTCGCGCTGAACGGCTTCCGCTTGCGGCGGCGTCGGGCAACGATGGCCGTCCGCAAGCTGATCCCGGTCGCGGAGCCCCCCGACGCCTTCCAGGAGGCTGAGATGCGTGCCGACGTTCGACAGCTCCTCCTCGGGCTCACGCCGAGGCAACGTGCGGCGCTCCTGCTCGTGGACCTGCTCGGATACTCATCCGAGCAGGCGGCGGACATCTTGCGCGTCCAGCCGTCCACGGTCCGGTCGCTCGCGACGCAGGGGCGGCAGGCCTTGAGAGCGGAAGGAGCGCGGGATGCCTGAGTTGCAGGAGGTATTCCGCATGGCCACGCAGAAGGTTGACCAGGACAACGGGGCCCTCGAACGGCAGGTCTCCAGGCAACGAAGGGCGGCTCGGAACCGGCGCGCAGGTGCCTACGCCACGGCGGCGGTGTTCATCGCGATCGCCGTCGCCGTCTTCGCGCTCACGCGGAGCGACACGCAGGGTAGGCCCGCGCACTCGGGCCAGTCCTCGGTGCCGGCCGTGACCGGAGGCATGGCGACCGGCTCGATGGTCGACGTCGTCACGGGCAAGATCACGCCGCTCCCGGCGAGCATCGCGGCTGACGGCACCTTCTATGCAGTCTCCCCCGATCACACGACGATCGCCTTCAACGCGTGTTGCGCGCAGGTGGGTCCGATCATGACGGCGAACGTCGACGGGACGCAGGTTCATGCGTTGACCCCGACGAACTCGGACGGCTTCGGCGCGCAGTGGTCCCCGGACGGCTCACAGATCGTGTATCAGCAACGGCAGGCCGCGACCCTGCGGCTCGGGGACCTGTTCGTCCAGGACGTCCGAACGGGCCAGCGGACGCGGGTCACGAACTTCGACCAGACGCTGCGGCGGGACTGGTGGTTCACGTTCCCGAGCTTCGCGGCCGACGGCCGGTCGATCCTCTTCCAGCTCCCGAGTGGCAACGGCGACCGCGCGACCTGGGACCTGTGGTCCGTGCCGGTCGGCGGTGGGCAGCAGACGCTCGTCCGTCGCAACGCCGCTTGGGGCGGCTACTCGCCCGACGGCAAGGAGCTCGCGTACCTCGCGCCGATGGATCCGACCGACTTCAGCGGAGGAGGGCTCTGGATGGCGCCTGCCGACGGAGGGAAGGCTCGAGCCTTGGTGCACTCCGTGGGTCTCGCCTGGCTGCGGTGGTCTCCGGACGGGACCCGGATCTCCTATGGGGACAGCGGCTCGATCTACGTGCTGAACGTCGCGACGGGTGTCACGACGCAGGTCGCGCAGGGCGGCAACGCCGAGTGGTTCGACGACCACACGCTGATCGTCGGGAACATCACGAACTGATCGTCGGGAACCGCGTTCCACGATCGACCCGATCCCCACCCGACCAAGGGGTCCGGTCCCGCGAGGGGCCGGGCCTCTCCGACTCGCAAGACCGCTCCGCTGGGTTGCGGGAACGGCCTTCCGGTGAGGAGATAGAGGGAAGGCCACGCACTTCTGGAGCTTGCCATGGCGACGTCACTGGCATCGGTCATCGCAGACGTGCTCGGCGACGTGCCGATCGCGGTCGAGACCTACGAGGGCGACCGGATCGGACCACCGGAGGCCCGTGCGACGTTGGTGTTCCGCTCCCCCGACGCGCTCCGTCGGATCCTGACGGCGCCCGGTGAGCTCGGATTGGGCCGCGCGTACGTCGCGGGTGACCTCGACGTCGAGGGCGACATCTTCGATGTGCTCTCGACGCTGCGATCGCGCTTCGCGACGGCGGGGAGCCTCGCGACATCGCACGCCTCGTCCACGTCGCCGGCCTGGACGCCCTGAAGCCGCTCGCGCCCCCGGAGGAGGAGGCACATCTGCGTGGCCTCCGGCATTCGAGGGAACGCGACGCCGCCGCGATCGCGCATCACTACGACGTCTCGAATGCGTTCTACCGGCTCGTCCTCGGCCCCTCCATGACGTACTCGTGCGCGGTCTGGTCGTCTCCGGACGACACGCTCGAGGCGGCCCAGGCCAACAAGCACGAGCTGGTCTGCCGCAAGCTCGGGCTCCGCGAGGGGGTGCGGCTGCTCGACATCGGGTGCGGCTGGGGCAGCATGGTGCTGCACACCGCCCGCCATCACGGCGTGGAGACCCTCCCGCGAGCAGGCCGAGTGGGGCCGCAAGGCGGTGGCCGAGGCCGGGCTCGCCGACCGCGTCCAGATCCGCGAGCAGGACTACCGCGACGTGCGCGACGGCCCGTTCGACGCGGTCAGCTCGATCGGGATGTTCGAGCACGTGGGGCTCCGCCACCTGGACCTGTACTTCCGGCAGATCGCACGGCTCCTGCGGCCCGAGGGACGCCTCGTGAACCATGGGATCAGCCGGCCGGCATCCCGCCGAGCACGCACCGGAGGCCGCCCGCCCGTGACAAGCCCGCGGCTCCGGCGTCGGAGCTTCCTGGACCGCTACGTCTTCCCCGACGGGGAGCTGCACGAGATCGGTTCCGTCGTCTCGACGATCGGAGCGGCCGGCTTGGAGGTCCGTCACGTGGAGGACCTCCGCGAACACTACGCGCTCACGCTGCGCTCGTGGGTCGGGAACCTCGAAGCCCACTGGGACGAAGCGGTGGTCGAGGTCGGCGAGCCCCGCGCGCGGATCTGGCGGCTCTACATGGCCGGGTCCGCACTCGGCTTCGAGGCCGGACGGATGCAGGTGCACCAGGTGCTGGCGGTGCGGAACGCCGGCGGACGGAGCGGGATGCCGCTCCGCCCCCGCTGGTGAAGGGTCCCCGAGTTCTTCACCGATCCGCCCCCTGAAGGCGCTATCCGAACGAGTAGCCGGGCGGGACCGGCGAGCACAGCCGCTTGAGCCGGGTCAGCAGATGCCGCCTTAGCGTCGCGATCGCCGGGTCCGAGTTGCGATAGAGCAGGTTGGTGAGTTCGTTCGGATCCGTGCGCAGGTCGTAGAGCTCCTGCTCCCTATCCGCATACCGCGTGTACATGTAGCGCGTGGTGCGCAGGCCGCAGTAGGTCGGGATGCCGCGCGGGGTGGCATCGTCGTAGTGCTCGATCAGGAACTCCCGTCTGCTGAAGCGCGTGGTCGATCTCGGACCGAGCAGCGACGAGAGCGACCTGCCATCGAACCTGTGCTTGCACACGCCACCCCACGGCGGCGTCGTACACCCGATCGAGACCTTGAGCCCCAGCAGGTCGGCGACGGTGGGCGCCAGGTCGATGTTCAGGACCAGGTGCCGGTCGGCCGAGCCCACGCCGTGGGTGAGGGGGTCGTAGCGGATGACCATCGGCACCCGGATGCTCTCCTCGTAGGGGACGGACTTCCCGGTCCGATCGCGATGCTCACCAAAGAGCAGGCCGTTATCCCCGAGGTAGACGATCATCGTGTTGCTGAGGCGTCCGGTCGCCTTCAACGCGTTCAGCACGGTGCCCACCCCCGCGTCGACGGAAAGGAGCGTCTCGCACGCGTGGACCCAATTGATCACCCCGACCTTCTGCTGCTCGGCGGGGGTCATCGGCCGGAGTCCGGCCATGTACCTGGGCTTGTCGCTCGTGTCCTCGTTGAACGACGGCGCGTCGGTGTTCGACTCCCCCTGGCAGGCGGGGGCGCCGACCTGGTCGGGGGCCGGCGTGTAGGGGGCGTGTGGCGCGTGATACGCGAGGTAGAGGAACAACGGCCTCGCAGGGTCGGCGCCCCTGATGAACCGGTTCGCGTACCTCGTCAGGACGGTCGTGTCGTAGTCGGCGGGTGCCGCCGCGAAGGTCTTCGTCGCGCCGTCGATGCTCATCTCGTAGCCGTAGTAGTTGGCCTGCCACTTGGCGCGCCAGGTGCTCCACCCGGGGGGGACGTAGCTCATCTGGTTGTATCCGTTGAAGTACTTGCCCACGAGGCCCGTCTGGTAGCCGTCCTTGCGCAGCCATGTCGCGAGCGTCGACCGCTCGAGGTTGAGCGACCTCACCCGCTTCCACCCTCCGTAGGAGCCGCCGTTGTCATAGACGCCCGTGCTGTGCGCGTACTGCCCCCGCAGGATGCTGGCGCGGCTCGGACAGCAGAGCGGGTCCGACACGAACGCGTTCGTGAAGTGCACGCCCTTGCCCATCAGCCGCCGCCGGACGATGGGCATGTGGGTGAGCTGATCCGAACGTTGGTCGTCCGTGATGATGAAGACGATGTTGGGCTGGCCCCGGGCGGCGGTCGCGGCCGGCACGATGGACGCGGTCGTCGGGAGGATGAGCGCGGCCGCCACGAGGAACGCGGCGATCAAGCGGAGGGATCGCGTCCGAAACGCCACCAACCGCGCTGGCTCCTCCCAGACAGATCGTGTTGCGGGGAGCGACGCCCCCTGCCGTCAGCCATCTCTACTCGATGCAGGTGAACGCCTGCAAGTTCACTCGAGGTGCCCTCGTCGTTCGTCCGCTCGTCGTGACGGCACTCGGGGCCTGGAGCAACCAGGACCATCGCACCTCGTGAACACCCACGAGCCCGGACAACGTGGATGTGGAATGCCGGGAGGCTTTCGTGCTCGAAGTCTCTGACCTGACGAAGCGTTACGGCGATGTGGTGGCCCTCGATGGTGCGACCTTCCACGCTGCACCGGGACGGATCGTAGGGTTCCTCGGTCCGAACGGTGCGGGTAAGACCACGACGATGCGGGCCATCTTCGGCCTCGTTCGCCCCGACCGCGGCGAGGTGCGGTGGAGGGGTGCGCCGGTTGGGCCGGAACAGCGCGCACGCTTCGGGTACATGCCGGAAGAGCGGGGACTGTATCCGAAGATGAGGGTGGGCGAGCAACTCGTCTTCTTCGCGGAGCTTTCCGGACTCCGCGGTGTTTCGGCAGAAGGGGCCGCCAGCCGGTGGCTCGAGCGTCTGGGCCTCGGCGATCGTGCGGATTCTCGCCTGGAAGAGCTGTCGCACGGGAACCAACAGCGGGTGCAGTTCGCAGCGGCGCTCGTCCACGACCCCGAGCTGGCCGTTCTGGACGAGCCGTTCAGCGGCCTCGATCCGCTCGGTGTCGAGGCGCTCGCCGCCTTGCTCGAAGAGACGGCGGCGAGCGGCGTCGCCGTGGTCTTCTCGAGTCACCAACTCGACCTGGTCGAGGACGTCTGTCAGGACGTCGTCATCATCGATCACGGCCGGATCGTGCTCGCCGGCATCGTCGAGGACCTCAAGGCCGCTGCTTCCCTCCGGTCACTGCAGGTCGGCGTGAACGGGGAGCCGTGGATGCCCGTGCTGCCGAGCGGGACCGTCACGAGCAAGCACGACGGCGAGGTAAGGGTGCTGGTGGACGCCTCGGCAGACCTGGCCCAGATCCTCGCGAGCGCGCGCGAAGCAGGAGAGGTAACGCGGTTCAGCTTCGAACCACCTTCCCTTGCGGAGCTGTTCCTCGAAGCTGTGTCGGAGGAGCGGGGCGCATGAGTGGTGCTCGACGCGTGTTCCTCGTCATCCGAAGGGAGTGGAACCAGCGCGTGCGGTCGACCGCATTCCGGATCTCGACGGTGGCATCCGCGGCGATCGTCGTCGCGATCGTCGCCGTCCCGCAGATGTACGGGGGTGGCGTGAAGCCCCCGAGGGTCGTCGGGGTCGTGGGCGAGAGCTCGGCCCAGCTGCCGAACGCCTTGCAGGCCGCGGGAAGACGAGTCGCCCTCACCGTGAGCTCGCGTGGGTTCGACGATGAGGCTGTCGGTCAGCAGGCGCTGCGCTCGGGCGAAGTGGACGTCCTGCTCGTGGACCAGCGAGCCCTCTTGTGGAAGGCAGAAGCCGACGATCGGCTCGGTGAGGTCGTCACCTCGGCGGTGCGATCCGTGGAGCAGCAGCGCGCGATCGACGACCTCGGTCTGACGCCGGAAGAGCAGCAGCGGCTTCGGCCCGCGCAACTCTCGTCGAGCAGCCTCGAACCAGTCACGAAGGAACGCACGGCGCGGCTCGCGCTGGCGACGATCGGACTGCTGATGCTCCTCATGTTCATCAGCTTCTATGGAGGCTTCCTGCTCGTAGGCGTGGTCGAGGAGAAGTCCAGCCGCGTGGTCGAGGTCCTCTTGTCGCGCCTTCGCCCGACAGAGCTGCTGACGGGCAAGATCGCGGGGATCGGACTCGTGGGGCTGGCGCAGTTCAGCCTGGTGGCGGCCGCGGCGTTGATCGCGCTGGCCTTGTCCGACAACCCCCAGGTGCCCGCGACCGCGCGCGGGACGATCGGCTGGATCGTGTTCTGGTTCGTCCTGGGCTACGCGTTCTATGCGGTCCTGTACGGGGCGGCGGGCTCCCTGGTCTCTCGGCAGGAGGAGGCACAGAGCATGACCTTCCCGATCACGGCGGTTCTGATCGTCGCGTACCTCTTCGCGCTCGAGGCCGCGCAGTCGCCGGACTCCATAGCGACGGTGATCGGTTCCTTCGTGCCACCGACGGCACCGCTGGTGATGATCGTCAGGATCGCGGACGGAGCCGTCCCGTGGTGGCAGATCGGGCTATCGGCGTTGCTGATGCTGATGACGATCTGTGGGATGGTCCTGCTTGCGGGGCGGATCTACGCCGGCGCGGTGCTCCGGATCGGACGCCGGGTGAGGCTGATGGAGGCGTGGCGCAGCGGCGAGGCGTCGACCTAGACTCGAGTCATCACGCGCGCTGAACCCCGGGAAGGCCGGTTGCTCAGCTCGCAGGCGCGCCCGGCAGGAACACCCTGAACGACGCGCCGCCGCCGGGTCGGTCCTCAACGCTGGCGCGGCCGCCGTGCAACTCCGCGAACCGCGCGACGAGCGCGAGGCCGATCCCCGCTCCCGGGGAGTGGCTCGAGCGCGACGGCCCCTGACGGAACGGCTCGAACACTTCCTCCCGGAGATCGGCGGGCACACCAGGGCCGTCATCCTCGACGACGATCGACGCGCCGCCGTCGCGGGACCGGGTCCGGATCCACACGCTCGCGTCCCTGGGCGTGTGACGGACCGTGTTGGCGACCAGGTTCTCCACGATGCGTTCGACCTTTGGGGCGTCCGCCGGGACCGAGACCGGTTCGAGGTCGAGCTCGAGGCGCCGGTCCTCGACGTCGATCTGCCCTACCAGGTCGCGGACGAGCTGAGCGACGTCGACGTCCTGGAGCTTAGGCGCCACGATCCCGCGCGTGAGCCGGTCGAGGTCGAGCAGGTCGGCCACCATCCGGTCGAGCTTGCGCGAGTTCGTGGCGATCCGGCGCGCCATGTCCTGCACCTCGGGCTCGCTCAGTCCGAGCTCCTCTTGTTCCAGGGTCAGAGCGAGGCCGAGGATCGCGGCGAGCGGCGTGCGGAGGTCGTGGGAGACCGCCTGCAGGAACGTGTTCTTCATCTCGTCGAGCGCGCGGAGGCGCTCGGAGGCGTCGCGCTCGCGGATCAGCGCGTTGTTCAGCTCCTCCTCGGCGCGCTTCAGCTCCGTGATGTCGATGTACACGCCCTGCCAGAACTTCGGGGTGCCGTCGGGACCCCGGAGCAGCGAGGCCTCTTCACGCACCCACACCGTCCGGCCGTCACGCGCGATCATCCGGTACTCGATGCTGAGCGGCGTGCCCGCGGCGAAGCACCGGCTGGCGGCCGCCTCCGTGGCCGCGACATCGGCTGGATGCGTGACGCGGCTCCATAGGTCGGGGTCGGCGAGCCATTCGTGCGGCGCGTATCCGAGGAGCGACTCGAGCTGCGGACTGATGTAGAGCGGACTGAGGTCCGCGGGATCGTCCTCGGGCACCTCGTCGATGTAGGTCACCGCCGGGATCTGCTCGACCAGCAGGCGGTACTTCCCCTCCGCCTCGTAGAGGTCGGGGCCCGCCGGACGATCGGCGGTCACGTCCACGACGACGCCGTGCCACGATCGCACGCCCGTCTGCGGATCCTCCGCCACGGCGCCGTCGTCGAGCACCTGCACGAGGCGGCCGCCGCGCGCGATCATTCGGTACGCGAGGTGGAAGCGCTCGCCCGGTTCGCTCGTCCGTCGCCAAGCGGTGAGCACGCGGCCCACGTCGTCCGGGTGGATCAGCGATACCCACAGGTCCGGGTCATCGAGGAACTCGATGCTCCGGTGACCCAGGATCTCCTCGACCTGCGCACCGATGTGCGAGGTCGCCCCGGCGCGGGGAGGCTCACTCGGCTCGATCCGCCGCACGTACGGGACGGCGGGCACGTGGGCAGACCACGCCGGCGGAACGAGGGCTTCCTGGTCGGAGATCGGGATGGCCATGGGCTCTCTCAGGGTATCGACCTGCCGCGTTCGATCACTGAGCCCGAGGCGGCAACGCGTCGGCCTCAGCCCCCGTCGACGAGGATCCGGCAGTGAGCCCGGAAGGAAGCTCCGTCAGCCGAGCGCCGCTAGCGTCCGCGCCGGCGGCGCGATGTGGGCACCGGGACCGCGTCGGCGCGGGATCGAGCCAGGCTCTGGAGCTCGGCGACGCTCGGATCTTCTATGTGACGGCCTGCCAAACGATGACGGAGCTCGGAGTTGCGCCGGGCGTGGGCGGTGGAGGTTGAGGGAACCGGAACCGTTCGGTCGATGCGCATGTGGCCATCGTAGGCCGCCGCGATGCCCCCGCCATCGGTCTGTAGGTCATCTTCCCTCCGGCGAAGGTCTCGACCTGGACGCCGGATGCCGAGGAAGGAGCCGAGTGTTCTAGCACGGCACCGCTAGATCGGTTGCCAGGCCGCCCCGTACTCGCTCAGATCCGGGGTGTTCGTGAGTCGCGCCGGCGTCGACCCGTCGGCACCCATCAGCCAGAGATCGGTCTGGGCCGACGGTGGCCCCGTGCGGGAGAACACGACCAGGGAGCCGTCGGGTGAGAAGGTGGGTGATGACTCCGATCGCGCCTTCGTGTCCGTGAGCTTCCGGAGGTTCGATCCGTCCGCATCGACCGCCCAGATATCGGGATGCACCAGATGCCGTTGAGCGCAGAAGACGACGGACGCACCGTCCGGAGCCCAGCTCGGCACCAGGATGTAGAGCGTGCGCCACTTGTTCTTCGCCGCAGGGAAGCTGGCGATCACCCGTCGATGGGTGCCGTCGGGGTCCATCGTCACGATCAACCGCTTGCCGTCACCGGGGAAGATCCCCCTCGATGCGACGATCCGATCATCCACACCCCAGTCCGCGTAGCAGTACCCCGCCGTCGAAGGGATCCGGGCGAGGGCCGAGCCGTCGACGCCGACGGTGTAGAGATGGCCGGGGAACCCGTCGCAGAACACGACGGAAGACCCGTCGGGCGACATCGCCACCGAGAAGATCTCGTCCGTGGGCAGCTGCCCGTGGGTCAGGATCACGGAGCGATCGCCGGTACCGAGGTCGAGCAACACGAGCCGGAGGACCCGGCGACCCCCGGTCTCCTCGGCGATCACGGCCTGGGATCCGTCCGGAGAGAAGGCGACGGCGTAGGTTGTTCGATGACCCGATCCCAGCGGACCGTCGCCACTCCCGTCCGGCTGGATCACTCGAGCCCCGTCAGGCGTGAGGTAGGCGATCTCGCCGTTGCCTCCCGGATAGGTAGCTTGGGCGGGCGCGGACCTTCCCCAGATGACCATGCCCGAAACGAGGACCACCAGGAGTGATCGTACGAACCGTTTCATGGAAGCACTCCCCGGATCGTCCTCACTCGTGCAGGATTCGCCTTCCTGCGCAACGGGTCAAATCCCAGATGCTCAACGCCCCGCACGCGTCCGGCCCGCGAAGCCCACACGCTGTGATGAAGCCGGGCCCACGGGGCCCGGCCTCATCGGCGAACACGCTTGCACCTCGCATCCGTACACGCGACGTGCATGCTCGGCGGTTAGGTCGCTTGGGACATGAGGAGCGAGTGCGGGCCGACCCAGCCTCCCGCCTCGATCGAACCGTTCGCCACGAAGCTGATCTCTCCGGTCACCGTGGCATACAGGTACGTGGCGGGAACGCCATCCGGACCGTTGCGGACGAAGGCGATCTCCTGTCCGTCCGGCGACCACATCGCCCATCCATCACCGCTCAACTTGGCGATGTTGTGCCGACCTGTTCCGTCGCTGTTCATGAGGGTGAGTCGAGTCGGGACCGAATCCCAGGCATCGGAGGCGATCTGCGACCCGTCCGGCGATAGCGCGGGCAGACTCACATCGTTCGCGACCGTTCTGGTTTGCCCGGTCGAGATGTCGATCGACCGAGCCTCGTAGTAGCCAGGCGTGGAGGCCTGAGCTTCTTCTTCGATGAACAGGAACGACGCACCGTCGGGAGTCCACGCCTGATGGGAATCGGCGGCCACGCTGCGCGGCTCGTGGGTGAGTCGGGTCGTCGAACCACTCGAGCGATCGAAGAGGAAGATCTCACTGGTGGAGTCGGCGGCGACCCGGACGAACGCGATCGTTGAACCGTCCGGAGACCATTGAGGGTTCGTCGACGACGTTGCCCCCTGGGTCAGCTGATGATCGCTCGTTCCGTCTGCGTTCATCACGAACACCTGGGTTCGATGACCGAGCTCGTCGGGTGCGGAATACGCGATCTGCGATCCATCGGGTGAGTACTCGAACTGGGTCGCGCCGGCGCGCGGGAGCGCGAAGGCGCTCTTCGCCCCCGAAACCGTGTCCAGGACGACGAGCCCCGTCTGCGTTCCCACCTCCGGCGACGTCGTGGCGCCTCCCCCGGCGGGCCGCCCGCCCGTGTCGGAGTTGATCAGCGCCACCGCCAGGAGTCCGATGACGAGGGCCGCGACCAGCGCCAGCGCGGAGATCTTCCTGTTCCTCGCCGTCCGCTGTTGCCTGCGCTCCTGTTCACGCCAGGAGTCCAGGTCGGGATCCGTCTGCTTGGTGACCATCTCGAACACCTCTCTGAGATCAGCCATGCGAGCCTCCAGCGGTCCGAAGCACCGTTCGTCCTTGCGTCGCCAGCGCTCGCACGGTGGAGGGGCGGACGCCCATGATCCGGGCGGCCTCCTCCGAGCCGTAGCCGTACAGATCGAGCAGGACGAGGGCAGCTCGTTGCCGTGGGGTGACCTCGAGGAGCATCTGGTGGACGTCCTCGCGGAGCTCCACCTCGCCGAACGGGTCGGTGCCGGTGTCCATGGTCACCAGCCGTTTCGCAGCCCTGCGTGCGGCGCGCGCCCGCATGCGAGAGCCGTTCAACGCGATCCGGAACAGATACCCGGTCGGATCCTCGATCCGGTCGAGATCGTTCCAGCGTTCCCAGAGCTTCAGGAACGCGTCCTGCATGAGCTCCGAGGCGTCTTCCCGGCTCCCCGTCACGAAGTACAGGGCCTTGAAGAGCCTCGCGTGCTCATCGGCGAAGAACTCCGCGAAGTCCGGAGGTGTCTCCGTCTCCCGATGGAGCTTCACGAGTTCGCCCTCTGCCTGCATCACTAGCCTGGATGCCGCGGCGCGCCTCTGCGCTTAGAGCTCGAGACTATCCACCCTTGAGCCGCACTCCGGCCGCACGGCGCCCTCGTCCGCCGGCATAGCGGATCCGCCCGCTCGCGCTTCTCGCGGCCTGGGCAGGCGACAAGAGCGAGCCCGCTGCCGGCATGCACCTGCGAGCGCGCCGGCGCGCGTTGCGACTAGCATCCGATGCATGGTCCGGAAACGGATCGTCCTCGCGATCCTCGTCGTGGGTGTGGGCCTCGGCACACTGGCCTCGGCGTGTACAGGCTCGGATACGACGACGACGGCCTCGACCCCGGCGGCGGCGATCGCGACGACTCCGACGGCCGCACCCACGAAAGGCACGAAGTCCCCCCGGCCGACGGCGACCTCGAAGCCGATCGAGATCCCGCGCACGTTCAGCCCGAAGAACTTCGAGACCTCACTGACCGACGTGAACGCGTTGATGCCCCTCACGCCGGGGCTGCAGTCGGTGAGCAAGGGGTTCGTGTACGTGGGCGGGCGCCGGCTCCCCCACGTCCGCGTCACCACCGTCACCGACGTCACCAAGACGATCGACGGGGTGCGCGCCGTCGCCGTGCTCGATCAGGACTACGACGGTGGAAACCTGAGCGAACAGTCCATCGACTACCTGGCCGAGGATGTGGGCGGGAACATCTGGTACGTCGGGTCCTACACGGAGGCGTACGAGGGCGGGCAGTTCGTGAACGCACAGGATGCATGGCTCGCCGACGTGAACGGCGCTGCCCCTGGATTGTGGCTGCCCGGGGATCCCAAGACCGGAGCTCCGCCCTTCTACCAGGTCCAGATCCCGGGCGGGGAGCAGTCCACGGCTGTGGTCGTCGAGACCGGACGGAAGACGTGCGTCCCTTTCAGATGTTTCACCGACGTCGTCGTGATCCAGGAGCAGGGCTCCGAGAACAAGCACTGGGCGCCGGGCGCGGGCGCCGTCCTCACTGAGCCACTGTCGGGCTCCGCTCAGGAAACCGAGGAGCTCGTCAACCTCACGGAGCTCAGCGACAAGGCGCTCGCCGAGCTCAGCGCGGAAGCGCTGAAGATGGATCGGAGCGCCGCCGTCCACGCGTCGTACGTCTTCGCTGGGTCCGCGGCGGCCAAGCGGAACGAGGCGTGAACGGGGGGGCGTGAGGATGGGACAGGACCTCCCCCTCCCCTCCGTGGATCGCAGCACCGGGGGCGCCGGGCCACTCGTGCGGCTGGACGACGTTTCGCTCACCTTCGAGGAGGGTTCGGTTACCCGCTCGGTCCTCCGTGGCACGACCCTGGAGCTCCGCCGGGGCGAGATGACCAGTCTCGTCGGCGTCTCGGGCAGCGGGAAGTCCACGTTGATCTCCCTGTTGGCCGGGCTCCTGCTGCCCACGTCGGGCAGGGTGCACTTCGACGGCGACGAGCTTACGGCGCTCGATGAGGTCGACCGGGCCGGGCTGCGCGCTCGGCGAGTGGGGATCGTCCTCCAGAGCGGCAACTTGATCCCGTTCCTCACCGCGATGCAGAACGTCGAGCTCGCGATGGAGCTCGGAGGGGCCGACCGTCGTGGTGGCCGAGCGAAGGACCTGCTCTCCGAGCTCGGTCTGGAGACTCGGCTGCACCACCTTCCCCACCGGATGTCCGGAGGTGAGGGGCAACGCGTGTCGGTCGCGGTCGCGCTCGCGAACCAGCCGGACCTGCTCCTGGCCGACGAGGTGACGGGGCAGCTCGACACGACCGGCGCGGATCTCGTGATGGACGTCATCGCCGACGCGTGGCGCCGGCGCGGGCTCACGGTGCTCTTCGTGACCCACAACCACGAGCTCGCCGCGCGTGCCGAGCGTCAACTCATCCTCGAGGACGGCGAGGTGCGTGATCTGTGAGCGGCTCCGCGGCCATCGAGCTCGATCGCGTCACGAAGCGCTACGTGACCGCTGCCGGGGCGGTCCACGCGGTCGACGACGTGAGCCTTGCCGTTCGAGCCGGAACCAGCCTCGCGATCACCGGCCCGAGCGGGTGCGGCAAATCCACCCTGCTCGGGATGGTCGGCGGCCTCGACACTCCCACCGATGGTCGCGTCGTGCTCGGGGGACGGGAGATCTCGAAGCTCGACGCGTGGGAGCGCGACGGCCTGCGTCGCCACGAGATCGGGTTCGTGTTCCAGTCCGACAACCTCCTACCCTTCCTCACGGCGGCGGAGAACGTGAACCTGCAACGATCGCTGAGCGGCGCTGCGGACGACGGCTGGGGCCTCGAGCTGCTGGACCGGATGGGGCTGACCGAGGAGGCGGGGCTGTTCCCCGACCAGATGTCCGGGGGACAGCGGCAGCGCGTTGCCGTGGCCCGCGCACTCATCCACCGTCCGAACCTCGTCGTCGCGGATGAGCCCACCGGCTCGCTGGACGTCGGGAATGCCATGGCGGTGGTGGAACTCCTGCTGTCCGCCCAGCGAGACGCAGGCGCGACCCTCGTGCTCGTGACCCACGAGCCCGCCGTGGCCCGGCGCCTGGACCGGACCGTCGCGATGCGCGACGGGCGACTGATCGACCCCATGGGCCCGGTCGACGGAGACGCGGGGTCCCCGACCCGCCCGCCCTTCAGTGCTTAGGTACGCCTGGCGGGACCTGACGGGGAACCCTCGGCGCAGCTTCGCCTCGCTCGCCGGGGTGGCGCTTGGCATCGGCCTCTTCTCCGGCGTCCTCTTCTTCATGGACGCCTCCGGCGCGACGTTGACCGCGCGGGCGCTCGCGCCGCTCCCCCTCGACCTCCAGTGGGTGCTCACTACGCCGCCGGGCGGGGGCCTTCGCCTGAACGAGACCGTGTCGCCGCGGGCGGGGCTCGCTCCCCGGCAGGAGGTCACGGTCAGGCTCGTCGTGACCCAGGGCGGCGGCGCGCCAGCGAACGAAGTGGTGGTGAACGACGTGCCCCCGCCGCCGCTCTCCTACGAGAGCGGGTCCACAGCGATCGACGGCCGGCCCATCCCCGACGTCGACGGCGAGAGCCCCCTGTCGCACGGCCCCGCGGGGCTCGGCCTGAACATCGGGCGGGTTCGGCCTGGCGCTCCGGTGACCATCTCCTACATCGCGAGGGCCGAGCAAGCGGTCGACGATCCGGCAACTCTGCAGCCCGGCGCCTCGGTCTCCAGCCGCGAGGAGCTGGTGCCGATCGAGGCCAACGCGGCGCCGGTCCTCACGCTGGCGGAGCTCCGCGACCGGGTGTCATCGATCCGCGGCGTCGCTGCGGCAGACACCCTCGGCTTCGTGGATCTCCCGCCGGGCTCACTCGCATCGGGCGATGCCGCGGTCCCCCGCCCCGTGCGGATCCTCGCCTTCGAGGATCGGTATCGGGCTCACTACCCCTCGATCCGTATCGTCGCGGGCGGGTTCCGCCCCGGGTCGGCCCTGGTGAGCGTCGAAGCGGGACGCGCCCTGACCGCGGCGCCCGGCTCCACGGTCGAACTCCGTCTCCCCGGGCGAGGCGACCCGCTCTCCTTGCCGGTGAGTGGCGTGGTCGATCTCGCGCGCGCAGACCCCCTGTTCTCCAGCCGGAAGTCGACCAAGCTCGAAGAGTTCCTCTACGTGCCCGACACGGTGGTCGTCACCCCCGCGACGTTCCGAGACGTGATCGTCCCGGCGTTCGACCGCGCCCGGTCTTCGCTGGGCCACGTGATGAAGAGCTTCCCGGTGCAGGAGCTGGACGTGCTCGTCGATCGGTCCCGGCTAGAGACGGATCCGGCCACGGCCCTCGCGCAGACGAACGGCATCGCCGGAGAGATCGATCGGCTCGGGTCGGGCCAGGGCTACCTCATCGACGACATCTCCAACGCGCTCGCCGTCGCGAAGGACGATGCGGCCGCGAGCGAGCGGATGTTCCTATTCCTCGGGATCCCCGGTCTGCTCATGGCGATCCTGCTGGCCGCGTACGCGGTCGGCATCCTCGCGACGTCCGAGCGCCGCGAACGGGCGAACCTCCGCGTCCGCGGCGCCCATCGGGGACACCTGCGCAGGATCGCGCTCTACAAGGCGATGGCGCTCGCCGCCGCGGGCGCCATCTTCGGGATCGTCCTCGGCTTCGTCTCGGTGGTCGTGATCCTCGGGTGGAGGGCCGTCTCCGAGGCCGCTCTGCGCGATCTCGCGCTCTCCGGGATCATCGCGGTGACGGTGGGTGCCGTGATCACCGCGCTCGCCCTCTACCTCCCCGCCCGACGCTCCCTGGGCCGAGAGGTCGGGCAGGAGCGCCGGCAGCTGCACGTATCGAGGGCTCCCGCTTGGCGGCGCTTCCACCTCGACATCGTGATGCTCGGGTTGGCAGGGGTGGCGTGGGTCGTGGCCCTGCGCACCGGCGCCTTCGACCCACCCGCCGGCTCCGTGTACTCGGGCATCGCGGTCTCGATCCCTTCCCGACTCTTCGTCGCCCCCTTGATGCTCTGGGTGGGCGGCGTGCTCTTCTGCGTGAGGGTCGTGCTCGCGGCGGCCTCAGGATCCCTCCCGCAGTCCGGGACGGCGTTCGGTCCCGTCGTCCCCGGAGTCCTGCGCCGCAGTGTCCGGCGCCGCCCCTGGGCCCTCGCTACGGGGATCGCCGGACTCGGTCTCGTAGTCGCGTTCGGGGCGGCCGTGCTGACGTTCAGCGCGTCCTACGACGCGGCGAAGGCGGCCGACGCCCGGTTCTTCGTCGGGTCGGATCTGCGCATCACCCCCAGCGTCCGGAGTGCCGGCATAGCCCGGGCCGGCGACGCCTCGAGGTTCGCGGTAGCCGGCGTGGCGGCTGTGACGCCGGTGGTCTTCGACCTCGAGAACGCGGTGCTCATCGGGCCCTACGACCAAGGGAGGGCGAACCTCGCGGCGATCGATCCCTCCGGCTACTCGCACGTCGCCCCGCTGCCGGACGCGTTCTTCGCCGAACGCACGGGCGCCGCCGCGCTCGCGGCGCTCAGATCGGACCCGGCCGGGATCCTGGTCGACACGGAGACGGCGGACGACCTCTCGGTCGAACCGGGCGACGTGGTCGAGGTGATCCTTGCACGCGGGACCGTACGGGAGACGAAGCGACGCTTCCATGTGCTGGGCGTGTTCGAGCGCCTCGCGGGGTTCCCCCAGGGCGCGAACCTCGTCGTCGACCTCGGCACCTACGAGGCGACGACGGGGGTCCGGGCCATCGACTTCTTCCTCGCTCGTGCCGACGACAGCGATCGGGCCGGCCTGGCGGAGGCGGCGTCAGCGCTCCGAGCCGGCCCTGGCGCGAGCAGCCCGATCCACATCGATTCCACCGCCACGGCGCTCGACAAGGATCAGTCGAGCCTGACGGCGCTGAACATCGCAGGTCTCGTGCGCCTCGACACGTTCTTCGTGTTGCTGATGAGCGTGGCGGCCATCGCGATCTTCGTCTTCGGCTTGATGCTGCAGCGGCGCCGCGAGTACGTGACCCTGCGCGCGATGGGCCTTCCCGTGCGCGATCTGCGCGCGCTGGTGCTGGGCGAAGCTGCGCTGGTGGCGCTCTGCGGGCTGGCATCAGGCATCCTCGTGGGAGTCGCGATCGCGTCGCTGTTCGTTCGCGTCCTGCGCGGATTGTTCATCCTGGACCCGCCCGTGACCTCACCCGTAGGGCGGATCGCGCTGCTCGCCGCGTCGGTGCTGGCGGCCGCCCTCGTCTCGGGTGTCGCCGCCACGCGGGTCCTCCGACGTCTCAGGCCGACCGAGATCCTGCGCGAGGAGTAGCCCGTCCTAACGGTCGAGGTGCGGCCGACGTCTCGGCCGGTCACGAACGAGCGACGAGGTCTCGTCCTCGAGGTTCTCGACATCGACGAGTCCCGGTGGACAGGGCATGCGACGTCGCTAGGGTGAGCCCATGAACCGAGAGGCGTGGCTCGCCGAGCGGCGGGCGGCCGTGGAGGCGGACTACACGCAAGAGGCTCCGACGTACGACGAGGGGTACGACCCGGCAACCCCCGAGCATCGCCGGTTCGTCGCTCGGTTGATCGACACGTGCCCGCCCGCGGGCGTGGTGCTCGACGCACCCTGCGGCACGGGCACCTACGTCGGCATGGTCCTGGCCGCGGGTCGCGAGGTCGTGGGGATCGACCAGTCGGCCGGCATGCTCGCGCAGGCGCGATCGAAGCACCCAGGCGTGCGCTTCGCACGGATCGGCCTCCAAGAGCTCGCGTTCGACGCGGAGTTCGACGCGGCGATGTGCGTCGATGCCATGGAGAACGTCCCCCCGGAGGACTGGCCTCGCGTCCTCGGCAACCTCGCACGCGCCCTCCGTCCGGGCGGGCATGTGTATCTGACCGTCGAGGAGATCGAACGCAGCGAGATCGACGCGGCGTTCGAGGCGGCGGACGGCGGCCGGCCTGCCCGCCGTCTACGGCGAGGTGGTGGAGGGCGACACGGCCGGCTACCACTTCTACGCGGATCGAGAGCGGATCCAGGGCTGGCTCACCGAGGCTGGGTTCGAGGTGATCGACGACGCCGACGAATGGCTCGACGGATACGGCTATCACCACCTCTTGGTGAGGGCGAGAAGCGATCCGGGGCGTTCGCCCGATCGATGATCGCGTCAGTCGCGGTCCGGCCAGCTGGCGACGTCGACCTCGTTCCCCTCGGCGTCGGCGAGCGTCCACCACCCCGGCGCGTTCTCGTCACTGACCACGTGACCGCCGGCGGCGAGCGCCGCCGCGACGCGCTCCTCGGCCTGGTCGTGAGGCACGTAGACATCGATATGGATCCGGTTGCGCTGCGGGCGCGGCGCGTCCATCTGCTGGAACCAGAGCGGCGGCCCTTGGAAGAGGGGATCGATCAGGTCCTCATCGCCGACCTCCCGGTAGCCGAGGACGGCGCGCCAGAACGGCAGCACATCGGGGATCACCAGCGCGTCGATCGCGACCTGGACGATCTGTAGGGCCGTCGGGTCGACGGAGAACACCCAACGCGTGCGCCGCCGCCGAGATCTGCTGCGCCAAGACGACCTCGCGCTCGCTCAGCCCGGCGCCGCCGTCGGCTCTCAGGCGAACCGTCACCGCGTCGGACCGAAGATCGACGTCGGGGTGGTGACCCGCGGTCTCCGCCAGCGTGCCGATCGCCTCCACCAGTGCGACACCTGTCGCGAACGACCCGGTGCGGAAGTGCGCGCACGCATCGTCCCTCACGACGCGCCAGTCGATCTCGTGGAACCGCTGCCGTGCGATCGTCTCGCTCATCCGTCCCTCCTCGTCATGAGACCGATGAGCCTACCCCCTGGTCATGACGAGGGACCGCGGAGGTGCGCCCGGAGCAGGTGCACCGTCCCGGACACGCCCTTGAGCTCCACCGGACCGATGTCGCCGAACGCGATCTCCTCTTCGTGCGAGGCGTCGGCCACCGCCTGGCTGACGAGCACCTCGCCCTGGCCGCGCATAGTCGGCGATGCGCGCGGACAGGTTCACGGTCTGGCCGAAGTAGTCGCCCTCCTGATAGAGGACCGGCCCCGCATGCACGCCGACGTGGGCCGGCGGCAAGCCGGCGGCTGCCAGCCCGTCCACCATGTCGAGGGCGGCACGCACGCCCGGACCGGGCTCGTCGAAGTAGAACATCACGCCGTCGCCCAGCCACTTGATGGGCTTGCCGCCGTGTTGCACGGAGCTGCGTTGCACCAGGCGCGCGACCGTCGTGGCGAGGTCGGCGGCCGCATCGTCGCCGCGCTCCTGCGTGAGCCGCGTGTAGCCGGTGATGTCGAGGAAGCAGATCGCCGGGAGTCGCTCGAGGCGGCTGTGGATCCCTGCCTTCTCCATCAGCATCTCGAACCCTTCGATGATGTTGGCGGTCCAGGCGCGCGCCTGCTGGGCGTGGTACATGGCGAGCAGGCTTCGCTCTGCGAGCGGGGCGATCCGATCGGTGAGGTCGGCGTTCCCGATCTCCTCCGCGCCCCTGCCCGCCGCGACGGATGGCTCGATCACCTCGGAGATCCACCATGCGGCCTCCTGTTCGGTGATCCGCCGGGTGCTGTCCCCTTCGACGCGGAGCAGACGCTCGATGGCCACCGGACGGAATCCCTCGGCGACCTGGAGCTCGATGAACGGCACGATCGCCATCTCGTCCTCGCGGAGCCGGTCATCGGGCGAAGGTTGCGCCATGCCGATCGCCTCGCGGATGACCATCAGCAGCTCGAGCGGGATCCCGGTCCGGTCGCTGACCTGGCGGAACGTCTCGGGGGCGAGGGCGGCGAACCTCTCGTAGCTGGCCGCGTCGAGGAAGTCGAGCGACAAGGCACCGCGCTGGATGGCGGCGGCCACACCGTCGAGCGGGATCCCGGCATCCTCGAGCGACTTGGCCATCAGCACGCGGCGCACGTCGCCCTGGGAGAACCGATCCGGCTCCTCGGGGGCGAGGATGCCGAGATCCACCAGTCGAACGAGGTAGTTGGGCTCGACCCCGGCTCGCTCAGCGGCGTCTTCGCGCGCGTACCAGGTCATCCGTGCAGCGTACTGTGGCCACGATCCCCAAGTTCGATGGACGCTAGATGTTGTCCGCCACCAGCACGTAGTCCGTGAAGACGACCGGACCGCCTTGCAGGTGCGGACCGTAGATCGACTCGAACCGGTTCACAGCGCTCGAGACGCTGTGCGCATCCTGCGCGGCCTCGTCCTCGAAGATGAAGAGGTGCACGAACCGGGTCGGGTCGTCCCGTTGCTGCCACGCGGCGTAGAGCCTGGTGCCGGGCTCGCTCGCTCGGACGTGGTCCACGAACTCGACGATCGCCGCCTTCACTTCGGCCACCGCGGCTTCGTTCACCTGGTAGTGCGCGGTCTGGTAGATGGGCATCACTGCCTCCTTCGCTGGCCGCTCTCTCAGCCGAGTCTCGCCCATCGCGCCGCTTCGCGCGTGGTCACTGCCGGGCGTAGACGGCCAGGTTCCACAGGCCGCGACGCTCGCAGCGCACCGGCTCGAACCCTGCTGCGCGGATGCGCCGATCGACGGCGCGCAGGTCGTGGACGAAGGCCCGGAACCCGCGGAACTTCTTCGCGCGGAGCCGGTACCAGACGTTGCCGAACGACACCCAGATCCGGTTCCCGAGGCCGATCGCTCCGCGATCGTAGGGCGCCGTGTAACCGTAGACCGAGCCGGCGGCGCCCAAGGTGTTCGTCAGGAGCGCGTCGACGTGTGGGTAGCAGCAGAGCACGCGGTTCAGGCTCACGACGTCTGCGCGAGGCAGCACGATCGTCGCGCCATCGCCGATCTCGAACCGCGTGCGATCGGCGAGACCGCGGTGGACCGCGAGGGTCCGGGCCTCCCGGATCGCGCCGGGACCGAGGTCGAACCCCGTCGCTCCCTCGGCGCCGCGCGCGACCGCCGCGAGAGCCAGGTCACCGCTCCCGCATCCCACGTCGAGGACGGTTCGACCGCGGATCCCTGCCTCCTCGAGCGCTCCGACCAGCGCGGCCGTGATCTTCGCGGAGGTCTCACGGGTGCGCGCGCGGCGCGCCGCATGCGTCGCCCACTCGTCGAAACAGCAGTCCGCCGGTTCCTCTGGTGGAGTCATCGTCAGACGCTAGCAGCGCGGGCGCTCAATGCTCGTTGCGCAGCCGCCGCGTCTCGCGCTCGATGTCTGTCTCGGTGATCGGGCGCGTGAAGAACGTGTTCCACGCGTGGAACACGATCCCGATGCCCCACCCGAACAGCACCCAGCCCGGCCAGAAGTAGCCGCCGCCGCCGAGCGCCCAGATGCCGATCAGGGCCGCGTTCACGACCACGTACGCCACGAGGTGCTGCCAGAACTCCCGCTTCTCCTTCAGCCGCTTGACCGCCAGCTCCCGGAGTTCCTCGTCCGTCATATCCATGACGACCTCCCGCGATCCGATCCGTCTCCTTCGAGTCTGCCGCGTGGAGGCCCGCGCGGGCAAGGACGTTCGTGCCCCATCGAGGGGGCCACCAGACCGACGGGTGCGGTTCTCAGGCCCCCGAGCTCGTCTCGGTCGACGAGGCGTACGTCTCGATGCCCCGGATGATGACCTCGACGCCGAACGCGAAGCGTTCGTCGGCGTCGCCGCCGAAGAGCAGGTCGATGGATGCCCTCGTCTGCGGGAACCGATCCTCGGGCAGCGACGCGATGTAGTCGCGGAACATCTCGACGATCTGGTCGGGGGGGAGGTCCTCGCCGGTCGGAGAGGCGAGGCCGAGGCTCTCCTCGAACGCGTACCCCCCGACGTAGAGACCAGCGAGATCGCCGAAGTACGCGATGACGCGGTCCGGGATCCCGACCGGTCGCAGGAGCTCGAAGAGCCACTCGGTCTGCCGCGCGATCGACGGCCCGGCCGGGATCCGGCCGAGCGAGATCCTCGCGACGTCGCGGTGCCGCTGCAGGGTCGCCCGCATGTCATACGCGAGGTCCCGGAGCTGTTCCTGCCATCGGGCCGGATCAGGGGGCGGCAGGACCACCTCCTCCGTCACGTGCTCGAAGACGAGCTGCAGGAGCTCGCCCTTGTTGCGGACGTGCCAGTAGAGCGAGGCCGCGCCCGTGCCGAGCTCCTCGCCCACCCTGCGCATCGACAGCGCATCGACGCCGTCGCGGTCGAGGACGCGCAGGGCCGCGTCGATGATGGCC
Source organism: uncultured Actinomycetes bacterium (assembly GCA_963810915.1). GTDB lineage: Bacteria > Actinomycetota > UBA4738 > UBA4738 > HRBIN12 > JAOUEA01. The sequence continues at coordinate 123,406 of CAWEPH010000004.1, read as the reverse complement.
TCCCTCGTCAGCGGCGTGCGGGAGCGCGCCGGAGGCGATGTCCGCCAGGCGGGCTCGGGGACGTCCCCGAGCCTCGCGCCCGAACCCTCGTATCCCCGGACGTCATCCATGGGTGGAGCGTACCACCATTCGAACGGCGTTCCATGACTCGAACATCGTTTGACAACCGGGGTCCTGAGGGTGCAGAATCGCGTTCGAGAACGGAACAGTGTTCGAGTGATGCGAGAAGGAGGGAGATGAGATGACCGCAACGATCGAGGCGGCGGGAGTCGTCAAGCGGTTCGGGAAGACGCGGGCGCTGGACGGGCTCGATCTCGAGACGCACGCAGGCCAGGTGGTCGCGGTGCTCGGTCCGAACGGGGCGGGGAAGACCACGCTCGTCGGCGCGATCGCGACGCTGCACGGCATCGACAACGGATCGCTCCGGGTGAACGGACACGACGTGCAACGGGCGCCCGAGGCCGTGCGACGCACGATCGGCTTGGCGGGGCAGTTCGCGGCGATCGAGCCGGCGATGACCGGGCGAGAGAACCTCGAGATGGTCGGACGGCTCTTCGGCCAGGATCGTCCGACGGCGAAGGCCGCCGCCGCGGAGGTCCTCGAACGCTTCGACCTCGGCGTCGTCGCCGACGACCTGGCCAGGACGTACTCCGGGGGCATGCGGCGCAAGCTCGACCTGGGCGCCAGCCTGGTCGGCGCGCCGCGCCTGTTGCTGCTGGACGAGCCGACCACCGGGCTCGACCCCCGCAGCAGGATCGAGCTCTGGGACGCGATCAGGTCGCTGGTCGGCCAGGGCACCGACGTGCTGCTCACGACCCAGTATCTAGACGAAGCCGATCACCTGGCGGGGCACGTCGTCATCATCGATCACGGTCGCGTCGTCGCCGCCGGGGCGCCCGCGGACCTGAAGCAACGGCTCGGCGGCAGTGTGATCGAGGTGCACGTGCGGCACGGGGACGACGTGCCGTCGGCGGCCGACGCTCTCGACCGGATCAACCGCGGATGCGTCCTCGTGGACGAGGCGACGCGCCGGGTGAGCGTCCGGGTCGAGGACGACGAGGATCGCCTGATGCAGGCGATGCGCTCGCTCTCCGAGGCGCGGATCGAGATCGACGACATCTCGCTGCGGCAGCCGACGCTCGACGAGGTGTTCCTCACCCTGACCGGGACGGGATCGGACCCTGCAGTGGAGCCGGAGCACGACGCGGCCTGACGAGGAAGGAGACGACACGATGACGACGATGACGGCGATGACGCAGACGGCGATCGACACGGGCGATGGCGGGGCCGGCCTGGTGGCGAGCACGATCGTGGTGGCTCGGCGGGCCTTCCTGAAGTTCCTCCGCACGCCGCAGTGGGTCGTGTTGGGGAGCATCCAGATGGCGCTGTTCCTGGTGCTGTTCCGCTACGTGTTCGGCGGCGCGATCGGGGCGGAGGGCGGCGTCACCTACGTCGACTTCGTGGTGCCGGGGTTCATCGCCACCGGGGTGCTGTTCGTGGGCGGAGGCCTCGCGGTGGGGATCGCGGAGGACATGGAGCAGGGGTTCGTCGACCGGCTGCGGTCGCTGCCGATCCCCCGGGCCTCCGTCCTCCTCGGGCGGTTTCTCGCGGACACCGGCATCCTCGTGTGGAACCTCGCGATCGGTGTCGCGGTCGGCTACCTGGTGGGCTTCCGCCTGCACGGGAGCGTCGCCCAGGGGCTCGCGGCGTTCGGCCTGTGCGTGATCTTCGGATGTGCGATGGGTTGGATGTTCATGTGTGCGGGTATGTACGCGGGGAACGCGCAGGCCGCGCAGGCGGCGGGGTTGCTGGTGGTCCCCTTCGCGTTCGTCTCGAGCGCGTACGTGCCCGTGGCGACGCTGCCGGGCTGGCTCCAAGCGGTGGCGCAGCACTCCCCCGTGACGTACATGGTGGACGCGGTGCGGGCGCTGACCCTGGGGCCGGGCGCGGAGGCGGCGCTCGGCCATGCGGCGAGCTTCTACGTGACGCGATCGCTGCTGTGGACCGTCGCGTTCGTGGCGGTCTTCGCGCCGCTCACGATCGCGCGGTTCCGCCGTGGATGATGACGAAAGGATGAGCGACATGAACGATGCGACGAATGGACAGGCGTTGACGGTCTCGGGGGACGGCAACGACGTCTCGGTGGCGCTCGGTGCGGCACCGGCCGGCCGGCTCGAGTTCGCGAACGGCACGGCATACCTGACCCTGCGCACCGACCCGGACCTCGACCAGATGCTCCGTGCGCACTTCGAGGGATCCGCGCCGAAGACCAGCATGACGGGAGAGACGGTCACGTTCCGCTATCCGCGCGTGGGCCGACCGTTCGACTGGCGGCGCCGCCGGGCCGAGGTGACCCTGAGCACGTCGGTACCGTGGGAGATCGACGTGCGCGGTGGCGCGGCCGGGGTCGACGCGGACCTGCGTGGGGTCGAACTGCTCGGGTTCCGCGTGGGCGGCGGCGTCAGCGGGATCGAGGTGCTCCTGCCGCCGCCGATCGGGGTCGTCCCGGTCTCGATCGGCGGGGGCGCGAGCAACGTTCGGTTGCTGCGGCCCGACGAGGTGCCGGTGCGTCTGCAGATCCGCGGCGGCGCCTCGGAGCTCGCGTTCGGCGACCAGCAGCTCGGCGCGATCGGCGGCCCGGTTCGCCTGCACACCGACGGGTTCGACGAGCAGGCCGATCGGTACGAGATCACGGTCGGCGGCGGTGCCAGCAAGCTCACGATCGGCACGGTGGCCGTTCGATGAGCGGTGGTGCCGTGAGTTACCGCCCGCGCTGGCGGAGTTGCCTCTCGTTGCCGGTTCGCCGATGCTCATGCCGGACCCGCGGGTGGAAGGAGGATGGCCATGTGTCTGACGTGCGGTTGCATGCAGCCCCACGACGATCACGGGAACCCGGACTACCTGACGATCGAGGGCCTCGAGAGGAGCGCTAGCGCCGACTCGATGGGGCTCGATGAGGCCGTGCGGAACCTGGTCGCCACGGTCGAGGTCGCCAAGGGGGAGACCGAACACGAGCACCGATAGGCCGGCCCGCCGGCGGCGCTCAACCTTGTAGCGACGCGCAGGAGTTGCCCGCCCACGTCTCGGAGCCGATCCATGCGTTCGATCCCGGTGGACGGCTGTGCACCAGGGCGGAGTAATGAGGATCGCCGGCGTCCCCCTCACCTTCGTCGACGCCGACGCGAACGCAGAACGACCCCTTCACGACGCCGGCGAACTCGACCTTAGCGCCGGGCTGGATCCTCCCGCCCGCGGCGAGCACCTCTTCGAGGTTCGCGGGGAACGATCCGGTGCGCTCCTCGCGCCTCGATGCGGCGCCCGCCAGGCTGTTCGTAGTCCGGTAGACGACACGGTATTTCTGGTGACCGACCGCATCCTGCCACGTGAGTGCCATCAGCCCGGTCCCAAGGAGGAACACGAGGGCACCCAGTCCCAGGCCCGCGATGCCGGTCGCGCCCGCGAGCCGGCCGGGGTCGTGGGCCCGCCCAACGTCGTGATGCCTGCTCACGGCGAGGAAGGTCGCCACGGCGATCGCCGCGTCCGCCAGGAGGGCGATCTCCAACCACGTCCCCCCATCGATCCGCCATAACGAGAAGAAGGTCATGCGCACCTGAGGCCAGCCGACGGGGGTCGGCGAGATCGCCACCGCGACCGCGACGATCGAGACGATGACCGCGGCCGAGAGGACCAACCTGCGGCCGATCGGTCCGGCGGGTCGCGCGCCCTTGCCCACGATCGATGCGAGGCCAACACCTACCAACCACCCCACGCCGGCGCCGAGCAACATGCAGAAGGGCAGGAGGTCGGCGTGGTCGGGCAGCTCCATCCCGAGCGCGTTCATCCCGCCCCAAGCCCCGACGGCCATGCCCGCGCATCCACCGATGCATGCGAACCCCAGGACGACCATCGGGAGCGAGGCGCCGCGCCGCGGTGGCTCGGAGGGAACTTCGGGGGGTCGCTCAGTCGACACGACGCGAGTGTCGTTCCCGGAGGACGAAGCTTCCATGGCTGCGACAGGTTCACAGCAAGATCGTCACGGCGGTCACGAGCTCTTCCGCGCGTTACTACACGATCCAGCACGCCGCTTGCAGTGCCCTGAGGCGCGCCAGCTTAGGCCGCCGTCGGAGGGACCGGCTCGCTCCGCCACCGCTCCGCTTGGGCGATCAACGCGGTTGCACCCTTCACTCGGTAGAGGTCGAGTGCCCTTCCGAGGGCCGCGTCGCAGCCCGCGTTGTCTTGGAGCAGCCGGTCGACGAGCGCGATCGTCATGGAACCGTCCGCTGCCCCGATGATGAACTCGGTGTTCTCGATGGCCTCGGCGATCTCGGCACAAGCCCGACGGGCCTCGTCTGCCTTCCCGTGGCGCGCGGCGGCGATCGCTGAGGCCTCGACCCACAGGTTGTGTACCTGCCGATTGCCAGGGGAAGCGATGTGTGCAACCGAATCCATGAGTCGGGTGGCCCGGTCGGGATCGCCTCTGGCCGCCAGCAGCTTGGCGAGGTTGACGGCGAGGAACTCGTTCTCCTGATCGATGCGCCGACTCGCCTCGAAGCCCTCCCGCCAGGCGCGTGATTCGGCGTCCGGATCCCCACGACATCGCGCGACCCACGCATCGCTCTGACTCGCGAAATGAGCGAGGTAGAAGTGGAGGCCATACTCTCGCCACAGCTCCTTGCCTCGATCCGCAACCGCGCTGGCTTCGAGATCGTCGCCCCGGATCGCCAGACTTATCGAAAGTGCACAGTCCACCGTGCCTTCGGCCATTGCCACACCGGCCACTCGGGCCGAGAGAGTCTGGAGTTGGGACACCGCTTCGTCCGCCGGCGTTGCCCCGAAGGTCCAGGCCACGCCTATCCAACTGAGGGCTTCAGCTTCGAGCGACGCATCGCCCGCCCGGCGCGCCCGGTCGGCCGCGAGTTCCCAGGCGGAGGTCGCAGCTGATATCCGCTCGTCGATCCAATCGGCGTTCCCTCGCACGAAGTACGCGGTGGCGAGCCCGCGATCGTCCCCTGAACGTTCGAGGATCGGGATCGCCACATCGGTCTCAGCACGGGCGGTGGCAGGCCAATCGAGATCGGCCTCGTCCAAGAGCGCCGTGTTCAGGCGCTCCACCATGACGGCGGCGCGGAGAGGATCATCCGAGGTGGTGGACATCTCCGCGTCGATCTCGCCCCATGCCGTCCTGGCGATGTCCGTCTGGGCGGCCAACTCCGCGACGTTCGCGAGCTTCAGGAGCACGCGCACACGATCGTGTTGCCCAAGATCGCCCAGTTCGACGGCCCTCCCCAGGAGCGAAGTGGCCGCGCCGACGTCGCCTCGCTTGCTCGCCCGTTCGCCGGCGGCCGCGAACCGCGCGGCCGCGCGATGAGCCAACGCGGAGGCCGCGTCCGCGCTCCCCAGCTCCTCCCGGTAGCGGAACGCCGCCTCCAGGTGATAGGCGACGATCTCCTCCAGTTCGGGGAGCCGAGGACCGGCAACGTCCTCGAGCCAGTCGGCCAGGCGCTCATGGAGTTCAGCTCTCGTCTCCTTGGGCAAGGCGCGGTAGGCCGCGTCCTTGATCAACAGGTGCCGGAATCGGAACGCGTCCTCCCCTGCGAGCTCAGCCTCTCCGGGCGAGATGAACTCCTTCTGCATCAAGGGACCGAACGACGAGGCGACCTCGCTGCGAAGGTCGCTCGGCAACAGCGTCGAGACGGCTCCGCGGTGGAAGACCTGCCCTTCGATCGAACCGCGCTGGAGCACCGCTCGCTGGAGATCGGAAAGACTGTCGAGCCGCGCTTCCAGCAACGCCGTCAACGAGCCGGGGATCGTGACCTCCTCCCGGTCGCCGACCGCCGTCGCATCCACGATCCGCTGGTCCACGAGATGCGCGATGACCTGTTCGATGAACAGCGGGTTGCCCTGGGCAGCCTCCAGGATGCGGCCGGTGACGTCCTTATCGAAGTTGCTCCCCGCCATCAGCTGCTCCGCCAAGGCGTGGGAATCCCGTTCGCCCAAGGGTTCTAGCACGATGGCCGACGCGTTCGCTCGGCCCGCACCCCACCCGGGTCGCACGTCGACGATGTCGGGCCGAGTCATGCACACCAGCACGATCGGCGCCTCGTGTGAGAGATCGCATACGTGCTCCAGCAGATCCAGCAACGCCGGTTCGGCCCACTGGATGTCGTCGATCACCGCCACGACGGGCGCGTGCCGCGCCGCGCTCTCGAGCAGCTTGCGGACCGCCCAGTAGATCTCCTCGGGGGCTCCCTGCGAATCCTCGGTCCCGAGACCGAGCATGCGGAGCAACCTGGTCGACACCAGCGGACCGTCGTCCGTATCGGCGATCGCTCGCTCGATCTTCTCCCGGATCTCGCTGGACGTGTCGTCCTCGCCCGACCCGATCACCTGCGCCACGATCTCGGCGGCGGGGAAGAAGGTGATCCCCGTGCCGTAGCTCAGACACCTCCCCCGCAGGACCGTGGCGCGTGGGGCGACGAGCTCTGCCAACGCATCGACCAGGCGGGACTTGCCCACCCCGGGCTCACCGATCACGGTGACCATCCAGCATCGACGCTGATCGATGGCGCGTTCGCACGCCTGCACCAGTTGGGAGAGCTCCTCAGAGCGCCCCACCAGCGCCTCTTCAGACCGCCGAGCGACGCCCTCACCCGCGGCATCGACGGAGACCAGACGGAACGCGGCGAACGCCTCAGGCTTCCCCTTGAGCGCCAGCGGCTCGACGGGTTCGACGTCGACCGCGTCGCGGACCAATCCGAGCGTCGAGCCGGAGAGCAGGATCTCACCGGGCGGGGCTACCTGCTCCAGCCGGGCGGCCACGTTGACCGCGTCGCCGCTCACGAAGGGCTGGCCTGCCCCCGGATCGCCCGCCATCACCTCGCCGGTGTTGATCCCTGTGCGGACCACGAGCCGCACTCCGTGCTGACGCTCGAAGTCCTCGTTGAGGCGTGCGAGCGCTTCTCGGATCCCGTCGGCAGCTCGCATCGCGCGCATCGCGTCATCCTCGTGGACGACCGGCACGCCGAACACGGCCATGACGGCGTCCCCGATGAACTTCTCGATGGTGCCACCGTGGAACTCGATCACCGAGTGACACGCGTCGAAGTACTGCCCCATCACCCGGCGCACGGCCTCGGGATCCAGCGCGTCGCCCATCGCCGTGGAACCAACCACATCGGAGAAGAGGATCGTCACGGTCTTCCGGACCTCGAGCCCGTCGTCCCGGGGAACCTCGGCGCCGCACGACATGCAGAAGCGCGCCTCCGGCGGGCAGTCCGAGCCGCAGGTGGCACAACGCACCACGTCAGCCTACGGAGTCGTCGACCCGCAAGCTAGCCGATGACGAGTTGCATCGACGGCCTTTCCTCGAGGCAGCGCCCCCTGCTTCGTCGCGCGGCCTCGACTCTGCTCACCTGGATACCAGTCGGTAGACGCCGATGTAGGTGCTGTAGTAGAGCGTCCCGTTCGGACCAACCTCGACGGAGAGGATCGAGCGGGCGGGTCGACCGAGCACGTCGACCCTCACCACCCTCTTCCGATCGGGTGAGAGTCGTACACGCCGGATCTCGCCGGTCTTGTACGCGCCGAAGAACAACGCGCCCTCGCTCTTCGGTCCGAGACCGCATCCGCTGCAGAACGCCAGACCCGTCGGCGCGATGGTCGGCGTGTACCAGCGCTGAGGAAGTACGGGATCCGGCCCGTCCTGATTCGTGTCGCGTGGCGAGCTTCCGCTGCATGTCGCGGACGGACCCCACCCGAAGTTCCCCCCGCGCCGCACGAGGTTGAGTTCGTCGTTGCACTCGGGACCGTTCTCGGTCTCCCAGAGGCGGCGGGTTCGTGGGTCGAAGCCCATGCCGAACGAGTTCCTGAACCCGCGCGCGTAGATGCGCGAGTGCCGGCTGGGGTTGTCCTTCGGGATCGCCCCGAACGGCGTCATGCGCAGGATCTTCCCGCGGGCGGAGTGCGGGGATTGGGCGCTGGCCGGCGAGGCCGCGTCGCCCATGAACACGTAGAGCATCCGGTCCGGCCCGAACAGGATCCGCCCGCCGGAGTGTTCATGAAGGGAGCTCGCTCGCGCCGAGAACATGACGTGCATGTCCCGTCCATGCTCGTGGACCGAACGGATCCTCAAGATCTGGTCCAGCAGGCGTCCCCCGACCGAACGGGTCGCGAACACGTACACCCAGGGGACCCGCGGGAAGCCGGGGTGGAGCGCGATCCCGACGAGACCCTGCTCGACCTGCGCCGACACGCCCGACACATGGAAGAAGAGATGATGCCCGCCTGACTTGGGATTGAAGACCAGGATGTTCCCCTGCGCCTTCTCCACCACCCAGATCTGGCCGCCACTCGAGATGGTGAACGCGACCGACTGCTGGACGCCGCTCACCACCCTCCGCCCGACCAGCTTCGCCTCTGCGGTGCCGGCGTGAGCGAACGCTTGGCCCAGGAGCAGCGCGAACACGAGGACCGAGATGGCACGTTGACCGAGCCGTTCGTGGCCATGCCTCCTCGAACGCACCGACTCCCGATCGCATCTGCTGATCTGCATCTTGCTCCCCCGATCTCCTGCTTCGTGTGGTTCCGGTGGGTCGCCCATGCGCATGGGCGAGACGACCGTAGGAACCACCAGCGGTGGGAGGAACAGAGGAACCACGTAAGAGTCGGGCTTACGCGACCGTTCCAGGGTGATCACCCGACGTGACGACACTCGGTGCACGAACATCGTGTGTCGTGGGCAGATCTGGCAATCGAACGGCGGACAACGCGGCGTCGGCGGGCTCGCAAGCGGGGCCGCCCCGCACGTCTACCCGGAGGGTGGACCCTCAGGCGGGGGACCCACTTCGTCGAGGGCCGACCGTGATACGAGGGCGGCGCCCACCACGCCGGCGTGGGGCCCGATCGCGGACGACAGGATCGGGACCGCCCTGGCCGCATCGGCCCAGATGGCCGCGCGTGCGGCTTCGACCACCGCGTCCCGATAGGGACCCGCCGCCGAACCGAGGCCACCACCGAGCACGACAACGGCCGGATCGAGCAGGTTCACGAGTTCGGCGATCCCTCGCCCGAGTGCCGAGCCGGCGGAGATGACGACGTCTCGTGCCAACGGATCGTCCGCGCAGCGCTCGAGGACATCCCGTGCGGAAGACGCGATCCCGCCGCTCTCGCGGTAGCGCTCGACGAGGGCAGGACCGCCCGCGAAGGCCTCGAGTGGCCGGACGCCCGGATCGGGCGTGCTGCCCGACCCTTCGACGAGCATGCCGCTGCCCAGGAGGATCGCCGCGCCGTTCGCACCCGCCCAAGGGCGGCCGTCCAGTACGAAACAGCAACTGATCCCGGTTCCCACCGACACATAGGCGAAGGAAGCGAGCCCGGAGCCGTGCCCGAAGCACCCCTCGGCGAGCGCCGCCGCGCGCACGTCCGCCTCGACGGCGCGCACGCCGAGGTCCGCCCACGCCGAGGCCAGGTCCCCGACCATCCCGGGGATCACGACGTCGGTCAGCACCTCACCGAACGGCGATACGAGCTCCGGGACGACGACCCCCACACCCTCCGGACGGATCGCCGAGCCGGCGACCAACTCCTCCACGACGGGCCGCAGACGCCGATGCAGCGCGTCGGACCCCTGCTCGGCGTGGGAGTCGATCTCCCGGAGAGCCGAGATGGACCCGCCGTCCAGCTCGACGAGCCCGACCGCCGTCTTCGTGCCGCCGACATCGATCCCGACCGCGATCCCCGATCCGAACGTCGTCATGCCGTGCATCGGGTCACTGTTCGTCGGGTGGCCGGGTGTGGTCGTGGACGTGCGTCCCGGCGACGGTGGCCACGTCGGGCAACTGCAGGTCTTCGAACCCCGACGTCACCGTGACCATCGCTCCGTCGGCGGCCGCGGAGCGACGGCACGCGTCCACCACGTCGAGGATGTGGACGTCGTGGTCGAGGCTGAACGCCGCCCATCGCCCCGAGCGGAGCGCCTCCACCGCGCTGCGTAGTCCGTCGGTCCAGTTCCACGTCCGGTCAGGGCTCGGGTAGTCGCGCCAGTGGCCCCACTCCGTCCGGTACACCTCGATCCCTTCGGGGTCCCAATCGTCACCGAGCAGGTTCGCGGTGCCGTCGCTGCCGTACAGCTCGATCGCGGGACGGCGGTAGGCCCAGACCGCGTGGCTCGCCATCACCACCGAGGTCGTGCCCTGTTCGTGGGTGAGCACGGCGTGCACCACGTCGGGATCGGGCTCGCGCCCCTTCAGGATGTCCCGCTCGATGTCGGATCGTGACTGCAGGCAGCGGACCTCGCGGACCGGACCCAGCAGCGCCGTCAGCGACTTGAGGTTGTAGATCGCGATGTCGCCGAGAGGGCCGACCCCCGACGTGTGATACCACGAGGCCCACGTGGACCCCGGATTGCCGTACATCGCACGCGCCGAGTGGATCCGGCCGAGGGCGCCTTCCCGCACCCACGCTCCCAACATCGCGAACGCCGGTGAGAGCTGAACGAACGGTGCGACCGCGAGCAGGAGGTCGCGCGCCCGGGCGAGCTCCGCGAGCTCCCGGCCCTCATCGGGGTTGGAGGCGAACGGCTTCTCCACCACGACGTGCTTCCCGGCCTCGAGCGCCTGCCGAGTGAGCGCCGCATGCGTGGCCGGAGCCGTGGTGATCACGATCAGGTCGGCGTCGCTCGAGAGCACGTCGTCGTCGTCGGCGACCGCGCGCGTGGCCGGCCGTCGCGCGACGAGCTCACGTCGCGTCTTCGCCCGGCGATCGCAGACCAGGCCCTCGACGGCGTCGCCGGCGGCGACGAGCGCGTCGAGCGTGCGCAGGTAGGCCCTCGACGCGCTGCCCGCGCCGATCAGCGCGACGGCGACGGGAGCAGGACGCGGCCGCCGCCGAGGCACTAGCCGACCCAGATCTGGCGCCAGTCGTAGTTGTTGAGCGGCGCGCCGGTCTTGGTCGGGGCGACGCCGTGCACCGTCGAGGCCACCCCGTCGATCACCGGCGGGAAGAGCGGGATGATGTAGCCGCCGTCGTCGTAGTCGATCTGCTGCATCTGATGCACGATGTCCGTCCGCGCGGACTCGTCGACCGTCTTGAGCGCCTTGTCGAACAGCGACGTGTACTGCGGGTTGTCGTAGTGCGTCTCGTTGTAGGGCCCGCTCGGAACGAAGAACTGGGCGACCGACGGGAGGTAGTACTGGAAGAACGAGAAGTCCTGCGCGAAGACCCACTTCAGGTACTGCGGCCCGTAGAAATCGGAGACCGTCACCTTCTTCAGGTTGACCGTGACCCCGGCATCCTTGGCCTGCTGTGCGAACACCGTCGCCATGGCCGTCGAGCCCTGCGCGATATCGGATGTGACGAGGTCGATGTTCAGTCCCTCGACCCCGGCCGATTTGAGCAACGATTTCGCTTGTTCTGGGTCATGGGCGCGCTGGGCGAGCCCGGAGTTGTACGACGGGTCGTAGATCGAGAACACGTCGTTGCCGATCGTGCCGTTCCCACCGAAGACCACCTGCATCATCTCGTCCCGGTTGACCATCAGCCGGAAGGCCTGCCGGACCTTCGGATCGGTGAACGGATCCGCATCGACACGCATCGTGAACGGCACCCATCCGCCGCCGGGCGAGACCACGGACGTCGCGCCCGACGTGCCCAGGGATGCCGCGCCCGACGCGGAGAGCTGGTTCACCATGTCCGCCTGGCCGCCGTTGAGAGCGTTCAGCTGCGCGGTCTCATCGGCGAAGTCGGAGATCACGACGGTGTCCACGTACGGCTCACCCGAGCGCCAGTAGTTCTCGTTGCGGACGAACGTGCTCTGCTGTCCGGGGGTGAAGCTCTGGAACTTGAAGGGCCCCGTGCCCACGGGATGCTTCGGGTCATAGCCCTGCGGCACGATGTTGTAGTAGTAGTTCGCGACGAGCTGATCGAGGATCGCGTAGGGCGTCTTGCACGGGATCTGCACCGTCAAGGAGTCGAGCTTCTTCATCCCGGCCACGTCGACCGCGGACATCGGCACGGCGCCCGGCAGCGGCGCCTTCGGGTCAACGATCCGCTGGAAGCTGTAGATCACGTCGTCGGCCGTCAGCGACTTGCCGTTGTGGAACGTGATCCCCGGCTTGAGCTTCAGCGTCCACAGCGTCGCGTCCGGCGACGGTGTCAGCTCCTCCGCCAGGATCGGCACGAGGTGCGCCTCAGCATCGAAGCCGATCAACGGCTCGTTGAGCTGGAAGATCCGCGCGAAGTCGATCGTGGTGATCGCGGCCTGCGCGTCGAGCGAGTCACTGCTCGAGCCACCGCTGATCGCGGCCCGCAGGGTGCCGCCCTTCTTGACCGACGCGCTCGCCGCCGACGAAGAGGGCGTCTCCGACCCACCGCTCGTGCATCCCGCGACGCCGAGGATCGGGATCGTCACACCCGCGATGAGGGCGGAGCGCAATAGCTCGCGCCTCGTCAGCCTCCAGCGGTCGAGATCGGACTGCGGTGTGCTCATCACGGCCTCCCTTTCGAGCTCGTGTACGAAGGTGCCGCCGCGAACACGTACCGCGTCGATCCCTCGTGGGCCTGATACCGGTGCTCCACTCCCTCCGGGACGTACCACCCGTCCCCGGCCTGCAACTCGAACCACTTCCGCGCGTCGGAGCCCTCGACGGCGAGAGCCAAGGACCCCTCCAAGACATAGCCGCATTCGTCCCCGGCATGCGTGTGCCACGTCCCGCGCTGGCCGGGGTGCAGGTCCATCATGCCCACGGTGAGGTGCTCCGTGCTGGCGAACAGGCCCACGGGCACCGGACCGGGGGTGCCCGGCTCGAGACGCCAACGCAGGTCGGCCTCCCGCACGACCCGCATCGTGTCCCGGCGCGACGGCGGTTCCCCGGGGACGAGGCTCCCGAGCTGCCCATCGTCGCCGAGGGCCACCGCCGACAGCAGTGGCTGGGATCGCGCGTAGGCTCCGGAGGTCCCGGCGGCGGGCGGCGGTGCGAACAACTCGAGGACCCGCAGCGCATCCGGACCGATCGCGTGCGCGTGGTGCCAGGTATCGCGCCGGAAGAAGGCGGCCTCACCGGCCTCGACACGATGCGCCTCGCCGGACTCCGGGTTCGCGAGCAACAACGTGCCGCTCAGGACGTAGAGGAGCTCGTCGGCGGCGAAGATCGTCCGGAACTCGTCGGAGTGGCGGAACGACCCACGCGGCGGGAGCCCGAAGACGAGCTCGTGGATCTTCTCCGACGACACGTAGAGCCAATCCTGGACCTCGCCCGACCCATCGTCGCCCCAGGTGTAGGTGACGACGTCCGCGCGGCGGAGCGGTGTCGCTTCATCGAAGGTCGGGCGCGGCGACGGGCGGTAGCCGCTCACCTCGGCCTCCACCCGCGGCGTCGTCGTCGTGACGCCCGAACCGTCCCCATGCTTCGACCCTACAGACCAGTTCATGACCAGTCAACGACCAGTACGCGCGTCGAAGCGCGGCACGTCGCTCATCAACGCACGCGTGTAGGCATCCTTCGGGTGATCGAGCACCGCCTCGACCCGTCCGGCCTCCACGACCCGTCCTTCTTTCATCACGACCACGTGTTGGGCGACGCTCCGCACGAGCGCGAGGTTGTGCGTGATGAACAGCAGCGACAGCGAGCGCTCGGCCTGCAGCCGGCGGAGCATCTCCACGACGGAGGCCTGCACGGAGACGTCGAGCGCCGACGTGACCTCGTCGCAGACGAGCAGGGAGGGCCCCACCACGATCGTGCGCGAGATCGCCACCCGCTGACGTTCGCCGCCTGAGAGCTGATCCGGATACCGGCCCACGAGGTCGACCGGCAGGGAGACCGAAGCGATCGCGTCGCGCACGGCCCGGTCGCTCTCGCGGCGGTCGAGCTTCGTGAAGTGGTCGACGGGCTGCGCCACGAGCCCGCCGATGCTGCGCCGCGGGTTCAGCGAGGCGTAGGGATTCTGGAACACGTACTGGAGCCGCCGGAGCTGGTCGATCGAGCGATGCCGGAGGCCGTGGGGCAACGCCGCGCCCTCGAACACGACGTCCCCGGACCAGTTCGCGTGCAGCCCGACGATGCACCGCGCGAGCGTCGTCTTCCCGGATCCGGACTCCCCCACCACCGCGACGCACTCTCCCCGCCGCACCTCGAGCGAGATGCCGTGGAGCACCTGGGTCGGTCCGAAGGAGGCGTCCAGGTCCGCGATGGTGAGCACGGATCCCTCCGCTGCCGGTCCGGCGACGGTTGACCCGGCCCCCACCTCGAAGTCCGACCCCGGCGACGTGCCGCCCACCGCGACGAGGTCCGGGGTCGCGAAGACGCAACGAGCGAGATGACCGGGGCCGTGCGCCGCCCGGAGGTCCGGCACCTCCGTCCGGCAGACGTCCACCGCGAGCGGGCAACGCGGCGCGAAGGCGCAGCCGGCCGGACGTGCGCCCGGACGCGGCGGGATGCCGTCCATGCCATGGAGACGCTCGGCACGATCCGGCGAGGGGACCGCTCGCAGGAGCCCGTGCGAGTACGGGTGCCCCGGGGCACCGAAGACGTCGGGGACCCGGCCGACCTCGACCACGCGACCCGCGTAGAGCACCGCGACCCGGCTCGCCAGCTCGCCCACCACCGCCACGTCGTGGCTCACGTAGACGGCCGCGACGTCGTAGCGGGTGCAGAGCTGGGCCACCGTCGACAGGACCGTGCGCTGGGTGGTCACGTCCAGGCCGGTCGTCGGCTCGTCGAGGACGATCACCGCCGGACGGCACGCGAACGCCATCGCGATCGTGACGCGCTGCTGCTGCCCGCCCGAGAGCTGATGGGGGAAGACGTCGAGCACGCCGGGAACCGCCGAGAGGCCCACCTCATCCATCAGTTCCGAGATCCGATCCTCGACCTCGGCGCCGTGGTGGTCGTGGAACGTGAGCGACTCGCGCAGCTGCGACCCGATCCTGCGGGACGGGTTCAGCGCGGTCGCCGGATCCTGCGGGACGTAGGCGAGCGTCGATCCACGCAGTCTCCGGAGCTCCGGCTCGCGCGAGCGTGAGCAGATCCCGACCGTCGAGCTGAACGAGTCCGCCGGCGAACCGGAGGCCGCGCCGGACGTAGCCGATCATCCCGAGCGCGAGCGTCGTCTTCCCGGACCCCGACTCTCCGACGAGGCCGAGCACCTCGCCGGCGATGACGTCGAGCGAGACGTCCTGGAGGATCTCGACGCCTCGGGTGGAGGCGATCGTCAGGTCCTCGACCCGCAGCCTGGGGGCATCGAGCGGCCTCACGAGCGGCGTCGGGACGCTCACTCCTTCACCGGCTCGTCGTCGCGCCGACGGCCAACGGCACCTGCGCCGAGGCGGCCGCCGGGGGGTCGACCTCACGTCGATCGACCCCCAGCGCCACCCGGGTGATCGCGTCGGTGAACGTGTTCAGGCCGATCGTGAGGATGGCGATCATCGCGGCGGGCGTCAGCGCGGCCCACGCGTTCAACGTCAGGCCGATCCGGTTCTCGTTGATCATCGTGCCCCAGTTCGGCTGCGGCGGCGGGAGCCCGAATCCGATGAACGACAGGCCCGCCATGATCACGATCGAGTACGTCATACGCAGGCCGACCTCGACCATCAGCGGGGTCACCAGGTTGGGCAGGATCTCGCCGAGCATGACCCGGCGGCCCGAGACCCCGGTGATCTCCACCGCCTTCACGAAGTCGCGTTCGGACACGTCGAGCGTCGACGCGCGGAGCACCCGGGCGACCTGAGGTGCGTGCGATATCCCGACGGCCAAGACCAGCAGCCGGTCGCTGGGTCCCACCACGGACACCAGCAACAGGACGAACACGAGCTGGGGGAAGGCGAGCAGCACGTCGACGGCGCGCATCACGATCGTGTCGGGCAACCCCCGTCGGTAGCCGGCGTAGATCCCGGCCGCCGCGCCGAGCGCGACACCGATCACCGTCGCCGCCGCGGCGAGCACGATCAGCTGCCAGCCGCCCGCCAGGACCCGGCTGAGGACGTCGCGGCCGAGGAAGTCGCCGCCGAGCCGGTGGAGGGCGGACGGCTTGCTGAACGGCGCCGTCACGTAGGCGTTCGGATCGTACGGCGCCAGGAACGGACCGACGAACGCCAGCAGCAGCACGAAGAGCGTGAGACCGAGACCCACGCGGCCCCTCGCCGTGCGCGTCGTATCGCGCAGGATGTGCCCGAGCTCCGAACGCCGCACCCGCGGAACGGACGGCTCCGCCACGGCGTCCCTGTGGCTCGTCATCGGGGCACCCGGCGCCGGGGACTCGCCATCAGGGTCACGACGTCGGTCGCGATGTTGATGAACACGTAGAAGGCGGCGAGGAGGATCACGATGAACTGGATCGCGGGGATGTCCTTGTCGGTGACGGCGTTGACGAGCCCCGCGCCGATCCCCGGGTACGCGAACACGTACTCAACGAGCACGATGCCCCCCGCGAGGTACAGGAAGGTCAGCCCGATCGCCTGGATCGTGGCCGGCAGCGCGTTCGGCAGGGCGTGACGGAGCAGCACGGCCCGTCTCGACATGCCCTTGAGCCGCGCCATCTCGACGTAGTCACTCTCCAGGGCCTCGACGCTCGCCGCCCGCATCATGCGGAAGATGTACGGGACGACCACGATCACCAACGTGAGCACAGGGAGCACCAGCATCTGCGGCTGATCCCACGGCTTCTCTCCGGGCGGGATCGGCGAGACCGCGGGGAAGAGGTGGAACACGTTCGTCGCGAACAGGAACACGAGCGCGATCGCGATCGCGAACTCCGGCAGCGACGTCACGGCGAGCGCCAGGACCGACATGACGTGATCCGAGGCTCGATCGCGGCGGAGTGCGGCGGCGAGGCCCAGCAGCACGCCGACGATGGACCCGATCACCCCCGCGAGCAGCACGAGCACCGCGGAGTTCACGACCCGCGGCCACACCAGCTCCCCGACCGGCTGCTGCTGGCCGACCAGGCTCGTGCCCAGGTCGCCGCGCAGCAGACCGTGCAGCCAATCCCAGTACTGCTCGACCGCGGGACGATCCAGACCGAGCCGATGCTCGAGCGAGGCCAGGGACTCCGGGGTGGCCGTCTGGCCCAACACGGCGTACGCCGCGTTGCCGGGCAGCACCTGGGTCGCGGCGAAGACGATCACCGATACGAAGAAGAGGGTGAGGAACCCGAGCAGCGTGCGCTGGATCAGGAGATCGCGGACGGGATGCGGGGTCTTCGGCGGGGCGACGTCGGCTGCAGCGGGCTCGTGGGTGCTCACCGCGATCCGGCCTCAGGTACCGCGCTCGCGGTGACGGAGGCGCGGAACCGATAGCGTTCGCCGGCGAAGGCCCCCTCGGAGACTTCGATCCTGCGGCCCTCCTCGTCCCATATCGTCGCCTTGATCAGCAGCACGCTCGCGCCGAGCGGGACGTCGAGGAGCTTCGCCTGACGCTTGTCCGCGGTGCCCGCGCGGACGTCGTAGTCCGCGCGCGCCGGCACGATCCCCTCCGTTCGGAAGCCGTCGAACAGGGAGTTGGTCGCGTAGTCGCGCGAGACGATGCCCGGAGCGAGCCACGCCGCCGCGACCGCGCGCTGCCACCCGACCGGGACGCCGCCCAACAACCTGACCCGCTCGAGCTCGAGCACCTGGGCACCCGGTGGCGCCCCCAGATCGTCGCCTTCCGAGAGGGTCGCCTCCCGCGAGGTGCAGGCGAGGACGCGGGACGTAGCCTCGAGCCCGCGCTCGGCGGCGAGGTCGGTGAAGCCGAGCAGGGCGTTCGGCTCCACGAGGGGCGTCACGAACCAGCCCCTCGTCCCGTCGGCGCGGACGTAGCCGTGGCTCTCGAGCTCCTCGAGCGCGCGGCGCACGGTCGTGCGACTGACCCCGAACCGGCGACAGATCTCTCGCTCGCCAGGCAGCCGGTCGCTCACTTGGATGACGCCCCGGTCGATGTCGGCGCGCATCAGCCTGGCGAGTTGGAGGTAGCGGGGTTGCTCGACCCGGCCGATCGTCGCCGAGGGAACACGGGTCGACGCCATGGGTGGGACGGTAGCGGACCAGTTACAGACCAGTCAACGACCAAGACCGCGTTTCGTTCCGACCGCAACGCTCGCGCCCATTCAGGACATCAGGGCAACGACGTCCGCGCGTGCCAGCAAGGCCGCTCGGTGCGCCTCCGTAAGCCCGCTCGCGAACTCCTCGATGCTCCGAACCGCCGCGGCGCGCGCGTTGGCGGCAGCCTCCTCGTCACCGAGCGCCGCTTCCGCCTCGGCCATCGCCGAAAACGCGGGCCAGCGCGAGGGCAGATGACCGAGCCGTTCGGCCTCGACGACGGCCCGGGTGAGCACGTCGACGGCGTCTCCCGGTCGTCCGGTCGCGACGAGCGCGCGAGCGAGGGGGACCCGGGCCAGGCAGTCGTACTTGCGGCGGCCGAACCGCTCCGCTTCGACGAGAGCGTTCTGCCCGAAGGAGATCGCGTCGTCGTACCGCCCGGCAAGACGGGCCGCTTCGGCACGCGCAACGATCAAGCGGATCGACCAGAGGAACTGGTGGAAGCCCTTCGCACCCTCGAGCGCATCGGCGAGGTCGGGGATCGTTCGCTCGGCCGCCCCGACGTCCTCGGCCATGAGGTCGGCGTACAGGAGGTCGAGTCGGGCGCTGATCACGGCGGGTGGGAATCCGGAGTCCTTCGCGAGCTCGAGCCCTTCCTCACTCTGCGCCCGGGCGGCCGCCAGATCACCGGTCTCGCGGAGGGCGCCCGCTCGCATGTTCATCGCGCGAGCCGTGAATCGGAACGACCTCTCCTCCCACTCGCGACCGAGCTGGATCGCTCGGTCGAGCCACGCGATGCCCTCTTCGTGTCGCGAGAGGCCGACGAGCGCTAACCCCCCATTGCACGCGCTCGTGACCGACGCCTCGAGGTTCGACGCCTCGGTCCCCGATCGGTGAGCCTCGGTCGCCATGGCGAGGCACGTCTCGTAGTCGCCGGTCCAGTACGACATCATCGACCGCGTCGCCAGGAACCTCGCGTACGAAGCGTCGCGCCGTTCGGCCGGCCACGTGTGCTCGACCCGCTCCCACGTCGCGAACGCTGCCGGGATGTTTCCTCGCATGGCTTCGGCCTCGGATCGCGCGGCCAGTGCGCGTCCCTGGAGCTCGCGGTCGTCGAATCGCTCCGCGATGTCCGCCGCGGCGGTGCTGTGCGCGACAACGCCGGCGGCGTCGGCGACCCAGAAGGCGGCCCTCGCGCGGGCGAGGTGCGCGAGGGCGAGATCGCGACCCTCCGCCCTCTCGATCAGCCAGTCCAAGTCCTCCAACGAGTCGGTGAACCGCGCCGCGTCGATCAGCGTCGAGGCACGGGTGAGCCGGGCGCCGATCAGGAGATCGCGATCGGCGATGCGTTCGGCGATCTCGATCGCCTCCCCGAGCAGGATGATCGCCTGCTGTTTGGCCCAGGCTCGCGACGCGACATCGGCCGCCATCGTCAGATACATGGCCGTCTTCGCGTCGTCACCAGCTTCGCGATAGTGGTGAGCCAGGATCGACGCGGAATCCCGGACGCGGTCACCCGCCTCGCGCTCGATGAACACCGCGACCGCGCGGTGACGCTCGCGTCGCGCGGCTCGTGGCAGCGTCCCGTACGCAACCTCGCGCGTGAGCACGTGCTTGAAGATGAACTCGCGGTCGGCCGGAACGTCCGACGTCGGTTGCCGGCGGATGAAGTCTCGGCGCTCCAGATCGTCCAGGGTCGCATCCAGCTCGCCATCATCGCTCTGGAGCGCCGCGAGCGGACCCCGCCAGAAGATGCGCCCGATCACCGCGGCGTCCTGGAGCACGTGCCGGTGGTGACGTGGGAGCGCGTCCAAGCGGGCGGCGATGATCGCCTGCACCGTCGTCGGCAGCCCGGCGACGAAATCGGCCGTGCGCTCGGTGACGGATGCCGCCAGCTCCTCGAGGAACAGCGGGTTGCCGCCGCTCGCGTTGACGAGACGGTCCGCATAACCCGCGGCCTCATCCGACCCGGCGAGCAGCGCGCCCACGAGCTCGTGTGCGTCCTCGTCGTCGAGCGGCTCCAGGTGGACCGCCGTGTACCGCGGGAGCCCCCCGCCCCACGTCGGTTGCACGTCGAGGAGATCCGGCCGGGCCAGCGTGATCAGGAACATCGGTACGTCGGTCAGCCGTGAGGCGAGCGACTCGAGGAGCTCCAGGAGCGCCGGCTCGGCCCAGTGGATGTCCTCGAACACCAAGGTCGTCGGGTGCGTTCGGGCTACGGCTTCGACGAACCGGCGCGCGGAGAAGAACAGGAGCTGCTTGTCGGGCGCGCCCTCGTTCGACAGTCCGAGGAGGATCGCGAGATGTGCGGCCACCTCGTCCGCGTCCATGTCGGGCAGCAGGGCGGCGGCGCGCTCGCGGAGCTTGGCGCGCGCGACGTTCGTCGGATCGGTCTCGAAGATCCCCGCGATCTGCGACACCTGCTGACCGAACGCGCCGTAGCCCGTCGTCTCGCCGTACGGGCGGCATCGACCCTTGATGAATACGCCCTCCCGCTCGAGACGCGGGCGCAGCTCGCGCACGAGGCGGCTCTTACCGATCCCCGGCGGGCCGAAGACCGTGACGAGGTGCGTGCGCCGATCCGCGCGCACCTTGTCCCACACCGCGCCGAGGAGCTCGAGCTCGCGGCCGCGGCCGATCAACGGCGCGAGCGGCGCGCGCTCGTGCTCCGGACGTACACCGATGACGCACCAGATCGGGATCGGGGTTGCTTTCCCCCTGACGCTCACGGGGTCCAGCGGCTCCCAATCGAAGGACTGCATCGCCGAGCGGTACGTTCGTTCACCGACCACGACGCCGCCGACGGGCGCCTCGTGCTGGAGTCGCGACGCGGTGTTCATCACATCACCCGTCGCGATCGTCTCGCCGCGTTCGGCGTTCGCGTTGAGATCCACGACGGCCTCGCCCGTGTCGACCGCGATCCGGACCGCGAGCTCGAGCGTCGGATCTTGCTCGTTCAACCCGTCGATCGCGCGAGCGATCCCCCAGGCCGCCTCCACGGCCCGCGCCGCGTCGTCCTCACGCGAGGTCGGCGCGCCGAACAGACCGACGACGGCGTCGCCGATGAACTTCTCGACGAGGCCGCCGAGCGACTCGATCTCTTCACGAGCGCGAGCGAAGTAGGGATGGAGGCGTGCCTTGACGTCTTCGGGATCGGCGCCGTCCGATGCGGCGGTGAACCCGGCAAGATCGGCGAACAGGACCGAAACGACCTTCCGCTCTTCGACCACGTCAGTCGGCATCGGGCTCGATGGCGCCTCGAGCGGGGAGCCACACGCGCCGCAGAAGCGAGCGTCCGGCGCGTTCACCGTTCCGCAGGTGTCGCACGTGTGCGCGAGGGATGCGCCGCAGGTCGTGCAGAACCGCTGGTCGGCATCGTTCGTCGCCGAGCATGCCGGGCAGGTCAGCGATCCACTCACGGTGGGCCGAGTGTAGACGGGGTGTCCCGGCCGCCGGAAGGGGCAGCGGGAGATTCGGACCGGATTCCGTTCGGTGACCCGCATCATCTAAGGTCCACGTCATGACATCGGACACGTGGATCGGCCGAGATGAGCTCGCCTTGCGCGCCAACGTCACCCCGGCGCGCGTCGATGAGCTGGCGGGCTTGGGGCTGCTCGAGTCCGAGGATGGTCGGTACGTGGAGGCCGATGTGGGCCGCATCGCCGTCGTCGAGGCGCTCGTGGACGCGGGTGTTCCTCTCGCGGACCTCGTCGAGACGGCCGCCGCCGGCGTCGTGTCGCTCGCGTGGTTCGAAGGAGTGTTGCCCCCATCCCCCGCGCTCGGCGACGAGACCTATCGCCAGGCCCTCGAGCGACTCGGGCTCCCGGCCCCCCTCGTGGCCGACCTCTTCGAGATCTGGGGCGTCGCTCAACCGCCGCTCGACGAGCGCATCCGGGAGGACGACGAGCGACTGTTCCGCCGGCTGGCGCCCGCCTACGACACGCTCGGCCGCGACGACAAGCGGTTCCTCGAGGCGACCCGGTACTTCGGCGACAACGCGCGCCGATCGGCTGAGGCGCAGATCGCCTTCTACCGTCGAGGGATCCTGGAGCCTCTCTTGGAGTCGGGGCTATCGCTGAAGGAGATCGTGGAGCGGATCAATCCGATCACGAGCGAGGTGATGCGTCCGGGTGTCCAAGAGCTCCTGCTCTGGCTGAACCGCCGACACATCGACGCGTTGAACATGCAGATGCTGGTCCAACTCGTGGAATCGGCCTTGCTCGACGCGGGTGTCGAGATCGCGCGCGCGACCCCGTGTCCCGCGATCGCGTTCCTCGATCTGTCGGGGTTCACGCGGCTGACCGAGGACGCGGGCGACGAGGAGGCCGTCACGCTCGCCTCGACGCTGTCCGGCACCGTGCGGACGACGGCGCTGCAGTTCGGCGGTACCGTCGTGAAGATGCTGGGCGACGGCGTGATGCTCCATTTCCCGGATCCGCTCGACGCGGTGCGCTGCGCCCTGCACCTGCTACCCGAGGTGGCTCGACGCGAACTCCCGCCGGCGCGGGTGGGCGTGCACGTGGGAACGGTCGTGTTCCGCGACGGCGACTACTTCGGGCGGACGGTGAATCTGGCCGCCAGGATCACGGACTACGCGCGTCCGAGCGAGGTGCTCGTGTCCCAGTCCGTCGTCGAGTCGGTGGGCGACGCGGACGATGTGAGATTCGTCGAGATCGGACCGGTGACGCTCAGAGGTGTCTCGGAACCCGTGGTTCTCCACGCAGCGCGCGACGCTGGTTGATGCGACGCGACGGCGCCACGATCACATCCGGCCTACGCCTTGGCGTTCAACCAGCCACGCCCCCGCCATCGACGGGCAGAGCCGTTCCCGTGATGTACGAGGAATCGTCGCTCGCGAGGAAGAGCACGGCGCGGGCGATCTCCTCGGGTGTGGCCATGCGCTCGATCGCGCGACCGGCCACCGCGCTGCGCACGTACGCGTCCCACTCCAGGCCCTGCTGCCGGGCGTCCTCGTGTTCCATGGGTGTGTCGGTGTCGCCGGGGCATACCGCGTTCACACGGATGCCCTGCGGTCCGTGATCGATCGCCATCGCCTTCGTCATCACGACCATGCCGCCCTTGGCCGCACAGTAGGCGACGGCGCGGGCGCCGCCGACGAGACCCCAGCCGGACGCGCAGTGGATGATCGAGCCCGAACCCTGCTCGATCATGTGCGGCAGCGCGTACTTCGACATCAAGAACGCCCCCTTCAGGCTCGTGTCGACCTGCGCGTCCCACTCGTCCTCGGAGCAGCCGAGGATGTCGTTGGCGACGTAGACGCCGGCGTTGTTGAAGAGCACGTCGATGCGGCCGAACGCCTCCATCGTGCGATCGACCGAGCGTCGGCAGTCATCGGCTGACCCGGACGTCGGCGGGGACGAAGATCGCCTCACCGCCGGCGGATGCGATCCGCTCGGCTACCGCGTCGCCGCGCTCCTGGCTGCGGCCGGTGATCGCGACGTTCGCACCTTCGGCGGCGAACAACACGGCGGTCGCCTCGCCGATCCCAGAGGTGCCGCCCGTGATGAGAGCAACCTTGCCGTCCAGTCGCATCGTTCGACCTCCCGTCGCTTGCCTGGGGCGACGATACGGCAGGGTCCGCTCCATGCACGTTCGTCGTGGATGGCAGCCCACCGGGGACCGGGGAGGTTGGCCACCCTCTCAGGCTATGTCGCAGATGACATCCATCTCATCCGTGCGACATGCGGGAGCGTCCAGCCACTCAAGCCGTTACTGCGGCTCCGGCGTCGGCTCCGGCTCCTCCTCGTCGACCTCCGTCGCCTCGACGATCGCTTCCGCTGCTTCGACAGCCTTGATCGCCGTGATAGCCAGGAGCCTCGTAACGCCGGCCGCCACCTGCACCATCCCACCGAGGATGCGAAGGCCCCCGCGTACGGTGCCGAGGATGGCATCGCTGAGTTGAGACCGTGGGGACGCTGGATCTGTCATCTTGGCCATGGCCCATCTTGCCATGGATCCTGATCCTGCTGATCCTGTCCTTCGACGTGACCGGCTCACCAACGCGACGGGTCAAGGTCCACACGCTGGGCGCGACGCTGGTTTGATGCCAGGCCATTCCAGCGCCCGCTCGACTCGAGGCTAGGCTGACGATGGAGGTGCGAGATTCGGACTCGGAACGTCGTCATCCTGTCGGTCGCCGCGGCCACGGCCGTCGCGATCGCCGGTATGCGGCACGGTCGCGGGGCGATCGGGAAGCATGTACCGGGCGGGATCCTGGTAGGCGATGCGGCCATCTACGACGCCTTCAGTCACCGGCTGCTGCTCGGTTCGTTCTTCGATCGGATCGCCCTCGACGTGGCAGCCGTGGCCCCCGAGGAAGGGGACGTGCTGGAGGTCGGGTGCGGTCCGGGCCGGCTGTCGGTCGCCCTCGCTGCGCGCGGCCTCGGTGTGACGGGGCTCGATCTCGACCCCGCGATGATCGATCGAGCGCGTTGGAACGCCGGCAGAGCGGATCCGCCTGCGGACCGCACGCCGACGTTCACGGTCGGTGACGTCGCCTCACTGCCCTTCCCCGACGCGTCGTTCGACGTCGTCGTGAGCACCCTGTCCATGCACCACTGGGACGACCGCCAGGGCGGGCTGGCCGAGATCGGCCGTGTCTTGCGACCGGGGGGACGCGCGCTCGTATGGGATCTTCGTGCGGGCGTGGTGCCGTTGCACCGGGACGTTCCAGACCCGTTGGGGGTCGAACCACCGCCGTCCCTCGAGCTCGCGGGAGCCACTCCTTGGCCCTGGCCGCTGGGTCTCAAGCTGACCCATCGGATCGAGTTGGCCCGGATCGGCTGAGCGGTCAGGTCACCGCCGAACGATCGTCCGAGTGAGGGACGATGCGCTCGGACAGGAGGACCTCGACGCTCGTGGGGGTGCTCTTCATCGTCGGCGACATCGCCGGCGTCCCTAGGCGAGAGTCTCGTCGGTTGCCGAATCGCCGCATCGGGTCCAACGGCCCGCAGGGCCGGGCGGGATGACCCACGCTCGGGCGGTTGTTCGCCGTCCAGCACCGGACCATACTGCCGGAGGCCGTGCCGGAGCCCAACGCCGACGCACAGGGAAGAGGTAGGTGACCGCGTGAAGGAGGCCCGATGGCGCGTCCGCGTCCCGGACTTGCGCGCCCCGCCGGGCGGCTCCTGGGCTACTGGCGATCCGAGACACGGACGCTTCGCCAGGGCCTGGTCGCACTCGTCCTCAGCACGGTTGCAGGCTTCGGCGCCGGGCTGATCCTCGCCCACCTCACAGGTACCCTCGCCGACCTTCCCGGGTTGCTGGTCCTGATCCCAGCCGCGGTCGGTATCCGCGGCTCGATCTTCGGCGCGATCGGTGCGCGGCTGGGCACCGCGAACGCCGCCGGCCTGCTCACGATCGACCTACGCCGGGGCGGGGTACTGCGACAGAACGTCGACGTCGCGATCCTCACCACGTTGTCCTGCTCACTGTGGGTCGCGGTGCTCTCGCGCTTCGCCAGCGCCGCGTTCGGACTGCCGTCGATCTCCGTCGGGGAGCTCGTGCTCATCTCGGTCGTCGGCGGGTCGCTCGGATCGGGCGTGATCCTCGCGGTCACGCTCGCGATCTCGGCGCTGTCCTTCCGGCTCGGGTGGGACCTGGACTCGGTATCGACGCCGATGGTCACGGCGCTCGGCGACTTGACCACGGTGCCCAGTCTGTTCGTGGCGACGTTGCTCCTGCGGAACGAGGCCATCGCTGCGGCCGTTGCCCTCATGTGCGCATCTGTCGGCGTGTTCGCGACGATCCGCTCGTTCGTCGTCCGCGACACCCGCCTGCGCAGGATCGTGTTGGAGCTCGGCGCGGCGACGTTGCTCACATCGCTGCTGGATCTCGTATCCGGCGGTCTGCAACAGGGTCGGCTGGCGGAGCTCGCGTCCGTGCCGGTCCTGCTCGCGCTCATCCCCCCGTTCGTCAGCCAGGCCGGCGCGCTCGGAGGGATCTTCTGCTCGCGGATCACCTCGAAGCTGCAGATCGGTGCCATCACGCCACGGGGTAGGCCCGAGCCGCCCGCGATCCTCGACGCGTCGATCGTGGTCGTCCTCTCCCTCGTGGTCTTCGCCCTCATCGGAGCCATCGCGTGGGGGCTCGGGGTCGTCACGGGACTCGAGAACGTTCCCGCTGCGGGCACGCTGATCTGGGTCTGCTTGCTCTCCGGGCTGATCGTCACGCCCGTCACGATCGGGATCGGGTATTACCTCGCGGTCATCGCCTCCAGGTTCGGGCTGGATCCGGACAACCAGGGTGTTCCGACCATCGCGAGCGTGATGGATCTGAGCGGGGTGGCGGTCGTGCTCTTCGTGGCGACATCCGTGGGGGTACTGGGACATCCGTGACAGCGATCGTCGGATGCGCAGGACCGCCACGGGGAGCCGCGCACCTTATCCGCACGACCGCGGCGACGTTCGGGCGACGTTTGATGGACCAAGGTTGGTCGAGACCCAAGAGATCTACGGACACACCGCCGCGGTAATCGTGAGTCATCGCGGGGCCTCCGGACCTCGACGACGGGTACCTTCCAGGCAGGATTCCTGCTGCCCCCCAACCCCGTGGCCTCGGGTGGCGCCGACCCGCGCAGGTGCCCCGTCGCCCTGGGTAGCGGGCTACTGCGACCCAGGCCGCGCTATCGTCCCTGCGTGAACTGCCCCGCTTGTGGGACTGCGAACCTCGACGGCGCCCGGTTCTGCAACGCGTGCGGATCTCCCATCGATCCCACCGCCGCAAGGGGCGCCGCGCTCGACCCCTTCCTTCCCAGGGAACTGCTCGCGAAGCTCCAGGCCGCGCGCGCGGGTCGGGCCATGGAGGGCGAGCGACGCGTCGTCACCATGCTGTTCTGCGACGTCAAGGGCTCCACCGCGATGGCGGAGACCGTGGACCCCGAGGTCTGGGCGGAGATCATGAACGGCGCGTTCGAGCGGCTGATCGCCCCGGTCTACCGTTACGAGGGAACGCTCGCGCGATTGATGGGCGACGCGATCTTCGCGTTCTTCGGCGCGCCGATCGCGCACGAGGACGATGCGCAACGCGCGGTCTGGGCTGGGCTGGACATCATCTCCGGTATCGCCGTCTACAGAGAGCACGTGCGATCCGAGCACGGCCTGGACCTGGACGTTCGGGTCGGCATCCACACGGGCCCGGTGATGGTCGGCCAGGTCGGCTCGGACCTGCGGCTCGAGTACACCGCCATGGGGGATGCGGTGAACGTCGCCGCTCGCATGGAGCAGACGGCGGAGCCGGGCACCGTACAGATCACCGATGAGACGCGCCGACTGGTGGAACCTCTCTTCGACGTCGAGGCTCGCGGCCCGATCGAGGTGAAGGGCAAGGCAGAGCGCATCGAGACCTACACGGTCGTTGGCCGCACGCACGACCGCGGCGCGATCCGAGGGTTGCGTGATTCACCGCTGGTCGGCCGCGAACGCGAGCTCGGCGAGCTCAGCCGCGCGGTCGAGGACGCGCTGTCCGGCGCCGGGCGGATCGTCTCGCTCGTCGGTGAGGCCGGCCTGGGCAAGTCGCGGCTGATCGCCGAGACGCGCGCAGCGTGGGAGCGGCGCTCGCCCGACGCGTCCGACGGCGACGATGAACTGCACCGGATGTGGGAGACCTGGCAGTGCGTGTCCTACGACGCGAACCGTCCGTACTCGCAGTACCGGCGAACCGTGGCGCGGATCGCCGGGATTGAAGACACCGATCCACCGGACGTCGTCCGCGCCAAGCTCGCCGGCACGATCGAACACGGCTCGGAGGACTGGCTCGACCCGCACATGCGCGTGTGGCGATCGCTCTTCGGCGTCACGGAATCCGGCGAGGAGCCCTTGGAGGGCGAGGCGTTCCGCGACGCGATCATGGAGCTGGTGACGTCGTCGACCCGGGCGTTCGGGGAAGGCGGGCCGAGGCTCATGGTCTTCGAGGACCTCCACTGGTGCGACGAGGCGTCGATGGACGTCTTGATCGAGACCGCGAAACTCGTCGACGAACTCCCGTGTCTCTTCGTCTTCGCCTTCCGGCCGGATCGACGAGCGCCGTCGTGGCGGCTGAAGCAGTGGCTCGAGACGGAGTACCCGCACCGGTCGACCGAGCTCGCCCTCACCTCGCTCACCGAGGACGAGAGCGGACGCTTGATCGACGCGCTCATCCCGGCCGAGGATGGGGCCATCCGCGCACAGATCCTCGAGCGCACCGACGGCAACCCGCTGTTCCTCGAGGAGGTTGCCGCCGCGGTCCACGAGCACCACGTCGACATCGCGATCCCGACGACGCTCCAGGCGCTCTTCACCGCGCGGCTCGACGCACTCGACGAAGAAGCCAAGCACACGCTGCAGCTCGCATCGGTGATCGGCCGGTCGTTCTCCGAGCCGGTCCTGCGAGCCGTCTCGGGCGACGCCGACCTCCCGACCTCGCTCCGTACCCTGGAACGGAACGGACTGATCATCGAGACCGCGCGCACGCCCGAGCGCGAGTACGCGTTCCGCCACAGCCTGACCCAGGACGCCACATACGGCACGATCCTGCTGAGGCAGCGACGGGATCTGCACCGGCGCGTCGCCGAGGTGTACGAGGAGCTGTACGCCAACAGGATCGCGACATCCGCCCCTCTGTTGGTCCACCACGCTCGCGAGGGCAGGGACCACGAGCGGGCGCTCCGATACGCGTCGCTGGCCGCAGACGCCGACGTCCGGTTGTACGCGAACGCCGAGGCGGTGATCCATTCCACATGGGCGATCGAAGCGGCCACGCGACTCGGCCGCACCGAGGAGGCGCTCGACCACCTGTATCCGATCCGAGGCCGCGCGTTCGAGCTCTCCGGACGGTTCGAAGAGGCCGTTGCCAACTACGAGGAGATGGAGTCTGTGGCGCAAGGAGATGGCGCGGGGGCTGCGGCCCTCGCCGCCGACCTGGCGCTCACCACCCTGTACGCGACGCCGACGCCGGTATTCGACGCGGCCGCCGGACGAACACTGTGCCAACGCACGATCGCGCTCGCCCGCGACCTGAACGATCGTGCGGCTGAATCGAAGGCGCTGTGGAACCTGATGACCCTCAACGTCTTCAGCGGCGGCGAACTCAAGGAAGCCGTCGATGCCGGCGAGGCCTCCCTCGCGATCGCGCGCGAACTGGGCGCCCGGGAGCAGATCGCCTTCACCCTGAACGACCTCTGGAGACCGTACGCGGCGATCTCCGACCTCAAGACAGCGCGGGCCTGTCTCGAGGAGTCCAGGCCGCTGTGGCGCGAGCTCGAGAACCTTCCGATGTATTGCGAGAACCTCTCGAGCATGGCGGCCCTGCTCGCCCTCGGGGGCCAGAACGAAGAGGCCCTCATGCTCTGCGACGAGTCCTACAGGATCTCGGCCGACATCGGGAACCACTGGGGCCAGTCCTATTGCCTGCTGAACGGGTACCACGTGTACCTCTCCCAGGGGAACGTCGGCCGCGCGATCGACGAGATGCGCGAGTGCATCGAGCACGCGGAGCTCGCTGGGTTCGTGATCCCGCAAGCGGTGAGCCGCGCCGACATGGGCGCCGCGTACGCGACGCTCGGTGAGATCGAGCGAGGATCGCGCCTGGCGGACGAGGGCCTCGCGATCGCTCGGGAACGGAACACGCTGGCCATCCCGCTCGTGAAGGCGGCCCAGGCCGAGATCCTCGTTCTCGCGGGACGGCTCGATGAGGCGGAGGCCGCGATCGCCGAAAGCGTCCTCGGTCGGCTCCCCGGATTGCTGCACTTCGCCGCGGCGGCCAACGCCAAGATCCTGAAGGGGCGGCTCGCCGCGCTAAGGGGAGACCATGCCCGCGCCGTCGAGCTCGCCGACGAGGTGCTCGAGTGGCTCCGGCCGCTCGGGGTCCGCCCCTACGACCCGGCCGCGCTCCTGTTGAAGGGCTCGTCGCTGGTGGAGCTAGGCGAGCTAGAGGAAGCGGAGCGCGCGTTGCTCGAGGGAAGCGCCGAGGCCGAGCAGCTCGGTTTCGAACCGATCGGCTGGCGGATCGAGATGGCCCTGAGCGGCATCGCGGCTGCGACCGGCGACGCGGCGCGAGCGACAGAGCTCCGACACCAGGCGCGGGGCGTCATCGATCGGATCGCGGGGAGCATCGACGACGCTCACCTCCGCTCGAGCTTCCTCGGTCTTCCGGAGGTCCAGGCGGTCAACGCGGGATGACCTTCCTCGAGACGGTGGCGTAACGAAGGGGTGACGCACTACCCTGCTTCGCGTGACGGATTACGCGACACCCGAGGAGGAGTGGCACGATTTCCTCAGCGGAACGCACCCGCATCTCCACGACAAGAGCGCACTCCGCTTCGTGCCTTCCAGCCCGCGCTGCAAGCTCTGTCGGGCGCCCTTCGGCCGCCCAGGCGCCATGGTCCTCAGACGGTTCGGGTTCACGCCGTGGGCGAAGAACCCCAACATCTGTGGTCGCTGCTTCAAAGGCTTGAAGATCCACGCGGCGATGTGCCCCGGCGCCCCGGGCGACGCCGAGGTGCGTGGGGCGGAGGTCGAGCTATCGATGCTGTTCGCGGACGTCCGCGGCTCGAGCAAGCTCGCACGAGCCATGCCGACGTTCGAGTTCACGCAGCTCATGGACCGCTTCTACCGAGCGTCGATGGGCGCGCTCGTCGAACACGACGCGATCGTCGAGAAGTACGTCGGGGACGAGGTCGTCGGGCTGTTCCTGCCCTTCCTGGCAGGTCCCGATCACGCCGAGCGCGCCGTCGATGCGGCCGGCGCGCTGCTCGTGGCCGTCGGGTACGGTTCGCCGACCGGTCCATGGCTGCCGCTCGGCGTCGCGGTCCATGCCGGGTCGGCCTTCGTCGGCATCGTGGGGAAACAGGAAGCACGGGATTTCACCGCCCTCGGTGATCCGATGAACATCGCAGCGCATCTCGCTTCGAAGGCCGCGGCGGGCGAGATCCTCGTGACACAGCCGGTGCTCGATCGCGTGCCTAGGCTTGCGAGCGCCAGCCTCGAGCATCGCCTGGAATCGCTGAAGGGCTACCCGGTCGACGCGTTCGTGGTGCGGCCGCCGGTGACCGCGGCGGCCGGATAGGGCGCCACCGATCGTGGGGCTCCTCGGCGTCCACGCGAGCGAGCGCCGGACCGTCTCGCTCGTGGCCGCGCTGATGTTCGTCTCGCTCGCGGGCGCGGCGATCGGGGAGAGCGCCGTGAACGCGCTGTTCTTCGATCAGATCGGCACCCAGGCACTCCCCCTCATGTATCTCGCGCAAGCCGGCACGACCCTGGTGGCGATGTTCGCTCTGACCGCCGTCCTGCAGCGCGTCGCGCACCGATCGATCTACATCTGGTCGCCGCTGCTGCTGGCGGCCGTGGTGCTGGCCGAGCGCGGCGTGTTGCTGACCGACGCGCGGTGGATCTACCCGGTGCTCTGGGTGACGGTGGCGTTCGCGACGCTGGCGCAGGCGATCGGCCTGTGGGGAACCGCCGGCACGGTGGTCGACGCGCGCCAGGCCAAGCGGCTGTTCCCGATCTTCGGCGCCGGCGGGATCCTCGGGGCGGTCGTGGGCGGGCTCCTCACGCGACCGCTCGCAGCCGTGCTCGGTGTCGAGAACCTGCTGCTGGTATGGATCGGCGGGCTCGTCGTCGCGACCGTGCTGTGCCGGCTTTGCCTCGGTGGCGCCGGGCTCCATCCGGCGCCGGCGGGGCGGCAGACGTCGCTCTTCCAGGGGATCAAGAGCGGGTACGCCTATGTCCGTCGGAGCCGGCTGTTGGCGGGCATGGCGGTGGCGGCCGTGCTGTTCTCCGTCCTGTTCTATTCCTTGTTCCTGCCGTTCGCGACAGCGGCACGGACCGCTTCACCGACACGGACGCGCTCGCCGGGTTCTTCGGCCTCGTCGGAGCGTCGATCACTGCCGGGGCGTTCCTGATGTCGATCCTGCTGACGAACCGGCTGTTCGCTCGGTTCGGTGTGACCGCGATGATGCTGGTGCTGCCGCTGCTGTACCTCGGAGCCTTCGGCATCCTGCTGGTCGGCGCAGGGTTCGCGACGATCGTCGTGCTCAAGGTGACGACCGGCGTCTGGCTCCAGGGCGTCGCCTCGCCGGCGTGGGAGACGTTGGTCAACGTAGTGCCGGACGACCGTCGGGACGAGACGAGGGCGTTCCTGAACGGAGGCCCGGCGCAGGTCGGCACGGCGATCGCAGGCTTGGTCGCGCTGGTCGGGCAGGACGCACTCACCGCGCGTCAGTTCGCGATTATCGGGATCGTCGCGTCGCTCCTCACGGTCGCCGTGGTCCTCGTGATCCGCCGCTCGTACGTGGACGCGCTCATGCGGGCGTTGCTGGCGGCGCGACCACAGGTGTTCGAGAAGGCGACGGCGTGGACCCCGGCGCCGCTCGACGTCGATGCGCAGTCGGCCCGCGTCTTGGCGGATTCGATGCGGTCCGACGACCTCCACGCGAAGCGGTTCGCGTTCCAGTTGGCCGCCGGGCTCCGCGCGCACGCCCTGTCGGATGCCCTCGCGGCGGGCCTTCACGACCCGGATCCACTCGTCCGTCTCGCGGCCGTCGGGGCGATCGACGCGTCGACGCCATCGGGTCGCGAGGCGATGCTAGGGATGATCGATGACGCCGACACGGCCGTGAGCGCAGCCGCATCCGCGCGCGCCCTTCCGCTCGACGACCGCGCCGCCACGCGGCTCGACCGGCTGCTCGCCGACGCCGACCCCGGGATCCGGTCCGTCGCGTTGGTGGAGCTGGACGCGGCGCCTCCGGAGCTCGCCGCAGACCTCGCGGAACGATCCCTGGGAGATCCCGATCCGCTGGTGCAGGCCGCCGCCCTCGACCTCCTCGCGTCCTCGGCGCCCGAACGCGCGCTCGCGCCCGCCGTGGAGCGGGTCGACGCACCGGATCCGACCGTCCGATCGGCGGCCGGTCGCGCGCTCGGCGTGATCGGTTCCCCCGCGATCGGCCATGTCCTCCAGGCCCTCCGCGACCCCGAGACCGTCGCCGTCGGCATCGAGGCGGCGCGTCGGATGGAGCCGGACGGTGCGGCGGACGTGGTGCAGGCGTTCGTGCGGTCGGCGGCCGATCAGGCGAAGACGGACCGCGCGTTGGTCGCGTCGACCCCGCAAGACCCCGACCTCGAGGCCCTGCTGCGCACCGCGATCCTCGAGCGGGCCCGTGTCGCCGCGCGATCGGCGCTCTGGGCCGCGAGCATGGTGGCCGCGGATCGCGAGGCCGCCCGCACGGCGATCGAGCGCCTCGACGGGTCGGGTTCCGTCCGCGCGAGCGCGCTCGAGGCGCTCGAGGCAGCGGACGCAACGAAGTCGGTCGGCCCGCTGTTGGCGCTCTGGGAACCGATCCCGACAGCGCACGATGACGGGAGCTGGCTGACGACCGCGCTCGAGGACGAGGACGATCTCGTCCGTCGATGCGCGGAGGTCGTCCGCTCACGACGAGAAGGAGACACGATGACGCTATCCATAGCAACCGTTTCCGTGGTCGAGCGCGTGCTCATCCTGCGCGGGATCCCGCTGTTCGCCGACCTCAGCCCCGGAGATCTCGAGCGGTTGGCGCTGATCGCCGAAGAGCAGGGCTACGACGACGGGGAGGCGATCGCGCGGGAGGGCGAGCTCGGTGACGCCATGCACATCGTGAGCGAAGGCGTGATCCGCGTCGTCAGCGGGAGCGTCGGTGGCGAACGCGTGATCGCCCGACGGACCGCCGGCGAGGTCGTCGGCGAGATGTCGATCATCACGCGGAACCCGAGGATCGCATCCCTGATCGCGGAAGGGCCCGTGCGGACGATCCGGATCGGTCACCGCGAGTTCGAGAGCATGGTCCGCGAGCGCCCCGATCTCGCGCTCGGCGTCATGCGGGTACTCGCGCTGAGGCTCGCAGAGAGCGCTCGAGCGGCCGCGCCCGGCCCGCAAGGCCCGTAGGTCGAGCGTTCCTCCGACCTCTGCGCTCCTGCTCACCTGGATACCAGCCGGTAGACGCCGATGTAGGTGCTGTAGTAGAGCGTCCCGTTCGGACCAACCTCGACGGAGAGGATCGAGCGGGCGGGTCGACCGAGCACGTCGACCCTCACCACCCTCTTCCGATCGGGTGAGAGTCGCACACGCCGGATCTCGCCGGTCTTGTACGCGCCGAAGAACAACGCGCCCTCGCTCTTCGGTCCGAGACCGCATCCGCTGCAGAACGCCAGACCCGTCGGCGCGATGGTCGGCGTGTACCGGCGCTGAGGAAGCACGGGATCCGGCCCGTCCTGATTCGTGTCGCGTGGCGAGCTTCCGCTGCATGTCGCGGACGGACCCCACCCGAAGTTCCCCCCGCGCCGCACGAGGTTGAGTTCGTCGTTGCACTCGGGACCGTTCTCGGTCTCCCAGAGGCGGCGGGTTCGTGGGTCGAAGCCCATGCCGAACGAGTTCCTGAACCCGCCGCGCGTAGATGCGCGAGTGCCGGCTGGGGTTGTCCTTCGGGATCGCCCCGAACGGCGTCATGCGCAGGATCTTCCCGCGGGCGGAGTTCGGGGATTGTGCGACCTCCTCTGTCGTGGTTAGGGGCCGCCGGACGGGCGCCAGAGGGGACTGCCCAAGTCGTTACGTCCGTCGTCGGCGGCCTGGGTGAGCCCGCCGGATCCATCGGCATTCACGAACCAGACGTTGGGGTCCGCGTAGAGGCCTAGTTGGGTGCCGTCGGGGGACCAGGTCGTGGAGTAGCCCGTGTCGGTCACGACTCTGATCCCCGAGCCGTCGGCGTTGATCACATTCACGTAGTGGCCGCAGTTGAAGGAGATCTCGGAGGAATCGGGCGACCACGCCGGGGCGTCGCAGCCCGCGTCGGCCGGTGCGCCGTTCACGCCCGTGAGCTTCCTGATCGCGGCATCCGCCACGTAGATGTCCGATCGGCTGAGCCCGCCATCGCTGCTCGGAGGCGTGATCCCCACGAACGCGATCTTGGATCCGTCGGGCGACCACCTGGGCTGCTCTAGCCGTCCGCAGCTGAGGACGTGATCGTGGTTCTGACAGGAGGCGTCGATCCCGGCATCCTGCGGAGCGAACAGGCCGTGGAAACCGGTGCCGTCGGCGTTCACGATGTAGAGCTGGGCATCCAACGGGTCGTGAGATGGGGGCCCTTTGCCTTCGCTGTTCTGAGCGAACACCAGCGTCCTGCCGTCGGGGGACCAGGAGAACGGCCGCACGGGGTTCTGCCACGATCCGACGTTGCCGGCCGCGGGTGAGACCCGCCGTTCCCCGGTGCCGTCGGGACTCACCACGTATAGGCCGTCGCCCTGGGCGGTCTGCTTCACGTAGGCGATCAGATTCCCGTCCGGCGAGAACTGGGAGTAGCCCTCCCAATCCGGGTCGTTCGTCAGGCGCGTCTCGCCCGAGCCGTTGGCGTTCACGACGAACAGATCCTGACCCTGGCGATCCCCCAAGTTCCGCTGCACACTCAGCTGGGTACCATCCGGCGACCACGACTCGGGCTCGTTGTTGTCCTTCCCGTGGGTGAGCTGGGTGACCGATCCGTCCGCCTCCTCCACGTACACCTGGATCGATCCCAGCGGTCGGCCGCTACGGCTGTCGCTGCTCGCGAACGCGAACGCCCCCGACGGTAGCGACGATCCGGGAAGGGGCCCGACGGTCGTCGCCGGTTTCGACGCGCCCTGGCTGCGCAGGAGGCTCGCGCCGATGAGGCCTGCGAGCAGCGCGAACGCCACGGCGACGCCGACCGCGCCGGCGGCGATCCTTCGGACCCGCACGTTGCGGTCGCGGCGCAGGAGCAGCCGTTCATAGGCGGGCACCGGGACCGGGATGCGCCGGGTGATCCGCTCGAGCTCGGTGCGGGTATCAGGCATCGCGGGCCTCCATGGCCGTCCTCATCGCGGCTCGTCCCTGCGAGGCCAGTGAGCGGACCGTCCCTGCCGCCACGCCGAGTGCCTTCGCCGCCTCCTCCGAGGGGTAGCCCAAGAGATCGGTCAGCATCAGCGCCGCTCGTTGGCGGGGTGTGAGCGTCCGCAGGGCGCCCACCAGCTCGTCGCGCAGGTCGGCGGCCTCGAAGGGATCCTCGGCCGGACCCGGGGTCAGCGCGCGCTTGGTCGCCACGGCCACGCGCCGCCGCCGGCTCAGGGCGCCGTTGATGGCGGTGCGATAGAGGTAGGCCGCCGGGTTCTCCATGCCGCGCACCTTGTCCCAGCGTTCCCAGATCTTCAGGAAGGCGTCCTGCATGACCTCTTCGGCTTCCTGCGTGTTGCCGGTGACGAGGTACAGCGCGTGGAACACGCGCTCGTGCTCGGCCTGGAACAGGTCCTCGAAGGTTCGCGGCTCCGCGGCTTTCGCCTCCGATCCCGACTCCGTGTGGAGCACGGTTAGCCGCTCCCGATCCAGTCCCGATGCCTGGTCCATACCTCTTCAATGCTGGGCGCACCCGTAACGTTCACGCAAGCGGCAGTGCGGACCCTGACTCGCTGGTGTCAGGTTGGATCCGTGCACGCATCCGTTCAGACGGTGTCTAGCTGCCTCTCGAGGCCTTCGAGGATGAGATCGAGCCCCCACGCGAACTCGTCGCCGTAGTCGTAGCCGGGCTGCAAGACGTGTTCGATCGTCAACTCGGCCAGGTACGGGTACGCGTCGGAGGGGAACTGCGCCATGATCGCATCCGCGACCTCTGGCGCAGTCTCGCTATCGAACGGCAGGCTAGCTTCCTGGAGCGCGAATCCGTAGACATAGGCGTCGAGCAACGAGAAGGCGTGCGCGGCCATCCCGACCGAGAATCCGGCGCGGCGGAGCGAGCCGATCACCGTGTCGTGATGCCGCAGCGTCGCGGGTCCGGGGTTCGTGCGCGACTGCATCAGCGGCGTCGCCCACGGATGACGCCCCAGCGCGCTGCGGGCGGAGATCGCACGCTCCCGCATCGCCGATCGCCAATCGGCATCGACCGGAGGTAGCTCGATCTCACTGAAGACGGCATCGGTGATGGCGTCGAGGATCTCGTCCTTGTTCGCGACGTGGTGGTAGAGCGTCATGGGCTTGACGCCGAGTTCCTTGGCGAGCGATCGCATCGTCAGCGCGACGAGGCCTCCCGCATCCGCGACGGCGATCGCGCCGCGGAGCACGCGTTCACGGTTGAGCGGGGTCCGCTCCAGCGCGCCGACCTCGAGATCCGGGGTTGCCATACCGTCATGGTAGCAGTACCGTACTTAGTACGGGTACTTAGTACGAGAACTCAGGATGCGGTCGGCAACTCCGCCGAAGCCGTCTCCCGCAACGAGAGAGGGACAGACCATGGCAGGGACCGAGCAGGGAGCAGAGCCGAACGTCATCAGCGCGATCGAAGCCGACGGACGGATCGACGGCGACGACTCGAGGAGCGGTGTCATGCGAGCCATCGTCCAGGACACCTACGGCTCGGCCGACGTTCTTCGTCTCGAAGAGATCGACGCGCCCGACATCGCGGCGAACGAGGTACTGGTGAAGGTTCGCGCGGCCGGGATGGATCGGGGCACCTGGCATTCCCTGACGGGCAAGCCGTACCTGATGCGGATCATGGGCTTCGGGTTCCGTGGTCCGAAGAATCGCGTCGCGGGACTGGACGTGGCCGGCACCGTCGTCGCGATCGGCGCCGATGTGACCAGGTTCAAGACAGGGGACGAGGTGTTCGGCATCAGCCGGGGTTCGTACGCCGAGTACGCGGCCGCACGAGAGGACAAGCTCGCCCTCAAGCCGGCCGGCATCAGCTTCGAGCAGGCGGCGGTCGTGCCGATCTCCGGGGGAACCGCGATCCAGGGGCTGCGCCAAGGCGGCATCGAGGCAGGACAGCAGGTGCTGATCATCGGTGCGTCGGGAGGTGTGGGTACCTACGCGGTGCAGCTCGCCAAGGCCCTCGGAGCAGAAGTCACCGGTGTGTGCAGCACCGCGAAGCTCGATCTCCTCCGCTCGATCGGGGCCGACCATGTCGTCGACTACACCCGGGAGGACTTCGCCGACGGCGACCGTCGCTACGACCTGATCCTCGACGTCGGCGGGAACAGCCGTCTGTCGAAGCTCCGTCGGGCACTCGCTCCCAAGGGAACCCTCGTCATCGTCGGCGGGGAAGAGGGCGGGAACCTGACGGGAGGCTTCGGCCGGCAGCTCCGTGCGGTCGCACTGTCGCCGTTCGTGGGCCAGCGACTGACGATGCTCGCCTCCAAGGAGAGCCACACCCACATCGAGGCGGTGAGCCGGTTCATCGAGGCCGGTCAGGTCACTCCGATCATCGACAGGACCTACCCGCTAGCCGGCGTGCCTGAGGCCATGCACCACCTCGAGGCCGGAGACGCACGAGGGAAGATCGCCATCACGATCTGACCACGCCCCGGCCCGCGCACTCATGTACTTGATGCAGGGCCAAGAGAGTGACCACGGGCACCAGGTGCGAAGGGACCCACTCATGACTGTCTACAAGTCCATCAGAGCTGCACGGTCCGGCTCAGGAGCCGCCCATGGATCGAAGCTCGGGATCGCGCTAGGTGCCGATCGACATGCGCGGCTGTGAGTCGTGGGCGTTCAATCGGCAACGCCCCCGCCATCGACGGGCAGAGCCGTTCCCGTGATGTACGAGGAATCGTCGCTCGCGAGGAAGAGCACGGCGCGGGCGATCTCCTCGGGTGTGGCCATGCGCTCGATCGCGCGACCGGCCACCGCGCTGCGCACGTACGCGTCCCACTCCAGGCCCTGCTGCCGGGCGTCTTCGTGTTCCATGGGCGTGTCGGTGTCGCCGGGGCATACCGCGTTCACACGGATGCCCTGCGGTCCGTGATCGATCGCCATCGCCTTCGTCATCACGACCATGCCGCCCTTCGCCGCACAGTAGGCGACGGCGCGGGCGCCGCCGACGAGCCCCCATCCGGACGCGCAGTGGATGATCGAGCCCGAACCCTGCTCGATCATGTGCGGCAGCGCGTACTTCGACA
Organism: uncultured Actinomycetes bacterium; assembly: GCA_963810915.1. Taxonomy (GTDB): domain Bacteria; phylum Actinomycetota; class UBA4738; order UBA4738; family HRBIN12; genus JAOUEA01. The sequence goes on along the minus strand of CAWEPH010000004.1, from coordinate 84,475 downwards.
TCAAGAACGCCCCCTTCAGGCTCGTGTCGACCTGCGCGTCCCACTCGTCCTCGGAGCAGCCGAGGGTGTCGTTGGCGACGTAGACGCCGGCATTGTTGAAGAGCACGTCGATGCGACCGAACGCCTCCATCGTGCGATCGACCGAGCGTCGGCACTCATCGGCTGACCCCACGTCGCCACGCACGAAGATCGCCTCACCGCCGGCGGATGCGATCCGCTCGGCTACCGCGTCGCCGCGCTCCTGGCTGCGGCCGGTGATCGCGACGTTCGCACCTTCGGCGGCGAACAACACGGCGGTCGCCTCGCCGATCCCAGAGGTGCCGCCCGTGATGAGAGCAACCTTGCCGTCCAGTCGCATCATTCGACCTCCCGTCGCTCGCCTTGGGCGCGACGATACGGCAGGGAACCTGATGCGATTGCATGATGCCCGTCGGTCTCTGCGACCGGTTGGCCTGATCCGGGAGCATTCAAGAATCACAACCTGGTTCGAGGGCGGCAGGAGTGGCGACCTCACGGCGAGCCTGTCGCTCAGGATCCCCGACCGCCGACTGACGCTGGAAGCCCCAGCGGACTCAGGCCTTTCTCCCCTTCGGAAGTATGCGGAGCCGGGCTACGAATGGCGAACAAGGGTGGACGGGACGGTGCGCCGCCCGTGATGGGCGCCACGAGAATGTCAGAAGGGAGCCACGATGATCACCCGACGCCGCTTCCTCACAGGTGGCGCACTCGCAGGAGCCGGCTTGATCGCCCTGCCGCGCTTCGCCTGGTCCGAGACCGTGCCTGCAGCTCGACAGATCCCGATGGCCGGCCGATCGATCCGGCAGTTCGTCGACGCGCTCCCAGCTCTCGACGTCGTGGTCGCGGGCACGAGTCGGATCGACCTCAAGATGACCGAGTTCCTAGCTCAGGTCTTGCCGACGGGCTTCCCGAAGACGTGGGTCTGGGGATACCTCCAGCGAGGTCAGCGGACGAGGGCGTCCTACCTGGGTCCCGTGATCGTCGCCCGGCGGGGAACGCCGACGGAGATCAGGTGGATCAACGACTTGGGCACAACAGGAGGTACCAAGGTTCGCGCCTGGACAGACGCCACCGACCAGACGATGCATTGGGCCGACCCGCTGAACGACGAGGCGAACGCCTGCGCCGAGAGCGTTGAGCCCGCCCAGCCGCCGACCGGCTCCTGCGCCGAGCACTACCGAGGTCCCGTCGTGGCCACCCCTCACCTCCACGGTGGTGAGGTACCCCCCCTCATCGACGGTGGGCCCGACTCCTGGTTCTCGAGCGACGGGGCGTACACGGGTCATGCTTACTACAGCAGGGACGGTCTCTCTCCGAAGAGCCATGCCGTATACCGGTACCCGAACACACAACAGGCGGCCCCCATCTGGTTCCACGACCACGCCCTCGGCCTGACCCGCCTCAACGTCTACGCCGGCCTCGCGGGCGCTTACCTCATCACGGATCCGGCGGATCCGCCGCCCGCGAACCTTCCGGCGCCGATCCCACTCGTCGTCCAGGACCGCATGTTCGACACGAACGGGCAGCTCTACTTCCCGGCGGGGATCCCGTTCATCCCCAATCCCGAGCACCCCTTCTGGGTCCCCGAGTTCCTAGGCGACACGATCGCGGTCAACGGTAAGGTCTGGCCGCACCTCGAAGTCGAACCGAAGCGTTACCGCTTCCTCTTCTTGAACGGCTCGAACGCGCGTGGTTACGAGATGTTCTTCGTCGATCGGGAGTCGAAGATCGAGGGGCCGGCGATGTGGCAGATCGGCACCGACGGAGGCTACCTCGACGTACCCGTCAAGATCGATCCCAACGCGCCGAAGGGCCGGCTCCAGCGATTGCTCATCATGCCGGGCGAGCGCGCCGACGTGATCGTCGATTTCCATGGCCTCTCACCCGGGACCCGACTGCTCCTCCGGAACAGCGCGAGGGCTCCCTATCCGGGCGGAGAGGCTCCGAACGGCCACACGACCGGGAGGATCATGGAGTTCCGGGTGGTGCCTCCGACGGGCCGGGACACGAGTTATGACCCGGCAAGCGGGCGCCCCCTTCGCAGGCCGATGGTGAGACTGGTCGACCCGGTCGCAGGGAGGAAGGCCAGCGATGTGAAGGTTCGGAAGACCCGCCAATTGACGCTCAATGAGGTCATCGGCGGACCGTCGATCGTCGGTGATGTCGAGTACGAGGGCGGGCCGCTCGAGATCCTGGTGAACAACACGGAGCTGCCCGGCACGCCTCGGCCCGACTTCACGGCGATCACCGTCGGCGGGGTCACGACCTATTACTCAGAGCTCCCCCACGAGGGCGACACCGAGCTCTGGGAGATCGTCAACCTGACGGCGGACGCACATCCGATGCACTTACACCTGGTTCAGTTCCAGCTCATGAACCGGCAGGCCTTCGACGTGGACAGGTACGCGGCGGTCTACGAACACGCGTTCCCGGGTGGCGTGTACCAGCCGGGGTTCGGCCCGCCGCTCCACTATCGCAACGGCAATCCGAGAGCCCTCGGGGGCAACCCCGATGTCGGGCCGTTCCTCAGGCGCTCCCCCTTGCCTCCGGCGGCGAATGAGGCCGGTTGGAAGGACACCGTCATGATGCCTCCCGGCCATGTCACGCGGATCGTCGTGCGCTGGGCGCCGACCGACCTTCCGGCGGATGCCCGCCCCGCGAAGGCGTCATATCCCTTCGACCCCGACGGTGGGCACGGATACGTCTGGCACTGCCACATCATCGACCACGAGGACAACGAGATGATGCGCCCGACGCGCGTGAAGGCGAACACCGCGACGCGGACCTACGTTAAGGGAGACGATTACTGACCGCGGCCTCACCTGCTCCGAAAGAACCCGACGAGCGGGCGCCGCCGCTTCGGGTAGATGCGCCCTCTCCCAGTCGGTCGAACGGGTGATGGTCGGATATCCCACTATGCCTGGAAGAGCACCTTCACTAGCCTCCGGGTTGACCCGAAGGATGGGTTCGACCAAGGATCCAGCTGCTACTCCTCGGGTCATGCCGGGAGGGCGCTCATGGGGCTCAAGGTTCGCGGCGAACCATCGGTGGCCAGCGAGCGGCTCCAGACCGGTGCTTCCAGAGAGCCGACATTTCGTCTCTGCCTGCTGGGAGGCTTCGAACTCTCCGCCGACGCACGTGCGGTGGAGATCCCTACGAGTGCGCAACGAGTGGTGGCGTTCCTCGCCGTGCACGATCGCTCGCTTTCACGCTGCTTCGTTGCATCCTCGTGTTGGCCCGACGTGTCCGAGAAGCGGGCATCGGCGAGCCTCCGCTCGGCGTTGTGGCGCCTGCATAGGCTGGGCCTCACCCTCGTCAGCGCGTCCGTCGATCACGCCTGGCTCGACCCGCGCGTCCAGGTCGACCACAGAGAGGCGACCGGCGTGGCGCGCACGATCCTCGGATCCTCCGGTGCCTTCGAGTCGGACGAGCTCAAGCTCCTGCAGCTCGACGGTGCGCTGCTCCCGGATTGGTACGACGAGTGGGCACTCTTCGAGCGCGAGAGGTTGCTGCAACTCCGGCTGCACGCGCTCGAGCGTCTGAGCGAACGTCTGGTCGCAGCGGGCATGTATGCCGAAGCCGTGGAGGCGGCGTTGGCGGCCGTCGCCGCGGAACCCCTCAGAGAGAGCGCCCACCGCGCGCTGATCGGGGTGTATCTCGCCGAAGGCAACACGGTGAGCGCCATCCGCCAGTACGAGTGGTACCGGAGGCTGCTCGCGGACGAACTCCAGCTGGCTCCCTCTGCCCTGATGAAGGAGCTCGTGACCGCGTTCGACGGATAGCCCTCGGGATCCGACCGGTACCGCTGGACGCCCCGAGGTGATGGGCCGGTGACGATGCGGTGACGGACGGCGGCGACGTTCACGTGAGAGACGAGCGACCCGGATAGGAGCGACCGTGGAACGGCATGGTTCCGAGAGCTACTTCGTCATCGGTGAAGGACTGCTCGGGGAGAGCGTCGGAGGCCGGGAGCGAACCTTGACGGCCGCCCTGGAGGCCCAGATCCCGCCGTTCCGCTTCAGCAGGATGGGGCCGAGGGGGGTCGACCGCCAGCTGAGCGATGCGAATCGCAAGGCACTCGGCAACGCCATGGTCTCGGCCGGCGGCGGGGAATCGACGATCCCGGCGGGCTTCACGTACCTCGGTCAGTTCGCCGACCACGACCTCACCTTCGACAGGACGAGCGTCATGCTCGGCCAGAACATCTCGCCCGCGGATCTCCTGCAGGGACGCTCGCCGAGTCTCGATCTCGACTCCCTCTACGGTGCCGGGCCCACGGAGCCCGAGTCGGCGAAGTTCTACGAGGCCGACGGTCTTCACCTCAAGATGGGCAAGACGGTTGCCGCCGATGGGCTCTCTGTGATGGTCGGGTTCGATCTTCCCCGCGGCGAGGGCACGACGCCGGCGGAGAAGCGCACGGCGATCATCCCGGATCCACGGAACGACGAGAACCTCGCCGTCGCCCAGACGCACCTCGCCCTCATCCGCTTCCACAACCGTGTCGTCGACACGCTGCCTGCGTCCGTGCCGCCCAGCCAGGCCTTCGCCCGGGCCCGCAGGGTCGTCACCAGGCACTACCAGTGGATGCTCCGCACCGACTTCCTGCCCCGGATCTGCGCGGCGAGCGTCGTGAACGACGTCTTCGCTCACGGGAGGAAGGCGTTCGAGGTGGGGGTGAGTCCGACCGACGTCCCCACGATGCCGATCGAGTTCTCGGTGGCGGCGTACCGGCTCGGGCACTCGATGGTCCGAGCGGCCTACAACTGGAACGCCGTCTTCGACAACGGCGCCGGGTCCCTCGACCTGCTGTTCGCGTTCTCGGGACTCAGCGGTGACTTCCTGGGCGATCCGCGTCTCCCGAGCACGTGGATCGCGGACTTCCGGAGGCTCTACGACTTCGGCGACGCCGGCAAGCCCGGCCTCATCGTGCCCGCCGCCAAGTCCAACCGGGCCATGCGGATCGACACGAAGCTATCCAACCCGTTGGCACACCTCCCCGGGTTCGCGCCCGACGAGGACAACCTCGCGTTCCGCAACCTGACGCGGGCGAGGATGGTGAAGCTCGCCACCGGACAACAGATGGCTACGTTCCTGAAGAACAAAGGCGTGGCCTTGACCAAGCTCACCAGCGCGCAGGTGCGAGACGGGAACAACGGGGCGGTGCTCGACGGACTCGCCGCCCAGCAGCGGGACGCGGTGATCGCGAACACGCCGTTGTGGTTCTACATCCTTCGTGAGGCGGAGCTCAACCAGGGGAAGCTGAAGGGCGTCGGTGCGCGGATCGTCGCCGAGACCTTCCACCGAGCGATGGAGGGCAGCCAGACGTCGATCGTCCGGAACCCGACATGGCGCCCGACACTCGGTCCCGACGAGACGACGTTCCGGATGGTCGACCTGTTGCTCTTCGCCTTCGAGGGGAAGAAGTCCCTGCTCGCGCCGCTCGGGTGACGAGAGACGCGCCGGCGATGCGACGACGATCGGGGCGACTGGGAAAGGAGTGAACTGGCATGAGCGGCAAGCAGTACCAGGTGACGACCTTTGGGACGGGGTTCCACGATCCGGGTCAGGAACTCGATGAGGCGATCGAGAGCGCCCGAGCGAAGTTGCTGCTGATCGCGCCGCCGTACCACTTCCACGGGCACCTGAAGGAGGAACATCCCAGGCCACAGATCATGAAGATGCTCGAGGAACAGCTGGTCGCCGGCTCGTTCGGCGACAAGGTCGTGATCGGGGGCTCGAACTACGACGAACCCGGCGTGGCGGTGCGCATCGTCCGCGACGACAGGGATGAATCGCCACTCGTGACCGCCGCGAAGAAGCACCTGGGCGAGAAGTACGTCTTCGGTCACATCTTCCCGCCGGACGGTGACTGTTCGGGTTTGGTGGTCCGCGCCGTGCAGGAGGTGCGCGACATCGCGTTACCCCACCTATCGGACGGGATCCGCACCGATAGCCGGGTGAAGACGTTCCACGAGCCAGACGACACCCTCTCCGGCGACTTCATCTTCTACCACTTCTCCGATCGCAACGGAGCGTGGCCTCACGCCGACGACATCACGATGGTGGTGGACGACAACATGCAGATCGGAGCGCGGCCATCGCGAGGAGGGGTCGCGATCTTCGAGCGCGCGCCCGAGCTCCAGTGGCTGGTGGAGTACGGCCGGCTCGAGACCTGACGCTCGATCGTCACCGGCTCGTGTCCGGGATCATGGCTGGATGGCGATCGTCGCGGCGAAGCGCTCGACGATGGAAGCGTCTCCTTCCCAGGACCGCCAAAGTCGGAGCGCGATGGGGCCCTCTCCGACCGTTCGGGCTTCGAAGCGGAGGAGCCGGGTTCCACCACCTCCAAGCTGAGCGTCGGGCGCTGGAACGAACGTATCTCCGGCCGCACCGAGGCAGGGCGTCAACGCGTCCACATCCCAGCGGAAGCCCGACGTGGGACTCTCTTCCAGCGAGACGACGATGACGTCCCCCACGTGGACGGATCGAACGCTGCCCGAATCGGCAGCTGCCAAGGAGACGTCCACCATCCGACGACGATGCGACGGTTCCGCTACAACGTCAATTCTGCGGCGCAGCACGCCTCGCCGAAGTCCGCAAGGAGCGCCTCGAAGTCGGTCCGCTTCATCTTGAACCGACCATCCAGACCCCAGTTGCCGCCCCAGGAGTTCTGGAACAGGTATGCGTCCTCTTCATCGATCCGGTCCAGCATCAGGTAGCAGTGCCCGCCGGCGGGCCCACCCGTCGGTTCGATGTACCCGTTCGCATCCGGAGCGAACATGTCGTTCGTCCACGTGGTGCCGACGACGACCGGACCATGTGCATCGATCCACTGGTTGATCTCGGCCGTCGACGTTGCGAAGGCGAACGCGGCCAGCCGACCCCTGGTGCGCATCGCCAGCGCTCCGGAACGGACCGTCGACCCATTCTCACCGTGAGGTTGCCCATCGATGGTCTTGCACTCGTAGTAGATAGCGTGCGCGTCGGTGTTCTGGAACACGTCCTTCACCGGGGCCGCGTCGCCCCAGCCCGCCCACCCGAATCCCACGCAATGGTTGGTCTGCCCCTGATCCAGCTGGACCTCGAGTTCCCATGGCGGCGTGACGTCCTTCTTCTCGGGCGGTTGGCGATGGCGCTTCAGCCACCGCCAGAAGACCAGGTACGACCGCCAATCGGAGAAGTAGTCGGTGGTCTCCATCACCTGCTCGACCGTCTGTTGCAAGATCGACTCCGCCGGCTCGGCGACCTCCATGAGTCGACCCAGCGACCAGTCCCTGGGATCCGGGATGAAGACGCGGCCCAGCAGATGTGGTCCGGTGAGGTCGCTAGCACTCCGCTCGGGGGCATCAGCGGCGAGCCGTCGTCCAGCCATGGTTGCTACCTCCAGTCTTCCCCAACAACGATCGCTCGATCGACATCGGGGTACTCCCGGGCCGTCACTCGAGCGTCACGGCTGCGTCACGCGGTCGCCGATCGCGGATGCCTTCGGCCTCCGTTCACGTCGGCGTCAGGACGGAAGCTCCACGTCCTGGAACCGCATCACGTCGATCCAGGCTTCCCCCTCCGTCCGCAGCTCGGCCTCGACCCTGTACGCGATGGCTCGAACGGCGCCCATCCCGGCAGCCGAGGCGAGGCGGTCCTGCAGGTCGGCGAGGCGTCGTGCCATCGAACGGAACCGAGCCGCGTGTCGTGCATGCAATTCCAAGCCCGCGATGCCCGCCAGCGCGCCCGCGAACGCCGGCAACGCGATCGTGAGCACCACCACCGCATGCGAGAGCCGGTCCCCCACCAGCCCCGATGCGTGCATCGTGGCCGCCACGATCGTGCCGGCGAACAGGATGGCGCCGGCGACCAGGAGGAACCTGGATGTGACCAGATGGTCCCTCGCGCGCGCTTCGTAGTAGGTCTGCTGTCGATGCACCCAGTCCACGATCAGCATCGCCTTCACGTCATCGAGCGACCGATCGGCGTCGCCGATCCGAGGGCGTGTGCGCCACACCTCTCGGCAGACGCGGGTGATCCACTCCTGGGACGCCTCACCGCGTTCGCCCTCGGGCGTCGAGCCGATGCCGGTTCGCTCTCCCGCGAACGCGAGGAACCCGGCTGAGCGCAGGCGCTCGGTCAGGAACCTCGACGTGATCCATCGGTCGTGCAACCGGTGCCGGACCAGGAGCCAAAGAGCCAGAGCCACCACGATCAACGCGACCTCGACGTAGGCGAACCGCCGCTCCATCTCCTCACCCTCAGATGTCACGGAGAGGGCGGCGGCGAGGAGGGCGAACGCGGACAGGAGGAAGAGCGCTCGGCTCCCCCACGTGAAGCGACGGCGGGCCCGGTTCGCGATCGCGGCGGCGCGACGGTGTTGGGGCTCCACCCACTCCAAGCACGTCCGGAGCCGGGTCTCCTCTGCCCCGGACGGCGTGGTCTGTGAGGGCACCAGCCGCGGCGTGCCGAGCGAGGCGGGCGCATCGGCATCGTTGAAGCGTTCGATCTCCTCGATCAGATGCGGTGCGATGGGGATCGGCGGGTCTTGGATGTCGAACGGGGGATCCGAGCCTATCCGGAACATCGGCATCGCCTGATCCTGTGCCCGATCAACGACGTCCGCGGTGCCGCCCGGGCCGCGGGAGGGCAACCCGTCCCAGACGGCGATGAGCACGTCGCAGCTGTCCACCACGTAGTTGCCGGTGACGCGATACGCGTCGAGCCGGTCGTGATCGCCCACGACCCACACCCGCTCGGCTCGCTCCAACAGCGAGGCGAACCGCTCCCGCGAGTCCGCGGACGCGAAGTCCCGCTCGTAGTCCGCCGGCGTCAGCGGCAACGGTGCCTCCATGATCGCGTCAGGGATCCGCAGCACGCGCTCGGCGACGATGCGGTCGGCCCCTTCGCCCAAGGGCGACACGACCTCGAACAGGACGGGCGTCGTGGGGCTCGCAGGGAGCATCCGCTGCAGCCGCCCGAGGACCTCGTCGACGCGGGCGGCGATCGCCTGCTCGTCGGGAAGCGAGCGATGTCCCGTGACGCCGATGCGCAGACGCACGGGTACCCGTCCCACCGCCGTTGCCATGGCGGGCTCAGCATACGCTCGCGTTGCACCGGCCGGATACCGGGCGTACGTTCGGTCGCAGCGGAAGAGGGGAGATGGCTTCGCGATGAGCGACACGGAGATCCCCGCGACGACCGGCGGAACCACCCGAGATCGGCTGCTGCGCGCGATCCAGATGCTGGCCATGCACGAGGACAAGAAGGAGTGGATGAGGGACCGATGGCTCGATCAGGTGCTCTGGTTCGACGGACGAGCCCGAGACGCCAACCGGAGGTACGCCGCGCTCCGTGTGATCGCGATCACCGGTGGCGTGCTCGTGCCCGCCCTGGTCTCGTTGAGTCCCCCGGCCAACAGCAACGAGCTATGGGAATGGGTGAAGCCGACGACGTTCGTCGTCAGCCTGATGGTCGCCGCCGCGGTGGGGCTCGACGGCTTCTTCCACTACGGGGAACGGTGGCGGCACTTCCGGCGCACGGCGGAGCTGCTGAAGACCGAGGGTTGGCTCTTCATCGAGGGCGGCGGTCGCTACAAGCAGTATCAGCATCGTCACGACTTCCACGAGCGGGTCTTCCCGTTGTTCGCCACCAAGGTGGAAGAGATCGTGCGCCGCGACGTCGAGGTCTACCTCACGCGGATCGTCCAGGAGAAGCCGGAAGACAGCGAGCAAGAGGATCGCGAGGTCCGCAAGTACCTGGACGCGGGCGACGGGAGCCGTACCGGAGGACCCTCCGAGCGACGCGAGCGCCTGAGCGCTCAGCCGCGTCGCCGTCCCGTCGACGTGGAACGTGCGATCCACGGGCTCGGTTCGCTGCGCATGTCCCAATGGATCGTCAGGATGCCGCCGAAGGTGTGTGAGGGCGCTCCGTTGAGGAATCGCGTCTCGGCTGACGTAAACGTCCGCGTGACGTCCGCACTCCCTGGAGTCCGCACGTCACTCCGCCTCGCCTTGGACCGATGTAGCGCCCGTCGAGGTCCGACCAAGTTCCCGCTATGTTCTTCCTATCACGGTCCACGATCCCGACTCGGAGGTCCAGATCTGGGATGACCATCCGTCCCCGTGTCTCCCTCGCCTGGGGATCGGGTTCGCCCCAAAGGTTGTCCTCATCAGCAGCGTCCCGCGACGTGCTCGGAGCTCCACGGTGACGTCGTAGTTCCCGTTCAGTGGCGCGGCGACGAGATTGTCCGGACCCGCTGGCGGATGCCGATCCGGAGGTGGAGGCCCATCCGACCGGGTCGCCAACCCAGCCGTCACGCCTGCGATGGCAAGGGCCATCCACCCAGCCGCGATCGACCACGTAGCGCGACGACCCCGCCGCGACGAGAGGGCCCTCTCGGCCTCTGCGATCAGGGTTCCGTCGGCCGACCTCCTTCTCGAGGGCCAGCAGGAGCCGGCCCACGTCGTAGTTCCAGCGCTCGTTCGTGAGTTCGATCGCCTGTCGTCCCGCCAGAGGACGGATCTCGTCCGGCAGCGCTGCCGATGACGGCGGCTTCGCCTTGTCCACCAGGACCGGGAACACCGTGATCCCACGTCGGATCGCGGTCGCCACCTCCAGCCGGACGAAGTCGGTGGGATCGTCGAGCCGCCGTCGACCGTCCTCATCCGTGATCGTCAGCCAATCTCGGCCGATCAACACGACGCACGCCGTGCAGTCGCTGAGCGCCTTCTCGATATCGGTCGCGAACTCGTGGCCCGGCGCGATCGCGTCGATATCCATGAAGACGCGGGCCGCGCCGAACCGCTCGGCGAGCCGGTCGTAGAGCCGGCCCGCGAACCCGGCCGAGTCGTCCCGCCGGTAGCTGATGAAGATGCCGCTGCCTGGCATGGCGTTGCCTCGTCGTGCGCGTCTGACCGCGGACGGTCAACCCACTCTGACCCTCATGGGCGCGTCGTCCTATCGGCTGCATGGGGGACCTCGAACTGACGACTGGCCACTCCCGTCGCTCACCACGGTGACGCGTCGGTGATGGTGCGGTGACGGAGGTCGGCTACACACCCGGAGGGGTTCAGCGGAAGGGAACTGGACCAGCCATCATGAAGCGCCGTGACACGCGTGTTCGATCGACCCACGATCCGGGACTGCGTATCTTCGTCTGCTATCGGCGCGAGGACAGTGCCGGTTTCGCCCGAGCGCTCAAGACCGTGCTCGGTGAGCGCTACGGCAAGGACCAGGTCTTCATGGATCTGGACAACATCGCGCCCGGACAGCTTTGGGAGGACGTCGTCGATCGCGCCGTCAGCCATTGCGATGTCCTCATCGCGTTGATCGGTCCCCATTGGCTCACCCTCGAGGACGTCGATGGGCAGCGTCGGCTGACGAACCCCGTGGATCCCGTGCGTCTGGAGATCGAGGCCGCCCTGCGGGAGCGATTGGTCGTCATCCCCACGTTGCTTCAGGGCGCCCACGTGCCCCCGAGGGATGAACTTCCCGTCGCCATCAAATCCCTCCCGGCGATCCAAGCTCTCGCGATCACGGACGACTGGGATGCGGGTGTCGCGAAGCTGGTCGCGACGTTGGACGGGATCGACGATCGGGGGATGGCGACCCGACGCGAGGGCGGCGAGACCCACGGCCGCGCGGTCGCTCCCTCACCCCACGTCGCCTCGCCACCCCCTTCGCCGGTCTCGAAGCCGCCTCACAGGGTGCGATCCCTCGTCATCGGCGGCGTCATCGCGGCGCTCGCTGTCAGTGGAGCAGTCCTCGCGCTCCGACATCGCGGGTCACCTCCGACTCCCGAGCCTCATGCCTCGACTCTGCACGACTATCTCTGGACAGCCCACGACCTCGTGCAGACATCGGGCCAGCAGCTCACGCAGGTCCGGGCGGCGATCAGCGCTGGGGACGCCGATGCGCTGCGCCGACTGCAGGAAGGCCGTTCGAAGCTGTTGGCCACCGTCGAAGGGTGGGATGTCCCCCCCGCGGCCCGTGAAGCGACCCTCGCGCTCGAAGAGGCTCTGCGCTCTACGGTCATCTCCGACAGCAATTGGGCGAGCGTCGCGGATAGAACGATGAGCTCCTCGGATGCGAGTAGCTACGACATGGAGACCGTGCATCCCGCGAAGCTCAAGTTCGATCGTCTCTACAACCAACTCCTGAGCGGCGTCGTGGCAGCTCCACCTCCGCTGCCCACCGATACCGTCACCTGGTGAGGTAGGACGTCGTTCCCTGAGTCGATCTTCGTTACGCGAGCTCCGTCGTGACGTCGCGTTGACGCGATGGTGACGGAGGTGGCGCACGGTTGAGTCTCGGGAAATGACGTTGGGAGGAGCGGGCCATGGCTGAGACCGCCACGGATGTCCAAGAGGTGCCTTGTTGTCCCACGCTGGAGGAATGCCCGCCGTGCGACGTGATGGAGATGCGTCGCCGACTCGTCTTCCCGACATCGCTGCGCGGGCCGAACGAACAACCACTCACCGTGGAGGTCACGCTCCACACGCGGTTCACCCGCTGCTCGGGTCCGCTGGCACTCGGTGATCCGATCTACACCACGACCCTCTTACCCGGCGAGAAAGTGCGCCTGGCGACGACGGACCGACGGAGCCGATTCAGCTTCGACAGCGAAAGCAACCTGAGTTACCGCAGCGAGCAGATGTCGGAGGAGCAGTATCGGATGTCCTCGTTCAGGGCAGCGATGTCCGACCAAAGCAGCACCGACAACGGGTCGAGCCGCAGCACGGATCAGGGCTCATGGGACTTCCACGGCGACGCGAGCGGAGGGATCGGCTTCCTCTCCGCGAGCGCGGACGCGAACGCCCACGGCAGCCACAACGCCTCGTCCACCGCGGACTACCTCCGCGAGCACAGCGCCCATGCATCGATGGCCGACCACATGTCCGTCGAGGCGACCCGGAAGGCTCACGCGCTCTCGATCGGGGAGGTCTCGACGCGCTCACACCAAGAAGGTGAATCCGAGGATCACTTCGAGGCGTCCTCGCGTGAGTTCACCAACCAGAACCAGTGCCACGCGCTCAGCTTCTACTTCTACCGGATCAACAAGTGCGAGACGGTCAAGTTCGAGTTGATCTCGATCGACCGGCGGGTGATCGACCCCGTAGCCCCAACGCCGGTTCTCGCCAATCCGGTCCGATCGGTCGGAGGGATCGCGTCGCTGCCCCAAGAGGTTCCGGCCACCAACACGGCTCGCCTCGAGGTCGAGGCGCGCGGGCTGCAAAGCGTGGCGCAGTACGCGCAGGCCGGTCGTGCGCGGTTCGCCGTCGCGTTCGAGGGCGTGGCTTTCCAGATCGGCGGCTCACCCCTGCCGCCCGACGTTCGCGACGCAGCGATCGCGGAAGTGGACAGCGCCCTCGTCGACGCGGGGCTCCTCGACAAGAAGAGCGGCCTCCCCTCAGAGGCGATCAAGACAGAGATCGAATTCGAGCGGACCGCGTCGCTGCCGACCGCGGGTGTGATCGTCAAGGGATGCCTGGATGATTGCGAAGTCTGCGAACCCGAGCTGCATCGCAAGATCCACCTCGACCTCGATCGACTCGAGCTCGAGAACAAGCTCCTCAAACGGCAGATCGAGTTGCTGGACCAGTCACAGGAGTATCGCTGCTGCCCGGCGCCCGAGGAGGAATCTACCGAGGACGAGGATGCGTAGCTCGGTCACATAGGACCGAGACACAGAGGTGCCGCGGCAGTGATCAAACCTGCGGCACTCGGTTGAGACGACAGTACGTCGTGGGGTCTGGAATCGGCGCGGTCGGCTCCGGTGCAGGGTGCGGCACCGCGATCGGCTCCGGGACCGGGACGGTGATCGGCTCGATCTCTCGGACCTCTTTGGGTTCACCGATCTCCATGGGCGGCTCCTCCTTCGGAAGCGGGGACGAGGAACGGGTTAGGCGTGGACGCCCACGGACGTACGTCGGCGTGCTCGAAGGTCGTCCAACAGACCCAGAAGTGCGCGCCGCGGGAGTACGCGTCCGTCATGTCGATGCAGTCCGCTTCCCGTCCGTGTGGCGACGCGCGTTGGGCGAGGCCGATGAGGTCCGAAGCCCGATCACCGCACTGGACGAGCTCCACCGCGTGACCCCGACCGATGCCGCAGAGGAACGCGATCTCGGGGGGCGGCCTGCTCAGTGACCTCGTATGCGACGTCGCGATACCCCGCATCGGCGATACCGCTGAAGGTCCGGGCGCCGCGGGCGCCTCGGGCCTCAGCGCATCGACCCCGGCGATGACCGCGGGCGGCGAGACCACCGGATCCACGGGCGCCTGGCCGAAGCGTCCGAGCGTTACCACCTGCAGGAAGAGCGCCAAGAGCACCACGAGTCCGCCGATCACGATGGGAACCATGAACAGGAAGAAGGCGAGCTTGAAGAGGCCGACCACGAGTGTCGCCGCCAGCTCCACCAGCCGCGTGGGTGAGACCTGGGGCCGGAACGGGCGGCGTGCGATCCGCGAACGGGGCAGCGGCTCGACCCCGTAGGCATCGAGCAGCTCCGCTTGGATCTCCTCCGCAGGTCGGCCCGGCCGTCGGTCACGCCGTTGATGGAAGTGGCAGAGGGCCGTCAGCGGCCCCGCTTCACCCACCACGATCGAGGGAGATGTGACGAGGCCCACGCGCAGGCACGGGCCACAGACGAGTGCGAGCCGCGCGGGATAGGCCTTCGCGGAGCGCGCGCCACGGGCGTGCTCTACGACCGTGCCCCACATCGCGATCGCGCCCACGACGCAGACATCGGCGTAGCCATAAACCCCCGCGTGCGCGAGATCGTTCGGCGAGCTCGCCGCGTACAGCCCGCAGGAGCAGTTGGGCACGGGAGCAGGATGGGTCGTGAGACGCCGGCATGTCGCGTGCACCACCTCCTTGGGGGGCCACGGCTCCTGCGCGGTTATCGCCGTCAGCGTGAGGACCCCCTGGCGCCGCACAAGGCGCCAGACCCGCCACCCGATGACCGGCTCGATCGAGAGCGGCAGATCCTCGTCGGGGCCGCGATACGCGGCGGCATCCGAACTCACGGGAAGCGCACCAGGGTGGCCCCGTACCGCGCTGGCGTCAGGTCGGCGCCCGCCTGCGCGAAGTACCCGAGCCACCGACGCTGCAGCGCCAGGATCCGCTCCGGCGCGAGTTCGCTACCCGCCACCACCCCGGACCCCACCACGTAGACCGTCACGCCACCGAGTCGTGCCGCGGGTGGTCGGACGCTCGCGTTCTGCACCATGTCGGAGCAGATCACGAGTCGGCGCGCGCCGGCCTCGGGGTAGGCGTCGAACACCCGCTGCGCGAGGGCGACCCCGTCGTAGATGTCCGTGCCCGACGCCTCGGACGTGCGCGCGAGGATCGCCCGCGCCGCGTCCAAGGCGTCCCCTCTGAGCTGGGCGGCGCGGGCCGCACACGCGAGCCGGTTGTCGGTGAGGGGGTCGCAGGCCTCGAACGTGGCCTGGATCGGGAACGTGGAGTGCGCGAGCGGGTTGTCGTCGATCACGTCGGCGACGAGGGTGCCGTGCTCCGCCTCCACGTCGTCGAGCACGCGGGCGAACGCATCGAGGTACCGGGCGCGCACCTCCGCGTCGTGCGTGCTGCGCGAGACGTCGAGCAGCACGACGACGAGCGGGCGCGCCTGGTCACGGCCCGCCGCGCGCGAGAGGGCCGCACAACCGGTCCCCGTCAGGAGGCTCACCGCGAGCAGGGTCGCCAGGAGACGCCGCGTCATCGGCCGTTCTCCGCGCCGACGCGCGTGCCCAGCGCGACCACGGTCTCCCGCGACGCTTCGCCGTTCCCATGTCCCCGGTCGTCGCCGCCGCGAACCACCGACCCGTCGAACACCGCAGGCACCTCGATCGGCGGCAGCTCGCGTAGCACGGCCGGCACCTCGGGGTTGCCGCGCGCCCGCAGGTTGGCCGCGCAGTACTGCGCCATCAATCCACGGTGGTAGGCGGCGACGGCGCTCGCGCGAGCGCGAGCCACCTGCAGCGCCTCATCGCTCGCCACACCCGCGTGCGAGAGCTGCTCCTCGTGGCGCCGCGCGCGCCGGGTCGCCTCCCGCAGCTGGGTCTGCGCCGAGCCGAGCTCCGTCTGTGCGCGCTCCGCCTCCTTCGCCGCGGCCGGCATGCGGGGCGCGTGCGCCAGGTAAGAGAGCATCGTGGCGCCGGTGTAGACGAGCAGGTTGATCACCAGGAAGACGAGGCTCCCGACCATCGGGCCGAGGACCTCCAGTCCGGTGACCTCGGCCTCGAGCGAGAGGTAGCGCGCGCGGATCAACGCGATCGCGATGATCGTGAGCACGGGCAGCACCACGAGCACCACGATCCAGCGCCGCTCCGCCATGGTGGGCTGCTCGGCGCGCAGGAACGTGCCGAGGCCGTGCGCGCAGAAGACCAGCGTGAACGCCAGGCTCGCGGTCATCACCCACGTGAGGATCTCCGCCTCGCCGAAGAGACGGAACGCGATCGCGTTCAGCGGGAACTCCGCCACGAGGATCGCGACGATCGCGACGGCGTACACCCGCGGGCTGATGCGCGCGGCCGCGCCGCGGGCGGGGCTGGAGGCGGCGAACTCGTCGGCGCGCGTCTGCGAGGTCCGGCTGCGCGACTCGGCGACGGCCACGGCGCCGGCGGCCGTGTCGGCGTCATCGGATGCGGAGCGGAGCTCGAGCGCTTGCGTGTCGGCATGTTCGCGCAGACGGGCGACGCGATCCGCCCAGTCACGCGCGAGATCGGCGAGCGCCTCGTCGGCGCGGCGCGCGATCTGCAGCAGCGCGGGCGGGTAGGCCACCTCGTCCCTGGTCGGGATGCCGAGCAGTCCGTCCCGGCGACCGTCGCGGCGGGCGCGCCAACGATCGTGGACACGGCGGATGGAGCCGAAGGCAGGCTTCATCGGGGGGAACCTCCTAACCGGCGAGTCGCCCTCCGCCCGGGGCGGCGGAGCAGGGGGTGACGTCTCGCTGTGCAAAGGTACGCAACACCTCTGACACGAACAGATGTTCGGAGAGGCATCCCGCTCAGATCAGCCTCTGGAGCTCCCTGTCGTCGTGGCAGCGGTCGAGGGCCGCTTCACGGGTGATCTGGCCCGTCTTCACGAGATGCGCGAGGGCGGCATCCATCGTCTGCATGCCGCTGGCTCCCCCGGTCTGCATCGCGCCGAGGATCTGGTGCACGTGCCGTTCTCGGATCATCGCGCGGATGGCGGGCGTGACCACGAGGACCTCCGCGGCCACCACGCGGCCGTTGCCGTCGAACGTGGGCACGAGCTGCTGACTCACCACGCCCTGCAGGGTCGTGGAGAGCTGCACGCGCACCTGCTGCTGCTGCTCGGAGGGGAACACGTCGATCATGCGGTCGATCGTCTGGGCTGCATCCTGCGTGTGGAGCGTCGCGAACACCAGGTGACCGGTCTCGGCGGCGCTGATGGCGGTCGAGATCGTCTCGAGGTCGCGCATCTCCCCGATCATGATCACGTCCGGGTCCTGGCGCAGGACGTGCTTGGTCGCCTCCGCGAAGCCGTGCGTGTCGTTGCCCACCTCGCGCTGGTTCACCGCGGAGCGCTTGTTCGTGTGGAGGAACTCGATCGGGTCCTCGACGGTCATGATGTGGGCGGCGCGCTCCTCGTTCACGACGTTCACCATGGCGGCGAGCGTCGTGGACTTGCCCGAACCGGTCGGCCCGGTCACGACCACGAGCCCGCGTGGGAACCGCGCGAGCTCCGACACGACGGGTGGGAGCCCAAGGTCCTCCACGCTCTTGATCTCCGAAGGGATCAGCCGGAAGACCGCACCCACGGAGTCGCGCTGGCGGTAGACGTTGAGCCGGAACCGCGCCTGTCCGGGGAGCGTGTAGGAGGTGTCGAGCTCGAGGTCCTGCTCGAAGCGTTCGCGCATCTTCTGCGGCAGCACGCCGTAGACGGTCTCGCGCAACGACTGGGGCGGGATCGGTCCGTAGTCGTCGAGGCGGACCAGTTCGCCGTGCACCCTCACCAACGGAGGAGAGCCGGCCATCAGGTGGAGGTCGGAACCGCGCATCTCGATGACCCTGCTCAGGAGTTCGTGGACGGGAACCGCCGTCTCGGGTGCGGCGAGCGTGGTCTCACTCATCATCGTCTCCTCGTTGGTCCGTCCAGTTCTGCTTCGGCGCATCCTGAGGCGGCTTGAATGCGACCCGGGGCGGGCGTCGCGCGGAAGGGATGCGAGAGGAGCCAGTCCGCATACTCGTCCCTCAAGGAGTCCTTCCGCCGCTGACGGACCAGGCCGATGGCATCGACCGCGCTCATACCTCTGGCCATCAAGACGCGCGCAACGACCAGCGCCGAGCGGTTCATGCCGGCCTGACAGTGGACGTACACGGCGGCGCTCACCCTGAGGGTGGTGTCGATGAAGGTTGCGAGGCAGTCGAGGATCTCGGGCTGCGGGATCGGACCGTCCTCGAGCGGCCAGTGGATCAACACGCCGTTGCGGGGGACCGCGCGCGCGGTCGTGCCCGAGGTGAGGGAGACGACAACGGTGGCACCGAGCTCGAAGGGATCCTCGGGCTCGGGATGCGACCCGATATAGAGACCCGGCACGACCTCGGCGAAGTCCGAGAAGGTCACGCGTTCCTCCCGATGACCTGGCCTCCGACGTGGATCGACGTCGGTCGGACGGATCCGCGATCGCCGGTCGTCAGCCACCTCGTGAACACGACGTTGGACAGCGCGTGAGGGCCTCGCGCCCGGCGCACGAGCCGGATCGCTTCCAGGGGCGCGTGCCCGAGCGCGATCAGCGCGCGGCCGACGAGCAGCCCCGATCGGTTGAGACCTGCCGCGCAGTTCACGAAGACGCGTTCCCCGTCGCGCACGCGGGCCGCGATCCCCTCGCCGACCTCGTGGACGCGGGCCGCATCCGAGATCCACGGCACGTCGTCCATCGGCAGGAACGTGTAGGCGAACCCCCGCGGCGCGTACTCCGTCCGTTCCCAGCCGCACGCGTCGTACTGGGCGTCGAAGCCCCTGTAGGCCACATCTTCCGGCCAGAGGATGGCATCGGCCATGAACAGCCCGAGAACGACCTCCGCGTACGGATCCAGCGGGTAGCCCCGGTCATCGAAGCTCGGCTTCATGTCGGGCCCCCGTCGGAGAGCGCGGAGCCCACGATCGACGGGAGCACCTCGCCGATCGGGGCGTGCACGACCGCGTCCGCGCTCTCGTCGTACACCGTGGGATCGGCGTTGATGATCATGCAGCTCGCACCCGAACCTTGCGCGATGTCGAAGAGCGACGCCGCGGGCTGTACGGCGAGCGACGTGCCGATGGCCAGGAACACCTGGCACGACCCGGCCGCCTCGATCGCCCTCCGCAGGACCGTCCCGTCGAGCTGTTCTCCGAACGCGACCGTCGCCGACTTCTGGATGCCGCCGCACGCTGCACACGGCGGGTCGGGTTCGCCGGCGCGCACGCGATCCAGCGCCTCCCGCATCGGTGTCCGCGCGCCGCACGCCAGGCACTTGGCCTCTCGGATCGTGCCGTGGAGCTCGAGCACGGCTCGCGATTCCGCCGCCTGGTGCAGCCCGTCGATGTTCTGGGTCGCGAGCGCACGGAGTTTCCCGGCACGCTCCAGGTCCACCAAGGCTCGATGGCCGGCGTTGGGAGACGCGGTCCACACGGGGTGGTGCAAACGCTCCTGCCACGCGTCGATGCGCACCTGGGGGTCGGCCAGGTAGGCGTCGATGCTGACCAGGCGCATCGATGCGGGGTTCGTCGTCCAGACCCCTTGGGGACCGCGGTAGTCGGGGATGCCCGAGTCGGTGCTGATGCCGGCGCCGGTGAGCACGGTGATCGTCTCGGCGGCCTCGATCATCGCCGTCACGATGCGCACCTGATCCATCAACGCGGACCCTCGAGCCATGCAAGCACTACGGGGAAGGGGGAAGTCAAGGCGATCGGTCCTCTCTTCGGTTCCGCCTCAGTGTGCGGGGTTGCTCTGACACGAACATCTGTTCGGCAGCGAGCGCGGCTAGCTGAACACTCACGACTCGACCCGCGCCTCATATGACCGTGTGTCGTTGTGGCATCTGGCGGTCGCGATCCGGACAACCGTGTATCGGAGTTCTCTGACCTACGGATCAGCGGCCTGAATCCGGCCGGGCAGCCTAGCCCGTGAGCGTGTTTAGTCCCTTCCCAAGGCAAGGCATCGGGCGGGCTATTCGAGGGGGAGGCATCAGTCACGCATCTAAGGGGCTGGGTGGGGGCGCGGGCCCGGCGTGGCCGATTCGTGTACAGGTCCGTGCTTCAGTGGGTGGAACTCGCCACCCGGTAGAGGTGCCACGGTCGGGGACGCCCTTCAGCTCGTGTTCACCAGCGTCCTCGAAGTTGAGCCCCGAGCCGACGACGAGGTCCTTGACCGTTGAGGAAACGAGGACCTCGGAGGCGCCCGCCAGGGCGGCGACACGCGCTCCGATGCGGAAGGCGATCCTTGGACGCGGTCTCCGACGCGCTCCACCTCGCCGATGTGGCAGCCGGCGCGGATCTGTACGCCGAGGTCGCCGACCGCGTTACGGATCGCCTGGGCGGATTCGAAAGGGCCAGGCCGTGCCGCGCGCACGTCACTGGGAGACACTTGCGGCCCTCGGCGACGACTCGCGTCCTTGAGGGTCCAATGCTAGATTCGGCAGGCCATGGCCCTCAATGGTGCAACACCAGGCCGGTGGATGATGAGCGTCGGCGCCGCACTGGCTCTGACGCTGGTGGCCTCGGCCTGCAGCTCTTCGCCGTCCCCGAAGCCCACGCCTCTGTCGTCAGGCCAGCCTCACCTCTTCTGGGGAAATGACCGCGGAACAACCGTCGGTGGAGCGAATCTCGACGGAAGCGCTTCAACGCAGAACTTCATCGTCGGTGCCAACAGGTCCTGTGGGGTGGCCGTTCAGGGTAAGTACGTGTTCTGGGCGAATGAGGGAGGCACCACGATAGGACGTGCCAACCTCGACGGCTCGGGCGTGAACCAGAGCTTCATCTCCGGCGCAGACAACCCATGCGGGGTCGCGGTCGATGGCTCGGATATCTACTGGGCCAACACGGGCGAGAGCGGCGGCGGCGGCACGACGATCGGGCGGGCCAACCTCGACGGCTCGGGCGTGAACCAGAGCTTCATCTCCGGTGCAAACACTCCGAGTGGCCTCGCCGTCGATTCCTCCCACATCTATTGGGCCAACTGGGGGGATGGAACCATCGGTCGTGCGAATCTGGATGGCTCAGGGGTCGTTCGTGCGTTCATCATGACTTCCGGGCCTGCCCAAGGGGTTGCCGTCAACGCCTCTTACATCTATTGGTCCGCCGGGGACACGATCGGGCGGGCCAACCTCGATGGCACGGGCGTGAACCAGAGCTTCATCTCCGGTGCAGACAACCCATGCGGGGTCGCGGTCGATGGCTCGCATATCTACTGGGCCAACCCCGGTGCGTGGATGGCGCCGAGCGGAACTACGATCGGACGAGCGAACCTGGACGGGTCGGGGGCGAATCAGAGCTTCATATCCGGCGCCAGGGTGCCTTGTGGAGTGGCTGCTGGCTGAAAGGCCGTGCCGCCGCCCCAATCACGCGGGAGAACATGCGGGGGTACCTTGCAGCGTGAGAGTCGAGCGAATCGACCCGGGGATGATGAGGGTGCCGACCAACCAACGAGAAGGGAACCGCGGTCATGAAGCTGACGACCACCACGCAGGTCTCCGTTGACGGAGTGATGCAGGGGCCCGGCGGGCCGGAGGAGGACGAGCGCGGCGTATTCGAGCGCGGCGGATGGGCCCACTTCGACAACGAAGCCGGGACGGTCATGGACGAGATCTACCAGCGCGCCGACGCGTTCCTGTTCGGCCGGCGGACCTACGAGATCTTCGCCGGCTCCTGGGGAACGTGGGACGATCCGGGCGACAGCCCGATCTGGACGGCGTTGCACACGAAGCCCAAGTACGTGGCATCGACCACACTCACCGACCCGCGGTGGACGAACACGACCGTCCTCTCCGGTGATCTCGCGGCCGCCGTCCGCGAGCTGAAAGCCAAGCCGGGACGCGAGCTGCAGGTGCACGGCAGCGGCGCCCTGTTCCGGTGGCTGCTCGACAACGACCTTGTCGACGAGATGAACCTGTTCACCTTCCCCGTGGTCGTCGGCCAGGGCACGCGGCTGTTCCCTGACACCGGCCGGGACAGGGCGCTCGAACTGGTCGAATCGCGGGCCACCCCGAGCGGTGTGACGATCCAGGTCTACCGGCCCACCGGGCGCCCGCAGTACGGAACGGCCACGGTCGACATGAACACGTGACATAGATCATCGGGGGCCGGAGGAACCGGTGTCCGACCGTTGTCGATGGGCGCGTTAGCCGGCCCCGGCGGTCGCCTCGACCGCCTGCAGGATGAGCTGGGTCGCGGCCTCGGGCTGGGACACGAACGAGACGTGCGAAGCCGGCACCTCCACGATCGTCGCCTCGGCACGCTCAGCCATGTAGCGCTGGAGCTCCGGCGGGATCGCCTTGTCCTCGGTACCGAGCAGATACCAGCACGGCAGTGTGTTCCACGCTGGAGGAGCCGACGGCGTTGCTGCGAACGCGGCTGCCGCGTATGGCCGCTGCGCCGCCGCCATCACGGCGGCCGTCTCAGGATCGACATCGGCGGCGAAGGCCTCGCGGAATGCCTCGGGGGCGAGGTACAGGTCGGTGCCCTCGCTGCCGTCCGGGTTGGTGAACGGAACGGGCCTGATCGAAGGCCCCACGAGGCTGCCCTCAAACTTCTCGAGGAGCTGCTGCTGGCTCTCGCCCACGTCGCACATCCAACCGTTGAGATAGACGAGCGCCTTCACCTGATCGTTTCCGATGGCGGCGGTGGAGATGACATTGCCGCCGTAGGAGTGGCCGACGAGCACGATCGGACCGCTAAGGGTGCGCAAGAACGCGGCGAGATAGGCGGCGTCGCCGGCGAGATCGCGAAGCGGGTTGCCGAACCCGATCGCGGTGTGCCCACGACCCTGCAAGGCGCGGATCTCCGCATCGAAGCCCGTCGCGTCAGCCCAGGCACCGTGAACGAGCACGATCGTCGCAGTCTCAGCAGCCATTCCCATCACCGCCCCTGTGTCGATGGCTTGCCGATCACCACCGTAGTCAAGTGTGCTGTGCGGTCAAAGCCGCAGGTCAGAGCGCCCTTGCCACATGCGGCGTTTCGTCTCTCTTATCTGATCTCCCGTCACGCATCTAAGGGGAAAGGAAGGGGCGGGAGGGTGAAAGTGGTACAGACGCCGAGACGGGGCGCGGACTCGCGCCGCCGCCGATGGCGAGACGACGTCAAACGGGTCATCCAATCTTGCTAGAGGGACTTACCCCCCAGTCGGGATACTCGTCCCCTTCCCCCGGCCGACCCGGCCGTGCCTTCGTGATCTGACGCACGTCGCTGCCGTCCGCCCGCATCACGTACAGGTTGAGGACATCCTCGCCCGGAAGGCTCATCGAGAAGACGATCCAGCGGCCGTCCGGCGACCAATCCGGATAGAGCGCGAGCGCGTCCTCACTTCCGGGCACGTCGATCTGGATCACATGATCGTCGCTGCCGTCGGGTCGAACCACATGGATCTGCTCGTCCCGGTCGTAAAGGATCCACTTCCCATCCGGCGACCAACTGCCCTCGTCGATCCGGGTGGAATCCGGCAACAGCCACGGCGTGATCCGCCGCAGGCCGGTACCGTTCACGTTCACGACGAAGAACGCCGTGTACCACGCCGCATGCCGGTCAGGGTGCGTCCGTGCGAAGAACACTTGCCTGCCGTCCGGCGAGTAGTCGAGCGCTTCATCGGTGCCGCCCGGGTTGGACGTGATCCTCGTGAGATCGCCCAGATCCGAGTAGCGGACGGAAAAGATCCCCGCCGGCTGGTCGTATTGACCGCAGAGCAACCGTTTCCCGTCCGGGGACAGGCGATTGCACCCGAAGAGCGCCCCGGGTTTCGGTGAGGGCACCAGGTTCCGGGAGCGGCCGGTGGCGGGATCGATGACCTGGCCAACGGCATCGCGTGCGGCCGAGTGAACGAGGGAAACCCCCGAGCAGGCGAGGATCCGGCTCGCGTCCGGGGACCAGTGCGGGCACTCGGTGGCGACCGGCTTACCGGGGATCACTTGGTGCAGATCGCTCCCATCCGGGTTCACCGTGAAGAGCACTTGGTCCTTCACCGCCCGCTCCCATCGGCCGAACACGATCGTGCCGGGCGGTAGCACCCCCACCGCCGGCGTTTCGGAAGAGCTCACGGTCGGCGCGGGCGTTTCGGAAGAGCTCACGGTCGGCGGAGGCTCCACCGTTCGCGTGCAGCCCACCACGACCGATGCCGACAGTGGAAGAGCGATAGCCAGCTTCCAGATAGCGCGCATGGTTCCTCCCGAAGTACTCATCGTGTCAACCGGCGTTCGTTCCCCAAGCTGTGCCGCGGTAGGCGATGCCGTGCGTGTGTGTGATCTGCTCGACATCGCTGCCATCTGCCCGCGCCGTGAAGAGATTGGACCCATCGGAGCCCGACAGTCCGACGAACACGAAGCGCGTGCCGTCGGGAGACCATGACGGCTAGTCCACGTAACGCAGTCTCGGAACCGATCTCCAGCGTGATGCGACGAAGCCCGGTCCCGTCCGGGTGAACGACGTAGACCACCCGCCCTCGTCCGAGAACAAGATCCACCGTCCGTCCGGCGACCAGCTCGGGGGGAAGTGCAAGCCGACCATATGGACGCGATCCGATGCAGGCCGGTACCGTCGGCGTTCACCACCAAGACGGAGCCATCGAATTCGCCGATGCGATAGGTGCCCTTTGGGCACGTGAACGAGCGGCCGCCGGGGGGAGAGTGGGCATAGACACGCGCCGTGCGCTCCCTGGACCCCTTGGAAGACGACCTGCGCTCCGTTCGGGGAATAGCTCGGATTCGTTCCATTCCGGGGCGTGACCCGGACCGAGGTCGCCACCATCGGATGCTCGCACCGTGAAGATCCCGTGCTCCCGAGGGAAGTAGAGAGCAGGCTCGAACTCGGTGATTCCTCCGAGCACGAGTCCGGGTGCCGTCGGGCGAGAAGGATCCACATCCAAGATTCAGGATGGTGCTCCGTTGGCATCGATCGTGGTGTATCCGGTCCCGAGCTCGGTGTATCCGGTCCCATCCGGGTTGATGATGGCCGGCCGAACGGGCGTGCTCGAATCTTCCTCCACCCCGATGAGGATCTTGCTGCCGTCGGGTGCCCATGACATGCATTGGCTCTCCACCGAGAGAGCACGGACATCGGTGCCATCCGCGTTCATCGTGAAGAGGTGGTTCGAATCATTCCCGCCGTGGCCTTGCTCCCCGAACACGATCCTGCCGCTCTGGGAAGAGGGCGGCGTCACGGGGACCTCCGTGTCTCGGCGTTGGAGCGCCTTCGTGGCTACGACGATCGTCGCGATGGCGAGCATCGCGACGACGACGAACGCGCCGATCCGCCGGTTCCGTTGCTTGCGATCGCGGAATCGATCGAACCGCTCGACCTTCCCCGGTTCCCTCGTCGAGGTGGACATCTCCATGACCTCCACGGCGCGGCGGATGCCCTGCGCGGCTCGGCGAGCACGGGTGTCGAGCGTCATACGTCGTCCTCCTCGAGCTCGAGGCGGCGGGCGAGGGCCTGCCGTCCGTCGTACAGGTGCTTCTTGACCGTGCCCTCGGCCGTTCCGAGGATCTCCGCGATCTCGGCGACGGGTCGGTCTTCCAGGTAGTGGAGCGTGATGACCTGTGCCTGCCGGCGCGGTAGCGATCGGACGGTGCGCCAGAACTCGGCGTCATCTGCCGAGAGCTCGGGCAACGCCGGCGTGTACCCGAGCGCGATCCACGCGAGCGTCTTCGCCTCCACCACGCGGCGCCTGAAGACCGAGACCGAGAGGTTGGCGACCACCCGACGTACCCAGACGTCCGGCCGGGCGTACGTCCCGATCCGATCCCAGTCACGGTGGGCGAGGAGGAACGCCTCCTGGGCGAGGTCCTCCGCACCCGATCGGCTCCCCGACAACGCATACGCGAGCCCCACCACCGCTCGGAACTCTCGCTCGTAGAACTCCTCGAACGTCTCCGAGGAGCCCTCGGCGGTGGCTTCACCGCTCTTCGTCACCGGATCGCTTCTTCCCGCGGATGTCCAGGTCATCTTCGCTCCACCCGGTTAGAACGCGCGAAGGGGGGTGCGAGGTTCAGTAACAGTGTCCAAATCGGGGAGAAGGGCCGCAAGGCAGGATCGGCCTCGCAGGACCCGCGGCTCGGTGCTAACAGATGGGGGCCACCCTGCCAAGCTCGCTCGCGATCGGATCCGGTGGCCTCTACGTGAGCGGGTTCATGCACAAGACGGCCGCAAGGGCGCACGATACCGTTTTCCTCGCCAAAGTGGGCTCCGGGGAAGAGCCAAGCGTAATCACGTCCTCTGCCGCCACGGCCGGCCCTCACTCGTAAGCGGTTGCGGAGGGGCTAGGACGAGTCGCTCAGTCGGGACCAGGTGGTTCCGCGAAGTCGTCCTCCATCTCGTCGATCTCGAGCTCCTCGAGGATCGCACCGAGAAGGCCCCAAGCATCCTCCTCGCGACCCTCAAGGTGAGCGATGAGAGCAGAACCGCGGTACGACGCGCGTTGGCGGACGGCGGGACGCCCGCGCACGCCGCCGCCGTGATCAGCCTGGTCGTCCCCTTCATGGGGGATGGACGAGCGATCTGGCCCGTTCATCACGACCTCGGTCATATGCGCAAATAGCCCTTCTCAGCACCTTGTGGCGGAGAGCATCTGGGGCTGCATCAGAACGACGGGCTCGACCGTCTACCTAATCATCGACGAAGCACACACAAGGGATTGGGGCCGAGGTCAGCCGCTCAGCTCGGCGAGGAGCGGACGATCCTGTCCCGACTGATCGTTGGAGGACACGGCGTCGTGGCTCCTCCGCTACTCGTGGGAGTGAGTGCGACTCCGCAGCGTTTCAAAGACCTTCTGCAGGCGGCGACCCAGAGAGTGACATGGCCGACGAACGTTCGTCCTGAGGACGTCCGCGAGAGCGGCCTCATCAAGGACGAGATCGTCCTCTGGCGCACCTAGGAATGGCAAGAGCGACTGGGCCATGCTTAGGAAGGCCGCCGCAAGGTCGACGCCGACTAGGCTGCCTTCGATGGCGATGATCCCGACGCAGCGTTTGGCGATGACGCCGATGTCGTGCGAGGCGATGCGCGCGATCATGGCCGCCGACTGGCAGCGCGCCGAGGGACTGCTCGGAACGCCGTTCCCCACCGAATGGCGCAACGACGGGTGGGGATGGCTCGCGCCGCGAGTCGTCGAAGGCGATCTCGACGCCCGCTTGCTGGTCTGGGGTACGCGACTGGCGCGCCTGATCGACGGTCGCGGTCAGGCCGTCGCGGAGGTCGGCTTCCACGGGCCGCCGGACGACGACGGATGGGTCGAGATCGGCTACCGGGTCGTCACCGGTTACCGGCGACGCGGCTTCGCCGAAGAGGCGTGCCGCGGGCTGCTCGACTGGGCCTTCACCCAGGGTGTGGACGGTGTCCGAGCGGCGATAAGCCCGGACAACGAGGCCTCTGCGCGGTTGGCGCAGAAACTCGGCTTCGCTCATGCGGGTAGAGCTCGGCACGAGGTGCTCGGCGAACAGCTGATCTTTGAGCATCCGCGAGGGTCGTACGGGTGCCTAGGGTCGATCCGGAGAACGCACGCCGAACACTGCATGCCGTGGCTGGGTGCCTTGGGTCGACTCGTTCAGCCGGCGACGCGCCACTGAGGGAGCAGGCCCGACCAGTAAGTTGTCTCACGCTGGGGCGCACGCCGCCGCCGCGATCAGCCTGGTCGTCCCCTTCATGGGGGATGGACGAGCGATCTGGCCCGTTCATCACGACCTCAGTCACGTCTGTGATAGACCCTTCTCGTGGGCGACCGAGGTCGAACTCATACCCACGGGGCGTGAGTACGGGGTTCGATCATCAGGCGGAGGAGCGCCCCTGGCTGGACGCGACCGATACTGTCGTCGTCATGGCTGTGTTCCCGCCACCTCGACCGTTCCGGGTGTGGACCGACGCCGAGCCCACGATGTGGATCAACGACGCCCTCCAACCGCAAGGACGGGAGGAGGACGCGGTCCTCGTCGGCGAGATCGTCCCGAGCGGGTTCGAGGCTTACGCACGCATCTTCCATCCAGGACGACGGTTCTTCGGGAACTCGATCAAGCAGAGCGACGTGCTCCGCTGGTCCGAGATCGCATCCGCACGCGGCAAGACGATTCACCCCGAGATGCAGGTCGAGGCGCTCATCGATGACCTCGATGCCCACGACTACGAGCGTTGGACAGCGATCAGCACCGGGGGCGGAGAGTGGTCCCCGCCCAACGAGTGGCTCGAAGACACCGAGGCGCTCGCGCTCGCCCAGGTGCTTCAGCCCCACTCGGCGAGTCCGGCAGACGCCTGGTTCATGCTGTGGGACGGTTACGGCGATCTCGGACCCGGCATTGAGGGTATCCCGCGAGGCGTCATCCATCTCGTGCGTTCCGGACCGCCAGTGGGGGAGTTGACGGCAGGAACTTGGGCGCTCCGTCACTACCTCATGTTCCGTGGCCCTCTAGATGCTCTGCCTGGGTGGTTCCAGTGGCGGAGCGAGGCACCGAACTACTGGTGGCCAGATGATCGAGCGTGGATCGTCGCCACGGAGATCGACGGGTTCTCGACGTACGTAGGCGGTTCCCGGGAGTGCATCGAAGCCGTCTTGGCCTCCCCACTCCTTGAAGCCCTTCCGAGCGCCTTGGGCAATCGCTTCGACATGCGTGGGGACTCGGCGAACATGCCACGGGAGTAGGCCGTCGAGTGTCGCGTCTGGAAGCAAGCGATATCGCATGCCGGGGCGCTCGCCGCCGCCGTGATCAGCCTGGTCCTCCCCTTCACGAGGGATGAGCCGAGCGCCATGTGGCCCGTTCATCACGACCTCGGTGACTGCGACGGCCCTTCTCTGTTCCGATGAGCACCCGGTTGCGGCGCGGCCCTGTCAGGGGAAGGATGCGAGCGTGGAGATCACCGATACCCACTACGCGGTCACGCCGGACGATGTCTACATCGCCTACCAGGTCATCGGCGATGGCCCGATCGACGTGGTCTGGCAGTCGGACTGGCCCGGCAACATCGACATGGAGTCCGAAGATCCGCTCAGCGCGCTTTGGATCCGTGAGGTCGCCTCGTTCGCGCGGTTGATCTTGCACGATCGCCGCGGCATCGGGTTGTCGAGCCGCAACGTGGCACTCCCCAACCTCGAGACGAGGGTCTCCGACCTGCTGACGGTGATGGACGATGTCGGATCGGAGCGGCCGATCTTGACAGGCGTCTTCGAGTCAGGGGCTCCCAATGTGCTGCTCGCGGCTTCCAAGCCGGAGCGCGTGCACTCGATCGTGTGGATGGAACCGACCCCCCGGTACGCCTGGGCACACGACTACCCCTCGGGCCGCACCCCTGCGGACATGGAAGCCGAGCAGCATGACATCGAGCTGTGGGGCACGCTCGCGTACGCTAGAGCGTTCCTCCAGGACGAGGCCTCTCATGGCAACCGGATACCGGTCTCATATGCCGCCTTCATCGCGAAGGCGAGCCGGAACGCCTGCACGCCCGACGTCGCACGAGCCTTCGCGAAGATCTGGTACGAGTCAGACGTCCGGGCGCTCCTTCCTGCCGTGAAGGTCCCGACGACGATCTTGACGATGGGCGCGACAGAGAGCGATTCCGATAGAGCACGCGACGTCGCCTCGATGATCCTGGGTGCCGAGCTCCGAGACATGGCGGGGAAGTCGTGGTCGCCGGAGACCATACTTTCCTGGACGGAGGAGATCCGCCGCATCGCCGGGGTAGCACCGCAAGCAGCGGATCTAGACCGTGTGCTTGCCGCCGTCCTGTTCACCGACATCGTCGGGTCGACGGAGCATCTCAGCGCCGTGGGCGACGCCGAGTGGCGTTCGATCCTCGCCCGTCACGACGAGCGTGCTCGCGCTGAGATCGAACGCCACCGGGGTCGCTACGTGGATTCCACTGGCGACGGTTTGTTGGCGACCTTCGACGGCCCCGCTCGTGCGGTCCGATGTGGTCAAGCGATCGCGGCTTCGGTCCGCGACCTCGGGATACAGATCCGCGCGGGCGTGCACACGGGCGAAGTGGAGCTTGATGGAGACGCCGTCCGGGGCATCGCGGTTCACATCGGAGCACGGGTTGCCGCGCTCGGGGGTCCGTCAGAAGTCCTGGTCTCACAGACCGTCAAGGACCTGGTGGCCGGTTCGGGACTGGTCTTCGAGGATCGCGGCGAGCACGAACTGAAAGGGGTACCCGACCGCTGGCACCTGTATCGGGTGATCACGTAGGTCACTTTGCGCAGGTGACCTCGGCCACATCGGGGTTCACGCATGGGCATACGCGCGGTCTTGAGGAACATGAGCGCGCCGTCAGGGTCCACGTTGTGCCAGGATGTGCGCGCCGACCGGGCGAGGGCTTATGCCGTATGCCAGGAACACCCTTGACGACAAAGGGATCTACTTCGAGGACGAGGGCGGCGCAGGCACCCCGGTCGTGATCCTTGGTGGATTCCTCGATCCTGTGGATGTGGTGCGAGGCTCGCCGATCGCCCGGGCGTTGCAGGAACTACGCGCGGAGTTCCGGCTCATCTACGTCGACCACCGGGGTCACGGGCGGAGCGACAAGCCGCACGACGCGAAGTCCTACGCCATGCCCCTGCGGGTCGCCGACGCGATGGCGGTACTCGACGAACTCGGCATCGAGCGTGCACACCTCGTAGGCATCTCCTGGGGAGGACGGCTCTGCTTCGGGATCGGAGAATACGCACCGGAGCGCGCACGGTCGCTAGTGATCGTCGGCCAGCAGCCATTCCAGATCGACCCGGAAGGTCCGCTCACTCGTGTGGTGGGGAAGGCATTGGACGCATCGCAGCAAGGGAGCATCGAGGAACTTGTCCTGGCGTTCGAGTCCATCGTTGGCCGCTACCCCCAGCCCATGCGGACCGAGTACCTCGCTAGCCACGCGGCGGCGATGCGGGCCGCGTGGAGCGCCGCGATGGCTGAAGTTCTGGAGGCGGGTTTGTCTCCATCTCCTCTGGCTGGTGGAAAGCCCTGATTCCCTAAGGACCGGCCTCGATCGCCCGATACTCGCGGACCGGCACGCCGACCAGCCACCGGCGCGAACACACGGCGGCTAGCTGGGACGAGGCCCCCAATCCGGTGCGCTCTCGAAGTGGTTCGAGTTGGTGATATCCGTCAGACCCGACCCATCCACGTTCATCGTGTAGACATCCGCGATGAGTGCTGGCGAATGGCTCGCCGTGATCTTCCTCCCGTTGGGTGAGAACGAGAGCGACCCCCACGTGCCGGGTCCCGACGTGATGACGTGAACCCCGCTTCCGTCCGGGTGCACGAGCGAGACGTGACGGATATCCGATGTCGTTGGCCCGTAGAAAGCGATCCAACGCCCGTCGGGCGACCAGTCGGGCTGGCCCGCGTCCAACCGCCACGGAGTGACCCGGCGCAGCCCTGTGCCATCGAGGCGCACGGAGAAGATGGCGCTGTGGTCGGTGCTGACCCTGCGGCGGACGAACGCCAAGCGGTTCCCGCTCGGGGACCAGGTAGGTACATTGTCACCGTACGGTTGCGCAATCGCAGGATCCGCCCCTCGTTGGGTGACCTGCCGAACATCTGTGCCGTCGGCTCGCATCACGAAGATCGCCATGACATTGTTCTCGCCGACACGTGTCCCGAGACCACGCTGGAACGCGATCCACTCCCCGTCCGGCCCCCACTGCTGGAACCCGTCGGTCAGGCACGGCGTCGTACATGAGGCGTCGATGTTCGTTCGCTGGGAGCCGTTCGGACGGATCTTGAAGATCCTTGACCGGTTGTCATCACCGTGCCGCCAGATGTCGTACGAGATCCATCGCCCGTCCGGGGACCAGTCCGGTTCCGTTCCGAGATCTCCCCCACCTGTTTCGTGCGTCACTCGGCGCTCGCCGGTGCCGTCGGCCTTGATCG
This sequence comes from uncultured Actinomycetes bacterium, assembly GCA_963810915.1. GTDB lineage: Bacteria > Actinomycetota > UBA4738 > UBA4738 > HRBIN12 > JAOUEA01. The sequence goes on along the minus strand of CAWEPH010000004.1, from coordinate 52,420 downwards.
TGAAGATGTCACCACGGGTGTGAGCGTCGTTGACGTAACGGCGGAACGCGATCAGGCCATTGCTTCCAGGAGCGGTGGCCACGGCCTCTCCGCCAACTGCGACGAGCCCAAGCAGCGCGATCCCCATCACCAGGCTTAGCGTCGCCAGTATCGAGAACATACGCCGGAGCGTGCGCCGCTCACTAGTAGCACGTTCCATCCCTACCCCCTCAACTCATCCGCGGGCGAACAATGGCGGTCAGGACCGAGCGGGGCCCAATGTCTCCCTGGGTGAGCCCGCCGGATCCATCGGCATTCACGAACCAGACGCTAGGGTCCGCGTAGAGGCCCAGCTGGGTGTCGTTAGGGGACCAGGTGGTGTGATAGCCCTCGTCGGCCACGACTCTCATCCCCGAGCCGTTCGGCAGCGAGCGGGCATGGGCGGGCACGGTCGCGCCGATGGTGGACATTCCCAGGATCAACGTGGTCACAGGGATCGGGATGCGCGAGTTGCTCATGGAATGGACCTCCTTCTCCACCCTCTACAGGCTTGGGATCCTCCAGCGGTTGACAACCTCGGCGTCTTCCTGTGGATCAGTTGACTCGGTGCCAGGGCGGTTCGGCAACTACTCCCACGCTGCTTTCACGGGTCGCGCGAGGCAGGGCTCGGAAGGTTCTTCGAAGACGGTCGGGTGTGAGAGCGAGTCAGGTTCCGAATCGGAAGTTCTTCACCATGGCGGAGTACTTGTTCAGGTGACCGCCGCCTGACACGTCGTCGATCTCGATCGCAACGGTCCCGCCAACGATCGGGTCGTGATTCGCAAGGAGATACAAGCGCATCGCTAATCCCGGTCCCACTCCATGCTCGAGCCCGGAAGGTGGGACGCCCACGATGAGGCACACGAGCTTCGTGTGTGCGTCCTTCGCAAGTTGGAGATCGAGAACGAATCCGCGTAACCCGCCGACCACCACCGGTTCGGGGGTCGTCGTCTCCAACTCTTGGTCGCTCGCGAAGTACCTGGCTAGCTGCGCAGGCGAGCTGCCGGCATCGGGTGCCGCCGCGCATCTCGGTGTCTCCGCTGCCACGCTCGTGTAGACGCCAACGTAGTCGCTCGTCCCCGGATCGACGCCAGTTACGTGACCCCCGGGCGGGATCAGCAAGAAGTTGCCGGGCAAGTCTTCGAAGTTTCCCCACCCGGCAGGGAGCCGATACGTGAGCGTGGGTTGGAAAGCACTGGTGGTGTACGTCCCGGCGGCCAGAGGCCCCAGGCAGGATCCGCCGTCAGGCCAAGGGCACTGCACGGGTGATGGAGACTCGGCTTGCGACTCGGGTGGGGTCGAGGCGGCGATCGAAGCTGTTGGGGCTGAGCTGCCGCTGGTGCAAGCGGCCATCGCGAGCATCCCCAACACCGCCGCCCACTTGAACGCCATCGCTGAGCTGAGCCATCTGGCTCGACGCGCCCGCCTCGCCTCCATGAACCGTCCCCCGCGTCCTCGCCACTCCAGATCCTTCAAGAAGCCTTTGCTGCGATGCGCTCGGGAACTGATCGGCACGTCGTCTTCTGAGTTGCGCGACGGCATGGAGCCTCCCTTCTCCATCCTCAACAGGCTCGGCATCTTCCGGCGGTTGACAACCTCGGCAGCTTCCTGTGGATCAGGTGACTCGATGCCAGGGCGCTTCCTCGAGGAACGTTCCCTGCCAGGAGTCATGAAGGCCTGTCTGGGTGAGCGTGAGCGCGTCGCCATGGAGCTGGAACGTGAACGTATCGACCGTGTCGATGTTGCCGTACGGATCACTGATAGCGATCGTGTGGTCGTTCACGAACCTGATCGCACCCAACAACCCGATCGTGTGCGGATCTTCCGAGATGTACCCCCGGTCGATGCGCATGACATGTTCACGGGCGGGAGCACCTCGGCATAGTGCGCTGGGCGTGATCTCGCGTGGCCGCCTTGGCGTTCGGACCCCAGGCCAGCTCCCGCGACCACAGCTTGATGAGGACCTCACGTGAACGACCGTCGGACAGGACGCTTCGGGTGCGGTCCAACTGGATGTTGCGCTGGAACGTGCGCAGTTCCTCTACGCACGTGTACCGCATGTGCCACTCGCCGTCGAGCGGACTCGCCTCGCTCAAGGGGGTGGACGTGAGGAGGGCCACCCGCGCGTCGCACGGATCGCGTGCGACCGTGAAGGTCAGGGCACTCCCCGAGCCGAACCAGCGGTATGTCCCCCGCGGGAACCCCTTGCAGACGTCGTGTTCGAAGAGATCGGTGCGGAATACCGCGCCGTGGGGTTGGAACCGGTAACCCCCGAGGACACCGCCGAACGTGGGCGGTCCCTGCACGGTCATCGTGCCGTCCGGGTGCATCAAGATGGTCCACATCCCCGCCATGCGATCCGTGCGGACGGCCTCAAGGCCCGGCCGTAGCTGCCCGGTGAACGTCCCGGCGAGCCCGCGTGGAGGCGTGACCGTGATGCTGGGTGTGGTCGCGGGGAGTTCGAGCTTGGACGTGCGGATCGCGTCTACGACCCTTGGGCCAATCATCACGGCGCCCGCCACCGCGGCGGCGACCCCGGCAGCCAATACCATCCGGCGCGCGATCATCCGCCGCTTACCGCGATGAACCACCGTTGCAAGGAACGTGTCGACCTCAGGGTGCAGAGCGTCGGCGTTGCGATGGAGCCCCTCACGGAGGCGGCGTTCAACGGGCATCTTCACCGACCTCCTCTCCGAGGAGCACCACCAGTCGTTGCCGTGCTCTGTGCAGATGAACCTTCACGCTCCCATCCGAGATGCCGAGGATCTCTACGATCTCGGCGACGGGTCGATCCTCGAAATAGAAGAGCACCACCGCGGCACGCTGCATCGCGGGCAGGCGCTGCACGGCGCGCGCGAGGTCGACATCGGGAAGGTCGGCGTGGGGGGCGGGAACGTCAGCGCGCTCGAGTTCCGCGCGCATCCGATCGCGCTTCACCGCGCGAACGGCCTGACGGATCGCCACCCGCCGCACCCAGGCTTCGGGGCGCTCGTATCGCGACACCTTCCTCCAGTGGGTGAGGAGCTGGATGAATGCCTCTTGCGTCACATCCTCAGATCTGCCGCGATCGTGCAGGATCAAGAACACGGTTCGCAGGACGCCCGGAAACTCCGCGCGGAAGAACCACGCGTACTCAAGGTCGGCCTCGTTCACCGTTCCCCCAGCGCGGGCGCCCTGGTTGGTTCCTCCTCATACCCCTACAGACATGAGCTGGCAAGCGGGTTGACGAGCGCTCGGATCCGGTCTCGAAGCCCCTCCCGATCCCGGCACCTGGCGGTGCGATGAACCTTCGGTTGGGATGGGGTCTGTAGATAGGGGGATAGCCGGATCGGCAACGACTGAAGCCGGGGGGAACCCGCGTCAGGTCAACTCGGAAGCCTCGGAGCGGAGATCAGACCAGCGACATCCGCCTCGGACAACCGTGTGTCGGTGACCGCCAACCGACCCCAGGCTTGACTCGATAGATCTGGCCAGCGCCCAATCAGCGGCCCTAAGGTTGGGGGTCTTCGGCCTGGGACTCCGCCTCGAACTCCAGCGAGACCGAGTTCATGCAATAGCGATCCCCCGTCGGCTGCGGTCCATCAGGGAACACGTGTCCCAGGTGGCCACCGCACCGCGCGCACGTGACTTCCGTGCGGCTCATCCAAAGGCTCCGGTCCTCACGAAGATCCACCGCTCCCGGTTCGATCGGGTCCCAGAAGCTCGGCCAGCCCGTGCCCGATTCGAACTTCGTCTTCGAGCTGAACAGTGCTGCGCCGCACCCCGCACATCGGTAGATGCCGGGTTCCTTCGATGACGCATACGCACCCGTGAAGGGGCGTTCCGTTCCCTTGTTGCGAAGAACCTCGAACTGCTCGGGGGTCAATCGGCGTCGCCACGCTTCCTCGGACTGCGGGATCCTCTCGGGATCAGACTTCGACTTCCGCACTGGATCTCCTTTCGCCAACATCCAAGTCTCCGTCGGATCCGCTCCGTTACGCGGCACTGATCGACGGGAAGGCGCCGCGGCTTGGTCCCTCCTCATCCAAGGAGGCGGAGCACGATATCGAGCCCCCTAGGCGATCAGCTCAGTAGGCCGAGGAAGGATCAAGGTGGCGATGCCGATGGAGACCGCCCCACCATCGACGGGTGCCCAGTCACCGACCATGAGCGCCTCACCCGCCTCCACCCCCAGTGCATCGAGGGCCATCTGGAACATCCTCGGGTCAGGTTTCTGGAAGCCGTGCTCGAATGACAGCACGTAGGCATCGATGAACGTATCGATCCCCTGCTCGACGCAGCTGGCACGGATATCGAAGTGTCGGCTGCAACCAGCCCGTCAGCGCACCCAAACCTGGGCGAGCAGAAGCCCCCACTCGGGGTTGTACTGGTAGTTCCCGAGCCGCTGTGAGACGAAGTCGAAATCGATCGGGTTCACGAGGGACACGAAGGGGGCCTGGTCGGTGATCGCGCGGTCCACCTCGGCCCACGCCCGGCCGGAGGCGGCAGGGTCCTCGGTCGGGATCTGGGCCGCGTGCCCGATCATCTTGTCGATATCCCTGTCGCAGAATGCCCCGTAGTTCGGGTCTGGGAACAAGTCGCACCCCACCAGGGTCGCGACGAAGCCCGAGGCCGCAGGGTAGTCGGGCGCCCCACCCCGCTGGCGCGATCTGGATCCCTCGGTCGCCGCGGAGGGCCGCGAAGTGCGCGTCCTCGGCCTTCAGCCGATGGAGCCGCCAGTCGATGGCGCCCGCGGTCGACCTGAGGTCGGCCACGAAGTGCAGCTTCTCCAGGAGCTGCACGAAGTACTCGGCCTGGGCCTTGGGAGACCTCGAGGAAGGCGGGTGAGTACCAGAACGTCACGTGGGTCCCGGCGGTTCCCGAACGCCGGACCAGACGCTGGGCCTGCGCCATGTCCGGTCCCGACCACTGGCCCCCGGGTCCCGGGTCGATGGTGTACGGGCAGTACGGCTCGTAACCGGGGAAGTTCGGCGGCAGGACCTGACAGGTAGGACTGGCGACCGCGGGTCCGCCGTAGAGCTCGACGATCCTTGCGGTCCACCGCGAGATTCAGCGCGCGCCGAACGTCCGGGTCGTTGAACGGTGCGCAGCTTCGTGTTGAGGGAGAGGTAGAACAACGACCTGCGTCGGATGCTCGTGGACCTGCCCGGCGAACCTGCACGCGCAGGTCTTCGATCTGGCTCGGCGAGGGGTCGACGGCGAACCATGTAGTCGGCCTCGTCCGTTCGCGACGGCGTCCGCGAGCTCATCGGACGTCCCCGCCGAAGGTCCACTCGATCCGATCCACGTTCCCATCCGGCTGGGCTTCGGCCGACCACTGATGGAAGTACTCGTTGCGCACCAGGACCAACCCGTCTTTCGTCATCGGGCCTTCGAGCCGGTAGGGCCCGGTCCCCGGGACCCCCGCGCGGGTCTGTTGTTCATCGGGGGTCGATGCCGGCACGGGGAATGCGCACGGGAGTGGCCAGCTTGTAGAGGAAATCGGGGTCGGGCTCTCGCAGATGGAACGTGACCGTGCTGGCTTCGTCGTCGGTCTCGATCCCCTCGGGAGAGGTCGCACGATGTCGGTCGTGTCCTGCACTCGCGCCCACCGACGAGGCCCCCGAAGTAGGCGGCGCCGGGCTGATGTCGATCCTGGGATACCGGAAGCACTCTGCTCGATCCGCGCGGCGGAAGTCCGACGCGCACCACGGCTCGCCGTTGGAGTAGCGGATCCCCCTACGGAGCTGGAACCGGTAGGTCTTGCCCGTCGTCGGTGGGCGTCGGCAGCGAGACCGCGAGGTCCGGTACCAGGGTTTCGCCGTCGATCCCGCCGACCCGTTTGAATCCCACGAGGCCGTCGCCCATGATGATCATGATGCTGCTGTCCGAGCGCAGTAGTTCGACGCGGGGTCCAACGAGTCGGGCGCTTCTTCGGAGACGAGCCGCAGCGTCCCCCCGCGGTGGTTGGTCGCGGTTCCGCGAACGGTCACCCACAGGCTCCCCGCTGCGGTCGCCAATCCCTGCGGGATGCTGCCGACCCGCACGGCAGGGTCGACCACCGTTCGAGCCGGGGTCGATCCGGGACAAGGTCCCGTCCGATCCGTTCGCCACCCAGACCGCCCCCTCGGCGAACGCGATACCCGAGGGGCCGTCTCCCACCGGGATCGCCTCAGTCTCCAGGTTCGTCTCAGGGTCGATCCGCGAGACGGTGTCGGCGATGCTATTCACGACCCACACGGCGTCCGGGCTCACGACCAGCGACCCGGGCCCGTTGCCCACGTCGATCGTGTCCGTCACCTCGTTCGTCTTCTGGGTCGACCCGCACCACCGTGTTCGACCCGGCCAACGCCACCCACACGCTGCCGAACCCCACCGCGATACCGCTCGGATCGAGCCCGACCGGGATCTCCTTCACGACCTCGCCACGCGCTCGGGTCGATCCGCGAAACCGTCCCGTCGAACCGGTTGGTGACCCAGACGGCCCCTCACCGACCGCGATGTCCTCCGGGCCGTTCCCGACCCCGATCGGGTCCCCCACCACCTCGTTCGTGTCGGTGCTGATGCGGGACACGGTCGGGCCACCGCTCTCCACCACCCAGATGGCACCCTCGCCGGCGGCGATCCCGGCCGGGGCGACTCCGACCGGATCGATGTCGATCACGGCCTCCGTCTCCTCATCGATCCGGGTCACGGTCGCCGCGTCGGGATTCGTCACCCAGAGCGACCCGTTGCCGGCCGTGATCGCGCCGGGGCCAGATGGCATCGCGATCGTCTGGCTGAGCTCGCCGGAGGAAGGGTCGAGGACCCCGACCGAGTTCGGTGCGATCTCGGATCCGGCGTTGCCCCTCCGCACGAGTGGTGGCACCGCGACCACGGCCACGACGACGAGGAACGCTGCGGCGATCGCCATCAGCCTCCATGTCCGAGGCCGCAGCGCCGAGGGCTGGACCTCCGCGAGCCGCCGCTCCGCCTCCGCCGGCTCGGCCGGCTGGGGTCTGGGTTCGCCGTCCACCTCGGACACGGCGAGCACGTGCCACTGCCCGTCGACCCCCTTCAGCGAGTGTTCGCCTCGGTCGGTGAACCCGAATCCGGCGCCCGCGACCAGCGCGCTCGTCGACGCCGTGACCAGGACGTCCCCAGCCCCCCCGAGCGACATCACGCGAGCCCCGACGACCACGGCGATCCCCCCGAGCTTCTCCTTCAGCTGCTCGCATTCGCCGAAGTGCACGCCCGCGCGGATCTCGATGCCCAGCTCGCGTACCGACTCGGACGCGGCGCACGCGCATCGGATCGCGGCCGCCGGCTCGCCGAAGCTCGCGTAGAAGCCGTCACCGGCCGTGTCGAGCTCCTTGCCTCCGAACCGCTTCAGCTCCCGCCGGACGATCGCGTGATGGCGGGCGATCAACGCCTTCCAGCGCGCATCCCCGACGCGACTGGCCACAGCGGAGGAGTCCACGATGTCGGTGAACAGGACCGCGGCCAAGACACGCGAGCCGGATCGCTGGCGCATGACGATTCAGTGTCCTCCTATCGTGAGGGATGCGCGAATCGGCATCCCTCCGAGAACGAGGGTCGGCCTGAGCCCTCGGATCTTAGGGACACGCCCTGCACCAGAACCGCGCAGGAACACACACGCCACGCTGCGCCTGATCGCACGGGCGAAGAAACCCCTTGGGCGCTGTCACCCGCACCCTGGGGCGGCTGAACGTCCCGGCAGCTAGAGGAGGCCGTTCGCGATCAGGAAGTCCCTCGCCACGGTTGGCACATCCTGACCGTCCAACACGACCTTGCCCACGAGGACCGACACGTTCTCGGTGGTGAGCCTCGCGCTCACGGCATCGAGCGCATCGCGGATCTCGTCGTTCAGCTTGTCCGTGCGGATCACCGGCGTCAGGTTCTCGGCGTCCTGCAGATGCTTGTCGTCGACGAGGGGCACGAATCCGTTCGCGCTGATGCTGGGGTCCGTGGAGAACAGCAAGCCGATCTGCACCTCATCGCTCTCGAGCGCCGCGACGGTCTGCGGACCACCCGCGTCGAGGGGCGTGAAGTCGTCGAAGAGGATGCCGTACACGTCCTTCAGCCCCGTGAGACAGAAGAAGCGCTGTGCACATTCGGGCGGCGCTCCCAGCGTCAGTTGGTTCGCCACCGCCGCGAGCGACGTCATCGTCGTCAGCCCGAACCGTTGGGCGGTCTCGGCGTTGGCCACGAACATGTTGGTGTCCTGCGCCGGTGCCGGTGCCAGTGCCGTGATCCCCCTCGCCCCGAGCAGCTCGCGGACCTTCGCCACGACGTCGTTGCGATCGTTCGACGGCTGCGCGTTCGCGTCGAGGAACAGGAGCAGCGACGACAGGTACTCGGGCTTGAGATCGATCTGCCCGGACTCGAGCGCGGACTGCGAGACCTCCCGCGACCGGAGATCCATCTGCCGTTCAACCGTGTACCCGGCGTGTTCGAGCACGTCCGCGTACATCTCCGCCACGATCTGGTTCTCGGTGAACGCGCCCGAGACGCCGACGACGATCGTCTCCTTCCCCCCTTCGCCGGAGGGGCGCGTTACCTCGGGCGTCGCCGGCGTGCATGCGACCGCGGCGGCGCAGAGCGCGAGCACGAGAGCGATCACCGCGATCGGGGGGGCGTGCCCACCTCGCGGCGACCTCCTCAAGACGGTTCCATCCCGGAAGAGCGTTCACCGTCGTCGGAGGGTGCGTGCGGCCCGAGGAGGGCACGCACAGGCATCGAACCCTTGCCCCTGATGTCGACCATCTGGACGGGTCCGAACGCGTATCGATCCATGACGTCCGTTGACGTCGGCTGCGAAACCAGCACCTGGCCGGGCTCGCCCGCCTCCTCGAGTCTGCTCGCGAGGTTCACCGTGTCGCCCCACACGTCGTACGCGAACTTCCGCTCGCCGATCACCCCGGCGACGACGGGTCCGGTCGCGACGCCACCGCGGACCCTGATCGGGTCTCCGGACGGCCACCGCACCGTCCGCGATCCAGCGAGGATCTCGACCGCCATCGCCACGGTGGCCTCGGCATGATGCGCCATCGGGACGGGCGCGCCCGCGACGGCCATGTACGCGTCGCCGATCGTCTTGATCTTCTCGAGGCCGTGCCGGTCGACGATCTCGTCGAACCAGCGGAAGAGCCGATCGAGGGCCTCCGCGAACTCCTCCGGCGAGCAGCGGGCGGCTTGTTCGGTGGAACCGACGGCGTCGACGAAGATCACGCTCACGTCGTCGAACGCCTCCGCGATGCGCTCGCCGGATGAGGTCTTGAGCTGCTCGACCACCGCCTGCGGCAGGATGTTCAGGAGGAGCACGTCGGATCGACTGCGCTCTTGGTCCAGTTCTCGCTGACGGAGGAACAGCTGTCGCGCGAACCGCTCCATCCAGTAGGCAGCGAGCCCCCCCAGCACCGCGAACGAGACGAGATACAGCGTCGCGAGCACCCTGCTCACAGGGACGATGTATCGAGCCGTGAAGACGTAGGGGAGGTACACCGCGATGCCCACCAACGCGGTCAGCACGACGAGGACGAACCGCAACCGAAGGAGCGTGTACGTGAACGCGGTGATCAGGATGACGCCCACGTACCCGTACTCCGCCGGCAGCGTGAGGACGTTGGACGCGTAGTACACCCAGATCACGATCGTCGCGACGGCGATCGCGAAGGAGGTCCATTCCCATACTCGACCGAAGATCCGCGTGTAGCTGAACGCGTAGCCGATGACCAGCATCGGGATGAACACGCCGAACCGGATCACCATGTCCAGCCGTTGGTCCTGCAGCGCCAGCATGTACGGACGCAGGAGGATCCCCCACCCGATCCACAGTCCGATCCCGGCCAGGAACGCGAATCGGACGTTGCCGAGGTTGAGCTGGAAGCGATCCTCCCGGAACGCCGACTCGAGGGCCGGATCCCGGAACCGCAGGCGGAGACGTGCGAGGCGTTGCCTCACGGACCGGTCGTCCGGCTGGTTGTCTGTCGCGAGGGCGTCGATCATCTGGGTCGTGGGTCCTCCAGGACCTCCAGATGATGACTGTCGCGGGGCCGCCTTGTCAGTAGTGCGACCGGAGCCACTCGATGACGGTCGTGCGGTACCGGTCAGGAGACTCCACGCTTGGGATGTGACCGCAGTCGGGGATCAACGCCAGCGTCGCGTTCGGCAACCCATCGGCGATCGGCCGAGCCTGGGCCGGACCGCAGACGAGGTCTAGCTCGCCCGCCACCACGAGGACTGGGGCCCGAACCCTCCCGAGGATCGGGCGCAGGTCGATCCCCTGGAACAGTCCGCCCTCCCACGCCTTGATCGCCATCAGGTCGCACTTCAAATGTGTCTTGAACTCCTCCAGCGCAGCCCACACCTCCGGGCGCTCAGGGTGGGCCGTGTACAGAGGCAGCACAGCAGCCATCATGGCCTCGACGTCGGCCGGGTCATCCGTGGCCAACGCTCGCTCGGTCCAGTTCCCCCACACCTCTTCCGCCTCGGGATACCACGGCGCCGCTCGGTGTCGGGCCAGCATGACCTCCATCTCGGCAGCGGCATCCCCTCCTTCTTCCCGGTCCGCCTCGGTCCCTACGCCGAAGGGAGCGACCGCGATGCACGCCTCCACCGACTCCGGGTAGAGGGCTGCGTACGTGAGCGCTGTCGTCGCTCCGAACGAGTGCCCGAACACCACGACGCGCCCGAGCTCCAGCGCCGACCTCGTGTCCTCGTAGAACCCCGCGTGCCCCTCGGGCGAGTATCGGGCGGGGTCGGCAGGTGGGGTCGAGCCACCCGAGCCGTGCGGGTCGATCAGGTAGCTCTGCAGCACGTCGGAGAAGAGTGCGGCGTCTCCCCGCATGTAGTCGGCGGCGAAGCCCGGCCCTCCGGGAAGCATCAGGGTCGGGCGCCCTTCCCCCACGACCTCGAAGGTGGCCTGCCGCCCATCGGACAAGTCCGCCGTCCCCACAGCCCTGCGTCCTCCGCGCCCGGTTGGGGTCTCGCCGCCTGCGACGATCCAGCGGCTGCTACCCGACGTTCAGGATGAACTTGATCGTCGCCACCTGGTCCGTATGGGTCGGGTCCGTGAAAACGTCGCCCAGCCAGATCGTGTGCCTGCCCGGCTCGAGGCCCCGCACCATCAGGAACCAACCTTCGAGGAACATCTGATACTCCCCCGTGGGGACGCCGAACAGGTTGTCCGCGCCCAGATCGAGCCGCACCCACGAACCGGTCTTGAACCGGTCGATCCTGGAGATCCGCTCACCGTCGACCTTGACCACCGCGTCGTGGGTCATCGCCATGAACCCCTCGACGATCGCCTCGATGCCCTTACGCGTATCGGCGTCCAGACCCAGCGTCGCGAACTGACCACCCGGGCTGACGAGGAGCGGCCTGTGCGCCGGGACGTCGCAGTGCACGACGAGGCCTTCGGAGGTCGCGACCGGCATGAACAAGATCCCGCCACGCGCCGTCACCGCATCGCAGGTGGGGTTCACGATGGGGCTCTCGGCCACCGGTGGCTCGAACAGGTATCGAGCGAAGCGTCGCGTCCAGGCTTCGTAGGAGACGCCGAGCGGGTGGGTGTTCGGCCCGTAGACCAGGCCACCTGACCCCTCGGCGTTCGCGCCTGCAGGTACCGCCATCGCCATGACGATGAGCAACCCGAGTAGGACGAGCGATCGCTTCCTCATCCGTGCCTCCCCTTCTCCTGCCGTTCCCTGGATAGGAAACGCTTCGGCCATCATCGTCTGCATATCTGACCGGGGTCAACTTGCGATCGCGGCGGTTACGGTGGTTCCCGTGGCGAAGATCGGAGCCCGTGTGATCACCGTGGCCGAGGCCACCGAGCCCTTCCGCGCCTTCGACCCCTTCCCTGCTCCGGCACCCGATGCACGGGGTGACGGGTGAGCGAGGCCCGTACCACGGCTCCGGCGCGCGCCTTCGACCGGCGCCTGATCCGCCTGGCGATGACCGAGCGGCGTACGCTCGCCGGCTCCGTGGTCCTCGGCCTCGTCGTGGCGGTGGCCCGCATCGCGACGGGGATCTCGATCGCCCTGGCGATCACCCGCGTGCTCCAGGGAACACCGATCGGCGATGTCCTCCCCTGGCTGGGGCTCGCCGTCGCACTGGTCGGCCTGCGCGCGGCGTGCACCGCGATCCAGGAAGGCATGATGGCCGGTGCCTCCGTACGGATCACGGCGGACCTTCGGCATCGCCTGGTCGACCGGATCATGCAGCTCGGCCCCGGTTGGGTGACCGAGGAGCGCAGCGGGGAGCTCGAGGCGGTCCTCGTGGATGGGGTGGAGAAGCTCGACGCGTACTTCCGGCTCTTCCTGTCGAAGGTCATCGTCGCGGGGATCTCCGCCGTCGCGATCGTGATCGTGATCTGGATCGTCGATCCGGTCGTGGGCGTGGTCGTCGCCGTCTTCGCGGCCATCGTCGTGGCCATCCCCCCGGTCGAATACCGGGCGCTCGGCTCCCATATGCGGTTCTGGTCCGAGAGCTACCGGCCGCTGACGGCCGAGTTCGTCGACGCCCTGCAGGGCATGGCGACGTTGAAGATGTTCGGTGCGGCGCGGCGACGCGGCGCCGACCTGTTCGGCCGCGCCGACGCGGTGCGCGATGCGGCGATCCGCCTCACGAACGTCTCGGCGATCTTCTGGGGTTGCATGGCGTTCGTCGCGGGTGCGGGCGTTGCCGTGACGCTGGCGGTCGGCGCGTTCCGGCTGATCGACGGCGCGATCACGGCCGGTGACCTCCTGCTCGTCCTGCTGCTCGTCGGCGAGTGCTTCCTGCCGGCGCGGGAGATCAACGAGGCGATGCACAACGCGGTCTGGGGCATGTCGAAGGCCGAGCGGGCCTTCGCGGTGCTGGAGACCCCGCCGCGCGTCGCGACGCTCCAGCCCGCCCGGCTGGACGGCGACCTCGCGACCGATATCCGGTTCGAGGGAGTCACGTTCCGGTATCGCACCGGCGACGCTCCCGCGATCGACCGGGTGAGCTTCGCCGTGGCGCCCGGCGAGACGGTGGCGATCGTGGGGCCCTCCGGCGCCGGCAAGACCACGCTCGCCTCCCTGCTCCTGCGGTTCGCGGATCCGCAGGAGGGCACGGTTCGGGTGGGCGGCCACGACATCCGCGAGCTCGACCCCCGGGAGCTCCGGCGGATGATCGGGCTCGTCCCTCAGGACACGTTCCTGTTCCACGAGACGGTCGCCGAGAACCTCCGGTTGGCCCGGGCGGCCGCGAGCGACGAGGATCTCGACGGCGCCGTCGGGTCCGCCGGCGCGATCGCGTTCGTCCGCGACCTGCCGGAGGGCTTCGACACGATCGTGGGCGAGCGAGGCTTCCGGCTCTCCGGCGGCGAACGGCAGCGCATCGCGATCGCCCGTGCCCTGTTGAAGGACGCGCCGATCCTCGTGCTCGACGAGGCCACCTCGAGCGTGGACGTCGCCGCCGAGGCCGGGATCCAGGGCTCGATCGACCGACTCCGTCGCGGCAGGACGACCGTGATCATCGCGCACCGGCTGTCCACCGTGCGGGGCGCCGACCGGATCCTCGTCCTCGACGAAGGGCGGCTCGAAGAGGTCGGGACGCACGAGGAGTTGCTCGAGGGCGGCGGCCGATACGCGCGCCTGGTGGCCGCGCAGGAGCACGCCGGATGAGCGAGCTGACCGCCTCCGCGACGTCCACGTCCACGACCGGACCCGTGCGGCGCCTGGTGCGGAGCCTGCGGCCGGTCGCCGGGCTGCTCCGGCCGTACCGCGCGCTGTTCGCCGGCGGCGTCGTCACGAACCTGCTGGTCCATCTGTTCACGTTCGGTGCCGCGATCGTCGGAGCGGTGCTGGTCGGCAAGGCGCTCGACGGCGCGCAGGCAGCGGAGCTGAAGCCGCTCGTCTGGCTCGTGATCGCGCTCGCCTTACCGATCGCGCTGTTCGGATGGCTCGAGGTCGTCGTCGTGCACGTGATGTCGTTCCGGCTGCTGGACGACCTGCGCAAGGAGCTGTACGAACGGTTCCGGGCGCTCTCACCCGCATACTTCCTCGCCCGCCGATCCGGGGACGTGGCACGCGCGTCGATGGCCGACGTCGAGCTGCTGGAGCTGTTCACCTCGCACCTGGCACCGCCGCTCGTAGTGGCGTTCGTCGTTCCGGTGTTCGCCGAGATCGGGCTGTGGCTCGTTCAGCCCCTGCTCGCCCTCGTCGTCGTGCCGTTCGTCGTCGCGGCCACCAGCGTGCCCTCCTGGCTGCTCCGGCGCGCCCAGGACCAGGGGGAGCAACTCCGGGACGAGCTCGGCGAGCTCGGGGCGAACGTCGTCGACATCGTGCAGGGCACGCGCGAGATCCTCGCGGCGAGCGCGGAGGACGTGATGCTCGCGCGCGTCGAGTCGCAGCACGAACGGATCCGCCGCACCAGCATCTCGCACGGGCGGCGCTCCGGTGTGGAGCATGCGGCGACCGACGCGATCACGGCCCTGGCGACGATCGCCACGGTCACGACCGCGGCGCTGTTGACCTCGAGCGGCCGCCTCGACCCCTACCTGATCCCCGTCGCCGTGATCCTCGCCGCCGGCGCGTTCGCGCCACTCGCGGCGCTCACCGGGACGCTGCGGGAGGTCGGTCAGGTCGGGGCCGCCGCTGAGCGCATCGTGGTGTTGTTGCGAGCCGAGCCGGTGGTCGTCGATCTGGTCGACGAGCCGGCCTCGGCGGGGCGGCTCCCCGCCGCGCCGCGCGTCCCCGTCGCGTTCGACGCCGTCCGCTTCCGGTACGCCGCCGATCTCCCCGAGGTCCTCCACGACGTGTCCTTCGCGATCGAGCCGGGACGGACGACGGCGCTCGTCGGGCACTCGGGTGCCGGCAAATCCACGTGCGCCAACCTCCTGCTGCGGCTGTGGGACGTCGACGCGGGCGCGGTGAGGGTCGGTGGGGTCGACGTGCGCGATCTGGTCCAGCGTGACCTCCGCTCGATGATCGCGGTGGTGCCGCAGGACGTGTACCTGTTCCACACGAGCGTCGGGGACAACCTGCGGATCGGGAGCCCCGAGGCGACCGACGCGCAGATCCGGGATGCCGCCGACCTCGCGCAGGCCACGCCGTTCATCGACGCCTTGCCGGATGGGTTCGACACGGTGCTCGGCGAGCGGGGCGCATCCATCTCCGGCGGTCAGCGACAACGGTTGGCGATCGCTCGGGCGCTCCTGCGGGACGCGCCGATCCTCGTGATGGACGAGGCCGTGGCGAACCTCGACGCCGAGTCGGAGGCGGCGCTCCGCACGGCGATGGCGGAGGTGGCTCGCGACCGCACGACGCTGCTGATCGCGCACCGGCCTTCGACGATCCGCACCGCGGATCAGGTGGTCGTGCTCGACCACGGCCGGGTGGTGGAGACCGGGACGTACGCGGGCCTGATGGCGGCGGGCGGGCACCTCGCGACGCTGCTCGCCGGGACGCCGTCGATCCTCGATCCGGAGCTCTAGCGCGCCCGGTGATCTTGTCCGTCGTGCGAGCCCGGTCCGATATGGGGACGAGCCCGGGGTCGCGGATGGGCGACCCCACGCCAGGCAGGTCCCCAGCGCTGAGATGGCGGCGGCGACGAGCACCGATGACTTTCGGCTCGTATGACCGTGTCGTTCCGAACACCGGCGAGGGAACCGCCGGGTGTCTACTCGCCAAGCAGCGCTTGGTGGCGACCGGCGTCGTGATGGTTGACCCGCCTTCCCGCCTCGGCCGCGGCAGGCCCGAGCGCCTGCATCGGTCGAGGGCGCCGGTCGCCAGGCAGTCGCGAGCGTCTTCTGTACGGTGTGATCCGAGGCCACAAAGGAGGGAACGCCAATGACGGCGAAGTCCGCGTTCAGCGATGAGGGGTGGAAGACTGTGCTGGCGGGCCCGCCAAGTGCGGGCATGATCGTGCTCACCGCGCAGAGTGGTGGTACGTGGAGCGAAACGTGGGCGATGTCCAAGGCGTACGCGGAGGCCCGCCAGCAGCATGGGGAGAGCGAGCTCCTGGACGAGGTCGTGTCGGCGAAACCGAAGATGGAGCGCACGAGCTACCGAACGCCCGAGGAGCTCCGGGAAGGCTGTCTCCAGCAGATCCGCGACGCGATCGGGGCGTTGGATGGCACGGCGACACCCGAGGAGATCGATGACTACAAGGGATTCATCGTGCATCTGACCCACAAAGTCGCGGCCGCGCATCGGGAGAACGGCCAAGACGTCAGCCCCGCCGAGAGCGATGCGATCCAGGCCATCGCGGACACGCTCGGTGTGGCGGCCACCGACTAACCGCATAGGTACGGGCGGTGGGTCGGGGCCCTGCATGAGCCGCCAAGGTCACCGCCCGGGCAAGCGCGTTCGCCGATCGCTTCGACGCTAACGCGTCGCCGACGGCTCCGTTCATGTGTGCCCAGCAGGACATCCGCGACCTAGGTTGAAGAGGGTGCCTCGCTGGATCTGAGGCGCGGGCCGGACAACCGCGTGTCATCCGGAGCCGACACGTCGAAGGTGACCGGCGCGAAGAACTCGAGTATGCACCGCATCAGATAACTCCGGTCAGAGCGTCACCTCGGCGGAGTCATTAGGTGCTGTCTACGAGGAGTACCTCAGGAGGGATCGGTAGTCCGCGCGGTTCCAGAGGTGACAGCTTGAGGGAACACTTCCAGATCCAAGGTCACTCGGTCTTCGTAGCTCGACCGAGGCGGAAGGCCGTCGTACTGTCGAACCCGTGACCCGAGGAGGACTCTGATGCGCAGCGTCACCTATTCGATGGGCGTCTCACTTGACGGCTACATCGTCGGGCCGGACGGCGACTTCGACTGGTCGCCGCCCGACGAGGAGGTCTTCCGCTTCTGGATCGACGAGATACAAGGGGTCGGCGTGCACCTTCTGGGGCGACGGCTGTACGAGACGATGCTGTACTGGGAGACCGCCGACCAGGATCCGTCGCTCGACGACACGCAGCTCGAGTGGGCCGCGATCTGGAAGCCGCTCCCGAAGGTGGTGTTCTCGACCACGCTGTCGGCGGTGCAAGGCCATGCCCGCCTTGCCTCCGGCGGCGTTGCGGAGGAGATCGAGCGGCTGCGAGCCGAGCCGGGAGAGGGCGATATCGCGATCGGCGGCGCGACGCTCGCCGCCGAGGCGGCCGGGTTGGGGCTGATCGACGAGTACCGGGCCATGGTCTACCCGGTGCTTGTTGGCGGTGGTATTCCGTTCTTCCCCCAGCGCGAGCGCCGGGTGGATCTCGAGCTCGTCGAGACCCGCACCTTCAGCTCGAGAGTCGTCTACCTCCGCTACCGCGTGTCGCGCTAACCCTATGCGCCTGGATGTGACGTCTGGGCTCAAGCCGATCTCATCCAGACACTAGGCGAGCGTGGCCGTGCGTCTGGTTCCGTCGGGGCACGGAGCCTGATGACCGTGTGTCGTGTAAGGCACGGCGCCAGATGACCGTGTGTCGTGTAGGGGTCTTGCGAAAGTCGGAAA
The DNA here is from genome assembly GCA_963810915.1 of uncultured Actinomycetes bacterium. Taxonomy (GTDB): domain Bacteria; phylum Actinomycetota; class UBA4738; order UBA4738; family HRBIN12; genus JAOUEA01. The sequence goes on along the minus strand of CAWEPH010000004.1, from coordinate 34,961 downwards.
CGCCGGACAACCGCGCACCTCCTCAAGGTGACGGCGGTTGACAGCCGTCCGAGCGTCTCAAATGGCAGGAACGAGGCGCGAGCCAGCTAAGAACGCCCTTCCAGGCGGGGCCCTTGGACCCTACCCTCCCCGCCTGCCTGGCGGATGCTTGCCGCATGGAGCGCGCGATAGCCGCGAGGGGAGGATGGGTATGAGTGAAGTAGTCGAACGGCCGGGAGGACAGGCTGTGGCCCGGGTCGTGCCCATCACTTTCGCGAGCGTTAATTGCTATCTCGTCACAGACGGCACGGGGTTCGTCTTGGTCGACTCCAGCAAGCCCGAGAAGCGGACAGAGCTTGAAGCGGCGCTCACACGAGCGGACTGCGTGCCGGGGACCCTCAACCTCATCGTGCTGACTCACGGCGACTATGACCACGCAGGCAACGCTTACTACTTGCGCGAGAAGTACAAGACGAAGATCGCCATGCACCGCGACGATGCCGGACGAGTCGAGCGCGGTGATTGGAGTCTGAACATGAAGTCCAAGCCGGACAGGTTCGGCTTGCTCTTCCGGATGGTCTCGCTGTTCATCAAGCCCGGCCCGTTCGATACGTTCGCGCCGGACGTCTACCTCAAAGACGGTCAGGCCCTTTCCGGATACGGTCTCGACGCGACTGTCCTTCATTTGCCTGGGCACACGAAGGGATCAATCGGCGTTCTCACGGGCAGCGGCGACCTCTTCTGTGGCGACCTGCTCGACAGCATGATGGGCAAGCCAAGCTTCGAGTTCTTCATCGACGACATGGCTGCCGCACGAGCAAGCCTTCAGAGGTTGCAGACGCTCGACGTCGGGCTGGTCTATCCGGGCCACGGCAAGCCGTTTCGACCCGATCAGGTCAGCGGACAGAGATGACCGCCAGCACGAACGAGACGGTTGACAAGTGAGGGTGGCAATCTCGAAGGTTCAGACCAGATTTCTTAGCAACCCATTTGCCCGTGATTCTCCTGGAGGTCATATCAGCCCAGCTCCCCGCGGTCCGTTCCACGGTGCGCGAGGAGGCGCGCGATCACATCCGTCTTCGCGTCGGTATATTCGCGCACGTCGTCGGTTTGCTCGAGGATCCGGCGCTTCTCGGCGGCATAGGCCTCAAGAGCACGACGGTCGCCCCGAAGGAGATCGCGGAAGGCCGCCATCTGTTTCACGTCGGGGTCCGTCGTGGGGACCACGTGCGCGTGTACGCCAAAGACGGCTCCCCTACAGCGGTAGGTCCCTTCGAGCATCGGACGTTCCGGCGGCCACGCGTCGGGACCCCTCTGGCGAACGAACCCGAGCCCGAGCAGGGCGTCGGCGATCAACGCGACATCTTCGGGATCTGCCGTGATCTGGAGGTCGACGAAGTTCTTGCCTACGAGATCGGGCACCGCGGTGCTGCCGACGTGCTCGGCGCCGGACCCCAGCCTCCTCCCTTCGATCAGCTCGATGATCTCGGCCGCGGCGGCCAGCGCCCGGGGATCCGACGGGTGCGGGCCGGTCCCCACATACGTCCTGGCATCCCATTGCTGTCCGATCGGACCCACGGGAAGAGTGTTCCAGAGATGCTCCCCGACGACCGCACGGGTTAGGCGTGACAGTCGGGTGCACGCGATCGTGCCGCCCCTCTCGCTCCGCGGTAGCTTGACCGATGGAAGGAACCGGACGACGACTCGGCTCACCGACGTACGTGCTCTTGCGTGACTGGGCGACACCGCGACGGAAGGAACCGCTTCGTGGCCAGGGCGCCGCACCCCTGAGTGCGACTATCCTTCGGCCGTCGCGTGCTGAGCGTCTCCTCACGAGGTGAACGTGAACGGCCTCACTATCCTGGCTGCGTTCTTCGTCGTCTATGCGCTGGCGGCATCGAGGCTCGAACGGTGGTCGATCACCGCGCCGATCGTGTTCATGACCGCCGGCTTGCTGCTGGGTCCGAGCGTCCTGAACGTCCTTCCGTTCCGGATCGGAGACGAGGTGTCCCTCACGTTGACCGAGCTCACGCTCGCCCTCTTGCTGTTCGCCGACGCCTCCACCGTCAGGCTGCGCGAGGTCGAGGGCGACGTCCAGCTCCCCGGACGGCTGCTCTTGCTGGGCCTCCCGCTCACCATCGCCATGGGGACGCTCGTGGCGGGCTTGATGTTCCACGCGGAGGGTTGGGCGGCGGCGGCCGTCATCGGCACGATCCTTGCGCCGACCGATGCCGCGCTGGGCCTCCCGGTCTTCACCGATCCGGCGGTTCCCGTCCGCATCCGCCGGGCGCTGAACGTGGAGAGCGGACTCAACGACGGGCTCGCGACGCCGTTCCTGGCGTTGTTCCTTGCGCTGTTGGTCTCGGAGGAGGGGATCGGTGCAGGGTGGTGGCTGGTCAAGGCGTCGGAGCAGATCGCGCTCGCATTCGCGGCCGCGCTCGTCGTCGGTGTCCTCGGCGGGGCGGTCTACTCCGCTGCGAGCGAGCGAGGATGGACCTCCCAGGTTTCGGAGCAGGTCGCGATCCTCGCGCTGGCGCTGCTCGCGTACGCGGGCTCGATCGCGATCGGTGGCAACGGGTTCGTGGCAGCCTTCGTTGCCGGAATCCTGTTCGGAGCGACCACGGGGGTCAGGGCTCATCGGTCGGTGGAGTTCACCGAGACCTTTGCGCTGTTCCTGTCCTTCGGGGTCTGGACGATCTTCGGCGCGTTGCTCGCGGGTCCGGTGCTGACGGGAAGCTTCCACGTGTTACCGATCGTCTATGCGGTGCTCAGCCTCACGGTCATCCGGATGCTCCCCGTGGCGCTCGCGTGGCTAGGGCTCGGCCTGCGCCGGGAGACGATCGCGTTCGCAGGCTGGTTCGGGCCTCGCGGACTGGCATCGGTAGTGTTCACGATATTGACGCTTCACACCCTGCATCGGGGAGCGATCGCCGCGGATACCATCGTCGAGGTCGCGACGTGGACGATCGTGCTCTCGGTGCTCGCGCACGGCGTCACGGCCTCGCCGCTCGCCCGCCGCTACGGGGCATCCATCGCTCGGGTGACGGGCCCAGCCCCCGAGCTCGTGAGCGTTCCGGAGCCGCGGGTGCGACGCCGCTGGCTGGGACATCGACCGGGCGCGACCTCGTAGGTCGAGTGCTGGTGGAGCAGATGGGAACCTCGTTGCCAAGCCTCGACGAAACGCTCCGCGGGAGGACGGCGAGCGCGTTCCGGCACATCGCCAACCGCGAGCGCTACGGCTTCCCCGCCCCGGCGGCGAAGGACATGAGGAGCCGCTACTGGGATCACTGCCGAGCCCAGTTGCGCCCGGACCCGGCAGGGCCAAGGATACGGCCGTGGAGGTCCCCAGATGAAGCCGGACGTGCACTACGTCCGCAACGGTGACGTCTCGCTTGCCTATCAAGTCGTGGGCGGCGGCTCCCACGATCTGCTCCTCGTATCCGGGTACGTGTCGAACCTCGAGTACGCGTGGGAATACCCCTCGCTCTCGCGCTTCCTGTCCCGGCTCGCCGAGATGTCTCGACTGATCCTCACCGACCGTCGTGGTTCGGGCCTCTCGGACCGCTTCCGGGAGGCGCCGCCGCAGGAGACGATGCTGCGCGATCTGGAGATCGTGCTCGACGAGGTGGGATCGGCGAAGGCAACGCTGCTCGGGATCTGGGACGGCAGCGACACCTCCATCCTGTTCGCGGCAACGAACCCCGAACGCGTGGAATCGCTCATCCTTCTCAGCGCCTCCGCAGCACAGAAGCCGGCGGAGGACTACCCGTGGGCGTGGACCGACGAGTACTGGGAGGAGTGGCTCGCGAGCATCCGAGATGGCTGGGGAACGCGCGCCTGGGTTGTGAAGAACGCACGGTGGATGGGCCCTGGGATGCTCGACGACCCTGATGAGCTCGAACGGTGGATCTCCTATACGAGGGTTGCCGCAAGTCCGTCTTCCGCCGAAGCGGTCATGCGGAACTCGAGCAACACCGACATCCGAGAGATCCTGCCGATCGTTCGAACACCGACACTGGTCCTGCATCGGACGGGCGATCAGATCGAGCCCATCGAGGCAGGACGTTATGTCGCCGAGAAGATGCCCCACGCGCGCCTGGTAGAGCTGCCGGGCGACGACGGGATCCCGTGGATCGGAGACACCGACGCGGTGCTGCGTGAGATCCGGACGTTCCTCGCTGAGAGCGTTCAGCGTGTGTCCACGGACCGTCGGCTCGCCACCGTCCTGTTCACCGACATCGTCGGCTCGACCGAGCGTGCGGCGATGGTGGGAGATGCGGGATGGGTAGAGCTCTTGGGAGAGCACCATCGGCGGGCACGCGAAGAGCTCGACCGGTTCGAAGGGGTCGAGATCGATACCGCCGGCGACGGCTTCCTGGCGACGTTCGACGGTCCGGCGCGAGCCGTGCGCTGCGCCCTTGCGATCAGCTCCGCGCTTCGAGAGCTCGGCTTGGAGATCCGCGCGGGCGTCCACACCGGCGAGGTCGAGCTCACCGATGAAGGCGTCCATGGTATCGCCGTCCACATCGGGGCTCGCGTCAGCGCGATGGCCGGTGCGTCGGAGGTGCTGGTCTCCTCCACGGTCAAAGACCTTGTCGCCGGCTCCGGTCTCACGTTCGAGGACGCCGGCGAGCACGAGCTGAAGGGCGTCCCCGACCGGTGGCACCTCTACCGGGTGACGAGTCCCACCCACTGAAGCACGGTCCTGTAGACGAATCGGCCACTAGACGAATCGGCCACCCCGGGCCCGCGCCCCCACTCAGCCCGTCAGATGCAGGACGGGCTGGTGTGGCGGCTCGCCCGTCTGTGCGTCATCGCGGACACGGGTGCTCTGTGCCTCGGGCTTCGGCTGGCGGCGCTCGGATCGGCGGCGCGAGGCTCGATCGGGGCTGGGCAGCTTCGGGGTGAGGCGGCGCGTCGTGCATCGACCAGCCGAGCTCTCGAAGTCAGACACCCGCCGGGAGCGCTCCGTCGAGCTCGCCACGCTACTCCCGGGCGCAGACATCGAGGAAGGCGCAATGCGCCGCTGAACGTCCGACCGACGTGACGAATGTCACACGACCGGCTTGTGGGCCCGGCCGTACTACCACCAGGTACCGAGAGGCACGCTCCGTGCGGAGGGAACGAGGAGTGGAAGAGCCTGCGGTTGAGATGGAAGGAGGAAGAGTGATGTCTGCACAACCTCGATGGGAACAGAGTGAGGAGCGCTTCCGCCCGGCCGAAGTGCCGGCACAGGGAACGCTCGCCGACCAGGATCGGAACGCGGCGGCTATCGTCACGGTGATCGCGATGGCCAGCATCGCCTCCGGTGCGATCAACATCGCGGCAGCTGCTTCGATCCCCGGCCTCAACGCGCAGAGCCTGGCGTTCTTCTGGACGATCGGCGTCGCGCAGGTCGTGTGGGGTCTCGTGACGCTGGTCTGGGCTCCGCGATGGTGGCTCGCGCTCGGCGCCTTGGGCAACGCGGTCGTCGCGGCGACCTGGCTGGTGTCCAGGACGGTGGCGCTCCCGTTCGGCCAGTTCGCCCACGTCGTGCTGCCCGCTCGGTTCGCCGATGCCCTCGCCCAGATCCTTGCGGTAGTCGTCGTCATCGGTGCCGCGTGGCTCGCCGTTCGAGGCTCAGCCCCGGCTCGGTCCGCTTCACGGGTGCGCGGATTCGCGCTCGCGGCCGCGATCGTGATCGGCGCTTTGGGTGTCGCCGGCGTGATCTCGCAGGCCAACGCGTTCGCGTCGGGTAGCGGCGGAGGCGGCGGTCAGAACGGCCCGACCGCACCCTACGGTGGGGGCGGCGGTGGTGGAGGCGGTTACGGCGGCAGCGGTGGTAGTGGTGGCGGCGGCTACGGCTACTGACGCCTCCCGCTCGACAGAGAAAGGTGGCTAGCGGCGCTCGGCCGGATCCGGCCGAGCGCCGCGCCTCTACCCGCTAGAAAAGGTTGCCGGTGAAAGGGGTCGGGTATCGCCCCAGAGCCCCTGTGCGACATCGGAGGCACGACGGGGAGTCGGCAGACCTTGTCGCCGAGCTCATCGACATGGCTTCGTTGAACCCTAGCGTTCGCCAGCAAATTGCCCGTGTCTTGGGCCAGCTCGAGGCAACCGACACCTGACGCGGCTCTAGAGATCGTCGGGCAAGTCGATAGGGAACTCACTGAGCGGGAGGGGCATTTGCTCGTACCTCGTTCCGAGCTTCCTGTGGGCATCTGAACACCAGAGCCGTTGTCGTCCGGCAAGGCCCTTGCCGCACCATCTGCAACGACGCTCAGGCGCAGGAACCTCAGCCAAGTATCGGAAGGCGACGTCGTAGGCATCCGTCGGTCTAGGACCAAACGTGTCCACCTGTCTAATCGCGTCTGAGGCGAGCTCGGACGTCGCACGCCACAGAGACCTCAACGTTCTCGGCCAGGGTTTCGATCTGCCCGCAAGGATGTCCCTTAGTCCGTTCGGGCTGAGGTCCGCCTCCTCCTCTAAGCGCCTCCGGCTGCTTACCTCCTCGACCAGCCGGCGAGCTGCGGCGAGCAAGACGGGCATCGGATCGTCTCCCACGAACTCGGCCGTCTCCGGTGCGAAGAGCACACCTCTGCCCAGTCCGAGCTGCAGCGACTCCTTCCCGAGGCCAAGGAGCCGCGTTGCAACCGTCGCTCCGTACGACACTCTCCCGAATGTGCGCGGCGCGACTTGGGTTCCGTCGGCATCGACCATCCCGTGGTCGACGGCTCGCCACGCTGCGTGCTTAGTCCGTAGGTTGTGGGTTCGAGTCCCACCCCCGGAGCACCTTCTACCAGCAGAAACGTCCCGAACGGGGGCGTGACTCGATCCCGGGCGGCCTTGGAAAGCACGAGTCGCGATGCCAGATGACCGTGTGTCGGATCTGCCGTACAGGACCCAAATCCTCATCGGGTCGGTACAAGGGGACCGCAGAGCGTCGAGCCATCAGTGGGCTGTCACAGGCTCGCTCGCCCGGCTGCGCGCCAGGTTGGCGTGGGAAGGGACAAGGAATCCATCGCCAGCTCGGCCCGCGCGCCGATGCCGGTGACTGTTGGAGTTCGGGTCTCCTCACCAGCACCCTCGCCAGGCTCGTGGATCGGCGCGTGGCCCTCGTGTCGTGGGGTTTGCGGGGCAGGACGCGTCAGGGAAGGATTCCTCGCATAGACCGCCCGATGACCCGGTACGCGACTGCCGATGGCGTCCACATCGCGTATCAGGTCTTCGGCATGCATGTCCGATCGGCTATCTCTCCCCTCTCGCACCTCTCTGGCCAGCAGGGATGTCATCCAAATCGGTACGACAGGCGGCACATCTTCGGCCGGACTAGACCGAGCCGCCGGTAGTTAGACCCCTTTCCTCTTTCCTCTGACGATTGTCAGTCCGCCCCTCTGGGTAGGAAGGGACGCGAGACCAGGGGAAGGAACCACGGCAATGAAGCTGACGACCACCACGCAGGTTTCCGTCGACGGAGTGATGCAGGGGCCGGGCGGGCCGGAGGAGGACGAGCGCGGCGTATTCGAGCGCGGTGGATGGGCCCACTTCGACAACGAAGCCGGGACGGTCATGGACGAGATCTACCAGCGCGCCGACGCGTTCCTGTTCGGCCGGCGGACCTACGAGATCTTCGCCGGCTCCTGGGGCACGTGGGACGATCCGGGCGACAGCCCGATCTGGACCGCGTTGCACACCCGGCCCAAGTACGTGGCATCGACCACACCCTTCGACCCGGAGTGGAACGCGACCGTCCTCTCGGGTGACGTCGCGGCCGCCATCCGCGAGCTGAAGGCCAAGCCGGGCGGCGAGCTGCAGGTGCACGGCAGCGGTGCTCTGTTCCGCTGGCTGCTCGACAACGACCTCGTCGACGAGATCAACCTGTTCACCTTCCCCGTGGTCGTCGGCCAAGGCACGCGGCTGTTCCCTGACAGCGGCAGGGACATAGCGCTCGAGCTTGGGTCGCAGTCGGTCACCCCCAGCGGGGTGACGATCCAGGTCTACCGCCCCACCGGACGCCCGCAGTACGGAACGGCCACGGCCGACTGACTCGAGCGGTAGCTCAGGTGCTCACGGCCCACCCGGGCATCGCCGGCGATCGCCGTGACCCGCGCTTTGGTCGGCCCCTAGATCCCGAGCTCTCGGTCGAACAGCTCGACGAACGGCCACGCGCCCTCGGCCGTGTTCGAGATCACCGTGGCCGTGATCCGGCGATCGGGCTCGTGCGTGCTCGTGAACGAGACGCCCGCGTCGTAGCCCTCGAGCCACACGACGTCGCTCGTCGCGTGCAGGTGGAACCCGAGCCCGTACCGGCGTTCCTCCTCCGGCCAATCGCTCCGTGGGCGCACCATCTCGGCGACGGCATCGACCGACACGATCTCGCCCGCGAAGAGGGCCGCCCAGAACCGCGAGAGATCGGCGGCCGTCGAGTAGATCCCGCCGTCGCCCGTCCCGAGCACCGGGAGGTGGAAGACGTTCGTGCGCGGCCGATCGGTCCACAGGTAGCCGAGGGCCGCATCCCCGGGGAGCTCGTCCGACCGTAGGTAGCCGGTGTCGCGCAGACCCGCGGGCTCGCACACCCGCTCGTGCACGAGGCGATGGAACGGCTCCCCGCCCGCCCGCTCGGCGATCAGCGCGAGCACCACGAAGCCTCCGTTGTTGTAGGCGAACCGCTCGCCGGGCGCCGACACCTGCGGGTGTCCGTCGAGCACCGTGAGGTAGTCCTCCGTCGACGCGAGCGCGTGGGGGGGCACGGGCATCAGGTACGCCTTGACGTCGGTCATCGTGTCCTCGTCGAGGTAGTCGCCGATCCCCGACCGATGCGCGAGCAGGTGCTCGACCGTGACCGCGCCGTCGATCAGCGGCAGGTCGTCACCGAGGACCGAGCGCGCGGTCGTGTCGAGCGCGAGGATCCCGTCCTCCACGAGGGACATCACGACGAGCGCCGTGAAGCCCTTCGCGCCGCTCGCGAGCGCGAGCCGGGTCCCGACGGTATTCGGCACCTCGCGGCCGCGGTCGGCCAGCCCGAAGGCCTGCGCGACGAGCGTCTCCCCTCCTCGGTCCACCCGCACCACGCCGGAGAACGCGGTGCGTTCGGCCTCGGCCGCGATCGCGTGATGCAGGTCCGCCATGCACCAGACCCTATCCGGGCGGGCGCTCGGTCGTGCTCAAGTACATCCGATCCGCCTGGACGGAACCGTTGCCTCGCGCGTTGGGGGCCAAGCCCTCCAGAGTCCTCGACGCCAACCATAGCTGAGTTGGGCGGCCTGCCGAGAATGGCTCGGGTTTGAGAGGGCCAAACTGGTCACGCGCTCCGGCGCGGGCTGCCGCCCGCGGTCCTCCAGTTCGCACTTCCCACGAGCCCGGTCGATGATGAATCGAAGAACGCCAGCAGCTCCACCGTGGAGCGAGGATGTACGAGTCAGCCGAGCGCGAAGTACACGGCGAACTGGTCTCCGGAGGCAGAAGGGAACAGGCATGATGGGTGTTCCGGTGGCTGAGCGGCTCCTGAGAGCGATGAACGCCCATGACATCGAAGGGTTCGTTGAGTGTTTCGCGCCGGGTTACGAGAGCGAGCAGCCAGCCCATCCGGATCGAGCGTTTGGTGGGCGCGATCAGGTGCACACGAACTGGTCATCGATCTTCCGTGACGTCCCGGACCTTCGCGGAGAACTACTCCGTACATCCTCCTCGGACGACGAGGAGTGGAGCGAGTGGAGGATCCACGGTACGCGACGCGACGGGTCGCCGATGGAGATGCGAGGCGTCATCATCAACGGGATTCGTGACGGGAGGATCGCGTGGGCTCGCCTCTACTTGGAGCTCGTCGAGGACGGTGGGGCGGGGATCACTAGGGCCGTCGAGGACATCACGCGCGGGCGCGCGTAGCAATCGCACCTCAACCCTCACACGAGGGTCCGCACACCTCTCATGAAGGCCACGCGCTCCGGCGCGAGAGGTCACCCCCGAATCAGACGGGGCCGGGTTCGCATAGGTCTTAGGTCGCTCCACCCATGCCAGCAATTCGGAGAGACGGAACCGCCACGTGGTGGCAGCCACGTGGTATGCACGGATCTCGCCCTCAGCGGCGAGCCGGCACGGCCTGGTCGTTCACGTCGTTCATCGTTGGTCCCTTCATCAGTGGCGCCGCCGGTTGGTCTCGAAGGACGAGCTCACGGTGCCATCACGCCCGTCCCAGCCGGATGTCCCCGACACGCATAGCGGGCAGGCCGACAGGGCCGTGCGCGCGTGCTTGCCGAGCTTGTGATTCGCAGCCAGACGTTCGCCCCGCACGGCACGCTCAGCAACAAGGATCTGGCGCTGGCGCTTGCGCTCTTTGACGCGCGCTGCCTTCTCGGCTGCTCGTGCCGCCGCTTCCGGGCTAATGGTCATGGCTGGTCGCGCCGCGGTGGCAGCGCGGCCGACGCAGCGTCCGGGCGCGCCGGCACGAACCCAGCCACGAGCTCTGGGCGGCGCACGATCTTGGCCACCAGTGCCTTGCGCCGTAGGCGTCGCGCCTCTGTCATCTCGCGCTGGCGGGCGGCTTGGAGCCGAGCCACCTGCTGCCCCTCGGGGCTCTGCCAGTAGCGGCGCTCGCGCGCGAGCTCGATCTGATAGCTGGCCCTCGCATACTTGCCGGCTTGACGGAGCCGGTGGCTATTCCACATCCCCATCTTCATCACTCCCGTTCTCACGCACGTCCGTCGAGCGGCGGCGGAGGAGGCTGGGAGCGAGCCCCAGCCCCACCGTCGCTCAGATGTAGAGCTTGCCGTCCACCCGGCCGCCCCAGAAGGTCACGTTCGACACGTGGTAGCTCGTGCACGTGCGGAAATCCCGGATCACGATCGGCGGCGAGCTCAGACTCACGGTGCCGCCGTAGCCGACGATCCGCTTCACCTGGGTCAGTGTCTGGCCGTTGTGGATCCGCTTGAACTCGGTGCGGGTGATGCACCCACCTGCGGCCTGCGCCGGGGACGCAGTGAACCCAACGGCGCCGATCATGGCGGCGGCGATGGCGATGCTGGTGATGATGCGCTTCAAGGTGTTGTGCTCCTATCTCCGGTTTCCGTCCGTCGGATGCCGGGCGCGAGTGCTCGGGGCTCGAGGCGCGAGCACCACGCTCGTGGTCCGCAGGCTGGGCTTAGCGCGTCACACTCCTACGCGGGCCCCGCCGACCTACGCGGGCCCCGCCGACGGCAGCGCTCGCGGGTGAGTGATCGGGCTCCGCAGCGTGCTTCGCCTCGCCCGGATGGTGCCATTCGGTCCCGAGGAGCTGGATCTCGCCGCGGCACCTATTGCACCTGGCCCAAACCTCGGGACTCTCGCGTACGCGCGGGGCGCGCGGGGTCATGCCTGTCCTCCTAGATGTCGATGAGGTAGTGGCAGCTGGTGCCATCCTCAACGTCCCATCGCCTTCCGTTCGCCGTCCGTTACGGCGCCCAGCCAGATACCCAACGCCACCAACGCAACAACGGATACCGCTACCGATACCGCTAGCATCCTTTCCTCCCTCAACGTACGAACCACGTGCTCTCTAGGGTGCGAGCGGCGCCCACCGACCGTCAGTGACTTCGGTAGTGACGTCGTGGAACCGAAGTCACATGCCCCTCGAGCCCCACGACTCGTCGAAGAGCCGAGCGGCATCGAGGATCACGACCTCGTCCGTCGAGGTGGCGACGATCCCGGCCGCGCGAAGATCCCGCAGCGCCCGCGCGACGACCTCGCGTACCGATCCCACCGCGTCGGCCAGCTCCTGCTGGGAAAGGTGCGCCGACAGCCGGGCGTCGGAGCGGTTCTTCGTGGTGGCGAGCTCCAGCAGCTGCGAGGCGACCCGCTGCTTCACGGAGCCGAAGGCGTTGATCGCCATCTGCTGAAGCGTCTCGTCGAGGCGACGGCTGAGCTCCTGGGACAAGGCGTTGGCCACCGCCGCGTCGCGGCGCGCGGCCTCCTCCAGCCGACCCACGTCGATCCCCAGGATCGTGCTGGGCGCGAGCGTCTGGGCCCGCACGTCCAGCGGGCCGCCGACGACGAGCGCCGTCCCGAGGACGTCCGACGGCCTGCCATAGCGGATCGTGACCTGCCGCCCATCGCCGGAGACGAGGAAGAGTCGGAACAAGCCGGAGATGACCAGGAACGCCCTAGACGCCTCGCCCTCCCGGTAGATCGTCGTGTCCGCCGGGACGTCCATCCGCAGCTGGCCCTCCACGAGACGATCGACCAGATCGCGAGGCAGGCGTCCGAGGAAGCTCCTCTGCAGCGCGGCCTCGATGTCCGGTTCCATCCCACCCGGGAAGATGGCACGGTTCGGACGCGGTGGCCAGGTCAGGGTTCTGGATCTATCAGGTCGAGGCGATCGGGTCTAGGACGAACACTGGGATCTGGCGATCAGTCTTCTTCTGGTAGGTCGAGTAGTCGGGCCATGTATCGACGGCGCGATTCCACCATAGGGATTTCTCGTCGCCGGAGACCTCACGCGCCATGTAGTCGCGTTTCGTTGCGCGGTCCTGGAGTTCAACCTGCGGATGCGCCTTCAGGTTGTGGTACCAGGCCGGATGCTCCGGCGCGCCGCCGAGCGAGGCGACCACCGCGTACGTGCCGTCGTGCTCGACGCGCATAAGGGGCGTTTTGCGGAGCTTGCCGGTCTTCGCACCGACGGAGGTGAGCACGATCACGGGTCGGCCTTTCATGGTCCCGCCCTTCTCGCCATTGGTAGCCTCGTAGCGCTCCACCTGCTTGCGCGCGTAGCGCGCCTTGCTCGGTTGGTACTCACCTCTCAGAGGCATTCGTCGGTCTCCTTATCTCTCGAGAGATCTATGGCCCGCTCAGTACCCCAAGCACATCTATCAATGCGTGCGATATCGAGGCACAAGCGGGCGTTCCCTAGGGACCACGGAACCGGGCGGCCCTGTGGAGTTCGAGGGCACCCGACACACCCTTCAGCTCGACCGGTCCGATAGGCGTGAACGTCACGGACGCCCCCTCGGACGCGTCCACGACCTCCCGAGTAGCCAGCACCTCGCCCGGCCTCGCGTACTCGGCGATCCTGGCCGCGATGTTGACCGTCCGCCCGTAGTAGTCGCCTTCTTGGAAGATGACCGGTCCGGCATGGATGCCGACGTGGGCCGGCGGAAGCTCGTGCGCGTCGACGTCCTCCACCATGTCGAGCGCGCCGAGCACGCCCTGACCCGGATCACGGAAGAAGAACATCACCCCGTCCCCGAGCCACTTCACCGGTTGGCCTCCGTACTCCCGTGAGGAACGCCGCACGAGGGTGGACAGCGTCGCCGCCAGGTCCGCGGCGGCCTCGTCACCGCGCTCCTCGGTCAGCCGCGTGTAGCCGCTGATGTCCAGGAAGCACAGCGCGGGCTGATGGCGTAGCCGATCGAGCAGGCCGGCCCCTTCGAGCACGTCCTCGACCGCCTCGACGGAGCTCGCGCTCCACGCGTGCTCTTGTTGCCCGTGGTAGAGCGCGACGAGCGCCTGCTCCGTAAGCGAGGCCATCCTGGTTCCCAGGTCGCCCTGAGCCATCAACATCTCGCCCCCCGACATGCCGGCTTCGGTCAGCGGCCGAATGACCTCGCTCCGCCACCAGTCCGTCTCGGTCTCGGCGATCCGGCGCAGGCTGTCTCCGTATGCCCGGAGCCAGCGCTCGATCACGATCGGTCGGAACCCGTTCGCGAGCTGAAGTTCGATCACAGGGAGGATCGCTATCTCGTCTTCCCGCACGAGATCGTCGGGCCCAGGCTCGGCGAAACCGGAGGCCTCGCGCACCACCATCAGGAGTTCCATCGGCACGTCCGTCCGCTCGCTCAGCTGCCTGAAGTTCGTGCCAGTAAACCCCGCGAACCTGTCGAACGCAGCCCCGTCCAGGAAGGCGAACGACAGCGCCCCGCCGCGGACGGCGGCGGCCATACCCTCGAGCGGCACGCCGGACCGCTCCAAGCTCTGCACCCACCGTGCCCGGCGGACATCGCCCGACGAGAACGTGTCTCCCGAGCCGGGACGCAGGAGGCCGAGCTCTACCAATCGGTCGACATACGCGAGATCGGCCCCGGCCTTCGTGGCGATCTCCTGGCGCGAGTGGTCACCCACAGAAGGTGATCGTAGCCGGACAGGGCTAGCAAGACCCCTGAAGCGTGAGGGGCTCGAAGGTGTTTGACCAATGGCCCACAAACGGGACCTAGCAAGTCCTCTAGCCGTTTGGAGTGACCTCTGACCTCTTCCGTTGTCAAGGAAGTCCCCCCCACCTCGCTGACCTGCTGAAACTTGTGATTCCGCAGGTCAGGACCCTTTGGGGTGGCTACATGCTGACGGGGGTTCACGAGGTATTCGGGGCGCTCGCCCTTTGTGCGCCTACCAGCTCACTCCTCCCAGAACGTGAAGAGGCGGAGATTGGACAGATAGGCTTGGGGAGGCACTTCCAAGCGGGCCGTCCCTAGCGCGAAGCGATCGGGTCCTGGAGAGTCGAACGCGAGTTCTTCGTAGCCGGCGGCATTGAACCATTCCCGGATCTCCGGCGTTCGATCGGGACTTCGCCGGTGACACGTCCATAGCACCGTGGCATGGGGTGAACACAGCCTCGAACTGTTGGCCACCGTCCTCTGGAGATCCTGACCCGTGATGTTGCCGGATATCCCGCACAGCAGCAGCACGTCAGCAGGCACCGCGTCGCGATAGACGTCGGTGATCCCTGCGTCTGCTTGAAGCACGTGGACATTCGTGAGGTGTGCGGCTTCGACGCGATCGCGCGCGACCCGAACGTTGTGATCGTCAGATTCGACGAGCCACGCGTGCACATCCGAGGCTCGGGGATGCTTGGCGAGTACGCCGAGGACATCGTGACCCTGCCCCGCGCACATGCTGATGACACGGACTTCACCGAGCGGCGATCGGTCGATCGCGTGAGCGAGACGGTGCTGGACGGCGACCAGGCGTTGTGAGAGGTCCGAGTCGGGATCGTCGTAGGCGTCGTGCCACGTGGCCCAGAACGAGCGCGGAGGGTCATCCATCCAGCCGATCATGCCGCATCGGTCGACGGAGGGCGCGGGTCCGACGCCCGCCGACACCAGCGACGCAAAGATCGGATGCGCGAGCCCTGGCGAATGCTCCTCGGCATCCCAGGCCTCGGAGGATCTACCGGAGCCTTCCCAGGTCCATTCCGCGTAGGCCCATGCCGCGCCGGTGCGGCGGGCAGGACGCGAGCCCTTTTCACCGGGAGATGAGAGTCGCGTAGAAGGAACTCAGACGTCGCCGTTGGGCTTCCGTCACGGCTTCGCGTCCCGCACGACACCCCCGCTCAGCTCCTGGCGATCGCGAACACGTGGGCGAAGGCCCGCCTCCGCCTGCTGCGTGCGACCAGGGACGCATAGCGCGCGTCACGAGACAGCCCGCTACTCCACGGTGATGGACACGCATCCATCACCTGTTGTCGCGAGACCGTGGCGATTGGGTGACGCTCCCGAAGACCCCCTTCTCGCCTCATGTAACGGCGTGCAAGGCTCGCCGCGATGGCGATCGATCGGGACCCTCAGCGCGGACAGACCAGTTGGATCCTCACTTCTGGCAGTGACCCTTCTATCCGCGGCTACCGCTCCGCAGCGACCCCGCTCGTTCTCGCCTCGGCCTTCGGGTTCCTCGGTCTGGTCGGGGGCACCCTATGGGGGTTCAGCATCCAAGGCACGTTCCTAAAGACCAACATCTATGCGCTGACGTTGGGGACGTTCTGCGCCGGGATCGCGTGGGTGCTGGGTGCCGCCCTCGGCGTGTATCGGGTACGAGGCGTTCCCGCTCCCACGGCAGCCGGGGCGTGGGCTCTACGCGTGGCCGCGATCCTCTTCGTGGTCGCGGCGATCCTCGTGGCACGACGATATGCGGTCCCCGTCAACTTCCTCCCCGGCGACCCGGACCTCCTTAGCGACACTCGGTGGGTGGCCCGGTTCCTGCATGAACTCGAACACGAACTCGAACCACTCCGGCGACTCATGTGGCTGGACGGCGTGATAGCGGCGTTGACCTGCATCGCTCTCAGCGTCCGGAACCGGCTCCGGCGATCTGCGATGCTCGTCGGCGCGATAGCCGTTCTCTTCGTCCTCTGTTTGGCCGCTGTCGAGTTCTCATATGCCCTGCCCGCGTGGGGGTCGGCCTAGACAGGGATGAACCTGTCGGATGGTGCGGGAGGTCCAGCAGGAGCCAGTGATGGTTTCGAGCTAGACCTCCCACAAGCACGAGACGTCAGCCTCGTGACACGGTTGCGGCACTACGCGCCTTGGAAAGCACGACTCACGATCCACAACACCGTGTGTCCTTGGGAGTAAGCCCGTGACCGATCCGATAGGGATGAGGACGACGGAGGGACGTCACCGGTCGGAAGGCGAGGCCGACGCGCCGCTTGCGTCGCGCCGGTACCATCTTCCCGTGCAGCTATTGGGGGCCGCGTCAAGGTCGTCAGGACTCACGCCACGGAAACACAGATCTGGCCGGCGGAGCAGGGTCCGGGGGTTAGTCCTTCCCCATCTTGAAGAAGAACCAATAGATGGCGTAGATCGCAAGAGCGGCGCCCCCCAGGAAGAGCGCGAAGACGATGAACGACCCGAACGCCCAGGCAACCATGGGCAGGGACTCGACGAGGCTGTTGGCGAAAGGCACCCGTTCACACTCCCCCGACGCCTCGGCGAGGCGGCTTCGATGATCGGTTGAGCCTATTTCACCCGCGGCACCCTCACCAACACGACCCGATTGCGATCGGAAACCGGCGTTGGCAAGGCCTCCATCTTCACCACTCCCGAGCCAGGCCTAACCGCCTGCGGGCAATTGCGGTCGACGCAGACCATCGCACCGGGTCGCGCATGCCTTCACCCCATCGGAGAGTCTGCGCGAACGTTTCGGCACCCGATTATCGGCTACGCCTCGGTCCGCGGAATGCTCGCGTCACTGACACCCGCCGCCAGATGACCGTGTGTCAGTTCTCCTGATCTCTCGCGTGTCAAGGAAGGGTCGCCCACTTCGATTACCTGCGCGTGGTCTAGGTCTTAGGCGGTCGCTACATGACGACGAACCGCGGGTGCCGTCTATCCGGGCGGGCGTCAGCGGCGGCGCGAGCCTGATCGGCGGCGATCCTCGATGCGATCAGAGCGCGCAGCGCGGGCGAGTCCTGCAGCGTCGCGCGGTTCACGAAGATGTGGCGCGAAGGAGCTACAACCACGCCGACGGCCCCGATGCCGATCCCGGCGAGAGCTGACGCAACGATGGCTAGCCCTATGATGCCGCGCCTCATGCTCGCCATTCTCATCTCCTTCTTCCCGCGCGGCAAGAGAGACCCAGAACGCGCCAGCTATCTGGCTCGATACCTTCGCCTCGCCGCGTCAAGGTCACCGGGATACGGCCTCTTGTCCTCCTGCATCAGCCTGATCTCGAGCGCCGCGCAGTCCATCGCTCCCTCGGAGTAGTGATGATGGGGACAGGTCCATCGGAGCTCCAAGCCTTCGAGGAGCACGCCGTGATGAGGGGGCCTGCGGGTTGGACTCGGCCCCTCGTTCTCCACGAGCCTCGTGTTCGCTCGCAGGATGCACGGATGTGGGGGACCAGCCATCCGTGCCCCGCAGGGCGCGCAGCTACCTGGCACGGGCCTTCCTTCCTTTCGACGTGAATGACCGCGGCCAGCCGAACAGATCGCAGATCCGTGCGTAGGCGTCCCGGGCCGGGGACGTCGTGCCGGCCTCGAGCTCGCTACTCGCGCACGATCACGCCGACGAGCCACGGCGCGCGCGATCCTCAGGCCGTTGCGCTCCCGGTCGTGCCTGAACATCGTCGCGAACATCGCCACCGGCCCACCCTAGCGAGCGCCGGAGATCGTCGTAGCGGAGCCCCGTGTTGTCCTGCCGTGGCACGTGCGTGACGGTTCGGTAGCGAACCTTGTGCCGCTGGTCAGCAGGGCCCGATGCTGCGGTCGCACCGACTGGGGAGGGACGGGACGTGCTGACCACACCTGTCGTGAGAGACGCAGCGGGAAGACCACGTTCGGCACGCCGTCCACTCCGCGTGAAGATGATCCTTCCGTCGTTGATCGAGGCGAATGCGCCGGGCTACCGCCCGATCAAGTACGCATTGTTCCCACCACTCGGGCTCGCGAGCCTCGCCAGTTACCTCCAGCCGGATGACGAGGTCGAACTCCTCGACGAACACGTCCAAGCGCCGCTCAAGCTCGATGACGCGCCGGATCTGCTGGTGATGAGTGTCTACATCACCTCAGCGCGACGCGCCTGGGAGATCGCGGACGCGTACCGCGCACGCGGGACATATGTTTGTGTCGGCGGGCTGCATCCCACGTCGCTCCCCGACGAGGCAGCGTTGCATGCCGACACGGTCTTCATCGGTCCCGGTGAGGGCGCATGGCAGGAGTTCCTGGCTGACTTCCGCGCTGGGCGGCCCAAGCCGCGGTACCAGGCCGCCGCGAGCATGCGGAGGCTTGCAGGGATCCCACCCGTGCGCCGCGACCTGATCGAACGTCGACGCTACCTGTGCCCCAATTCGATCGTCGTGTCGCGCGGCTGCCCGCACCACTGCGACTTCTGCTACAAGGATGCCTTCTACGAGGGCGGCCGCTCGTTCTACACGCAGACGGTCGACGGGGCTCTCGCGGAGATCGACCGCCTCCCCGGCAGGCACCTGTACTTCCTCGACGACCATCTGCTCGGCAACGAACGTTTCGCCCGAGGGCTGTTCGAGGGCATGCGCGGCATGGGACGCCTCTTCCAAGGAGCGAGCACGGTGCAGGCGATCCTCCGCGGTGACCTGATCGAGCGAGCAGCCGCCGCGGGCATGCGCAGCGTGTTCGTCGGCTTCGAGACCCTCAACCCCGAGAACCTGCGCCAGCACGCCAAACGGCAGAACCTCGGCAGCGACTACGACGAAGCGATCCGACGCTGCCACGATCTCGGCGTGATGGTCAACGGTAGCTTCGTGTTCGGCCTCGACGATGACGGACCTGATGTGTTCGAACGGACCGTCGATTGGGGCATCTCGCGCAGCCTGGAGACATCGACCTTCCACATCATGACGCCGTACCCCGGCACGGCGCTGCACCGTCGCCTCGCCGACGACGATCGTGTCGTGACCGACGACTGGGATCTCTACGACACGCGCCACGTGGTCTTCAAGCCGAAGCGGATGACACCGGAGCAGCTCGAAGCCGGCTACTGGCGCGCCTACCGCGACTTCTACAGATGGTCGGCGATCTGGAAGGGCGCAGCGGAGCAGGACACGCTCAAGGCGCGGGCGCGACACCTCGCCTACGCAGGTGGCTGGAGGAAGTTCGAGCCGCTGTGGGACCTCATCATCCGTGCCCGGCACGTCAACGCGATGCTGCCCGCATTGGAGCGAACGCTCGACGCGTTCATCGGCGCTCGGAGGCCAGCCGACGAGATCAGGGCAACGGTCCTGTCGAAGAGCCGAGGGCGGCTCGACATCCAGATGCGGTTGGACGATCGGCTGCCACCTTGACAACTCTCCGGTCAGATGGCGGTCTCCGCCGCATACGCAACCGACCGACGTCTACACCTGCGACCTGACGAACCTCTTCCGGCTGGAGAAGGTGCCGTCTCCCAGCTCCCCGGCGAAGTTCTCGCCCGTGCACCGCACCACCCCGCCGGCGATCTGGATGCACGTGTGGCGCCACCCGGCCGACACCGAGACCGCGTTGCGGATGCCTCCGATCGTGACGGGGGTATGCCGCTCCTTGTACGTCCCGTTGCCGTACTGCCCGCTGGCGTTGTCTCCCCAGCACTTGAGACCGCCCGTGCGCAGGACGGCGCACGACGTCCCGTTCTCGATCTCCATGTCGACCACGTGGGCCAGGTTCTTCGTGGTGACGGCCATCTTGCGGTTCTTCGTGGTCCCGTCGCCCAGCTGGCCCGATGAGTTGTCGCCCCAGCACTTGACGGTATCGGTCACCGTGATGGCGCAGTTCGCGTAGTAGCCGCCGATGATCCGGCGGATGTGGCCCAGGTTCTTCACCTTGACGGGAACGTTGCTCTGCGTGAACGTCCCGTTCCCGAGCTGCCCGTCCTGGTTGTATCCCCAGCACCGCGCACTGCCGTCGGCGAGCCGGGCGCAGGACGAGTACTCATCTCCAGCGTCAACCTCGACCGCGTGCGCGATGCCGCGGACGCGCACGGGCACGTTGCTCGGATCGTAGTTGCCGTTGCCCAACTGGCCGTTGGTGTTGTCGCCCCAACACCACACTCGCCCACTCATCTCCACCGCACACGAGTGCAGGTAGCCGCTGGACACCTGCCGCACGCTCGTCAGGTTCAGCACCCGCACGGGGACGGGCGAATCGTTGTTGAACCCGTTCCCGAGCTGGCCGCTGGTACCCGATCCCCAGCACTTCACGTGGTGGTTCGCGAGCAGGGCGCATGGGTCCTCGCTGGTGGAGATCTGCAGCACCCCACTCAGCCCGACCACGAACACACCGGTAGCGCTGTTGGGGCCGCCGCCGTTGCCGAGTGCGCCCTGGCCGTTGTCTCCCCAGCACTTCACGCGACCGCCGGCCACGATCGCGCAGGAGGTGTAGCCGCCGGCATCCATCTTGGTCACGGTGGCCACCCGTGCGTTCGCGGTGAGCGGCTGCGAGAGGGTGAACGCGGCCGCGAGACCGAGGATCAACGTGATGATCGCTGGCTTGCGCATGCGAAGGGCCTCCACTTCATGGGGCGAGATTTCGGCGAGCCTAGCACCTGGTCGTCGCCGTCCCGGAACATCGCGCTGAGCGGTCCGCACCTCCTACGGGCACGGAGCCGGGCTCACGAGCTTGCAGCCTCACGGGGCGCCTCATCCTGTCCGAAGGGTCAGCTTTACCGCAAGGTCGACACCTAACGCGGCATCGGTTTAGGTCGCCGGCGCAGGACGCCCGCAGGGCGTAGCTACCGCACCAGAGGCGCCGATCTAGCCTCAGACCTCGGAAAGGAACGACAGCACGACGTCGTTGAACGACCCGGGCGCACGCATGTTGATCACGTGGTCGACATCAGAGATCGCGACCGTTTGGGCACCGGGGATCCGATCCGCCATGATCTGAGACTCGCGTTGCGAGAACACGGGGTCGTGATCGGCAGGCAGCACGAGGGTCGGACAGGCCACCTGCTCCAGGCGCTCGATCGCGGGCGGATCCAGCTCCTCGGCGGCGCTCTCGTCCATCGTGAGGTCGTGAAGGTTGTCGAAGGCGATGTCGTGGATCCGGCGACCGGCAGGGTCACCGAATCCGAGCGGCGCCCACGATCTGAGCCGGTGCTCCTGCGCCTGCTCGAGTTCGCCGGCCTGCACGAGACTCTCCACCGCCCCGAACCGATCCTCCCACTCCCGGTGGTCCTCGTCGGTCCCCTCATTGCCGCCCAGAGAGGCCGCCACCAGGACCAGCGCGGTCACTCGGGACGGATCGGTCAGCGCGGCGTCGAGGGCGACACCACCTCCCATGGAGCAACCCACGAGCGCTGCGCTTGACATCCTCACCGCGTCCATCACCCCGAACAGGTCGCGAACGTGGGAGTACGGCCGCCCCGATGGGCGGTCCGACTTTCCGTAGCCCCGAAGGTCGTAGCGCAGCACGCGATGCCGCGCCGCGAAGGCATCCCATTGGTCGTCCCACGTCCGGGAGTCCCACAGACCGGGGTGGAGCAGCACCACGGATGTGCCCTCACCCGCGATCTGGACCCAGAGGCGGCCCCCATCGACCTCGACGACGTTCCCGAGCGGCGAGGTCTGGTTGCCGCTCGTGTCCAAGCTCTTCCCCTCCCGGTTGGGTACGGAGGCATCCTCGCCCCATCAGTCGCTCGGCGCAATGCGGCTATCGGGTTCTGGAACGAAGAGGTCGGAACCTACAATCGGAGGCATCGCCGATATCTCGGAACAGCAGTCAAGGGCCGCGCAGGGTGGTCCGGCGCTCGGCAGCTGAGGGGCGAAGGTCTCGGGCAGGCGCCTGCTCGCGGTTGTCACAAGGGTGGCGGTCGGTGCCGGGGCGCACACCACCGCCTTCGGAAAGGCATGCCAGGACTCGTCGACCTGCGGCGTCTGACGCAATTGGCACGCGCGATCGAGTCGGCTCCAGGTCTCACGATAATCGAGTCCTCCGGCAAGGGTCTTCTAGAACTGTGACCGAGGTCATGTTTAGCGGGCCCGACGACGTGTTCGTGGAGCGGGAGGGGCGGATCGAGAGGGCTCGTGGAGATCCTCAGCGGTATCGTCCAGCCATGATCCGATCACTCGACCCTAGCGACAGCGCCGCCTGTGATGGGATCGTCGCGTCGCTGCCCGACTGGTTCGGGCTAGAGGAGGGGATCCGGGAGTGCGCGGAAGCAGTGCGAACCCAGCCGGGGCTGGTCGCAGAGGTCGACGGGGTGGTGAGCGGCTTCCTGACCATCGCTCGCCCATATCCTCAAACCCCGGAGATCTCTTGGCTGGCGGTCCATGCTCGCGATCGTCGACGGGGACTCGGCCGAGCGCTGATCGCGGCGCTGAACGACCAACTCCGAACCCGCGGCGACCGGCTCGTGCTGGTCAAGACCCTCTCCGACCGGAGCGACCCAGGGCCGGAGTACGCCGAGACGCGCGCCTTCTACCTCGCGATGGGTTTCGTGCCAGTGGCAGAGCTGGAGCTTGATCCTCCTGATCCTGAGAACCCGATCCAGCTGTTGGCTCTGCCTCTCTGAGCCACGTCGACGAGTCGGGGACCCGCGGAGTTCCACGGTGAAGGTCTGGAAACAGTGTTCAACTACACGCTCCCGTTCTCGCTTTCTGGCCAGCCATGCGCCGTCGTTCCTTCCGGTCAATCAAGGGAGGGTCTGCCGATCGGCGTGCAGGTGGTCGGGCATGTCTGGCGGGACGACGTGGTGATCGCTGTCGCGAGATACCTTGAGCACGCGATCGGTGGTTGGCGCAAGCCTCGGATCTGACGGATCGCTCGGCAGCTAGGGAGCGCGATTCCGTTCGGTGGTGAGTGACGCGCGGAGTTGGTTGTCTGTGTGTCGCCCGGTTGGACGGTCAGCTGTCACCTTGACAACTCCCGGTCAGATGACCGTGTGTCGGGGAGGGATCTGCCAGCCGGAACGCTGGCACCCGTGCATCTCGGCGCATCGGCAGGGAATCACTTGGTGACTTTGAAGTACGCCCATGGGGCCATGCCGGCGAGGAAGTGACATCTGGGCCACCAAGGGCTAGGGATCGCGGTTGCCTCTTCAGAACACCTTGGAACATGCCGACCCGTGGACCATGGTGAGGGCACGGGCACCGTTGATGGCGCGGGCGTGGAGGGGGCTTCTGTCGACGGCTGTCTTGTCCCTGTGCGTCACAACCCTCGTCGGGATCACACCGGCCGATGCGGCGCAGGCTCGGCCCAACATCCTCATCATCGTCACGGATGACGAGAGAACCGTGGGAACCCTCGGCGTCGAGCCCACCGTGCGTTCCTGGCTGAAGGATGGTGGGACCACCTTCGAACACGCCTATACGACCACGCCGTTCTGTTGTCCTTCCCGTGCCAGCATCATCACCGGGCTCTACGCCCACAACCACGGCATCATGGGAGGGGCAGACGTCAGGGACAACCTCAAGAGGGTGGACGCCATGAACGTCTTCCCGAGCTTCCAGGGCGGCGGTTATCGGGTAGGGCTCTACGGCAAGTACCTCAACACCTGGGGCTTGGACGACGACGGGAGCTTGGACCCGGGCGCATGGACGCCAACGGGGGTCGACGACTACGCGATCGTCCCGAGCGTCGGCAGCTGGTACGACGACATGCAGGCCACCGGCACCGCCCGCTGGGATGTCAACGGCACCGAGTTCCACTCACCCGACTACTCGACCACGTTCCTCCGCGAGTCCGTGCTGTCGTTCATCGAAGCGAACCACGCGGCAGACGCTTCCCAGCCGTGGCTCGCGTACGTGGCCCCCATCGTTCCGCACGGGCCCGCGACGCCGGACGGCGTGTACGCAAACGCTTCCGTCCCGGACTGGCACTTGACGCCGGCGCAGACAGAGTTGGACCGGTCCGACAAGCCTGCGTGGCTACGTCGTAAACGACCCGTCAGCTTGACCGACATGCGTTCGTTCCGAAGGAGTCAGCTGCGCAGCCTGATGAGCGTGGACGACATGGTCGCAGAGATCCGGTCGACGCTGATCAGCCTCGGTGAGGCAGACAACACCATCGTCGTCTACACCTCGGATAACGGCGTGGCGTGGGGGGAACACGGACGTACGGGCAAGTTGACCCCCTACCTGGAGAGTGTGGGCGTCCCGCTCTACATCCGAGGTCCCGGCATCGAGCAGGGTGGTGTGCGCCAGGACATGGTCGCGCTCCTCGATCTGGCACCCACGCTGCTGACGGCTGCGGGCATCCCGTATCCCCGGGACTTCGATGGGCATGACCTCTTCGACGGGCACGTTCGCCAACGGCTCCTGCTCGAGATCAACGACGGGCCCTCGGTGCCCTCCTGGCGTGCCGTCCTCGCGACTCGACGTGGGTCAGTAGCTCCCGCATACGAGTTCATCAGGTACCTGACGGAGGATGGGACCCGACTGGCGAACGAGGCCTACGATCTCGTCGCCGATCCATGGCAGTTGGTCAACCTCCATAGAACTGGCAACGACCCCCCGGCGCGGAGCGCGTGGCTGTCGTCGTGGTTGACGAAGGCGATGACGTGCCAGGGCGCGACGTGCGCCGCGTACGAGGGACGCTGATCAGGATGCGAATGGTTCTTCATCCTGTGGGACCCCGACGCCGGGAGCGGCGGCGACACCTGGGTAGACGCCCTCAACTTCGCAGCGGCCGCTGGCTGAGGCACCGAGGCGGGAGTGAAATGCTTCGGGTTGGCTTTGCTGGATTCGCGCTCCTGGTGTCGTTGCTCGCGTCCTCATGCGGTAGCACTTCACCCCCGCATGCAACGAGTGTGTCGTCGACTCCTGCGGCGGAGGTGTCCTCGACCCCAGCGGCATCCGGGGGCATCACCCATTCGGATCCAATACGGTACGAGGCCACCTATCGCGTAACGGCTTCCAACGGCGGCTTCGGTGTCGATCGTTTCCTGCTGTATCAGCCGAAGCCCATGAGCTGGGATGGGCAGACGAAGGTTCACATCCAGAGCGTCACGCCGGATCCCAGCCACACGGCGACCGACACGATGGGAAACGGCATGTACAGCTGGGATCTCTCGGGCGCACCTCGTTCGGGAGAGAGCCAGCCGTTCGTTATCCGCTTCCAGTTCACGGCGTCGGAGACGCATACCAACCGCCAGCCCGGTGACGCGGAGCCATACGACCGCGGGTCGAAGCTCTTCAAGACGTACACGGCATCTGAGCGCTACATCGAATCCGACGATGCACAGGTCGAGGCGCTCGCGAAGCGCCTCGGCAACGGGGCCACTGATCCGCTGTCCCTTGCTCGTGATTTCTACGACTACGTGATCGACAATTCCACGTACGTCCTCACGGGCACCGGCCTGCATGGTGCGAAGTCTCTGCTAAGGACGGGGAAGGGTGAGTGCGGTGACTACGCGGCCTTGTTCGTTGCGCTGAGTCGGGCGGCGGGCATACCTGCTCGGCCCGTCGTCGGCTACTGGGCTAAGTCGGGGGTGGATCAGACCCACGTCTGGGCGGAGTTCTTCATTCAAGGACAGGGCTGGGTGCCGGTCGATCCCACGATGGGGCAGAGGATCCCTACCCAGCGCGACTTCTACTTCGGGAACATGGACAACGAGAGGGTCATCCTGAATAAGGGCTTCAACATCGAGTTGGTGCCAGTGGCACCCGATGGCTTCGTTGCTCCGTTCCTCCAGGTTCCCATGTGGTGGTTCTGGGGGTCTGGTGACACCTCGGCGATGAGTATCGAGCGCACTTCCTGGGATGTGACGAGCCGTGGGTAGCCCGTTCGCTTGATGCCCTGTTCCCCTGCCCTTCCTATCCAGCCGGCGAAGCTCGGCCCCGAGTAGCCGCAGCGTCATCCGGTCGATAAGGCGGACGAAGGGCCCGACGAGCTTCCAGTACTGCGTGAACCGCCGCCCGGCTCTTCGGGTCGGTCAGAACGATCCGCGTATCCATCGTGACGATCGACGAGGTGGGCCCATAGGGCTGGACCTCAGGCTGAAGGCGATCTTCGCGAACCCGACCTACTGTGGCGTCCGTTCCGTCGATTGGATGTTCGTGAAGTACAACCGCTCCGAAGAGCCCATCAACATCGGGCTCTACGATGAGGCCAACGACCCCTACGAGCTACACAACCTCGCTACGGACCCGGCGTACGCCACA
Organism: uncultured Actinomycetes bacterium; assembly: GCA_963810915.1. GTDB lineage: Bacteria > Actinomycetota > UBA4738 > UBA4738 > HRBIN12 > JAOUEA01. Next base: position 8,720 of record CAWEPH010000004.1, on the reverse strand, counting down.
GAGCTACGGACCATGAAGGACCTCGCTCACACTCCTTCTGGTGGAGGTCTGTGCGACGAATCTGCCACGGGCATCTACCCGCCCGATTGGCCCTACCAGGGATAAGTAGCACACTAGCCGGTGACGATCGATCGCCTGCAGGTGGACCTGGTCGCGGGTCTTGGTCCAGAGATGAACACGGGCGCAGCCTGGGTGGTTGAGGAGGCCGACGCAGATTGTCTCTATGTCGCCCTGAAGACTACCTGGGGCCAACTACCTCTCTCCGCCCCGCGGGATCCGCTCTCGGTACGGACCGCCAGGCGCGAAGCGAAGCTCGAAGCCAGCGGCCGCGGACAGGAATGACTCGCCACTTGCCGAACCGCGTGTCGAACTGACCGTCAGACGGCCAGCAGACCCACACTACAACTCTCCCGTCAGATGACCGTGTGTCGAATACCAGCTCACACCGGGTCAGACCTGCGACTTTGACGAGTCTGCGGTGCTGCGTGACCACGCAGCCGGCCGCCCGCGATTGAACGCAATCTGACACTTCCCGAACGTCACCCAACGGGTTGTCGGTGGCTCCCATCGCTCTCAGATGGCAGGGCGGCCCTCCAGCCCGTCATCCCTGAGCGCCGGAGGGCGGCCCTCTCAAGGCGATTTCGGGCTCAGACCAGTTGCTCTCGTTCCGGGAGAAGGGCCTGTGCTTCGGGCTCCACCGACCACCGGCAACTCGATATAGGACGTGAGCGAGATGGTCTCGCACAAGGGAGGCGTCATGAAGGCGAAGAAGCGACAGGCGGCAGCGATGCTTGCCCTGACGGACAACAAGGCCGAGGCCGCGCGTTTGGCCGGCGTCAGCTCGAGGGAGCATCCACTATGCGCTCGCCAACGACGGGGACTTCAAGCGCCTGTACGAGCAACTCTCGGCCGAGCTCGACACGCGGTTGCGGGCCGACGTGGAGGGCCGGGTAGACCGTGCGTGGCAAGTCCTGGATCGGGTGATGGAGCGGGCGCGCCCCGAGACACGAGCGAAGGTCGCGATGTGGGTGATCGACAAGGCGACGGCAGACGCCGCCGGCTCTCCGACGCCGAGCTGCCCAACCTTGGTGCGGCACTCCTCAAGGGCAAGCTCGAGCAGATCGCCATCGATATCGTTGGAGAAGAGGATCTGACGTGAGCGACTCCAGAGCTCTCGATCTGATCAAGGAGGCCTTGGTTTCCGACGGCCTCATCCTCGATAGCCAGCTAGAGGAAGCACGACGACCCTCGAGGCGCCAGGCGTGGATCCGGACGATCAATCGGATAGAGCAAGCGGCCGTGCTATCAGCGGCAGCGGGAATCAGCGGGGATTGGTCGGTGGTCCAGGATCATGCATCGAGGTTGATCCCTGAAGAGGACTCGGGCCTCGATGAAGATCTGATGTACATGATTGAGCTGGCCGCCTGGCCGACGGTTGGCCGTCACCTGCTGCTTCCCGAGACATGGCACTCGCTGAGTGAGTGGATAGCCGACCACGTGGAACCCCAGTTCGCTGCTGAGGATGAAGCGATGCTGGGCCGCTTCATGGAAGGCTGTCGCGGGGACGCTTCCTCCCTTCGATATCGCCCACAGGGGGACGAAGGACGTATTGACTGAGACGCCAGCACTCAGTGCGTTGCAGCGCTACCTCCAGACTCACCGCTCGGAGGATGCCCACGCCGTCCTTCGCCGCTGCGCACCTCTCGTCGCGAGGGGGCCGGTATCCGGCTTTCCGATCGAGGCGCTCAGGTTGCTTCGGAACGTGGCAGGCGGAGCGGCAAACATACTCCCGCAAGGACACCGCTGGGACTTCGGCTCGATAGTGGGGAAATTCGTTGAGAACGTCAGCCGCATCGATGTCAGAGATTTCAAAGACAGCTGGCCTTGGTACAAGGCAACCCATGCCGTGGGGCTGCCCTTCTACCATGCAACGTTCCCTGCGCTCTTGACCTCTCGGGATCCAGAGCCCGTGGCGAGTCACCCGCTGTTCGTTCCAGCGGCGGAGGAGCACGCGCTCGAACAGACTGCAGCCTTGGAACGCCTCAGGGCGGAGGCGAAGCAGAAGGAGGCGGACTTCTTTGAGCGGGTCCGGCGCCGAGGGGAAGAGGAACCTCGGCGGGCCTCGAAACACTGAAGGCGACGGATTCTCACCCTCGCGTGGATGGGTCGACAAGCGCTTCCACAACACGGGCGTGATTGCGTCATCCCGTCACCGGGTATACGTCCGACACTCGGTCAGGGTGAACCGCGAGTCGTCCACCAAGTGAGACGGGCGATGATCGGATCCTTGACCTATCCGCCGCACTCGAGCAGCAAGAACCTCGTGAAGCCCACGTTCGAGAGTGCCCACGGGCCGCGCGCCGCCCGCACCAGGTCGATCGCCTCCAGCGGCGGATGTCCAAGCTCGATCAGCGCACGCCCCACCAGTAACCCCGACCGGTTCAGGCTGGCGGCGCAGTTCACGGCCACCCGGTCCCCGTCGCGGACCAGCCCGGCGATCTCTACCCCGAGCTCTGGATCCGTAGCGGATCCGGATCCACGGCACGTCGTCGAGTAGATAGAAGACAAACGGGCGGTCGGTCACACTAGCGATGATGAGCGACGCCGCGCCATCGGCGACGGCGCGCCGCTGGTTCCATGCGGGCGGCTGCTCGCCGAGGCCGAGGCAGACCTGGTCTCGAAGAGTCCGAGGAGCAGCTCAGCGGGTTGGGTCTGGTCGACGATGAGACCTCGCAGGAGGAGCTCCGCCGCCTGGTGGAGGAGTTGTCGCCGGAGGATGTGGAGATCGTCCTCGCCTTGGTGCGCCGACTGCGGCCGCAATAGTCCAGGGACCTGGTTACCTTCGCGGTCGCCCACGAACCCGCCCGTGACCACGCGGGACATAGCGTTGTACAAGAAGTGAACGCGAGCTAACGTTCGACCGCGTGGATAGAGACTGATGTCACGCCCAGTCACGGAAAGAGGAAAGGACCGACTCGAATCGAGGCGACGAAGGGTTGGCTCGAGAAGGCGAGGACGAGACGGACTCGGCACCCAATGGAGGAGCAGGCGCAGTTGGTCACCCAGCGCCAAGGTGACGTCTAAGCGTGGGCGGATCTATGGGCGACGTCGGCTCCGTCGTCCACAAATACCTGGCGCCGGCACAAGGCGCGCGGCTGGCGACCCCTTGGTGCAGGATCTCGCGAGCGACGTGTTCGACAAATCTGGACTTCGGCCCGCGCTTTCGCGGGACAGCCACAGTACTCACTTGGATCCTCGGTATCGCCAAGAACGTACCTCCTGAGAGGTGGAGATCAGAAGCGAGGTTGGCTCACTGCCTGACGATCCTGAAGACCCTTCCTCAGACGAACTCGAACTGCCGCTCCTTACGGATCACCTCGAGTCCCTCCTCACCGACCTCGTGGACGATCTACCCCCTGCACAACGGAGTGCGGTGGAACGGCGATGGATCCGCCTGGGGAATGAACACGAAGCGCCGATGGACGCGGCGGAGCGACAGAACCTCTCGCGAGGACGCAAGACGCTCATTGAGCGAATCACGACCGACCCCGAATTCACGGTAATGCGGCCATGGCTGAGGATCTGAATCCCACACCCACACCGCGGAAGAGAGGCTCGACCAAGCGATGTCGGCCTGGGCCTCCGCGCTGCCCATAACCGACGATTGTCTGGGTCCTCCTTGACGAAGGCGTACCCGGAGTTGCTCGAAGCGACGTGGATCGAGCTATGGGTCCTCCCCTCACGCATGCTCGAAACAAGGTCATCCGTTCCCCGCATTCGCGAGCCTCCTCCTTGCCCTTCGAGGGGCCGTCATCAACCGCGATGACTTCCTGCGTCGGCTGGAGCATCTCCGATGACGTCCTCGAACGGTTCGAACGTGGTGAACTCCACCCCGACTGGTTCCCCAGGACTCCGGGCTCTCGGCGACGCGCCTACTCCCTCCCGAGACACGCTGGATGCCGCCATTCGGGAGGCTCGCGCACTGCCTGCTGAGAGCCGTCCACCTGGCCGTGCGAGAGTTACCTACGTGATGACCCGTGGGGTGAGCAAATCTAGGAGCAGTCATACGAGCCCGTCCAAAGGAGGTCCCGCCGATGATCGACCCGCCAAGGACTTGAACCGAACACCAGCGTGCGCTGGGTCGTCGGCGACGAGATCGGACTGATACTGCGACATGTCAGCGGTGCCCTTTACGAGGTATCGCTCCCGTCTGGTGTCCGCCTCGTCCCCATCTCCGAGCTCGATCTGGGCCACGGCGGTGTCCGGGAGCGACTGCTCGCCAAGCCGCTGGGCGACTGCCTCTTGATGAGCAGCGCGTGCGATCCCTCTACCTGCTGCATGCGTATCGTTACGACGAGTTCTCGGGTCTGACCAACGCACGAATCGAGCCGAAGCCACACCAAGTGTTCGTGGCCTGGCGCGTCCTGCAAAAGGTGCGACCCCGGATGATCCTCGCGGACGAGGTGGGCCTCGGGAAAGACGATCGAGGCGGCCCTCGTCCTCAAGGGGCTGCGTGCGCGCGGCCTCGCAGATCGGGTCCTCATCGTCGTCCCCGCCAGCCTCGTAACGCAGTGGGCATACGAGCTGCAAAGCAAGTTCAACATCGAAGCCGAAATCTACGACGGGGCGCGGATCAAAGAGCTGAAGCGTCGCTACCCTGAACGCAACGTCTGGGAACTGAGCGACACGATCCTCTGCTCCCTATCGCTAATCACCCGCGACCCCCATGCAAGTGAGACGCAAGCGAGTTGGGACTCCCTCATCTTCGACGAAGCGCACAAAGTGCGTCGGCAACCTGGTCGAGCCACGAAGGCCTACCCCCTAGCCGAGGCGATGCGTTATGACACGCACGGCATGTTGCTCCTGACGGCCACCCCGATGCAGCTCCAGGCGTATGAGCTGTACTCGATGATCGAATTGTTCGAACCAGGCCTCTTCCCTGGTGGCGAACGTGAATTCGAGGAAAAGCGAGCCTGGATCCCAAGGCTCAATCGCTTGTGGGCCCTACTTGAGGATTTTGGCGGCCTGTCCCATCAAGACCAGGTGACGGAATGCTCCGAGGCGTCCCAGTCGATCGCTCGTTTTCTCTCACTTCCTGGACGGCCAAAGGGACAGGCAAGCGTGCTCAGAGACGACGAGGCACGCCGTCTCGCGCAAGAACAGCTGGCGCGGAGCACCCACTCGTCGAAGTCATGGTCCGGAACCGCAAGTCTTCCATCCCCGAGGTGTTCGCCCAGCGCGAAGCCACAAGCACTGCCGTTCTGATGTCACCACTCGAGGAGGAGGTCTACGACAGAGTCACGCTGTACGTACGACAGGGGTTCAACAGAGCGCGAGAAACTCGAAACATGACCGCTGGCTTCCTCATGGTGGCTTTCCAGAAGATGTTGACGTCGTCCAGCTACTCCTTACGCCGATCTCTTGAGCGGCGGATCGAACGATTGCAGACAATCGCCGCTCGGCACCGAGCGGCGGCCATGACGGCTGCGCTTGACGAGGTCCTCGTCGGTCGGGAGGACCCAAGGTCGGCTGGAACCCAACTCGGCCGGACTGGGACGATGCCGAAGAGCTCAGCGAGGCCACGGATGGAGCGATCGACAGGATGATCAGAGATGAGGCGAGCAGGATGGAGGCGGCCATCCGGGAGGAGATGTCGGACCTCGCCGACCTCGTCGAGTTGTTGCGCAACGTGCATGATTCCAAGCTAACCGCCCTACTCAACTTCTTGGACGGCATCTTTTCCGTAGATCCCGACGAGAAGGTGATCGTCTTCACACAGTTCATAGAGACCCAGCTCTTCCTGCGGGAACAATTATCAGCGAGATACTCCGTCCAGATCTTCAACGGGTCGAGCAGAGCATCGATGAAAAGGACCGTTCTGTTCACCGGTTCAAGACGGCAGATCAGATCCTGATCTCGACGGAGGCGGGAGGCGAAGGTCGCAACTTCCAGTTCGCCCACATCGTTGTGAACTACGACCTTCCTTGGAACCCGATGAAGGTCGAACAGAGAATCGGGCGGGTGGACCGAATCGGTCAGACGCGACCCGTCCAGGTCAGGAACCTCTTCCTGACCAACGAACGTGGCGACTGTCTGGACGAGCGTGTGCTGATTGTTCTGCAGGACCGAATCAACGTCTTCCAGGAGTCAATCGGCAGCCTCGACCCGATTCTTGGGGACGTCGAGGATGAGATCCGGCGTGTCGCGCTCGAGGTCGAGACCAAGGATCAGGAGGAGGCATTTCAGGAACTTGGTCAACAACTTGGGATGCGCATGTACGAAGCACGCCGCATGGCCGAGATCATCGATCAAGACTTCATCATGAGCGTAACAGCCTTCGCCTGGACACAGCGGACCGGTTGTTGAACCGGCCGCACCTGGCCGAGAGCGAGCGACCTCGAGCGGTTCGCGTCAGACTTTCTTTCGTATCACGGTGGTTCGTTGGATGAGCACTCGAGGGGCGCCGAGGTTATTGCGATGCCTTCACCCTTGGCGCGCCGGACTACGAGCCGCGAACGCGCGGGTTCGCGGCACGTTTCGAGCTGAAACCGCGCGAGAGATTGAAGAGATCGAGTTCTTCACGATCGGGCATCCTCTCGTCGACCGGATGCTGGAAGTCGCCTCTGATGAGCGTCCAGATTCTCTACTCGCCGCGTATGAGGCGCCCGGGAGCGAAGACCGATGGGTCATTAAACTCTGGTATCGCGCACACTTCGCGGGTGCACGCGAGCGCCAAGAGTTCCGAGTGCATCGCTGCGACGAGACGGGCATCGTGGAGAGCTACCAAGCGTCCGAGCTTCCCCTCGTTCGGGGTGGAGTTGCGAGGGACTGATGTGCCCATGGAGGCCGGGACGATCGAGGCCGCGCTGAACCACAGCGAGCAGGCACTGGCACGAGAGATTGAAGAGACGCGAGCCACCATAGAGGCTTCTAACGAAGAAGCTTTCGCGCAAGGAGTTGGCGCGAACTGAGCGTGTAACGACATATCGACGACAAAAGGAGCTCCACACAATCCAGACACAAGAGGAGCGGATCAAGGCTCTAGAGCTTGAGGGAACCGATGATGCTCGCCGGGTCTTGCCCGCTCTGCGGGGCCGAATCGAGAAGGCTCGCGAGAGGCTCGCCTGGATAGATCTCGAGCACCAGGAGGAACTGCGCCGCATCCGTGAGCGTGCGCGGACGGGGGTCAACTTCGAGCTGGTAGCCACCGCCTTTGTCCACGAGCGGGTGGTTTCATGAGCGCGCCTCTCGCATACGGGATCGACTTCGGCACGACCAACTCTTCTATCGCGGGATCTCACTGAACTCGGTACCGAGGTCCTTGCTGTCGAGCCCATGGGTGAACCTCCGGAAGCTCTTCGGTCGGTCGTGTTCCTACATCGCGATGGCGACCGTTGGCCAGGGAGAGATGCAGCAAGACGGTTCCTCGTAAGCGCCAGCGCTCGCCACGTCTGCTCGCAGTGCGACCGCGTTCAGTGGCTGAAGGACGGTCCCCTGACTTCGTGCCGGCAATTCGCCCCCGGTGGAGGGTGTCATGACGCGCGCCTAGTTTCGGGTCTCAAGCCACTCCTGCCGATCTCTCCTTCGTGGCGACATCGAGCTGGGGCGAACTCTTCAAGGCGGAAGACATGGTCGCAATAGTCATCGAGCGGTTGAAGCGACTGGCTGACGCCTATTGGTCGACGCGGGTCGACAGTGTGGTCATCGGGTACCCGGTCACATTCGAGACAGACGATGGCGGAGACACGGCCCTCGAACGATTGCGCGATGCTGCCAGGCTTGCAGGGTTCGACCGCGTGGGCTTCTGCCCAGAACCATACGCGGCCGCGTCTTCTGAAATGGAGGGCTATGGCGGCCAGACCGTTTGCGCAGTGGACTTCGGCGGCGGAACTTTCGATGTGGCCATCCTCACTTCGATGAGGGCCCAGCCGGTGCTGGGGAGCTGATTGGGCTGGCGGGCGTTGCGGTGGGCGGGGACCTCATCGACGGATTGCTCTTCGAGCATTTCCTGGAGCCCAGGATGCCGATCGACAGAGCGATCGATCTCAAAGGCGGTCAGCGATTCGAAGCCACTCCCTGCGTACATTCGACAAGGTCTGAAGTCCCTTGCCGGCGTTACGCGCCTAGCCGCCGACCCGCACGTCTACTCCACATTGCGCGACTACCAATCTGAGGCAGTCAACCCCACTCTCCTTGAGCCCATCCAAGATCTGATCTTCGGGGGCCAAGCCTTCGACTTCTGGGCCGCGATCGAGCACGCGAAGCGCGACCTTTCCTCGGATGACACGACAAGACTCGTCTACCGGCAAGGACGCGTGGAAGTTGATGTCACATCACGCGCTCTCGCTTCGAGGCAGTGATAGACCCTTTGATGCGTCAAGTTCGCGGGTGCATAGAGGAGGGACTGTCGCAGGCTGAGCTGGAACCTCAAGACGTGGACGTGGTTCTCCGGACGGGAGGGTCCTCACAACTGCCGGCCTTCAATGCCGCGCTCGACGAGCTGTTCGGGGTGGGCAAGGTCGAGGCGCGGCCAGCCTTCTCCAGTGTGGCCGCTGGCCTCGCCGAGGTCGCAGCATCGACGGACTGGGATCGGGTGTAAAGAAGAGCAACGTCACGGTCGAACACTCACAGTGAGACGCATCCCGAAGAAGGAGCGGTGAAGTGACGAACAGCGAAGATGCAGGGGGCGAAGGCTCTGGCGTGAAGAGGGTTGGCAAGCT
>CAWEPH010000003.1:0-128184 GCA_963810915.1 uncultured Actinomycetes bacterium | reverse complement strand
GGCGCTTGGGACGCGAAGTCGCCCTGCTTCGCCTTCTGCTCGTTCACGACGGGCAGTTGCTGGATCTTCCGTGCTACGTCCATGCCCTTCGTGATGTGGCCGAAGATCGTGTAGGCGGGGTTCGTGTCGAGGTTGGTGCCGTTGGGCCCGCTGATCAGGAAGAACTGGCTGCCGCCGGTGTTCGCTCCCGAGTTGGCCATCGCGAGCGTGCCCGCGACGTAGCTCTCGTTGCCCGTGAGCTCGTCGGGGATCGTGTATCCGGGACCGGCCGTGCCGCTGTCCGTGGGGCTGCCGCCCTGGATCACGTCGATGCTCGTGTCCAGCCGGAAGAAGTACTGCCCGTCGAAGAAGTGCTTCTTGGCGAGGAAGACGAAGCTGTTCACCGTTTCGGGCGCGGTCTTGGGGTCGAGCTCGATCACGATCGTGCCGCACGAGGTCACCATCGTGGCGGTGTACGTCTTCTTCTGATCGATCGTCATCGGGGGCGGCCCCGAGAACTGGGGCTTGGGCTTGCCCGCGTCCGGCGGCGCCTTCGCGCCGCACGCCACGGTCGTGGGCGCCGGCACAGGGTTGACGGTTCCGGTCTGGGTGCCCGGCGGCTTCGCGGGCGTGGCCGACGCGGACGGCGCCCCGGACGCGGCGGTGCCGTCATCCCCGTTGCTCAGCAGGATGCCTGCTCCCAGCGCAACCAGGGCGAGCGCGACGACGGCCGCGACCACTCCCAAGATCAGGTTCCGGCGACGCTTGCGCTGGTCGCGTTCCGCCTGGCGGCGGGCGGCCAGCTTGGCCAGTTGCCTCTCTCGTGCACGGCTCGGCATACGGAGAAGGAGGTTACCCGACGCCGAGCATCTCGAAGGCCAGGCCGTCGAGGATGTCGGTCTCGCTCACCAGGGTCCGGTCGAAGCCGAACCGGCGCATCACCGTGACCAGGATCACTGCCCCCGCCACGATCACGTCGCCTCGGCCCGGCGCCATCACGGGGATCGCCGCCCGCTCGGCGTCCGTCATGCGCGCGAGGTCGCGCAACAGCCGCTCCACCTCCTCGCGGGCGAGCCACGTCCGGTGGATGCGGTCGGGGTCGTACCGGTCGAGGCCGAGCGCGATCGCCTGCAGCGTCGTGGCCGTGCCCGCGACCCCGACGAGCGTGCGGGCGTCCGCGATCGGCACCGCGCGCGCGGCCTCGTCGACCATACGCCCGACCTCGGCCTCGAGCGCAGCGAGGTCGTCGGGCGACGGCGGGTCGCTGCGCACGAGCCGCTCGGTCAGTCGGACGCTCCCCATCTGGGTGGAGACGGCGCGCTCGGCGCGTCCGGGCACCGAGCCGGTCACGAACTCGGTCGAGCCGCCGCCGATGTCCTGCACGAGGTAGGGGCCGGGGACCACGTCAGGGTCGAGGCCGTAGGTGCCGCCCAGGTAGGAGAGGCCCGCCTCCTGTTCCCCGGTCACGATCTCCAGGGCGGAGCCTGCGTGCGCCGCGACTGCGGATGCGAACGCGTCCCGGTTCTCCGCGTCGCGCACCGCGCTGGTGGCCGCCACCCGGATCCGTGTGGCGCCGAGCGCGCGGGCTCGGCGGCAGAAGCCGGCGAGGACCTCCACCGTGCGCGCGAGCGCGTCGGGATCGAGCCGGCCGGTGCGATCTACCCCCTGCCCCAGCCGCGTGATGACCATGTCGCGCGCCAGCTCGAGCGGCGGGTCGCCGGGCTCGAGGACGATCAGCCGGCACGAGTTGGTGCCCTGGTCGATCGCGGCCACCCGTCCGCTCCGCTCCTGCGCATGCACCGGCGCGACGCGAGCGGCCACCCACGCCCCCACGGGATCCTCGCCGCCGGCGAGGTGGTACGCGTAGTGGGCGTGCAGGCACTTCACGCCCGTGCGCGTGCCCGCCACGCCGCCCCAGTCCCGCGCCGCGGGCAGGTCGCGCGCGCGGTCCGCCGCGTACGCATCGTGCGCCGCCTCCAGGGCCGCCCCGAAGGCCTCGTCGTCCACCGCCCGCTCGTTCAGCCGCGCGATCCACCCCTGGGACTCCAGACGCGCGACGGCCTTGACGGCCGTGGGACACGTCAGCCAGAAGGTCGTGGGGAAGGGGTCGCCGTTCGCGTCCAGCGGCGCGTTGCGGATCACGAGCGGGTGGCCGCCGGTGCAGCGGCAGACCACGACGAAGGGCGTGGTGGGCTCCCGCCCGAGCTGCTCGCGCACGGCCTCGATGTCGGCCGCGCGGAGTTCGCGATGGCGGGTGAGCGACAGGGGTTCCACGGCGCCCATGTTGGCAGAGCGCGCGATACTGCCACGCATGAGCGTCAGGCCGTTCACCCCGATCGCGACCGCGCGCCTGCGCCTGCGGCGGTTCCGGATCGAGGACGCGGCCGCGTTGGCGGCCTATCGGAGCGACGCCGAGGTCGCCCGGTACCAGGGATGGGAGGCGGGCTACACCCGCGCCCAGGCCGACGCATTCGTGCGCGAGATGGCCGTCGCGGAGCCGGGCGAGGCGGGCGGATGGTTCCAGGTCGCGATCGCCGATCCGGCGACCGACACGCTCCTCGGGGATTGCGTCGTCCATCCCCACGCCGACGATCCGGCCGTCGTCGAGGTCGGATACACCCTCGCGCCGGCGCACCAGGGTCACGGCTACGCGACGGAGGCGGTGGCCGCGATCGTGGCCTACGCCTTCTCGACGCTCGGGGCCGAGTGCGTGCGTGCGATCACGGACGCGCGCAACACGGCTTCGATCGCGGTCGCGGAGCGCATCGGCATGACGCGGGTGTCGTCCATGCACACGACGTTCAAGGGCGAGCGGTGCGTGGAGTACGTGTACGAGCTGGCGCGAGCCTGACGCGCTACTTGCGTTTGTGTTCGACGGCGCGCTTGAAGTCGACCTGGCGCTCTTCGCTCTGCTTCATGAACTTCTTGAGCTTCTGCTCGAACTCCGGATCGCTGCCCCGCCGTTGGCGCGTGGGTGGTGGACCCTGGAGCGCCTTGATCGAGAGATCGATCTTGCCGTCCTCCTTGATCGCGAGCACCTTCGCCTTGACGACGTCGCCCTCCCGCAGGTGGTCGTGCACGTCCTTGACGTAGTTCAGGTCGATCTCGGAGATGTGGACGAGGCCGAGCCTTCCGTCCTCCAACTTCAGGAACGCCCCGTACGGCGTGATGCGTTCGACGGCGCCGTCGATCACCGCCCCCACTTCGATCTCTGCGATCTCGGATCCCCTTCCCGTGTACGCGCCCGAGCGGTTCCCGGACACCTCAGAGCGCCCGCGGAACGGGCGCAGGCGGCCAGTCTGCGGGAATCACCATCCCGCGTCAATGCGCGGTGAGCACAGGAGGTTCCTTCCCCCAGAGCCAGGCACCGAGCAGGGCGGCGACGGCGATGCCGAGGATCGTCACGATCCAGCCCAGGCCCACCATCAGCGTGAGGTCGTCCACCCGCCGCTCCACCTCGCGCAGGGAGCGACCGGCGAGCACGGTGCCGTTGCCGGACGACGAGGTCCACGGCACCACCTCGACGGCCTCGCGTACGCCGTCGCGCGGCTCCCACGTGACCATGTTGGAGCCGCCGTCGCGCGCCGCCTGCAGCACCCCGGCGGGCGGGGAAGGCGCCTGCCCGTCGAGCGAACCGGATGCGGCCAGCACCTGGCCATCGGCGCCGTACACCACGACGAAGGGAGCGAGGCTCGTCGCCAGGTCGACCTGCGAGTCGCCGACCACCGCGGCCGGCGCCTCCCCCGACGACAACCGGGCGGCCGCGTCCCCGGCGAGCTGCAGCTGCGGATCGTTGGCGCTCTGCCGGTAGCTCTGCTGCACGCTCACGTAGGTCAGGCCGGCCACGAGGGTCGCGCCCACCGCGGCGGGAAGCCAGAGCGCCACCGCCCGTCGGATCGTCGGAGCCATACGCACCTCCACTCGAGTGGGACCTGGGTAGACCCTGACACGCGGACGTTGCGGGGCGGCGCGCGTCGTGTGGAGATGTCGTGCGGGCTAGCAGTCGGGCGGCACGGGCGCGCCGTGCTTCGGCACCATGACGAACGCGATCTCGCCCGGCTTCACCATGCCCAGGCACTGGCGCGCGAGCTTCTCCAGGTACGCCGGGTCGTTCAGCTGATCCACCTGCCGCTGGAGGGCGTCGTTGCGGGCCTGCAGCTCGACCTGCTGTCGCTGCAGATCGGCAAGCTGTCCCCGCTCGTCCAGGAGGCTGCGCACGGGGTTCACCGCCGCCACGAGCAGGAGCATCACCACGACGAGGAGCAGCGCCCCACGGGCGGACAAGCGCGCGCGGCGCGCGGCCGGCTTGGGGGCGGCTTCGGACGCCGCCGGCTCCTTCGGTGGGGTCGTCCCGCGGGCGGCGGCCTGGGGAGTGGCCGCGGCGCGGGTGCTCATCCCGCGCCTGCCAGCGATGATCCACCGGCGTACCGGGCGTTCTCCCCCAGCTCCTCCTCGATCCGCAGGAGCTGGTTGTACTTCGCCGTGCGCTCGCCGCGGCTCGGAGCGCCGGTCTTGATCTGCCCGGCGTTGGTGGCCACGGCGAGGTCGGCGATCGTCGCGTCCTCCGTCTCCCCGCTGCGGTGCGACACCACGACGCCGTGGTGGTGTCGTGCGGCGAGATCGATCACGTCCAGGGTCTCCGTGAGCGACCCGATCTGGTTCACCTTGATGAGGATCGCGTTGGCGGCTCCCTCGCGCAGGCCGCGCTCGTACCGCTCGGTGTTGGTCACGAAGAGGTCGTCCCCGACCAGTTGGACCCGCTCACCGAGCTCGGCGGTGAGGCGCGCCCATCCACCCCAGTCGTCCTCGGCCAAGCCGTCCTCCAGGGACACGACGGGGAATGAGTCCACCAGGCCGGACCAGAACGCGACCATGTCCTCGGAGGAGCGCGCCGAACCCTCGAGCTGGTACGCCCCGTCGCGGTAGATCTCGGAGGTGGCCGGATCCATCGCGAGGGCGACCTCGGGTCCCGGCGTGAGGCCCGCCTTCTCGATGGCCTCCACCAGCAGCTGGAGAGCTTCGGCGGCGGTCGCGACGGCGGGGGCGAACCCGCCCTCGTCGCCGACGGCGGTGGCGAGACCACGCTCGTGCAGGATGGCCTTCAGCGCGTGGAAGCACTCGGCGCCCCAGCGCAGCGCCTCGGAGAACGACGCCGCGCCGACCGGCATGATCATGAACTCCTGGAGCTCGAGCTCGTTGTCCGCGTGCACGCCGCCGTTGATCACGTTCATCATCGGGGTCGGCAGGACGTGCGCGTTGGGCCCGCCCAGGTACCGCCAGAGCGACTGGCCGTTCGAGTCGGCCGCGGCGCGCGCGACGGCGAGCGAGGCACCCAGCACGGCGTTCGCACCCAACGCCGACTTGTCCGCGGTCCCGTCGAGGTCGAGCAGGACGCGATCCACGTTGCGCTGATCGAAGGCGTCGAGCCCCTCGATCGCCTCCGCGATCGGGCCGTTCACGTTGCCGACCGCCTTCAGGACGCCCTTGCCGCCGTACGCTGCCCCGCCGTCGCGGAGCTCGAGCGCCTCGTGCTCGCCCGTGGAGGCGCCGCTCGGCACCGCCGCACGCCCGAAGGCGCCGTCGTCGAGCCAGACGTCGACCTCCACCGTGGGGTTGCCGCGCGAATCGAGGATCTGGCGCGCGTGGACGGCATCGATCAGGGACATGGGGTCCCGATGGTACCGGACCGCTAACCCCTGACCGTGGATTTGGGCGAGGGTCCCTCCCCCGCCGGCCACCGGAGGAACTCCGCCGTGTGTGCGGCCTCGCGGAACCCGAGCCGTGCGTACCAGTGCTGCGGCCAGTCGTCGTCGTCGGCCCACAGGAACACCCACGAGACGCCGGTCGCCCTCGCCTCGGCCACGGCGCGCAGCACGGCGGCGCTCGCGAGCCCCCGGTTCCGGAACTCCGCGAGCGTGTCCACCGATTCCACCTGCGCCTCGTCGCCGTCCACGTAGAGCTCGCAGCAGCCCGCCGGTTCGCCGTCCACCCGCGTCATGAAGAAGCGGGCGCCGATCGTGCGCTCCAGCTTCCCGCGGTAGTCGACGAGCGCCTGGACCGACGCCTCGTCCGTGGCCCAGGGTTCGCGCCGGTAGCTGGTCACGAGCAGCGGACGGAGCTCGGCGAACGTGACCTCCTCCACCGAGACGAGGTCGTGGGGGCGCTCGGGCTCCCCGCGCTGCACGAGCAGGACGCCGCCGTCCACGGTGTACTCGTGCTCGAGGAAGGTCATCGCCATGCGCTGGACGTCCGCGGGGTCGGCGAACGTGACGGTGCGATGGCGGCACCCCGCGCCGCCGAGGATGCGATCCGCGTCATCGATCCAACGCTCGGCGGGGACGGCGCCCGGATCGTCGATGAACAGGAAGTTGGACATGTAGCGCACGAGGTAGTCCCGATCCAGGTACGCCGCCCCGCCCGGGACCGGGATCACGTCGGTGGACGTGCGGGCATCGATCCGATGCGCGAACGCGTGGGCGCGGGCGAGGTCCTCGTTGATCACGGCTCGACGATACGCAGGCGGCTTCAACCCGTCACGGTGGCCGGATCGCAGTTGGCGCCGCAGATCAGCACGACCACGCGCTCGCCCGGCTCCGGGCGGTATCCGCCGCTCGTGAGCGCGGCGAGGGCGGCGGCGCCCCCCGGCTCGGCGATCAGCCGCAGCTCGCGCCAGACGGCCCGTTGGGCTTCCCGGATCGCCTCGTCCGTGACCAGGACGATGCCGTCCACGTACGCACGGGCCACCGCGAAGGCGATGTCGCCGGCACGGGCCGTCCCCAGCGAATCCGCGGCGATGCCGCCCACCTCGACGTCCACCGGCGCATCCGCCTCCAGGGCCGCGTGCAGGCACCGCGCTTCCACCGGTTCGACCCCGACGACGCGCACCTCGCCGCGGAACCACGCCGCGATCCCCGCGAGGAGGCCTCCCCCTCCGGTGGAGACCAGCACCGTGTCGGCGTCGGGCACCTGTGCGGCGAGCTCGATGCCGATCGTGCCTTGCCCGGCCACCACCTCGGGCTGGTCGAAGGGGTGCATCCAGCACGCTCCGGTCTCCGCCGCGCGAACGTGCGCGGCTCGTGAAGCATCGTCGTAGTAGCCCTCGATCACCCGTACGTCGGCCCCCTGCTCGCGCACCCGGTCGATCTTGACCGCGGGAGAGGTGGAGGGGACGAAGATCTCGGCGCGGTGGCCGAGCTCGCGCGCGGCGTAGGCGACGGCCAGCCCGAAGTTGCCGCCGCTCGCCGCGATCACGCCCACCGGCGGCACGTCGGACGCGAGCATCTTGCTGAACGCCCCTCGGGGTTTGAACGACCCCGTGTGCTGCAGGAGCTCGAGCTTGAGCGTGAGGTCGGCGTCGAGCCCGAACGCCCCGGCGCCCGGGCGGATCACGGGCGTCTCGCGCACGTGCGGCGCCACGCGCACGTGCGCGGCCTCGATGTCGGCGCGCTGCGGGATGCGGACGTCGGCGGCGGTGTCCATCGTCACCGCGCCTCGCGGAAGAGGGCGCGCAGTTCGTCCTCGGGTGCCGTCTCCACGTCGATACCCCGAGCCTCGGCCAGCTCGGTGAACCGCTCGTAGCGCCCGGCGAACGTGCGCACCGTCCGACGCAGCGCGCTCTCGGCGTCCACGCCGAGCTTGCGCGCCACCGACACCGTGGCGAACAAGACGTCGCCGACCTCCTCCTCCGCGTTCTCCGGATCGGTGGCGGCGGCGAGCTCGCCGACCTCCTCGCGGAGCGCGTCCACCGCGGCGTCGACGCTCCGCCACTCGAAGCCCCAGCCGGCGGCGCGGCGCTGGACCTTGGCCGCGCGCGCGAGCGACGGGAGCGATGCCGGGATGTCCTCGTCCACGCCCTTGCGCCCGCCCGTCTCCTCGGCCTTCAGCTTCTCCCAGTTCACGAGGACCTCGTCGGCGCCCGCGACCTCGACCTCACCGAAGACGTGGGGGTGGCGATGGATCAGCTTCTCCACGAGACCCTGCGCGACGTCGTCGACGTCCCACAGACCCGCGTCGGCGGCCATCTGCGCGTGGAAGACGACCTGGAGCAGGACGTCGCCCAGCTCGTCGCGGATCGCTTCGGAGTCGTCGGCATCGATCGCCTCGATCAGCTCGTGCGTCTCCTCCAAGAGGTGCCGCGCGAGGGTGCGGTGCGTCTGCTCGGCGTCCCAGGGACAGCCGCCGGGTCCGCGGAGCCGCGCCATCACCTTCACGAGGTCGAGCAGCTGCTGCCCGTGCTGCGACGCGGGAACCGGGCCCTCGGGGACGTGGGCCGAACGCACGTCCGGGCGGCCGGACGCGTCGCTCACGGCGTGGGGGAGGCCGCGCCCGAACCGGCCACCGCCGAGGGCGAGGCCGTGGCGCTCGGGTCGGTGCTGGTGATGGCGACCACGCTCAGCGTGGGGGCGTCGTAGCGCCCGTACTTCGGGTTGACGCTGACGCGCTGGTCCTCGGCCTGCTTGATCAGCCAGTCGTTGAAGACCTGCGAGCGTTGCCGGAGACCAGCTGCGCCTTCGCCTTCGCGAACGGCAGGACGGTCTTCGTGTTCAGCTTGATCACGTGCCAGCCGTACTGGGACTGGACCGGCTTGGAGATCTCGCCCGGCTCGAGCGCGGCCGCGGCCTGACCGAACTCGGGCACGTACTTCGAGGCCGGCTGCGCGGGCAGCGCGCCTCCGTTCTGCTTCGCCGAGGGGTCGATCGACACCTGCTTGGCGAGCGCGGCGAAGTCCGCATCCGTGAATCCCGGCGCGGTCACCTGCTGGTAGACCCTGTCGGCCTCCGCCTTTGTCTTCACCAAGATGTGGTCGGCCTGGACGGTGGTGAACTCCAGGATGTTGTCCTGGTAGAGCTTCTGCAGTTGCGCCTCGCTCGCGCCTTCTTCCCCGAGCTTCTTCTGCACGTCCTGGAAGAGGAGCACGTCCGCGCCGAGCGCGTTCAGGTCGTCGCGCGTGAGCCCGTTGTCCGACAGCGCCTGATCGACCTTGTCCTTGCCCAGCTGGGTGTCGAGGTTGCCCACGATCCCCGCCACGTCCTGATCGGTGACCGTGATCTGGTTGTCCTCCGCGTACTGGCGGATGAAGACGCCCTGGATCAGGTTGGAGAGTGCGAACCGGTTGCAGGTCGCCGTCTTGACCTCCTCGGTGTCCGTGGGTTGGGCCCCGCCACAGGTCTGCTGGTTGATGCCGGCGATGAAGGTGAAGAGGCTGGCCTCCTTCGCGACCTGCGCGTCGGTGATGTCGGTGCCGGCCACGGTCGCCGCGGGCGTCTGGCCCGCCACGGAGCCTCCACCGTTGGAGCACGCCGCGAGCGTTGCGCCGAGCGCGACGACGACGGACATGGTGACGAGGAGGTGCGAGCGGAGTTTCACGCGGTCCAGTCTACGCGACGGTCGCTTGGCTCCTGGGGCCGCAACAGAACCGTCACGCGACGGGCGCGTCGTCCCCGGTGACGGACTCGATCAGCCACCGCTCGACGAACCGCACGAGGTCGGTGCCGAAGACACGCTCTGGAACGAGGTTCAGCGTCCGCTTGGCCTCGTGGTAGCTGGCCTTGTACACGCGCTCCTCCAGGTCGAGCAGGAGCGCGTCGGGGATCGCCACCGGCGTGAGGCGCACCTGGTCCCGGAAGGTGGTGACCTCCTCGACGCCGAGCGCCTTGCACGTCACCCGCAGCGACGCGATCGCGAAGAGGGTCTCCACTTGCTCGGGCAGCGCCCCGTAGCGGTCCAACGTCTCGGTGCGGATCTGCTCGAGCGTGGCGTGATCGGCCGCCAGGGAGATCCGCCGGTAGAGCTCGAGGCGCAGGGCCTCCTGCGCCACCCAGCCGGGCGGCACGAACGCCTTGACTGGCAGGTCGATGCGGAGCTCCGTCTCCTGCGGGAGCGCCTCGCCCTTCATCTCGGCCATCGACTCCTGCAGGATCCGCGCGTACGCGTCGAAGCCCACCGCGGCGATGTGGCCGTGCTGCTCGGCGCCGAGCACGTTGCCCGCTCCGCGGATCTCGAGATCGCGCATCGCGATCTGGAAGCCGCTACCGAGCGCCTGGTGGGTGCTGATCGTGGCGAGCCGCTCGCGGGCCTCGTCGGTCATCTCGCGCTGGGGCGGGAAGAACATGTAGGCGAACGCGCGCTCGGTGCTGCGGCCCACGCGACCCCGCAGCTGGTACATCTGCGCGAGGCCCAGCAGGTGTGCCGCGTCGACCACGAGCGTGTTCGCGTTGGGGACGTCGAGCCCCGACTCGATGATGGTGGAGCAGACGAGGACGTCGGCCTCGCGGTTCCAGAACCGCATCATCTGCTGCTCGAGGAGGTCCTCGTCCATCTTGCCGTGGGCCACGACCACCCGCACCCCTGGGAGCTGCTCCTGGAGCCACGCCGCCTGGCGATCGATCGTGGCCACGCGGTTGTGGACCCAGAAGATCTGCCCCTCACGCAGGAGCTCGCGACGGACGGCGCCGAGGGCGAGCCCTTCGTCGTAGGAGCCCACGTACGTGAGCACGGGCTGCCGGTCCTCCGGTGGCGTGTCGATCGTGGACATCTCCCGGATCCCGGTGAGCGCCATCTCGAGCGTGCGCGGGATAGGGGTGGCGGTCATCGTGAGGACGTCGACGCTCGCGCGGAACTGCTTCAAGCGCTCCTTGTGCGCCACGCCGAACCGCTGCTCCTCGTCCACCACGAGGAGCCCCAGGTCCTTGAACGCCACGTCGCGGCCGAGGAGCCGATGCGTGCCGATCACGACGTCGACCTTGCCGGCCACCACGTCGGCCACCGTCCGCTTCTGCTCGGCCGGGCTCACGAACCGGCTCAACATCCGCACGGTCACCGGGAACGGCGCGAACCGCTCCGAGAACGTGATGAAGTGCTGCTCCGCCAGGAGCGTGGTGGGAACCAGCACCGCCACCTGCTTGCCGTCCATCACGGATTTGAACGCGGCGCGCAGGGCGATCTCCGTCTTGCCGAAGCCGACGTCGCCGCAGATCAGGCGGTCCATCGGCTTCGAGCTCTCCATGTCGCGCTTGACCTCGTCGATCGCGGTGAGCTGGTCGCCGGTCTCCTCGTGCGGGAAGGCGTCCTCCAGCTCGGCCTGCCAGGGGGTGTCGGGGCCGAACGCGTGCCCCGGCACGGCCATCCGCACCGTGTAGAGGCGGACCAGCTCCCCGGCCATGTCCTTGACCGCCTTCTTCACCTTGGCGGTGGCGCGCGCCCAGTCCGACCCCCCCATGCGATGGAGCCGCGGATGATCGCCGCCCACGTAGCGCGCCACCATCCCCACCTGGTCGGAGGGGACGAACAACCGGTCGCCCTCGGCGTACTCCAGGATCAGGTAGTCGCGCTCGGCGCCGGCGAGCTCGCGGTGCGTGATGCCGACGTAACGGCCCACGCCGTGGATCCGATGGACGGCGTAGTCCCCGGGCTCGAGCTCGTCGGCGATCGACTCGGTGCGCCGCGAGGTGAACCGCGGCGCCGTGCGGGTGTGGCGCCGCGAGCCGAAGAGGTCCTCCTCGGTGACGAGCGCCAGCTTGCCGGCGCCGAACACGAACCCGTTGGCGAGTGGGGCCTCGACCGCGTCGACGGACAGATCGCCCACGACCTCGCGTGCCCGCGCGAGCGAGCCGTGCCCGCGCGCGGACACGACGAGCCGATACCCGATCGCGTCGAGCTCGTGCAGGCGCTGCGCGAGCTCGGCCGGGTTGCCCTGCGCCGTCCCCCAGTGCTCCAGCCCGAGCGCGACGCCCTCGGCGAACTCCGTGAGTCGCACCTGGACGCGGCCCTGGAGCGCATCCTCGAGCGGGTGCAACGCCCGGTCGGCCGGCCAGGCCAGCGCCTGCGCGAGCGCCTCGGCCTCGGCGAAGGCCGCCCCCGCCCTGTCCAGGGTCCGGTGGGATTCCGTGAGCACCACCCAGGCGCCCTCGGGCAGGAGCTCGGCGGGGGTCGGCAGGTGGTCGAAGAGGAACGGCGCGAGCGTCTCGGCGCCCTCGATGAAGAGGCCGTCGGCCAGGCGCTGCAGCTGATCCGCGAAGCGGTCGGCGTGCTCGTGCGCCACCTCGGCGGCGCGCGCGCGCAGGGCGTCGTCCGGGATCAGCTCTCGGACGGGCGGCACGTCGACGAGCGCCACCTTCTCGGTGGAGAGCTGGCTGGACGGGGTGAACTCGCGCAGCGACTCGATCTCGTCGCCCCAGTACTCCAGGCGGACCGGCCTGCGCGCCGTGCCCGGGAAGACGTCGACGACGCCGCCGCGCACGGCGAACTCCCCGCGATGTTCCACGACGTCCGCGCGCGCGTACCCGAGGTCCACCAACCGGTCGGCGAGCGCGTCGGGAGCGAGCTCCACGCCGGCCACCAGTTGGAGCGAGGGCGTGGCGCCGAGAGTTGGGATCACCCCCTGCATCGCCGCGAGGGCGGGGGCAACCAGCACGAACGAGCCTTGGGCATCCCGGAGCCGGTGCAGGGCCGAGGCCCGGCGCGCGGCGACCTCCGGCGCGGGCGAGATGCCCTCGTACGGCAGGGCCTCCCACTGCGGGAGGAGCGCGACGCGGTCCGCGCCCACGTAGGCGGCCGCGTCGGCGGCGAGGGCGTCGGCCTCGCGCGGGCCCGGCGTGACCGCCATGACGGGGACGTCGAGCGCCACCGCCAGCCCCGCGGCCACCAGTTCGGGCGCCGCCTCCGCACGGGCGACGATCGGCCGCGCGCGCTCGAGCAACAGCCGCTCGAACGGCTCCGACGCGACGAGCGCGTCCACGATC
The DNA here is from genome assembly GCA_963810915.1 of uncultured Actinomycetes bacterium. Taxonomy (GTDB): domain Bacteria; phylum Actinomycetota; class UBA4738; order UBA4738; family HRBIN12; genus JAOUEA01. The sequence continues at coordinate 115,465 of CAWEPH010000003.1, read as the reverse complement.
TCCCGCAAGCTCAAACTGCCCTCCCGGACAACACGAACAAGCCCCCTCGCCGCGCGACGGGGCATGCGGTGGCCAGTCTACGCCGGGTATCGTGCGTCGATGCGCGAGGAGGTGGAAGCGCCGATCGGCCCGTCGAGCGCGCGGCCCTTCGGCATCGTGGAGCGGCGCGAGTTCCTAGCGCTGGCCGCCGCCGGGGTCGCGCTCCCGTTGCTGCGTCCACCCCTGCGGCCGGCATCCACCGTCGCACGGCGGTCGTCGCGCCTGGGCCTCGACGACTACGTCGCGCGGCAGATGACGTCCGGTCGCATCCCCGGGCTCGCGGCCTGCGTCGTGGCCGACGGGCGGATCGCCTGGGCGCGCGGGTACGGCTGGGCGCACATCGGCGAGCGCCGCCGCGTCACGCCCGACACCGACTTCATGCTCGCGTCGATCTCCAAGACGGTGATGGCGACCGCCGCGATGCAGGCCGTGGAGGACGGGATCCTCGCCCTCGACGCCGACGTGAACGACGTCCTGCCCTTCGACGTGCGCAACCCCCATCACCCCGGGGCGATCGTGACGCTACGCCAGCTCCTGACGCACACGTCCAGCCTCCGGGACAACTGGAAGGTCTTCAACCGCTTCTACACGCCGGGCGACTCGCGGGTCCCTTTGGGTGGGTTCCTTCGCCGCTACCTCACGCTCACCGGCGATCTCTACGACCCGCATCGCACCTTCGATCGGTGGCGGCCCGGCGCGCGGTACCAATACAGCAACATCGGCGCGGCGCTCGCCGGGTACCTCGTGGAGGGGGCGTCCGGCATCGCGTTCGACGCGTGGTGCGATGCGCGCATCTTCCGACCGCTCGAGATGAGCGCGACGTCGTGGCACCTCCGGGGCCTCGACCGCGCGAACGTCGCCATGCCGTACCGGGCGACGGCCTCGGGGTTCGATCCCTACGGCCAGTATGGGTACCCCGATTACCCCGACGGCGAGCTGCGCACAACCGCCCGGGAGCTCGCGCACCATCTCCTGTCGTTCATGCGTGGGGGGGCGTTCCGAGGCGCCCGGGTGCTCCAGGAGGACACCGTGCGCACGATGCGGCGCTCGCAGGTCCCCCAACAGGTTCGCGGACAGGGCCTGATCTGGTACACGATCCATCGCGGCGGCCGCCGCCTGATCGGGCACACCGGCGGCGACTCGGGCGTGGCGACGCAGATGTTCTACCGCCCCGACGACGGCGTCGGCGTGATCACGCTCACCAACGGCGATTGGCACGCGCACGGTGGATGGCCCCTCGTGCGCGTGATGGATCGCCTGTTCGAGGAAGCGCCGGCGCTCGCGGGGGGCGCCTGAGGCCGAGGAGGAACGGCCCTAGGCGCCCGGGCTCGATCCGTTGAACCGGTCCTGCGTGCGCTCCAACCCGTCGGCGATCAGCGAACGCACGGCATCGGCCGCGTGGTCCACGAGGATGGCGACCTCCGCCGCCAGCCGCTTCGGGATCGGGTCCAGCACGAAGTCGGCGGGATCCTGGCGGCCCGGGGGCCGCCCGATCCCGATCCGCACCCGCAGGAAGTCCGGCGTCCCCAACGCCTGTTGCAGCGACCGCAGCCCGTTGTGCCCGCTGGTGCCGCCGCCCGCCTTCACCCGGAGAGTGTCGGTCGCGATGTCGAGCTCGTCGTGGACGGCGATCACGTGATCGGGGTCGACGTGGAGCTTCCTGGCCAGGCCCGCGTACGACGTACCGGACTCGTTCATGAAGCGCGTGGAGCGCACGAGGAGCACGCGGTCGTCGCCTTCGCGGATCTCGGCGACCTCCGCGGGGATGAACCGCGACTTGCGGAACCGCACGTCCGCGGCGCGCGCCATCTCGTCCACGACCATGCGGCCCAGGTTGTGCCGGGTGTTGGCGTAGCGGTCGCCGGGGTTGCCGAGGCCGGCGACGAGCCAGGGCATGGGTTAGCCCTCGCCGCCCTCCTCGGCGGCCGGAGCGGGCTCCCCACCCTCACCCTCCTCGGCGGGAACGGCCTCGGCGGCCTCGCCCTCCTCGACCGGGACGGCCTCGACGCCCTCCTCGCCGGGAACCGAGAGGTCGGCCTCGACGCGGAGCGCGGCCGGGGTGATCACCGACAGGACCGCGTCCTCGGGGTTGGTGAGGATCGTGACGCCCTCCGGCGGCACCAGGTCGCTCACGTGCACCATGTCGCCGAGCGCGACGTCGGTGATGTCGATCTCGATCTGGTCGGGCACGTCCTGCGGGAAGCACTCGACGCTGATCTCGCGGAGGTGGTGCTCGACCACGCCGCCCTCCTTCACGCCGACCGCGTCGCCGAACTCGACCACGGGCACGTTGGCGGTGATCTTCTGCGAGCGGCTCACCGCGAGGAAGTCGATGTGGATCAATCTGTTGTGGATGTGATCGCGTTGGATCTCGCGCGCCATGGCGAGGGTGTCCTTGCCGTCCACCACCAGCTCGACGAGGGCGTTGCCGCCCGCGCCGCCGTGGAGGACGTGGAACATCTCGCGGGCGTCGACCGAGAGCGCGACCGGCGCCGTGCCCTGTCCGTACAGCACGCCCGGGACCCGGCCCGACGCGCGCAGCTTGCGTGCCACGCCCTTGCCGGTGTCGTCGCGCTTGACTGCCTGCAGCTTGGTTTCCATGGTGAACGAGTCCTCAGAGGTCAGGGGAACCCACCGATCGTACCGAACCGGGGTGGCACCTGACCGATCTAGACCTGGTTGTGGCCCCCGAAGATCTCGCTGACGCTCGAGTCCTCGAACACGGCGCGGAGCGCGCTCGCGATCAGCGGCGCGATCGAGAGGACCCGGAGCTTGTCGAAGGAGCGCTCCTCGGGGATCGGCACGGTGTTGGTGACCACCACCTGCTCGATCGGCGCCTCCTCCAGCGCCTGGCGCGCCTTCCCGCTGAACAACCCGTGGGTGGCGCCCACGAAGATCGGGCCCGCGCCCTGGGCTGCCAGCGCCTGCGCGCCCTTGGCCACGGTGCCGGCCGTGTCGATCATGTCGTCGACCAGCACGCAGGGACGGCCCTCGACCTCACCGACCACCGCCATCTCCTCGATCTTGTGCGCCTCCTGTCGGGAGCGGCGCTTGTAGAGGAAGGCCAGGTCGGCGTGGAGGTACTCGCGCAGGCGCTCGGCCGTCTTGATGCGACCGGCGTCCGGCGCCACCACGACGAGGTCGTCGTGGAGCCCGAGCTCGTCCTTCAGGTAGTGCGAGAGGATCGGCAGCGCGGTGAGGTGATCGAACGGGGCGTCGAAGAACCCCTGGATCTGGCCGGAGTGCAGGTCGACCGAGACCACGCGGTCGGCCCCCGCCGTCGTGAGCAGGTCGGCCACGAGCTTCGCGCTGATCGGCTCGCGCGAGAGACCCTTCTTGTCCTGTCGCGAGTAGCCGTAGTACGGGATCACTGCGCTGATCCGCTTGGCCGACGCGCGTTTGAGTGCGTCGATCATGATCAGCTGTTCCATGATGGCCTCGTTGACGGGGTCGTAGTGGGTCTGCACCACGAAGCAGTCGGCGCCGCGCGCGCTCTCCTCCGCCCGGAAGTAGATCTCTCCCGATGCGAACCGTCGCAGCTGCGCGGTGCTTACCGGGATGCCGAGGCAGTCGGCGATCTCGTGACCGAGCGCGGGATGGACGGTGCCGCTGAACAGCATCATCCGCTTCTTCGTGATGATCTCCACGGCGCCTCCCCCTACGTTCGCTTCCGGGCGCGGTGCTCCGCGTCCTTGCGCGTGCGGTACCCCTCGACGATCCGCTGCTGCCCGCGCTCGACGGCGAGCGCCCCGTCCGGAACGTCCTTCGTGATCACCGAGCCCGCCCCCGTCACGGCGCCCTCCCCCACGCGGACGGGCGCCACCAACATGGTATCCGAACCGATGCGCGCCCCGTCCCCGATCATGGTCGGGTGCTTGGCGTATCCGTCGTAGTTCACGGTCACGGTGGACGCCCCGATGTTCACGTCCTCGCCGATCTCGGCGTCGCCCACGTACGACAGGTGCGGGACCTTGGAGCGCCGCCCCACCCGGGCGTTCTTCATGTCGACGAACGCGCCGGCGCGGGAGCCGTCCGCCATGACCACCCCGGGGCGTAGGCGCGCGAACGGACCGACCACCACGCCGCGCCCGATCTCGGAGCCCAACACGACGGCGAAGGTGACCTCGCTGCCGTCGCCGACCACCGAGTCCACGACGCGGCTCGACGGCCCGATCGCGCAGCCGTCGCCGACCGACGTGGCGCCCTCCAGGAACGTGAGCGGACGGATCACGGTGTCGGCACCGATGCGCACGTCCACGTCGATGTACGTCGTGGCGGGGTCGATCAACGTCACCCCGTTCGCAAGGTGCCCGGCGTTGATCCGCTCGCGCACGACGCGTTCCACCGCGGCCAGGCCGGCGCGGGAGTTCAGCCCCATCACGCCGCCGGTGTCCACCCGGACCACCGAGACCTTCTCGCCGTCGGCCATGAGCAGCGGGATCACCCGGTTGAGGTAGTACTCGCGCTGCCGGTTCTTCCTGTCGAGGCGCGGCAGCGTCCGGAAGAGCTCGGCGCGCCGGAACGCGAACAGGACGACTGAGACCTCCTTGATCGATCGGATCTCGGGCGCGGCGTCGACGTCCTCCACGATCTCGACCAGTCGTCCGCCCTCACGCACCACCCGGCCGTAGCGGCCGGGATCCTCGAGCTCCGTGGAGGCGATGGTGGCCGCGCTCCGCGAACGCCGGTGCGCCGCCATCAGCGACCGGACGTCCTCACCGGTCACGGGGTCGTAGTCCCCGCCCATCACCAGCACGTCGTCCACCCGGCCGACCTTCGAGCGCGCCACGGCCACCGCGTCGCCGGTGCCGAGCCGACGGGGCTGCTCCGCGAAGACCGGAGCGGGCGAGAGCTTCCAGGAGCGCACGGCTGCCTTCACGTCCTCGGCGCCGTGACCGACCACCACGACGATCTTCTGGGGACGCGCGGCCAAACCTGCCTGCAGCACGTGCCAGAGCGCGGGACGACCGCAGACCGGATGCAGGACCTTGGGTGTGGCGGACTTGAGGCGCTTGCCCTCCCCGGCCGCCAGCACCACGAGGGCCAGGGAGCGGGTGGAGCGGGTCTTCGTCGTCGGCTCGGTCAACACGCTTCCCGGGTCGAGGGGTCGGTATCGTCCCACATCGCGACGGGTGCGGCGAACCGTCAGGCCCCGTCGCCGAGTGAGCCCGGATCGGCGACCGTCACCGCTGCGCCGGGTTGGTGTTTGGGGATCCGTCTCGTGAAGAACAGCCCCACCACGCCGAAGATCGCGAGGAGCGCGAGGGCCGCGCGGAGCCCATCCAGGCGCGCCTGCTCGTTCACGTCCAAGACGGCCTGGGCGGTCGTCTGGTCGACCCCGGCATCCTGCAGCGCCGTCGCCAGCTGCTCGTCGGAGACGAACGGCACGCCGGCCTCGAGTTGCACGGTCGCCTGCGACGAGACCTCCTTCGGCACATCGGGGTTCTGCGCGATCCCGCTGAGGAACGACGTCGTCAGTGCGGCGATGAGGATCGAACCGGCGAGCGCGGTGCCGAGCGACGCGCCGAACTGCGTCGCCGTGTTCTGCAAGCCCCCGACCTCGGCGCTCTGCTCGTCGGGGACGGCCGAGACGGTCACGGCTCCCAGCTGCGAGGCCAGAGCGCCCATGCCCAGGCCGATCAGCAGCAGCGGCACGGTCACGATCGCCGCGGTCGCATCCACGTCGAGGGCGCTGAAGAGCACCACGATCCCGGCGATCGCCGCCACGAGCCCGACCTCGACGACCCGTCGGGGTGACGCCGCGGGGAAGAACCTCGGGATGCCCGCTGCCGCGAGCAGCATGGCGATGGACAACGGCGTGATCTTGATCCCGGTCTCGATCGCCGAGAGCCCCAGCGCCACCGAGAGGTACAGGGGGATGACGAAGAACAGCCCCATCATCACGACGAACTGGAAGAAGAACATCACGAGCCCGCCGGTCATCTGTCGGTTGCGGAACAACGAGGGCTCCACCAGCGGCTCGGCCCCGGCCGCCTCGAGGCGTCGCGCGTGCACCATGAAGAGGCGGAGCGACACGAGCCCGGCGAGGATCAGCCAGACGACGGGCGACATCCCCAGGATCGACGGCCCCCCCTCGACGGGCATGATCCATCCCCATTCGGAGGAGCGCAGCACCCCGAAGATCGCGAGCCCCATGCCGAGCGCCCACAGGAGCGCACCCAGCAGATCCAGGTGGGAGGGCTCGTCGACCGGCGCGTCGGCGATGCGGCGGCTGAACAGAACGATCCCCGCCCCCACGAACACCTCGCCCACGAACACCAGCCTCCACGATGCGTACGTCGTCGCGAGCCCGCCGATGAGCGGCCCGACGGCGATCGCGATGGCCCCGGCGGCACCGATCAGCCCGTAGGCGCGGGGACGGCCGGCGGCGGGGAAGTTCCCGGCCACGAGCGCCACGATCGCCGGCATGATCAGGGCCGCTCCGATCCCTTCGAGGAGCGACCATCCGATGAGCAACACGGCGAGGTTGGGCGAGAGGGCCGTCGTCAACGAGCCCGTGCAGTAGATGACGAGCCCGATCGTGAAGGCTCGCTTGCGTCCGATCATCGAGCCGATCTTGCCGCCGGTGACCATCAGCATCGCCATCACCAGCGTGTAGAGGACGATGGCGCTCTGGATCCCGGTGACCGTGGTGTGCAGATCGTCGGCCACCGTCGCGATCGACACGTTCATGACCGAGCTGTCGAGCGCCATCAGGAACTGGCCGGCGGCGAGCGTGAGGAGCACCACCGAGGCCCCTTTCGCGGCCCGTGCCTCCGTCGCCTCGAGCGTCATGCCGGGACTCTACCCCGCCCCGTCAGAGGGATCGCAGGAAGTCGATCAGCCCGGGGAAAGAATGTCGGGGGTCGTCGAGCTGCTACAAGTGGCTCCCGTCTCACCTTCGCTTGACCAGCTAGGGGAGCCCAGCCTGAGCGTGTGCCATGAGACCGGACCCCGCCTTGACACGGGGGTGGTCCTGCGCGAGGCGTGTGTTAGAACGACTCGATGACAGGCGATGACAGGTAGCCCGAACCACCTCTGGGGCTCCGGGACAGGCACGTTCCCGTAGCAAGCGCGGTCGCCAGACGGCCCGAGACCATGGAGTTCTGATCATGCGGAAGCTGATAGCGACGGTGTTCAACTACTCGCTCGACGGCCTTCTCGCCGACGAGGGCACCGAGTTCTGGAAGTTCGTCTTCGACCTGCCCGAGATCCGTGAGCCCGACGACCCGGCGCAACTCGACTTTCTCCGGAGCGCGCACGCGCACATCATGGGCCGCACCGCCTACGAGGCCATCGCGCGTCCATGACAACGGCCACCGACCATCCTTTCGCCGACATCCTGACCGCGGGGCGCAAGGTCGTCTTCTCCCGGACCCTGAAGACGGCCGCGTGGGCCAACACCACCAACGCCGCTGGTGACACCACAGAAGAGATCGACAAGCTCAGGCGAGGCGGCGACGGACACATCGTGGTCTGGGGCGGCGTCAGCCTCTGGCGGTCGCTCATGCGGCTCGATCTGATCGACGAGCTCCAGATGAGCTTGTTCCCCTACGTTGCGGGCGAGGGAACCCGGCTGTTCGAGGGCGTCCCCGAGTCCTACCGACTCGACCTGGTCTCCAGCACCGCCTCCAGCAGCGGGATCGTCGGGCTGCACTACCGCCGGCATCGCTGACCGGCGGTCGACATGCACGACGAGTGGCGATCAGGCGAGCGCCACGAACTGTCCGAGGGCCCCATGGCCCAACTCAACGTCGTTCAGGGCGTCACCCGTCCACGTGAACCGCGTCCCGGGGACGAGCGGGAACCACGGGTGGTCACCTGGGTCGGTCCTCGCCCCCGGTTGTCACCCAGATAGTCGATGGTCCACTTGTCGCAAGCTCACCGCGTCGGCGATCATGCGGGCGGCTTCGACCACCGAGACCCTGTCCGTGTTGATCACGAGGTGGTAAAGGAGCGGGTCCTCGATGTCCTCTCCGTAGTACTTCTTGACGTAGCGCCGCCGGCCGTCGTCGGTGCGCCGGACGAACCGCTCGGCCGCCTGGCCGCCGAGGTGCTCGCGTTCCCGTGTGCGAGCGACGCGCTCGTCGAACGAGGCCACCAGCCGAACGTGGAACGCCTGGTCGAGGTCGCGGGTGATGATGTTGGCACCGCGGCCGACCACGACGACGTTGCCGAGCGCAGCGAGGTGAAGGATCGTATCGGCCGTCTTCATGACCAGGGTCCACGACGACGGACGGAGTCCGAACAGCTCGTCCATCGTGTCCGAGATCCCGGCGACCCGGTCCTCCGGCATGGCCGCCGCCAATGCCTTCGGCAGGTCGTGATCCTCCAGCACCTTCTCGACCAGATCGCCATCGAACAAGGTCCAGGGAGGCGTTCCCTCCTCTGCCCGGCCTCGAAGGATCTCGACCAAGGCTTCAGCCACCGAATGGCCTCCTGCTCCCGCCTCACGGGAGACCGTGATCGTGGGCGCCCGCTCCCGAGCCGTGTGCGTCGACGATGCGGACGGCGGCTGCAACTGGGCGTCGATGAACCTACGGAACGTGTCATCCCTCGATGCACCTTCCATCTCGCCCTCCTTCTTCCGAACCCATGGTGCGGCGTCCACCCGGCACTGGATAGGGGCGAACGAACCCGCGTGCCGAGGACCGATCGTCAGGAGCGATAGCAGCGTGACCAGTCTCGGCGCATGACACTGCGCCGGGCGCGTGGACATTTCGAACCGCTTTCCCGGCCGAAGCTTCAACCCGGAGGCGCATTCCGAGGATGACCCCGCCCGAGCGCCGCGCCGGCCCCTCAGCCGACCATGTACCGCGCCATCGAGAACCCGCCGCAGGAACTGCCCACCGCGAGGATCCTGCGGTCGGGCTGGATGACGATCGCGGCGATCCGTGAATCGCAGCTCTTGTTCCCGAAGCGGGTCGCCACCTTGCCGTCGCCGTCGAAGGTTGGGTCGAGCCGCCCGCCGGTCGTGTAGCGAAGCAGGGCGAAGTCGGTGCGTTCGGACACGCGGGCTCGCACACCCTCCCAGCCGGCGGCCACGATCCTCCCGTTCGCCTGGATCGCGACGTCGTACGCTTCCGCCGCTCGGTCCCCCACGTGGAACACGGTTGTGGCCCTGCCGTGGCGACCGAACGTGAGATCGAGGCTTCCGCTCACACGGAACCGGGCGACGACGAAGTAGGGGCCGGGGAGGGCGCCGACCTTCGGCGCGCACCCGACCATCCCCGCCACGACGATCTTCGCATCGGGCTGGACCGCCACCGCGTCGGCGATCGGCGAGCCACCGCAGAGCCGGCTGTGGAGGTGCTGGACCACCTTCCCGTCGCCGCCGAACGTCGGGTCGAGGGAGCCATCGGCCCGATACCGGGCTAGGGCGAACCCCATCTCCGTGGCGTGGGGACCGTCGATGAAGTCGTACGCGGAGGTGCCGGCAACGACGATCCTCCCGCCTGGGGTAAGGGCCACGTCGGCGAGGTTGTCGTAGCCGGGCGTGAAGTTCGTACGGACCTGGCCGGCGTGTCCGAACGTCGGATCGAGGCTACCGTCGAGCTCGTACCGTGCCACCGCGTACCGGTAGTCGAGCAAAGGACCGCCGGTCCCGCACCGTGCGACCCCGGCCGCGATCACCTTCCCGTCGGCCTGGATCGCGGCGGCCTCGGCGTGCGCCGAGCACGACGTGGGGGATCCGAAGCTCGTGAGCACGGTGCCACCCGCTCCGAAGCTCGGATCGAGGACGCCCTCCGTGTCGTACCGGGCCAACGCGAACAAGGACCGATCGCAATAGGAAAGCCCGACCGCCACGATCTTCCCGTCCGTCTGGATCACAACGCCGTTGGCCACGTCCCAGCAGCCGGGCGCGGTTCGGAACGGGGTCACGGCGACACCGTCCGTACCGAACGACCGGTCGAGGCTGCCGTCGGCCTCGAACCGGGCCACCGCGCTCCTCGTCTCACCGGCCTCGTCGAGCACCCCGCCGGCTGCGACGATCTTCCCGTCAGACTGCAGCGCGACGCTCTCCCCCGAGAACGTGCCCCCCTGGGTCACTCTGCCGTCGCCGCCGAACGAGGGGTCCAGGTCGCCTCCTGCGGCAAGCGCGACCGACGCGAGCGCGACGGCGCCGGCGAACAACGCGATGGCGGCCACCGACGCCCGTCGCGAGCGCCTACGCCATCCCCTCGCGACGTGGTCTCGCATCCTGCTCACCCCCGACACGCCGCGAACGGCAGAGAACGCGGCTGACATCCCGATGCTCGCGCACGAAACCCTCGAGAGAGAGGGCCGCCTGGCCCGTGGCCCGGAGGCCTCTCGGCGGCAGGACGAGGTGCTACGACTCACGCGGGGGTAGATGCCGACCTGACGCCCCTGGGTCGCACCCATGGGACGAGCTGTGCGGAGATCAGGTCCCGGGATCAAGCGCATTGCTCTCGGCGACCGGACCTCGGGCCTGAGGCCACCGTTCCGAAAGCCCGCCTCATGCTGGCCCGCGATCGTCAGTTCCAGAGTCGGTTCCGGGGGGAGGAATCGAACCTCCATTCCAGGCTCCAAAGGCCCGTGTCCTGCCGTTAGACGACCCCGGACTGCGGAGCGATTATCCCGCGCCCGACCGCGGCTGTGGCGCGGCCACCGGAGGGCCGCTCGCCACGAACGATCCGGGCACGGCCTGCGCGAGCCGGTCCGCGTGCGCGAGGTGGGTGGCGAGCGCGACCACGGTCGGGCCGCTGCCCGTCATCACGGCGCCGAGCGCTCCGGCCTCGATGAACGTCGCGATCGTCGCGGCGATCTCCGGATGGTGCGCGACGACCGGGGCCTGGAGGTCGTTGAAGAGGGCGTGCCCGAGCAGCTCGTCGTTGCCGGTCTCGGCGGCGGCGATCAACGCGCCCGCGTCGGGGCCCGTCGTGCCCTCCGCGTCCCACCAGGCGTAGGCGTCGGGCGTGCGCACCGCGAACCCGAGCGGCTTCACCACCCAGGAAGTCGCCTGCACGTGCACCGGATGCACCCGCTCGCCGCGTCCCGCGGCGAAGACCGCGCCGCCGGCCAGGAGCGCCGGGACGTCGGAGCCCACGCGCGCCGCCACCTCGAGGAGGGCGCTCGGCTCGAGGGCGGTTCCCCACAGCCGGTCGAGGGCGCGCAGGGCCGCCGCAGCGTCGGCGCTGCCGCCGCCCATGCCGGCCGCCACCGGCACGCGCTTGTCGATCGCGAGGTGCGCCGACGCGGAGGCGAGGCCGGCGGCGTCGGCGAGCGCGCGTGCCGCAACCATCGCGAGGTTCTCCTCGCCGGAGGGCACGTGCGCGCCGAGCGGTCCCGTGACCGCGAGCGAGAGGCCGCCTGCACCGGGCTCCGCCGTCACGACGTCGTGGAGGTCCAGCGGGACCAACAAGGTCTCCAGGTCGTGGAAGCCGTCCGGGCGGCGGCCGAGCACGCGGAGGAACACGTTGATCTTCGCGTGCGCCTTGACCGTCACCGGTTCCCGCTCGCTCACGCCGGGATCCGCTCGGCGAGTGCCGCGAACGTCGCGAGGGGAAGCTGCTCGGCGCGCGCGTTCGCCGCGACGTCCGCGGCGGCGAGGATCGCGTCGGCCTCGTCCCTCGAGAGACCCAGCCGACGCAGGGCGTTGCGCATCGTCTTGCGGCGCTCGGCGAAGCCCGCATCCACCACGCGCCAGAGCCGCTCCTCCTCCACGGCGACGGGAGGCGCGGAACGCCGGTCGAGACGGACCACCACCGAGGCGACGTTGGGTCGCGGCCAGAAGACCTCGGCGGGCACGCGCCGGACGATGTGTCCCGTCGCTCGGTAGGCCACCCGCACGCTGACCGCGCCGTAGGCCTCCTCACCGGGTCCGGCCACCAGCCGCTGGCCCACCTCGCGCTGCACCATCACCACGAACGTCGTTACCGCCGGCACATCCTCGAGCATGTCCAGGACCAACGGGACCGAGACGTTGTACGGGAGGTTGGCGCAGAGCGTCCAGGGACCTTCGGTAGCGAGAAGCGCCGACGCCCAATCGGTGCGCATCGCGTCGGCGTGCAGCACCGAGACACCGGGGGCGTCGGCGGTGACCTCCTCGAGGGCGGGGATCAACGCCCGATCGAACTCCACCGCGAGCACGCGGGCGCCCGTGGCGGAAAGCGCGAGGGTGAGCGACCCCAGCCCCGCCCCGATCTCGACCACGTGCGAGCCCGAGCCCACGTCCGCGTCGGCCGCGATCGCGCGTGCCAGGTTGGGGTCGATCAGGAAGTTCTGCCCGAGCGCCTTGGTGGGGTGGATGCCGTGACGCGCGGCGAGCTCGCGCAGGGCCCCCGCGCCGAGTCCCTCACCAGCTGAGCTGGACGTGGCGGACGCCGGTGCCGAGCGGGGCGAGGACCGAGAAGGCCTCGGGCGAGAGGTCGATGATCTTGCCGGGCGCGAAGGGTCCTCGGTCATCGATGACCACGGTAACGGAGCGGCCGGTGTCGAGGTCCGTGACCGTCACCATCGTGCCGAAGGGGAGCGTGGGATGCGCCGCCGTGAGCCCGCTCCACGGCGGGTCGTACCACGACGCCAGGCCGACCTGGGTGTGGCCCACGCTGCCCGGCACCTCGGTGCTGCCGCCGTACATCGACTCGGGCCCGGAGACGACGCGCTCCGGGACGGGCGCGCGCTCGATCCAGCGTGCGATCAACTGCTTCTGCGTCTGCACCCCGTTCACCAACGTGACGCGGAAGGTGGCCCGGCCCTCGCCGTCGCGCCCGGTCGTGAGCACCCGCTGCGTGCCCGGCACCATCGCGGGCGAGAACGTCGTGATGACCCGGTGGCGGATCGTGACCGGCTCCAACCGCGTCAGGACCTCGACCCGGTCGAAGGTGATGGTCGAGCCGTCGTGAAGGGGGGTGCTGAGTGATGGCTGAACGCGGTCGTCAGCGTCCGGCGTGATCCCCATGGCCGAGAGGAGTGCTCCGGCCGTGCCCGCGTTGGTCGAGACGTCGTGTACCTTCCCCGACACGACGGCTCGCACGGACACGACCGGAGACGTACCGGCGCCTGATGCGGAACCCGAAGACTCGGCGAGGCGCCGCGCGTCCGGAGACACGGTGACGGCACTCGTCCCAGCCACCACCCAGACCCCCACACCTGTGAGATCCGAGGACACCGTGGTGAGGTTCGAGAACGGGCCGCCATCGGCCGCGCCCACCACCACGGTCATGCCGTCCGCCAGCTGCGTGCCGGGCGGCGGCGTCACCAGGACGCCCGAGGTGAGCGAGATGCCCTCGCCCGTGAGGAGGTCCTGCACATCGGCGGACGTCGTGCTGACGGCCTGCGGACGCCCGTCCACGACCAGGGTCACGTGCTTGAGCACGGTCGAGTACACGACGCCGGACACGAGCAGGATGCCGACCACGACGGTCGCTCCCTGCATGGCACGGCGGATCCGCAATCGGCGGAGCCGCGACGGGCGTGGTGCCAACCTTCCTCCTGGTTCTCGAGGAAGGCTTCGAGGGGAAGCGGCTTGACCGGACCGAAGCCTTCAAGCGCACTGGACCCGCACCCTAACAAACCCTCAACCCTCACTGCAACCTTGAGAGCGAACGTACGTTCGAGCGCTATCGGAGGCCCGGGAACGCCGCGCGCGCGTTTCCGGCGGTGGCCGCGACGACCGAGTCGACCGCTTCGTCACGCACGCGCGCGATCTCCTCGATCGTCAGCGTGATGTTCGCCGGCTCGTTGTCCGAGCCTCGACGCTTCTGCGGAGCGAGGAACGGCGCATCGGTCTCGGTGAGGATCCGATGGAGCGGGAGCGCGGCTGCGGCCCGACGGAAGTGCTCGTTCTTCGGGTACGTGATGTTGCCGGCGAAGCTCACCCAATACCCGCGGGCCGCGCACTCTTCGGCCAGCGCAACGTCGCCGCTGAAGCAATGGATCACGACGCGTTCGGCCGAACCCTCATCCAGGACTCGAAGCGTCTCGGGCCACGCGTCCCGGATGTGCACCACCATCGGCTTGCCGCTCTCGTTCGACCAGGCGATGTGGGTCTTCAGGCACCGGATCTGATCCTCGATCGGCGAGCGCATGCGGAAGAAGTCGAGGCCGCACTCCCCCACGCCGATCACGTGGGGCGCGCCGATCAGCTCTTCGATCCTGGAGGCGGCGGCCGCGTCGAAGGTCGCCGCGTCGTGGGGATGCATGCCCGCCGTGGCGAACACACCCTCCAACCCCTCTGCGAGTTCGAGCGATCGCGCGCTGGTCTCCGGGTCCACGCCCACGCAGATCAGCCGATCGACGCCGGCCGCTCTCGCGGTCTCGACCACATCTGCAGGTTGGCGGTCGAGGAGGAAGAGGTGGCAGTGGGTATCCACCGCCCCGCTCTGCACCGGCAGTTCAGGGTTCTGGTCGCTCACGAGCGGCGAGCTTACAGGGGTCTCCACATCGGGTCGAACCGGGGAGCTTCACGTGAAACACGGTTAGGACAAGCCTCACCCCCGAGTGAAGGCGCGGTGGAAAACCCGCGCACCGGTACTACTCGGGGTCGACGCGAGGGAAGAGGCTCCCACCCTTCGTCGTGTGGGTGCCCGGAGCGAGCTGTCCCCACGCGACGGAGGCGGGCACGCGTTGCGCACCGAGGGGCTCCGCGATGCCCAGCTGCTCCCACAGGCGCTCGGCGGCTCCGGGCATGATCGGTTCGATCAAGACCGCGAGGATCCTCAGGGTCTCGGCCGACGCGTAGAGGACCGACGCGAGCTCGGCGCGGTTCGCCTCATCCTTCGCGAGCTTCCAGGGCTCCTTCTCCACCAGGTACTGGTTCGCCCGCGCCACGATCTCCCAGACCGCGATCAGGGCGGGCTGGAGCTGCACGGCGAGCATGTGCTCGTCGTAGCGGCGGGCGGCGTCGGCGGCGACCTCGGGGAGGTCGGAGGCGGAACCCTCGAGCGTCGCTTCAGGCACCACACCCTCGAAGTACGAGTCCATCATCGCGAGCACCCGGGACGCGAGGTTCCCGAGCCCGTTCGCGAGGTCCGCGTTGTGCCGGTCGACCATGGACTCCCAGCGAGAAGCTGCCGTCCTCGCCGAAGCGCATCTCGCGCATGAAGTAGTAACGGTAGGAGTCCGTGCCGAACTGGTCGATCAGCTCGAAGGGGTGGATCCCGGTGAGGTTGGTCTTGGACATCTTCTTGCCCCCCACCGTGAGGTAGCCGTGCGCCCAGACCTGCTTGGGCGGCTCCACGCCGGCGGCCATCAGCATGGCCGGCCAGTACACGGCGTGGAAGCGGAGGATGTCCTTGCCGATCAGATGGATGTCGGCGGGCCAGACGCGCGCGAAGCGGTCCGGATCGTCGACGAAGCCGGCGGCGGTGATGTAGTTGGAGAGCGCGTCGAACCAGACGTAGCAGACGTGGTCAGGATCCCAGGGGAGCGGGACGCCCCACGTGAACGACGTCCGGCTGATCGAGAAGTCGTGGAGCCCCCCGCGGATCAGGCTGAGGACCTCGTTGCGCCGGGTCTCGGGCTCCACCCGCGAGGGGTCCTCCGCGTAGTGCGCGAGGAGCCGGTCCGCGTACGCCGAGAGCCGGAAGAAGTAGTTCTGCTCCACGACGTGCTCGACCGGGCGCTCGTGGATCGGGCACAGCCCGCCCTCGAGCAGCTCCTCCGGGGTGTAGTAGGCCTCGCACGAGACGCAGTACAGCCCCTCGTAGGTACCCAGGTAGATGTCGTCGCGGCCGTTCTCGTAGACGTCGGTGAGGAGCTTCGCGACCGCGCGTTCGTGACGCGCCTGCGTGGTCCGGATGTAGTCGTCATAGGCGATGTCGAGGCGCGCCCAGACCTCCTTCCACTTCGGCTCCATGTCATCCACCCAGACCTGGGGCGTGAGGCCGGCTGCCTCGGCGGCGCGCTGCAGCTTCAACCCGTGCTCGTCGGTCCCCGTCAGGTGGAAGACGTCCTCCCCGCGCAACCGGTGATAGCGGGCGATGAAGTCCGTGGCCACGGCGTTGTAAGCGTGCCCGATGTGCGGCACGTCGTTGGGGTAGTAGATCGGCGTGGTGATGTAGAAGACGTCGCGGCCCATGGTCGAGTCATTCTACGGGCGACCGCATCGGACACAACTAGTCTGTTACAGACTAGTTTCCTCGGGATCCGAGGACTTCGGGCCGTCCGGGCCGGGTCCGAGCAAGCCCCGGTATACCTCGTTGGCGGCGACCCCATGCCGCTCGGCCACCATGTGCGCGGCCTCGCGCTTGCGCATCCCGGACGCCACCAGGTCATGCGCTTCGCTCACGCATCGCCTCGAGATCCACCGTCTCGGGATCCGTCGCGCCCTCGATGACCACGACGACCTCACCCTTCAGCGGCGCCTCCGGATCGAGCCCGGCCAGGACCTCGGAGACGCGGCCGCGACGCACCTCCTCGTGCATCTTGGTGAGCTCACGCGCGAGGGCGATCCGGCGATCCCCGAGCGCGTCTCCGACGTCGCGCAGCAGGGCCTCGACGCGCCGGGGTGACTCGAACAGGATCAGGGTCCGGTCTCCGTGTCGAAGCGCCTCCAACCGCCGCAAACGGTCGCCGCGGCGCCGGGGCAGGAACCCCTCGAAGGCGAACCGGTCGGTGGGCAGGCCCGAGAGCACGAGCGCGGCGAGCACGGCCGAGGGACCCGGCACGACACGCACATCGATCGCGGCGTCGACGCACGCATGCACCAAGCGGTAGCCGGGGTCGGAGACGCCCGGCATCCCGCCGTCGGTCACGAGCGCCACGTCCGCGCCATCGCGCAGCCGCTCGACGAGCTCGGGTGTGCGCTCGCGCTCGTTGCCCTCGAAATACGAGACGAGCGCCGGACGATCGGTGATCCCCGCCGAGCGGAGGAGACGGCCCGTGCGCCGCGTGTCCTCGGCCGCGATCAGGTCGACCCGTGCCAGGGTCTCGCGCGCGCGGTCGCCGAGATCGCCCAGGTTCCCGATCGGCGTGCCCACCAGCCAGAGCGTCCCTGCCACGCCCCGATGCTCCCACGACGGAGCTAGGCTGGGCGCGATGACCCCGCCGGCCACCGATCCGACCCGCCCGGCTCCAGGGCGCGACGGCCACAGGGACTACTCCGCCACGCCGATGTGGAAGAAGCTCGGGATCCGCCCGGGCGCGCGCGTCCGGCTCGTGAACGCCCCCGAGGGCTTCGAGGACGTGCTGGAGCCGCTGCCCGAGGGGGCCGCCGTCCTCATCCGCGGCGCCCGGGACCTCGACGTCGTGGTGATCTTCGCGACGGAGCTGGCCGAGCTCCGGCGGCGGTTCACGGAGCTGGCGCCGGGGATGCGCCCGACCGGCCGGCTGTGGGTGGCGTGGCCCAAGAAGGCATCGAAGGTGACCACCGACATCGCCTTCGCGGACGCGCAGGGCGTGGGCCTCGATGCCGGCCTCGTCGACAACAAGTCGGCCGCGCTCTCCGACGTGTACCAGGGGCTCCAGTTCGTGGTGCGGCGCGAGGACCGGCAGCGCTGACCAGCTCTCCGCCCGCCCCGGTCGGCGGGGCGACGCCCCGCTACCATCTGCCGGTGTCCCCGCTCCTCGCGCGCCTGAACCGGCCCCTCGTCGCGATCATCGCCGTGGCCGCCATCGCGGGAGGCATCCGCTTCTTCCATCTGCGTCACCCCGACGGCTTCGTCTTCGACGAGGTCTATTACCCCAAGGCGGCCTGCATCTACGTCGGGTGGTCCGACCGCACGTGCCACGTCCTGTCCAGCGACGAGAAGTACTGGCGCGAGCACAAGTGGGACGTGGGCTCGTGGGTGCACCCGCCGCTCGGCAAGTGGGAGATCGCGCTCGGGATCAAGGCGTTCGGGATGAACGAGTTCGGCTGGCGGTTCTCCGCAGCCGTGGCGGGAACCCTCGTCGCGGTGATGGTGGCCCTGATGGCGCAGCTGCTCTTCGGCCAGCCGATCTGGACGTTCGCGGCCGGCCTGCTGATGTCGGTCGAGCACCTGAACGTCGTGATGTCGCGGACGGGGCTGCTCGACGTGCATCTCGAGTTCTGGATCGTGCTGGGATTCCTCTGTCTGCTGCTCGACCGCCGATGGATCGACCGCGAGACGCCGCCGGACCCCGAGCCGATGGAGGTGGTGGGCGAGGACGGCGCGATGGTCACCGTGATGCCGCGCTGGAGCAAGGTGCCCTCGCCGTTCTGGCGTCCCTGGCGCTTCGCCGCCGGCGCCGCGCTCGGGGCCGCGTGCGCCGTGAAGTGGGCGGGCATCACCGCGCTGATCGCCGCGGTCCTCCTCACCTACATATGGGAGACCACCCGGCGGCACCGCGGCGGAACCACGCGCGGTCGCGCCTTGGGGCGCGCGTTCGCGATGGAGACCTTCGGGATGGTGTGCGCATTCCTCCTGCTGCCGCTGCTGGTCTACGTGGCGACCTGGCTCCCCTGGTTCCACCATTTCGGCTGGAGCCTGTCCGCCTTCTGGGAGGAGCAGCAGGCGATGTGGCGCTACCACGCGGGCCTGAAGGAGTTCGCCCTCGACAGCGCCACGAACACGTACACACCCACGCATCCCTACTACTCGCGGCCGTGGACGTGGCTCCCCATGATCAGGCCCGTGAGCTTCTACGTGCAGAACGCGGGCAGCGACGTCTCGCAGATCGTCGCGATCGGGAGCCCCGTGATCTTCTGGGCCAGCATCTGGGCGCTGCCCTATGCGGGGTTCGCGTGGTGGCGCAAGCGCGACTGGCGCGCCGGGTTCGTGCTCGTGCCCTTCCTCGTGCAGTACCTGGCGTGGTTCGCCGTGTCGCGTCCGCAGTTCTTCTTCTACGTGCTGCCCTGCACACCGTTCATCGTGCTCGCGGTCACGTACGTGATCCGCGATCTCTCCGACGCACGGATCGTGATCCGCGACCGGGAGACCGGCGAGGTGGCCGTGAACCCCGACACGGGCGAGCCCGCCATCTCCTCGCGCCATCCCTACCGCTGGATGGCTTGGGCCGTCGTCCTCGGCGCGGTCGGGCTCTTCCTCTGGGTCTGGCCCGTGCTCAGCGCCGGTCGGCTGACGAACACGATGTGGCGGGCCCGCGTCTGGTTCCGGGGCTGGATCTGACCCGTGGTCGCCTCACGATCGCCGTCGCGCGGCGCGCGAGACCGCTCGCCCCGGTAGCATCCCGCCATGGCCCGCACCGAACAGTGCTTCATCGCGATGTCCGACGGCGTTCGGCTCGCCGCCACCCTCTATCTCCCGGAGGGCGACGGACCCTGGCCCGCGCTCCTCGAGGCCCTCCCCTACCGCAAGGACGACGTGACCGCGTCCTACCGGCCCGAGTACGTGCGGCTCGCCGCCGCCGGCTACGTGATGTGCCGGGTGGACGTGCGCGGCACCGGATCCAGCGAGGGCATCGCGACCGACGAGTACCCGGCCGTCGAGCGCACCGACATGACGACCGTGATCGACTGGCTCGCGACGCAGGACTGGTCCACCGGCAACGTCGGGATGTACGGCACCAGCTACAGCGGGTTCAACGCGATCCAGGTCGCGATGGAGCGCCCACCGGCGCTCAAGGCCATCATCCCCATCTTCGCGACGGACGATCGCTACGCCGACGACGTCCACTACTACGGCGGCGCCCTGAAGCAACTCGACCTCGTGGACTACCCGACGTACATGGTGGCGATGAACGCGCTCCCACCCGTGCCGTCGATCTACGGCGACGGTTGGCGCGATGTGTGGGAGCGGCGCGTGCGGGAAACCGAGCCCTGGATCATCACCTGGCTCGAGCATCAGCGCTTCGACGACTACTGGCAGTTCGGGTCCCTGCGCCCCACCTACGAGGCCATCGCGTGCCCGGTGATGATCATCGCAGGGTGGGCCGACGGCTACCGCAACAACTCGTTCCGCACGTTCGAGGCGCTCACCTGTCCGAAGCGGCTCATCTTCGGCCCGTGGGCCCACGCGTCCACGGACACCTCGATGCCGGGACCGAACCACGACCTGATCCCCGAGCACCTGAAGTGGTGGGACCACTGGCTCAAGGGCATCGACAACGGGGTGGACCGCGAGCCGCCGATCGTGCTGTACGCGCAGCGCTCGACGCTCCCGGCGCCCGACCGCCGGAACGTGCGCGGCGCGTGGCGGTGGGAGCCGGCCTGGCCGCCGGGCCGGCTCGTGGAGACGCCGGTCGGGCTCGCGGAGTCGGAGGCGAACAGGGACGGCGAGGGGCCCGATGTCCTGGAGGTGCGGGGCGACGTCGGCTGGACGGCGTGGATCAGCTGTGCGGGCGCGATGCCCTGGGGCCAGCCCGACGACCAGCGTCCCGACGAGATCCACTCCCTCACCTACACCTGGGCGCCGCTGGAGGACGAGCTGGAGATCCTGGGCCACGCACGTCTGCAGGTGCGGATCACGTCGAGCGCGCCCGTGGCCTACCTCTCCGCCAAGCTCTGCGACGTCTTCCCCGACGGCACCTCCTCGCTCGTGGCGCGCGGCATGGCGAACCTGACGCATCGCGACTCCCGCACCGAGCCCTCGGGCGTGGAGCCGGGCCTCGGATACGACCTCGAGCTCGAGTTGGAGGTGGCGTCCTGGACGTTCGAGGCCGGCCACCGGATCCGGCTCGACCTCGCCGGCACCGACTGGCCCAACGCGTGGGCCCCGCCCGAGCCCGTGACCCTCACGGTCGACCGCGCGGCCGCGCGGCTGGTCCTCCCCGTGCTGGACGGGCCCTCGCCGGTGTCCGAGCGTCCCGAACTCCCACCGCCCAACGTCGCGGAGGCGAACCAGTCGCCGAAGGAGCGGGAGAAGACGGGCGACGAGAGCACGGGCTGGGTGAAGTGGTCGGTCGCGCACGAGCAGCTGAAGCACGAGACGCGCGCGTACGCCGGGAGCTTCGGCGACTACGACGCGCACGACGGCGTGCCCTCGTTCTCGGAGCTCTACGACGGCGTCGTGACCGTGTCCACCGACGACCCGGGCATCGCACGTACCGAGTCCGAGGCCCGCTTCGAGATGCGCTGGCCCGAGGCCACGTGCACGTCGCACGTCCGCATGTCGATCGCGTCGGACGCGAAGACCTACCGGGTGAAGATCGACCTCACCACCAGCGAGGACGGCGAGGAACGGTGGAGCCGGAGCTGGGAACGAACGATCCCCCGCGACCACCAGTAGGAGCGCCGCCTAGGGCCGCCGTGACCCCGGAAACACGAAACCCGGGCGCCTGCCCGGGTCCGGTCTTGATGCGATATCGCTCCATCAGCCTACGTGACCCGCGTCGTTCCGGCAAGTGAGGCGCTTCAGAATCCGGGTAAACGATCGCGGAACAGCAAGAAGCCAACACCGGCGCCCACGTCCAGCAGGAAGTGGGCAACGATGAAGGGCCAGGTCCGGCGCCACCGGATGAAGAGGAACCCGAAGAAGAGGCCCATCAAGAGGTTCCCGGCGAACCCGCCCCAGCCCTGGTACAGGTGGTAGGTCCCGCGCAGGAGCGCGGCGCCCGCTCACCGCGGCGATCGGCGTCCACCGCAGCTGCTCGAGCCGCGTGACGAGGTAGCCGAGCACGATCGTCTCCTCCAGCAGGGCGGCCGTCGCGGCGTTCAGCAGGAGCGCCGGGACCGTCCACCAGTGGCCGAGCGGCGGGACCGGGCACCACGAACCGGTTCACGCCCAGCGCCACCGCGCCGAGGTAGATGCCGATCCCCGCAGCCGCGATGATCAGGAAGAGGATCGCGCCCCGGCCGAGGTCCTGCCGCGGGCGATCCAGCGTGAGCCCCACCGCCCCCACGCCCTCCCCGTCGCGTCGCACGAGGTGCAGCACCAGGTACACCGGGGCGATCCCGAAGACGAACCCGAGCACCTGCTTCAGGAACTCGTTGCTCTGGTTGCCCGCCGCGACGTAGCCCCCCCGCAGCGGCGCGGAGAGCAGGTCGAGGATCGCGTACACCGCGCTCGCCAACAACGAGAGGGAAAGCACGACGAGCACCTCTTCCGTGAGGGTGCGTCGATCCGTGGGCGCCGGGGGGACGGGGGCGAGGGCGCGGGGGTCGGCGAGGCGCATCTCGTAACGGTACGCCACGCCGGTATCGTGGGTTCGTCATGAGCCCTGCGAAGGAACCCATCGATCCCGCCACGCTGGAGGTGGGCGCGCGCTACCGCGTGGACCACCGGCACGAACGCCTGCGGCGCACGTTCCGCACCGACGGCACCTACCTGGGCGTCGAAGACGGCGAGGACGAGGAGGGCGCCCCGACCAAGATCATCAGCTTCGAGGTGAAGCCGCGGTTCGGCAAGCCGTCCGTGCAGCGGATCGACATCGCCACCGTGCGGACCATCGAGCCCCTCTGAGCGGTCCACCCGTCCGAGGCCCCGGTCTAGACTCACGCGCGCACCTGAGGCTGGAGGAGAGATGGCGAACCGAGAGCGGGCCGACCTCGTGGTCGTGGGCGCGGGAACGCTCGGCGGCTGGTCCTCCGTCTTCGCCGCTGACGACGGCGTCGGCCGCGTCGTCGTGCTGGAACGCGACGTGGCCGGTCAAGGCGCTTCCAGCCGCGCGGCCGGGATGGTCCGCGCCCAGGGCGGCGCCCCGGACACCGTCCGGCTCGGCACGTGGTCGATCGACTTCTACCGGGCCCAGCGAGAGCGCTACGGGGTCGACTCGGGCTTCGTGGGGGCCGGCTACGTCATCCTCGCGGCCACCGCCCGCGACGAGCGCGCCGCGATCGAGCGGACGGCGATGCAGCGCGAGGTGGGCCTCGACGCCCGGTGGGTCGACGCGGCCGAGGCGCGGCGTCTCAGCCCGACGCTCGCGGAGACGGGTTACCGCGGAGGCTCCTACGTCGCGACCGACGGCTGGATCGACCCGCCCCGGAACGTGCGCGCGTACCTGCTGGCGATGCAGGCGATCGGGCGTCGAGCTGCGCGAGGGCGTGACCTTCACTGGGGCTGCGCACGCGGGCCGGCCGCAGGGGCCGCAGGGTGGTGACGGGCGTGGAGACCTCGGCGGGCACGATCGCTACCGACAGCGTGATCCTCACCGGCGGACCGGCGATGCAGGCGGTGGCGAAGGCGGCGGGGAGCCGCGCCTGGGTCGGGTACGCGCGGCACCAGGTCGTGGTGACCGAGCCGCACGAAGCGCTGGCGGTCGATCGCTTCGGGGCCATGGTCTTCGACATCCACGCGGGCATCTACTGGCGCCCCGAGGAGGGCGGCCTCCTGTGGGGCATGTCGAACCCGCACGAGACGCCGGGGCCCGGGCCGCGCGATCGACTGGACGTATCTGCGGAAGATGGAGCGACGCCTCCACCGCCTCGTGCCGGTGACCGCCGAGCTGGGGATCAAGAAGGCGTGGGCGGGCACGATCGAGTACACGCCCGACCACCTGCCGCTCACCGGCCCTCTCGTGCTGCGCGACGGCGCCGAGGTGGACGGCGTCACGATCGCGTGCGCATGCGGGCACGGCATGATGTGGGGGCCGGCGGTGGCGCGGATCGCCACGGATCACGCGCTGGGCCGCGCCGACCGACGTCGTCGCGCACCCCGAACACTTCCGGATGGATCGCTTCGACGCGCGGGGCCGTTCGCCGTTCGTCGACCCGGTGGCGCTCCCCTTCCCGGTCCGGGTCGAGGACGATTGAAGCGGGTCAGGCCAGGCCGACGTCGACGAGGATGAGCTCCGAGAGCGCCGCGGCCTCGATCCGCACGTCGGCCTCGTCGACGATCTGCGCGGCATCCCCCGTGCGCATCCGCTCGCCGTTGACGGCGCACGTCGCCCTCGATCACGTAGAGGTAGACGCCGCGACCCTCCCCCAACGGGTGGGTCACCGACGTCCCGCCCGTGAGCCGCGAGACGACGACGTGCGCGTCCTGATGGACGAGGACGGCGTCGCCGCCGTCGCCGCTGATCACGCGCAGGAGCGTGTCGGTCCGGTCGTCCTCCGTGAACACCCGCTGTTCGACGCCGGGCGCCAGCCCATGCTCGCGCGGCATGATCCACATCTGGATGAACCGCATCGGCTCCGTCTCGCTGGCGTTCTGCTCGCTGTGCCAGGCGCCGGACCCGAGCGTCATCCGCTGGACCGAGCCGGCCGGCAACGGACCGGGGGCGCCGCCCACGTCGTCCTGGTGGCGGAAGAGCCCCTCGACGACGTAGGTGAGGCCCTCGATGTCGCGATGCGGATGCATCGGCCAGATGGCGCCCGGCACGAGGCGGTCGTCATTGAAGACTCGCAGCGTCCCGAACCGGACGTAGTCGGGATCGACGTAGGTGTCGAACGAGTAGTGCCAGCGGGCTCGGAACCACTCGCCGTCGACGTCGCTGATCTCATCGTCGCGCCGGATCGTGATCGTCATGGCGACCACCGTACCCGAGGTGGCAGGAACGCGGAACCGCAGGGGTCGGTGGGACTTACCAGCCGGTGCCGGTGCACTGGGTCGCGGAGCCCGCGTCGACCCGGCCGTAGGTCACGGCGCCGTCACTCAGGGCCGCGCAGAGCGCCCCCGTTCCACCCTTGGTCACGAGCACGATGCTGGTCGGCGTGGCGCCGCGGATGCTCACGACGCCCGCCTGGCGCCGTGGCCGAGGTGTCGTACTTCGTCTGGGGATCGAAGTCCGTGGCCTGCGTCACGCCGTAACCGGCCAGCGAACCCTGCTCGGCGAACCAGACCTTCGCGCCCTGGAGCGCGTTGGTGAGCGTCGCCTCGGCCGAGACGTCGTTCGCCTGGCCGATCGCCTGGATCCCCTGCTCGGCGGTGTCCGCCTCGTGGCGTCCCAGCAGCGTGTAGGGGATCGCGACGAGCACGCCCACCACGACCAGCACGACGCCCCAGCCCACCAGGCTGAGCTCGCCCCGCTCGCCGCGCACGCTCGCGTTCCGCATGCACGAGGCATCGGCCCGACGCGCCGCGACCTGAAGCCGCAGGTCAGCGCGTCAGAGTTGGAGGACGGGGCAGGTGAGCGTGCGGGTGATGCCCTCCAGATCCTGCATCGGCATCACCGTCCCCTTGGCGAGGAGATCGAGATCCGCCGCCTCCGCGCGCGCGACGACGTCGTAAGGGCCCGTGACGGGATCGACCGCGACGACGCCCTCGATGCCGCGGACCTGCTCCGTGACCTGCGCTGCCTTGCCGACCTCGGTCTGGATGAGGATGTAGGCGTTGACCATCTCCCTCTCCTTCCTTCAGCTCTTGGCTCAGCTCTTGACGTCAGCTCTTGGCGTCGCCGCTCTTGGCGCCCAACAACTCCTTGAGCTTGCCGAAGAGGCTGGTCGAGGTGTCCTTCGCCTTCGTGGTCGCGGGGGGGATCGCCTCCTTCGCCTTGTTGGCGGCGTTGCTCGCGGACTCCAGCGCCTTCGTGGCGGCGCTCCCCGCCGCATCCACGGCCTTGTTGGTGGCCGGCTGCGCCTTGTCGACGATGCCGCCGGCCGTGTCCTTCGCCTTGCCCACGAGGGGGGCCGCCTTGTCGGCGAGCCCGCTGGCGGTGCCCTTGGCCTTATCCGTCAACCCGCCCGCGGTTTCCTTCGCCTTGTCCGTCAACCCGCCCGCGGCGTCCTTCGCCGCGTCCGCGGACCCGGCGGCGGCGTCCTTCGCCTGCTCCTCGGCTCCCTCTCCCTCGCTCATGCTGGCTCCTTCGGTTGGTGTTGACCCCCATCGTCCGGGGGCCGGTGGATAACGGCAAACCTGCAGGTCAGTGGCGTTATCAGGAGGGTCCACCGCGCACGTTCCGACGCCATCGCGACCGAGGCGATCGACGTTGTGCCGTCGGCGCTCGGACTGGGAGACTCCCCCGCATGGCGAAGGTGACGATCATCGGCGCGGGAAGCGTCGAGTTCACGCGGAACATCCTGGCCGATCTCTGCTCCTACGACGAGCTCCACGGCAGGCTCGCGATCGCCCTGTACGACATCGACGCGGACCGCCTCAGGACCGCCGAGGGTGCGGCGCTGCGGTTGATCGAGCAGACGGGTGCGGGCTATCGAGGTGGCGGCGTTCCCCGAACGACGGGCCGCCTTCGACGGTGCCGACTACCTGATCAACGAGATCCAGGTCGGGGGCTATGCGGCCACCCTCACCGACTTCGAGGTGCCCGCGCGCTACGGGCTGCGCCAGACGATCGCCGACACGATCGGCATCGGCGGCATCATGCGCGGGCTCCGCACGATCCCCGTGATGGCCGCGATGGGCCGGCGACATGGCCGAGCTCTGCCCGCACGGCCTGCTGCTGAACTACACGAACCCCATGGCGATGGTGCCCTGGGGCATCTGGGCCGGCTCGCGCGTTCCCCGCCGCGCGGACGATCGGCGTGTGTCACAGCGTCCGCGACACCCATCACTTCCTGGCCGAGACCGTCGGCGTGCCCGAGGACGACATCGCGTTCCTCACCGCGGGCTTCAACCACCAATGCTTCGTCTACCGGTTCGAGGACCGCCGCACCGGCGAGGACCTCTACCCGCGCCTGCGCGCGATCGTCGACGCGGACCCCGAGGGCCTCGGGCGGCGGGTGCGCGTCGAGATCTTCAAGCGGTTCGGCTACTTCCCCACGGAGAGCTCCGAGCACTCGGCCGAGTACGTGCCGTGGTTCCTGCATCACGACGACCAGGTCGAGCGGTTCCGCAGCGAGATCGACGAGTACATCCGGCGCAGCGACGAGAACCTCGAGGCCTTCGCGGAGCTGCAGCGCGCGCTGGAGGCGGGCGAGGACCTCGAGATCGAACTGAACAGCGAGCTCGCCTCGGAGATCGTGCGCGCGGTGGAGACCGGCGTGGCGCGCGAGGTGTACGGGAACGTGCGCAACGGCGGTCTCATCGAGGGCCTGCCCGAGGACGCCTGCGTGGAGGTCCCGTGCCTCGCCGACAAGAACGGGGTCCTCCCCACGCGCGTCGGCGCGCTGCCTCCCCAGACGCTCGCGCTGAACCGGACCTTCCTGAACGTGGTGGAGCTCACGGTGCACGCCGCGCTGGAGGAGTCGCGCGCGCTCGTGTATCAGGCGGCCCTGTTGGACCCGAACACCGCGGCCACGCTCACGACCGCGCAGATCGCGTCCATGGTCGACGATCTGATCGAGGCCCACGGCGACCTGATCCCCGAGGGGATCCGCCGGGGCTGAGCTTCACGCGTCGGCGCGCGCCCGCACGCCCTCCAGTCCGGTCTGCACGAACGCGTCCTGATCGGTGTCGAGCCCGTACACGACCTCGTGCCACGGCATCAGGAGGAAGGAGAACCGTCCGCGTGCGCGGAACCCGGTGTCGGGCGGGCCGCCGTAGGCGGCGAGCGCACGTTCGCCGGCGTCGGGTCGCGCGCCCAGGAGCCACGCGAAGTCCCACACGGGGTCGCCGATGCCGACCTCCTCCCAATCGAGCACGCCGGCGAGATCGCCCGTCGGGCTCACCAGGACGTGCTCCGGACCGAGGTCGTTGTGCGTCACGCACGTGGCGAAGCGCCAGAGGTCGTCGTCGGCGAGGTACGCGTCGAAGCGATCGGCGAACGCGCCCGCCTCCGCGGCGCCCAGCAGCGGGAAGACGCGCGCGCGCATCGTCGCCAGCTCCGCGCGACGCTCCTCGCGCAGGGCCGCGGCGCCGCGGGCGCGCATCCCCAGGTACTCCGGGGGCACCATGTGGAGGTCGTAGAGGAACCGGCCGAGCCGCTCCGGCCAGACCCCGTCGTCGCCCGCGTCGAACAGGGACGCGCCCTCGATCTTCCGGTAGCCCATGATGACCGGGTCGAGCGAGACCAGCTCGGGCTCGGGCACCGCGCCGCTCACCTCCGCGGCGATCTCGGGCAGCACCTCGATCTGCGTCCGCAGGTTCGCCTCGGCGCCGGGCTCGCGCGGGAGCTGCACGATCCACGTGCCGTCGACCTCGTAGGTGTCGCACGTCCACCCGTGCCCGACCGGCTCGAACGACGCGACGACGCCCAGCTGCGGGAACAGCCGCGTCACCAGCGCGCGGTGCTCCGTCAGGCGCGCCGCCGCGTTCATCCCAGCGGCTCCGGCGGCGCGACGCTCGCGTCCGCGGGGAGGTCGTCCGCCCACGGCTCGCCGGCCGCGGCGGGGTCGTCGAGCTCGGGCACGTTCAGCGTGAACCACGCGGTGACGGCGCCCGCCAGGGCGAGCGCGGAGGCGCCGACGTAGAGCACGAGCGGGCCCGCGTGCTGGTAGACGAACCCGCCCACCCCGGCCCCCAGGATGGGACCGAGGCCGAACCCCACCATCGCCGCCACCGAGTTGCCGGTGGAATACAGGGAGGGCGGCAGCAGACGGCCCACCACCACCACGCCGGTCGTGAACAGCAGGGAGAACGCCATCCCCTCGAACACCGTGAGGAACGAGACCACCGTGGCGTTCGTGATGAGCCCCCACAGCAGGAAGCCGGTCGCGTAGACGGCGCAGCCCAACGCGTAGACCTTCCGCAGGCCCCAAGCCCTCTGCAGCCGCGACGACATCCGCATCACCGGCACCTCCACCAGCCCGCCCAACGCCGTGCCGAGCCCCACGAGCATGATGCTCCCGCCCTCGCTCGTGATCTTCAACGCGAAGAAGTTCCACGCCGCGTTGAAGCCCGTCCAGACCAGGAAGACCGCCGCCAGGAACCCCCAGAAGCGCGGCGCCGCCTTGAACACGGCCCCCACCGATCCGAGCCGCCCGTGCGCCCCTCCACCTCCTTCGGGCGGTCGCGCTCGATCGTCGTGCTCCAGGCCAGCACCAGGAGGCTCGACACGGCGTAGATGGGCATCGCCAGCGAGACGTTCCAGACGGTGAGGATCGCGCCGAAGACGACGCACCCGCCCGGCGTAGCTGAGGCTCTCCCATCCGCGGATCCGGCCGTAGTCGCTCATCCGCTCGTCGCCGAGGTGCATCAGCGCGATCGAGTCGATGTTGGGCCCGGTGGCGACCATGAACGCGGCGATCGCGAACGCCATCGCCGCGATCGCCGTCACACCGCTCACGCGGTTGATCAGCGCGGCGCACACGGCGGCGCCGAGCGTGCCGAGCTGCAGGGCGGTGAGCCGGCCGATCCTCGTGTCGGCGAGGTGCCCCCACACGGGGTTGAACAGGATGCGCGCCACGGCCATCGCCGCGATCACGAGGCCGATCTCGCTGCCGGAGAGGCCGCGGCCCTCGAGGTAGATCGCGAGGAACGGGAAGAAGGCCGCGATCACGAAGCCGAACACGACGAAGAGCCCCTGCACGGCGACGGAGGGCCGGACCGCGGCTCTGCGCGCGCTCACCGACCGGACCCCGGCAGGCATCCGCGCGCACGCGCGCGGGTGGTCTCGGACGAACGGAACGGCGCGATCGTGGGGCTCCTCGGTCGGCGATGGGGCACGGGCTCACGACAGGATATGTTGGCGACGATGAGCGAGACCGGACGTGAGATCGCGAGCCAGCCGGAGCTGTGGGCGCGTGCGCGCGACGTCGCCTCGGCCGCGTCGGACATCCTCCCGCTCACGGGGGAACGCGTCGCGGCGGTCGGGTGCGGCACGTCGTGGTTCATCGCGCAGGCGTTCGCCGGCCTCCGCGAGAAGGCCGGCCGCGGGGAGACGGACGCCTTCACGGCCACGGAGTTCCCGGCCGGTCGCCCCTACGACGAGGTCCTGCTCCTCTCGCGCAGCGGCACCACGACGGAGGTGGCGCGGCTCGCCCACGACCTCCGCGGGGCACGCCGCACGGTCGCGATCTCGGCCGTGGCCGGCACCCCCGTCCCGGCGGCCGCGAACGACGCCCTGATCCTCGACTGGGCCGACGAGGTCTCGGTCGTGCAGACGCGCTTCGCCACCACGGCGCTGGCGGTGCTGCGCGCGCACCTCGGGGAGGATCTCGCGGGGGTGGTGGAGGACGCACGCGGCGCCGTGGCGATCCCGCTCCCCCACGACCCCGCCGCGTTCGAGCACTTCGTGTTCCTGGGGCATGGGTGGAGCGTGGGCCTCGCCAACGAGGCGGCGCTGAAGATGCGCGAGGCGGCGCAGGCACACACCGAGGCCTACCCGGCGATGGAGTACCGCCACGGGCCGATCAGCCTGGCGGGTCCGCGGAGCCTCGTCTGGGTGCTCGGCTCGCCCGACCCCACGGTGGCCGACGCGGTGCGGGCCACCGGCGCCACCGTGCGCGTCGCCGAGCTCGACCCGATGGCCGAGCTCGTCCTGATCCAACGCACGGCCGTCTCGCTCGCGGAGGCCCGCGGGCTCGATCCCGACCGGCCGCGCAACCTCACGCGTTCGGTCGTGCTGCCCTGAACGAGGGAGCCGAGCCGGCTCAGAGCGACCGGCGCATGCCGATGGTCTCGAGCGCGGAGCCCTCGCGCAACGGCTCGCGGTCCGCCGGGTCGAGCACGAACCCGCACGCGCGATAGAGGCGGGTGGCGACGTCGTTGCCCTCGGTCACCCGAAGGAACACCTCGGCCGCGTCGGACTCCGCGGCCCACGACACCACGCGCTCCACGAGCTCCCGTCCGATCCCGGTTCGCCGGGCCTCGGGCGCCACCCACATCGCGAAGAGATGGACCACGCTGGGGTCGTCCTTGAAGGCGGCCGCCGTCGCGAGCGCCGCGAACCCCGCGCCGAGACGCGGCTCCTCGACGAAGGTGGCCACGGTGGCTCCCCAGCCATCGCCGGTCGCCCAGCCCTCCCACCGCCACTGCGGCTGGCCCTCGCTCCCCTCGAGCGTCGAGCTGAACGCGTCGGGGGCGTCGCGGAGGGCGGCGAGGCGCACGTCGCGGATGCGTTCCCAGTCCTCCGGTAGCGCGGCGCGCACGGCCATCTAGAGGATCCGGACCTGGGCCTGGGAGGCGAGCACCTCCGCGCGCGTGCGCTCGAGCCTGCCCGCGCCCGGCACCTCCGCGTTGGCCGTGGCGGCCCCGAGCGCGAGGCGCAGGACGGCGTCCCAACCCTGCCCGCGGTCGAGTCCCGTCGCGAGGCCCGCGAGGAACGCGTCGCCGCTGCCGACCGGATAGCGCCCGCGCACGTAGAGCGTGCCCTCGAACAGGGCGCCGTCGGGCGCCGCCAGGACCACGCCGTCCGCGCCGCGCGTCACGATGCCGGTGTGCCCGTCGCCGCCGGCGAACGCGCGGAGCTTCTGCGCGGCGGCCATCGCCTCGTCGCGACGAGCCGTCGGCACGCCCAGCAGCTCGCTCGCCTCCACCGCGTTCACCTTCACCACGTCGGGCTCGGCCTCGAGCGCGAGGCGCAGCCGCTCGCCCTCCGCATCGAGCGCGACCCGCACGCCCGCCGCCCGGGCCTCGGCCACCACGGACCGGTATCCGTCCGGGGGCGCGCCGCGGGGCACCGACCCGCTGATCGTGAGCCACCCCCCCGGCTCCCACACGCTCGCCGTCGCGTCCACCAGCTCGACCCAGCCCGCAACCGGCACCTCGGAGCCGTGCTCGTAGAACTCGGTGAGGCTCCCGGTCTCGCGGTCGGCGACGCTGAGCGACGCGCGGTTCTCCCCGTGCGTCCAGACGAACTCGCCCGCGACGCCCTCGGCGTTCAGCATGTCGACGAGCCAGCGCCCGGTGTGCCCGCGCATCAGCGCCACGGCGCGCACCGGGACGCCGAGCGCGTGCACGGCGCGCGCCACGTTCAAGCCCTTGCCACCCGCCACCTCGACGAAGCTCGACGGGCGGTGGATGTCGCCCCGGACCAACCGGTCCACCTCGAAGAGCTTGTCGACCGACGGGTTGGCGGCGAGGCAGACGATCACGCGGCGGTCCCCCGCTCGAGGGTCTCGAGGACCTCGTCCATCGTCGGCTGTCCCTCGGTGCCGCCGACGATGCGCGTGGACAGCACGCCGCACGCGTTCCCGATCTCGAGGCAGCGCGCCAGCGGCATGTCGGCGAGCCAGCCCGCGAGGAACCCCGCGTCGAACGAGTCGCCCGCGCCCGTCGTGTCGACGACGCGGCCGGTGAGCCCGTCCACGCGGGCCGTCTCGCCGGTCGTGGAGGCGATCGCGCCGCCCGCGCCGTTCTTCACCACCACCATCGAGGTCTGGGCGCGGAGCCGGGACACCGCCTGATCGAGGTCGGAGATGTGCGCGATGCTCATCGCCTCCAGCGCGTTGGGCATGAAGACGTCGATCCTGGGCAGGAGGCCGGGCAGCCCGCCGTCCCAGGTGCCCGCCGGGTCCCAGTTGGGATCCACCGAGGTCGTGGCGCCCTGTGCGTGGACGGCGTCGAAGATCGCGGGGAGCCCGGGAGCGAGGTCCGTCTGGAGGAAGTACGAGCTCACGTGCACGTGTCGCGCCTCCGCCAGGAGGTCCTCGGGGATCAGGTCCGCGCGAAGGGCGGCGATCGTCCCGGGGGCGGTGAGCATCGCCCGGTCGTCGGACGTCGAGAGCACGACCGTGACGCCGGTCGGATGCTCGGGGTCGGCGATCAGCCCGCGCGTGTTGATGCCGCGCCCGGAGAGCTGCTCACGCATGTACCGCCCGAACAGGTCGTCCCCCACCACGCCGCAGAACGCCACGCGCAGCCCGAGCCGCGCGGCGCCGCAGGCGAGGATCCCGCCCGACCCGCCGATCGTGAGGGACGCACGCTCGACGAGCCGCTCCGCCTGGCCGAACGCGGGCACCACGTTACCGCCGCTCATCACGAGGTCCGGGTTCGCGTCGCCCAGGACCAGGAGGTCGAACTCGCTCATGTCGGGAGCCTACCTGCACGGCGTCGCGGGGCTACGATGCGGACGTGCCCCGATCGCCGGAGATCGAGCTCGTGCTCGGCGACATCACGACCCAGGACGTCGACGCCATCGTGAACGCCGCGAACACGGCGCTGCGCCCGGGCGGTGGTGTCGACGGCGCCATCACGCGCGCCGCGGGACCGGTGGCGCTCGCGGAGCGGGAGGCGATCGTCGCGGAGCGGGGCGACCCGCCGTTGCCCACGGGCGACGCCGTGGCCACCACCGGCGGCGACCTCCCGGCACGCTGGATCATCCACACCGCGGGCCCTGTCTACGCCGGGAACGAAGGCGATCGCGTGGTGCTGGAGGCGTGCCACCGGTCGTGCCTGCGCGTGGCCGACGCGCTGGGCGCGCGCACCGTCGCCTTCCCGGCCATCTCGACCGGCATCTACGGCTACCCGGTGGACGAGGCGGCGCCCGTCGCGATCGGCGCGGTGCGCGGCGCCACGACCGAGGTGGCGAAGGTCCGGTTCGTCCTGTTCGACGAGGCCGCGCTGGAGGCCTTCCGCGCGGCCCTCACCGCCCCCTGACCGGCCCAGCGGATGAGCGCAGCACGATCTCGTTCGCTACCGGCCCGCCGCGTCGAGCAACGCCGCGATCGCGCGTGCGTTGCCCGCCGCCTCAGCGACGGCCAGATGCGCCGGCGGCTCGAGCCCGCGCAGCGCGGCGTGGATGTGCCGGATCGCCGGCGTGAACGACCGCTCGCCGCTCGGTGCCGCCACGCCCGACTCGATCGTCT
This sequence comes from uncultured Actinomycetes bacterium, assembly GCA_963810915.1. Taxonomy (GTDB): domain Bacteria; phylum Actinomycetota; class UBA4738; order UBA4738; family HRBIN12; genus JAOUEA01. The sequence continues at coordinate 82,086 of CAWEPH010000003.1, read as the reverse complement.
CCCCCTCACGCAGCACGACGAGCGTGTCGCCGGGCTCCGGATGGTACGGGTTGGTCATCCGCAGCTCGCCTTCGGTGCCCAGCACGCGCGTCAGCGTGTCGTACTCGCTGCGAAACCCGCACGACAGGTGCAGTCGCCGGTCGGCGTCGAACACGAGCGTGCCCCACAGTTCGAGGTCGACACCCTCCCCCCATGTCGCGCCGGCGATCGTCCGCGCGAGATCGGGCTCGGCATCGAATAGCAGCCGCGCCAGGCGCACCGGATAGCAGCCGACGTCCTGCGTCGCCCCTCCCGACAGGGCGGCCAGCAGCCGCACGTCCTCGGGATCGTCGAGCTGGAAGTGGAACCGAGACACGATCTCGCGGACCTCGCCGATCGCGCCGTCGCCGAGCAGGGCGACCGCTCGGGTCATCTGCTCGTGGAACGGAAACACGAACGCCTCCCACAGCGGCGCGGAGGCGGCGGCCGCCACGTCGAGCACCGCGGTGGTCTCCTCCGGTGTCGAACACAGCGGCTTCTCGCAGAAGACGGCCTTGCCGGCCTCGAGGGCGGCGATCGTCCACTCCGCGTGCAGACCGTTGGGGAGCGGCACGTACACGGCCTCGATCTCCGGGTCCTCGAGCACGGTCGCATACCCCTCGACGCCGTGCGCGACGCCGTGCTCGGCCGCCCAGCTCCCGGCGCGGGCGCCGTCTCGGCCGCCGACCACGACGGCCTCGCCGCCGCCGGCCTCGGCGAGCGCCGGCAGGAACGCGCTCTCCGCGATCCCGGCGGTACCAAGGATGCCCCAGCGGATCGGGTCGGGCGCCATGGCCCGACGCTACCAGCGCCGCGCGCGCTCAGGCCGGCACGAGCCGATAGAGGGCGCCTTCGAGGGAGAGCACGTACAGCTCGCCCGCGGCGTCCTCGCCGAACGACGCAGGCGAGTCCACGTGCACGCCGAGCTCGCCGTGCTCGAGGTCGCCGCCCTCCAGCGGCCGGAGCGTCTCGAGGTCGCCGAGACAGAAGTCGGCGAACACGTAGGCGCCGTCGAGCGCCGGCATGGCCTTGCCGCGATAGACGTAGCCGCCCGTCACCACGCAGCCGCCGTGCGGGTACTCGTAGACGGGTGGAACCGCGTGAGGGGGCGCGTCTCCTTCGTAGGTGTGCGTGCCCTCGAGGCGGTTCCAGCCGTAGTTCTCGCCGCCCGTCGAATCGGGGCCCTGCTCGTCGACCTCCTCCCAGCTGTTCTGGCCGACGTCGCCGATCCACAGGTCACCGGTCGCGCGGTCGAACGAGTAGCGCCACGGGTTGCGCAGGCCGTACGCCCAGATCTCGGGACGCGCGCCTTCCATCCCGACGAACGGGTTGTCGGGCGGGATCGCGTACGGCCTTTGGCCGTTCGGCGTCGGATCGATCCGCAGCATCTTGCCGAGGAGCGTGCCGAGCGACTGTCCGTTGTCGTGCGGATCGCCGGCGCTGCCGCCGTCGCCGAGCCCGATGTAGAGGTAGCCGTCGGGGCCGAACACGAGGTTGCCGCCGTTGTGGTTCGCGTAGGGCTGCCGCACGAAGAGGATCTGACGCTGCGTCGCCTGGTCGGCGACCGTGTCACCCATCACGAAGGCATCGACGTTCGTGTTGCCGTCGACGTCTGTGTAGTTCGCGTAGAGGTGCGAGCCGTCGGGCGAGAACGCGATGCCGAGCAACCCTTGCTCCGCGCCGAGCGAGACTCGGTCCACGAGGTCGAGCACCGGCCTCGGGTCGATGTCGCCGTCGCGGAGCGCGACGACGCGGCCGGTCTTCTCGGCGATGTACAGCGCGGGGTCGCCCGAACGCACGGCCATGGCCACCGGTTGGTCCAGGGTCGCGATCCGCTGGGCCTTCACTGCAAGCTCGCCGCCGCTGATCGAGGGCGAGGAAGGCGCGCTCGTGACGGGCGGCGACGCGGTGCTCGCCGGGCTCGACCCCCACGAGCACCCGGCGAGCAGCAACACCACGATCGGCGCGGCGGCGAGCCGTCTCACGAAGCCAGCGTACGGCGGCGCCGCCGCACGGGAAGCCGCACGAGCGCGAGCCCGTCGCGTCGAACCCGTACCCCGCTGATAGCATTTGCACCTGCAATGAGCGAACCGCTGAGCGACGTGAAGGGCGTGTACGACCGGCTGGGCCAGATCCAGCTGGTCGACTGCCGCGAGCCCTACGAGTGGGAGGCCGGCCGCATCAAGGGGGCCGTGCACATCCCGCTCAACGCGATCATGGCCGGCGCCGGCCAGGACCTGGACCACAACAAGTCGGTCGCCGTCATCTGCCGCTCCGGCAACCGGAGCGAGCTCGCCACGATGATGCTGCAGGCCCGCGGCTTCGAGGCCTACAACGTCGAGGGTGGCATGGAGGCGTGGGCCGCCGAAGGCCTGCCCCTCGAAGCCGCCGACGGTTCCCCCGGCCGCGTCGCCTGAGGACGGCGCCACGCGGGCGGCCTACGCTAGCCGCCATGGCCGACGTCGACGCCGCACGCCTCGAGCTGGAAGCCGCGCTGGGCGTGGCCGAGGTGCTCTCCGACCCCCTCGCGCGCAGGCTCTACAGCCGCGACGCCTCGCTCGTCGAGGGCGGATGCGCGCTCGTGGCCTTCCCCCACACCACCGAGGACATCCAGACCTGCGTCCGCGTCGCGGCCGCGCACGGCCTCCCGGTGGTGCCGCGCGGCTCGGGGACCGGCCTCGCCGGCGCCGCCACCCCGATCGGCGACGCCCTCGTCGTGGTCGCCGCCAAGATGCAGCGGATCCTCGAGGTGCGACCCGAGGACCGGCTCGCGTGGGTGGAGCCCGGGCTCTTCAACCTCGACCTCGCGCACCGCGCTCGCGCCGAGCGGGTTCACCTACGCGCCCGACCCCTCGTCGCAGCAGACCTCGTCGATCGGGGGGAACGTGAACACGAACGCGGGCGGGCCCCACTGCCTGGCCTACGGCGTCACGTCGGCGCACGTCCTCGCCCTCGACGTGGTCCTGCCCGACGGCACCCTGGAACGGTTCGGGAGCGAGGGGCCCGAGGCGGCGGGCTACGATCTGCGCGGCGTGGTGGTGGGCAGCGAGGGCACCCTGGGCGTCGTCGCCCGCGTGTGCGTGCGCCTCACCCCGCTCCCGGCGTCCGTGCGGACGATGCTCCTGGACTTCACGTCGGTGGAGGACTGCGCGTCCACGGTCTCGGCCATCATCGCGGCCGGCGTCGTGCCCGCCGCGGTCGAGATGATGGATCACGGCATCGTGGTGGCGGCGGAGAACTTCGCGCACGCGGGATACCCCACCGACGCCGCGGCGATCCTCATCGTGGAGGTCGACGGCATCGCCGAGGCCGTGGAGGCGCAGACGCGCGCCGTGGAGGCGGCGGCCCACGCGCATGACGTGCGCACGATCCGCGTGGCCGCCGACGACGCCGAGCGCGCGCTGATCTGGAAGGGACGGAAGTCGGCGTTCGGCGCGGTGGCGCAGATCGCGCCCCACTACCACCTGCACGACTGCGTGGTGCCGCGCACCAAGCTCCCCGAGATCCTCACCGGCGTGTACGCGATCGCCGAGCGGTACGGGCTCATCGTCACGAACGTCTTCCACGCCGGCGACGGCAACCTCCACCCGCTCTTCTCGTTCGACCGCAGCGTGCCGGGCACGCTGGAACGCGTGCTCCAGGCGAGCGACGAGCTCGTGCGCCTCTGCGTCGACGCCGGCGGCGCCCTGAGCGGCGAGCACGGCATCGGCATCGAGAAGCGCGACTTCATGCCGCTCGTGTTCTCGGCCGAGGACCTCGACGCGCAGGCGTGCCTGCGGGCGGCCTTCGACCCCGAGGGCAGGATGAACCCCCAGAAGGTCCTGCCCGACGGCGCGCGCTGCGGCGACTACGCCGTGGCCGCCGCCGGCACCGACGACGCGGCCGCGGCGGCCGCCTCGCTGCCGGAGGGATCGTGGATCTGATCCACCCCCACACCAAGGCCGACGTCGCCGAGGAGCTGCGCGCGGCGAGCGCCGCGGGCCGCCGCGTCCTCGTCGTCGGTGGCCGACACCACATCGACAAGGGCAACCCGTGCGAGGTCGACACCGAGCTGTGGACCACCTACCTCGACGAGGTCGTCGCCTACGAGCCCGCCGAGATGCTGGTCGTGGTGGAGGCGGGGATGCGCTGCGGCGCCCTCGCGGAGCTGCTCGCCGCGCATGATCAGGAATGGCCCGTGGACGCGCCGCCCGAGGCCACGGTGGGCGGGGTGATCGCCGCCGGCGTCTCGTCGCCCCGACGGCTGCGCGTGGGTCACGTGCGCGACACCGTCACGGAGATGGAGCTCGTCACCGGCGACGGCCGCCTGATCAAGAGCGGCGCGCGCACGGTGAAGAACGTGACCGGCTACGACGTCCACCGCCTGGCGACCGGTTCGCTCGGGACCCTCGGCGTGATCGTCCAGGTGGCGCTGAAGATCCGTCCGCTGCCGGAGGCGGCGGCGTCGCTCGCCTCCGAGGAGGGCGGCCTCGGCGTCGCGCGCACGCTCGCGGACGCGGTGCCGGGGGCGGCATCGATCGTGGCGCGGCCGGACGGCGTCGAGATGCGGCTCGAGGGATGGGCCGACGAGGTGGTCGCGCTGGAGGCCGCGGCGCGCGCTGCCGTGCCGATGCACGAGGGCTCCGCGCCCGTGGCGGATGCGGCGCTCGACGGGACCACGATCCTGGAGGCTTCGGTCCCGCCCTCGCGGCTCGAGGCCCTCGTCGAGGGCCGGGCGGGCTGGAGCGCGCTCGTCGGGGTGGGCATCGCGTGGATCCCGGCGCGCACGCCCGTCGAGATCGCGGCCATCCGGGAACGAGCGGCGGAGCTCGGGGGGATCGCCCCGGCCGTCCGCGGCGCGGGCGGCCTCGGCGACGCGACGATCCCCGGCCTCGAGATCCACCGCCGGCTGAAGGCCGCGTTCGACCCCGCCGGCGTGCTCGCACCCGGGCGGTTCTGGGGCGGCATCTGAGCCGGGGTCGTCCGTGCGCCATACTGCGAGCATGCGCAGACTCGTGAGCGTCGCCCTCGCCGTGACCGTCGCCCTCGGGTGGGCGGCAACGGCGGCCGAGCGCGGTGGGGCCGCCCGTGGTGGCCTACGACACGAACGCCGGCGCGGTGCGCACCGCCGCCCTCGACGGCACCGTCGCCTCCTCGGTGGCGAACCGCTCGCCCTACCTGTCGCTCAGCGGCGGCATCCTCGCGAGCGCACGGCCCACGGCGAGCGGCGGCAGCAAGGTGATCGGCACCGACGCGACGACCGGCGCCGCCGTGTTCACGATCACGGACGCGTTCTTCCCGCTGATCGCCGGGCACGGTTCTCGGGTCGTGTTCCTGCCCGACGGCAACGCGAGCGGCCCCGGCGACCGCGATCCCACGATCAACTCCGTCTGGTACCGCGACGTCGCGAGCGCGAAGGAGCACCGGCTCGTGCGGTTCCGGGACAGCGACCGGATCCCGCTGAACCTCGCGGTGTCGCCGAACGGGCGCCTCGTGGCCGTCACGCAGGGCAACGACCAGGATCTCTTCCAGTGGGACATCTGGACCGCGCGCACCGACGTCCACCGGGTGCGCCGCCTGACGAACGACGGCATGTCGATCTACCCCTCGTTCAGCCCGGCCGGGCACGAAGATCGCGTTCACGAAGAAGGCCGGGACCAAGGCGTGCAGCGGCTCGATCTGGATCATGGACACCGACGGCACCCACGCGCACCGGGTGGTCGCGGCGCGCTGCGCCCGGGTGCTCCTGCGCCCGGTCTGGCTCGACGCCCACACGCTGGTGGCGTGGAGCTGGGGCGCGCACGGGGTGAAGGGGCTCGTGAAGATCGCCCTGCCATCGGGCGCCGTCACGCCCTTGGTGGCCGGCAAGGTCTTCGACTACTCGGTCTCCCGCGCGCTCGGCACGATGACCGCGCGGTTCCTCGACGGTTCGATCTCCCTCTACGACATCTCGTCGGGGACGCTCACGGCGATGCCGGGTGCGGAGCCGAAGGGCGCGCGGGTCTTCGCCTCTGGCGCGCTCGAGCTCGCTTACTGAACGAGCGTCCGCAGACGCTCCCCCGCCGCCTCGAGCGTCTCGATCTGCTTGCAGAACGCGAACCGCAGCAGGTGGGAGCCCTCCGCGGGCCGCGAGAAGAAGGACCCGCCCGGCACCGTCGCCACACCCACCTCCTCCACGAGGTGCTCGGCGGTGGCGACGTCGTCGCCGAGCCCGAGGTGCGACGCGTCGGCCATCACGTAGTACGCGCCCGCCGGGCGGCGACGCCTCGAAGCCGGTGTCGGCGAGGATGCGCATCATCACCTCGCGCCGCTCCGCGTAGCCCGCCGCCGTCTCCTCGTAATACGCGGCCGGCAGCGCCAGCGCGGTGATCCCCGCCAGCTGCAGCGGCGCCGCGGCGGCCACCGTGAGGAAGTCGTGCACGGGGCGGATGCCCGCCATCAGCGCGCTCGGGGCCACCGCCCAACCCACGCGCCAGCCCGTCACCGCGTACGTCTTGGAGAGCGCGCTGATCGTGACGGTGCGCTCGGCCATCCCGTCCAGCGAGGCGATCGGCACGTGCTCGGCGCCGTCGTAGAGGATGTGCTCGTAGATCTCGTCGGTGACGGCGAACGCGTCGTAGCGGATGCAGAGGTCCGCGATCGCGCGGAGCTCCTCGCGGGAGAAGACCTTGCCGGTGGGGTTGTTGGGCGTGTTGATCACGATGGCGCGGGTGCGGTCGTTGAACGCGGCGCGGAGCTCGGCCTCGTCGAAGGTCCAGTCCGGCGGACGGAGCGCGACCACCCGCGGCGCGGCGCCCGCGAGGATCGCGTCGGGGCCGTAGTTCTCGTAGAACGGCTCGAAGAGCACGACCTCGTCGCCCGCGTCGAACAGGCCCAGCAGCGTGGCGATCATCGCCTCGGTGGAGCCGCAGGTGACGCAGATCTCGGTCTCCGGATCCACGGCCATCCCGTAGTCGCGCGCGTACTTGGCCGCGATCGCCTCGCGGAAGCCCGGGTCGCCCCACGTCACCGGGTACTGGTTGTGGTCGTCGGCGATCGCCTGGGCGGCCGCGAGCTTGATCGCCTCCGGCGCCGGGAAGTCGGGGTAGCCCTGCCCGAGGTTGATCGCGTCGTGGACGGCCGCGAGCCTCGTCATCTCGCGGATCACCGACTCGGTGAACGACGAGGCCTTGATCGACGCGCGCAGTCTGGAGACGCTCATGGCAGGTGGCGCGATGATAGCGCCGCCACCGGTCACCCGCCCTTCGCGGTTTACGGTTGGGCGGTGACCCGGTCGCGGCGACTCCTATCGATCGTCGTGGGCTTCGTCGTCGTCGCGGCGGCGTGCTCCGCGGGGACCTCCGGGGCGCGCCTCCACGGCACCCCGGCGCGCTCGGCGACCCCCTCAACCCACCGAGCCCGGCGCCCGCCCTCGCGCAACCTTCGACGATCGTGCTGATCGTGATGGAGAACCACGGCTACGACCAGATCGTCGGCAACCGGGACGCTCGGTTCCTGAACGACACGATCGTCCCGGCATCGCTGAGCCTCACCGACATGCACGCCGACGGGCACCCGTCGCTGCCCAACTACGTGTGGATGGCCGCCGGCGACGCGTGCGGCGCCACCTCCGACCGTGACTGGGGCCGGACGTGCCGGAGCGTGTACGACCAGATGCTGGATGCGGGGGTGCCCTGGACCGCCTACGCCGAGGGCTACCCGGGAGGCCCCACGGCGTGCAGCCTCGTCGACTTCTCCGACGCAAGTCACCACGACTACGCGCGCAAGCACGACCCGCCGTTGCTCTTCGCCTCGACGTCGGCCGGCGCCGCCTGCACCGAGCACGTGCGCAACGTCCCCGGCGACGTCGTCGCGGATGGCGCCCCGCCGACCGCCGGCTTCGCCGGCCTCACGTTGCCGGCGTTCACCGTGGTGATCCCCAACCAGTGCCACGACATGCACGACGAAGCCTCCGCGTGCGGCGCGGCGGGCGGGGGGGTCGCCGGCGGCGATCGCTGGCTCGAGCTCAACTGGCCCGATCTCCTCGCCGACGCCGGACCGCACGGCGTGGTGATCCTCACCTGGGACGAGTCCGAGAGCGGCGACGCGCCCATCCCGACCTTCATCGCCGGCCCGGCCATCACGGGCGGCACGACGGACGCGAACCGCTACGACCACGCGTCGACGCTGCGCGCGATCGAGGATGCCTTCGGGCTGCCGTGCCTCGCGGCGGCCTGCCTCGCGAGGCCGCTGCCGATCGCCGGACGTTAGAGCCGGCTCCGCAAGCCCCACAGCTCGGGGAAGAACCGCTTGTCGAGCGTGGAGCGCAGGTACCCCACCCCGCTGCTCCCGCCGGTCCCGCGCTTCGCGCCGATCTCGCGCTCCACCATCAGGACGTGGAGGTAGCGCCACCGGGCCACCGCCTCGTCGTGGTCGATCAGCCCCTCGCTCACGACGAAGAGCTCGGGCCGATCGCGCGCCATCGTCAGGAGCGACGCCGCCCGGACCTCCTCGTCGTCGGCGGGCATCGGGAGGCCGGCGCCCTCCAGCAGGGCGCAGAACCCGTCCCACAGGGTCGGCTCGTCGAGCCGGCGCTGCATCCGGGCGCGCTCGTCCGGCGAGGCCGCGAGGTCGTCGAGGAACCGGGCGTCCTTCAGGCCGCTCAGGAACTCCAGCTCGCGGAACTGCGCGGACTGGAACCCGCTCGCGGGCGTGAGCAGCGCCCGGAACTCCAGGAAGTCCTGCGGGCTCATCGTCTGGAGCACCTCGATGTGCTCGATCAGCACGCGCTCGATCGCGTGCACGCGCACGAGGTAGTGACGGCTGCGCTCCGTCTCGCCCGCGAGCATCAGGTCGCGCACCGACCCGAGCTCGAACAGCACCTGCTTGAACCAGAGCTCGTAGGCCTGGTGCACGACGATGAAGAGCAGCTCGTCGTGCACCGGCGGATCCGAGCGGAGCTGCTGGAGGTCGAGGAGCTCGGGGATCTTCAGATAGGTGCCGTAAGTGACGCCGCTCTCGGTGACGTCCGCGAGCGCGCCGAACCGCCGCTCGCGCCCGCCCTCGTCCACCATGGGCGGCACGGTAGGTCCCGGCAGCGGGTTCGGTCAACCGAAGCCCCGACGGCGGGCTCCCGTTCGCGGACAGGCCCGCGGCCGCGTGTGAGGATGGGGGGATGGACGCCGAAGGACCCGCGACGGGCGCCGCCTGGGCGCCGCTCGGCACCGACCTCCCCGGCGGCACCCGGTTCATCGGGGCGCCGATGGGCGCGCCCCGCTGGGTGGGCGCCGATCATCCCGCGGCCGTCGACCTGGACGCGTGCGTCGCGTGCGGGCTCTGCCTCCCGCACTGCCCCACATACCGGCTCACCGGCGAGGAGTCGGCCTCCCCGCGCGGGCGGATCGCCGCGATGCGCGCGGTGGCCGAGGGCGCCGCCGCGGTCGACGACCGGTTCCGCGAGTTCACCGACCTCTGCCTCGTGTGTCGCGCGTGCGAGGACGTCTGCCCGTCGCACGTGCCGTTCGGCCGGATGATGGAGCACGCGCGCACCGAGACCGAGGCGCTGCGCCCATGGAGCCACCGGCAGGCGCGTCGCCTGGGGCTCGACGTGATGCTCCCGCACAAGAAGCTCCTGTGGGCGGCGGCCCTCGTCCAGCCGATCGTGACCCCGTTCCTCCCGAAGCGCGTGCGCGCCATCACCCCGCGCCCGAGCGAGCGCTTCCGACGGATGCCGGCGGTGACCGAGCCGCCCGACGGCGTGGAGCGCCGGGGCTCGGTCGCCCTGCTGACGGGCTGCGTGCAGGACCGGTGGTTCCGTGACGTGAACCGCGCGAGCGTGCGCGTGCTGGCCCGCAACGGCTGGACCGTCACGATCCCCCGCGCGCAGCAGTGCTGCGGCGCCCTGCCCGCCCACAACGGCCGGCTGCAGACGGCCCGCCGCCTGGCGCGCCGCAACGCGCAGGCGTTCGCCGAGGCCGATGCCGTGATCGTGAACGCCGCGGGTTGCGGGGCGCACATGCAGGGCTACGGCGAGCTCGTCGCCGGCACCGAGCTCCCCGTCGAGGACCTGATGGTGTTCCTGGACCGCGAGGGGCTCGCCGAGGACCCGCCCGCGCTCGCGCCCACGCGCGTGGCCTACCACGACGCCTGCCATGCCCTGCGCGCCCAGCACATCCACGACCAGCCGCGCCGCGTGCTCCGCCGCGTCGACGGCCTCGAGGTCGTCGAGATCCCCGAGGGCGACCGGTGCTGCGGGGCCGCCGGCCTCTACAACGTCACGGAGCCGGAGATGGCCGGCCGCCTGATGCAGGCGAAGGCCGAGGCCGTGCGCTCGACCGGCGCGAGCGTGATCGCGAGCGCCAACCCGGGCTGCTCGATGCAGATCGCGGCCGGCCTCCGGGCGTTGGGCGCGCCGGGCGAGGTCGTGCACCCCGTGCAGCTGCTCGATCGGGCCTACGCCGGGGAGCCGCGCGCGACCTGAGCCTCAGCGGTTGCGGGCGTGGTAGACGCGCGCCATCCGGAGCACGCCCGCGGGCAACGGCCTGCGGCGCCGAAGCCGCCGGAGGCGAGCGCCGCCATCAGGCCTCCGGTCGAACCGGGGTCGGTGAGCGACGCCTGCATCGCCTGGCGCGCCCGCAGCGACGAGACCAGCTGCGTGAGCCCCGACGCGCCGGCCGCGGGGGCGAGCGTGCGTCCGACCCCGAGGTGGCGCTTGTTGTACGGCAGCGGCACGGACTCGTTGTCGGGGCCCGGGCAGCACCAGCACGGCGCTCGTCACGGGCCGCTCCCCCGAGTAGTCGGAGGGGTGCGAGACGACGCCCCGCCCCGCGACCCACATCGTGGCGCCGCCGCCGCCGTCGAGGTTCAGCGCGTACGTGGCGCCCAGCTGCACCATGTAGCGCGCGAAGCCGATCAGCGTCATCCCCGCGGACTGGCGGCTGCGCCCGTCCACCACGACCAGGAGCACGTTGCCGTCGGCCGTGATGCCGATGCCGGTGCGCGGGTTACGCGAGCAGAAGTACGAGCTGCAGTTGGCCGGCGCGACCGCGACGCCGTTGTCCACGAGCAGCGGCATGCCGCCCACCGAGTCCATCACGCCGGCCCAGCCGAACGACCACGTGAGGCGGACGATCTGGCCCTTCAGCGCGTGCTTCACCGCGGCCGCGCCCGCGCCCGTGCGACCCGCTGAGAGCACGACCGTGCCGGGCTTCACCGCCATCCGCTTGGTCGCGCACCGGAGCCGGTCCACGGCGTAGTCGCGGTAGACCCCGACGTTGCCGGCGCCCCAGTGGAGCTTCCCTGCGATCTTCAACCGCATCGAGCACGCGTGCGCGGGCGGCCGCTCCGCCCTCCCCCCGTAGCCTGTGAACGCCGCCATCTCGCCCCTAGACGGGTTGGCGGTATTGAAGCCGATCAACGGGAACGTCCTCTGGGTCGTCAGGTTCTCTCCCGTCACGGTGGACTTCTGGTCGCCCAGGTACTCCTTGGTCTCGTCCTGCGAGATCGCGAAGCTGGCGCCGCCCTGCAGGCCGAGCTGGCGGAGCGTGCCGTCCTCCTGGAAGGGATGCAGCGGACGGCCGGGGTCGATCGTGAAGTCGCCGTTGATGGCGGCCAGTGCGCCGTGCGCGGATCCGATCGCGCTCGTGCGCGCGTAGGCGCCCATCGCCTTGCCGGCGGTGGCGACGTCGATCGAGACCGCCTGCGTCGGGTCGACGGTGAGCACGTAGACGCGGCTCGGACCCGAGGGATCGACGGCCTCCGTCAGGGTGAGTCCGGGCGCGATGGTCGTGATCGTGGGAGGGGCTGCCGCCGCGGAGGGTGAGGCATGCACGGAGACCGGCGCCCAGACGGCGGCCGCCACCACCAGTCCCGCGAGGGAGAGCCAGAGGGGTGCGGTCCGACGGGTGCCTCGCATTGACTAGTCATCGGTCGGGCGACTGCCGAACTTGAAACCGCCGTGATACCTGCGGTGCAAGCGTTCCTGCGCCTGCTTGACCTCGCCGTGCGCCCGCGCCTACCGTCGAGCGGCCCACCCCCACACGGAGGACCCCAGGTTGACGTACGTCGGCGTCGCACGCCGCGCGGTCGCGCAGATCATCGACTGGATCTTCTCCCTGATCTGGTTCCTGCCCTTCGCGGTGGTCGAACATCCGGTCGGCGGAGGGCTCCGCCTGTCCTGGGATGGCTGGCGCGCGGTGACGCCGTACCTCATCACGCTCGTGTACTTCGTCGTCCTCGAAGGGCTGCTCGGTGCGACCGTGGGCAAGTTCCTCACGGGGATCCGCGTCGTGCGGGAGGACGGCACGAAGATGGGGTGGGGCGGGTCGGTCGCGCGCAACGTCCTGCGGATCGTCGACGCGATCCCGTACGTCCTGCCCTACCTCCTGGGCGCCGTCGTGATCTGGGCCGGCGGCGAGCGCAAGCAGCGCGTCGGCGACCGGGCGGCACACACCGTCGTGATCCGGTCGAACGCCGTCCCGCAGCCGTCGGTGCCGAGCATGCCCGACACCGTCGAGGCTGGCTCGGGCGGGGCGCCGCCGCTGCCGCCTCCGCCGCCGGGCGCCTAGCGCGCCGGGCTCACCACTGCGTGTCATGGGAGCCGAGCGCCTCGCGCGCCGTGCAGACGGTCCCGACGCCGTAGCGGGGATCCTCGCGTCCGGCGTCGAGCCGCAGGTAGAAGCAGGCGCCCGGGCGGACCTGGACGGCGGCGGCCCACGTCACGCCGTCCGCGTACACGCTCACGCTGCCGAGCCCCGACGACGCCGTGTCCGGCCCCACGTACCGCAGCTCCCCACCGTCGTAGCGCGCCCCGGTCAGCCCGTCGGCCGACGCGCCGTCGAAGGTGCCGCTCTCCGCGTCGACGCGCTCGGCGCCGGCCTGGGCCACGCGCAGGTCGTGTTGCGCGGTGCCGATGTCGTCGGCGATCGAACGGTTCGCGAAGATCTCCACGAGCAGGAAGACGCAGGCCAGCGCGAGCGTCCCGGCCACCACGGCGAAGCCGCGCTTGCGCCGCGGAGCAGGCTCCGGCTCCTCGGCGAGCTCGCGCTCGTAGTCCTCGAGGATCTCGTCGTCGTCGCGCACCGGACCAGCCTACCTTCGGGCTCCCTCAGCCGCCGAGGACCCGTCCGAGGTGCTCCAGGCTCTCGAGGTTGTGCCCCGACAGGAAGACGTCCACGTTGGGCAGGGCGGCCGCCATGCCGCGCGCGAGCGGCTCGTACCGGGGCGAGCCCTTCAGCGGGTTCACCCAGACCACGCGGTATGCGAGCCGGCGCAGCCGCGCCATCTGCGCCTTGAGCACCTCGGGGTCCCCGCGCTCGAGGCCGTCGGAGCAGAGCACCACGACGGCGCCGCGCAGGGCCGCGCGTTGGCTCCAGCCGTCGAGCAGCGTCTTCAGCGACTCGCCGATCCGCGTCCCGCCCTCCCAGTCCTGGACCTGCGACCCGATCTCGTGCAGCGCGCGGTCGGGATCCTTCGTGCGCAGGATCCGCGTGACGCGCGTGAGCCGCGTGCCGAAGCAGAAGGTCTCCACGCGCCGCCCTGCGGCCATCGCGGCGTACGCGAACTGCATCAGCGCGCGCGAATAGGGGGCCATCGAGCCGCTGATGTCGAGGATCAGGACGAGCGGGCGCGTGCGCGACTTGCGCGCGCGCCAGGCGCGGTCGAACGGCTCGCCCTGCGTGCGGAGCGAGCGCCGGAGGGTGCGCCGCAGGTCGAACGAGGCGCCCTTGGACGCGGGCCGCGTGCGCCGCGTGCGCTCGGCGGGCACCGAGACCGCGAGCCGCCGGATCAGCGCCGCCACCCGGGCCCGTTCGTCCTCGGTGAGGTCGCCGAAGGACTTGTTGCGCAGCACCTCGGTGCCGCTCGCCACGATGCGGATCGCCGACTCCTCGTCGGACTCCTCGACCTCCTCGTCCTCGCCGATCCCGTGCCACTCCGCGGCGGTGGTGCCCACGGTGATCTCGAGGTCGGCGGGCTGCTCGCCCCAGTCCGGCTCGGGCTGCTGCCCCGCCGTCGGGATCGTGAGCTCGATGCTCAGGTCCTCCTTCGCGCCGATCGTCTCCCACCAGTCCTCGAAGGCCTCGTCGTACGCCGCGATGTCGTCCTTGCGCGCGATCATCGAGGCCCGCCCCGCCCAGTAGAGGGCGTCGCGGTCCGCGAAGCCGAGGGCCGACACGGCGCGCACGAACGTGAGGATCCGGCCGGTGCCCACCGGGAGCCCGCGGCGGCGGAGGTCGCGGCCGAACGCGATCAGCGGTGGGAGCGGCCCGCCCGCGGTGGCGGTGGCCTCAGGCATCTCCGCCGACCACGTCGGCGAGGCGCGCGGCCACGAGCTCCTGGTCCTCGTGGTCCTTCACGACGGTGCCGAGCGTGTCCGTGGCGGTGGGGACGTCGAGGCGCTCGGCGCCCAGGAACGCGAGGGCGTTCGCCCAGTCGATCGTCTCGGCCACGCCGGGGAGCTTCGCGAGGTCGAGCTCGCGCAGGCGCGCCACCGCGGAGGCGACGTCGCGCGCGAGCGACTCCCCCACCTGCGGCGCGCGCGCCAGCACGATCTGGATCTCGCGCTCCAGGGCCGGGTGGTCGATCCAGTGGTAGAGGCAGCGACGCTTGAGCGCGTCGTGCAGCTCGCGCGTGCGGTTGGAGGTCACGATCACGGCGGGCGGCGTCTCGGCGGCCACGCGTCCCACCTCGGGGATCGTCACCGCGAACTCCGAGAGGATCTCCAGGAGGAACGCCTCGAACTCGTCGTCGGCGCGGTCGAGCTCGTCCACCAGCAGCACCGCGCGGTCGCCTGCCTTGAGCGCGGCGAGCAGCGGCCGCTCCACCAGGAACTCCGGCCCGAAGAGGTCCTCCACGTGCGTCTCGGCGTCGGCGGCGTCCATCGCGCGCACCGCGATCAGCTGCCGCGAGTAGTTCCACTCGTAGAGCGCCTGCGACGCGTCGATCCCCTCGTAGCACTGCAGGCGGATCAGCTCGCGGTCCAGGAGCGAGGACAGCACCTTCGCGACCTCGGTCTTGCCGACGCCCGCCTCGCCCTCCAGCAGCAGCGGCTTGCCGAGCGAGAGCGAGAGGTAGATCGCGGTGGAGAGCCCGCGGTCGGCGAGGTAGGCGTGCTCCCCGAGCGCGGTCTGCAGCTCGTCGACGGAGGTGAAGCCGTTCGCGGACATGGTGACAGCGTATCCGAGGCGCGCCGAGGCGGTCAGGGTATCCGAGGCGCGCCGAGGCGGTCAGGGCTCCTCGTCGGTCGGGCGCATCGGCGCCGGGATCGTCCCGGTCGGCGGCACGCGGATCCCTTGCTCGGCGATGCGCGTGTTGATCCGCTCCCGCAGGAGGCGCTCCAGCGCGTAGCGCTGGTTCGGCTGCGTCTCGGCGACCGACGCGGATCACCTGCGCGGCGTCGGTGGTCTGGTCACCCCGAGGATCTGCGGGTCCGCGCGCAGGCCGCTGAGGAAGGGCTCCTGCTGGACCAGTTCGGTCGAACAGGTCCTCCAGCACGGTGCGGACGCGCTCGGGGTCCTCGCCCACGGCGACGCGCACGTCCACGATCGCGCGACCCCACCCGCGCGTCTTGTTGCTGGTGATCTGGATCGAGCCGTTGGGGACGATGCTGAGCGTCCCGTCGAACTGCCGCACGGAGGTGATGCGCAACGTGAGCCCCTCGATCGTGCCGGAGACGGGCCCGCCCTCGGTCGCGAGATCGACGGTGTCGCCCACGTCGAACTGGCCCTCCAGGAGGATGAAGATGCCGCTGATGGTGTCGCGGACGAGGGTCTGCGCGCCGAAGCCCGAGCGCGACGCCCGCGATGCCCGCGCTCGCGATCAGGGCTCCGATGCTCACGCCCATCCAGGTGAGGATCGAGCACAGCACCACGAACCAGACGATCACGATCGCCGTGGTCGCGGCGAGGCTCGCCACGGTGACCTGCCTGCGGAGCTTGCGCGCGCTCGGCTCGTCGCCGGCCTCCTTGGCCTGGCGCCGGGCGTGGCGCACGTAGCGACGCGCGATCACGGTGACGAGCAAGCCGATCACGAGCGCGATGGCGATGCGCAGCCCGAAGCCGAGCCACTCGTCGGTGGTCCACTTCCACGGAGGGGCACTGGCGGCGAGGATGCGGGTCATCGCCCCATCCAACTAGGGCACACCGTGCGCGTCAAAGACCCAGCGCGAAGGGAGAAGGGAGAGGGGGTCAGACGGCCGCGAAACCGGGACAGGCTCCAGGTGGGGGGCGCTTTTCGCCGCAAACGACATCCGACCACGGGACCAGCAGAAGAAACGTGCAGTGCGTGTAAGTACTCGGCGACGCTTCCACGTTATACCTCTGGGTAACGGATGAGACGAGAGCCAAACCGAGAGTTCGAGCACTTCTTCCGCGAGACGCGGGACGATCTCCTCCGCGCTCTGATCGTGGCGACACGAGAACGAGGCCTCGCGGAAGATGCCCTCTCGGAGGCCTACACGAGGGCGTTGAGTCGTTGGGGTGACGTGGCCAAGCACCCCTGTCCGACCGGGTGGGTCGTGACGACGGCGTTGAACTATGCGCGGAGCGAAGGAAGAGCGCGCGCCCGAACGTCGCCGCAAAGCCCTCCCGACGTGCCCGTCTCGGACGATCCCCCGACCGATCCTGAGCTCGTGCGTCGCCTACTCGCGCTCCCGGAGCGCCAGCGTGACGTCGTGGCGCTTCGGGTGGTTCTCGGGTTGGACACCCGCCAGACCGCGCATCTGCTCGGGATCGCCGAAGGCACCGTGACGACACACCTCTTCCGGGCGCTGAATCGTCTGGAGCAGGAGTTGTCCGCGGTCGCACCGAAGGAGGCGTGGACATGAACGACATCGAAGAACGCATCAGAACGGCGGTCCGCCCGTACCGGGCGAGGGACGACCTCCTCGCGAAGGAGGGCTCGAACAAGGAGCCGCGCAGTCCGAGCCACAGACGGGGCGTGCGGGCATCGGTGATCGCGGCAGCCGTCGTCGTGATCACGCTCGTGCTCATGCTGCTGTCGTTGGGGAGACCAGGGGGTCCAGACCCGGCTGCGGCTTCGCTCCTCCGCCGCTTCGCGACGATCGCGCAGCATGCTTCTCCCGAGCCGGCTCCGCAGTCCGGTCAGTACGTCTACTCGGAGACGCGGATGATCGACTCGCGCCTCTACGTGTCGGGAGACGGGAAGTACCGGGTCGTCTACTCGGTTCCCGCGATCGAGCAACGCTGGCTCGGGCTGGACGGCTCCGGACGGGTCGTGATGACCACAGGACGGGAACCCACGTTCGCGACGCAAGCGGACGAGAACGCCTATCAGTCCTATCTCGCATCGGGTGGTGAGCAGATCGAGCCGTGGGGAAAGTCGGCGACCGACCTGTACAAGCCCGGCGAACTGACATGGCACGACACCTCGACGCTGCCGACCGACCCGGCCGCACTGGGTCAACTCATCGATGACCGGCAGATCGTCAGCGGCCCGAGTGGTGATTGGGAGAGCTTCGCCCTTGCCACGGACCTGATCCGTGACTCTTACGCGCGACCCGAGTTGCGATCGGCCCTCTACAACTACATGTCTGGACTCTCGGGCGTCGAACTGATCGGTCCAACGCCCGACTCGATCGGACGTCGCGGTGTCGCGCTCGCATCGAGTCATGACGGCGTTCGCTTCGAGGTCGTCTTCGACAAGAGGAGCGGCGACATCCTGGAGGAGCGGGATATCGCCCTCGAAACGAATGAGGACGTGTACAACGGCGTCGGCGAGAGTATCTACGCGTTCGCATACGCAGGCCACCCGATCTCCATCGAGACCTACCTCACGAGGAGCCGAGTTGTCGATTCCTCTACACAGACGCCGTAGGAGTGCGCGGAATAGGCAACGCCCAGGAGAGAGGGTCAGGACAAGCGAAGATCCTCCGGTCGCAAGGATGAGGAAGCCTCCGAAGAAGAGGTCGTCCGTAGACCTCACCGAACGAGATCGAACTCGGCACTTGTCCATTCGCGTTCACGCCGCCCCGGAAGTGCCACGCCTCTTCACCGAGCGCCCACGCGATCTCCATGGTGTCGTATTGTTTGACGCCTGAGCCGGTCGGCACCCGAAGGAGATTCGTCATGCCCCAGATCATCGTCACCGCGGCGGTCAACGATGTCGAGGAGTGGTTGAAGTTCAAGGAAGAGATGGTCCCCGCGATGTCGGCGGTCGCGTCGGACGGGGCAAGCTACGTCGCTATGGATGGCAGCAACCATGTTGCCAGCACATGGGACGTCCCTGACATGGAGGCCTTTCGGGCAGCCCAGAGCTCCTTCTCCTCGGAACTGGCCGCGGCGGCGGAGCGAGCCGGGATGATCCCGTCGACGATGGTGATGTACGTCCGGAAGTAGACCGGTCGCGTCCGCGACGGACACCCGAGAACCTGCCACTAAGGATCGCGATTGTCGTTACCGAGCCGGGCTCTCGCAGGATCCGGCTGCTGACGCCGTGTCCCGGTTTCGGGACAGGTGTTACTGCGAGGGGTGGCGACCTTAGATGAGTTTGAGGCCGCGAAGCAGACTGCGGGCGGCCTCGGCATCTTCTGACCGCACCGCCACTTGCAGTCCTGGCACCCAATCCACGGACGGGATGTATGACGACGGTGAGACGAACCCGTCGATCCCGTTGGCGACAAGCGTGACACGCAGCCAATCGGCCTCGGCCTGCCTCTTCACCTGAACGACGACCGTTTGTGCTCGTCCCGGACGTATTCGCTCACGGCCGAAGCATAAGCCGTGGAGGCCGCCCGATCCTCTCTCCTCAGCCCCGGTAGCACAGGTACGGCAGGACCCATTGACAAGGCCACCGCCAGGCCGGAGCTTGCTAGCCACCGTCGTGACGTCGCAGTACCGTGAGCACCGCCGAGTAGATGATGAGCCAGACGACTAACTCGGCGATCGAAGGGTGTAGACCGATGGGCTCGAACGTTCACGCCGACGTGCCGGTACGGCCGGGGTCAACGAAGCGTCCCGGCGCGATACTCGCGGCCGTCGCGGCCGGTATCGCGTTCGTCATGGTCGTCGTCTACCTCCTTCTGATCCAGAACCAGGGCGACGGCATGGGGCTTCGCGTGCTCTTGATCTCGTCGTGTATCGCGGCCGCGGGCGCCTGCGCCGCCGGTGCCGCTTGGTCGTCGTCCCCGCATCGTCGGCTCGTGTTGATGGCGGCCGCCGCGGGCGGGCTGATCTCGCTCGGCATCATCGGGATGTGGTCCATCGGGTTCCCGCTGTTCATCGGGGGTGTGCTGGCGACCATCGGCGCCGTGCGGTTGGCATCCTCGATCGGACACGCCGGACGCTCCCGACTCCCGGCGGTGGCAGCCGGCGTCGCGGCGTTCCTCTTGCCGGTGGCGGTCCTGTTCACACCCAGATAGGAACCTCGCTTTGCCTGACGGCGGTAGATCCGTCCGACGCCGGGTTCCTCGCGGAGGGCTACCTTGACCCTATGCGTGGCTGCGGGACCTCTTGGAGACGTGCAACTTCTTCGTGCGGAGGCATCTGGATGCCGACGAGGAGGTCCTGGCAACCGGGCGGTGTGAGGACATCACGACGACGGGCAACATCGCCGGCGCGGGCGCGGGATGGACCTACGTGATGGTCACGACGAAGCGGGTCCGATGGATCCCCGGTGCATCGAACCTGGCGATGGAGGCGCAACTCGATCTCGACGCCATCGGTGCGGTGTCAGAGGAGTTCGACCGACATCGTTACGCGATCTCCTTCGAGCATCCTCGGATCGAGCGGCTTCATTGGACACCGAGGAAGGACGTACCCGGGACGGTGAGCGAACCCGACTGGATAGCGTTGACGCGAACGAGGTTCGCGTTCAGTCATCCCGGTACTCGGGCGGCGACGACCCTCAGGCATGAACTCCAGAGGCGGGGCCACACGTTCCAGGGACCACGATCGCGAGCCACTTGGCGGTCGGCGATACGATGCGCGACGTGAAGTGGTGGGTGGTCGCAGCGGGTGCGGTTGTCGTCGTGACGATCGCCATCCTGGTCACGTCGCCCTCGTGGCTCGCCCACGGCTGTAACGACGCCGCGGGCGGTTCGGACTGCGGCGGCGTGTCTCCGTTGGTCGTCGGCCTCCTGGGAGTGGTTGCCTCGCTCGTCCTGCTGGTCATCGGAGCGTTGCGGTCCATCCGGTAGCGCGTCGGGGAGGATCGGCGAACGCTCGCCAACGCCAGCGTCCCGCCCGTTGACGGGTGTTGCCTCTCATCAGGCCATCAGATGGGGGTGGTGCCGTGCCAAACGTAGGCCAGGCATGAACCCTCGAGTGAGCGGACGTCGGCCAGCTCCTCGGGCGTGCTCTTGACCAGCATCGTTCCTCGACTCCGATACGGCATCCCAGGCTCGGTGCCCGCCCCCGGGCCGATCCCGAACCCGAACGTCGTCTCGACCACTGGGTGCCCGTACCGATCCAGGCCGCGGGCCACGCAGTCTCGGGCGTATACGGGTCGGTCCCCTCGATCGGTGATCACGACCCGATACCCGATGAAGCAGTTGTCTGGCCCGCAGCGCGGCCTGGGATCACTCGTCATCTCGATCGTGACCCCGAGCGGCACGTCGACCCGCTCTGCCCAGCCGGAGCCCTCGTGGCACCCTGCCAGCGCGAAGCAGACGGTCACGGCAGCGACGAGACGAAGGGTGCGTTGCATCGCTCGACAAGTGTGATGCACCACAGCCTCGGCGAGCTCACGAGCAAGGGTGGCCGCGCTCATGGTCGATACGCCCACAGGCTCGTCGGGGATCCAGCGCATCCGTAGCAGGGCGTGCCCTTCTTCACGGTTAGTCCCTCAGCGTCGAAGAAGACCACATCGGCGCCGCTCGTGAGCGTCGCGAAACGCCAGAGCTGGTAGGCCCCCGCATTGGCTTGGATGGTCGCATCAGTCAGCCCACCCCGGACCTCGGACCAGTCGCCCGACCCGTCGAACGTGAGAACCCGACCGCAGTACCAGGCGACGAACTCGCGTTGCACGCTGGTCGAGTCCGGGTAGCACTCCTGCGCCGAGCCGGGAAGCGGTGCCAGGTCGCTCCATCGCCCGGTGCCCGGATCGAACGACGAGGCATCAAGGTTGTAGTCGTAGGCGATCAGCCTTCCTCTTAGCCAGCCAGCCGATGTCGCCTGAGGCGACAGTCCTTCGGCCGGCGGCACTTCGCCCCACGTGTTGAGAGACGGATCGTAGGTGAGACCGACTGGGTGTGACGACGAGGCGTTGTTTCCCGGTCCTACGAAGGAGCCGAACACGATGACCTCGTTTCCCGTCCAAACGGCACTGAACAGGTTCAGTCCGAACGGTGTGCTCGACAGCTTCCGCCAGGTATCGGTCGCAGGGTCGTAGAGGGCACCCTGGTTCGCGGTGGACCCGTCGCCCCCGCCCCAAACGAAGACTCGCTGGCCCGTCCAAACCATCGCGGCACCATCGCGAGGCGCGAGTGGCGCAGCGGCGATCGTCCGCCATGAATCGGTCGCGGGGTCGTAGGCCGCACCGTCGACCGTTCCGCCCCGATCGTCGACCCCACCCCAGAAGATCGCCTCCGTCCCGGTCCACACGGCCGAGGCGCCCGAGCGGGCGATCGGAGCCGGTGGTAGGGGCCGCCAGGTGTCGGTCGTCGGATCGAGCGCATAGCCGTCTGCGGATGGGGCATCGCTACCTTCGGAAGTCCCGCCCCAAACGAGGAGCTCACGTCCATCCCACACCTCCGCCGTGGCGGAACGCACGACCGGGGGCTCTGAAAGTCGTGTCCAACCCACGGCGAGCGGCGTCCCGACTCGGTCGGGTGAGGGCGTCGATGGGCTGGGGTGGGCGGGCTCAGATGTGTGTTGGAACGCCCGGATCGTGAAGCCCGTCGCGATGGCGGCGATCATGAGTGCCAACACGGCGATCGCCACCCGTCGGGCCAGTGAGGGCCCGACCTCGAATGGCGCGTGGGGCTCACGACGCTCGATCTCGTCCCACTGATCTGGCGCTGGGATGTCATTCGCGAACGACAGTCGATCCTTGATGTCAGTCGATTGCATCGTCTTCCTCCAACGCGGTGCGGAGCTTGCTGCGCCCACGCGTCACGTGGACGGATACCGCCGCCGCCGTCGAGCCGATGATCTTCGCCACTTCCTTGTAGGTGTACCCAGCGAAGTAGTGCAGGACGATCGATGAACGCTGATGGGAGGACAACCCCAACAAGGCGATGGCCACCCTCGCGTCCTCGGGCTGCGCGATCTCGGCGATGTCATCGGGCAGCGTGATGCTCGACGATCGTTGTTTGAGTTCACCGGCGGCGATGCGGAAGGCAGCTTTCCAGACCCAACGGCCTGGAGCGCGAACCGCGTCACCCCGTTTGAGCAGTTGGGCGAATGCCTCAGCAACGGAGTCATCAGCGATCTGGCGATCCCCGGAGAAGAGCAGCACCGATCGCCAGAGTCGTTGATGCTCGTTGCGATAGAGCTCCTCGACTCCCGAGTTCGTGTCATTGCTCACCCCTGCATCCTGCACGGGGATACAGGGGGCTGTGTGCGGCCGTCTACTAACAACCCCCCGTTATCTGTCGCGGATTTCGCGGCCGTCCGACCTCTGTCTCCTTGAACGATCGTTCGATGCCGCTCGCCTCTCGATGCTGCAGGAGCAGTTCAGTGAGCTGGTCACCATCGTCGATGGGGTAAACCACATCGCCGACTCGGGGCTAGGCCCGACGCCGCCACCACATCGGCCCCGACGGCGAAGGTCCGACGTGGATGTCCTTCCACCGTTCTACGATGTTGCGATGCGAGGTGATCGCGTCGAGGTGACGGTCGACGTTGGAACCGGGGTCAAGGTCTTCGAGGTCGTTGCGACGCGCGCGGGGCGGCGCGTGGAAGTCACGACCGGGAGGACCGTCGTGGAGGTTGCCGAGGTCACCCGCGGAGGGACGGCCATCCGGACGGCCCGGTTCATGGCCTCTCGCGTGGTCGCGCTCGTGGAACATCCCTCCTCCGATGCGAAGGCTGAGGCTCAACGAACGATCCCGACGGAACCATAGGTTCCTGGAGCGCGAGACCGGTTGCGGTCAGATCGCCAGGCTCGGATCGGAGGGACGGAGCCAATCCGAGTACGACATCGAGTCGACGACGTTCAACGCCGGCGTGCCGCTCGGGGTGTCGCCGAACACCAGCGCCGCCGTGGCCTCGATCGCTTCCCTCAGGGTCGCGGAGGGGCCGGCGGCCTCGAAACCCAGCGTCCACCAGGGCGATCCGCCCCTCGTCACCTCGGTGAGCTCGACCGCGCACGTTGTCTCGCCGTCCCCAGCGGGAGCGCCCAGCAGAGTGGCCTCACCGCCGGCGATGCGAAAGTGACCGATGCGTCGGTGCTTGCCCACGGGCACCCACTCCTCCCACGCACCGTCCCGTTCACCAGCGGCCGGGATCGGGAACGACCATTTCGTCCAGGTCTGAAGGCGACCTCGGGATCGCCCCGGGACGTCGAGGATGGCTCCTGGTTCGCCCGCGACCTTGAGGTCCAAGACAGCGCCGCCTCGGATCTTGATGGAAACGCCCTTGGTCCTTCCTGCGACGAGGTAGATGTCCTCGCGCGACTCGATCTCCTGAACGAACGGTCTGAACCAGTCCAACTTCGAGGTCGCGAGCGCGCCCGGGCGGATCCATCGCACCTCCAGCGTCGGGGCTGCCGCACCCTCCCCACCGCCAGCCACCCGGCTATCTAGCACGGTCGCTGCCGCGCTCCTAGACAGCCTGTTGGTTTGCCTCGCGCCCATCGGGACAAGGATTGCCCGTAGACGCACCATTTGGCAATGGTTTGCGTCGGGCTTCGTGCCCTTGGGGTCCTCCGTTGGTGCTAGGGCCCCGCGGGCACCGTGATCCGACGACCCTGTGGCAGGGCCTGATCGCTCGTGGCGATGCCCGCCTCCTCGACGATGACGGATCCGCTGCTGCCGTCGTCGAACCGTTCCGTCTTCGCCATGAAGTCGCCGCTGGTCGGCTCGACGAAGACCGTGACGTCGGCGTCGTAGGCATGGAACCGCAGCGTCGATGCGGGGCGGCCCAGGGGGTCGGTGGCGCCGGTCGACACACGCACCATGGGGTCCTCGGCGAGGACCTGCAGCATCGCGGCCCGGAGCTCGGGCGTGGCGTTGAGGTACTGGGTCGAGCCCAGGTAGTCCTGGATCGCGAGCCACAGCTGTCCGTCCTCGAGGGGCACGCCGGGTGCCGGGGTGACGTCGGGGCGGGGCGAGGCGCCGTCGTCGGCGCTCCGTGCGAGCAGGAACGAGCGGAGCGCCTCGGGGTCGGTGGGGAACCCGGTGAGGTCGCCTTCGGTCGGGAACGACCCGGCGCCGAACGTGCCGCCGTGGATCCCGTAGTTCTGGGCCTTCGACACGTCGATGCGTCCCGAGCCGTCCGGCGCCCACCACGACTCGGCGAGCAGCTCGACGTGGTTCACGCCGCAGCCCGCGCACGTGGAGTCGGACTCGATCCTGATCCGCTGGTAGGACAACTCTCCGGGCGCCAGAGCGACCGTGTGGATCGGTGCGGGCAACCCGCCGCCGCCCGCGGGTCCCGCGGCTCCGCCGTGGGTCCCGACCGACGCCGTGGCGAACGCCGCGCCCGCGACGATCGCGGCGGTGATGCCCAGGCCCACGATCGCGGCGCTGACCCGGCGCCGGCGGTCGTGGCGGGTCCTGCGATCGCGCACGTCATCGAGATCGAACGCAGGCGCCGGCGCCCGGTGCTGTGCCTGTTCCAGAAGACGCTTCGTGTCATGCATCGCTGGCTCCGATCTGTGCCGAAAGGGTCGCGCGCCCGCGGGCGGCGAGCACGCGGACGGTGGAGGGCCGGACGCCCAGGGCTGCGGCGGCCTCGCTCGAGGACATGTCGAGCAGATCCATCAGGACGAGCGCGGCGCGCTGGGATGGGGTCAGGGCTCCGAGCGCGCGCATCACCACGTCACGCGCCTCGACGGCGCCGAGCTCGTCGGTCGACTCCTTCCGGAACGAGGCGTGACGCAGGGCCACGGCCGCGCGGCGACGGCGGTTCCGCAGGATGTTCATCGCGGTGCGGAACAGATAGGCGATCGGGTCGTTGGGCGCGCCGCGGCGCTCCCAGCGCTCCCACACCTTCACGAAGGCGTCCTGCGCGATCTCCTCGGCCTCGTGCCGGTCCCTGGTGATCAGCCAGAGCGAGGTGAACAGCCGGTCCCGCTCCTCGGCGAACAGCGCCTCGAACGTCAGGCCTTCCTGGACGCGCACCTCGATCGACGTATCCATGGGGGTATCCACTAGACCATGGACACGCGACCGGCGGGCGGCGTTTACGACGCCTGAGACTCGTCGCTAGCGGGACGAGGACTCGTTCAGGCTCACCGCAGCTCGGATGAGCGTCACGAACGCCTTCTCGTCGATCTCCTCGTCCTCGTGGACGTCGATCGCGCGCCGCGTGTTGCCTTCGAGGCTCGAGTTGAACAGCCCCGACGGGTCCTTCAGCGAGGCCCCCTTGAAGAACGTGAGCTTCACCACGCTCTTGTACGTCTCGCCGGTGCAGATCGGGCCCCGGTGAGACCACACCGGAACGCCTGGATTGGTGGCCTTCCTCCACTTCCACTCCTCGACCACGTCCGGGTCGGCCTGCTTGATCAGGGCGCGAAGGCTGGAGAGGGTCTTGCCCCGCCAGTCGTCCAGCTCTGCGATCCTCGCGTCGATCAGCTGGGATGGAGACTCGACCTCCTGCGCGGAATCCTTCTTCATGGTGGTCCACCCTTCGTGAGGGATCCTGGTGGGTGTTCGGACCATCCATCCGGATGGCCCGGAGGCGATGGTAGCTGGTCCCTGCTGGAGGCGACGTCCGGGCCGCGGGAAGTGCACGCGCCGTGTTGACCCTTCGTTCCGGTGCCCTCGATGATGGCGACCATGGAGCTAACAGCGAAGAACTTCGACGAGCCGGACGAACTGGTCGAGCTGCCGGGTCTCGTCGATGAGATCGTCGAGGTCGGAGGCTTCGTGGTCGCCCGCGAGGTGGTGTCCCCGGGATGGCGTTGGACCACCCATGCGAAACCCGTTGTGGGCGGCGACTGGTGCAACGACCATCACGTGGGTGTCACGGTGTCGGGTCGATGGGGCGTCGTCCTGGACGACGGCAGGACCATGGAGTTCGGTCCCGGCGACGTCTTCGACGTCCCCTCCGGGCACGATAGCTGGACCATCGGCGACGAACCGTGCGTCACGATCGAGTGGAGGACCTGATCAGTCCGCGGTGCCCGCCCGAACCGGCGAACCCCCGCCTACGAGGGAGACGTCGGGTGTCGCCAGGAGTGGTGAAGTGGGCCTGAACCCCTTGACGATGAGGTAGATGCCGAGCGACAGCTCCCAGAAGAATTCCGGGATCGTCGCGATCGCCTGCGCGGAGGACCCGGGCTCGATGACGTCGAACAGCACGAGGGTCCCCGAGAGGATGATCAGCGGACCCCCGATCAGCCCTAGCCAGGTCATGCCCCGCGGCACCAACTCGGATGAATACATCAGGTAACCGAGGATCAGCCCGTTCCCGACGCCGACGACCCAGCCGGGCCCGAGCAGGAACGTCCAGTCGTGGACCGCGACGAGCGACCGGCCCGCGATGACGAGCGAGTCGCCGCCGGCGGCGCCGACGTCCTGCCGCAACGTCACGACCGCGAGCAGACTGAGGATCCCGACACCGATGAAGACGGATTCCACGACGCGGGCGGTGACGTAGCCGAGGGCGAGGCTCTCGTTCTGCCGCTTGAGGATCGGGAACAGCACGACGGCCGTGCCGATGTTGGCGATGATGACGATCATCTCGAGGAACGCTCCGAGGGCGATGCGGCTGTCGGCGCCGGCTCCGACGATGTAGTTGGGGTGGTCCAGCAGGGGCTTGTAGCAGATGAAGAAGGCCGGGATGGAGGCGACGAAGGTGACGATGAAGAGCCAGCCCGCGAGTCTTGCGACTTTCTGAGGGTTCACCTGGACTCCTTGGCGCCTAGGGCTGCGACCTTACCTCCGGGACGCTGATATCGGAAGAGGCGATCGAACCGACCGACCGAGGCGACGCGACGCGACGTAGGCGACCCCGGGCTAGGGCGCATCTCCCGGCGTGCGGACCGGGAGGAGCAGCACGATGATGACGGTGATCCCCGGGAGGAAGCAGGCCAGCAGGCCCCACAAGAGCGGGCTGTGACCTTTGCTGCGAGCGATCGACATGGTAAGGGTCAGGAAGACGACCCACAGGAAGAAGACGATCAACCACCAGAAGAACGACGCCGCTGCGATCACTGGATCCCCTCTCGATCGATGACGCCACGCACGACCGTGCATGGACCCGGCGAGGCTCGACAGGTTCTCGGTGCAGGCCCGTCGGGACCGTATCGCCGGACCGAGAGTAGCCCATCATGTGGGGTTCGCGCGGCACCTTCTGGCGACGCGGTGCGGATACCCGGTAGGGTGTCATCCCGGCCGAGCGGGAGAACCAGCTCATGAACCATCTCGATACCGCCGCACTCGAAGAGGGGCTCCCCCACATCGCTGCGTCGCCCCCGGATGACGGAACGGTCGAGATGATCGTCCGCCGTCCGACCGTGGACGGGCGAGAGGTCGTCGCGAGCGCCCGGGTCGAGCCGGGTCTCGGGCTCGAAGGCGACTCGTGGGGGTCGCGCCCACACCCGTCATCCGACGCCGAGATCACCCTCATGAACGCGCGGTGCGTGGCCCTGCTGGCGGGCGACGTGGATCGTTGGCCGCTGGCCGGCGACCAGCTCTACGTCGACATGGACCTCAGCGTGGTCAACCTCCCCGCCGACTCGCGGCTGCGGGTCGGGACGGTGCTCCTCGAGGTGAGCGACAAGCCGCACACGGGGTGCACGAAGTTCTCGGCGCGCTTCGGCGACGAGGCGCTCGCGTTCGTGAACTCCGAGGCCGGTAAGGCGATGCGCCTCCGAGGGATGAACTGCCGGGTCATCGAGGGCGGCGTCGTTCGGACCGGCGATCGACTCACGAAGGCGTGATATCGAAGACGCTTCGCGCCCCTCGGTGACGGTTCCCCGGTCCCAAGTACCGCCTTCATCCCACGGTGACGATGCTCTTGCCGCGTGTGTGGCCCTTCTCCACGTGGCGGAGACCCTCGGCCGTGTCCGCGAGCGGGTAGGTCCGGTCGACGACCGGAGTGAGCTTCCCCTCCGCGATGAGCCCGGTCACGGCGAGCAGTTCCTCCCGCGTTCTGCTTCGACGGGAGCGGGCGCAGGCGCTGCGAGACGAACAGGTTGGCGGCGACCGCCTTGCAGGATGCCGGCGATGGGCCCGAACACGTGGCCGGGCGAACCGCCGCCGTTCAGCACGAGGGTCCCCTTCGGGGTGAGCGCCCTTCGCAGCCGCTTGAGCGGGAGGCTGCTCACGTTGTCGAGGATCACGTCGTACCGGATCCGCCCGTCGGTGAAGTCCTCCGTCGTGTAGTCGATGACGTGCGCGGCGCCGATCGAGCGCACCAGCTCGACGTTGCCCGTGCTGCACACCCCGGTGACCTCGGCGCCCAGCGCCGCCGCGATCTGGACCGCGAAGGTGCCCACCCCGCCGCCGGCCCCGTTGACGAGCACCCGCTGACCGGCCTTCACCTCGCCCACGTCGCGGATCCCGCGCAGGGCGGTCGTCGCCGCGATGGGGACCGCGGCCGCCTGCTCGAAGGTCAGGCCGGGAGGCTTCGGCACCACCTTGTCGTCCGCGGCGCACGCGTACTCGGCGAACGCGCCCCGGACAGAAGCCGAGCACCTCCTCGCCGGGCTGCAGACCGCGCACGTTCGTGCCGACCGCCTCCACCACGCCCGCCGCGTCGCTCCCGGCCACCGGATCCTTCGGTTTGGTCAGCCCGATGCCCATCAGCCGCGCGACGAGCGGGTCGCCACGCAGGATGTGCCAGTCGGCCGGGTTGAGCGCGGCCGCGTGCACCCGGACCAGCACGTCGTCGGCCCCGACCTCGGGCGTGTCGATGTCCGCCAGCCGCAGGACGTCCGGCGGACCGAACCGTTCCTGGACGATCGCCTTCATCGGGTCTCCTCTATGGGCTCGGGGCCCCGTCTGACAGCGACACTAGACCGGTGCGCGCGCGAGCGAGGCGCCGGGGTCCCGCATCTTCCTCAGCGGGACGTCCACGCCGTACGTGAGGAACTCCCCCTCGGGCGCGATCTCGATCAGGTAGCTGGAGGCGCGCCGCTCGGTCGGCAACAGGGATCCGAGCTCTTCGAGGATCGGGCGCACCTCTGGCGCGTCGGCCCGGTGCACGGTCGCGGCCGCGTGGAAGCTGATGGTCGCTGGTGGGATGGGCGCCACGAGAGACAGGATGCCGCCCCGGCGGACCGTCACCGTCATCGCGACCCGACCGCTGGCCGCGACGTGCTTCGCCTTCCAGCTACCGGGCGCGACCGCCACGAACAGGTGCCTGCCGACGGCCTTGTACACGACGCCGCTCGATCGCGGCTCCCCCGACGGGGTGACGTACCCCAAGACGGCGAAGGATGCCTTGTCGAGTGCGTGCCACACCTGGGCGCTGCTCAGGCGAGACGTGCGGCGGCCCTCGCCCTCGAGAACCGCCCGGGTGGTCTCTCCGCTCCGCGTCCCTACGTCTTCCTCTCGATCCGTCCTCGTCACCATGGCCCTACCTCCTCGCGCTCCCCGACCACTCCGAGCCACGCCCTCAGAAGGCCTACCTCTACGCTGCCACCCGAGAGGATCCGGGACATGAGCCACCAGGCCCGGTCAGGAGCGGACCGTCCGACCACGTGGGCGCGCGTCCACCCCGGACCGCGGCTCGGCAAGGGGGCAACCGCGTGCGGATGGCTCCTGAGGATCCGTCGGGTGAGGGGGGCGGCGATCCGCCGCCCCCCTCTCGCCCGGAGCGGAGGTCTGCTCCGCTACTGCTTCCAGCCGAACTCGACGTCGGTGAACACGTCGGTCTCACCGATGCCGGTCTTCGCGATGTTCGAGTTCCGCCCATCGGTCCACGCTGGGTAGATCACCTTGGTGTTGGCGGCGATCCCGCTGTAGTCGCCGATGAACGCGCCCGACGTGAAGAACCCGAGGTCCGGATCCCACGTCTTGGTGCTGATCCGCAGGTTCCTCCACCACCCGCCGTCGTTCAACGACCGGGCTTCGAACGTCCCGATGTCGTGGTTGTGCGGATCCTGGCGGCGGTCCAGCCACACCGCCACGAAGCGGCCGTTCTCGTCCGCCGCGATCCACGGGAAGAACTGGTTGTTGGGCGCCGGCTGCCCGTGGGCGAGGCTGATCGTCTCGGCATCCGACCAGGTCATCCCCTTGTCGTGGGAGAGGCTGACGTCGATGTTGCCGTTGGCTCGCCCCGAGATGTAGTTCGTGTAGACGTAGGCGAGGGTCCCGGTCGTCTGGCTGTACGCGAGCGAGACGGTGTTGGGCGCACGGAACGCCGTCGTCGGCAACAGGTCGGCGGCGTCCGGGTTGTCCTTCCACTGGCCTGGCTTGTTCACCTTCACCGGCTGGCTCATGAAGCTCGCGCCGCCGTTCGTCGACTTCTGGAATCGGAGGCCGTGGTCGATGCTCGTGTTGCACTCCTCCAGGACGTAGGCCACGTCCAGGGCGCCGTTCTTCTCCACCACCGGCACCGAGAACTGGTTCGCGGAATCACCAACGCCCGTGCCACCGAGGTCGTCCGGCACCACCGACGTCTGGGTCCACGTGGTGAGTTGCGGGTTCTGCGACGGCACGTCGTCCGTGTAGGAGAGCTCGATCGGGCACGAGTCGCTCGACCCGTCCGCCAGCAGGTGGAACCGTGTGTAGGTGACGTAGAGCCTGCCGTAGTAGGGGCTGTGCTTGTTGTTATCGACCGTGATGTACGGCTTGTCGTTGAAGATGGTGCCGTCGACGGTATCGGTCGTCGGCGTCGTAGTTCGTCGCGGCCACCGCCGACTGCCGGCCGGGCGTCCACGTGGCCCCGTTGTCCAACGACACGTACACCTGGACCTCGGAGGGGGCCATCGTGCGGAAGAAGCAGAGCTGACCCATGTAGAAGGCATGGTCGCGCGAGCTGTACGCCACCGACGGGTCGCCGCCGCTGCACCCGTCGCGCGTCGGGTAGAAGACCGGAACGACGCTGGTGCTCGACCAGTGCTTTCCCCCGTCGGTCGTGCGCATCACGATGTTGCCGCCGCTCACGTAGTCATTGGCTGCCGCGACCGCGATCTTGGGGTTGTCCGTGCTGTACGCGATCGACTCCTCGTTCTGCGGGAGCTGCGGGTAGCTGTCGTTGTTCATCTGGACGTTCGTCGAATGCGACCGCGGCGCCGCGAGGCGGGCGGCGTGGATCGACTGGGCGCGCATGACCTGAGGATCGAGGTTGAACCGCACGCCGTTGGAGATGCTGCCCGGGTAGTGCCGGACGTGGCGCACCCACCGCGGGACGTGGGTCTTCGCCACGACCGACGTCGGCGCGATGAGGCCGAGCAAGGCCACCACCACCGATCCAGCGACGAGTAGGCGGAAGCGCGACATGGAGCATCCCTCCCTCGGGCCCCGATGCAGGGGGGTCGGCCCGCCGGATCGCTGCTGATCCGGACCTTGGTTCTATGCCCCCGGCCGCGGTGCGTCAAACTGAAACGTCCCCCGGAACCCCTTCCTGCGACCTGGTTTACGATGCCCGGGTCAGCGCACCACGTCGGGGCTCGAAGGTGGCGAGCCGCCTCGAGAGCGGGGCAGCGATCGACTTGCCCGACCTCCTTTCGGCCATGACCACGACGGGCGACGTCGCCCGGAAGGAGAGCGGACCGATGGGAACCATCCCCGAGCACGAGGCGCAGCAGGTCGAGCAGGCGAACGCGTCGGGGCGTACGCCGGTCGTCTTCATCCACGGACTCTGGCTCCTGCCCAGCAGCTGGGACCGCTGGGCCAAGGTCTTCGATGAAGCCGGCTACGCGCCGCTCACGCCCGGATGGCCCGACGACCCCGAGACGGTCGCGGAAGCCAACGCCGAGCCCGACGTCTTCGCGAAGAAGACCGTGGGGCAGGTCGCCGACCACGTCGCGGACGTGATCGGACAGCTGAACACGAAGCCCGCCGTGATCGGGCACTCGTTCGGCGGGCTGCTCACGCAGATCATCGCGGGGCGCGGGCTCTCCGCGGCCTCGGTGGCGATCGATCCGGCGCCCTTCCGCGGCGTGCTCCCGCTCCCGTTCTCCGCGCTCAAGTCCTCGTCGCCGGTGTTGGGCAACCCCGCCAATCGCAACCGCGCGGTCCCGCTCACCTACGACCAGTTCCGCTTCGCGTTCGTGAACGCCGTGGACGAGGACGAGGCCAAAGAGCTCTACGACGAGTTCGCGGTGCCGGCGGCCGGCGCGCCGCTCTTCCAGGCGGCCAGCGCCAACCTCAATCCCTGGACCGAGGCGAAGGTGGACACCAAGAACCCCGACCGCGGGCCGCTGCTCATCATCTCCGGGGAGAAGGACAACACGGTGCCGTGGTCGATCGCGAACGCGTCCTACAAGCGTCAGGCGCGAAACGAGGGCGTCACGGAGATCGTCGAGATCCCGGGCCGAGGGCACTCGCTCACGATCGACGGCGGGTGGCGCGAGGTCGCGGACACCGCGCTCGACTTCGTCAAGCGCTACGCGTGAGGTGAGAGGGGCCTAGCCCCCCATCGCCTCCTCGAGCGCGCGGCGCACGAGCACCTTGGAGAGCTCCCGGCGGTACTCGGCGCTGCCGAAGGCGTCGGACGGAGGCGCCGCGCCCTCGTCCGCGCGTTGGGCGGCGGTCGCGGGATCGGACCCACCGGCGAGCGCCTCCTCGACGCCGGCGGCGCGCAGCGGGGTCTCCCCCATGTTCGTGAGCGCCACCGTGGCCGCGCCGTTCTGCTGCACCGCGGCCACACCCACGAGCGCCCAGTCCAGGGCGCGCCGGTGGAACTTCAGGTAGCTCCATCCACCGATCGTCTTGGGCACCCGGATCTCGGCGAGCACCTCGTTGGGCGCCAGGTCGGCGGTGAACAGGCCCTTGAAGAAGTCGCGGGCGTTCACCGTGCGCGAGGCGCCGCCGGATCCGCGGACCACGAGGTCCGCCCCCAGCGCCACGAGCACCGTGGGCAGGTCGGAGGCGGGATCCGCGTGCGCGACCGAACCGCCGATCGTTCCCATGTGCCGTACCTGCGGGTCGCCGATCTGCGACGCCGTGTCCGCCACGATGGGGCAGGCGGTCTGGAGAAGCTCGCTGTTGGCCAGGTCGTGGTGGCGCGTGAGCGCCCCGATCGCCACGACGTCGTCGTCCTCCCGGATGTAGGAGAGATCGCCGATCCGGCCGATGTCCACGAGCAGGTCGGGCCGGGCCAGGCGGAACCGCATCAACGGCAGCAGCGAGTGCCCGCCCGCGATGATCTTGGCGTCCTCGGTGGAACCGAGCAGCTCGATCGCCTGGTCGACGGTCTCGGCGCGCGCGTACTCGAACGGTGCGGGGATCATGCGCCACCTCCCCGTGCGTCCTGGATAGCTCGCCAGACGCGCTCGGGCGAGGCGGGCTTGCCCACGTCCGTGACGCCGAGGTGGCTCACCGCATCGACCACCGCGTTCACCACGGCGGGCGGAGCCGCGATCGTGCCGGCCTCGCCGATGCCCTTGACCCCGAGCGGGTTCGTGGTCGACGGGGTCTCCTGGCTGTTGTCGAGCACCATGGTCGGGATCTCCACCGCGGAGGGCACCAGGTACTGCGTCATCGACGACGTCACGAGGTTGCCGCTCTCGTCGTAGATCGCCTCCTCATACAGCGCCTCCGCGATGCCCTGCGCG
Source organism: uncultured Actinomycetes bacterium (assembly GCA_963810915.1). Classification (GTDB taxonomy): domain Bacteria; phylum Actinomycetota; class UBA4738; order UBA4738; family HRBIN12; genus JAOUEA01. The sequence goes on along the minus strand of CAWEPH010000003.1, from coordinate 48,318 downwards.
ACACCTCCGTGCACCTGGCCCTCCACGATCATCGGGTTGATGACGGTGCCGCAGTCGTCGACGGCCACGTACTTCACGATGTCCGTCTTGCCCGTCTCCGTGTCGACCTCCACGACGCAGACGTGCGCGCCGGAGGGCCACGTGAAGTTGGGCGGGTCGTACACGGCGGTGGCGTTCAGGTGCGGCTCCACCCCGGCCGGGAGGTCGTGCGCGTGCCACGCGGAGACCGCGAGATCCGGGATCGTGCGCGCCTTCTCCGGCGCCCCCTTCACGCGGTAGGAGCCGTCGGCCCACTCGAGGTCGTCCTCGCTCACCTCCAGCTCGTGCGCCGCGATCGTGCGCGCCTTCTCCTTGATCTTCTCCATCGCGAAGTGCAGCGCGACGCCGCCGACGGAGACCGAGCGCGAGCCGTAGGTGTCCATGCCGAGCGGCGTGACCTGCGTGTCGCCGTGCAGGACCTCGACGTCGTCGGGGGTGATGCCCAGGCCGTCGGCCACGATCTGCGACCAGCTCGTCTCGTGTCCCTGGCCGTGCGGCGAGGTGCCGGTCTTCACGATCACCTGACCCGAGGGCAGGCACTCGATCGTGGCGCCGTCCCAACCGCCGGCCGCGTACCTCAGCGCGCCCAGGATGTTGGAAGGAGCCAAGCCGCACATCTCGATGTACGTGCTGAGCCCGATGCCGAGCTGCCGCGTGTCGCCGCGGTCGCGCCGGGCGGCCTGCTCCTTGCGTACCTCGTCGTAGCCGCTCAGCTCGAGCGCCTTGTCCAGCAGCGGCTCGTAGTTGCCGGAGTCGACGTTCAGGCCGCAGATGGCGGTCGTCGCCTCGTCGAACGGGGGGTGCAGGTTCATCCGGCGCACGTCCGCCGGGTCCTTGCCCACCGTGCGCGCGAAGGCGTCGACGAGGCGTTCCAGGACGTAGGTCGCCTCCGGGCGCCCGGCGCCCCGGTAGGCGTCGGTGGGGGTGCAGTTCGTGAGCACGCCGCGGAACTCGTAGTGGTAGGCCTCGGGCTGGTACGGCCCCATGTAGACCCAGCCGCCGAGCTCGGGGATGCCCGGCGTGAGCAGCTGGTAGTACGCGCCCATGTCCGCGATCTCCACGAACTTCACCCCGAGGATCTTGCCGTCCTCGGTGCCCGCGATCGTGCAGTCGTGCGTCACGCCGCGGCCGTGGATCGTGGCCAGGTAGTTCTCCGAGCGCTCCTCGATCCACTTCACCGGGCGACCCGATCGCTTGGCGAGGGCGAGCGCGAGGGCCTCCTCGGCGTAGACGTTCAACTTGGAGCCGAACCCGCCGCCCACGTCGGGGGCGATCACCCGGAACTTGGACTCGGGGATGCCCACCACGCCGCAGAGCGTGACCTTCACGATGTGCGGGATCTGCGTGGCGCTCACGAGCGTCCACTCGTCCATCGCCGGGATGCCGAACGCGAGGCACCCGCGAGGCTCGATCGCGTTGGGGATCAGCCGCGGCTGGTGGTAGCGCTCGTGCACGATCACCGGGGCCGTGTCGAAGACCGTTGCGTCCCCACCGCCACCGTGGTCCCAGTGCACGGTGACGTTGGTGCCCAGCTCCTCGTGCAGGATCGGGGCGCCCTCGGCCATCGCCGCCTCCATGTCGGTGACGGCCGGGAGCTCGGTGACCGTGACGGAGACGAGCTCGGCCGCGTCGGCCGCCTGCTCGCGCGACTCGGCGAGCACCACGGCCACGGCGTCGCCGTGGAAGCGGATCCTGTCCTTCGTCAGCGGGAAGTGCTGGGGCACCTTGATGTCCTCGGTGATCGGCCAGACGAACGGCAGGCCCCCGAGCTCGAGGTCGGCGGCGGTGTAGACGCCGACCACACCCGGCATCGCCTCGGCGGCGGCCGTCTCGATCGCGTCGACGGTGGCGTGGACGTAGGGCGGGCGGACCAGGGCCATCCAGAGCATCCCCGGCATCGTCTGGTTGTCGACGTAGCTCGCCTGTCCGGTGAGCAGGTCGGGATCCTCCTTGCGGAGGACCTCACGACCGATGAACGGTTCGGTGGCGACCATCGGTGTCCTCCCTCAGGCCTTCGCGCCGCTCATGGAGCCGGCGGCGTCGAGGATCGACTTCACGATGTTCTGGTAGCCCGTGCACCGGCAGAGGTTGCCCTCGAGCGCCTCGCGGACCTCCTCCTCCGTGGGGTTGGGGTTCTCCTTCAGGTAGCTCGCGGCCGCCATGATCATGCCCGGCGTGCAGAAGCCGCACTGCAGCCCGTGGTTGCGATGGAACGCCTCCTGCAGCGGATGGAGCTGATCGCCGTCCGCCATCGCCTCGATCGTCGAGACCTCGCGGCCGTCGGCCTGCGCCGTGAGCAGCGTGCAGGACTTCACGGACTCCCCGTCCAGCAGCACGGTGCAGCTGCCGCACGAGGACGTGTCGCACCCCACGTTGGTCCCGGTGAGTCCGAGGGTCTCTCGGAGGAAGTACACGAGGAGCGTGCGCGGCTCGACGTCGGCCTCTCGCTGCTCCCCGTTGACGTTGACGACGACGTGCGTCACGGGCGAACCCTCCTTCCGCAGGACGTGCAGGTGTGTACGCGGCTTCGGTGAGGCGGGAGTCTAGTCCTGCGTCCTAAGACGCGCGAACCGGGCGCGGCTTCCAGGCGCGATCCGTGGCATCGAGCGCGGCGACGCCCGTGCAGTTCAAGATGGAGGATCCGTATGTGACGCCCGTCCCGGTACCGACGCGGATGTAGAAACAGCGTCCGCCGGTCGACATCACGGCCGCGCCCCACGCGCTCCCCGTTGCGGCGACGCTCACGACCGAGGGCACGGGTGAGGGCCCGTCCGTGAAGGTCAGCCCGCGCGTGGCGTTGCCGAGCTGGCGCGGACCGGCCTCCACGAACGATGTCGGACCGGATGCGATCCTCCGCCCGGCCGCGAGGGCGTCGCGGGCCGCCCGCTGCGCGTCGAGGTCGTCGGCCGAGACCGCGACCGCGGCGGCCGTGGGCTCGAGCGACGAGCCCGAGATCGTGTCCACGAAGTTCGCCGAGGTCTCGTGCCGCTCCGCACGCGCGAAGCTCGCGCGTTCGCTCTGGATCACGATCCGCGCGCACCAGGTCATGCCGATCAACACCACGAGTGCGGCGGCCACGGCCTTGACGACCCGGGGCCGCACGCGACGCCGCAGTGGCACCGGAACCGCACGGAACGCGAAGGTGTCGCTCATGTCCCCGTTCCGCTATCGGCCGCGATGTGGGCGAGCGTTAGCGATGGAGACGCACGTTCCTCCAGCCCCCCGCTACCATCCCGGTATGAGCGAGATCAGCGACGTGCTGGTGGCGATCGAGTCGCTCTCCGCCAAGGGCGAGCGGATGGCGCTCGCCACGATCGTCGCCGTGCGCGGGTCGACGTACCGCCGCCCCGGGGCGCGCCTCCTGGTGCCCGAGGACGGGGCCCCGATCGGCAACATCAGCGGCGGCTGCCTGGAAGGCGACGTGGCCGACGTGGCCCGCGTCGTGATGGAGGAGGGCACGGCGCGCCTGGCCGGGTGGGACCTCACGGCGGACGACGACGCCGTGTGGGGCCTCGGGCTCGGGTGCAACGGGGCGATCGAGGTGTTCATCGAGCCGGCCGAGCAGGCCGCCGAGGTGGCGGGGGCGCTGCGGATGGCCCTCGAGGAGGCGCGCCCGATCAGCGTCGTCACCGTGCTCGAGTCCGGGCGCGCCGGCGTGGAACCCGGCGCCCGGATGATCGTGCGCCCCGACGGAGGGAGCGAGGGCACGCTCGGGGACCCCGACGTCGACGTCGAGGCCCTCGCGGTCGCGGGCGAGCAGCTCGCGCTTCGAGCGGTCGGAGATCCGGACCCTGCCCGGCGACGTCCGCGCGTTCGTCGAGGTCCTCGAGCCGCCGCTGCGCCTGCTCGTCTGCGGCGCCGGGCACGACGCGATCCCCCTGGTGCGCGCCGCCGCCGGCCTGGGCTGGAACGCGGTGGTGGTCGACGACCGCCCGGCCTTCCTCACCGCCGACCGCTACCCGGAGGCAGCGGGGTTCGTCCCGGTGGACGCCCCCGAGCACGTCGCGAAGGCCACCGACGTGGACGATCACACCTACGCGGTGGTGATGACCCACAACTTCCTGCGGGACAAGGAGTACCTGCGGGCGCTCGTCGACACGCCGGCCGCCTACATCGGGATGCTCGGCCCTGGCGCGCGCACCGAACGCCTCCTGATGGAGCTCCGCGACGAGGGTGTGGAGATCTCCGAGGAGACGAGGGCGCGGATCCACGGTCCCGCCGGGCTCGACCTGGGGAGCGAGGGCCCGGAGGAGATCGCCGGCTCGATCGTGGCGGAGATCGTGGCGGTCCGCCGCGGCCGCCGTGGCGGCTTCCTCAAAGAGCGCCCCGGCCCGATCCACGACCGGCCGCGCCCCGGCGCCGAAGCCCGCTAGGGAGGCGGCGGCGCTCCCACGCGCAGCGTGCGCGCCAGGTGCATCGAGGCCATCACACCGAGCGCGCCCATCGCCGTCGCGGATCCGACGACGCCGATCGCGGCGACCGTCGTGATCCACCGGCCGCCGAGCCGACCCCGGAGCAGGTGCACCGCCGTGAGCAGATCGGCGCCGAGTGGGAGACCGAGCAGCAGTCGGCCGAGGTAGAGGAAGACGACGAGTGCGCTGAGCACCGAGACGACCGCGCCGACCCAGACGAGACCGGCGAGCCATCTCTCGCGAGGAACGCGCCCTTCACGCACGGCGCCGGAGCTCCTGTGCCCGACGCAGCAACCACAGCGCCAACATCACCGCCAGGGCGCCCTCCCAGACGGGCTGGGCGAACTGCGCGAGCACCCCGACCCACGCCGGCGGGCCCGAGCCGAACCCGCTGCTTCCGGTCGCCAGGTACGACCAGAGCGTATCGATGCTCGTGGCCAGCACCCAGACCGGAGCCGCGATGAAGACCATCCAGCTCAACCCACGAGGAAGCTGGTGATGCACCCGCATCCAGTGATCGAGGCGGCGATACTCCCGATCCGCGTCCGCGAAGCCGTCGGCATCACCGGCGAACGCCGCCAGAGGGGGATCGCTCCTCGACTGTCCCGAGCGCCAGATGCCGTACCCGTCCTCGGTTTCCGCCAGCACGTACCATCGGCTATGGGAGACGACGCCGAGCTCGTCCCCCGCTCCCGCCTCCATCCCCGTTCCCTCTCCGCGCATCCGCTGCATCGTAGTAGGTTCGCCGTATCACTGAGTTGCCCTATCGCGCCAACCGTGCTGATAATCGCGAAGCGGTCGCCCGATGCGGGGCGACGAGACGCTCGCCGCCATGGTTCCATCCCTGTTCGGAAGGGAGATCTGATGTTGCCCTCACGGTTCACGTACCACCGTGCAGGATCCCTCGACGAGGCGCTGTCGCTCCTCGGCACCCATGGCGAGGACGCCAAGGTCCTCGCGGGCGGGCAGAGCCTCATCCCCCTGATGAAGCTCCGTTTCGCCAACCCCGAGCACCTCGTGGACGTGAACCACGTCGACGGGCTCGACGGCCTCGAGGAACGCGACGGCAACCTGCGGATCGGGGCGCTCACGCGATATCGCGACGTGATCGCATCCGACCTGATCTCGAGCCGCTACCCGACGATCGGTCGGGCGGCCCCGCAGATCTCCGACCCGCTGGTGCGGAACCTCGGCACCGTAGGTGGCGCATTGGCGCACGCGGACCCGGCGGGGGACCTGGGCGCGGTGATGCTCGCGCTCGGGGCGAGCGTGGTGCTCAAGAGCAGCGGCGGCGAGCGCGAGGTGCCCATCTCCGAGTTCCTGGTGGACACGTTCATGACCTCGATCGAGCCGAATGAGCTGCTCACCGAGATACGCGTGCCGTTGCCCGGCGAGCGCTCCGGCGGGGATTACCTGAAGCTCGAGCGGAAGGTCGGCGACTGGGCCACCGTTGCGGTGGCGGTGTCGCTCACGCTCTCCAACGGCTCGATCGGCCGTGCCGGTATCGGTCTGACAGGCGTGGGGCCCAAGAACATCCAGGCCACGGAGGCGGAGGCGGCGCTCGCCGGCGCCGCACCGGGAGACGAGGCCTTCGCCGAGGCGGGACGCCTCGCGGCGGCTGCGGCCAGCCCCGTGTCCGACGTGCGGGGACCCGAGGAGTACAAGCGGCACATGGTCGACGTGTACGTGCGGCGCGGGCTCGCGCACGCGCTCGAGACGGCGAACGCGGCCTGAGGGGGAGATCGATGGAGATCAAGGTCAACGTCAACGGGACCGAGCGCACGGCGGACGTCGAGGACCGGCTCCTCCTCGTCCATCTGATCCGAGAGGTCTACGAGCTCACGGGCACGCACATCGGCTGCGACACCTCCAACTGCGGGGCGTGCACGGTGCTGCTGGACGGCATCCCGGTGAAGTCGTGCACGATGTTCGCTGCGCAGGCGGACGGCCGCGAGATCACGACGGTGGAGGGCCTGATGGAGGGCGCCGAGCTCCACCCGGTGCAGGCGGCGTTCAAGGAGCACCACGGCCTGCAGTGCGGCTACTGCACCCCCGGGATGATGCTGGTGGGCGCCGCGCTGATCGAGCAGAACCCGAACCCCAGCGACGACGACGTCCGCTGGGCCATCTCCGGGAACGTCTGCCGGTGCACCGGCTACATGAACATCGTCAAGGCGATCCAGGCCGCGGCCGCGACCAAGGCGGACACTGCTCCCGCCGCCGTCGAAGCCGCGAACGCCTGAGAGGAGGACCCGCATGGCCACCGAAACGGAAGCGATCCGCGGGCTCGGACACAACGTCCGCAGGGTCGAAGACGACCGATTCATCCGGGGTGCCGGCAACTTCATCGATGACATGCATCTGCCGGGGATGCTGTACATGGCGATCCTGCGCAGTCCGTACGCCCACGCCACGCTGAACGGCATCGACGCCACCGCCGCCTCGGCCTTGCCGGGCGTCATCGCCGTGGTGACCGGCGAGCTGATGGCGCAGCACAACCTGGCGTGGATGCCCACGATGTCGGGCGACACGCAGGCCGTGCTCGTCACGGACACCGTGCGGTTCCAGGGTCAGGAGGTCGCGGCCGTGATCGCCACCGACCCGTACATCGCCAAGGACGCGCTGGAGCTGATCGAGGTCGACTACGACCCGCTCGAACCCGTCGTCACGCCGCAGCGCGCGCTCGAGCCCGGCGCCCCCGTGATCCGCACGGACAAGGAAGATCAGAAGGACAACCACGTCTACCACTGGGAGACCGGCGACAAGGAGGCCACGGACAAGGCCTTCGCGGAGGCGGACAAGGTGGTGTCGATCGATACCTTCTACCCGCGCTGTCACCCCGCGCCGCTCGAGACCTGCGGCTGCGTCGCCGACGTGAACCCGGCCACCGGCCAGGCCACGATCTACATGACGTCGCAAGCGCCGCACGCGATCCGCACGGTCTTCGCGTTGGTGGCGGGGCTGCCCGAGGAGAAGATCCGGGTTGTCTCCCCGGACATCGGCGGCGGCTTCGGCAACAAGGTGCCTGTGTATCCCGGCTACGTGGTGGCAACCGCCGCCTCCCTCTTGCTCGGGCACCCCGTGAAGTGGATCGAGGAGCGCACGGAGAACCTGATCTCGACGGGCTTCGCGCGCGACTACCACATGCACGGCGAGCTGGCCCTGAAGTCCGACGGCACCATGCTCGGCCTGCGCGCATCCCTCCTGGCGGACGAGGGCGCGTTCTTCGCCGATGCGCAGCCCAGCAAGTTCAAGGTGGGGCTCTTCCACATCGTGAGCGGCTCCTACGACCTGCCGGCCGTGCACGTCGAGGCCGAAGGCGCCTACACGAACAAGGCGCCCGGCGGCGTGGCCTACCGTTGTTCGTTCCGCGTGACCGAGGCCTCGTACCTGATCGAGCGCCTGGTGCAGAACGCCGCGTACGAGATCGGGATGGACCCGGCCGACCTCCGAAAGAAGAACTTCGTCGAGAAGGATCAGTTCCCGTACACGTCGGCCACCGGGTTCGTCTACGACTCCGGCGACTACCAGGCCGCGATGGATCTGGCGCTCGAGAAGATCGGCTACGCCGAGCTGCGCAAGGAGCAGGAGGCCGCGCGTGCCGAGGGCAAGCTCTACGGGATCGGGCTTGGCGTCGTTCACCGAGGTCGTGGGCGCGGGGCCGCACAAGGACTACGACATCCTCGGCCTGAAGATGAACGACGGCGCCGAGCTGCGGATCCACCCGACCGGCAAGGCGATCCTGAAGATCAGCGTCCAAACGCAGGGCCAGGGCCACGAGACGACGTTCGCGCAGATCGTGGCGGAGGAGATCGGGATCCAGCCCGAGGACATCAAGGTGATGCACGGCGACACGGACAACACGCCGTACGGCCTGGGCACCTACGCGTCGCGGTCCACCCCCGTCTCGGGCGCGGCCACGGCGATGGTGACGCGCCGGGTCCGGGAGAAGGCACGCAAGCTCGCAGCACACCTACTCGAGGTCTCCGAAGACGACATCGAGTTCGAAGCCGGCAACTTCTCCGTGAAGGGCGCGCCCGACAAGGTCAAGACGATCCAGGAGGTGGCCTTCGCCGCGTACACCGACTTCCCCGACGGGATGGAGGCCGGCTTGGAGGCGAACTACTACTACGACCCGCCCAACCTGACGTTCCCGTTCGGGACGTACGCCGTGGCGGTCGAGGTCGACCCGGACACCGGGGAGTGGGACGTCCGCCGGATGGTGGCTGTCGACGACTGCGGCGTGCGCATCAACCCGATGATCGTCGAAGGTCAGATCCATGGCGGGCTCACCGAGGGGTACGGCATCGCCAAGATGCAGCTGATCACGTTCGACGAGGACGGCAACTGCATCGGGTCCAACTTCATGGACTACCTGTTGCCGACAGCGTGGGACACCCCGAAGTTCGAGCTGGGCGAGACCGTGACGCCGTCGCCACACCACCCGATCGGGGCGAAGGGCGTTGGCGAGTCACCCACGGTGGGCTCCCCCGCCGCCTACGTCAACGCGGTGATCGACGCGCTGCAGCCGATGGGCGTCACCAATATCGACATGCCGCTCACCTCCGCCAAGGTATGGGGCGCGATCCAGGAGGCCCAAGCGAAGGCATGAGGACCGACATCCTCGAGTTGGCGGCGCGCCTGTCGCGCGAGGGTGAGCCGTTCGTGCTGGCAACGGTCGTGTGGAACCGGGCGCCGTCATCGGGCAAGCCCGGCTCTACCGCGCTGATCACCGCTGACCGGCACATCCACGGGTGGCTGGGGGGCGCATGCGCCGAGCCCACCGTCATCCGGGAGGGCCTGCGCGCGCTGGAGGAAGGCATCCCGAAGCTGCTGTTCCTCGGCACGCCCGACGAGCTCGAGGGCCAGCAGCGCGCGGGCGTCGTCACGATCCCGATCGCGTGTCAGAGCGAGGGCGCACTGGAGGTGTACGTGGAACCCGTCCTGCCGTCGCCGCACCTCGTCGTCGTGGGCCGGTCGCCCGCGGTGGACGCCCTCGCCGGGATGGCCACCGCGCTCGGTTGGCGCGCCGTGGTGATCGACGACGGCGGCGACCCCGTGGATCATCCCGACGTCGAACGCGTCGTGACGTCGCTCGACATGGGCGCAGCGGACGTCGGCGACCGCTCGTTCGTGGTGGTGGCCACGCAGGGGCACTACGACGAGGACGCTCTGCAGCACGCGCTGGCGACCCCGGCCGCCTACGTCGGGCTGGTCGCATCGCGCAAGCGCGCGGACTCCGTGCTGGGGTACCTGCGCGACCGAGGGGTCGCCGACGACGCGCTCGCCCGGGTGCACGCGCCCGCCGGCATCGACCTCGGTCACCTCCCGAACCAGGAGATCGCCGTGGCGATCCTCGCCGAGCTGGTGCAGCTGCGGGCGGCCGGCGAGCTCGAGGCCGACGCCGCGATCTCCGCCGGCGAGGAGGGACACGAGGCGATCGATCCCGTGTGCGGGATGACCGTGGATGTGGCGACGGCGCGCTACGTCAGCACCTACGAAGGCCGCACCTACTACTTCTGCTCCGCCGGGTGCCTCGAGCGCTTCGAGGCCGCGCCCGCGGAGTTCGAACCTGCCCCCTCCTGACCCGATAGGCTGACCGACCATGCTGATCGAGAACACGTTCACGGTCTCCGCGCCCGCAGACATGCTCTGGAACTACCTCCTCGACGTCGAGAAGATCGCGCCGTGCATGCCCGGTGCCGAGCTCACGGAGGTCGTCGACGACCGCCACTGGAAGGGCAAGCTGAACGCCAAGTTCGGACCGGTGGGGATGTCGTTCGCCGGCACGGTGGAGATGAGCGAACGCGACGACGACGCGCACCGCGTGGTGCTGACCGCCAAGGGGATGGAGCAGAAGGGGAAGGGCGCCGCCAACGCCAACGTCACGAGTTGGCTGGAACCCGGCCCCACCGACGCCGAGACCACCGTGAAGATGACCGCCGACATCACGCTCACGGGTGCGGCCGCCCAGCTCTCGCGCGGGTTGTTGCCGGAGATCTCCAAGAAGCTCAGCCAGCAGTTCGCCGACTGCCTCCAGGACAGCATGAAGGTGGAGGCCGCCGCCGGAGCCGCGCCGAGCGAGACGCCGGCAGCGGAGGGCACCGCCGCGGCACCGCCCCGCCCCGCGCCGGCCGCCAAGCCGGTCGGGGGCATCGGTCTCGGGATCTCGGCGATGTGGGCGGTCGTCAAGGGCTTCTTCGTCCGGCTCTTCGGGCGCGCGCCGAAGTCGTGACGTGATCTCCGGGATCGTGCTCGCCGCGGGCACGGGCTCACGGTTCGGCGCCACCAAGCAGCTCGCCGTCCTGGACGGACGCCCCCTGGCCCAGCACGCGATCGACGCCCTGGCCACAGCCGGCGTGGACGAGCTCATCGTGGTGACCGGCCACGACGCCGACGCGGTGGAGTCGGCCTTGCGCCTGCCGCCCGGGGGGCGGTTCGTGCGGAACCCCGAGTTCGCGAAGGGTCAGTCGACCTCGCTCGCCGCCGCCCTGCACGAGGTGCACGAGCAGAGCGAGGCGGCGGTCGTGCTGATGGCCGACCAGCCGGGGGTGGAGGCCGGCGTCGTGCGTGCGCTCATCACGCGGTTCCTGCAGACCCGCAGACAGATCGTGCGGGCGTCGTTCCTCGACGGACCGGGCCCCGCGCTTCTCTCCCGGGAGATCTACGCGGAAGCGGGCCACCTCCACGGCGACGTGGGGGCGCGCGTGCTGATGGCGAGCCACCCCGAGTGGGTGGAGGAGGTGGCGGTCGATGCCGCCGCGCCCCGCGACGTGGACACGCGCGCGGATCTGGACGAGGTCGCCGAGGAGCAGCGCTAGGTCCGCTTGGTGCCGGGCCGCACCATCTGGCGGTCGTCGGGGGGCACGAACCCGAACCGCCGGTAGAGGTCGTGGGCGTCGCGGGTACCCAGGAACCACGGGAGGTCGGCGTAGGGTCCTTCGTCCACGGCCTCGCGCACGAGCGCCACACCGAGCCCGCGCCCCCGATACGCGGGCAGGACGAAGACGTCGAACAGGAACGCGTAGGTCGCGCCGTCACTCGCGATCCTGCAGAAGCCCACGGTCTCGTCGCCGTCGTAGAGGCCCACCACCCGCGCGGCTCCGTACAGCAGCGCCTCGACGGTCTCGCGCGTCCGCCCGGCCGCCCAGTAGGACTCCTCGCTCAGGTAGCGGTGCACCACGTCGACGTCGACGCGCGCCGGGTCGTCGTCGAGCTCGAGCCCAACCGGCAGCGCGCGCCTCATCAGCAGCTGATGCCCAGACGCCGATGCTGCAGCGCGGGCAGCACCTGGCGAACCCGGCGGAGCTCCGCCATGTCGAGGTCGGCGAACCAGACCCCCGGCTCGTCCTCGGACCCCTCGACCAGCACGCGGCCCCACGGGTCGACGACGAGGCTGTGACCGAAGGAACGGCGGCCCTTCCCGGGATCGCCGAAGCGCCCGCACTGCGCGGGCGCCACCACGAAGCACTGGTCCTCGATGGCGCGCGCTCGCACGAGCACGAGCCAGTGGTCCTTCCCGGTCTCGTGCTGGAACTGCGCGGGCACGAAGAGCACCTCCGCGCCCATCGCCATCAGGCCTCGGTACAGCTCGGGGAACCGCACGTCGTAGCAGACGGTAAGCCCCACCCGCGCGAACTCCGTCTCGTGCGTCACGAGCTGGTCGCCGGCGGTGATGACCGCGGACTCGCGGATCGGAGGCTGCCCGGGCAGGTCCACGTCGTACAGGTGGATCTTGCGGTAGCTGGCGACGATCTCGCCCGTGCGGTCGAACAGGAGCGACGTGTCGTACACGCGGTCGTCGTCCAGCTCGAGGACCGTGCCGCCCAGCACCCAGATGCCGAGCTCCCGGGCGATGCGCGCGACGCGATCCGTCGCGGGGCCCGGCACGGGCTCCGCCAGCTCCCTGCGCCGGGCCGAGGGGCCGAGGTACCCGAAGTACTCGGGCAACGCGGCCAGATCGGCGCCCCCCGCAGCGGCTTCGCGCAGCGACGCCTCCGCCGCGTCGTTGTTGGCCGCGACATCGTCGCCCGAGTGCATCTGACACAGGGCCACACGCATGAGGGCGATGCTACCCCGCTAGGCTGCGGAGATGCCGCTCGGCCGCTACACCGTGCTCGGCGACGACGGCACGCCCGTCGGGACCGAGGAGTTCCGGTGCGCCCCCGGACCCATGGGGTGGCGATACTTCAGCGAGGTTCAGACCGATCACCGCGAGATCGTGGACGTCGCCGTCGATGCGGATTGGCGCATCGCGCGGGTCCGGATCGACACGGGCGATCACGACATCCTGCTGGAGCCGCGCGGCGACGTGCTGACCGGCTACCGGGACCGGCGGGAGATCGAGATCCCATACGGTTCCGCGGACCACCTCGACTACTTCACGCCGGCCACGAACGCGATCACGGTGCGGCGCCTGGACGACACGGCGGAGATCGAGGTGGTCTACCTGGAGCCCGTCACGCTCGCCCCTTCGCGGGTGCGGCAGCGCTACGAGCGCCTGGGCGTCGAGATCGTGGCCACGCCCGTGGGTCGGTTCGAGGCGGATCGTTGGCGGTTCACCGATGTCGCCTCGGGATGGACCGCGGATCTCTGGGTGGCCGGCGACGTGGTCGTCGCCTACGAGCGGCTCTTCGAGTTGGGATGGTACGAGCCGGGCGCCAACGGCGCCCGGCCCGTCCCGTGACGCTCGATCACATCGCGTCGCTCGTGATGTCCCGTCCGTGCGCCGTCAGCGCCCAGATGATGATGACCGCGATCGCGATCAGCACCAGCGCGAAGATCGGGTAGTACGGGAGCCACGCGAAGCTCACGATCGCGCTGATCACCGCGATGATCACGCCCACCGTGCGCGCCCACACGGCGCCCGTGAACAACCCGAAGCCTGCGAGCAGCACGACGATCCCGAGGATCAGGTGGATCCACCCCCACGTCGACGGGTTCCAGTTGAACAGGTACTCCGACGGCGTGGTGTAGAAGGCGTCGTGGATGATCGCGGTGAGCCCCGCGATCGCGTGGAACATGCCGATCATGATCATCATCACGGCGGCGAAGAACGTGAATCCGACCGCCATGCCACTGCGGTTCTCAGACATGCAACCTCCTCCCGCGCGACCCGCGGACCGGGTCGCGACACATGGCGGCCGCATCCTGCCTCATGTGCGCGCGGCGGGTCTAGGCTTGATATCGGACTTGCGCATGCGGTATGGGCTCGAAACGGTCGAGGCCGGCCCGTTTGGGGGCCGGCCTCCGTGACCGCGCGGTGAGGGGGAGACCTCAGCCGACCTTGCGGGCCTCGACGTCGATCTCGATGCCGACCTTCTTGCCCACCAAGAAGCCGCCGGTCTCGACCGCGACGTTCCAGGTCAGGTCCCAGTCCTCACGGTTGATGTCCGTGGCGACCGACGCGGAGAAGATGGTATTGCCGTAGGGGTCCTGGCCCCATCCGAGGTACTCGCCCTTCAGGGTGACAGGCTTGGTGGTCCCCTTCACGGTGAGATCCCCGTCTAGCTCGAACGCGTTCCCGCCCGTGTGACGGATGTCGGTGCTCTTGAACGTCAGCGCAGGGAACGACTCCACCTCGAAGAAGTCGGCGCTGCGCAGGTGGTCGTCGCGCTGCTCGGTGTTGGTCTGCACGCTCTCCGCCTTGATCTCGACCTCGGCCGAGGAGCTGTCGAGGTCGTCGCCGACGACGATCGTGCCCTCGAACTCGGTGAAGCGGCCACGCAGCTTCGTCAGCATGTGACGTGCCACGAACTCGACCTGCGTGTGCGTGATGTCCAGCTCGTACTTGCCCGCGGGCGGCAGCTCCACGCCCTCGATCTCACGTACTGCCTGCGCCATGTCGTGTTCCTCCTTCGATCCGTGGTCCTCGCCCCTCGCGAGCGACTCAACACTGGCACTAACAGAACCAAAGGTACTATGTATTCCAGAGTTCCTAGGATTCTCGAATCTATGCCCCGCCGACGTAGGATGCACCCATGGCCGAAGAAGCCCCCATCTGTGAGCACTTCCAACGAGCCGCCGAGCTCGTGGCGAAGCGGTGGAACCCGCAGATCGTGCGCTCCTTGCTGTCCGGGGTCGATCGGTTCTCCGACCTGAAGGCGTCGATCCCGCAGATCTCCGACGGCCTGCTCTCCGAACGCCTGAAGGAGCTGGAGGCGGAGGGCATCGTGACGCGCACGGTCACACCCGACACTCCCGTGAGGATCACCTACGGCCTCACCGAGCGCGGACGCGACCTGTCCAACGTCATGGAAGAGCTGGCGGGATGGGCCGAGCGGTGGGCCGCCGCGCCGGCCTGATCAGGATCCCTCAGCCGATCGCGCGGTCCGCGATCTCCAGCACCTCGTCGATGATCGCGAAGCCGTCCTCCAGCTGCTCCGCCTTGATCGACAGGGGTGGGTTCGTCATGATGCCGTTGAACCGCACCATCGTGAACAGGCCGCGGTCCAGCAGCGCGCGGTTGATCGACGCCATCGTCTCGTTCAACACGTTGAAGGGACTGAGGGGCTCCATCGTCACCCGGTCCTGCACGAGCTCCAGGATCCCGAAGAGCCCCAGGTTGCGGTAGCGGCCCACGCTCGGGTGCTTCGCGGCGAGTTCCACGTGGTGGCGGTGCATCTCCTCGCCCAAGCGCTTCGCGTTGCCGACGAGGTCGTCTTCTTCGAGGACCCCGATCGCGGCGAGGGCGGCGGCGCACCCGAGCGGGTGCGAGTTGTAGGTGAGCCCGCCCCAGAAGACGTGCTCGTCGAAGAACCCCGCGATCTCGGGGCTGATCGCGAGCGCCCCGAGGGGGAGGTACGACGAGGTGAGGCCCTTCGCGGTAGACATCAGGTCGGGCACCACGTCCCAGTGGTTCACCGCGAACCACTCCCCCGTGCGCCCGAACCCGCACATCACCTCGTCGGCGATCATCACGATGCCGAACTCGGTGCAGAGCTCGCGCACGCCCTGCAGGTAGCCGTCGGGGGGGATCAGGATCCCGTTCGTCCCCGTCACGGGCTCGAGGATGAACGCCGCGATCGTCTCCGGACCCTCCAGCTCGATCGTCTCCCGCAGGAGCGCGAGCGAGGTCTCCGCGTCGTCCGTACCGCGCGCGGTGCCGTGGTACGGATCCAGGACGTGCACCACGCCCGGCATCGGGGGCTCCTGGTTGGCCCACCGCCGCGGGTCCCCCGTCAGGTTGATCGTGGCGTAGGTGGCGCCGTGGTAGGACCGGTAGCGCGCCATGATCTTCTGCCGCCCGGTGTAGGCGCGCGCGATCCGGATCGCGTTCTCGTTGGTCTCCGCCCCTCCCAGCGTGAAGAACGTCTTCTCCATCGTTCCCGGCCAGAGGCTCGCGAGCTTCTCCCCCAGCCGCGCACGCGTCTCGTACGCCATGAACGGCGAGATGTAGGGGAGCGTCTCCGCCTGCTTCGCGATCGCGTCCAGCACGCGCTTGTCGCCGTGGCCGATGTTCACGCCCATCAGCTGGGAGTTGAAGTCGAGGTAGCGGGTGCCGTCCGTGGTGGTGAAGTACACCCCCTCGGCGCGCTCCACCGGAAGAGGCATCACCTTGGCCTGGGCCTGCCAGTCGTAGAGCGTGTATCGGCGGGAGAGGGCGACGACCTCCTCGGCGGAGAGCGGGGCCTGCTCGGTCATGGCGTTCACGTCCTTCCGATGCGAAGGGGCTCGACCCGATGTTCCCAGATGCGGTCCCGGCCCGTATCGAGATTGGCGCGCCTGGGGTCCGCCGGGCTAGGCTCCCCCCACGAACCCTTGGGAGGGAGCCACGATGAAGCGCACCGTCACATCGTTGATCGCTGCCGTGCTGATCGCAGGTATGGCGTCGCCGGCGGCCCTCGCCGCACCCTCCGCCGACGGGAAGCCGTTCGTGACCTCGGCTCGGCCCGAACTGGTGGCGCTGACGGGAGGCCTGACGATCACCCCGATCCTCACCGCCGGCGACGTGGTGCGTGGCGCGAAGGACAGGTTCCAGTTCACGGGCGTCCCCGACGGGATCGGCGTCTACCGCAGCGCGGCCGGACGCCTCGAGGTCTTCATCAATCACGAGCTCTCCGCCCGCTACGGGGACCCGTCCGACGCGCGCATCTCGCACATCGCCCTGAACCCCGCGGGCGAGGTGGTGGGGGCCGGGTACGTCGTCGACGGCACCGAGGGCTACGAGTGGTTCTGCTCGGGATCGATGGGATCGGTGGCGGGCACGCCCTGGTACTTCACGGGCGAGGAGTGGCCCGCGACCAAGAAGCAAGGCATGGCGATCGGGGTGAACGCGGTCACCGAGCGTGTGCACCAGCTGCGCCAGTTCGGCCGGATCAGCCACGAACAGGTGATCCAGGTCCCGAGGATGTCGCGGGCCGTGTTCTTCCTCTCCGAGGATGGGCGCGCGCCGCGGTCTCAGATCTACGGCTACTTCTCCGACAGCTTCGCGCACGCGGTGGCCGGGAGGGGCACGTTCCGTACCTTCGTGCCCGATCGGCGCCTCGACGGCGACCCGTCGCCGGCGGACATCGCCGAGGGTGAGAGGCTGCGCGGGCACTTCGTCACGATCCCGCACGCGGGCGCCCTCTCAGGCGTCGGGCTCGATGCCGCGGCGCAGCGCCTCCACGCGATGGACTTCAGTCGGATCGAGGACGCGCAGCCGGACCCCGCCCACCCCGGCGTCGTCTACTTCGCGGATACGGGCTCCTACGGTCAGGAGACACAGCACGGCCGCATCTACCGCCTGAGGATGGATCCGGCCCACCCGGCGCGCGCCACGCTCCGGGTCGTCCTCGACGGCGATCACGGCGCTGCGCTGCGCAACCCCGACAACCTCGGCATCAGCGACCGCGCGCTGGTGATCCAGGAGGACCGTAACGCGCCCCACTCCGGGTACAACCGGGTGCTCGTCTACGACCTGGCCGCGCACACCCTCACCCCCGTCGCGCGCACCGACCCGACGGCGGGCGCCATCAAGCGCGCCGGCGGCCGGGGAGCATGGGAGTCGAGCGGGGTCGTGGACGTGAGTGACTTCTTCGGTCAGGGCTGGTGGCTCCTGGACGTCGAGGCCCACCACACGAAGGTGGATCAGCAGGGCCTGAACCTGCGGATCGACTCCGGCCGGGGCGAGGGCGGTCAGCTCCTGCTCGTGCAGATCCCCGGTACGTAGGTCGGTGCGCCGGCAGTGCGCCGGCGGCGCGCCGACGGACGCGGAGGTCAGCCGCCCTTCACGACCTCGCCGCCCTTCATAACGAACGGGATGTCCTCCAGCAACGTGATGTCCTCCAGCGGGTCGCCGGGGACGGCCACGAGATCCGCGCAGCGGCCCGACGCGACGATGCCCACGTGCGGGTGGTCCAGGACCTCGGCGGCCACGGACGTCGCGCTCTGGAGCGCCTGCATAGGGGTCATACCGTGGCGCACCATGTACGCGAACTGCCGCCCCACGTAGCGATGCGGGTACACACCTGAATCCGTGCCGTAGGCGATCATCACGCCTGCCCTCAGCGCCTTGGTGAAGCCCTCCCGCTGGGCGTCCGTCGTCTCGTCGTTCTTCCGGAGCGACTCCGCGGGCCAGCCTTCCGCGCGCCCCTTCTCGGCGATCCAGTCACCGCAGTAGATGTCCGGCACCAGGCAGGTGCCGTGCTCGAGCATCAACTCGATCGCCTCGTCGTCGAGGAGCGAGCCGTGCTCGATCGTGCGCACCCCGGCACGCACCGCGCGCTTGATGCCCTCGGCGCCGTGCGCGTGCGCCGCCACGAACGTGCCGTAGAGGGCCGCCTCCTCCACCGCCGCCCGGATCTCCGCCTCGCTGAACTCGGGAGCGCCCGGATCGGTGCCCTCGGTGAGCACGGCACCGGTCGCGATCACCTTGATGAAGTCGGCACGGTGCAGGATCTCGCGCACCACCTTGCGGACCTCGTCGACGGAGTTCGCCACGCCGAACCGCAGATCCCGAGGGAGTCGCTCGTCGACATCGACCGCGAGGTTCGGGATGTCGCCACCGCCGAGCGAAGACGTCACGTACGCACCGGCGCAGCGCATCCGCGGCCCGGGCGTCCAACCGGCGTCGATGGCCTCGCGGAGCGCCACGTCGACGAAGGCGCGGAAGGTGCCCACATCGCGCACCGTCGTGAACCCCGCCATCAGGGTGTCGCGCGCGTTGCGCACGCCCACGAGGGCCTCCTGCGCGGGTGTGCGCACGACGAGCGCCGCGTAGCCCTCGCTCCCTTCCACGTTGCCCACCATGTGCGCGTGCATGTCGATCAGGCCGGGGAGCACGGTGTGGGAGGTGAGGTCGATCGTGCGCTCGGCCTTCGGCACCATGTCGCCGAACGGCACCAGGCCCTCCACCCGGTCGCCACGGATCACGACGGCCTGGTCGGTGCGGACCTCGCCGGCCTCGGTGTCGATCAGGCGGCCGGCACGGACGACGGTGAGGGCTTCGGGTGTGGACATGGCGCGGAGCATATCCTCCGCGCGCCGGCGGTCCTGCTAGCTTCCCGCCTCGAGGCCGCGCTCGGCGTTCGCCAGGGCTTCCTCGTACTGGTGGGCGAGGAACGAGCTGTTGTGCCCGGGGAGGACCCGGGTCACCTCCAGGTCGCGCAGGCGCGCGATGGATGCCGCGCCCGCCTCCCGATCGTCGAAGGAGAGGGCATCGTCGAGGTAAAGCGTGTCGCCGGAGAACAGGAGCCCCCGCTCGGCCTCCCAGAGGGCGATCGAGCCGGGCGAGTGACCCGGGACGTGGAGCACCTCGAAGCGGCGGTCGCCGAGATCGATCACGTCACCGTCATCGACGGGTCGCGTGAGCTCTGCGCCGGGGCTCACCCATGCCTCCGTGTCGAAGTCCTCGGAGGGCAGGGCCGAGACCGCCATGCGGGGCACCGGATAGCCGTAGAAGGCGAACATCTCCTCCGTGCCCTCGGGGAAGTCGTCCTGGTGCAGCCGCATCGGGAAGGGCGACCGGATCTCGTCGGCGTCCTCGGCGTGGCCCCGCCGATCGTCGAACTCGTGCAGGCCGCCCACGTGATCGAAGTGTCCGTGCGTGACGACCGCCACCACCGGGCGGCTTTCCGACAGCCCTTGTATCGCCGGGCGCAGCGGACCGATCCCGTTGAGGGTGTCCACGAGGAGGTCGGCGTCGCGCCCGCGCACGAGCCAGGCGTTGGACTCGAGCATCTTGTTGATGTGAGGCTCGGTGAGGCGGGTCACGCCGTCCTCGAGTTGCGCGACCATGTGCCACTGGGACGCCACCGGCGGGCGCCACGCATGCGTCATCTACGGTCTCCGAAACAGATCGAGCCGGACGGCTCGCGCAGGCAGTGCACCGAGGTCATGGACGCGTTGTAGCTCCCCACGTTGATGGCCGCCACGATGTCACCCTCTCGCGCTTGGGGGAAGGGGTAGTCCTCCGCGTAGAGGTCGTCGCCCTCGTTGATGTTCCCGGTGATCGTCACGCGCTCGGTCGGCTCCGCGTCGGCGGCGCGGCAGAGCACGAGATCGAGCAGCGACTTGTACACGAAGCGCTCTCCCAGCGCGTTCCACCCCGTGTTCAGGCCGACGAAGGGGTGGCCGTCGCGGTCCTCGCGGGTCACGACCTCCGCGAGATGGACCGCGCACTCCTTCACGAGGAAGTCGCCCGGCTCGGTGCTCACGAGCACGTCCAGCGGTCCGAGGTGACGGGCCAGGATCGCGGTCCAGGCCTCCAGGTCGAGCGGCGCATCGGAGGGATGCTGCGGCACGCCGAGTCCGCCTCCCGTGTTCACCTCGTGGATCGGACAGCCCGCGTCGCGGAGCGTCCGCACCATGGCCGCCACGCGCCGGACCGTCTCCTCGAAGACGGGAAGTCCGTCGGTGAGGTAGCCGTCGCCCACGTGGAAGTGCACGGTGTCGATCGTCAGGTCGTGGGACCGCGCGATCGCGATGGCCTCGTCGAGCCCCTCCGGCAGGATGCCGAACTTCGTCGGTCGCGGACCCGTGTACAGGGTGGCGCCGTCGCCGTCGCGTGAGGCCCCGATCCGCGGGTTCACCCGGATCCCCACGCGCGTGCCCGGCGCCCGGCGACCCACCCGCGCGAGCTGCGAGAGGAGATCCACGTTCAGATGCACGCCCGTCCCGAGGATCTCGTCGAGGTCGCGCTCGGAGACGTTGGTGCCCGTGTAGCTGATCTCCGCCGGCTGCCACCCGTGATCGAGGGCCCACCGGATCTCGCCGGGGGAGCAGACGTCCATCGCCACCGACCCGGGCGTGCCCGGCGCTCCCAGCTCACGGACGAACGTGAGCAGATCGGGCTCCCGCTGCGCCTTCAGGGCGAGCCGGACGAGCCCACGCAGCCCGGCGCCGGCGAACGCGCCCTGCAGGGCGCGCGCCTGCTCCTCGACGCGCACGAGGTCGTACACGTACAACGGGGTCCCGTGGGTCCGCGCGAGCTCTTCGGCATCGCGCCCGGCCACGACCAGACGCCCTTCCCGGACCTCGAGTCCGGGGCGGGACCACCACGTCCGCTCGTCCACGGGCGTTCGCACGGCCCCAGGCTACCGGAGCGCCCGATACGCGGGCTTCACGACGTCCTCGATCAGCCGCCCGCGCTCGTCGAAGCCGAGGAACGAGGACTTGAGTGCGTTCACGGTGAGCCACTCGAGGCGGTCCCACCCCCACCTGAACGCCTCGACGACCTGGGCCATCTCCTTCGACGGCGACGTGTCGGACATCAGACGGTTGTCGGTGTTGAGCGTCACGCGGAACCGGAGATCCGCGAGGACGCCGATCGGATGCTCCGCGATGGACGGCGCCGCCCCGCTGTGGACGTTCGATGTGGGACAGAGCTCGAGGGGGATGCGCCGGTCGCGCACGAGCGATGCGAGCGGGCCGAGGTTAGCGCGACCGTCGGGCGCGATCTCGATGTCGTCCATGATCCGCACGCCGTGGCCCAGCCGCTCGGCGCCGCACAGCTGCAGCGCTTCCCAGATGGAGGGGAGCCCGAAGGCCTCGCCGGCATGGATCGTCAGGTGGAAGTTGGCGCCGCGCACGCGCTCGAACGCGGCGAGGTGCCGGGTCGGCGGGTAGCCGGCCTCCGCGCCCGCGATGTCGAACCCCACCACACCACGGTCGCGCCAGGCGATCGCGAGGTCGGCGATCTCGAGCGAGTGCGCGGCGGTCCGCAGCGACGTGAGGATCGTGCGCAGCAGGATCGCGGGCCGGCTCGCCATCGCCTCCGCGAACCCCTCCTGCACCGCCGCGACCACTTCGTCGAGGGTCAACCCTTGCTCGAGGTGCTGCTCGGGCGCGAACCGCACCTCCGCATAGACCACCCCATCATCGGCGAGGTCCTCTCCGCATTCCCTCGCCACGCGGCGCAGCGCGGCCGCCGTCTGCATCACGCCGACCGTGTGCGCGAACGTCTCCAGGTACAGGACGAGATCCTTGCGGTCGGCCCCGCGCCGCACCCAGGCGGCGAGTTCCCCGGGGTCGGTGGCGGGGAGGCCCGCGTAGCCGGTCTCCCCCGCCAACTCGACGATCGTACGCGGACGCAGGCCGCCGTCGAGATGGTCGTGCAGGAGCGCCTTCGGCGCCGTGCGGATCCGGTCGGGGGTGGGGGTCGGGGGCATCCCGGCAGCCTAGCGCGGCGACGACCGGCCGAGGTGTCGGTGCGTGCGGTGGCTCCCCGCTACGGATGCGCCCGCCGTGGTCGACTCGCGTACGATCGGCACGCGGGAAGGCGAACGAAGGACGACGGATGCCTCGAACGAGCAGCGACGTCTTGGGCCGGGATCTGGAGATGATCCACGTCGCGCGGTTCATCGATCGCATCCCGAACGGCCCCACCGGACTCCTGCTGGAGGGCGAGGCGGGGATCGGCAAGACCACCCTGTGGCGCGAGGCGAGCGGGCGGGCGGCCTCGTCGGGGTACGCCGTCCTCTCCACACGACCCGTGGAAGCGGAAACCGCGTTCTCGTACGCGGCGCTCGCCGACCTGTTGGTGGGAGAGGCGCTGGATGAGGTCCTCCCGCTCGTCGCCGCCCCCCAGCGACGAGCCCTCGAGATCGCCTTGCTGAGGGCCGACACGGGAGGTGTCCCCCCCGACCAGCATGCCGTGGCGATGGCGGCGCTGAGCGTCATCCGATCCCTGGCGGCATCGAGGCCGGTGGTCATCGCGATCGACGACGTGCAATGGATCGACCAGTCGTCCGCGCGGGTCTTGGGCTTCGCGATCCGGCGTCTCGCGGACGAACGCGTGGGGATCCTCACGACGGCACGGACCGGCCTTCGGATCCCGGTCGAACTCGCCAACGCGCTGCCCACAGAGTTGGTCGAACGGGAGCACGTCGGTCCGATGGCCTCGGCAGACGTCGCCGCTCTGATCCGTCAGCACCTCCGATCGGACGTGTCTCGGCCGCTGGTCATCCGACTCCATGAGATGTCCGGCGGGAACCCCTTCTACGTCTTAGAGATCGCCAGGTCGCTCCTGCGCCAAGGCGCTTCGGCCGATCCGGCAGCCCCGCTCCCGGTGCCCGAGACCCTCCAACAGCTCTTGGGCGCGCGGATCGCCGCTCTTCCCGCGTCTGCCGCCCGTGCGCTCCTCCCGGTCGCGGCGACCACCCGACCCACCGAGGACCTCGTCCTTGCGGCCGCGGCTGGGCGAAGGGATCGGGCGATCTCGGGACTGGCGAAGGCGGAGGAAGCCGGGATCATCCAGCGCGAAGGCGGTCGGATCCGATTCAGTCACCCGCTGCTCGGATCGACCGTCTATTCGGCCGCGACACCGCAAGAGCGACGAGAGCTCCATGCCCGCTTGGCCGAGCTCATCTCCGATCCCGAGGAGCGCGCCCGTCACCTCGCGATGGCGATCACGAAACCCGACCGCGAGCTCGCCCAGGCGCTGGAGGCGGCGGCTCGCCACGCTCGGGGACGCGGGGCTCCGGACGCCGCCGCGGAGTTGGGAGAGCTGGCCGTGCACCTCACGCCGATCGAAGACGAGGGGGAGATCCGCCAACGCATCCTCGAAGCCGCCGAGTACCACTTCGATGCCGGTGATGCGATGCGCGCGATCGCGCTGCTGGAAGAGGCGATCGAGACGTCGCCACCCGGCACGGGTCGCGCCGAGATCCTGTTCCGCCTGTCCTCCATGAGCTGGATGAACCTCGAGCGGGGGGTGAGGGAGCCGCTCGTTCGGGCGCTCCCCGAGGCCCTCGGCGACGACGCACTCCTGAGCGGGATCCACCAAGGGATCGCGTGGGTCGACATGTACCAGGGCGATCTCGCGGCGGCGGCGGAGCACGCGCGGCTGTCGCTCGAGCACGCCAACGAGGGCGTCGGCGCGGCAACCCGGGCCGATGCCCTCGCGACGTACGCGATGGTCGAGTTCCTGTTAGGACGGCCCGCGGGCAACGAACTCCCCGAGGCCCTGGAGCTCCAGGACGTGGGGATGGAAGGCGGATCGTGGACGGAGGCATCCGTCTACACGACACCGCGATCCATCCTCGGATTGCAGGCGATGTGGGCGGGGGACCTGGACTCCGCCCGGGCGTTGTTCGAGCACGAGCTGGCCGAGTACGAGTCCCATTCGATGTACACGGTGCGCCAGGAGGTGCTGTGCTACCTGGCCGAGCTCGAATGCAGGGCGGGCCGATGGCTGACAGCGGCCGAGTACGCCGCCGAGGCCATGGAGACCGTGATCGAATCCGGACAGACGGCGACCCAGAGCCATGTCGCGTTGTTCAATCAGGCCTACGCGGCAGCCCATCTCGGGCAGGTAGAGCGCGCGCAGGAGATGGCCACCGATGGGTCCCAACGAGCGCGGGCGAACGACGACACGTTCAACGCCAATTGGAACGAGGCGGTGCTCGGATTCCTCGCCCTCTCGCACTCCGACTTCGAGCAGGCGCACGAACACCTGCAACCGGTCGTCCGGTACCTCGATCGGATGAGCCCGGCCGAGCCCGGTGTCATCCCCTGCATCCCGGACGAGATCGAGACGTTGGTATCGCTCGGCCGCGTAGATGAAGCCGACCACGTCCTCGGCGGGTTCACGGGCCACGCACGCTACGAGGATCGTCCGTGGGCACGCGCGACGGGCTCGCGCTGCCGCGGCCTCATCGCGGGAGCCCGGGGTGACCCGGCGGCGGCCCTGCGCGCGTTGGATGACGCGCTCGTCGACCACGCGGGACTCTCGCAACCATTCGAACTCGCCCGCACGTTGCTCGTGAAGGGGGAAGTCGAACGCCGAGCCAAACAGAAGCGGTCCGCTCGGGCAGACCTGGAGCACGCCGTGAGCATCTTCGAGTCGCTCGGAGCCCCCCTCTGGGCGGCGCGGGCACGCTCGGGGCTCGAGCGGGTTGGAGGCGGGCCGACACCGATCGGAGCGCTCACACCCTCCGAGCGGAGGATCGCGGAGCGTGCGATGGATGGTCGCACGAATCGACAGGTGGCCGACGAGCTGTTCGTGAGCGTCAAAACGGTCGAGGCGAACCTGTCTCGCGTGTATCACAAGCTCGGGATCGCCTCGCGACGAGACCTGCGACGCACGCTGGGGTCCGGAGACGAGGACGGCGGCTCCTCTCCTTCCTAGGGTCCCAGCGTCGCGCATAGGGTGCATCCCTGATTCCTCGTGGGCAGCGCTCACCTACCGTGCGCCCGAGGCCGCACGGCGCGACCGCGAAGGGGGCACGCGATGAGCACGATCGAACGATCCATCAGCACCCAAGGTTCGGGCAAGGCGGGCGATTGGCGCACGATCCTCGTCGTCGTCGCCCTGGTGGTCGGCCTGGCGATGGGCTTCGGCCTCGGACGAACCACGACGAGCACCGACCCCGTCGTTGGTCCGAACTTCCCGGCTGCTGGCGTTCATGGGATCCAGGGACCGGGTCACGTGCCCCGGCATTGGACGGACCTGGCCGGCACGCGCGCCGTCGGGATCTCCTCGATCGCCTCCACGCCGACGGGAAAGGACCGGAGATGAGCATCCGATCCGGGCTCATCCGACCGTTGGCGCTCCTGGTGTCGGCGATGCTCGCCCTCGGACTGGGTGTCGCAGGAGCCTCGTCGGAAATCACCGGCCACTCGAGGATCACCATCGTCGAGCATTCGACGACCGACGTGATCGCCGACGTCGGGAAGAAGGGGGACTCGGCGGGCGACATCCTGACCTTCCACAACAACGTGTTCGACGCGAGCGACAGCCACCGCGTAGGCAGGAACCAGGGTCAGTGCGTACGTGAGGATCCGAGAGCCGGTACGTGGGAGTGCTGGTGGACAACGTCGCTCGCGGCCGGCCAGATCACCGTGGAAGGGCCGTTCGCGGACACGCACGACACGACGTTCGCCGTGACCGGTGGGACCGGCCTCTACGCGAACGTGCGGGGCGAGATGCACGTGCGATCCCTGAAGGGCGGAACGGAGTATGAACAGACCTTCGAGCTGACGGCCTGAGTCCCCCAACTCGGCATCGTGTAGGTGGGCGGGCAGGGGCTAACACCCAAGTGCCGGAGCAGGTCGGCTGGGTGGAGGTGAGGGGATTTGAACCCCTGACCCCTGCCGTGCGAAGGCAGTGCTCTACCGGGCTGAGCTACACCCCCCTGAACGGCTAGCAGCGTAGCAGAGCGCTCCGACGCACCCGGCGTCAGCGGTCCTCGCGCAGATGCCGGGCGTGCTCGTCGAGGGCGTCGCGAAGGTCGCGGGCCACGACCGCCACCGACAGGTCGCCGCGGGTCTTCTCGATCAGGGAGCGGGCGACGTCCGTGGACCGGCGGAGGTTCATGGTGATGGCGTCCGGATAGTCCATCGTCACGAGGACGCTGTAGAGATCCTCGAGCTCGTCGAGGAGCCGGCCGGCCTCGTCGACCTCTCCGGTGCGGAGCAGATCGAGGATCCGCCGGCGGCCCTCGCCGATCGCCTCCGCCATGCCGTTGAGGTAGGGCGCGTCCTCGACGCCCAGGTCGGCGGGCTGAGGGAGGCGCTCGCCCGCGACGAGCGCCAGCGTGAGGTTGGCCTCGGCGTACTCCTTCTGGGCGTCCTGGAGGTACCCGGCGAAGCGCACGTCCGGATGATCGCCCACGGCGTCCAGACCCTCCCGGAGGGCCACCCGCGATCGCTCGATCAGCTCCCGCGCGAGGTCGAGATCCAGCCGGTGCACCGCGCGGATGGCGTTGGCGCTCGCGCGGATCGACCGGCGTGCCGCGGGGATGGCCCGCTCCCGGGCGGCCGTCTTGGCGTCGAAGCGCGCGTGGAGGCTGCGGGTGAGTTCGTCGAGATCCACGCGCTCAGGCGTGGGCGTCGGCGGGACGCACGATCACGTGCACGCGATCGCTCTCACCCAAGGCGCCCATCCCGTTGAAGGTCGGCCGGGCCCAGCTGCTGCGGCCCTCGGCCGCGTGGCGGACGGGCACTGGGCGCATGTGCGCCGCGGGCGCCTGCGCGGCGCGCGCCTGCTCGTGCGGGTGTGCCTGCGTCGCCTGGTGCTTCATGGCGAGCAGGAGCCACACGTAGATGCCGAGGAGCACGCCGAGGACCATCGTCACGCTCCAGACCTGGCGCAGCGGCGGCACCAACCCGATCAAGAAAGTGATGCCGATGGACTCCAGGAGGAAGGTGAAGACCTGTCGACGGCGCTCGCGGGCCCTCGCCCGCTTGCGCTCGGCGGTCCCGACGAACCGCGCGCCCTTGCGGGGGGTCACGATCCAGCGACCGCTGGCTCCCTGTGCTTCAGCCTGTGCCAAGAGCTCCATCCCGTGCTCGAACTCGCCCACACTCGCATGAGGTGGGCGCGGGCGGCGTCTGCTGGGGAGCAGGAACGCCACCCACATGATGCCTAACGCGGCGAGGAGCAGCCAATCCAACCGCCCTGCCTCCCGTAGCTAGCCACTCCGGCGGATACAACATCTAGGCTGGGTCGGGAAGCTAGCACCACATCTAGGGGCTCACAATCACATCGATGTGATTCGAGAACTTTTTCACAAGCCGTCGTGCGTCCCCGTTGCGTTCACCCTGGAGCGGTCGCAGCGGATCCGGCGGGACGAACCCTCGTTCGGCCCTACGTCGGCGGTTCCGCGTGATAGTCGCCGGACTTGCCACCCGACTTGGAGAGGAGCCGGAGGCCGTCGATGCGCGCCGCACGGTCGAACGCCTTCGCCGTGTCGTAGAGGGAGAGGGCGGCGACCGCGGCGGCCGTGAGCGCCTCCATCTCGACCCCGGTGCGGTCGACAGCGCGCACGGTCGCCTGCACCCGGATACGGCCCGCGGCCGCGTCCGGTTCGATCACGACATCCGCGCCCGTGACCCGGATGGGGTGGCAGTGCGGGAGCAGGCGAGGCGTCTCCTTCACCCCGATCACGCCCGCGATCTTCGCGGTCTGGATGGGATCGCCCTTCTTCGTGCCGGCGAGGAGATGGCCGACGGCCTCGGGGGTCATCTGCACCCAGCATTCCGCCGTGGCCTCGCGCGCCGTCTCCGGCTTCGCACCCACGTCGACGATCCGCGTGACGCCGTCGGCACCCGCCTGATCCGAGGCCACCGGCTCAGTCCTCCGAGGAGCGGAACACCTGGACGCGAACCTGGGACCCCGCGGGAGCCACCTCGATCCCTGCAGGGATCATGGCCAGCCCGTTGGCGCGGGACACGGTCGAGATCAGGTTGGACCCGCGCGCGCCGGTGGGTGCCGCGCGCCAACCCTCGCGCGTGCGCTCCACCGCCACGCGCGCGAACTGCATCTTGCCCTTGGGTCCAGCGACGTCGTCGGTGAGCGTGGCGGTCACCTCCGGACGCATCAGGTTGGTGCGACCCATCATCTTCCTGATCGCGGGGCGCACGAACTGCTCGAAGCTCACGAACACGCTCACTGGGTTCCCGGGCAACCCCCAGTACGGTTTCGATTCGACGTGGCCGAAGCCCTGGGGCATCCCCGGCTGCATCGCCACCCGGTAGAAGTCGACGTCGCCGCGCCGGTAGAACGCGGCCTTCACGACGTCGCGCTCCCCCACGCTCACGCCACCCGAGGAGATGAACGCGTCGGCCTGGATCTCGTAGGCGAACACAGCCTCCTTCAGGGCCTCCACGTCGTCGCCCACGATCCCCGCCAGCACCGGCATCGCGCCCGCCTCGCGCAGTGCGCCGAAGATCGTGTACGCGTTCGAATCGCGGACCTGCCCGAAGTCGGGCGTCTCGGTGGGCGGGATAAGCTCGTCGCCGGTGGAGAGCACCACGACGCGAGGGCGCGGATGCACGAGGGGGGTGGCGTGGCCCGCGTTCGCCAGGAGCCCGAGCTCCGGCGGCCCCAATCGCTTCCCCCTGCCGACGAGCACCTGCCCCTCGCTGACGTCTTCGCCGGCGGGTCGGACGTGGCGGCCCGGCTCGGGCGCCTCGAACACGTGCACGGTGTCCTCGTCGGCGTCACTGTTCTCGATCGGCACGATCGCATCCGCCCCGGAGGGGATGGGAGCGCCGGTGGCGATCCGCACGGCCTCGCCCATCCCGACGGTGACCTCGGGACGGTGCCCGATCATCGAACGGCCCACGACCTTCAGCTCGGCCGGACGCTCGGGCGAGGCCCCAGCGACATCGGCGGCGCGCACGGCGAACCCGTCCATCGCCGAGGACGGGAACTCCGGAAGGTCGAAGCTCGCCACGACGTCCTTGGCAGACACGCATCCGTACGCGTCGGTCAGGGGAAGCTGGAGAGGCGCGAGCACGGCCACCGCATCGAGCACCCGCGCGCGGGCATCCTCCACGGAGATCAACCCCTCCGGCGAGTCGTGATCGTGGATGCCCCGAGCCTCGGCCATCCCGGCAGTGTACCGGGGGGCCTCAGACCAGCTTCTTGCGCTGCACGAGCTCGGCGAGGTACGCGCGGAAGGCGGGGCCCACGTCGTCGCGTTCGATCGCGAGCTCCACCGTCGCCTTCAGGTAGTCGAGCTTGTTCCCGACGTCGAATCGTCCGTGGTCGAAGGTGAACGCGTAGACCGCCTGTTCCTGCGCGAGCAGGTTGATCGCGTCGGTGAGCTGGATCTCGTCACCCCGCCCGGGCTTCGTGTGGTGGATCGCCGCGAAGATCTCCGGGGTGAAGACGTAGCGCCCGATCGCGGCGAGGTTCGACGCCGCGTCGTCAGGTGCGGGCTTCTCCACGACGGTCACGACGCGCGCGAGGTTGTCGTCGACGAACTCGGGCGTGATGCAGCCGTAGAACGCGATCTCCTCGCGCGCGACCTCCTGGGCGCCGAGGACGCTGCGTCCGTACTTCTCGTGCACGCGGAGCATCTCGGGCAGGAGCGGCATGGAGGGATGGATCAGGTCGTCACCCAGCAGCACCGCGAACGGCTCCCCGCCCACGTGCGGCTCGGCGATGCTCACCGCGTGGCCGAGGCCGAGCGCCTCGCCCTGGCGGATGTAGTGGATGTCGGCCATCTCGGAGAGCGCGCGCACCTGTTTGAGCTCGTCGAACTTGCCCTTCTGCTCCAGGAACTGCTCGAGCTCGACGTTGCGATCGAAATGGTCCTCGATCGAACGCTTGTTGCGCCCGGTGATGATCAGGATGTCGGTGAGCCCGGCGCGCACGGCCTCTTCGACCACCAGCTGGATGGCCGGGGTGTCGACGACCGGGAGCATCTCCTTCGGCTGCGCCTTGGTGGCGGGCAGGAACCTGGTGCCGAGCCCGGCCGCGGGGATGACCGCTTTCCTGACCTTCATGGCCGCCCTCCTGGCCGCCCTCCTGCGAGTGGGGAGCGAGTGTACGCGGCGCCGGCCCCGAGGGCCAGTCCGCCGATGCGGGTAGGCCGTACGGACCCGTCGGCTACACTCGGGCGGCCATGCCCACCTACGAATACGTCTGCAAGCGGTGCGGCCATCTCTTCGAGATCGTGCAGTCCATGAAGGACGATCCTCTGACGGAATGCCCCGAATGCGGCGGTGAGCTGCGCAAGGTGTTCGCCCCGCCGGCCATCTCGTTCAAGGGTTCGGGCTTCTACGCCACCGACCACGGGAAGAAGAAGTCCTCGCCCTCCGGCTCGGAGAAGAAGAAGGACACCTCCACGACCGAGAAGAAGGCGGATACGAAGAGCCCGCCGGGGCAGAGCTCTTCGGGTGGATCCGGCGGCAGTGGCGGCGGTGAAGGTGGCGGCGGCGGTGACGGCGGGAGCGGCGGGACCTCCGACCCTTCCAAGGACTGAGGAGCGCGGATGGCGACGGCCGAGATCGGGGTGTTCGGAGGTTCGGGCTTCTACGCGTTCCTCGATCAGACCGAGACGGTGGAGATCGACACGCCGTACGGGCCCCCCAGCGCGCCACCGGTGATCGGCGACGTGGGAGGCCGGCGCGTGGCCTTCATCCCGCGGCACGGGCAGCACCACGAGTTCCCGCCCCACAGGATCCCCTACCGGGCGAACGTCTGGGCGATGAAGGAGCTCGGCGTGGGCCGCGTCCTGGGTCCGAACGCCTGCGGGTCGCTCCAGCCGGCGGTGAAGCCAGGCGACTTCGTGATCTGCGACCAACTCGTCGACCGCACGCGCGATCGCGTGAACACGTTCTACGACGGCCCGGACACCACGCACATCTCCTTCGCCGACCCCTACTGCGACGTGATGCGGGAGGTGACCGTCGCGAAGGGACACGACCTCGGCATCCCGCTCCACGATCGCGGCACCGTGGTGGTGATCGAAGGCCCGCGGTTCTCTACGAGGGCGGAATCCGCCTGGTTCGCGAGCGCGGGCTGGGAGGTCATCAACATGACGCAGTACCCGGAGGCGCTGCTCGCCCGCGAGCTCGAGCTCTGCTACGCGAACATCTCGCTGATCACCGACTACGACGTGGGCGTCGAAGGCGTTCCTCCCGTGACCCACGAGGAGGTGGTCCGCGTCTTCACCGCGAACAACGAGAAGCTTCGCGATCTCTTGTTCGCGGTCATCCCCGCGTTGCCCGAGACCCGGGCGTGCGCGTGCGCGACGGCGTTGACGGGCGCCCGCTTCGAAGTGTGAAGGCTCGCGTATCCTCGTCGGCATGTCCGACGACCCCGTGCTCGTGCGTGTGGAACTCGCGTTCAAGTCGACCGAGGATCAGAGCGTCGAGGCGCTCGGCGATCGCATCCGCGAAGCCGTCGCCATGATCGTGGGTCGCCGCGAGCTCGAGGAATTCCGCGTACGCGTCCTCCCGCTCTCCCAGAAGAAGGGACCCCGGCCGGTCGACTGATGCGCCGACCCGGCACAGTGACGACCGTCACGGTCGAGGCGCGTGCTCGAGCGTAGCGTCCGCGCATGCTCCGACGCCGCCTGCCTCGATCCTCGTTCCTGTTCCTCGGGCTGGCCCTCGTCTGCGGGCTGGCGGCGGCGATGGCGGTCCGGGCCTTCGCCCACCACCTCGAGATCACCCGGCCCGACGGGGGCCACCCGGTGAGCGTGCTCGTGGCCACCAGGGATCTGCCGCGAGGGACGGTCCTCGCGTCGGCGGACGTCCGCACGGCCGAGTTCCCCTCGGCCTTCGCCCCTCCCGGCGCGCTGGGCCACGCGGACCAGGTCGCCGAACGTGTGCTGGGGGCCGACGTGCTGGCGGGAGAGATCGTGACGCGCGCGAGGCTCGCGGGCTCGACCGGTCCGATCGCAACCCTCGTCCCGCCCGGGCTGCGCGCGGTGGTGATCCCCTCGGGGCTCCCGCCCGGCAGCGTGCGCGCGGGCGACGCCGTCGACGTCTTCGGATCCTTCGGAGGGACGCAGCCTCATGTGGAGACGGTCGCCGAAGGGGTGGAGGTCGGCCAGGTCCTCGCGGCCGCGGCGGCGAACGTCTCCGACCAGAGGCCTTCGGGGCCCGCCATCGTCCTGTGGGTGGATCCCCCCACCGCCGGGCGGCTGGCGTTCGCGACCGCCTTCGCGACACTCACCGTGGCGGTGGCCGGGAACGACGACGCGGCGCAGGCGTTTGCGACGGCGGCGCCGTCAGCCGGCGCCACGCCCGTTCCGATGCCCTGACGTGACCGACTGGGCGCCACGACATCTCCACATTCCCTATCCGTGCGACCCGCTAGCATGACGCGGACGTTTCCCCGTTTCGCAGCCGGAAGGGAGCACTTCCCTGAGCATCCTGCAGGCCATCATCCTGGGTCTCACTCAGGGCATCACCGAGTTCGCGCCCATCTCCAGCTCGGGGCACCTGATCATCGTTCCCTGGCTGTTCGACTGGTCGATCGTGAACGACCCGGCTCTGAACAAGACGTTCGACGTGGCGCTGCACGTCGGCACGCTGGTCGGGGCCGTCATCTACTTCCGCAAGGACCTCTGGCACTACATCAAGGCCTGGTTCTCTTCGGTGGCCGCGCGGTCGATCACGGGCACCGACCAGCGCATCGCCTGGGCGCTCGTGATCGGCACGATCCCGGGCGCCCTCCTGGGGGCGGTCTTCGAAGAGCCCATCCAGGACAAGCTGGGCGCTCCATGGTTGATCGCTACGATGCTCGCGATCTTCGGGGTGATCCTCTGGTACACGGACAAGGTGATGCGCAGCGACCGCGGACTGGACTCGGTCGGGCCGCGGACCGGCCTCTTCCTGGGCGTCGCGCAGGGGCTCGCCCTCCAGCCGGGGGTGTCGCGTTCCGGCATCACGATGACCGCCGCCCGTCTGCTCGGGATCGATCGCGAGAGCGCGGCCCGGTTCTCGTTCTTGCTGGCCATCCCGATCATCGCCGGCGCGGGGCTCTTCAAGGGTGTGGGTCTCGCACAGGATGGGCTCCAGGGTTACGGACCACAGTTCTTCTGGGGGTTCGTCGCATCCGCGGTGAGCGGGTTCGTCGTGATCTGGGGCCTGCTCAAGTACCTGCGCAGGCACAGCTTCGCGGTCTTCATGTGGTACCGCATCGCCGTCGCGGTGCTGATCTTCGTGCTGATCTTCACCGGAGCGCGCCCCGCCACGATCGGCTGAGTTCGCGGGTGCTAGACCCCCGCGAGTGTCATCTCGCCGATCAGGATCGACGGCGTTCCCACGCTCGAAAAGAAGCGGAGGTCGTCGCCCACGCCGGTGATGCCCGCCAGCATCTCCGGCAGCGTCGAGGCGATCGTCATCTCGCGTAGGGGCTCCCCCAGCGCGCCCCCCGCGATCCGCAGGCCCGTGGCGCCCACGCTGAACTCGCCGCTGATCGGGTTCGCGCCGCTGTGGACGCCGCTCACGTCCATGATCAGGACGCCGCCCTCCGCGCGCGCGAGCAGCCCGTCGAACGGGCTCTCTCCGGCGTCCAGGTAGAAGTTGGACGTGCCAACGCTGGGGGCGCTCCGGTAGCCGCGCTTGGCGTTGCCCGTGGAGCGCTGCCCACCGCCGGTCCGCCGCGCGGTGTAGCTGTCGTGGAGGAACCCGTTCAGGACCCCCGCTCCGAAGAGCTCGGTGCGGCCGCTCGGCACGCCCTCGTCGTCGAACGGGCACGCACCGGGTCCGTCGGTGACGCGCCCGTCGTCCACGAGCGTGAACAGCGTCGAGCCGACCTGCTGCCCGACCATCTCCGCGAACAGCGAGCGGCCCTTCAACACCGATTCCGCGTTGAGCGCTCCCGCGAGCACCCCGAGGAACGACGTCGCCGCGAACTGGTCGAGGATCACCGGCACCTTCGCCGTGGGCGGCTTGGCGGCGCCCAGCAGCTTGATGCTGCGCGAGACGGCCTCCTCGGCCACGGCGTCGGGCCCCAGCTCATCCAGACCCCGCGCGATCTTGAACGAATAGCCGGTCTGGGTCTCCTCGCCCTCCACCGCCAAGGCCACGGCCACGCACCACGCATCGGTGCGCTGGTACTCGGCGGCGACGCCCGCCGTCGAGCCGATCGCCACGCGGCTGACGGCGTCGCCCACCTGGGCGGCATCGATCTTGGACACGCGCGGGTCGATCGAGATCGTCCGCTGCTCCAGGTCGAGCGCCATGCGCACCTTGGCGTCCGTGGACACCTCCGCGGTGTCGGCGCGGAAGAGCTCAGGCATCGGGTCGGCGGGCTCGAACCCCGGCAGGCCGTTGAATTCGTCGGGCTCCGCGAGGGCCGCGTTCTCCCGCGCCCGGCGGACGGCATCGCGGACCTCCACCACGCTCGGGTCGGCGGCCCAGGCGTACCCCTGACGCTGGTCGCGCACCACGCGCACGCCCACACCGCGGGACTCCGCGAACGTCAGTCCCTCCACCTCGCCACGGAGCGCGCTCGCCTCCGTCTGTCGCGACTCCTCGGCGTAGGCCTCGATCGCCTCGCCGGCCTCAGCGGCCTGGACCGCGGCCTGCACCAGGTCGTTCAGCTCAGGCACCGGTGCCTCCCACCGTGATGCGGCTGATCCGCAGCGTGGGAGACCCGCTGCCCACGGGCGCGGACTGGCCGTCCTTGCCGCAGACGCCTTCCCACGTGTCGAAGTCGTCCGCCACGGCGTCGACCGCGCTCATCACGTCGATGGCGCGGCCGATCAGGTTGGCGCCGCGCACCGGGGTGGTGGGTTCGCCGTCCTCGATCAGGAATCCCTCGCTCACCCCGAAAACGAAATCGCCGGAGGCAGGATTCACCTGGCCGCCACCCAACGAGGTGACGTAGACGCCGTTCGGCGTGGACGAAAGCACGTCGTGGGGGGACGAACTGCCGTTGAGGATGTAGGTGTTGGTCATGCGTGGGACCGGCGGATGCGCGTAGGACTCGCGCCGTCCGTTCCCGCTCGAAGCGACGGCCTCCTTCTCCGCGCGAAGCCGGTCGTAGAGGAACCCGTGCAGGACCCCGTCGGTGAACAGGACCGTGCGCTGGCTCCGCGTGCCCTCGTCGTCGAAGTCGTAGGACCCCCATCCGTTGTGCACCGTCGCGTCGTCCACCCCGTTGATCAGTTCGCTCGCGCACCGCTGCCCGACCAGCCCGCGGTAGATGCTGGCCTCCTTGTCGACCGCGTCGGACTCGAGCGGATGCCCGACCGCCTCGTGGAACAGGACCCCACCCATCCCCGGCGCGAGGACCACGGTCATCTCGCCCGCCGGAGCGGGGATGGAATCGAGCATCGTCACCGCGCGCCGCGCCGCCACCTCGGCGGTGGCGCTCGGCCCGTGCGTGTCCAGGAACTCGACGCCCGCGCACGCCGCGGGCCCGTGGAACCCGGTCTGGATGTTGTCCCCGCGTTTGGCGACCACCTGCGCGACCAGGCGGATCCGGGGCCGATCCTCCTCGACCCATCGACCGTCGGAGGTCGCGATCAGCCGCCGCTGCAGCGAGTCTCCGTAGACGCCCACCACCTGGACGACCTCGGGGCTGTGCGCGCGCGCCGTATCGTCGAGCTCGCGCAGCCAGGCCACCTTCTGAGCGGCCGCGACGTCACCCGCCGGTCGCTCCACGCGGTTGGTCCCGGCGCCCTCGATGGTGCTGAGGTCGATCACCTCACCGGAGCTGCCTTCGCGCAGGGCTGCGGAGGCGGCCTCGGCGGCTTCGAGGAGCGCCGCGCGATCGAGTCGGTTGGAGTAGGCGTAACCGTAGCTCGTCCCCTGGGCCACCCGTACGCCTGCGCCGCGGTCGAGCCCCGTGGTGAGCTCCTCGACCTTCCCGTCGTCGAGCCGCACGGAGGTGGAGGATCGCTCCTCGACGAACAGCTCGGCGAACGACCCGCCCCGCCGGCGAGCCGCCCGGAGCACCTCCTCGGCCAGCTCCCGGTCCAGCATGGCCGCGATGCTAACAGGCACCGGAAGGTCCACCGACCGGCCAAGCACGTGCGCCGATGAGGCCCGGACGGCGCCGGTCGTGGGGTACAGTCACGTCCCGGATGGGGGAGTTCACGATGCGCAGGAAGCTGATGATCGCGGGCGTCGTCGCCACCCTGGCGCTCGCCGGGGTCGCGTGCTCGAAGGACGCGGATACCACGCCGTCGCTCTCGTTCTCACCCTCGCCGGTCCCGGTGAGCGGGGGCACCGGCGTGACGATCAGCCCCAGCGGCAGCCTTCCGCCCAGTTCGTCGCCGGGGATCACCGGCTCAGTGACCGACGGATCGGCTACGGCCACGGTCACGGGGGCCGTCGCCGGCACGCTCGTGTTCGACGATCTCGCCTCGCCCGCCCTCTGGTCCCCACCGCCTGGCTCGGTGGCCCTGCAGTGGAACGGCGCCGACAAGCAGACCCTGGGCCTCGGCGGGCCGTCCTTCGCGGGGCAGCAGGCCACCTCGTCCACCATGTCGCTCTCCTTCACGCTGCGGGCCGGAGGGAAGCTGGTCTCGTTCCACTCGACCTCGGGCGAGTGCATCATCACGATCTCGGCGGCTCAACCGAACGACGTCGAGGGCCTTTTCCAGTGCGCCGGCGTGACGAACGCCGACGGCACGCTCGTGTTGAACGCTCAGGGTTCCTTCGGCGCCACGGGGTAGCCGACGATCGCCCCGTCACGGCGCCGCGTCCGCATCGACCTCGCCTGCCTGGTGGGGTTGGCCGTGGCGGTGGTCGTCGTGCTCCTGCGTCCGACCTTCCGCCAACACTGGGGGTTCGGCGTCGGCCCCGACGAGCCCGTCTACTACTGGTGGGCGCGGGTGGGTGGCGCGCGAGGCATCTCGACGGTCGGCGAGCGACCCGGGGTCCCGGCACTGCTGCTCACCGTCGCCGGCACCCTGCACCTCTCCCTCGTCGCCGCGGTCGCAGGCGTGCAGTACGCGCTCACGGCGATGGTGGGCGTCGTGGCCACCGCGATCCTGCACGGACGCGCGAGCGGGGGCCGGTGGGCGTGGCTCCTGGCCGGGCTGCTGACGGGGCTGTTCGCCGTCCACCTGGGAGGGGGCTTCGTGGCCAACCTCGCGTTCACGCTCCCCTTCTTCGCGGCAGGCGCCGCGCTCGCTCTTCGCTCCCGTCGGGGGACGGAGGCGGCGGCGCTGTTGTTGGGCGGTGGTGGGTTGCTCCACCCGCAGTTCTTCGTCGTGGGCGCCGTCATCCTGCTGGGTGTGGCGCTCTGGTCGCGCGCTCGCGAGGCTCAGGACGGCTGGAGCTCGGACGCGGGCCGCGTGCTCGTCGCACTGGCGGGGGCGGGGGTCGTGGTCGGGCTGGGAACGCTCGCCACCCGCATCGGGCCGGAGGCGCTGCACGCGGACACGTCGAAGGATGCGCTCCTGCGGCGGGCGGGCCTGCGTGACTCGCTCCACCGGACCTATCTGGAACGCCTCCGGCAGAACGCGGACCGGTACGCGCCCTGGATCGTGCTGCCCACCGCCGCGGTCGGCGCGCCCAGAGCTCACGGCTTCACGCGACGGTTCCTGGTGGCCTGGGCCGCGGTGACGCTGCTCGGCATCCCCCTGGGCATCGTGACGGGTCTATTCCCCCCGGACCGCATCATCACCTTCGCGTTCGCCTTGCCCGTCCTCTCGGCCCTGGGCATCACCTGGCTCTGGACGCTGACCGCGGCACGCCTCTCCAACTGGGTCGCGTGGGGGCTCGCGATCGCGCTCGTCGCGGTCATGGCGAACGCCGCGCTATCCGGATGGCGAGAGCAACAGACCTTCATCTCACCGGACGAGGTCGCCAGCGCAACCGCCCTGGGACGGATCGCCGCCACGCTGCCGCCCGGCACGCCCCTCGTGGTGATCGCCGACGCCACCGTCCCGGACGCGGGGTTCGTGACCACGCAGACCGCCAACATCCTCCGTGCGGCCGTGCCGCCGGACCGAGCCCAGGACGTTTACGTCTATCTCGGCGACGCGGCGCACTACTTCCGCGGCCAGCCCACCCTGCGCAACGACCCCACCTACGACGCCATCAGCCGGCTCTCCCTCGCGGGCTTGCCCGCCGGGGACCGAGCCACGTTCGTGCTCCGCGAGTTCGATCGGAACCGGGCCGACCTCGACGATCCGCACCTGGTGCGCTGGTACGGCGCGCTCGCGACGACGCTGCCGGGTCCGCGACCTGTGTCGCCGACCCAGGGCGAGCTGACTCCCTCGACCCCGAGCGGCATCGCGCTCGCCACCACCCTCACGATGATGTTGCTGTGGGGGCTGGGCTACGGATGGTCGCGATGGGCGTTCGCCGATCGCGTCGCGGCGGCGGCGGCCGCGCCGGGTTTCGGCGTCGCTGCCGTGGCCGTCGTGGGTCTCGGCGCCGAACGTCTCGGGGTCCCGCTCACCGGGTCGTGGGGCCCGACGCTCGTTTCAGTTGTGGCCGGCGGCCTCGGGTACCTGCTGTGGGTCCTCCAGGGGGAGGCCCAAGTGGAGCCGACGCCAGAGGTCCGCGAGGGTCCAGACGAGGAGCACGACCATGACGGGCACCACCACCCAGCGCCCGAACCATAGGTTCACGTTGAACGCACCCGGATAGCGAACGGACTCCGTCGACCATTGGGCCAGCGCGAGCCCCACCCCGGCCCCGATAAGCGCCGTGCGCGGCGCACGCGGGAGGAGCCAGACGAGCGGCAACGCCCACATCACGTACCAGGGGATCAGGACGGGTCCGAGCAGCATGAAGAGTACGAGTGACCACCCCATCGCGGCTCCTAGATCGCGCGGGGTACGCTCGTTCGCCCGACGCGCGACGTCGCGCGCAAGCCCTACCACGACCGCCACGAGGAGCAGCGCGAAGACCACGCGCGTGAGCCAGCCGAGCGTCCCGAAGCTGATGACGTCGACGAGCTTGCGGAGGGACGGCGAGGGTGCCAGCCACCCCTCGTGCCGCGCCAGCTCCAGCATCCCGAGGGAGGGATCCGTCGTGTTGAGGAACGGGAGCGCGAACACGATGCCTATGGCCGCCGCGAGTCCCACGTGCGTGAACGCGGTGCGGGCCCTGCGACCTCGGTCCGAGCGCGCGACGCACCAGACCAGCACCAGCAGCAACGGGAGCACGGCCGTCGCCTTGATGAGCACTCCCAGCGACAGGACCGCGACGGCAGGGAGCTCTCGCCCCCGCACGAGGAACGCGAACGCAGCGATCACGGACAGTCCGACGAGCACATCGTTATGGCCGCTCGCCACGGAATGGAATACGACCACGGGGTTACAGGCGAACGCAGCGATGCCGAACGCCGCGCGCGAGGGCCAGACGCGTTTCGTCGTGTCGTGGATGAGGGCGATCGTGGCGAGCGTGGCCGCCACGGCGATGATCCTGAACGCGTGCACGACGGCCGCGGGGCCGTCGATCACGCGCGTGAGGCTCGCCGAGAGGAACGTCCACCCCGGCCCGTAGACCGCGGGCGTGTTCACCCATCTCGGACCCACGAGAGCCCAGAGCGGGTCACGCGCGAACTCCACGGGCGTGTGCACGTACGGGTTGGCGTGGTACACGCTCGCGATGCGCCCGTAGAACGCGTAAGAGTACACGTCCCGCGAGAACAGGAGCGGCAGCGCCAAGACCACGATCTCGTACGAGACCCCCAGCACGATCGTCGTCCGCACGGAGATCGTGCCGCGCCACGTCTCCCGTAGCAGGAGCAGGAACGCCGCCACGGCGAACACGGCCAGGAGCACGCCCACGGTGACGAGCCACGCTCCCGAGAGGCGGTCGAATCGCAGGAGATGGCCGAACCATCTGAACGGGCCGGCGGGCTGAGCGCCCTCGGGCAGGATGGGCTGGAACGTGGACCCGGGGGTCGCCGCGAACGCGGCGAAGAGCACCACGCTCAGCACGGAGAGGGAGACCGCGCGGACCGCGGATCCGGAGGCCTTCAGGGGCTGCACAGCAGCCGACCGTATCACCACGTTGGCGCGCGGCGGGGGTCGGAAGACGCCGCCGACCTGCGGATCCCGGCCGCCGGCGTCCGGTCGTCAGCGCGCCGCGAACGCGCTCCAGCGTCCTCCTCGACGCTCCACCTCGACCGCGATGCCGAAGGTCTCACTGAGCGACCCGCCGCTCAGGACGTCCTCCACGTTGCCCTGGGACACGATCCGTCCGGAGCGCAAGAGCGCGGCGTGGGTGGTGGACGTCGGGATCTCCTCCAGGTGGTGCGTCGCGAGCACGCTCGTCGAGCCGTCCTCGCCCGCCGTCGCGTCCATCGCCGCCACGACCTGTTCGCGCGCCACGAGGTCCAGCCCGGCAGCCGGCTCGTCGAACAACAACAGCGAGCGGTGTCCGAACAGGGCGCGCGCGAGCAGGACGCGAGCGCGCTCCCCCTGGCTGCACGTCGAGAGCGGGCGGTCGGCCAGCTCCTGGCAACCCGCCTGCGCGAGGCGGGCATCGGCCTCGGCGATGTCCTCGGGACCGTAGGCCTGGAACCACGTCTCGAGCGTGGACGACCGGCCCGTGAGCACCACGTCGCGCACGCGCAGTCCCGTCCGGAGCCGCTCGTTCACCGTGTGGCCGACGTGCCCGATCCGCGCACGAATCGCGCGGACGTCGGAGCGCCCCAGCGCCGCGCCGAGCACGCGCGCGCGTCCGGACGACGGCTGCCGCCAGGCGCCCGCGACGGACAAGAGGGTGGTCTTGCCGCTGCCGTTCGGCCCGAGCAGGACCCATCGCTCGCCGGTGCGCACGTGCATCGTGACCGGCCCGAGGATCGTTCCCGTACCCGCCACGCGCACCTCCGCGTCCTCGAGCGCGATCGCCTCCGTCATGGCGGGCAGGCTACCGGCCGGTGGCGGCCGCCGCGCGCCTTGATGGATACTGTCCTCACATGGACGAGAGCCGACCCGCCCGCGACCCCGGATCCGAGCCGATCCGCGAGACCGAGACCAGCCTGCAGAGCGGCGGCCTCGGCCTGGGCATCGGGCTCATCAACGTCGTCGCGTACGCCCTGCTCCCGGCGCTGGTCGCGTTCGGGATCTGGACGCTGGTCTGCATCTACGCCATCGTGAAGTGGATCGGCTCCGCGCCCGACGACGTGAACCCGACCGTGATCGTCGTGGGGGTCGCGGGGCTCGTGACGCTGTTGGTGGTCCTCATCGCGGTCGGGGTCGGGCTCATCGGGCGCTCCATGGACCCGAAGCGCCGCGGCGATCGCTGACGTTCAGTTCTCTCCCGGTCGCACCGATACCTCTCACCGGTGAGATCGGCGCCGCGGAGGGACCCCCCGGAGGGATCCGAGACCGTGTCGGCTGCGAAGGCGGCCGCGATGGTGTCGCCTTCTTCGGGTCTCCTGCGGCGCCGGCTCCCGACCCTTCGATCCCTCTCGCTCAGGCCCTGAGCGCGCCCTTGCGGTCGTACTCCCAGCGGAGCTGGCCGCACGCCGCATCGATGTCGCTGCCCCGCGTGTCGCGGACGGTGACGTTCACGCCGGCCGCCTCGAGCACGCGCACGAACCCGCGGATCCGCCCCGGTGGGCTCGGCCGGGTGGGCCAGCCGGGGGTGGGATTGAGCGGGATCAGGTTCACGTGGGCTCCCAGCCGCCGGGCGATCGGCGCGAGGAGCGCGGCCTGCGCGTCGGAGTCGTTCGTGTCCTCGATCATCGCCCACTCGATCGACGGACGACGATGGGTGGCCGCACGCCATGCCGCGACGGCCGCCTCGAGGTCCGCGAGCGGGTAGCGCCGGTTGATCGGCAAGAGCTGGTCGCGGAGCTCGTCGCTCGCGGCATGGAGGCTCACCGCGAGCCCCACCTGCGGATGATCGGCCGCGAGCCGACGGATCCCCGGGATCAGCCCGACGGTCGAGACGGTGAGGTGCCGGGCCCCCAGCCGCATGCCGTGGGGATCGTTGAGCCTGGCGATCGCGTCGCGCACCCGTGCGTAGTTCGCGAGCGGCTCCCCCATCCCCATGAAGACGACGTTGGTGAGCCGTTGCGGCGTGGTCTCGGGCAGCCGAGCGGCCTCGCGCCGCGCCCACACGACCTGGGCCGCGATCTCGCCCGCGCTCAGGTTGGCCATCAGACCCATCTGCCCGGTGGCGCAGAAGCCGCAATCCATCGCGCACCCGACCTGCGAGGAGATGCACACGGTGACGCGATCCCGGTACCCCATCAGGACGACCTCGACGATGTGGCCTTTCCGACCGAGCTTGAGCAACGCCTTGCG
This sequence comes from uncultured Actinomycetes bacterium, assembly GCA_963810915.1. Taxonomy (GTDB): domain Bacteria; phylum Actinomycetota; class UBA4738; order UBA4738; family HRBIN12; genus JAOUEA01. The sequence goes on along the minus strand of CAWEPH010000003.1, from coordinate 6,023 downwards.
CGTGGCGCCGTCGTCCGCCGAGCGCTCGTCGAGCTGCTCGACACCGAGCGGCACCTCGCGGGCGAGGCGATCGCGCAGCGCAGGGGCGACGTCCGACATCTCGTCGTAGGCGGCCGCGCGCTTCCACAACTGCGTGTAGACCTGCTTCGCGCGGAACGCCGGCTCGCCCCACGCCTCCATACGCTGGGTGAGGTCGTCGAGGGACAGGTCGTAGGCGGTGCTCACCTCGCTGAGCGTACCCTGGGCGCGTGCCGACCCGGACGTTCACGTCGCGGGGCGGGCCGGTCGACGTGGCCCGCACCCTGTTCCCTCTGCGCCGAGGGACAGGCGATCCGACCACGCGCGTCCGCGGGCCCGAGGCGGCGCGCACGATGCGCACCTCCGCCGGACCGGCCACGTTGTGGCTCCGCGCGGACGGCGAGCGGGTCGACGCCGAGGCGTGGGGCCCGGGCGCCGACGTCGCCCTCTCCCTCGCGCCCGACCTGATCGGCGCGAACGACACCGGCGAGGGGTTCACGCCTCACGACGAGGTGATCGGCGAGCTCTGGCGTCGTCATCGCGGCGTGCGCCTCACCAAGACGCACGCGGTGATGCCGACGCTGATCGCGGCGATCCTCGAGCAGAAGGTCACGGGCCTCGAGGCGCGCCGTGCGTGGCGGGGGTTGGTGCGCGCGACCTCGGAGCCTGCACCCGGGCCCGGCGAGCTCTGGCTCCCGCCCGATCCCGACCGCGTGGCGGCGCTCCCCTACTTCGCCTTCCACCGGTTCGGGGTCGAACGGACCCGCGCAGACGTGGCGCGGGCCGTGTGTGCGCGCGCGGATCGGTTGGAGAGGTTCACGGAGCTCCCTGCGAGCGAGGCGATCACGCGCCTGCAGGACTTCCGCGGCATCGGTCCCTGGACGGCTGCGGAGACGGCGCGGCTGGCGCTGGGTGACCCCGATGCCGTGAGCGTGGGCGACTTCCACCTCCCCGACCTGGTGGCCTGGACGATGGCGGGCGAGCCCCGCGGCACGGACGAACGGATGCTCGAGCTCCTGGAACCATACCGGGGCCAGCGCGGACGCGTGCAGCACCTGATCGAGGCCGGCGGGCGCACCGCGCCGAAGTTCGGCCCGCGCGCCGACGTCGGCTCGATCGCGGGGATCTGAGCATTCAGCCCGCGGACAACTCCCATACCGACACGTGCTGCCGGCTATCGCTCGTGAACGGCTCACGGTTCCACCCGCTCCAACGCTCGCGTAGCGTCATCCCGGCGAGCTGCGCCATCAGGTCGAGCTCCGCGGGCCACACGTAGCGGAACGGCATCGAGACGCGCTCGAACGAGCCGTCCACGGCCTCCAGGTGATGGGAGACGAGACCCTGGTTCGCGGCGTCGTACTCGTCGATCCCCCAGTGGTCCTCGTGGCCGGTGAAGACGTGGAAGGTCTCCCCGGGCGGGAGCCGCCGGAGCTCCGGGACCATGACCTCGATCACGAATCGTCCGCCCGGATCGAGATGCGCCGCCACGTTCCGGAAGCACGCGACCTGCGCCTCCTGCGTGGTCAGGTTCATGATCGTGTTGTAGACGAGGTAGGCGAGCGAGAACGACCCGTCCACCGTGGCCGTCGCGAAGTCCCCGATCGTGATGCCGACGTCGTCGCCGCCCGGTTTCGCGCGCAGCCGGGCGACCATGGCCGTCGAGAGCTCGATCCCGTACACCCGAACCCCTCGTCGCGCGAGCGGCAGCGCGATCCGCCCGGTCCCGATCCCGAGTTCGAGCGCACGTCCGTTCCCCGCATGTTCCATGAGGAAATCGACGACCGGATCCACGGCTGCCGGGCCAGAGTGCTCCGCGTCCACCTCGTCGTAGCGCGCGGCGACGCGCTCGCCGAAGTACCCGTCGTCGCTCACGCATCAGACCCTAGCGCAGGCGTGCCCCGGCCCAAGCGGAAGCCCAGTCGGCGGAAAGCGAAGCCGCAGGCCCTGACATGATCGCGGCATGCCTTCGGAAACCAGGCACATCGGCAAGTGGATCACCCGGGGCGCAGCCGAAGTGTACGAATACGCCTCGGATCCGGTGCACCTTCCCGAATGGGCGCCCGGACTCGGGAGCTCCGTGGAGAACCTCGACGGACGGTGGTTCGTCGATTCTCCGTCGGGGAAGGTCGGCTTCGCGTTCGTGGAGCGCAACCCGTACGGCGTCCTCGACCACGAAGTGACGCTGCCGTCAGGCGACGTCATCACAACCCGATGCGGGTCGTCCCCAACGGTGACGGCTCTGAAGTGGTCTTCAGCCTCCGCCGGCTCCCGGACATGAGCGATCAGGATTTCGAGCGCGACGCCGGCCTCGTTCAGGCCGACCTCACGCGGTTGAAGCACGTACTCGAAGCGTAGTGGGAACGTCGCTCCCGTTCGACGAGTCGGTCTGTCGGGCATGTGCCGACGCACTCACGTGATGATCGCGACGTAGCAGGGGCTTCCATCCCGGATGAACCGCTCGATCTGCCAGCCGGTGCCGTCGACCAGCTCCTCCAACTCGGCCGGCGAAACGAGCAGGTAGTCGAACCATGGGTCGATCATGTCGCGGTAGCGAACGCGGAGTCGGAGCTGCCCCGCCATGCGGTGGCGTCGACGATTGCGCTCCTGGTACGCGAGATGGACGGGATCGTCGGTGGTGTAGGGATCCGTGCTCGTAGCGACGATCCGCCCCGCGAGGGGTCGCAGGCGCATCAGGAGTCGCCGCGCGTTCCTGCGCGCCTCGAAGAGTCCAAGGTTGTTTCCGAACAGCACGATCGTGCCGAACGGTCCGAGGGACGCGTCGACGTCCTCGAATCGCATGCGTCGAACGTTACGGGCGCCGCGCCGACGTGCGACCTCGATGGCGCCGGGTGACGGGTCGATCGCGACGACGTCATGGCCGCGTGCCGCGAGCTCCAACGCGACGCGACCCGCCCCACAGCCGACGTCGAGGACCCGCCCGCGGACGAACCGGAGCGCGCGTCGCTCCACGGCCCACCACCGGCGCACCGGCGCGAAGTAGTCGATCGTGGCGACGGCGACGAACCCGTCGTCACGTTCGATGATCTCGTGCGCGGCCTGCCCATCCTCGAACGCATCGAGCAGCATCCGGCCGAATGCGTCTTGCATGCGCACAGCGTAGATACCCCCAGCCGTTCGCGTCGCACGGCGCCGATGACGACCGTCCCCGCTACGCTTCCACGCGTGAGCCACACGCTGCTCCTCGACGTCGCGAGGTGTCCAACATCTACCGAGCCCCTGGGTCCGTTCACCGGTCTCCTCAAGTTGCTCCCCTTCCGATCGTCCAAGAGGATGTTGCCGATGAGCGAACGCAAGGCGGTCGAACCCTCCGCTTGGGGAGCTGACCTCGATTGGTATCGGAGAACTCGCCTCTCTCCAGCCGTCCAAGTTGATGACCTGTTGTTCGTCGCCGGATGCACCGGCTCGTCCGCCGACTCGCCCCGGGATCAGATGCGGAAGGCCTACGAAGAGGTCGGCGAGGTTCTCAGTGCGGCGGGTGCGAGCTGGAACGACGTCGTCTCGATGACGACCTACCACGTGGACTTCCGCCGGGACATCGATCTGATGACGGAGATCCACCGTGAATTCGTCACCAGGGAGCCATTTCCTGCTTGGACCGCGGTCGGCGTGACGCAGCTCTACTCGCCCGATGCGGTCGTCGAGATCTCCGTCACGGCACTCATACCCAAGAACGCACGCGCGGGTGGAGGATGACTCGATCAAGGGTCGTCCGAGTGCGTGGGACGTGAGCACCTGAGATGAACATGAAAGGTCGCCATCGCTTGCTCTTGGACGTGTCGAGCCTGATCTACCGGGCGCACTTCGCGATGCCGGATTCGGTGCGTGCCCCCGACGGCCGGCGTGTGGGGGCGGTCCACGGCTACCTCGACATGGTCACGCGGCTCCTCGTCTCGCGCCATCCCACGGACGCGGTGCACGTCTACGACCACGACTGGCGACCCACCGCGCGCACCGATCTATACCCCGCCTACAAGGCGAACCGACCCCCGGAGCCCGAGGAGCTCACCGTGCAGTTCGCGCTGCTGCGCGACGTGCTGAACCTCACCGGCATGCCCCAGGCCCACAGCCCCGATTGGGAAGCCGAGGACGCGATCAGCGGGCTGGTGCGCAAGGCCGACGCCGGCGACCTTCTCGAGATGGTGAGCGGCGACCGCGACCTGCTGCAGCTCGTGCGCGACGCGCCGCCGCCCGTGCGCCTCCTGTTCACGGTGCGTGGGGTGAGTGAGCTGCACGAGTTCGACGAGGCCGCGGTGCTGGAGAAGTACGGGGTGCCCGCGGTTCGCTACGCGGAGTTCGCGATCCTCCGCGGCGACCCCTCCGACGAGCTGCCGGGGGTGCCCGGGGTGGGTGAGAAGACGGCTCGGGCGCTCGTCCAGGCCTACCCGTCGCTCGACGCGATACTGGCCGACGCCGCCTCCGACGGGCTTCCGTCCCCCGGTCCCCTCAAGGGGAAGCCCGCGCTGCGGGCGCGGATGCGCGACGCGGCCGGCTACCTCGCCGTGATGCGTGAGCTCGTTCCCGTGAACGCGGACGCCCCGCTCGCCGTCTGGTCGGGCACCCGCGACGATGCCGCGGCCAAGGCGATGGCGGACCGCCACGGGCTGCGCGGTCCCGTGACCCGACTCCTCGCCGCGCTCGACAGCACGGGCACCGCCTGAGTCAGTCCGGCCACTCCGACTCGTCCTTGACCGGCCGACGCTTGCGATCGGCGGCCCTGGCCAGGCGCGAGCGAAGGCTGCCCGCGTCGTCGTCGTTCTCGGCGCTCGCCTGGGCCGAGGCCACCACGGCGTCGAGATGCGCGTTGGGGTCCGCAGGTCCAGCGGCCGGAGCCTCGGCGGGCGCCGCGGGCCGCTGGGAGGCCGCGAGGAGCTGGTCGTTCAGCGATGCGGCCAGATCCTCGGCCTCGCGGGCGCGTTCGAGGGCGAACTGCAGCTCGTCGCTCTGACGGGCGTGCTCGGAGGCCAGCTGCCCGGCCTGGGTCTCGATGCGGGCCTTCTCCACCTCCAGCTGCGTCTTCTCCGATTCCAACTGCGCCTTCTCGGCGCGCAGGTCTGCCTGCTCGGCTTCCAGACGTGCGACGGTCTCCGGGTCGACGCCGGTCTGCTCGGTGCCCAGCTCGCGCGAGGTCGCGTGTTCCAGCTGCTCCTCGAGCGAGCGGACCTGGGTCGTGAGCTCGCCGATGCGCATCTCGGCCATCTGGGCGCGGTGCTCTGCCTCGACGGCCTTCTTCTCCGAGGCCTCCGCCCGCGTCTTCCACCCCGCGAGCTCCTCGTCGTCGGCGGTCGGCGCCTGGCGGGCGGTCGCGGCCACCTGCGCCTCCTGAAGCTTGGTCTGGACCCGGCCGAGCTCATCCTGCAGCTGGGTGACGCGCATCGTGGCACGCTCGTTGTCGGCCGTCAGCCGCGCGTTGACGCGTTCGAGCTCACCCTCGAGCGCCCGCTGCGCGGCCTCCGACTCCCCCAGCTCCTCCTGCATCCGCTGGAACTCCTCGACCGAGAGCGTCGGGACGCCGTTCGGATCGCGCGTGCCCACGAACCCTGCGCCCTCCTTGGCCGCGCGGCGCGCGGGGAGCGCCGCGAACGAGCCGATCACGATGAACACGAGCATCAGCGCTCCGAGGAGCACGGACCCGCGCCGGACGGCTTCCCAGGGGGTCGCGGCCGCCTCGAGCACGGGCGTGTAGGACGCCTGCACCTCGACGGCGCCGAACGGCGCGCCGTCGGGTCCGGTGCGTAGGGGCACGTAGATGGTCAGCACCTCGGCATCGACGTACGACGCGATCCGTCCCACGCCCTTGGTGGATGCGCTGAGCGTCTCCTGGATCGGTGCGGACTGGTCCTTGGGGAGGCTCGAGTAGCGGAGATCGCCGCCCGGCGTCCACACCCGCACAGCCATCACGCTCCCGCCACCGGCGATGGCATGGCTCAGGCGCGCGTCGAGCGCGTCGGCGGTCTTCGCGTCGATGGGATCCTCGAGCTGCTTGA
>CAWEPH010000002.1:0-298670 GCA_963810915.1 uncultured Actinomycetes bacterium | reverse complement strand
CGGCCGTGCGCGACGTCTCCTTCGAGGTGGCACCGGGCGAGGTCTTCGTCGTCATGGGCCTGTCGGGATCGGGCAAGTCGACGCTCGTGCGGATGATCAACCGTCTCCACGACCCGACGAGCGGCCAGGTCCTCGTCGACGGGGACGACGTGGTGACGATGGACGACGAGCGCCTCCGGGTCCTGAGGCGCCGCAAGATCAGCATGGTGTTCCAGCATTTCGGGCTGCTGCCGCACCGGACGATCCTGGACAACGTGGCGTTCGGCCTCGAGGTGCAGGGGGCGGAGAAGGACGTCCGAGCGTCGCGCTCGCAGGAGGTGCTCGACCGGGTCGGTCTCGGTTCCTGGGGGCGTTCCTACCCCGACGAGCTCTCGGGCGGGATGCAGCAGCGCGTGGGACTGGCCCGCGCCCTCGCGACCGATCCGGAGATCATGCTCTTCGACGAGCCGTTCAGTGCCCTGGACCCGCTGATCCGCCGCGACATGCAGGACGAGGTGATCCGACTGCAGAAGGACGTGCAGAAGACGATGATCTTCATCACGCACGACCTGATGGAGGCGCTGAAGCTCGGCGACCGCATCGCCATCATGAAGGACGGGGCGTTCGTCCAGGTCGGCACCCCGGAGGATGTCGTGGCGCACCCTGCCGACGACTACGTGGCCGACTTCACGCGCGACGTGCCGCGCACGCACGTCCTCACCGTGCGCACGATCATGCGCTCGACGAACGGGGGCGCCGACTACGCCGGGGACGTCGACGCCACCACCGTCGTGCGTGACGTGCTCCCGCGCATGGTCGACCACGACCGCCCGTTCCGCGTCGTGAGCGAGGGGTCGCAGGTGGGGACGATCGACCGGGCCGCCGTGCTCGCGGCGATGGTGGAGGACGACGCCTCGTGACGATGGAGGCCCCGCCGTCCTCCGGCCTCGGCGAGCTCGAACGGGAGGAGGCGGTCGAGCGGCGGGACCTGGTCTACCACGAGCGCCCGCGATGGCGTCGTCGCGCCGCGTGGGCCGCGGCGGTGGTGGTCGTCATCGCGATCGGCCTCCAGCTCACCGCGGGGTTCCCGAAGGGTCTCACCGTCGATGCCGCGAAGCCCTTCAACGACTTCGTCGACTGGGTGATCGCGAACCAGCGGACGAACGCACTGTTCGTCCACGTGATCACGCCCGCGCAGTCGGCCTTCCAGTCGATCTACGACAACCTGGTGCTGTTCCTCTCCCGCCTGACGTGGCTCGGCGTGGTGACCCTCGCCGCGGCGATCGCCGGTGTGCTCGCGGGGTGGCGCATGGCGCTCCTCGCCGCCATCGGGTTCCTCTCCTTCGGCGTGCTCGGGTTCTGGGAGGCGAGCCTCGAGACGCTCGCCCTGATCATGATCTCCGTCGCGATCGCCGTGGGGTTCGGGATCCCGCTCGGCATCTGGGCCGGGCGACATCCCGTGGTCGAATCGGCCCTGCGTCCGGTGCTCGACGCGATGCAGACGATCCCGGCGTTCTCGTACTTCGTGCCGTTCGCGTTGCTGCTGGGCATCGGCGCCCCACCCTCGATCGCGGCGACCGTCATCTTCGCGATCCCCCCGGCGATCCGGCTGACGAGCCTGGGCATCCGCACCGTCTCCGAGAGCTCGCTCGAGGTCGGCCACTCGTTCGGCGCGACGTCGCGGCAGATGCTCCGGAAGGTCCAGCTTCCCCTGGCCAAACCGTCGGTGATGCTCGGCGTGAACCAGAGCATCATGATGGCGCTCGGCATCGTCGTGTTGGCGGCGACGATCGGGGCGGGGGGACTCGGCCAGTCGGTGCTCGACGCGCTGAGCACGCTCGACGTCGGCGCGGCGCTCGCCGCGGGCCTCGCGATCGTCGCGATGGCCATCGTGTTCGACCGCGTGACGTTCGCGTGGAGCCGGGGCGATCGGGCGCGGCGTGACGCGGGCGGCACCCGCATCTTCGGCGTGGTGCTCTCGCGGCGTGTGGTCCTGCTGGTGGCGCTCGTGGCCGTCGTGGCCGCGGTGTTCATCGGCCGTCAGGTGATCCGTCAGCAGGACTTCCCGGTGGGGCTCACGTGGTCCTTCGCGGACCCCGTGAACCAGGCGGAGTCATGGGTGTTGCGGACCTTCGGAGGGCTCACCACGGCGATGACCGGGGCGATGGTGCGCTACGCGCTCGACCCGCTCTTCAAGCTGCTGACGGGTCTGCCGTGGTGGATGGTCTGCGGCTTCGCCGCGCTGATCGGGTGGGCGGTATCCCGACGTTGGACGCTGCCCCTCGCCGCCTTCCTCCTGATGGCGGCGGTCGGGGTGATCGGGATGTGGGATCCGGCGATGAACACCCTCAGCCAGGTCCTCGTCGCCGTCGCCTCCTCCGTGGTGCTCGCCGTCCCGCTCGGGATCTGGTCCGGCAAGAGCGACCGCGTCCACGCGGTGTTCAAACCGATCCTCGACACGATGCAGACGATGCCCCAGTTCGTCTACCTCGTGCCCGCCGTGGCCCTGTTCGGCGTCGGCCGCGTCCCCGGTGTGATCGCGGCGCTCGTGTACGCGATACCTCCGGGGATCCGGCTCACGGACCTGGGGATCCGGCAGGTGCCCAAGGACATCGTCGAGGCGTCGGACGCCTTCGGCGCGACGTCGATGCAGACGTTGTGGAAGGTGCAGCTGCCCCTGGCGCGTCCGTCGATCCTGCTGGGCGTGAACCAGACGGTGATCATGGTCTTCTCGGTCGTGATCATCGCCGGCCTCGTGGGCGGCACCGGTCTGGGCTACCTCGTCGTGGACGGGCTCTCCCACAACCCCGGTATCGGGGTCGTGGCGGGGATCGCGATCCTCCTGATGGCGATCGTGATCGACCGCATCACCCAGGCGCTGGGTCAGGCCTCGCCGGAGCGGAGGATGGGGGACCGGCAGCCGAGTTCGGTGATGGCGCCGTCCGGCGCCGGAGCAACCATCGTAGAAGAAGGAGAACGTTCGGAAGGAGAGGAGGACGGATGACCAAGCGACGGTGGGCGATCGGTGCCCTCACGGTGGCGATCGTGATGCTCACGGCCGCCTGCAGCGACGTGAAGGACTCCGGTTCCTCGGGGAGCGCGTCAGGTTCGGCGGTGCCCGATAACTCGGGCACGACGATCACGTTCGCGATCAACCCGTGGGTCGGGTCCGCTGCCAACGTGGCAGTGGCTCAGAAGCTGCTGGAGGACAAGCTCGGATACACGGTCGAAACCAAGAAGATCGACGAGTACGCCCAGTTCCCGGCGATCGCGAAGGGACAGATCGACGCCACGCTCGAGGTGTGGCCGTCGGGCCACGCGGCGGACTACAAGAAGTACATCGATTCCGGCAACGGGGTCGTGGACGGTGGGCCGCTCGGCGTGACCGGCCAGATCGGATGGTGGATCCCCACCTACATGCTGAAGGATCATCCTGAGCTCGCCACGTGGGAGGGTCTCAAGGGCGACGAGGATCTCTTCAAGACCGCAGAGAGCGGCGACAAAGGTCAGATCCTGGACGGGGCGCCGAGCTACGTGACGTTCGACCAACCGATCGCCGACAACCTCGGGTTGAACCTGAAGGTCATCTACGCGGGATCCGAGGACGCGCAGCTTGCGGCCCTCGATGCGGCCTACCAGAAGCAGGGTCCGATCCTGATGTACTTCTGGACCCCGCACTGGGCGCAGCAGAAGTACGACCTCACGATGATCAAGCTGCCCGACGTGACGCCCGCATGCGAGCAGGCGGCCGCCTCTGACGCGTCGAAGTACGCGTGCGCCTACCCGCAGGACGACCTCTACAAGGCGTTCAACCAGGACCTCCAGACGAAGGCCCCGGCGGCGTTCGCGCTCCTGTCGGCGATGCAATACACGAACGACGACCAGAACATCATCGGGCTGGGCATCTCCAACAAGGAGGATCCAGCTCAGGCGGCGCAGCAATGGATCGACGACAACCCCCAGGTCTGGCAGCCCTGGGTGGACGCGGGGCTGAAGGCGCAGTCCTCGTAGGAGATCGATCCGGCGACAAGAACACAGCCAGACGGGGGCGGCCGGAGGGCCGCCCCTTCTGCATCACGATGTGGTCTCCCCCGTGGTTGCTGTCAGCGCAACTGAACCCTTGCTGCCGCAACACCGGGTGAGAACATCTCCGCGGACGTCGCGAGAGGAATGAGTGTGCAGGACCGTGCCCAGACGGTGATCATCGGCGCCGGCATCGTCGGCGTGAGCGCGGCCTACCACCTCGCCGAGATGGGGGTCACCGACGTGCTCGTGCTCGACCAGGGCCCCCTGTTCGAGACGGGCGGATCCACCTCTCACGCGCCGGGGATCATCTTCCAGACCAACGGCTCCCGCACCATGTGTCGGATCGCGCAGGACTCCGTGGCCCTCTACGACACCGTCGACCTGGACGGCGAACGCTGCTGGTACGGCGTCGGCGGGCTCGAGGTGGCCACGACCCCGGAACGGATGGAGGAGCTCAAGCGGCGTCAGGGGTTCGCGCGTTCGTACGGCATCGAGGGCACGGAGCTCCTCACGCCGTCGGAGGCGGCCACGAGGAGTCCGCTGCTGGATGCCTCGAGCATCCTCGGCGCCTACTGGGTGCCCTCGGACGGGGCAGGCAACGCCGTGAAGATCGTGACCAAGATCGGGCGCGAGGCCGGAGATCGGGGTGTCGCGTTCGAGGGTGGGGTACGGGTCACGGGCTTCGACATCCGGGGCGGCCGCGTGTGCGGCGTCCAGACGGACGCGGGGAACGTCGAGTGCGAACGCGTGCTGATCTGCGCGGGGTTCTGGGGTCCCACGGTCGGTGCGATGGCCGGGGTGCCGATCCCGCTCGTGGCGGTGCAGCACCAGCTGGTGTGGACCGATCCGCTGCCGGAGCTCGACGGTCTGACCGGCGACACGTGGGCGCAGCAGCCGGTCGTGCGCCATCAGGACATGTCGCTCTACTTCCGTCAGCGCGACGATCACTACGGCGTGGGCAACTACCGCCACGAGCCGATCCTCACGCCGCAGACGAAGATCCGCCGCCACGGGGACGGCCCCATGCCCTCGCTCATGCCCTGGACGCCCGAGGACTTCGACCTCTGTGAGGCCGAGACCGCGCGGCTGTTCCCGGCGCTCGCGGGCAAGATGCGGCCGAGTGACCCGGCGCGCTCGCTGAACGGGATGTTCTCCTTCACGCCGGACGGGGGCTCGGTCGTAGGGGAGAGCGCCACCGTCCGCGGGGTCTGGGTCTGCGAGGCCGTATGGGTGACCCACGCGGCCGGCATGGCGCGTCAGGTGGTGGAGTGGATGGAGACCGGCGAGCCTTCGTACGACCTCGCCGAGGCGGACGCGAGCCGCTTCTATCCGTTCCAGACCTCGGCCCCCTACGTGCGCGAGCGCGGCGCACAGCAGTACCGCGAGGTCTACGACATCATCCATCCGCTCCAGCAGCCGGCGAAGCCCCGCGACCTCCGGCTCACGCCGTTCTTCGCCCGGCACCGGGCCCTCGGCGCCGAGTTCTTCACGGGTGCGGGATGGGAACGCCCGCAGTGGTTCCGCGCGAATCGTGACCGCGTGGACGGCGTTCGGCACGAGTGGGCCCGGCGCACCGGCTGGGCCGCGCGCGGCTGGTCGCCCGAGGTGGGTGCCGAGCACCTCGCCACACGCTCGGACGCCGCGCTCTTCGACATCACACCGTTCGCGAAGTTCGACGTCGAGGGACCCGACGCCCTCGCCTACCTCGAGCGCGTCTTCGCGAACCGGATCGATCGGCCGGTGGGCTCGATCGTGTACACGGCCGCGCTCACCCCCCGCGGAGGGATCCGCCTCGACCTCACGGTGATCCGCAAGGACGAGGAGCTCTTCCGGGTGATCACGGGTGGCGGCAGCGGGCAGCACGACCTGGCCTGGCTGCGTCGGCAGATCGGCGACGGCGAACGCGTGCGCATCAGCGAGCGCACGGGTTCGCTCTTCGCGCTGGGCCTGTGGGGTCCCAGGGCGCGCGACATCCTGCAGGCGGTGACCGAGACCGACGTTTCGAACGACGCGTTCCCCTACCTCACGGCCCGGTACCTCGACGTGGGCGAGGTCCGTCCGGTATGGGCGCAGCGCATCTCCTACGCCGGGGAGCTCGGGTGGGAGCTGTACGGGCAGTTCGCGATGGGCGACCGCATCTGGGAGCTGCTCTGGGAGGCCGGTCGCGAACACGGCCTGATCGCGGCCGGAGGCGGCGCCTTCGACTCCCTGCGACTCGAGAAGGGCTACCGGCTCTGGGGTCAGGACATCCACACGGAGCACCATCCGCTCGAGGCCGGTTTGGGCTTCGCCGTGCGCTGGGACAAGGAGTTCCAGGGCAAGAGCGCCCTCGAGGCGATCCGCGACGCGGGAGGACCCGCCGAGCGACTCGCCTGCATGACGCTCGACGACCCGCGCACGGTGGTGATGGGCAAGGAGCCCATCTGGCACGACGGGCGCGTGGTGAGCTACGTGACCTCGGCGGCCTACGGATACTCCGTCGGGCGCGGCATCGTCTACGGCTACCTCCCGGCCGATCTCGCCAATGACGGCGCGCCGGTCGAGGTTGAGTACTTCGGTGTGCGCCATCCCGCCACGGTGCGCAACGAGCCGCTCTGGGATCCCAAGGGCGCACGACTCAAGGCATAGGAGCGACCACGATGACCGACGAAGAACTCGACCTCGCTTCCCTCCCCGACGACGAGCTCGTCGCGCAGATGCACGACGACCTGTACGACGGGATGGCGCCGGAGATCGTCGAGGGGACCAACATCCTGCTCGCGCGCGGGTGGGCCGCCGACCGGGTCCTGAACGACGCGCTCGTCGAGGGGATGCGCATCGTGGGGATCGACTTCCGCGACGGCATCCTCTTCGTGCCCGAGGTGCTGCTGGCGGCGAACGCCATGAAGGCCGGGATGGAGATCCTGCGCCCGCTCCTGGCGGAGACCGGGGCCGAGCGCGTCGGCAAGGTCGTGATCGGGACCGTGAAGGGCGACATCCACGACATCGGGAAGAACCTCGTCGGGATGATGCTCGAGGGCGCCGGCTTCGAGGTGATCGACCTCGGGATCAACAACCCGGTCGAGGACTACCTCGCCGCGCTGGAGGAGCATGAGCCCGACATCCTCGGGATGAGCGCCTTGCTCACGACCACCATGCCGTACATGAAGGTCGTGATCGACGAGCTGGAGGCGAAGGGTCTGCGGCAGAAGTACATCGTGTTGGTTGGCGGCGCCCCCCTGAACGAGGAGTTCGGCAAGGCCGTGGGCGCCGACGCCTATTGCCGTGATGCGGCGGTGGCCGCGGAGACCGCGCAGGCGCTCGTGCTCGCCAAACGCGCGATGGCGTCCTGAGCGAGAGGAGGCGTTCCCGTGGCCGAGCTGACCGTGATCCGTTGGCGCGACATCCCGATGCAGGTGGTGGCGCGGGGCGAGGAAGGCGCGAGTGCCCGAGCGCTCCTGCCCGAGAGGTTCCAGGAGGCGGTCGACGCCGCCGCGATGGTGGCCGGCCTGATCGGCTCCGACGACTACACCGAGCAGATGGCGATGGAACGGCGCACGTGCGGCGACGACCTCGAAGCGGAGGTGGCTGCCGTCGGCGCGGCGCTCGAGGCGGAGTGGACCGACGATGTGCTGAAGGACGCGATCCGCGCCGGCGGGATCAAGGGCGGTCCGGACGTGGCCGTCCGGGGCGAAGCCGTGCGTCCGTCGCCCGAGGAGGCCTAGGTGGCGGACACCGTCGTCAGCTCGGCAACCCGTGAGGTCGTGATCGGGACCGGGCGGCCGTTCGTGATCATCGGCGAGCGCATCAACCCTACCGGCCGCAAGAAGCTCGCCGAGGAGATGAAGGCGGGCGACTTCTCCACCGTGGTGGCGGACACGCACGCGCAGGTGGCCGCCGGCGCGCACATGCTCGACGTGAACGCCGGCATCCCCCTCGCCGACGAGCCCGCGATCCTGGCGGAGACCGTGCGGCTCGTGCAGTCGCTCACCGACGTGCCCCTCAGCATCGATTCCTCGATCGTGGCCGCGCTCGAGGCCGGGCTCTCCGCCTACGAGGGCAAAGCCCTCGTGAACTCGGTGACCGGCGAGGACGAGCGCATCGAGCAGGTGCTGCCACTCGTGGCGAAGCACGGCGCCGCGGTGGTCGCCATCACGAACGACGAGACCGGCATCAGCGAGGATCCCGACGTGCGCTTCGCGGTGGCGGAGAAGATCGTGCACGCGGCGGCCGATCACGGGATCTCCGCCGATGACATCGTCGTGGATCCGCTGGTGATGCCGATCGGCGCGATGGGCGGGGCTGGGCGTCAGGTGTTCTCGCTCGTGCGCCGCCTCCACGACGAGCTCGGGGTGAACACCACCTGCGGCGCCTCGAACATCTCCTTCGGATTGCCCAACCGCAACGGGATCAACGGTGCGTTCCTCGCCATGGCGATCGCGAACGGGATGACGAGCGCGATCACGAGCCCGCTGCACGAACAGGTGCGCCAGTCGGTGATGGCGGCCGACGTGCTGATGGGCGCCGACGCGCACTGCGGCGCCTGGATCGCCCGGTATCGCGAGGACGCCACCCCAGGGCCGACGAGCGGTCGCCGCGGTGGACGCGAGGGTCGGCGCCGGGCGGCTCAGGGCATCGCAGAGACGACCGGCACGCCGGAGCCCCCGGCCGCGCCGTGAGCGAGACCGACGAGGCGCTGGTCGTCTTCACCCCGTCGGGCAAGCGGGGACGCTTCGCCCATGGGACCGATGTGCTGGGGGCCGCGCGGGCCCTCGGTGTCGATCTCGATTCGGTCTGCGGCGGCCGCGGCATCTGCGGACGGTGCCAGGTGGTGGTGAGCGAGGGTGCTTTCGCGAAGCACGGCATCTCGTCATCGTCGGAACATCTGAGCCCGTTCAGCGCACCCGAGCAGCAGTACCGCGACCGCAGCGGCTTGGCCCGGGGACGGCGCCTCGGCTGCCACGCGCGGATCCTCGGCGACCTCGTCGTCGACGTACCCCCAGAGAGCCAGATCCACCGGCAGGTCGTGCGCAAGGAGGCCGACGCGCATCCGATCGAGGTCGACCCCGTCGTGCGCCTGCACTACGTCGAGGTTCGGCAGCCCGACATGCAGGACCCGGCCGGCGATCTGCAGCGGCTCCTCGAGGGGTTGGATGAGGACTGGCAGCTCACCGGCCTCGCCTGCGACCCGCACGTCCTCGCGTCGCTGCAGCGCACGCTGCGCGCGGGCGCGTGGACCGCCACGGTGGCCGTGCATGATGGGCGCACGATCACGGCGATCTGGCCCGGATTCCACGACACCGCGCTCGGCATCGCGTTCGACGTGGGATCGACCACGGTGGCCGGCCACCTCTGCGATCTGCGCACGGGCGAGGTGCTCGCCTCCGCCGGCGCCATGAACCCGCAGATCCGCTTCGGCGAGGACCTCATGAGCCGCGTGAGCTACGTGATGATGAACCCCGGAGCCGAGACCGACATGACCGCCGCGATCCGTGGCTGCGTCGACGCGATGACCGCCGACCTCTGCGCGGACGCGGGCGCCGATCCCGACGACGTCCTCGCCCTGACCGTGGTGGGCAATCCGATCATGCATCACCTCTTCCTCGGCCTCGATCCCACGGAGCTCGGTGGCGCCCCCTTCGCGCTGGCGACCGACGAGGCCGTGGATCGGACGGCCGGCGAGCTGGATCTCCACGCCGGCAACCCGGGCGCCCGCATCTATCTCCTGCCGTGCATCGCCGGTCACGTCGGTGCCGACACCGCGGGGGTGATCCTCTCGGAAGCGCCTCACGAGCAGGAGGTCGTGAACCTGATCGTCGACGTGGGCACGAACGCCGAGATCGTGCTCGGCAACCGGGACCGGTTGCTCGCGGCGTCGAGCCCGACGGGCCCCGCGTTCGAGGGTGCGCAGATCTCATGCGGGCAGCGCGCGGCCCCCGGCGCGATCGAACGCGTGCGGATCGACCGAGAGACCCTGGAGCCCCGGTTCAAGCTGATCGGCGATGACACCTGGTCCGACGAGCCGGGCTTCGACGCGAGCGTGGTGACCGGCGTTTGCGGATCCGGGATCATCGAGGTCGTGGCGGAGATGTTCCTCGCCGGGATCATCACGACCGACGGCGTGATCGACGGGGGGCTCGCGCAGCGCACGCCCCGGATCGAGGCTCAGGGCCGCACCTTCGCCTACGTCCTGCACGAGGGAACCCCGCGGCTGATGATCACGCAGATGGACGTGCGCGCGATCCAGCTCGCGAAGGCCGCCCTGTGGGCCGGGTGCAAGCTGCTGATGGATCGACTCGGCATCACGCAGGTCGACCGCATCCGCCTGGCGGGTGCGTTCGGGGCCCACATCGACCCCGTGCACGCGATGATCCTGGGACTCGTGCCCGACTGCGACCCCGACCACGTGACCAGCGCCGGCAACGCGGCCGGGACGGGCGCGCGGATCGCGCTCCTGGACCGGAAAGCGCGTCGCGAGATCGAAGAGGTGGTGCGGCGCGTCGAGAAGGTCGAGACCGCCGTGGAGCCTCGATTCCAGGAGCACTTCGTGGGGGCGATGGGCATCCCGCACGCATCCGAGCCGTACCCGCGCCTGGGCGCGATCGTCGACCTTCCCGCCCCGCGGTCGGCGGGTGCCATCGAGGGCCGCGCGCGCCGTCGCGGTCGCCGGAACGCGACGAGCGCCCCGAGCGGTTCCGTCGTTGACCCCCCCACCACCGAGAGGAGCGTCCCATGAGCGATGTCCAGAGCGGTACCCCCAGGGGTCGACGCACCGGCGGCCGCGCCGGGCGCGCCGCGGCCCGTGCCGCCCACGCCATCGAGCGGGTTCCCTTCATCACGCGCACGCTCACGCCGTTCGAGGTGCTCTCGGAGGAGGGGCTCGCGCTGATCGAGGAGAACGCGGACAGCATCCTCGAGCGGGTGGGGATCGACTTCAAGGGCGCTCCCGACGCCCTCGAGTTGATGACCGGCGCCGGCGCCGACGTGGACGGCGAGCGCGTGCGGTTCCCACGTGGGATGTGCCGGCAGATCGTGCAGGCCACCGCGCCGTCGACGTTCACCCAGCACGCGCGCAACCCCGCCAACGACGTCCAGATCGGTGGGACGGCGACGGTCCTCGCGCCAGCCTACGGCTCGCCGTTCGTGCGCGATCTCGACGGGGGCCGCCGCTACGGAACGATCGAGGACTTCCGCAACTTCGTGAAGCTCGCGTACGCGACGCCGTACCTGCATCATTCCGGCGGCACGGTATGCGAGCCGGTCGACCTCCCCGTGAACAAGCGGCACTACGACATGGTCTACGCGCACATGCGCTATTCGGACAAGCCATTCATGGGCTCCGTCACCCATCCGGAGCGCGCGCGCGACACCGTGGAGATGGCGCGGATCGTCTTCGGGGCGGAGGCGCTGGAGACCGGTGCGCACGTGCTCAGCCTTATCAACGCGAACTCACCCCTCGTGTGGGACTCGTCGATGCTCGGCGCCGCACGCGCCTACGCCGAGGCGAACCAGGCCGTGATCATCACGCCGTTCATCCTGGCGGGCGCGATGTCCCCCGCGACGGTGGCCGGGGCCGCCGCGCAGACGCTGGCGGAGGCGCTCGCCGGCATGACCTACGTGCAGCTGGTGCGTCCCGGTGCGCCCGTCGTCTTCGGGTCGTTCGCCTCCTCCATGTCGATGCAGTCGGGCGCGCCCACGTTCGGCACCCCCGAGCCGGCCCTCGTGCTCTACACCCTCGCGGCGTGCGCGCGCCGCCTCGGCGTGCCGTTCCGCAGCGGCGGCTCGCTCACGGCGGCCAAGATCCCGGACGCGCAGGCTGCCTACGAGTCGGCCAACACGTTGCAGCCGACCGTGCTCGCCGGCGTGAACTTCGTGCTGCACGCCGCCGGGTGGCTCGAGGGCGGCCTGACCATGGGTTACGAGAAGTTCGTGATGGACCTCGATCAGTGCGGGATGATGCACGCGTTCGCGAAGGGCGTGGATCTGTCCCCGAACGGGCAGGCGCTTGACGCGATCGTGGAGAACGGCCCGGGACAGCACTTCCTGGGCACGGCCCACACGTTGGCGAACTTCGAGACGGCGTTCTACCGGTCGTCGGTGGCCGATAACAACAGTTTCGAGCAATGGGAGTTGGAGGGAGCCCTGGACACGACTAACAGGGCGAACGCCGGTTGGAAGAAGATGCTCGCCGAGTACGAGCCGCCGCCCATCGACGAGGCGGTGGATCTGGAGCTGCAGGAGTGGATCGAGCGGAAGAAGGCGTCCTTCCCCGACTCGAACGTCTAGGAGGACGAGGCCCGTGGCGTTGAGGAAGCGCCGATCGAACGACATCGGCACCGAGGAGCAGCGCGCCGCCCTGCGCGCCCTCGTCGTGGCGCCCAAGTTCGAGCTGATCCCGCTCTCCAACGCGATGGAGCACGCGGCGGAACTGCCCGCCGGGGCGACCGTCACGGTCACCGCTTCGCCGGGCAGGGGCCTCGAGGCGACGATCGAGCTCTGCGAACGGCTCGCGGCGGAAGGGCACATGCCGATCCCGCACCTGTCCGCGCACATGGTGCGCGACGCCGCGCACCTGCACGACCTGCTCCAGCGGTGCCAGGACGCCGGCCTGCGGCGTGCCTTCGTCGTGGGCGGCGATGCGAAGGACCCGGGGGCCTATCACGACGGACTCGCGCTCCTGCGGGGGATCGACGAAGCGGGCCGCCCGTTCGACGAGATCGGCGTGCCGGCGTACCCGGAGGGCCATGCCGATATCTCCGACGTGCGCCTGCTCGAGGTTCTCTTGGAGAAGCAGCGGTACGCGAGCTACATGGCCACGCAGATGTGCTTCAACCCGGAGGCCATCGTGGCGTGGATCGACGCGATGCGTGCCGCGGGCGTCACGCTCTCGGTGAACCTGGGCACGCCCGGCGTCGCGGAGCTGAAGAAGCTCATGACGATCTCCACGAAGATCGGGATCGCGGACTCGGCGCGCTACCTGAAGAAGAACCGCAGGATGGTGGGCCACCTCCTGTCGCCCGGGAAGTTCGGACCGGACGCCCTGCTGGAAGGCATGGCGGAGGTCTTCTGCGACCCTCGCGCCGACGTGGTCGCGCTGCATCTCTTCACGTTCAATCAGGTCGCGGCCACCGTCGAATGGCAGCAGCGGATGCTCGCCGAGCTGGAGTAGCCTTCACCGATCCGCGCACCCGCGTGCGGATCCAGGAGGTCGAACACGATGACGGACGACGCCAGCGGCATCGCAGAGGAGGGACGTTCCTGCGTCGTGGCGGTCTACGAGACCGACGAGCAGGCCCGGCTCGGGTTCGACGCCCTGCGTGAAGACGGGGTCGCCGAAGAGCGGATCACCGTGGTAGGCGCGGGCGAGACCGAGGACGCCGCGGGGGCCTTCGAGGCGGAAAGCCCGACCGCGAAGGGAGCGGCGCGCGGGGCCCTGCTGGGCGGTGTCGTAGGCGTGGCGGTGACCGTGCTCGTGCCCGGAGCCGGAGTGGTCTACGCGAGCGGGCTCTTCGCGGCGGCGGCGATCGGGGGCGTGACCGGAGCGCTCGCGGGCGGCGGCCTCGGCATCCTCGCCGAGGTTGGGGTCCCCACCGCGAACCTCAAAGACTACGAGGAGGATCTGACGGACGGGCGTTACCTCGTGGTGGTCCACGGCGACGCGGCCGAAGCGCAGCGGGCGCGTGCCGTGCTCGACATGACCGACACCGAGGAGCTCGACCTCTTCGTCTGATCGCGCCGTGGTCGACCGGCGGAGCCGCTCGCGATCCGGCGCGACGTCAGACCGTGGCCACGGCGGCCGTGAGCCAGTCCACGAGGTAGCCCGCGAACGAGGGCCGCTGGTAGATCCTCGTCGCGGTCACGCGTTGATCCAGGATCACCTGGGCTTTGCCCAGGATCGTCTGTGCGCAGAGTCCCGCCCACCAGCTGCGCGGGTGGAGGTCGAGGGAGCATCCGCGCGCCAGCACATCGAGGGCCGCGGGGCCCGACAGGTCGATCACCGCGCGGTTCGCGGAGACGTCGACGATGGACGAGGGCACGCCCGTGAGCGCCGCCGCGAGCTCCGCCGCGATCGCCGGTGCCGAGCCCGGCGCACCCGTGACCAACCACTCGTCCGGTCCGAGCCACAAGGCCGCCCGATCGCCCGCCGCGAGCACGGTGTTGGGCTGCCGCGGCAACGCCAGGTGCCCCGCCGCCTCAGCGGCGACGCGGAGGTCGACCTGCGCGAGGAAGGGAACCTCCGATGCGGTCACCGCGCCGCCCGAAGCCTCGGCGAGCGCAGCGAGATCCTGCGCGCGTTCGGCGAGCGGGCTCGTCGGCTCAGCCGTCACGCCGGGCTCCCTCCGGGTCGTAGAACGCCGGCACCGTGACCTCGGCCTCGATGGTCCCGCCCGGCAGGGGTGCGAACACCGTGGAGCCGCTGAGCTCGCGCCCACGCGCCACCATCGCCAGGGCGATCGATCGCCCCAGCACGGGGCTGCGGTAGCTCGACGTGACGTGCCCGATCATCGGCATCGGGATCGACCCGGCGTCCTCGGCCACGATCTGCGCACCCTCGGGCAGCACCGTGCCCGGGTCGCGCGTCGACAAGCCCACGAGGTGCTTGCGATCGGCGCGGACGGTGTCCGACCGCGAGAGCGAGCGCCGCCCGATGAAGTCGCCCTTGGTCTCGTTCACGATCCACGACATGCCGAGGTCGTGGGGTGTGACGGTCCCGTCGGTGTCCTGCCCGACGATCACGAACCCCTTCTCCGCCCGGAGCACATGCATCGCCTCGGTGCCGTACGGGGTGATCGCCATCGGACCGCCCGCGGCCATCAGCGCCTCCCACATGGCGTGCCCGTACCACCCTTCGACGTTCACCTCGTACGCGAGCTCCCCGCTGAAGCTGACGCGCGCGACCCGCGCAGGCATCCCCGCGACGACGCCCTCGCGCCAGGTCATGAACGGGAACGCCGTGGCGTCTAGGGCGATGTCCGTGCCGGCGGCGGCGAGCACATCCCGCGCCCGCGGTCCGTTCACCGCGATCGTCGCCCATTGCTCGGTGACGCTCGTGGCGTACACCCGAAGCTCCGGCCACTCGGTCTGCAGCCACTCCTCGACATGGTCCATCACCTTGGCCGCCCCGCCCGTGGTGGTGGTGATGAGGAATCGGTCCTCGGCGAGGCGCATGGCGACGCCGTCGTCGAAGACCATGCCGTCGAGGCCGAGCATGAACCCGTAGCGGATGCCGCCCACCGGGACCGAGGACATCCGGTTCGTGTAGAGACGGTCGCAGAACGTGCCCACGTCCGGTCCCACCAGCTCGATCTTGCCGAGGGTCGAGGCGTCCATGACCCCCACGGCGCCCCGCACGGCGAGGCACTCCCGATGCACGGCCTCGCGGAGCCCCTCCCCGGTCGTGGGGAAGTACCAGGGCCGCTTCCACTGGCCCACGTTCTCGAAGACGGCGCCGTGCGCGAGGTGCCACGCGTGGATCGGCGTCGTGCGGACCGGGTCGAGGAGGCGCGGCCCGCGGTCGCGTCCCGCGAGCGCGGCGTACGGGACCGGCGTGTAGGGCGGACGGGCGTTCGTGGGTCCCTGCGCGCCCGGCCCCGCACCCCACGCCTGGTTCACGATCGCGGCGGTGAGCACCCCGCTCGTGCGTCCTTGATCGATGGCGGTGCCGATGTAGGTCGCGCGCTTCACGTGCTCGGAGGATCGAAGGTTCATCCCGACGGCCTCGAGCACGTCCGCAACCGTCGAGTCGCGCTGGAGGTCGACGAAGTGCCGGCTCAGATCCTCGGCGGGGGTGAACCATCGAGGCGTGACGGAGGGGAGGCCCTCCCCCGCGGCGGCGCCCACGATCCGTAGCCAGTCCGGCCCGTCGCCGTCGGGGAGGAAGCACGCACGCGTCTCGTCGTACCCGAGACCACCGTTGATGCCGCGCCAGAGCTGGACCGCCGGGTTCCAGCCGCCGGCCACGAGGAGCAGGTCGGCATCGAAGGAGTCGGTGACCCCGTCGGGACCCATGGCGTGCACGGCGCGCACCCGCGGGTCACCCTCCGTGCCGGTTACCGACCACGCCGAACGCACGTCGAGGCCGCTGCCTCGGGCCTCGTCGGTGGCCGGACCGCCCCCGCCGGCGTCGATCAGGGCGACGACCTCCAGCCCGGCGTCCGCGAGCCGCATCGCCGCCTGATGGCCCGTGTGGTTCGTGGTGAACACCACCGCGCGCGTGCCGGGCATGACGCCGAACCGGTCGGCGTACAGTGCCCCCGCGGATGCGAGCATCACGCCGGGGCGATCGTCGTCCGCGAACGCGACGGGCCGCTCGTGGGCCCCGGTCGCCAGGACCACCCGGTCCGCGCGCACGTGCCACACGCGCTCTACGGGACGCGACCGTTCGTAGACGACGACGTAGCCCATGTCGTACACGCCCAGCGCGGTGGCGCGCGTCAGCACCCGGACGTCGGGGACCGCGTCCAACTCGCCGACGACGCGTTCGACCCAGGTGAGGGCCGGGTCGCCGTCGACCGCATCCGCCGAGTGGGCGACGCCGCCCAGCCAGTGTCGCTCATCCACGAGCAGCACCCGATCGCCCGCGACCGCCGCCGCTAAGGCCTCTGTCAGACCCGCCACACCGCCGCCCACGACGAGCGTCTCCACGTGCAGGTGTCGGTGATCCGCCTGCGGGACGCCCGCGTCGCCGTCAGGCAGTCGGCCCACGCCCGGGCGCCCGACGGCGCTCAGCCCCTCCACGAGCTCCACCGCGGGGGCCGGCACGATGGGTTCCGATCTGGGCGAGGAGATCTCCACGAACGCGCAAGGCTCCTCCACGCCCGCGGAGAAGACCCCGCGCGGGCGTCCCAGGATCGGCGATGGGCAGATCACGTCCACGCCGCTAGCCAGCAGGCCGCTCGCGAGCGTGTCGCCCGCCAATCCCTCGTAGGGCGCACCCTCGAACGTGAACGCAACCGGCGTGGCGCGATCGACACCGTGGCCGCCGGTCTGGACCCGTCGCGACGTCATGCCGGCGGGTCCTCTCCCAGCGGGAGGGCGGCATCGATCGTGTGATCGGCGGTGGAGCGCACGAGATCGAACCAGCGGCGGCACCCGGCGGCGTGCATCCAACGTTCCTCCCACGCGCCCCTGGGGTTCTCGCGCATGAACAGGTAGTCCGCCCACTCCGTGTCGCTGAGCCCCTCGGGATCGGAGGGGTATGCGACGTGCGCCTGGCCGCCGTATCGGAACTCGATCTCGTCGCGTGGTCCGCAGTGGGGGCAGGGGATCAGCAGCATGGCGTCTTCATGCCCCCTCGTCGAAGGCCTTCACGAGGCGCTTCGGGGCCGTCATCCGCCACGCCTCGGTGATGAGCTCGCGCATCTCCTCGGTGTGCACGCGGGCCACCACGATCCCCACCCAACCGTGCACGCCCACGTACTCCGGGTAGAAGAAGACGTCGGGCTCCTCTGCCAGGAGCGCCTCCTGTTCTTCCCGCGCGGCCTTCGCGCTGGCCCGCTTCCCGTCGGCGGCCATCATCAGGAAGATCTTGTTCCGCACGCGGAACGTCGCCTCGCCCCAGGTCTCGCGCTCCTCCGCCTCCGGCAGGGAGAGCGCGAATGTGCGCACCGCGGCTGGCCTCACGACGTCCTCCTCATGGTCCTAGTGCGCGACCGCCGCAGCGCCGTGCTCGTCGATCAGCGCCCCGGTCGTGAAGCGCTCGAGGGCGTACGGGCGCGCGAGCGGCGACGGCGCGCCGGCCGCGATCGCCTCCGCGTAGACCCAGCCCGAACCCGGCGTGGCCTTGAAGCCGCCCGTGCCCCACCCGCAGTTGATGAACAAGCCGGGCACGGGCGTGGGGCCGATGATCGGCGAGGCGTCCGGGCAGACGTCGACGATGCCTCCCCAGGTCCGCAGCACGGCCGCCCGGGCGAACATCGGGAACAGCTCGAGCGCGGCGGCCATCTGGTGCTCGATCACGTGGAACGAGCCGCGTTGGGCATAAGAGTTGTACGCGTCGATCCCCGCCCCCATCACCAACTCACCCTTGTCCGCTTGGCTGACGTAGACGTGTACGGCGTTAGACATCACCACGGTGGCGAGCACCGGTTCGTAGAGCGCGGAGACGAGCGCCTGCAGGGGGTGCGACTGGATCGGGAGGCGGAGCCCCACCATCGAGGCGAGCACGCTGGTGTGGCCCGCGGCGGCCAGTGCGACGGTTTCGGCACGGATGGTGCCCCGGCTCGTCTCGACGCCGATGACCCCACCGTCGCCGGCCCGCAGGAACCCCGTCACCTCGGCGTGCTCAACGATATCGACGCCCAGGCGGTCGGCGTTGGTGGCGTACCCCCACGCCACCTTGTCGTGGCGGGCGACACCACCGCGACGCTGGAGGGTGCCACCCAGCACCGGGTAGCGCACATGGGGGGAGGTGTTCACGATTGGGCAGAACGCCTTGACCTCGTCGGCATCGAGCCATTCCGCGTCGACGCCGTTCAGGCGGTTCGCGTAGACGCGCCGCTTGCTCGTGCGCACGTCGCCCAGGTCATGGGCGAGGTTCAGCACCCCGCGCTGGGAGAACTGCATCGGGAAGTCGAGCGTCTCCTCCAGCGTCTCCCAGAGCTTCAGCGAGTGCTCGTAGAGCGCCGCGCTCTCGTCCCAGAGGTAGTTCGACCGGATGATCGTGGTGTTCCGCGCCGTGTTCCCTCCGCCGAGCCATCCCTTCTCCACCACGCAGACGTCGGTGATGCCGTGGTTGGCGGCGAGGTAGTACGCCGTCGCAAGGCCGTGCCCGCCCGCGCCCACGATGATCACGTCGTAGGCCGGCTTCGGATCGGCGGCGCGCCAGTAGCGCGGTCGGTCGTCGGTCATCGGGTTCGTGGGAGACCAGCGGGTCGTTCGGCCCGCTCAGCCTCGACGATCGCAAGGGTACCGTCGATCCTCTCGGCGCGTCCTGCGCAACGGTACTGACCGGCGAGCGGGCTTTGCTCAGCGTTCGTGGATAACGACGAGCGCTCTCAGATCAGCACCGGTCAGATCGACGGCACCCGAGTCGAAGGGCAGCGTGAGGGTTCCGGAGCTCCAGACCTGCTTCTGATGCACGACATGCCCGCAATGATGGCCTCTACGACGAACCGTCGAAGCCGTGTCGAACATGAGGCTCCCCGACGCGAGAGGCGACAGCGTCGACGCGTCGACGATGAGCCCGGATGGACCCATCTCGAACACCCGGCTCCCAGCGGTGTTGGCGAGGATGAGGTGCACCTCCTCGGCTGGTGCGACCTCCTGATAGGTCGAGGCTATGAGGTATCCGGCGCCAACCGATCCAGCCAGCTCGGTCCCCTGTGCTTGCGATACCACGGTCGCATCGCGCGAGCGGCGGCAGCGGACGGGCCCGGGCGATCGGGGGCAGTGGGCGCCTGTCGCTGTCTCCCGCACGGCACGAGCCTTCATCGTCGACACGCTCAGGGCCGGCAACGTCCCCTCGTTCGAGGCGAACTGGAGCGATCCGGTGAGGGTGCCTCGGCGCAGGTCGTCGGACACCAGCGCGTCGCGGGTTGACGGGCAGCGGAGGGTGTGCGTGCGGATCGGCCCGCCCGGGTGGAAGTCCAGGTCGATCTGTCCGAACGGACCGAGGGCCGTATCCGTGTGGACGTGAGCCTCCCGCAGGTGTGGGCCCACCCGGAGCGCGCCGGGGGGAAGCTGGAACAGCCACTGGTGCTCCTCCACGCCGTTCGCGAAGCTTCGATCGCCGTAGACCGCAAGGATGGGGTGCGTCCCGAGGAAGGCGGCGGTCACGCCCCAACGGTAGGGGGATCCGGGGATCCTGAACCGGCCGACGAACCCAACCGCCGTCGTCGCTCCCGGCAAGAGCCGCAACGGCAACGCGAACCGCGCCGGAACGTGGCGCATCGCCTCGTGTACCCATCGTGGGCTGGGGGCGGGTCGTGCGACGGCCGGCGACGTGTTCGCCAGCGCGAACGAGGCGACGAGCAACACGGGGATCGATGCGCGGACGGCGGTTCGACGCATGTGGAGCCTCCTGAGCTAGGCCGGGTGGTTGCGCGCACCGTAACCCCTCGGAGCCCCGGCCACCAGGGTCTCGACGGCTGGCGCGACTCGGGCGTCGACCTACGTTCGCTAGAGCCCCGGGCGTCGACCTACGTTCGCTAGAACCCCGGGCGTTGACAGGCGTCCACGGCCCGGCGTAGCGTCCGGCACCGTCGCGGTGTGCGGGACGGTGTTGCGTGGTGCGAGACCAATCGGACCAGCAGGAGCGCGGGGGCAACCTCCAGTCGGTGAACCGCGCCCTGCGCGCCCTCGAGCTGATCGCGGAGGCTGGGGAGCTGGGCGTCACCGAGCTAGGTCGTCGCCTCGACGTGCACAAGGCCACCGCGTCGCGGCTCGTGGCGACGCTCGCCGAGCGCGGGATGGTGGAGCGCGACCCGGTCACGGAGAAGTACCGCCTGGGGTTCGGCCTGATCCGACTCGCGGGCGCGGCCATGGCCAGCATGGATCTCGTACGGACGGCGCGTCCGGTGCTGGAGGACCTCGCCGACCGCACCAGGGAGACGGTGAACCTCGGCGTGATCTCCGGCGACGCCGTCGTCTACATCGACCAGGTCACCGGCACGCGATCGATCGTGGCGGTGAGTTGGGTGGGCCGGCGCACGCCGCTGCACGCCACGTCGAACGGCAAGGTCCTGTTGGCGTCCGCCGACGACCGCGAGCGCGACCGGCTCTTGTCGCATCCGCTCGCGCGCACCACCGCGGCCACGATCACCGACCCGGCCAAGCTCCGCGCGCAGCTGGCGGAGATCCGCACGCGCGGGTACGCCACCACCATGGAGGAGTTGGAGGAAGGGCTGAACGCGGTGGCTGCGCCCGTGCGACGCGCGGACGGTGAGGTGGTTGCCGCCGTGAGCGTGAGCGGACCGGCGTTCCGCATGCGCCCCGTCGATCTGCCGCGGGTAGGACGGCTGACGATCGAGGCTGCAGCGGCCATCTCGCGGCGGCTCGGATACGTAGAGCGCCGGCGTCCGGCCGCCGGCTGAACAAGGGAGGCCGACGTGACGATCGGATGGGATGCGCATCGCAGCGAGGTGCCGACGCTGCTCGGCGCGATCGGACGCACCCCCCTCGTACGCCTCCAGCGGGTGGTGCCCGAGGGCGTCGAGATCCTCGCGAAGGTGGAGTGGTACGGCCCGACCGGGTCGGTGAAGGACAGGATCTACGCGCACATGTTGGGGCGCGCCGAGGTCCGCGGTGACCTCGAACCGGGCATGACGATCATCGAATGCACCACGGGCAACGCCGGCATCGCGTGCGCCGCCGTCGCCGCGATCAAGGGGTATCCGTGCGTGATCGTGATGCCCGAGGGCATGAGTCCGGAGCGCAAGCGCATGATCGAGGGCTACGGGGCCGAGCTCGTGCTGACGCCGGGCGCGGGCACGGATATCGACCTGGCGCTGGCAAGGATGAGCGAGATCCGCGCATCCGACCCGGACCGCTATTTCTTCCCCGGTGAGTTCGAGAACCCGGATAACCCCGAGGCCCAGCTCACCTCGGGTGAGGAGATCTGGGAACAGGCGGGCGGTCGCATCGATGCGGTGGTGGGGTCGCAGGGGACCGGGGGCTGGATCACAGGGGTGGCGCGCGCGTTGAAGGGCCACGATCCCGCGATCCGGGCGTTCGCCGTCGAGCCGTCGGAGTGTCCGCTCATCTCCAAACAGGAGTGGGGCACGCACGGGGTACCCGGGATCGGCGACGGCATCATCCCCCCCAACCTCGACCTCGGGCTGATGGACGGCATCGTCACGGCCTCCACCGCGGAGGCACTAGACATCGCGCGGCGTCTCGCCAAGGAAGAGGGCATGCTGTGCGGACCCTCCTCGGGCATCAACGTGGCGGCCGCGCACAAGGTCGCCGCGGCGCACCTGGAGGTGCGTAGGATCGTGACGGTCGTGCCCGACACCGGGCAGCGCTACCTGAGCGGCGAGCTGTTCGGCGAGCGACCCGACGTCGCAGAACCCGACCGCGATCACACGATCGACGCGCGCACGCTGGCGCAACTCGCCGAGCATCGCGACCGGCTCGAGTTCATCGGCTGACGCGGCGTCGGTTGCAGGTCGATTGAATCGTGGTTCAACCCGCGCGGTATGCTCCGCCCGACCTGTCCGGAGGTGACCGATCGAGATGAGCACGTACCCGATGTCCGCGGAGGACCGGGCGATCCAGGCGCGGACGCGTGCCTTCGTCGACAAACGGCTGATCCCGTGGGAGCAGCACGCGGAGGCGCACGGAGGCGAGATCCCCGCCGAAGCGCGCGCGAACCACCACCGCATGGCCATCGAGCTCGGCCTCTTCGCGATGAACATGCCCCGGGAGCTCGGCGGCACCGGGATGACGATGCTCCAGCAGGTGCTCGTCTCGGAGCAGATCGGACGCGTGACGAACGCCTTAGGTTGGTGCGTGCACACGCCTCCGGCATGGGCGCCGGGCGTCGTCAGCGAACACCAGATGCAGACGTGGATCGCGCCGACGATCCGCGGCGAGATCCACGAGTGCTACGCGATCACCGAGGAGGGCGCCGGCTCCGACGTCGACGCGATCGCCGCCACGGCCCGCCTCGACGGCGACACGTACGTGCTGAACGGGGTCAAGATGCACGTGACCTCCTACAACCACGCCAGCTACTGCTTCTTCCAAGCGAAGATCGTGGGCGGTCCCCACGAGGGCGAGCACGCGATGTTCTTCGTCGACAAGGAGACGCCCGGGGTGCGGGAGGTGCGCTCACCCGCGTACTCGCACACGTATCCGGACACGCATCCGCTCGTGGCCTTCGAGGACGTCCGGGTGCCGGCGGACAACCTGATCGGAGAGGAAGGCGACGGCCTCGATTTCACGTACGAGTGGTTCCGCTACGAGCGCCTGATGATCGCGGCGCGCTGCTGCGGCGCGGCCGAGCGGCTGATCGAAGAGGCCACGACGTTCGCGAAGGAACGGGTGCAGTTCGGCGAGCCGATCATCGCGTTCCAGGCGATCCAGCACATGCTCGCCGACTCGCTCACCGAGCTCTGGGCGGCGCGCCTCATGACCTACCGACTGGCGGAGAACATCGACGCCGGCGTCGACGTGAAGCTGCAGCACGCCCAGTGCTCCATGGCCAAGCTCTACGCCTCGGAGATGGCGAACCGCGTCGCCGATCGTGCCGTGCAGATCTTCGGGGGACGCGGATACATGCGCGAGAACGTGGCGGAGCGCTTCTACCGGGAGCTACGCGTCGACCGGATATGGGAAGGTACATCGGAGGTGCAGCGGAACATCATCGCCGACCAACTCGTGAAACGCGGTGTCCCACCCCTCGTTGGGTGAGCGTCCCACGGTTGTTCTCGCGGTGAACTCCCTGTAACGATCTAGTGACGCTCTGCGCTCGTTGCAGTCGTCAAGACTTCTCGTGATTCGTTGTTATGCAGTGATTCTGGGGTCTTGAGCTCCAATGGTCCCCGATTCAAGGGGTCCCGGTGGACCTGCCGACGCACCTCGCGTGTGTTATCGAATGAGTGACGAGACGATGAGGAGGCCAGGGCCTATGGACCCGCTGAAGATCTGTTTCGTCGGCACGTACCCACCTACGCGATGTGGTTTGGCGACGTTCACGCAATCCCTGATCGAGGCGATGGCGGCCCAGCAGAGCGAGAGTACGGCCGGCGTTGTCCGCGTGATGGAAGGCCCCGAGCCGCCGATGTATCCCGAGGTCGTGGCCGAGTGGGTCGCGACCGATCCGACCTCGAGCGCGCGCGCGATCCACGCGATGCGCGCGTTCGACGTGGCCGTGCTGCAGCACGAGTACGGCATCTACCCGGGTCCCGACGGCGAGGAGCTCGTGGACTTCCTGCGCGCCTGTCCCATCCCCGTGGTGACGGTGCTGCACACGGTGCTCACGGAGCCATCGATGAACCAGCGCAAGGTCCTGGAGCAGGTGATGGAGCTTTCCGAGACCGTCGTCGTCCCGACCGAGGCGGCCAAGGCCCGGCTGCTCGCCGCCAACGAGGTGACCCCCGAACGCGTGGCGGTGATCACGCACGGCGCCGTGCCCAACGTCGGCCTTTCCTCGCTCGAACGGGCCGAGCCGACGGTGCTCACGTGGGGGTTGATCGGCCCCGGCAAGGGGCTGGAGTACGGCATCGAGGCCATGCGCCATCTGCGCGACCTCGACCCGGCCCCCGTGTACCTGATCGCCGGGGAAACGCATCCCAAGGTGCTGGCGCGTGACGGCGAGCGATACCGCGAAGGGCTCATGAAGCAGGCCGCGGACCTCGGGATCGGTGACCACGTCGTCTTCGAGGACACCTACCTCGACGGGCCGAGCCTGCGCGCGTTGGCGCGGTCGGCGGACATCATCCTGCTGCCCTACGAGTCGCGCCAGCAGATCTGCTCCGGCGTCCTGGTGGAGGCGGTCTCGACCGGCAAGCCGGTCGTGGCCACGGCCTTCCCCCACGCCGTCGAGCTCCTGTCGAGCGCCTGCGGGATCGTGGTTCCGCACGAAGACCCGAAGGCGATCGCACGCGCCCTGCGCCGGCTCATCACCGACTCGGCTCTGGCCGATTCGATGCGAGCCCAGGCTCGCGTCGAGGCCGAGCGGCTGGCGTGGCCCGCCGTCGGTCGGGAATACCTCCGGCTGCTCCACCGCGTGCTGTCGGAGCGTGAGGCGGCGTGAGCCTCCCTCGTCCGCGGCTCGCGCACCTCGCGCGGCTGACGGACGACACGGGATTGTTCGAGCACGCGATCGGTGCCGTGCCGCGCCGCACCGACGGGTGGTGTACGGACGACAATGGGCGTGGGCTCGCCGTCGTCAGCCGGTCTCAGGAGCAGGACGCCGAGCGGCTCGCGGGCATCTACCTCGCGTTCCTCGCGCACGCGCACCAGGGCGGCGGCCGGTTCCGGCTCCGCATGGCTTACGACCGCCGATGGACCGGAGATCCCTCGTCCGACGACGCGAACGGACGCGCCCTCTTCGGGCTGGCGGTGGCGTGGGCTCGAGGCCCCGTGTCGCTCCGCTGGACCGCGGGGAAGCTCTTCGGCGAAGCGGCCGCTTTCCGCTCGGAGCATCCGCGCGCGATGGCCCACGCGGCGGTCGCCGCCGCGGAGCTGGTGGCGGCCGACCCCGACCACCCAGAGGCGTGGCCCATCCTCACCGATGCTGCGCGCACGCTGCCGCGCCCGACCTCGGACGACGCGTGGCCCTGGCCGGCGCCGCGGCTCACCTACGCCAACGCCCTGCTGCCCGAGGCGCTGATCGCCAGCGGCGCGGCCCTCGGCGATGACGCGCTCCTCGCCGACGGCGTCCGTCTGTTGGCCTGGCTCTGCGACGAGGAGGCACTCGGGGACCGCTTCAGCTTCGCGCCGGCCGGGGGGCGTGGTCCCGGCGACCCCCGCCCCGGGTTCGACCAGCAGCCCATCGAGGCCGCGAGCGTGGCGGAGGCCTGTGCCCGCGCGTACGAGGTCACCGGCGATCCCGTCTGGCTCGCCTGGCTGGACCGCGCCACGTCCTGGATCTGCGGGGCGAACGACGCCGGGGTGGCCCTCGTGGATCCCACCACCGGGGGTGGCTACGACGGGCTCATCCCGGGCGGCGTCAACCGCAACGAGGGCGCCGAGTCGTCCCTGGCCGTGCTCACCGTGCTGCAGATCGCGCATCGGCTGCTGCCGGCGGAGCGGCTAACCGCCTTCGAGGCGCGCAAGCCCGCGCCCGATCAGCGCGCGGAGGCCAACGCGGCCAGGAGCTGACGCTCGGACACGACGGCCGCGCCCACCGCACGGTCGGCCGCGCCGTACGTCATGTAGATCGTTCCGTCGTCCCGCCGATGCGCTCCCTGCACGAAGACGACGTTGTCCACGTCGCCTTCCCGTTCCCAGGGCAGCTCGGGTTCCAGGATGGGCTCGACCAGGCGGGAGATCGTGCGTCCGGTCCCCGCGTCGAGAAGTGCGGCGTTCACCGTGTAGGCGCCGTCGGCACGCCGTTCGTGGAACAGGAGGACGAACCCCTCCGGCGTGAGGATCGGCGGCGCCCCCGCCCCCACGGCGAACGCACCCGGCGAGGGGGCGATGATCGTGTGGTGCTCGATCTCCGCGAGATGGGTGTCCCAGTACGTGCCGTCGGCGTCGAAGAGGTGCTCGAGCGAATCGAAGGTGGCCACCTGGATGTTGGGGTGGATCCGATGGAGCATCGCGATGCGGCCATCGGCGAGGTTGAAGAGCACGGCGTCCTTGTTCGCGATGCCGTCGGGACCGATCAGACGCCCGCTGCCCTCGTCGAGGAGGAACCGGTTCGCCTGGGGCTCGTAGTCCAGTCGATGGACCCCGATCCTCCAGGGCTCGCGCGTATCGGCCGGCAGGTGCGTGTACGTCATCACCACGTGCTCGCCGCTGCCGTTGCGCACCCGTTGGACGCGTGGATCCTCGAGCGCCAGCGCGTCGACGGCGTGCACCCCGGCGCTCGCCAGCACGTAGCGGAAGTCGTAATGAAGACCGTCGGGCGAGTCGAAGACCAGGATGTCGGAGATGTAGTCCAGGAACTTCGGCCCCTCGCCCGGGTTCAAGCGGTAGCCCGAACGCACACCGCGGGCGAAGACGTGGTAGCTGCCGTCGTGGAAGAGGAGCCCCGCGTTGAAGACGGGGTCGTAGCCGGGCGCTGAACCCGACGCCACCACGGGCCGGTCGCTCAGCCTCCGGGCGCGGTGGGTGGTCTCCGAGGACGCGCTCATCGAGGGTTCCAGCGGCAGAGGATACGGCATAGCGCTCTCCCACCCCTCATTTCGACGAAGATGGGAGCCCGGCTGAGCATCTCGAGGAGGGCCCTGGATGACCCTGAACGGCGCGATCGTCCGATCCGAAGGCAATCCGATCCTCACGCCCGGGCACTTCTCCCCGGGCGTCAACGCGGTCTTCAACCCGGGGGCGTGTGCCCACGACGGGGGGACGCTGCTGCTCGTGCGGGTGGAGGATCGCACCGGTATCTCCCGGCTCGTGGTGGCGACGAGCCCGGACGGCATGGGGGATTGGACCGTCGACGAGACCCGGGGCCTCACGCCCGATCCCGACCGGTTCGAGGAGCGTTGGGGGGTCGAGGACCCGCGCATCACGCAGATCGACGGGACGTACTACGTCGTGTACACGGGGTACTCGGAAGGTGGTCCGCTGGTCTGTCTCGCCACCACCGAGGACTTCGTCACCTTCGAACGGCACGGGGTCATCGTCCCGCCGGAGGACAAGGACGCCGCCCTCTTCCCGGAGACCTTCGACGGCCGTTGGGCCCTGCTGCACCGCCCCGCCACGGCGACCGCCGGCCTCGGCGCGCACGTGTGGCTCTCGTGGAGCCCGGACCTGCGGTACTGGGGCGACGGTCGGATCCTCCTCCCCGCGCGCCGTGGCGGGTGGTGGGACGCGAACAAGGTCGGCACCGGCCCCCCGCCGCTGCGAACCGACGAGGGATGGCTGCTCTGCTACCACGGCGTGCGCGTGACGGCCTCGGGCTCGCTCTACCGGGTGGGGCTCGCGCTGCTCGACCTCCACGACCCGGGCACGGTCCTGAAGCGCACCGACGAGTGGGTCTTCGGCCCTACCGAGCCCTACGAGCGCACGGGCGACGTCCCCGGCGTGGTCTTCCCGACCGGCTGGGTCCTCGGCGAGGACGGGGACACGCTGCGGATGTACTACGGGGCGGCGGACAGCGTGGTGGCCCTGGCGACGGCGAGCCTCGCGGTCCTGCTGGCGGGACTCACGTAGGATCGCGACGCATGAACCAGATGTGGGGCCCGCCCTCCGGCGCGTCCTCATCGGTCACGGTGAGGAACCCGAAGGACTCGTAGTAGGTCACGTTCGCCTCCTTGGAGGTCTCCAGCCAGGCCGGCACACCCTCGCGGTCCGCGTGCGCGAGGCCGTCGCGCATCAGGGCACGTCCCAGGCCCTCGCCTTGGCGTTCGGGCACGACCCCGATGTGGCTGAGGTAGCAGAGCGGCTCGTCGGGCTCGTGCGCACCCACCCATCCCCAGAAGGACGCGTGCCGGTCGCCGTTCGTGCCCAGGATGTCCGCCTCCTCGCCAGGCGGGGCGGGCCCGATCGCCTCGTGCTCCTCGCGTGCGCCGGGGGGGATCCAGACCGCCATCCCCGCCCCCTCGGCCGCCAGTCGGATCCACCCGCGTCGGATGTTCTCGCCGTCGTAGTGCGCGAAGTGGCGTCGGATGCGCTCTTCGAACCGCTCCTGTCCGAACGACCAGCGCAGCATCGCCTCGCCGTCGAGCGATCGGGCCGCCGTCTCGACGATGACCGGCAGGTCCTGCGGTATGGCGGTGCGCACCTCCACCATGGCCACCGAGCCTACGCCGCGCGGGCGGCGCGCGCCGATGAAGGGCCCGCCTCGAGGGGTCCCTCGGTCCCGTCCCTCGCTCGGGTGACCGCTCTACGGTGGCACCAGGAGACGGAGGAGGTGCACGATGGAGGCGAAGCCCGGCGACCAGATCGTGGTCGAGACGGAACGGACCGGACAGGCGCCGCGTCACGGCGAGGTCGTCGAGGTGATCGAGGGCGGCGGGAGCCCCAGCTACCGGGTCAGGTGGGACGACGGGCACCTGAGCACGCTGTTGCCCTCGGCCGGCGCGATCCGGGTGGTCCCCAAGGGTTGAAGCCATCCCGCCGCCCGTCGCCGTCGCCGTGGCAGACTGCGGGCATGGAGGTCTATCCCGACCCGTCCGGCGTCGCGCGCGGCGTCGCCGAGGTCGTGGTCGAGGTGGCGAACCGCGCGATCGAACGCAGCAGCGGGTTCCTCATCGCGCTCTCCGGAGGTTCGACCCCACGCGAGCTGTACCGACTGCTCGCCGCTCCCGGGGAGGCGGAGCGTATCCCGTGGGGGTCCGTCCACGTGTACTGGGGTGACGAGCGCTGCGTCCCCCCCTTCGATCCCGCGAGCGACCATCTGATGGCGAAGGAGTCCTTGCTCGATCAGGTGCCTATCCCCGAGGGCCGCGTCCACCGCATCCGCGGCGAGGACGATCCCGCCGAAGCCGCGCTCGCCTACGAACGACTCCTGCGACGCGCGTTCGGCGCACCTCAGGGCCCGCCGCCCGACGCGACCGGGGCGCGCTTTGACCTGATCCTGCTGGGATTGGGGGAAGACGGCCACACAGCCTCGCTCTTCCCGGGCAGCCGCGCGGTGCACGAGTCCGAACGATGGGTGATGGACGTGGAGGTGGACGCGAGTCCCCGCCACCGCATCACCCTCACGCCGCCCGTCCTGAACGCGGCGGCGCACAAGGTCTTCCTCGTCACGGGATCGGCGAAGGCGCAGGTGCTCGCCCGGGTGGTGGAGGGGCCGTTCGAGCCGGACATCCTGCCGGCGCAGGTGATCGAGGGGGCGGATTGGTTCGTCGACGCGGCGGCGGCGTCGATGCTGGCGAGCTAGGGCTCGTCCCCGCCGCGCCGGTCGGGATCGTGCCATCCCCCGTCACCCTTGATCAGGATCTCGGCCTCCTCCGGTCCCCATGAGCCCTGCGCGTAATGCGCGAGCGGGGTGGCGTCGTCGAGGATGGGATCCACGATCCGCCATGAGGTCTC
Source organism: uncultured Actinomycetes bacterium (assembly GCA_963810915.1). Classification (GTDB taxonomy): domain Bacteria; phylum Actinomycetota; class UBA4738; order UBA4738; family HRBIN12; genus JAOUEA01. The sequence goes on along the minus strand of CAWEPH010000002.1, from coordinate 269,096 downwards.
CACGATGTCCTGGCGGGAGAAGAGCTCGGGGTCGCCATCCATGGCGTCGGTGAGGAGCCGTTCGTACGGCGCCATCACCTCGGCGGGCTGGTGGTGTGCCATCAGCTCCACGTCCTCGCCGACCATGCGGTCGCCCGGTTGCTTCGTGCGGGCGCCGAGCGTGATGCTCACGTCCGGGCCCAGCCGGAAGATCACGTGGTTCGGGTGCCCTCGCTCGCCTTCGCCGAACACGTCGCGGGGTGGACGCTGGAGCTCGACCAGGACCTCGGTGGCGGTGACGGGCAGGCGTTTGCCCGCGCGGATGTAGAAGGGCACCTCGGCCCACCGCCAGCTGTCGACGTGCACCCGCAGGGCCACGAAGGTCTCGACGTCGCTGTGCGGATCGACGCCATCGAGTGCGCGGTAGCCATTGAATTGGCCGCGCACGACATCGTCGGGCGTGAGGGGGCGGATCGACTTCAGCAAGCGAACGCGCTCGTTCAGGAATACGTCGCGGTCGTCGCCGGCGGGCGGATCCATCGCGACGAGTGCGAGGACCTGCAGCAGGTGGTTCTGAACGACGTCGCGGATAGCCCCCACCTGCTCGTAGAAGCGGCCGCGCCTGCGCAGCCCGAACTTCTCGGCCATCGTGATCTGCACGGACTGCACGTAGTTCCGGTTCCAGAACGGCTCCAGGAACGTGTTGGCGAAGCGGAAGTACGCGAGGTTCTGCACCGGCTCCTTGCCCAGGAAATGGTCGATGCGGAAGATCGCGTCCTCCGGGAAGACCTGGCGGATCACGCGATTCAGTTCCTGGGCCGATCGCAGGTCGCGGCCGAACGGTTTCTCGACCACGACCCGCGCGCCGGTCGCACACCCGACCGCATCGAGGTGCTGGACCACGGTCTCGAACAACGACGGGGGGATCGCGAGGTAGTGGAGCGGGTGCCGCGCGTCCCCGAGCGCATCGCGCAGACGGCCGAACGTCGCGTGGTCGGTGTAGTCGCCGTCCACGTAGCGCAGACGGGCCACGAGCTCGGTGAACGCAGCGTCGTCGACGCCCCCGTGCTCCTCGAGGCTGGTCCGCATCCGCTCCACGAGGCGATCCTTGTTCCAGCCAGATCGCGCGACGCCCACCACCGGCACCTCGAGGTTTCCCCGGCGCACCATCGCCTGGAGCGCCGGGATCACCTTCTGGAACGCGAGGTCCCCGGTGACCCCGAAGAGCACCAGGGCGTCGGAGCGCGCCTCGCGATCGCTCACGGGTGCCCCGTGGGGCCGCCGCCGCCCTCCACGTGCCCTCCGAACCGCGCCCGCATCGCCGAGAGCACCCTGTCTGCGAAGTCGTCCTCGCCCCGACTCGCGAAGCGCTCGAAGAGCGCCGCGGTGAGCACGGGCGTGGGCGCCGTGGACTCGATCGCGGCGATCGCCATCCATCGACCCTCGCCGGAGTCGGATACAGGTCCCTCGAAGGCGCCGAGATCGGGTTCGTCGTGCAGCGCCGCGGCCGTGAGGTCGAGGAGCCAGGACGCCACGACGCTCCCCCGTCGCCAGACCTCGGCGACGTCGTCCAGCGGGAACGCGTAGCGATAGCGCTCGGGATCGCGCAGGGGGGTGGTCTCCGCATCCACCGGCCGACCCACCGCGCCGGCGTCGGCGTGTTTCAGGACGTTCAAGCCCTCGGCATAGGCAGCCATCAGGCCGTATTCGATCCCGTTGTGCACCATCTTCACGAAGTGCCCGGCCCCGCTCGGGCCGCAATAGAGGTACCCCTGCTCGGCGCGGCTGGGCTCGCCGGTTCGTCCTGGCGTGCGTGGCGCCGCCTCGACCCCCGGCGCGAGCAAGGCGAAGACCGGGTCGAGCCGCTCCACCGCGTCCGGGTCGCCTCCGATCATGAGCGCGTAACCGCGCTCCAGCCCCCAGATCCCCCCGCTCACGCCCACGTCCAGGTAGCGGATCCCGGCGTCCGCCAGCTCGGCCGAGCGGCGGAGGTCGTCGACGTAGTGGGAATTGCCGCCGTCGATCAGCGTGTCACCCGGCGAGAGGAGCGGCGCGACCGTCTCGATCGTCGCGTCGACCGCGCCCGCGGGCACCATCATCCAGACGTTGCGTGGCGGATCCAGCCTCGCCACGAGCTCCTCGATGGTGGCGGTCCCGGTGATGCCCTCGGCCACGACGACGGCGACGGCCTCCGGCGAGACGTCGTGTGCGACGCAGTCGTGGCCGGCGCGCGTGAGCCGACGCACCATGTTCGCACCCATCCGTCCGAGGCCGATCATGCCGAGCTGCACCTGATGGCTCCTTCCGCGGCGGGCTCCGCCCCGGGAGGGAACCTAGCACGGGCCCGGCGGAACGGGTCCCGCCGGGCCTCCGGTACCATCGGGACTGCGTACGGCGGCCCCGAGCGACCGAGCCGGCGCGCGGAGGACGATCGAGCGCGGACCTGCCGGCCCGCCGCTGGGGAGTGATGACCGTGGATCGCATCAGCCATTGGGTCGGAGGGAAGTCCGTCGCCGGCGAGTCCGGGCGCTCCGGCCCCGTGTTCAACCCGGCCACGGGCGGGCAGACGCACGAGGTCGACTTCGCGAGCCCCGGCGAGGTGGACGCCGCCGTCGCGACCGCGGAGGAGGCGTTCTCCGGCTGGCGCCGGACGTCGTTGTCGAAACGGGCCGACGTCTTGTTCCGGATCCGCGAGACGCTGCATGAGCATCGCAAGGACATCGCGCGGCTCATCACCGAGCAGCACGGCAAGGTGCTCTCCGACGCCATGGGCGAGGTGGCGCGCGGCCTGGAGAACATCGAGTTCGCGACCGGCATCCCGCACCTGTTGAAGGGTGGATTCACGGAGCAGGCGTCCACCGGCGTGGACGTCTTCTCGATCCGTCAACCGCTTGGGGTGGTGGCGGGCATCACGCCGTTCAACTTCCCGGCCATGGTGCCCATGTGGATGTTCGCCAACGCCATCGCGTGCGGGAACGCGTTCATCTTGAAGCCGTCCGAGAAGGATCCGGGGGCATCGGTGTACATCGCGGAGCTCCTGAAGGAGGCGGGCCTGCCCGATGGCGTCTTCAACGTGGTCAACGGCGACAAGGTCGTGGTGGACCGCCTGCTCGAGCACCCGGGCGTCCGGGCGGTCAGTTTCGTCGGATCCACACCCGTCGCGAAGCACATCTACGCGACGGGTACGGCCAACGGGAAGCGCGTGCAAGCGTTGGGCGGTGCCAAGAACCACATGGTGGTGCTGCCCGACGCGGACCTCGACATGGCGGCCGACGCGGCGGTTTCCGCCGCCTACGGATCCGCCGGTGAGCGCTGCATGGCGATCTCGGTGGTCGTGGCCGTCGGCGACGTCGCCGACCCGCTCGTCGACGCCATCAGGGGGCGGCTGCCGCTGGTGAAGATCGGCGACGGCCTCGAACCCGAGTCCGAGATGGGCCCCCTCGTCACGCGCGAGCATCGCGACAAGGTCGCGGGCTACCTCGCCTCGGCTGAGCAGCAGGGCGCGACGATCGTCGAGGACGGCCGCGAGCACGGCCTCTACCGCGCGTCCGACGGCTTCTTCCTCGGCGTCTCGCTGATCGACCACGTCACGACGGAGATGGACTGCTACCGCGACGAGATCTTCGGGCCGGTGTTGACCGTGGTGCGCGCGGGCAGCTACGAGGAGGCGCTCGCGTTGGTGAACGACAATCCCTACGGCAACGGCACAGCGATCTTCACGCGCGACGGTGGCGCCGCGCGCGCGTTCCAGTTCGACTGCCAGGCCGGGATGGTGGGTGTGAACGTCCCCATCCCCGTGCCGGTGGGTTACTACTCGTTCGGTGGGTGGAAGGACTCCCTCTTCGGGGACAGCCACATGTACGGGCCCGAAGGCATCGGCTTCTACACGCGCGGCAAGGTGGTCACCGAGCGCTGGCCCGACCCCGGGTCGTCCACGGTCGATCTCGGCTTCCCGAGGACCCGATGACGAGCGCGCGCGACGATCTCACGACGCGCGAGGCGGAGGCGTGGGCGGCCTTCTATCGGTTGGTCGACGCGGTGCCGGCCGACCAACGCGAGGAGCCCGTGCTCTCCGACGGGTGGTCGGTGAAGGACGTGCTCTGGCACATCGCCTTCTGGTGGTCAGATCTGCCGGCCCAACTCGACCGGATCCGCACGGACGCCCCTGATGGGGAGAGCGAGGGAACCGACGAGCGCAACGCCTCCGCGCTCGCGCAGGGGCGCACGCGCACCCTCGCCGAGGTCGAGGGCGAGGTCGTGCGCACGCGCGACGCGCTCCTCGCGGCATGGGCGTCGGCGCCCGAGGGTCCCAAGGCCGACGAGGTCTTCGTCTGGGAGACGATCGAGCACTACGAGGAGCACGAGTCGCAGCTGCGTGCGCACTTCGATAGCGAGGTCTAAGCCGCCCGCTCAGTGAGGGAGGTTCGCCAGCGACGGCGGCACGCGCACGCCCACCTTCCGCATCACCTCGACCGCCGCCCGGTCGCCGCTCTCCACGCCCCCGTTCAGGTAGCCCTGGCTGTAGGTGGAGGTGGCCTCCCCGGCGAAGTGCACGTTGCCGTCGGGCTGCGCGGTTCCGCCCCAGAATCGCGTGTACTGGCCGGGCGCGAAGGCCGCATACGCTCCGTTCGTCCAGGGGTCGCGCGTCCACAGGTCCGCCCACGACCGCCCGTTGAAGTGCGCCCGCGAGCCGGGCACGCCCTCTTCGATCCGGCCGAGGATGTCGTCGACGAGCGGCCCCGGGGCGGGGCCGTGCGATTCCGGGGCGGCCCAGCTCGCGCCGGTGCGCCCACCCGCGTACACGGTGATGAGCCCCGCCTTCCCGGCCTCGGCGACCGAGCTCTCCCAGGTGACGAGGTCGGGATCGGTGTATTCCAGACCGCCGCTCCAGTTGCCCATGTCCGCGGGTCGCGTCGCGTATTGCAGCAAGAGCTTGACGTCGTAGCCCATCGCGAGATCGGCGATCGCTGCCATCTTCTGCGCGCCGAAGCCGGCCCGGGAGAGGTCCACCTGCCGCAGGGTGGACATGGGGAGCGTGAGGATCACCAGGTCGGCCATCACCGGCGCGCCGTCGCCGTCGAACGTCAGCTCGTACGCCGCGTCGCTGCGTCGCACGAGCGCGCGCAGCGGCGCGTTCAGGTGGATCGTGCCCGGGGGGAGCGTCTCCGCTGCTCGGCCGATGATCTGGTCGTTGCCGCCGCGGACGTGCCAGCGCTCGTCGGCACCCGGTGCCGGGATCACCGAGTAGTCCATCCAGTTGAGCGCGGAGAGGGCGTCCAGGTTCAGCCCGTACCAGCCCGCCATCACCTCGTCGAGCCACGTGCCGACGCGGGAGCCCATCACGCCCGGGACGTGGGCCTCGAGCCACTCGCTCATCGAACGTTGGTCGAGCGCCTGGGCCGCGGCTGTGGCGGTGCCGTAGGAGATGGCGCGCATGTCCACCGTGCCCGCGCGGTCCATCAATCCGATCCTCCGAGCCTCCTCTGCGGCCGCCGCGTTGATGCGGGCCATCACCGGCTTGGTCTCGTGGACGGTGAGGTCGCTCCCCGCGACGATGCGTGGGTAGCTCGCGCCCGCGACATACCCCTTCCACAGATCGTCGAGGCTGAGGTCGAGCTCACGGGCGAGCGCTCGGATGTGCACGTGGCGCGTGTCGATGAACTCGCCGCCGTGCTCGGCGGTCTGTCCTTCGGCCCAGCCCCGCGAGGTCCAGCAGCGGCCACCCACGCGATCCCGCGCCTCGTACACCCGCACGGGAAGCCCTGCTCGTGAGAGCCGGTAAGCGGCGGTGATGCCCGCGAGACCGGCGCCCACCACGACGAGGCGCGGTGTGGTGGGCAGGACGCCCGCCGGCGACGCGGGCGATGGCACGGAGCGAGGGGACGACGGGGTGCAGGCGGCGAGCGCCACGCCCGCGCCGAGGATCCCCCCGGCGCGCAGCACGTCGCGGCGGCTCACAGTCGGTTGCTGGAACCCGGCGAGGAAGGTCTCGAAGTCGAGGGGAGTCGTGCCCGGGGCTCGGCGGCGCTGCGCATCCGCGTGTTCCTTGTACGCGCGCGCGAGCGGCGACTTCCGTCCTGCGTGCATCGGTCCCGTCCCTCCGAGGGTCATACGTCGCGGCGCATGAACCAGATGTGGGGACCGCCGGTGGGCGCGTCGCCCTCGTCCACGACGCGGAACCCGAAACGCTCGTAGAAGCCGACGTTCGTCGGTTGCGATGTCTCGAGGAACGCCCCGACCCCGTCGTCCTCGGCGAGCGCCAGGCCGTGGCGCACGAGTGCCGATCCCACCCCGGCGCGCTGGCAGGGAGGGTCCACGGCGATCGCGTCCAGGTACCACAAAGGTTCCTCGGGCACCTTCTCTTCGAGCCACGCCCACATCGCCTCGTATCGCGCGCCGCCGTCTGGCACCAGCGAGGCGTATCGGTCGCGCCCCTCGTGGGCGTCGAGGATCTCCCCCGCCTCCCCGGGAGGAACCCACACCGCGACGCCCTCCGCCTCACCCGCCTCCCAGACGATCCCCTTCGTGATGGGGCTCTCGTAGAGGATGCGGAACATCGCCTTGATGGACGCCGCCGTGCCCTCGTCGTGCAAGGGCCACTGGATCATTGGATCCGCGAAGAACGCCCGCCCCAGGACCCCGGCGAGGTCGGACAGGCGGTCGGGTGTCGCGCGCGTGATCGGCACGGTGTAAGACCTCAAGGCCGCACCTCCGCGGCGCGGCCCATATCGGCGTAGCGGAACGTCCCCTTCGCGATGCGCAGACCCACGAATGAATCCACCTCGGAGACCCCGGGGACCCTCCGGATGTCCTCGTGCATCAGGCGCAGGAGGTCGTCGCCGTCCTTGGCCACCACCTCCACGAGCACGTCGAAGTTGCCGGTGCACTCGATCACGTACACCGCCTCGGGGATCGCGCAGATGGCCTCGATCGCGCGCGCCACGTTGGGGCCGCTCACCTTCACCCCCAGGTACGCGAAGAGGAGTCCGAGCTGGTGGGGCTTCGTGTCGGTGACGAACCGGATGGCGTCCATGCGCTGCAGACGCGCGACGCGCGCGCGCACGGTGGCCTCCGCCACGCCGAGGTCTTTGGCCACCGCGGTGAAGGGCCGGCGGCCGTCCTCGGCGAGGGCGTCGATGATCTGGAGGTCGAGGTCGTCGATGCCGGTTCCCGCCATGGCGGTGCGATTCTCGCAGAACGAGCGCGCCTTCGCTGCGATATCCGCACCGGGCACCCCCGCTCCTCGGTATCCGAGACCGGTCCCGGCGGCATATCCTTGACGGTATCCGCACCGACCCCGGAGGTTCGCCCGCCATGAGCCAGGCCGAAGACACCAAGATCCGCAACGACGAGGTCGATTGGGAGCCGCGCCCGACGCTCGGCAGCGCCGACTACGCCAGCCTCGAGGTCTGGGAGCAGGAGAAGGAACGGATCTGGTGGGGCGACTGGATCTGCGTCGGCCGCACCGAGGAGGTCGCGAACCCCGGTGACTACATCGTGCGCGACATCGCCGGCGAGTCCGTGTTCATCACGCGGAACGACGGCGGGGAGCTGCGCGCCTTCTACAACGTCTGCAGCCACCGGGGCACGAAGTTCGTGGACGACATCGAGGGCACGGCGAGCGTGCGGAAAGCCTTCGTCTGCCCGTACCACGCGTGGACGTTCGACCTCAACGGCCAGTTGATCGGATCGCCGAACGTCAGGGAAGACGAGCACTTCGACCGTTCCGCGCACCCCCTCTACGGCATCGCGGTGGACCACTACGCGGGCTTCCTCTTCCTGAACATGACCCAGGGGACACCGCGGCCGTTGATGGAGGCGCTCACCGACGGCGCGGAGTCGATCACGGCGTTCGAGCGCTTCAAGATGGACGAGCTCACCGTGGGTGTGCGCCTCGTGTACGAGGTCGCCGCCAACTGGAAGATCGTGGTGGAGAACTACAACGAGTGCCTGCATTGCCCGCAAGTGCACCCCGAGCTCGTCCAGGTCGTACCGCTCTTCCGCTTCGGCGAGGTCTGGGACGAGGAGACCCGCGACGACGGCAACTGGATGGTCGAGGGCGCCACGAGCTTCACGAAGACCGGGACGAGCGAGCTCCCCAAGCTCCCGGACCTGCTGCCCGAGGACTACACGATGTACTACGGCAGCTACGAGTTCCCCAACCTGATGCTGAACCTGCACCCGGACTGCGTGATGTACTACATCGGTTATCCGAAAGGCCCGAACCACACGACGGTCGTGAGCGAGTTCCTCTTCCGGCCGGAGACGATCGCGGGTCCGGACTTCAAGCCCGAGCCGGTGGTGGAGTTCTGGGACCTGATCAGTAAGCAGGACTGGGACGTCTGTGCGCGCGCGCAGACGGGTGTGAGCTCGCGGGCCTTCACCCGGGGTGTCTATCCGCGCCAGGATCGGTTCCTCTACTGGTTCAACGAGGAATGGCGCCTGAAGATGGGGCGCGAGCCCCTCGGCTGATCGTCCCTCGCGTCAGCGCCCGAGCATGCGGGCCGCCTCGCCGGCGGCCGCGGCGCCCGAGGTGATGGCTCCCTCGATGTAACCGGCCCCGTCGACCGAGGTGTCCGATCCGGCGAACGCGAGCCGGCCCTGCGGCCGAGCGAGGGCGCCCGCGATGGTTCCCCAGCCCGGCGGCCAGGAGAGCCACGTGCCCTTCGAGAAGGGATCCGCGTTCCAGTCGTGGCTGTCGCACGCGAGGACCCGTGCCCGCGGTTCGATGACGTGGACGGCGTCCTCGATCTCGCGCGGATCGTGCGGATCCCGGAGGGTCCCGAGCGCATCGAACCCCACCACGAGGGCGCCCGCCTCGAGAGAGCGCATCCCCATCGCGGCCTGCAAGGGGTGCCCCCACATCGTGCCGAGGGTGGTGGCGCCGAAGCCTTCCGTCACCGCGAGCACCTTGGTGGATCGCCCCACGTGCCCTTGCGCGGTCGCCCGCGCGAGCGCGCCGCCGAGCGGGGGATCGAACGACACGTCGCCGAGGCAGTTCAGAGGGAGGGCCACCACGACCGCGCGGGCATCGATCGTGGACCCGTCGGCCAGGGTGACGACCACATCGTCGGGCGTCTGGGTCACCGACGCCACGGTCGCCCCCAGTCGGATCGTGCCGCGCACTTCGTCGGTCACGGCGTCGACCAGGGAGGCGGTCCCATGGGTGAAGGACTCGCCGAGCTCTTCCATCGTGGACTCCACGTCGAACCCGGTGAGGGCGAGGTCCGACGTGAGCATCAGCACCGACATCGCGCCCGGATCGCCTCCGCCCATCAGAGCCACCCACGACAGGAGCGCCTCACGGCTCACATCGGGGACGTCGAGCCAGCCGATCCAGTCCGCGGCTGCCACGTCGAGTTCCGCGGGGATCGAGGGACCGGCCTCCCACGCCCGAAGCACGTCGGCGATCGCCGCGTCGAGCGCGGGGCGGGCCGGGTCGAACAGGGGTCCGAACGTCTCCGCGACGCTCGTCCCCTCCCGGCGCTCGGCCGTGCCGGCGAACACGATCCGATCGAACGTGTTCGCCTCGGTGACGGCGAGGCCGTACCGCTCGATCTCCGCCGCGATCCCGGGCTGGAGCACGCGACTGAACCACGTGCCGCCCATCTCGACCATGATGTCGGTGCCGGCCAGCGGACGCGTCCACGTACGGCCGCCCAGCCGATCGCGGGCCTCGAGCAGTGTCACGGCGAGGCCTCGCTCGCCCAGGTCGCGTGCGGCGATCAACCCCGCCATGCCGCCGCCGAGCACGACCACGTCGACGCCCATCGATCCCCTTCCGGCTCCGGATGGGCGAGGACTCTAGGAAGTCCCGCAGGTCATCGCAAGCCGTGGTTCGCCTTGCGTCCCATGTCTGCTCGCGCGAGACTGCGCGCATCGAGGGGAAGGGGTTCGCGATGGCACCGAAGACGTGGGGACTGTCGAAGCAAGAAGCCGGGTACCGTCCCGCGCCGAAACCCGAGGTCTCGTGCAAGGTCTGCCAGTGGATGTTCCCCCGTCTCGCCGTGGGCTCCTGCAAGTACGTCCGGGGCATCGTGGAAGGCTCCGCCACCTGTAACGAGTTCCAACGTCGCGGCTCGGGGCGGGCGTGACGCGCGCTTCGGACCCGTCCGCGGCGGCGCGGTAGGCTCCCTCACCGACCGAGACGGGACAACAAGGCGATGGTGGAACGAGGGACGCCGGCGACGGCCGACGAGTTGGGACTGATGCGCGGCACCCCTCCCAGGGGCGATCACCTCGTCACCCTCGAGAACTGGCTCATCGCCCCGTTCAACCGGTGGAGTCTCCAACACATGCGCGAGATCGTGCCGACGGCGCCGATCGCCGCGGTGGACGATGTGGAGCCGCTCCCGCGTGCCGAACAGGACCTCGACGGCATCGCGTTCGACGTGGCGGGGGAGCGGTGGACGGTGGGCGAGATGCTCGATGCCACCTACACGGACGGCTTCCTCGTGCTGCGGCGGGGCTCGGTCGTCGCCGAGCGGTACGCCAACGGGTTCGGGCCCCACCTCACGCACGTGATGTTCTCCACCACCAAATCCGTGGTGGCCACGATCGCGGGGATCCTCGTCGGTCGTGGGGCGCTGCGCACCGACGCCACGCTGGTCGAGATCCTTCCCGACCTCGCCGAGACCTCCTGGGCCGACGCGACCGTGCAACACCTGCTCGACATGCGCACCGGCACCCGGTTCGACGAGGTCTACGAGGACGCCGAAGGCGACATGGGCGTCTACGCGTCCGCGAGCGGCATGGCTCCGTCCTATGACCCGGGCGGACCCGACACCTACGCGTACCTCGCGGGTCTGGAGAACGACCGTGCGCACGGGGGACACTTCGACTACCGCTCGGTGGTCACGTCCATGCTCGGCTGGGTCGTGGAGCGCGTGGGAGGCGACCGTCTCCCCGGCCTGATCGCCCGGGAGCTCTGGCGTCCGATGGGCGCGGAGCACGAGGCGTGCATCGCCGTCGACCGCAACGGCAACGCGATGGCGGCCGGCGGCATGAGTGCGTCGCTCCGCGACCTCGCCCGGTTCGGTCAGGTGTGGCTGCAGCGGGGCACGGGGTCCGACGGCACGCGGATCGTGCCCGAGGCCTGGGTGGCCGATACGATCGCGGGCGCACACGACGGCCGCGAGGCCTACGCGGCCGCCCTCGATGCACCCGATCCCGACTTCCCCAACAGCCACTACCGCAACAAGTGGTGGGTCCTCGATCCGGAGACGCCGTTCTACTCGGGGATCGGCATCCACGGCCAGTACGTCGCGATCCACGAGCCGGCCGACGTGGTGATCGCGAAGTTCTCGTCGTTGGCCGTCGCCGACGATCGCGAGCTCGAGCACCTCCAACTCGCGGGGTTCAAGGCGGTCGCCGAGGCCTTGGCAGAGTAGCCTTCCGGCACATGACCACGGTCCCCGAGCGCCTCGCCAACAAGGATCTCGACGCCGCGTCCGTCTTGAACCCCCTCTCCGACCTGCCCGCGCGTGCGCGCGTGGCGATCGTGGGCGGCGGCATCATCGGCGCCAGCATCGCGTACCACCTCACGCGTGCCGGCGAGACCGACGTCGTGCTGCTGGAGCGAGCGCGCCTCACGGGCGGGACCACCTGGCACGCGGCCGGCCTCGTCTCGCAGATCCGGGGCAACCACGCGCTCACCGCGCTGACGAAGGACAACGCCACCCTCTACGAGCGGCTGGCTTCGGAGACGGGCATCGAGACCGGCATGCGACGCCATGGCGCCATGACGATCGCGCGCACGGAGGGCCGGCTGCAGGAGGCGCTCTACGGCGTGGCGATGGCGAAGGACGTCGGGGTGGACGTGGAGGTGCTCGACCGAGACGGCATCAAGGCCTACTGGCCCGCCGCCTACGTCGAGGACCTGGTCGGCGCCGTGAATTTCCCCACGGACGGCACGGTGAACCCCGGGGACGCGGCGCTCGCGTTCGCGAAGGGTGCGGTGGACCACGGGGTGCGCTACGTGCCCGAGACCATCGTGACCAGGTTCATGGTGCACGGCGGACGCGTGAACGGCCTCTTGACGTCGCGCGGCGCGATCGAGGCGGAAACCGTCGTGCTCGCGGCCGGCCTGTGGACCTCCGAGCTCGCGCGAAGCGCCGGCGCGAGCGTGGCGCTCTACCCCGCGGAGCACGTCTGGGTGATGACCGAGGAGGGCGAGGGTGCGCGGGAGGAGGCGCCGTTCCTGCGCGATCTCGACGGGTACCTCTACATCCGCCACTACCGCGGCCGGTACGTGATCGGGGCGTTCGAGCCCAAGGGCAAGCCGAAGCCGGTCGGGGAGATCGGCACGGACGGCTTCGTGGAGTTCGGTCCCGACTGGGACCACTTCGCCCCGGTGCTGGGGGCGGCGCGCGAGCGCATCCCCGAGCTCGAGTCCATCGGGTTCTCGCACTACATGCGGGCGCCCGAGAGCTTCACGCCGGACTCGGCGTTCCAGCTCGGCTACGTCCCCGAGGTGCCGGGACTCTTCGTGGCCGCGGGGTTCAACTCCCAAGGGATCATCTACGGGCCGGGCGCGGGTCGTGCCGCCGCCGAGTGGATCGTTGAGGGCCACCCCACGATGGATCTCGCCGACGTGGACGTCGCGCGGATCGGCCGCTGGGCCAACGAACGCGCCTGGATGCACGTGCGCACGGTCGAGTCGCTCGGGGGTCTCTACGAGATGCACTGGCCGGGCAAGCAGCCGGTCACCGCGCGCGGCGTCCGGCGCGTGCCCCTCTACGACCGGCTGCGTGCGGCGGGCGCGGCCTTCGGACAGGCAGCGGGATGGGAGCGCGCGAACTGGTTCGAGCCCCACGTCATCGACCCCAAGCCCGTGTATTCCTTCACCGACCCGTCCTGGTTCCCCGCCGTGCGCGAGGAGGTCCGGGCCACCAGGGAGGCGGTCGCCCTCTACGACCTCGCCTCCTACGCGAAGTTCCTCGTACAGGGGCCGGATGCCGTGGCCGGTCTCCGACGGTTGTGTGCGTCCGACGTGGACGTGCCGGTGGGCCGCGTCGTCTACACGGTGCTGTGCAACGAGCGCGGAGGGATCGAGATGGATCCGACGGTGACCCGCGTGGGCGACGACGCGTTCCTGGTGGTGGCGCCGACGCTGGCCCAGCGCCGCACGGAGATGTTGCTGCGCAACGGACTTCCCGACGGCGCCACGGTCACCGACGTCACGAGCGGCTGGGCCGTCCTGCACCTCGCCGGCCCGTGTTCCCGCGACCTGCTCGCGCGCATCACGGACGAGGACCTTTCGGATGAAGGGTTCCCGTTCCTGTCCGCGCGCGAGATCGAGGCGGGCTGGGCGAAGGCCTGGGCGCTACGGGTCTCCTTCACGGGCGAGCTCGGGTGGGAGCTGTACGTGCCGACCGAGTTCGTGACCGATCTCTACGATCGCGTCGCGCAGGCGGGTGTCGACCTCGGCCTTCGTCACGCCGGCGCCTTCGCGTTCGACGCCGCGCGCCTCGAGCGCGGCTTCCGGTCCTTCGGCCACGACATCGGGCCCCTCGATGACCCTTACGCCGCGGGCCTCGGCTTCACGGTTCGGTTCGATCACGACTTCGTGGGGCGCGACGCCCTCGAGAAGCTGAAGGAGGGTCCACGCCTGAGGCGGCTCGTGAGCGTGCACGTGCCCAACGCGGTGCTCTGGCACGGCGAGTCGGTCGTATGCGGGGACCGGCGACTCGGCCATCTGAGCTCGGCCGGCATCGCTCCGACGCTCGGTGGCTCCGTTGGGCTCGCCTGGATCCACGGTGAACCGGAGGGTGACGGCTGGGGTGTGGAGATCCGCGGGGACGTGGTGCCGGCCGCCGTCCAGGCGGCGTCGTTCTACGAACCGGGCGGCGAACGGGCGCGCAGGTGAGCGCACCCTTCGCCTTCATCGGGGTGCCGATCGACAGCGTTGGGCGTTCCGGGGGAACCGAGCGCGGGCCGGCGGCGTTGCGTGAGGCCGGTCTCGCCGGGGCGCTCGGAGGCGTCGATGCCGGGGACCTCCCGTTGCGGATCCGTGGTGAGGAACGGGACCCGGACACCGGGATCGTTGGCTCGCCCGACGTCCTCAGCGTCACGACCGAGCTCCGCCGCGCCGTGGCGGCCTCGATCGGCCGCGGCGAGCGCCCATTCCTCGCGGGCGGCTGCTGCGCCGAACTCCCCGGGGCACTCGCCGGGGCGCGCGACGCGCTCGGGCGCGTCGGCCTCGTCTATCTGGACGGGCACCTCGATCTCTACGACGGCGTGACGTCGCCGACCGGCGAGGCCGCGGACATGCCCATCTCGGTGGCCCTCGGTCGCGGCCCGGCGGCGTGGGTCGAGGTGGCCGATGGGCCCTCCATCGACGCCGCCGACCTCGCGCTCCTGGCGTACCGCGACCTCGATGACGCGCAGGCGGACGGGATGGTCCACCCCGACGCGCTCGAGCCGGCGCCGCTGCACCTCGATGTGGAAGCTGTGCGCGCCGAGGGAGCGGGGGCGGTGGGCACCCGCGTCGCCGAGCGCCTGGAGAGGGCGACCGGCACCTTCTGGCTCCACCTCGACGTGGACGTCCTCGACCAGGACGTCTTCCCGTCCACCGACTACCTGATGCCGGGCGGTCTGACGTGGGAGGAGCTCATCGCGCTGATGCGACCGCCGATGCGTTCGGCCGCCCTGGTGGGTGCGTCGCTCGGGTGCTACAACCCCGACAAGGACCCGGGTGGCCAGCACGGCCGCGCCCTGGTCGAGGCCTGGCGCGAGGCGATCGACGATCCGGAGGTGCATCGGTGATCATCGGGATCCCCAAGGAGGTCAAGACGCACGAGTACCGGGTGGCGGCCACGCCCGAGGGCGTGCGCGAGCTCGTGCACGCGGGCCATCGGGTGGTGGTCGAGACCGCGGCCGGCCTCGGTTCCGCCATCAGCGACGCGGACTTCGAGAGTGCCGGGGCGGAGATCCTCGCCGACGCCGACGCCGTCTTCGCCGCGGCCGATCTCATCGTCAAGGTGAAGGAGCCGCAGACGCAGGAGTTCGAACGCTTCAAGGAGGGCCAGCTCCTCTTCACCTATCTGCACCTCGCCGCGGACGAGGGCCTCACGGAGTTCCTCGTAGAGCGGAAGGTACGCGGCGTCGCGTACGAGACGGTGCAGTTCCCCGACGGCCGTCTGCCCCTGCTCGCGCCGATGTCGGAGATCGCCGGTCGCATGGCGCCTCAGGAGGGCGCCGCCGCCCTCGAACGCCCGAAGGGGGGTCGGGGCGTGCTGATGGGGGGCGCCTCGGGCGTCGCACCCGCGCGCGTGGTGGTGCTCGGCGCCGGCATGGCCGGGAGCAACGCTGCCCAGATCGCATCCGGCATGGAGGCCGAGGTCACGATCGTCGACAAGAACGTGGATCGGTTACGCGACATCGACCGCATCTACCGCGGGCGGATCCAGACCGTGATGAGTTCGCGGCTCGCGGTGGAGCGCTTGGTGCTCGCGGCCGATCTCGTGATCGGGGCCGTGCTGGTGCCCGGCGCGAAGGCGCCACATCTGGTCAGCGCCGAGCAGGTCGCGCGCATGCAGCCGGGCTCCGTGCTCGTCGACATCTCGATCGACCAGGGCGGCTGTTTCGAGACGTCCCGTGTGACCACCCACGCCGAGCCCACATACGTGGTCGACGGGGTCGTGCACTACTGCGTGGGCAACATGCCGGGCGCGGTGCCGCGCACCTCGACCTACGCGCTCACGAACGTAACGCTTCCCTATGTGCTGGCGATCGCCCAGCTCGGCGTCGACGACGCGATCGCGGCCGACCCCGCGCTCGCGCTCGGCGTGAACACCTGGGACGGCCACCTCACGAACGAGGGTGTGGCCGAGGCGCACGGCATGACCCCGACGCCGCTCGCGTCGCTCACGCGCTGACGCCGGGCCCGGCGAGCAGGCGTTCGAGCTCCGCCCGCGTGGGCATCCCCTCACGGGCGCCCGCGACCGCTACGGACGCCGAGGCTGCGGCCACGGCTCGGCGCACCGCCTCTTCGAGCGGAAGGTCCTCCAGGAGTCCAGCCGCGAGCACCCCGTTGAAGCAGTCGCCGGCCCCGGTCGTGTCCACGGCCTCGACCGCGGGACCCGGGACGTCCTCCGTCACTCCGTTCACGTGGATCCGGACGCCGGCAGCGCCGCGCGTCTCCACGACCGCGATCGACGACGGCAACGCGCTCAGGCCGGCAAGCTCCGTCTCGTTGGGTGTCACGACGTCGGCCATCCGCGCGAGCTCTCCGGACGTCTCGGAACTGGGTGCGGGGTTCACCACGAAGCGGGCGCCGTGCTCGTGGCTCCACGTCCCTGCGGCGCGCACCGCCCCCGCCGGCACCTCGAGGCTGGCGAGGACGATCGCGGGGGCCAGGTCGTCGAGCGCCGCCTCGACCGTGCGCGCCGTCAGGGCCGCGTTCGCGCCGGGCGCCACCGAGATCTGGTTCTCGCCGGCAGGATCCACGGCGATCAACGCCACTCCGGTCGCCGTGCGCCCCGCGATCGTCACGTGGCGCACATCGATGCCTTCGGACGCCAGCGCGTCGCGTGCCGCGACGCCGAGTGGGTCGTCGCCCAGCACGCCGACCAGTGCCACCTGCCCGTCCGCGACGCGCGCGGCTGCCACGGCTTGGTTCCCACCCTTGCCCCCATCGTGCTGGGCGAACGTGCCCCCCACCACCGTCTGGCCGGGACCCGGGAGCGCGGCGCCCGCGACCACCAGGTCGACGTTGATCGCGCCGATCACCGCGAGGGTCCGCGCCGCGCCGCTCACGCACGCGCCTCCACCAGGTCGCGGAGCCGGCCCACGAACCACGACATGAATCGATCCGCGTCCACGTCGAGCGCCACGCGTGCGTTCTCTCGCGGATCCCACCCGAGGGCCCATGGCGTACGTCGTACGCCCGCGAGGTCGGCCACGCTCATCCCGCGGGTCCACCGGCCGTCGCACTCCACCTCCACGCGCGTGGCGGCGAGCTCCACGAACGTGGGATCGAGCGCGATCGCGAGTGCCAGCGGGTCGTGCATCGATGCACCTTCGCTCGGGCCGAACGCCTCGTAGAAGTCGATGTAGAACGCGACCGCGTCGTCCACGAACCGCGCGAGCGGCGTGTCGGGGGCGGATGCACCGATCTCCGCGATGTGGGCACGTGACATGCGGACACGTTCGGTGACGTCGAGTCCGGCACACAGCGGCAGGCGTTCGAGGGGGGCGCCCACGAAGGCGCGGAAGACCGCCTGCGCCGCTTCCGGGTCCACCCAGATGTTCGCCTCGGCGGTGGGGGAGACGTTCCCCGCCTTCGCGAACGCGCCGCCCATGATCGCGAACCCCTTCAGCAGGTCCGGCAGTCGGGGCTCCTCGGCCACCGCCAACGCGATGTTGGTGAGCGGTCCCGTGGCCACGAGGAGCACCTCGCCCGGACGCGCCCGCGCGGCCTCCACGATGAGCGCGGTGGCCGAACGATCCGAGGGCGAGCCCAAGGGGGCGGGCAGTTCCGCACGGCCGAGACCGCGCTCTCCGTGCACCTCCGGGTAGGGCTGGTGTTCGCGTACGAGGGGCCGGCCCGCGCCCTGCGCCACCTCCACGTCCGGGAGCCCGGCGAGCTCCAGGACCGCGAGCGTGTTGAGGGTGGCCTGCTCGACGGTGACGTTGCCCATCACGCACGTGGCGCCGATCGGTTCGACCTCGGGCGAGGCGGCGGCGAGCAGCAACGCCATCGCGTCGTCCACGCCCGTGTCGACGTCCAGGATCAGCGGGGTGGGTGCCACGGTGCGCAAGCCTACCCGGCGCGAACGGCGCTAGGGGGCGCTCGCCCGCTCGCGCGCGAAGCCGATCAGCTTCGCGGCGACGTCCATGCAGACCTCCTGCATGCGTTCCGGTGTGAACGTGGGGTCGCTGAAGAGGACCGGGATCGCGAGGCCGTCGATCATGGCACCGATGGCGATCCCCAGCTCGTCGGCATCGTCGCCCTCGGGGAACTCACCGGTCTCCCGACCATGGCGCACGATGTCCGCGATGGACTGACGCCACCGTCGGTCCAGCACCTCGCGTTCCTTCGCCAGGATGGGATCGCGGAGCGCCCGCACCCAGATCTCGATCCAGAGCGCCCATTCGTCGAGACGTTCGTACTCGGGCAGGAGGCCGGGGACGCTCAGTTCGATCAGGCGCTCGAGCTGTTCGCGTGCCGAGGGCATCCGCCGCATCTCGCGGCCCATCCGTAGGTAGAACTGATCGTTGGCCGAGATCAGCGCCTCCATCAGGAGGCGATCCTTCGATTCGAAGTAGTAGAGGATCAGCCCGGGGGAGACCCCGCAGCGCTCGGCGATGTCCGAGATCCGCGTCTCGGCGAGCCCGCGATCGGTGATGACCCGAGCGGCCGCGTCGAGGATCTCCTGGTGTCGGTCCTTCGACTTCTGACGTGGACGGCTCATCTCGGCCCTTCTCGCTGACTTCCTGAACGCCGTACAGGGACCGAGGTCCCTCGGCGCCCCATCCGGTTGAACGCTCGGTCAACTTTACCCGTGTGAGCAGGCAAGTCAAAACCCCAGGTGGGAGGGCGCCGAGTTGACTGGCTATTCAAAGTCGGCCATGATGCCGCCGTCGGCCGCCCGGCACCCGGCGTCGTGGGCGGCGTGGAACGAAGCAGGGTCGGCCGGGCGACCGGGGAAGGATCTGAAGAGCTATGGCCTCGAACACCTACGACGCCATCGTCATCGGCGGCGGGCACAACGGCCTCACCTCCGGCGCGTACTTCGCCCGCGAGGGCGCGCGTACCGTCGTGCTGGAAGGTCGCCACAAGACGGGGGGAGCCGCCGACACCAGCGCCCCGTTCGCCGACCATCCAGAGATCAACGTGACGACCTACTCCTACGTCATGTCGCTGATGCCGCCGTCGATCATCCGCGAACTGAACCTGAAGCGCCACGGCTACGACGTAACGCCGTTCGGCCCCTACTTCCAAGCGTTCCCCGACGGCCGCGCCATCACCGTGTACGCGGACGACGCCGCCAAGTCGTACGACTCGATCGCCCAGTTCTCCAAGAAGGACGCCGACACGCTCCCCAAGTGGGAGGCGTGGATGAAGGGCGTCTCCGACGTGCTCGGGCCGCTCCTGTTGAGCGTGCCGCCGCACGTGGGCTCCACCAAGCTCGGCGACCTGCTGCCGCAGGCTCAGACCGCGTGGAGCATGCGCAAGCTCGGCGAGCGAGGCGTCGCCGACGTGACGCGCCTGTTCACCATGAGCGTCACGGATCTGCTGAACGACTGGTTCGAGTCCGACGCCATCAAGGCGATGCTCACGGTGAACGGCGTCATCGGCACGTGGGCGGGTCCGGACGAACCCGGCACCGCCTACGTGATGCTGCACCACTCGATCGGCGACGTCGGTGACGGGCACCTCGGCTCCTGGGGGTTCCAGCAAGGGGGCATGGGTGCGGTGAGCGACTCGATCCGCCGCTCGGCGGAGTCCTTCGGCTGCGAGGTCCGCACGGACGCGCGCGTGAAGAAGATCCTCGTGCGCGGCGGCCGGGCCGTGGGGGTCGCCCTCGAGAACGGTGAGGAGCTGCGGGCGCCGGTCGTGGTCACCACGATCCACCCGAAGATCGCGTTCCTCGACCTGCTCGATCGGCACGAGCTCCCGGCGGACTTCGTCTGGGACATCGAGCGCTGGAAGACGCGGTCGGGCACCGTGAAGGTGAACGTCGCGATGTCGGAGCTGCCCGACTTCGTCGCGGCGCCCGGCAAGGAGCAGCAGCCGCATCACACCGGATCGGTGGAGCTCTGCTTCAGCCCGCAGTACGCCGAGCGCGCGTTCCAGGATGCGCACATCGAGCGCAAGCCCGCGACCGCTCCCTTCGTCGACGGGACGATCCCCACCACGCTCGACAAGAAGCTCGCGCCAGAAGGCGTTCACGTCTTCTCGATGTTCACGCAGTGGGTGCCCGACGACTGGAACGAGGACCCGCACCGCGACGAGCTGGATGCCTACGCGCAGCGCATCTTCGACGGGTACAACGAGCTCGCGCCGAACTTCCGCGACGCGATCATCGATTACCAGGTGATCGGGCCTTACGACATGGAGCAGGACCTCGGCCTCATCGGCGGGAACATCTTCCACGGGGAGCTGAGCGTGGATCAGCTGTTCCACATGCGTCCCGCCCCCGGCTACGCGGACTTCCGCACGCCGATCCGCGGCCTGTACCACGGCTCGTGCGCCACGCACGGCGGCGGCGGCGTGAACGGCATCCCCGGCTGGCAGGCGTTCAAGGCCGCCCGCAAGGACAAGGCCATCGCCAAGAAGTAGCCCGTGACGCACCCGTCCACCGACGAGCCCGGCACGGATCGGCCCGGCCTCGAGCCCATGCTCGAGGCCGGGTCCGTCGCCGTCGTAGGCGCCAGCGTCAAGGAGGCCTCGCTCGGTCGCCAGATGCTCCTGGAGCTGAAACGCGGTGGTTACGAAGGGGCGATCTACCCCGTGAACCCCGGATACGAGGAGATCCTGGGACTCCGATGCTACCCGTCGGTGGCGGAGCTGCCCGAGGCGCCCGATCTCGCGATCCTGGGCGTGGCCAACGCCCGCGTCGAACAGGCGCTCGCCGACGCCGTCGCCGCCGGTGCGCGTTCCGCGGTCACGTTCTCCTCCCTGCACGAGGACGAGCCCCGGCCGGGCGCGCCGCCGCTCACCGAACGCCTCGCGCGCATCGCCCGGGAGGCTCGGATCCCCCTGTGCGGCGGCAACGGGATGGGCTTCCTGCACGAGACGCATCACCTGCGCGCCACGGGATTCGCGACACCCGACGACGTGCGGCACGGGCCCGTGACGTTCATCTCTCACAGCGGCTCGGCGTTCGCGGCGATCGCGTACAACGACCGGGGCATCGGGTTCAACCTGGTGGTCTCGAGCGGCCAGGAGATCGTCACCACGATGGCCGACTACATGGCATATGCGCTGGCGCAGGAGCAGACGCTCGTCCTGGCGCTGCTGCTGGAGACCGTGCGCGACCCGTCGGGGTTCAGGGAGCAGCTCGCGCGCGCGGCCGACCGCGGGATCCCGGTGCTGGCCCTGAAGGTGGGACGCACCGAAGGCTCCAAGGCGATGGTCACCGCGCACTCGGGTGCGCTCGCCGGGGAGCACGGCGCGTACGAGGCGCTCTTCGACGCCCATGGCGTCCTCGAGGTCCGCACGCTCGACGAGATGGCCGACGCGATGGAGTTGTTCAGCGCACCGCGCAGGGTCAAGGGCGGGCGAGGGATCGCGAGCGTCCACGACTCGGGCGGCGAGCGAGCGCTCTTCGTCGACATGGCGCACGACCTCGGTGTCCCGTTCGCCGCGATCTCGGACGCAACCCGCGCCCGGATCCAGGAGAGCCTCGATCCCGGTCTCGTCGCCGAGAACCCGCTCGACGCGTGGGGGACCGGCATCGACGCCGACCGGATCTTCCGCGACGCGCTGGCGGGGCTCCACGAGGATCCCGACACCGCCGCGATGGCATTCGTGGTGGACCTCACGCGACAGGGCGAGCCGTACGACGAGGGCTACCTCCAGGTGGCGAGGGATGTCTTCGCAGCGACGACGAAGCCGTTCTGCATGCTCTCGAACCTCGCGAGCGCGGTGGCGCTCGAGGAGGCGGCGATGCTCCGCGACGACGGGATCCCTGTGCTCGAGGGCACCACCTCGGGGCTCATCGCGCTCCGGCTCCTCATCGCGCACCGCGATCACGGCGCGCGCGCGGCCGCCGAGCCGCCCGTCCCGGTCGCTCCCGATATCCGCGACCGCTGGCGCGCCCGCCTCACCGCGGGGGAGGAGATGCGCGAGGCCGAAGCGCTCCGGCTCCTCGCCGACTACGGGGTGCCGGTCACCGACGCCCGCGAGGTGCGCACGGCTGAGGAGGCCGCCGAAGCGGGGGTCGCCTTGAGGTTCCCCGTTGCCCTCAAGACCGCGGCGCCCGGGATCCAGCACAAGTCGGACGTGGGGGGTGTCGTCCTCGGGTTGGCCGACGCCGATGCCCTGCGCGCTGCGTACGAAGGGCTGGCCGCCCGGCTCGGTCCGGACGCGATCGTGGCGCCGATGGCCCCCGGCGGGGTCGAGATGGCGCTCGGCATCGTGCGGGACCCTCAGTTCGGGCCGCTCGTCCTCGTGGCGGCGGGCGGGATCCTCGTCGAGCTGATGAAGGACCGACGGCTCGGGCTCCCGCCGCTCGATGGGCCCGCCGCCACCCGTCTGATCGACGGTCTTGCGGCCCGGCCGCTGCTGGACGGCCTCCGCGGCGCCCCACCCGCCGATGTCGACGCCCTCGCCGCGGCCGTCGCGCGGCTCTCCGTCCTCGCCCTCGACCTCGGCGATCTGATCGATGCCCTCGACGTGAATCCCGTGATCGTGGGAACCGCGGGATGCGTCGCCGTCGACGCGCTGGTTATCCCCGCCGACCGTTCGGAGGTCTGAGCGGCGCTAGAAGGGGTGATCCGCCGGGACGGTGCCCGCCGGCCATCCCGGGTAGTCGGTCGGGAAGACCCAGGGCGATCCGTAGGTGGGCGCCCGCTTGGACGAGGGTTGAGGGGGCCGCGGCTTGGCCTTGAAGTTGAAGATGTGGCTCATGTCGTGGGTCTTCGCGATGCGCGGCGTGAGGTGGTCGAGGCCCCAGTTGTCGCTGATGAACCGCAGCGGCGTGGAGAACTCGCCGAGCTCGTCGTCGATCAAGCCTCGGCGCGTGTAGGGGCTGATCGTGAGCAACGGCACGCGGAGCCCCAGGCCGATGTCGTCGATCTCCGGCGGCATCACGGAGTCGTAGAAGCCACCCCATTCGTCCCACGTGATGAACAGTGCCGTGTGTTCCCACATGTCGCTCTTCATGAGCGCGTTCACGACGTCGGTGACCCAGTTGTGCGTGAACCCGGAGCTGACCGGGGGGTGATCGGAGAGCTCGAACCGCGGGGTGGCCCATGTGACGGGCGGCAGGTTGTCGGCCTGGATGTCCTGCACCAGGTTGTCCACCGGCCGCGTGTGCAGCTGCCACTGATCCGTGTGGAAGATCGGCCCGATGCCGTTGTAGGCGTTCCAGAAGTAGCCGGTCTGTCCTGGCACCGCGGAGTAGAAGGTCCAATCGATGTTCTTCGCGGTGAGCTGCTGGCCGACCGTGGGGAACGAGAAGCAGGTGTCGTGCTTGGCCAGGTTGCCGTCGTCGTCCTTGACGAACACGAACACCTCTTCCCCGTAGGCGTCGCACCCCCAGCTCTTGAACGTCTTGTCGCCGTCGACGCGGGTCTCGATGTTCTCGGGGTTGTCGATCACCCCACCGGAGGAGCCGGCCACGAAGAAGAAGTGGTTCGGGTAGGAGGGTCCGGCCGCCGACGCGAAGAAGTGGTCGGAGATCGCGTACTCGCGCGCCCACTCCCAGTAGTTGGGGATCTGGGACTCCTGCATCTGGCTGTACGCCCACTCCGGGCCGTAGATGCCGTTGCCGAAGCCGTCGAGCTTCCCACCGTTCAAGCAGTTCAAGAAGGCGGCCCGGTCGTGCGGGAGATCGCCCGGAAGCCAGTCCGGGCACTTCCGCAGCGGAACCTCCTTGCCGTAGGAGACGCCGACGTCCGTCCCCGTCACCCCGGGGAACTTGCCGTAGAGGTTGTCGAAGCTCCGGTTCTCGAGCATCAGGTAGATCACGCGCTTGATGGGCGTCGCCGTATCGATGGCGGGGGTGGTGTCGCTCACCGAAGGCACGACGCGCCCACCCGTGCAGGAGAAGAGCACCCCCCCGGCCACGGCCATGGCTGAGCGCGTCAGGAACCGCCGTCGGCTGATGGGCAGCGGGTGCGTGTCGCCACGCGCTTCGTCATGTGGGTGTACGGCGGGCATCTACGTCCAGTTGTATCAAGTCGGGATGGGGTCGGTATCCTCGGCGGGTCCCCAAGAACGTTCGGAGCCGGATGTGCGTAGGTTCATCGTGGTGGTCGGTGCGCTGGCGGCGCTCGCCTCTGCATGTCACGGCAGCGGCGGGACCGGGGCCGGCTCGGACGTCTTCTCCAACGCGCCGGAGCCGACCGACACGTCGACGATGGCGCCACCGGAATCGTCGACGCCGACGGCCTCGCCGACGCCGCCCGCGCTGCCCGCGGATCCTCCCGCAACCAAGGGACCTGCGTCGCCGACCTGCGTGAAGGGCTGGGTGACGCCCCCAGCCGGAACGTCGAAGTTCACCGATCCCCTCGGTGTGATCCGCCGCATCGATCCGACCTTGGGCAAGCCCGCGGTGGTGGACATGAGGTACTTCGTCGGTCCCGAGTCCCCACCATCGGAGCAGGGCTACCTGCAGGACATCGAGCGTTGGTACGTCAAGCTCTACGACGAGCAGGACCTGAGCTACCAGGGCCGGTTCCTCGTGGAGCAGATGCGGTTCGGTCGGGGCGTGGTGGCGGTGGCGCCTTACGACACGCAGGGGTTCCGCTCCCCGGACTGGAGCGGCTTCCAGTGGGATGCGGGCGATCCCGCCCGCAAGGCCTACGCCGGCCTCCCCGGCACCTGGCGCGGGATCCGATACGACTTCGTGAAGGGGGGGGCCGGCCTCACGATCCCCGGTCTGCCCGCCGAGGTGGTCGGTTGCCTCGACGGCACCTGATATCGCCCGGGATTCCGGGCCTTTCGGCGGATTGCGGTGCCGAACGGACCGTGATTCCATGCGACGTATGGCTACAAGTGACTACCACGTTTACCGTAGACCGGGAGACCCACTGGGGATGCTCGCCGCCTTCGCGGGTGGCGTGGGTGCCGTCGCGAGCGTGATCCTATGGATGTACCACTGGAAGCCGCACAGCCCCTTCATGGGGTCCTACGCGTTCGAGATGGTGCACGGCGGACCGATGCGCGACAACCTCATCGCGGTCGCGCTCGGATGCGGCATCGCCGCGATCGCGGCCGCCGTCCTGGGCACCTTCGGCTCCCGCCGGGTGCGCGCCACGCTTCCCGTGGGGCTGCTCCTCGGGGCGATCGCCCTCTCCTACCCCGTCTGCGCGCTGCTGCACCTCGTCCACACGCACTGAGGGGCAGCCCGGCCGCGGTTGCGGTACCTCCGGCGGTCAGCTCATGCCCAGAACTTCCACCAGGGGCGCTTGACCTCCGGCAGCACGCCGGTCTCGGCCGCCTCCTCGGAGTTGATCTCCTCGGTCTCCTTGGCGAGGCGCTCGCGCTCCGCCTCCTGCATCAGGCGCTCCTGGTCGGGGCCGCCCATGCTGCCGCCAGGGAAGTCCGGTCGCTCACCGTACATCGCCCTCTTCCTTCCTTGGTCCGTGTCTCTTGCTCGACCTTACGCCCCTCGGCCGCACCCTGCCGACTCAACGCGCCGAGGGCCATCCTGTGTAGAGATCCGCGCCGCGCTTGCGCAGCTCGTTCCCGATCACCATGCGCTGGATCTCGGACGTTCCCTCCCAGATCCGGTCGACCCGCAGCTCGCGCCAGAGTCGCTCCACGGGGTTCTCGCGCATGTAGCCGCGGCCTCCGTGGATCTGAACGGCCTTGTCCACGATCCGACCTGCGGTCTCGCTGCACACGAGCTTGACGGCGCTCGCCAAGGCATGGATCTGCTTGCGCGCGGCGTCGCCACGGGCGGCCTCCCAGCAGACGCGGTACAGCATGGACTTCGCGGCCATCAACTCGGCGGCCATGTCCGCGAGCATGAACTCGATCGCCTGGAACCCGACGAGGGTCCGTCCGAACTGGGTCCGTTCGCTCGCGAATGCGAGGGAGAGATCCAGCGCGCGCGTCGAGGCCCCCATCGTGCGGGCCCCGATCATCAGGCGCTCCTCCACGAACCAGTCTTTCGTGAGCTCGAACCCCTCGCCGATGTCGCCGAGGATCGCGTCGTCACCGACGCGCACGCCCTCGAAGGCGAAGATCGGGTGCTCGAAGACGAACGTGTGCATGTACGCGGGTGTGCGCACGAGCCGCACGCCGGGCGCATCTTTGTCCACCAGGAAGACCGTGGCCTTGGCCGGGTCGCCGTCAACGTGCGCGTGGAGCTCGAAGAAATCCGCGACATCGCCGGCCGTGACGTGCCACTTCTCGCCGTCGATCACCCACTCGTCGCCGTCGCGACGGGCCCGTGTCGTGACCATCGTGGGGTCCGAGCCCGCGCCTTCCTCCGTGATGGCGTAGGCGTCGCGCCGTTCGCCGCGGAGCGCGGGTCGCAGGTAGCGCTCCTTCTGCGCTTCGGTTCCGCGGCCCAGGGGGATGGAGGGCCGCCACGGGAGGTCCCAGAGCGCGCCCGTGGCGTGCCCCCACTGCTCCTCGATCAACATCTGCTGGAAGAGGTCGTAGCCCTGGCCGCCGTCGGCCACCGCGTGGTTGATGCCGTTGAACCCCCACGCGAGGACCGCCCGCTTCGCGGCCGCGTGGCTCTCGGGCGAGAGGCCGTCGCGCTCCTCGCATTCGTCCTCAAACGGGATCAGCACCTCGCGCGTGAAGTCGCGGGCCTTCTGCTGCAACTCCCTGTCCGCGGCGTTCAGGTGGATGTCCACGTCTCGGCTCCTGGGTTAGCGTCTCCCGGAGTGTAGGGGTCCACATAGGAGGGGAGTGAGTCGGTGACGCGGGTGGTGCTGAGCGGGGGTCGGGTCTTCGACGGGACGGGGGCCGCTCCCACCGACGCCGACGTCGTGTTCGAAGATGGCAGGATCGTCGAGGTCGGCGCCGGCCTCGACGCCGACGAGGCGATCGACATCGGAGGACGGACCCTGCTTCCGGGCCTGTTCGACACCCACATCCACGTGGCGATGCGCTACGAGGACTTCGACGAGTCGCGGACGATGAACGAGCCGTTCACGATGCCGTTCTACCGGGTGGCCGAGAACCTGAGGAGGACCCTCGCGCTCGGGATCACGACCGTGCGCGACGCCTCGGGCGCCGACGCCGGGCTGCGGATGGCGGTCGAGGAGGGCACGTTGGCCGGCCCCCGCATGCAGGTGAGCCTGACGATGCTGTCGATGACCGGAGGGCATAACGATCCGTGGCTGCCGAGCGGGGGCGCCAGCCCATGGGGCGTTGTGTACCCGGGGATGCCGTCGGGCGTCTGTGACGGCATCGACGGGGTCACGCGGAAGGTGCGCGAGGTGATCCGCGCGGGGGCCGACGTCGTCAAGATCGCGTCGTCGGGAGGGTTCTTCTCGCCTACCGACGATCCGAAGGAGCCGAACTTCTCCCAGGAGGAGGTCGGCGCGATCGTGCGCACGGCGGCGGACCTCGGGACCTGGGTGATGTCGCACGCCCACGGCGCCGAGGGCATCAAGCGCGCGGTGCGGGCTGGCGTGCGCTCGATCGACCACGGGACGTACCTGGACGAGGAAGGTGCCGCCATGATGGTCGAGCGGGGCACCTGGCTCGTTCCGACGCTCACCGCCGGGGACACCACCGAGGAGCTCGCGAACGACCCCCACCTCCCCGCGCTCATGCGGGAGAAGCTCCAGGGGATCGGGCGACCCGAGTTCGACGCGTTCCGGCTGGCCGCCGACGCCGGCGTGAAGGTGGCCATGGGCACGGACTGCCCGGTGGCGCCCCACGGCACCAACCTGAACGAGCTGCGGCACATGGCCGAGCATGGGTTCACGCCGACCCAGGCGCTCGTGGCCGCAACGTCGAGCGCGGCGGAGCTGATGGGGCTGCAGGACGAACTCGGCACGATCGCGCCCGGCAAGCGGGCCGACTTCGTGGTCGTGGACGGCGATCCGTTCGACTTCACCGACCTGAGCGACCGGATCCAGCAGGTGTGGAAGGACGGCGTGCGGGTCGTGCCGTTCGCCTGAGGCGACGAGCACGCTGCTAGCGTTGCGCGATGCTCGGCGTCGTGCTCGCGTTGGCCGCGGCCGCCAGTTGGGGCTCGGCCGACTTCCTTGGCGGGCTCTCGACCCGGCGGCTCTCGATCCTCACCGTCTCGTCGGTCTCGCAGACGGCGGGATTGATCTTCACGCTCGTGGTCGTGGCGATGAGCGGACAACCCGCGCCATCCACGCACGTGCTGATGCTCGGGCTCCTCGCGGGCCTCCTCGGCACGATCGGTCTCGCAGCGCTCTACTCGGGCCTCGCCCTGGGTCCGATGGGTGTGGTGGCGCCGCTCGCGGCGATGTCCGGGGTCGTGCCGGTAGCGGTGGGGCTGATCCGGGGGGAACGGCCCGCCGCCATCCAACTGGTGGGGGTCGTGCTCGCGCTCGCGGGCGTCATCATGGCGGCGCGCCATCGCGACGAAAGCGGCGCCCGGATCCATCCGCGCGCGGTGGCGCTCGCGCTGGTCGCCGCCCTCACGCTGGGGCTCCTCATCGTCCTGCTCGACGACGCGGGATCCGAGAGCCCTGCGTGGACCGTGCTGATGGTGCGGATCGCCGCCCTCTGCCTGTTGAGCGTGCCGCTCCTCGTGCGCCGTCCGTCGTTCGCGATGGACCGACGGCAAGCCTCGACGCTCGTGGCCGTGGGGGTCCTCGACAACGGTGCCAACCTGCTCTTCGTGCTGGCGGCGCAGCGCGGCTTGCTGAGTCTCATCGCCGTGCTCGCATCGCTCTATCCCGTGAGCACGGTCCTGCTGGCACGCGGCGTCCTGCATGAACGCCTCAGCCGCGTGCAGGTCATCGGCGTCGCGATGGCGCTCGTGGGTGTGGGGTTGATAGCGGCGGGCTGAGGTCGTGCCTCAGGGCTTGCGTGCCCGCACGATCGCCCCGAACATCCCGTCGGCCAGCTCGTGCGTGGGATCGATCTCGACGTCGACGAACCCGGCCTTGGTCAGCCCGGATGCGTACTCCTCGAAGGACAGCGCACCGGCGATGCATCCCACGAAGTTGCCGCGCTCGGCACGCTCGGACGGCGACAGCGCGTCGTCGGCCACCACGTCGCTGATGCCGAGTCGCCCTCCCGATCGGAGCACGCGGTGCATCTCGCCGAGCACCTTGGGCTTGTCCGAGGACAGGTTGATCACGCAATTGGAGATGATCACGTCGACGCTGGCGTCCGGGAGCGGCACGTCCTCGATGAAGCCCTCCAGGAACTCGACGTTCTCGACGCCGGCCTTCCGCGCGTTCTCGCGGGCGAGCGTGAGCATCTCCTCGGTCATGTCGAGGCCGTAGACCTTGCCCGACGGGCCCACCCGGCGCGCCGAGAGCAGCACGTCGATGCCGCCACCGGACCCGAGGTCGAGGACGGTCTCGCCTTCTCGCAGCTCGGCGACCGCGCTCGGGTTCCCGCATCCGAGCGCGGCCAGCACGGCCTCGTCTGGGACCTGCTCGCGCTCGGTGATGTCGTAGAGCTGCACGCCGAGGCCTTCCTCCGGCGGGCAGCAGCTCCTGTCCTGATCCCAGTCGTTCGCGGCCATCCCGTCCTTGACGGACCGTGCCGCCGCAGCGTAGTGCTCGCGGACCTCTTCACGCAGCTCGCTCATGACGTGCCTCCTTCGAACCGCAGGACCTCGCCCAGACGCCGGACGGCGTCGGGTCGCAGGCTGTAGTAGGCCCACACGCCGCGCTGCTCCCGGTCGAGGAGGCCGGCGTCGACCAGCTTCTTCATGTGGAAGCTCACCGTGGGCTGGGACAGACCCAGTGGTTCGGTGAGATCGCAGATGCAGACCGATCCTCCCGAGACGGCGAGGAGGTTCACGACACGCACCCGATGCGGATCCGCGAGCGCCTTGAACAGCCGCGCGGTGGCGGCCGCGTCCTCCTCCGACATCCCCGCCTGTGCGATCGGGACGCAGCAGGACGCCGCGTCGCGTACATCCAGCGTGCGCACCGTCGTCATCTCGGGCCTCCTCGGCTCCATCCCGTCTCCATACATCGATGGTTCTCGATGTCTCCAGCATGGCACAGACATCGACGGATGTCGATACATGCTCCTATACGGAGAGGTCGCGTCGCTCGAAGGTCACGTACCCGACCGCCAGCGCGATCGTGGTCACGGCGAGTAGCACGAGCACGTTCTCGACGTGCACCCCCGTGAGCAGCGGGTCCGGCTCGAGGTACCACCGGAACGGCGAGAGCGGACGCAGCGGCTGCAAGGCGCTCACCGACGGGGCCAGCACGTTCACGATGAACGCGGCGGCGGCGAAGGCCCCTGTGAGGCCCATGGCGAGCCCCTTGTGCCCGCTGGCGCATCCGACGGCGAGCGCGATCGACCCGAACGCGAGCGCCAGCAGGCAGAGCATCAGGCACGCGGCCCCGAGGTCGACGAACGGGAGATCCAGATCGAAGCGCGGCCCCACCAACGCGAGCGCCGCCCACAGGACGGCCGCGAGCGCGGCGGTCGTGAGCGCCATCGCCAGGAACTTGTCGGTGAGGACCTGCCGCCGTCGGATCGGCGTGGAGAGCAGGAGGTCGAGCGTGCCCTCCTCCTCCTCCCCCGCCACGGCGCGCGCGCCGGCGCCCACCGCGAAGAGGAGGAAGAGGATCGGTCCGAGCGTGCTGAACGTCTCGCTGCGCAGGTACCCGGCGGGCGACGTGAAGTCGCCCCCGATCAGGTTCTTGAACGCCTCCGGCATGTTCTCCAGGAATCCGGAGAGCGCGGACGCGCTCTTCACGATGCTGGGGTAGAAGGCGGCGTACATCGTGGCCACCCCCACGAGGCCGATCCCCCAGCCGATCAGGGCGCGTCGCTGATCGCGAACCGTCTTGGTGAGCAGCCCGGTCACGGGGACTCCTCGGGGTTGCCCCCGTCGGGTCCGAAGTAGTCGAGGAAGAGGTCCTCCAGGCTCTGCTCCTCCGTTTGCACGTTCACGACGGTGTGTCGCGCCGCCTCCTTGATCACCGCGTCCATCGGTCCCTCGACGGCGAGCGAGAGCTCGTCCCCGTGGCTCCGCACGTCGCGCACGCCCGGGACGGTCTCGAAGGCCGCCGCGGGTGCGGGTCCGTCGAAATGGAGCCTGATCCGACGCCGCGCGTGCGCCTTGAGGTCGCCCACATCCTGCACGGTCGCCGGGCGACCCTCGCGCACGATCCCGACCCTGTCGCAGACCCGCTCGACCTCCGGCATCACGTGCGAGCTGAGGAAGACGGTCGCGCCACGGCCTCGCTCCTCGTCGAGCATGGCGTAGAAGACCTGTTGCACGAGGGGATCGAGCCCCTGCGTAGGCTCGTCCAGGATCAGGAGGTCGGGCCGGTGCATGAACGCCTGCACGAGGCCCACCTTCTGCTTGTTCCCGTGCGAGAGGTCGCGGATGTGTTTGGTGATGTCGAGGCCCAGCCGCTCGGCCAGCGAGGCGTAGCGATCGCGCGGGACGCCGCCGCGGAAGGTCGCGAAGTCCTCGAGGTAGCGCTCGCCCGTCAGGCGTTCGTACAGGGCGAGCTCGCCGGGCAGGTACCCGATCCGTGCGTGGACCCGCGGCCCATCCCGTCGCGGGTCGAGTCCGAAGATCGTGACGCCGCCCCTCGTCGGGCGGATGAAGTCGAGGAGGCACCTGATCGTGGTCGTCTTGCCCGCGCCGTTGGGCCCGAGGAACCCGAACACCTCGCCTTCGTCCACCGAGAAGGTGAGGTCTTCGATGCCACGTGTCTTGCCGTAATACTTCGTGAGCCCGGCTGCGGCGATCAGGGCCATGTAGGTATCTTCCCCTTCCGGGAGAGGTTCGGCCCGCCGGTCGCCCGGTCTCGCACGGTCCCTACGGGCCCAGGTGGTAGCCGAGGCGGCGCGGGAGCCGCGCGACGAAGTCGACGAGTGGGTTCGGCTCCTCGCCGCGGTCCTCGAAGTCGTCCTTGCGCCGGATCGCGTGGTTCGCGATCAGCGCGCCCGGAGAGCGGATCGGCTCCGGCGGGAACAGGCGGGGCTCCATGTCCACGAAGGGGAGTTCCAGCGATCGGTCGAACCGCCCGAGCGCGCGATGCGCGAGGATCCGCCCGCCCAGGTGGGAGGGACCGACCCCGTTGCCCGTGTACCCCATGCCGTAGTGCACGGTCCCCGTCTCGAGCGTCCCGAAGAACGGCAGGTGGAGCCCGGCCACGTCGATGGGGCCGCCCCATCCGGCATCGATCGGCACGTCGTGGAAGGACGGGAACATCCGATGCAGATCCTGCGCCGCCACGCGGAGCGCGTGCTCGTCGTAGGCGAAGCGGGGCCCGATCGTGCGTGCCAGGTTGGGCTGCATCCCGCCGATCCCGAACGCGATCCGGCCATCGGGCGTGGTGCGGAGGTAGTGCAGGGCGGCCCGGTAGTCGGAGACGCCGGTGCCGTCGGTCCAGCCGATCTCCTTCAAGCGATCGGGCGCCGGCGCGGTGAGCACGATGTAGCTACCGCGCACCGTGATGGCGCGGCGGAACCGCTTCCAGTGCGAGGCCCAGGCGTTCACGGCGATCACGGCGGCGCCGGCCTTCACCGTGCCGTCCGGCGTCTCGGCCCGCGCGGGCGTGCCGGTCCCGAAGCGCGTGACCGGGCTGCCTTCGTGGATACGGACGCCCATCTCCATCGCGACCCGGCGGATCCCGCGCGCGAGTGTCGCCGGCTGGACCGTGGCGCCGAACGGCGTGTAGACGCCCGAGCGGAACGTGGGGGAGTCCACCCGTGCCCGCAGTTCCTCGCGATCGAGCACCTGGAAGTGATCGCCGACACCCAGGCGGTCGGCGGTGATGATCAGGTCCGCCCAGGCACCCACCTGCGCGTCGGACGCCGCGGCGTTGATGTCACCGTCCTTGCGGAACCAGGCGTCGATGGCGTGCTCGTCGCAGAACGCTCCGATCGCGTCCACGCTCTCCTCGCCGAGGTTGCACGATCGAAGCGCGGGCTCGTCGCCGAAGTCCGCCGCCAGGGCGTCGAGATCGTTCCAGAAGCTGTTCACGAACCCGCCGTTGCGCCCGCTCGGTCCTCCGCCGCAGATGTCCTGTTCGAGCAGCACGACATCGACGCCGGGGTCGAGCACCTTCAGGTGGACGGCCGTCCAGAGCCCCGTGTAGCCGCCGCCCAGGATCACGACGTCGGCGGAGGTGTCCTCGGTGAGACGCGGCGCGGGATCGCCGGGATCCGCGGCGAGGGCTTCCCGGAGCCACCAGCTGCGGCCCTCGTCGGCCGGGACCTGGATGGAGGTGTCGTTCATGGCCGGCCCAGGGTATCGCCGCACGGGGGGGTGGTGGCCACCCCGATTGGTACCGTGATGGGCCTACCCCGTCCGTCGGGTCCGAGGAGGCGTATCAGCATGGCAGCCGGGAAGGATCGTCCCCGCAGCTGGGAGGTCACGGAGGGTCCCGAGCGCGCTCCGGCCCGCGCGATGCTGCGCGCCGTCGGCTTCAGCGAGGACGATCTCGGCAAGGCGCAGGTGGGTGTCGCGTCCAGCTGGAACGAGGTCACGCCCTGCAACTACCACCTCGACAAGCTCGCCGCGCTGGCGAAGGAAGGCGTGCGCCAGGCGGGCGCGGTGCCGGTCGAGTTCACGACGATCGCGGTGAGCGACGGCATCGCCATGGGTCACGAGGGGATGAAGGCGTCGCTGATGAGCCGCGACCTGATCGCGGACTCCGTGGAGCTCGTGATGCACGCCGAGCGGATGGACGCGTTCGTGGGGATCGCCGGATGCGACAAGTCCGAGCCCGGGATGCTGATGGCGATGGCGCGGATGAACCTTCCATCCGTCTACCTGTACGGCGGCACGATCCTCCCGGGCACGTACAAAGGCAAGGACATCACGATCCAGGACGTCTTCGAGGCGGTGGGTTCCCACGCCAAAGGCACCATCGACGACGCCGAGCTGCTCGAGATCGAGCGCGCGGCCTGCCCGGGCAGCGGATCCTGCGCGGGCATGTACACCGCCAACACGATGGCTGCGGTGGGCGAGGCGCTCGGCATGTCGCTGCCGGGCAGCGCGAGCCCACCCGCCGTCGACTACCGGCGTGAGGTGTTCGCGCGCGAGTCGGGCACGCGAGCCGGCGGGATCGTGGCCGAGGGCGGCCCGCTCCCGCGGGAGGTGATGAGCAAGCAGGCGTTCGAGAACGCGATCGCGGTGGTGATGGCGCTCGCCGGATCCACCAACGCGGTGCTCCACCTGCTCGCCATCGCCCGCGAGGCGCACGTCGACCTGCAGCTCGACGACTTCGATCGGATCGGGCGCACGGTGCCGCACCTCGTCGACGTGCGCCCCGCCGGCCGGTTCGTGATGAGCGACATCGACCGCGTGGGCGGCGTCCCCGTGGTCATGAAGGAGCTGCTGGAGGCCGGCCATCTGCACGGCGACTGTCTCACGGTCACCGGCAGGACGCTCGCGGAGAACCTCGCGGCGATGGACGTCGCGGCGCCCGACGGCGACGTGATCCACCCCCCCGCCGACCCGATCCATCCCTGGGGCGGGCTCGCGATCCTGCGGGGCAACCTAGCCCCCGACGGCGGCGTGATGAAGGCGGCGGGCGCCGAGGGCCTCGTCTTCCAGGGGACGGCCCGCCCGTTCGACTCGGAGAAGGCTGCCTTCGACGCCCTGACCTCCGGCGCCATCCGGCCCGGCGACGTCATGGTGATCCGCTACGAGGGCCCCAAGGGATCGCCGGGGATGCCCGAGATGTTGGCGGTGACCGCCGCGGTGGCCGGTGCGGGGCTCGGCAAGGACGTGGCGCTGATCACCGATGGACGGTTCAGCGGCGCCACGAAAGGATTCAGCGTGGGTCACATCGCGCCGGAGGCCTTCGTGGGCGGACCGATCGCGTTGGTCCAGGAGGGCGATCAGATCCTCATCGATGCCGACGCCCGGACGATCGCCTTGCTCGTCGACGACGCCACCCTCGAGGCGCGACGGGCGACGTGGCGCCAGCCCGAGCCGCGGTACACGCAGGGCGCGCTCGCGAAGTACGCGCGCGTGGTGGGCTCGGCCGATCACGGGGCGGTGACCTGGTGAGCGCACCCAGGATCGAGACGCCGGCCGCCCTGCAGTGTCGGATCTGCGGTCAGCAGTATCCGGTGGAGCCGCTCACGATCTGCGAGGAGTGCTTCGGGCCGCTCGAGCCCGCGTACGACCTCCAGTCGGTGGACGGCGACGTCTTCCGCAAGCAAGCGGAGCAGGGGCCGCACACGCTCTGGCGCTACGAGCAGCTCCTGCCGGGCGGACCCGGCATCGAGCGGGTCGACCTGGGTGCGGGATTCACGCCCCTGCGGCGGGCCGAGCGTCTCGGCGCCGCCCTCGGGCTGAAGGACCTATGGATCAAGGATGACTCGGTCAACCCCTCCTATTCGTTCAAGGACCGCGTGGTCTCGGTGGCCGTCACCATGGCGCGCGCGTTCGGGTTCGAGGCCGTCTCGTGCGCGTCGACCGGGAACCTCGCCAACGCCACAGCCGCGCACGCGGCCAAGGCCGGACTCGAGTGTTACGTGTTCGTGCCCGAGGATCTGGAACGCGCGAAGATCCTGGCCACCGAGGCCTACGGTGCCAAGGTCGTCGCGGTACGCGGCAACTACGACGACGTGAACCGTCTCTGCAGCGAGGTCGCGGAGACGCTCCCGTGGGCGTTCGTGAACGTGAACATGCGTCCGTACTACGCCGAGGGCTCTAAATCCCTCGGCTTCGAGACCGCGGAGCAGCTCGGATGGCGGCTTCCCGACCACGTCGTGGTGCCGATCGCCTCGGGCGCCCTGCTCACCAAGATCCACCGCGCGTTCTCCGAGCTGATCGCGATCGGCGCGGTCGAGGAGGAGCCGTACCGCGTGAGCGGTGCGCAGCCGGAGGGATGTCGCCCCGTGGCGCAGGCATTCCTTGACGGCGCGGACGAGGTCACCCCCGTGAAACCGGACACGATCGCGCGGTCGCTCGCGATCGGCTCACCCGCCGACGGCTACTTCGCGCTGAAGGTTGCGCGGGAGACGGGCGGGCACATCGAGTGGTGCACGGAGCAGGAGATCCGGGAAGGCATCCAGCTGCTGGCGAGCACCGAGGGTGTGTTCACCGAGACGGCGGGCGGCGTGACGATCGCGAACCTCAAACGGATGTGCGAGCAGGGCATCATCCGCTCCGACGAGGAGACGGTCGCCTACGTGACGGGCAACGGCTACAAAACGATCGAAGCGCTCGAAGGATTCCTGGAACCCTCGTTCAACGTGGCGCCCGACCTCGACGAGTTCGTCGAGGCGCTGAACGCCTCGCGCGTGTGAGGCCGGGACCCCGGTCCCGACCCCGACGCGTGCGCCTCGAGGACCCCTACGGGATCACGTTGAAGATGAAGGCGTACTCCTTGCCGCCCTTGCGGGCCTTCAAGGTCATCGTGCCGCGGGCGTTGTTGAACATGCCCTTGCCACCCGTGATCGCGATCGTGTTGTCCTTCGTGTCGTAGAACGGCCCCTCCACCGTGATGGCGCCGTCCGGCACGAAGGTGATCCAACGGCACTCCCACGAGCCCTGCGCCGGGTCGATCCGGACGCAGTCGCCCTGATCGTGGCCCACCTGCTTCTTGTTCGCGGCATCGAAGATCTTGTTGTGCCACGTGAGCAGGTCGCCCGTGGTGTCGCCCTTCTTCCCGGTGTCGATCACGACATCGGTAGTGGCGTGCTCGATCACGTGCACCGTCATCGGTGACGTGACCTTCTTCTGGCTCGCGGCCGAGACCAGCGACGCCACGAGCACGATCGTCGCCGCCAGGCCGGCGACAGTCCCCAACTTGCGCATGGTGCGCACCCCCTCCCTCGTCTACCTTGCGGGCCGGAGTCTAGGCCGACGTGCCGATCCGCGCTGACGGCGGAGCCGCCGGCCGCGGTGTCAGCTCATCGCGGTATCGTCGGACGATGCTCGAACCGCGTCGCTACATCTTGGGGATCGACGATCGCGGCGCCCCGCTCGCGGGCACGTGCACCTACGTCTGGCGGTTCGATGCCGGCGAGCTGGTCGGCCTCGGCGCCTCGTGGGCATTGACGACGGATCCTCCCGCGGGTCGCCTGACGAACGGAACGTCCCTGGTGCGGCGTGCGGACGGTTCGCTGCTGTTCTGGCCGTGGCCGGTCGAACCGCACGACCCGGACAAGCGTGCGAACTGGCTGCGGACCCCTCCGGGGCCGTTCTCGCTGATCCTCGACGTGGCCGCGCCGGACGACGCGTGGTTGCCGCCACCCGTCGCCCTCATCGAACCCTGAGGCGGCGGCCGCACCGATGGGGGTCGACGTCCTCTCGCCCCGGGCGCTGAACCGGGCCACGCTCGAGCGTCAGCTCCTGCTGCGCCGCGCGACGACGGGACCGCTCGAGGCGGTCCGGCATCTGGTCGGGATGCAAGCGCAGATCCCCCTGAACCCGTACCTCGGGATGTGGTCCCGGCTCGCGCGGTTCCAGCCGCAGTCCCTGGCGCGGTTGCTCGAGGACCGGGCCGTGGTGCGGATCGTCGCGATGCGCGGCACGATCCACCTGCTCGTCGCCGATGACGCGCTCGCGTTCCCGCGCCTGGCACAGCCGATCCTCGATCGCGAGCTCGCGCGCCACCCCCAGTTCGGCCCGGCGTTGCGCGGAGTCGACCTCGCACCGGTGCTCGCGTTCGGCCGGGAGCGGCTGGAGGAGGGGCCGCGCACGCCGTCGGAACTCCGCGCGAAGATGGCCGAGCGCTTCCCCGGTCTCGATCCGGCCGCGCTCGCGTACGCATGCCGGAACCATCTCGCGCTCGTTCAGGTCCCGCCTCGCGGCGTGTGGGGGCGCTCAGGCGCCGTGCGCACGACCACCCTCGAGTCGTGGCTCGGTCGCCGCCTCGTACGCACGCCGCCCGTCGACGACGTCGTGCTTCGCTACCTCGCAGCGTTCGGCCCCGCGGGGGCGGCCGACGTCGGCGCCTGGTCACGGCTCAGTGGGATGGCTGAGGTCGTCGACCGTCTCCGTCCACGGCTGCGCCCGTTCAAGGACGAGAAGGGACGCGATCTCGTAGACGTGCCCGACGCGCCGCGGCCCGATCCCGACACGCCCGCCCCGCCGCGTTTCCTCCCCGAGTACGACAACGTCCTGCTCTCGCATGCAGACCGGTCTCGGTTCATCGGCGAAGAGCACCGCGTGTCGCTCTACGCGGGCGAGCGCACCGTGCGGGGCACGGTGATGCACGACGGACTGGTGCGTGCCACGTGGCGCATCGATAGGAACCGTGAGACCGACAGCGTCACGCTCTTCATCGATCATCCCGGCCGACTCACGAAACGTGCGATGTCCTCCATCGCCGCCGAGGGTCGCCGGATGATGAGGTTCCAGGGGGTCGATGCCACTGCCGATGGCGTGCGGTTCGCGCCGGGAGTGGACTGAGCAACCGAGGTTGACACTCGCGTGCGGTGTCAACTAAGGTTGCCGACATGACCACGCTGCACGCGACCCCCGACGATCCCGGCGACGGCCTCGCGGCGGTCGCGGCCCTGCGTCGCCTCGCCGATCGACTCGAGGACGCCGAGGTCGAGCGGGCCGTCCGCCGGGGTTGGACCTGGAGCCGGGTCGCTGAGGCGCTGGACGTGACCAGGCAAGCCGTGCACAAGAAGCATGCGAAGCGCCTCAAGGCGATCGGCGTCGAGACCGGAGGGGACAGCGATGTTTGAGCACTTCCACCGCGATTCGAGGACCGTGGTGCAGGACGCGCGCGATGAGGCGAAGCGAGGCCCGTCGCTCGAGGCGCAGCATCTCCTGCTCGCTCTGTCGCGACACGCGGCCTGGGACGCGGGCCGAGTGCTCGGGGAGGTCGGCCTCGACCACGAAGGGCTGCGTCGGGCGCTCGAGGCCGAGGAGGAGCGGAGCCTCGCGATCGTGGGGATCGAGCTGGCGGCGTTCGACCTGCCCGATCGGCGCTCGGGCCGGCGGGAGGCCCGTTGGAGCGCCTCGTCGAAGGCGGCGATGCAGCGCGCCCTGGCCGAGGCCAAGGAGCGTGGCGACCGCTACGTGCGTCCGACCCATCTGCTGCTGGGGGTCCTCGGCGCGCAGGAGGGCACGGTGCCCCGCGCGCTCGCCGGGGCGGGCGTCGATCGACTGGAGCTGCGCCGCCGTGCGCAGGTGGCGCTGACGTCCCGGCATTGACCAGCGACCGCTCCGAGCTCGCCGACGGGCGACCGGTATAGGGTTGCGGCGTGACCGGGTCGGACCTCGACGATGCGTTCGCACATCACGTGTGGGCGACGCTCCAGCTGATCGACGTGTGCTCGTCGCTGGGGCCGGAACAGCTCGCCAGCCCGGTTCCCGGGACGTATGGGTCGATCCTCGAGACCCTCCGGCATCTCGTCGGGTCCGATGACTGGTACCTGTTCGTGATCACCGGGGGAACCCGCCCGCGGATCGACGAGGACGTGATGGGTCTCAGCGAGCTTCGGGGCGTGGCGGAGGGTCACGGCGGCGCGTGGGCGGCCGTCCTCGCCGAAGGAGGGGACCCCCAGACCGAGATCGTGGCACACCGCGCGGACGGATCGGAGGGCCACGCACCGCTCGGCATCCGGCTCGCGCAGGTGCTGCATCACGGCACCGACCATCGGAGCCAGATCTGCACGGGCCTCACGGCGCTCGGCGTTCAACCCCCGGACATCGACGTTTGGGCGTTCGGCGAGCTGGACGGCCGCGTCTTCGACGTTCCGGCGCCCCCCTGAGACCGTCGTTCCCGGGGGTTCCTGGCGGCGTCTATCGTCCTTCTGGAGTGGACCTGTCGATTCCGGGGTTCTCGTTCGTCTCATGGGCGACCCGATCCCAAGGAGGGGACATGAAGTACATGCTGCTGATCCATCAGGGCACCACGCCGGTGCCCCCGTCGGAGGCGTGGGAGCAGCTGTCCGACGAGGAGAAGGGGGCGGTCTACGCCGCGTACCAGGGGATCAACGAGACCCCCGGCGTCACGCCCGGCCAGCAGATGCAGGGTCCCGAGACGGCCACCACCGTGCGGGTCCAGGACGGCAAGACGCTGACCACCGACGGTCCGTTCGTCGAGCTCAAGGAGGCCGTGGGCGGATACCTCTTCTTCGAGGCCGACGATCTCGACGCGGCGATCGAGCTGGCCGCGCGGATCCCGGCGGCGAGCATGGGGGGCGCGATCGAGGTACGCCCGCTGGTGGAGTGGTAGCGGACCTCGAGCAGACGTTCCGCGACCACTGGGGCTACGTGCTCGCGGCCCTGATCGGCTTCCTCGGTGACTTCGACCTCGCCGAGGAAGCCGCGCAGGAGGCCTTCGCGATCGCGGCGGAACGCTGGCCGCGCGACGGCGTGCCCACGCACCCCAAGACCTGGCTGGTGACCACCGCGCGCAACCGGGCGATCGATCGCATCCGTCGCGATCGCACGCTGGCGTCGAAGACGCGGCTGCTCCACGTGCCGGAGCCATCGGAGGTCAGGATGGACACGACGGCCGTGCCCGACGAGCGACTCGAGCTCATCTTCACCTGCTGTCATCCGGCTCTGGCGACGGACGCCCAGGTCGCGCTCACGCTCCGCTCGCTCGGCGGGCTGAGCACCGTCGAGATCGCTCGCGCGTTCCTGGTTCCCGAGCCGACGATGGCCCAGCGGCTCGTGCGGGCGAAGCGCAAGATCAAGGCGGCCGGGATCCCCTTCCGCGTGCCGCCCGACCATCAGCTGCCCGATCGGCTCGTCGCCGTGCTCGCGGTGATCTACCTCATCTTCAACGAGGGCTATTCCGCTCCACCCACCCGCGGCGACCTGGCGGCCGAGGCGATCCGGCTCGGGCGGGCGATGGCCGAGCTGATGCCCGACGAGTCGGAGGTGCACGGGTTGCTGGCGATGATGCTCCTGCTCGATGCGCGTCGCGAGGCACGGTTCCGGGACGGCGAGGTCGTGTTGCTCGCCGACCAGGACCGCGCGCTGTGGGACAAGGCGCAGATCGCCGACGGCCGGCGCGTGCTCGAGCGCGCGTTGGCGCTGCACGGCCGTGGTCCCTACGTCCTGCAGGCCGCGATCGCGTCCCTGCATGCCGACGACCCGCGAGATTGGCCGCAGATCGCCGCCCTCTACGGGGAGCTCGCCGCCCTCACGGACTCGCCGGTGGTCGAACTGAGCCGGGCGGTCGCCGTCGCCGAGACGCAGGGGTCCGAGGCGGGGCTCGAGATCGTGGATCGCCTCGCGTTGGAGGACTATCACTACCTGCACGCGACGCGAGGGGAGCTGTTGCGGCGCCTCGGGCGAACGCAGGAGGCCGCCGACGCGTACCGGCGTGCGCTCGCGCTGGTCCACGACGACGCCGAGCGGCGCCTGCTCGAACGTCGGTGGAAGGAACTCACGGGAGTGCCCGGCGGCGAACGAGGCGGGCGTGCGGGCCGATCCCATCCCTGATGGTGACGGCATCCTCGTAGCCGACGAGACGACCGAGTACGTCGGTCCCGCGCGTGTCGGGACGAAGGCCCCGCTCGAACGGGCAGACTATGCCTCATGGTGGGGTCGAGGACATGAGGAGTCCGGGAGCGCCGGGCAGGCCGGTCCCCGGACGCATACGGGAGGAGGCATCCCATGTCACAGCAGGTGACGCAGTCCTCGGCGAGGCCCATGGTCGTACCGGATGCCCAGGTCAGGCAAGACATCGGACCCGCGCCGAC
The DNA here is from genome assembly GCA_963810915.1 of uncultured Actinomycetes bacterium. Lineage (GTDB taxonomy): Bacteria > Actinomycetota > UBA4738 > UBA4738 > HRBIN12 > JAOUEA01. The sequence goes on along the minus strand of CAWEPH010000002.1, from coordinate 227,698 downwards.
CGCGTCGGTCCGGACGGGATGGGCGACGTTCGCCGGGGTCCTGTTCATGGTCGCGGGGCTCTGGAACGTGGTCGCCGGATGGGCAGCCCTGGTCCGTAAGGAGTACTTCGACGAGGCCTCGATGCTGTACCACAACCTCGAGGTCGTGGGCTGGGTCTGGATCGGCATCGGCGCGATCCAGGTGCTCACCAGCTACCTGATCTTCGCGCGCAAGACGAGCGGACAGGTGCTGGGCATCGTGCTGGCCGCACTGTCGATGCTCGTGTGGTTCTTCACGATCGGCGCCTACCCGGTGTGGGCCATGATGATCGTGGCGATCGACGCGTTGATCATCTACGGCTTGGCCGCGCACGACGACGTGTTCGAGTGAGGCCGTAGATTCGCTCCCTTCCCCGACCCGGTAGCGGGTCGGGGAAAGGTGAGAGCCATGGGACTCCGGATCCTCTCGGTGCCCGTGACATCGCACGATCGGGTGGATGAGACGGCTCGCGGGTCGGTTGACAGCGGCTTCCCGGCCTCTACACTGTCATGACCATGTCGAGCCAACGGCTGTTCGGACGCAGCACCCTCGTACTTATTAGCTAGGCGCGGCCAGGCCCCACAGGCCTGATCGCCGCGCCGACGACCCCGCGAGCCCCGCGGGGTTTTTTGTACCCACCGACCAGGTGAACGTACGACCAACACCGGGCGAGGGGCCCGGAGACAAGGAGACCACCATGAGGTACGAGTTCGAGCGAGACGGCACCGTCGTCGCCAGCGTGCTCTGGGAGGGTCCTGGCCAGGTCAGCGTGGACGCGGCGGATCCCTCGACGCGCGCCGTGGTCGATCGCTACCTCTCTTCCGAGGTCGTCTACTTGGGCAGCGGCTTCGACTTCGGCGAGGAGAGCCAGGAGGACATCCTGCAGATGCGCCGCCGCGATTGGACCCCGTGGGAGTTCGAGCGCGCGTGCCGCAACCTGGGCCACCGCCTTCAGGCCCACGTCCGCCGCGTGGAGACCGGCCCCGTCGAGGAGCGCGAGGTGGCCGCACGATGAAGGTGACCGGCGCCGACGCGCTGCTGAAGGCCCTCGAGGGCGAGGGCGTGGAGGTGGTGTTCGGGATCCCCGGCGGGGCCAGCATGCCTATCTACGACCCGCTGGTGGATCGCTCGCCGATCCGGCACATCCTCTGCCGCCACGAGCAGGGCGCCGGCCATGCGGCCGAGGGCTATGCCTGGGTGACCGGGAAGGTCGGCGTCTGCATGGCGACGTCGGGCCCGGGCGCCACCAACCTCGTGACACCACTCGCCGACGCCAAGATGGATTCCGTCCCCATCGTCGCGATCACCGGTCAGGTGCCCACCCCCGTGGTGGGCAACGACGCCTTCCAGGAAGCCGACATCACCGGCATCACGATGCCGGTGACCAAGCACAACTTCCTGGTGAAAGACCCCGCCCAGATCGTGGAGACGGTGCGCGAGGCGTTCCACATCGCCCGCACCGGGCGCCCCGGCCCCGTCCTGATCGACCTCCCGAAGGACGTCCTCCTCGCCGAGACCACGTACAAGTGGCCCGAGCATGTGGTGCTGCCCGGCTACAAGCCCACCACCAAGGGCCACCAGCGCCAGGTGGTCGAGGCCGTCAAGCTGCTCATGAAGGCGAAGAAGCCCGTGCTCTACGTGGGCGGCGGCGTGATCAAGGCCGATGCGGACAAGGAGCTGGCGAAGCTCGCCACCACGGGCCGGCTCCCGGTCGTGACCACGCTGATGGCGCGCGGCGCCTTCCCCGATTCGCACGAGCTCTGCCTGGGGATGCCCGGGATGCACGGCAACTACACCGCCGTTACCGCGATGCAGCAGGCCGACCTCCTCGTGGCGCTCGGCGCGCGCTTCGACGACCGCGTGACCGGCAAGCTCGCGGGGTTCGCTCCCCACGCCAAGATCGTGCACGTCGACATCGACCCGGCGGAGATCGGGAAGAACCGGGCCGTCGATGTGCCCATCGTGGGCGACTGCAAGGACGTGGTCGGGAAGCTCGCGGCGGAGCTCGCCAAGCGTCAGGACGAGGCCGGCGGCGTGCCCGAGCGCTCGGCCTGGCTCCGCCAGCTCGCGGAGTGGAAGGAGACCTACCCCTACCGTTACGACCAGCAGCCCGACGGTCCCCTGAAGCCGCAGTACTGCGTCGAGCGGCTGCATCATTTCGCGGGGGAGGACACGATCCTCGTCTCCGGCGTCGGACAGCACCAGATGTACGCGTCGCAGTACTGGAGGTTCGAGCGGCCGCGACACTGGGTGAACTCGGGCGGGCTCGGCACGATGGGCTTCGCGGTCCCCGCGGCGATGGGCGCCAAGGTTGGACAGCCCAAGAAGCGCGTCGTGGCGATCGACGGCGACGGGTGCTTCCAGATGACGGCGCAGGAGCTCGCCACGAGCGCCACCGAGCAGATCCCGTTCGTCACGGCCATCCTGAACAACGGTTACCTGGGGATGGTGCGCCAGTGGCAGGAGCTCTTCTTCGACGAGCGATACTCGGGCGTGTGGCTCGACCCCAACGTGCCCGACTACGTCAAGCTCGCCGAGGCCTACGGCGCCGTGGGGCTCCGCGTGGAGTCGCCCGACGAGGTCGATGCCGCCATCGAGAAGGCGTTCTCCGTGACGGACCGCAGCGTGGTGATCGATTTCCGCGTGGACCCGGCGGAGATGGTCTTTCCCATGGTGCCCTCGGGCGCGTCGAACGACGACATCATCCTTGGGCCCGAGAGCGTCGCGCCCACCATCGACCCCGCGGAGGCACCGATCGCATGAGCACCCTGCACACCATCTCCGTGCTGGTGGAGGACCGCCCAGGCGTGCTCACGCGCGTGGCGGGACTCTTCGCAGCGCGCGGCTACAACATCGACTCGCTCGCCGTGGGCCCCACCGAGACCCCGGGGCTCTCGCGCATGACGATCGCGGTGAACGTGGATCTGAACCCGTTGGAGCAGGTCACGAAGCAGCTCAACAAGCTGGTGAACGTGATCAAGATCCTGGAGCACGATCCCGGTTCGGCCGTCGAGCGCGAGCTGATGCTCGCCAAGGTCCACGCGGAGGGCGACATCCGCGCGCGGATCATGGAGATCTGCGAGGTGTTCCGCGTGAACATCGTGGACGTCACGTCCTCGACGCTCACGGTGGAGGCGAGCGGCAAGCCCGAGAAGCTCGAGGCCCTCCGCGAGATGCTCGAGGAGTACGGGATCGTGGAGATCTCCCGTACCGGGCGCATCGCGCTCTCACGCGGAGACCGCGGCATCCGCGAACGCTCGCCGCTGCGGGCGGCGAGCACCAACTAGTCCGTATCAGACCACCGGGAGGACCACGACATGGCGACGATCTACTACGAGAAGGACACCGACGCGTCGGTGTTGCAGGCCGATAGGATCGCGATCCTGGGCTACGGCAGCCAGGGCCACGCGCACGCGCAGAACCTGCAGGACTCCGGCTTCGACGTCCGTGTGGGTCTGCGTCCCGGTTCGGCCTCGCGTGCCGAGGCCGAGGCCGCCGGCCTCAAGGTCCTCGACACCGCCGACGCGGTGGCCGAGGCCGACGTCGTCATGTGCCTGCTCCCCGACACGAGCCACGCCAAGGTCTATGCGGAGGACATCGAGCCGAACCTGAAGGACGGCGACATGCTGATGTTCGCCCACGGGTTCTCGATCCACTTCGGTACCGTCGTGCCCCCTGCCGGCGTCGACGTCACGATGATCGCGCCGAAGGGTCCCGGCCACCTCGTGCGCCGCACGTACGAGCAGGGGATCGGGACGCCCGGACTGGTGGCCGTGCAGCAAGACGCCACCGGCAAGGCGCTGCAGCGCGCGCTCGCCTACGGCGCGGGCATCGGTTGCGCGCGCGCCGGCATCATCCAGACCACCTATCAAGAGGAGACGGAGACCGATCTCTTCGGCGAGCAGACCGTGCTCTGTGGCGGTCTGTCCTCGCTGATCAAGAACGGGTTCGACACCCTGGTGGCCGCCGGGTACCAGCCCGAGATCGCGTACTTCGAGTGCTTGCACGAGGTGAAGCTGATCGTCGACCTGATCTACGAGGGCGGGCTCTCTTGGATGCGCCACTCGGTCTCCACCACGGCGGAGTGGGGCGACTACATCAGCGGGCCCCGGGTCGTGGATGCCCACGTGCGCACCGAGATGGAGGGCGTGCTCTCCGACATCCGGGACGGCTCCTTCGCTCGGCGCTGGATCGCCGAAGCCGACGCCGGCTTCCCCGAATACCAGCGACTTAGGAGCGAGGCGCGCACGTCCCAGCTCGAGAACGTGGGACGGGAGCTGCGCCAGATGATGCCCTGGTTGGAGAGCGACACGAAGGTGGCCCCGGAATGACGGACGGTGAGGTAGGCAACGTACGGATCTTCGACACCACCCTGCGCGACGGCGAGCAGGCACCCGGCATCGCGCTCACGAAAGCCGAGAAGGTCGAGATCGCCGAGCAGCTCGCGCGGCTGAACGTGGACATCCTGGAGGCTGGATTCCCGATCTCCTCGCCGGGCGAGTTCGACGCGGTCGCGGAGATCGCCTCGAACGTGAAGGGCCCGGTGATCGCGGCCCTCGCGCGCACGGCGACCGGTGATATCGAACGCGCGGCCGAGGCGCTCAAGGGCGCCGAGCGCTGGCGCATCCACACGTTCATCAGCACGAGCGACGTCCAGCGCGAGTCCATGTTGAAGATGAGCCCGCAGCAGGTGCTCGACGCCATCCGGGAGAACGTCACGCTCGCCAAGAGCTACACGGACGACGTCGAGTTCAGCGCCCAGGACGCCACGAGGACGCCGCTCGAGTTCCTGATGGAGTGTTTCCGTGTGGCGGTCGCCTGCGGAGCCACCACGATCAACGTGCCCGACACGGTGGGCTACGCGACACCCACCGAGTTCGGCGAGCTGATCCGCACTGTGCGCGACGCGACGCCCGAGGACGTCGTGATCTCGACGCACTGCCACAACGACTTGGGGCTCGCGGTGGCGAACTCGCTGGCGGGCATCGAGAACGGGGCGGGCCAGGTCGAGGTGGCGGTGAACGGGATCGGCGAGCGCGCCGGCAACTGCTCGCTCGAGGAGATCGCGATGATCGTGCGCACGCGCGGCCAGCACCTCCGCAAGCGCCACGACCTGAACATCAAGGAGATCATGCGGACCTCGAGGCTGGTGTCGATGACGACCGGCTACGGCGTGCAGCCCAACAAGGCGGTGGTGGGCTCGAGCGCGTTCGCGCACGAGAGCGGCATCCACCAGCACGGCGTGCTCTCGAACCGGGCGACCTACGAGATCATGGACCCGGTCGAGATCGGCCTGGAGGGGAACTCGCTCGTCTTGGGCAAGCACTCGGGCCGCCACGCGTTCGTCGACGCCCTCGACAAGATCGGCGTCACGCTGGACGACGGTGCCCTGAACCGCGCGTTCGGCCGCTTCAAGGACCTGGCCGATCGGAAGATCCAGATCACCGACCAGGACCTGAGCGCGATCGTGGCCGAGGAGCTCGGTGCCGCCGACGAGGATCTCCTCCTGCTCGAGTCGGTCGTCGTCGGCGGCGGGACGCATCTGCAGCCCCGCGCCACCGTGCATCTGAAGAAGGGTGAGGACACGATCGAGGAGTCGGCGATCGGCGACGGTCTCATCGATGCCGCGATGGGCGCGATCGGGCGCGCGGCGGGCGTGGAGGCGCGACTCGTGAGCTTCAACGTCTCCTCGGTGACCGGCGGTTCGGACGCCTTGGGCGACGTCGTCGTCCAGCTCGAAGTCGACGGGCGGCGGGTGACCGGGCGCGGCGTGGCGACCGACGTGGTGGAGGCGAGCGCGCGCGCGTACCTCGCGGCCGTGAACCGCGCGCTCCAGGTCAGCGCCGCGAGCACCTCCGACGAGGCGGTGCCGTGACCGGTCGGGCGTACAGGATCGGCGTGATCCCCGGAGACGGCACCGGGCCCGAGGTGGTGCGCGAGGGCCTGAAGGTGCTCGACGCGGTCCGCGACGGGTTCGCCACCGAAGCCGTCGTGTTCGACCTGGGTGCCGACCGATACCTGCGCACGGGCGAGGTGCTCCCCGACGAGGAGCTCGAACGGCTCCGCGCCATGGACGCCATCTTCCTGGGAGCGGTGGGGGATCATCGGGTGAAGCCGGGGATCCTCGAGCGAGACCTGCTCCTGAAGGCGCGCTTCGGCCTCGACCAGTGGGTGAACCTTCGGCCGGTAGTGCGCTACCCGGGCGTCGAGACGCTCGTGCCGAGCCACGCCGAGGAGGACGTGAACTTCGTGGTGGTGCGGGAGAACTCCGAGGGACTGTATAGCGGAGCGGGCGGCTTCCATCGCAAAGGCACCGCGCACGAAGTGGCCGTGCAGGAATCGATCAACACGCGCCACGGGGTAGAGCGGATCGTGCGATACGCGTTCGAGCTCGCGATGCAGCCCCATCGCCGCCGAAAGCTCACCCTCGTGCACAAGACCAACGTGCTGACGTACGCGGGCGACCTCTACCAGCGTGTGGTCGACGAGGTGGCCGAGGACTACCCCGACGTCGAGACCGACTACGTTCACGTCGACGCCGCGTGCATCTACTTCCTGGACTGGCCGGCGCGGTTCGACGTGATCGTCACCGACAACATGTTCGGTGACATCATCACGGACCTCGGCGCCATGATCCAGGGCGGGATGGGCATCGCGGCCGGCGGCAACATCAACCCAGACGGCGTGAGCATGTTCGAGCCGATCGGCGGCACCGCGCCCGACCATACCGGGAGGGGCACGATCAATCCGCTGGCCGCGATCGGGGCGATGGAGATGCTCCTGCGTGAGCTCGGCGAGCAGGCGGCGGCCGATGGGGTGGACCGGGGGATCCGCGCGGCCACCCGGCAGATGAAGAGCATGCGCGCCGGCGAGATGGGGCTCAGCACCTCCGAGGTCGGCGATCTCGTGGCGGCCGGAGCGAGCACATGAGCGTGCCGGAGACGCCCGCGCGCACGGTCGAGCTCTACGACACCACCCTCCGCGACGGCGCGCAGCGTGCCGATCTCAGCTTCACGATCGAGGATCGTCTGCGGATCCTGCACCGGCTCGATGCCGTGGGCTTCCCGTACGTGGAGGGCGGCTGGCCGGGCGCGAACCCCCGCGACACCGAGTTCTTCAAGCTCGCGACCAAGGAGACGCTCGTTCACGCCCAGCTGACCGCGTTCGGCATGACACGGAAGGCGGGGGAGCGAGCCGAGGACAGCGCGGTGCTGCGCGAGCTTCTCGACGCCGGCACCGAGGTGATCTGCCTGGTAGGCAAGTCGTGGGATCTGCACGTGACCGAGGCCCTGCGCACCGATCTCGATGAGGGCGTCGCCATGGTGCGCGACTCGGTGGCGTTCCTACGGTCGCAGGGACGCCGGGTGTTCTTCGACGCCGAGCACTTCTTCGACGGGTACGTGGGGAACCCCACCTTCGCGCTCGCCGTCGTCGCTGCGGCGGAGGAAGCCGGGGCCGAGCGGCTGGTGCTCTGCGACACGAACGGCGGGATGCTCCCGTTCGACGTGGCGCGCATCGTGCAGGAGGTCGGACGACAGGCGTCGGCGAAGCTCGGGATCCACGTGCACAACGACGCGGGCTGCGCCGTGGCGAACTCGTTGATCGCGGTGGACGCGGGCGTCCACCAGGTTCAGGGCACGATCAACGGGTACGGCGAGCGCACGGGCAACGCCGACCTCGTCCCGATCGCCGCCGACCTCGTGTTGAAGATGGGCATGAGCGACGCGCTGCCCGAGGGCGCGGTGGCACACCTCACCGAGCTCGCGCACTACGTGGCCGAGATCGCCAACGTGACGCCGGATTCGCACCAGCCCTATGCGGGGCGCTTCGCGTTCACGCACAAGGCGGGACTGCACACGAGCGGCGTCGCTCGCCTCACCGAGGCCTACGAGCACGTCCCGCCCGAAACGGTCGGCAACCACCGCGGCGTCGTGGCGAGCGACCTCGGCGGCGCCGCGACGCTGCGGATGAAGGCCACCGAGTACGGCGTGGACCTCGCCGACGCCGACGTGCCTCGCCTCCTCGAGGACCTGAAGGGACTGGAGTCCAAGGGCTACACCTTCGACGTGGCCGACGCCTCCCTCGAGCTGCTGATGCGCAAGGCGCACGGGTGGAGGCAGGCGTTCTTCGAGGTCGAGAGCTACAGGGCGCACGTGGAGGAGCGGCGGAACGAGGGAGCGCTCGCGGAGGCCACCGTCAAGGTCGTCGCCGACGGCGAGCGGCATATCGAGACCGCCGAGGGACACGGCCCCGTGGGCGCGCTGGACAACGCCCTCCGCAAGGCGCTCACGAACGCCTACCCGCAGCTCGACGACATGCACCTGGAGGACTTCCGGGTGCGCGTCCTGGGCGAGCAGGGGCCGAGCGGCACCGGATCGATGGTGCGCGTGTTGATCGACACGTCGAACGGCGAGCGCGAGTGGACCACCGTGGGCGTGAGCGAGAACATCCTCGAGGCCTCGTGGGAGGCGCTCGTCGAGGCCTACACGTTCGGCCTGCTCCACCCGCGGGAGGCCCGGGAGGACTGAACCCCGATGGATGTGCGGATCCGACCGGCCACGCCCGAGGACGCGGATGCGATCGGGAGCGTGCACGTCGAGAGCTGGCGGTGGGCCTACCGCGGCCAGCTGCCCGACGATCTCCTCGACGAGCTCGACCCGGCCGAGCGCGCTGCCGGATGGCGGCGGATCCTGGGGTCCGGCGGGACGGACGTGATCGTGGCCGACGACGGGGCCCGGGTCGTTGGGTTCGCGAGCGCCGCGACCTCGCGCGATGGCGACGCGCCGCCCGGCACCGGCGAGGTGCTCGCGCTATATGTGGTCGAGAACGCCGTCGGGACGGGCGCCGGCCGCGCGCTCCTCGTCGGTGCGCAGGGACTCCTGCGGGCGCGCGGCCACTCGCGTGCGACGCTCTGGGTCTTGGAGTCGAACGAGCGCGCGCGCCGCTTCTACGAGCGCAACGGCTGGACGTGGGACGGATCGCGGGGTACGCACCAGGTGCGATGCGCGAACATGCCGATCGTGCGGTACGCGGTCGATCTCTGAGGAGACCGGCTCAGGCGGGCGCCGATCCGTTCGCGCTCACGGCGCGCACGATGGCGTTCTCGATCTGCACGGAACGCGCCTTGGTGATGCCGCTGGACAGGATCGAGAACTCCGCCCACTCCTGCTCGCGTTCCACCCACACCCATCCCGAGAGCGCGGAGACGCCGTCGAGCGTGCCCGTCTTGGCGCGGATCGGGACGTCGTTGAGACGCCCTTTCAACGTGCCTTGACCGCCACGGGCCAGGAGGGACCGCAGCGTCTCTCCCCACGGCTGCCCGTCGGCCACCCAGAGCATCTTCACGATCTGGGTGGGCGTCACGCGGTTCGCGTAGGACAGGCCGGAGCCATCGTGGGCCACGACCCCGGACAGGCCGTGTGCGCGCGTGAAGGCCTCGATCGCGTCGGCGCCCTTCGCGATGCTGCCGGGCGGCCCCGTCACGCGCGCGCCGAGGAACTTGCCGAGCACCTCGGCGTAGAAGTTCAGGGACCACACGTCCATGCGGTGCAGGATCGAGCGCAGCGGATCGCTCCGCTCCGTGGCCAGCGGGACGAGGTGTGCGGGCGGCGCGCCCATCCCTGCCCGGTGGGTGACCTTGATGCCGTTGGCCTTCAACCGCTTCGTCAGCTCGGTGGCGGCCCGTCGTTCGGGGTCGCTCACGTGGTGGCCCGCCCCGTCGACGTTGTCGTGATACGTGAGCGCCGTCGGCAACGCCACGTAGTAGGCGGGGAAGTACGATTTCCAGCCGGGTGCGAACCAATCCCGGGCGAAGGGTCCCGTGGAACCCATCACGCGGCCGGTGACCTTCGTGATGCCAGCGGTCGCGATCGCCTGGGCGAGGTCCGCCAGATCCGCCCGGTCCGTCTCCGGGTCGCCGTGGCCGACGATCCAGAGGTTCCCTCGGAGCACACCGTCCTCGGGCTTGCTCGTGCCGAGGACCCCGGTGGGGATCGTGGCCTCCGGGGAGAGGCGGTCCAGGAGCGCCATCGAGAGCAGGAGCTTCTCGTTGGAGGCGGGCGGCCGGGCGACCCAGTCCCGGTGGTGGTACCAGGTCGTGCCCTGGTACCCGATCACGACACCCACCGGCAGATGGCCGACCACCGTGTCGATGCGCTGGATCCATCGAGGCTTGGTCGCGGTGGACGCGATCGCCCCCGCATGGGCCACAGGGGGGTCGACGGCCACCGTGGGCACGGCGACCGCGAGGAGCAGCGAGAGCACGAACGGAAGGCGGTGGGGACGCATGGAGGTCACGATGGTACGGGCTCGGGACCTCGACGCCACGGAAGCGGTGGATTCACCCTTGCGCGAGCGCTTCGACCTCGGCCTGCATCTGCGCACGCTCGTGCAGGAGGGCCTTGAGGTCGTCGGAGGGCAGCGGCTTGGCGAAGAAGAAGCCCTGGCCCAGGTCGCAGTGGAGCTCGAGCAGGCGCTGCAGCTGGTCGGCACGTTCGATGCCCTCGGCCACCGGCTTGAGGTTCAGGATGCCGGCGAGCTCGATCACGGCGGCTGTCAGGGCGCTGGACTCGCCGCCCTCGCTCACGCCGTCGATGAACGACTTGTCGACCTTGAGGATGTCGACCGGGAAGCGACGCACGTAGTTGAGGCTCGAGTACCCGGTGCCGAAGTCGTCGATCGCGAGCTGCACCCCGAGCGCCTTGAGCTCCGTGAGCCGTTCGATCGACAGCTCCATGTCCTGCATCATCACGGACTCCGGTGATCTCGAGGATCAGGGCCTGCGGCTGGAGCGTCGGTCCTGCAGGATGCCGCGGACCTCGTCCACGAGCTCGGGCCTCGCGATCTGGCGGGCCGAGAGGTTCACGGCCATGTGGAACTGGGGCTGGTTCGGGAATCGCGTCTGCAGCTCGACGGCGGTGCGGCAGGCCTCCTCGAGCACCCAGCGGCCGATCGGCACGATGAGGCCGGTCTCCTCGGCGAGCGGGATGAAGTCGAGCGGCGGGACGATGCCGCGCACGGGGTGGATCCAACGGACCAGAGCCTCGACGCCGGAGATCGTTGCCGCTCTCCAGCTCGATCACCGGCTGGTAGTGCAGGACGAACTCGCCGTGCTCGAGGGCGCGCTGGAGGTCGGCCTTGAGCTCCAGGCGCTTCAGGGCCGTGTCGTGCATCGCGGGCTCGAACACCTGGTAGCGGCCCTTGCCCTTCTCCTTGGCCATGTACATCGCGACGTCGGCGTTGCGGAGCAGCTCCTCGGCGTCGCCCGAGCCGTCGCCCTCGGCCACCGCGATGCCGACGCTCGCCCGCACGTAGACCTCCTTGCCCTCGAGCGCGAAGGGCTCCTCGCAGCATCTGCATCACGCGGTCGGCCACGTCGACGGCCTGGATCCCCTCGCCGCCGTCCTCGAGGAGGATCGCGAACTCGTCGCCGCCGAGGCGCGCGGCCGTGTCGGCCGCCCGCAGGGCCTTCTTCAGCCGGTCGCCGACCTCGCGGAGCAGCTGGTCGCCGGCCGCGTGCCCGAGCGAGTCGTTGATCGTCTTGAAGTCGTCGAGGTCCATGAACAGCACCGCGATCGGCTTGTGGTCGCGCTCCTGGCGCTCGATCGCGTGCGTGACGCGGTCGCGGAACAGCGCCCGGTTGGCGAGGTTGGTGACCGAGTCGTGGAACGCCTGGTGCGAGAGCTGCTCCTCGAAGGCCTTGCGCTCGGAGATGTCACGGGTGTTGAGCACGATGCCGTGGACGTTGGGGTCGTGCAGCAGGTTCGTGCGGAGGGTCTCCGTGAAGATCGTGCGTCCCGTCGTGACAGCGCACCCGGAACTCCATCAGCCCCGGGTGACCCTCGCCGTCGCCCATCGCCGTGAGGAACGACAGGACGCGCGTCTTGTCGTCGGGGTGCACCAGCTCGATGAACCGGGTGCCCTCGAGCGCCTCGGGTTCGATTCCCAGCACGCGGTGCGCCGACGGGCTCGCGTAGCGGATCGACGTGTCGGCGTCGACCACCGTCACGATGTCGGAGGAGTTCTGCACCAGCGAGGCGAACCGCTTCTCGCTCTGCTGCATCAGCAGGTCCTCGGTGAGCGCCGCGCTCTCCAGGGCCAGGGCCACCTGTGAGGACAGCGCCCGCAGCGAGTCGGCGACGTGCGTGGGCATCTCGTCGGCCGTCGCGACGACCATCAGCCCACGGAGTTCCTCGCGGATGAACAACGGGGCCACCATCACGGTCCCGTCCTCGGCTCCGGGCAGCCCGAGGGGGTCGCGGAGCGTGCTCTCGTAGGTCCGCACGACGTACGCGTCGTTCTCGAGCAGCCGCTCCCGCTTCCACGTCTGGAGCTCGCTCAGGCGGAACCGGGCACCCACCACGTCCTCGTGCCACCGGCCGCGGCCACGACGACGAGCTCGTCCGTCGCCCGTCACCTCCTCGCACATCCGGATCGCGGCGTTCGTCGCCGGCGAGCGCGCGCGTGGCGCCGATGGCGGCCTCGTGGATCCCGTCGCGGTTGGTCGCCGTCACCAGGGCGGCGCCGGCCTCGCGCAGCGCCTTCTCGCGATCGGCCGATCTGCTGCTGTTGCCGCACGAGTCCCGCCATGCGGAACACCACCAGCACGAAGAGGGTGATGGTGGCGCTGAGGACGACCGGGAGGTTCATGGGTTCGCCCCGCCACACCTGGATCACGAGCGTCATGGGCGCGAGGAGCGACGCCGCACCGAGCAGGAACAGGCGTCCCACGCCCACCCGCGCGTCGACGGTATCGCTGCGGTCCGACAGGTGCTTCATCGACGGGTGGAGCGCGGCCGCCCCGAACAGCACGTAGAAGGAGATCCACCCGATCTCCAGGAAGCCGCTCCCGGGGATGTAGCCGTCGTGCAGCTGCAGCCATCCGTACATCGCGTCCGTCACGAAGAGCGCCACGATGGCGGTGAGCATCAGGTAGAACGACGGCACCCGCCGTCCGGAGCCCACGGCGAGGCGGATCGCCACGGTGAGCAGGAGCATGTCCATCACGGGGTAGCCCATCGAGACGAACTTGACGAGGCCCGACAGGGTCATGTCCGTGACGTAGGGAGAGATCAGGAACACCCAGGACAGCGTGCCCACGCCGATCGCGATCATCGCTGCGTCGATCAGGCTCCCGCGGTCACGGCCTGCGCCGCGGCGGCGGACGATCAGGATCAGCCCGGCCACCAGGCACGGGTAGACGGAGAGGTACAGGAGGTCGCTGATGGCCGGGTACGGGGTCTCGCCCGCTTCGAGCGTGAAGATGCCGGGCATCGCGTTGTGGAAGGCGCTGTAGTTGTACGCCACCACGTCGCCCATGATGAAGAGGAACTGTCCGAGCGCGAACAGGTACCACGGAGCGCGTTGCTCGGGCTTCTGGATCGTGCACCGCCACCAGGATCAATACCGGCGACGAGAGCCCGATCAGATTGAAGATCCAGCTCCGGTGACCGGACGGAAGTAGACCGCGGTCGCCGCGGCAGCGCCCAGCAGATACGAGGTACCAAGCTCGATTCCTCACGAATGGCTATCGGCGGCCTTCGGGGCGGACTGAAGGTCGCGCGGGGGCGGGTTCCTGGCACTCGGGAACCCGCTGGAACAGCGGGAACGCCGTGCGCCGCGGCTCAGACCGCGACGGAGGCGGCGGGCTCGAGCTGGAAGCGCTCCTGCAGGCGACCGAGGACCGCGATGAGCTCGTCGATCTCCTCGTCGGTGTTGGCCGCCGTGGTCTGGATCCGGAACCCGACTTCGTTCTTCGGCACGAGCGGATAGGCCGCCATGGTGGCGTACTGCCCGTGCTCGAAGAGGTAGCGGCCGACGTCGTCGATCGTGCTCGTGGTCGGCGAGGGGGATCTCGATGATCGGGAACCCCGACTGGTTCGGCGTGTGGATCCCGAGCGCGTGCAAGGCCGTCGAGGAGCCGATGGGTCTTGCGCCAGAGATCCGCGCGGAGCTGGTCGCCGCGCGTGCGATTCACCTCGAGGCCGGCGAGGGTCGGTAGCGAGGGAGGCCACCGGCGAAGGTCCCGAGTACAGGTAGGGCGGCGCGAGCACCTTCAGCGCATCCTTCAGCCGGGTGGGCAGGGCGAGGAACGCGAGCAGCGACGAGTACGCCTTCGAGAAGTCCCGCGACCAGGATCACGTGGTCGTAGTCCTCACGCCACGTGGCGGATCACGCTGTTGCCCTTGACGCCGTAATCGCAGGCTTCGTCGGGCGACCGTTCCCCGATCACGCCGAAGCCGTGGGCATCGTCCACGTACAGGAGGGCGTCATGCTCGCGCGCCACCCGCGCGAACGACACGAGGTCGGGCGCGTTCCCGGTCATGGAGTTCACGCCGTCCATCGCGATGATCCGCGGGACGCCGGGGTCGCTCGCGCTCAGGAGCTCCTCGAGATGCGCCCAGTCGTTGTGGCGGAAGCGCACGACGGTGGCCCCGTGGCCGGCCGCGACCATGGCGCCGTCGTAGATCGTCTTGTGCGCGCGTCCGTCGAGGAAGATCGTGCCGTCGCCCACCAGCACCGGGATCACCGACATGTGGATGTGGGTGATCGTCGGCAGGAGGAGGGTGTCCTCGCAACCCAGGAGCTCGGTCGAGCTGTTCCTCGATCTCCGGGTACATCCGCGGGTTGCCGAGCAACCGCGACCACGACGGATGCGTGCCCCATGCGGCCAGGTACTCCGGGGACCGCGGCGATGATCTCCTCGTCGAGGTCGAAGCCGAGGTAGTTGCACGAGGCCCAGTCGGTGAGCCATCGATCGCCCACACGGATCTCGACGCCCGCCTGCTCGTCGATGACCGCGTCCATCATGGGATGCGTGGTCGTGAGCCGGGTGAGGTCGGAAGTCGTCGCCACCCATCGGTCGAGCCAGCCGTCGACCTGGCGGCGCCGGGGCTTCGCGTTCGGCGAGGGCTCCGCGGGTACGTCGGACAGCCGTCGTTCGGCGCCGTCGGTCGTCCGTCGACGAGGGAAGTCGTTGCGCTGGGGGTCCATCGTGAGGTCACCATCGGTACGTACGTCGTCGACCTTTACCGCGCGACCCAGGGCCGGCACCGTGGGTCATCCGCCCCACACACGTGTGCATAACCGCATTCGCACGCGGTTCGACGGTGCCTGGGCCACGCCGCCCGGGACTAGACTGGCGCCGCCCGGAACCCGACACGGAGGTACGCGGTGAACACGATCGATCGAGCCAGGCTCCACGCGCTGATGGAGCGCGAACGCGCCACCTTCCGCGAGCGGCATCCGGGCTCCGGCGCGCTCGCCGAGGAGGCGAAGGCCAACCTCCTGTACGGCGTGCCCATGAACTGGATGACCCGCTGGCCCGGTGACTACCCGGTGTTCGTGGAGCGGGCCGAGGGTGCGCACTTCTGGGACGTGGACGGCAACGAGTTCGTCGACTTCTGCCTCGGCGACACCGGGGGGATGGCCGGGCACGCGCCCAAGGTGAGCGTCGACGCGATCGCCGCGCAGGCGGCCAAGGGCATCACGCTCATGCTCCCGACCGAGGACGCCGAGTGGGTGGGACGCGAGATGGAGCGTCGATTCGGCGTTCCGACCTGGTCCTTCACGCTCACCGCCACCGACGCGAATCGCTTCGTGATCCGCTGGGCGCGCGCGCTCACGGGACGCGACAAGATCGTCGTGCACAACTGGTGCTATCACGGGACGGTCGACGAGACCATCGCGACGCTGGACGAGGCCGGCAACGTGGTCGAGCGGGAGGGCAACGTCGGCAAGCCGGTCCGCTCGAGCTCACCACGCGGGTCGTGGAGATGAACGACCTCGACGGCGCTCGAGGCGGCGCTCGCGCCCGGCGACGTCGCGGCGTTCCTGTTCGAGCCCGCGCTCACGAACATCGGCATCGTGCTGCCGGACGCCGGCTATCACGAGGGCGTGCGGGAGCTCTGCTCGCGCTACGGGACGCTCCTCGTGATCGACGAGACCCATACGATCTGTGCCGGGCCGGGTGGCTGCACCAAGGCGTGGGATCTCGACCCCGACATCGTCACGATCGGCAAGACGCTCGGCGCGGGGATCCCCAGCGCCGCGTTCGGGATGACCGCCGAGGTGGCCCAGAAGATCATCGACCACACGGACTGGCGGAACTCCGATGTCGGCGGCACCGGCGGGACGCTCGCCGGCAACGCGCTTTCGCTCGCGGCGATGCGCGCGACCCTCGGCGGCGTGCTCACCGACGAGGCGTTCGAACGGATGGTGGGGCTGGGCGAGCGGTTCGAAGCCGGCGTGCAGGACGTGATCGACGGCCGGGAGCTGCCCTGGCATGTCACGCGGATCGGATGCCGCGTGGAGTATCTGTTCCGCCCGGACGAGGCACGCAACGGAGCGCAAGCCGCAGCCGGGCAAGATGAGGAACTCGACACCCTGATCCACCTGTACATGCTGAACCGCGGGATCCTGATGACGCCGTTCCACAACATGTCGCTGATGTCGCCGGCCACCACCGCGGAGGATGTGGACCGCCACTCCGAGGTGTTCGCGCAGGCGGCGGATGAACTGATCGCGGACTGAACGGGCAAGGGGATCGACCGGGCAAGGGGCGTTGGGACCTTCCAGTTCATCACCATCGACTGCGATGACCCGGACCTCCTCGCCACGTTCTGGGCCGGGGTGCTGGGTACCGAGGTGGACCTGGTGATGGATGACGGCCGCTACGTCTTCCTCAAGGGGAGCGAGACCTGCCGGTCCTGTGCTTCCAACGGGTTCCCGAGCCGAAGACCGTGAAGAACCGGCTACATCTGGACGTCTCCGTGGGGGATCTCGCCGCGGCCACCGATGCGGATCGTGGCGCTGGGTGGGTCGTGGCTCGATGGGGGGAGCGTCAACTCGAGGGCTTCACGTGGCGCACGATGGCCGACCCTGAGGGCAACGAGTTCGATATCGCAGTGGGCTGACGGCGTCCGCGTCAGCCGCCGCGCCCGCGAAATCCCGCATGAAGTCGGCGAGCGCCTGCACACCCTCGAGCGGCATGGCGTTGTAGATGCTGGCGCGGATCCCGCCCACGCTGCGATGACCTTTGAGTTCCGCCATCCCCGCGTCGGCGGCGGACGACACGAACGCGCGCTCGAGGTCCTCGGCGGGCAGTCGGAACGTGACGTTCATCAGGGATCGGCTACCCGCCTCGGCGTGTCCGCGGTAGAACCCTCCGCTCCGTCGATCGCCTCGTAGAGCGCGCCGCCTTCTCCTGGTTGTACTGGAGCGCCGGGCGAGGCCGCCGACGTCGCGGCGGAGCCAACGCGTGACGAGCATCAGCACGTAGATCGAGAAGACGGGTGGCGTGTTGTAGCGCGAGCCGTGATCGACGAAGGTCCGGAAGTCCAGCATCGTGGGCAGGCCGTCGGGGACCCGCCCGAGCAGCGACGCCGCACGACGGCCACGGTCACCCCCGCCGGGCCGGCGTTCTTCTGCGCGCCCGCGTAGATCAGGTCGTACGCGTCCACGTCGACCGGCCGCGACAGGAAGTCGGAGGACATGTCCGCGACCAGCGGGACGCGGCCGGGATGTCCGGCTCGCCGTGGAACGCGACGCCCTGGATCGTCTCGTTCGTCGTGATGTGCACGTAGGCGGCCGCGGGGTCGAGCGCGGACGACAGTTCGCCCGGAGTCGGGACGCGAACGTATCCGGCCGGCTCGCCGCTCCACGCCTCGCGAACGCTGCCCACGCGGGCGGCCTCGGCCGCCGCCTTGACGCCCCAGGCCCCGGTCACCACGTAGTCGGCGGCCTCGGCCCGGCCGTGGAGGAGGTTCATCGGGACCATGACGAACTGCTGCGTGGCGCCGCCCTGGCAGAAGACCACGGCGTGGGCATCGCCGATCCCCAGCAGCGCCCGCAGGTTCGCCTCCGCCTCGTCGATCACGTCGGTGAACCACGGCGAGCGGTGCGAGACCTCCAGCGCGGAGGCTCCGACACCGGGGAGCGACGGCAGGTCGCGCTGGATCTCCTCCAGCACCGACAGCGGCAGGGTGGCGGGGCCCGCCGAGAAGTTGAACGCGCGCGCTCTGATCGACCAGGCTAGCCGACCGCGTCACGATGGTCCTCGCGTCACGCGCCCGGCTTGTAGACCATCAGGTAGAGGACCAGCAGGAGGCCGACCGTCCCGACCGCGGCCGTGATGAGGGTGATCGGCCCGGCGAGTGTCGCTCGCAGCTCGTCCTCGCTCAGGGTGTACGTGCCGTCGTGCCACACCGTGCAGCCCTCCCGGAGCTTCTTCATGTATGGGGTGGCCACCGAGGACATCATCGCCATCGTGGCGAGCAGCACCGGGATCGAGATCCACAACCACGACTGGCCGAACCTCCGCCCTGGATGCCGGCGGCCACCCCGGCCACCACCAGGAGCGCGGTCGACAGGTACATCGGGCCGATCGTGCGCTTCGACAGGAGACAGAGGTCGAAGATCTTGTCGCGATCGCCCTCCATGCCGCGCACCTGGAACATCACGTACATCGAGACGCCGTGTGTGGCGAGGAAGCCGGCCATCCCGACGAGGTGCAGGAAGATCCAGAACGAGAGCATCGCGGGAGCATAGCCGTGGCGCCGGCACCCGATGCGGACCGCGACGGGCTCAGCGTCCGGTGCGCGGTGTGGTTGCGATCTTATCCGCCCCTTCCGGTGCGGGTTGCGTCGGCCGGGTCGGGATCGGTGCGATGGTCGCACCCATGGTTCCCGGGGCGGTGCTGCAGGTAGGGGTCGTGCCCATCGTGCGGGTCGCCCCGGCGTCCCATCGGTCGGCCGGGACGGGCGTGAAGCGTGGGACATGGTGTTCCCTCCTCGCCTCCCCTCTCGATGCCACAGTACTCCGTTCCACGGCCTTCCCGGTCGACCGGCCCGCGGTGATAGCGTGTCGGCCCATCACGGGAGGAACCGGCGGCAGGTGGCGTACAAGCGGATCCTGTTGGGCACCGACGGCACCGATCGGGCGGCGCACGCCGGCCGCGTCGCCGCGGCGCTGGCGACGGCGGGCAAGGCCGAGTTGATCGTCGGCCACGTCTGGGAGAAGCCCGAGGGCGCCGAGGAGCGGCTCGCCGTCGCCGTCGACGCCGCGAAAGCCGCGGGCGTGAAGAAGGTCACCCGGAGCTGCGCGGTGCCCGTCCACCGGCCGAGGTCCTCGCCGGAGATCGCGGAGTTCCGTGACGTCGGACTCGTGGTCGTGAGCGGGGGCGCCGCCAGTCCGGGACTCGGCGTGGTGGCCGATCGCCTGTCGCATCATTCCCCGCGCGACCTCCTCATCGTGTCGTACCGGCCGACGCCCGCGGAGGGTCCGGTGTACCGGCGCCTCCTGATCGCCACCGACGGCTCACCGACCGCCGACCGAGCGGCGCGCAAGGGCTACGACCTCGCCGACGCCCTCGGGCGACCGGGTCACGATCGCGTTCGTCGGCCACCCCGCCACCGGCAAGCTCATCACCGACGACACGCAGGCGACGTACGCGCCCGAGGACGTCGAGACGACCATCGACGTCCGGCAGGGCGACCCGGCCGCCGAATCTCCTCGCGGCCGCCCGGGACGCCGACGCCGACCTCATCGTCGTCGGCAACAAGGGGATGACGGGCGCGAAGCGCTTCTTCCTGAACCCCGTGCCCGAGCGTGTCGTCGAACGCGTCGACCGCGACATCCTCGTGGCGCGCACCGTCGTGCAGGTCGAATCCGAGATCGCGCCCGGCGAGGGCGGCGTCATCGAACGTGGCGGCGAGAAGCTGGCGGCCTACGTCGGCGGCGACGGCGAGGTCCAGGTCTTCTCCGCGAAGTGCACCCACCTCGGGTGCACCGTCGCGTGGAACGCGGGCGATGGCGTGTTCGCGTGCCCGTGTCACGGCTCACGGTTCGCCTCCGATGGCTCCGTCGTCCAGGGGCCGGCGGCGCGACCTCTCCCGCCCGCGTGAGGGCAGCCGATCTCAGGTCCCCAGGGCTTCGTGACCATCAGGAAGACGATCAACAGCGAGGCCGATGGTCCCGATAGCGGAGATCACGTGCGCACGGGGGCTGCCGACCAGCTCGAGCAGCTCCTCGTCGCTCACCCGAGGCACGCCCGAGGGTCGCATGCCGCACGACGGCTCGCATCTTGCGGAAGTAGGGACGAGCGAGCCCGTACATCGCCACTACGCGTGACGACCAAGATCGGCGATCGACAGCTCGATCCACGGCTTGCTGAGGTAGCTGCCCCTTCAGCGCGGCCCCAACCCGCCGACCAGCAACACCCCGAGCGACACGTACATCGGGGTCGTGGTGGAGCCGGAGAACGCGATGGTTCCGCGATCTTCTCGCGATCGGGCGCGACGCGGCGGACCGATAGAGGGCGAAGATCGAGACCCCGTGGGACGCCAAGAGCCCGAGCACCCCGACGAGGTGGAGGAAGACCCAGTAGCTATACGTCATGGCCGGCAGAGCATATCCGCGCGTCCGGGCATCCGTGCACTCACCCGCGCACGAGCGCCTTGGTGAGGCACGTCGGCCCTCCGTCGCCCTTGCGCGAGATGTCCGACCCGCGTAGGTGCGCACGTCGACTCCGGCAGCCACCATGCGACGCGCTGCTCTCCGGGTTGCCTTCCAGGGCGAGCGCGACGCGGGGGCCCAGCGCGAGCACGTTGGGTCCCATCGAGTCGAATTCCGTCCTCGGGAACCTCGACGAGGTCGATCCGCGGTCGTGTAGCAACTCGACGAGGCGCACGGGCATGAGTGGTAGATAGACCACGGCGAGATCGCGGTCGAGCATCGAGATGAACGACATCAGGTGGAGCGCACTCCCGCGGCCCGTGGAGATGCGGAAGATCGAACGCGATCACGTCGACACCGGGTGCCAGCAACGACCCGCAACTGCTCGATGCCCGCGTCGTTCGTCCGATACCCGCGCCCGACCAACAGGGTGGAGGCATCGAGCCAGAACATATCGCCGCCCTCCGCCGTGGCGGGGTCGTGAGTCGGCCGGCGATGGGCACTCCCGCCGCGGCGAGATCCACCGCGTACGCCTCGGGTTCTCCGCGGCGTCCCTCCTTGCCGGGTCGCAGGAGCACCGCCCCGGCGTCGGTCATCAGCAAGGGGTCGTACGCGTAGATGGCGTCGGGGTCGCCCGGCACGGGGGTGTGGCCCACCACCACCTCGGCTCCCGCGTCCTCCAGGACACCGCGGAGCGCCGGCGTGTTGTTCGGTCGCGATCGCCGGATCGGGTGCCGACGCCAGGCGTAGGCCTCGTACGCGGCGGCAGCCTCGGCGACCGGTGGGCGAACGAAGACACGGCGGAGCGTCGAGGTCTGGTCCTGGATCGACATGGCGTGGATGGTACGCGGCGCGGGCGCTCACGGCCCGCGGAGCTCAATGGCCGTCGCCGTGGTCTCCGCCGTGGTCGTCCCGTGGTCTCCGCCGTGGTCTCCGTCGTGCCCGTGGTCGCCGTGGTCTCCGCCGTGGTGGTCCCCGTGGTCTCCGCCGTGGTGGTCCCCGTGGTCTCCGCCGTGGTGGTCCCCGTGGTCTCCGCCGTGGTCGTCCCCGTGGTCTCCGCCGTGGTGGTCCCCGTGGTCTCCGCCGTGGTCGTCCCCGTGGTCTCCGCCGTGGCTGATCGCTTCCGTGATGCCCGGAGCCCTCGTGGTGACCTTCGTGCTGGCCGTGCTGACCCCAGCCGCCGGATCCCCCCCATGGTCCTGGCCGAACCCGTCGCCGTGGTGGCCGTGATCACCGTGGCCCACCAGATCTTGACCGTCGTCGCCGCCGTGATGGTCGCCGCCGCCGAGGCCACTGGTGGTGAGACCACTCGGCTGGGCGCCCGTTCCGGAGCCGCTCGTATCGCCATGGCCTCCGCCACCGCCACCACCACCGTTCGGGCCGCCCGATCCGCCTCCGCCACCGCCGCCGGCCGGGGCACCCGCGCTCCCGGTGGCCCCTCCGCCACCACCGCCTCCGCCGGAGGCCGGACCACCCGAGGTCGCGGATGTCGTGAAGACCGCGTGGAGCGTGATCGGCTGGGGGGTTGCGCCACCGCCGAGGCCACCGAGCACGGTGCCCGGAACGGCCACCGCGCGCGGCGGAGGGATCGAGGGTGTCGATGTGGCCGCGGACGGGGGAGGTGTCGTCGGGCCGCTCGCCGCTGATGGTCGCGGGGACCCGATTGCCGCTCAGGGAGATCGCCAGCACGAGCGAGGCCGCCACGGCGGCCCCGCCCAGGGCGATCGTCCCGAGGCGACGCTGAAACCCGCCCGCCAACGACGGGGCTGCCTTCGTCGCTCCTGCGCTGGAGGCTGCCCCAACCGCGGCGGTTGACGCGGTCGTCGCGGCGGCCGCTGGTGAGGCGCTCGCCGCCAGGGCCCCGGCCCCCGCGAGGGCGGCGCCGGCCGCGATCGGCGCCGACCCTGAAGTCTCCGGCGCGGATGCGACTTCGAGCTCGGCCATGGTGAGCGGACCCTCCACGCCGGCGCCGGCTGCGGTGGTCTCTGCGGTCGCGGGCGCCTCCTCGGTCGGGAGGATCAGGACCGGCGCTCCCTCGGAGTCGTCGATGATCGGCTCCCCGGGTGCGCTCGGGGTCGAGGCCGCGACCTCCCCGGCGGGTCCCGCGGTGCTCCCAGCGGCCCGGCCGAGCGCGAGGATGGCGCCGAGCCCGAGGGCACCGGCCGCTGCGGCGCCGGCTCCGTGCCGGGCCTCGAGCGCCCCGGTCGTGCTGGGCACCCCGGTCAGCTGCTCCACGGTGGGGCCCAGACTTCCGCAGGACCGCGGAAGGCTCCACACGCGCGTCGCCCCCGATCGGGACCACCGCCTCCGGCCAGATGAGGATGACCTTGGCGCTCGGGGCGACCTCGTGGACCATGCCCACGGCCACGACGCCGATCCCGTCGTCCATGACCACCACGTCGGGACGGTGCGCTTCGAGCTGCGAGGCGAGCTCCGACGTCGAGGACGCCTCTCCGACGACGTCGTAGCCCTCGCCTTCCAGGACGAACCTGAGCAGGCCCTTCCGTGGGGAAGCACCCTCGGCCACCACGATCCGTGCGCGGCGCTGGCTCATGCGTCCACTGTCCCCCGTTCGTCCTGCAGCACGATCGAGCCTATCCCAGTTCTCATCATCGGCCGGGGAAGGCACATCTAGACTCCCACCGCGGGACTGGAGACGCATCCCCGCTGGGAGGAGCCATCACGGATGGGCGAACAGCGACTGGTCTGGACCGGGGAGGGTCGAGTTCGAGGGTCTCGCGACCTGGGGTGCGCCGGTGCGAACGGGCGAACAGGGAGGTGAGGGCGCCAAACCCTCGGACCTCCTGCCGCTCTCCCTCTCGGCATGCACCGCCTACGACGTCGTGGTGATCCTGCGCAAGCAACGTCAGGACCTGCGCGGCCTCGAGGTGCGGACCATCACGGAACAGGAGCCCGAGGCGCCCTGGACCTTCAAGAAGATCCACATGCACTTCGTGTTCGACGGCGAGATCGACGACCGCAAGGCGGCGCGCGCGATCGAGCTCGCGGAGTCGAAGTACTGCGCCGTGGCGGCGACCCTCCGCGACGTGGTGGAGCTCAGCCACTCCCACGAGATCCATCCCGGGTAAGGGGGCCACGCTCAGCGGAGATGGCCGGTGATCTCGACCGTCCCCTTGGAAGGCGGGAATCCCGGGCACCGGAATGCGATCGTCCAGGTGCCGGTGAAGCTCCGGACCGTCCAGCCCTCGGGGGTCGTCACGCCGGCGAGGACGATCAGACGGAACCCGATCGGCGCCGCCACGTGGCGGCCGCGCGTGCACGCGGCGGGTGGGCCGCTCACCATCCCGGTCCAAACGCCGTCGGCCGGGCTGAGCGGCGGACGATGTCCCTCCCAACTCGCCCGGCAGGGGAACGCCGTAGCGACGCACATCGCGTAGAACGACCATCGATCGGCACCGCGCATACCCGGCACGGGCGCGTCCATCCCCGCGAGCGTGGCGAGGTTGTGGGAGGTGCGCACGACGAGCCGCACGTCATAGTTGCCCATGAGCTGTGCATCGCCGATCGTCGGGACGGCGCTGGGGGATACAGACGTGGGAGAGACCGGCCCCGCAGGCGAGGTGGACGCTCCGTCGGAGGCGAGCCCGATCGCTCCCCCGGCCAGCAGCCCCACCACGACCAGCGCGAGTCCGACCACGGGCCAGGTACCGCGGCTCGTGCCGCCGGGTGGGGACCCGCCGGCGGCATCGGTCACGTCTGGATCACGCCCTCGAAGGTCCAGGTGATGGACGCGGCGGTGCACCCGGGCGCCTTGCCGGATTCATGCAGGGAGCCGCGGATGGTGGTCGCGCGCCAGTCACCCCGCACGGGACCGGCGCCCAGCGATCCGGGTCCGAACGTCGATCGTCTCGTTGATGCTGCCGCCCGTGCATCCGCGCAGCAGCAGGGAGCCGTGGGCCTTGCCGCGGTAGCGGCCACCGTGACGGGCGAGGAGGGCCGACGGGTCGTTGGATCGCACCCGCCACTTCGTGCTGCAGGCGCCCGTCCCGCACCGCGGGTCGAAGACGAACATCAGCGATCCGCCGCGCGGCTCGGCCGTGAGACCGATCGAGGACGCGACCTTCATCTCCACGAGGAAGGATCCCTCGAGGCGGGCGTCGCGTAGCGCGGGGGTGTGGGCCTTGACGGTGGCGGCGGCGGACCGGGTCGGCACGTCGTCGGCGCTCACGCCGACCACGGCGTAGGTGTAGGTGGCCCCGGGCTCCACGTGCGTGTCGCGGTAGGTGGGTTCGCGCAAGTCGTCGGCGAGGGGCGCGTCGTCACGGCGTGACCTCGTAATGGTCGATGGAGACGTCGGAGGGAGGCTGCCACGTGAGGGTGATCGCCCAGGCGGCAGCGGAGGCGTCCCAGACGCGCGGCTGCGACACATCGAGGGCGGCGATCGCGCCGGTCGGTCGGGCGCCTTCGTCCGGGGTGCGGGTGGTGTCGCCTCCGCTCGTGCAGGACGCGAGGATCAGCATGAGCGCGCTCACGCAGAGCGCAGCGAGGCGCCGGGGGGGTCGCTGCATGCGGGGATGCTACCGGCGTTCGGCGCCCGCTGCATCGCCTGGGAGGATGGACGCCATGGATGCGTCGGGTCTGCGCAACCTCCTCGCCGGGGCCCGCTCGTGGCCGACGGCGGGATGGGGACGTCCCTGATCGAGCGTGGGGCCGCCGTCGGTGCGTGCTTCGAGGCGATGAACCGCGACGACCCCGATCGCGTGACCGATGTCCACGGGGCGTTCGTGGCCGCGGGATCGCGGCTGATCCTCACGAACACCTTCGGTGCCAACCGGTATCGCCTCGGCCCCATGGCGAGGACGGCAACGTGCGACGTGCTGAACCGCGCCGGCGTCGCGCGAGCTCGCGAGGCGGGGGCCGAGGTGGTCGGCGGCTCGATGGGTCCGCTGGGGGTGCGCCTCGCGCCCTACGGCCGCGTACGGCCCGAGGAGGCGTTCGAGGCCTACCGCCGAGCAGGCGCTCGCGCTGGCCGAGGCCGGTGTCGACCTCTTCGTGATCGAGACGCAGTCGGATCTCCGCGAGATCGAGCAGGCGGTCGCCGGCGGCCCGCGCCGTCGCCCCCGGCTCGCGGTGGTCGCCTCCGCGCACGTTCACCCGCGACGACCGCACGCTGCTCGGGTCCACGCCGGTCCAGGTGGCGCGTCGCCTCGTCGAGCTGGGGGTCGACGCGATCTGGGGGTGAACTGCGGCGAAGGTCCGGCCCAGGCGCTGCGCGTCGTGCGTGCGATGCGGTCCGGTGAGTGCGGGTCTCCCGCTCGTCGCGCGGCCGAACGCCGGCGGGCCCTCCGAGGTGGGCGGCCGGTTCGTCTATCCGGCGACGCCGGCCTACGTCGCGGAGCTGGTGGAGGCGCTGCTCGGCGAGGGGGCGGCGATCGTGGGCGGGTGTTGCGGCACCGGTCCCGCGCACGCGGCGGCGGTCGTCGAGGCCGTGGACCGACGTCACCTCCCCGGCGCTCGAGGTCACGGCCGCGCTCGAACCCGTCGGCGTCGTGGTGCGTCGAAGACGCCGACCGAGGTCATGACGCCGAGGCCCCCACCGCGCTGCAGGGGCGGCTCGGCTCCGGCGCCTTCGTCGTGACGGTGGAGATGGAGCCGCCGCGATCGTTCAGCGCCGCCGAGCTGGTGGCCGCCGCCACCACGCTGCGCGACGCCGGGCGCCGACGCGATCGACGTCGCCGATTCGCCCATGGCCAAGATGCGGATGAGCGCCTGGGCCGCATGCCGTCTCGTGCAGGAGCAGGTCGGCATCGACACCGTGCTGCACTTCCCGACGCGGGGGCGGAACCTCCTGCGCCTGCAGGGCGACCTGCTGGGTGCCCACGCCCTGGGGATCCGCAACCTCTTCGTCTGCGTGGGCGATCCCGTGAGCATCGGTGACTACCCGCACGCGCTGAACGACGTCGACGTGACGGCGACCGGTCTGCTCGCGCTGATCACCCGCGACTTCAACGACGGGTCGTGACCGGGCCGGTTCCCCGATCGGCGAGCCGACGACGTTCTTCGCCGGCGCCGCGGTGGCTCCGCACGCGCCCGACCTCGCGCACGAGGTGCGGCTGCTCAAGCGGAAGGTCGACGCGGGGGCGGCGTTCCTGCTCACGCAGCCGGTCTACGAGACGGAGGCGCTCGTTCGGCTCCGCGAGGCCTTCGAGCGCGAGGCGGGCGTGCCGCTGGAGGTGCCCGTGCTCGCCGGCGTGCTTCCTCTCGTGACCGCGCGTCACGCGGAGTTCCTCCACAACGAGGTGCCCGGGATCTCCATCCCGGATGCCGTGCGCGCGCGGCTCCGCGCCGCCGGCGAGGACGCCTGGCGCGAGGGTCTGGCCATGGCGAGCGATCTGATCGGGGCGCTTCCCGCAGCCGGGGCCGCGGGCGCGTACGTGATGCCTCAGTTCGGCCGATACGACCTCGCGGCAGAGGTGGTCGAGGCCGCACGCGCGGTGAGCGGCTCAAGCTCAGGGCCCGGACGGTCCGATAGCTGACTGAACCTGAACCCGACCTCCTATGCGAACCCTCCTCCTCATCCAGACGTGCGCGCTTCACGGTGATGCTCTGCCTCGCGGCGGTGCTCGTCGCCGCGGCACCCGCCAGCCCCGCGTCCGCGAAGGCAGGGCGCTCCGGAACCGTGCGTAAGATCGACGACGAGATCGCGCACGCCCAGCACCGCATCGACCGCTGGAACCGCATCCTCATGCACTGGCAGGTCCGCGTGGGCCGTGCCGCCGCACGGGTGCAGCGCGTGAGCGCGCTCTCGCCCTCGGACGCGATCAGGGTGCCGGGCGACCTATCCCCGCGCTGGGCGAACCACGTCGTGTGGTTCCCTCTCACGCCTGAGGAGCGGATCATGCGAGCCCACCGCACCCTCCAGCGGGTGCTCCGTGATCACCGCGCGATCGAGGCGCAGGAGCAGCAGCAGGTGTGGTCCGCCTACCTGCTCCAGCTCCAGGACGCGCGCCGGAAGGCCGCCGCTGCAGCTCGGGGCGGCTCCGTCGACCTTCCCGCAGGACCCGTAACCTACGAGGCCTGGGGGCGGGCGTTCCTCGCCACGATCGGCGCCCCGAGGTGCGACGACAACGTCGTGCTGACGGTGACGTGGGAGACGGCGGAGTCCACCGCGGCGCTGTACAACCCCCTCGCCACGACGCACGACATGCCTGGCGCGGGCATCTTCAACTCGGCGGGGGTCCGTAACTATGTCTCGCTGAGCCAGGGACTCGAAGCCGCCCGCGACACCCTCGAGAACGGGGCCGAGTCGTACGGGTACGGCGCCATCCTGGGTGCCCTCCGAGCGTGTGCGTCCTCCGCGACGACGGCCGCGGCGATCCGCGACTCGTCGTGGTGCCGCGGCTGCGCGGCGGGGGCCTACGTGATCGGCCTCCTCCCGGCCGTGCGCGACTCGTGGGCCGAGCATGCCGCCCGGCTGATCGCGACGTCTCCGTAACCCGGTGCTCTCGCGCGGGGGCACGGGCGTCGCCGACCTGCCAGAATGAGGCTTCGTGGACTCGACCGAGACCTCCGCGAACCACCGCGCGATCGATGACCTGCTCGAACTGATCGCCGAGCGCGTCCCCGCCGAGCGCAGGGACGCGATCGAGGCGTTCGCGAAGGCGTACACCCGGCGCCTGACCGAGGAGGAGTTCCGGCGAGACCGACGTCACCGCACTCTGCGGCATGGTGCTGTCGACCTTCGCGTTCGCGGATGACCGCGGCCTGCTGCCCACGGCCGTCCGCGTCTTCGTGCCCGATCCCGCCGTCGACGGGTACGAGGCCCCCGGCTCGGTGATCGAGACGAGCACCGACGACTCGCCCTTCCTGGTGGACTCGGTGCGCGAGGAACTGGCCGCGCGCGACCTGATGCTCCGCCGCGTGCTCCACCCGGTCGTGGGCACCGTGCGCGACGAGCAGGGTCGGATCGAGCGCGTGATGTCGGGACGCGATGCGAGCCACCGCGAGTCGGTCATGCACTTCGAGATCGATCGCAGGCTGAGCGACGAGGAGTCGGCCGAGCTCGAGAAGCGCGTGCGGAGCATCCTGCGCGACGTGCGGCTGGTCGTGCGCGACTTCGAGCCGATGCAGCAGCGCGTGAAGCACATGATCGAGATGGCGCGGGTGGCCGCGGTGCGCTACTCCCCGCAGGAGGTGGGGGAGACGGTCGACTTCCTCGACTGGCTCCTGCAGCTGAACTTCGTACTGCTCGGCTACCGCGAGTACGAGCTGCTCGACGACGAGGTGAAGGGACGTTCGATCAGGACGGTTCCCAACAGCGGCCTGGGCATCCTGTCCGACGTCGGCCGCTCGACGTTCGCGGAGAGCACGTCGCTCGAGTCGCTGGATCCGGCCCTCCGTCGGCGCATCGAGGACGGCGACCTCCTGGTGTTCAGCAAGACCAACGCGTACTCGACCGTGCATCGCCGCGCACGGATGGACTACATCGGGGTGCGCAAGGTGAACGCCGAGGGGGAGATCGTCGGCGAGTCGCGCCTCATCGGACTGTTCACGTCGAAGGCGTACATGGAGCAGGCCACCAAGACGCCGCTCCTGCACCACAAGCTCGAGCAGATCCTGGAGGCCGAGGACCTGATCCCGGGCTCGCACGACTACAAGGAGGCCATCGAGCTCTTCGAGTCGTTCCCGAAGGACGAGCTCTTCCAGGCGTCCACCGCGGAACTGCGTCGGCTGGTCGTCGGGTTGCTCCAGCTGGAGAAGCACGGGGGGATCCGCGTCCTCGTGCGTCGTGATCTCTACGGCCGCAGCGTGAGCGTGGTCGTGGCGCTGCCGCGCGACCGGTTCAACGCCACGCTGCGCAAGCGGCTCCAGCAGCTCTTCGTCGAGCGGTTCAACGGCACCACCGTCGACTACCACCTCTCGCTCGGCGAGACCGAGAGCGCGCGCATCTTCTTCACCGTGCACGTGGAGCCCGGGGTCCAGATCCCCGAGGTTCCGTACGAGGAGCTCGAAGAGGAGGTCGAACGGCTCGCCCGGTCGTGGGACGACGACCTGCGTGACGCGCTTGGTTGCCCGGGTGGGCGAGGAGCGCGGCTCGCGGCTCGCCGCGAAGTGGGGCCCCCGCTTCCCCACCTACTACAAGGCCAGCTCCGAGTGGACGCTGATCGCCGACGACGTGCTGACGCTCGAGGAGCTCGAGGCGAGTCCGGAGGGATTCCTGGTGGGGCTCGGGAACGAATCCAGCGGCGAGCGGCTCACCCGCGTGAAGCTCTACAAGACGGGCGGCAAGGTCGACCTCTCCGCGTTCATGCCCATCCTCGAGGCCCTCGGCCTGCGCGCCGTGGAGGAGATCCCCACGGCGCTCCAGGGCGAGGGCAAGATCTACATCCACGACTTCGGCGTGCTGGACGCGCGCGGTGCGGTGCTCGAGCTCGAGACGGCCGCCGAGCGTGTGGCGGAGACGATCTCTGCGGTCTGGCGCGGCGAGGCGGAGTCCGACTCGCTCGAACCGACTCGTGATCTTCGCGGGCCTGGACTGGCGTCAGGTCGCGGGGGCCCGGGCCTTCCGCAAGTACCGCCAGCGCGTGTCGGCGCAGTTCACGGAGGAGTACCAGAACGACGCCTTCGCGGAGAACCCGCACATCGCGGCGCGGCTCGTCCATCTGTTCGAGGCGAAGTTCGATCCGGCCAGCACGGCGAACGACGACGATCTGGCGGAGATGAGAGCGCAGATCGTGCACGACCTGCAGTCCGTCGCCTCGCTCGACCAGGACCGCATCCTGCGCGGCATGCTCGGGACGATCCTGGCCACCGTGCGCACGAACGCCTACCTGGGCCGCCGGCACTTCTCGATCAAGCTGCGCTCGGCCCAGGTCCCGGACATGCCGAAGCCCTATCCCCTCTACGAGATCTTCGTCTATTCCCCGGAGATGGAGGGCATCCACCTGCGGGGCGGGATGGTGGCCCGCGGCGGCATCCGCTGGTCCGACCGGCGGGAGGACTACCGCACGGAGATCCTCGGCCTGATGAAGGCGCAGAAGGTGAAGAACGCCGTCATCGTGCCCGACGGCTCCAAGGGGGGATTCGTCCTGAAGCGCGGCCCCGCGGCGCCGGAGGATCTGAAGGCCGAGGTCGTGAAGCAGTACACGACGCTGATGCACGGCATGCTCGACATCACCGACAACCTCGTGAAGGGCGAGGTCGTGCACCCCAAGGCGGTTCGCGTCCTCGACGGGCCGG
Organism: uncultured Actinomycetes bacterium; assembly: GCA_963810915.1. Taxonomy (GTDB): domain Bacteria; phylum Actinomycetota; class UBA4738; order UBA4738; family HRBIN12; genus JAOUEA01. The sequence continues at coordinate 197,028 of CAWEPH010000002.1, read as the reverse complement.
ATCCCTACCTCGTGGTGGCGGCGGACAAGGGCACGGCCACGTTCTCCGACATCGCGAACGACATCAGCGAGTCATACGGGTACTGGCTGGGCGACGCCTTCGCGAGCGGCGGTTCCCAGGGCTACGACCACAAGGCGCTGGGGATCACCGCGCGGGGCGCCTGGGAGTCGGTGAAGCGTCACTTCCGGGAGTTGGGTGTCGATGTGATGAACGAGCCGTTCTCCGTCGTGGGCGTCGGCGACATGTCCGGGGACGTCTTCGGCAACGGGATGCTGCTCTCACCCCACATCAGGCTGCTCGCTGCGTTCGACCATCGGCACATCTTCGTCGATCCCGACCCCGACCCGGCCGTCTCCTTCGCGGAGCGCCAACGGCTCTTCGCCACGCCGGGGTCCTCGTGGAACGACTACGACCGCAGCGCCATGTCCCTCGGATCCGACGTCTTCGACCGACGCTCGAAGGAGGTCGTGATCTCGCCCCAGGTTCGTGCCGCGCTCGGCATCCCCGACGACGTTCACGACGACATGACGCCTGCCGAGCTGATGCGGTTCATCCTCCAGGCGCCCGTGGACCTCCTGTGGAACGGCGGGATCGGCACCTACGTGAAGGCGAGCACGGAGTCGAACGCCGAGGTGGGAGACCGCGCGAACGACGCGATCCAGAGTCACGGGATCGCAGGTCCGCGCTCGGGTGATCGGCGAGGGCGGCAACCTCGGGTTGCACGCAGCTCGGCCGCATCGAGTACGCGCTCGCCGGTGGCCGGATCAACACCGACTTCATCGACAACTCGGCGGGCGTCGACACCTCGGACCACGAGGTCAACCTGAAGATCCTCCTCGGTCTCGCGATCCAGCGGGGCGAGCTCACGCTGGAGCAGCGCAACGAGCTCCTGGAGTCGTGCGTCGACGACGTCGTCGCGCACGTCCTCTACGACAACTACCTGCAGGCGCAGATCATCTCGCAGGAGATGCTGATCTCCGCGCAGCGCATCGAGAACTACGAGGATCTGATGGTTCAGCTCGAGGCCGAAGGCGAGCTCGAGCGCGACGTCGAGTTCCTGCCCGGCACGGAGGCGATGCACCAGCGTCGCGTGGACGGCGAGGGGCTCGTGCGTCCCGAGCTGGCCGTGCTGCTCGCCTACGCGAAGCGCTCGATCGCCGCCGCGTTGCTGGATTCGGAGCTGCCGGACTCGCCGTACCTCGTCGTGGATCTCGAGCGCTACTTCCCCGCGTTGGTGGTCGAGCGCTTCGGGCACCTGATCGGCGAACACCCGTTGCGCCGCGAGCTCATCGCCACGATCGCGGCGAACGACGTCGTGAACTCGCAGGGCATCACGTTCGTGTCGCGGATGGTGACGGAGACGGGGGCGCGTCCCTCCCAGGTCGTGCGGGCCTTCCGGATCGCGCGCGACGTCACCGGCGCCGTCGATCGGTGGGCCGCCGTCGAGGCCCTCGACGGCGTGATCGACCCGGGTATCCAGAACCAGCTGATGAGCGGCGTCGACTGGTTGGTGGAGACCACCTCACGCTGGTACCTCGTGCGCGCGTCGGGTCAACACCTCGCCCACGCCGTGGGCGAGGCGCGCGAGTCCTTCGCCGAGCTTTCCGGCGTGATCGATCAGATCGGTCCCGACACCTGGCGTGAAGAGCACGAGCACACCGCTCGACGGTTGGTGGCCGAGGGCGTTCCGCCCGACCTCGCCCGCCGCCACGCCTTCCAGGGCGAGCTCGTCCACGGGCCCGACATCATCTCCGTGGCCCACTCCACCGGGCGCTCGGTGCTCGAGGTGGCTCGGGGGTTCTTCCTGCTGGGTGAGCGGCTCCAGATCGACTGGCTCGAGCAGCGCCTCGAGCAGCTCCCCGCCGGCACCCGGTGGCAACGGTGGGCGCAGCAGTCCATGGAGGACGATCTGTTCAACCTGCGCCGCCAGATGGTGGAGCGCGTGCATCGAGGGCTCGGGCGGTCGTCCGATCGACGAGGCCGTGGACGCGTTCCTCGAGGAGCGGGGGGAATCGTTCGAGCGGCTGGAGCGCTTCATGCGAGGCATGGCCGTCGAAGGGGTCACCGATCTAGCGCAGCTTACCGTTGCGCTGCGTCAGATCCGCTCGCTGCTGAGCTAGGGGCGTCCGGCTTGGGACACCCGGCCTGTGCTCAGGCTCCGTAGAAGTCCAGCGTGACCCAGAACGCCCCGTGGGCGCGCACCACGCCGATCCCGATCTTGTGGAACCGGGCAGCGAGGTTGTTCGCGCGATGCGTCGGGCTCGCCATGAAGGCCCTCTCCAAGACCTTGAGGCTTCCCGACATCCCCACGTTCTCGCCCCAGGTCCGCGCTCCCAGCGAGCGGACCACGGGCCAGACGCTCGTGGAGTGGTAGAGCGTGCCCTGCCCCGCCATCCGCCGGCTGTGCTGCGTCGCGTAGCGGGATACGTGCGCGTTGAGGCGCAGCGAACCCAGCCCATGCGCGTGGCGCGAGCGGTTCACGAGGGAGAGCATGCGGTGCCGGAGTTCCCGGCTCCGAGCCCGCGCCTGCGCGGGGCTCGCCGCCGTCACGAGGACGACCACCACAAGCGTCAGTCCGATGAGAGATCGTCTGAACGTCATGAGGAAGGGTTCACCCTACCCAAGCCGCCTGGGGGTGTCACTCACCCGGAGGGAGGACCCCCATCGGGGGGACGCTGTTGCCGCCCGGGTCCCTTCCCGCTACGTTCCGCGCCATGCCGCGCTATCGAACGGCCTCTTCCCAGGGCCTGATGCAGGGCACGCCGCCACCGCCCGGGAAGCTCGTCTCGCTCGCGAACTGGCAGGACCCCCCCTTCAACCGCTGGGGGTTCCAGCACGTGCGCGACCTGATCCCGACCGCGCGGATCCCGCGCGGGGACGGCCCGCCCTGGCGACTCCCGCGCGCCGAACGGGACCTCGAGACGCTGACGTTCCGCACCGGCAGGCGGAGCATGCGCGTCGCGACGATGCTCGAGGAGACCGCCACCGACGGGTACCTGGTGCTGCACAGGGGACGGGTCGTGACCGAGCGGTACTTCAACGGCATGACGGCCGACACGACGCATCTGATGATGTCGGTTTCCAAGTCGGTCACGTCCACGGTGGCGGGGATCCTCGCCGGCCGGCGACTGCTCGACGTCGACGCGGAGGTGGTGCGCTACGTCCCGGAGCTCCGGGGCACCTCGTTCGAGGGGTGCACGGTGCAGCACCTGCTGGACATGCGCGCCGGGACCCGGTTCAACGAGGACTACACCGACCTCGGAGCGGAGGTGCGCGTGTACGAACAGATCTACCTCTGGCGCCCGCGCACCTCCGCGCGGTTACCTGCCGACGCCCTCAGTTACTACGCGACGCTGACGAACGACGGACCCCACGGCGGGCCGTTCCGCTACCGGTCGGTCCTCACCGACGTGCTCGGCTGGGTGATCGAGCGCGCAGGAGGCGCTCGGCTGCCTGAGCTGATCGCACGCGAGGTGTGGCAGCCGATGGGGGCCGAGTTCGACGCGGAGATCACCGTGGACGCGCACGGCAACGCGATGGCCGACGGCGGCATGTGCGCGACGCTGCGCGATCTGGCCCGGTTCGGGCTCCTGTTCGCCAACGGGGGACGTCGTGGGGCCAGGCGGATCATCCCGAAGGCGTGGATCGCGGACATCGTGCGCGGGGCCGCGGACGGCCGGGAGGCCTTCGCCGAGGGCGCGGACGCGGAGGATCGGCGTCCGGGAGCCCACTACCGCAACAAATGGTGGGTGGTGGCGCCGCACATCCCTGCGTACGCCGGGTACGGCATCAACGGCCAGATGATCTTCGTGCACGTGCCGGCGCGGGTCGTGATCGCGAAGTTCTCCACGTGGGCCGACGCCCTCGATGCCCGCGCGGACCGGTGGACCTCGGACGCGGCCTTCGCGATCGCCGACGTCCTGAGCGGCGAGGTCGGCGGCTAGAGCGGCACCCAGGCGGCGAGGCCGTCGGGACCCGTCTTCATCCGTCCGAAGGGCTCGGCGAAGTGGGTCGGTGCGATGGTGGTCCCGGGGTTGGAGAGCAGCTCGGCGATCAGCGCGCGTCGCGTCGCCGCGGCCTGCGCGTGGACCGCGTCCGTACCGCTCGGCCAGTCGGGGTGTGAGAGCTGGGCCGGGTGGTTGAAGGCGTCGGCCGAGACGATCGCTCGCCGGCCCTGCGAGCGCACCCGCACCACCTGGTGGCCCGGCGTGTGTCCCGGGCGCGTGGTGGAGCGTGATGCCGTCGGCCAGCTCGACGGTCTCCTTCGATCAGATCGAGGAGGCCGGCGTCCTCGATGGGGGTGAGCAGGGTGGACACGATGAGCGCGTCCTCCTCGTCGCGCTCCGCCGCCTCGCGCTCCCAGTCCCAGTCGGCGCGCTGTAGGAGGTGGCGCGCGTTGGGGAAGGCGGGCGCGGGCACGAGGTCCCCCCCTGGCTCTGCGGGCGCGAAGACCACGGTGCCCCCGATGTGGTCGTCGTGCACGTGGGAGATCACGACGGTGTCGATCGCGTCCGCCGGGGTGCCGGTCTCGTGCAGCGAGTCCATCAGTCGGCCCGGCGCACCGAACCACGTCGGACCCGGTGCGCCGCGTACGCCGATCCCCGTGTCGACGAGGATCACGCCGCCGGGATGACGGATCAGCCAGCCCCGCACCTTAAGCTGCCAGCCCCCGGTAGCCCCGTACACGCCCGGGTAGCGCTCACGGTACGCGAGCAGCTCTGCGGAGGGGAAGTCGGGGAACGACTCGGCCATCGCGCTGATCTCGCCGTCGCAGTCCAGCAGCGCGATGAGCTCGATATGGCCTACGTCGATGCGGTCGTGTGGCATCGGCGGCATCATAGGGCACCCCGTGCCGCAGCCGCCGTCGCTCAGTCGAGCCGGAGGCTCGTGAACAGCAGCGCCACCAGCGCGACCCCGCCGATCGCGAACGCTCCCGCCAGGCCCGCGCGCAACGGGGCCCCCAGCGCCTCCGACAGCGCCACCGCGGCACCCCCGAGACCCGATCCGGTGGCCACACCGAGCATGTCCATCAGCAGCACGGAGGACAGCTCGCCCGCCTCCTCGCCGGCCTTGGACCGGCGCATCGTGGCGAGCGGCGGCGTCGGGAACGTGATGCCCATGCCCAGACCGACGACCGCCCAGCCCACGAACGCCACCGCCAGGGGAACGGCGAGGATCAATGTGGTCGCGACCGCGATCTCACCGAGGAGCACGAGGACGGTGCCGAAGCACATCAGACGCGTGAGGGGCACGCGCTGGGCGCGGCCCGACTGCCAGGCGCTCCCCGCCGCCCAGGTGAGCGTGGCCGAGGTGACCGCGAGTCCCGCGAACCCCAGCGAGATGCCGCGCACGCCGGTCAGCATCAACGTCAGGAACGCGTCCATGGCCAGGAAGCCCATCGAGAGCAGGAAGGCCGATGCCGCCGCGGCCGGCACGCCGCGCGCGGCGCGGAACGTGCCCGCGGGCGCGATCCGTCGCAGCGCAGGCCACGCGATCGCGAGCCCCGCCGCGATCGGCGCCAGCGCCCACCAGCGCACCACGGTGAGCGACGTGAAGACGAGGCCCGCGCCGACCATGAGCTGCAGCGGCCACCGTACGGAGAGCGTCGTCCGCGGGCCGTCGGACCCCGGGACGAGGTCGAGTGCGGGCGCGATCAGGAGCCAGCCCACCAGCAGCACGGGTAGCGGGGGCACGTAGGCCCATCGCCAGCCCACCGTGCTAGCGATCAGCGCGCCGAGTGGCGGGCCCACCAGCCCCGGCAGGATCCACATGGACGCCAGGAGCGCCAGGACGCGGGGCCGCAGGTCGTCGGGATACATCTTCGCCACCGTGCCGAGCGAGATGGCGTACAGGCCGCCGCCCCCCGCCCCCAGCACGAACTGCCCCAACAGCAGGACGGGCATCGTCGGCGCCGTGGCCGCGATCACCGCCCCGCCCGCGAAGACCGCGAGCACGATCGGCAGGACCCGCGCGGCCCCGAACCGGTCGAGCGCGCGTCCGGCGATGGGGATCGCGCCGAGCGTGGAGAGCCCGGTGGCGGTGAACACCAGCCCGTAGAGCTGGGTCATCCCCAGATCCCGGCGGACGTCGGGCAGGATCGTGACGATCACGAGGGACTGCACCGCCACCAGCGCCTCCAGGAGCAGCAGGCCCGTGGTGAGGCGCCCACGGCGCCCGCGGAAGACCTCCCGCCAACGGGGTGCGGGCGCGAGGGGAGCGACGCTTCCGGCAGCCATGGTCTCCCGAGTCTAGGGGCGCGGCTCACGAGGCCACGCCGCACTGGGGCGGAGCGCGCATGCGTCGACACCCCCTAGACTGAGCCCGGATGTCTCGCAGCGGAACGGTCCGGCAGCTGAGCGCGATGGAAGCGTCCATCGTCGTGGCCTCGAACAGGGCGCCGATCGCCTTCGAGCGGAACGAGCAGGGACGGCTCGCCGGTCGACGGGGGACGGGTGGGCTCGTGACGGCGCTGTCCGGCGTGTTCTTCCGCGACGATACGGCATGGGTGGCCGCGGCGATGACCGAGGGCGACCGCACGGTGGCGCTGAAGGGCCGAACGATCGAACCCGAGTCTCATCAGCGCGTGCGCTACGTCGTGATCCCGCCGGAGCGCTACGAGGGCTACTACAACGAGATCTCCAACCGGATCCTGTGGTTCGTCCACCACAACCTCTGGGACATCCCGCGCATGCCGATGTTCGACGACGCCACGCAGGACGACTGGAGCGCCTTCGTCGAGGCGAACCGGCAGTTCGCGCTCGCGCTCGCCGACGAGGCGGATCGCGACCCCGTGTATCTGATCCAGGACTACCACCTCTGCCTCGTGCCGGGGATGCTCCGGGAGCTGGTGCCCGACGCCAAGATCGTGCATTTCTCCCACACGCCGTTCGCGGGCGCGACCTACCTGCGGATCCTTCCGGTGCAGATGCGCGATGCCGTGTTGCGCGGACTGGCGGGGGCCGACGTGCTCGGGTTCCAGTCGAAGATGTGGGCGGAGAACTACCTGCTGTCGGCGCGGAGCATCCCGGGCCTCAAGGTGCTGCGGGGCGGACGGCTCGAGCTGGAGGGCCATACCGCCGCCGTCCGTTCGTTCCCCGTCGCCGTGAACGCCCACCCCCTGCGTGAGACGGCCGCCCTCGAGGAGACGCGCGCCGTCCGCGACGAGCTTCAGGAGTGGCGAGGTGACGGGGCCATGATCCTGCGGGTCGACCGCCTGGAGCCGTCGAAGAACATCCTGCGGGGGTTCATGGGCTTCGGGCTGTTCCTACGCCGCAACCCGTCATGGAAGGGGCGCGTGCAGTTCCTCTGCCTGTTCAGCCCGTCGCGAGAAGACGTGCCCGAGTACCAGACCTACGGCGAGGAATGCCTCGCCGAGGCGGAGCGCGTGAACGCGGAGTTCGGCACGAAGGGCATGGCGGCCCATCACCGTGAAGGTGCAGGAGGACTACGGGTACGCGGTGGCCGCCTACGACCTCTACGACGTCCTGTTGGTCAACCCCTCGTACGACGGCATGAACCTCGTGGCGATGGAGGGACCGCTCGTGAATCGCCAGGACGGCACGGTGGTGCTGTCGAGGAACGCCGGGGCGTATGCGCGGCTCGGGCGCCACGCGCTGGGGATCAACCCGTTCGACCTCGCGGAGACAGCCGAGGCGATCCGAGAGGCCTTGGAGATGCCGCAGGAGGAGCGGACCCGCCGCGCGCGGGGGATGACCCGCACGATCCAGGCGCACACACCCCCCACGTGGCTCGCGGATCAACTCGACGCGGTGGATCAGATCCGGCCGCCCTCGCGGCGCTAGAGGTCCTGCAGTAGGCGCACGAGATCGGGCGGGCCCTCCACGACGAGATCCGCCGCCGCGGCCAGCGTCGCCGGGGTCTCCTCGCCCCGTACGGCGATCTTCACGGTGAGCACACCGTCCCGGCGCGCGCGATCGAGCGCCGCGAAGGCCCGGAGGTCGGCGACGTCATCGCCCGCGTACAGGACGGCCTCCAATCGCTCCTGCTCGAGCAGGCGTTCGACCGCACCCTCCTTCAACGGTCGTCCGGCCGGGACGAGCTCGAGCACGCGCTTGCCGTCGATCAGATCGAGGCCGTGTTCGAGGCCGATCGCACCGAGGGGGCCACGTAGCTCCTCGTCGGCGGCATCGGGATCATCGGTGCCGCGTACGTGCACGGCGACGGATCCGCCCTTGAGCTCCACTCGGGCCCCCGGGACGGCGGCCGCGGCGCCGCGCACCGCGTCCAGCACGGCCGGCGCCAGGTCCTCGGGTGCGCGCAGACCGTAGGACGCCACCAGGTGGATGCCCGGCACCTCGACGAGAACCTCGAGCTCGGGGGCCGTGCGCCCCGACACCACCGCGACGACGGGGTAGCGCTCGCGCCAGGCGTTCGAGGGCCTCGTGCGCCCCGGGCTGCATCCGGGCGAGGTCGGGCCGGGCGACGATCGGGCTGAGGGTGCCGTCGAAGTCCAGGAGGACCCCGGCGCGCAGGCCTCGTTGGTGGGCGGCACGGAAGGCCCCGATCGGGTCGGCGGCGCTCATGCACCGATGCTAGGCCGCCCCGGGCGTCGCCGCACGGCGGGTGCGGAACCCGCACGAGGGTGCGTGACCTGGGGCCGTGGCGCTGCCACCATCTCCAGGTAGATTGCTCGGTCGGCGTCGACCCGGCGCCGGCTGTTACGTGTGTGCGAGGAGGAGCCGTGGAACCACGGGAGATCTACGAGCGCTTCCGCGCCGTCCTGTTCGACATGGACGGGGTCCTCACGACGACGGCGCGCCTCCACTCCGCCGCGTGGCAACGCACCTTCGACGAGTTCCTCGAGCGCTGGGACGAGACGCACGGGGCCGTGACGCCACGGTTCTCGCCCGCCGAGGACTACATGCGCTACGTGGACGGGAAGCCCCGTTACGACGGGGTCCGCGACTTCCTCGCATCGCGGAACATCGTGTTGCCGGAGGGGTCCGCCGACTCGTTGCCCGACGAGGAGTCGGTGGGCGGTATCGGCAACCGCAAGCAGCAGCTCGTGGAGTCCGCGCTGCACACGGAGGGCGTCGAGGCGTTCCCCGGATCCGTCGCGTGGGTGCGCGAACTGCAGGCGCGCGGCCTGGCCACGGCGGTCGTCTCCTCGAGCCAGAACTGCGCCGAGGTGCTGGACGCAGCCGGCATCGCTGATCTGTTCGACGTCAGGGTGGACGGGGCCGTCGCCGTGGAGCTGCAGCTCCCCGGGAAGCCGGAGCCGGACACGTTCCTCGAGGCCGCCCGGCGCCTCGGGGTCGAGCCCATCGACGCGGTCGTCGTCGAGGACGCGCTCGTGGGCGTGCAGGCGGGACGCGCGGGAGGCTTCGGCCTGGTGATCGGCGTCGACCGCGACGAGCAGACCGACGCCCTCCTGGAGCACGGCGCCGACATGGTGGTGAAGGACCTCGGCGACCTCGTGACCGAATCGGCCGAGGCCGGCCACATGGCGGGACCCAAGGCGCACCGTCTCCGCGCCGCCGCCCTGCGCCTGCTGGCGGCCGACGAGGAGTTCCCCGTCGACGAGTTCCGCCTGGTGGAGCGGGGGTTCAACCCGGACAACGTGCCGCAGCTCGAGGCGGTCTTCGCCGTGGCCAACGGGTACCTCGGGCTCCGCGGCACGCACGAGGAGGGCCGTCCGGTTCACCAGAGCGGCACGCTCCTGAACGGCCTCTACGAGACCTGGCCCATCGTCTATCCGGAGAAGGCGTTCGGGTTCGCCGAGACCGGGCAGACCATCGTGAACGCCACGGACGGCTCGGTGATCAAGCTCTACGTCGACGACGAGCCGTTCGACCTCGACCATGCCGAGGTGCTGGAGTACGAGCGCGTGCTCGACATGCGGGCCGGCGTGATGGAGCGGCGTGTGATCTGGCAGATGGCCGACGGCCGCCGCTTCTCGGTGCGCTCGAAGCGGATGGTCTCGCTGGACCAGCGGCACCTCGCATGCATCGAGTACGTGGTGACGGCGCTCGACCGGCCGGCGACCCTCACGATCTCCTCAGAGCTCGTCACCCACACCGGGGCCGACGCGGGCACGTCCGAGGATCCGCGGAAGGGCCGCGGCTTCGAGCCGGGTGTGCTGATGCCGAAGTCGGGGCGGACCTCCGGCGCGCGGGTCGTCCTGGGCTTCCAGACGCGCTCGAGCGGCCAGCGCATGGCGTGCGGCATGGATCACGAGACGAACCTCGGCGAGGACGTTCAGCCGGAGACGGAGGTGAACGGCGACTCCGCCCGAGCCGTCTACCGGGTGAAGGCCCAGCCGGGCCGTCCCGTACGCCTCATCAAGTACCTGGCCTACCATCACGCGGCCGACGAGTCGGTCGACGAGCTGAGCTTCCGGGTCGGCGGCACGCTGGACCGCGCCCGCGCGGAGGGGCTCGACGCGATCTTCGTCAACCAGCGCCAGCGTATCGACGCGTTCTGGGCGTCCGCCGACGTCCGCACCGAGGGCGCGCCCCTGCTGCAGCAGGCGATGCGCTTCAGCCTGTACCAGCTGCTGCAGGCGTCGGCGTGCTCGGAGGGGTTCGGGATCCCCTCCAAGGGCCTCACCGGCCAGGGGTACGAGGGCCACTACTTCTGGGACACCGAGATCTACGTGATGCCGTTCCTCGTGTACACGGCGCCCAACCTCGCGCGGAGCCTCCTGCACCACCGCTACGCGATGCTGGACCAGGCGCGCGAGCGTGCGCGGCAGGTGGGCCTGAACGGCGCGCTGTTCCCCTGGCGCACGATCAACGGGAAGGAGGCCTCCGCGTACTACGCGGCGGGCACCGCCCAGTACCACATCGATGCCGACGTGGCGTACGCCCTGATGCAGTACGTGCGCGTGAGCGGGGACCGCGACTTCCTGGCCCGCTACGGCGCCGAGATCCTCGTCGAGACCGCGCGGATGTGGGCGGACCTCGGGTACTTCTCGTCGCAGAAGCGAGGGCATTTCGTGATCAACGGCGTCACGGGTCCCGACGAGTACTCGACCGTCGTCGACAACAACGCCTACACCAACCTGATGGCGCGTCAGAACCTGCGCTCGGCGATCGAGGCGGTGGAGTGGCTCGCGGCGAGCGAGCCGGATGCCCACGCCCGCCTGATCGACCGCACGAAGCTGCACAACGGCGAGATCGAGGACTGGCGCCGCGCCGCCGACCTGATGTACGTCCCCTACGACGACGCCAAGGAGCTCCACCTGCAGGACGACGGGTTCCTGGACCGCGAGGTCTGGGACTTCGAAGGGACCCCGCCCGAGAACTATCCGCTGCTGCTGCACTACCACCCACTGGTGATCTACCGGCACCAGGTGATCAAGCAGGCCGACATCGTGCTCGCCACGTTCCTCGTTGGCGACGAGTTCACGCCCGCGGAGAAGCGGAAGATCTTCGCGTACTACGACCCGCTGACGACGGGCGACTCGTCGTTGTCGGAGTGCATCCAGAGCATCGTGGCCGCGGAGATCGGCGACGTCCGCGCGGCGGAGGAGTACTTCATCGACGCCGCCGCGGTGGACCTCGCGGACGTGGCGAACAACGTGCGCGACGGCGTGCACGTGGCCTCGGCCGGGGGGACGTGGCTCGCGGCCGTCTACGGGTTCGCCGGCCTGCGTGACGGCGGTGCGGAGCTGTCGTTCCGCCCGCTGCTGCCCGAGCGCCTCACGGCCCTCGCCTTCACGCTGCGCACCCGCGGGTGCGTCCTCGACGTCGAGCTGCGCGACGGGGCCGCCACCTACCGGCTGCGGGAGGGCGACCTGCTGCGGATCCGCCATCACGGCGAGCCGATCGACGTGACCCAGGAGGGCATCTCCCGCCCGCTCGGTGCGCCGGTCGCCGACACCACCGCCAAGTCCGCCTGAGCCGCTTGCCGCTCATCGCGACCCGCGGTACGCGTGGTCAGATACGAAACGATACCGTCACGTAACGTAATGAGGAGGACGCAACGGTGGCACAGGCGATGGTAGGGACCGCGGCGGTCCCTGAGAGGCCTGAGGGCTACGAGCGACGGTGGTGGATCCTGGCGGTCCTCTGCCTGAGCCTGCTCGTGATCGGACTCGACAACACGATCCTCAACGTGGCGCTGCCCACGCTGGTGCGGGACCTCCACGCCTCCACCAGCCAACTGCAGTGGATCGTGGACTCGTACACCTTGGTGTTCGCGGGGCTCCTGCTCACCACGGGGAGTCTTTCCGATCGTTACGGTCGACGCAGCGCGCTCGCCCTCGGGCTCGTGATCTTCGGCGTGGGGTCGATCCTCTCCGCGTTCGCGACGTCGGCCACGATGCTGATCGGCACCCGGGCGCTCATGGGGGTGGGCGCAGCGTTCATCATGCCGTCCACCCTGTCCATCCTCACGAACGTGTTCCCGGCCGAGGAGCGCGGGCGCGCCATCGGGATCTGGGCCGGCGTCTCCGGCCTCGGGATCGGGATCGGTCCGGTCGTGGGGGGCTGGCTGCTCAACCACTTCTGGTGGGGATCGGTCTTCCTCGTGAACGTGCCGGTCGTGATCACGGCCTTGATCGCCGGGCGCCTTATCGTGCCCAACACCCGCGACCCCGAGGCGCCACGGCTGGATCCCCTCGGCGCGGTCCTGTCGATCGTCGGGCTCGTATCGCTCGTCTTCGGCATCATCGAGGCGCCGAGCCACGGGTGGACCGATCCGTTGATCCTGGCGTCGTTCGCCGTTGCGGCCGTGACGCTCGGCTCGTTCGTGGCGTGGGAGCTGCACACCGACCACCCCATGCTGAACGTGCGGTTCTTCGAGAACCCGCGGTTCACCGCCGCCAACATCTCCGTGACCCTCGTCTTCTTCGCCCTGTTCGGCTCGCTCTTCTTCCTCACGCAGTACCTGCAGTTCGTCCTCGGGTACACGGCGTTGCAGGCGGGCATGCGCGTGGCTCCGATCTCGCTGGCGCTGATCATCGTGGCGCCGATCACGGGGCGGCTCGTCCAGCCGTTCGGCAACAAGTTGCTCGTGGCGGCCGGCATGATGACGGTGGCGGTGGGGCTCTGGTTCCTGTCCACGGTGACGGTCACGACCGGCTATCCGCACGTGCTCCTGTCGCTGATGGTGCTGGGCACTGGGATGGCGCTCGCGATGACGCCGGCCACCGAGTCGATCATGGGCTCGCTCCCGCCCGGCAAGGCGGGCGTGGGCTCCGCGATGAACGACACGACGCGACAGATCGGCGGGGCCCTCGGCGTCGCCATCCTCGGGAGCGTGTTCGCCTCGGCGTACACGTCGTCGATCGCGTCCGCGCTGCAGGGGCTGCCGGCGCAGGCAGCGACCGCTGCCACCAACTCGGTGGGGGCCGCCCTCGCGATCGCGGACCGGCTGCCCGGCACGTCCGGGACCGCGCTCGCGACCGCGGCGAAGAGCTCGTTCATCCACGCGATGGATCGGGGCCTGTTCGTCGGCGCCGCGGTCGCGGTGGTCGGGGCGCTCGTGGCGTTGATCTGGTTGCCGAACCGTCCGCTCACGGAGCCCGAAGCGATCGTCCTCGAGCGGGAGTCCAGGCCGGGGCACGAGTACGAGGGCACGGTCACCGAACGGGCCGAGCGATGAGCCCCAAACTGATCCTGGACGACGTGCAGCGGGTGCCCGGTCGACCTCGCGATCCGTCGCGCGACCGGGTGATCATGGAGGCCACGCTCGAGCTCCTTGCCGAAGGTGGGTACTCGAGGCTCTCGATGGAGGCCGTCGCGCATCGCGCCGGCGTCGGCAAGACCACGATCTACCGCCGCTGGCCCACGAAGACCGCGCTCGTGGTCGACGCCCTCGAACAGCTGTCATCCGCGAAGTCCGTGCCCACCGAGGGCACGGTGCGCGAGCGCCTCACCGCGCTCCTCGCGGAGATGCTCCGTCACCTGCGCGCGGGCCGGGGCGCCCGGATCATGGCGGCGCTCGTCGGGGAGATCCCGCGCGATCCGGAGTTGGCTGAGGCCGTGCGCGCCGTCTTCCTGCGCAAGCGCCAGGGCACGGCGTTCCGTCTCCTGCACGAGGGCGTCGCGAACGGCGAGTTGCGCGCCGACCTCGACGTGGAGCTCGCGGCGGATCTCTTGATGGGCCCCGTGATCCTGCGGCGACTGCTGACCGGCGGGCCGCTCGAGCCCGACCTCGCCGCGCGGACCGTCTCCTACCTCTACGAGGGCTGGGGGATCTGAGCCTCGGCGGACCGTTGCCCGTTCGGCCCGTCGCGTGAGCGACCTCCGGCCGGGTCGCGTGGATATCCCGCGCGTCACCATCGAGGCAGGAGGTGCGCGTGCCGGAGCCGTCGTACGTGTCGGGGCCCTCGGATCGTCCGCTGCTCGGGCTCACGATCGGTGCGCAGCTCGAGCGCACGGCCACCGCGTTCCCCGACGTGGAGGCGATCGTCGCCCGCCATCAGGGCCGTCGTGTCACGTACGCGGAACTCCGCGTCGAGGTGACGCGAGCGGCACGTGCGCTGCTGGCGCTCGGCGTGGCCCCCGGCGATCGCGTCGGCATCTGGAGCCCCAACCGGATCGAGTGGGCGGTCGTGCAGTACGCGACGGCACAGATCGGCGCGATCCTCGTGAACGTGAACCCGGCATACCGCGTGCACGAGCTGCGACACGCGCTGGGCGCCGCGGGCGTGCGCACGCTCGTGAGCGCGCGCGGGTTCCACGCCGCGGATTACGTCGCCCTCGGTAGACGAGGTGCGCGGCGACCTGCCCGACCTGCGGGAGATAGTGTTCCTCGACGACGAGGCCGTGCCTCCGTGGGCACGCACCTGGTCGGCGACGCTCGACCGCGCGGACGAGGTCACGCTCGAGGAGCTGCGCACGCGCGAGGAGGGCCTCGACCCGGACGATGCGATCAACATCCAGTTCACGTCCGGGACGACCGGGCTCCCGAAGGGCGCGACGCTCACGCACCTCAACGTGCTGAACAACGGCGCGATGGTGGGGAGCCGGTTGCGCTACGGACCCGGTGACCGCGTCTGCGTCCCGGTCCCCTTCTATCACTGCTTCGGGATGGTGCTCGGCAACCTCGCGTGCCTCGCCCACGGCGCCACGGTGGTCCTGCCCGCCGAGTCGTTCGATGCGCACTCGTGCCTCGAAGCGATCGAGGCGGAGCGCTGCACCAGCGTGTACGGGGTCCCGACGATGTTCATCGCGATGCTGGAGGATCCCGCGTTCGACGGCTTCGATCTGCGGAGCTTGCGGACGGGGGTGATGGCCGGCGCGCCGTGTCCCGTCGAGGTCATGCGCAAGGTGATCGAGCGGATGCACGCGACGGGAGATGACGATCTGCTACGGCATGACCGAGACCTCGCCCGTCTCGTTCCAGTCCCTTCCCGACGACGAGCTGACCACGCGCGTCACCACGGTCGGGCGGGTGCATCCCTTCGTGGAGGCGAAGGTCGTCGACCCCGCGGACGGGCGCACGGTGCAGCGCGGTGAGGCAGGCGAGCTCTGCGTGCGGGGCTACCTCGTGATGCGGGGCTACTGGCACGATCCCGAGGCCACCCGCGCGACGATCGATGCGGCCGGCTGGCTGCACTCGGGCGACCTGGCCATCGATGCGTGAGGACGGCGCCGTCAGCATCGTGGGACGACTCAAGGACATGATCATCCGCGGCGGCGAGAACGTGTATCCGCGCGAGGTCGAGGAGTTCCTGTTCACGAACCCGAAGATCGCGGACGTGCAGGTGATCGGCGTGCCGGATCCGAGGTACGGGGAGGCGGTCTGCGCGTGGGTGGAGCTCCATCCGGGCGAGGTCGCCACCGAGGACGAGATCCGCGCGTTCTGCGAAGGACGCATCGCGAGCTACAAGATCCCGCGCTACGTGCGGTTCACCGGCGCGTTCCCCATGACGGTCACGGGCAAGGTCCAGAAGTTCCGCATGCGCGAGCAGACGATCGCGGAGCTCGGACTGGAGGACGCCGATCGGGCTCAGGCTTCGTAGCCCTCCACCGTGCGCGCGTCGCGGATCTGCGAGCCGTCGGGATCGAGTCCCGCCGACGTGCGCGCACGGCGTTGATGCAGCAGGTCCCAGCACTGGTCGAGCATGATCTCGAGCTCGCGGAGCCGTTCGCGGTCGGCATCGCTCGCGCGCCCGTCCGACTCCCTCTCGAACAGCGCGTGCTCCTCGTCGGCCAGCTCGTTGATGCGGTCGATCACGTTGGCGTCGTCCATCGGTGTCTCCTCCCTCATCCGGCCCGACCGTTCCGGAGCTCCTCGACCCACGAGCGCAACCTCGGCACGTGTTCGGCGTAGTGGTCCGGCCCCGACTTGCGGACCCACCAGTCGGCCTCGGGGCTGGGCGACGCGAGCGTGCCCCACTCGTGGAGCATCCGCGACCGAGCGGCCACGGCCTGCGTGCGGACGTCGGCGAGCGGCGCGTCGGCCATCGCGGCGTGGAACGCGGCGTTCAACGCATCGATGTCCAGTTCCTCGCGCCGGTAGGTGCCGGAGGAGATCCGTTGGATCGCCACCCCGGCCTCGGCGAGCCACGTGCCGACGTGCGCGATCGCGTCCTTCGCCGACCAGCCCTTCGTCGAAGTAGCCGGGGCGCACGGCTTCCTCCGGGCTGAGGCCGTCGATGAGGGCCGTCAGCCCCCTCCAGCCACGATCCTCCTCGGCCATGAGCCGAGTCCGGTCCTCGAAGGCTCCCTCGCCGCTCCCCACACCCGTGTCATACCCCGGATCCCATCGATCGCGCCACCGGCGGGGGCACGCTCAGCGGCGTCAGAGGCGCCGCTCGTGGGCGTCGCCCACGTACGGCGTGAGCGACGCGGCCGCCGCGCGTACCGCATCCGCGTCGACCCCGTGCGCGATGCCGAGGTCGTCGAGGAGTCGGCAGAGGGACTCCGTCGCGAGGTTGCCCGGCGCCCCAGGGGCGTACGGGCAGCCGCCCGTGCCGCCGGCGGAGCTGTCGTAGGTCGCGATCCCGAGCTCGAGCCCGGCGCGCACGTTCTCGAGCGCGCGGCCGTGCGTGTCGTGCAGGTGCAGGGCGAGGCGGTCGGCGAGGGATGTGCTCGAGGAGCAGCGGAACCCACGCGCTGCACGTCGTCGGGCCCGGCAACCCCGATCGTGTCGCCGATCGAGATCTCGTCGCACCCGAGATCCAGGAGCATCTGGGACACCTCGACGACCTTCGCAGGGTCCACCGCGCCCTTCGTACGGGCAGCCGAACGCCGTCGAGACGTACCCGCGGCGCCACCAGCCGAGATCGTTCGCCCGGGAGAGCACGGGCCCGAACGTGTGCAGGGACCCCCCGATCGTCATCCCGATGTTGGCCTGCGTGAACGATTCCGAGGCCGCCGTGAAGACCGCGATCGCGTCGACGCCCGCGGCTTCGGCGCGCTCCAGCCCGCGCATGTTGGGCACGAGCACCGGGTAGAGGACCCCGTCCCGGCGGCGCACGCCTGCCACGACCTCCTCGGCATCGGCGAGCTGGGGGACGGCGCGCGGGCTCACGAACGAGGTGACCTCGACGACGGGGAGCCCCGGCATCCACGAGCGCCTCGACGAACGCGATCTTCACCTCGGCGGGGACCAGTCCGGATTCGTTCTGGAGGCCGTCTCGCGCGCCGACCTCGACGATCTTGACCTCGGCGGGCATCGCGTCCGTCGTCTCGCTCACGGCTCCTCCACCTCCAGCAGCACCTGACCCTTCGCGACGACGTCGCCGGGCTCCACGTGCACCGCGCGCACCGTGCCCCCCGCGGGCGCCTGCATCCGCAGCTGCATCTTCATCGCCTCCAGCACCACCACCAGTTGGCCCGGGTTCACGGTATCGCCGGTCCCGACCTCGACACGCGCGACCGATGCGGGCATCGGCGCCACCAGGGAGCCGCCGGGGGGCGAGACGGGCGTGGGCGCGAGGTCGTCCTCGAGCGCGTACGCCCAGCCCCGGTACTGTGCGTGCGCTCCCGCCACCGCGACCTCGGGATCCGCGGGAACCGCCGCGAACGCGCGCCAGGGATCGCGTGGATCGAGCGCCGCCCCATGGGGAGGGAGCGGCGGTACGTCCGCGCGCCAAACCTCGCTCACCCAATCGGTGTCGGCCCGACCCGCGATAACGTCGGGGTGCGCCAGCGCATCCAGGAGGAACCCCAGGTTGGTCGCGAGACCCACGATGCGCACCTCCGCGAGGGCGGTGCGGAGTCGGACGAGAGCCCTCGCCCGATCCTCATCGTGGGCGATCACCTTCGCGAGGAGCGGGTCGTACCCGAGGCCGATCGCATCACGCTCCCGCAGGGCGGTGTCGATCCGCACGCCCGGCCAGCGGGGCAGATCCGAGCAGCTCCACGCGTCCGGTCGAGGGCAGGAAGTCGTTGCGGGGGTCCTCCGCGTAGATGCGGGCCTCGACGGCGTGTCCGGCGAAGGCCACGTCCTCCTGGGCGAGCGCGAGGGCCTCGCCCCCCGCCACGCGGATCTGCGTCCGCACGATGTCGACGCCGGTCACGGCTTCGGTCACCGGGTGCTCGACCTGGAGCCGCGCGTTCATCTCCAAGAACGCCCATGTGCCGTCGTCCAGGAGCAGGAATTCGGCCGTCCCCGCCCCCTCATACCCCGCGGCCGCGGCCACGGCGAGCGCGGCGTCGCCGAGCACGGCGCGCAGCTCCGGCGTGACCGCGGGGGAGGGCGCCTCCTCCAGGACCTTCTGATGACGCCGCTGCAGCGAGCAATCCCGCTCGCCCAGGTGGACCCCGTGGCCGTGGGCGTCTCTCAGGATCTGGATCTCGACGTGGCGGGCGCCCTGCAGGCGACGCTCCAGGAAGACCCGGCCGTCGCCGAAGGCGGCTTCCGCCTCCTCGCGCGCCTCCGCGAGCGCGCGCGGGAGGTCCTCGGGCGCGGCAACGGCGCGCATCCCCCGGCCGCCCCCGCCGCCCGCGGCCTTGACGAGGATCGGGAAGCCGAGTCGCGCGGCTGCCTCCGCGAGCGCCCCGTCGGTGAGCGAGTCCGCAGCGGAGCCCGGCACGACCGGTACCCCTGCGGCCTCCGCGACCCCGCGCGCGGCGAGCTTGTCACCGAGCAAACGCATCGCCTCGGGGGGCGGACCGACCCAGCGCAGGCCCGCCGCACGCACCTGTTCGGCGAAGTCCGCTCGCTCGGAGAGGAACCCGTATCCCGGATGCACCGCGTCGGCCCCTGCGACCGTCGCGGCCGCCACGAGCCCGGCGCCGTCGAGGTAAGAGCCGACCTCCACCGCGTCGTCGGCGAGCTCGGCGTGCAGCGCCCCGACGTCGCCCGGGCCCACCACCGCCACCGGCTCGAGGCCCAGCTCGCGGCAGGCGCGGACGATGCGCACCGCGATCTCGCCGCGGTTCGCGATCAGGAGCCGTCGGATGGTGCCCACCCCGGTGCTCGCTTCTCGAGGAAGGCCGCGAGACCCTCCTGTCCTTCCTCGCTCGCGCGCACGGCCGCGATCCGTTCGGAGAGGTCCGGCAGCACGAGCGAGGCCGTCGCGTCGCGGATCAGGCGTTTGGCCTCGGCGACCGCGCGCGGCCCGCAGGCGAGGAACGCCTCGGCGGTCTCGGCCACCGTGGCGTCGAGCGCGCCGTCGGTCACGACGTGATGCACGAGCCCGATCCGCAACGCCTCCTCCGCCTCGAAGGTGCGTGCGCTCGTGAAGAGCGCGCGCGCGTGGCCCGGTCCGATCGCCCGCAGCACGTACGGAGCGATCGTGGCCGGGATCAGGCCCAGCCGCGCTTCCGCGAAGGCGAAGCGGGCGCCGTCGGCGGCGACGGCCACGTCCGCGCACGCCACGAGCCCGGCGCCGCCACCGATCGCGGGCCCGTGGACGCGGGCGATCACGGCCTTCGTGCAGGCGTCCACGTGCTCGAAGGCCTCGCGCAGGGCGACGGCGTCACGCAGGTTCTCGTCCCGCGAGAGGTCGCGGCTCGCCCGCATCCACGCGATGTCCGCTCCCGCCGAGAAGGCGCTCCCGGCGCCGGCGAGCACCACCACGCGGACGCGGTCGTCGGCCTCTGCCTCGCCGACGCGCCCGGCGAGCTCCTCCATCAGGGCCGGACCGAGCGCGTTCCGCCGATCCGGGCGATCGAGGGTGAGCGTGAGCACGGGCCCCTCGCGGTCGACGGCCACGTCGCTCACATCCGGAACACCCCGAACGTGGTCGTCGGCACCGGCGCGCGCGAGGCCGCGTCGAGCCCCAACGCGAGGACCTCGCGCGTGTCGAGCGGGTCGATCACGCCGTCGTCCCAGAGGCGCGCCGTGGAGTGGTACGGGCTGCCCTCCTCCTCGTAGCGATCGACGATGGCCTGCTCCTCGGAGGGGTCGCCCCCCACGGTGGTGAGCACGGAGGCGGCCTGTCGTCCGCCCATCACGGAGATCCGCGCGTTCGGCCACATCCAGAGCTGGCGCGGGTCGTACGCGCGCCCGCACATCGCGTAGTTCCCGGCGCCGAAGGACCCGCCGATCACGACGGTGAACTTGGGCACGTTCGCGCACGCCACCGCGGTGACGAGCTTGGCGCCGTCCTTCGCGATGCCGCCCGCCTCGTACTCGCGGCCCACCATGAACCCCGTGATGTTCTGCAGGAACACGAGCGGCACCCCGCGCGCGACCGCGAGCTCGATGAAATGCGCGCCCTTCAACGCGGACTCCGAGAACAGGATCCCGTTGTTCGCGAGGATCGCCACCGGGTGGCCGAAGATCCGCGCGAACCCGCAGACGAGCGTGTCGCCGTAGAGCGCCTTGAACTCGTGCAGGACCGAGCCGTCCACGATCCGCGCGATCACCTCTCGCACGTCGTAGCTCACGCCGAGGTCGGAGGGCACCACGCCGTAGAGGTCCTCGACGGCCACGGCGGGATCCGCGGGGTCCGTCGTCTGCCATGCGCGCTCTCGCGGGAGGTTCAGGTTGGCCACGATCTCCCGCACGAGACGCAGCGCGTGCTCGTCGTCCACGGCCTCGTGATCGGCCACCCCGCTGCGGCGCGCGTGGACGTCGGCGCCCCCGAGCTCCTCGGCGCTCACGTCCTCGCCCGTGGCGGCCTTCACGAGCGGTGGGCCGCCCAGGAAGATCGTTCCGGTCCCACGCACGATCACCGTCTCGTCCGACATCGCGGGGACGTACGCGCCACCGGCGGTGCACGATCCCATCACCGCGGCGATCTGCGGGATGCCGAGGGCCGACATCCGCGCCTGGTTGAAGAAGATCCGTCCGAAGTGCTCGCGGTCGGGGAAGACCTCCGCCTGCAACGGCAGGAACGCACCGCCGGAATCCACCAGGTAGATGCAGGGCAGGCGGTTCTCCATCGCGATCGCCTGTGCCCGCAGGTGCTTCTTCACCGTCATGGGGAGGTAGGTGCCACCCTTCACGGTGGCGTCGTTCGCCACGATCACGCACGGTGTCTCGTGCACGGGGCCGATGCCCGTGATGATGCCCGCCGCGGGCGCCTGGTCGTCGTAGAGGCCCTCGGCTGCGAGCGGTGAGAGCTCGAGGAATGCGGAGCCGGGGTCGATCAGACGCGCCACACGCTCGCGGACGACGAGCTTCCCGCGCGAGCGGTGCCGCTCGGTGGCGGCCGCCCCTCCGCCCTCTCGCACCCGGGCGAGCCGGCTTCGTAGCGCCTGGACCTGTGCACGCATGGCGTCGGCGTTGGCGCGGAACTCGGCCGAGGCTCGGTCGACGTGCGTGTCCAGTCGGGGCACCCTCGCTCCGTTCCCTCAGGCGTCCGGCGTCGCTCGTGGGCGGTCGCGCACACCATACCGCCGCGCGCACCGTTCCCGCGGCTCGTGATAGGTATGGACCATGGCGGTCGAAACGGGGCCCGGTGCGATCTCCCTCGAGGAGCTCCGCCGAAGCGTCCGCGAGTTCGCGGACCGCGAGATCGCACCCCACGCCGCGGCGATCGACCGCGACGACGCCTTCCCGAGGTGGCTGTGGGCGGGCCTCGGCGCGCTCGGCGTCCTCGGTCCGACCGTGCCCGTGGACGAGGGAGGAGCCGGGCTCGGCGCACTCGAGCATCTCGTGATCGTGGAGGAGATCTCACGCGCCTCGGCTTCCGTCGGGATGTCCTACGCGGCGCACGCCAACCTGTGCGTGCACAACCTGTGGCGGAACGGATCACCCGAGCAGCGGGGCCGCTGGCTCCCCGGGCTCCTGTCCGGGGAGCGTGTGGGGGCGCTCGCGATGAGCGAGGCCGACGCGGGTTCCGACGTCCTGGGCTCCATGCGCTGCCACGCCGAGCGGGCGGACGGGGGGTGGATCGCCAACGGCACCAAGATGTGGATCACGAACGGCCCCGAGGCCGACGTGCTGATCGTGTACATGCGCACGGAGGTCGAGGAGGGGGGTGCGGTCACCGCGTTCGTGATCGAGCGTGCGATGGAGGGGTTCGCCACATCCCCGAAGATCGACAAGCTCGGCATGCGCGGCTCCCCCACGTGCGAGCTGGTCTTCAGCGACTGCCGCATCCCGGACGATCACGTGCTGGGCGCTCCCGGCGACGGCGTTCGGGTGTTGATGCAGGGCCTCGAATCCGAGCGCCTGGTCCTCGCGGGCGGGCCGATCGGCATCATGCAGGCCGCGCTCGACCTCGCGCTGCCGTACGCGCGGGAACGGCGGCAGTTCGGCAAGCCGATCGGTTCGTTCGAGTTGATGCAGGGCAAGCTCGCGGACATGTACGTCGCGCTGGAGTCCTCGCGCGCCTACGCCTATCGGGTGGCCGAGGCCTTCGACCTCACGGGTGCGACACGCTCCTCGGCCGCCACGGCCGGGTGCCTCTTGTACGCCTCCGAGCGCGCGGTCGAGGTGGCGCTGGAGGCGATCCAGGTCTTCGGGGGCATGGGTTACGTGAGCGAGAACGCGGCCGGACGGCTCTTGCGCGACGCCAAGCTCTACACGATCGGCGCCGGGACGAACGAGATCCGCCGCATGCTGATCGGTCGTCAGCTGACGGGGGAGCTCGGCGGGTGACGGACGGCGACGGTGGGTTCGTCTGGACCCCGGACGCCGTCACGGTCGAGCGAGCCAACATCACGCGCCTGATGCGCGCGCACGGGATCGACCGTCTCGCCGAGCTCACCGCCCGGTCGGTGGCCGACGTGGCGTGGTTCTGGGACGCGGTCGTGCGCGACCTCGACATCGCGTTCACTTCGCCGTACGAGCGCGTCGTGGACCTCTCGCGGGGTCCGGAATGGGCGACCTGGTTCGTGGGGGGCACCGTGAACGTGGCCGCTCAGTGCGTGGACCGCTGGGCCGAACGCGATCCGGGGGCGCTCGCCGTGATCTGGGAGGGCGAGGACGGCGAGGTCCGCGAGGTGACCTACGCGGAGCTGCGCCGGGTGGTGGACGGGGTCGCCGCCGCGCTGGCGCGGCTCGGCGTGCGGGACGGCGACACCGTGGCGATCTTCATGCCGATGGCGATCGAGACCGTCGCGGCGCTGATGGCCTGCGCGAAGATCGGGGCCGTGTGGGTGCCCGTGTTCAGCGGGTTCGGCGTCGACGCGGTGGCCGCCCGGGTCGCCGACGCGGGTTGCGAGGTCGTGATCACCGCCAACGCGTCGCTGCGCGGTGGCCGCCCCGTGCCGATGAAGGCCGTGGTCGACCAGGCGGTTGAGGGCATCGTCGCCGTGCGGCACATGCTGGTGTGGGAGCGGTTGCCGGACGTCGTCACGCCCATGACCCCGGGCCGGGACCGGACGTGGTCCGAGGAGGTCGACCCGACCGCCGCACCCGTCGCGTCGGCGCCGCTTCCCGCGGAGCATCCGCTGTTCATCGCGTATACGAGCGGGACCACCGGCCGTCCCAAAGGCGCCGTGCACGTGCACGGAGGCTTCCTGGTGAAGATCGCCGAGGAAGTGGCCTACCAGGCCGACCTGCACCGTGGTGAGCGCCTCCTGTGGGTGACCGACCTGGGCTGGATCATGGGACCGTGGGAGATCGTCGGCGCCCTCGCGCTCGGCGCCACCGTGGTGCTGACCGAGGGTTCGCCGATCCACCCGGACCCGGGGCGGCTGTGGGCGCAGGTGGCCGCTCATCGCGTGAGCACGCTCGGCGTCTCCCCCACGCTCGTGCGCGCGCTGATCCCCTCAGGACGGGGGCCGGTGCGCGCCCACGACCTGTCGTCGCTGAGGATCCTCGCCTCCACGGGCGAGCCGTGGAACCCCGACGCTTACCTGTGGCTGCACCGAGAGGTCGGCGGGGGCGCGCTCCCGATCGTGAACCTCTCCGGCGGAACCGAGGTCGGCGCCTGCTTCCTGTCGCCGCACCCCGTCGTGCCCTTCAAGGTCGATTCGTTGGGCGGGCCTGCCCTGGGGATGGACGTCGACATCGTGGATCCCGACGGCCTCTCGGTGGGGCCGGGCGAGGTGGGGGAGTTGATCTGCCGTCAACCGTGGCCCTCGATGACGCGGGGGATATGGGGCGATCCCGAGCGCTACCTGGACACGTACTGGCGTCGGGTCCCGGGGGTGTGGGTGCACGGCGACTGGGCCAGCCGTGACGAGGACGGCTACTGGTTCCTGCACGGGCGCAGCGACGACACCCTGAACGTCGCGGGCAAGCGGATCGGTCCCGCCGAGGTGGAATCCGCGCTGGCGACGCACCAGGCCGTCGGGGAGTCGGCGGCCGTCGGGGTGCCGGATGCGGTGAAGGGCGAGGTCATCTGGTGCGTGGTGGTCCTGCGTCCCGGGGTGGAGCCCACCGACGCCTTGTCCGAGGAGCTCCGTGGTGTCGTCCGGGAGCATCTGGGCGCGGCTTTCACGCCGTCGCGGGTGGTGTTCGCCCCGGCGCTGCCCAAGACGCGCAGCGCGAAGATCGTGCGGCGGGCGGTGCGCGCCGCGGCCATCGGCGAGGATCCCGGCGACCTGTCCTCGCTGGAGGATCCGTCCGCACTCGAGGAGCTTCGTCGTCGCCTGGACGCCGCGCGTTGACGCAGGGCTCCTCGCTTTCTGGCCCGCGTGGGCTTAGGCTCCCGCACCGTATGGCGCCCGCATCGACATCGCACCGTCGGTCGTTCGTGGCCGGGCTCCTGGCGCTGAGCCTGGTGGGTGCCCTGCTCGGCGCA
The DNA here is from genome assembly GCA_963810915.1 of uncultured Actinomycetes bacterium. Lineage (GTDB taxonomy): Bacteria > Actinomycetota > UBA4738 > UBA4738 > HRBIN12 > JAOUEA01. The sequence goes on along the minus strand of CAWEPH010000002.1, from coordinate 172,019 downwards.
ACGCCCGCCCCGGTCGGCGCCGCCGAGGAGGGCGCCAGGGAGCGCGCCGCCGACTGCCGCCACCCCGAGGAGCCGAAGGGGTTCCATCGTCGGCTCGCGACCGCGATCCGCGTCTCCGGCGACCTGCAGCGTGCCTGGGCCGACTCGCCGTACATCGCGAAGATCGTCTGCTGGCAGGGGACCGGCTTCGACACCGAGTTCGTCGAGCGAGGGCAGGCCTACCACGTGTGGCACGGCCTGTTCGCCATGACCACGCAAGAGGTGGAGACGATGTTCGGCCCGTGGATGACGCGGACCCGCGACGATCTCTGGCTGGATCCGCGGTGCTTCGTGAGGGGGTGGACCGCTTGCAGGCACTCCACCGCGACCACACGCAGCGTGCAGCAGATCGTGGCGGGGTTGCGCTGGATCTGGCTGCTCTACGGGACCCCTGCGGCGGCCTGGGGGCACATCAAGCGCACCGGGCGGTTCAACTCCTACCCGCGGCCGGGCACGAACGACGTCCCCTCCCGCGATCCTCTGCAGGTCTGCCCCGTGGCGGGGTCGATCGGCTACCAGGACGATTTCGGCGAGCCGCGGCCGGTTGGCGGCTACCACCCGCACTGGGGCAACGACATCGGCGCTCCCGCCGGGCGGCCGATCCGCGCGCCGTTCGACGGCCTCGCGGTGGCGCACACGGACGACTGGTTCGCCGGCCACTACGTGACGGTCGTGGGGGACCGTGGGTACGTGCGCAATGGCCACCTCAGCCGCTTCGGTCGGCTCGGCTACGTGAAGGCGGGGACCGTGATCGGCTACGTGGGGAGCACCGGAGACGCCCACTCCACCCACGACCACTTCGAGTGGCATCCGTGGGCATCGCCGACCCCGCGCCACCGTTCCCCGCGCGGGTTCAGTCTCATCATGGACGCGATCGACCCCTTTCCCTTCCTCAACAAGGCTTGTCGGACCCGCCGCGGCGCGGACGGATCGACCTCGGAGTAGCGCCGGTCGTGTATCCCCGCGTATCGCGTACCCTGGTTGCATGCCCGACAGCGCCGGCAAGCGGCAACGCCGAGAAGTGAAGGCGAAGAAAGCCGCTGCCATCGAGGAACGGCGTCTCGCGCGCACCAAGCGTCGAGAGGATCGCGCGGCCGGCGTGGTGGAGGCGGGAGCCCCCATCGCACCGAACGAGGACGACGGATCCGAGGCCTTCGCGCCTCCGGCATCCGGGGACGCTCCAGCCACTCCGGCGGGAGCGTAGCTCTCCGTCCGTCTCGCGCTTCGGCCGGCCCGTGGGCCGGCACAGCACCATCGCATCCATCAGCGCCCACGAGGCATCACTCGCTGTGGAACACGGCGCCGGCATCCGTCGGCGCCGACAGCAAGCGATGCCGAGGAGGCACCCGTTGCAGGAGCACGTAGCAGCACGCCCACGTCCACGAACCACCGACCATCGCCCGCAGCCCCGAGCCGTGACGCCGCTCGCCGGCGCCACCACGTTCGCGGACCTCGGGGTCTCGCGTCCCGTCGCCGATGCGCTGAAGATGCGCGGCATCGACGCGCCCTTCGCCATCCAGTCCCTCGTGATCGCCGACGCGATCGCCGGGCGCGACGTGCTCGCGAGGTCGCGCACGGGCTCGGGCAAGACGCTCGCGTTCGCGGTGCCGATCGTCGAGCGCACCCATCCGGACACGAAGTCGCCCACCGCGCTGATCCTCGCGCCCACGCGTGAGCTCGCGAGCCAGGTCGCCGAGGACTTCCGCGCGATCGCGGACGTCAGCCATCTTCGGATCGCGGCCGTCTACGGTGGCGTTGGGATCCAGGCGCAGGCCAAGCGTGCCCGCCACGCGGACATCGTGATCGCCACGCCCGGTCGCCTGCTCGACCTCGTGCAGCGCAAGCTGCTCCGGCTCGATCGCGTGCGGATCGCCGTCCTGGACGAGGCCGACCGCATGCTCGACATGGGGTTCCTACCCGACGTCACGAAGATCCTGCAGCTCCTGCGCCCGCAGCGGCAGACCATGCTCTTCTCCGCCACCCTCGACGGCCAGGTGGGTCGCCTCGCGGAGCGTTTCACCGACGATCCGGTCCGCCACGAGGTCATGGACGACCGCCCCACGGTCGCCGAGGCCAACCACCGCTTCGTCTCCGTGGATCACACGCAGAAGACCGATGCCCTGGTGCGTGAGTTGGCGGGTGACCGAGGGCTGACCCTGGTGTTCGTCCGCACCAAGCGCGGGGCGGATCGTCTCGCGAAGCGCCTACGCAACGACGGCTTCCGCGTGGGGGCGCTGCACGGCGGCATGACGCAGCCGGCGCGTGAGCGCGCGCTCGGTCACTTCGCGTCGGGTGATCACGATGTGCTCGTGGCCACCGATGTCGCGGCGCGCGGCCTCGACCTCGAGCACATCAGCCACGTGATCAACTTCGACCCGCCCGAGGACGAGAAGGCGTACGTGCACCGCGTCGGGCGCACCGCCCGCGCGGGCCGCGCCGGGACCGGCATCACGTTCGTGACGCCCGAGCAGCGGACCGAGGTCGGGAAGATGGCGAAGGAGCTCAAGCTCCACGTGGAGTTCGTCGACGCCGGCATGCGCATCGACCATCCCGGGAACGGCCGTGCTCCGGCCGGAGGCGGCAAGCCCCGGGCGAACGGTCGTCCGAGCGGCCGCAACCGGCGCAACGGCACGCGCAGGCGCTGAGGCGCTAGCGCGGCGTCGAGGCGTCCGGTGTGAACGCGGGGCCATGTCCCGGCACGATCCGGGTGGCCATCGCCAGCACGCGTTCGCGCTGCGCGCGCAGGACCTCGCGGTCGAACGTGTAGGGATCGTCGGCGGGGCCCTCCGCGGCCCACCACAGGTGCGTGAGCGCGATCAGGCCGTCCTCGGTCTCCACCAGCGTGGTGATGTCCTCGCGGGAGTGGCCCGGAGTCTCGATCAGCCGGACCTGCGGGGAGACCGCGAAGCCTTCCGCGGGGCGACTGAGCCACAGGTCGTCACGATAGGTGGCCATCACGTCGTGGATGCGCGCCTCGGGGAACAGCGCGGCGTTCACCGTGTGATCGGGGTGATGGTGGGAGAAGATCACGTCGGTGACGTCGGCCGGGCCCACCGTCAGGTCGCGGAGCGGCTCGAGGATCACGCTCCGGTCGGGCACGAGGCCCGGGTCGACGACGATCAACGCCTCGTCGTCGCGGATCAGGCTCACGGTGCTCCCGACGTGGTTACCGTCATCCCCACGTCCGACGTATCCCTCGAACAGCACGTGGACCTCGGCCATGGTCAGCAGGATAGCCTCCCGGGCTAGCATGGGGACGTGAGATCGGATCGCTGTGGAGCAGGAGATGGACGGATCTGAGACGACAAGGCTGCGGGTACTCGTCGCGGACGGGCGCCCCGAGCGGCTCGAGCAGGTCACGCGCACCGTCGCATCCCTCGGTCACGAGGTGATCACGCGGCAGAGCGAGCTCCGGGACATCGGTCCCGCGACCTCCGTCGAGCAGCCCGACCTCGCCGTCGTGATCGTGGGCGAGAGCTCGGACGACGCGCTCCAGATGATCGGTCGGATCGTGCACGAGGCGAGTTGCCCCGTGATCGCGGTACTCGACGTGCAGGATCGGGCGTTCGTCAACCAGGCGGCCAGGCGCGGCATCTTCGCGTACATCAGCGGTGGCGAGGACCCGGCGGAGTTCCAGAGCTCGATCGACATCACGCTCCAGCGCTTCGCCGAGTACCAGAACCTCGAGGGGGCGTTCGGACGCCGTGCGGTTACCGAGCGCGCCAAGGGGATCTTGATGGAACGTCACGGCGTCGATGAGCGCCGGGCGTTCGACATGCTGCGCGACGAGGCTCGCCGATCGCAGCGCAAGGTGGTGGACGTCGCCGAAGCCGTTGTCTCGAGCCGTCAGCTCCTATCGAACGAGCCGATGCCGCCCGATCGCTCCGCCGACTAGACGGCCGCGGCGCGCTTCTCCTCGTACATCGTGGCCGTGGCGTCGAGCATCGCGAGGAAGTTCATGATCCCGTCCCGCGCTTCCTGCGCCTCATCCGACAGACCGGACACCTCATCGATCTTCCAGTGGGAGAACAGCACGGGCTTCACGACCTGATCGTGATGGATGCGGAGGTCGTAGATCCCCGCCTTCGCGATCTGGATCGCCTTCGCCCGGAACTCCGGGATCTCGAGACCGGGCATCGCGAAGCCGATCAGCTCGCGGTTGAGCGCCAGCATCATCGCGGAGGGGTCGATCGCGAACGCCGCTTTGCCGACTTCGCGGTAGAAGACGTAGTGCAGGTTCTCGTCCACCGCGATGCGCGCGGTGAGCTTCTCGATCAGCGGATCCTCCGTCGCGAGGCCCGTGTTGCGATGCGCGACCCGGGTCGCGAGTTCCTGCAACGTGGCGTAGACCACACCCCCGAGGGGATCGGCCATCCCGTTCCAGGAGGGGTAGTAGCCGCGCTGCACCTGGTCCATCCGGCTCCGCTCGAGCGCGACGGGGTCGAGGCCGCGGGTGACCGTGAGGTAGTCGCGCAACACGATGGCGTGGCGGCCCTCCTCCGCCGTCCAGCGGCGCACCCACTCCCCCCACGCCCCGTCCTTGCCGAAGATGTCCCAGAGGGCGAGGTGGTAGTAGGGGAGGTTGTCCTCGGTGAGCAGGTTGATCTCGAGCGCCGTCCTCGAGATCTCGCTGAGGGAGCTGTCGGCGACCTCCCACGGTTCCTCGACGTAGTTCCGACCGACCTCGTAGGGGACGTATTCGTGGGGGAACCACTCGGTGGCCGCGGCGAGGTGGCGCTCCGTCGCGTGGATCATGGCGGGCTCGAGCGCCTTCAGCATCTCCTGCGGCGGTACGTGGGGGACGTGCGGCGCGGTCTGGGCGTCACTTGCGGGGGTCGGTGTCACGAGAGATCCTCCTCGGCATCTGCAGCAGCTTCTCGACGACGGCGAACCGGTCGTTCTGGAACACGACCAGCTCGAACTCCGGGTTCTCGTGATCGAGGGAGATGGCGAAGTGGGTCGCGTCGAGCCGCACCCCTTCGTACTCCGCGCGCGTGAGCGTCACGACGTCCGTGCACGGTCCGTAGCCGCACTCACAGGCGTAGGCATCCGCGCCGTGGCCGGCGTCGAGCTCGTCGTTGGCGCTCAGGATCCACTCGTTGCGCTCGCGCGCCTTCACCTCGTTCACGACCTCTTCCTCGCGCCAATCAAGCATGGCGGCGCCTCGAGGGTGAGCGGGAACGGGGAGCGATCACGGTACACCCAGCTTCGGTCGGCAGCCGGACGCTGGGGCTGGTGTGGTGCGGCCATCGGTGTTGGGGCCGCGGTGCGCGCTCGGTATGGCGCCGAACGTCCCACAAGCATACGCCTCGGCGCCGCGCCCCCAACGCATGCCGGACCACCTCACCGGAATCTGATTCCGCCCAGCGGGACGATGAGCTAGCATGCGCACCATGTCGCAGCCCGAGGCGCCGGCCGTCGAGAGCGTGGATCGGGCCCTCCGACTGCTGCAGGAACTCGCTCGCCACGGCTCGGGCGCCACGCTGGAGGAGCTATCCGGCGCCACGGATCTGCCGAAGAGCTCCGTCCATCGCACGCTGGCGGCGCTGCGCGGTCGGGGGTTCGTGATGCAGCAGGACGACGGCCGCTACCTGATCGGTTCGGAGCTCCTCCGCGTCGCCTTCGACTTCCACGACCGGGTCGACCTGCGCGTGGTGCTGCGCCCGGTGCTGACCGGGCTCCGCGACGCGCTCAACGAGACCGTGCATCTCGGGCTCCTGCAGGGCGGCGACGTCGTCTACCTCGACAAGTTGGAGTCGAGCCACCCGATCACGTTGACGTCCATGGTGGGTGGCCGGAATCCGGCGCACTGCACGGCGGTGGGGAAGGCCCTCTTGGCGTGGACCTATCCCGACGAGCCCCAGCTGCGCGCCTGGATCGCGCTCCAGGGCACGCTCGTGCGGCGTACGCCCCGCTCCATCACGTCGGGCGACGCGTTGGTGCGCGAGACCGAACGGATCCGTGCCGACGGCTACGCGCGCGACATGGAGGAGAGCGAAGTCGGGGTCCGGTGCCTGGCGGCCCCGGTCTTCCTGGGCTCCGCGCGACCGCGCGCCGCCGTGTCCGTCTCGGCACCCCGCGAGCGGCTCCCAGCGTCACGGATGCGCGCCATCGTCCCCCTCCTGCTGAGCGCGACGGCTGCCGCCGGGACGGGCGCGACCACGGCGGATCGAGGGCGCGCTTGACCGGGCGACCGGGCTGCGGAAGGATGCCCGCAGCCTGGTCAGAATGCCGTTCCGTACAACGGAATCACGGAGGGGAGGGTGCCCGCGCGTGGATGCGCGATCCGTAGACCTCGACACGCCGGCGCTCCTGTTCCACCTGGACGCGCTGGAGCGCAACATCGCGGAGATGGCCTCCGTCGCGCGGGAAGCAGGGGTTCGCCTGCGACCGCACACGAAGACGCATAAGGCGCCCGCGATCGCCCGGATGCAGGTCGAGGCCGGCGCGGCGGGGATCACCGTGGCGAAGCTCGGTGAGGCCGAGGTGATGATCGGCGCAGGGCTCGACGACGTGCTGGTGGCCTATCCGCTGTGGGGCGAGTCGAAGCTCGCGCGGCTGCGCACCCTGATGGAGCGCGCGGACGTGCGCGTGAGCCTCGACTCGGTGGAGGTGGCGGAGGGCGTCGGGCGCGTGGGCCGGGACCTGGGCCGGGACGTGCCCGTCCTCGTCGAGGTAGACACCGGCCTGCACCGCATGGGGCGCGCGCCGGGGGAGCCGACGGTCGAGCTGGCTACCGCGGTCGCCGGCGTGTCCGGCATCGACATGGTGGGCCTGCTCACCCACGCCGGCCACGCGTACGCCAGCGCGGACGCCGCGGCCTTGCACACCGCGGCGGAGCGGGAGGCGATGGACCTGCTGGAGACCGCCGAGGGGTGCGCGCGCGCGGGCATGCCCGTCCGCGAGATCAGCGTGGGATCGACGCCCACCGCGCGGATCGTCGCCACCGTGCCGGGCGTCACCGAGATCCGGCCCGGCACCTATGTGGTGAACGACGTGCAACAGATGCGCCTCGGCGTGGCGACCGAGGCGACCTGCGCGGCCCGGGTCCTCGTCACCGTGGTCGCACGTCCCACCGATGCGCGCTTCGTCGTGGACGCTGGGACCAAAGCCTTCACGTCGGACGGTCCCGGCGGCGAGGGGTCCGCGTTCCCGGGCCGGGGCGTGGTGGCCGGACGGCCCGACCTGCGGCTGGACTTCATGAACGAGGAGCACGGGGTCGGACACATCGAGGGCGGAGGCCGCCTGGACATCGGCGAGCGCCTCGAGGTGATCCCCTTGCATGCGTGCGGATGCGTGAACATGTTCGATGTGGCGTACGGGGTCCGCGACGGCGCCGTTGAGCGGGAGTTCGCGATCGCGGGGCGGGGGCGGATGCGGTGATGCGCGGGCTGCGGGACAAGGGCGTCCTGATCTCGGGGGGTACGAGCGGCATCGGCCTCGCGACCGCGCGTCGGTTCCTGGACGAGGGGGCGCGGGTGTTCATCGGGGGTGTCGACGCGGACGAGCTCGCGTCCGCCCTCGAGGCACTGGGTGGTGCCGGGCCGGCGCTCGAGGGCACCGCGGGCGACGTGAGTCGGGAGGAGGACGCGGCCGCCCTGGTCCAGGCGGCCGGCGCCTTCCTGGCTCGCATCGACGTCCTGATCAACAACGCGGGCATCGCGCGGAAGGAGCGCTTCCTGACGATCGAGGCCGCGGCGTGGGATCGCACGGTGGCGGTGAACCTCCGGGGCATGTTCCTGGTGGCCCAGGGGGTGGCGCGCCGGATGGTGGCGGACGGGGCGGGCGGGGCCATCGTGAACATGGCTTCCACGAACGCCCTGGGCGGCGAGGAGGAGTTCGCGGACTACAACGCGTCGAAGGGTGGCGTGCTCCAGCTCACCCGCTCGATGGCGGTGGAGCTTGGTGGTGCCGGCATCCGCGTGAACTGCCTCTGCCCCGGCTTCATCGACACGCCCCTGAATCGCGAACTGGGCGACGAGGAGGGGTTCCTGGCCTACGAGCGGGAGCGGATCCCATTGGGACGGCGCGGCCGGCCTGAGGAGGTCGCCGCGGCGTACGCCTTCCTCGCCTCGGATGAGGCGTCCTTCATCCACGGCGCGGCCTTGGTGGTGGACGGCGGACAGACCGCCGTGATGTGAGAGGGCACAGGCGATGACGTCACCACTCGAGCGGCTGCGCGAGGTCGGGACCGGGCCCGGTCGAGCCGCGCTGTCGTGGCTCGGGCAGGCGGGCTTCCTGATCCGGGGGAACGATGTGACGGCCTTGGTGGATCCGTTCCTCTCGCCGTACGAGGGACGCCGGTACGAGAGCGCGCTCTCCGGCGAGGCGTGTACCGGCATCGACGTCGTGCTGTGCACGCACGAGCACGTCGACCACTTCGATGCGGCCCTGGCCCCGGCCGTCGCGCGCGTCTCGCCGCAGGCGACGTTCGTGGTGCCGACGCCGATCGTCGACATGGTGACCGAAGTGGGCATCGCGCCCGACCGCGTCGTGGGGCTCCAGCCCGGCGAGACGGCCGAGCTCGGGAGCCTCACCGTGCGGGCCGTCCCGGCGTGTCACGGCGTCACGATGGAGGACGCCTACGGGTTCGGGGAGGAGCTCTCGGAGGGGCTGGTGCGGTTCCTCGGGTACGTCCTCGACGTGGACGGCGTGCGTATCTATCACGCGGGCGACACGATCCACTTCGAGGGGATGGAGAACATGCTGCACGAGCTCCGGCCGGACGCGGTGCTGCTGCCCATCAACGGCCGCGACGCCGAACGTGAGGCACGCGGCATCGTGGGCAACCTCACCGCGCGGGAGGCAGCGTGGCTCGCCGACGAGATCGGGTCCGGCGTCCTGGTACCGATGCATCACGACCTGTTCGCCGGGAATCGAGGCTGGCCCGCGCACGTCGTCGAGTGGGTCGAGCGGGAGGAACGCGACGTGAGCGTCCTGGTGCCCTCGCGCGAGACGCCGTTCGTCGTGACCGGGGGAGCCCCGTGAAGGCGTTGGTGTACCTGGGGCCTCGCCGGATGCAGATGCAGGAGATACCGGAACCCTCCCCGGCGCCGGGAGAGGCGCGGGTCCGCGTCGCCGCCGCCGCCATCTGCGGCTCGGATCTCCACGGGTTCCGCGAGGCGAGCCCGCGCCGCATCCCGCCGCTCGTGATGGGCCACGAGGTGGTTGGAACGGTGGATGCCGTCGGCCCCGACGTGGCCGCTTCGCTCGAGGGCACCCGGGTGGTGGCGATGCCCGTGGTGTCGTGCGGTGGCTGTGCGCGGTGCGCCGAGGGCAGGCCGAACCTCTGCCCGGACCGATCGTTGATGGGGATGAACTTCCCGGGTGCGTTCGCGGAGGCGTTCGCGATCCGGGCCGATCAGCTCCTCGAGATGCCCGAGGCGATGCCGGACGCCACCGGCACGCTCGTCGAGCCGCTCGCGAACGCGATCCATTCGGTCGAGCGGGCGGTGCACGCGGGCGACGACGTCCTGGTGATCGGGGCCGGACCGATCGGGCTCTTCGCGGCCCGCGGGTCGGTCCTCGCCGGAGCCGCCCGCACCTTCGTCGTGGATCGGCTGGACGATCGTCTGGAGCTCGCGAGGGCCCTGGGTGCGGAGGCGTTCGCCGTGGACGGTGCCGCGGAGGCGATCGAGACGGCCACAGGTGGGGCGGGCGTGGACGCCGTGATCGATGCAGCGGGGTTCGCGCCCACGTGGTCCCTCGCGGTGCGGGCCGCGCGCTCCGGCGGCCACATCGACGTGATCGGCCTCGGCGCCGTGGAAGGTCCCGTCCCCTATCAGGCCGTCGTGGCGAAGGGCCTGACGATCGTCGGCTCCTACGCGTGCGTCGCGAGCGATTTCGCCCGAGCCCTCGACCTGCTCTCGAGCGGCGACGTGGACGTGAACGGGTGGATCGAGACGATGCCGCTCGACGGCGGGCAGTCGGCCTTCGAGGCGTTGGTGGACGACGGGCGATTCACGAAGGTGGTGCTGACGCCGTGAGGCTGGCCTCCTTCGCCGATGGGTTCGGGCGCATCGAGGACGGGGCCTTGATCCCGATGGGCGACGACCTGGTGGGGTATCTCGCGACCGGCGCCTCGCACGACGGCGCGCCGATCCCGCTGGACTGTCTCGAGATGTTGAGCCCCGTCGTGGCCCCCCAGAAGGTGATCTGCGTCGGGCTCAACTATCGGGACCACGCCGAAGAGAGCGGGCAGCCTATCCCCGACGAGCCGATCCTGTTCCCGAAGTTCGCCAACAGCGTGATCGGGCCGGGCGCCGCGATCGAGGTGCCGCCGGTCGTCACCCAGCCGGACTTCGAGGCCGAGCTCGGCGTGGTGATCGGGCGCCGCACGAAGGCGGTCTCCGAGGCCGCGGCCCTCGCGCATGTCGGCGGGTACGTCTGCCTGAACGACGTGTCGGCCCGTGATCTGCAGTTCCGCTCGTCCCAGTGGCTCCTCGGCAAGGCCGTGGACACCTTCCTGCCGTGCGGTCCTTGGCTCGTGACGTCCGACGAGATCGCCGACCCGCAAGGGCTGGGGATCCGATGCCTCGTGAACGCCGAGATGGTGCAGGATTCGTCCACCGAGCGGATGATCTTCGGCGTCGCGGAGCTGGTGGCATTCATCAGCCGCACGATCACGCTGGAGGCGGGCGATGTGATCGCGACGGGCACCCCGCCGGGCGTGGGGATGGCCCGCACGCCGCCGCGGTGGTTGCAGGACGGGGACGAGGTCACGGTGGAGATCGAGCGCATCGGTGCGCTCACGAACCAGGTACGGGTCGCGGCCCGGAACGGAGGGATCTGATGAGGCGGTACAAGCTGGCGGTGCTGCTCGTGTTCGCGCTGGTGGTCGCGGCGTGCACGAGCGGGGGGAGCACGGACGGATCCGGGTCGCCCAGCGGAGGGGGCGGCGGCGCCCCGCTCGAGCTCACGATGTGGATGGGCTACACCCCGCCGCCGCCCCAGAACACGTCGTACGAGTTCCTGTCGCTGCAGAAGCTCGTGGACGCCTACAACGCGTCGCAGTCCGACGTGCACGTCACGATGCAGTACGTGAACAGCGACTTCGCACTGCAGAAGGTCACGGTGGCGCTGCAGGGGGACAAGGCACCGGACATCTCCTACCAGTACGGCACGAACATGCCGCAGCTCGCGCAGACACCTAAGGTGGTCGACCTCACGGACCGCGTGAACGACCCATCGTTCAACTGGAACGATTTCTTCGAGGGCGAGCGGGCCGTCGCGACGGTGGACGAGCGTGTCCTCGGGATCCCTGCCTTGGTCGACAACCTCGCCGTCGTCTACAACAAGGATCTGTTCAAGCAGGCAGGGGTGCCCGAGCCGACACCCGATTGGACGTGGGACGATCTGCGTGCCGCCGCCAAGGCGATCTCCGACCCCGCGAACAACATCTTCGGCATGGCCTTCCCGGCGGACGGGAGCGAGACCACCGTTTGGCAGTATGAGGCGATGCTCTGGGGCGCTGGCGGCGACATCCTCAACGCCGACAACACCCAGGCCGTCTTCAACTCGCCGGAGGGCGTGCGCGCCCTGACGACGCTGCAGCAGATGCAGCAGGACAACTCTCTGTACCTGGACTTCCACCCGGACTCCGGGAAGTACAGCGAGCTGTTCAACTCCGGGAACATCGGGATGCTGATCACCGGGCCTTGGGACCTGTCGGGTTTCCCCGACGTGAACTACGGCGTCCAGGTCATGCCCTCGTTCGACCCGGGCGGTAGTCACGCCACGATCGCGGGTCCCGACAACTGGGTGATCTTCGACAACGGCCAAGAGCGGGTGGACGCGGCGTGGGCGTTCCTCAAGTACCTGAGTTCACCGGATAACCTCCTGGCCGATTCGCTGGCCACCGGGCACCTGCCCACGCGCGCTTCGGTCGAGCAGATGGGCGGGTTCGCGGCGTTCGACAAGAGGTACCCCGGCGCGGGCACGTTCGCCGAGAACCTCGTGAACGTGCAGAAGGCCCGCCCGCAGATCGCGTCATATCCACGGATCTCGGCCGCCCTCGGCGAGGCGATCGTGAACGTGCTCTTGGGCAAGGCCGAGCCGCAGCAGGCGCTGGACGCGGCGGCCGAGACGGCCAACGGCATCCTGGCGGTCCCCCAGTAAGCCCCGATGGCGGCGGGGACGCGGGTCCGGCGGGTGCTCGGGTCCGACCACGTGGTCGGGTGGTCCTTCGCGTTCCCCGCCGTCTTCCTGATCCTGCTCTTCGGGATCGTCCCGATCCTATGGTCCGCGCTGCTCTCGTTCCAGAAGACCAACCTCCTGTCCCCCCGGAGTGGGTCGGGCTGAAGAACTACGAGGCGCTTACCCGCGATCCGATCGTGAAGGCCGCGGCCCTCCACAGCGCGATCTACACCGCCCTGTTCGTCCCGATCTCCGTGGCGGGCGGCCTGCTCACCGCGGTGGCCCTGAACCGGAAGATCCGCGGCGTGAGGTGGTACCGCACCGGGGTGTTCGTCCCGGTGGTGGTGTCCACGATCGCGACGACGATCATCTTCCTGTGGGTGTTCGATCCCCACTTCGGCATGGCGAACTGGCTCCTGGCCAAGGTGGGACTCGGTCCGTTCGGGTTCTTCGAGTCGCCGGATGGGGCCCTGTATTCGGTCGTGGGCATGACCGTGTGGGGATGGATCGGATTCGACGTGATCGTGTACCTGGCCGCGCTGCAGGGGATCCCGCGCGAGTTGGTGGAGGCCGCCGAGATCGACGGCGCGGGCACGTGGGGCATCTTCCGCAACGTCACGCTCCCCTTGCTCGGGCCCGTGACCCTGTTCCTCGTGGTCTGGTCCTCCATCAACGCGCTGCAGCTGTTCGACGAGGTCTACCTGGCGACGAACGGAGGGCCGGCGGGAGCCACCAACGTCGTCGTCCTCTACCTCTACAAGCTCGCCTTCCAGCAGGGGATCGCCGGCTATGCGGCCGCGATCGCGTACGTCCTGTTCGTGGCGATCCTGGTCCTCACGGTGGTCCAGCTGTTGGTGGGCAAGCGGACGGTGCACTACACCGCATGAGCGACGTCGAGCTGCTCGAGACACACCCCGTCCCCGACAGGGACGAGCCGAAGCGTCATCGCTTCGCGTTCAGCCCGTGGCACCTGGTGCTGATCCCCGTGGTCGCCGTTATGGTCCTGCCGCTGGTGTGGATGGTGCTGACGTCGCTGCAGACGTTGAACGAGACCCGGCATTTCCCGCCCACCCTGTTGCCCGCTTCGCCGCAGTGGCACAACTACACCGATGTCCTGCAGCGGGCGCCGTTCGCCCGCTGGTTCGTCAACACGCTGATCGTGACGGTGGTCTGCGTGCTGGGGAACCTCCTGTTCTGCAGTCTGGCCGGCTACGCGTTCGCGCGTATCAGGTTCTTCGGCCGCGAGGTGGTCTTCGTCCTGGTACTGGCCACACTGATGATCCCGTTCCAGGTCGTGATCATCCCCACGTTCCTGATCGTGCGGAAGCTCGGGTTGATCGACACCCTCGGGGCGCTGATCCTTCCGAACCTGGCGGGTGCGTTCGGCATCTTCATGCTCCGGCAGTTCTTCCGCACGCTGCCGATCGAGCTGGAGGAGGCCGCGCGCATCGACGGCGCGTCTCGGTTGGGCGTGCTCTTCAAGATCGTGCTGCCGCTCTCCGGGCCCGCGCTCGCCACGCTCGCCGTCATCACGTTCATGTGGACGTGGAACGATTTCCTGTGGCCGCTCATCACGATCTACAACCCGGACAACATGACGCTCCAACTCGGGCTCGCCACGTTCCAGGGCGCGCACCAGACGAACACCAACCTGTTGATGGCGGCGAACGTGATGAGTGTGCTGCCTGTGCTGCTCCTGTTCTTCGTCGCGCAGCGATACTTCGTCCGCGGCATCGCGACCACCGGGTTGAAGGGCTAACGGCATGGCGCGGGTGATCTTCGAACACGTGACGAAGCGCTTCGGCGATGACGTCGCGGCGCTCGACGACCTCTCCCTACAGGTCGACGACGGCGAGTTCCTGATCCTCGTGGGCCCGTCGGGGTGCGGGAAGACCACCGCGCTGCGGATCGTGGCCGGTCTCGAGAAGCCCACCTCCGGCACGATCACGATCGGTGAGCGCGTGGTGAACGAGGTCTCGCCACGCGACCGCGATATCGCCATGGTGTTCCAGAACTACGCGCTCTACCCCCACATGACGGTCTACAAGAACCTCGCGTTCGGCCTGAAGGAGCGCAAGACGCCGAAGCCGGAGATCGACCGTCGCGTCCGTGAGGCCAGTGCGATGCTCGGCCTGGACGAGCTGTTGAAGCGGCGCCCCGCCCAGCTTTCGGGAGGTCAGCGACAGCGGGTGGCCATGGGACGTGCTCTCGTTCGCGAGCCGCTCGCCTTCCTGCTCGACGAGCCGCTCTCCAACCTGGACGCGAAGCTCCGGGTCCAGATGCGCGCGGAGCTCAAGCGGATCCACCAGCGCCTGGGCATCACGACGATCTACGTGACGCACGACCAGGTCGAGGCCATGACGCTCGGCGACCGCATCGTGGTGATGTCGGCGGGGGAGGTCCAGCAGATCGGCAAGCCGTACGACGTGTATCGCCATCCGGCGAACCTGTTCGTGGCGGGTTTCATCGGCAGCCCGCCCATGAACCTCCTGCGGGGCCGCGCGGTGGGCGGGCGCGTCGAGGCCGGCGACCTGGCGTTCGACCGACCCGGGGTGCCCGACGGCGAGGTCGCGGTGGGCGTGCGTCCCGAGGCGCTCACCGTGGCGGCGGACGCGTTGCCGTCGCTCGAGTTCAGGGTGGACGTGGTGGAGCCGTTGGGCGACGAGGTCGTGGTGCACGGCAGCACACTCGGCACGGTGGTGGAGAGCGGCGCCGAGGAAGGGCTGGAGATCCCCCTCACCGTCGAGGGGTCGCGAGCCCCGGTGGTGGCCCGCTTCGAGCCGGCGCACGAGCCCGAGCCGGGCGAGACGCTGCGACTCGGCATCAGGCCCGAACGGATCCATGTCTTCGATCTGCAGACCCGCGCCGCGATCGAGGTGGCGCCGTGACCACGCGAGCACCGCGGATCGTGATCGTCGGCGCGGGGGGGTGGGTGTTCCCCATGGAGCTGACGCGCGACATCTTGTCCTTCCCCGCGCTCGCGGCGGCCACCCTCGTCCTGTACGACATCGACCCTGCGGGAGCCGAGCGCACGGCGGCGGCGGCGCAGGAGCTCATCGCACTGGGCGACCTCCCCACCCGCGTGGAGGTTGCCGAGGGGCTGCGCGGGGCGCTGCGCGACGCCGACTTCGTGATCACGGTGTTCCAGGTGGGTGGCATCGAGGCGTACGGCTTCGACATCGAGATCCCGCTGGAGTACGGGATCGATCAGACGGTGGGCGACACGTTCGGCCCGGGCGGCATCTTCCGCGGCCTGCGCTCCGTCGAGGCCCTCCGTGTGGTCGCCGAGGCGATGCGGGAGGTATGCCCCGACGCGCTGCTCCTCAACTACGCCAATCCCATGGCCGTGAACTGTTGGGCCACGGATCGGATGGGCGTGCGGATCCTGGGGCTCTGCCACAGCGTCCAGGGGACCTCCGAGCTGCTGGCGCGGGAGCTCGACATCCCCTACGACGAGGTCACCTTCGACTGCGCCGGTGTGAACCACACGGCGTGGTTCACCACTTTCCGCCGGGGCAAGGAGGACCTGATCCCGCGGATCCGCGAGGTGATGAAGGCGCGCCACGTGGACGGCACGATGCCGCTGCTCCCACGTTCGGACGATCCCTACGAGAGCACCGAGCGCGTGCGCGCCGAGCTGATGATGCTCACGGGCTACTTCCACACGGAGTCGAGCCACCACGCCAGCGAGTACTGGGCCTGGTTCCGCAAGACGCCCGATCTGGTCCACGCGTACATCGACCGCGAGTGGAACTACCTCGCGATCTGCCGGGCGGTGGACGCGAGGGCGAGCAACGACGCGATCTTGCAGGAGGCCCGGCGGGAGGGCATCCGTCACGGCGGCGAGTTCGCCGCACCGATCATGGACAGCATCGTGACCGGGACGCCGCGCGTCGTGTACGCGAACGTTCGCAACGGGGGGGTGGTGGAGAACCTCCCGGCCGACGCGTGCGTCGAGGTGGCCTGCGCCGTCGACGGCAACGGGGCGCGTCCGCTGCGCTACGGCGCGCTGCCGGCCGCCTGCGCGGCGCTCAACCAGGTGCAGATCGCGAGCCAGCGGCTGACGGTCGAGGCGGCCATGACCGGGGACCGCGATCTGGTCCACGCGGCCGTCGCCCTCGATCCCCTCACGAGCGCCGTCCAGACGCTTCCGAACATCCGGGAGATGGTCGACCGGATGCTGGAGGCCGAGGGCCCCTGGCTCCCGAGGTTCGCGGCCCACCGGTAGGCGTGCAGGGAATGTCGGCTGGTTCCGCGAGGTTCCTGCCCGCATCCACCTGGAGGAGGACCCGATGAAGGCACTGGCGTTGCAGGCGTTCGATGTTCCACCCGCCGTGATCGATGTCGAGGATCCCGTCGCGGGCCCGGGCGAGGTGCTGGTGAGGATGGCCGCGGCCTCGGTGAACGCGTACGACCTGGGCGTGGCGTCCGGGGCCATGAAGGACTACCTGCCGTACGAGTTCCCCGCGGTGATCGGCAACGACCTGGCGGGACGGATCGAGGCCGTGGGGGACGGGGTCGACGGGTTCACGGTCGGCGTGCGCGTGTTCGGCATGATGGGCATGAAGGGCGCGATCCACGACGGCACGTTCGGCGAGCTCGCGACCCCGCAGGCGGCGTCGATCGCGGTCGCGCCCGACGCCCTGGGGGACGTGGACGCGGGATCGCTCACCGTGGCCGGCACCACCGCGATGAGCGCCGTCGAGGCGGTCGAGCCCGGCGAGGGCGCGCGCGTCCTCGTCGTCGGCGCGACGGGGGGCGTCGGCACCTTCGCGGTCCAACTGGCGGCCCTCCGAGGCGCGCACGTGATCGCCTCGGTCCGCCCGGGCGACGAGGCGTTCGTCACCGACCTCGGCGCCGCGGAGACCGTCGACTACACGGGTGACGTGGTCGCGACGATCCGCGAGCGCTACCCGGACGGGGTCGATGGGGTCATCGATGCGGTGAACCGCGACCCCGCCGCGTTCGCGACGCTCGTGGGCCTCGTCCGGGACGGCGGTCGCGCGGCATCCGTCGTGGGCGGAGCCGGTGAGTCGACCGAGATCGGCGGCGCATCCGTGTTCAACGTCGGAGGCGAGCCGGCGCATCTGGGCGCCCTCGCCGATCTCGTCGTACAGAGCGAGCTCCGGGTCGCGATCCGCCGCACGTACGCGCTTGATGACGCCGGGAAGGCCCTGCAGGACTTCACCGCCGAACACACCCTCGGCAAGCTGGTCGTCACGATCGCCTGACGTCTCGACGACGGCTCAGCCCAGGGCGGCCTCCAGCACGCGGCACGCGCGCAGGGTGACCCACTTGCTGGCCCTCCCCCGAGCGTCGATGTCGCCCCAGGTCTTGCCGCGATAGGGGTACTCGTTCCGCCACCGCCCCATCCGGTCCTGCTTGGAGAGCACGAGCTCGATCGTGTGGGCGAGGTTGGGATCCTTCGCGCGGCCGAGCTCGCAGAGGACCTCCACGTTCTGCAGGACGTCGGCGACGTATCCGGACGGGAAGCCGAACTTGAACCAGTTGGCGCTCACCGACGTGTCCGTCGGGTAGTCGGCGACGGCCGGATCGCGCGACAAGAGGAACGCCGTGCCGTCGGCGATCGCCTCGCGCACCCGTCGCGTGCGACGCCGAGGGGGGATGGCGGCGAGCCCGCGCAGCCCCTTGACGGCACCCCACGCGCACGGGAGCCCGCCGTTGATCCCGCATGCGAACCCCGGTCCCGACGTGGTCGATGGGTGCCACGTGTCGATCCCGTCCCCGGTGATCGTGCGCGCCTCGTGATCGATCGACGCCCGCACGCGACCGTCATCGAGCCAACCGAACCCGATCAGGGCCCGCAGCAGGTTGCCGTTCAGGCAATGCACCACGCTGCCGTCCGTCGCGCGCCAGCCGAACCCACCGTTCGGCGCCTGCGCGTGGTCGAGGACGTACCGACAGGCGTTGCCGATCCGTGGATCGCGTCCGTCCGCCCCGAGTTGGTCGAGGAAGATCAGAGACCAGACGGTGCCGGTGTACTTGGGTCCGTACCCGGGGCCGGGCGTCACCCAATAGCCGTCGGGATGCTGTGCGGCGAGCGTGGTCGCGATCGGCCCCGTCTTCATGGCCGCGGATCGCGCGCCACGGACCCTCCGACGCATGCTCGGGCTCGTGGAGCAACCACCGCAGGGCGAGATGCCGGACAGCCGGGGTGTCCTCCTCGAGCAGCCAGTCGAGGGGATCGCCGTTCAACGCGCTCCGCCAGTCCTCCATCGCGCCTCCTTCGACCCAGGCTATCCGGAGTGCCATCTGACAGGCCGCCGGTTCGATGCGCCTGTTCTCTCGTGATACAACTAAGCGGTTGCTTGACGTCGCCACTCCGCCCCGGGTCATACGAGCGATGCCGAAGCCGTGAGGAGGCTCCTGTTCTCGCTCGCGGTCGTCGCAACGCTTCCCGTTGCCCTTGGCCTGGGCTCGCTCGCTCCGACCGTATCGTCGGCGACGGCCGTTCGTGCCGTCCGGGCGCCGGCACGGCCCAACGTGGTCGTCGTCATGACGGACGATCAGCGGTGGGACACGATGACGAAGCGCTTCATGCCGCGGCTCGCGGACATCGCGTCGCAGAACCCGTCGATCGCCTACACGAACGCGTTCGTCCCGAACTCCCTGTGCTGTCCGAGTCGGTCGTCCACCCTCACGGGGGACCACTCGCACACGACCGGCGTCTACGGCAACGTCGGGCAATGGGGTGGGTTCGGCTCGTTCACGCCGCCGCCCGACGGGCACAGCACGAGCGCGATCAACGACACCACGACGATGGCGGTCGACATGCACGATGCGGGTTACCGGACGGCGCTCGTCGGTAAGTACCTCAACGGCTATCCGTCACACCACTACGACTACGTCCCGCCCGGGTGGGATCGGTGGTTCGCGGTCGGCACCGGCGTCTACTACAACTACTACGCGGCCACCCCAGCCGGGAGATCGTGGCTCTACGGTTCGACGCCACAGGATTACGTGACCCGCGTCCTGACCGACAAGGCGAAGGGGTTCGTGCGCACGCTCAGCGGGCAGCCGTTCTTCCTCTACTACGCGCCCACGGCGCCCCACGGGCCCTCGATCCCGGATCCCCGCGACGTAGGGCGGTTCGATGTGAGCGGATACGGGCAGCCGCCCTCGTTCGGCAAGCCGGAGGCCGGAGCCCCGCGGTACATCAAGGACATCGCATGGGACGCCGCCAAGGTCGAGAAGATCAATGACGTTCACGCGGCGCAACTCGATTCCAACTACGGCGTCGACCGGTCGATCGGCCAGTTATGGGATCTGCTCCCGTCCAACACCGTGGTGCTGTTCATGTCGGACAACGGATACGCGTGGGGCGAGCATACGTGGACGAACAAACAGGTCCCGTACGCGGAGAGCCTGCGCATCCCCATGCTGCTGATCGGGAAGAACCTCCGGAACCCGCTCCCGAAGGAGAACGATCCCTGTCCCCGGATGTACCGGTTCGCCAGGAGCTGCGACGCCCGGCTGGTCCTCAACGTCGATGTTCTCCCGACGCTGGAACGCTTGGCGGGTGTGAGCACCGGCCACCAGGTCGAAGGATCGGACATGGCGACATCCTCGAGGAGAGACTTCGTCGTGGAGCATTGGGACGGCGCGCCGAAGCACGTCGTGCCCACCTACTGCGGTGTGCGCTCGAGCGATTGGTTGTACGTGCGCTACAACGCGACCGAGGAGCCAGTGGATGAGTCGCTCTTCAACGAGCAGGCGGACCGGTGGGAGATGAACAACCTCGCGGTGACCGATCCGACCGATCCGGCCGTGGCCGCCGAGCTGGACACGATGCGGCGCCGGGCGGCGGCCCTGTGTCGGGTGGGCGGAGGTATCTACCCGGACGACTGGCCCTACTAGCGCTCTTGCGGTGGATCCATCTTCTCTCGGGGAGAAGGTGGCGGTACGATGGTCGTAGCGATGTCACTCGCGGCGTTCCTCGTGTCGATCGGGCTGTACGTCCTGATCTTCGGCGTGGTGGCGGGAGGCCTCACGGCGTGGATGGCGCGGTCCGGATCCTCGCCGCTGGGCGAGATGATCACGGCCTTCCGCACGCGCGCCGGGACCCGTAAGGGATCCAACCCGGTCGTGTCGCACTCGCGTGGCTGACGCCCTTCCGCCGCTCCTCGAGGTCAACGGCCACCCCGCCACGCTCGAGGAGATCTGGCTCCTCGATCTGAACGCATCCGGGCACTTCACCGCGATGCAGGTGAGGGACCGCAGGACGCTCGGGATGCACTTCCACCTGGAGCGTCTGCAGAGCGCGACACACGAGCTCTTCGGCCTCACCCTCGACGGTGACCGGGTGCGTGGCCACATCCGGCACGCGCTCGGGGACGACGTCGCGGGCGCATCCGTGAGGGTCAACGTCTTCCGCCCGGATCCCGACGAGGACGTGGCCGTGATGGTGGGCGTGCGGCCGCCCGCGCCGCCGCCGAAGGATCCGCAGCGCCTGCAGACCGTGGTGTATGAGCGCCCACGCGCGCACATCAAGCACGCCGCCAGCTTCGGGCAGTCCTACTACGCCGGCCTCGCCCACGGCAACGGGTTCGACGAGGCGTTGTTCGTCGGGCCGGGGGGCCGGATCTGCGAGGGGTCGATCACCAACATCGCGTTCCTCGACGGCGATGCGATCGTGTGGCCCGACGCACCCGCATTGCGCGGGATCATGATGCAGGTGCTCCAACGGGAGCTCGACCGCGCGCAGCGACCGTGGCGCTACGCGACGGTGCGCATGGAGGATCTGACGTCGTTCGACGGAGCGTTCGTCACGAACTCCCACGGGATGGCGCGGGTCGCGGAGATCGATGACCGGAGCCTGCCCACGGACGCGCCGATCATGCACGTCGCCTCGGAGCTCCTCGCCGCGGCCCCCTACGACCCGATCTGAGGCGCGAGGAGTCGCGAGACGTCATACTTGACAGATCCGAGTTGACCGCGGAGTGGTGGCATGAACGAGATCCCGCTGGGCGAACGCAGGAGGCGCCACGACGCACGGGTCGAGACGGCGCGGGCGCGCACGCTCATTCCGCTTCTCGGATCGCTGATGCTCGGCGTCGGCCTGCTGCCTGCCGCGGCGCGGGCCGCCATCCTGCCGCCGCCCAAGATCGCCGTCATCGTCTTGGAGAACACCGAGCGGGCCGATGTCGTCGGCCAACCCACGGCGCCGTTCATGAACGCGATGATCGCTGACGGCACGGAGTTCACCGACTACCACGGCTTCCCGGGGTCCGCGCACGACTATCGCGCCATGGTGGGCGGGGAGCTGACGGCTTCCGTGCCGGTCTCCAACAACCTGTACCACCAGTTCGACGCGGAGGGCGTCGGTTGGGTCAACCTGGAGGAGTCGATGGGGGGGAACTGCGGCGTGGATCCCTCCCCGAACCTCGTCCCCGGCTCCAGCGACGTCCTCTACGCGAACGGGCATGATCCGGCGTATCAGTACCGGGCCAACACGACGTGCGGGACCAACGACCAACCCCTCACCGGCGATGCTCAGCTCCAAGCGCTGCCGTCGTTCAGCTACATCGTGCCCAACAACTGCGACAACGCGCACACGTTCCCCATGGGTGGAGATTGTCCGGCGTATTTCGGCACCAACCACGGGTCGGACAGGATCGAGCTCGCCGATGCGTGGGTCGCGCACGTCGTGGGCGTGATCACGGCTGCGGATCCGTCCGTCACGGTGTTCGTGACGTTCGACGAGAGCACGAACGCGACCCAGCAGCTCGTTTACGCGGCCGCGATCGGCCCACACATGGTGGGCGGCGTGCAGGACGCCACCCACTACGACCACTACTCGTTCTGCGCCGGGATCTGGCAGGCATACGGGCTCTCGGGCGTGGCACCGAATGAGGCCGCCACGGCGACGCCGCTCCCTCTGGTTCCCGCGTAGCCGCTGGTGCCGGGCGCGGAACGAGCTCACCGGCCTCGGAGTGTCTGCCGAGGGCGTGCGCCCGGCGCGTCGCCACGACATCTACGATCGTCTGGTGAATCCTTCGCGCACGCTCGAGGACGTCCGCTCGCTCCTGGAGGCGCCCGCCGCGGCCGTCCTGGTCACGTATCGGCGCGACGGATCCGCGGACGTGTCCCCGGTCTGGTTCCGCTTCACGGGAGAGGCCTTCGAGGTCGTGGTGGCGAAGGGCGACGTCAAGCTGAGCCACCTGACGAGGGATCCGCGCGCCGTGCTCATGGTGTTCGAGGCCAGTGCTCCCTTCCGCGGTGTGAAGGTCCGCGCCGACGTCGAACTGGACGCTGGGCGCGCCGATGAGGTGCGCGGGGACATCGCCACGCGCTACCTGGGGGTCGAGGTCGGAGAAGCGTTCGCCGCGGGACGCAGCGATGGCGTCGTGGTGCGCCTCCCCGCGTCGGCGGCACACGTGTGGGACCTCGCCGGCATCCTCCCCGAGCCCGCGTAGCATGGCCGGCGTGGACGCCGACACCCTCCTCGCCCTCGTCCGGTTCCACGCGTGGGCGAACGACCGGATCCTGACGACGACGGCGAGCCTGTCGGATGAGGAGTTCAGGAGGCCGGCGAACCTCGATCATGGGAGTGCGTTCCAGACGCTCCGCCACCTCGTCGACGTCGACTGGAGCTGGCGGGAGTTCTGCATCGGCAATGACGTCGGGGCGACCTACGTGTGGGACCACGGGTTCGCGCTCGTCGATCTCCCCTCGATCCACGCCTTCTGCCTGGAGGAAGACGACCGCCTGCGGCGCCTCGTGGAGTCCCTCGACGATGCCGCGCTGGCCGTGCCGTGGGCGACGAGACCGGACTTCGCGAGGCCTCGCTGGCTCGTGATCGCCCACGTCGTGAACCACGGGACGCAGCACCGCAGCGAGCTGGCCCGCTACCTGACCGAGTGCGGACATTCGCCGGGCGAGCTCGACCTCCTGGACGCCCACGAACTGCCGTGGCCACGCTGACGTGTGACTACACGCCCGGGGAGCGCACTCCCACCTCGTCGAGGTGTGCGAGCAGGTCGGCGGGATCCTCGTACACGCGATAGGCACCTGCACGTGCGAGTTCTTCCTCACCGTATCCTCCCGAGAGCAGGCCGACCCCGAGCGCTCGCGCGCGTCGCGCGGCGAGCAAGTCCCAGACGCTATCGCCCACCACGATGGATCCCTCGATGTCGACGCCGAGTCGGTCCGCGGCGGCGAGGAAGAGGTCGGGGTCCGGCTTCGCGTGCGCCACCTGGTCCCGCGTCACGATCGGCACACCGTCCGGCACGCCGAGCATCTCGATCATCGGCGCCGCGGTCTCGAGGTAGCCGCTGGTCGCGATCGACCACGGTACGCCGAGGTCGGTGAGCGTGGCGAGCAGCTCGATCGCCCCCGGCAACGGCCGCACCTGTCCCATCCGTGCGCCGTAGGCTTCCGCGTGGTAACGGCGGAGGAGGGCCGCGTCTTCCGCCGTGACGGGACGCCCGATCTCGCGCAGCATCGCGTTCGCGAGCAGACCACCGCTCATGCCGATCCTCCGATGGATGCGCCACACGGACAGGTGGATGCCGTCGCGGTCGAGCGCCTCCTGCCACGCGAGCACGTGGTGGTACACGCTGTCCATCAGGGTCCCGTCGAGGTCGAACAGGAACGCCGGTGCGGCCATGCCCCGACTCTACGAGGTCGCCGTCCGAAGTACGCACGTCACATCGATGCGGCTCCTGCCGCTGCCGACGCGGGTGCGAGACCCCCCTCGCTCCATCAGGAGTGGCCCGGCACCCTACGGCCGTCCGGCAAGGAGTCGGGTAGGGACGCGCGCCCCTGGCCCCTCGGCCAGCTGCGCCCAGCGTCGGGGCCCGCGCGCACCCAGGGAACCGGGCGTCGTGATGAGGGTGAAGTCGCGCGGATCGACCGAGCCGAGCTCCGACGGATCGAGCGGGAACGAGACGGTTCCGAGGGCGTTCGCGCGAGCGGAGAAGGGCGCGATGAACGTAGCGCCGGCACTGTTGCGAGACGGGTCGAGCATCACGCGTCCCCCACGATCGACCTTGCGGAACGCGGTCGTCACGAGGTCGGGCGCCCGCGAGGCCACGATCGAGGCCAGTGTGTCAGCGGCGAGCCTGATCTCCGCGACGTCGAGCCTCCGCTGGATCGGGACGACGACGTGGATCCCCTTGCCGCCCGTGGTCTTGATCCCGGCGGGGAGGCCGAGATCGTCGAGGACCTCCAGCACGAGGTGCGTTACCTCGACGGCCGCATCGAAGGCCCCCTCGGGCGGATCGACATCCACCACCAGCAGATCGAGTCGGTCGATCCTGTCACGACGCACCGGCGCCGGATGGAACTCAACCACGGCCTGATTCCCCAACCATGCGAGCGTGGCTGCGTCGTCGCAGACGACATAGTCGACGTCCCGGCCGGCACTGGGAGCTGCGATGCGGACCGTCCTGACCCACTCCGGAGCGTAGCTGGGCGCCGACTTCTGGAAGTACCGCCCTGCATCCACGCCGTCCGGCGCCCGGACCATGCTGAGCGGGCGGCCGCGGAGCCAGGGCAGCAGGTGATCCGCGACGCCCTCGAGATAGCCGACGTAGCGGCCCTTCGTGATCCCCGGTCCCGGCCAGAGCACCTTGTCGGGGCGCGTTACATCGACGTGGCGGGGAGGTCTCATCGGCCCGCCACGTCGATGGCCCACGCACGGACCTCGTCGACCGGCCGGTAGTTCAGGATGCGGTCTATCGCGATGCCGGCGAGCGATGCCGTCGCCATCGCGAACGGGAGGTTGCCGAGCTCGCCGGCGCTATGGGCGTCGGTGCCCATCGAGAACCATCGCACCCCCGCGGCGTTCGCGATCCGCGCGAGGTCGACGCTCAGATCCTGGCGGTACGGGGTGGCGTCGAGCTCTATCGCCTTGCCCGAGCGCTCAGCCGCCTCGAAGACGCGTGGCCAGTCGGCGTTGAGGCCGGTCCGTCGTCCGTACATCCGGGTCTGCGGGTGGGCGAGCACATGGATCGAGGGGTTCCGCAGCGCCGCCAGGTACCGCTCCGTCGCGTCCTCCCTGACCCGCAGCTTCGTATGGAACGCCCCGAGTACGAGGTCGAGCGCCGCCAGTGCCTCCTCCTCCATGTCACCGCTGCCGTCGTCGAACACGTCCATCTCGATCGACCGCAGGACCCGGAATCCCTCTCCGGCCGCGGCGTAGCGTGCGTTCATCGCATCGATCCGTTCGCCCTGCGCCGCGAGCCCGGCCTCGTCCTGACCGTGCGCGATCGTGAGGCTACGGGAGTGATCCGTGGCGGCGATGAACGTGCGCCCGGCCGTCCGAGCGGCCTCCGCCATCTCCTCGAGCGGCAAGGAGCCGTCGCTGTCGGTGCTGTGCACCTGGAGGTCGGCGTGCGGGGTCGCTTCCCAGGCCGGGTCGTCGGCGAGGACCCGGCATACCTCTGCGAGGGTCAGGTATCCGGCCCGCTCCACTGGACTCTCGGGAACGGCAGGCGGCTCGTCGAGCCACCCGTGGATCCTCGCCGCCACCCACGGACCTACGGAGGCGAGCTCGGTCAGCGAACGTCCCCCCTCCGCGACGTGAAGGGCCTCCTCCGGCCAGAACCGCGCGGCCCGACCCGCCCGCTCGAGCGCGAGACGCCGGTGCGAGGTCTCCTCGATAGCGGCGTTCAGCAGGAGCTCGCCCAGATCTGCGTTCGAGAGACGCCCCTGGTGCCGGTCCATGCGTGCATCATGCCCCGCGGGAAGGTCTTCCATGCCCGCGTTCTCCGGACCGTCGGCGACAGGTGTGCTTGGAGGGTCATGGCTGGTCGGGCCGAGCGGACGGCGACGACGCACGGGCCGCATCGGCGAGCGCCTTGGTAGCCCCAACAGTGGGCATGCTCTGGAGAGAGCACGCCGGGCTACGTCCGGCCGTCGTTGCCTCCCGTCGTGCCGCGAACGAAGTCGGTGATGATCGACCAGAAGGGGTCCGCAGCGTCCAACCAGGGGAAATGCCCCGCTCCTGCGACGATCTCGAGTTGCCCCACGCGCTCAGGTAGTGCACCGACGATCTCCTCAGCCGCACCGATGGGTGTCACGGGGTCGAGCTCGCCGACGCACACGAGTGTCGGAGAGGTGACACGCACCAGCTGATCGACGATGTCGAGTCGGCGCATGAGCTCCATCCCATACAGATTGAGATCGAGGTTCTGGGGGGTGCCGGCCTCTCGCTCCTCGTTCGGGAGGTGGGGGCCGAAGGCGGCGAAGACGGGAGCCCATTCCTCGTCAGAAACGTCCTCGCCGACGTAGCTGCGGCCCGCCAGCTCCGCGACGTCATCGCCAGCGATCCGGCGGAAGCCCTCCACCATCCGCGGCATGTCCCAACGTGCGAATCCTGATAGGACGATGAGGCCCGCCGCATGTCCCTGGTGGCGCGCGCCGTAGAGAAGAGCGATCGGTCCGCCCATCGAGTGTCCGAGGACGATCGGTCTGTGGATCCCGACCGAATCGCAGAACGCGCGGATGTCGTCCGCACACATCTCGAAGCTCCACGCGGCTGCATCCCCCCAGTCCGAACGTCCGTGCCCACGCAGGTCGAGGTAGACGACCTGCGCATGCTCCGCGAGCCGGGCGAAGTCGGGCTTGAAGTACGAATGGTCATAGACGCCGGGGCCGCCGTGAACGAGCACCACCGTCGGGCGCCGCCGCATCTCGCTCCCGTCGGGGACGAGCCCTTGCCCATCCACGTCGAACCACAATCGCGTCCCATTCACGTCGGCATGCATCGGGCTGGTCCTCGAGATGTAGGCGCCTGACGCGATCATAAGCGGAGGATCGAGACCCCCACGTGTCGCGAGCGCCTGCTCGGTTCCTGTCGCGAGGGCCCGCTCGTTCTCCTCGAAACGCGGAGCCCTTCGGCATCGAGTTGGAGGCCAAGGCACCCGAGAGCCACCATCCGACGCGGAGACTCACCCGAGAAGAGGTCGCAGGCTGGGCAGGCGTGCGAGATGCACTCAGCGCGCTCGTCGGTCAGCGTCGCTACATGCGTCGCGCGGCGTTCTGTTTCTTGGTGCTCGTCTGCGCCGCATGCACGTCGTCGACACCGACGACACGGCACCCTCCGGACCCTCATCTTCACAACCGTCCGGCGCCGTCAACGTGAACATCGCTACTCCGGCCTGAGACGTGTCATGGATCGCTGTTCGCGGTGACGAGTACGTGCTCTTCCGGACCTCCGACGGATTCCGGGCTGTACGGGTAGATCAGCTGCGCGGGAAGCAGCCGTGGAAGACGAACGCGTCGCCGGACGGTTGCCCGGTGCTCAACTCTCCTGGCGTGCAACTGGCGGGTCGAGGGTCCGGATGGCCCGGGGCCGGCGCCCGTTGCGAGAGCGAACCATGCAACCGGATCTTCTCCGTCGGAGGGCGAGATTCCCAGAGCTAGGCGAAGGCCCGGGGTTCGAGTCCCTCAGCGCCCACCAGAGACTGACGGCCGAGACCGCATCTTCAAGGCAGGAAGCAAGACGAATGCCGCGATGATGGCGACACCGGCTGCGATCGCGTATACGCCACGAGGGCCAACGAGGGTCAGCAACACTCGAGCGACGGAGAAGGCCACGACGTTGGCGATCATCCCGAGCCCGACGAAGGCGGCGAACACGCGTCCCCGCACGCCGTCGGGAGTGATCCGTCTCCTCGACCGCAAGGTTCGGTATGGCTGCGGCCGAGGCTGGGCCGAACGGGGCTTGGGCTACCTCGGCCAGAAACGCGGTCGCGATCATGGCTGCAGGTGCCCGCACGAAGACGAGCGCCGCCTACGCGACGGCGTCCACCAGCTCGCACACGATCATCACACGCTTGCGATCGAAACGATCGCTGATGGTTCCGGCGACCGGTGAGACGAGACCTGCCGCTCCGAAGGTGAACAGGAACGAGGTCGACAGCCAGATGGCCGAGCCGGTCCGCGCGTAGATGGTGAAGGCGAGAGCTACCGCGGCGGCCTCGCCCCCGGTGATTGAGACGAGTCGCGCAAACGCCAATCGCCGCACGCGTGAATGGGATGTCTGACACCGCATGAGCCTTTCGAGCCCGAAGTTACCGACCAACACACCGATTGAATCGACCACCTCGGGCCCACGCCCCCACAGGGCCCGCCTGCATCCGATGGGCTGAGGAGGGGTGGCTCAAGGTCACGAGCGTCGCACCTTCCGGCGACGGATGAGAGCCGCCCCAGCGATCAAGGCCAGCAAGGCCAGCACTAGGAGGAGCTTCGAGGTCAGTGTCAGGCCCTCGCCCGCCCCAGGCACCCCGGCGACCTCCGGCTCCGGCTGGACGAGTGGGTTCCACGGCCCGGATGGCGCGTAGCCGAAGTTCTGAAGGTGACTCCCATCCCGATCAGCGATGTTGAGCTCGGCGCGTCCCCCCCCGCCGTCGGACTCGAATGAGAGGCGGGAACCGTCTGGCGACCAGTACGGATACTCTCCATCGGGGATCAAGATCGTGAGTCCCGAGCCGTCCACCCCGATCGAGTAGACCCCGTCGAACGTCCTGCGGCCGAACGAGAGGTGTGTGCCGTCGGGCGACCAGGCGAGGTTGGAGATGCGGTATGCCTCTATGTTGTCGATCAGCACCTGCAGATCGCTCCCGTCGGCGTTGACCACGCGCAGGCTGTGGCTGTTGTCCCCGAACCCGTCGAAGAACGCGATCTGCGTTCCGTCGGGTGAGAACGCCGGGAAGTACAACCCGGTACGGAAGCGCCGGTCCTGATCCGGGAGGTAGCGGCTGGTCGGTTCGACGAGCAGCCTCGGCACCCCGCCGCCGGCGTCGATCCGGTAGATGCCCGGGTCGAGATGGGGCCGTTGTAGTTCGATCGAGGGCGCGAAGATGACCGTAGTCCCGTCTGGGCTGAAGGAGGCGCCGCTGACCTCCTCGCGGACCAGATGGGTTTCCGAGCCGTCCGAGTGCAGCACGAACAGCCCGCGCCGCGAAGCCGGCAGCTCCTCCCCGCGCCGGAGTTGGCGTCCCGAAAGGAGGACCCAGAACTCGCGCGAGACGAGGAGCTCCGACCCGTCGCTCGACCACGCGAGCGGGGTGCCGCCGTTGGAGCTCAACCGGACACGGCTCTCGGCATCATTGGGATGCGACGGATCTACCGCCCAGATCCCCCACCGGTTCCCGTACGCGATCCAGCCACCGACCTCCGAGAAGATGCCTGAGGGCTTCATCGTGGACTCGCTTGCGGGACGCTCGACGCTGCGGAAGGCACGCATCAGACCCGTGATGCTCAAGAGCGTGAGGACGATCGCGAGCACTGCCGCGCCGATCCGCTGGTTCCCCCGCTTCCTGTTGCGCCGGCGGAGGAGACGTTCGAGGCCGCCGGGCTCCAGACCGACCGTCGTGCTCTCACGCTCGAGCAGTTCCGCGACACTAGGCATCATCGACCTCCATCGCCCTACGAAACGACTCACGGCCCTGGTGCGAGAGAGACCGGACCGTGGAGGCCTGCACCCCGAGCGCGCGTCCAGCCTCGCGGGGGCTGAACCCGAGCATCTCCGTCAGCACGAGAGCAGCGCGCTGACGCGGCGGTAGCGTCGAGAGCACCCTCTGTACGGTGTCGCGAGCGTCGGCATCCGCGAAGTCGTCCCGCGAGGGCGCGAGCCCGATGGATCGGCGGATCGCCAACACTGCCCGCCGATACCGCTTCCGGAATAGGTTCATGGCCGTGCGGTAGAGGTAGCCAACGGGGTCGTCCATCGAGGAGACCTGCTCCCATCGTTCCCAGACCTTGAGGAAGGCGTCCTGCATGATCTCTTCCGCCTCTGCGCGGTTCCCGGTGACGAGCCACAAACGACGGAACAGCATCTGACTCTCGGCGTCGTAGAAGCTTTCGAAGCTTCCGGGGGCTTCGAGAGTCTCGGAGGCAGGTGCCTCAACGGCTAGGCGGAGCGGCTCGTTCATGTCTATCGATGAACCCTCGACGGGCTCCGAACGTGCAGGCGCTCAGCCACAAAGTGTAGGGCAGACCCGGTCTGAGCGAAACTCCCCCGATCCGTGGGTGTTCTTGAGGAGCCGTGGCCGGGCTTGGGCATCCCTCCTTCGGTTGCCGTTTCCGAGCCGGCGTCGTCGTCAGGCGCCAGGATCGGGCTCGCCTTGTCTTGTCTGTGCTTGTCGCTGTGTTCGCTGCCGCGCTGACGCTCGGCACGCTCTCGATCTACCGGAGCCGCCGGCCTCACTTGTCGATCTAACTTGCCCCGGCTGCCACCCGAGGAGATCGATCCCAGCGCCCCCGCGGGTGCGGTGAGTAGCGCAAGGTCAGAGGGCCTTCTTGGAGGTGCCCCCGGCAGGAATCGAACCTGCGACACCCGGTTTAGGAAACCGGTGCTCTATCCACTGAGCTACGAGGGCGAGGGCCGAGGGCCGGAGCCCGAGGCTCCCCAAGTCTAGGCGGCGCTCGAAGGATGGATCGGGTTCCGTGGTCCCTCCGCCACGGACTACGCTCGTCGCGTGGTGCAGGAAGGCACGACCCCCGCGGGGCGGCGAGCCGTTACGGCTCTGTTCGCGGACGTGGTGGGTTCCACCAAGCTCACGGCTCGCCTGGACCCCGAAGACGTCGTTGAGGTCGTCGGCGGCGCCGTTCAGCGATTCTGCGAGGTCGTGGAGAGCTTCGGCGGGGTCGTGAAGGACCTGGCGGGTGACGGCATCCTCGCGCTGTTCGGAACGCCCTACGCGCACGAGGACGACCCGGAACGCGCGGTCCTCGCGGGCTTGGAGATCCAACGTGTCATCGAGCGGCACGCGGAGACCGTCGCGCGGGCCGCGGGTGTGGACGACTTCGGCGTCCGTGTGGGGATCGAAACCGGACTCGTGGTGATCGGTCCGATCGGGGGTGGGAGCCATCGCGAGACCGGCGCGACCGGCGATGCCGTGAACGTTGCCGCTCGGCTCCAGTCCCATGCCGACAGCGGGACGGTGCTCGTAGGCCCCGAGACACGGCGCCAGCTCGGGGACCGTATCGCCTGGGGACCTGTGCGTCGGCTCGAGTTGAAAGGACAGAGCGAGCCTGTCGAGGCGGCGATGGCGTTCGGCCGGAACCCTCGACGAGCAGATCCGGACGTCGCGCTCGTGGGCCGCGTCGACGAGATGCGGGCGCTCACCGACGCGATCGATCACCTGCAGGAGGGAACGGGGCGAACGGTGTTCGTGGCCGGTGAGGCTGGGATCGGGAAGAGCCGACTGCTCGCCGAGGCGCGCCGATACGCAGCGCTCGCGAACGTCGCGTGGATCCAGGGGCAGTGCGATGCCTTGGAAGTGGGTGCGCCGTTCGCCGGTATCCGCGACCTCATCCGATATGCCCCTTCCTCCGTCGTCGTGGAGGGTGAAGCGGGAGCGATCCTGCGCCGCCTCGTCGGGGGCGAGCGCGGACCCGACGACCTGGAGCGGATGCCAGATGCAACGCGCTTCAGCGCTCTGGCAGCCGTGGCGGCCTTCGCGACGGAGGCGGCCCGGGCCGGTCCGGTCGTCCTGTGCCTGGAGGACCTGCACTGGAGTGACCCGAGTACCCTGGACGCCCTGCGCCGCCTCCGTGACGTGGCGCGGAGCACCCGCGTCCTCGTCGTCGCGACCCTGCGGATCGTGCGGGGGCACGAGTCGCAGGTGCTCCTCGCGGGTTCGGAGGCCGAACCCGCCCAGATCGTCCTCCGACTGGGGCCACTGGCGGAAGACGAAGAGCGTCGGCTCTTGCACGAGCTCTCGGGAGGAACCCTCACGGCCGAACGCGAGGAGGCGGTCCTCAGCGCCTCCGACGGTGTTCCGCTCTACCTCCGAGAGTTCGTGCGCTCGGTCCAGGACATCGATCCGGTCGCGGCACCGGAACGAGGCGTTCCTCCCACGCTCGAGCGCTTGATCCTTGCCCGACTGGATCGTCTGTCTCCGAGCGTGCGGGAGGTCGTATCCGCACTCTCCGTCGCGGGGAGCACCGTCGATCTCGAGATCGCACACGCGATGGTGCCGGGCGACGATCTCGATCCCGCGCTCCTCGAGTTGGCGCAGCAGGGTCTGATGGACATCTGGGCCACGAGCTGCTCGTTCACACACGGGCTCGTTCAAGAGGTTGCGTACTCCACGCTCCTGCGCGGGCGTCGAAGGGAGCTGCACCGGCGTGCGGCGCAGGCGCTCGAGACCTCACCCAAGGGGTACTCCGATGCGGCGCTCGCACATCACTGGGAGCGGGCGGGGCAACCCACGCGAGCCATCCCCTACCACCTGGCGGCCGCCGACGCGGCCCAGGCCGTCTCCGGATCAGTCGAGGCCCTGGGGCACGTGGACGCCGCCATCCGGCTCACGCTCGAGCTCGACGCCGGAACCGACGTCGGCGCCCTCGTGCTTCGCCGGGCGACCCTCCACCGGCGTATCGGGAACGTGGACGCCGCCCGAGAGGACGCCGAACGAGCGCTGGCCGCGGCCCGAGACCGGCGCGATCGACGGTTGGAGCTGGGCGCGTTGGAGGAGCTCGGCTTCATCCTCGCCGGGGCCGTCGACTACCGCGCCGCGACCCCGTTGTTCGATGAAGCGCTGCACCTCGCCGAGGTACTGGGAGATCCCACCGGTCTGGTGAGCTGTCACGCGCGGCTGTCACTTGCCTGGACGAATCGACTGCGCTTCGACCGAGGGCTCGAACACGCCGAGCGTGCCCTGGCGATCGCACAGGAGGACCGATCGCTCGAACTCGAGGCGGTGGCACTCGACGCCCTCAAGCAGGTGGAACTGCAGATCGGGGACTTCCCCTCTGCCGAAGGTCACGCACTCGCGCTGCTTCCCCTCGCGGAACGGCGAGGCGATATCTGGTCTGCGCAGTTCTGCCACCTGGAGCTCGCCATGATCAAGGTCGCACAGGGCAGATGGGACGAGGCTGTGTCCCATCTCGGCGATGGATGGGCGATGAACCGCCGCGTTCACGACGACGGGAACACGCCGGCGCATCAGGGCGTGTACGCGTGGCTGGAACGCGCGCGGGGCCGGTACGGGGTCGGTTTGGACCTGGGGAATCGCGCGTGGGACGCGGCGCTCCGGCGCGGCCACGCCGAGTGGACGGCCTGGTCAGCGATCTACCTCGGCTCGCTCCTTCTGGACCTGGGGGCGGCGGAGGAGGCATCCGACGTCCTGGAGCGAGGTGCCTCGGTGGCCGAGCGCTCCGGCGCCGATCTCCACGGGGTTCGATGTCTTGCCCATCTCGGCCGCGCGCGGTTGGCGCTGGGCGACGTGGCGGGGGCGGGGGAGGCCCTGGGCCGGGCCGACGACGTCTTCCTTCGGGTCGTGCTCCCTCCCGACCGCGCGTTCGTGTTCGCATGGGATGCGTACATCGGCGCCGCGTTGATCCGCGCGACCCTTGGAGGGGGGGCAGAGGCTGCAGCGATGCTCGCGCCGCTCATCCGGATGTGGGAGCGCGATGGGTTCCGCGAGGCGGTCGCGGAGGGGCGACTGGCGGAAGCTCGGCTCGCCTCCATCGAGGGGGACCATGAGGGTGCGGCCCGGGCGGCCGAGGCCGCCCTGCAGGAGGCCGAAGGGGCGGGACTGCCGGGGATCGCGTGGAGGGCGCACGCATCCCTGTCGGCCTCCCCGACGGCGGGGACGGATCACGCCCAGGCCGCTCGATCCATCGTCGCGGGGTTGACCGCTTCCCTGGAGGGCAACACACTCGCAGCAAGCCTGACCACGACCCTCGAGCGGGAGCTGGGAGGTACCGGATGACGATCGAGGTGAACGGACTGCATCACTTCTTGATCCGCGTGCAAGATCCCGAGCGATCTCGCAGCTTCTATGAGCAGACCTTCGGATTCTCGTTCATCGAGCTCCCCGTCGATGCGACCTTCGTCGCCGAGTGGAAGGGACGTCCGAGCGAGGGCAAGCTCCTCGCGGCCCCGCTCGGGGCCACGTTCCTCGTGCTGGCGCCACCGCTCGAGGGGACACCCGCGGACGACCGATTCGACGAGCGCCGTATCGGCGTGGATCACCTCGCGTTCGGCGTGCCGAACGCCGGGGTGCTGGACGACGTCGTCGCAGCGCTCGAGCGAGCCGGCGTCGCGACGGAAGGCGTGGAACACGATCCGGTGCTCGACAAGTCTTACGTCGCGTTCCGCGATCCAGACAACGTGCAATGGGAGTTCTTCGCGTCGGTGTAGCGCGCAGGACATCCCGACGCCCGGG
This sequence comes from uncultured Actinomycetes bacterium, assembly GCA_963810915.1. Classification (GTDB taxonomy): domain Bacteria; phylum Actinomycetota; class UBA4738; order UBA4738; family HRBIN12; genus JAOUEA01. Next base: position 137,697 of record CAWEPH010000002.1, on the reverse strand, counting down.
GGCTCCGACGGATCGTAGGTCGGCACCGGCGCCTGCTGGTCGTTCCGTAGGGCGCCCACATGGGAGGCTACGGAACGTGACGGAGACGGAGCGCGCAGACGTCGTCGTGATCGGCCTCGGGGTGATCGGGCTCTCGACGGCCGGGGCGCTCGCTCGCCGAGGGAACACCGTCCTGGGCATCGATCGATGGGGGAGCGGCCACCCGGCGACCTCGTCGACGGGCGCGTCGCGTTCGATCCGGGTCGCCTACGACGACGAGCGGTACGTGCAGCTCGCGCGGGAGGCCTTCGAAGGATGGCGACGCCTCGAGGCATCGCAGGACGTCACGCTCCTGGTCGAAACCGGACAGATCGACCTCGGGCCGGACGCCAAGCTCGACGCGATGGCCACGGCGATGCGCGCGGCCGGCGTCGGGTTCGACGAGCTCGACGCAGCAGGTGCTCGTGGTCGGTTCCCCGAGCTCGCGATGCGAGCCGGTGAGCGAGGCTCTGTTCCATCCGGAAGCGGGCACGGTGCTCGCCGACGCCGCGATGCGCGCGCTGACCGCCGACGCGGCGGAAGCCGGCGCTGTGCTCTCGATGCCGGAACGGTGCGTCGCGATCGAGATCGCCTCCGAGGGGGCGGACGTGGTGACCGACATGCGGACGGTGCACGCCGGCAGGGTCGTGATCGCGGCGGGCCCGTGGTCGGGCGAGCTGTTGCGAACGGTGGGCATCGAACTTCCGCTGGCCCCCGCGGTCGCCCAGGTGACGTTCGTGGAGGCTCCGCAGCTCGTCGGTCGTCCGGGCCTCGCCGACTGGCTGATGGACGACGGGGTCGGCGTCTATGGACATCCCGTCCCGGGCGTCGGCTACAAGGTCGCGTTCGACGCAGGATCCGCGGAGCCGTGGCGTCCCGACGTCGAGGAGTGGCCACCCGACCCGGCCGAGCAGGATCGGCTGGTCGCGTGGCTGGGCGCGCGTATGCCGACGATCGAGCCGCGCGTGGCGCTCACCCAGCGGCATCCCTGGACGATGACCCCCGACGGCGACTTCGCGATCGACCGCCGAGGTTCGATCGTCGTCGCGACCGGATGTTCCGGTCACGCCTTCAAGTTCGGTCCCGCGCTCGGCGCGCTGGTCGCAGACGTCGCGGACGGCTCTCCGCGGGAGGACCTCGGCCTGTTCTCCCTCGACAGACGGGCGATGCGGATCGGACACGCGTCGCCGTCGACGCCCATCTCGCGCTAGCGGATCCGGGCCGGCTGTGGCCTGGCTGCGGAGATAGGCTGTCGCGGTCATGCCCAGATACGTCGCGCTGCTCCGCGGGATCAACGTCGGTGGCAAGAACGTGATCAAGATGGCCGACCTGAAGGCGTGCTTCCACGAGCACGGGTTCGATGACGCGACCACGTACATCCAGAGCGGGAACGTGCTGTTCGGAGCGACCGGTTCGAGCGAGGCGGAGCTGGTCGTGCGCATCGAAGGCATGCTCGCCGCGCGCTTCGACTACGAGGCGAGCGTGGTGGTGCGCGGTCGGCGGCGGATGCGGTCGATCGTCGACGGGGCGCCGGAGGGATTCGGCGCCGACCCGGCAACCTACCGGTCCGACGTCATCTTCCTGCAGCCCGCTCTGAAGGCGAGCGCCGCGATGGAACGGTTACCGACGAGGGAAGGCGTCGACCGGGCATGGATCGGAACGGGCGTCCTCTACGTCGATCGGCTCGCTGCCCAAGCTGCGCGGAGCCGGCTCTCCAGGATCGCCTCGATGCCCATGTACCGATACATGACGATCCGCAACTGGAAGACGACGACGGAGTTGCTGCGGCTGCTCTGACGGCAGATCGAACCCTACGGGCACGGAGGGGCGAGCGCGCCGCAGAGCACCTGGTCGTCATCGGCGGCGACCGCGGCGATGAGATCGGCGCGGGGCGTGAAGGAGAGTCCACCGTCCGGCGCGAACGACGGCACGTCCGGCGTCGGTGACGGTCGAGCGGTAGGTCACGCAGCCGCCGTCGATGGGGATCTGTTCGGTGCCCGCGACCGGAGCCGGGCAAGACTCGGTGAGGGTCACGGTCACGGGCTCGCCCGAGCCGCCGACGCCGAGCGCGAAGTTCGCCCGGCCCCGGACGGTCTCGGCGGTGTCCGACGCCCCAGCCGTAGGGCAGCGCCGAGACGCACGGGAGCTTGGTCGCGCTCGGCACCGCCTGCGCCATCAGCTGCATCGGCTGTCCTGCGCCGCAGCCCGGCGTCGTCACCGTGCCTCGGCTGGGGAAGAGCAGCGCGACGCCCGCCAACATCGCGAGCAAGAGCACGACGAGGGAGACGATGATCAGCGCGACCCGGCGGATGCTCCAGCGCTGCACCGCGATCGGCCGGCGGGCGGGCGCCATCGCGCGGAACTCCGCGAGCAGGTCGCGCCCGTCCTCCTTCATGTGCTGGCGCAGCTGGGTCGGGCTCGCGACGCCGCGGGTCGCCGCGAACGCCTCCGCGAGATCGTCGGGCGTGAAGTACCGGAGGGCGGCCTCGTACACGGTCGTCGCATCCGACCGCAGCGCGAGCACCAGCATCATGTTCCCCAGGTCGACCGCCTGGCGCCACGGCGAGGGCCGGACCTGGACGAAGAAGACGTCGATCAGCTTCAGTTCTCCGCGCTGCACCATGAGGTTGGCGGGCTTGATGTCGCGGTGGGCGAGCCCGAGGTCCCACATCCGGCGGATCATCGCGAGCCCCTCGTCGATCACGTGCGCGTCGATCTCGGCGTCGCCGATCTCGACCGCGTCGTCGAAGAAGTCCATCGCGATCAGGTACTCGCGCTCCGGCGTGATCTCGGCGATGCCGAGCGGCGCGGGTGTCGGGAACCCGTAGTCGCCGAGCGTGCGGAGCGTGTAGTCCTCGTACTCCACGAACCGGCGGACCGTCGTGAACGGCGTCTCGTCCTCGAGCCGTCCGTAGAGCATCGTGCGGCCGAGCTTGTACCACCGGTCCGCGCGCACATGGCTCCTCGCGTAGAGCTTCGCGAAGATCGTGCGCTCGCGGCCGTCTTCGTCGGTCACGGCGACCTTCAACGGGGTCGAGCCGCCGGAGCCTTCGAGACCGACCGGCTGGACGTCGTGCACCGTGAACCCGAGCTGGTCCTGCAGCGCGATGCGGATCGCCTCGCCCCTGCGCCCGGTCACGTCGAGGTGCGCCGCCTTGCCGTGCGCGCCGTAGCTGACCGGGAAGAGGTCGTTCGGAGCGAAGGCCCTGAAGGCGGCAAGGGGGATCGCGACCCCGACGATCGCCCCGAAGACGACGTCGGTGAAGTGGTCGACGCCGAGGTAGATGCGCAGGAGGCCGGCGATCGCGATCGCACCGGCGGCAACCAGCTTCGCCCAGTACCGGGGTCGGCCCGGGACGACGAGCATGAACGCCACGCCGATCGCCAGGATCGCGATCGCGCCGATCGGGATCGACGGCGCGGAGTATCCCTCCCAGCTCGCCAGCTGCCGGACGCCGAAGGGCCGCGGCCGCAACGAGACCAGCTCCAGCCCCTGCAGCAGGGCTCCGGCGATGCCGAGCGAGAGCACCCAGATCACGAGGTGGCGCCAGCGACGGAACCACGCGACGGCGAGCACGAGCATCGCACCGAGCACCGCGAACCCGACGCGGGAGCCGACGGTGTGCACCTGGCGCGCGAGCGCGTCGAGCCATCCCGTGCGGAACGAGGTGACGGCGTCGGTGATCCGCGCGTCGAACCGGTCGAGCGGGGCGGGGTCGGCGCGGAGCCACAGGCATCCCGCGACCGCGACGGCCACCAGGAGGATCAGCCACACCCAGCCCGTGGAACCGATCTGCTTGGGCAACGGTGGCGCAGCACCGCTCGGCCGACGACGTCGATGCGTGACGACCCGCGCATCGGCCAAAGGGGGCATCACCTGGTCGGGCTGATCCATGCTTCCCTCCGCGAGGATCCTCGCACGATCGCCCGGGTGTGGCACCCGTGTCCTACGCTAGCCGCCATGCTCTGCCCCCGATGCGGTGAGGAGAATCCCGAGCACGCGCGATTCTGCCTGAACTGCGGCGAGCCGCTCACGGGTTCGGAGCCCGGCCGTCAGGAGCGGAAGTTCGCGACCGCGCTGTTCGCCGACCTGGTCGGCTCGACATCGCTCGCCGAGCACGAGGACCCGGAGGTCGTCCAGTCGATCGTCGGCCGCGCCTTCGACCGGCTCGCCGAGGAGATCACGCGCCACGAAGGGCTCCTCGAGAAATACATGGGCGACGCGATCCTGGCCGTGTTCGGCGTCCCGCGCGCGCATGAGGACGACGCGGAGCGAGCCGTGCTCGCCGCGATGGAGATGCAGGCGGTCCTGTCCGAGCTGAACCGGGACTTCGCGGCCGAGGGCAAGCCCGAGCTCGCGATGCGGATCGGCGTGGAGGCGGGGGAGGTGCTCGTCGACGTCCAACGCGCGAGCGGGCCGCGCGACCGCATGCTGACCGGCGACGCGGTGAACATCGCCGCACGGCTGCAGACGGCCGCCGATCCGGGTCGGGTGATCGTGGGACCGGGGGTGCACGAAGCCACGAGGGACGTGATCGAGTACCGCGAGCTCGCACCGCTCGAGCTGAAGGGGAAGGCGGAGCCGGTCCCCGCGTGGGACGCGCTGCGGGTCCGCGCCAAGCAGCGCGGCGAGCGCCCCGAGCTGGGGATGGAGGCCGCGCTCGTCGGTCGCGACGAGGAGCTCGCGGTCCTGAAGCAGACGTTCCAACGCGTGCAGGCGGATCGGCGACCCGCCCTCGTGACCGTGGTCGGGCCGGCCGGCGTGGGCAAGACCCGTCTCACGCGCGAGTTCGAGCGCCACGTCGAAAGCGTGCCCGACTTCGTCTACTGGCGGCGCGGGCGCTGCCTGGCGTACGGCAACACGTCCTACTCGGCGCTCGCGGATGCGATCAAGGCGCAGTGCGAGATCCTCGAGGACGACGCCGCCGAGGTCGCGCTGAAGAAGACCAAGGAGGCCGTCGAGGGGCTCTTCGGCGACGCCGAGATCGTGCCCGAGATCGGCGCGCTGGTCGGCGCCGGCGAGTCCGGTGCCTTCAGCCGCGAGGATCTCTTCGACGCGTGGCGCCGTTTCCTCGAGCGCCTCGCGGCCCGCTATCCCCTCGTGCTGGTGTTCGAGGACATCCACTGGGCCGACGACGGGCTGCTCGACTTCATCGAGTACCTCGCCGACTGGGCGCAGGGACCCATCCTCGCCGTGACCCTGGCGCGACCCGAGCTGTTCGAGACACGCCCCACGTGGGGCGGCGGCAAACGCAACGCCGCCTCGATCTTCCTGGACCCGCTGTCCGCGGCCGAGAGCTCCGCGATGCTCGACGACCTCCTCGCCGGGGGGATGACCGACGAGCTCGAGCGCGCGGTGGTCGAACGGAGCGAGGGCAATCCCCTCTACGTCGAGGAGATCGTGCGCAAGCTGATCGACGACGGCGTGCTCCGCGCGTCCGGAGCGTCCCGCTGGGAGGTGGCGAGGCCGACCACCGAGGTCGAGCTCCCGCGGTCGATCCAGGGGTTGATCGCGGCGCGGCTGGACGGCCTGCCCGCGGACGAGAAGGCGGTGCTCCAGGATGCCGCGGTGGTGGGCCGCGTGTTCTGGACCGGCGCGGTCGCCGCGCTCGGTGGGCGGAGCGCGGAGGAGGTCCGCGACGCGCTCGGTCGCCTCCGCGTGAAGGAGCTCGTCCTGCACATCGATCCGCCGAGCTTCTCGGGCGAGCACGAGTTCACGTTCCGCCACGCCCTGATCCGCGACGGAGCGTATGAGTCGTTGCCGAAGGGCCTCCGCGCGACGAAGCACGAGCAGGTTGCGCGGTGGGCGCAGATGAAGGCGGGCGACCGCGCCGAGGACATCGCGGAGCTGATCGCGACCCACGACCTCGAGGCGCTGCGCTACCTCGACGAGCTGGGGGACACGGGGCAGGTCCGCGCCGACCTCGAAGCCTCAGGGTATCGATGGACGCCGCGCGGCCGGCGACCGGGCGGCGGCGCTGCGACTTCCGGCCGAGGCGAGTCGTTGGTATCGGGAGGCGCTGCGGCTGGCCGAACGGATCGGCGTTCCGGATGCCGAACGCGCGGAGATCGCCCGGGCGTTGACCCGCGCCAGCTTCGGGACCCGTCCGAACGAGGAAACCGAATGGGCCTGTCGGACGCGCCCTCGCGTTCTTCGAGGCGGCCGGCGACGAGCGGGGGGCCGGATGGGCCCAGTCGTGGCTGGTGCTGACCCTGTTCCAACAGGGTCGGATCGACGAGGCGCTGGCCAGCGGGCAACGAGCCGTCGAGCGCCTCGAGCCGTTCGGAGAGACGTGGGAGTTGGCCGGCGCGCTGAGGCAGCTGGGCCAGTTCCACTGGCGACGTGGCGACTCCGCGGAAGCGGATGCCTATCTGCGTCGTGCCGTGGCGATGGCGGGTCGCGTCGGCGCGACGGACGTGCGTGCGGCCGCGATGCAGGATCTGGGGGTGAACCTCTCGCAGACCGGTCATCCGATGGAGGCGCTCGAGACGCTCGAGATCGCCTTCCAGCTGGCCAAGGAGGTCGACGATCCGATCAACCTGCAGCGGGCCTACAACAACTTCGCCTCGACGCTCGCGGACTTCGGCTCGGAGTACCCACGTGCCCTGGAGGTCGGCAGAGAGGGCCTCGCGATGGCTCGCAGGGGCGGCGGGTTCGGATGGCTCGGGTGGATCGAAGGCACGGTCGGGGAGGTGACGCTCGCGCTCGGCGACCTCGACGAGGCCGAGCAGATGACACGTGACGCTGTCGAGCACGGGCTCTCAGCCGGGGACGAGCCCCTCATCGGGCTGCGATACATGATCCTCGCGGAGGTGCTCGGGCTGCGCGGCCGCTTGGACGAGGCCGAGGCGGCGATGGAAGCCTCGGATCGAGTTCCTGCGGAACCATCCGGAGCCCCAGGGCGAGATCCCCCGCGCGGGGATCGCGGGCGAGCTCGCGCTCGCTCGCGGCCGCGAGGAAGAGGCGCTCTCGCACCTCCGTCGGGGGGTGGAGATCGCGAGCCGGTACAACGTGGATCAGGATCCCCAGGTCGAAGTGGCGCTGATCCGGCTGTTGGTCCATCGCGACGAGCGAGAGGAGGCTGAACGCGCGCGCGTCATCCTTGCCCGTGGGGCCGCTCCGTTCTCGTTGGCATGCATCGCGGTGGCCGACGGTCTCCTGGCGGACGACGCCGAGGAAGCGCTGGAGCCGGCTGCAGGTACGCGACCGGCCGTCTCGAGGCCCTGGGAACCCGTATCGATCTCGCCCGCGCGTTGCTCGACCTCGGACGTGCAGAGCGTCGTGTCGGTCTCGATCCGCGGCCGCGTTCGAACGGGCACGGGAGCTCCTGGTCGCCTGCGACGCGCGGCTCTACCTCCCAGAGGCCGACGCCGAGCTGGCGGCCCGGGCTGACCGGACGACCGCTCCCCCGTCGCGCATGTCTTGCGGTTCCGACGGGACGCGGCATAGGGTCGCGAGCGCCCGCGGAGGAGGTTGCGCGATGACGGAGGGATCGTTCCCCATCACCATCCAGGCCCCACCGTCCGTGGTCTGGCCGTGGATCAGCCAGCTCGAGAAGCACGTCGAATGGTCGAACAAGCCGTACCGGGTCGAGTGGATCTCGGGGGAGCCGAACGCCGTGGGGAGCCGCTACCGATCCGTCGGTTGGATCCCCGGCGACAAGGATCACGTGAACGAGGGCACGATCACGGAGAGCGTCCCGAACGAGCGGTTCGCGCTCGAGGCGGATGACAAGGACGGGACGTTCAGCAACACGTACGTCCTCCGCGATCTCGGCGGATCCACGGAGGTCACGTTCCACATCGTCTTCCCCAAGATGAAGGGCATGACGGCCATCCTCGCTCCACCGGTGTTCGCGACGATCGGCAAGTCCGACACGCGGAAACGGATGCAGCGGCTCAAGGAGAAGGTGGAAACCACCACCTGAGCGGCGTCGCGGGGGTCGCACCAGCCGTCTGAGCGGTGGTGCCGGCAGGGTCGCCGCCGGCCCTTCACCGGCCTACCGCGGAGGTCGCACGGAGGTCCTCGATGACGCAGGATCCATCCATCGACGCTGAACGAGAACGGCCGATCCGGCCTGGCTGGCCTGGTCGTGTTCGCGTTCAGCGCCGCCTGGGTCGTGGTGGGCTCGGCCCTACTCCCTGACGCGGCTCGCCGACGGGACGCTGAGCCCGACGGTGGTGCTGTCGCAGCTCTCCGGGCTGCCGCCCGCCGCCGCCTTCTCCGTCGTCGGGCTGGTTTGGCGCTGCGCCAGCCCCGCAACGCCTGCGGCTGGCTCATGCTGGTGATCGGCGCGATCTGGGGCATGGGCGTGAGCCCGCCCACGTCGAACGGGTCCATCGCTTCATGGGCCACGGGCTGGGCGTGCGTGGTCCCGCTCGGACTGATGGCCACCCACCTGCCGCTCCGCCTTCCGGACGGACGCCTTCCCTCGCCAAGGCTTCCTCCGCGACGTCTTGGGCGACGTCCTGGCGAGACGACGTACTCCGGCGTTGGATCAACGGTCCGGCAACGGGTTGTGGCCCTCCAACCAGGCGCGCGATCTCGTACAGATCCGTTCGTTCGTGACGGGCTCCGTGGTGCGATTCCACATGCGCGTACCTAGCTGAGGACCGAACGACCGCTCGGTTTCCGAGGCCCCGGACCGGGGAACCTCATGGCAATGGAACTGTGTCGACTCTCCCAGGAACCGCGTGCCCGGACCGCCTTCTGGGCTCCCGTCTGGCCCATCGAGCGATTGGGATGACGCGAGTGGGCGATATCGCGAGGCGACTCGATGCACGCCAGAGACGGACGCCCCCCTTGGCGTTCGTCTGGGCGGTGGTGAGGAAGTACGGAGAGGACGGTTGCCCGCAGCTCGCCGCGATGATCGCGTACTACGCGTTCTTCTCGATCATCCCCTTGCTGATGGTGGCGGTGACGGTCGTGGGGATCGTCGCGAGCCAGGATCCCGGGATCCGAGAGCGACTGCTCGGAGCCGCCCTGCACGATCTCCCCGTCCTGGGTCCCCAGGTCGCGCTCAACGTCCACGCGCCGAGCGGTGGCCTGCTCGTCCTGATGATCGGCGTCACCCTCGCCTTGTGGTCCGGCCTGGGAGTGGTCAAGGCCTTCGCGTCCGCGATGGACGCCGTGTGGAACGTTCCGGAACGCCGGCGCCCCGGCAGCTGGCGCTCGACCACGCGGGCCCTTGCCCTTCTGATGATCTTCGGCGCACTGCTCGCGGGATCGACGCTGCTCGCGGGGTCGGCGAGCGGCCGTGGATGGCCGTGGCAGCTGGTGGCGATCGCGCTCGCGTACGGGGTGGAACTGATCCTATTCGCGGCGGCATTCCGGCTGCTCCCGGCGACGCGTGTGACCTGGTCCGATGTGTGGCCGGGGGCCGCACTCGGTGCCGCAGCGTGGACGACCCTCACGACTTTCGGAGGGTTCTACGTCGACCGGCAGCTCCGCCACGCGAGCGAGGTATACGGCACGTTCGCCGCCGTGATCGTCCTCCTCGCCTGGGTGTACCTCGGCGCGCAGATCGCGTTGTTCGCCGCTGAGTTGAACGTCGTGCGCCGCGAACGACTCTTCCCGCGGAGCTTGGCCGCTCCATCCACGGGTGCGGACGGACGGGCCACCCGCCGGCGCATCAGCGAACGGGTGCCGACGGATCCAACATATTCAGCCACGCGGGATGGCTAGACGTCGAGTGACTGGTCGGGTTGGTCGTCGACGACCACCACGATCCCGCCGGTGCGCTCCACGCCGGAGAGGCTCAGCACGCGCCTGACCGTCGATGTTGGATTGCGCACGATCATCCGGCCATCCGAGCCGAGCGCCTGCGCCGCGCCCAACAGGAAATGGAGGCCGGAGCTGTCCATGAACGCCAGCTCCGAACAGTCCACCTCGATGTCGCCTTGCGTCTGAGTGATCGGCTCGAGCACGGTCCTGAGCTCGTCCGTCGTCGAGGCATCCAGCTCACCGAAGAGCTGGACGATCCGTGATCGACCCCGCCGCTCCGCTCGGAACCTCACCTAGCACAACTCCCTCAGGCTGTTCTGCACGCGCTCACCGTACTGCGGGACGCGTCGTCCGTCGGTCCGGCACCGTACCAACGCGTCTTCGCGCCGCGGGCTATCCTCGGTCGAGGAGTGAAGACGATGAGCATGCGCGCATCCGTTGGGACGCAACGACCGGCAGGCAACGAGCTGCTATCGAACCTGCCCGGGTCCGAGCGGGATCAGATCCTGGCCCGCTCCTCGGCCTGGAACGTTGACCCCGAGCAGCCCATCCAATCCCCCGGCCTGCACACGGGCCGCGTCTTCTTCCCGACCACCGCGGTCGTGTCCCTCCTCACCGTACTGAGTGATGGCTCGACGGTGGAGACGGCGACGATAGGGCGGGAGGGCATGGTGGGAATCCATGTCTTCCTCGGCGATGACGTCAGCCCTAACGGCGCGGCGGTCGTCCAGATGGGGGGCCAGGTGCTGGCGCTCGATGCGGATATCTTCCGTGCCGAGCTCGCCGACAGTGCCAAGTGGCAACAGAGCCTGATGGAGTACACGCGGGCGCTCATGCTGCAGGTCTCCCAGGGCGTGGCATGCGGGGTGGTCCACGGGGTGCGGCAACGCCTCGCGCGCTGGCTCCTGCAGACGAGCGATCGCGTGGTCTCGGACGATGTCTCTCTGACGCAGCAGTTCCTCGCGGAGATCCTGCACGTCCGTCGCGCCTCCGTCACCGAGGCCGCGCGCAGCCTGGAGCAGGCCGGCGCCGTCAGGGTCCGGCGCGGCGGCATCCTGATCACGGACCGGGCCCTTCTTGAAGCTGCTTCCTGCGAGTGTTACGCCTTCCTCAAGGAGGAGTACCGCAGGTTGATGATCACCCCCTGAATCGAGCACCGGTGGTCAGAGGCCGGGTCGCAGTCACGCGCCGGCGTCGGAAGTCCTGCCACGTAGCTGGCTGCCATCGCGTTGACGTACTCGACGATCCCGGTCTCCCCGGGCGGCCACTGACTCGCCACCTTCCGGCGTTCACCGAGGGCCGACACGTAGAGCACGCCGCGCTCCTGTAGCCACGCCGACGACACATCGTGCTCTTCACCGGCGAACGGGCCACCGATCACGTTCATCGGATCCCTCGCCCCTCGGTCAAGGCCATATCGCCCGATCCTCTGGAGGCCGTGGAACCGTGTTCAGGGCCGAACAGGTACTCGAAGAGCGCGTCCTCGACGCCCTCGGGCCCCACGAGGTCTTCGCCCTCTTCGGTGTCCGGCACATCGTCGTCGGGAACCGGCCTGTGCTCCTCCATGCCGTCGACATGCCCGTGTGAGATCCACGCCAAACGGCCGGATCCGTGATGTTCCGTCCTCACGCTGCGCGCGCCAGCCCGATCACGCCGTCGAGGAGGTCCAGGACCGCGCGCTCGACCGCCTCACGCTCCGATCTCCCGGCCGATCCCTCCCCGGATGAGACCTGTGCGAGTTGCCCCGAGATCGTGATGCCTTCGTGGAAGCGTTCGAAGACCCGAGGGTCGATGTAGGACGCCCTGCAGACGGCGGGTGTGTTGCCTAAGTGGTCAGGGGAGCGGTCGCGCGAACGGCGGAGACGTGCCACGCTCGTTCACCCCTGTGGGAGGCGTCGGGAAGGCCAACGACGGCGGCCACAGGCGGGGAAGCGTCCCCGCCTGCAGAGGGTGGCCGCCATCGTGGTCGGTGTGTCAGTCGAGGGCGTCCTTGACGCCTTCCTTGACCGTCTCACCGGCCTCCTTGGCATGACCCCAGGCCTTCTCTGCCTTCCCCTTGGCCTGGTCCTTCTTGCCCTTCGCCTGGAGGTCTTCGTCGTCGGTCATCTTCCCGACAGCTTCCTTCGTCTTGCCCTTGGCCTCGTCCCATCCGCCTTCGGCGCGATCGTGCTCTCCAGCCATCTCGTCCTCCTCCCGTCGGTCGTCGGTGAGGGTCTTCCCCCAAGCCCCCCCACCAAACACCGCTGGTTTCGCGGGTGTCGCAGTCGGGCATATCGAACGAGAGACCCGGAACGAGAGACGGAAGGAGTGATCGAACCATGGCTCTGCTTGTTCGTCATGCGATGACGGACGTGCCTAAGCAGCTGTCGTCATCGATGAACGCAGACGATGCCGCCGGCATGATGGCCAACTACGACGTCGGTGCCGTCCCGGTGATGGACGACGACGGGAAGCTGATGGGCATCGTGACCGATCGCGATCTCGTGACCCGCGTGCTTGCCGCACGTCAGGACCCTCGCGAGGTGACGCTCGGCGAGGTCGCCACGCGGACGACGACGACAGCAACGCCGGACATGAGCGTCGCGGACGCCCGCGCACTGATGGCGGAACACCGCATCCGCCGGCTCCCGGTCATGAAGGGTGATCAACTCGTGGGGATGATCTCGCTGGGTGACGTCGCGCTTGCGTCGGCATCCTCGCGTGTCGTGGGCGAGGCGCTCCAGGAGATCTCCGAGTCGGCGTCGACCGAGTCGCTGAACCCAGGCCCGGACCCGGGAACGCCAGGCGACCTCTGGTGTTGACCACACCCGCCCGGAGCCCAGACGGAACGAGACGGGACCCCGTCGAGGGGCCCGTCTCGCGTGCCCGGGTCGGCGGTTCGAGGGATGACGCCGGGCCGACCGCGTCCTGAGGGGGATCAGGCGCCGCCGCAGGGCTGTGTCCGCCCCGTTCTACCGATCGTTCAGCCGATCCCTTGCAAGATGTTCTGCGCGGCCTGCTGGGGTGTGGTTCCCGCCGCGTCGGCTGCCCGCTCCAGGTCGTTCATCGTGATGTGGTCCTCGTTGCCGTGCGACTCGTTCGGCTGGCCGCATCCGCATGACAGACACATGGTTCTCCTCCTCGGTGCTCGACGTCGGTGTGGGTCATGGGCTACCCGGCGTGGAGTCGATGCGAAACGTGGGTTTGACGCAGGGCCGTTGAGCGGGTAGGCCGGACGCGGGCCGGAACGTCCGGCCGAACGACGGATGGAGGTACGACCATGTTCGATCTCGTGGCCATCACCGGCGCCGCCGCAACGCTGCTGTGGATCATCGCAGCCGTGCTCGTGATCGCCGGCATCATCACCGCGATCCGAGGCGGGATCATCGCCGGCATCGTCTTGATCGCCCTCGGGCCTGCTCATCGGCCCCGGTGGTGTCAGCATCTTCAAGTGACGCACGTCCGGCCGGGTCCCAGTCGGACCCGGCCGGCACTCGCTCACTCCTCCTCGACCGCCGAGCCCGCCCGGAGCTGCTCGAGCGTCTGCCGGAGGATCCGAGAGACGTGCATCTGCGAGACGCCGATCTCGTCCGCGATCTCCGACTGGGTCATGTCCCGGAAGAACCGTAGGTACAACACCCGGCGCTCGCGCTCGGGCAGCGATCGCATCGCCGGCGCCACCGCCGCCCATCCCTCCAACATGTCGAGCGATGGGGTCATCGTCGCCCATCGTGTCCGCGGGGGTGAGGCCGGTCTCCGAGGTCGGGGCGTCAAGGGACGAGGTCGAGTACGCCTGGGCGGCCTCCATCGATTCCACGATCTCGTCCTCCCCGATCTCCAGTCGCGCGGCCAGCTCGCCGATCGTCGGGGAGCGGCCGAGCTCCTGCGTGAGCGCCGGCAGCGCCTTGTTGAGGCGCAGGGTGGTCTCCTGCAGCTGGCGGGGCACGCGGATGGCCCAGCCCTTGTCGCGGAAGTGGCGCTTGAGCTCGCCGATCATCGTGGCCGCCGCGTAGGTGGAGAACTGGACGCCGCGGTCGATGTCGAACCGGTCGATCGCGTTGATCAGACCGATGTTCGCGACCTGGATCAGGTCTTCCTGCGCCTCGCCGCGCCCGCTGAACCGGCGCGCCAGGTACTCGACGAGCGGCTGGAAGCGCAGGGCGATCGCGTCGCGGGCCGCGGCGTCCTCCCCCATCCGCGCGAACAGCTCGAGGATGTCCTTCTCGTCTCCCGCCCTCGGCGTGCCGTCGTTCATACGGGCTCGGGGAGCAGCTTCCAAGTCACGACGAGCTTGGGCATGCCCTCCTCGACCAGCTCGTCCGCCTCGTCCGCCAGTCCCTCGATGATGCTCCAGGACAGCGAGGCGACCTGCTCGGTCGGCGGCCACGTCGCGGCGCGGTGCATCGAGGCGCACGCGCGCCGTCAGGCGTGCGACGGCGACGACGTGAGGCTCAGCTTCCAAGCCGGGCGCCCTCCGACGCGACCCCGATGAGACGGTTGCAGCACTCGCCGATGGCGAGCCGGAGATCCTCGACCTCGTCGAAGGGGAGGGCGAGACGCGCGGCGAACCCGGTCGCCACGGCACGCACGATGTGGACGTATCGGGGGTCTGCCGGAACGATGAGCGTGACGGGCGCGTCCATGGGCTCCTAACGCTGGCCTCTCCCTATACTATCCGGCATCGGAATGCGCGCCTCCGGGTCCGACGAGCGCCTGCGACCGCTCGACAGAAGGGAGCCGACGGGCATGGATCTCGTCCTCAGCACCCGGTCCCAGGGCCGCCTGGGCGGTCGTCGAGGTTGCCGGTGAGCTCGATCTCTCGAACGCTCCCGAGTTGCAGGGCGCCGTGGCCGAGCGGATCGACGGCCGGCGATGTGCGCGTGGCGATCGACCTCAGCGAGGTGTCACGTTCATGGACTCGAGTGCCCTGGGGGTGTTGGTGACGAGCCTCAAGCGCGCGCGTGAGCACGAGGGCGACGTCATCCTGGTCGGGGTGCACGGCTCGCCGGCCCGCGTGTTGGAGATCACGGGATTGGATCGCGCGTTCACCGTGGTCGCCTCGGTCGCCGAGCTTCCGGCGACGTGACCCACGCGTCGAACGGCCGCGAACCAGGCCACTTCAGCATCACCGTCTCCGCCGATCCCGGTTAGGGTCCACGTTCGAGCCTTCTCCGCGGCGGTCGGTCGGAGGCCGGCGTCGACGAGGAGCGCGTCGAAGACCTCAAGCTCCTCCTCACGGAGATCCACGCGCATCGGCCGAGCCCTCGAGCAGGCGCTCCCTCGCGCCTCCGGTCGAGATCGCGACCTCGACGATCGGCCTGACGGTCCGCTGCGAGGGTGCGGGATCGGCGCCGGATCGAGCGGGCGAGGCGGGAGAGTTCCGGGCCAGGCTGCTCGATGCGCTGGCGCCGGACATGCGCTGGTCCGAGACGGTGTCGTCCCTTCATCCTTCCGCGCTGAGCCCGGGCATCCGCGGGCCTTCATCGATCCACGAGGCGGATCGTGCTCGAGCAGCTCCTCCGGTGTGAGGACCGAGAGCGCGCGGCGCACGATGTAGCCGGGGGAGATCAGGAAGAGCACATGGCCCTCTGTCCCGGAGCCGCCATGCTTCGTCCAGCAGGACGCGCACCCCACTGCCATCCATCAGCTCGACGCCGAGAGGTCGACGTAGGCAGTCCTCGGATCGGAGCGCGCCCAGCATCTCGGCGAACCGGGTGGCGTTGGAACTGTCGATCTCGCCTGCGATCGCGATGCCGGGCCGGTCGGATCAAGGGGCCGTGACGACAGGGGTGCGTCGAGTCGGGGCGGCAGCGTCGACCCGCGTTCGTTCGGCCATCCGTCCCCCGATCGCTCGGCGTCCGTCAACGTCACACCTGCTCCATCGCTCGGGCCTCCGCGGGCCGCCTGGAGGCGTACCCAGCACGGGCCTCCGTCAATCGGGAAGATCGCTCTTGACCTGACCCCTCTTACCGGCCCATCATTGGGCTCCACGGTCCGCAGAGCGCGCTCTCAAGTGCAGACCGGGTGCGTGGCATGGACGCAGATGGGTAAGGCTTCCGACGACGTGTTGACCTTCCAATTCCCTCCCACCACCGACGCGGTGCCGACCGCGCGAGCCGCGCTGGACCCGCTCCGCGACGAGATCGACGCCGAGATCATCGACGACGCGAGGCTCCTCGTGAGCGAACTGGTGACGAACGCGTACGCCACGCCCGGCTCGGCACCGCACGACGTGATCGAGGTGTCGGCGCCGAGTCGACGATGGCATCCTGCGCATCGCCGTCCGGGACGCGGGGCGTCGGCTTCGGGTGGCGCCGCGTACGATCGCATCCTCGGACGTGGCGGGGTGGGGCCTTCACCTGGTTGCCGAGATCGCCGATCGTTGGGGCGCCGCGATCGACGGGGCCACCGAGGTCTGGTTCGAGATCGCCGCTCGGCGCGCCCCATCCTGACGGGCCCCTGTGGCCGTTTGCCGGCCCGTGCATCACGGGTATCTCCCGAGTCTGAGGCCGAACGAGGAGGACGACCGATGCACGACTTCGCGACGGAACGGCTCACGGCGGTGGGTGTAGGTGCCGTGCGAGGCGAAACCGAGGACGTTCGACAGCGGCCGTACGTGCGTTGAGGAAGGATGCGACACGACGCTTGTCCAGATACAACCCGCGCGCCCTGTGCTGGCAACACGATCCGGGACGGCGATTCGTCCCTACGGCCCCACGCCGCCGCGCCCGTGAGAAGCGCGGACCTGTCGTCGTCGACCTCCCATGAGCACCGAGGCCGAACGGCGTGCGGCCGGCACCGCGAGCGAGCGTGACTCGAGAGGGGCCGATCACGGGCTCGACGCTGTTCACGCGATTCAGTGACGCGATCGCGCACGCGACCGGCACGTCTCGTGTCTTCGTCGGCGCGACGATCGATCGTGCTCCTGTGGCTCGTGTCCGGACCGCTCTTCGATTTCTCCAACACCTGGCAGCTCCTGGTGAACACCGCAACCACCGTCCTGACCTTCCTGATGGTCTTCGTGATCCAGTCGACCCAGAACCGCGATTCGGCCGCTCTGCACCTCAAGCTCGATGTCCTCATCGACGCGCTCTCGGAGGCGTCCGACTCCTCGTGGGGGCGGAACATGAGTCGGACCGACGATATCGAGAAGAGGCGCCGAGCGTCTCGAGGAACGGATCGCCGAAGCGATCGACGCGGGCCCGAACGGCCGCCAGCCCGCTCCGTCGGGAGACGCTGGTCCGGCTCACAGCAAGGACGCCTCGCGGTCCGACCCTCTCGCGGTCCGGGCGTTGTCCCCGGCGTCGAGGGGCCCGGGTGCTCCTCGCGCACGAGGCCGGGGCGGTCGACGATCGGGCGCTCGGTGTCAGAGGGTTCCCGACCCGGGTTCGGCGACTCCAGCGACGCGTATCCGCCGATCAGGGCGCCCACCAGCCCGCCGAACGATGGCGCAGCGCGATCACGATCACCCAGAGACCGAGGGCTGGCGGGCGTCGAGGGAATGGCGCTCGCGATCGCGCCCATCGCCACCCCCAGAGCGATCGCCGATCACGAAGCCGAGCGCGATCCTCGCCGGGATGCGTGTTCGCATCCGTCGTTCGCTTTCCTCGGACATGGTCGACTCCTTCCGTCAGGGGCGCTCGGTATCGCCCGTCTCTGCCTGCACGTGCTCACGCGCCAATCGGTCGCCCTCGGCCACCCGCTCGCGGAGCCACACCTCCACGATCACCACCTTCATCGTGGCGGCCACCGGCAGCGCCAGCAGCGCACCGGCCAGGCCCGCAAGGCTTCCCCCCACGAGCGTCGCGATGATCACGGCCGCGGGCGAGAGGTTCACCGCACCCCGCATCACCCGCGGCACCAGCACGTAGTTCTCGAACTGCTGGTAGGCGATGAAGTAGCCCAGGGCGAGCAGACCCTTCAGCGGGGAGTCGACGAACGCAACCAGGATCGCCGGGGCCGCCCCGAGGTAGGACCCGAGGGCCGGCACGATGTCGGCGAGCCCGGCCCAGAGAGCAAGCGGAACCGCGAACGGTACGCCCAGCGCGAGGAGCGCCGCGAGGGACACGGTGCCACAGACGACCGACGTGATCAGGTTGCCCAAGCACGTATCCACCGATCCGCTCGACCGACGAGTCGATCACGCGTCCCGCTTGGTGGCGATGGTGCGGTCGCACGAGGATGGTGGCCGTGCGCCGCATGCTCGGGCAGCGACACCATGAAGTAGATCGTGAGCACGACGACCGTCACCACGCCGAAGACCAGCCCGCCCACGCGGCCGGCCAGCCCCAGGATCGTCCCGAAGGAGCGGCCGGCCATCTGCGGCAGGTGCTCGATGAAGCCGCGCACCTGTTCCGTCACGTGGTTCGCGCGCATCGTCGAGCCCAGCCAGTCGCCACGCGCCTCGAGCCCCGACAGGTAGGTCGGCACGTCGGCCCCGAGGCCGCTCGCCTGACGGAGCAGCGGGGGGACGATCAGGGATGCGACGATCGTTACCAGCAGCGCCGTCGAGGAGAGCAGGATCGCCACGGCCACGCCTCGGCGCAGCCCGCGTCGCGTGAGCCACGCAACCACCGGCTCCATGCCGACGGCCAGCACGACGGCGATCACGACGAGGAGCACGACGTTCGAGCACCGAGCGGACCGCCGCCAGGGCCGCTACCGTCAGCACCGACCACCACGGTGGCTTTGATCCAGTACCGCATCGGCGGCCAATCCGGGTCGGGGTTGGACGGGGTGATGGAGGCGCGCGGGGCGCGGCATCACGGCGGTCATGGCGACAGCTCGGCCAGCGCCGCGGCGAGCGCCTCCGACCGGGTGGGGTAGGCATGGACGGCCGACGGGATCGGGAGCGGGGGGTCTTGGCCCGACGCCATCAACGCTTGCACCTCGTGGATCATGGTCCCCGCCTCGCGCATCACGATGTGCCCCCCAACGATCCGCCCGTCCGTGGCGTCTGCCACCAGCTTGACCAGGCCGGGCGGATCGTCCTCGATGAGGGCGCGCTCGGCGGCGCGCGCCTCGACCATGGCGATGCGGACCGGGATGCCGTCGGAGCGTGCTTCCTCCTCGGTGAAACCGACGCTGGCGATCTCGGGTTCACAGAACGTCACGCGCGGGACGAGGCGGTAGTCGGCCGGGATAGGGTCGCCCAGGATGTCGCGTGTGACGATGCCGGCGTCATAGGTGGCGACGTGCGTGAAGAGCAGATCTCCGGTCGCATCGCCGATGACGGAGATCGACGGCTGCGTGGTCCGCAGCATCGGGTTCAGCACGGGCCGGCCGGCGTCGTCCAGCGTTACCCCGGCGGCAGCGAGGTCATGCCCGTCGAACACGGGGCGCCGTCCGGTCGCCACGAGGAGCTCCTCGACGACGACGTCCTCTCCGCCGACATCGAGCCTCCAGGCGCCGTCCGCGTGCACGGCTTCACGAACCTCCACCCCCGCGCGCACGTCGATCCCGTCCTCTTTGAGGGCCTTGACGGCCACCTCCGCAGCGTCGGCATCTTCGCGTGGCAGGGGGCGGTCGGCGGACTCGAGGACGCTTACCCGGGCGCCGAACCGTGCGTAGATCTGCGCGAATTCCAGCCCGATCGCGCCGGTGCCTATCACGCCCAGCGAGGTCGGGACCGTCGTGCGGGCCCAGATCGCCTCGTGGTTCGTCCAGAAGGGCCCCTCGGCGAGGTGGGGATCGGCGGGACCTCGGGTTCGGTACCGGTAGCCAGCACGACACGCCCCGTTCGTATCGTGCGACCGTCGGCCAGATCCAGGTCGTGCGGACCGATGAGCCGAGCCTCTTGTTCGAACACCGTGATGCCCTCGCGCTCGAACGGCCTCGTTCCCTCGCCCGAGAGTTCGTCGATCACCGTGCGCGCGCGGGTCTGGACCGCGGCGAGATCCACCGCCACTTGGGTCAGCCGCACGCCGAACCGTTCGGCCACGGTGCAGGCGCGCGCGAGCTGTGCCGCGCGCAGCATCAGCTTGGTCGGGACACATCCATCGTGGTTGCACTCGCCGCCCAGGCGGTCACGTTCCGCAAGGCCGACGCGAAGACCACCCTTCGCCAGGCGGAACGCCGCCTCCGAGCCCGCCGCACCGCCTCCGATCACGAAGCTCGAACCGTTCGGCGGCGGCTCACAGGAGTGGCGGGAGCCGACGACGACCGACCCGTGGCGCGCCCGTCGGCCAGTCGCGAGCGTTCACGCCGGCGGTGACGACCGTGCGGTCCTCGCGGCTCGAGAGCGCCTCGATCGGTCCCTGCAGCTCGATCGCGTCTCCCGAGCGCGAGGCGAGCGAGCGACCGCAGACGGCAGCGACGACCGTTCGCCTTCGACGGGTGTCCATCGATCTCCGCAGGCCACGCACCGCACGTCGAGCCCGAACCTCCTCGTACGATCCCTACGGCGGCGCTCATGCCACGTCCCCCTCTGCGGGAGCCGGATCGACCGTCTCATCCGAGGTGCGGCGCTTCGACGTCGAGTTGCCGGGGATCGGCGGTCGCCAGCGAGCGACCCACGACCGTGTGGCCGCAGGTGTACGTGAGGATCTCGTGGCTGTCCGCCCTCTGTCGCATCGGCGCGTCGGCGTCGCGGTGCTCGCTCGTCGAAGCTCATGTCCGACGAGCCGGCCGCGTCCGCATTCCGGGCATGTCGACGAGGTCTGGCGTCTTCATCGTGGTCTCCTTCGTCCGTCGGGGTACTGGGTTTCGTGCGTCTCCCTACCCACTCGGAGCCGGTCCGCACACGTCGGGGTGTGAGAGGCGGCAGCACGATGCGGAGAGGAGACGCGATGCAGGAGGTGGTACCTGATGGCATATCGGACGACGACCGCGACCCCCTACGTCGGCTCGGCGCGCGCTTGGTGTTGACCCTCGTGGGCGCCGCGGCGCTGATCGTCGGGGCGTTCATGACCTGGTGGGCGCCCCTCGAAGGGCAGCGAGTTGGCCCTCGAGGCGCTCTGGAAGCCCACGTTCCGACAGACCGAGCACGTTCCTGGCGACGATCGGGTTCGCCGCGATCGTCGTGGCCCTGGTCGCCATCGTCGGCATGGCCTTCGGGACCGGTTGGCTCACACGCATCGCCGGCGTGGTCGGCATCATCGGGTTCGTCCTGTTCGCGGTCGAGGTGTATCGGGCGGCGGGCACCAACGAGATCGGCGTCGGCGCATGGGTGTCGCTCGCGGGAGCGGTCCTGGTGCTGATCGCGGGCTTCTTCGGGGGGCGCCGGAGCGTCACGCGCCCGTCGTGAACGAGACCAGGGTCGTCGACGACGACTGAGGCTCAAGCGTTGCGCAGCGCGAGGACGGCGATGTCGTCCGCCGGCGGGCCCGGGCGGAACGCGGCGACCGCTTCCACGATCCGCCTGGCGACCTGCTCTGCCGGCGGGTCGGCGAGGCTCTCGGCCAGTTCGATGAGACGCTCGTCCCCGAAGAGTTCGCCCTCGTGCCGTTCCTCGGTGACGCCGTCCGTGTAGAGCAGGAGCGTGTCGCCGGGCGCCAGCTCCAGGCGAAGATCCTCGAAGCTCCGGGTCCTCGAAGACGCCGAGGAGCGTGCCGCGAACGTCGAGGAAGGAGGCGCCATCCTTCCGGATCAGCACCGGAGGCGGATGGCCCGCGACGCACACCGTGATCTTCAGCGGGCCGTCCTGCGTCTCGTCGATGCGCACGACGCACGCCGTGCAGAACCGATCCAGTTCGGACCGCAGGAGCGCCTCGTTCAGGGTGGCGAGGATCGTGTTGGGGTGCGAACGGGTCAAGGCGGCCGTGCGGATCGTGTAGCGGGCGAGGGCCATGACCGCGGCCGCCGGCACGCCCTTGCCGCAGACGTCGCCCACGACCGCGAGCCAGCTGCCCTCTCGCAGCGGGAACACGTCGTAGAAGTCGCCGGCGACCTCGCCGCGGACGCCCCCGGGTCGGTACTCGGCGGCCAGGTCCACGCCCGTCGATCGCGGGGCAGCTCGGGAGGTCGCAGGCTGGCCTGCAGCGTGGAGGCGACGGTGCGCTGTTCGTCGTAGAGGCGGGCGTTGTCGATGGCGATCGCGGCGCGGCTCGCCAATTCCTCGGCGAAGGCGAGGTCGGTCTCGTCGTAGTGACGTCCGGATTCTCCCCAGACGAAGGACATCGTTCCGAGGATCTGGCCTCGCGCGCGATGAGGGGTACGGTCATGGCGGAGGTGAGCTGGAGCTCCTCGATCAGCTCGGCGAGCTCCGGGTACTTCGCGACCGCCCCCTCGATGAGCGCCTTGGGGATGGTGCCCAGCAGCTCGCTGCGTCCCGTCCTCGCCACGGCCGGTGACCCGCTGGCTGGCCTCGGGGTCGGGCGGATACTCGAGGCGCAGCCGCCGGGCGAGCTCCACCTTGTCGGGGTCCGCGTGCGCGATCGCCAGGGACTGGAGTTCGCCGTGCTCGTCGAGCAGATCGACGCCGCACCAGTCCGCGAACCCCGGCACCGCCGCGAGCGCCACCTGTCCGATCGTCTGACGGTAGTCGAGCGATCGGCCGAGGAGGCTGCTCGCATCGGCCAGGAGGCGGATCCGCGCCGAGGCCTCCATCTCGCCCTCGTGCAGGACGGCGCGCTCGAGCGCCTGGCCCAGCTGGGTGCCCAGGGTGAGCAGGAAGTGCTGGACGCCTTCGTCCGCAGGCTCCAGGGTATCGAGCGCCAGCGTGATCGCGCCGAGGGTTCGTTCTCCGGCACGGAGCGGGAGCGCCATGACCTGCGTGGCTTCGCCGGCGTCCAGCATCCGCGCGAGCACGGCGCTCGGCCCCTGTGCATCGGCGACGTCCCGGATCACGAGGCGGCCTGTCCTCACGGCCTCGGCGGCGGTGAGGTTGCTCGTCGACGTCGAACGTGCGCCACTCCTCGGGGAGGTCGGCCTCTGGCACCGACGTGGCGACCACGCGGAGCGTCCGTCCGCCGTCCTCGAGGAGCGTCAGCGTGGATACGAGCGCGTCCGTCGCCGAGAGCAGCTCGTCCACGGCGACGCGACCCACCTCCGCGATCGTGCGCGCGCGCGCCAACGCCGCCGTCACGCGCTGCAGCTGGCGCAGGCGCATCTCCGAACGTCTCCGCTCCGTGATGTCCAACGAGACGCCGACGAGTCCCACCGCCTCTCCACGTCCGTCGAGGAGCGCGCGTCCCCACCCCTCCACCCAGTGGACGGAACCGTCCGGCCAGATCGACCCGGTGCTCCACCCGATGCTCGCCGCGGGTCGCGAGGGAGTGCCGCACCGTCGTCCGTCACCGCGTCGCGATCACCCGGATGCAGGGCCGCGAGGTAGCTCGTCGTAGGTCCGGTCGAACGTGCCCGGCGGGAAGCCGAAGATCCGCTCCATCGTCTCGTCCCAGCGGACCTCACCCGTCGTCTCGTCCCAGCTCCACGTGCCCAGACCGCTCGCGTGTAGCGCGAGCCGTGTGCGCTCGTGCTCGTGGAGCGAAGGGACGAAGCCGAAATGCCGCCCCGCATCCCCCTCCTCCGCCGCGGGGCGAACGAGCGCGACGATCGCCGCCACCTCGTCCGCCGAGGAGAAGATCGGTCGCGCGACGACGTCGGCCTCGAACGGTTCGTCGTCGCGGTGCCGGAGCCAAAGCGTGCCGGACCACGGGTGGCCGGCGACGATGAGCGACAGGGCGTCTCGCGCCCGCGGGAGGTCCGGGGGATCGACGAGCACCTCGATCGCGTTGCGGCCGAGGACCTCGTCCGCCCGCCAGCCGTGCAGGCGTTCCGCACCGGCGTTCCACCCCAGGATGGCGGCCCGGCCGTCGGCCATGATGACGGCGGCCGGGGGAGGGACGGCGAGTCGATCGATCTGTTCTGGTGAGGAAGTCATCGATCCCCCGTGCCGGGTGCGGAGCCAGAGTGGAGTCGATCCGAGGTTCCGAAGCTTCTCATCGACTTCCGCCGTCTGTCGAGTCCGCCCGCGGGCGGTCGCACGAGGTCATCGAGCGTTTCGCCGGCAGGACCGTGGGTACAGCACCCACATGCGAGAACGCCTCGGCATCGAAGACCCCGTCACCATCCGGCAGGAGGACGACCTGGAGGTCGTGCGGGTCGGGGACCGGTTGGCGATCGGTAGGCGTGGGGCGATGCGGATCCGTGCCTATCCGGGGGGTCCGGTGCTGGTGAGCGGCGCAGAGGAAGTGCTCGAACGCGACGGGAACCGGGTTGCGTGCGCTCGCGCCACCGTGGCGCTCTGCCGGTGCCACAAGAGCCGGCTCCGGACGTTCTGTGACGGGACCCACCGCTTCGTCACGACGACCGACGCCCTAACCGGCGGCGACGAGCGTCGCCCCGCGTAGCGAGGACCGGCCGTCCCCCCAACCGCCCAGGAGGTGTGCGGCGAACCGTTCCTCCACGTCGGTGAGTGCCAGGGCACCGAACAGGATGTCCTCGCCCATCGAGGCGTCCTCTCGCATCAGGGCGCCCACCAGGTCGTAGGCGGCGATCATGTCGTGGACGGAATCGGCCTCCACGTGCTCGTCGTAGTAGTCGGTTGCCTCCGAGCCGAACCCCAGCCGGCGGAGGCCGTTGCCGTAGCGACGGTTCGGCACGGCGGATGTGAGCTCGAACAAGGCGAGGTGTCCCATCGCCGCGCCCCGCAGCCGTCGGTGCAGGGCGAACAGGCTGATGAGGTTGACGGTGGCGAGCGTCACGCCGGGCACCGCGTCGAGGTATGTCCCGTACGTGGAAACCAGGTCGAGCGCGTGCATCGTCTGCGCGAAGAGGGTGGCGTGCATCCGTTCCGGGTCCCCGCCCCCGTACTCGTCGGCCTGGATCTCGATGAACGCCGCCTTCGCCGCCCCCTCGATGCGCGGGATCGCGAACGAGTGAGGGTCCGCCTCCTTCAGGGTGTAGATCGACCTGTGGATGACGAACTCTCGGAACTGGTCCGCCGTCGCGTCTCGCGCCAGATATCGGCTGAGCGAGGGTCGCGCCTCGGCCTCCGAGAGCGCCACGAGGCGTCGGCTCAGATCCCCGGGCCGCGCCGGCGCCTGCACCTGCCCGACGGTGCGCCGCAGCGCGTCCTCGAAGGTCCGCTCCAGGTCCCGGCGGAAGCCGAGCAGGGATGGGTCCCATTCACGCTCGGGATCGACGCGCTCGATGCCCTGGTAGTGCAGCTCGTACGCGAGCGTCAACGCCAGCTGCAGATCATCGTCGACCAGGGGATCGCGGATCTCGACGACGGGCCAGGCGGCTCCTGGCGATGTCGCTCCCGAGCAGGTGCGCGATGACCGCGTCACTCAGCGGTCCTCGGGGTGCGGGCATCCGGATCATGAGCTGCCGCTACCCGGCAACCGATGACCCCAAACGCCGCCGCGTCGTTTCGGGCGTCCTCGAACGGGTACGTAGCGGTCATATCCGATCGAGACGGAGGAGGCGAGGTTGATGCCCCAGAAGGCCTGGAGCGCGAAACGCGAGCGCCAGTACGAGCACATCAAGGCCGGGTTGGAGGAGCGCGGCCGGTCCGAGGACACGGCCGAGGAGATCGCCGCCCGCACGGTGAACAAGGAGCGCGCACGCGCCGGCGAATCCGAGGAGAAGAGCCGCACGTCCGTGGATGGCATCTCCTCGTCGAGGCGGGGCGGGTCTGCGCTCGCACAAGGGCCCCGGCGGCCGGACCTACGATCAGCTGTACGCGGAGGCGAAGGACCGGAACATCCGGGGCCGCTCGAAGATGTCGAAGCGCGAGCTGCTGAAGGCGTTGGGCGACCGATGAGCAGCGAGGAGCACGCGATGCGAAACGAGATGGTCGATCCGAACGTGCCGCCACCGACACCGACTCCACGCCGGAGCCCGAGCCACCCCCGCCGCCGCAACCGGAGCCCCAGCCATCGCCGCCTCAGCCTCCGCCGATCGAGGCGTGAGACGTCGACCCAGCCACCATCGCACACCGAAGGGAGAGAGGAGCCATGGAGATCATCGAGCGCGCGACCGAAGCACGTCAGATGCTGCAGCGCAAGCGGTTGGAGGACAAGGTGTCGGACTGCCCGCCGGAGGCCGAGCGACTGCGCATCGAGAACCGCGCCCTGCAAGAAGAGGCCCGGCGCGAGCGCGGCGAGCTCGAGCGCCTGCTCGAGGCCGTCGAGCGGATGTCGGCACGACGAACGGTCGGTGCCCATCGGCTCCGCGCGGCGGTACGCTCCTGGCGGCGGGTGGTGCCTACATCCTCGGTGCCAAGGCGGGCGAACCCGCTACGCGCAGATCGTCGATCGCTGGAGCCGTCTGCGCTCCAAGGGCGTCGCCCGCATCGGCGAGGTCCAGGACCGGATCGTGGACGCGACCGACCGACCGAACGACCCCGGATGACGACGACGAGCGTCGCGTCAGCGGCTCGGTCTGAGCCCACCACGAGCTCGAGGAGGTGGGCCTCACGGACGGGTCGACCGGCGCGCCTTGAAGCGCGCATCCGTCGCGACAACGGCAGCGCGTACCAGAACCATGCGAAGCCGACGGCGAGGAACGCGATCACGATGACGGTCGTGCGCGACGTGAACAAGGTGTCGAACACGACGAACGTCGATCCTAGAACCGCGAGCGTGAGGAACAAGAAGCCGCCGATCGCCAGACGATCCTGCGTGGCGATCATCTCGCGCTTGTCCTCGACCGTCTCGTGGTCGAGGCGTCGGAATCGATGGCGGTGGTAGCTCGACGGAGCGATGAAGAAGATCGATGCGAGCACCGCGCAGACGAGCGATGACGCGTACACGTCGCGTTGGAACGCCGTCGTCTCGCGCGAATCCGCTGCTGAACGGCAGGGTCAGGAGAAACGCGAACAGGACCTGGACGCCGGGGAGCGCGACGCGGAGCTCGTTCAACAGCTCGATCAACTTGCGATCGAGCCGCTCGCTCTCCGTCTCGCCCCCCGACATCGCGGCCCCGCTAAGCCCTACGAAGGAGCCAGAGCACGACCGCGACGACCAACACCACCACGATGATGGTGCCGATGACGCCCAGACCGATCGCTGCAAGCATGGCGCTCACCTTCCCTTCCTCCTGACCGTGGAGCCGCGGTTTCCCTCAGCGTGAGGTCCCCTCAGAGCGAGCCGAAGTCATCGCGCTCCTGGACGTGCTCTTGGCCGCCCGGTGTGTTCACGTAACGCTCGCTGGTGACACTGCGACGCCTCGACGGCCACATCAGCATCACGAGCCCGATCACCACTGCCACGATCCCGGCGATCAAGCGCGATCACGCCTGCGGTGTGGATGTTGAAACCGCTCGTGTGAACCGTGACCGCGTATCGCATGATCGCGCCGACGATCAACAGCACGAGCCCGAGCCCTACGAAGGTCGCTCCTGAGCTCTTCTCCATGATTCCTCCCTTCCAACGGATCCGTCCACGGGGGAGCGGATCCATGGGCAGGTCTACCCACGGTCCGGACGCTTCACACCCACGATGTGGTCGCGACGGTCGCGGTTCGCGCTGTGCGGAGACGGTGAGGGAAGATACGCGCCATGGATGCCCGCGCCGATCGTCTCGACCTGCCCACCGCCGACCTACTCCTGAGCGTCCGCACGCCCGCCGAGCTCGCGTTCTCGCCCGACGGGGAACGTCTCGCGTTCGCGTTGCACGCCACGGTGGCCGACGAAGGGTCGTTCCAGCCGAGCGACCTGTTCGTGTCGCAGGTCCGCGACGGCGCCGAGCCCGTGCGGCTGACCGAGGGCGCCTGGAGCGACCGCACCCCCGCGTGGTCTCCCGACGGCACGCGGCTCGCGTTCCTGTCGGATCGGATCACGCCGGGGCATCAGCTCCCGTACACCATGTCGGCCGTCGGTGAGGAGCCCGCGCTCGCGGCCTCGCTCGTGGGCTCGGCGGAGAGCGTGGCGTGGTCGAGCGACGGAGCCCGGCTGCTGGTGCTCGCGGCGGACCCCGGCTCCTACGGCCTGGACTGGAGCGCGCGCGCCGTCAACGGCGCCGCCGCCCCGTCCGACCCGATCGTGCGCCGCCCCGGTGATGCGCGTCGGCGCCTGTTCCTGATCGACCTCGCGTCGGGCGCCGTCGACGAGGTCGGTCCTCCGGAGCTGAGCGTCTGGGAGGTCGACTGGGACGGCGACGGGACGGTCGTGGCGATCGTCTCGCGCGACCATTCCGGCTCGGGCTGGTACCAGGCGGTCGTGGCCCGCCTGGACCTGGGCGCGCGCACCGCCCACACGCTCTACGAGCCGGTCTGGCAGATGGAGGGCCTCGCGCTCTCGCCCGACGGTTCCCGCGTCGCGGTGGTAGAGGGGTACGCGAGCGACCACGGCCTCCTGGCCGGCAGCATCATGGTCATCGACCTCGCCACGGGTGTGACGGCAGACCCTTGGCCCGACCTCCAGACCGTGGGGCTCGCCTCCTGGTGCGACGCCGATTCGCTCTGGTACGCCGGCACCGACGGGACGGGCAACGCCTGTGGCCGGGTCTGGCTGGACGGCCGCCAGCAGGAGCGGTGGCGCGACGACGCGTTCATCGGCGACGCCATCACGACCCCGGCCTGCGCGATCACCGACGACGCCGCCGACGTGTGGACCACGCACCAGGCGCACGGCCTCGCGCCGGAGCTCGCGCGCTTCGACACACGGCCGGCTCGTGGTCGCGACGGACGTCGTTCAACGATCCCATCGTCGAAGGTCGTGTCTTCCCGGACGTCCGCACGATCCGGTGGGCGGGCGAGGGCGGCGTCGAGATCGAGGGCCTGCTGATGACGCCCCCCGATGCAGAGGGGTCGCTGCCGATGATCGTCTGCGCGCACGGCGGGCCCACCTGGAACTGGGGCGCCTACTTCTCCGACTCGGAGCCGAACGCGGTGCTGCTCGCCTCGGCGGGCTACGCCTGCCTCCTGCCCAACCCGAGGGGCAGCATCGGCCGCGGCCATGCCTTCGCGCAGGCGGTGATCGGCGACGGGGGCGGCGTGGACTTCCGCGACATCATGGCCGGGGTCGACCACTGCATCGCCGAAGGCGTCGCGGACCCGGAGCGGCTCGGCATCGCGGGCCTGTCCTACGGCGGCTACCTCGCGGGGTGGGCCGTGGGGCAGACGGACCGCTTCGCGGCCGCT
The DNA here is from genome assembly GCA_963810915.1 of uncultured Actinomycetes bacterium. Taxonomy (GTDB): domain Bacteria; phylum Actinomycetota; class UBA4738; order UBA4738; family HRBIN12; genus JAOUEA01. Next base: position 108,947 of record CAWEPH010000002.1, on the reverse strand, counting down.
GTGGCCATGTCCGTCGTCGCGGACTACGTGTCGTTCCACCTCACGTCGGAGGTGTGGTGGTACGACCAGGCCATCCTGGAGGGAGCCTGGAACGACCCCGCCAGCCAGTACCTCGACCGCTCGCCCACCACGCACGCGCAACGCTCCACGACGCCGACCCTGATCCTCCAGGGCGCCGAGGATCGATGCACGCCGGTGAGCCAGGCAGAGGAGCTGTACGGCGCCCTCGCGGCCGCGGGTTGCGAGGTCGAGCTCGTCGTGTACCCGCGCGAAGGCCACGTGCCGTTGGAGCGCGCGCACGCGCTCGACGCGATCCGGCGAACCCAGGCCTGGTTCGATCGGCACCTGCGCCCCGAGCGGGAGTCCTAAGCGTCCTCGCGCGGGTCCGGCCGGCCTCGCTACAGTGGCATCGACGAAGGAGGTGGGACATGACGGATAGCGCGAAGGACGCGTGGGGCGAGGTGGGCGAGAAGTTCGCCTCCTGGGGACGCAGGGTCGCGGACCGCTACAAGGAGGCGGGCTCGACCGATGCCGAGGCCGCGAAGGAGTCCGAGCGGGAGCTGCAGCGCGCCGCGAAGGAACTGATCGACGAGCTCGGCCGTGGGTTCACGGCCGTGGGCAAGACCCTCACCGACGATCAGGCCAACAAGGACCTGGGCGCGGCGGTCAGTGCGATCGGCGACGCGATCACGGCGACGGTGAACGAGGCGAGCCAGGCCATCCGCTCCGGGGGATCTGCGGACGAGAAGAAGGACGACGACACCGACGACCAGGCGCAGTCCTAGCCCGTGCATGCCGAACGGCGTTGGCCGATGGCCGCGGGGGTGCTCCTCGCCGTCGTGCTGCAGGTGGGTACCCCGCACGCCGGACGAATACGGGGATGGTGGATCATCCCGATCCTCGAGGTGGTCCTGCTCGGGGTCGTGACGATCCAGGACCCCGGCCGGATCGATCGCCGCACCGTCGCCGGGCGCCGGCTCACCTTGGCGTTGATCGTGATCATGACCCTCGGCACGTTCGCGGGCCTCCTGGTCCTGCTCCATGACATCCTCGCGAACGTGCAAGGGGTGAACGCCACCGACCTCCTCGGCCGCGGCGCGGCGCTCTGGGTCACGAACGTGATCGTGTTCAGCCTCTGGTACTGGGAGCTCGATCGCGGGGGCCCAGCGGAGCGGGCGGCGGGCTCGGGTGTCGCCGCGAGCTTCGGTTTCCCCGAGGATGCGATGCCGGAGCTCGCATCCGACGGCTGGATCCCGCGATACCCCGACTACCTCTATCTCTCGTTCACGAACGCCACCGCGTTCAGCCCCACGGATACCCTGCCGGTCCGGACCTGGCCGAAGATGGCCATGATGGCCGAGTCCGTGATCTCGCTCGTGACGGCGATCCTCGTGATCGCGCGGGCGATCAACATCATGTGAGCCGTCCGACGGGCCGGCGTGGGGGAAAGTTCGACAACTTCGAGGAGGCATCCATGGGCGATGACCTGCGGAGATAGGGTTCGTTGGGGTCTTCGCCGCATCGACAGGTGACGCGAGTCCCCACCCTCCGGCATCATGGGGGGTACCATCCTGCGAAAGTCCTAGACCGAATGGCCCAGACCCCCCTTTGAGCGATTACACACCAGCCATCGAGTTCGCCCTGGCCGTCACGGTCGCGTTGTACATCGCCGTGCACCTCGCCGGGGTCCTCACGCGCGGGCGCAGCCGTCGCACGCGCGAGGTGTTCCAGGCCGTGACCGGGGTCGGCGTCGGGATGGCGGCGCTCGTCGTCGTCGCCTTGCTGCTCGCGAACAAGCCTGGGCAGACGGCCGCCGCGCTCGGCGTGGCCTCGCCCGGGGCGGCCCCGGAGGCCGTGCCCTGGCCTCCCGATTCGGCGACGTCGGACGGATCGTCGGCCACCGGACTCACGCCCGAGTTCGCCAAGCTCCTCGAGAACGCGGTCACCGCGGTGAAGAAGTCGGGGATCGAGCTCCCGCCCGCTCCGCCCGACCCCGCGGCAGGCGGGGCCGACCATGGGCATTCCGGCTCCGGACACTCCGTGCCTCCGACGGTGACCTCGCCCGCGCCCCCGGTCTCGCACACGCCACCCCCCACGACCCACACGCCGCCGCCGACGACGGATCCGCCGACCACGACCCCGCCCACCACGGATCCCCCCACGACGGATCCGCCGACCACCGATCCGCCCACCACCGATCCGCCGAGCCCCACGGATCCTCCGAGCACGCCCTGAAGGGCTCCCCGCCTCGCGGCTCAGCCTGATGCGGCGATCGCCTCGGCCACCACGGCGGCGTCCTCGCCCACGCCGAACAGCAGCGAGGACTTGCGCGTGCGCAGGAAGTGCACCCCCATGAACCACAGGCCCGGGACGACGGTGCTCGCTCCGTCGACCTGGAGGGGGAAGCCCTCGTCGTCGAAGGCCTCCGGCCACGGGAGCCACGACCGGTAGTCGGGGCGGAAGCCGCCCGTGAAGATGACGGCGCCGAAGCCGGCGAGGCCGAGGCGCTCCGGCGATCGGTCGTCGAACGGACCGGGCTCGGGGTCTTCGGGCGCCTCGAGGCCCTCCCGCACGGCGGTCGCGAGGACCATGTCCATGAGGTCGCGGTGGCGGGCGTCGCTCCACGCGATCGTCTCCCCGAGATCCTGCGCGAACCGGGCCGACCCCGCCTCGGCTCCCAGGAAGCGCCCGACCAGGCGCACCCCCATCGCCTGCAACGTCCGCAGGTGCAGGTCGTGCCCGCCGCCGTGGCCGGTCGCCAGGATGTTCCCGGCCAGGCGCGCCGCCGACGGGTCGGGGAACGCGCTCAGCGTCTGCGCCATGTATCCGGTCTCCACCACCCACCAGAAGACGTCGCGTCCGCCGATGCGGCGCTGCGCCCACGGGGCGCGGCCGCAGGCGAGCGCCACGTCGCGTCCCGCTTCGTGGAGCTCCTCCGCGATCTGACACCCCGACTGCCCGCTGCCCACGATCAGGACGCGACCCGGGGGAAGGGAGCCTTCGTTCTTGAAGCCGTCGACGTCGAGCGTCGTGAGTTCCGCCGGGAGGGTCTCGGCGCCGGGGGGACGGAGCGGACGCTGGTAGGCGCCGTTCGCGACGACCAGGCGGCGCGCCCGCACCGTCCCGCCCGTGGTGTCCAGCACGAAGTCGTCGTCGTCGTCGCGACGCGCGGCCGAGACGGCGGTCCCTTCGCGCACAGGCACGTGGGCGGCGGACGCGTAAGACTCGAGGTGGGCCACGATCTCGTCGCGCGGCAGGTAGCCGTCCGGATCGGGCCCATCGTAGGGGTGACCGGGGAGCCGGATCCCCCAGTTGGGGGTGACCAGGCAGAAGCTGTCCCAGCGGGTGCGCCAGGTCTGCCCGACCCGTCCCCGTTCCAGCACGATGTGCTCGATGCCTCGGGCGGTCAGCTCGTGGCTCGTGGCGAGCCCGGCCTGACCCCCGCCCACCACCGCGACGTCGACGCGTTCCATGACGGGGACGCTACAGCGCTCGGACGCGGTCGAGATCGCGCACCGAACGAAGCCGCTCGAAGAGTACGGTGGCCTCGTCCAGACGCCGTTGACGGTCCGGATCGAGTGCGCCGAGGCCGACGACCCGGGCCACCTCCAGGTCGCAGATCGCGGCGTCGCGGACGGCGCCCGCGGACGCGAACGCCGTCCTAGCCCGATCGAACGCCGCCACCGCGTCGGTGGGTCGCTCGGCGGCCGCTTGCCACCGACCCTCGAGCAGGTCGGCATGCCAGGCAGCCGGCCGGCAACCGCCGATCGCGAACGTCCGCATCTCCTCGATCAGGCTGGGGGCCCGGTCCCACGCCTCGGCGGCCGCCACCCATGCACCAGCTGCCTCGAAGAGGGTGTCTCCGTGGACCTGCCAACCCGGAACCCGATCCACCATCCGAGCACGCGCGCCCTCGAGCTCTCCTCGTGCCACCATGAGGGGCATCGCAGAGGTCCAGGGCCGGATCGAGCCTCGGCCGCTTCCCGCGCTATCGGAGACACGCTTGAGGCTGTCGAGTAGCCGGTCGGCCTCGGCCACCTCTCCCCGAAGGTGGTGGATCATGCCGGCCGCCCCGTAGGCGCCCGAGGCGAAATACGGGGGGTCGTCGCGCTGATCACCGAGCAGATCGCTGAGCTCGCCGTAGGCGGCCAGCGCTTCCTCCCAAGCACCGAGTCCGAAGTGGGCGTATGCGAGCCAGGAGAGCAGGTGGACCGGCGAGCTCGCCGAGGCCCCGCGGGTCACCCTCAACCCTTCCTCCGCGAACGCCACGCCCTGTGCGAAGCGTCCAGCACTCACACCGCACCAGCTCAGCATCCCGTAGGTGTCCCCGATCTCCAGCGGATCGCGGAGCTGGTCGATCAAGCCCAGCCGTCGATTCTCGATCTCACTGCTCACGTCATATCGGCCTGCGACGAGCGCCGGCCCCGCCGCGTTGTCGAACGCAGCCGACGCGAGATCGGGGAGACCCATCCGCAAGGCTGATTCTGCGGCCTCGATGCCGGACGCGATGAGCGCATCGCGCTCTTCGTCGGTGATCTCGAGCCACGGGAAGGCGAACGGCCACGATGATCGGATCGACAACAAGTGGATCCGTTCCAGGCTGTCTCCAGGTGGTAGGTGCGCGATCCCGATCTCCATCAGGCGGCCCACGTCTTCTTCCGGAGGCGTCCGATACATCGACCCGGGCCATCGGGTAGGCACGGCTACGGCGCGTGCGCAGAGGCGTGCGATCCGCAGGTCGTTGGGTGCAGAGGCCTCTAGGGCGCCGTCGATCGCGCGTTCGTACGCCTCCCATGCCTCGGTGCCCTGGTATCCCTCGAAGTAGGCTTCCGCCAGTGACTCCCCGGCGAGCGAGCGCTCCTCGGCGTCTGCCGCGAGGTCGAGTGACTGTGACGCGTACCGCTCGGCACGATGCAAGGCGAGCCGAGCGCGAGCCGCCTCTGCAGCCCTCAGATTGAGGTCGAAGGCGCGCTCCCTCAGCCGGACGAGGTCGACGTCGGCCGTCGCGCTTTCGCGACCCGCACGGTGTGCCTCGGTGTAGTGGTAGGCGAGCAACTCGAGGAACTCGCTCGAGCGGTCGCCCACCGACTCCTCGAGCCATGCCGCGACCGCGGCGTGGGCGACGGCGCGTTCGGCGCGGGGCAGCGTCTCGTAGGCGACATCGCGCGTGAGCACGTGTTTGAAGATGTACTCGGTCTCGCCCGCGAGCGCGGATGCAGGTCGTGCTCGGATCAGGTCGCGCGCCTGTAGCGGGGCGAACGCCTCCTCGAGCCCGTCTCGATCGCGAACGAGGCGCCGCACCGCGCCGGGCCAGAACACGCGACCGACGACCGCGGCCGCCTGTAGCGCGCCTCGTGGAGCCGTCTCCAGCATGTCGATCCGCGCGGCCAAGACAGCCTGCACCGTGTCCGGGATCTCAACGGCTGCGACGTCGCCGGTGGCTCGCCACCGTTCGCCCTCCCGCACCACGTGCCCACCATCCGCCAGCTGGCGCACGATCTCCTCCAAGAAGAACGGATTGCCACCCGCCCTCTCCAGGATCTGGCCGTGCACGCTGGCGGGCAGATCATCGATGTTCAGAAGCGCCCGCATCAGATCTTCGGCTTCATCGGTCGTGAGCGGGTCGAGGGAGAGCCCGCTGTAGTTGCGCTTGCCGCCTCCCCAGTTGGGGCGCGATCCGAGCAGCTCAGGCCGCGCGGGACACAGGAACAGGACCGGTCCCTCGATCTCCTCGGCCAGCCGTTCGAGTAGGTCGAGGAGCGCCGGGTCCGCCCAGTGGATGTCCTCGATCAGCGCCAGGACCGGCGCCTCATGCGCCAGCGCGCCGAAGAACGCGCGCCAGGCCTGCCCGATCTCCTCGTTCACCTGCTTCGGATCCGTCTCGCCGAACCGAACCATGGGGTCGTCGAGCCCCATGGTGAACGCCAAGGCGGCGGTCGCGCGCGTCGCCACCTCGTCCGCGCCGAGCAACGAGCGCCCCAGGGCGTGCACGCGGTCCAACGCGAGCTTCGGGGGGTCGCTGTCCAGGACGCCCGCCACGCCCTTGAGGATCTCGGCGAGGGGCCAGTACGTGACGCCGTCGCCGTACGGGAGGCAACGCCCGCGCACGGTCGTGCCGTGCGTCGCCGATGTGAGGAACTCTTGCGTCAGACGGCTCTTGCCGACGCCCGGCTCGCCATAGATCGTCACCAGGTGCGGTCGACGCTCGATACTCACCCGCGCCGCCATCGAGGCCAGCAGTTCGAGTTCGGCGTCGCGCCCCACCATCGGCGCCGAGAGACCCGGCACCCCACGTGCGGGCGCCGACCCGTCCTCGCCAAGGACCTCGAAAGCCCGCGCGGGTTCGGCTTTGCCCTTCATCTCGATCAGGCCGGCGTCGGCGGTGGCGAAGCCGCGTGCCGCTCGCACCGTGCGCTCCGAGGCGAGGATCTGTCCGGGTCGCGCGTGCTGCTCGAAGCGCGCGGCGGTGTTGACCGCGTCGCCCGTGAACATGGGCTCCCCCGGCAGGGGATCGAGTGTCGCCAGCACCTCGCCGGTGTTCACGCCGATCCGGATCTCGAGCGTGACGCCGTGCAGGGAGTCGAGCTCCGCGTTCACCGCCGGCAGACGCGCGCGCATCCGCAGGGCCGCGCGCAGGGCGCGGGCAGCGTCGTCCTCATGGGCGACGGGTGTCCCGAACCCCGCGACCACCGCGTCGCCGATGAACTTCTCCACGGTGCCACCTTCGGCTTCGATCTCCTCGCGCATGGCCGCGAAGTACCGATCGAGGACCTGGCGCAGCTGCTCGGGATCGAGCCGCTCGCCCAGTGCGGTGGAGCCGCTGAGGTCGGCGAACAGGAGCGTGAGGACGCGACGCTCCTGGCCCAGGGGAGCCGAGTCGGGCGCTGCCACCGGTGCCCCGCAGCTGGGACAGAACCGGGCATCGTCGGGGAGCTGGACGCCGCACGACGCGCACGTCGCCGTGAGCGAAGCGCCGCAGGACGCGCAGAAGCGAGCTCCTTCGACGTTGGTGGCCCCGCAGGTCGCGCACGTCCCCATGGGTTGCGAGTCTATGCGGAGGGCGAACGGCGGGACCCTAGTCGTGGTGCTCGTGGGGAGGATGGGCACGGATGAAGCGGCGGTCGGGCACGAGCCACATCACCGCCACCGCGACGTAGAGCGCGTACGCGAGCCAGATGCTGACGTAGGCGAGTCCGACGCCCGCCGCGTACATCACCAGCGAGATGTTCCCTTTCAGGTCGGACCCGAGCGCCACGCCGACCAGCGACTCCCGACCGTTCGCACGCACGATCGCGCGGACGAGGATGCTGTACGCCAGCGCGGCGCAGAGCGCGACCACCCCGAACGACGCCACCGGCAGCGCCTCGCGCGGGAACTCCTTCAGCCATTCGGTGAGGACGGGGACCAGGGACAACCAGAACAGCAGGAACATGTTGGCCCACATCACCGATCCGCTGATGCGCGTGGTGGCGCGCAGGAGGTGATGGTGGTTGTTCCAGTAGATCGCGACGAACACGAAGGCGAGGAGATAGATCCACAGGTTCGGCAGCCACGCCTCCACCGCGTCCCGCGTCGAGCCGCCGGGGGGCCCCAGCTCGAGGGCCAGGATCGTGATGATCACGGCCATCACCGCATCGCTGAACGCCTCGAGGCGCCCGGCCCCGACGTCGACGTGCGGATGCGGCTCGTTCGGCTGGCTCATGGTGCCCGCGATGATAGGTTCGGCCGCGCGATGCGGTCGGCGGTCATCGCTCCGTGGCGGCGATGTGTGCGCGCCACTGGGCCGCCGTGATGCTGTAGATCACCGCATCGAACGCGATGCCCTCGTCCGTGATCTGGGCGGCGTGGTCGAAGGTCATCCCCAGCCGTCGCATGACCGCCAGGCTGCGCACGTTCGGCGGGTCCGTGGTCGAGATCACGCGCGGCACATCGAGCGGGCCGAAGGCGTGATCGAGCCAGGCCGTGGCGGCTTCCGTGGCGTACCCCTTGCCCCAGTGCTCATACGCGAGCCGCCACCCCACCTCGACGTCGTCGGGATAGGACTCCAGGTGGTGCAGGCCGCACATGCCGAGGAAGGCCCCGTCCTTCTGGCGTTCGACGGCGAGCAGGCCGATCCCTTCTTCTTCGTGGACCTCGTTCGCCCATTCGGCGATCTCGTCGGAGTGCTGGCGCGAGAGCGGCTCGCCACCCAGGTAACGCACGACCTCTGGATCGGCGTTCAGGGCCGCGTAGTGCGGGAGGTCGTCACGGCGGAAGGTGCGCAGCAGCAAGCGCGGCGTCGTGAGGACGACGGTGCCGTTCCAGGATGCCATGACCGTAGTTGACCACACCTGCGCTCCCGAGCGGTCGTGGTCCGCGACGCGGGTCGTTGGACTAGCGTGGAGGTCGGATATGGACGCGGTGCTCGCCTGTGAAGGCCTTCGCAAGAGCTACGGTGAGCGGCTCGCCGTGGACGGCGTCGGCTTCACGATCGGGGAGGGTGAGACCTACGGCCTGCTGGGGCCCAACGGCGCCGGAAAGACCACCACGATCTCCATGGTTTGCGGCTTGCTGTCGCGCGACGGCGGCCATGTCACCCTGCAGGGCCGCCCGCTCGACACCGGCACCGTCGAAGCGAAGGCGGCGATCGGCTTCGTGCCGCAGGAGATCGCGATCTACCCGGACCTGACCGCGAAGGAGAACCTGCGGTTCTTCGGCAAGCTGTACGACCTCTCCGGGAAGGAGCTGGAGCGGCGGATGGATCGCGTCCTGGAGACCGTCGGCCTCGCCGAGCGGGCCGACGAGCGTACCGAACGGTATTCGGGCGGCATGAAGCGTCGTCTGAACATCGGTCTCGGCCTGCTGAACGACCCGGCGCTCCTGGTCCTGGACGAGCCCACCGTGGGCGTGGATCCGCAGAGCCGGAACGCGATCCTGGACTCCGTCGAGGCGCTGGCGTCGGAGGGCATGGCGGTGCTCTACACCACCCACTACATGGAGGAGGCCGAGCGGCTCTGCGATCGCGTCGGGATCCTCGACGAGGGGACGTTGAAGGCGGAGGGCACGCGCCGCGAGTTGATCGGGCTGGTGGGCGAGCTCGACCGCCTGCGGATCGAGGCTCGCGGCGATCTCCAGGCTGCGTGCGCCGCGACGATGCGCATACCCGGCGTGGCGGAGGCCGTCCCGCGCGACGGCGGGATCGACGTGATGGCGCGCGACGTGCGCTCCTCGCTCGCCGAGATCGTGCGCTCGATCGACGCGACCGGCACCGGCATCACTTCGATGGAGGTCCAGGAGCCGAACCTCGAGGCCGTCTTCCTGCACCTCACCGGCAAGGCGCTCCGCGACGAGGGCTAGGACGATGCGCGATGCCTGGACGATCGCGACGAAGGACCTGCGGAGGCGGCTGCGCGACCGGACCGCGATCCTGGTCGCTCTGGTCCTCCCGTTCGGGCTCGCATGGATCTTCAGCCTCACGCTCGGCGACGTCGAGACGCAGGGCTTGGACGTGACGTACGGGGTCGTGAACCAGGACGCCGGCGGTGATCTCCCGGCGAGCTTCACCGCCCTCCTGAAGACCCTCGACTTCGTCACCCTGGAGCAGGTCGACTCGCCGGTACAGGCCGACCGACAGGCGGAGGCCGGCGACCTCGACGCGGCGGCCGTGTTTCCGGAAGGGTTCTCCGACGCCGTGCGCGCCGGCGAGGGCGCGACGATCCGCGTGATCGGCTCGCCCGATTCGAGCATCGGATCGCTCGTGATGGTCTCGCTGGCGCGCTCGTTCGCCTCGCAGCTCGATGCGGTCGGGCTCTCGGTGGCGACGGTGACGCACGGAGGTGGGGCGCCCGCGCCCGATCCCGACCTGGCGACCCGTGCACAGGCCGTGCCGGCCGCGGCCAGGATCCGCACGGTGCACGCCGCCGATCAGGTCGCGTCCCAGTCGACCTTCTTCGCGATCGGCATGGCGGTGTTCTTCCTGTTCTTCGCGGTCGAGTTCGGCGTGCGGGGCCTGTTGGAGGAGCGCGAGGAGGGGACGCTCTCGCGCCTGTTGGTGGCGCCGATCCGACCGGCGTCCGTGATCGGCGGGAAGGCCCTCGCGAGCCTGGTGGTCGGGCTGGTGAGCACGGTGCTCCTGGTCCTGGCCACGACCTGGCTCCTGCAGGCGGAGTGGGGCGATCCCGTCGGCGTCGCGCTGCTGATCCTCGGCGGCGTGCTGGCCGCGGTCGGCGTCACGGCGTTGGTGGCCACCTACGCGAAGACCACCGCACAGGCCGGCGCCATGGTCTCCATCGTCGCCGTGGTGGGAGGGCTGTTGGGCGGCACCTTCTTCCCGATCTCGCAGGCCGGCCTGCTCGGCACGATCCGGTTCCTCTCCCCGCAGGGGTGGCTGATGGAGGGCTTCCAGAAGCTCGCGTACGGCGCGTCGGTGCGTGACGTGGTCGGGGCGCTCGCAGGGGTGTTCACGATCGCGTTCGTCACCGGCGGCCTCGCGTGGGCGCGGTCGACGCGGATGGTGGCCGGATGAACCTCCGCAAGGCGCTCGCGATCGCGGGGACGAACCTCCGTCGGCTGGTGAAGGACAAGACCGCTGCCTTCTTCGTCTTCGTCTTCCCGTTCCTGATCATCCTGGCGATCGGCGCGGCCTTCGGATCCGGGTTCACGCCCGAGCTCGGCGTGATGGACGCGCGATCTGGTGAGCTCGGGCGGGATCTCCGGACGCGTCTGGCCGCGACCGAGGGCATCGACGTCCGTGTCTACACCGATGCGGACGCCATGCGCACCGCGATCGAGCGCGGCGAGTTGGAAGGTGGGCTGACGATCCCGCCCGGCTACGACGAGCGGATCCGCGCGGGCGAGACGGTCCCGATCGATTTCATCGCGCGACCGACCGCGGATCAGGGGCTGCAGCTGACCGTCGCATCCGTGGTGGATGCCCAGAACGTAGAGGTCCGCGCGGCGCGCTTCGCCGTGGACGAGGGCGCGGCTCCGACCTTCGCCGAGGGACTCGGCCGGGCGAAGGCGGTCGCGGCGGTCCTGCCCACCGTCGACGTGGCCACGGGGACAGCAGGCGGCGATACGGCGGTGGGCTCGTTCGCGACGGGGGCCGCGCAAGAACTGATCCTCTTCATCTTCCTCACATCGCTGTCGGCCTCGGCCATGCTGATCGAGACGCGGCGCCTCGGCGTGACGCGGCGGATGCTCGCCTCGCCCACCTCGGTGCGCACCATCCTGGTGGGCGAGACGCTCGGCCGTTACGCGATCGCGCTGATCCAGGGGCTGCTTATCGTCGTGGGCACGGTCCTGCTATTCCAGGTCGACTGGGGGAACCGGCTGACGACCACGCTGGTCGTGCTGCTCTTCGCGCTGGCGGCGACCGGGGCGGCGATGGTGATGGGCTCCCTCCTGCAGAACGCCTCGCAGGCCGGCGCGATGGGGGTGTTCCTGGGGCTGGTGCTCGCGGCGTTGGGCGGCTGCATGGTGCCCCTCGAGATCTTCCCGCCGGTGATGCTCAGGATCGCGCACCTCTTCCCGCACGCCTGGGCGGTCGACGCGCTCAACGCCTCGATCACGGTGGGGGCGCGGCCGACGGAGGTGGGCACGGATCTGTGGGTGCTCGCGGCTTATGCGGTGGGGCTGCTGGCGATCGCCACGGTGCTGCTGCGGCGCTCGATCACCGGGCGGGCCGCCTGAGCGTCGGCCGGTATGGTCGTGTGACGATGCTCGCAGCACCGCACTCGCACGACGTCACGACGGTCGCGGAGGCGCTCGATACCGACGCCGTGGCTGGGCTCGCACCCGACGAGGCCGCTGCACGCCTCGGACGCGAGGGCCCGAACGAGCTGCGAGAAGCACCCCCTGTCCCTCGGTGGCGTCGGTTCCTTCGCCAGTTCGCCGATCCGCTGGTTGCGCTGCTGCTCGCCGCCACGGCGATCTCGGCGCTCGTGTGGCTGCTGGAGGGCGCACACGGCCTGCCCATCGAGGCCATCGCCATCCTCGCGATCGTGCTGTTGAACGCGGTGCTCGGCTACGTGCAAGAGGCGCGTGCGGAACAGGCCGTCGCCGCGCTTCGGGCGATGACGGAGTTGACGGCCACCGTGGTGCGGGGAGGACGATCCGCCACGGTGCCTGCGCGTGAAGTCGTGCCCGGCGACCTGATGCTGCTGGAAGCCGGCGACGCGATCTCCGCCGACGGCCGACTCGTTCGGGAGATCTCGCTCAGCACCGCGGAGGGCGCCCTGACCGGGGAGAGCGAGCCGGTTGAGAAACGCATCGAGCCGGTTGAGCGAGATCTCGCTGTGGGAGACAGGACCGACATGGTCTTCCGAGGCACCGTGGTGACCTACGGCCGCGGCGCGGCGATCGTCACCGCCACGGGGATGCAGACCGAGCTCGGCACGATCGCCGGCTTGCTCGAGATGGTCGAGGAGCCTGAGACGCCCCTGCAGGTCGAGATCGCCCGAGCGGGCCGCGTGATCGGCATCGCGGTGATCGCGGTGGCCATCGTGGTGATCGCCTCGCTCATGGCCGTCTCCGACGTTCAGGGCACCGCCGGGATGGTCGACGTGATGCTGATCGGCGTCTCGCTCGCCGTCGCGGCGGTGCCGGAGGGGCTCGCGACGATCCTCACGGTGGTCCTGGCTCTCGGCGTCCAACGCATGGCGCGTCGCAACGCGATCGTCCGGAAGCTCTCGGCGGTCGAGACGCTCGGCTCAGCTACGACGATCTGCTCCGACAAGACGGGCACGTTGACACGGAATGAGATGACCGTGCGGGAAGCCGTGACGGCCTCGGGCACCGCGCTGTTCGGCGGCACCGGCTACGCACCGGCCGGCGACGTCACAGACCCCGATGGCGCGCCGCTCGAGGTGTCGCCCTGTGTCGCCGACGTCCGCCGCCTCCTGCGCGCGGCGGCGCTCGCCTCCAACGCCTCGATCGAGGAACACGAGGGAGTCTGGACCGTACGCGGGGATCCCACCGAGGGCGCCTTGCTCGTCGCAGCGGCAAAGCTGGGCGAGGCTCCGCACGAGGCCCGCAGGCGGCTCCCGCGCGTCGACGAGGTGCCGTTCTCCTCAGAGCGGAAGCTGATGAGCACGATCCACGAGGACGTCGAGGCTGCGGGGGCCCTGCGGGTCTTCACGAAAGGCGCGCCCGACGTGCTCCTGGCGCGATGCTCGGACGAGCGCTGCGCGGACGAGGTCATCTCGCTCACGCCGGCACGACGGACCGAGATCCTCGCGGCTGTCGAGCACCTCGCCTCGCGCGCGATGCGCACCCTCGCCGTCGGAGAGCGTCGGATCGAGGCCACGGGCTACGACGAGCCCGGTGAACATCTCGAGGACGAGCTCGTGTTCCTCGGGGTCGTCGGGATGATCGATCCGCCGCGTGAGGAAGCCGCGGCGTCGGTGGCCGCCGCGCAGGGCGCCGGGATCCGCGTGATCATGATCACCGGCGACCATCCGATCACCGCCAGCGCGATCGCCGCCGAGCTGGGCATCGCGGTGGGGGATGGAGCGGTCAGCACCGGCGTCGAGCTCGAGCGGATGGACGAGGAGACGTTGGACGCGACCGTCGAGGACGTCTCGGTGTATGCCCGCGTGAGCCCTGAGCACAAGCTCCGGATCGTGCGGGCGCTTCGGCGCGGTGGCAACGTCGTCGCGATGACCGGCGACGGTGTGAACGACGCGCCGGCGCTCAAGACCGCGGACATCGGTGTGGCGATGGGGATCGCCGGTACCGACGTCTCGAAGGAAGCCTCGGACATGATCCTCACCGACGATCGCTTCGCGACGATCGTGGCCGCCATCGAAGAGGGCCGCTCGATCTTCGCGAACATCCGGAAGTTCATCCGGTACCTGCTCTCGTCGAACACCGGTGAGGTACTGACGATGCTCTTCGGGATCGTCTTCGCGGCGTCCCTCGGCCTGACGAGCGGAGGCGCGGGGATCGTGAGCCCGTTGCTCGCCACTCAGATCCTCTGGATCAACCTCCTGACCGACGCCGGGCCCGCCCTCGCGGTGGGGGTGGATCCACCCGAGGGACGCATGATGCAGCGCCCGCCGCGGCGGCGTACGGAACGCGTGATCGACGGGCCGATGTGGGTAAGCATCATGGTCAACGGCCTCGCGATGGCCGCCGCCACGCTGTTCGTGTTCGACCTCGAGCTCCCAGGCGGACTCGTGGAGGGCACGGGGAGCGAGCAGGTCGCTCGCACGATGGCGTTCACCGTCCTGGTGCTCGCCCAGCTGGTGAACGTGTTCAACTCCCGCTCGGATCACCAGAGTGCGTTCCGTCACCCGTTCTCGAATCCGTTGCTGTGGGGCGCTGTTGCGCTCTCGGCCATGCTGCAGGTGGCCGTCGTCTACGTGCCGTTCCTCGAGTCGGCGTTCGGCACGGTGCCGCTCAGCGCGGCGCAGTGGGGCGTCGCCCTGGCTGCCTCGAGCTTCGTGCTGTGGGTCTCCGAAGGGCGGAAGCTCATCGCGCTGTTCACTTGAGCGGGGATTCAGCCGGCGGCGAGCAGGGCACGCTCATCGGCGAGCGCGATCACAAGTTGCCCCCTCGCGTTGGGGTGCAGAGGCGCAGGTTCCTCGAGCCCCTGGACGTAGGACTGGTCGGTGCACAACTCATGCCCGCTGAAGTCCGGCCGGACCGTCTGGAATCCGAAGGTCTCCGCCCCCTTCGCGAGGACCTCGTTGAGGACGTTCAGGCGGTCGAGCAGAACGTCGATCTTCGCGCTCGTCAGACCCGATGACGCGAGACAGGCAGGCGTACGAACGAACGGCGCGTAGTACTGATTGATCACGACGAGCGGCGCTCCGGGCATCGCGGTGAGTTGACGGAGCAACGTGTAGTAGTCCTGGGTGAAGCCGTTGAGCGCGCGTTGGAAGTACGCCGTGAGGGCGCGGTTGTCGCACGTATCGGATGCAGCACAGAGGTGGACGAGGACGCTCCAATGCATGTCGTTGGCGCCGACGCTGACGATGACCGCCTTCACCTCGGTCGCCCTCTTGGCGACGGATAGCTGTGCGGGGATCCTGCGATCTCCCGCGTACTGTGCCCCGAGGACCCCGCCCGCGATCGTCGCGCCACTGCACCCCAGGTTGTCGACCTCCCAGCCGTTCACGCGAGCGAGGGTCACCGCGAAGGCGAAGGCGCTGCGCTGGCACGCTTCGTCTGCGGGGGTGGGGTTCGGCAGCGGTGGGCCGCCGAGCCCGGCGGCCGTAGAGTCTCCCAGGACGACGGCCTCGATCTGGGGAAGCGTCGGTCCGGCAGCGGTCGGCAGAGGCCGCCGCTCTTCGCGGCCGACCAATTGACTCAGGTTGTGCACCTCACGGAGGATGCCCGGCGCCGTGTAGGCCGTGACCATGATCGCGCTCAGGTTCACGGCCTGGACGAACGCGAGGCCACCGATCAGGGTCACGAGGGTTCGCTTCAACCCGTACCGGCGCCATCCGGCGATCGCTCCGAGGAGCAGGAGGGCACCGAACGCGACGAACACGACCTCCAACGCGAAGTACTGCGACCAGCCGCGCACGAGGGCGTCACCGAATCCGGCCTTCGCCGTCGGCGACCCGGGCGCGAGACCGGCCAACTGTTCGTTGATGCTGATGTCCGTGAGGACCAGACGTGGCCTGACCGGGCCGATGAAGTGCACCTGCGTCGGCAAGGACTGCCCGAACAGGACGACTTCACCCGGGCCTTCGGTGCTGAGGGTAGGGGGTGCGGTTCCCACGGCAACGGTCTGTCCGAGCACCGAGACGGACCGTTCCGGTGTCAACCGAAGCGCGAACGCGATCGACGCCGCCGCCACGACGACGAGCGTCCCGACGACGACGAGCGCGCGCAGGATCTGGCGAGCGACGGTGCGCGCACCGTCGCGTTCGTTCCGATCGTCTGTGCTCGCAGGCATGGTCACGAGGGGGCCCAGCGGCGGGCGAGATGAAGTGCGTCGCGGCCCGTCACCACCTTACCCACGCATCTGCGCCGCGACTGCGCGCGGCATCCGCGCCGTCGGAGCCCGTTCCGGCGCGCCCCTATGCGGCGGGCACCTTCTTCTGGGGGTCGATGAAGGGGAGCGCGGCGGTGATGCCTGTGCGCGCACCGTCGTCGGCGTCGATCTCTAGGCGCGTGCCCGGCGTCGCGAGTCCGATGGGCACCCAGACATAGCCGATGTTCTTCTCCAGCCGCGGTGACCAGCAGGCGTCGGTGACGTGCCCGAGCACCTCGCCTCCCTGCGAGACGGGCCAGTGCTGGGTGGGCTGACCGACGGGCTCGCCCTCGACCTCGACCCCCACGAGCTTGCGGGAGACACCCTCGCGCCGGATGCGCTCGAGCGCCTCCTTGCCCACGTAGTCGGCGTCCTGCTCCTCAACCAGCCGCTCGAGGCCGGTCACCTCGAAGGGGTTGTCGGCGAGACCGATGTCCGAGCCCCAGTCGAAGATGCCCGCCTCGATGCGCCGGATGTCCGAAGAGGGCGTGACCCGGATACCGTAGGGCTTCCCGGCGTCGAGGATCCGCTCCCACAGGTCGTCGCCGCGGCTCGGGTCGCGCAGGTAGATCTCGTAGCCGACCACGGCGGTCCATCCGGTGCGGCTGATCACGACGGGGATGCCGTCGAGTTCCGCCTCGTCGCACCAGTAGTACTTCATGTCCAGGATCCAGTCGCCGAAGAGATCGCGCATCGTGTCCTTAGCCTTGGGGCCCTGGACCTGGACCGGGTAGACGTCGGGGTGGCCGACCTGCACGTCCATCCCGGAGTTGACGGCCACGCCCATCGCGTAGAGGCCGGCGTCGGAGTCGGCGAGCGCGAGCCACCAGCGGTCCTCCTCCACGCGCAGCAGCACCGGGTCGTTCACGATGCCGCCGTCGGGGGCGGTGACGAGCATGTACTTGCCCTGCTTCACGGCGCACGTCGTGAGGTCGCGGCAGGTGAGGAGGTTCGTGAACGCGCCCGCGTCCGGGCCGGTGATCTCGACGATGCGCTCGACGCTCACGTCCCACAGGGTCACGTCGTTCACGAGCGCCCAGTACTCCTCGACGGGATCGCCGTACGTGTTGGGGTGGTACATGTGCTGATACACGTCGTAGGCGGAGCAGCCGGCGCGCAGGGTGGCGTCGAAGAACGGCGACCTCCGGTACCAGGGTCCCCAGTTCAGCGTCGTGTGGTCGGGCAGCGACATCGGTTCCTCCCCTTGGGTGCTCGCGTTGCCGGGAGTCTAAGCGGACGCGCTCGTGTCGGCGTCGTGCACCGCATGCCCGTCGAGGAACGTCTTCCAGATCCCCATCGCGGGCAGGTCCGCCGCGGGCGTCGCCTCCAGGTCGCCGTCGATCACGGCCACGTCCGCGCGCTTCCCGGGCTCGAGCGATCCGAGCCGGTCCTCGAGCCGCAGCGCGAACGCGGCGTCGATCGTGTAGGCCAGCAGCGCCTCCTCGAGCGAGAGCGCTTGATCCGCGCCGATCGGCGCCCCGTTGCGCGTCCGCCGCTCGAGCGCCGAAGCGATCTGGTCGAGCGGACGATAGGAGGCCACGTCCGAGTCGCTGCTGAGCACCACCCGCACGCCGGCGTCGATCTCGTGGCGCAGGGGTTGGAGCCCGTGGGCGCGGTCGCCGAGCCGCGCGAGGAACTCGTCGCCGCTGTCGTAGAGGTAGCGCGGCTGGTTCACGGTGACTACGCCGAGCCGGGCCATCCGCCGGATCTGATCCGCGGTGGGGTACCCCGCATGCTCCAGGCGATGTCGGTGCTCCCGCGGCGCCGCCTCGGCGGCGGCCTCGAACGCATCGAGGACGAGCCCGATCGCGCGATCGCCCTGCGCGTGGACGCCGATCTGCCAGCCGTCGGCGTGGGCGCCGACGATCAGGTCGCGGAGCTCGTCGGGTTCGTGGTAGAGCGACCCGGTGAACGCACCGTCCTCGCCATAGGGCTCCTCGAACGCGGCGGTGCCACCGATCAGCGAGCCGTCCGCGTAGACCTTCATCGCGCCGATGCGCAACCTGTCGTCGCCGAACGGGCCGGCGAGCCCGATGGCACGGAAGGCGTCGAGCTGATGCGACAGCGGCATGCACACGGTGCGCAGCGGCAGCCGCCCCCCATCAGCGGCGGCCCGGTAGGCGACGAGCTCCCGGCCGGTGACCTGCGCGTCGCAGACGGTCGTCAGCCCGGCCTCGAGGAACGCCGCTCCGGCGCGCTCGACCGCATCGACGAGGTCCGCGACGGGCTCCTGCGTGTGGAAGTTGGGTCCGTGGTTGCCGATATCGACGGCGACGGGCAAGACGAGGTGCATCGCGCCGTCCAGGCAGAGGCCGGTGACGCGCCCGCCCCCGTCGCGCACCAGGGCGCCGCCCGCGGGGTCGGGAGTGTCGTCGCCCACCCCCCGCAGCTCTAGGAGCGCCGAGTTCACGAGCACGTGGTGCCCGGACACGTGGTACACGACGACCGGATGCCGGGAGGTCGCGCGGTCCAGGTCCCACCGCGTCGGGGCCCGGTCGTACTTCGCGTGGTCGAACCCGAACGCGCGGACCCACTCGCCTTCCGGCGTCGTGGCGGCGGCCGCCGCGATCGCTTGCACCAGGTCCTCGCACGATGCGACGGCGGGGTAGCGCACGTCGATCGACGAGAGGGACTCTCCGGTGGCGAGGAAGTGGTTGTGCGCGTCGATGAAGCCCGGGACGACGGTCCGGCCGCCGACGTCGGAGCGGCGTGCTCCGGGGACGCGAGCGGCGACCTCGTCGTCGCGTGCCGACGGCGAGGATGCCGGAGCTATCGAAGGCGACGGCATCCGCCCACGGTCGCCCGCGGTCTGCCGTGAACAACCGGCCTCCGTGCAGCAACGTCGGGGAGTCCTCCGGCGGTGGCGCCATCCGATCGGGAGCCTAGAGGCCGAACCAGCGGGCTCGGCGGCTGGACGCGAACTCGATCTTCTCGTCGGCGGTCTCCGTCGAGGGGGCGACGAACGTCCCGATCGGGTGGCCGGGGGTCGAGAAGAAGTCCACGTCGACGCGGCCGACCTCGTGATCGCCGAACTCGACGTAACACGAGCCGGTGCCATCGTAGCCGGAGGGCTCGTCGTCCCCGCGGATCCGCGCGATGAGCTGGTCGGCCACGACACGCGCCGCCCCCTCGGCGAACGCTCCCGCCTTGGCGGTGCCCACGCTCGTCACGTCGCCCACGGCGTAGACGCCGGGGAACCGGGTCGCGAGCGTGGAGGGATCCACGGGGATCCAACCCCCCTCCGCCAGGCCGGAGTCCTCGATCACCGCGGGGACCCGGTGCACCGGGACGCCCAGGAACAGGTCGTACGGGAGCCGCTCCCCGTCGTCGAGCACGGCCTCATGCGTCGCCGGGTCCAGCGCCGCCACCTTGCGCTCGGCCACGAACTCGATGCCGCGCTCGGCGAATCGCGCGAGGATCGCCTCGGAGGTGGCGGGCGAGGGCGGGACGGGGGCGCCGAACGGGATCACGACCCGGATCCGGACATCGGCGCGGTACGCCGCGCTCGCGCAGGTAGTCGTCGAGCAGGATCGCCGCCTCGCTCGGCGCGGGCGGGCACTTGAAGGGAGCCCCGCAGACGCCGACGATGGCCGTGCCGGTCCGGAAGCCCGGGATCACCTCGCGTAGCGCCTCGGCGCCCTCCACCGTGTAGAACTCGTTCCCGGCTTCGGCGAGGCCCGGCGTTGCCCCGATGTCGAGGTCGGCACCCAGCGCCACCACCAGGATGTCGGCCTCGTAGGCGTCGAGATCGGTGACGACGCGCCGCTGCGTCGGGTCGATCGCGACGACCGTCTCTTGGCGGAACCGGACGTGGGGCGTCGTGATGTCGGCGTAGGGCAGGCGCACGGCCTCGGGCGATCGCTTGCCGAACATCACGTCCAGCTTCGAGAACCCGAACACGAACGCCTCGGCGAGATCGATCAGCGTGATCTCCACCTCGTCGCCGAGTGCCTCGGCGAGGCGGGTGGAGAGCTCGAGGCCCCCGAAGCCGGCGCCGAGGACGAGCACGGTGGTGGTCACGGCCGCAAGGATAGGTCGCCACGCACGGTCCCGACACGGACGGCGCGGGCCCGTCGCCGGCTCCGTCGCAGGGGCACTCCACGGGGGGGTCCCGTCGCCCGAGGGTCACCCAGCCCCGAACCACCCTCCGGGCCGGCCGCAGATTGGAGGTGGCGGGTCGCTTCCCGGGCGAGGGAGGTGGGTTCGGTGAGGGCCGAGAGATGGCTGTCCGCGCTGGCTGCCTTCCTGGTGGCGTCGGCGTTGCTCGCCATGAGCGAAGTGCCTGCGTCTGCCGTGCATGTCGCGCAGGTGCGGGCCGGAGGGGACACGTGCGTGCTTACCCCATCAGGTCGCGTGGTGTGCTGGGGATGGAACTTCGAAGGACGGGTGAGGATCCGCGGGCTGCCCTTAGGGGTCGTCGCGATCACGACCGGAGGGAACCACACGTGCGCCCTCACACGACGCGGGGGTGTGAAGTGCTGGGGTGACAACCTCAGCGGGCAGCTCGGCGACGGGTCCCAGCATCAGCGCCGTAACCCCGTCGATGTGATTGGGCTGACATCCGGCGTCGCGGCGATCTCGGCCGCAGGCGACCGTTCTTGCGCGCTCACCGACACCGGCGGTGTGAAGTGCTGGGGTGCGAGCCCGACCGGCGACGGTACCTGGGACCGTCGGCTGAAGCCCGTCGCAGTCAAGGGGCTCAGGAAGGGCGTCGTGGCGATCTCGGTCGGCAGCTATCACGCCTGTGCATTGACCCGCGCGCACGGCTTGAAGTGTTGGGGGGAGAACTACGCGGGTCAGCTCGGGGACGGAACGAAGAAGTCCCGGCTGGCGCCGGTCGACGTGGTCGGTCTCGGGAGCGGCGTAGATGCCGTGGCGGCGGGCGGTGGTCACACCTGCGCGCTCACCGCGGGCGCGGGGATCCTGTGTTGGGGCTACAACGGTGGGGGCCAGCTCGGCGACGGAACGAAGAAGTCCCGGCTCACGCCGGTAGCCGTGGTCGGTCTCTCGAGCGGCGTGGCGTCGGTGACGGCCGGTTCGGGGTTCTCGTGCGCCACGACCGATGCGGGGGCGGTCAAGTGCTGGGGCTCCAACAACTTCGGGCAGATCGGTGACGGTACGCTGCTCGATCGCCCGTCGCCGGCCGACGTCGTGGGGCTGTCCTCCGGGGCGTCGATGGTCTCGGCGGGAGGCATCCACACCTGTGCGCTCACCGCCGGCGGAGCGGTGCGGTGCTGGGGTGACAACGAGGGCGGTCAGCTCGGCGACGGCACAACCTTCGAGCGGACCATCCCGATCGCGGCGCGTGGCCTGCAGGGCACGGACCCGGGAGGCCGCCCCGACGCGTTGATCGCGCGATCCGCCGCGGGCCCCTGGGTGGGGGATGGCGTGTACGAGCCGACGGGTGCCACCCAACGGGTCTCGCTCCGGGCCGGTCGCGGAGCGGTCGTCGCCTTCTACGTCCGCCTGGAGAACGACGCGGCTCACCTTGACCAACTCTTCGTCGAGGGCATCGGGCGCGCCCGGGGGTTCGCGGTCACCTACATGCATGGTGGACAGGTGATCACCCGAGACGTGCTGCGCGGGCGTGCATGGCTGGAGAGGGCCTCTGGCGGAACCTGGGCCATGTGGATCAGCGTGCAGGTGACGGCTGAAGCCCACCGAGGGGACCGTCTGATCGTGCTGCTGCGTGCGCGCTCGGCTCACGCGAGCGCGCAGGTCGATGGCGTGCGCGCGATCGTCACGGTCGGAAGGTGACCGGGGATGCCGACCATCGCGCGCCGGGTCCTGGGGCTGTTCTTGGCGCTGGCCGTTGCGCTCACTCCGTCGGTGGTCTCAGCGCGTGACGCCGATTGGCCGCAGGCGGGCTTCGATGGCGGCGCCAGCCGGTACAACGTCTCCGAGACACGGATCCGACCTTCGAACGTGGACCGGCTGCAGCTGGACTGGGCCCGGCGTATCCGGCCCGACGTGAGTTTCATCTACGAGCAAGTCGCTGACGTCGAGGTGGTGCATGACGGCCGTGTCTTCGCCGCGTGGGCTGCCGACGGGGCTTCGTACGGGATCGTCGCCGCGCTCGAAGAGGCGTCGGGCCGCCGGCTCTGGGCCCGTCGGTTCCATCCCTCGGCACGGGTCGTAGCCGCCGACGACACCACGTTGATCGTTGGTGTCGGGTCCGGTCCGCCGTCGGTCCGTGCACTGGATGTCCAGACCGGCACGCTGCGATGGTCCAGGGCCGCCAGCCGTCCATCCGTGGTCGACCGCGCCGCGCATCAACTGATGGTCGTGGAGTCGAAGGGCGCCGCTCGGTGGCTGCGGTCGATCGAGGTGGCGAGTGGGGGCGTAGCGTGGTCGAGACGACTCCGCGTGCGCCTCGTCGGGTGGGGCGGAGTTCGACTCTCGGGCGGCAGGGTGGTCGTTCCCGTGTCGACGGAGCGGGGGGCCCGACTCGTATGCTTGCGCGCGCGAGACGGATCCACCATCTGGTCGAGGCGGGCGTCGGGCGACCCGGCGGTCGTCGCCGAGGGGCGGATCTTCATGATTCAGCCCTCGAGCGAGGCGCCGACAGAGATCGTGAGCGCGTTCGCCCTCGAGGACGGCGGGTTCCTCTGGCGGTTCAGAGCTCCCTTCTTCGCATCCGTCGCCGCCGCGGGCGGCGGGCGTGTGTTCGTGAACCACGCGACATGCATCACCGGGTGCGAGGGAGAGGGATTCGGTCTTTACCGTGGAGGCGTCGTCGCGCTCGACGTCCGCACCGGCCACGTCCTCTGGCGGCGTATCGGCAACGAGGAGCACGGCACCACCCTCTGGTGGGCACGTGCGCTCGCTCGTGGGCTCGTGTTCGTTGGGCGCTTCGCGTTCGGGCAGGGGCGGCTCGGTGCCCTCGACGCCTCGACCGGACGACAGCGCTGGGCCGTGAAGGTCGGTCGAGGGGACGTCTTCGCGATGATCGATGTGGTCGCGGATGGAGCCGTGTTCGGAAGCCTCCAGTTGGGGCCCCAGGCGGGTCGGATCCTCCGGTTCGCGTTGCCCCGCGGTCGGTGATGGTTGAGCGTCGTCGCCGCGTTCGCGCAGCGATGTGACAGGGTGAAGGTCCGATGTGCTTCTCCGCCGAGGCCGACCTCACCGCGGGCATCATCGTCACCGCCGTCGGCATCGACGCGGTGCGACGGACGCGCACCCCTCGGGAGCTGCCCCTTGCCTCCCTGCCCCTCCTGTTCGGGGTCCATCAACTCACCGAGGTGTTCGTGTGGTGGGGGCTCATGGGCCGGGTCCCGACGGCGGTGGGGGACAAGGCGGTCTGGATCTACCTCGCGATCGCGTTCCTCTTACCCCTGTGGGTGCCGGTCGCGGTGCGTGGCGTGGAGCCGTCCCGGCGCAGGCGACAGCTCATGACGCTGCTAGCGGGATTCGGACTCATCGTCTCGGTCGTCCTGATCGGTGAGGTGGTGCGCGGCCCGCTCGGCGCCGCCATCGAGGGACATCACATCGAGTACCTGGTTCGCATCCCGGGCGGCGACAGCATCGGGCTCCTCTACGGGGCGGCGACGTGCGGCGCCCTGCTCCTGTCGAGCGATCGATGGATCCGCGATTTCGGCGTGTTGAACCTCGGCGCGGTGATGCTGCTCGTGTGGCTGACCGTCGGGGGCCTCACGTCGCTGTGGTGCGTGTGGGCCGCGGTCACGAGTGTCGCGATCGACCTGCACCTGCGCGACGAGGAGCGCCGCTCCGACGTCGTGTACGCGTGGGCGAGGGAGGACTAGACCGGCAGACCGCGCCGGGCGCAGAGCGCGCAGTGCTCGCTGGTGTTGTACACGGACAGGCGCGTCCCGCAGCCCTCGCCCGCACAGATCCTGCCGGCGGGCATGCGGTTGCGGCCCTTGGCGCGAGGACGCATCCCCTGGCGGCGCAGGCGTTGGCACGGCGGACACCAGCGGCTGCGTCCGAACTGGCCACATGGGCGCACGTCCTTGCACATCGGGCATTCCCGATAGCCGCGGCACGGGCACTCGACGTAGTCAGCCATCCCTACCAAGGTACCGCCCGACGCCCGACCTCAGGCGGCGACGGCCTCACGCTGCGTGGTCCGGCGCGTCCTGCGGACGAGCTGGTCCACGACGTACTTGGCGTCCCGGCCCACGCCGGGGAGCACGTCGGAGGCGATGGAGAACTGGAACGGGAGCCCCACGAAGTAGAGGCCGGGCTCGGAGGTGACGACGCCGCGCTCGTGCGTCGGCGCGCCGTCTTCACCGAAGATCGGGAGATCGATCCACGAGAGATCGTGGCGGAACCCCGTGGCCCAGATCACGTTGGCGACGTCGAGCACCTGGCCGTCCTCCAGCACGGGGGCGCCGTCACGCACGGCGACCGTCCGGGGCACGCGCTGCACGCCGGCGTCGACCAGCTGCTTCGGCTTCACGCGCACCAACGGGTTGCCGCTGCTGCCGGCGGACGCGTGTACCCGCCGGCCCAGCGGGGTCCGCAGCGTCAGGACGTGCCGACCCGCGAAGACCACCAGGCGTGTGCCGATGATCCGCGCGAACGGCCCGTCGATGTCGAACGGGATGTGGCCGAGCTCGGGACCCGAGAGCCACGTAGGATGCGTGCGCGCCGCCTCCAGCGCGATGTCGCCTCCCGAGTTACCCGCGCCGACCACCAGCACGCCGCCCTCGCGGAGTTGCGCGGGGTTGCGGTACGCGCTGGAGTGCAGCTGCACGATCGAGGGGTCGAGCTCGCGCGCGATCGCCGGGATGCGCGGCTCCTGGTGCGCGCCCGTCGCGACGATCACGTTGGCGGTCTCGAACCGCGTCTCGCCGGCCGACACGACGTAGGTATCGCCCTCTCGCGACACGCTGTCGACGCGCACACCGGTCCGAACCGGGAGCGCGAACCGCTCTGCGTAGGCCTCCAGGTAGTCGGCCATCTGATCCTTCGTGGGCATGGCGGAGCCCTTCGCGGGGAACCGCATCCCCGGCGAGTCCGACGTAGCGCGCCGGCGTGAACAGGTGCAGCGAGTCGTAGCGGTTGCGCCACGCATCGCCCACGCCGCTGCGTTCGCGTCCAGGATCACGAACGACCGTCCGGTCTCCCGCAGGTACGAACCCGCCCACAGACCTGCCTGACTCCCGCCGATCACCACGGTCTCGAACCTCTCGGTACCCATGTGCCGTCCTCCTGACTCGGTGTGGGAGCGACGTTAGGTCCGCGGGGGCCCGGCCTTCATCGACGGAAGTGACCAACATGGTCGTCGGGTCCGTGTGGTGCATATGCACCATGCCCTGCGTCGCCTAGGCCAAGCCGTGCTCGAACGCGAACGCGGTGGCGGCCGACCGTGAGGAGACGTCGATCTTGGCGAAGATGTTCTGCAGGTGACGCGCCACCGTGTGCTCGCTGATCACCAGCTCCACCGCGATGTCGCGGTTCGTCTTGCCGTCCGCGACGAGGCGCAGCACCTCGGCCTCTCGGGCGGTGAGCCCGGCCGGGAGCGCCTCGGGTCCCGCCAGGAGCCGGGAGACGACGTCGGCATCGGGCCGCGCGCCCAGCCGCTCGAACGCCGCGAGGGCGGCGCGCAGCTCGAGCCGCGCCCCCTCCTCGTCGCCGCCCGCGCGGATCGCCCGCGCGTAGAGCACCCTCGCCCGCGCGGTCTCGTAGGGGAGCTTCAGCTGCTGCCACGCCGTGCACGCCTCGCGGAGCCGATCGAGGGCGCTCGTCCACCTCCCCGGAGGCCAGGTGGAGCGCGCCCGCAGCCGTCGCCGCCGATGCCGCGAACGCGGGTGTGCCGGCGTCGCGTGCCATCGTCTCCAGCTCGTCGACGGCCGCGTCGTGCCTCGTCGAGATCTCCCGCGGCGAGCGCGACCTCCACCTGCGCCGCGAGGAGCCGGGACCGCCGCGGCCGCTGATGCTCGGCGCCGAGGGTGAGGCGCAACCCCGTCCGCGCCGCCTCGATCTTCCCCTGCGCCAACCGCAGGAGGGCGAGTCCGGGCTGGGGATCGCCGCCGAGCTCATGCGCGCGGGCGAACGCCGTCTCGGCGCCTTCGACATCGCCGGTGCGACGGCGAACCTCGCCGACCTGGTTGAGCGCGGCCGCGGCGAGCCCCGGGTCGAGCGCCGCCATCTCCTCCGAGGCGAGCACCGCCTCGGCCTCGGCCTCGGGCCAGGCGCCCCGGAGGCGAGCCACCTCCGCACGGTTCACGCGGCACATGCCCGGGAACGGCGCGTCCGGCTGGAGGGCGTCGCACCAGGTGCGCGCCGCGTCGCTCCACTCGCCGGCGCGTCGGACGTCGCTCAGCTCGAGACACGCCTGGATCAGGTTGCAGTAGATGATGCCGGTGAAGTACGGGCTCAGATCGCCGGCCAGGACCGCCGTCATCGCCTCGTCGAGGAGGGCGAGGCCCTCCCGGACCTCGCCTGCGTCGATCAGGGCGAGGCCCTCGGTGTGGATCGCGATCGCGACGATATCGCGGTCGTCGAAGCGCCGACCGAGCTCGATGGCCCGCCGCGCCAATGCGAGCGTGCGGTCGAGCTCACCCGCGAACCGGGCGGCGTTGGCCTCGACCACGTCGAGGAACCCCTGCTCCCTGCACGCGGGGAGGTCCTGCAGGTGGCGGTGGGCCCGCATCAGGTAGCCGGTGCCGATCGACGTCTCATCGCGGACGAGGTGCTCGATCGCGAGGCGCGCGGCCACCGCACCCGCGGCGCGCTCGTCCCCCGCGGCGGCGTAGGCCGCGTACGCCTTCTGCCGCGCCTCGAGCGACTCCTCCAGTCGTGAGTTCCACCAGGCCGCGTCCGCGAGGCCCTCGAGGTCGTTCGCGGTCATCGACGAGCGATCGGCCTCGTGCAACCCCTCGTACGCCTCCGCCCAAGCGCCCCGTGCCAGCGCGTCGCGCGCTCGTTGGATCGTCGACTCCGCTGGCCCCACGCGCGACCGATGCCTACCCGCCGTAGCAGCGGAACGTCACGGGATCCTCCACCGAGGTCAGGGAGTCGCCGGCGTCGGAGTCGCCCCGGTCGTGTCCGGGTCCGCCGCGGATCCGGTCGCCCGCCTGATGATCGATGCCCGAGAGGCAGATGTCGTCGCCCGTCCCGCCGGCGATGATGTCGAGGCCCTGCTGGCCGACCGCGATGTCCCGTCCGAACCCGGCCACCAGGGCATCGCGACCCAGCCCACCCCAGAGGTTGTCGTTGCCGTTGCCGCCCAGGAGGACGTCGGCCCCCACCTGTCCCATGAGGAGATCGGTCCCTCCACCGCCCGACAGGATGTCGGCGCCGCCACCGCCGTAGATCAGGTCGTTCCCATCCTTGCCGCAGATCACGTCTCTGCCGGAGGTCCCGTGGATCGTGTCGCCGTGGCCGGTGCCGGTGATCGTGCACGTGAACCGCGCGACGCCCGATGATTCCATGACGCCGGCCGCGCCCGGCGCCGACAGTGCCATCGCGATGACGAACCCGAAAGCAGCCGTGCCGACCGCGATCCGTTTCATGGATCCCCCTTCCCGACCCGGCCGCCGTGGTCGCGTCCGGGGATGCCCACGAGTCTCTGCCCGGGGCCCGCGGAGGTCAAACGAGTCTTGCCGGCTCGCTCTCAGCCGGCGATCGCCGTGGCGAGCACGAACGGGTGCACGGGGCCGCTGCCGGCCTGGCGGCAGGGCGCGCGCCACCACCGTGAGCGTCCACTTCGAGTCGGCGAGGTCGTCGACGAGGAGCACCGGGCCGTCGCGGCAGGTCGGCCTTGGGACGACCTCGAACGCGTCCCACACGTTGCGCACCTGCTGGGCGCTGTTCTGCATCGCGGCCTGCGGCTGGTTCTGGCCGACCTTGCGCACCACCTCGTGGAACGGCAGGTCCAGCGCGTCCGCGAGCCGCGCGGCGAAGTCCGGCACGAGGTCGGGGTGCGTCATCGAGGGCACGCACGTCACCCACGTGGGCGCGGGCTCGGGCCGCCAGCGCTCGCGGATCAGCGCGGCGGACGCCGTCACCAGCTCGTCGGCGAAGCGCTCGTCCTCGCCGCGGCCGGTCGCCACCAGCCGTCCCCAGCCGCCGTCGCCCATCACCGAGAGCGCGCGGCCGGCCAGCGGCCGCTCCTCCTCGGCGATCCGGCCCTTCGGCATCGACGCCGCCAGCCCCGACGGCCACTGCTTCCGCGGCTCCACGAACAGGTCGAACCCGCGCAGGTGCTCGCGTGCGGCCACGCGCAGCGCCTGCGGCGGACCTCCACGACGCAGCGGCGTGCCGGTGCACTTCATGCAGCGCCCGCACGGCTCGGCGCCCGGGTCGTCGAGCTCGTGGCGCAGGAACTCCATCAGGCAGCCGTCGTGGTGCGGCGTACCGGCGCATCGCCTCCTGCTCGTGCCGGCGGAGCGCGGTGATGTGCTCGATGCGCTCGGTCGGGTACGCCCACGCCTCGGCCGTGCGCACGTACCCGCCGCGCTCGCGCGCGACGGCGCCCTCCACCTCGAGCACCTTCAGCATCGACTCGAGCCGGCCGCGGCGCACGTTCACCGCCGCCATCAGCTCGTTCAGCGACATCGGCGCGTCGGCGCCGGCCGAGCAGCGCCACGATCGCCTCGGCCTGGTCGCTGCGGCGGGAACGCGGTCTCGATGAAGTAGTCCTGGATCTCGCGGTCCTCGACGCCGCACAGCAGCACCGCCGGCGCGTGGTCGAGCGCGCGGCCGGCGCGCCGACCTGCTGGTAGTAGGCGATCGGCGAGCCGGGCGACTGGTAGTGGATCACGAAGCCGAGGTCGGGCTTGTCGAAGCCCATGCCGAGCGCCGAGGTCGCGACCAGCACCTTCAGCTCGTTCGCGAGCAGCGCCTGCTCGAGGCGGATGCGGTCGTCGTGGTCGGTGGCGCCGCTGTAGGCCTCGGCCTCGATGCCCTGGCGGCGCAGGAAGGCGGCCACCCGCTCGCCGTCGGCGATCGTGAGCACGTACACGATGCCCGAGCCGGCGAGCGCCGGGGATCGTCTCGGCGAGCCAGGCCAGGCGCTCGGCCTGGCTCGGCACGTCGGCGACGGCGAGCGCCAGGCTCTCGCGGTCGAGCGTGCCGCGGAAGGTCTGCAGCGACGTCGCCGAGCTGGTCGGTGATGTCGGCGATCACGCGGTCGTTCGCGGTGGCGGTGGTGCAGAGCACGGGCACGTCCGGCGGGCAGCGCCTCGAGCACGCGCACGATGCGCCGGTAGTCGGGCCGGAAGTCGTGGCCCCAGTCGCTGATGCAGTGCGCCTCGTCGACCACGAGCAGCCCGACCGTGCGCGCGATCACGCGAGAGCATCTCGTCGCGGAAGCGCTCGTTCGCGAACCGCTCGGGCGAGACCAGCAGCAGGTCGATCTCGTCCGTCGAGCGAGACGCTGCACGATCGGCTCGAACTCGTCGGGGTTCGTGCGGTTGATCGTCTCGGCGCGCACGCCGATGCGCCCGGCCATCTCGATCTGGTTGCGCATCAGCGCCAGCAGCGGCGAGACCAAGCAGCGTGGGCCCGGCGCCCTGCTCGCGCAGCAGCTTCGTGGCGATGAAGTAGACGGCGCTCTTGCCCCACCCGGTGCGCTGCACGAGCAGGACGCGGCTGCGGTCGCGCGCGACCGCCTCGATCGCCTCGAGCTGCCCCGGACGGAAGTCGGCGTCGGGTCCGAGCATCTCGCGGAGGTGCGCGAGGGCGTCGGTGGCGAGGTCGCTCATCCACCCACTCTAGGGGCGCCCTCCGACGGGCCGTTCCCACGGCCCAGGACACTGCGTCTACACTCGGCCGGATGTCGGAGCCTGAGGACGTGTTCGGCCGGCGGCCGCTCACGGAGGCCGAACGCGACGAGCTGCTCGATCTCCCGCTCCCCGGCGTCTTCTCCACCCTCGCGGGGGGTGGGTGGATCCACTCGGTCCCCGTGCATTTCTTCCGGCGCGACGGGGCGCTGCGCTTCATCGCCGAGCGAGATTCGGTGAAGTACCGGAACGTGCAGCGGACCCGCCGCGGCACGCTCTGCGTGGCTACCACGGTCGGCGCCGAGCGCCGCTACGTGACGGTCGAGGGGCCGGTCGACATCGAGGAGCATGTCGCGCGATCGGACCTCGCCTCGCTGGATCGCCGCTACGTGCGGGAGTCGGCTGATCCGGACGACGAGGTGTACGAGGGTTCGCTCACGCTCGTGCTTCGACCCGAACGCTGGATCGCGTGGGCCGACTCCGACGACTGATGTCCCTCGAGTCGCACACGACATCACCGGCCCACCATCTCCATATCCTCACGGGCGCGCCCGGCACCGGGAAGACCGCCGTCCTCGACGGGATCGGCCAGGGCATCCATCTGGTGCGTGAACCGGCCCGAGAGATCCTCGCGGAGCAAAGGACCGTCGGTGGTGCGGGCACCTGGGACCGCGACCCCGTGCGGTTCGTGGAGCTCCTCCTCGAGCGGTCGATCGAGAAGCACGGCGCGGCCGGACGGCGGGCGGGCCCGGTGGTCTTCGACCGGGGCATCCCGGACTGCATCGCCTACGCGGTGCTCTTCGGGATCGATCTTGCGCCGAGCCTCCGAGCCGCCGAGGAGTACCGGTACCACCACGAGGTCCTCGTGCTCGCGCCGTGGGAAGAGATCTACACGACCGACGACGAGCGGACGATGCCCTTCGCGGACACGATCGCCTTCCACGAGGCCCTCGTGGATGCCTACTCGAGGACCGGCTACACGCTCGTCGAGGTGCCGCGAGCCACAGTGGCGGAGCGCGCTGCGTTCGTCCGCGACATCCTCGGTGCGCGCTGAGTCGCCGCGCCCTGTCTAGGTGCTGTAGCGCCAGAGGTGGCCGCCGCCGTCGCTGTTGGAACCGGCGACGTAGGCGCCCTTCACGGGCGCAGCCCCGACATCACTCGCCAGCAGCGTCCGGATGCCCTGCTCCAGGACGCTCTGCCAGATCAGCGCGCCCCCCGCGCCGAACCGGCGCACGACGATGTCCCATCCGCCATCGGACTTGTCGCGGCGCGAGCCCGCCACGTACACGGCCCCGTCGGGCGCGAACGAGACACCCGCGGTTGTCGACTGGTTGCCGTGCTTGGTCGCACCCCACCCCTGGGACCACAGGGGACTCCCGTCCAAGCGTGAAGGCGCCGAGCCACGCGTGGCTCCGCACGAACCCGCGCTGGTCGACGTCGCCGGTGACGGCGAGGCGGTCGCCTCGCACCGCGATCGCGGTCCCGCGATCCACGTCGCGCGTGCCGTGATCGCCGAGGACGCGTGTCCACGCC
Source organism: uncultured Actinomycetes bacterium (assembly GCA_963810915.1). Taxonomy (GTDB): domain Bacteria; phylum Actinomycetota; class UBA4738; order UBA4738; family HRBIN12; genus JAOUEA01. The sequence continues at coordinate 77,759 of CAWEPH010000002.1, read as the reverse complement.
ACGTGACCCCCGGACGTGACGGCCTGGATCACCACGTCCTGGTCCACGAAGTCGGTCTCGCCCATCTGCAGGGCCGTGGCCGCCCACCCCGTGACGAAGAACATGCCCGAGGTGCCCCCGGCCACCCCGGTCGCGCCGTCGTAGAACTTCGGGTCGATGGCGGGCGCGTCGAAGGGGATCCGCCAGACGGGCTTCCCTCCGGTGGTGTAGGAGCGCAGGTAGCCGTGGTTGAAGGGGTTCCCGCAGCAACCGAAGCGGTTCCCGGCCACGATCAGGCGGTCGCCGGCCACGGCCACCGATCCGTAGGAGTCGGCGAGCTTCCCCGACTCCCAGCCGGGCTCGTCGTGCACCCAGCGGCGCCGGCCGTCGGGGGCGTAGCGGGCGATGAACCATCCGCTGCCCTCGGACCCGGGGATCGCGACGTCGCCCACCACGTAGACGCCGCCGTCGGGGGCGAGGGCCACGTCGCGCCCGTTCACGTAGCCCGCCTTCGCCGGGCGCCAGTTCCGCGCCCAGATCAGGCTGCCGTCGAGCGCGTACTTCCGCAGCATCAGGGTCCACCGTGGCCCCGGCTTGAGCGAGCCGACCACGTAGACGTTGCGGTCCTTGTCCACGGCCACCGCGTTCGCCTGGAAGCCGGCCTGCCGGTGCCAGGCGGGCGCGGGGGCGGGCGCAGCCTGGGCTGGCGGGGTCCAAGATCCGGCAGCGAGCACGAGGATCGTGGTCAGCAGGGTGACGGTGCGGATGGTACGGACGTGAGCGGGGTGAGTTGCGATGGTCATGCGGAGCTCCTCCCGAGGTCACGACCACGCTACGCCGCGGCCCCAGGATGGAGCAAACGCGACCCTTCAGCCATCCGCGCCCCACCTCGTCGCGGAACATCGAACGCGCCACGATCAGGCGCTGGATGTCGCTCGTGCCCTCCCAGATCTCGTCGAGCTTCGCGTCGCGCAGCAGCTTCTCCACCGGGTACTCGCGCGAGTAGCCGTTGCCGCCGAGCGTCTGCATCGCGGCCCAGGCGGCGAAGAACGCGGCCTCGCTCGCGGCGACCTTCGCCATCGCCGACTCGGTCGTGTAGGGCTCGCCGGCGTCGGCGAGGCGCGCGGCGTGGTGCGTGAGCAGCCGCGCCTGGTCGAGCTTCATCTTCGCGTCGACCAGGCGGAACGAGACCGCCTGGAACCCGTGGATCTTCCGGCCGAACGCCTCCCGCTCCTTCGCGTAGGCGACGGCGTGCTCGAGCGCGGCGCGCCCGACCCCGCACGATCCCGCGGCGAGCAGCACGCGCGAGCGGTCGAACCACTCCAGCACCCCGTGGAACCCCTGGCCCTCGTCGCCGATCCGACGATCCTCCGCCACGAAGCAGTCGGAGAAGAACAGCTCGCCGCTCGGACAGCACCGGGTGCCCATCTTGGGGATCTTCTTGCCCAGCGCGAAGCCCTCGTCGCCCTTGGCCACCACGAAGGTCGTGATGCCGCGCGAACGCGATCCGGGCTCGACGGTCGCGTACACGAGGTAGCGGTCCGCGTCGGGCGCGTTCGAGATCCACGTCTTGGAGCCGTTCAGCACGTAGCCGCCCTCGGTGCGGCGGGCGTGCGTGATGATGGCGGCGGCGTCGGAGCCGGCGCCCGGCTCGGTGAGCGCGAGCGCGGCCGCGGGGGAGTCGGGCAGGGTGAGGGGCGTGACCCATCGCCGCTTCTGCTCCTCGGTGCCGAGCGCGAGGATCGGGCCGGCGAAGAACGCGTTCCCGCTGATCACGGCGGACACGCCGCTGTCGCCCCACGTCAGCTCCTCGGTGACGAGGCAGGCCGTGAGCAGGCTCTCGATGCCTCCGCCCCCGTACGCGACGGGGATGTCGATGCTCGCGAGACCCAGCGCGCATGCCGCGTGGAAGACCTCCCACGGGAAGGTCTCCGCCTCGTCCAGCGCGGCGGCCACGGGGCGGATCTCGCGCTCGGCGAACGTGTGCGCGAGGGCGACGAGCTCGCGCTCGACGTCGGGATCGGTGGGCGGGGTCCTCACGCGACGCCTCCTCGCTCGGCCGCCTCGGCGACCGCGCGGATCGTGTCCACGTCCGTGGTCTGGGCGAGCAGCGTCGTGACCCCCGCGTCGCGATAGGCCTGCAGGCGCTCGGCCACCCGCGCCACGGGTCCCACGAGCGTGAGCTCGTCCACCATCGCGTCGGTCACGGCCGCGGTGGCCTCCGCGCGTGTCGCCGGCCAGGGAGTGCTCCTGGACGCGTGCCGCCTCGGCCGCGTAGCCATAGCGCGCCACCAGGGCGTTGTAGAAGTTGGCCTCCTTCGATCCGAACGCGCCCACGTAGCGAGCGATCGTGGCCCGCATCGCGTCGCGGCAGGCCGCGAGGTCGTCGTCGATCGCGACCCACACCATCGGCGCCACGTCGAGCGCGCCCCGCGCCGGGTCGCGCCGGGCCGCACCGTCACGCAGCGGCTCCGCGAACGCGTCGGGCCGGTCGGGCGAGAAGAGGATCGGCATCCACCCGTCGGCGATCTCGGCGGCGAGGGCGACGTTGCGCGGCCCCATCGCGGCGAGGTAGACGGGGATCGCGGACCGGAGCGGCTTGACGTTGGTCTTCAGCGGCTTCCCCAGCCCGGTCCCTCCGGCCGCCGGCAGACGGTAGTGGCGGCCGTCGTAGGCCACGGGCGCCTCGCGCGCCACGACCGCGCGCACGATGTCGACGTACGCGCGCGTGCGCTCGAGGGGATCGTCGAAGACCACGCCATGCCAGCCCTCGGCCACCTGCGGCCCCGACGTGCCGAGGCCGAGGCGGAAGCGACCGCCGCTCAGGTGATCGATCGTGCAAGCGGCCATCCCCGCGTTGGCGGGGGTGCGGGCGGGCATCTGCGCCACGCCGACACCGATCCCGATGCGCTCGGTGTGCGCCGCCATCCACGTGGCGAGCACCATCGCGTCGGAGCCCCAGGTCTCCGAGGCCCACACGGAGTCGAGACCCAGGCGCTCCGCCTCGCGCGCGAGCGGCACCACGTCGTGCGGGGTCCCCTCCCAGTGGCGAACGTGGATCCCGATGCGCACGGGCGAAGGATAGCCGGGCGTGCATGGGACCCGTGAGCGAGAACGCGCGAGCGGCAGGGCCGGTGCCGTGTAGGCTCCCTCACCATGTCCGCCCAGATCCTGAACGAGCGATCCTTCTCGGCCGACACCGCACGCGAAGTGACGGGCGGCCGCGAGGTCACCCAGACCATGACCTACGGCAGCGTCGTGGTGCGCACGCTGTTCCTCCTCGCCATCACCGTGGGGTTCGCGGCGCTCGGCTGGCGGGCCGCCGCCGACAAGCGGCCGTCATCGGGCATGTGGTTCTTCCTCGGCTACATCCTGCTCATCGCGATCTCGATCGCGGCGGCGAAGAACCCCAAGCTCGCCATGGTCGCCGGGATCTTCTACGGCGTGCTGATGGGGTTCTGGATGGGCTCGATCTCGCACCTCTACGAGACCTACTACGACGGCATCGTTGGGCAAGCCCTGCTGGCCTCGGTCACCACATTCCTGGCGGCCCTCCTCCTCTATGCATCGCGGGCGATCCGGGTGACCGGCAGGTTCGTCAAGATCGTCGTGATCGCCACGGCCGGGATCGCGCTGATGTACCTGGTGGGGTGGCTCTTCAGCATCTTCGGGGTCGACCTGCTGTTCTGGACGCAGCCCAACGCCGTCGGGATCGCGATCAGCGTCGGCATCTGTCTGCTCGCGGCCGCGAACCTGCTGATCGACTTCGCGTTCATCGAAGGCGGGGTGACGAGCGGGGCGCCGAAGGTCATGGCGTGGTTCGGAGCATTCGGGCTCCTGACCACGCTGGTCTGGCTCTACCTCGAGGTGCTCAGGCTCCTCGCGCTCCTGCGGGGACGGTAGGTCGGCTTCCCTCAGTCGGTGCCTCGCGCCGCCACGGCCGCCTCGAGGCGGTCGAGGAACGCCGCCTGCGCTGCCTTGATCTTGACCCGTGCCACCTTCAACCCGAACCACGCCACGCGATCGATCTCCGGGAATGTCTGCATCTTCCCCGACCGAGGCGGCCATTCCATCTCGAACGTGTTGCTCACCGCGGTCGCGGGGTCCAGGTCGCCCTCGACCGCCCACGCGACCACGCGCTTCCCCGACTTCTGACGGATGTCGCCCAGCTCGATCGTGAGGGCGTCGGCGTCGATCGGATGTCCCGCCTCCTCCGCGAACTCGCGCCGCGCGACGTCGATCAGTTCCTCACCGGGCTCGACCTCGCCCTTCAGCACGGTCCAATCGTCGTCGTCGTTCTTCCGCGCGAAGTACGGGCTGCCGGGATGACCGAGGAGGACCTCGAGGCGTCCGTCGCGCCGGCGCCACAGGAGGATCCCGGCGCTCAGTCGGCCCGCCTTGTTCACCTTGGGCTTCTTGGGAGCAGTCATCGCCCGATGATGCCATGCGCCGTTCGTGCACGGTCATCCCCCGGTTGCGTGAGGGCATGTCCCGGTCACTTCGTCGATGGAGCGGGAACCGTGCCCGACTCGAAGTTCCATTGGCGGACGATCTTGCCGCTCGCGATCTTCACCACCGCGATGCCGGAGCCTCGGCCGTGGCCCGTGTAGCGGTAGGCGAACGTCGTGAACGCCCCGTCGGGTGTGGTGGCGATGTCGCCCACCTGCGTCAACGAGAACGCCGGTCCCTTGCCGCGCGCGTCGGTGACGATGGCCTTGATGCCCACCACCCTCGTGCCGTCGGCCTCGACCACGACGGCGTCGGGCGCGTACGCGTCGGCGAGCGCGGCCGGAGTCGCCGCATCCCACGCGGTCACCGCGTTCTGGACCACGTGCTCGGCGGTCGTCCGGTGGTAGCGCTGATAGGCCGTCCAGCCGGCGAGCGCCAGGAACGCCAACGTCGTGAAGATCAGCGCGCCGATCAGCCAAGGCATCGCCCTCGGCTGCTCCGGTCCCGCCTGGGGGACCGCCTCGGGGACCGTCTCGATGACCGGGGTCGTCTTGCGGACCTGCTGCTTCTGCACCATGCTGCCGCCTCCCAAGCCGGATCGCGCGACGGCCGATGCGCCGCCGGGGTCCATCACACGCCCGCGAAGGTAAGGGCCGCCCTAAGGGAGGCCCAGGCGCGGGCAAGAACCGAGGCCCCCCATTCGTCCGACTCGTGCGGTGGGATGAGGGAGATCTAGGGTGTCGGCAGGGAGGCGGGTCCGTGAAACGACGTCTCGCACTGATCGGGACCCTGGCCTTGGTGCTCTGCGTCCCGCCCGGAACGGCGCAGGCTGCAGCGGGTGACCTCGATACCACGTTCGGTGGCGACGGGATCGTGAGGAGCGGTGTCGTGGCGCCGGCCATCGTCTTCTTCCACGTCAGCCACGCCGACACGTCCGTCCAGGTGGACGAGCGCGACCGCGTCCTGCTCGGCGGCTTCAGCCCCTCCGCCAAGGGCCCGGTCGTGGTCCGCTTCACGGCCGACGGCGCGGTCGATCCCGTCTGGGGCAAGCGATTCCTTCCCGGGACCGGTCGCGTGGTGGGCCTCGCCGTCATCGGTCGCAAGGTCCTCGTCGGTGTTCAGGGCGGCCAGATCGAACGGCTGAACGCGAACGGCTCGCTCGACCGGACGTTCGGCGACGCCGGCGTCGTCGACACCGGGATCCCACTGGTCGATATGGATGTCGATCCGCACGGGAGGACGTTCGCGGTGGGGAGGACCGGCCTGGCCAAGGTGTCGCCTTCCGGTAGCGCGTTCAAGATCTCGTCGATCTGTCTCGGTGGCGGCGGCGTCTGCGGTCAGGTCACCGCCCTCGCCGTCTCCCCGGCCTCCGTTTACGTGGCCGGGAGCGCCCTCCCGAGCGCGACCCCGGATTGGAACAGCGCCGTCGTGGGTCGGTACCTCCCGAGCGGATCGCTCGACACGAGCTACGGATCTGCCGGGTACGCATGGCTCGATCCCGCGGCGGCCACGCAGCACGACTCGTCGACGGCGACAGATGTTGCGGTCTCCGCCACGACCGGCCGGGTCTCGATGGTGGGCGAGATCTGCCGCGACTTCTGTGATCACGACGGTAGTTTCGTCGCGCGCTTCACGCCGGCGGGAACGCTCGACGCCGGGTTCGACGGCAACGTGTACTTCGGCGACGACGCGGGCGGGGGATCCTCCGATTCCTACCCGTTCGGCGTCGCCCTGCAGGGCGGGAAGACGGTCATCGTCGGCATCGACGACTACTGCGACGACGGTCAACACGGGTACTGCTTCGGGGTGGAGCGACTGACGTCGTCGGGAGCGCGCGACACGACCTTCGCGGGGACCGGCTACACGCACACGGCGGGGGCGCCGGGGCAGGCCACAGATGTCCGCGTCGCGCACGGGAAGATCGTCGTCTCGGGCGGCCGGTACGTCGTGCGGTACCTGGGGTAGTCACACCGGTCACTTGTGGCGGGACCGTGACGGTTGCGTGGTGCTCGCGTGGATGCCCTTCCCCCGCAACCGCTCGGTGAGGAAGGCTGCCGTTGATGCTCTTCGCAGCGGGCGCCGTCGCCTCGGGGGATCACCTCTTCTTCGTCTCGCTCTTCCTCGTGCTGGGCTGGTTCGTGGTGGCGCTCGGGTTGATGCTCTCCGGGTGGACAGGCTACGGATCGGCCAAGACGATCGGCCTCGCGGGGCTCCTTGGGCTCGCCGGGCTGGTAGGGGGCACGCTGGCCGGCGGAGGCGGCGGGCCCGTCGCGACCGTCGATTCGATCACGCTCGGATGCGTCGTCGCCGGACTCGCATGGGTGGCTGGTGCGGCGGTAGGACTCCTGTCGTGGATCGAGGTGCGCCCCTTGACCACCGCCGAGGTGCGGGCCCTGATAGCCGGTGCCGTCGTGATGCTGCTCCTCGCGGCCGTATTGACGCAGTGGGTGTTCGTCCCCGCCTACGTCTGGATCGATGAGCACGAGCAGCTGATGCCGACGAGCCCGCGGCTGGCCCTGATCCAGAGGACGCTCGCGGCCCTTGTCAACCTCAGGCGGGTGATCTGGGTGGACGCGGCGATCGCGGCGTCCACGTTCCTCGTCGTCCTACAGGTGCGCTCCCGGCGGGCGCGTCGCGTCGCCGACGCCCGGAGCGCTCCCTCGATGGCCGGTTCGTCGCCGATCCCCCCCGGCGGCGACCCGATCGGGTAGCGGAACGGGCCGGGTCCGTGTCGGACCCGACCCGTTCGCTGCCTATCAGCCTCACGGATACTTCGGCCTCCGAGGAGGCTTCGTCCGGTAGACCAGCCGGAACCCGTGAGGTCGGTGAGCTGGTGTGGATTCTGCCGGTCGCCCGGCAAGCGGGCTGGGCGGGTGGCCCTGGCCCGCGAGGGACGGCTAACAGCCAGTCACCTCGAGGGTCTCCTGCTGTTCATGCAAGTTGGACCACCTCCTTCCTCTCGTACCCGACATGGTGCGGCAGGTCGGGCGCTAAGGCAACAACGGAGGTGGGCGGGTTCCTACGCGAGCTTCGCGCCGAGCTCGCGGACGACCTGGGGCACCAGGTCCACGTCTTCCTCGCGGGTCCGCCAGTTCACGAGCGCCGGACGGAACGCCACCCGGCCGCCGTAGTCGGTGGAACCGAAGAAGACGCGGCCGTCCTCGAGCGCCGCCTCGCCGATCCGCCGGTTCAGGTCGTCGAGCTCGGGACCGTCCGTCGATCCGGGCGGCCGGTAGCGGAAGCAGACGATGTTCAGCGGCACCTCCGCCAGGCGCTCGAGGTCGGGCGCCGCGTCCACGGCCGCCGCCAGGCGCTGCGCGAGATCCAGGTCGTGCTCGACGATCGCGCGATGTCCCTCGCGCCCGTAGGCGCGCAGCGTCGCCCAGACCGGGAACGCGCGCGCCCGTCGCGACATCTCCGGACCGAGGTAGCCCCAGTTCGGCTGGGGCTCGTCGATGTCGGGGAGATAGGCGGCGCCGGAGCCGAAGACCGCCGGGAGCAGCTTCGGGTCGCGCACGAACGCGAACCCGTTCTCGTAGGGCACGTTCAGCCACTTGTGGCCGTCGGCGATCACCGAGTCGGCGCGCTCGACGCCCTCCACCAGGTGCGCGGTCCGCGGCGAGAGCGCGGCGAACAGCCCGAAGGCGCCGTCCACGTGGAACCAGGCCCCGTGGCGCGCGGCGAGCTCCGCCATCTCGACGAGCGGGTCGAAGTCGCCGGCGTTCACCTCGCCCGCGCTGCCGATCACGATCGCGGGCGCGCCGTCCAGCGCGGCGAGCGCCGCCTCCATCGCGGCGAGGTCGACGCGTCCCACGGCGTCGCGGCTCAGCTTGCGCACGTTCGCGCGCCCGACCCCCAGCATCCCGAGCGCCTTGACGTCGCTCGGGTGGGTGTACCCGCTCCCGAACACCGTGATCGGCGGCGCCGCGGCCAGGCCGAGCTCGTCGACGTCGACGCCGGCCCGCTCGGCGCACCATCGTCGCGCGCACGCGAGGGCCACGAAGTTGGCCATCGTCGCGCCGGTCGTGAGCACGCCGCCCCACGTAGCCGGCAGGCCGAACAGCTCCTTGAGCCATTCGATCGCCACCTGCTCGAGCCGACCGGCGAGGGGGGAGGAGACCCAGGCGCCGGGGTTCTGGTCGAGCGCCGAGGTGAGCCAGTCCGCCCCGAGCGCGGCGGGCGTCGTCCCGCCGTCGACGAAGTGGAAGAACTTGGGACCCGCGGAGTGCACCGCGCCGTCGATGCCGCCGAGCAGCTCCTCGAGCGCGCCGACGGCGCCGATGCCCTGCTCGGGGAGCGGGCCGCCGAACCCCGCGGCGACCTCGTCGGCCCGAGGATCGCGCACCGGTCGATCGGCGATGCCCTTCAGGTACGCGGCGGCCTCGCGCGCGGTGAGCTCGATGACGGCGTCGATCTCGGCGGGATCGGGACGGTCCACGGGGTCGATGCTACCTGGCAGCTCCGTGTGCGCTGTACGCCCAGAGCGCGCGGTCGAGGAGCCGCAGGGTCGGGACGCCCGCGTCGGGCATGTCGAGCCCGTCGGCGAGCTCGCGACACACCGCGAGGTACAGCCCCAAGGTGACGTGTCCTCCGCTCGGACGGAACAGCCCCGCGGCCTGCAGGGTCTCGGTCGCGCGCCAGTCGAAGACCGTGTAGCGGCGCGGATCCCACACGGCGAGGATCGCCGACGCGATGGGCTCGCCCACGCCGGAGAGCGAGGTCAGCACCGACGCTCGTTCGACGGCGTCCGGCGCGAACGCGCGCGACGTGATCGCTCGGACGCGTCGCGCGTCGTTCCGCTCGAGGCGTGAGCGAGCGCGCGCCGACTTCCACGTGGCGATCGTCAGGAACTCCCCGCGCGTGAGGTGGCCGCGGGCCCGCACGGCCGCGGACACGTCCGAGAAGAGGTGTTCCTCGAACGCGGCATCGGCCTCCGAGACGTCCTCGAGGTACCGGTCGCTCCACCGGAGCACGAACGACTCATCGATCCTCAGGCCCCGCACGCTCGGGATCGCCGCGCGCGCTACACGACGCGTTCGTTCGGCGGGGGAGGAGGCTGCGAGAGATCGAACCCGTGCACGTTCGAGATGACATCCCGGAACCACTGGTCGTCGGGGTCGTCGCTCTTCGCGATCGCTGCGAAGAACCCTTTGGCACCATCACCGTCGAGCACGACGACGACGAGTTTGCTGCCGTCCGGGTTCGGCTGCAGCCAGGCCTGATGCATCGTCAGGCCGTGGCGTTCGTTCAGGGCGGCGAAGTCCGCCGCGCGCGACGCATGCAGATCGCCCGCGAACGTCTTGAAGTCGTCGTCTTTCCCTGGCACCAATGGAGCCGCGAACGCGAGCATGGAGTCGCCCTTTCCGATCGGGATCGGCTCAACCTAGTTCATCTGAACGCAGCCCTTCAACATCCGGTTCGCACGATCGACCCGCAGACGCGCGTCTGGATCTAGCCCGACTCGATCATCGGTGATGCACCCCGGGGCGCACGGCCGAGACATGCACCACGCCATCGCACGGCTGCAAGCACGGCCGGGATGAACAGGGGCGCGGCGGCGTTCGGCGGCGTGATCTGCGCGACGCTCGATGTCGGGCACCGGCCCCCGGAGGAGACGTCGCTGTAGCTCGTGCGGAACGTGGCGGAGTCGCCGGACGCGAGCCGCACGTTGGTGGGAGCGGGCTTGAGATCCGTCTGCACGTGGGTGGTGATCGGTCGCCCTTGCTTGCCGAACAGCCGGATGTCCGGGTAGCCGTTGAGCTTGCACGTCGTCTTCGACAGGTTCGTGAACACCCAGGCGCCGTAGATCGTGCCGGCGGCGCCCTCGGTGCCGTTGGGCCGAACGCCGAGCTGGTTCCGCGTGCAGTCCGCGAGCGGCGCCCGCGTGACGTGCAGTGTGGCGAGCGCCGCCGGCAAGGCTCCGATCACGACGATCGCGATGACGATTCCGGCGATCAGTGTTCTGGTCCGTCTCATGGAGACCTCCCTTTCGCTCGGTGCTCGGGGCGATGCCCGTCGGTCAAACGACGAGTATGAGCGGTCTCGGAAACGAAAGTCTCGCGACCGATCCGGGACCGCGCCGGGGAGGGGTTGTGTCACAATGCTATCCGATGTCTTCGGCCGGTCGATTCATGCCGCCTCCGCCTCCCATCCTGCCGGAAAGTCCCGTGCCGCGGCCCGAGTCGCGAGCGGTGACGGACACCCCCGATTGGAAGAGGCTCCTCGCCATCACGGGCGTCGTCTGCGCGTTCTTCTACCTACTCACGATCCCCGGTTGGTTCGCCTTGGCCCGCTATCGGGCCTGGCGGCGTGGAGAGAAACCCGAGCCCACGTTCCTCGTGGTCTTCGGCGGCTTGAACCTCGTGCTCCTGGTCCTCACGATCGGTGTGGCCGCGTACGGATCATCCCGTGCGTACACGGGAGGTTCCTCGGCGCCAGAGGTCCCGACCTATGCTCCCGGCGATCCTGCGGCCAGTCCGGTGCACGTGAAGACGATCGTCGGCGTGGCGACGGATCCGTGGGGGCCGGGGGCGGGTGACTGCGGCAGGATCCACGGGAACAGCCTCACCTGGAGGGCAGACGCCGGCTGTCGACCGACGGACAACGCCGTCGTGATCGAGCAGATCCTCCTCCCGACGACCCACTCCGGGCCCTGGATCCGAGGGCGCTTGGCCCGGCGCCGATGTCCTTCGCGGACTCGCTTCTATAGCACGAACCGTCTGGCGATCGCCTGCTGGGTCCCTCGCTGAAACGGGTTCCTTTCCGGGACCCCGCTGTGCCGATGTCAAGCGCGGGGGTGCGCCGTCCTCATCGGTCTCGTGCGGACCGAGATGTCAGCAGCGCCACCACGCCGAGGACGACGCACGCGATCCCGATCCACATCCAGAACGGGGAGCCGGTCATGAAGCTGCCCGTGAGCGTGCCGAGTCCCTGGAACGTCCACACGGCGCCGACGCCGAGTAACGCGACCCCTGTGAGGACCCGACCCCAGCGCATCTCATGACTCTCGCACGCGTTGGAAGATCGGGAGACCGAGATGCACCGTGGTCACTGACCCCGAGCGCGAGCCGCGACGGGGGAAGCCCCCAGACACGGGAGCTGGCTCACCCGCGTCTCGAATGCGGGCGAACGCCGTCCTTGAGAGCCGCGGGGCCCGTATCCCAAGTAATGGAGGGACGGACGGCCCATCGCACCGGGGTCTGAAGGAACGAGGATGCGAGGGGGAGTGTGTAAGTACGAAACGACGGATAGGTCTAGGGTGGTGATGCGAATCATCGCCACCAGGGAGGTGCGGTCCATGAGATCCATACGGAAACCGCTGGCGCTGATCGGCACGCTGCTGCTGTTTGCAGTCGTGCTGGCGGCGTGCAGCAGTTCGAACGACAACACGTCGTCCTCGACGACGTCCGCGTCGGCGTCGGTGCCGCAGATCAACGCGGGCGACTTCACCGCCGACTTCGCGGTGATGAGCCAGCTGAAGGACCTCGCCGCACAGGGCGACGGCCTGATCGGGGTGCTCCTGCCGGACACCACGACGTCGACCCGCTACACGCAGTACGACGCCCCGTTCCTGAAGAAGGCGTTCGAGGCCGCGGGCCTGTCGTCGGACCAGTACAAGATCGACAACGCGGAGGGCAAAACGGCCACGATGCAGACCCAGGCCGAGGCCGACATCAGCGCCGGCGCCTCCGTCCTGCTGATCGACCCCCTCGATCCGGGGAGCGGCGCGGCGATCGAGTCCAAGGCCGAGGCCGCGGGCGTGAAGGTGATCGACTACGACCGCCTCGTCACGGGGGGGCCCGCCGACCGCTACTACGTGAGCTTCAACAACGTGCAGGTCGGCAAGCTGATCGGTGACGGAGAGGTGAGCTGCATCGAGTCCTGGAAGGTCAAGGACCCGCACCTCCTCATCATGGACGGCGACCCAACGGACAACAACGCGAAGCTCTTCGCGCAGGGCTATAACGGCGTGCTGAAGGCGCACTTCGACGACGGTTCCTACACCAAGGTCGGCGAGCCGGCCGGCACGTGGGATCCGCCGACCGCCCAGACGACGTTCGAGCAGCAGTTCACGGCCCACCCGGAGATCAACGCGGTCGTGACGCCGAACGACGACAACGCGAACGCCGTGATCTCGGTGCTGCAGAAGAACCAGATCCCGGCGAACTCCTTCCCGACCACCGGTCAGGATGCGTCGCTGCCGGGGCTGCAGAACATCCTCAAGGGGTACCAGTGCGGCACGGTGTACAAGCCCATCTACGCGGAGGCGCAGGCCGCCGTGGCGTTGGCGCTCTACCTGCGCGCCGGGGAAACGCCTCCGTCCACCTTGGTGAACTCGACGACGCAGGACACGGAGATCGGCGCGGACATCGCGTCCGTCTACACGACGCCGGTTTGGGTCACCTCCGACAACATGGCGGACACGGTCGTCGCGGACTCCACTACGACGGGGATCGGACCGACCGCGGCCGACATCTGCACCGGCGCGGTGCAGAGCGCGTGCACGAAGGCAGGGATAAGCTAGCCACGAAGCGAAGGGGGTCGGGCCGCACACGCGTGCGGCTCGACCTCCGTTCCCGCCCACCGGAGACCAGGAGGACCTCACGGACGGAACGATCGCCGACGGTGGCGCGCCTCCACCTTCGCCCGCGGGCACCGAGGCACAACCGCTCCTGAGCCTCCGCGGCATCAGCAAACACTTCGGTGCCGTGCGGGCCCTCTCCGACGTCGACCTCGACATCCCGAGCGGCCAGGTGACGTCGCTGGCCGGAGACAACGGAGCCGGGAAGTCGGTCCTCGTCAAGTGCATCTCCGGGATCCATGCGCCCGACGGTGGGCAGATGTCGTGGGATGGCGTCCCGGTGACCATGCGCACCCCGGCGGACGCGGCGGCGCTCGGGATCGAGACCGTCTATCAGGACCTCGCGCTCTGCGACAACCTGGACATCGTGCAGAACATGTTCCTCGGTCGGGAGCGCACGCGCGGGATCACGCTGGACGAGGAGTCCATGGAGACGGCGGCGAAGGAGACGCTTACGAGCCTCGCCGTCACGACCGTCCGGTCCATCCGCCAGCCGGTCGCGTCGCTCTCCGGCGGGCAGCGCCAGTCCGTCGCGATCGCGAAAGCGGTCCTGTGGAACTCCAAGCTCGTGATCATGGACGAGCCGACGGCCGCCCTCGGCGTGGCGCAGACAGAGATGGTCCTGGCGCTCGTGCGCAGGCTCGCCGATCGCGGACACGCCGTGCTCCTCATCTCCCACAACATGAACGACGTCTTCGAGGTCGCCGACCGGATCGCGGTCCTGCACCTCGGCAGGATGGTCGCCGTGCGCCCGGTGTCCGAGCTCGACCGCCAGATCGTGGTGGATCTCATGACGACGGGCGCGTCGACCCGGACGGCGACGCCGCGCGAGGGGGAGGTCTAGGCCGTGGCCAAGGTCGAGGAACCCGTCCCGACGCCGGAGACCGAGGGGCCCGACGGCGCGCGTGCCGCCGACGCGGCGGTGCCGGCCGAACTCGTTTCGGATTCCGTCGGTGACTACATCCGGGCGTCCCTGGCGCGGCTCAAGGGCGGCGAGACCGGCGTCCTCCCGGTGGTCGCCGGACTGCTGCTGGTCTCGATCCTGTTCCAATCGGCGAACGACCATTTCTTGACGGTCGGCAACCTCGTCAACCTCCTGGTGCAATCGGCCCTCTTCAGCCTGCTGGCGATGGGTGAGGTGTTCGCCCTGCTCCTGGGTGAGATCGACCTGTCGATCGGGTTCGTGAGCGCCATCGGGGGCGTGATCATGGCCGAGCTGGTCAAGCCCACGGTCGGCTGGCCCTGGTGGGCGTCGATCGCCACGGGCTTGATCGCGTGCGCCCTGATCGGCCTCGCGCAGGGATCGCTGATCACGCGGCTCGGCCTGCCGTCGTTCGTGGTCACGTTGGCCGGGCTGCTCTTCTGGCAGGGCGTGTTGATCAGGATCGTCGGCGAGTCGGGCTCGATCTTGGTCCAGGACAACGTGATCAACGGCATCGCCAGCGGCAACATGACCCGTCTCGCGAGCTGGCTCGTGATGCTCGCGCTCGTCGGGCTCTTCGCGTTCCGGACGTGGCGTCGCGACGCCCGGCGCCGCGCCGCGGGCCTCGTGGCGCCGCCGCCGACGCTGACGCTGGCGAAGATCCTGGGCGTCCTGGCGGGCGGGGTGGCGCTCGTCCTGCTGTGCAACGCCGATCGCGGCCGCATCGTCCCGATCTACGGCGTGCCCTGGGTCGTCGTGCTGGTGCTCGGCGTGCTCCTGGCCTGGACGTTCTTGTTGGGGCGGACGAAGTTCGGGCGCTACGTCTACGCGATCGGCGGCAACGCCGAAGGAGCGCGACGCGCGGGCATCAACCTGAAGAGGATCCGCACGATCGCCTTCATCCTGTGTTCGTTCACGGCCGGGATCGCCGGCGTGGTGTACGTGTCGCGGCTGCGTTCGGTCTCCAGCGCGGTGGATGGCGGCACCCTCGTCCTCTACGCGGTGGCGGCCGCCGTGATCGGCGGCACCAGCCTGTTCGGAGGACGCGGGAAGGCCGTTCATGGCTTGCTCGGTGGGATCGTGATCGCGGCGATCGACAACGGCATGGGCCTCTTGGGTTTCCAGGCCGCTGCGCGGTACATGGTCACCGCGCTCGTCCTCCTCGTGGCCGTGACGATCGACGCGGTGGCCCGCCGGAACCGACCCACGGGAACATAGGCACGTCCACCCCTTCACGAGACGTCGCGACGGGTGATGACGGTCGCGGCGAGACCGACCGCGCCCGCCGCCCACGCGGCGAGCACGAGCATCCCGACCAACGGTGTCATCAGGGCGTCCGGGTTCGAGATGCCCGCGGCGGTCCCCGCTGCCGAAGCCGGCAACCAGTGCCCGACGCTGGGCGCGAGCGACCCGACGATGTTCTCCGCCACGAAGAGCCACGCGAGGGTCCCGACGATCGCCGCGACCTGGTGGCGGACGACGACCCCGATCGAGAGGCCGATCGCCGACCACAGCACGGCGATCAGGATCCCCCTGCCGAACAGCCCGGCCAGCGTCCCGACCGCGGCGGACACGGCGAACCCGTGGGCCGCGAGGTACCAGGCGATCACGCCGATCCCCGCCGCGAGCGCCGCGACCGCGAACACCGCAGCGCCCACAGCGGCCACCACGCCCTTCGCCGCGAGCACCCGCAGCCGGTTCGGCGTCGCCAGGAAGGTCGGCACGATCGACCCGTGCCGGACCTCGTCGGTGTAGGAGCGGATCGCGAACACCAGGACGAACAACGCCACCACGATCAACACGCCTGCGTAGCCGTACGGCGACGAGAGCCCGGCGGCCAGCTCCGCGTGGGTGGCGCCCCCGAGGGATCCCCAGAGCGCGAGCCCCGTCAGCACGACGACGCCCGCCAACAGCCCGAACGCCGTGCGGGTGGTGCGCAGTTTCCGGAACTCGGAACGGATCGCGTCGTTCATCGGACGCTCCTTCCATCGGTCAGTTCGAGGAACACGTCCTCGAGGCTCGTCGCTCCACCGTCCGTCAGCTCGTCGATGTCGCCCCGCCGCAGCAGTCGACCGCGGTCGATCACGATCACGTCGTCCGCCACGCGCGCCATCTCCGCGAGCAGATGGCTCGACACCAGGACGGCCTTGCCGTCATCGGCGACCGCGCGGAGCGTCGTGCGCAGCCACCGGATCCCGTGCGGGTCCAACCCGTTCGCCGGCTCGTCGAGGATCAGCACCGACGGATCGCCCAGGAGGGCGCCGGCGAGTCCGAGCCGTTGCCGCATGCCCAGCGAATAGCCGCCGGCCTTGCGCCGAGCCGCTTGCCTCAGATCCACGAGGTCGAGCACCGCGTCCACGCGGGCGTCGTCGATCCCCGACGCGGCCGCGAGCACCCGGAGGTGGTTCCGTCCGGTCCGCAGCGGATGGAAGCTCTGGACCTCCAGGACCGCGCCCACGGCGGTCATCGGCCGTTCGAGGCTCGCGTACGGCGATCCCAACACCGTCGCGCTCCCATCGCTCGGCTCCACGAGCCCCAGCAGCATCCGCAGCGTGGTGCTCTTCCCCGCGCCGTTCGGACCCACGAACCCCGTCACCCGCCCCGGCACGACCTCGAAGCTCAGGGCGTCGACCGCCGTCACGGATCCGAATCGCTTCGTGAGGTTCCGCGCGACGATCGCGGGCGTCGCTACAGTGCCAACGGCGCCCGGACCCTCCACCCTCGTGTCCATCTCGGTCTCCCTTCGGTCGGGTTCCCTGCACCTCCGACGCTAGGGACGGGACGCCCCACCGACGTCCACCCGTGGAACGGTTCTGGGAGTCCTCCTGGAGGAGGAGGGGTCGACCTCAGGAGGAGCCGGGTCGCACGAGGCCCGACTCGTAGGCGAACACGACGGCCTGGGCACGATCGCGCACGCCGAGCTTGCGCAGCACGTGTCCGACATGGGTCTTCACGGTGGTCTCGGCCACGAAGAGCCGACGCGCGACCTCGGCGTTGGATGCACCCTGGGCCATGAGCACGAGGACCTCGCGCTCGCGCTCCGTCAACTCGTCGAGACCTGCGGGCGGGGTCACCGGTTCGGGCCGGCTCGCGAACTCCGCGATCAACCGTCTCGTGACCGAGGGCGCGAGGAGCGCGTCGCCCGACGCGACGACCCGCACGGCGGCCACGAGCTCCTCGGGCGGCCGGTCCTTGAGCAGGAACCCGCTGGCGCCGGCCCGCAGCGCGTCGTACACGTACTCGTCCAGATCGAACGTGGTGAGGATCAGCACCTTCGGGGGCGCGTCGAACGCGGTGATCCGCCGGGTCGCCTCGATCCCGTCCATCGCGGGCATGCGCACGTCCATCACGACGACGTCGGGCGCCAGCCGCTCCACCGCGCGGATCGCGTCGGTCCCGTCGATCGCCTCGCCGATTACCTCGAGATCCTCCTCGGCGTCGAGGATCATCCGGAACCCCCCGCGCATCAGGGCCTGGTCGTCCGCCACTACGATCCGGATCGTCACGCCGGGTCCTCGACGGGGATCTCGGCGTGCACCACGAAGCCGCCGCCGGGTCGCGACGACGTCTCGACCGTGCCGCCGAACAGGCCGACCCGTTCCCGCATCCCGATCAGGCCGTGCCCGACCCTGGGCTCGACCGCGATCCCGCGGCCGTCGTCGGTCACCTCGATCACGAGGCGGTCCGGCGCGTAGCCGAGCGCGACCCGTGCGTTCGCGCTCCCCGCGTGCTTCAGCGTGTTCGTCAACGACTCCTGGATCACGCGGTACGCGGCGAGGTCGGCGCCGGAGGGCAGCGCCCGAGGCCGCCCGGTGCGGACGACCTCCACCGGCAAGCCGGCGGCGCGCACCGTCTCGACCAGCGGGTCCAGCTCGGCGAGCCCCGGTTGCGGCGACGTCGATGGCGATGCGTCGTCGTCGGTCAGCACCCGGATCAGCCGTCGCATCTCGGCGAGCCCCGCGCGGCCGGACTCCTCCACGCGGCCGATCGCCTCCTTCGCGGCGCCGGGATCGCGGTCCACGACGGTGCGTGCGGCGCCGGCCTGCACGACCATGACGCTGATCGCGTGCGCGACGACGTCGTGCAGCTCCCGGGCGATGCGCGTCCGTTCCTGGGCGACCGCCTCGCGCGCAGCCAGCTCGCGGTCGTCGGCCAGCCGCCTCCGCCGGTTGAACCCGATCCGACCCAGGAGGACCGGAAGGCCCACCACGAACGTGAGGCCGACCAGCACCTCGATCCAGTTGCCGTGCGTCTGCGTCGCGACCTGCGAAGTCAGACCGGCGGCGAACGCGAGCGGGAGCCCGATGGTTACCACGCGGCGCCACGGTTCGTGCGCCGCGACCGTGTAGATCGCAAGGGCCAGCGCCGGCTCGGGCGACGCGCCGTCGCCGGCGACCGCGAACGCCACGGTCGCGCCGCTCACGATCGCCAGGACGACCAGCGGCGCCCGACGCCGGAAGGCGAGCGGGACGCACGCCACCGCGATCAGGGCCCACGCGGTAACGCCGTGGACGCCGTCCTCGCCGGCGACGGACGCGGCGGTGATCGCCACGAGGACGGCTGCGAGCAACGTGTCCCAGACGAGCGGGTTCACCCGCCGCACGCGTTCCCACCAGGTCGATCGGCTCACGCGATGGACGCTAACCAACTCCGGCGGGCCGTGCCCTCCTCCCGCGGGATGAGATGTCGGGAGCGTCGCGGTGACCTTCCTGGCATGCTCCACCGCGTGCAGGAGGTCGGGGAACGGATCGCGCTGGGGTTCGTGGAGGCCGAGCGTCAGCGGCGCGCCAACGTCCCCGGCGCCGAGGTCCTGGAGGTGGACGGCCTCCTGCTCGCCTTCGCGAACGTCCCCGATCCGCCCGTCAATTCGGTCCTCGTGATCTCGGAGCCGAGCGACCCGGCGGCGGCCCTGGCCAGAGCGGAGGCGGAGTTCCGAGTCACGCGACCGAGCGTTCGGGATGGACGTCGCCGTGGGGCGGCACCCGAGCGTCGACGAGGCGATCCGTTCGGCGCGTCTCTCGCTGCTCTTCTCCTGGCCGGCGATGGCCGTGCGCGTCGAGGACCTCCCCGAGCGACCGCTGCCCGACGGTGTTCGGGTGGAGCCGGTGCGCGACGCGCAAGGCGCGTCCGCCGTCGCTCGTGTCGAGCGCGGCCTACTCGATCCGTCCGACGTGAAGGCGGGCTCCCGCATCGCGGAGGACTTCTACGGCCCCGCCTCCTACGGCGTGGAGGGCGCGCGCGCGTTCGTCGCCTGGGAAGACGACGAGCCCGTCGGCACCGCGTCCGCGCACCTGCGCGAGGGCGCCATCGGGATCCTGGGCGTCGGGGTGATCCCCCGCGCGCGTGGGCGAGGGATCGCGTCGGCGCTCTCGGTGATGGCCGCGCGGGCGTTCCCGGCCGACCTCGCGTGGCTGCACGCGGCCGAGGGAGCCCAGGGCTTGTATGCGCAGCTCGGCTTCCGCGAGGTCGCCGAGTGGGAGGTCTGGGTGCGGCCGACCGAACCGGGGTGAGACGCCCGTCCGCCCCTCGATTTGACCGATGAGGACGACCGGCGTATCCCGGAGAGGTTCATCGACGGAAGGGGGAAGCGATGGCGACCGATCTGACGATCTCCGTGGAGGACCGGCCGGGTGGGCTCGCGTCCATCGGCCAGGCGCTCGGCAGCGCGGGGATCAACGTCGAGGGCGTCTGCGGCCACGGCTTCGAGGGTCGCGGCATGATCCACGTCTGCGTGCAGGACGGCGCAGCGGCTCGCAGCGCGCTCGAGGGCGCGGGCATCAAGGTGGAGGGCGAGTCCGACGCGATCCTCGGGGAGCCCGTGGCCGGCGCGGACACGCCCGGGACGATGGGCGCGATGACGCGGCAGATCGCGGACGCGGGGATCAACATCCGCTCCGTCTACCTGGCCACGAACTCGCGCGTCGTGATGGTGACCGACGACAACGCGAAGATGATGGAGCTCATCGCGCAGATGTAGGTGGGCGATCGGGCCCGGGACACGGAACAGGTTCGAGACCAACCTCGAGCGGCTGGCATCCCGCTCGAGGTTGGTTCAGGCGTGCAACCCTGAGGTTGACTCAACGCGAAGATGGGCGGATTGTTGGCGGAGATCCGGCCCCGGTCTTGGCCTATCACAGTCCCGAAACCGTCGCCCGCCCCGGTTCCAGGCCCTGAGTGTTGGGTACCCGGGGGCGTGCTCGAGAGGGGGGTGTTCGTGATGAGGCGATCGATCGCCATGATAGCGATCACGGGGATGACGCTCGTGGGACTCTTCGCTACCGCGTCACCGGCTTCGTCTGCGTTCCCCGGGAGGAACGGCAGGATCGCGTTCTCCACCGACCAGAGCGACACCCCACAGGTGTTCACGGTCGGATCGGATGGAGGCGGTCTGAAGCAACTGACGCACGTGAGCTCGGGGAGCGCTGCCAGCGCACCGAACTGGTCGCCGGACGGACGCGAGATCGTCTTCACGATCGACGGTCAGATCTGGGTCATGGATCGAGACGGCAGCGGCAAGCGCCAACTGACCGATCAGGCTGGCTTCGAGAACCACAACCCGAGCTGGTCGCCTGATGCTCGCAAGATCGTGTTCTCGCATTGCGGCATCCCCTTCGGGTTCGTCGCGTACTGCGACATCGACGTCATGAACGCCGACGGAACGGGCATGAGGAAGATCCTGGGCGGCCACTGGGTCAACAACAACCCCCACTATTCGCCTGACGGAACGCGCATCGTCTTCGACAGCAACCGAGGCGGTTTCCTTTCGGCGGTGTGGGTGATGGACGCGGATGGGAGCGGCCTCAGGCGCCTGACCAAACCTGCCCTGGAAGCGGACTTCCCCGGCTGGTCCCCCGACGGGAGCCACATCATCTTCATCGACTTCTGCTGCTTGCTGCACAGCAACGTGTGGGTGATCCGGCCCGACGGCACTGGCCTGAAGGAGCTCACGCACTTCCCCGTCGGGCATCAAGGCGGGCCTGCCTACTACTCCCCGGATGGCAGGAAGATCGTGCTCGGCGCTGACCTCGCCTACCCCGACGAATGCTGCAACGACCTGTACGTGATGAACGCCGACGGGTCGAACCTGCACCCGATCGTCACGAGCCAGCCGGGACTCTTCTTCTCCGACTGGGGACCGGGGGTGAAGCCATGAGTGTGTGGCCGTGCGATCCATCGAGACGAGTCGACCGAAGGAGCGCAAGGATGCTACGCGCACCGTGTCACAGACTCCTATCTGCACTCCTAGTTCTGCCGTTGCTGGTCGGCCTGGCCCTGGTTCCGAGCGTCGCGGCCCACGCCACCCCTCCCGGCCCCAACGGGAGGATCGCGTTCGATGACTTCATGACGGGGGAGATCTACGCGGTCAATCCGGACGGGACCGCTCTCGTTCAGCTCACCCACCTGGCAGACGGGCATTTCGCGGCCTGGCCTGACTGGTCCCCCAGCGGGGAGAACATCGCCTTCGCGAGCGACAAGAGCGGCCAGCTCCGGCTCTGGATCATGGACGCCGACGGAGGTCACCCGCACATGGTGGCGGCGGATCGGAACGGGATGGACGATCTCACCCCTTCCTACACGCCGGACGGTAGCCGGCTCTTGTTCACGCGGTGTCGACCCGACCCGCCCGGCGGCTGTGCCTTGTTCTCGGTGCGAACCGATGGAAGCGATCGGCACGCTATCACGTCGTTCCGCCTCGATGACGTGGTCGATTTCGGCTCTTCCGTGGCGCCCCGCAGCGGGAAGATTGCGTTCGCCCGATTCAACGCCAACGGGATCACGTCCCAGGTCTACGTGATGCGAGGCGACGGCTCGGGCGTCCACGCGTTGACGGCTCCCGCCCTCGAGGGATTCGCGCCGGACTGGTCGCCCGACGGTCGACGCATCACGTTCTCCAGCGACTGCTGCCGGCTGGGCAGCAACGTGTACTCGATGAACGCAGACGGAACCGGACTTCGCCACCTCACACATTCGGACTTCCCGAACAACGACCTGGCGTCGGTCTTCTCCCCGCGGGGCGATCGGATCGCGTTCATCAGCGATCGACGCTACGACGACTTCTGCTGCGCCGATCTGTTCGTGATGCGGACCGATGGGACCACGGAGGCGTTCATCGATACCGGTCTCACGGGCGTGGAGAACCCCGCATGGGGGAGCGCGCCGCTGATCGCTCCCGGGTCGAGCGTCGCGACCACCGGGGTGTCTACCCCGACAAGCTCACGTGTCGGTCGTGGCACCTCCGCACGGTGTCGGGCGCTACCGGCGCTGCTCCGCGCGAAGGAGCGTTGCGCCTAGGTTCCAACGGGCGAGGGGCCAGGAACGATGACCTCGACCTTCGTCGTCACAGGCGCGACGGGGGCCATCGGCGGCGCCACGGCGACCGCGTTGGCCGAGGGCGGCGCGCGCCTGATCCTCCTCTGCCGAGACCAGGACCGCGGGAGGGCGGCCGCCGACGGCCTCGGAGGACGTGGGCGAGCCGAGGTCGTCGTCGGAGACCTGTCTTCACTTCCGTCCGTCCGCCAGGCGGTGCAGGACATCGGTGGTCGAACGGACCGACTCACGGGTCTCGTCAACGATGCCTCCGTCTTCGTCCGTGAGCGAAGGGTCACCGCTGACGGCTTCGAGCTGATGTTCGCCACCAACCACCTCGGGCCGTTCCTGCTCACGAACCTGCTGCTTCCGCTCTTGCGGACGGGGGCGCCCTCACGGATCGTCACCGTGACGGCGCCCTCGACGTCGAAGGTGCACCTCGACGATCTGCAAAGCGCGCGCACGTTCAGTGCGACCCGAGCCTTCGGCGCGACGAAGGCGGCGAACGTGCTCTTCACGTTCGCGCTCGCACGTCGGCTCGGCGACGGCGTCACCACGAACGCGGTCCATCCCGGACTCGTCCGTTCGGGGCTCACGCGCGAGATGCCGGCGATCATCCGAACGGGGCATCGACTGGTAGCGCGCGAGCCCGGTCGCGCCGGCCTGGCCATCGCCGGACTGGTCTCCGGCGAGATCGGTCCCGATTCGACGGGACGCTTCTTCAAGCTGGACCGTGAGGCGAAGCCGCCCAAGGGCACCACGGACGAGGTGCTCCAGGAAGGTCTGTGGGAAGCGAGTGCGAAGCTCGCAGGGCTCGACGGGGCGTGAGCGAGCGTTCCTTGCCGTCGCGACGTACGATGTGCTGATGGCGGGGATGGTCCTGTCCGATGCGGCTCGTCGGCTCCTCGAGAGCGACGCGGTCGCGCACGTGATCACGATCGACGCGGACGGCGGTCCGCAGGTCACCGCGGCCTGGGTCGGTCTCGAGGGGGACGAGATCGTCATCGCGACCCTGCCCGATCAACGCAAGCTCAAGAACCTCCGCCGGGACCCGCGGATCGCGCTGTCGGTGCCGTCCACCAGGCGGAACGACTGGGGCTTGCTCGAGTACCTCGTCGTCTACGGCAGGGCCCGCGTCACGGAGGGTGACGCTCCCGAGCTCCTGCAGCGACTCGCGCACACGTACCTCGGCCCCGACGTGGTGTTCCCCAACATGCCCGATCCGCCGCCGGGGTTCGTCACGAGGATCACGCCCGAACGTCTCGGCGGCGTCGGGCCGTGGAACGCACCGCCGACGTGAGCGCGCGGCGGGTCCGTCTTCGTTAGCATCGCGCGGTGGCCTACGACGAGGATCTCGCCGAGCGGATCCGTGAGCTCATCGCGGGGGAGGTCGGCGTGACCGAGAAGAAGATGTTCGGCGGCCTCGCGTTCCTGATCGGGGGCAACATGGCGATCGCGGCGAGCGGCCAGGGTGGCATCCTCGTGCGCGTCGATCCCGCGACCTCCGACAGGCTCGTCGCCACCACGAAGGCACAGGCCGCGGTCATGCGCGGCCGGCCCATGGCCGGATGGCTCCGCGTGGACGCGGATCACCTCCGTGAGCGACGTCAGCTCGCCAGATGGGTCGAGCGTGGCACGACCTACGCCCGCTCGCTCCCCACGAAGCGCTGACCCGGCGAGGGACCGGGCCGCGCCCGAGCACGAACGCCCTTGATGCTGTTAGACGTCGCGGATTCCTGGGGTTCGAGCGGCCCCGTGGCCATGCCGGATGACCCGATCGATCACCAGCAGCGTCACGGCGACGACCGTAGCTCCGATCCCAAAGGCCAACCGCAACGGGACACGTTGATCCGGCTCGGTGCACCTGACCAGCAGCCCGGCAGGAACGCCCGGCTCGTCAGACGGTCCCCAGGTACGACAGCCGTGATTCAGGAACAGGGCGAAGGCGAGCCCGACGACGAAGATCGCTAGGGCGGTGGCGCGAAGTAGGGTCGTGGTCCGCACGACAGGGTGGTTCTTTCCCACGATCGCCCCGAGGCCTGTGCCGATGAGTCCGCCGACGGCTCCGAGGATGACCACAGACGAGACGAAGTATCTCCCCTCGTCACCTGTGGAGACAGAGCCACCCTGGATCCCCGCCTCGGCCACGATCCAACCGATGCCCGCGCCGAGGGCGGTTCCGACCAACGCGGCCGCGATCGTCGTGGCTGCGCGGGAGCCTGGGTCGCGAACTGCGACGGGAATTGGCTGCATGGCACCTCTTGACTCCACATCAGTGTGCACGGGAGCCGTCCAGCGAACAAGTCGGATCATCGAAGCGCAGCAGGTCCGGTCCGGCTCAGTCGGGGAGGAGCGGAACTCGAAGCCCCTCGCGACGCCCGAGGAGCACGCCTCTCGTGACCGCGGACGATCCGAACCGTTCGTGCAGGCTGTCGAGGGTCGCGTCGATCGCCGACGCGGGCGCGCCGTCGAACGGCAGCGCCAGCTGGACCGCGTCGTCACCGAACAGGTTGCTGAACGTGATGCCGATCAGCGTGATGCCCCGACGGGCGATCTCGGGCAGGGCGTTCGCGAGCAGGATGCGGCCGGCCTCCAGCAGCGTCACCGTGTCCGCCGTCGCCTCGGGCAGGGTGTGCGAACGCGTCGCTCGCGAGAAGTCGTCGAACCTGAGGCGCAGCGTCACCGTTCGGCACACGCGGCGGGCCTTCCGCAGGCGCCGGGCGAGCCGGTCGACCAACGCGATCAGGTCGGCATCGAGCGTCTCGGGTGACCGTCGACGTCGCCCGAGCGCTCGCTGGGTGCCCATCGAGCGGCGACGGCGACCGACCTCCACCCGGCGTGGATCGCGGTTGTGCGCGAGGGCATGGATGTGCCGCCCGGCCCCTCGTCCCAGGATCCCCACCAGCGCGGGCTCGCCGAGCCTTGCCACCTCCGCGACGGTGGTGATCGAGCGCTCCCGGAGCTTCCGCGCGGTCACGGGCCCGACGCCCCACAGGCGCTCGACCGGCAACCCGTGCAGGAACGCGAGCTCGCCGTCGACCGGCACGACGAGCAGGCCGTCGGGCTTGGCGACGCCGCTGGCCACCTTGGCCAGGAACTTCGTCCGTGCCACGCCCACCGTGACGCGGATCCCGACCCGCTCGAGCACGTCTCGACGCAGGTGCACCGCGATCTCGCTCGGCGTGCCGGATATCCGGCGTAGTCCGCCGACGTCCAGGAACGCCTCGTCGATCGAGAGCCCCTCCACGAACGGCGTGGTGTCGTGGAAGACCCCGAACATCGCCTTGCTCGCCTCGCTGTAGGCCTCCATTCGCGGCCTGACGAAGATCGCCTGGGGGCACAGGCGTCGCGCCTGTGTCTCGCCCATCGGCGTCCGCACGCCGTACGCCTTGGCCTCGTAGCTGGCCGCGAGCACGACGCCTCCCCCGACGATCACCGGGCGGCCGCGCAGCGACGGGTCGTCGCGCTGCTCGACCGACGCGTAGAACGAGTCCGCGTCCGCGTGCAGGATCGTGCCCTCGCTCGTCACCGGCCGATGCTCGCACCGCCCTCTGACACGGTGGTCGATCCGTCGCGGACCGTCAGGGAAGAGGCAACCCTCGCGACGCGACGCGCAGACGCCAGAGCGCCGGGCCGAACCCGGGCGGCAGTCCGAACATCTCGCCGATCGAGAAGTTCACGCCGAACAAGGTTCGGTGCTCGCCCCGGGTGGTGCCGAAGGCCAGGCTCGACGGGAAGTCGAGTGGATCGCCATCGGCGATCACGTGGAATCCCCCACCCGGTGACACGCGGCCGATCGCGCTCGCGAGGTTCAGGGCGACGTACGCGCTCCCGTCCTCGCTGATCGCGACGCCGTCGGGGTTGTCTCCCGTGGGCAAGGTCGTCACGATGTGGATCGGCCCCGCGCTGCCTTCGATCTTGCGGATCCTGAGGATCGTGCGCCGCTCGGTGTTCGTCACGGTGAAAACGTGGTCGCGGAAGGCGATCCCGTTGGCGCCGAGGAACAGGCCGAGACTGCCGTCGCCCTGCAGCGCCGGGTCCTGGATCCAGATCTTGGCCGGGTGGCCGGGTCGGATCTTCCAGATGGCGCCCGTGGAATCGGCGACGTACAGGTTTCCCCGGTGATCGAGGGCCAGGCCGTTGGGGATCCCGATCGCCTCCGTCCCCGGGAGCCGGGTCGCATCGCCCGTGCGGTGGTCGAAGCGCCACACGCCGTTCACGCCCGCATCCGCCGACTGCACGCACCCGTAGACGTCGCCCGAACGGTTCGCGGCGAGCCCGATCAGGCCGAAGTCGCGGCCCGCGACGATGCCGTCCACGTGGCCGAACGGTTCGGGTTGCGCCGTACCCGCGGGGATCTTCCAGAGGTCGCCCAGAGGCGAGACGCTCACGAAGATGTTCCCGGCACGATCGACCGCGACCCCTTCGGTGTTCTGACCCTGGGACTCGTCGAACGCGACGACGACGTGCACCTTCGGGTTCGCCTGGGCGGCGGTCGGCTGGAGTGCCGCGAGCATCGCGGCCGCGACGATCGCTGCACCGCTCCGGCGAAGGAATCGGATCACGGACATGACGACCCTCCCTTCGGGTTGGATCGCGGCGGCTGGATCGCGCACGATCCCTTCGATCGACCCTACGAAGGGTTCCCGGCTACGGCAACCCCCGCCGTATCACCACGAAGCGCTGAGCGCAGCGATCAGCTGCGTGGGCACGCAAGTGGTCCCAGGCAACCTTCTTCGACCGGCTTGGTTTCCGCACGGTACCTCGGCTTTGGGGTCTCCCAGATTCCCCGCGCGCACAGGCAGTTGGCTTTCCCACCCATACGCCCAAGTACTCCGAGTCGCCTTACGGCTCTAGCCCACTCGGTTCCCTGCTTCGATCTGTTCGGCCGCCTGGGACCACTTACCAACCTAGGGCGTAGCTCCGATCGGGTCAAACGCGCCTGACCAGCGCATATGGCCTCTGACCTGCGGTCCTGCGGCCGCAGAAAGAGTGACAAGAGCCCGATCGAACGCCCGACCGCTCGGCTCGGGAGGGCGCCTATCCCGCGGGCGGGATCAGGCCCCGGATGACGGTCCCAGCACCCGGCCGAGTCTCGACCTCCAGGCTCCCGCCGATGGCGTCGAGACGGTCCGCCATGCCTTGCAGCCCAGACCCCGTGGCGGCCCCGGGCTCGAACCCGCGGCCGTCGTCTTGGATCTGGAACGTGAGCCAACCGTCCGCCTCGGCGAGGCGCACCACCGCCGCGGTCGCCCCGGCGTACTTGGCCACGTTCTGGAGCGCCTCGAGGGTGCAGAAGTAGACCGTCGCCTCCACCTGTTGGTCGTACCGCCCGATCCCGTCGGACTCCACGGTCGTCGGGACGGGGACCTTGCGGGCCTGCGCCTCGAGCGCCGCGGCGAGCCCTCTGTCGGCCAATAGCGGTGGGTAGATCCCACGTGCGAGATCGCGGAGGTCATCGAGGGCATCGTGGAGCATCTGCTGGAGCCCCGGGATCGCCCCCGTGACGTTCCCTGCCCCGGGCACATCGCGCGCGAACCGATCGAGGAGACCGAGTTGGACGCCGAGCGCGACGAGCTGCTGCTGCGCGCCGTCGTGCAGGTTCCGCTCGATCTTCCGCCGCTCCGCGTCCTGCGCCTCGACGAGCCGACGACGTGACGCACGCAGCTCCTCGATCGTGTTGCGCAGCTCCGCGTTGAGACGGACGTTGCGGACGACGAGCGCTGCCTGGGATGCGACGTGCTGGGCCAACGCCGTCTCGGTGGGCGAGAGCGGCTCGTTCTTCGGCTTGTGGAGGGCGACGACCCCGAGCGTCTCGTCGTCCTGTCGTACCGGGAACGCCGCGGTGGCGTCGGCGAACGCCGACAGGCCGTCGTCGCCGGACACGGTGCGTGGAGGCGGCTGGGTTGCGGCCTGGGGCCAGGTCGCGGCGGGCTGGAGCGTCGAGCCGACCGTGAACCAGACCTCCACGCCCGTGGCTCCCGTTCCGCTCGCGAGCAGCGCCACCATCCGGTCGAGCTGCTCCTCGAGCGGCAGGGTGCGGGCCATGGCGTCGGCGAACTCCGACAGCACCTGGTACGGCGTCGCCCGCTCACCGTAGACCACGCGGTTGGCGACCCTCTGCGCACGCCGCCGCAGCGGCTGGAACAGGACCGCGATCACGACGGCCGCGGCGACGGTGAGGAGGGGTCCCCCGCCGTATCCGGCCAACGCTCCGATGCCGGCCACGATGACGATGTAGACGCCGGTCACCGCGGCCGCGAGCAGGCCGTAGACGACGGTGCGATTGATGATGACGTCGATCTGGTACAGGCCGTGCCTGAGGATCGCGATCGTGATCGCGATCGGGATCCCGAGCAGCGCGAGGAGTGCGGACGCGAGTCCGATGACGGTGGTGACGGGGGCGTCGTTCCCCGCCGTGACCAGGGCGATCGTGAGGGCGACCTGGGACACGACCTCCGCGCCGGCCGCGAACGCAACCCACTTGATCTGCTGACGGAGCTCGGGAGCGCCTGAGCGAAATCGGACGACGAGGGCGGCAGCGGCCGCCACGAACACGAGCGCGGACACGACCCCGAGACCGGGGATCGTCCCGAAGATGTCGAAGCGCAGCGCCTGCATGCCGAAGGGGTTCGGGAATCTCAGCGAGACGCCCCCGGGTGCGGGCAGCGCGACCTGACGGGGAGTGAGGACGAACCCGATCAGCGAGATCGCGGTCGCGACCGCTCCAGCGATCGCGACCGGACGCCAGCGCGGCGACGGGAGGCGCCCCGTCGGGAAGATCAGGAACATGAACGCGAGGCCCAACACGACCGGCACGAACAGCCATTCCGAGGATGCCCCGACCATCTTCGGGATCGGCCACAGGCCCGGGTGGGCGACCCCGATCACGGCATAGGCGGAGGTAACGCAGATCAGCGCCAAGCCGGCACCCTCCCCGAGCAGCAGCCAGCCGATCGGGTTACGGACGCGGATCACGATCAACGTTCCGAGCGCCGCGTAGACGACGGCGGCCAGGGGCAGACCGAGGAACGTGTAGGCGTCCACCGGCTTCAGGTGCGGCCACGCGACCACGGCCAGGACGACGCCGAGGAGGGCGAGGACGATCGCGGCGATCAGGAACGGGACCGGTGCGACCCGCCCCGAGCCGTTCCCGCGTGACATCACGTCTCATCCCCCGACAGGGCCCGTGGTTCCCTGCGCCCATCCTCAGTATTCCGCCCCGCGGTCTTCTCTGCGCTGGTGTCTCCACCACCGTGCGGACGGGAGTTCGCACCCAGGACCGGTTCCGAGCTGGCCGTTTCCGCCTGAGCATCGGATACGGTTCCTCCGTGGCCCGCTCCCGGACGACCCCACTGGTCCGCCGCCTGGCGTGGATCATGCTCGCGCTGTTCGTCGTGTTCGTAGCGGGCGTGGTCGGCTACATGCTCCTGGAGGGCTGGGGCTTCAGCGACGCCCTCTACATGACCGTCATCACGATGACGACCGTCGGGTTCAAGGAGGTGCGGCCACTCGACGAGAGCGGGCAGTGGCTGACGCTCACGATCATCGTGCTCGGGGTCGCGATCGCCCTCGTGGGGATCTCCCTTACCGCGGCGATCATCGCCCAGGCCGAGATCGGCGGGACCACCAGGAGGAGGCGCATGGACAAGCGGATCGAGGCACTTCGAGGTCATTTCATCGTGTGCGCGTACGGGCGCGTCGGACGGGCGGCCGTCCGGGAGCTCGAGGCGGCGGGGCTCCCGTTCGTGGTGGTCGATCCGAAGGAGGACCTGCGCGAGCGGATGGACGAGGACGCCCTGCTCTACCTCGTGGACGACCCCTCGTTGGAGCCCGTGCTCCGGCGCGCGGGCGTCGAACGGGCGCGGGGGTTGCTCTGCGCGGTGGACTCCGACGCGACGAACGTCTTCATCACGCTCACGGCGCGGCAGATGAACCCGGACCTGTTCATCGTGGCGCGGGCGTCCGATCCGGGGTCCACGGAGCGGCTCGAACGTGCGGGCGCCGACCGCGTGGTGTCTCCGTTCGTCTCGAGCGGTCGCCACATGGTGCGGATGGCCCAGGATCCGAGCATCGTCGACCTCTTCGACGAGGGCTCCGGCGCCGAGCGCTCGATCCCGGTCGAAGAACGACTCGTCGACGAGGGCGACGCCCTTCAGGGGCGGACCGTAGGCGACGTGCCGGGCGTCGTCTTAGCCTTGCGCCGCTCGGACGGCTCCGTGTTGGCGCGGCCCGAGGGCGCGACGACGCTGCAGGCGAACGACGTCATGCTCCTGCTGGCCGCGGACTGAGCGCTCGCTGCGGCCGGCGCTCGTCAGCTCACGTGCAGCACCCAGTCGACGTTGAACGGGGTCCCTCCCACGAAGTTCGCGTGGAGGCGGAACACGTGGTCGCCCTCCTCGAGCGGACGCAGCATGTAGAGGAAGCCCTTCGACGCCGACTTGGTCGTGCCGCCCGGCGCACCCCAGATGTTGTCGTCGGGGAACCGGATCATCTCCCCGGGCGAGCTGAACGTCCACGCGCGTGGATGCAGCAGCTTCTTCCCGTCGATCCGGACGGTGAACCCGAAGGCGCTAGGCCCGAAGTCGTGGGCGAAGTTGTCGCGAGCGCACGAGCGGAGCTCGGCCCACGTGTCGCCGAGGCCCTCGAGCGTCGAGCACTCCCAGAACGGACCCCCCACGAGGAGCGGGTGACCCTCGGGCACGGTGCAGTCCGACCCGAAGGGACCGAGGTAGATGACGCCGTGCCGGAGTTGGCAGTTCAGCGCGCTCGACGGATCTGTGTAGGGATTGTCGGGCGCCGGGATCTCGTTCAGCCAGGTCGAGTAGTCGCCCAGCCACTGGGGATACGTCATGCCGCGCGGCGACGCGTGCGGCGGGAACACCCGCCCCTGGGCGGAACCGTCGGCGAGCGCCTGGCCGGTGCTCATCAGGCACACCGACAGGACGGCGGCAACTGCGAGGGATCTCCTCATCGTCTTCCCCTCCCTCGCGGGCACGTCGGCCACCGTATCCCCGTTGCGCCGAAGGGGCAACTCGAGGACACACGCGCCGCGCCGCGGCGCCGTTGCGGCGCCCGCCTGACCGATAATGCGCGGGTGGCCGCATCGGAGCCCGATCGCGTCTCGCTGCTCCTCGG
The DNA here is from genome assembly GCA_963810915.1 of uncultured Actinomycetes bacterium. GTDB lineage: Bacteria > Actinomycetota > UBA4738 > UBA4738 > HRBIN12 > JAOUEA01. The sequence goes on along the minus strand of CAWEPH010000002.1, from coordinate 46,383 downwards.
GACCTATCTGTTCGAGGACCTGTCGCCTGCCGAGATCGAGCCCCTCGCTCGGGGGGCAACGCTTCGGCGCGCGAGCCGCGGGGAGTTCCTCCATCACGTCGGGGACCCCGCCGACCAGCTCTACGTGGTCGCCTCGGGTCAACTGAAAGACTCGATCGTGACCGAGGACGGCGACGAGGTGGTGCACACGTTCTACGGCGCGGGCATGCTCATCGGTGAGCCCGGCTACTTCGCGACGGAGCGGAACCGGGTGATGGCGGTCGTCGCCGTGGAGCCGACCGAGGTCCTCGTGCTGCCGCGGGAACGTCTGGAGCCGTTCCTGCACCGTCACCCGCAGGTTATCCGGCGGGCCCTGGAGGGGCTCGCGTCAGTCGCGCGCGGGCAGACGCGGATGATCGCGGCGCTCTCGCGCCGGCCGCTCAAGGAGCGGCTGCTGTTGCGCCTCGTCGAGCTCGCCGAGACGAACCCGCAGGGGATGAAGGCCGGCGCTGGCGTCACCCCGAAGATCTCCCAGGCGACGCTGGCCGCCATGGTGGGGGTTTCCCGGGAGAACGTGAATCGGGCGTTGTCCGCCCTCGCCGCCGACGGCACCATCCGCATCGAGGCCGGGGGCTACGTGCTGCCCGAGCTCGAACGCCTCCGCGAGGAGATCTCCGACGGCCTCCCCGTCCTCGACGCGCGGAACCGCAGGCTCGATCCGGACCTGTGACGCGGCGACATAGCCCGCCATCCCGTCCCGCGCGATGATGCGCGCGTTCATCTCGTGAGGAGGAGTCCGATGGCGGGGATCGGCGGTGCGGTGGAGCGGTTCAGATCGAGGTTCGCCGGCGATATGATCGTGCCCGGAGACGAGACGTACGACGATGTCCGGGCGCTCTGGAACGGAGCGTTCGACAAGCGGCCCGCGGTGATCGCCCGGTGTCGCACGACCGACGACATCGTGGAGGTCGTTCGCTTCGCCCGCGAGAGCGGGCTCCCCTTGGCGGTGCGCGGCGGGGGGCACAGCCTCGCCGGGCTCAGCGCGTGCGACGACGGCATCATGCTGGACCTCTCGCTGATGCGCGACGTGGTGGTGGATCCCGAGACGCGCACGGCCATCGCACAGCCCGGTGCCACCTGGGCGGACTTCGACGCCGCCACGCAGGCCCACGGGCTCGCGAGCACCGGCGGCCTGATCTCCCACACGGGCGTGGCGGGGCTCACCCTCGGCGGCGGGATCGGCTGGTTGATGCGCAAGCACGGCCTGGCGGCCGACAACCTGACCGCGGCCGAGGTCGTGACCGCCGACGGATCGATCGTGCGCGCCGGCTCCGACGAACCGGAGCTGCTGTGGGGCCTGCGAGGAGGAGGCGGGAACTTCGGCGTGGTCTCGAGCTTCGAGTTCCGGCTGCACCCCGTCGGGCCCACGGTGGTGGGCGGACTCATGGCCTTCCCGCTCGATCGTGGACGCGCCGTGCTCCAGGCCTATCGCGCGTGGGCGGCGGAGCTCCCCGACGAGTTCACGACGATGGCGGCGGTGATCACGGCGCCGCCGGCGCCCTTCGTGCCCTCCGAACTGGTGGGCACCCGGCTCGTCGGGATCCCCGGCAGCTGGTGCGGCGACGTGGAGGCCGGCCTGGCGGCCCTGGCCCCGATGCGCGAGCTGAAGCCCGCCATCGACGTCTTCGGCCCGATGCCGTACACCGCCCTGCAGGGCATGCTCGACGAGGGCGCACCACCCGGGATCCACGCGTACACCAGATCCGGGTACGCGGCCGATCTGAGCGACGGTCTGATCGATGCCGTGATCGAGCACGGGGCGGCGATGACGACGCCGTTCTCGCAGATCCACTTCCACCAGATGGGAGGGGCGGTGGCGCGGGTCGGCGAGGACGACACGGCGTTCGGCAACCGACGGGCGGCCTTCGCCTACACGATCAACGCGATGTGGATGGAGCCGGGTGAGGACGACCGGCACGAGGCGGCGAACCGGGAGGCCTTCGAAGCGTTCGCCCCGTACTCGACCGGCGGCGTCTACGTGAACTTCCTCGGCAACGAGGGCGGCGCACGCGTCCGTGCCGCGTACTCCGAGGCGAAGTACGAGCGTCTCGCGCGGCTCAAGCGGACGTACGACCCGCAGAACCTCTTCCGCCTGAACCAGAACATCGAGCCTGCGGCGTAGGAAGGCACCGAAGCCTCGTTCGGGATGGGCCACTCGGCTCAGGGCTCCCGTCGATCCCCCTGGATACAGTGGTCGCACGCGAACCGTGACGAGGTGGATCGCTGGTGAGCCAGGGCACGAACGGCGCTGCTGAAGAGGTGACATTCGACCGGAGGCTCGCCTATCTGCTCGCGATGGCGATGTTCGTGCTCGTCTTCGACACGTCGTTGATGAACGTGTCGATCTCGTCCGTGGTCCACGATCTGGACACCACCGTCAGCAGCGTCCAGGCCGCGATCGCGCTCGAGGCGCTGGTCTCGGCGGCGTTCATCCTCATCGGGAGCAAGGTCGGCGACCTGATCGGCCGCAAGCGCGCGTACATCATCGGTCTCCTCGGGTACGCCGTGGGCGCGCTGGCGATGACGCTCGCCCAGAGCGTCGCCGCGATCATCGTGTTCTGGGCCGTGATCGGAGGGCTCGGCGCATCCCTCATGATGCCGGCGATGCAATCCTTGATCCACGGCAACTTCCATGGAGCGGCGCAGAAGAAGGTCTACGCGCTGGTCGGCGCCTCGGCGGCGGTCGCCGCGGCGATCGGACCGCTGCTCGGCGGCTTCATCACGACGTTCCTCTCATGGCGCGTCGGCTTCCTGCTCGAGCTCGTGATCATCGCGGTCGTGCTGCTCGGTTCCGGGCGCATCCAGGACGTGCCGTACACGGGACCTCGCCAGGTCGACGTGATCGGCGCGGTCCTCTCGGTGCTGGGCATGGGCGGCGTCGTGCTGGGCATCCTGGCGTGGCAGGAAGGTGGGGACGCCGTCGCCGAGCTCCTGATCGTCGGCGCGGTGGGGCTGGGGTCGCTGGCCTGGTGGCTCCTGCGCCGCAAGCGCGAGGCCAAGCCGATGCTGCTCGACCCGGACCTCTTCCGATCGAAGATGTTCCGGTTCGGGATCTCCGGGCAGATGCTTCAGAACATCGCCCTCGGAGGGGCGATGATCGCGCTGCCGATCTTCCTGCAGATGGTGCTCGAGTACAACGCGATGTTGACGGGCCTCTCGCTCGCCCCGCTCTCGCTCACGATGTTCGGGGTGGCGGTGCTGGCCGGGAAGAAGGCGGGGACGCGGCGTCCGAGCAAGATCATCCGGACGGGCTTCGCGCTCCTGTCGCTCGGCATGGTCCTGCTGATCGCGGTCGTGCCGCGCGCGGACTCCGGTTGGTACCTCTGCATCCCGTTGCTGATCGCCGGAGCCGGGCTGGGGCTGCTCGTCTCCCAGCTCAACAACTACTCCTTGTCGCCCATCTCGGACGAGCGGGTCAGCGAGGCCGCGGGCGTGAACTCGGCGAGCGGCTCGTTCGGGCTCTCGTTCGGCCTGGCGTTCGCCGGCGCCATCATGCTGGCGACGCTCTCGATCACGTTCACGGACATGGCCAAGGACAGCGCGGTCCTTTCCCCGACCGAGCAGCAGCAGGTCGCCGACGGCCTCGATGAGGACGCGGAGGTGATGAGCAACACGGCGCTCGAAGAGCTCCTCGTCGGGCAGCCCCCGGACGTCCAGGCCGAGATCATCCGCATCAACACGGAGGCTCGACCGTTCGCGCTCCAGGTCGCGTTGCTGGTGCCGCTGATCGCCGGACTCCTCGGGTTGATCACCTCGTTCCGGATGATGCGACTGCCCGATCCCGCCCCATCGGCCTCCGCCGAAGGCATGGCCTTAGGCTGACGTCGCCCTGCGGTACGGTCGCGTGATGGCAACCATCGACGACGCGGCCCGGATCGCGCTCGCCCTCCCGGAGGTGACCGAGCAGGAGCGGCGCGGCGCCCGGTCGTGGTCGGTGAACGGGAAGACGTTCGCGTGGGAACGGCCGTACTCGAAGGCCGACATCAAGCGGTTCGGTGATGCCACGCCGCCGCGCGAGCCGATCCTCGCGGTCCGGGTCGACGACCTGACCGAGAAGGAGGCGGTGCTGGCCGCCGGGACGAACGGGGTCTTCACGATCCCGCACTTCGACGGGTACGCCGCGATCCTGATCGAGCTCCGAGCCGTGCCCAAGCGGGCCCTGAAGGACGCGATCGAGGACGGATGGCTCGCGTGCGCGCCGCCCGCCCTGGCGCGGCGGCCCAGGGCCTAGGCTTGGCGTGGTTCCACGACGAGATCGGAATCTCCCTATGCGTTTCACACGACTCGGGCATCCATGTCCCGATGAACCCTGACAAGGCTGTCGTGATGGACGTTCCGAGCGGTACGGACGCCTCCTCGCCGCCACAGGAATTCGACATCCTGTTCGCCGACGAGCACGAGCGGATCTACCGGGGGTTGCTGTTCATCACCGGAAGCAGGTCGGACGCTGAGGAGCTCATGCAGGACGCCTTCCTCAAGCTGTGGGAGCGTTGGGACCGGGTTGGGTCGATCGACGACCCGGTGGCCTACCTGTTCCGGATCGCTCTGAACGGATCACGGATGCGCGCTCGCCGTGCCATGCGGGCGTCACGGAGGTTGCTGCCCCTCATCGGAGGTAACGCCGACCCATTCGAGCACGTGGAGGCCCGTGAAGACCTGCGGATGCTGCTTCGCGGGATCCCGGATCGCCAACGAACCGCGCTCGTGCTCACCGAGATCTTCGGATACACGTCGGATCAGGCGGGCAAGATCATGCACGTCCGCGCCGGCACCGTCCGCATGCTGGCATCGCAGGGGCGCGCAGCGCTCCGCGGGAAGGAGCGTGGCGAGGATGCCTGACGTGCGCGAAGCCTTCGAGGCCGTCACCGCTCCCCCGGAGCCGGGGGCCCGCGAGCGTCAACACCGTCGGCAACGCCGGGCCGTCAGGAAGCATCAGGTGGGCGTACTCGCCGTCACCGCCGCGATCGTGATCGGGATCGTGGTTGTGGCGCTCGACCATCCTCACCGTGACGACGGTGCTCCCACGTTCGTCGACGAGCCGACGGTCGACGCGCCGCCGCTTCGCGAGGACGACACGTATCTGCTCACGATCGGCGACGGCACGCTCACGCCGCTCCCGTCCCCGGTCGACGGCTGGTCGTACCGGTTCTCGCTGGACGGGTCGCAGGTCGCGTTCACGGCTCTGGATGCCGGCGGGGACCAGCAGGTCTATCGGATGGATGCCGATGGCGCCGGGATGACGGAGCTGACCGGATCGGGCTTCTCTAGCGAATGGGCGGTCGACGGCGACGAGCCGGCGTGGTCGCCCGACGGCGACTGGCTCGTGATCAGCGGAACCGACGCCCAGAACGGTCGTCGGAGCCTCTACTTCTTGCGACGTCTCCCGCAGACGGGCAGCCATGCTCCGCCGCGATCGGCGTTCGGGTGGAGCGTCATCCGCCAGGCGAGCGAGCCGGTATGGTCGCCGGACGGCCGCGATATCGCCTTCACCGCGACGGGGGACGACGGACCCAAGATCCAGATCGTCCGAGCGCAAAGGTACGGCCCGGGGAGCATCACCGCCGGCCGCCCGAAGACGCTCCTCGACGGGGCCTCGTCCTTCTCTTGGTCGAGCGACGGTACCCGGATCGTCTTCGTCGCCTCCGACACGCGCCTCGTGAGCATCGCGCACGCCGACGGCACCGGCGTCCGGGCGATCGCGGACGCTCCGAGCGCGAACCCCTCGTGGTCGCCCGATGGCGCCTCGATCGCCTACGACGACCTGTCGAGCGGGCGGATCGCGATCTACGACGTGGTGTCGGGGGCGACCCGCTACCTGGACGTGGGCGCCTGCATGCAGGGGTGGGCGGATGCCGCCACCCTCCTGGTGACGACGGAGTGTGAGCGATGAATGTGTTCGGGTCGCGCCGACGGAGGCCCTCCGGCATGGCGCGAGGGTCGGTTCGTCGGTGGCTCGTGTTGTCGGCGCCGCTGCTCATCGCAGCCGCCTGCTCGGGGAACGCGAGCGGGCCATCGCCGACGACGACGACGACGACATCGAGCTCCATCGGAGGGTCCGTTCCGACCTCGACCCCATCGGCCGACCCCGGCGTCACTGCGATCGATGGCGTCGTCGTCGGCGGTGTCGATGCTCCTGGCTACACGGTCGATGTGCCCCATCGGTGGTCCACGTCCGACGGCGCGTTCATCGTTAAGTCAGGACCCAGCGTGCTGGGGCTCAGCGTCTGGGACGTCGCGGAGGTTACCCGGGACCCGTGCCACTGGAAAGGGCGTTCGTTCGATCCGGGGCCGACCCTAGAGGATCTCGTAGGGGCGCTCACGGCCCAGAAGATGCGTCACGCCACACGACCGCGCGACGTGACGCTGGACGGATATCAGGGCAGTTACCTCGAGTGGTCGGTGCCGGCGGGCATGGAGGTGACCGGGGACGCCGACTTCACGGGCTGCGACGTCGAGCCGTCCAATGGACAACTGGACTTCGTCAGCTGGTACGGCGTGGCGGACGGCGAGCGGTACCAGCAGGTCGCGGGCCAGGTGGACAGGCTGTGGGTCCTCGACGTCGACGGGCAGCGGCTGCTCGTCGATGCCACCTACTCACCGGACACCACCGAAGCCGACCGCGGCGAGCTGGCAGGCATCGTGGAGTCGCTCCGATTCACCGATCCCCCCGCCTAGCGACCGCGGCGCAGAGGTCTTCCCGCTACCCTCGACGACATGGCGATGCCCGACACGCTCTACCGGAACGCGCGGGTCTTCACCGCAGCCGCCGACCCCTGGACCGATGCGGTCGCTATCGCCGGGGATCGGATCGTCGCGGTCGGCGCGGCGGCGCTCGCGGCCGCCGGCCCGGCCACCGCCGTGATCGACCTCGACGGCGCGTTCGTCATCCCGGGGATCACCGACGCGCACTTCCACACGTTGATGGCCGGCGAGGCGATCCGTCGAGCGAACCTCGTTCACGCGCGGGACCTCGCGGAGATCCAACAGCTCGTCCGCGCCTGGGCGGATGCGAACCCCTCCTCGGCGTGGGTGCTCGGCCGGGGGTGGCTGCACTCGTCGGTCCCGTCGGGAGCGCCGACGCGGCAGATGCTCGACGCGGTCACCGCCGACCGTCCGGTTTCGCTCGATGCGAACTATCTCCACTCAGCCTGGGTGAACACGTTGGGGCTGGAGCTGCTGGGGATCACCCGCGATACGCCCGATCCGGCTGGGGGCGAGATCGTGCGGGACGCCGATGGCGAGCCGACCGGCGAGCTGAAGGAAACGGCCGTCCTGCGGACGTGGGAATACTTCAGGTCGATCACGACCGACGAACAGCGCGACGCCCAGTTGGCAACGGCGCTCGACGCGATCGCCGCGGCCGGCATCAGCTCGGTCATCGAGATGGCGCTGACCCCTTCCGACCTGGAGGCGATGGTGCGGGCCGAGCGAGCGGGCGCGCTCACAGCGCGGATCCGCGCGCATCTGATCCTGTCCGAGGCCGACGATCCGCTCGAGCAGATCGAGGAGGCATCGACCCTGGTGGCCGAGTACGCCTCCCCCTGGCTGCGCGTGGTCGGCGTCAAGATCGTGTCCGACGGTGTGATCGACGCGTGCACGGCCGCGATGCTGGGGCCTTATGCGAACGGCACGCACCCGCCCGCCATCTGGGAGCCGGACGTGCTCGGTCCCACCGTCGTCGCGGCCGACGCAGCCGGGCTTCAGATCGCGATCCATGCGATCGGCGACGCCGCGATCCGTAACGCGCTCGACGCCTTCGAAGAGGTGGCCCGTGTGAACGGCACGAGCGGCCGCCGCCATCGGATCGAGCACATCGAGCTGCCCGATCCCACGGACATCCCTCGGTTCGGCCCTGCCGGCGTGACGGCGTCGATGCAGCCGGTCCACGCTGATCCCGCGATCCGCGACAATTGGGCGGCGATGCTCGGCGACGAGCGCGCGACCCGCGGCTTCCCCTGGACGGCGCTCCTCGCCTCCACCCGCCTGGCGCTCGGCACCGATGCCCCGACGGCGCCGCTGGAGGCGCTTCCCAATCTGTTCGTCGCGGCGACCCGGCGGTCGAGCCTGGATCCGTCGCTCGCCGCGCCTCCCGACGAGCCGATCCTCGACCTCGCGACGGCACTGCGCGGGATGACGCTGGATGCCGCATGGTCGTGCGGCGATGACCTCGAGCGCGGCTCGCTCGAACCCGCCAAGCTCGCCGATCTCACCGTGGTCGACACCGACCCGTTCGAGCTGGGCCCCGAAGCGCTGCTCGATGCCCGTGTGCTCCGCACGATCGTCGGCGGGCGCACGGTGTACGAACGCTGACGAACGCACGCGTGCCGGGGCAGGGATCGAACCCGCGACGCAGACCTTGCCGAACCGCATGCAACCCGAGTGCGGTATCCGCGCGTCAGCTGAATGACTCGCGATCTCGGTGCCCGTGCGTCGCTCGCCAGGCACCGCTTCCGCCTCACTAGCCGTGATCCTTACCTCGGCATGACCTCGCGAGCGATCCGCTCCGATTCGTCCCAAAGACGACGCGCGAGATCTGGGTCTCGAGACAGCGAGCTCGAGCGTGCGACGTTGCAGTCGGCGAAGTACGCGCCCGATGTCGCCAGGTCAGGCTGGGTAGCGACGAAGCATTGCGTCGCGGCGCCTTGGCCCACGCTCTTCAGCACCAGCGGGGAGGCGACGGCGAGTCCACCTGGGCGACCTTCGGCATGCTTCGTCCCAGGTTCGTATAGATGACCCCCGGGTGCACCGCGTTGGCGGTTCTCGCGGTGCCGTCGAAGCGCCGCGCGAGCTCCTTGGCGAACAACAGGTTGGCGAGTTTGGACTGGCCGTACGCGCGCGATGGCCGGTAGCCGCGGGCTCCAGAGAGGTTGTCGAATTCGATCCCGCCTTTGGGGGCCGCTCGGTGAGCACCGCTGCTCACGACCACGACGCGCGCGTCCTCGGTCAGTCGATCGAGCAGCTGTGTGACCAGGATGAAGTGACCGACGTGGTTGTTGAAGAACTGGAGCTCGTAGCCGAACGCCTGTTCCAGCCTCGGGATCAGCCATGATGCCGGCGTTGCAGACCACCCCGTCCAGTAGCACGCCTTCAGCCTCGAGCAGGTCCACGCACGCCATGATCGACGCGGGATCGGTGAGCTCACACGCCACGGGGAGCGTGACGCCCACGACCTTCCCCGAGGCCTCACGTGCCTTCTCCTCCGTCCGTGCGGCGGCGACCACGCGGGCGCCGTGGAGGGCCAGCACGCGCATCGTTTCGAAGCCGATCCCCGAGCTGATGCCGGTAACGAGGATCGTGCTGCCCGACAGGTCGAGGTCCTGGGTGACGTCTTCGGCGGTCGAGCCGTAGCCGAAACCGCTCGGTCCTGTGCCCTTGAGCATGGAAACCAGCGACATCGCGCGAGCTCTCCTCGTGTCGTCGATCCGACGATGCCGGACGCCTCGGACGGCGGCCGCGCCCTCGACCGTAGTGACGGCTGTTCCTCGAGTGTGTCTATCTCCGACCTGATCGATCGCCTCGGAGGTCTTCCTCTCAGCGACGGGTATGTTCCGCTCGGGTCTCGCCGTCCCCTCGTGCTCACGAGCCACTCCTTCCGACCGGGCTGTTCGACATCTCGTTCGGTACCGAATGATTAACCCTGCGCTTGGTCACCCATGAGGCCGCCACCTGGACGGGCGGACCCTAGCGCTCGGACCGACAGCATCGCCGAGCGGGCGATGCGGAAGAAGGAGGTCCACCCTGCGGAAGCTCCTGATGATGGGAGCGGTGACGGCCGTGATCGCGGCCGTCACCTTCTCTGGGGTGGCGGCGTCGGCGTCGCCGGAGGCCGCCATAGATGTCGTTGACGCGCGGCGCCTGCAGCGGGTCGAGCCGCTCGAAGCTCGATCTCTCGCGCCACGGCACCGGCCGGATCGAGGCGGACATGGAGGTCCACTCCGCGACCGCGGGCCAGCGGTGGCATTTCGGCTTCAAGGACAACGGGGTCCGGTTCGGCGGCGGCACGAGGGCGACGCAGCCCGACGGATCGGTTGACCTGCACCGATCCACGGCCAACCGGACTGGGCCAGACGTGATCCGCGTGAAGGCGAAGAACCTTGCGACGGGCGAGACATGCCTGGGGAAGGCGACGGCGACCTTCTGAGTTTGGAAGCGCCGCGACAGCCGGCCACAAGAGCCGGCCGAGTGACCCGGCCGAGGGATCCGGAAGGCCAGTCCGCAGGCCCTTCAACCTCTTGGCCGGGTCTCTTCGTGTGCGCCGCCGGACCCGGTGCGGGACGGTCCGCGGCCGAGAAGTGGTCGACACGCTCGTCGCTGACTCGGACTACCGGCATGGTGGCGATGTTCGCGACGAGCTGGGGGATCATCTGGGCCCACGATTGACGCCGGGAACGAGTACGCCGATACTCGCCGGTGAGCAGGTTATCTGCTCACCATCTAACTCTTCGGGAGCTACGGGATGAACGGTGGGGCCTCCCGCCCGGTCGATGACGAGCGCGTCCGGGCGCTCCGCGAGCGTGCCAAGCAGATCCGGCGGACGGTGGTGCGGATGGCCGCCGGCAAGGGCGAGGGGTACGTCGGGCAAGGGCTCGACGTCGCCGACATCCTCGCGGTGCTCTTCCTCGACGAGATGCGCTACGACCCCGTCGAGCGCGGACCCGAGATCGACCGGCTGATCTTCTCCGCGGGCCACTACTCGATCGGCCTGTGGGCCGCGCTCGCCGAGGCCGGCCATCTCGACGGCTTCGACCTCGATACGTACGGGGCCGACGGCTCCACGCTGATCATGTCGACCCACGAGGGGCACCCGCCGCTGATCGAGCTCACCGGCGGATCGCTCGCGCACGGCCTCGGGGTGGCGGCCGGCCTCGCGTTCGGCTACCGGATCAAGGGATGGCCCGCGCGCATCTTCAACTTCATGACCGACGGCGAGCTGCAGGAGGGCTCCACGTGGGAGTCCGCGATGTTCGCGGCCTCCGAACGGCTCGAGGGGCTCGTCGCCGTCGTCGACGCGAACGCCACCCAGGCCGACGGCGACATCGTGCTCGACATGGAGCCGCTCGTCGACAAGTGGCGCGCGTTCGGCTGGTGGGTGCAGGAGTGCGACGGCAACGACATCGCCTCGCTGCTCGCCGCGTTCGCCGCGGCGCGCGAGGCCGAGGGGCAGCCGAAGGCCGTGATCTGTCGCACCACGCTCGGGCGCGGCGTGCCGCTGATCGAGCGGCGCGAGCGCAACCACTTCGTGCGCGTGGACGACGACGAGTGGGAGGCCGTGGCGCGCGACCTGGAGGAGCACGGATGAGCGGGACGACGGCGCGCGCCTCGGTGGATCCGGTGCTGCTGGAGAAGTCCGGTCCGTTCGGTCGCGCGATCCTGGAGATCGGCGAGCGCCGGCCCGACGTCGTGACGCTCTCGGCCGACGTCGCCGGCGTGACCGGCCTCGCCCCGTTCGCCCGGGCGTTCCCCGAGCGCTTCGTGAACGTGGGCATGGCGGAGGAGAACCTGATCAGCGTGGCGGTGGGGCTCGCGAAGGCGGGCTTCGTGCCCGTGGCCACCACGTTCGCGGTCTTCGCGACCCGCCGTGCCCTCGACTTCATCGCGATCCAGTGCGCCCTGAACCGCGCCAACGTGAAGATCGTGGCGGCCCTGCCGGGCATCTACTCCACGTTCGGCCCGACGCATCAGGGGATCGACGACCTCGCCCACATGCGCGCGCTGCCCAACATGACCGTGCTCGACCCCTGCGACAACGTCGAGATGGCGGAGGCCATCGAGGCCGCCGTCGAGTACGACGGTCCCGTGTACCTCCGCGAGCTGCTCGGGCGGGAGACCGAGGACGTCGACCGCGGCGCGCACCGGTTCGCGATCGGACCGGCGCAGCTGCTGCGCGAGGGCGCCGACGTCGGCATCGTGACGAGCGGGATCATGGTCCGCCGCTCGATGGACGCGGCCGCCGAGCTCGCGCAGCGCGGCATCGAGGCCTCGGTGCTGAAGGTCTCCACGATCAAGCCGTTCGACGACGCGGCGGTGGTCGGCCTCGCGCGCGAGACCGGCGCGCTCGTGACCGCCGAGAACCACTCGGTGATCGGCGGGCTCTTCTCGGCCACCGCGGAGGCCCTCGCGCGCGCGGGCGCACAGGTGCCGGTGCGCGCGGTGGGCGTGCAGGACGAGTTCTGCTCCTTCGGATCCAACCCCTACGTCGCGCGCACGCACGGTCTCACCGCGGAGGCCGTGATCGCGGCCGCTGGCGAGGTGCTGGCGGAGCGCCGCTGACTCAGCCGTGCTCGAGCACGGACCGCACGATCGCGTCGGCGCGCGGGAGGTAGGCGTCCTCGAGCGGCGGGCTGAACGGGACCGGCACGTCGGGTGCGGTGAGGCGCCAGAGCTCGTCGAGGTGGCCCCAGCACGCCTCGGTGAGCACGGCGAGCACCTCGCCGGCCCAGCCCCCTGTGCGCGGACCCTCCTCCACGACGAGCGCCCGGCCCGTCGCGGTCGCGGACGATGCGAGCGTGTCGACGTCGAGCGGGCGCAGCGACCGCAGGTCGATCACCGTCGCCTCGATCCCGTGCTCGGCGCTCAGCCGCTCGGCCGCGTCCAGCGCGTCGAGCGTGGTGCGCATCGCGCCGACGATCGTGAGGTCCCCGCCCTCGCGCACGACGTGCGCGCGGCCCGGAGGGATCGGCTCCGGGTCCCACGCCGGCCCCTTCACCGCGTAGAGCATCTTGTGCTCCATCACGACGACGGGGTTGTCGTCGCGGATCGCGCCCCGCAGCAGGCCGTAGGCCGACGCCGGGTCGCTCGGCGCCACGATCTTCAGGCCGGGCACGCCCAGGAGCCACGACGCCGGGACCTGGGAGTGCATCGCGCCCATCCGCGCGCCGCCCCCCACCGCGCACCGGAGGGTGAGGGGCACGCTCCCCTGGCCGCCCGTTACGAACGCGTACTTCGCCGCTTGGTTCACGAGCGCATCCATCGCCAGGGGCAGGAAGTCGGCGAACATGATCTCCACGACGGGGCGCGACCCCGTGATGGCGGCCCCGAAGCCCGCGCCGGCGAGCGCCATCTCGGAGATCGGCGTGTCGATCACGCGCGCGGGGCCGAAGCGCTCCTGGAGGCCGCGGGTGACCTGGAAGACGCCGCCGGCCACCGCGATGTCCTCGCCGATCAGCAGCACCGACGGGTCGGCGGACATCTCGTCGGCGAGCGCGGCGTGCAGCGCGTCGCGCACGGACACGCGCTCGGTGACGACGGCGCCGGCGCTCACGCGAACTCCGCGCCCACGAGCGTCGCCGGATCCGGGAACGGGTCGTCGTGCGCGAGCCGGATCGCCTCGGCGATCTCCGCCTCGACCCGCCGCTCCACGGCGTCGAGATCCTCGGCCGCGACGCCCTCGTCCAGCAGCCGGGTGCGCTCCTGGCCGAGCGGGTCGCGTGCCCGCCAGCGCTCGACCTCGTCGTCGGGCTGGTAGGTCACCGGGTCCGAGCGGCTGTGCGGCACGAAGCGGTACGTCTCCGCCTCCAGGAACCGGGGACCCGTCCCCGAGCGGATCGGCCTCGAGCGCGGCCTCGGCGGCCGACGCCGTCGCGCGGACGTCCATGCCGTCGACGACCTCGGTGGCGATGCCGATCCCGCGCGTGCGCTCCGCGATCGGAGCCGCGGTCACGAGGTCCGTGCGCGTGTACTCGCTGTAGAGGTTGTTCTCGCAGACGTAGAGGACGGGCAGCCGCAGGACCACGGCGAGGTTCAGGCACTCGAGGAAGTACCCCTGGTTGGCGGCGCCGTCGCCGAAGAACGCGACGGCGGCCGCGCCGCTGCCGCGCAGCGTGATGCCGGCACCGGTGGCGGCCGCGATGCTCCCCCCGATGATGCCGAAGGACCCGAGGAGGCGGTGCTCGCGCGCGACGATGTTCATCGAGCCCGACCGCCCCCCGCAGATCCCGGTCGCGCGCCCGAGCAGCTCGGCCACGAGTGCGCGCGGAGGCACCCCGCGGGCGAGCGCGTGGCCGTGTCCTCGGTACGTGCAGGTCACCCAGTCGTCGGGTCCCACCGCCGAGCCGACCCCGACGCTCACGGCCTCGTGACCGGTCGCCAGGTGCACCGCGCCCTCGATCGTGGACGAGAGCTGGAGGCGGCGGACCTCCTCCTCGAACCGGCGCGCCAGCACGAGTTGCTCGAAGACGGTGGTGCGCGACGCCACGTTCGCCCCGGTCATGGCGCGGATGGTAGCATCGTTCACAGGTCAGCAGGTTATCTGAACACTTGTCCAGCCAGACGGAGCGGGAGGAGGCCGGGATCGTGGCCGTGGTGACCGGCGTCGACCATTTCGGGGCCACCGTGAGCGACATCGAGCGCTCGCTGGCGTTCTGGCGGGACCTCCTCGGCCTCGAGGAGGTCGGGCGCGGGGTGATCGAGTGGGAGCACATCGACCGTCTCGTGGCGCTGCCCGACACCAAGCTCGAGTGGGTGGAGCTGCGCGTCCCCGGCGGCACGCGGGTCGAGCTGATGCAGTATCACCGCCCCGCCGGCGCGCCGCCCGTCCCCACCGGTGAGGAGAACGAACCGGGGCGCTCCCATCTCTCGCTGCTCGTGGACGACCTCACCGCGGTGATGCAGGAGCTCGGCGCGGCCGGCGTGCGCTCGCGCACCGAGGGACCCATCGACATGGAGCGCGGCGCGTACGCCGGCGGCAAAGGCGCCTATGTCTTCGATCCCGACGGCGTGCAGATCGAGCTGATCGAGCGGGCGCGAACCGGTGCGGGAGAGGGAAGGGGCTAGACTCGCGACGATGAGCGACGAGTTCCCATCGCTGGAGATCAACCAGGCGCCGCGGAAGAAGCTGGCCGAGACGGTGGCCCAGCAGATCCTGAACGCGGTCCGCGACCTCCCCCCCGGCACCCGGCTCCCGCCCGAGCGCGAGCTGACGCAGCGGCTGAAGTGCGGCCGCTCCACGGTGCGTGAGGCCCTCAACGGCCTCGCGATGATCGGCGTGATCGAGATCCGCCACGGCCAAGGCGTCTTCGTCGCCGAGCCGCCCCCGATCCCGCGCGACCAGCCCGACGCCGAGCCCAAGGTCATCACGCCCGAGCTGCTCGAGGCCCGGCGGTTCGTCGAGGTCGAGCTGGCGCGCCTCGCCGCCGAGCGGCGCACCGAGGAGGACCTCGCCGCGATGCAGGAGCTGCTCGACCATCACCGCGCGCGCATGGACGACCTCGAGCGGCCGGTGGTGGAGGCGTCCCAGTTCCACCTGCTCGTGGCCGACGCGGCGCGCAACCGCGTGCTCGCGGGCGTGGTGCGCCCGTTCTTCCGGCTGGCGTTCGAGCTGGGACCGCAGCTGTACCAGACCACCGAGGGCTACGCGCACTGGGAGCTGGAGCAGCACACGAAGATCCGCGACGCGATCGCCTCGGGCGACGGCGAGCTCGCGCGCCTGCGCATGCTCGAGCACGTGACGTCGATGGACCCGCACTACCGCGGGGACCGCGCGACCTCCGCCACCTCGTAGGGCCCCAGGACCCGGCCCCCCGAGGCCATCCCCTCCAGCCGCACCTCCTGGGTCCGCGGCGTAAGGTTCGCGAGCAACAGCGGCATGCCGACGGCCGCGATCGCGCACACGCGCCGGACATCGGAGGCGTCGATCGCGTCCAGCTCGCGTCCGGCGCGCGCCGACAGGAGCCGGAACGCGCGCGCGAGCCCCTCGGACACGAGCACGGTCCGGTCGGCGCGCTCGTGCAGCGTCACGGACCGCACGCCCGCGGAGCTGAGCGCATCCGCCGAGCCCACCGTCCACGCGGCGGCGAAGTCGGAGCCCACGCGCGCGTCGATCTCGTCGTCGGGCGCGGCGGGATCGTGCGCGGCGAGGGTGAGGGGGGACACCACGACGTCGGCGCCGTCAGCGAGCGTCCGCACCCGCGCCCCGACCTGGGCCTGGATCTCGAGCGTCCGCATGATCGAGCACTCGTCCGCGTCGTGCACCTCGGGGCTCACGGCGAGCGCCAGCGCGTCGAGGCCGGACGGATCGGGCTCGGCCCGATTCAGCTCCGAGAAGTGCGACGCGGTCCCGCCCCCGACCGGCGCCGACGCGAGCGGCCCCAGGTGCGGGCGGAGCCGGGACACGAAGGCGCCGCCGGCCGTGGCGCCCGAGCGACGCAGGAGCAGGACCCGCGCGATCGCAGCGTCCCCGAGCGCGCGCACCACCGGGTCGAGGCGCGCGCCGTCCTCGTCGTCGTCGAGCAGCAGCACGACTTCCAGCGGGACGCCCGTCTCGGCCGCGAGCGTCGTGGCGGCGCGAAGTCCGTCGAGATCGCCGGGCACGTCGGCAACCGCGCGCAGGTGCGCCGGCGCGAGCGCGGCGAGGTGGCCCGGGTCCACGGCGGCGTGCGGGGGGGCGGTGAGGCCCACCGACGGCGCCGCGCACCCGCCGGGCTCGCCCACGTGCAGCAGGACGGGACCGTCGTCGGGCTCGAGCGAGCGGCGCCTCACCCGCGATCCGCACGTGCAGGCGCTGGCGCAGGCGCTCCCCACGGCGCAACGTGCGCGGCGCCGAGCGTTCCAGCGGCGTCGGATACGTCTTGAACGACGCGTCGGTCCAGTTCCGCTGGTCCTCCAGCTCCCAGCCGTCGGCCTCGCCCTCGAACGCGAAGTCCGCGCGCGCCCCGCCGTCGAAGGCGACCTCGAGGCGCGCGAACGGCGGGACCATCGCCCGATACTCGCCGTCGACGAGCGGCTGCGGCGCGATCTCCCGCGGGAACGTCCCCGCGGTCCGCACCCCGGCGCCGTCGGCCTCGAACGACGCGCCGACGTAGGGCTCCCACGGATGGAGGACGCAGATCCCGATCCGCCGGTAGACGAAGTCGCGCTCGGCCGTGCCCTCGATCGCGACGTCGAGGGTCCCGTCGGCCGACCCCGTCACGGTGCCGCGCCAGACGAAGACGTCGCCGTGCGCGGCCTCGATGTCGACCGAGAACCCGCCCGCGTCCTCGCGGACGTCGGCACGGCGGAGGGTCGGGCGGATCGTCCCCCAGCGCTCGTCGCGCACGGTGACCTGCACGGCCGACGCGATCTCCAAGCCGCCCCACCGCACGTCGGCGAGGTCGGCCCCGCGGAGCTCCGCGCCGAGGGGACCCGCCCTCACGGATCCCCGTGGCGCGCCAGCACCGGCCACACGTCGACCACGCGGCCGTCCTCGACGACGTGGTACGCGCCGAACAGGTTGACCGTGGTGGGCGCGTAGCCCGGGACGATGTGCACGCGGTCGCCGACGGCGCCCGGGGCCTCGCCGTCGTAGCGGAAGCCCGCGTGCTCCTCGTGGATGAAGGCGAGCGTGGCGCGTGGGTCGGGCGGCTCCAGCGGGCGGAGGCTCGTCTCCACCGCCTTGCGGCCGGCGTCGAGGACGAGCAGGTCGCCGTGGCGCCCGATCACGGTCGCCATCACGGTGAGCGCGAAGCCGAACCCGTCCACGAGCGGCGCGTGGAAGTGGTCCATCAACACGTAAGAGCCGGCCTGCACCTCGGTGACGCCGGGCGCCGCGCCGGTGACCTCGAACGTGCCGGTCGCGCCTGCCGAGACCACCCCGACGTCGAGACCCGCGCCGCGGCACGCGTCGGCGACCTCGGCGAGGCGGCCCATCGCCCGCGTGGCCTCGGTCGCGCGCAGGGCCGCGTCGGGCTCGCTCGCGCAGTGACCCTCGTAGCCCATCAGCCCGTCGAAGGAGACGCCGTCGGTCGCCGCCGAGCGCTCGGCCAGGCGCAGCGCCTCCTCGATGCTCCGCGCGCCCGCCGCGCTCGAGGCCGACGTCCACGTCGACGAGGACCCCCAGCTCGACGCCCGCCCCCGACGGCCGCGCGCCCCGTCGCCGCGAGCACCCCCGCGTCGTCGACGGCCACCCGGATCCGCGCGGTGCGCGCCGCCTCCGCGAGCCGCGCGATCGCGACCGGCGAGACCACCTCGCTCGCCACCAGCACGTCGGGCACGCCGGCCTCGGCCATCGCCACCGCCTCGGCGACCGT
The DNA here is from genome assembly GCA_963810915.1 of uncultured Actinomycetes bacterium. Lineage (GTDB taxonomy): Bacteria > Actinomycetota > UBA4738 > UBA4738 > HRBIN12 > JAOUEA01. The sequence goes on along the minus strand of CAWEPH010000002.1, from coordinate 28,342 downwards.
CGCGGTCGTGACGCCCAGCGCCCCCGCGTCGAGCTGCAGCCGCGCGAGCTCCGCGCTCTTGTGCACCTTGATGTGGGGCCGCAGGCCCGCGGGCAGCGCCGCCATCCGCGCGGCCATCGTCTCGATGTTGCGGCGCGCGACGGCCGGGTCCAGGACGAGCGCGGGCGTCACGATCTCCTCGAGGGGACGCCCGACGTCGCCGAGCAGCTTCCGCACCCGGGGGTCGGTCTCGAGGCGGCGCGACCCGACCACGGCGGCCTCGGCTCAGAGCTCGGGGCCGACGGGGGTGATCATGAGCTCGCTCACGGCGACGCCGTCCGGCTGCGAGAGCGCGAACGCCACCGCGCGCGCGACGTCGGCCGTCGAGAGCGACGCGAACCGCTCGAGCTCGTCGCGCCCCTCCTCGGTCTCGCGCACGAGCGGCGTGTCGACGATGCCCGGCTCGATCATCGTCACGCGCACGTTGTGCGCCATCGCCTCCTTGCGCAGCGCCCAGCCGAACCCCACCACGCCCCACTTCGTCGCGATGTAGATCGGCTCGCCCACCCACGTCTGGCGTCCCGCGATCGAGGCCATCAGCACGAGGTGGCCGCGCCCGTGCTCCTTCATGTGGGGGTAGGTGGCGCGCACGGTGTGCATCACGCCCAGGAGGTTCGTCTCGACGACGCGACGCCACGCATCGGGGTCGCCGTCGTGGATCGAGCTGTAGCTGCCGATGCCGGCGTTCGCGACCGCGAAGTCGATCGTGCCGAACCGGTCGATGCACGCGGACGCGAGGGCCTCGACGCTCGTCCAGTCCCGGACGTCGGTCACCTGGATCGCGGCCTCGCCCCCCGCCTCGTCGATCCGGGCCGCGACCTCCCGCAGGCGGTCCTCGTTCACGTCGGCGAGCATGACCCGGGCGCCCTGGGACGCGAGGAGGGTCGCGCACCCCTCGCCGATGCCCCGGCCCGCGCCGGTCACGATCCCCGCGGAGCCCGCCACGCCACCCGTCGCCTCGTCGCGCATCAGCATCCCCCGGCCTCGGTAGATATAGGGTGAGCAGACCAGATGATAACAGGGCACGTGGCGCCGGTCAGGAGGGTGTATCCCCGGCCGTCGCCGTGAGGCAGAATGGCCGAGGAAGGAGCCTCACGGATGGATCTCGCGGACCACGAACGCTTCCTGACCTCGATGGATACCGTCGAGTGCTGCTTCCCCGACACGTGGGGGACGTTCGTGGGTCGCCGCATGCCCGCCGAGACCTTCCTGCGAGCCGCGCGCGAGGGCCTCAGCATGCCGAACGCCGCGTTCGCCTGGAACCTCACGGGCGACATCGCGCCCACCCCGTTCGCGAGCGCCGACACCGGGTTCCCCAACATGCACGTGCAGCCCGACCTCGACACGCTCCGCGCGGCGCCCTGGGCCGAGCGGACGGCGTTCTGCCTGATGGACGCCTTCGAGGAGCGCGGCGGCGCCCCGCACCCGATGTCGACCCGTGCGATGCTCCGCCGCGCCGTGGCCGACCTCGGCGACCTCGGCTACGAGGCCTGGGTCGCGCCGGAGCTCGAGTTCTACCTCTGCACCGAGGACTGGCAGCCGGTGAGCGAGGACCACCGCTGCTGGTCGATGACGCGCGGCGACGAGGCCGAACCGATCGTGGGGGAGATCCGCGCGACGCTGCTGGCGGCCGGCGTGCCGGTCGAGTCCAGCCAGACCGAGGGCGGGCCGGGGCAGCTCGAGATCAACGTGGGGCCGAGCGTCTCCGCTCGACGCCGCCGACAACGCGGCGCTCCTGAAGTACGTGGTGAAGCTCGTCGCGCGGCGCCACGGCCTGCGCGCGACCTTCATGCCGATGCCGTTCCAGGGGCAGGAGGGGAGCGGGCACCACCTCCACGAGAGCCTGCGCCGCAAGGGCTCCGAGGAGAACGTCTTCGCGTCGGACGACGCCGTGTTCGAGGCCTACCTCGCCGGCGTGCTCGAGCACATGGTCGATCTCACGGCGGTCAACCTGCCCGGGCGTGAACGCGTACAAGCGCCTGCGGGACTACACGTTCGCGCCCAACCGCGTGTCGTGGGGCCCCGACAACCGCAGCGTCGCGGTGCGGATCCCCTCGGGCGATCCGGCCGCGCGCCGCCTCGAGATCCGCACCGCGTCGGCCGACGCCAACCCGTACCTGATCGTGGCGACCACGCTCTCCTCGGGCGCCGACGGCATCGCGCGCGGACTCACGCCGCCGAAGCCCACGGAGGGCGACGCCTACCTCGACGGGTCGCTCGAACGCCTGCCCGCGACCCTCGGCGAGGCGGTCGATCGGTTCGAGCAGAGCGCCTTCTGCCGCGAGCGGCTCGGCGACCTGTTCGTGGAGACGTACGCGCTGGTGTGTCGGCGGGAGGAGGCGGCGTACCGGGAGCACGTGAGCGCCTGGGAGCGCGAGCGCTACCTCGAGCACGCCTGAGGAGGGTGAGGAAGGGGCACGCGGGTCCATTGCATTGACTCCGCGCTCGGTTGACAGGTTATCATGCCACCTGACCATTACCGGGCGGGTCGGTCCATCCATCGTGGGGGGAGACATGGGCGAAGACGCACGCGAGCGGGACCTGAGGTTCGACGATGGATCGGAGGCGCTTCCTGGCCCTGACGGGCGGCGGCGCCATGACGGCGCTGCTCGCGGCCTGTGGCCTCTCCAGCGACAACGGATCGACGTCGACCGCCGCCGCGACGAGCGGGAGCGCCAGCCCGCTGCCGCCGGTGGGCGGCCCGCTTAACCTCTACACCTGGGAGGGCTACGACACCGCCGGCGGCCTCACGAAGTGGCTGAAGGCCCAGGAGATCGCGGCGAACATCAAGTACATCACCACCCCGGAGGAGGTCCCGACCGTCCTGAAGGGCCCGGGCGGGGACAAGTGGGACATCGCCTACGGCGACAACGTCGTGCTCCTCGACTACAAGGACCTCGGGCTGATCCACCCGATGACGCTCGAGGAGGTCCCCGGGCTCGCGGGGCTGATGCCGGCCTTCCAGGTGGCCCCGTGGAAGAACGACGACGGCACCTACAACGGCGCGCCGTGGACGTGGGGCTACTCCGGCGTGACCTACCGCACCGACCGCGTGCCGGAGCCCACCAGCTGGCAGGTCCTGCTCGACTCGAAGTACAAGGGCCGCGTGTCGACCGTCGACAGCGCCACGAACAACGTCGCGCTCGGCGCGATCGCGGTGGGCATCGACCCCGACACGATGACGAGCGAGCAGCTCGACGGCCCGGTGAAGGACTACCTCGCCAAGCTGTGCGCGCAGATCAAGGCGCTCGCGCCGAGCATCGGCGACTCGATCTCGCTGCTCGTGGCCGGCGACGTCGACTACATGGTCGTCGGCCTGACGTTCATGGACTCCGTCACGGCGAAGAAGGGCGTCCCCACGAAGACGGTGATCCCCTCGGAGGGCGCGATCGGCTGGGCCGACACGGCGTTCGTCACGTCCACCTCGCCGAACCCGCAGAACGCGTTCGCCCTCGTGAACCACTTCATGGACCCGAAGTTCAACGCGGAGGCCAACAGCGAGCTGCTGCAGGGCCCGGGCGTGGCCGCGTCGATCCCGATGCTCTCGCCCGAGGCGAAGGCGCTCTACCCGTACAACGACATCGACAACTACCTGTCGAACACGCTGACGTTCAACCGCGGGTGGCCGCACGAGCCCGAGGGCGACCGGGCCACCTACGACCAGGTGATCTCGACGTGGGAGGAGGTCAAGGGCTCGTAGCCAGAGTCCGGTTGCGAGCGTGCCGCTCTCCCGTCGCCTCGCCGCCCTCCTGATCACCCCGCTCGGGGCGCTCCTGCTGTTGCTGGTGGCGGTGCCGGTCGCGCTCCTGTTCGCGTTCTCGTTCTTCCACCTGCACCTGCTCGAGGTCGTGCCCGGCGCCACCGTCGACAACTACCGGCGCGTGGTGACGACGTCGCTCTACCGCAAGTACGCGTTCAACACGTTGCTGATCGCGGCGCCCACCGCCCTGCTCGCGGTGGTGGGGGGGTACGTGCTCGCGTACTACCTGGCGTTCCGGGCCCGCCACGCGCGCATCCTGCTCGTGGCCGTCGTGATCGCGCTGATGGGCAGCTACCTCGCGCTGATCTACTCGTGGCGCACGCTCTCGGGGGAGAGCGGCATCTTCAACTCGCTCCTGCAGCAGCTGCACATCACGCACGCCCCGCTCGGGATCCTGCTCTTCTCCCGCGTCGCGGTCGTCACGGCCGAGGTGAACTTCTTCCTGCCCTTCACCACGCTCGTGCTCTACTCGAGCCTGGTCTCGATCTCGCCGCAGCTCGAGGCGGCCGCCCGGGATCTCGGGGCCTCCAAGTGGACGACGCTGCGCCGCGTGATGCTGCCGCTCTCGGGCAACGCGATCTTCGGCGCCGCGCTCTTCGTGTTCTTCCTGTCGGCCGGCGACTACATCACGCCGGTGTTCCTGGGCGGGATCGGCTCGAGCGCCACGTTCGGCACGCTGATCGCCGACCAGCTCTCCACCACGCTGAACTACCCGCTGGGCGCCGCGATCGCGTTCGTGATGCTCGCGCTCTTCCTCGTCCTCGTCGTGCTGCTGCGCCTGGCGATGCGCGCGGGCGGGCTCCTGCCGAGGCACACGGGATGAACCGGCGCTCGCGCACGCTGACGGTGGTGGCCGGTGGCCCTGTTCGTCTTCATCTACCTGCCGCTCGTCGTCGTGGTGATGTACGGCGTGAACGGGGGGTCGAACCTCAGCTGGCCGCCGCACGGCGTGTCGCTCCGATGGTTCCGGCTGATCTTCAACGAGCAGGCGTTCCGCTCCGGCATGCTCACGAGCGCGCAGGCCGCGCTCGCCACCGCCCTGATCGCGGGCGTGATCGGCACCACCGCGGCCTTCGTGATCACGCGCCGCTCCTCGCGCACGGTGCGCTGGCTCGAGAGCGGCTCGCGCCTGCCCGTGATGATGCCGCCCCTGTTCATCGGGATCGCGCTGGTGGCGGCGATGAAGACCTTCGCGATCGACCCGTCGATGTCCACGATCGTGGCCGGGCACGTGATCATCACCACGCCCTTCGTGGTGCTGATCGTGGCGGCGCGGCTGCGCAACTACGATCCGGCCGTGGAACATGCCGCGCGTGATCTCGGGGCCACGCCGTCGATGGTGCTGCGCCGTATCACGCTGCCGCTGATCGGGCCGTCGATCCTGGGGGCGATGGTGATCGCGGCCGCGATCTCCTTCGACGAGGTGCTGATCACGAACTTCACGTCGGGCACGCGCGTCACGCTGCCGCTGTTCGTGCTCTCGCGGCTGCGTCGCACGATCGATCCGTCGATCAACGCGGTGGCCACGATCCTGCTGCTGGTGCCCTGGTTGGCGGTGGCGGTCGTGCTGCTGCTGCAGCGGCGGCGGAGCGCCCGGCACGCGGTGGCGATGCGGGTCGAGGAGCTCGCGCAGGTGGCATGAGCGAAGGAGCGAGCGCCGAGGGGACGGGGGCCGTCAGCATCGCGGGCATCTCCAAGGCCTACGGCGACGTCGTCGCGGTGCACGCGCTCGACCTCGAGATCCCCGCCGGCGCGTTCTTCAGCCTGCTCGGCCCGAGCGGCTGCGGGAAGACCACGCTGCTCAGGATCCTCGCCGGCCTCGAGACGCCCGACACCGGCACGCTCTCGACCGACGGGATCGACATCACGAGCCGGCCCCCGGAGCGGCGACCGTTCAACATGGTGTTCCAGCACTACGCGCTCTTCCCGCACATGACGGTGGCCGACAACGTCGGCTTCGGGCTCACGACGCAGGCGCGCGCGGAGCGCCCGTCCGTCGCCGAGCGCGCGGACCGGGTCGCGCGAGATGCTCCGGCTGGTGAGCCTCGAGCGCTACGGCAGCCGGTACCCGTCGGAGCTCTCGGGCGGCCAGGCGCAGCGCGTGGCGGTGGCGCGCGCGCTGATCAACCGGCCGCGCGTGCTCCTGCTCGACGAGCCGCTCTCGGCCCTGGACCGCAACGTCCGCTTCGCGCTGCGCGAGGAGCTGCTGCGGATCCACCAGGAGCTCGGCACCACGTTCGTCTTCGTCACGCACGACCAGGACGAGGCGCTCAGCATCTCCCAGCTCGTGGGCGTGATGAACGAGGGGCGCCTCGAGCAGGTGGCGGACCCGCAGACGATCTACCGCTCGCCCGCCACGCTCTTCACGGCCCGGTTCATCGGGGCCGGCTCCTTCTTCCCGGCCGACGTGGAGTCGTGCGGGGACGGACACGCCGAGGTCGCGGTGTCGGGTCGACGGTTCCGCGCGCTCGATGCCGGGGTGACGACGGGTGCGGCCGCGCAGGTCCTGCTCCGCCCCGAGGAGCTCGAGATCCGACCCGGCGGCGACGGCGTGCTCACCGGCGTCGTCCAGACGTGCTCGTTCTTCGGCTCGTACTTCGACGTGCTGACCTCCACCCCGCAGGGTCCGTGCCGCCTGCGGTTGCGCGACCCGCTCGCGCCGGGCGAGGAGCTCTCGATCGGCTGGCCCGACGCCGCCGGCATCGTGTACCCGGCCGGCTAGCGACACACTCGCGGAGGATGCCTTCCGGTGCTGATAAATGCGTCCGGTTGCCATGTGACTCACGGTCGAGGGGTCTCTGTGCTCACTGGATGGCGGGCTCGTCTGAGATCGTGCTTAGCGTCTTCTGGGCGCTTCGTTACCTCTCGCGCCCTACCGGTCCGCACGCCGGAGGGTTCAGGTACGGGCCTCCGGGTTGGTTCCTGGCGGGGTCCCTGTTAGCGTGGTCTCCCGGTCCCTGGAGGAGGCGCGGCCCTCTTAGCGTTGTCGGCGCCGACAATGGGAGAGCCTCGTAGGGCTGCACTCCCAAGAAGGGAGGGATGTGTGAGATGCGGAAGATCTCGACGTTCCTCGTGCCCGCGTTAACGGGGTGCCATCCGATTTCGGTAAGCACTTCGTGAACTCAACATCCGCCTAGGGGACCAATGGCACGGGCAGCCGTAACCGTCGAGGATTTCGAAAATGGCCATCTGCCGGCCGTGTGCGCCAAGACGGGCGAAGCGGCCGATGGATTCGCCTCGATCGAGTTCACTTCGACGCCGGGATGGACGTGGATCCTGTTGTTGTTCGGGATCCTTCCCTTCCTGATCGCCCGATACTTCAGCACGCAGCGGATCGCGGGGCTCGTGCCCATGTCCGACGTAGCCCTTCGCAGAGGCCGAGCGTTCACGTGGACCAATCGCGGCTTCTTCGTTCTCGGCGGACTCGTGTTCGCGGTCGGCCTCTTCTTCACCACCGACCATCCGGCCGTCCTCCAGGTCGGCTTGGGTATCCTCATCGTCACGCTTCTCATCATGCTTGTGTGCTGGCCTTTCGTGTGGCCGACCGGACGCGTGACGGGGGACTGGGTCTGGCTGTCGTTTGTTAACAAGGGGTTCGCCAGGGAGATAGACCGCTGGTATGGGACCCGGTAGCGCAAGGCAATACGCGTCTGCTTGTGCTGACGATGCGCCTCCCGGGTCCTGGCGCGTCTGCTTAGGCTGAGCCGCGTGACCTGCGGTCGCCGCTACGACGTGCGTCATGAGAACGACTCGCGATCCGGGTGACTGTATGTCGCTCGCCAGGCACCGCTTACGCCTCACATCAAGGCCGTGATCCTTACCTCGGCAGGACCTCGCGAACGATCCGCTCCGATTCGTCCCATAGGCGACGGGCGAGATCTGGGTCTCGAGACAGCGAGCTCGAGCGCGCGACGTTGCAGTCGGCGAAGTACTCGCCCGATGCCGCCAGGTCAGGCTGGGTGGCGACGAAGCATTGCGTCGCAGCGCCCTGGCCCACGCTCTTCAGCACCAGCGGGGACGCGAAGGCGAGTCCAGCCTGGGCGGCCCTCGGCATGCTCCGTCCCAGGTTGGTATGGATGACCCCCGGGTGCACGGCATTGGCGGTTCTCGCGGTGCCGTCGAAGCGCCGCGCGAGCTCCTTGGCGAACAACAGATTGGCGAGTTTGGACTGGCCGTACGCGCGCGATGGCCGGTAGCCGCGGGCCCCGGAGAGGTTGTCGAATTCGATCCCGCCCTTAGGGGCCGCTCGGTGAGCACCGCTGCTCACGACGACGACGCGCGCGTCCTCGGTCAGTCGATCGAGCAGCTGTGTGACCAGGATGAAGTGACCGACGTGGTTGTTGAAGAACTGGAGCTCGTAGCCGAACGCCTGTTCCAGCCTGGGGATCGCCATGATGCCGGCGTTGCAGATGACCGCGTCCAGCACCACGCCTTCAGCCTCGAGCAGGTCCACGCACGCCATGATCGACGCGGGATCGGTGAGCTCACACGCCACGGGGAGCGTGACGCCCGCGACCTTCCCCGAGGCCTCACGTGCCTTCTCCTCCGTACGTGCGGCGGCGACCACGCGGGCGCCGTGGAGGGCCATCACGCGCATCGTCTCGAAGCCGATCCCCGAGTTGATGCCGGTGACCAGGATCGTGCGGCCCGACAGGTCCAGGTCTCGGGTGACGTCCTCGGCGGTCGAGCCGTAGCCGAAACCGCTCGGTCCGTTGCCCTTGAGCATGGAAACCAGCGACATCGCGGGAGCTCCTCCGACCTGATCGATCGCTTGGGACGCCTTCCTCAAGGGTACGTTCAGCTTGGGTCTCGCCTTCGCCACCGGGTCCGAGCTCGAGCGCGCGACCGCTACCCTCTATGGTGACGGATCGGAGACCCTGCCAGTGGAAGACGACGATCGAACCCAGGATCGAGCAAGCAGCCCCGGTGGTGCGCTCGCCTCGGTCTTGGAGCCGTTCTCGCCGATGGCCTTGCACGTCCATCGACCGGCCGGCGCCGTCGTGGGACGTCAGGCCGAGCAGGACGCGATCCGCCAGGAGCTCGCCTCCGCGGCGACCGGAAGGCTCGCGGGGCTCGCGGTGGAAGGCGAACCCGGGATCGGGAAGACCCGCCTGGTGCTCGCCGCGGGCGAGATGGCATCGGCGGCGGGGTTCACGACGATCGCGGTCACCGCAGACGAGGAACTCCGCGGCCCCTTCCTGCTCGCGCGTTCCATCCTGGGATCGGCGGAAGCGATCCAGGTGGCCAGGGAACGACCCGAGACCGCCGAGGCGCTCGCGGGCAGCCTCGACTCGATGTCCGGCCAGGATGACCCCGGCCTCGCGACGCTGCCGGCCGATCGCCGGCTCCTGCGCACGTTCGATCTGGGCGCCGTCGCGTTCCGGGCCCTGGCAGCCGCCGGACCGCTCGCCGTCCTGGTCGATGACCTTCAGTGGTCGGACGACGACAGCCTCCGCATGCTCCGCTACGTCATCCGTTCGGATGCCACGAGCCCGATCTTCCTGATGCTCGCGATCCGGCCGGAAGAGCTCGCCTTGGTGACCGAGGCCGTGAACCTGCTGGCGGACATGGACCGGATGGGCTTGCTCCGCCGCATGAAGGTCGACCGTTTGACGCAGTCGGAGACGAGGGATCTCGTCGCGGCGATCCTCGGCGGCCCGGTCGACGCGAGCGGCGCCGCCGTGATGCATGCGCAAGCCGAGGGCGTGCCGTTCATCGTCGAGGAGATGGCGCGCGCGTACCGCGACGGCGCGATGATCCAGCAGATCGACGGCGTCTGGCGGCTGGCCGCCAATGCGGAACGTCTGGTTCCGTCCGCGGTGAAGACCCTCATCTCGCGCCGGGCAGCCCACCTGCCGGACGAGTCGAAGGAGCTGCTCGCGGATGCCGCCGTGCTCGGTCGCCACTTCAGCCTGAAGGACCTGCGCGAGGTCGAGCTCCGCGTGAACGACGGGGCGCTCCAACCCGAGCCCGCCGCGCTGGCGCTCGCGCTCGCGCCCGCGGTGTCGGCGGGGCTGCTCGCCGAGCACGCCGAGCAGGCGGCCGCCGACTACAGCTTCCAGCACGAGCAGGTCCGCGATTTCGCGGCCGGAACGCTGACCCAGGCACGGCGGCAAGCGATCCACGCCGCGATCGTCGAGCTCTTGCTCTCCGGTGAGCCGTCCCCCGAGAGCCTCCCGCTCCTCGCGTACCACGCGAAGGCCGCGGGCGATGCGGCCGTGTGCGTGCGCTTCTCGGTCGAGGCGAGCCGGAACGCGCTGGCCGCGAACGCCCCCGAAGAGGTGCTGCGCGTCGTCGAGCTCGCGCTTCCCTCCGCCGCGACCTCGCAAGAGCGCCTGGACCTGTTGGAGGCGCGCGACCGCGCGCTCGACATGCTGCGACGTCCGAGCGATCGACTGGAAGGCCTCGCCGAGCTCTCCGCACTCGCGGAGGCGCTCGGTGACTCGCACCTCGAGCTCGACGTGCGCCTGCGCCGGGCCGCGGCGCTCCGCACCGCCGAGGAGTACGACCGGGCCGCGCAGCTGGCCCGCGAGGTCCGCGAGCTCGCCGTGGAGCGCCAAGATCGGAGCGCCGAGCTCGCCGCGTGCATGGAGCTCGGACAGGACCTCGTGCACGCGACCGCGGGAGAGGCCTTCACTCCCGTCGAGCGCGAGGTGGACCTGGACGGCGCGGACGAGGCGTTCCGGCGCGCGATCGAACTCGCGAGGGAGCTCGGCGACGATCCGACCTTGGCTGCGGCGCTGCGCGAAGCCGGCGTCGTCCAGCTCGGCAGGGTTCGAGCGTGGTTCGTTGAGCAGATGCAGCTCGGTGCGCACATCGCGATCGGTCGGCGCGTGGCCGCCGGAGAGGTGCTCGAAGAGATGCTGCCCGAGTTCCCGATCGCGCCGGTCGTCTACGAGGCCTCGGCGCTCTTCGAGGAGGCGCTCGAGCTCTTCGAGCGCCTCGGAGACCGTCGCGGCGTGATGGCGTCGATCATCGCCATGGGGTACCTGAACTGGGCGCCGGACATCCACCTGGGCTCGGGCGCGGCTCGGCACATCGAAGAGATCCGTCGGCTGACCTCGAAGGCGAAGGCATTCACGAACGAGAGTGAGCGCGCGGCCTTCGAGGCGCAGATGCTCTACGGGGTCCACGTCTTCGCCCGCGCCAAGGTGATCCCGGATCTCGCGCTCTCGCGGGGCGAACAGGCGCACGCGCACGCGCGCGAGATCGGAGATCGCTCGCTCGAGTTCCTTGCAGCCGGCGGAACGGCGATGGCGCACCTCGACATGGGCGAGGTGGAAGAGGCGAGATCGTGGCTGGACCGAGCGGCGGCGATCGCCTCGGAGCATCCGACCCCTCTGCGCGCGCGTCGCCTGGAGACGTGGCGCGGGCTCGCGCGGTCGACCGCCGGGGACGCGGCGGGGATGCGGCAGCACCTGGAGCGGGCGGTGCAGCTCGCCTCCGCATCGGGGCTGGCGGCCGTCAAGTGCGAGGCGTTGGGGCGTCTGGCCCTGGAAGCGTCGCGCCTCGGGGTCGAGCTCGCCGACGACGATCTGCTCGAGCTCGCCGAGCGCTCGGCCGCCGAAGCTGCGGGACTCGCGGCCGCGCTCCCGGGCCATCCCCCGTGGGGAGCGGAGGCGGATGCCGCCCTCGCGCAGGTCGAGCTTTCACGAGGCCGGACCGAGGAAGCCGCGGAGCACGCGCGCGCGGCGATGGCGTCGCTGGAGTCGGGGATGCACGAGGACCGGTACCTGGACGTCGTGCTGCCGGTCGCGAACGCCCTGATGGAGAGCGAGGCCCCCGAGTGGGAAGCGATGCAGTCCCAACTGCGACTCACGCTCGCGATGATCGCGCAACGCACGATGGACGAGGACGTGCGCGTGCGCTGGTTCCGCGGACCGACCGGGCGCGAGATGACGCGGCTGGCGGGGCCGATCGAGGACGCCTCCATCGTCGCGGACGGCACCGGACCCCGTGAGGGCGGCGGCGCGGAGGAAGAGGACGCACAGCTGCTCCGGAGCCTGGTGCAGGGCAAGACGAACCGAGAGATCGCCGATGAGATCGGGATCGGCGAAGAGGCCGTCACGCGGAGGCTCGGCGAGCTGTTCGCGAGGATCGGCGCGTCCTCGCGCGCGGAAGCCACCGCCTTCGCCTTCCACCAGAGGGTCCTTTGAAGGGGGACGAACGATGCCGTTGAAGGCCCGCGTCGACCGTCACCGGTGCATCGGCGCCGGCACGTGCATCACGATCGCCCCCACCGCGTTCGACTGGCACGAGGGCGAGTTCTTGAAGGCGGGCGTCGTCGACGCATCGAGCGTGGAGGACGAGCTGGTGCGCGAGGCGGCGCTCGCCTGCCCGACCGGCGCGATCTCGGTCGAGGAGGTCGAGGAGCTCCTGCCGTGGCAGCTCCGAGGGAAGCAGGGTCCCCGCCGTGTCCAGAAGACGTTCATGTTCACCGACATCGAGGGATCGACCAACCTGGTCGAGGCGCTCGGGGACGAGGCGTGGCAAGGCGTGCTGCGATGGCACGACGAGACGCTCCGGTCGCTCTTCGCCGAGCACAAAGGCGAGGAGGTCGTGGGCACGGGCGACGGGTTCTTCGTCGGGTTCGATTCGCCCGACGAAGCGCTCGGGTGCGCGGTCGCGATCCAGAGGCGTCTGGCCGAGCACCGTCGTGCGAACGGGTTCGCACCGAAGGTCCGGATCGGCGTGCACGCCTCGGGCGCGACCCAGGTGGGCCGGAACTTCTCGGGCAAGGGCGTGCACGAGGCGGCGCGGATCGCGGCACTCGCCAACGGCGACGAGATCCTTTCCAGCAGGGCAACGGCGACCGACGGGAGGTTCCCGATCTCGGAGCCCCGGACGGTGACGCTGAGGGGCACGTCCGAGCCGGTCGAGATCGTGACGGTCGACTGGAGCTGAGCAGGGGTCCCGGTGGGTCGTGCCCGCGACCCTTGGTGCCTGCGATTGACACCAAGTACTTGGGATGGCAAAGTAGATGAAGGACGTCGGTAAGACCATCCCGAGGAGAACGAGATGAGATCGGAGACCGCGAAGGATCTGCTGGCTGAGGCGGACCGGGCGCGCTCGAAGGCCCGCGCGGGGCGCCGTGGAGCATGGTTCGCGCTCGTCGTGTTCGGCGCCCTCGTCCTTTCCGCCGCACCCCTATACATCGCGAGGGAGGTCGCGGTGTACCCCGACGGGTCCTCCACGTGGGCCTCCGGCGGGTGGTGGGTCTCGCTCTACTGGCTGATCGCGGTTCCCCTCGGCTACTTCGTCTGCGTCCGCCATTACCGCCGCCACGCCGAGCGGACGGGGGTCGCCGGCGCGGTGTGGCCCTGGGTCGCCGCCGGCCTCGGGTTGTTCGCGCTCATGACGCTCGTGCCGCCCGGGATCGTCGGAGGGTGGATCCCGGCCTTCGCCGTCGGGTGGACCTCCCTGCCGTTGCTCGCCCTGGCAGGGGGGTTCTTGGTCCTGTCCTGGCTGGAACGCAACCCGTACCTCGCGGCCTTCTCGATCGTGTTGGTCGTGCTGCCCTCGGTGTGCGAGTGGATCTACGACGTGTTCCTCGCCTGGCACGGCTTCACGGGGATCGGGTTCTCGATGGTCGTGGCGGGACTCGTGCTCCTCTGTGCCGGAGCACTCGCGTGGTTGGAGGAAGGGCGCGAGCGTTGAGTGGAGGAGCGCAGCTCGATGAAGTGGTTCATCAGCGCAACCGGCTTGCGATCCTCGCCGTGCTTGGGGAGGCGTCCAAGGCCGAGTTCGGGTTCCTGCAGACCAACCTCGACCTGACCCCCGGCAACCTCTCGCGACACCTGGAGATCCTCGAGAACGCCGGCTACGTGGCGATCGAGAAGGGCTACAGCGGCCGGCGTCCGCGAACCTGGGTTCGCATCACGAAGGCGGGGCGCGCCGCACTCCGGGCAGAGGTGGCCGCACTCAGGACGCTGCTGCGCGAAGTAGAAGAACCGACCGCTCCACGCGCGAGGGCTCGCAGGAGGGCGAACGTCGCTGAGTGAGGGTGGTGGCGCGGGGGCAAGGCTCCGGCGTGAGGAAACCGCTTCCGACGGCGTCGAGCGCCCCGGAGCGCACTGGCAGTTGCCCACATGTTCAGACGGGGGACAGGTCCCGACCGGATCGGCGATGCTCACGTTCGTCCGCACCGGAGCGCGGAGCTTCATCCGCATACGGGATCTGAACGACGCGGTAGTCCTTCCGTGAGAACGTCGATGACGTGTCACACGCGGGACAGGTCTCGACCGAATCGGCGATGCCCACGAAGATGCGCATCAGCGTCTCGGTGGTCTTGGCCTGGTGGACCGAGGGCACGAGCTTGCCGCACCGGTGACACCGGACCCTCATCCTCAGTCGAGTCCCCATGATCTACTTGTACTCCCCGGGCGCCACCAGGTCCAATACGCCAAGTAGGGGAAGATCCTCGCCCCCGAAAGGGCGACGCCAGCGGTCCGCGAGGGTCGTGATCCGGACATCTGTCCAGATGCCCGCTTGTGAGCGTCTTACGACGGACCCTCTGTGGATCTGCGGTGTCGGTCCGTCGGGCGAGGCGGCGGGCGTTCGGGTCAAGATCCGTCGACCGGCTCCAAGATCACCACGGGGATGTCCCGGTTCGCCGTCCCCTCGTACTCGGCGAACTGCGGGATGTTCGCCTTCTGGCGCTCCCAGATGTCTGCGCGTTCGTCGCCCACCGCCACCCGCGCGACGACCTCGATCGTCTCGGTCCCGATCTCGGCGATCGTCCCAGGGTGGGCCCGGAGGTTGGAGAGCCACGCCGGGTCGGACGTCTTGCCTGAGTTGGAGCCGAAGACCGCGTACGCGTTACCGACGCGCTGGTAACCGAGAGGGTTGACCCGCTCGATGCCGGTCTTCGACCCGGTGTGGTGCAGGAGCAGCACATCGGCGCCCTCGAACATGCCACCGAGCTTGCCACCGTTGGCTCGGAACTCCTGGATGATCCTCGCGTTCCAGCCACTCTCCTCCGACATCGTCGACCTCCCTCTCTGGCGCATCCGCTCAGGCTTGTGGTCCGTCACACGCTACGGATGTCGTTCGTTGACCTCGTGCCAGCGAATCGTAGCGTTCCGGTTGGCCTCGAGCGCCTCTCACTCTTCTGCTCAAGCGCGACCGAGAGCGCAACGGGCTGAGGTTCGCCCGCGCGTCGTGGCTCGTCGGCATTGGGTGCGCGAGTACCGCGAAATCGAGGCCGGTACGTCGCCTCCAGACTGGGACACCTACGAGCGCGTCTGCGAGCTGTTCGGCCGGCCGCGACCGTTTGCGACAAAGGACCTCTATTGCCGCGCGGGAAGCAACAGATGAGAATGGCGACCATGAGGCGCGGCGTCATCGGGCTAGCCATCGTTGCGGCAGCCCTCGCCGGGATCGGCATCGGGGCTGTCGGTGTGGTTGTAGTTCCTCCGCGCCACATCTTCGTGAACCGCGCGACGCTTCAGGACTCGCGCGAGCTGCGGTTCCTGAGGCTCGCGTCCGATCAGGCCCGCGCAGCCGCTCAGGCCCGCGCCGCCGCTAACGCCCGCCCGGATAGGCGGCACCCGCGGTTCGTCGTCATGTAGGGACCGCTGACAAGCGTCGGGGAAGTGTTCGGCTGGTCGCGATCGTTCGTGGGCGTTCCCCCGGGGTGAGGTTCGTGTGGCTGCGCCTGCTGCGCCCGATCAGGGACATATGGCGCGCCTCACGAGACAGCCCGCTACTCCTCGCTAACGGACACACAATCCAAACGACCGTGTGTCGTCCGCCGTGAATCCGACGCCAAGACTCCGAGGCGTCCAAGGTGTCGTTGTTCGTGTGGGTGAGGGCGTCGTTCGGTGACGCCGATGACGAGGGACCGTCTGCAGGCCATCCATTCCTCCGCTGACGTAACGTGGAACGGAGGATCTTGCGTTGGTTCCGTTACTCGTAGCGCTGTTGACCACCCTGTCGTTGCTCTCGCCGCTCGAAGCTCGGAGAGTCACCCCGCCGACGGTCACGATGGATGTGGCGAGCGCATCCTTCAGTCCGAACGGCGACGGACGTCGAGATGCGGCGGTGATCACCGTGGTCCCGGACACGCCCGTGGACCTGACCCTGGTTATCGAGCGGCGCGGCGACGGGGTGGTCGTCCGCACCCTCGTCACCGATCTCGCGATCGACGCCAGTGACGCTGTGATCTGGCGCGGGGTGAGTGACGCGGGGCGTCGCGTGCGAGACGGCCGATACCTCGCCATCGCGACCGTCACCGATCAGAGGTCCGGCGAATCCGCGAGCGCACGCGCAGGTCTCGCCGTCGACACGGTCGCTCCGAGGCTCGCCCGCCTCCGCGTCTCGCCCGAGCCATGGACGGGGACCGGAGGCGTCCACCTCGGCGTCTCGATCTCCGACGCCGGACCCGGCGCCTCCTTCACCGTCGGTTTCACCGTGCACGATACGACCGGCAAGCAGGTGGCACGTGTGAAGGGTCTGACGCGGGATCGGGGTCGTGACAGCGTGACCTGGGACGCGCGGAACCCCGCAGGTGGGCCGGTCCCCAATGGCCTCTACTCGCTCACGCTGCGGGCGACCGACGAGGCGGGCAACGTGCGCGAGAGCGCGAGCGTTCCACTCCGCCTGGCGCGACCCGTCAGTGCCTCGGTCGTCAGCGAGGTCATCGGGGCGGGCCGGCGGGTCGCGCTGACCTTCGACGATTGCGGGAACGACGCAGCGTGGCGCCAGATCCTCGCCACGCTGCACCAGGCGAAGGCCGGCGCGTCGTTCTTCTGCGTCGGCGCCTACGTCCCCCGACGGCCGGCCCTCGCCCGAAGGACCGCGTCGCTCGGGATCACGATCGGCAACCACACGTGGAGCCACGTCGACCTCGGCCGAGTCTCCCGCGATGCGATCGTCGGGCAGATCCAGCGTGACGGCGCGGCGTGGTGGCGGTACGCGCGTGCCACCCCGCTCCCGTACCTACGCCCGCCCTACGGGTCCTACGACCCCGAGGTGCTCAAGGTCGCCGGCAGCCTCGGCTACCGATGGCTCGTGCTCTGGAACGTCGACCCGCAGGATTGGTCTGGCATCTCGGCGTCAACGATCGTCCGGCGAGTCCTGGCCGACACCCGTCCTGGTTCCATCGTGGTTCTCCACGTGCGCCCGACGACCGCGGCCGCGCTGCCTGGGATCCTGCGGGGCCTCGCCGCCCGGCACCTGGAACCGGTCTCGCTCACGACGTTGCTACGAGCGGGCACGCCGAGCGCCGGCTGGTGGCCCTCTCGGACGTGCGCTCGAGCCGTGCATACCGTTCGGGTGGGAGCGGATAGCGTCGGCTGCTGACCACGGATGCCCTCCATCACCTCGATCGGTATACGCCAGCTCGTCACACGGTAGTCACGTGACTGCGCCCACCGCATCGAGCAACTCGTCGACCACGGCGACGGTGAGGGGCTGCTCGATGCCTTCGGCGATGCGCCTCTCCTGGCGCCGCCGCTCGTCCTCCGACGTCGCCGGGTCGAGCCAGATGCGGCACGCCATCTCGGTGATGTGACCGAGCTGAGCGATCGTCATCGAGTAGTCGGCGCGGGTCCGCACGGTCCCGGGTCCGCCGCTGCGCCGGTACGCACGGTAGACCTCACGGGCGCGGTCGGCATCGCCGTAGCCGAATTCGAACACCACGCCGGCGATCTCTTGGCCGGGGTCGGCCAAACCGCAGTTCTCCCAGTCGATCACGCATAGGCCACCCGACGCCGCCGGTCGAATGTTGTCCGACCAGAGGTCGCGATGGCACGTGCGCAGGGTCTGCGATCGCTGCAGCAGCCCCTCCAGCGCGACGAACTCGTCGCGCATCGCGGCCAAGGAGGGCGCGAAGGGCGCACCGGAAGCCGATAGGTCGGTCACGAGAGCATCCCACGCAGGCGCACCGACGGGCTCCGTGTACCAATGATGCTCCGGTCGCGTCCCGGCGAATGGCGTTTGGTGGATCGCCGCTACGACGCGGCCGGCCTCGGCCGGGTCGAACCCGCTATCCGGTCTAAGCAGGTCAACCCATCCATACACGCGCACCGGGAGACCATGCACCTCGACGTGCCAGGCCCCTCCGGTGATCTGCAGGACCGCCGGCGCCGGGACTCCCGTCGCGTGCGCCGCTGCCTGGAACTCGGCGTCTTCGCCGTCGAGCTCCGGCGGATCGAACGACGTCTTCACGGCGAACGAGCCGCGGGAAGTGACCAGTTGCTCCACCTGCCCCTGCTCGCCACGCTCGATATGGCCGGTGAAGCGGGCATCGTCGCCTAAGTCGAAGGCGCGTGCGATATCGGCGGCCCGGTCCGTGGCAACCATCGCGCCGACCCTAACGCTCCTTTGGGTGGGCAGCCCATCGCCCGCCCACTCGATCAGCGGAAGCGTCGTGGCTCGTCGGCGTGAGCGTGCGCGAATCCCGCGAGATCGAGGCGGGTGCGAAGCCGCCGGACCGGGACCCTACGCGCGCGTCTGCGAGCTGTTCGGCTGGCCGCGATCGTTCGCGGGTGTCCCCCCGTGGTGAGGTACCAGCGCGGCTGAAGACCCAGCCGCGACAGGTAGGACGGGCCTCGTCTCCCCGGGGGAACACGCCGAGTCTGGCACGTTGCACCGAAGGCTGCCCCAGTGAGGGAGGACGTCGGGCAGGACGCGAGCCCCCCTCTCCGGGAGATGAGAGTCGGCTCTCCCGGCAGCCGTGTCATGCATCCAGGTCGAGCTGCACGGCCTGCCCGATCGTCCAAGGCTGCCCCTCACGTATGGCCGTCGCATGCGTCATTCGGCGTAGAAGGAAACCACCTCAGCCTTCGGTGGCGGGCTTCAGCCCGGTCCCGAGAGGCATGGGTCGCCAGCCTCTGTCGGGTCTGGTAACGGGCTCCTGGCGTCCGTCGGTGAGGGGGTGACCACGATGGTTGAGGTGAAGGGCGAGATCACGATCGACCGGCCGGTAGACGAGGTCTTCGATTTCGTCGCGAACGAGGAGAACGAGCCTCGGTACAACCCGCATATGCGGCTCGCCGAGAAGATCTCGGAGGGAGCGACTGGATCGGGGACGCGGTTTCGGACGGAACTGCGGACGATGGGGCCGGACGATGCCGATGATCGTCGAGTTCACCGACTACGAACGTCCGCGACGACTCGCGTCGGTGACGCGCTCGTCGATGATGCAGACGGAGGGAGCGTTGACGTTCGATCCGGTCGCCGGCGGCACGCGGATGCGCTGGTCGTGGAACCTCCAGCCGCATGGTGTCCTCAAGTTCATCGGCCCGCTCGTCGCGAGCATCGGGCGTCGGCAGGAGCTCCGGATCTGGACCAGCCTCAAGCAGCTTCTTGAGACAGCGCAGCAGTAACCGGCACTTCACTCAGGGTTGGACTCCAACGGCTCCGCCAAGGCTTCGACTCCCACCACTGCACCTCGTCCATCCAGTCCTCAACATCGTCGCGGCTCCATGCGCGGCGCGGGCCCGTGATGACCGGCGCCGGGAAGTCGTCTTTGTTCGTGATCTGGCGGGCGCGCTCGTTGCTCACGTTCAGCAGGCGGGCGATGTCCGGGCGGCGCAAGCGTCTGCGGATCCTGGGCGTTCACGGACGGATGCTAAAGGAGACCTAGCCGCTGACGCCGACACCCACAGTGCGGGTCCGCAGCTGTTCGGGCTGGCCGCGATCGTTCGTGGCGAAGGCGTCCCCCGGGGGAAGGTTCCAGCACGGTAGGGCCCCATCGACTCGGACCGGGAGGAACGGGGCCCCAG
The DNA here is from genome assembly GCA_963810915.1 of uncultured Actinomycetes bacterium. Taxonomy (GTDB): domain Bacteria; phylum Actinomycetota; class UBA4738; order UBA4738; family HRBIN12; genus JAOUEA01. The sequence continues at coordinate 8,815 of CAWEPH010000002.1, read as the reverse complement.
GGCTCCCCGGGGAACCTCTCGATCGTCGCACCGAATCGACTTAGCGAAGTCTGTCCACCTCGCGCAGGGGGCCGTTGATGAGGGCTACAAGCGCATGGACGTCGTCTCGCTCGAACCAGAAGCCGAGTTCCAGCCGCTCGAGGGTCATCCGCTTGCCTGGCTCAGGCTCAAGCCTCGTGAACGTGATCGAGTTGTCGCCGGTCTCCGCGTCAGCTTGCCAGATTTCCCCGTAGCGATCCCAGACTATGACTGTCCCCTCCGCCATCACGGCTCATCCCTTCCTTCGAGCCGTCGCGTCGGGGAGATCGCACGGTAGTGGGGGACCGGGTGTCGTGCAAGCCACTTGTCGGACGACTAGGGGTCCGACGATTGACCTACGCTCGAGTCGTGGAGCCGCAGCAACGGCGACGAGTGGTACAGCGGCGCGCCGTCACCGAGGGGTCGCCCGACGTCTTGCTCCCAACTGGTGCATGTTCCCCAACGGATGACCGACGATCCGACGAGGCTCGGGCTGAGTGGGGGAGGACCCGCGCAAGCGGGTCCTCCGACCACCGTGTACAGCGGAGAACGCCAAGGTCCTTCCGCACGTGCCCTTCCACGTTCGCGATCCGGTCAAGTGAGGAACGCCGCGACGGGGGACGCTCCGGATCTACTGGAGTCACCTTACGGACTCGTCAACCGAAGAGGCCTGGCTCCTGAAAGGAACCGTCGCCCCAGCTCAGATACTTAAGCTCGTCGATCTGGAGCCGTTGGTGCACGCCGTCGGCCTCGACCGCGAACCACCGCGTTGATCCCACGAACGCGATGCGGCTGCCGTCCGGAGACCACACCGGGTCTTCGATGGAATCGCTCGCCGCGACGGTGAACGGCGGGCCATCGATCCGTGAGATCGTCCAGAGGCGGGCAGCAGCACCGTCTTCACTACCGGCGTATGCGAGCGACTCCCCGTCGGGAGACCATGCGAGCCCCTCCGGCTCGTAGTCCTCGAGGAGGACTCGGACGCCAGAGCCATCGGCGTTCATGACGTACAGGCGTCCGCTCCCCGGTTCCAGGTCGTTCATGATGGCGACCTGCGCGCCGTCCGGCGACCAATCGATCTCATCCATCGAGTCGAGGTTCTCGCCCGGCAAACGCACGAGCAAGGAACCCTCTCCGCTCTGAATGTCCACCGAATAGAGGTAGCCTCCTCGGGCCCTCCCGCAGTTTGGGCACGTGGGCTTCCCTGTTTCGCCGTGCCAATCGCAAGCGAAGACAGGTCTTGAGGGTCATGGCATCAGGACGTTCGAGAGTGCGGACGTCTTGGGCGCTGGAGTGAACGTGGTACAGCGCACCATCACGCAACGACCCGGTAGAGGTGCCAGCGGTCGGGGACGCCCTTCAGCTCATGCTCGCCGGCGTCTTCGAATGTGAGTCCGGAGCCGGCGACGAGATCCTTCACCGTTTGCGAGACCAGCACTTCGGAGGGACCAGCTGAGGCCGCAACGCGCGCCCCGATGTGCACCGCGATCCCCCGAACGTGTCGGCCGGCTAGTTCCACCTCGCCGGTATGCACCCCTGCGCGGATCTCGATCCCGAGCGATCGGACGCGTTCCTCGATCGCCTGCGCACAGCGGATCGCCAGCGCCGGCCCGTCGAGCGTCGCAAGCAAGCCGTCGCCTGTACTTTCCACGTACTGACCACGATGTCGCTCGATCTCGTCTCTCGCGATGTCGTCGTGCCGTGCGAGCAGTTCCGTCCACTCCGCGTCGCCGCGCGCCGCAAGCAGACCGGTCGATCCCACGATGTCGGTGAACAGGACCGTCGCCAGCACCCGGTCGGCTACGACCGAACGGCGTCTCACACCGAGGAACTCGCTGATCGCATCGAGGATGTCGCCTTGGTCGCCGGCCCACGGCGGGTGATCATCGCCTTCGAGCTCCTTGAACGACGCGCCTGGGATCTGGTGCGCGAGCCAACGTCCTTCCGGGAAGTCGGCGATCCGATCACCGCGTCGATTGAGCACCAGGGTCGGAACGCGGATCGTTGGTAGGACCGCTCGGACATCCAGCTCGTGTTCCATCCGGAATCGCGCCAACGACGCGCCGGGGCCATGGGTCGCCTCGAAGTACCTCGTCAACCATGGTCGCGCCGACACGTCGCTCGAGAGACTCGGGACGAATTCTTCGATCCACTCTTGGATGTAGTGCTTCCCTGCCGCATCGGAGAGGAACGTCGCTTCGATCCTCTCGATGTCCGCCTCGAACTCCTCGTCCGTCCACGCCCACGGATAATCGGGTGCCCAAGCTCCCCGAGCGTAGGTCGCGTAAAGGATGAGGGCCGCGGTCCGGTCAGGCTGCGACGCCGCGAAGAGCATGCACAAGGGGCCTCCTTCAAACACCCCAAAGACACCCGCGCTCGTCGACCCCACCGCATCCAGGACCGCAGACACATCCGCTACCTGCACCTCCAGCGGGATCGCGCGATGATCCGTCACCGGGTCCGACCGCCCCGTCCCGCGGCGATCGAGCACGATTAGCCTCGAGAAGCTCGCGAGGGCGCGCAGGAAGCGAGCGTCATACGGCTGGTCCCACGAGACCGAGGACCCCGACCAGGCGTCGGGAACGTAGAGCAGATCTGGACCCTCGCCGAGCACTTGGTATGCGACATACGCCCCATCGGGCGCCTTCGCGTAGTGCGTCTCCGGGATGTCCACGCTCGAATCCTTCTCCGGAGGAGGGCGCGCCGCAACCGGCGCCCGCTGGTCAGCAGGGAACGGGGTCCTCGCGTAGCCAAGGATCCCTGAAGGGGAGTCGGGGGGGAGTCTCCAACCCTTATCGCGAAATGAAATGCGGTAGGGGTTACGGACTCCCCTCGAAGGTCCCTAGAAGGGTCTTGACCCGGGCGTCTGCGGGTCGGGCTACGGTGGCTCGATGGCGATGTTCGCGACGATGCTCAGGCGCGACGGGGAGCGCATCGGGCTGAAGATCGCCCGCGCGTCGTGGCTCGTTGGTGTCACGGTGCGGTAGCACCGCGAGATCGAGGCCAGCACGGGTGCCCCCGGACTGGGATACCTACGCCCACGTCTGTGCTGTTCGGGTGGCCGGGGTGTTCTGGGAGGTGATCACGGGGCGAGTTTCCCTGCAGCTAGGCGGCTAAGGCATCACGTAACTCACCCACACCCCGACGTGGGAACCGGTTGTGGGCGAGATGCCCCCGTCCGCCAGTTGGTTCAGGCAAACACGGATCAGGCCCGCGCCGGGGTCGCGGTTCCCTTCTTGTCGGGTTGGTCGTCGTTCGGTCGGAGCGACGCTACGCGAACATTCCGGTAGTCATCAGTGCAAGGAGACGTGAAAGTTCGGCGGCGCTATAGCTACCCCGAGTCGTGCTGCCGATGCTCGTCGCATGAGACCATGTCACGTCACCGAGGTGATGGGAACGGTGCCGACGGCGTGTACGTGGAGCGGGAGGGGCGGATCGACAGGGCGCAGGACGAGCTATCCGAGGGGGAGGAGCCGGTCCTGCACCCGACGTACTGGTGTGGCGATCGGCGTCAGTCGTAGTGCCGGGCTCGTGACCAGAGGTCCTGCCAGGACCGCTTCGGGTCGGACACGATCCAGATCGGCAGACCCTGCTCTTGGTTCTCTACGTTCCATGGGTTGGCGATGGCGCCGACGCGTCGCACGCTCCCGAACATCGACTCCAGGTAGGCGCGGTCGTCGAAGCCGACCGCAACGAGCGTCCGTGTGCTGGCGGGCGGCGGACCCCACCACCAGTAGTTGTTGTGTCCGCTGTACGCGCTCGGCAGACCGAGGCTCGGTCCGAAGCGATCGATCGCACCGGCTTCGCCGTAGTTCGACGTGAAGATCGCCGCGTTCGCTCGCTCCGGGCCGGGGATCGATCGCCACGCGCCGGCCACCTGAGCAACCAGTTCGGGCCAGCCGACCTGTTCGGCAAGCTCAGGGTTCAGACCCTTGACGTTCGAGAGCGAGCTCTCGGGCAAGACGGGGAGCGCCCCGGGGAGCAGCAGGACGCTCGTCAGGACGAATCCGGCCATGGCGATCGGTCGAGCGAGCCCGGTCCGGTGCCGGGCGAGCCAGTCTTCGAGCGGACGGCCACCCGCGCCCCACAGGGGCACGTATAGCCCGGCGACGTAGTACTGCTTGTCGCCCGCGGCGATCGCGAGGACCACGGCGAGCACGATGTACGCGAGCCCGACCGCTCGGTAGGTGCGCGCATCGGGCTGACGGAGCAATCGGTACAACCCTGCGACCCAGACCGCCGCGCCGACCGGCCCCGTGATCAGGAACTGGTACGGGAGCCAGGTGATCGTCGATCCCACATCGTGGGAGCTGGCCCCCAGGCTGCGGAACAAGGCGACCTGCGGCCAGTCGTGCTGGTACTGCCACCAGAGGTTCGGCGCCCACAGCACCAGCGCGATGATCACCGCGCCCGCGAACCACGGCGTGAACAGGAACCGTCGCTGCGGCGTCAGCAGGAGACCGATCAGCAGCCCGATCACCAGGAAGCCGATCGACCATTTGTTCTCCAGCCCGATGCCGATCGCGAAGCCGATCGCGAGCCAGAGCCGCATGTCCTCCATCCGGAGCAGCCGGATCAGCAGGAAGGTGACGATCGCCCACGCCAGGAGATCCTGCGTCGTCGTGCTCAACAGATGACCGGCCAAGAGCAATCCGGGCGCGACCGCTGTGCACACGCTCGCCCCGATCTGGCCCGTTCGTCCGGCCCCGAGCTCCCTCGCGGTCAGTGCGGCGAGCAAGACCAAGGATCCATAGATCAGCGCAGGGACGAGGCGAAGCGCGACAAGGGATCCCGGGGCCACGGCTTGGGAGAGCCTCGCGATCGCGGGCGTGAGCGGAGGCTGGTCGACGAACCCCCAGGCCAGCCGTTTGCCTGACGCAAGGAAATAGAGCTCGTCCCGGTGGTACCCGTAGCGTCCGGCAACGGCCAACAACAGCGCGATGCCGACCGCTGCGAAGATCGTCACAAGGCCAAGCGCGAAAGGCTCCAGTCCGGTGCGCCCTTCGGGTTCCATGTCGAGAAGGCTAGGACGGACTTCCTCCATGGTCACGGTTCGCCGGGGTCTGTGGGGCCGGTTTGTGGACACCGGGTTAGGCACCGAGCTCATCGTCGAGGTACTCGGGGGGCCTGCGGCTCGCGAGTTCCTGACCCTGCTCGAGTCCCAACGACGACGTCCGCGCCGACGCGTTCAGGCAGCTCTACGAACGAGGCGGCAACGATTCGTGGCTTGACGCGCTTCGAGCGCAGCGGTCGAGGACAGCACCCCGATTCCCCCTGAGCCCTGCTTCGTCATCTGCCGCGCCGCCGCCGTCGAGGTGACGAAGTGCGTCTGGCAGGCACCGATGATCGGCGCCAGGAAGTCTTCCAGTGAGGTGCACACCAAAGACTCGCCTGCTGTGGCCTCGGGCTACGGTGGCCCGGTGGCGATGTTCGCGACGATGCTCAGGCGCGACCAGAAGCGCAACGGCCTGCGGATCGCTCGCGCGTCGTGGCTCGTCGGTGTGTCGGTACGCGAGTACCGGGAGCTAGAGGTCGGCACGAAGGCCCCGGACTGGGACACCTACGAGCGCGTCTGCGAGCTGTAAGTAGACCCAACTGCAAGCCGCAAAGGCGGGACACACGGGCGGGGTCATCCATGGGTCGTTGTCGGTTCTGTGACAACCGACGCGTCTGAATGCACGACGTCGAGTCTCGACGCCAGGTCGTCGAATTGGTCGGGCAGCAGATGGCCGTAGCGGTCCATCGTGATGTTGATGCTCGAGTGGCCGGGGTGATGCTGGATCGGTCGCTGGTGAGCAGTTCTACAACACATCCCCTCTGACTTTCGCCCGCCTCTTGGATGATGCCAACAACCTTGCGACGAATCCTCTACCGCCCACTCCTACGGGACGCTGGTGGGAGTCTCCTGTGCCTGCATCTCGCGGAGGTCGATCACACCCGGGGTCGCGAGGGGACGGCCGGCGAGACGGCTGATCGTGCGATCCAGCAGCTCGCCGATCATCCGGGTGTAGTCCCACCCCGCGGCGCGCGCCGCAACCGGGAAGTACGAGATGACCAGCGGATCGTGATACATCCCCGGCAGGGTGTTGATCTCGAGAAGCTGCGGTCGCCCTTCGTCGTCCAGCCTCATGTCGACCCGGGCCACATCTCGGGAGTCGAGGGCGAGGAAGGCTTGCGTCGCGAGAAGCTCGATCTCAGCACGCTCCGACGCCGTGAGATCGGCCGGGCATCGGGCTGCTGCGCGTCCGGCCTCGCTGTCCTCGAAGAACCACTTCACCTCGTACGAAGCGAAGTTCGGCAACTCCGGCGGAAAGACGCTGTAGTCCTGCTCGACGATTGGCAGCACGATCGGTCCTTCGCCGATCCCGGGGTTGCCGAGGACGGTGACTGAGAACTCGCGGCCAGGCAGGAACTCCTCGACCAGGACAGCCCCGCCGACGAGCGCTCGGATCTCCGCCACCTTCGGCATGAGATCGGCGGGATGCTCGATGAGGTTGTCGTTGAACAGGCCCTTGCTCGACCCTTCCGCGTTCGGCTTGACGAGCACCGGGAATCGCAACGCGTCGACCACTATCTCGCCCGGAGCGTCGCCGAGAACGATGAACCGGGGCGTCGGCAACCCGTGGAAACGCCAGACCTTCTTCGTGAGCGCCTTGTCGAGCGAGATCGCGTGCGTGAGCGAGCCCGAGTGCGAGAACGGGATGTCGAGCATCTCGAGCATGGCCGGCATCTGCGCCTCTCGCGACTGGCCCCGCTGCCCCTCCGCGATGTTGAAGACGAAATCGATCGAGCCGCGCAGGTCACGTAGCGTTTCGAACGCTCCCTCGTCGGCCTCGACGTCGATGCAGGTGTGTCCGTTCGCCTCGATCGCGTCATGGATCGCGGCGATCGTGGCCGGCTCGTCGAACTCCGCCTCTGCCTGAGCTGCACTGTCGACGCCGGCACCGGCGTGACGAACGTTGTAGCAGAAGGCGATTCGCATTTGCTGGACGCTAACAGCGACCCGTCGCTTCGTCTATCCCTCGGAGGTCGGCGCCGGACGTGTCTCCACGAGGAGCGCTGCGAGCCGCGACTGCGCAGCTCGCGTCAGCACCCGCGATCGGACCGCTCCCTGTGAAACGATGTCGAGGAACTCCTGCCCGGGGATCCGATACAGGCGGCTCGGCTCGACGGTTCGGACCGTTGCGGTCCGCGGTATCTGTCGGAGCAGGCCGATCTCTCCGAAGAAATCGCCGGGACCGAGTGCGGCGACGATGTGGTCGCCCTCGGTTGTTTCGGCGACGACCTCGAGACCGCCTTCGATCACGACGAAGAGGTCGTCCGGCGGTTCGCCTTGCCGGATCACCGAAACCCCTGCTCCCACGGGCTCCTCCCGAAGGACCTCGGCCACGTGCTCGAGGGTCGAGCGCGTGGCGCCGCGGAAGATCGCGAGTCGGCGCAGCGACGAGACGCGATCTCGAAGCGGACCGGCATACGCCTCGATCGACCGATCGATCGTTCGGGCTTGCACCAGCACGCCGGCGCCCGCGAGGAGCATCAGCGCGCCCCCGGTCAGGAGGGCGGCATCCAGCCCAACCTTCGCGACGAGAACCGGCGCCAGCACGATGCCCACGAGGATCCCGGCCACCGTGAGGGAGTCAAGCGTTCCGAAAGCCCGACCGAGCACGTCCGCGCCGAGCAGCCGTTGCAAAGAGGTGACTGCCATGACGTCGACGACGATCATCGCGGCACCCTCGACCAACAACACGGCGATCGCGACGCTCGGCACGCGGATGAATGCGAGTGTCGCCATGGGCAGTCCGCACATGACCGCCGAGACCGCCAGGATGACGCCTGCCTCCGACCGTCCGGATAGCCGCTGCGCGATCCCCGCTGCGGCGATCCCGCCCACGCCGATCGCGGCGTACAGGAAGGCGACGCCGTCGACCCCCATCCCAAGCAGATCCGTCGACGCGAGCGCGTACAGCACCGTCTCCATGCCATACAGCACGTTGGTCATCACCTGGGTCACCACGAGCGCGACCACGAACGGGCTCGACATGAGCGCGCGAAGCCCGTCGATCAGCCGCGGGCTCGGGATCGCGACAGCCGCCGCGATGGGGACATCGGCGACGTGCTCCGCATCTGGGCCGAGGTCTCCACGGATCATCGCCGTGAACACTGCGGACGCCAGGAATGTGAACCCGTTGACGGCAAGAGCCGCCGAGGGCGACCCCAGGAGCAGTAGGACCCCGCCGAGGGCGGGGCCGAGCGCGTAGCTGAGGTTCGTGACAGTCGCGGAGAGCGTGTTCACGACCGAGAGGTCGTCCTCGTCGACCAGCCGTGGGATCGCGGCGTTCACACAAGGGCCGTAGGCGACGGAGAAGGTTGTTGCGACGCCGGCCAGAACGACCGCGAGCATGGGCGAACCCTCGCGCGCGACGACCACCGTCATCACGAACATGACCATGGCGCGGATCACGTCCGAGGCGATCATCGTGCCGCGCCGCGGGCGCCGATCCGCGATCATCCCGCCGATCGTGCCGAACAGGACGTACGGCACCAGCCGCACGACGCCGGTCGCGGCGACCCAGGCGGCAGACCCCGTGCGGTCGAACACGAACACGATCAGGGCGACGTTGTAGAGCCAATCGCCGATCTGGGACAGCCCCGTGCCGCCGATAAGGAGGCGGACGTTCCGAGCGCGCAGTGGCGCCCACAGCCGCTTCCGCTCCACCTCGCCCCTCCCTGCGTCGGTCGGCGGGAGTATGCGCTCGAGCGGGTGGGTGGTCCAGCTGAGACGCACGTGGCAAGAGCC
>CAWEPH010000001.1:0-782859 GCA_963810915.1 uncultured Actinomycetes bacterium | reverse complement strand
GGTGGAGTGCGCGGTGGGCGCCGCCTGGAACGAGCCCGAACATCGGGCGTACGGCATCCCGTTCCCGTCCGTGCGCGAGCGGATGGACGGCCTGGAAGAGGGCGTGGAGATCCTGCGGCGGCTCTTCACGCACGACGACGTGACGTTCGAAGGCCGGCGCTACCGGTTGGAGGAGGCCACGCTGCATCCCCGGCCCGTGCAGCGGCCCCATCCGCCGATCTGGGTGGGCGGGACAGGTCGCACCCGCACCTTGCCCATCGCGGGACGCCATGCCGACGCCTGGCACGGCTGGGCCGACGACGCCGAGGAGTATCGGGAGATCCGCGGGATCATCGACCGGTCCGCGGAGGGGGTCGGGCGGGATCCCGGCCGAGATCCTGCGGGCCTCCAGCCTGTCCATCGCGGAACCGTGGGACGACGTACGCGCCGCCTACGGCTGGATGGCGGCCGAGGGGATCGGCTACCTCATGGTGGAGTGGCCCGTCCAGGGCGAGGCGAGGGTCCGGGAGTTCTTCGAGTCGATCAGGCCGACGCTCGAGGCCTGAGGGTCCGCACGCGGCTCGCGCGCTCGCGCTCCGCGAGCTCGAGGATGCGCTCCTGCGCCTCTCGCAGCGGTCCCACCAGCCAGAGATAGGCGAGCCACGTGACGGCGAAGCCGACCGCGGTCACGGTCACGAAGGTGGTCATCGGGGTTCCTCCTCCCGAGGGAACGGACCAGAGAACGCGAAAGGCCGCGACGCTTGCGTCGCGGCCTCCAGGTCGACTGGTCAGCTGCTCGAGCCTCCAGTCCGTCTGGTCGGCTTCCGAGCCTCCAGGATGCCAAGGAACGGGGGGTCAGGTCAACGGGGAGCCGGCGCATCGACACCGAACCGCAACACCCTCGCGTGAGGCGCCCTCAGGCTGAGACCGGGACGGCCACGGCCGCTTCGGGGAGCTCGGGCGTGTTCCAGGCGGGATCGGGGCGCCAGGTCTCCCAATCCTCGTCGAACGGGGGCTCGCGCAGGATGATCTGCTCCACGGCGCGCTCGCCGGCCGCGCGGAAGCGGGCTGCATCGTCCTCGGTGAAGAGCCCTTCCTCGACCGCTTGGTCGAGCTCGTCCTCGTCCTTCCAGCTCCAGCTGGCGCGATCCGGCGGGATCAGGACGTCCAGCACGTGCTCGCGCGTGTCGAAGCCGACGTCGGTGCGGCGCAACGGCGACTGCAGGTTCACGTACCAACCGCGGAAGTCGCCGGTGTCCTTGTCCCACGAGGCCAGGACCGCGTAGGACGTGTCCGGGAAGGCGAAGGACAGGAACGGGTGGTGGTGCACCTCGTGGTCCCGCAGCCGCCAGTCGCGGTCGGGGATCCGCAGCGGCGCCCCCTCCTCGTCCTCGGGCTCGAGCGAGTGGATCACCGGCGGGACGTAGAACATCGACCGGACCGGGGTGTCCTCGACCACGGTGACGGGGCGAACGTAGAAGAGGCGTCCGTCCCACACCTCGCGGAGCGCCACCGTCTCCCCGCTCCTGAACCACCGCTCCATGCCTCCACCATACCGAGGTCATCGCAGGGTCCGCAGGCCGCGCGATGGAGGTTCCGTGAAGCTGCAGCGACGGGGCTCGATCGGCAACGCGAAGGGGCGCCCCGACTGGGGCGCCCCTTCCAAGCTGAGCCGTGGATCGCTTGTTGCTGGTTACTGGTTGGACGCGAGCTCCTGACGGACCTGATCGCCGGTGAGCGCCTCGGACCGAGCCCGAAGATCCAGATACAGGATCACCGAGACGAGCGCGGAGAACGGCACGGTGATGATCCGGCCGATCGAGTCCATGATCCAGTACAGGAACCAGTTGCTGCCGCCCAGGGCGTTGAAGATCCCGGAGATGACCCCCGTGATGAGTCCGGTCACGATGACGACGCCCAACACGTGCCAGAAGTGGCCCTTCACGAGGTTCCATGATCGGCCGAGCGCCTCGGCCCCGCGCTTGTTCTCGAACAGCAAGGCAGGGATCACGACCGTCAGGAAGATCGCGATGATGATGCCGGGGATGATGAACAGGATGAGACCACCCAGGATGAAGAGGAAGGCAAGGATTGAGATCCACAAGACGTTGCCGAGGTGACGGAATCCCCATCGGTAGCTCTCGTTGACGTCGACCGGGTCGCCGACGGTGGCCTCGCCCGCGGCGCGCGCGATCGCCGCCTGCACGACGAACGACATGATGAATGCCAGCGCGATCCCGAACACTCCAGCGAACGCAACGACCGCCCAGTTCCGCGGTTCACAGATCTTCACGTTGGAGAAGCCGTTGCTGACCTCCGTGCAGTTCGCCTTGAACGCCACCTTCGTGAGCAGCGCGCCGATCAGCGAGAGCGGCACCACGACGATCGCCACGATGCCGATCAGCTTGGCAGCGTTGGCCTTGTAGACGTCGAAGGCCGCAGACAGGATGTCGCCCAGCCCGCGCGCGGGGAGCGTCCCACCCCCTCCGGCACTTGGTGGCGGCGGTGGCGGCGGTGGCGCTGAGAACCCACCCGAGTCGTCGGACATGTCAGAACCCTCCCTTCGCAACGGTCAGGGTGACCGGAACGGGCGCATGCTACGCCCTAGAACGGCTCCTACCGGGTAGGTGGGACGATTCTCTTGCGCGCGCGATCGGGATTCAGGCGCGCTCCGCGAGCGCCGTGAGGATGCGCTCGGTCGCCCACTCGAGGTCCTCCTCGCTCACGCACAGGGGCGGCGCGAGGCGCACCGTGGTCTCGTGCGTGTCCTTGGCGAGGACGCCCATATCGATCAGGCGTTCGCAGACGTCGCGGGCCGGCATCGCCTCGGGCGTGAGCTGGATGCCCGACCCACAGTCCGCGGCCGCGCACCTCCTGCACGACCGTGGGAGGAGCCTCGGCGCGCAGGCGTTCGATCAAGCGGGCGCCGAGGCGCGCGGATCGCTCCTGGTACTCGCCGGTCTCGAGCAGTCGCACGACCTCGATCCCGATGGCGGACGCGAACGGGTTCCCGCCGAACGTGCTGCCGTGCTCGCCGGGGCGGAAGACGCCCAGGACGTCGCGGGTGGAGACGACGGCGCTGGTGGGCACGATGCCGCCCCCGAGCGCCTTGCCCAACACGTAGATGTCGGGCTTCACGTCCTCGTGCTCACACGCGAACGTGGTACCCGTGCGACCGAGCCCGGACTGAACCTCGTCGGCGATGAGGAGCACCCCGTGGCGGGTGCAGAGCTCGCGCGCGGTACGCAGGTAGCCATCGGGGGGGATCACCACGCCGGCCTCGCCCTGGATGGGCTCGACGAGGAAGCCCACGACGTCGGGGTCGGCGAGTGCGACCGCGAGCGCGTCGGCGTCGCCGTAGGGCACCTCGACGAACCCGGGTGTGAAGGGACCGAATCCGCCGCGGGCCGCGGGGTCCGAGGAGAAGCTCACGATGGTGATGGTGCGCCCGTGGAAGTTCCCGCTGCAGACCACGACCTTCGCGCGGTCCTCAGGCACGCCCTTCACGTCGTAGCCCCAGCGGCGAGCGGTCTTCACCGACGTCTCGACGGCCTCGGCTCCGGTGTTCATGGGTAGGACCATCTCCATCCCGCAGAGCTCGGCGAGCTCCTGCGCGAACGGTCCGAACCGATCGTTGTGGAAGGCGCGGGAGGTGAGCGTCACCCGGTCGAGTTGCTCCTTGGCCGCTCGGACGAGGGCCGGGTGACGATGGCCGAAGTTCAGCGCCGAGTACGCCGCGAGCATGTCCAGGTAGCGGCGGCCCTCGACATCGGTGACCCAGGCCCCTTCCGCATGGGAGACCACGATGGGCAGCGGGTGGTAGTTGTGCGCGCTGTAGTGCTCGACCTGCTCGATGTGGTCGCCGGAGGACGCCGTGGTGGGGGAGAGCTGCTCGTTCGGATCGGCCACCGTCGTCATCGCGCGCACCTCTCTGGCTCGGGTCCGGTTGCGGTCCTGGCGCCCGTGCGGGACGCCCGCCGCATGATACGGCGGCGCTTCCGCAGCCGTCTGCCGGGCAGGGTCCCGGCGGACGGAGGTCGGTCTTGACGGATATCAGAGCCGAGGCGTACATTCGACCCCCACTCGAACACATGTTCGAGTCCGAGTCTGTGAGCCGGATCACACATCGAGACCGATATCGAGGCATCCCACGGTGACCAAGCGATTCGACGAGGAGATCAGGGTCGAGCGCGACGCCGGGATGCCGGCCCGGTTCGAGTGGCGAGGCCGGCGCTACGACGTCGTGGACGTGATCGGGAAGTGGCGCATCGAGGGCCGCTGGTGGGACGACGGCCGGGACCGGGAGTACTGGCGCGTCGAGGCGCGCGGCGGCGCGGTCTGGGACCTCTACTTCGACCGCCAGCGGGATCTGTGGCACATGGAACGGCTCTGGGACTGATCGTGAAGGCGTACGCTGGGATCCGTGACGGCGAGGAAGCTCACCCTCGGTGCGTTCATCGCCTCGCTCCTGCTGGGCGCGGTGATGGCCTTCGCGCCGCTGGTGTCGACGGAGTCCTCTTCCTCGTCGGCGGTCGTGAGCGGCGGCAACGTGATCGTTCAAACCACATCGAGATCGGTCAGCCTCGTGGCCTCCCAAGGTCCGTGGGTATTGGTGCCGATCGGGATCCCGGTCGCGCTCACGCTCCTGGCGCTGCTGGTGCCGCGGCGGACCGTCCGCATCGTCGTCGCAGCACTGCTGTGGGTCGGCTGCGTGCTCGGGATCTTGTCGATCGGCCTGTTCTTCGTGCCTGCGGCCGTGTTGATGACGATCGCGGCGGCGATGAACGACCCGCAGCCCGCATCGACCCCCGTCTGAGCGACGCCGGCTCGCAGCCCCCACGGGCATGACGCCATCCGCTCCCTTCGTGCATCTGGACGTGCGGTCGTGCTTCTCGCTGAAGGAGGGAGCGTTCACGCCCGAGCAGCTCGCCCGACGAGCCGCGGAGCTCGGCATGTCCGCGGTGGCCATGACCGACCGCGACGGCCTCTACGGCGCCGCCCGGTTCGTGCGAGCCTGCCAGCGCGAGGGCGTGCGGCCGCTGCTGGGCGCCTCGCTCACGGTCCGGGCGTCCCAGCCGGGGGTGGGGGGGAGGCGATCAGACGCCCACGTGGTCCTGTTGGCCGCCGACGATGCCGGCTACGCCAACCTCTGCCGCCTGATCACCGACGCCCACATGCTGGGCGAGCGCGGCGACCCCTGGCTCGCCCCCGAGCAGATCTGCGCGCACGCGGCCGGGATGGTCGCGGTGCTGGGCCCCCGGTCGCAACCGGGCCGCCTGGCGGTGGCGGGGCGCACCGACGCCGCCGCGCGGCTCCTCGCCCCCATCCGCGAGGCCTTCGGCAGTGACCGCTGCGTGGTGGGTGTCGAGCATCGCCTGGAGCCCGGTTCCCACGACGAGATCCGGGCGATGCTCCGGCTCGCCGAGCGCGCCGACGCCCGCGCGATGGCCACCAACCCGGTGCGCTACCTCGTGCCCGAGGACGCCTTCCTGGCCGACGCCCTCGAGTGCATGCGCCGGATCGTGCCGGTTGCCGCCACCAACGTCAGCCGCACCAACGCGGAGGGCTGGCTGAAGCCACCGGAGGAGATGGAGGCCCTCTTCCGTGAGCGCCCCGACCTCGTCACGACCACCGCCGACATCGCCGAGGCCTGCGTCTTCGATCTCGGGCTCAAGCAGGTGCGCTTCCCGGACTTCCCGACGCCGGCGGGGCGTTCGGCCGCCGCCGTGCTGGCCGAGCGCTGCTGGCGGGGCGTGCACGACCGCGGCCTCAAGGAGACCCCGCGGCTGCGCGCGCGCCTGCACCACGAGCTCACCATGATCCGGCAGATGGGCTACGCGGCCTACTTCCTCACCGTGGCCGACATCGCCGCGGACATCCGGGCCATGGGGATCCACGCCGCCTGCCGGGGCAGCGCCGCCGGCTCCCTCGTCACCTACCTGCTGCGCATCTCCGACGTGGACGCCCTGCGGCACGACCTCGCCTTCGAGCGGTTCCTGAACCCCATGCGCGACGAGCTGCCCGACATCGACATCGACGTGGAGTCGGCCCGTCGCGAGGACGTCTACGACATGATCCTGAGCCGCCACGGCATCGAGCGGGCGGGCTGCGTGGCCATGATCGACACCTACCGGGCCCGCTCGTCGATCCGCGAGGTGGGCAAGGCCCTCGCGCTGCCCGACGTCGAGGTGGGGATGATCGCGAAGTCCTTCCCCCACATCTCCGCGCGCCACCTGCGCGAGGCCTTGGAGCGGCTCCCGGAGCTCCAGGGCATCAACCTGCGCTTCGAGCAGATGGAGCGGCTCTTCTCGGTGGCCGAGCGCCTCGACGGCTTC
Organism: uncultured Actinomycetes bacterium; assembly: GCA_963810915.1. Lineage (GTDB taxonomy): Bacteria > Actinomycetota > UBA4738 > UBA4738 > HRBIN12 > JAOUEA01. The sequence continues at coordinate 776,545 of CAWEPH010000001.1, read as the reverse complement.
CCGCGCCACATCGCCCTGCACCCGTGCGGGATCGTGCTGGCCGGCCACGACCTGGTGGAGCGCGTGCCCCTGGAGCGCAGCGCGGGCGGGCATCGGATGATCCAGGCCGACAAGGACGACGTGGAGCTCCTGGGCTACCTGAAGCTCGACATCCTGGGTGTGCGGATGCTCTCGTCGATGCGCCACGCGCTGAACGAGATCGCCCGCACCACCGGCGAGAAGGTGGACCTCGACACGATCCCGCTCGACGACGAGCCCACCTTCGAGCTGATCCGCGCCTCCGACACCCTCGGCTGCTTCCAGATCGAGTCGCCGGGCCAGCGCGAGCTCCTGCAGAAGCTCCAGCCGCGCCGCTGGGAGGACCTGATCGTGGACATCTCGCTCTTCCGTCCCGGCCCGGTGAAGTCGGACATGATCCGGCCGTTCCTGCGCCGGCGCGAGCGCATGGAGCGCCCCACCTACGCCCACCCGGATCTCAGGGCGGCGCTGCAGGAGACGCACGGCGTGATCGTCTACCACGAGCAGGTCATGCGGACCCTCGCGGCCCTCGCCGGCTACGACCTCACCTACGCCGACCACGTCCGTCGCAACCTGAACGACGAGGCGATGCTCCCGTCCCTGAAGGCCGACTTCCTCGAGAAGGCGGAGGCCCGTGGCGTCCCGGACGACGTGGCGGCGAAGACCTGGGACGACGTGGCCCAGTTCGCGAGCTTCGGCTTCTGCAAGGCCCACGCAGCGGCCTTCGCCGTCCCCACGTACCGATCCGCCTACCTCAAGGCCCACTACCCGGCCCACCTGATCGCCGGCTTGCTGACCCACGATCCCGGCATGTACCCCCGAAGGCTCATCCTCGAAGACGCCCGACTCCACGGCATCCCGATCCTCCCGCTCGACGTGAACGCCAGCGAAACCGACTACATCGTCGAAGGGAACCCGCTCGTCGGCCCCCGAGCGCCGGACACCTCGCCGCTCTACGGGGTCCGGCTGGCGTTGCAGGACGTGCACGGGATCTCGGATGCGGAGATCCGCTCGATCGTGCGGGCGCGCGCCGAGCGGCCGTTCAGGGACGTGGGGGACTTCATGCGGCGCACGGTCGTCGCGAGGCCGGTGACGGAGGCGCTCGCGCACGCGGGGGCGTTCGACGGGCTGGCGCCGCAGCGACGTCGCAACCTGTTCGAAGCGATGACCGCGGAGGTGGTGCGGGAAGGGGATCAGATGACGCTCACCGACGCCGCCGCGCCCGCCCACGCCTTCAAGGACTACTCGGATGCGGAGGTGGTGAAGGCCGAGCTGGAGGTGCTGGGGATGGATGCCTCCCGGCACATCGTGAGCTTCTTCGAACCGCTCCTCGCCGACCTGGGGGTCACGCGCACGAAGGACCTGGCGGGGCTGCGGGGTGGGACCAGGGTGATGGTGGCCGGGGTGAAGGTGGCCTCGCAGACACCGGCCATCCGCAGCGGCCAGCGGATCATCTTCCTCACGCTCGACGACGCCACGGGGCCCGTCGAGGTGACGGTCTTCGAGTCGGTGCAGCCCAAGGTGGCCAAGACGGTCTTCCACGCCTACGCGATGGCCGTCTGGGGCGAGCTGCGGCGCACCGGCGTGAGGGGCGTCAGTATCATCGCGGAGGAGGTCTGGGACCTCACCGCGCTGCATCGGGCCCGCGCCCGGGGCGAGCTGCGCGAGCAGATGCGCGTCGGGCAGGTCGAACCGGTCGTCCCCGGTCGGAAGCTGTGGCACGCGAGCGGGGGCTCGGCCGGGTGAGCGCCGGCGCGCGGCCCGGGTGGAGGCAGGGTGACGACCGAGGACCACGGCCCGCACGACCCCGCGTTCGTCGAGGCGCCCTTCCTCGCGCAGGGCGAGACCGGACGCCCCTCGGCGCCCGTCTTCCACGGCGCCTTCCGATGGGTCGTGCTCGCACAGGGCTTCTCTGCGCTGGCGTTCTTCAGCTACTTCGGAGCGATGTTCGCGGAGGCCACCTATCGGTTCGACGCCACCACGTCGGACCTCGCCGTCCTCGGCGCGGCCCTGTCGGTCCCGTTCATCTTGGGGTCGCTGCTGCAGGGGCTCGTCGTCGATCGGTGGAGCCCCAAGTGGATGGGCCTGATCGGCTACCTGCTGCAGCTCGCCGCCATCCCCGTGGCCCTGGCCGCGACGTCGCTGCCGTGGCTCTGGGCCTCGGGGTTCCTGGTAGGCGGGGCGTTCGCCACGATCGAGCCGGCCCGCTCGGCGCTCACCTCGCTGCTCGTCCCGGAGGAAGACCTGGTGCGGGCCAACGGGACCCTCGCCACCGCCTTCCAGCTCGCGCTCGTGCTGGGGTCGCTGGGCGGGGGCTGGCTCCTCGACGTCTGGAGCGCGCGCGCCGTCTACGTGGTGGCGGCCGCGGTGGCCCTCCTGTCGCCCCTGTGCATGCTGATGGTGCCCGACGTGCGCCAGCACGGCGAGCGGCCATCGGTCTCGTTCGGGGATCTGCGGCGCGGGGCCGCCACCGCCTGGCACCACCCCCAGCTGCGGATCCTGGCGATCGTCACCGTCACGGGATGGTTCATGGTGAACGTCTTCTTCGTGCTCGAGCCCTTGTTCGTGAAGGACGTCCTGCACCTGGGGGGCGACAGCCTGCTCTACCTGTGGGGCGCGCACGGGGCGGGCGCGCTGGTCGGCGCCATCGCGATCACGCGCGCCCATCGCTCCGCCGGCCGCGAGGCGATGCTCACCTGCATCGGCGTGGCCCTGATCGGCCTGGGGATCTTCGTGTACACGGCGGTGGGCGTCTACTGGGTGGCCCTCGTCGCGAGCGCCGTCGCGGGGGTGGGCTTCGCGCTCCTGTTCCCGCCGTTGCTGGCATTGATCCAACGGGTGATCCCCGAGGACCAGCGCGGCCGGGTGACGAGCGTCTTCGTCTCCCTCCAGGAGTCCGCGGGGCTCGCGAGCTCGCTGGCGCTCCTGGTTCTGGGCGGGCTCGTGGTGGTCCGCCCAACCCTCGTGACGGCGGGGGCCCTGCTCGTGGTGATCGGGCTCGTGGGGCTGCGCGCCGTGCTGCGCGCCCCGATGGAGGCCGGTCGTGACCGAACGCCCGCCTGAACCGATCCTGCACGTCGACCTCGACGCCTTCTACGCCTCCGTCGAGGTGCTGAAGGACCCGAGCCTGAAGGGCAAGCCGGTGATCGTGGGCGGTGCGGGTCCGCGTGGGGTGGTGGCGAGCGCCTCCTACGAGGCCCGCCGGTTCGGGGTGCGCTCGGCGATGCCGGGCGTGCGCGCGCGGCGCCTGTGCCCCGAGGGCATCTTCCTGCCCGCGGACTTCGAGGCCTACCGGACGCACTCGAACCGGTTCCGGGAGGTCCTGCTCGCGCACACGCCCTACGTCGAACCCATCTCCCTGGACGAGGCGTTCCTGGACGTGGGCGGGGCCACCACGCTCTTCGGCTCCCCGGCCGTCATCGGGGCGAAGATCCGACGCGACGTCGAGTCGGAGGTGGGCGTCACGTGCTCGGTGGGCGTGGCGCCGACGAAGTTCGTGGCCAAGCTCGCCTCCGACGGCTGCAAGCCCGACGGGATGCAGGTGGTCCCGGCCGACGGGGTCCTCGCCTACCTCGAGCCGCTCCCGGTCGGCAGGCTCTGGGGCGTGGGGGAGAAGACCGGCGAGATCCTGTCGAAGATGGCGATCCGCACGATCGGCGATCTCGCGCGGACCCCGGTGACCATCCTCGAGCGGCTCCTCGGGGACCAGAGCGCCCATCACCTCTCGGCCCTCGGCCACGGGGTCGACGACCGCGACGTGGTGCCGTACGAGGCCCCGAAGTCCGTGGGCCACGAGGAGACGTTCGAGCACGACATCGACGACGACGAGACGATCCTGCGCGAGTTGCTCTCGCTGTCGGGACGCGTGGCGAGCCGCCTGCGCGCTGACGGGTACCGAGCCCGGACCGTGACCCTCAAGGTGCGCCTGGCCACGTTCACCACGCTGACGCGCTCCCGCACCCTCCCGGATGCCACGGACGTGGGCGCCGATCTGTACCACACGGCCGCCGAGCTCTACCGCGCCCTCCCCGGGGCCCGCCGGCGGGTGCGCCTGCTCGGCGTCCAGGCGCACGGCCTGGTGGCCGCCGGGGCCGAGCAACTGGCGTTCCTGCGGGGGGAGCGATGGGGCGACGTCGAGCGGGCCGTGGACCGGATCGAGCTGCGGTTCGGACGCGGGGCGGCCAAGCCCGCCTCGCTCCTGGATCGTGACCGACGCCCCTGAAGCGCCAGGATCCGATCAGATGCGGGAAGTTCCCTTCCGGTCTCGTTCGAACGCTCCCTATAATCGGAGGTGGTTCCAACCCGAGGTCGGAGGCGACGCACCCCCATGCCACTCAACGATCACGAACAGCGCATCCTCGAGGAGATCGAGCGACGCCTGGCCGAGGAGGATCCGAAGCTCGTCGAGCAGGTCGGCCGCACGGATCTCTACACGCATCTCGCGCGGCGGATCCGCCTCGCGGCCCTCGCGTTCGTCGTCGGTTTCCTGTTGATCCTCCTCTTCGTGGTCTCTCCGTGGATCGCCGCGGTCGGCTTCGTCGTGATGGTGCTCTCCGCCCTGCTGATCTATCGCTACCTCGGACAGCTCGGACGCGATCAGGTCCGGGCGATGCAACAGGACGGGCGCCTGTCCGTGACGGGGCTCGTCGGGCGGATCGCGGCTCGCTTCCGCCCTCCCGCCCCCCCGTCGGGAGACTGACGTCGGCCGTCTCGCGGTCGCGCCCGGTTCATCTCGTAGCCCGTTCGGGTGGTTCTGCGCCCACTGTGACCTGAGCGCTTGCCGCTCTTCCGGGCGCTGGTGTACAACGGGGTCCCCTTCCCCAAGGGGCGCGTGACCGTCGACCGGAGGTTCACCCTTCGATCCCCGGACGCGCCGCGGCATCGAGGTTCGGCGTTCGGAGATCGAGGGGGCACGGTTCCGTATGGAGGGGTTCACCACCCATCAGGCATGCAAGTTCACGGGCTGCACGTCGCGACAGCTCAGGTACTGGGACCAGATCGGATTGGTGGAGCCCTCGGTCCAGGGCACGGGCGGGCGCCCCGGGGTGCCCCGCCTCTACGCCTTCCGCGATCTCGTGGCGCTGCGCGTCGTGAAGTCCCTGCTCGACGGCGGCATGTCGCTCCAGCGGGTGCGCCGCTCGTGGGACTTCCTGAACCGTAAGGCCGGGCTCGACCGGCACCTGTCCGAGGTCAAGCTCGTGACCGACGGCCAGAGCATCTTCAAGATCTGTCGTCGCGACGGTGAGGTGATGGACGCGCTGCGCGACGGTCAGATGGCGTTCTTCGTCGCGATCGACGACATCGCGTCGGGCGTGGAGACGAACGTCCGTCAGTTCGAAGAGGACCGCGAGCGGTTCGTGCGGGCCCTGCGCGAGGCGGCCGCGCACACCGCGACGGGCTCCTAGGCACACCGCTCAGCGGTCGCGCACGTAGAGGCCGCGCAGCCGCTGGCCCCACGGAGTGCCCTTTCGCAGATCCCTGAGCGTCGTCTCGGCGGCGGTCGAGGCTGAGTGTGCCTCGTCGGGACCGGGATCCGGAGCCGCGTAGGCCGCGCCCACCGCGAGCTTGGTGAGCCGGTCGAGGTCGCCGTCGCGCAACAGACCGGACGCCTGCACGCGGGCTCGGAACTCCTCGGGCGTCTCGCCAGCCCCGCGCGCGTACCCGAGCTCGGCCGCCCGCTCGGTGAACACGTCGTAGGTGGCGAGGATGAGGCGCCGGGGCTCGCCCGAGGCCCTGCGCAGCCGCCGTCGGCGCCGCACCGTTCGGAACACAGGCATCAGGAGCAGGAAGAGCACGATAAGCCCGAGGGCCGCCAGCAGGAGCCTGCGTCCCGTGATCGGACGCGGTGCGGCCGCGGCGGCACCCTCCGGGATGGGGATCGGGGCGAGCCCACCCTGGGTGCGTTGAACGTTGAGGTCGGCGTTCTTGGTCGTCGACTGGTCGGGTGAAGTCTCGCCGCCGCCCCCTCCTCCACGGTGGCACCCACCGGGCTTGTCGCACGACTGAGGGGCTGAGGTCGGGGTCAGGTACTCGGCGGCGATCGGGTTGACCTTATGCGGTGTGGGCTCGAACGCGAGCCATCCGTACCCCGGGATGAGCACCTCGGGCCAAGCGTGGGCGTCCAGGGTCGAGACCCTCCACAGGTTGGGGTCGGTCGCCGAGCTGGTCCCGGGCGTGAAGCCCACCGCGACCCGGGAGGGAACGCCTTCCAAGCGGAGCATGGCCGCCATCGCGGTCGCGAACTGCTGGCACATGCCTCTTGGGTTGGTCGTGAGGAAGTCCAGGAGGGCCGTGGAATCGTCCCGCTTCGCGACGTCCTTGTCGTAGACGAACGAGCCGCTCGTCAGGAAGTTCTGGATCGCGATGGCCTTGCCGTAGGCGTCCTCGGGGGACCCGGCCTTCGCCACGATGTCGTCCGCGATCTCCTGGATCTTGGGGTCGAGGTTGTCGGGCAGCTGGAAGTATTGAGGCATCTGGGCGGGCGTGGGCATGAGCGTGGGCATCGACGCCGCACCCAGCTCCTCGGGGGTGGGTGCGATCTGGAGCGACGAGGCAGTGTAGTCGGTGCCCGCGTCGAGGCTGCCCCCGACCGTCACGGTCCCCGACTGGGCATCCCACATCGCGGGTTCGCCGAGGGTGAGCGCCTCCGGCGTCGCACCGACGGGCACCTCGTGTTGGTCGAGGGTACTCACGAAGTGGAAGTGCTGCGGCACGCTCTGGGCGTCGATCGACGAGAGCTGGCTCGGGTCGAAGAAGGGCTCCGTCTCGGCCGGGTTGGCCGGCAACGTCACCGGGTCGGTTCCCGACCCCGGGAGCCATTCCGCCCCGTTGAACTCGGTGAGCACGGTGTAGCGGTAGTAGCTCGCCGACGGCGTGTCGACGGTGAACAGGTCGATGGGATCGTCGCGCTGCAGGTTGTTCGCGACGCTCACGAGCGGGTCGATGTGCACGCGATCGCCGCCGCTGGTGCTGAAGTCCAAGATGGCGCGGGAGCCGAACCCGGGGACGAGCAGCGGGGCGACCAGCGCGAGCGCCACGGTGGCGAAGGCCACGCCGCGCGCGCTGCGGCCGGTGCTTACGCTAAGCCGGGCCTGCCTCCCCGGTCCGGTCCACAACGGCCCCCACCCCTGCACGCGGCGCAGCCCGTCGGCGAAGATCACGAGCAGGGCGGCCGCGAGGAACAGGACGCCGTAGACAGGCTTCACGAACTCCTCGAGCACGGTGTCGGCGAAGGCCACGAGCGCGATCGGGGGCAGCAGGGCCAGGAGCGGGCTCCCGGCACGGAACGCGAGGGCGTGCGAGGAGAACACGGCGGCCCAGACGGCCGTGAGCGCCGCGAGCATGAGCGGCGGCAGCGGTGGGCTGGGCGCCACCTGGAACCGTGCCTCCTGTCCTACCACGCGCGCGGCATCGCCGATCGCGCGCAACGTGTCGAGGGTGGGCAGCCCGTACCAGGTCGTGGAGCGGAAGACGAGGAGCCCGAGCACGACCAGGAGCGCGGCCGCGCTGACGGAGGTCGCCAGGAGCAGGTTCTTGCGCTCCAGGGCGCAGGCCAGCACGGCGGAGATGGCCGCCGCCAGCATCAACCGCTGTGAGGACGCAGGGCCGAGGAACACGCGGCCGATCGCCATCGCCGTGACCACCCCGAGCAGGGTCGTGGCCGCGAGGGCGATCAGACGCTGTGTGCGAGCGGTCGTTCCTTGGGTACGTGCCATCGATCGTTCAACCTCATGGATGGGGGGAGCAGGATGCAGTCCCAGCCGGCCCGGGTGAGGGCGAGCCGGGCCTGGGTCGCCCGGCCCTCGAGCTCGGCCAGACGTTCGGCGGTCAACCGCTGGGGGTCGACCGGGTAGATCAATACGGCGAGCTTGGGGCCGTAGCCCGAGGCCGCCCGGATCGTTGACGTCACCTCACCCGGCGCCGGGATCCCCCCGACCATCACGAGGGACGTGTCGGCCGCCGCGCCGGCCCGCAGGTTCGTGAGGGCCGGGCCCGCGGTCCGGCTGGACGAGTGTCCCAGCGCGGCGAGGGTGTCGAGGAACCGATCCTCGGTGACGGGGGTGGGCGGCACCTCGGCCGTGCTCAGGCGCAGGACGAACCCCTTCCGCGTAAGCAGCGCCCCGAGCGTGGCGGCCACCGAGACCGCGCGCTCGAACGGGGGTGTGTGGATCTGGCCGACGGCGGCCGCGCGGTTGTCCAGGAACACGAGCCCGCTCGCGCGCCGCGTCGACTCGTCCTGGCGGATCATCAGCTGCCCAGTGCGCGCTACCGAGGCCCAGTGGAGCCGGCGGAGGTCGTCGCCCTCCTGGTACTGCCGCATCGTGTAGTACTCCTCGCCGGTGCGGAAGAGCTGGCGTGCGCGGGAGGAGCCGAAGCTCATCCCGGCCGACGGGTCCGGCGACCGCTCGAGGTCCTCGATCTCGGGCGTGACGAGGAGGTCCTCGTGCTCGTCGAACTCCATCTGCAGACGCGTGAGGGCGAACGCGTCGGTGACGTCGACGGCGAGCGGACCGATGCGGTAGCGGCCGCGGACCTGCGGCAGCACGCTGTAGGAGGCCTGGAGCGTGCCGCGGCCCGGGATCCCCGAGACCACCAGGCGGGCGGGCCGTCCGAGCGACGTGGGCACCTGGTCCTCCAACAGCAGGAACGACGTGGGCGAGGGCGACCGGTTCTCGATGTCGAGGGTGACCGTCACCCGCGTGCCCGGGGCGACCCGGATGTCCGAGAGGCGCCGACGGGTGGCGATCCGGCTGCGTCGACGGCGGGCGAGCAGCGCCGCGAGGAAGGGGAGCGCCGCCAGGCCGACGCCCACCACCTCCATGCCGGGGGAGCCGACGATGCGCGCCGCGACCCACATCGCGAGGCCGGCGACGAACACCGTGACCCCGCGACCCGTGAGCACTAGGGGTCCTCCGCCACCGGGACGGGCACGTCGGCGAGGAGCTCGCGCAGGATCACGTCGGCGGAGCGGCCGCTCATGATCGCATCGGCGGTCACGATCACGCGGTGGGCGAGCACCGGGATCGCGAGGGCCTTCACGTCGTCCGGGATCACGAAGTCGCGCTCTTCCGAGGCCGCCATCGCCCGGGCGGCGCGCAGGATCATGATCGAGGCGCGGGGGCTGGCGCCCAGGTACATGTCGGAATGATGCCGGGTGGCCTCGACGAGGTCGACGATGTAACGGCGGAGTGCGGGCGCCACGTGCACCCGCCGGGCCTGCTCGATCATCTCGGCCACCCCCGGGGCGTCCGCCACGGCGTGGATCTCGGCGAGCGGGGCCGCGCCCGTATGGCTCGCGAGGATGTCGGCCTCGACGTCGGAGCTCGGGTATCCGATCGACAGCCGCAGCATGAACCGGTCCAGCTGCGCCTCGGGCAAGGGATACGTGCCCTCGTGCTCGATCGGGTTCTGCGTGGCGATCACCATGAACGGCGTGCCGAGGGGGTGGGTCACCGTGTCCACGGTGACCTGGCGCTCCTCCATGCACTCGAGCAGCGCCGACTGCGTCTTGGGGGAGGCTCGGTTGATCTCGTCGCCGAGGACGATGTTCGCGAAGATCGCGCCCGGCTTGAACTCGAAGTCCCGTTGCTCCTGGTTGAAGACGTTCACGCCGGTGACGTCGGTGGGCAGCAGGTCGGGGGTGAACTGGATACGGCGGAACGAGCAGTCGATCGAGCGTGCGATGGCCTTGGCCAGCATCGTCTTCCCCACGCCCGGCACGTCCTCGATCAGGAGGTGTCCCTCGGCGATCAGGCAGACCAGCGCGAGACGGATCTCGGCGTTCTTGCCCCGCACGACCTGTTCGACGTTCGTCTCGATCTCGCGGAACCGTGCGGCGAAGCCCTGCCAATCCTGCGGACGCTCACGAACCTCCACCCGTCACCTCCAACGGACAACCCGCCCATCTTACGCCTGTCCCCCCGAAGCGCATCGGGCGCAGGGCACGTGCCCATCCATGGATGCACGAAAACATCGGAACGCTTAGACACGGCCGGACGGTTCTGCTGAGGAGTACGTGTGCGGCGCGCGCAGGGGTTGGCTCGGTCGATCGCGATGGGTCGGGCCGACCCGGGCGCGGACGCCCCGCGCGGCCCCTGTTCGCAACTCCTGGGCATCGCGACCGGGCCGACCCTTCCGGGCTCAGAGATTACACCGTTGTGATTCTCTGGCGCCACCGCATCGCGCAACCCACGCGTTGAGGCGGTCGGACCTGTGTTCGGGCGGGGCGCAGGCTACACTCGCGTCCATGGGACGTGCGCTCGTCCTCAATGCAACGGACTCGCCGCTGGCGGTGGTGCCGGCGCGCCGAGCGGTCGTGCTCGTCCTCAAGGACAAGGCCGAGGTCGTCCTGTCCAACGGGATGGTGTTCCACGCCGAGCGGATCGTGATGGAGGCGCCGTCGGTGGTGCGTCTGCGGCGGTACGTCCGGGTGCCGTACCGGCCGCACGCGCCGCTCACCCGCCGCGCGGTCTTCGCCCGGGACGAGTGGGCCTGTCAGTACTGCGGAGCGGCGGCCGAGAACCTCGATCACGTCGTGCCCAAGTCGCGGGGCGGCCTCCACGTCTGGGAGAACGTCGTCGCGGCGTGCCGTCGCTGCAACGCCAAGAAGGAGGACCGTACGCCCGCCGAGGCAGGCTTCCGCCTCGCGCGACAGCCCTTCGCGCCCCGCGACGGGTTCCACCTCACGCTGGGTCATCTCGAGCCCGGCTGGGATGCCTTCCTGATCTGATCCCACCCCGTTCTTCCGATCGCAGAACGCGACGCTTCGACGCCGCCCAACCCCTCCATCGAACAACAGTTCGGGACCGTTTTCTGTTGACGCGGTGGAGTGCGGGTGGCATAAACGTGGGGCTCAGTGGAGGAAAGGGGAGGGGGCGTGGCCGAACTGCTCGGCACGCACAGCTATCAGCTCGACCCCAAGGGACGGGTGTCGTTGCCGGCGAGGTTCCGTGAGGCCTTCGCCGACGGTGTCTGGCTGACGATCGGCCAGGACGGCTGTCTCTACGTCTTCCCCAGGGCTGAATGGCAGCGGCGCTCCGACGAGGTCGCGTCTTCACCCCTTTCCGACGCGGACGGGCGCGCGTTCTCCCGGCTGTTCTTCGGCTCGTCCGACGAGGCGAAGCTCGACAGCCAGGGGCGCGTGACGATCCCGCAGCGACTGCGGGAGACCGTCGGCATCACGAAAGACGTCGTGGTGCTCGGTGTGCGGGACCGGATGGAGATCTGGGACCGCGAAAGCTACGAGCGCTACGAAGCATCCTTCGCCGGCGCATATCAAGCGGGAACGCTCGATCCCAGGAGGTAGGAACCACATGGCAACTTCCCCGAACAAGCTCGGCGTCGAGGTGCGACAGAGCCTGTCGTTGATCGGCATGACGGCCCTGACGCTGCTGGCGTCGATCGGGATCGGCATCCTGGCCGGACACATCGGCTGAGCGTGGCCGAGGGAGCGCGAGCGCCGCACGAGCCCGTCATGGTGCGCGAGGTCACCGGCTTCCTGGAAGGAAGGGACACCGTCGTCGACATGACGCTGGGTGCCGGGGGCCACGCCGCCGCGCTCCTCGACGCCGGGGTCGAGCGCGTGATCGGAGTGGACCGCGATCCCTCGGCGCTCGCGCTGGCGCGAGAGCGCCTCGCCGCGTTCGGCCCGAGGGTGCGCCTGATCGAGGGTCGCTTCTCCGAGGTCGACGTCGATGCCGTGGGCGGCGCCGTCGACGGTGTCCTCTACGACCTCGGGGTCTCCTCGATGCAGCTCGACGAGGCCGACCGGGGATTCGGCTACCGCGTCGACGGCCCCCTCGACATGCGGATGAGCGACGAGGGCCCGACCGCCGCGGATCTCGTGAACGGGTTGGCGGAGGACGAGCTGGCCGACGTGATCTACGAGTACGGGCAGGAGCATCGCTCGCGGCGGGTGGCGCACGCCATCGTGCGCAACCGGCCCATCGCCACCACCGATCAGCTTGCCCGTGTGGTCGCCGGCGCGCTGGGACGACGTCCGGGGGGCCCCCACCCCGCACGCCGGACGTTCCAGGCGCTGCGCATCGCGGTCAACCGGGAACTCGAGGAGCTCGCCGCCTCCCTGCCTCAGGCGGTCGATCTCCTCGGTCCCGGTGGCCGCGTGGTCGTGATCGCGTATCACTCGCTCGAGGACCGGATCGTGAAGCACACGCTCCGTGACGACGAGCGGCTCGCGGTCCTCACCAAGAAGCCACTGCGTCCCTCGCCCGAGGAGGTGGCGCGGAACCCACGGGCCCGCAGCGCGCTCCTGCGGGCCGCCGAACGGGCGGGGGTGGCCGCGTGAGTGTTCCCGCACCGCAAGCTCCGTCCGAAGCCGCAACCTGCCCCGAAGCCCCGGCCCGTGCGTTCCGCGCCTCCCGCGCGGACGGCCGCGGCGCGTCCCCGGCCCTCCACCCCTCCCCAGTCTCGCCGGCGGGCGCGTCGCGGTCACCATCCCGTCTTCTGGCTCTTCGCCTCGGGGGTCGTCTCGGTCCTGGTCGTCGGACTCGTGGCGCTCAACGCGCTGCTCGTCCAAACCACGTATCAGATGCAGTCGATCCAGAAGGAGGTCGCCGGCCTCAGCGATCAGCAGAAGCTGCTCGAGGACGCGGTCGCCAAGGACTCCTCGCCGGATCGCGTGGCCGGATGGGCCCGGGAGAACGGCATGGTGGCGCCGGAGCCCGGCGACATCGTGATCCTGCCGGTGCCGGGCGTCGGGGCCGCCCCCGACGGGGATCAGCGGTGAGGCGACCGCCCCTGAAGCGATTGGTGGCCCTCTTCGCGGTCATGCTGCTCCTGTTCGTTGGCATCGTGGTGCGCCTCGCCTTCCTCCAGGTCGCCGACCAGGGCCAGTACGCGGCCCTCGGCCTGGACCAGCGCGAGCGGACGGTCACGCTCCCGGCCGAGCGGGGACAGATCCTCGACCGCGAGCAGACGCCGCTCGCCATCACCCTCGATGCGCGCGACATCTACGTGAACCCGACCTACGTGACCGATCCCTACGGGGAGGCCGCGCAGATCGCGCCGGTGCTGGGGGTCAAGCAGAGGTCGCTGATGGAGGCCCTCACCGCCTCCGGCACCTTCGCCTTCGTCGCCCGGCAGGTGGACGCCGACCTCGCGCAGCAGGTGGCCGACCTCGGCCTGCCCGGGATCGACCTGCTGCCGGTGGCGAAGCGCTACTACCCCTCGGGTCCGCTCGCACCCCAGGTGCTCGGCTTCGTGGGCGTGGACGGGGACGGCCTGGCGGGCCTCGAGTCGCAGTACGACGCCGCCCTGCGCGGGATCGCGGGCCAGCAGACGCAGGAGTACTCGGCCGCCGGTCTCCCGATCTCCACCGGGACCGACGCGCTGAAGGAATCGGTCCCCGGCGTGAACCTCGTGACGACGATCGATCGCCAGATGCAGTACCAGGTGCAATCCGACCTCGAGCGCGCGGTGCGTGCCAACGGCGCCAAGGGCGGCACCGTCGTCGTGATGGACCCATCCACCGGCGACGTCTACGCGATGGCCTCCTATCCCTGGTTCGATCCCAACCACTTCTCCACGTGCCAGGCCGATCCCGGGCCGTGCCGCAATCGGGCGCTGACCGACACGTTCGAACCAGGATCCGTGAACAAGATCATCACGGCGGCAGCGGCCCTGCAGACGGGGTCGGTCAGCCTGACGCAACGGTTCCACGTGCCGGCCCAACGCGAGGTCGGGCAGTTCGTGATCCACGACTCTCACGTGCACCCGGTCGAGACGATGACGCTCGGCGACATCATCACGCAGTCCAGCAACATCGGATCGTCGATGGTGGCCGACGAGGTCGGCAGCGAGGCGCTTTCGTCCTACATGCACAGGTTCGGCTACGGTGAGACCACGGGCATCGGGTTCCCCGGCGAGGCGGCGGGCTCGGTCCCGTCGGCCTGGGACGAAGCGATCCTCGCCACCGCGTCCTACGGGCAGGGCGTGGCCGTGACGCCGATGCAGATGGCCGACGTGTACGCGACGATCGCGAACGGTGGGAGATGGGTCGAGCCGAGACTGGTCCGGGGCAGCGAGGGGCCCGACGGGGTCTTCCACGCGGCGCCGGCCTCCCCGACGCATGAGGTGGTCAGTCCCGAGACCGCGCAGATGCTCTCGCGGATGCTCGCCGAGGTGGTCCAGGACGGCACCGGTGTCGAGGCCCAGATCCCCGGGTATCAGGTGGCCGGCAAGACGGGCACCTCGCGCAAGATCGACGAGTACGGTCACTACATCGATCGGTACATGGCGTCGTTCGTCGGCTTCCTGCCGGCTGGTCGCCCACGTCTGGTGATCGCGGTCTCGATCGACGAGCCGCGCACGGTGTACGGGGGCGTGGCCGCGGCCCCGCTCTTCTCGGAGATCGCCCGGTACGCGATCCAGCGCCTGGGGATCCCGGCCGCCCCGCCGCTCCCGCTGCCACCCTCGGCCTCGACGACGCCATGACCCTTCCGAGCCCGCGGCCCCATGCGCGGGTAAGCTCGGACCCGGTGGTTCCCTCGCTTCCCCCAGTCTCGCTGTCCGATGTGGCGGCCGCCGTTCCCGGTGCCGTTCTGAGGGGCGACGCCGCGCTCTCCGTGATCGACGTGGCGTTCGACTCGCGAGAGGCCACGCCGGGCTGCCTGTTCTTCTGCGTCCCGGGTGAGAGCGTCGACGGCCACGACTTCGCGGCCGGCGCGGCGGACGCGGGCGCCAGCGCCCTCGTCGTGGATCGTTGGCTCGACGGGATCGATCGGCCGCAGATCCTCGTCGACTCCGTCCGCCGGGCGATGGGGCCGATGTCCGCAGCGGTCTTCTCTCATCCGGCCCGCGCCATGACGACGGTGGGCGTGACCGGCACCAACGGCAAGACGACCACCACCTACCTGCTGGAAGCGGTCTTCGAGGCGGCAGGCATGGCTCCCGGCGTGATCGGGACGACGGGAGCCCGCATCGCGGGAACACCCGTGCCGCTCGCCCGCACCACGCCCGAGGCCCCCGACCTTCACCGGCTGCTCGCCCGGATGCGAGCGGACGGGGTGCAGGCGGTGGCGATGGAGGTCTCCTCCCACGCGCTCGACCAGCATCGCGTGGGCGGCGTGGTCTTCGACGTCGCGGCCTTCACGAACCTCTCGCAGGATCACCTCGACTACCACCCGTCGATGGACGCCTACTTCGGCGCGAAGGCGGGACTGTTCACGCCCGCGTACGCGAGGACCGCGGTGGTGAACGCCGACGATCGCTGGGGACGGCGTCTGCTCGATGCTCCCGCGATCCCGACCTGCTCCTACGCCGTGGACGGGGAGGCCGACCTGCGCGCCGAGGATGTGGCCGTCGACCTGGACGGCATCGCGTTCCGGGTGGGCGAGATCGCGGTCCGATCGCTGCTGCGGGGACGCTTCAACGTCGCCAATTGCCTCTGCGCGATCGGCGTCGCGGAGGTCCTCGGGATCGACCGCGAGGCCGCGGCGCGCGGTGTGGCCGCGGTGCCCAGGGTCCCCGGGCGCGTGGAGCCCGTCGACGCTGGCCAGAACTTCCTGGTGGTGGTGGATTACGCACACACGCCGGATAGCATCCTCAACGTGCTGCAGGCGGCGCGCCCGTTGACCGCGGGCCGGCTCATCGTCGTGTTCGGTTGCGGGGGTGACCGCGACCGCGCCAAGCGTCCCCTGATGGGAGCCGCCGCCACCGCCAACGCCGACCTCACGGTGATCACCAGCGACAACCCGCGTTCGGAGGATCCCCTGGCCATCATCGCGGCGATCGAAGCCGGCGCGCGCGAAGGGGGCGGCGCTTTCGTGGTGGAGCCGGACCGCACCGCCGCGATCGCCCTCGCGGTGGGGGAGGCGGCGCGCGGTGACACGATCGTGATCGCCGGCAAGGGTCATGAGCCGTACCAGGAGTTCGCCGACCGGACGGTGCCCTTCGACGATCGCGAGGTCGCGCGCGCGGCGATCCTGTCCGCGGGGAAGGGCGCATGAAGCCGCGACGGATGTCCGACGTGGCGCGCGCCGTCGACGGCCTGTTCCTCGGAACCGACATCGAGGTGTCCTCGGTCGCGACGGACTCTCGCGAGGTGCGGGCCGGCGGGTTGTTCGTGGCGCTCCCGGGGGATCGAACCGACGGGGGCCGCTTCGTGCCTGAGGCCTTCACGAACGGGGCGGCGGGCGTCCTCGTGCGCGACAACCTCACCGTCGATGGCCCCGCGGTCTGCGTCCGCTCCACCAACGAGGCGCTCCTGAAGCTCGCCACTGACGAGCGTCGGCGGATGGAGGCGCGCGTGGTCGGCATCACGGGCGCGAACGGCAAGACGTCCACCAAGGACATGACGCAGGCGGTCGCGGCGACGCGGTTCGCCACGCACGCGAGCCCGGAGTCCTTCAACAACGAGGTGGGGCTTCCCGTCACCCTGCTGAACGCCCCGGCTGCGACCGAGGTGATCGTGGCGGAGATGGGCGCGCGCCGCGCGGGCGACGTCGCGCTGCTCTGCCGGATCGCGCGGCCGGAGATCGTGGTCGTCACGAACGTGGGCGTCGCCCATCTCGAGGTCTTCGGATCCTGGGAGAAGATCGTGGAGGCCTCCGCCGAACCAGTGGACGCCCTGCGTGCCGACGGCGTCGCCGTGTTGAACGCCGACGACCCCGTGGTCGTCGGGTACGCGGAGCGCTGCGCGGGACGCGTGGTCACGTTCGGGGTCTCGGCCGAGTCGGACGTGCGCGCGCGCGACGTGGCGCTCGACGCGGACGGTCGGGCCTCCTTCACGCTCACGCATGCGGGGGAAAGGGTGCCGGTGTCCCTCGCGGTCCCCGGTGAGCACATGGTCTCGAACGCGCTCGCCGCCACCGCGGTGGGCGTGGTGCTCGGCGTTCCGCTCGAGGCCGCGGCGGCCGCGCTCGCCGCCGCCACGGTGTCCCACTGGCGCATGGAGACGTTCACCACGCCGGCCGGCGTGCGCGTCGTGAACGACGCCTACAACGCCAACCCCGAGTCGGTGGCGGCCGCCCTCCGCGCCGCCCGGTGGATGGCGGGGGAAGGGCACCTCATCGCGGTCCTCGGCACGATGGCCGAACTGGGACCGATCTCGCTCCAGGAGCACGAGCGTGTGGGCGAGCTCGCGGCCCGTCTGCGCGTCGATCGGTTGATCGCGGTGGGTCCCTCCGCGCGCTCGATCGCCAGTGCCGGCGTGCGCGAGGGCGTCGAGCCGGACAACGTGGCGGCGTACGACCGCCCCGACGAGGCCCTCGACGACGTGCGGCGATCAGCCACCCCGGGCGACCTCGTGCTCGTGAAGGGTTCGCGCGTCGCCGGCCTCGAGAAACTCGCCGAGGCCTTGCGGTGATCTCGATCCTCGTCGCCGGCGCCGTCGGCCTCGCCGTGACGCTCCTGGGCACGCCCGTGGCGATCCGCGTGTTCACCACGTGGGGATGGGGGCAGCGGATCCGCGAGGACGGCCCGCACACCCACATGGAGAAGATGGGCACCCCGACGATGGGCGGCATCGTGATCCTGGTGGCGCTCGTGCTGAGCTACATCGCCTCGCGCGTCACGGCGGGCTCCAGCACGGTCGCAGGGGTCGCACTGATCTTCGCCGCGATCGGGTTCGGTGCGGTGGGCTTCGCCGACGACTACATGAAGGTGAGCCGCCGACGCTCCCTCGGCCTCACGAAGTCCCAGAAGTTCCTGGGGACCGCGGTCGTCTCTGTGATCTTCGCCGTGGTGGTGGCGCACTACTCGGGGCACACGGGGACGGCGACCTCGCTCACGTTCATGCGCGACACGGGGATCAAGCTCGGCGTGTTCTTCCTGCTGTGGTGCTTCGTCGTGCTCACCGCGTCCTCGCACGCGGTGAACCTCACGGACGGGCTCGACGGGCTGGCGGCCGGATCCTCGACGCTCGTGTTCTCGGCCTACGTCTTCATCGCGTTCTGGCAGTTCCGCCACCCGTGCTTCGGAACGACGGTGATCGATGCGGACGGCTGCTACTCCGTCAACGCGCACGCCATGCTCGACGGCGCGATCATCGCGGCGGGGATGCTGGGAGCGGCGACGGGGTTCCTGTGGTGGAACGCCGCCCCCGCCCGCATCTTCATGGGCGATACCGGGGCGCTCGCGATCGGCGGCCTGCTCGGCGCGATGGCGATCACCACCAACACCGCGCTCCTGCTCGTGATCCTCGGCGGACTCTTCGTGATCGAGACGATGTCGGTGATCCTGCAGGTGATCAGCTTCCGAGGCTTCCATCGGCGGATCTTCCGGATGTCGCCGATCCACCACCACTTCGAGCTCCTGGGCTGGCCCGAGTTCACCGTGATCGTGCGGTTCTGGATCATCGCGGGGCTCTGCGTGGCCGTGGGCCTCGGCCTGTATTACGCGGACTTCATCGCGCGCGGGGGCCTCGGATGAGCGGGCGGTTCGCGGGGGAGCGCGCCGTGGTCGTGGGGGCGGGGGTCGCCGGCACGGCCGCTGCGCTCGTGCTCGCCGCCGAGGGCGCCGAGGTGCGCGTGAGCGAGCTTCGCCCGGCGGAGGCCGTCGGCTCTGCCGACGAGCTGCGCGCGGCGGGCGTGAGGCTCCTGGCGGGCGGCCACGACCCTTCGCACCTGGAGGACGCGACCCTCGTCGTGACCGGGCCGGGCGTGCCCCCTTCGGCCGAGGTCCTGACCTGGGTGCGCGCGCGCGGGCTCCCGCTGTGGGGCGAGCTCGAGTTGGGCGCGCGCGTGGCCGACGCCCCGTACTTGGCCGTGACCGGCACGAACGGCAAGACCACCACGACCGCCATGATCGAGGCCTGCCTGCGGGCCGGCGGGTTCGACGCCGTGGCGTGCGGCAACATCGGTCGACCGTTCCCCGCGGCCGCGCGCGAAGGGCACGACGCGCTCGTGGTCGAGGCGTCCTCGTTCCAACTCGCGCAGCAGACCTCCTTCCACCCGCGGGTCTCCGTGCTCTTGAACCTCGCGCCGGATCATCTCGACTGGCACGGGGGCGAGGCGGCCTACGGGCGCGCGAAGGCGGCGATCTACGGGAACCAGACCGCGGGCGACACCCACGTGGGCAACCGCGACGACGCCGCGGCCGCTGCGCTCTCCGCTGCGGCACCCTGCGACGTGATCTGGTTCCGCGCTACGGCGCCCGGGCCGGAGGAAGTGGGATACGTGGACGGCGTGCTGACCGCGCGCGTGGGAGACGACGCGCCGGCGGCGCTGGGCGCTGTGGCGGGGGACCGCGCGGGCTACCGGGCGGACGCAGCCGCAGCCGCAGCCGCGACGCTTGCGTTCGGCGCCGGGCCCGGCGCCGTGCGTGAGGGGCTCGCGGGGTTCCGTCCGGCCCTGCATCGAGGAGAGCTCGTGGCGGAGGTCGACGGCGTGCGGTTCGTCGACAACTCCAAGGCCACCAACGTCCACGCCGCGCTCGCCGCCCTCGAGGCGGTCTCCGAGGCCGTCCTGATCGCGGGCGGGCATGCCAAAGGCGTGGACCTCACGCCGCTCGCGACGGGCGCCGCCCGGCTCCGGGCCGTGGTCGCCATCGGCGAGGCGGCGCCCCAACTCCTGCGGATCTTCCGGGGTGTCCGTCCCGTCACCGAGGCCGCGAGCATCGAGGCCGCGACGGCGGAGGCGTTCGCGCTCGCACGGCCGAGCGGCACGGTGCTCCTGGCTCCGGCGTGCGCGAGCTGGGACCAATTCTCCGGGTACGCCGAGCGGGGCGACCGCTTCGCGGCCGCCGCCCGCGCGCTGGGGGAGGTGAGCGCCCGTGGCTGAGGGACAGCCCGCGCGCAAGCCGGCGCGATCCTCCGCGAGCCGCGTGGGCTCGCCCGCCTCCCCCACCCGCCGCCCGAAACCCGCCCCGAGGAAGCGGCCGCGGGCCAAGACGGCGAAGACCGCGAGGGGCACCAAGAGCGCCGGCGCCACCGCGACGGGGCGGCCGCGGCTCCGCGTCGTCGCGGCCGAAACGGCCGGCCGGTCGAAGCAGGACGCGCCCGCCGCCGCCCGCCGGAGCCTGTTCCTCCTACTGATCCCCACCGGCGTGCTCGTGGTGCTGGGCCTGGTGATGATCCTGTCGGCCGGCTCCATCTCCGCCGTGGAGGGCTACGACGGCAACGCCTTCTGGTACTTCCAGCGCCAGCTGGTCTACGCGCTCGCCGGTGTGATCGCGCTCCTCGTCGTCTGGCGGCTCCCGTACGGCGTGTGGCAACGCCTCGCGGTCCCGATGCTCCTGCTGATCCTGCCGTTGATGGTGATCGCGCTGCATCCGACGTCGGGCACCACGTTCGCCGGAGCCTCACGCTGGATCGACCTCGGGCCGGTCACCCTGCAGCCGTCCGAGTTCATGAAGTTCGCGATGGTCGTCTTCGTGGCGACCGTCCTTTCCAGGAAGTGGAGCCGCCTCGACGACCCGGTGCACCTGCTGATCCCGCTTGCGCCCGTGGTCGGGCTCGTGGCAGCCCTGATCATCCTCCAGCGCGACCTGGGCACCACGATCATCGTGTGTGGCTCGGTCTTCCTCATGCTCTTCATCGCCGGGGTGCGTGGGAAGTACCTGGGGGTCGCCGCGGCGATCGGGGCCGCGGGCGGCGCGCTGCTGATCTTCGGCGAGAGCTACCGGCGCGCGCGGTTCGTCGACGCGTGGCTGAACCCGATGGCCGACGCGAAGGGGGCCGGCTACCAGCTGATCCAGGGCTTGATCGCGCTGGGCTCGGGAGGCTGGTTCGGGGTCGGTCTCGGCAACAGCCGCCAGAAGTGGGACTACCTGCCCAACGCGCACTCCGACTTCATCTTCGCGATCATCGGCGAGGAGCTCGGGCTGATCGGCGCCCTGGTTGTGCTGGCGACGTTCATCGTGCTGCTCTACGCGGGGGTCCGCATCGCGGTGCGGGCCCCCGACACGTTCGGCCGTCTGCTCGCCGGAGGCGTCACGTGTTGGATCGGGTTGCAGACGATCATCAACCTGGGTGCCGTCACCGGCCTGCTCCCGATCACCGGCGTGCCGCTCCCGTTCGTTTCCTTCGGCGGCACGGCGCTCGTGGTGACTCTGGCCGGGATCGGCCTGCTGGCGAGCGTGGCGCGGGGCAGCGGGCGAGCCGCCGGAACCACGTCCGCTCGCAGGGGAGCCTCGAGGAAGAGGGGCTCGAAGAGGGCGTCGGCGTGAAGGTCGTGATCGCGGGTGGGGGCACGGGTGGTCACGTCTTCCCGGGGCTCGCCCTCGCCGACCGGCTCCGCAGCGCACACGACGCGCACGTGGAGTTCATCGGCTCGCCCTCCGGGCCCGAGGCGACCCTCGTGCCCGAGGCCGGCTACGCGTTCCATCCGGTGGAGGCGGCTCCGCTGTATCGCGAGTTCTCCCGACGTGCGGCCAAGGCTCCGTTCGTCGCGCTGCGCTCCGTGCGCTCCTCGCGCCCGTTCCTCTCGGGCGCGGACGTGGTCGTCGGCGTCGGCGGCTACGTCAGCGTGCCTCCGGGCATGGCCGCCCGTCGGGCGCACGTCCCCCTCGTGCTGCACGAACAGAACGCGGTGCCGAGCCTCGCCAACCGGCTGCTCTCCCGACGAGCCAAGGCGATCGGCCTGACGTTCGAGGGCGCCGGGGAGCGACTCAAGGGCCGCTGCGCGAAGACCGTGACGGGTAACCCGGTGCGCGCGCGGATCCTCGACGTCCCGGCGCGACGGGCCGAGCTCACCGCCGAGGCGCTGGCCGCCTTCGACCTCGAGCCCGGCCGCACGACCGTCATGGTGTTCGGAGGGAGCCAGGGGGCGCTGCATCTCGACGAGACGATCGCGGGTGCGCTTCCGCGGCTCAGCGCGCGCACCGACCTCCAGCTCCTCATCCTCACGGGCGAGGATCACGTGGGCGTGGTGGCGGGACCCGCGGAGGCCGCGGCGCCGCTGCGCGTGCACGTCTTGCCCTTCCTCGACCGGATGGAGCTGGCCTATGCGGTGGCCGACCTCGCGGTCTCGCGCTCCGGCGCCTCGAACATCGCGGAGATGACGGTGTGCGGCGTGCCCATGCTCCTGATCCCCTACCCGTTCGCTACCGAGAACCACCAAGAGGCGAACGCCCGTGAGCTCGAACGGGTCGGGGCCGCGCGGGTGCTGCTCGATTCGGAGCTGACCCCCGAGGTCCTCGCGGGGCGGATCCTCGAGTTGGTGGACGACCCCGATGCCACCACGCGGATGCGAGCGGCAAGCGGCGCGTGGGGCAAGCCCGACGCCGACGAGCGGCTTGCGGCGCTCGTGACGGGGGCGGTCGCGCGATGACACCGTACGCACCGCCTGACGGCAGCATCCCGACGCTCCCCGTCCCCTCCATGGATGGCGTCACGGCCGTGCACCTGATCGGGGTTGGCGGCGCGGGCATGCGCAACCTCGCGCGGCTCTTCCTGGCGCGCGGCGTCGTCGTGACGGGCTCGGATCTGAAGGACTCGAAGGGCATCGTCGAGCTCCGCAGCCTCGGCGCGGAGGTCTGGGTGGGCCACGACGCCTCCCGCCTCGGCTCGCCGGACGTGGTGATCGTGTCCAGCGCGATCCGCGAGACGAACCCGGAGCTCGCCGAGTCCCGCCGCCGGGGGATC
Source organism: uncultured Actinomycetes bacterium (assembly GCA_963810915.1). Lineage (GTDB taxonomy): Bacteria > Actinomycetota > UBA4738 > UBA4738 > HRBIN12 > JAOUEA01. Next base: position 753,987 of record CAWEPH010000001.1, on the reverse strand, counting down.
GCGGTCTGGGCCCGTCAGCAGGCCCTCGCGGCCCTGGCGTCGGGGCGTCGATCGATCGCGGTCGCGGGCACCCACGGGAAGACGACGACCACCTCCCTCCTCGCGGTGGTGCTGGAGCGCGCGGAGCTCGATCCCACGTACCTCGTGGGTGGCGACCTCAACGAGAGCGGCAGCGGGGCCCGCTCCGGGGAAGGCGACCTGTTCGTGTTCGAGGCCGACGAGAGCGATGGATCGTTCCTGCTCGCGCGGCCGTTCATCGGCGTGGTGACCAACGTGGAGGTCGATCATGTCGACTTCTACAGGGAAGGCCGTCCCGAGATCGAGGCGGCGTTCGCCGCGTTCATGCGGGGATGCGCGCACGTCGTCGCGTGCGGCGATGATGCCGGTGTCCGCGCGGCGATCGCGCCAGGCGAGGGTCGAGGCTCTCACCTACGGTCTGGATCCGACGAACGACGTCGTCGTCACCGTCGACGAGTTCGGGCCGCAGGGCGCACGCGGACGTGCGCGTATGCCCGACGGGCGCGAGGTCCCGCTGGCGCTGCGCGTGGACGGGCCGCACAACCTGTTGAACGCGGCGGCCGCGCTCGCGGCCGCCTCGATCGTCGGCGTCGACCCGGCGGAGGCGGCGGAGGCCCTGCGATCGTTCGCGGGCGTGCACCGCCGGTTCGAGTTCCGCGGTTCCGCCCGCGGGGCGGACTTCTACGACGACTACGGGCACACGCCGACGGAGATGGCCGTGACGCTGCAGACGGCCCGCCGGCGCGCCCCCGGTCGCCTCGTGGCGCTCGTGCAGCCGCACCGGTACGCACGCGTGAAGGCGCTCTGGCGTGAGCTCGGCGCGAGCGTGACCGAGGCCGACCTGATCGTCGTGACCGACGTGTACGGCGCCGCGCAGGACCCGATCCCGGGCGTGACCGGGGAGCTGGTCGCCGAGGGGGCGCGGATGGCGGATCCGCGGGCGGCGATCGTGTACCTCCCGCACCGCCAGGAGGTCGTGGAGTTCCTGGATCGGGAAGTCAGGCCGGGCGATCTCGTCGTGACCATGGGGTGCGGCGACGTCTGGATGCTGGGTGACGCGGCCCTCGAACGGATCCGGGAGTCCGACGGATGAGCGGCGTCGTCGACCTCGCCCGTGCCGAGGCGATCCTCCGCGCGGCCTGCGGCGACCGCCTGCAGGTGGATCTCACGATGGCGCCGCTCACGACGTTCCGCCTGGGCGGTCCGGCCGCCCTGTACCTGGAGCCCGAGGCCGAGGCCGACCTCGCCGCCGCCGGTCGAGCCGTCACCGAGACCTCGATCCCCTTCATCGTGATCGGGAAGGGATCCAACCTCCTCGTCTCCGACCGTGGCTTCCCGGGTCTGGTGCTCCGGCTCGGACGGGGGTACCGCTGGGCCGCGCGCGACGGCGACCGGCTCACGTCGGGCGCCGCGATGCCGCTGCCGGCCCTCGCCGGGTATCGCGCTGCACCACGGCCTCGCCGGGTTGGAGTTCGGCGTGGCGATCCCGGCTACGCTCGGCGGGGCCGTCCGGATGAACGCTGGCGCCCACCAGGGCTCGATGGCCGAGGTCCTGGCGGCGATCGACGTCTTCCGCCTCCGGGAGGGCCGAAGCGCAGACGGTCGACGCGCGCGACGTCGCCTTCTCGTATCGGCGCAGCGACCTCCCCGACGATGCGGTCGTGACCGGCGCCACCGTCGCGCTGCGTCCGGAGGCGGTCGGCGCGATCCGCGAACGGATGGACGCGGCCCGCGCGTGGCGCCGCTCGACGCAGCCCCTCGCCGAGCCCAACTGCGGGAGCGTGTTCAAGAACCCGGAGGGCGACCACGCGGCCCGTCTGATCGAGGCCGCCGGGCTGAAGGGGCTGGGGGTCGGCGGGGCCCAGGTCTCCACGAAGCACGCCAACTTCATCGTCGCGGGACCCGACGCGCATGCCCGCGACGTCCGGCGGCTGATCGAGCAGGTGCAGCAGCGCGTGGAGGCCGCCTCAGGCGTCCGGCTCGAGCCGGAGGTCCACCTGGTGGGGGAGTTCGACGATGCCGCCTGACCCGCGCGAAGGCACGGACGCTACGGCGGTGCGGACCGACGTCGTGGCGGCGCCACCCGTGGCGTCGTTCGTGATCCCGGAGTCCGAGTCGTCGGCTCACGTCTCGCAACCTGAGGTCGAGGCCGAGGTGGAGGTCGAGGTCCGGGACGCAGCGGCCGAGGCACCCGCCGAGGAGCAGGGTAGGGAAGAGCAGCCCGCGACCCCGCCGGCCGTGGCGCGTCCCGAGCACGCCGCGGATCCTGCGCGACGTCGGCGGATGATGCCGTGGGCCATCGCGGCCTGCGCGCTCGTAACGCTCGGCGCGATCGCGATCGGGCTCAGCTACACGCCTCTCGTCGCCGCCCGCACCGTGTCCGTGACGGGCGAACGCCACCTCAGCGAGGGAAAGATCCTGCGGATCGCACGGCTCGGGGAGGGGACGAACCTGATCCACGTCGATCTCGCCGCCGCCGAGGCGCGCCTCGAACGGAACCCCTGGGTCGCTGAGGCCACCGTCGAGCGCGGTCTCCCGCACACGCTGAGGATCTCGGTGGTCGAGCGGACGCCGGTGGCGGTGACATCGCGCCCGAACGGCGCCCTCGCATTCGTCGCCACGGACGGCACCATGATGGGATCCGCTGCGGAAGGATCGCCCCTGCCGGCGATCGTCGCCACGGACGGCGAACTCCCCGCGCCCACGGACGTCCTCGGCACCGGCGCGTCGGTTTCGGCCTCGATGCCCGTCGCCCTGCAGCGGCGCATCGACTCCGTCTCGGTCGGCCCCGACGGCTCGGTGACCGTGGAGACCCTCACGCACATCATCGTCACCTACGGGGACGGCTCCCAGCTCGAGGCGAAGGCGCAGACGCTCAAGGCGGTGCTCGACTGGTCCGAGCGGGAAGGGGTGGCCCTCGCTGCGGTTGACGTGACGGTCCCCGGCGCACCCACCGCGCGGCGGTACGGCGCCCCTGTCGACAGCCAGATCACGCTGTCATCGAGGCTGCGGTAACTGTCATCACATGCATCAATCTGGTTGAAGGATGAACTTGACGGACCTGGGCTTTCCTAGTAGTTTGCCTTCCTCTACGTTAGGTAGATATAACAATAACTGTTCAGTTGACGGTTACGGTTGGCCGTCACGGAACGGGGATTTCCCCAGGTAACCGGGCCGGGGCCCGGGGTTCGGAGGAAGGCAAGCAGATGGATGCTCCCCAGAACTACCTCGCCGTGATCAAGGTCGTCGGCATCGGTGGCGGGGGCGTGAACGCGGTGAACCGGATGATCGAGGCAGGCCTCCGGGGCGTCGAGTTCATCGCCGTCAACACCGACGCCCAGACGCTCCTCATGTCGGATGCCGAAGTGAAGATGGACATCGGGCGCGAAACCACTCGAGGTCTGGGCGCGGGCTCGGATCCCGAGGTCGGGAGCAACGCCGCCTCCGAGCACGCCGACGAGATCGAGGAGATCCTCAAGGGCGCCGACATGGTGTTCATCACGGCGGGCGAGGGCGGGGGCACGGGGACCGGTGGCGCACCCATCGTGGCGGAGATCGCCCGTGGCCTGGGCGCCCTCACCATCGGCGTCGTCACGCGGCCGTTCGGCTTCGAGGGGCGCAAGCGGGCCACCCAGGCGGACATCGGCATCACCGAGCTGAAGAAGGCGGTCGACACCCTCATCGTGGTGCCCAACGACCGGTTGCTCCAGGTGGCCGATCCCAACACCCCGATGGTCGAGGCCTTCCGGATGGCCGACCAGGTCCTGTTCCAGGGCGTCGACGGCATCACCTCGCTCATCACCACACCCGGGCTGATCAACCTCGACTTCGCCGACGTCAAGACCGTGATGTCCGGGGCCGGCTCGGCGTTGATGGGGATCGGGCTGGGCTCGGGCGCCGACCGCGCGTCCGAGGCCGCCAAGGCCGCGATCAGCTCGCCGCTGCTCGAGTCCTCGATCGACGGCGCCAAGGGCGTGCTGCTCTCGATCGCCGGACCGACCGACCTGACGTTGCACGAGGTGAACCAGGCCGCCGACGCCATCACCAAGGTCGCCCATCCCGACGCCAACATCATCTTCGGCGCCGTCGTGGACGACGCGCTCGGCGAAGAGGTGCGCGTGACGGTCGTGGCCGCGGGATTCGACAAGGTGACCCCTTCGGCGAGCTCGGGGTCCTCCAACCAGTTCGAGAGCCGGCTCTCCCGCTTGCTCGAGGAACCCACGCGCGGTCCCGAGTCCGAGCGTGAGTCGCTCCCCTCCATCCTCGCCGAGGACCTCGACGAGGCCGACGTGTTCACGACGGGGGAGACCGAGCCGCAGAAGACCGTCTCGTTCGACGCCGAGGAGGACCTCGACATCCCCGATTTCCTGAAGAGCTAGCGGCACCCGCCCCGCGCGGCCCTGCGCGATCGTGGGGGGCGGGGAGGTACCCGAAGCGAGGAGGCGCCCTTCCCCCGCCTCTTGGCCGAGAGGACCTCCCCGCCCCCCGTTCCATGTCCTAAAGGGTTCCGGGATCGGGCCGCGCTCGCGAGCGCCGGTACGCTGGAGCCCATGACCGGGACGCGGGATGACATCCTGGAGAACCTCGCGCGGATCCGCGCGTCGATCGCGGAGGCGGCCGACACCGCGGGCCGCGACCCGGCGGAGGTCCTGCTGGTTGCTGCCGCCAAGACGGTGAGTGTGGAGGCCGTCAGGTGGGTCGCCGAGGCCGGGGTCGCGGCGGTGGGGGAGAACTACGTCCAGGAGCTCCGTGCCGTGCACGACGCGGTCCCCGGCGTGCGCTGGCACTTCATCGGGACGCTCCAGACGAACAGCGCGCACCACGTTGCGGCCCTCGCGGACGTCGTGGAGACGGTCGCGGGCGGACGCGCGACGGAACGGCTCGCCCGACGGGCGGCGGAGGCGGGGCGCACGATCGATGTCCTGATGGAGGTCGACTACACGGGATCGCGCACCGGCGTTGCCCCGCAGGACGCGCCCGAGGCCGCCGCACGGATCGCACGGCTCGAGGGCGTCGCGTTGCGCGGGTTGATGACCCTGCCGCCGCCCACCCAGACCGCCGAGGAGGCCCGCCCCTGGTTCCGTAGGCTCCGCGACCTACGCGATCGGATCCAGCGAGAGCCTCCCCCAGGTGGTGGACTTGAGCATGGGGATGTCGTTGGATTACGAGGTTGCGGTGCAGGAAGGCGCTACATTGGTTCGGGTCGGGACGGCGCTGTTCGGTCCCCGGGCCACGTGAGGCGTACGCAGGAAGGATCGGAGATGGCCGGCGTGTGGAAGAAGACCCTGAACTACCTCGGGCTCGTCGAGGAGGACGAGGACTTCGTCGAGGAGATGCCCGAAGTGGAACCCGCGCCGGTGCGGCGCATGCGGCCTCAGGCCGTGCGTGAGGTCTCCGCCGACTCCGAAGGCGTGGTGCGCACGATCCCGTCGAGCGCGCGTCCGGGCGGGGCCGCCACCGGCGCGATCCACAAGTCCGAGCCCAAGCGGTTCAACGAGGCGCGCGAGGTGGCCGATCGGTTCAAGGAAGGCACGGCGGTGATCATGAACCTCCAGTCGACCGAGGACTCGATCGCCAGGCGCCTGGTCGACTTCGCGAGCGGGCTGGTCTACGGGTTGGACGGCAAGATCGAGCTGGTCGCGAACCGGGTGTACCTGCTCACCCCTGCCGACGTCGAGGTCTCGGCCGAAGAACGCGAACGGCTCGCGGGCGGCGGGTTCTACAACCAGTTCTAGGCCGCCCGTGGCCGCGGCCGCTGCTGTTAGCCTCTCCGGCGATGATCGCGACCTCTCCGATCGTGCGTGTGCTCAGCCTCGCGCTCACGGTCTTCTGGATCCTGCTGTTGGCCAGGGTGATCCTGAGCTGGCTGGAGGTGTTCGGCGTGCGCCTGCCCATCTCGGGCCCATGGCGCGCGATCGCCGACCTGCTGAACGACGTCACGGAGCCCGTCCTGCGCCCGCTCCGCAAGATCGTCCCCCCGGCGGGCATGTTCGACCTGTCGGTCGTGGTCGCGTTCATCATCGTTATCGTGCTGCAGCAGGCGCTCAACGCGTTCTGAGGCCGGAGGAGGGGTTCCGATGAGGAAGAAGCAGAAGGGCACGAGCGACGCGGACCAGTTCACGTCCCCGGCCCCCACGTCGACGCCGACGGCGACGTCGAAGATGATCTCCCCGCTCGAGATCCAACAGAAGGAGTTCCGGGTCCAGCGGTTCGGGGGCTACGCCCTGCGCGACGTGGACGAGTTCCTCGACGAGGTGACCGACGCGATGTCCGCGCTCGTCGCGGAGAACGAGCGACTTCGCAAGGGCGCCCCGGCGGGGGCGGCGCCGGTGGTGGGCACCGCCGACATCGCCGACGTCAACCGGCAGGCCGACGAGATCATCCAGCGTGCGCGGGACGAGGCGGGGCGGATCACGGCCGAGGCCCGCGAGCAGGCCGCGGCTCTGTCCGGCGGGGGCGTCGCCTCGGCCGCAGGCGGGGTCTCGGCGGCCGACCGCGCGGCCATCAACGCCTTCCTCGGGCGTGAGAAGGAGTTCCTCCAGAGCCTCGCGGGGCTCGTCCAGGGTCACGCCGAAACCGTGAAGTCCATGGCGAAGGCCGCTCGCGGGACGGGCCCTGCGTCACCGGCGCCTGCACCTGCGCCCGCCCCGGAGCCCGCCGTGTCCCAAGCGGCCCCGCCACCGAAGACCGAGGTGAAGGCAACCACTGAGCCGCCCGCCCCACCCGCACCGGCGCAACCGGCGGCCGAGGACACCGTCGCGATGCCGGAGGAGGCGCCGGTGCGCGTGGAGGAGCCGGAGCCCGCCACCGTCGGCCGGGGCGACGCGGACACCGAGTCGGCCGAGGGCGACGATGCGCTGCGCGAGCTGTTCTGGGGCGAGGACTGAGTCCGACCGCCCGGAACACGTGCGGCGACCCGATGCTCAGCGATCCGGCAGGGCCATCCGCACGCTGACCGTCACCGGCTCGCCGTCGATCTCGGCGGTCTGGCGATGACCACCCTGGAGCACGTGATCGCTCACGGAGACGGCGAGCGTCTCGGCAGCGATCTCGTCGCGGTGCGCCGCGAGCGCCTGTGCCACCGAGCCGCCTGAGGCCACGCCCAGGTCGATCCGATCGCTCACGTCGAGGTCCGCGGCCTTGCGCGCATCTTGGACGAGACGCACGAGCTCGCGCGCGATGCCCTCGCGACGGAGCTCCTCGGTGAGCTCGAGGTCGAGCGCCACCGTGACGCCGCCTTCGCTCGCCACGCCCCACCCCTCGCGCACCTCCTGGGCGAGGTCGACGTCGGAGGGGGTCAGCTCGACCGGTCCGTCCGCGAGGTCCACCGTCACGGACTCGCCGCGCGCGAGCGACGCCGCGAGGGTCCCGTCGTCGCGCGCCAGCGCGGCGGCGACCTCCTTCACGCGCGGCCCCAGCTTCGGTCCGAGCACCTTGAAGTCGGGCTTGGCCCGCCACCGCCCGAACGTCTCCGCCGACTCCGCGAACACGATCCGCTTCACGTTGAGCTCCTCGGCCACGATGTCCAGCAGCGGTTCGAGGCTCGAGCGGTCGCCGGCGACGTGCACCACGGCCTCGGACAGCGGCTGGCGCACCTTCGTCTTGGTCTCGACCCGGACCGTGCGTCCGAGACCCACGATCGCGCGCGCGGTGACCATGCCGGCATCGAGGCCGTCGTCGCGCGCGCCGTCCTCCGGGAGCGGGTAGTCCGCCAGGTGCACCGAGTCGGGTCGCCCGTCGCGCCCGGCGCCGAGGTTCCGCCAGAGCTCCTCGGCGACGAACGGGGTGAAGGGGGCGAGGAGCGTCGCCACGGTCACCAGGCACGTGTGCAGCGTGTGGAACGCAGCGACCGCATCGTCGCCCGCCTCACCCCCCGGGTTCCAGAACCGCCGGCGCGACCGCCGCACGTACCAATTGGAGAGGTCGTCGACGAATGCCTGGATCGCGCGTCCCGCGCCCGTGGCGTCGTACGCCTCGAGCCCGTCGTGGGCCGTGGCCACCGTGCGCGCGAGCTGGGAGAGGATCCACCGGTCGAGCAGGGGGCGCTCCGCGGGTGCGGGGGCCGGGGTCGCCTCCGGGTCGAAGCCGTCGGCGTTCGCGTACGTCACGAAGAACGCATAGACGTGCCACAGGGTGAGCAGGAACTGCCGCAGGACCTCGTCGAGGACGTCGTGCCCGATGCGCCGCGAGGCCCACGGCGAACCGTTCGTCAACATGTACCAGCGCAGCGCGTCGGCGCCCTGGCGGTCCAGGGCCTCCCACGGATCGAAGATGTTCCCGAGCGACTTCGACATCTTCCGGCCGTCCGCGCCGACGAGGTGCCCGACGCAGACGACGTTGCGGTAGGCGGTCTCGTCGAACTGCAGCACGCCCTCGGCCATCAGCGTGTAGAACCAGCCTCGCGTCTGATCGATGGCCTCGGAGATGAAGTCGGCGGGGAACGCGCGGGCGAAGGCCTCCTCGCCCCGCCCGAGCTCGGGGTGATAGCCCCATTGCGCGAACGGCATCGCGCCCGAGTCGTACCAGGTGTCGATGACCTCGGGGACGCGCGTGGCGGTGGCCCCGCAGGTGGGGCAGGGGAGCGTGACCTCGTCGATCGCCGGGCGGTGCGGGTCGACGTCGGCGACGTCGCGACCGGCGAGGGCGCCCAGTTCGTTGAGGGAGCCCACCGCGGTCTGGTGGCCGGCCCCGCAGCGCCAGATCGGCAGCGGTGTGCCCCAGTACCGTTCGCGCGAGAGCGCCCAGTCCACGTTGTTCTCGAGCCAGTTCCCGTACCGGCCGTGCTTGATGTGGTCGGGGAACCAGTTGACGCCCTCGTTCACCGCGAGGAGCCGCTCCTTCACCTCGGTGGTGCGCACGTACCACGAGGTCCGCGCGTAGTAGAGGAGCGGCGTCTGGCACCGCCAGCAGAACGGGTACGCGTGCTCGATCGTGTCGGCGGCGAACAGCACACCCCGCGTGCGCAGCTCCTCGACGATCTTCGGATCGGCGTCCTTGACGAACAGGCCCTGCACGAACGCGGGCGCCTGCTCCGTGAAGCGTCCCGCGTCGTCGACGGGCTTGAAGATCGGCCATCCCTGCGCGCGGCCCACGGCCAGGTCCTCGGGGCCGAAGGCCGGCGCCATGTGGACGATGCCGGAGCCGTCCTCCATCGAGACGAAGTCTCCCCCCACGACGACGTGGGCGCCCTCGACGTTGGGGTAGGGAGGCTCGTAGCGCGCCCCGATCAACCGGTCACCGCTGAGGGTGCCCACGACCGTGCCGTCCTCGCCGAGCACGCGCTCACGCAGCGCCGCGCCCATCACCAGGCGTTCCCCGTCGCGCTCGACCACCACGTATTCGGCGTCCGGTGCGACCGCCGCCCCTTCGTTCGACGGGAGCGTCCACGGGGTGGTGGTCCACACGATGAGCGAGGCGCCGACGAGCGAGGCGTCGGAGGGAACCTCGATCAGGGGAAGGCGCAGGAAGACGCTCGGGTCCTCCACGGTCTCGTAGCCCATCGCGACCTCGGCGTCGGACAGCGCGGTGCCGCATCGCGGGCAGTAGGCCGTGACCTTGTCGGACTCCTGCAAGAGGCCGCGGCCGTGCAGCTCCTTCAGCGACCACCAGACCGACTCGATGTACTCCGTGTTCATCGTCCAGTACGCGTCCTCGAGGTCGATCCACATCCCGATGCGCTCGGAGAGCTTCGCCCAGTCGTCGATGTAGCGGGTCACGGACTCCCGACAGCGCCGATTGAACTCCGCCACCCCGAACGCCTCGATGTCGCGCTTGCCGGTGGTGCCGATCTCCTTCTCCACCTCGAGCTCGACCGGCAGGCCGTGGCAGTCCCAGCCGCCCTTGCGCGGCACGTAGTGTCCGGTCATCGTCTTGAAGCGCGGGTAGATGTCCTTGAAGGTGCGCGCCTCCACGTGGTGCACGCCCGGGCGGCCGTTGGCCGTGGGCGGACCCTCGTAGAACACCCAGCGGGGAGCGTCGGCGCGCTGGGCCAGCGAGCGCGCGAAGACGTCGCCCTCCTTCCAGAACTGGAGGATCCCCCGCTCGAGTTCGGGGAAGCTGACCTTCGGGTCCACCGGCTCGAACCGTGCCATCGCTCCTCCTCCACACATGCGCTCCACACATGCGAAACGCCCCGTCCCTTGCAGGGACGAGGCGCAGGCCCCGCGGTGCCACCCCACTTGCCGCGGGCCTCGCGGTCCGCGGCCACTCATGGCCTCCCGATCGAAGGCCTCCCGCGATCACGGGCGGGTCCCGCCTGCGCCTACCGGGGCCGCGCGAAGGTGCGGGCCCGTTCGGACAGGGGCTCGGGGAGGATGCTCGCGGGGTGCTCGGCGCCGGGCTCCCACCATCCCCGGCTCGCTCTGGCTCCACGGTCCCCGCGACCGTGTTCCCGTCGTCGCCTCTGAGGCGGGATGCTACACCCATGACCGCCACCATCACCGTGCGTGTCGTGCCCCGATCGGGCCGCCGCGCCGTCGAGGTCGGGGAGGGGGGCGTCGTGGTGCGGGTGCGCTCGGCCCCGGAGGGCGGCAAGGCCACGGCCGAGGCGTCATCCGCCCTCGCCGTCGCGCTGGGGGTGCCGAAGTCCTCGGTGCGCCTGCGTTCGGGGGCCCGATCGCGCACCAAGGTCTTCGTGGTCGAGGGCCTGGATCCCGACCAGGTCGAGGATCGGCTCCGTGCCGTCTGACCTGCGGTTACGGGTTCGGACGGGCACCATCTGCTACCCTTCGCCGACCATGGCTGAGAGCAAGCTCACGAAGAAGGAGGTCGAGGAGCTGCGCGCGCGCCTCACCGAGGAGCGGACGGAGCTCGCGACCCAGCTGTCCACGATCGAGGAGGACGCGTTCTCGACCACGCAGTCGGAGCTCTCCGGCGATGTGGGCCTGGACGACGAGTCCGCCGATGCGGGCAGCGCCACCTTCGAGCGCGAGAAGGATCTGTCCATCGAGCAGAACGTCCGCGACCTGCTGGACAAGATCGAGCGAGCACTCAAGCGCATGGACGAGGGCACCTACGGTGTCTGCGAGATCTGCGGCAAGCCCATCGAGAAGGCCCGGATCAAGGCGCTGCCCTACGTCGACCTCTGCATCAAGGACGCCCAGGCGCAGTCGCGCCGATAGGGCCGTGGAGCCCTCGGGCCGTCGCGGCGCGGCCATCCTGTTCGCGACCGCCGCGGGAGCCTACGTGCTCGACCGCCTCTCCAAGGTCTGGGCCGAGCACACGCTCCAAGACCACCCGATCGTCGTGATCAAGGGCGTCCTCACGCTGCAGTTCACGACGAACTCGGGCGGGGCGTTCAGCCTGGGACAGAGCGCGCCCTGGCTCTTCGCGGGGTTCACGATCGCGGTGTCGGGGCTGATCGTGGCCACCGCGTTCCGGCGGCGGAGCGCGCTCACCTCCGTCGCGCTCGGGCTCGTCCTGGGCGGCGCGCTCGGCAACCTCACCGACCGCATCCTGCGCGCGCCCGGGATGCGCGGGCGGGTCATCGACTTCATCGACTTCCACGTCTGGCCCGTCTTCAACCTCGCCGACAGCGCCGTCGTGGTGGGCGCCCTCCTCCTGGGGTGGGCGGCGCTGCGCTCCGATCATCTCGGCGCCGACGTGTCCTCCGCCGGCGATGGCTGAGTCGTTCGAAGGGGTTCCCGGCCGCCTCGACGTGGTGCTCGCGGGCCTGAGCGGCCTCCCGCGCGCCGACATCCAGCGTGCGATCACCGCCGGCCGCGTGCGGGTGGACGGTGCCGCCCGACCCAAGTCGTTCCGCCTCGCCGGCGGCGAACGCATCGAGGCGGATCTCGCCACGGATGCCGGTCTCGCACCCGAGGGCCCGCCCGTGCCGATCCGCTTCCGCGACCCGCACCTGCTCGTGATCGCGAAGCCGGCCGGGCTCCTCACCCACCCGACGGAGGGCAGGCGGAGCGGAACCCTCGTGAACCGGCTCCTCGGGATGGGCGTGCCGCTGTCCACCCTCGGCGGCCCGCTCCGCCCCGGCATCGTCCACCGTCTGGACGCGGGCACGAGCGGCCTGATGGTGGTGGCCGAGACCGACGAAGCGCACGAGGCGCTCGCGGCGATGTTCAAGGGGCACGAGGTGGAGCGCCGCTACCTGACGTTGGCTCGTGGAGCGGTCGCGCACGAGGACTTCAGCGTGGACGCGCCGCTCGGGCGCTCTGCGAACCGGGTCGTCGTGGATCACACCGAGGGACGCCGGGCCACGACGCGTTTCGCGGTGCGCGAGCGCTTCGCGGCCGCGACCCTGTTGGAGGCGACGCCCCGCACGGGACGCACGCACCAGATCCGCGTCCATCTCAAGGCGATCGGGCACCCGATCCTCGGGGACAAGGCCTACGGGGGCGGCGGCGATGACGCGAAGGCCCTCGGCCTCACCCGGCCATTCCTGCACTCCTGGCGGATCGCGTTCACGCACCCGCTGACGGGGCAGCGCGTCGAGCTGGAGGAGCCGTTACCGCAGGACCTGGAGGCCGCGCTCGGACGGGCTCGGTCGGCCTCGGGGTCGTGACCGGCCTCGCGTCTCACCCTCCCGACCTGCAGCCTTGACGACCCCCCGGACCGGGCGTAGCTTGGGGCCCCCTCGCGAATCACACGGATGTAGTTCTCCACATGCGGCCGGGACGCTGTGGATAACTCAGCAGGAGGCCTGAGCAGCACCGATGACCGACGCAGACGACCGGAGCTTCGTCCACCTGCACGTGCACTCCGAGTACTCGCTGCTCGACGGGGCCGCGCGTATCGAGGCGCCGAAGACGAATCCCGGCGCCCCCACCATCTTCAGCGAGGCGAAGAGGCTGGGGATGCCGGCCGTCGCCGTCACGGACCACGGCTCGATGTTCGGCGCGCTCCGGTTCTTCGAGGCGGGTCGGGCCGCGGGCGTGAAGCCCATCCTCGGCGTGGAGGCGTACGTCGCCCCGGGCTCCCGCTTCGACCGCAACCCCGGCGAGAGCGAGGAGAAGTACTACCACCTCACCCTGCTCGCCGAGAACGAGACCGGGTACCGCAACCTGCTGAAGCTCGTCTCCTACGCCCACCTGGAGGGCTTCTACCACCGGCCGCGGATGGACAAGCAGCTGATGGCGGAGTACGCGGAGGGCGTGATCTGCCTCTCCGGCTGCCTGTCCTCCGAGATCGGGGTGGCCCTGCTGGCGGGGCAGGTGGATCGCGCGCGCGCCGTCGCCTCCGAGTACCGCGACATCTTCGGGCCCGAGCACTACTTCATCGAGGTGCAGGACCACGGCCTCCCCGACCAGCACACCATCCTGCGCACGCAGTTCGCGCTCGGGGACGAGCTGGGGATCCCCGTCGTGGCCACGAACGACCTGCACTACACGCTGCGCGAGGACGCGAAACCACACGACGTGCTGCTCTGCATCCAGCAGAAGAAGCTCCAGTCGGACCTCAAACGTCTGAAGTTCGACTCGGAGGAGTTCTACCTGAAGAGCGCGGAGGAGATGCGCGCGCTCTTCGCCGAGCGTCCGGACGCGTGCGACCAGACGCTGCGGATCGCCGAACGCGCCGAGCTGGACCTCGTCTACGGGGACCGGGCGCCCGCCGAGGAGCGCTACCACCTCCCGCGGTTCGAGACGCCCGGAGGACTCGACCGCGACGCCTACCTGCGCCAGCTGGTCGACGAGGGCGCGCGCGAGCGCTACGGCTCGCTCTCGGACGAGGTGCGCGATCGCATCGACCACGAGCTCGGCGTGATCACGTCGATGGGCTTCGGCGGGTACTTCTTGATCGTCTGGGACCTGATCCGCTACGCCCGGGAGCAGGGCATCCGCGTCGGGCCCGGCCGCGGCTCGGCCGCCGGGTCGGTGGTCTCCTACTGCCTGCACATCACCGACCTCGACCCGCTGCGCTACGGGCTCCTGTTCGAACGATTCCTGAACCCCGAGCGGATCCAGATGCCCGACATCGACATGGACTTCGACGAGCGTCGGCGCGACGAGGTGATCCGTTACGCCACGGAGAAGTACGGGGCGGATCACGTGGCGCAGATCGTCACCTTCCAGACGATCAAGGGGAAGCAGGGCATCCGCGACGCCGCCCGCGTCCTTGGGTTCCCGCCCGTGGTCGGCGATCGCCTCTGCAAGATGTACCCCCCCGCCGTCATGGGCCGCGACTACCCGATCGAGGACGCGCTCAAGCTCTCGCCGGATCTCGCGGCGGCCTACGAGAAGGAGCCGGAGGCCAAGGAGATCGTCGAGACGGCGCGTGCGCTCGAGGGCCTGCGCCGCGAGGATTCGGTCCACGCCGCTGGCGTCGTGATCGGGGACGCGCCCCTCGTGAACTACCTGCCGCTCAAGCTCTCCAAGGACTCACGCGACGACTCCAAGCGCGTGGTCACGCAGTTCGACATGAACGGTGTCGAGGCGCTCGGCCTGCTGAAGATGGATTTCCTCGGTCTGCGGAACCTCTCCGTGATCGAGGACGCCCTGCGCCACCTGCGCACGCGCGGCATCGAGCTCGACATCGACCACATCGGGCTCGACGACGCCGCCACCTACGCGATGCTGCAGCGCGCGGAGACCACGGGGGTCTTCCAGATGGAGTCGGCGGGCATGCGCAGCTTGATCAAGCTCCTGGCGCCCGACCGCTTCGAGGACCTGATGGCCCTGGTGGCGCTGTACCGCCCCGGCCCACTGAACAGCGGCCTCCACACGGAGTACGCGGAGCGCAAGCACGGCCGGCGCAAGGTCACCTATCCCCACGAGGACCTCGAACCGATCCTGAAGGACACCTACGGGGTGATGATCTACCAGGAGCAGGTGATGCAGGTCGCCGTGGTCCTGGCAGGCTTCTCGATGGGCGAGGCCGACACGCTCCGCAAGGCCATGGGCAAGAAGAAGCTCGAGGTCCTGATGCCCTTCAAGGAGAAGTTCATCGCGGGGGCGGTGGCCAAGGGCTACGAGCAGCGACTGGCGGCGGACCTGTTCGAGATGATCGTGCCGTTCGCGGACTACGGGTTCAACGCGTCGCACGCGTGCGCCTACGGGCTGGTGGCCTACCAGACCGCCTACCTCATGGCGCACCATCCCGTCGAGTACATGTCGGCGGTCCTCACCTCCGTGAAGGACGACAAGGACGCGAAGCCCTTCTACCTCTACGCCTGTCGCGGCATGAACATCGAGGTCCTGCCGCCGGACGTGAACGAGTCCGAGCTGGACTTCGCTCCCGCGCCGGGCGAGGAGCCCGCCATCCGTTACGGCCTCGCCGCGGTCCGCAACGTGGGGGAGGGTGCCGTGCAGCAGATCATCGAGGCCCGCCGCGCCAAGGGGGCCTTCACCTCCTACAGCGACTTCTGCCGCAAGGCCGAGCCGGGTGTGCTCACGAAGCGGGTGCTGGAATCGCTGATCCAGGCGGGCGCCTTCGACTCGCTCGGCTACGCGCGTCGCGCGCTGCTCGAACAGCAGGACAAGGTCTCCGCGCCTATCCTCGCCGAGCGCAAGGCCGAGGCCGCGGGCCAGTTCTCTCTCTTCGGCGGGGCGGACGAGGGCGACGCGGCCAGGATCGACGAGTCCGTGCTCCAAGGTGAGGAGTTCTCCAAGCGCGAGCTGCTGCGCTACGAGAAGGAGATGCTCGGCCAGTTCGTCACCGACCACCCGTTGCTCGAGGTGCGAGGCGCGTTGGGGGCGCAGACCACGCACGAGATCGCCGACCTGGAGGATCTCGGCGACGGTGACCTCGTCACGATCGGCGGGATCATCGGCGCGGTGGCGCGCAAGTACACGAAACGCGGGGAGCCTTACGCCCAGTTCCGCCTCGAGGGCCTCGCGGGCGGCGTCGAGGTGGTGGCGTTCCCGTCCGTCTACGAGGCGGTGCCGGGCTTGATCGAGACGGATCGCATCGTGCTCGCGACAGGCCGCATCGACCTGCGAGGGCGGGAGCTCCAGATCCGTGCGAACGAGATCCGCGATCCCGACCTCGGCGCCGCCGGGCGGGGGTCGTTCGAGCCCGGCGCGCTCGTCGTGGATCTCTCGGCCGCCGCCTGCACACCCGTGGTGCTCGCGAAGCTCAAGGAGCTGTTCGAGGCGCACCAAGGCCCCGCGCCGGTGCGGGTGCGCTTCGTTGCGTCCACCGGGGTGACCCCGCTCGAGGTCGGGGCGTACCGCGTGGATGCCGAGGGCAACCTGCTGGGCGAGCTGCGGATGCTCCTGGGGCCCGGCGCGGCCAGCGTCGAGCGCGCCGCCGCCGTTTCTAGTCCGTAGCGGACTAGTTCGGGCTGACGTCGAGGTCGGCGCCGCCGACCCCGGCGCCGAGCGCCCGCACCAACGCGGCCTCGCGGCGGAAGAGCGCGTCGAGACGGCGCAGGCGCTCTCCAGCACCCGGCACCTCCAGCAGCGCCTGCCGCTCGGGCACGAGGCCCGGCGCGGCTGCCGCCAGGACGTAGCTCGCCGCCACCGGATCGTGAGGGAGCACGGGCGTGGCGGCCTCGCCGATAGCTGCCAGGTAGCGCGTCAGGGCCTCGGCAACCTTCTCGACGTCGTCGGTGCCGGCTCCGCCCTCGTCGGGGTAAGGCTCGGTCTTCCACCGCGGGTACGGGTCGTGCGCGAGGGGGTGCACCAGCGCGACGCGGTCTCGCGCGACGGCGCGCAGCGCGTAGGTCCCGTCCTCGGCGTCGAAGTCGTAGTCCTGCACCACGACGATGACGCCCACGCGACAGGGTTCGGCCGGGCCGCCCACCTCCCGCCCATGCCGGATCGCGGCCACCGCGAACGGCGCCTCCGGGAGGACGTCCTCCATCATCAGCAGGTAGCGCTCCTCGAACACGCGCAGTCCCACCGGCTGGCCAGGGAAGCAGACGGCGTGCAAGGCGAAGACGGGCAGATCCACGCGAGCGATGCTACCCGCGACCCCGTAAGGTTCGACCGTGACGTTCGAGGTGATCCCCGCGATCGACGTGGCCGGCGGGCGGCTCGCCCGGTTCACGCCCGAGGGGCCGGTTCCCGTGGACGCGTTCGGTGGCGACCCGGTGACGGCTGCGGAGTCCTTCCTGCATGCGGGCGCCCGTTGGCTCCACCTCGTGGACATGGACCTCGCCTTCACCGGCACCGCCCTGAACGTCGAGACGATGATGGCGATCCGACGGGTAGCTCTGTTCGCCGGCGCCAAGGTGGAGGCGAGCGGCGGGGTCGTGGCGCAGGAGGATGTGGACCACCTCCTGGACGTCGGCGCCGACCGCGTGGTCCTCGGGGCGGGCGCGCTCGTCGACCCATCGCGGGTGGCGCGACTCGTGGCTGAACTGGGGGACCGGGTGGCGGTGGGCGTGGAGATCGAAGACGGGCGCATCCGCGCGCGCGGCCGCGCGCCGGTCGACCTCCCGGTCGGCGAGACCCTCGACTGGCTCGGGGAGATCGACGCCTCGCGCCTGCTCGTGACCGCCGTGCGCCGCGTGGGTGCGATGAGCGGTCCCGACGTCGAAGCGGTGGCGGAGGTCGTCGCGCTCGGCCGCCCCGTGATCGCGGCGGGGGGCATCGCGACGCTCGAGGATGTCGCGGCCCTGCGCGCCGTCGGGGCCGCGGGTGTGGTGGTCGGCCGGGCCGCGCTCGAGGGCGGCCTGGACCTCGCCGAGGCGCTCGCCCGCGCGGACCCCTAGCTGGGACGCCCTGCCTCATGCGGGGTCGCTAGACTCGGCCTCCCCATGGGCTTCCTCACCGACCTCGTCGCCGAGATCCGCCGCGAACTCGAGCGCCGCCCGCTCGACGACGGCGCGCTGCTCGCCCGGGCCCTCGCCCGGCCGCCGGCCCGCGACTTCATCGCCGCGCTCCGCGATCGCACCCCGGCGGTGATCGCGGAGGTGAAGCGCGCCTCGCCGAGCGCGGGCGTGATCGCCGCCGACCTAGATCCGGCCGATCGGGCGCGCCGGTACGAGGAGGCGGGCGCCGCCGCGATCTCCGTGCTGACCGAGCCCACCCACTTCCACGGCTCGCTGACCGACCTCGAGGCCGTGCGGATCTCCGTGGGGATCCCGGTGCTGCGCAAGGACTTCCTGGTTCACCCGTCGCAGGTGATCCAGGCGCGAGCGCACGGCGCCGACGCGGTGCTGTTGATCACGTCGGTGCTGAGCGACCCCGAGCTCGCGGCGCTGCTCGCCACCGCATCCGACCTGGGCATGGGCGCCCTCGTGGAGACGCACGCGGGGGATGACCTCGTGCGGGCCGTGGCGTCGGGCGCCGAGGCGATCGGGGTGAACGCGCGCGATCTCGAGACGCTCGACGTCGATGTCGACGCCGCCCTCGCGCGGCTGCGCGAGGTGCCGCCCGATCGTCTCGCCGTCCTGGAGAGCGGCATCGCTCGTGGTGATCAGGTGACGGCGGCGATGGAGGCGGGTGCGTCTGCCATCCTTGTGGGCGAGACCCTGATGCGGGCCGGGGATCCGGCCGTCAAGCTGCGGGAACTGACGGGGGAGGAGTCGCGACGATGAGCGTGGTGGCCGAGCCGATCCGACCGGCCGTGCCGGATGCGCGCGGGCGGTTCGGGAGCTACGGCGGGCGCTACGTCCCGGAGGTGCTGATCCCCGCGCTCGACGAGCTCGCCGCCGCGTGGGCGGAGCTCCGCGACGATCCGGCGTTCCGCGCCGAGCTCGGGGCGCTCAGCCGCGACTTCGTGGGCCGTCCCACGCCGATCACGCGAGCCCCGCGCCTGTCCGAGGAGCTCGGCTACGACATCTGGCTCAAGCGCGAGGACCTGGCCCACACGGGCGCGCACAAGATCAACAACGCGCTCGGCCAGGCCCTGATCGCGAAGCGGCTCGGCAAGGAGCGGATCATCGCGGAAACGGGGGCGGGCCAGCACGGGGTGGCGAGCGCCACCGCGTCCGCGCTCCTCGGGTTGCCCTGCGTCGTGTACATGGGCGAGGAGGACATCCGCCGCCAGGCGCCCAACGTCGCCAGGATGAAGCTCCTCGGCACGGAGGTCGTGCCCGTCACGGCGGGCACGCGCACCCTGAAGGAGGCCGTCAACGAGGCGCTGCGCGACTGGGCCGCCTCGGTCACGAACACGCACTACATCATCGGTTCGGTGGTGGGGCCTCATCCGTTCCCGATGCTCGTGCGCGATCTCCAGCGTGTGATCGGGGACGAGGCACGGATGCAGTACGCGGAGCGCTTGGGGGGCGACCCGACGCACGTGATCGCCTGCGTCGGGGGCGGCTCCAACGCGATCGGCATGTTCACCGCGTTCGTGGGCGCCCCCGGGGTGGAGCTGATCGGCGTGGAGGCGGGAGGCCGGGGCTCGCAGCTGGGGGAGCACTGTTCCTCGATCACGCAGGGCCAGCCCGGCGTGCTGCACGGCGCGATGAGCTACCTGCTGCAGGACCCCGACGGCCAGGTGGTCGAGACCCACTCGATCAGCGCGGGCCTCGATTATCCGGGGGTGGGGCCCGAGCACGCCTACCTGAACGACGCCGGGCTCGCGCGCTACGTCAGCGCCACCGACGTCCAGGCGCTGGAGGGCTTCCAGGCGCTCGCCCGCACCGAGGGGATCCTGCCCGCGCTCGAGCCCTCGCACGTGATCGGGTGGCTGCTCGGCCGGCCGCTGCCCGAGGGCGCGCGCGTGCTGGTGTGTCTCTCCGGACGCGGCGACAAGGACCTCGACACCGTGCTGGACGCGCTCGGGATCGACCGCTGATGGGGGCGCTGGAGGCGGCGCTCAGGGCGCGTCGCGATGGGGGCGGCCGCGCGTTCGTGCCGTACGTGACCGGCGGCCTCCCCGGCGTGGACGCGGACATGCTGCGTGCGATCGCGTCCTCCGGCGCCGACGCCCTCGAGGTCGGCATCCCGTTCTCCGACCCCGTGATGGACGGCGGGGTGATCCAGGAGGCGTCGCGTCTCGCGCTCGAGGCCGGAACGCACCCGCTCGACGTGCTGGGCACGATCCGCGAGGCCGGACTCGGCATCCCCGTGGCGGTGATGACGTACGTGAACCCCGTGCTCCGCCGCGGGACGGAGGCGTTCCTCGACGAGGCCCGCGACGCGGGCGTCGCCGGGATCATCGTCCCGGACGTTCCCGTCGACGAGGCGGCCGAGCTCGACGCCCTGGCCGCGGCGCGCGGGATCGACGCGGTCCTGCTGGCCGCCCCCGGCTCCACCCCTGCCCGCCTGGGGGCGATCGCGTCGCAGGCGCGCGGGTTCGTCTACTGCGTGGCCACCTACGGGGTCACGGGAGCGCGCGACGCGCTGTCGAGCACGGCGCGTGGCGTCGTCGAGGCGCTGCGCCCCCTCACGGACCTCCCTTTGCTGGTCGGCGTCGGGATCGGCACGCCGGCCCAAGCGGCGGAGGCGTGCACGTTCGCCGACGGGGTGATCGTGGGCAGCGCCTTCATGGGCCGGCTGGTGCAGGGCGACCGTGCGGGTGCGCTCGACCTGCTGGTGTCGTTCCGCGACGCCGTGCCAAAGGGTTGAGGGTGCCGCGGTGTCGACGCGACGGGTGAGCCGCCCGGAGACACGCCGCGGCGATGCTCGCGGCGACCGCGCTGCTGGCGACCGGGTGCGTCGGGGCGGGCGGAGCGGGCGATCCCTCCACCCCGACGCCCGATCCGTTCGGGAGCCTCACCGTCGGGGCGGATCAGGCGATCGAGATCGGCACCCTGCTCGCCACCAGCGGGCAGGGTGCCGCGCTCGGGGCGCAGAGCCTCCGCGGGGTTCAGCTCGCGGTCGACTACCTCGACGGCAAGCTCGACGGCAAGCCGGGGAGGCTCCTGGGTCACGACGTGCAGCTGCTGAACGTCGACGAGGGGTGCTCTGCCGAAGGAGGTCTCGCCGGCGCGGGCATCCTGGCCGGGGCGCCCATCGCGGGCGTGATCGGGACGACCTGCTCGAGCTCCGCGCTCGGGGCGGCGGACACCGTCCTTTCCCGCGAGGGCATCGTGCTCGTTTCTCCCACCGACACGAGCCCGGAGCTGACCGCGGCCGGCGTCCACCAGCCGTACTACGTGCGGGTGGCCCCGAACGGTGAGATCCAGGGCGCGGTGGTGGCGGATTTCGCGCTCGACAAGCTCGATGCGCAGACGGCGGCGACGCTGGAGGACGCGGATGCGGCCGGAGGCGGCCCGGCAGCGGCGTTCCGCTTCCGCTTCCAGGATCAGGGGGGCGCCGTTTCCGACGCGGCGACGACCGCCGGCGGCTCCTACAGGGAGGGCCTCGGCAAGATCGGAGGGGGGAAGCCGGACGTCGTCTACTACGCGGCCCCGGAGGTCGATCCGTCCTGCGGCCTCATGCCGCGCGAGGCGGCGAGCGTCCCGGGACTCGCGAACGCGGCGCTCGTGTCCTCGGGCGGTTGCCTCAGCTCGGCCTACCTCGCCGAGGGAGGAGCGGCCGCGGACGGCACGTACGTGTCGGGCCCGGACATGGACGCGATCGAGGCGGGGGAGTTCTATCAGGACGAGTTCGCCCCCGCGTACGCCGAGCAGTTCGGCAACGATCCCCAGGGCCCCGCCGCCGCCTACGGCTTCGACGCCGCGAGCGTCCTGTTCGACGCGATCGTGCGCGCGGCGGTCGTGCAGGAGGACGGGTCCCTCGCGATGGGCAGGACCGACCTGCACGAGGCGATCTACGCCACGCGCGAGTACTTCGCGTTGACGGGAACGCTCTCGTGCACGCCGCTCGGCGATTGCGCGTCCTCCGCCACGATCGCCGTCTACAAGGTCCCCGAGGTGCCGGTGGCGGGTGGCGCCGCCGGGGCATCGCCGGTGTACGTGGAGACCAAGTCCCTCACGGATCTGACCCCTTAGGCGGCCCGGCGGGAGGATCCGACGCGGCTCCATCCGATCCGCCCACCGCTCGCGTATAGGAATCGACGGTCGCGCGACCGTGCCGGACCGGACGGCTGCATCTGTGATAGGGGTGTGGTACAACACGCCGGGTCCGGCTTGGGTACGACGAGGGGGGGCCTCATGAAGATGGGTTCACTACTCAGGATCGCAGCGGTCCTGGGGGTATTGACGGTCATCGCAGCCGCATGCAGCAACAGCGACAGCGGCGGCTCGAGCGGGTCGGCAGCGGCCAGCGGAGGCGCGGTGGACTGCAACGCGGCTCCCGGCTGCGTAACCGTGGCCTCCGGCGCGCCGGTCGAGATCGGCACGCTGCTGGCCATCTCCGGGGACAACAAGAACCTCGGATTGGACTCTCAGTACGGCGCCCGCCTCGCGCTCGACTACCTCGACGGCACGTTCGACCAGAAGGACGGGCAGATCGACGGTCACGACATCAAGCTCGTGAACGAGGACGACGGCTGCTCCGCCGACGGCGGGCAGAAGGGCGCCACGACGCTGGCTGCCGACCCCCAGCTCGTGGGCGTCATCGGCACCAGCTGCTCGAGCGCCTCGCTGGGTGTCGCGGACAAGATCTTCTCGGACAAGGGCATCACGATCATCTCGCCCTCGGCCACGAACCCGGCGCTGACCACGGAGGGTACGCACCAGCCGTACTACTTCCGCACCGCGCACAACGACCGGATCCAGGCGGCCGTGGTCTCCGACTTCGCGCTGCAGAAGCTGAGCGCGAAGACCGCGGCGACGATCCACGACGAGAGCCCGTACACGCAGGGCCTCACCGACGGCTATCAAGGCCAACTTCGAGGCCGGCGGCGGCCAGGTCACGTCCGAGGACGCCATCAACAGCGCGGACAAGGACTTCAAGTCCCTGCTCACCAAGATCGCCCAGAACGCGCCGGACGTGATCTACGCCCCGGACTTCAACCCCGCGTGCGCCTTGATCGCGAAGCAGAAGGCGACGACCAGCGGTCTGGAGAACACCACCCTGATGGGCTCGGACGGCTGCTCGGACGCCACGTACACGGAGATCGCCGGCCCCGCCGGCGACGGCGTCTACCTGTCCGGTCCGGACCTGACCGCCTTCTCGGGCAACGACTTCTACCAGAACCAGTTCCTCCCGGCGTACGAGAAGCAGTTCGGGACGAAGCCGATCTCGGTCTTCCACGCGCACGCCTACGACGCGATGAACGTCCTGGTGAATGCGATCGAGAGCACCGCCGTGAAGAACGACGACGGGTCCCTCACGATCTCGCGCGCCGCCCTCAAGGACGCCGTGCAGAACACCGCGGACTACGAAGGCATCATCGGCACGATCACGTGCACGCCGCTCGGTGACTGCGCGACCTCGGTCACGATCGGTGTCTACAAGGTCCCCGACGTCGGGTTCCTGGACCCCAACGCGAAGCCGGTCTTCTCCGAGACGAAGACGCTGGCGGAGGTGAAGTAACGAAGCACCGCGGGACCCGGTTGCGGGCGGGCGCGAAGCGCCCGCCCGCAACCTCCGCGTCGAGGCTCGGGTAGGGGGGACATTGGCGCAAGACGGGCTCACCACCTCGTCCACACGCTCCCTCGGCCTCGTCGAACGACTCCCCGTCCGCCGCATCATCCTCACCATCCTCACGGTCGCCGTGGTGACCTTCGTCGCCGTTGGGACCTACAAGACGCTCACCCTCTCGGGCGCCGATCACCTCGGCTGGGCGTTCTGGGCGAATCTCTTGGTGATCGGCCTCGCGCTCGGGGCGGTCTACGCGCTGATCGCGCTGGGCTATACGCTCGTCTACGGGATCCTGCGCATGATCAACTTCGCGCACGGCGAGGTGTTCATGTGGGGAGCCTTCGGCTCGTACTTCTTCGCCACCGCCTACGCGAAGAGCGGGTTCATGAACAGCAACCCGTGGGCCTCGCTCGCGATCCTGTTCGTGTCGGCGATCGCGATCTCGACGGGCGTCGCGGTCCTGCTCGAGCGGGTGGCGTACCGCCCGCTGCGCAACGCACCCCGACTGGTCCCCCTCATCACCGCGATAGGCGCCTCGCTCTTCCTCCAGAACACGGCGCAAGGGTTCTTCGGTGCGCAGACGCGAGGCTATCCACGTCCCTCGTTCCTCGACGGCACGATCACGAAATGGGGTGTGAGCTTCGACAAGATCGATCCCATCGTGATCGTGACCTCGATCGTGGTGATGGTGGCGCTGGAGATCTTCGTGAAGCGGACGAAGACCGGGAAATCGATGCGCGCCGTGGCGCAGGACCGGGAGATCGCCAGCCTGATGGGGATCGACGTGGATCGCGTGATCGTCACCACGTTCATCATCGGGGGGATGCTCGCCGGCATCGCGGGCGTGCTGTTCGCGCTCACCTTCGGACAGGTCGGCGCCACCATGGGGTTCCTTCCCGGCATCGCCGCGTTCACCGCGGCGGTCCTGGGCGGCATCGGCAGCATCCCCGGGGCGGCCATCGGCGGCTTCATCTTGGGCGTGGCCGAGTCCGTCGGCCCGTACCTCCTCCTCACGGGCTTCAACGTGCCTTCCCCGTTCGAACTCCGGGGCGTGGTGACCTTCTCGATCCTCGTGCTCGTGTTGATCTTCCGTCCCGGGGGGATCCTCGGGACCGGCGAGGCGGAGAAGGTCTGATGCACGTCGGGACGCGCTCCGCGGTGCGGGTCGGGATCATCGCGGGCATCACCGTCTGGTACCTCGCGCTGGTGGGCATGATGGAGCGCCTCACGACGCTCATCGTCGTCGGCCGCATCTCGATGGTGGCGGTCCTGATCTTCCTGCCGCCGGCGGTGGGGGGTTGGGTGGTGAGCCGCCCGCGGGTCGTCGCCGGCGAGCGGCGGGAGACCTCGATGCGCTCGGCGGTCTCCCTTGGGGCCGCGGCGGGCCTCGCGGGGGGGATCCTCGTGAGCGCTGGGTACGTGCTCGTGAACATCCTTGGGGTGGAGACCGTGCGCCAGGTGTTCATCTCGGTGACGCCTGAGCTGATGGAGATCCTGCATTTCCACATGGGACCGGTGGCGGGGACGGTGGCCCTCGTGGGAGGGATGACCCTCGCGGGCCTGGTCGGAGGGGCGCTGCGGGCGGCGCCGATCGACATCCGCCGGCCGGTGACCTCCGGCGTGGCCGGGATCATCGTCTTCGCCCTGCTGGAGCGCGTGATCGCGCCGGCCCTCGACCAGATGAACATCTCGCGCGACTTGCTGTATTCGCCCGTCACGCTCGGGCTCACCTGGGCGAGCGCGACCGTCGTGTTCGTGCTGACGGCGGCGGCGGTCCGCCTCCATCTCGGTCGCAAGCTCCACGACCTCTTGCTGCCGGCTCCCGAGGACCGCATGAAGGCGGCCGCACCGGCGCCGGGGGGAGACGGAGACACGGGCGATGGTGCAGCCCGCGCGAGCGATCGACGAGACCCGCTGGCGCGCGGCATGAGCCGGCGCACCGCCATGATCGTGGGCTGGTTGGTGATCGCCGGGCTACTCGCGGTCATGCCCTACCTGGTGGGTCCCGTGGTCTCGCGCATCCTGGGCACGGTCGGGATCTTCATGCTGCTGGGGCTCGGGCTGAACATCGTGGTCGGGTACGCGGGGCTGCTGGACCTGGGCTACGTAGCGTTCTTCGCGGTCGGGGCCTACACGACGGCGGTCCTCACCGGCGGACAGCGGGTGACCTTCGCCGGCTTCCGCCCGCCCGCGTTCGGCGCGAACCTTTCGTTCTTCACGGCCCTGCCGATCGTGGTGGCGGTGGCGGCCCTGATCGGGGTCCTGATCGGCGCGCCGGTCCTGCGGCTGCGCGGGGATTACCTGGCGATCGTCACGCTGGGCTTCGGCGAGATCGCGCGGGTCATCTTCGGCTCCACCTGGGCGCAGAGCCTCTTCGGCGGATCGCTGGGGATGAGCGGGATCACCAAGGCAGAGATCCCCGGTGTTGCGCTTCACTTCCAGGACGACGCGCGGCACTTCTACTACCTCGTCTTACTCTTCTGCCTCGTCGCCATCTTCGTCTCCTGGCGATTGCAGGGCTCGCGCGTGGGACGCGCGTGGAACGCGATGCGCGAAGACGAGCAGGTCGCGGACGCCATGGGCATCAGCACCACGCGGTTCAAGCTGCTCGCTTTCGCGATGGGCGGCGCGATCGGATCGCTCGGCGGCGCGCTGTTCGCCGTGAGCATCGGTTCACTGACCATCGCGAGCTTCCAGATCCTCGTCTCGATCACCGCCCTCGCGGTGATCATCCTCGGCGGGCTCGGATCGATCCCGGGCGTGATCGTCGGGGCGCTCGTGTTGATCGGGCTGCCGGGGATCCTCACCCAGTTCGAGGACTACCGCCTGCTGATCTACGGCGCGGTCCTGATCGCGATCATGATCCTGCGACCGCAGGGACTGGTGCCCAACGTCCGCCGGAGCCGCGAGCTCCACGAGGACGAGCGCAGCCAAGACCAGTGGGCCAAGCACCTGCTGGAGGAGGACGCCACCGACGCACCGGGGCCCACGGGCGGTGCGCTCACATGACGCCGCTCCTCGAGGTCCTGGGCGTCTCGAAGCACTTCGGAGGTCTGTACGCGCTGAACGGGCTGGACCTCCACGTGAACGCGGGCGAGATCGTCTCGGTGATCGGCCCCAATGGCGCGGGCAAGAGCACGGTGTTCAACGTGATCACCGGGCTCTACGCGCCGGACGCCGGCGACATCCGGTTCCGCGACGAGACGATCGTCGGCCGGCTGCCGAGCCAGGTCACGAAGCTCGGCATCGCGCGCACGTTCCAGAACGTGAGGCTCTTCCCCAACATGACCGTGCTCGAGAACGCGATGGTGGGCCAGCACTGCCGGTCCAGGGCGGGCGTCTTCGGCGCGCTCCTGCAGACGCCGTCCACCCGGCGCGAGGAGGAGAGGATCCGCGCTCAGGCCAAGGACGCGCTCGGGTTCTTCGGCACCCGCCTGTCTGGCTACCGCCAGGACCAACCCGCCAACGCGCTGTCCTACGCGAACCGGCGCCGGCTGGAGATGGCGCGGGCGATGTCCACCGAGCCGCTCCTCATCCTCCTGGACGAGCCGACGGCCGGGATGAACCCGCGCGAGACCATCGAGCTGCGGGATCACATCACGCGGATGCGCGACGAGCGCGGGCTCACCATCCTCGTGATCGAGCACGACATGCGGGTGGTCAAGGGCGTCTCCGACCGAGTGGTCGCCCTCGACTACGGGCAGAAGATCGCCGAGGGCACATACGACGAGGTCGCGCACGACGAGCACGTGATCGAGGCGTACCTAGGGACGAAGGCGGTCGGATGAGCGAAGCCGAGACGTTGCCCCGCACGGTGCTCGAGCTTCGGAACGTGAGCACGCACTACGGCCTCGTCTCGGTGCTCCGCAACGTGGACATGCAGATCCACGAAGGCGAGATGGTCTGCCTCCTAGGCGGGAACGCGAGCGGGAAGACCACGACGCTCAAGACGATCCTCGGGTACGTGAAGCCCTCGGAGGGCGACGTGCTCCTCGACGGACAGGTGGTCTCGGGGCTGAGCACCACCGAGGTGGTGCGACGCGGCATCTCGATGGTCCCGGAGAACCGTCGGCTGTTCGCGGAGATGACGGTCTCCGAGAACCTCGATCTCGGCGCGTATCAGCGATCCGACGCGGACGGGATCAAACGCGACCGTGAGCAGGTGTTAGAAGTGTTCCCGCGGGTCCGGGAGCGGCTCAAGCAGAAGGCGGGCACGCTGTCCGGTGGCGAGCAGCAGATGGTGGCGATGGGCCGGGCCCTCATGGCGGACCCCAAGATCCTCCTGATGGACGAGCCGTCGATGGGCCTCGCGCCGGTCCTCGTCGAGCAGGTCTTCGAGATCATCAAGGAGATCCGGGCGCTCGGCAAGACGGTGTTCGTGGTCGAGCAGAACGCCAACATGGCGCTCTCGATCGCGGACCGCGGGTACGTGATCCAGACCGGCCAGGTGGTGCTCTCCGACACCGCGCCGAACCTCCTCGCCAACCCGCTGATGCGAGAGGCGTACCTCGGGGAGCTCTGATGGGCGTCTGGATGCTGGACGCCGCCTCCGTCCGTGGCGCCCTGGGCCCCTCCGGGTTGGTGGACGCACTCGAGATTTCCTTCCGCGCAGAGGATCCAGCCGACGCCCCCTTGCGCACGGTGCTCGAGACCGATCGGGGGAGGCTCTTGCTGATGCCCGCGTGGGGCGCCGCGGGCGTCGGCGTCAAGCTCGTGACGCTCACCCCGGACAACCCGGCGGCGGGGGAGCCGTTCATCGGCGCGCTCTACGTCCTGTTCGACCCGCGCACGCAGCAGCCCGTTGCCGTGTTCGACGGCGCTGAGCTCACCGCGCGGCGCACCGCGGCCGTCTCGGCCCTCGCCACGCGACACCTCGCCCATCCCGACGCGCACCGGCTCGTCGTGTTCGGCGCGGGTGTGCAGGCGCGCGCCCACATCGAGGCCATGCGCGCCGTCCGTCCCATCGATGAGGTGGTCGTCATCGCTCCGACGCGCGCACACGCCGTGGCGCTGGCCCGCGCGGTCGACGGGATCGAGGCGAGGGCCGGCTCATCCCGTGACATCGGCTCGGCGGACATCATCTGCACGTGCACGACGAGCCCCACGCCCGTGCTGCAGGGGACGGATCTCGCGGCCGGCGCCCACGTGAACGCGGTGGGCGCCTACACGCCCGCCACGCGTGAGCTGGACACCGAGGCCGTCAAGCGGGCGCGCGTCCTCGTCGAGACGCGGCCGGCGGCGCTGGCCGAGGCGGGCGACCTCCTCGTCCCGATCGAGGAGGGTGCGATCGGAGCCGACCACGTGCAGGCCGACCTCCACGAGTTGCTGAACGGGGCTCCTGTCCGGCGTACACCCGAGGACGTCACCGTGTTCGTGAGCGTTGGCCTGGCGTTCGAGGACCTCGCGGTTGCCGCCGCGATCATGGATGCGGTCGAGGGGTGGGCGCCGAGTGACACGGAGCCTTGACCGGTCGAGCGGGCGCTCCTACCGTGAAACGAGAGAAGGGGGGCGGCCATGCGACTCAGGAACCTGATTGCGGGGGTCCTCGTGAGCGCCGTGGGCTTCGTGCTGCCGGCGGCGACACCCCTCGCCCGAGCCGACACCGCGAGGGCGAGACCGGCATGCACCGTCCCGGGTACGGCGCACGATGACCGGTTGACCGGCACGCCGGGTCCCGACGTCATCTGCGGCTACGCCGGGAGCGATCAGATCAACGGCCGGGGCGGGAACGACATCATCTACGCCGGCCCGGGCCAGAGCGACATCGTCCAAGCGGCAGGCGGTGCCGATGTCGTCCGAGGTGGTCCCGGTTCGGACATCGTCTACGGAGGCCAGGGCCGCGACGTGCTCTACGGCGGGCCGGGTAACGACGACCTCCGCGGGGACCAGAACCGAGACCGGCTCTTCGGGATGGGGGGCGATGACGGTTGTCTCCACGCGATGGACGGTCACCCCGGCGATCGGGTGAACGGCGGCGCTGGCTCCGACAGGGCGGACATGGACAACGGCGACCACCTGTCGAGCGTGGAGGAGATCACCCCACTCGTCTGCTACGGCGGATAGGAAGACCGCCGAGAGCGGAGCCTCCACGACGGGGATAGGCTCCGTGATGGAGGTGGGGTCGATGGGCACCCAAGCGGTCCCAGCTCGAGGTTCGGGCGACTCGCTCGTCGATGAGCGCTGGTTCCGCTTCCTCGTGCGTGCCGCGTTCGCCCTCCTCGCCTTCGGCGCGTTGTGGCTCGGTGCGGATCGCTACCTCGCGTTCTTCTTCCAGCGCGCGGAGACCCTCCGATCCGACGGCGCGTTGTGGTTTTCCTGGGTCGCGGCGACGGTCGTCGGTGGTCTCCTGTTCGGGCTCGCGACCTGGCTCCCCTTCGCTAGGATCCGCTTCTTGCCGAGCCGACTCGCTCTGGCCGCCGTGGCGCTCGTCCCTACCGCGCATGAATGGTGGATCTACTTCGGCGGTCACGTGGCGGGACGGCTGTATTGGTTCGACGGAGGGGAGATCCTGATCCCGACGGCCGCGCTGGCGGGGGTCGCCGTTGGATCGGCCTTCGTGGCCGGAGCCCGCCATCCCGCGACCGATCCCGCTCCTGCTCGCGCGACCGGCGGCACGGTCGTCCAGGCCCTGTGGTTCCGTCTCCTCGTGCGAGCAGTGCTCGCGGCGCTCGCCTTCGGCGCGTTGTGGTTCGCGGCGGATCGATTCCGCGCCGCCTTCGTGCAGCGCGCCGCCTTCGTGCAGGGTGCCGAGATGACGAGCGATCGCGTCACCACCGGATTCCAGTACGACGGCTGGTCGTTGCTCGCGTGGGCCGTCGCGGCCGTCGCCGCCGGCCTCCTGTTCGGGCTCGCGACCGGGTTGCCGTTCGCGAGGCTCCGTTTCTTGCCGAGCAGACTCCTGCTGGCCGCCGTGGCGCTCGTGCCGCTCGTCCATTTCTGGTGGGCGTTCCTCGAGCGTCACGGAGGGCCGGGCGCGTTGGGGGGGAACTACTGGTTCGACGCGATCTGGGTCCAGTTCGAAGCGGCCGCGCTCGCCGGCGTCGCGATCGCGTCCGGGTTCCGGGCCAAACGCTGACCCTCATGTGCTGGGGCCGGGTCGCCGGGTGACGGTCCTGCGCGGTCTCAGGGATGTCGCAGATGACATCCATCTTCGCGACACACCCCTCAGCCACAGTGTCACCCGCGCCACGTGGCTAATCGGCGTTAGTCGGGCGTCCGAGCCAGCACCAATAGATGCGCGCTCACACCTAGGATCGTCGGCTCCTCTTCGACGGTCGCGGCGACGCGCATGACCTGCTCGCGGACACTCGGTTCGTCGACCTTCTCTTGAAGTAGCCAGCCTGGCCCCTCGACACCGAAAAGGGCGTCGAACTCGAGCCCCGCCTCCTCGACTTCGTCCCGAAGCTCTTCTGGACGATGGAAGTACGCCGTCGTGAACCACTCATCTCGATCCGTGGGGTTCCGATGCTGTCCCTCCGCAAGAGCGCGCTCGACGATGGCGTCGAACGAAGGCTCCCCAAGCCAACCACTGACCAGCCCGTCGAGAAGGGATGCGAACCGGCTGATCCCAGCCGCCGCCAGGACGCCACGCGGCGTGAGCACGCGCCTTCCTTCCTCCAGCGCGCGGATGCGGTCCCTGCGATCCGTAAGGTGGTAGAGCGGTCCGAGCATCAAGACGGCGTCGCACGACGAGTCGCCCTCCGGGAGATCACGAGCGTCGCCGAGTGCCGTCGTGAACCGGCCTGCGGACGCCGTCGTCGCCTGCTCGACGTGAAGAGCCACGGCGTCGATGAGGTGAACGCGATACCCGAGATCAGCCAACCACGATGCATATGCACCGGGACCTCCACCGACGTCGAGTACGATCGCGGGAGGCGGAGGCAGGAACCGCTGCAGGAGTTCCTTCGTTCGGGCGAACTCGATGGCAGACGTTCCCTTACCCAGCCGATCCTGCTCGTACCCCGTGCCGTAGTGCTCGGCGAGAGAGCCGTCGCTCATCCAGACACTGTATGCCTCCGGGGCCGCCGGTAAGACCCGCTGCTCCACCAGGTCAGCGTATCTGGCTGATGTGTGGCCTGCGCTGGATCACGGGGGCCAACGCTGCTGTTCGAGACGGCCTCGATCCCAGCGCCGTTGGATCCGACATACGCGGGTGTGACGAGACCACAGGCTGAGGCGGTCGCGCAGCGGTCTCCGTCGTCGGACGCCGACGGAGCTAGGCCAAGGCCGAGTTGTGACGCACCCACGCGGCGTCGCGCTCTTCGGGCGACGACGCGGCATGGAGCGCGGCGATCAGCGCGTGCACTTCAGGAGACATCACGACGAGGATCCGCGCCGGTTGGTCCCCCACGGTCGCGAACGTATGCACCGTGCCCGCCGGGATCACGAGATAGTCACCTTCGGTCAGCCGTCGCGTCTCGGTGCCGTATCGCACGTCGAGGTGGCCCGACAAGACACAGAACGCTTCCTCCGATCCGTGGTGGACATTGGGCGGGAGCCTGGTCACCCGGATCCGGAGCAAGGTCCCATCGTTCGATCACGAAGTCCGCTATGACTCGGGACTGTAAAGCATGCCGCCGCCCCGATCGGACGCCCGCACGGTCGAAGGGGTCCGGAGCTCGATGGCCGCGATCTCCACCAAGATGTTCCCCCGGGGTTCGTCTTCAGGGCCGGGTCTCGACCACGCTGGTACCTCTACAGGGGGAGCCACGGGACCCTGGGCTCCCCGGGGGACGACCTGATTGTTGCACCTTCGCCCTCCAAAGGTGATCCCCAGGTCGGTCACCGGCAGGAGAACGATCGAGCGCTCGCGCGTCCTCACAGGCGGACCGCGTGCCGGGAGAGGGGGTCGAACCCTCACGAGCCGAAGCTCACGGGATTTTGAGTCCCGCGCGTCTGCCAGTTCCGCCATCCCGGCGCGGGTCCCTAGGGTAGCGGCCGGCCGGGGCCGGTGGACGCCGCCGGGGCACCTGCATTGCCCGGCCCCTCCCGGCGGCCTATAGTCCCCCCGACGGGAGGGGGCGCGCCCGTGGCTCCCCACGATAGGAAGGACGCATCTCCATGCGCACACTACGGATCAAGGGGGTGCTCGCCGCCGCGGCCGTCCTGGCCCTCGTGGGGGCAGCGTGCTCCAACGACTCGAACAGCGGCGGTGACGCGACGTCGGCCGCCCCGGCCGCGAACACGGTCTGCAGCACCGTCGACACCACGTCCAATGACGCGCTCGCCACGATCTGCGCCGAGAAGGATCTGCGCGTCGCCACCGACCAGAAGTACAAGCCACAGTCCTGGTTCGACGTGAAGACCAACGAGTGGAAGGGCTTCGACGTCGACGTCGCGAACGAGATCGCGAACCGCCTCTACGGTGGCGCCGCCGACATCAACCACCAGGACTGGGACACGGTCACGGCCGGATCGTGGTCCAACCGCTGGGACATCAACGTGGGTTCGATGACCGACACCGTGCCGCGCGAGAAGCTGTTCTATTTCACACCGTCCTACTACTACACCCCGGCGGGCATCGCGGTGAACAGCTCGAACACGTCGATCACCGGCCCCGCCGATCTCTCCGGCAAGAAGGTCTGCGTGGGCTCCTCGACCACCTACGAGGACTACCTCTCGCAGAAGCTGGTCCTCGGCGCGACCGCCCCGCCCTTCGAGTTCCAGGTCGACAACCCCACGATCGTCACGTTCAACACCGACACGGACGCCCTCGACCAGCTCGCGCTGGGTGACGGCGTGCGGTGTGACGCGGCCATCACGGCCACGCCGACCATCCAGGACTACGTGAACAGCGGCGGTGCGGTGAAGGGTGTCGGCGACCCGCTCTACTTCGAGCCGCTGTCGGTCGCGATGGACAAGAAGGACCCGGTGCCCAACGCCGAGCTGGTGGCGGCCGTGAGCAAGATCATCGACGACATGCACGCCGACGGGTTCCTGACGGCGCTCTCGGAGAAGTGGTACGGCACCGACCTCACCACCGCGTCCGCGGGCTCGGGTGGTTCGGCGAGCGCCAGCGCCAGCGCCTGACCCGCTCCGGGGGACCATGCCGTGAGCGAAGCGATCCAGGCGACGGGGGCCGGCGTAGCCGGCCCCCGTGCGTCGAAGGTGGAGATCCCGCGGGGGAGCATCTTCGAGCTGCTCGCGGCGTGGGTCCTGCTCGCCGAGGGTGGGATCGGGCTGGTCTTCCTGCCCGTGATCATCTTCTCGTCGAAGGTCGACATCGCACCCGGGAAGATCGCGATCTTCGCCCTGGCGTGCTTCCTGTGCCTGGGGGCGGGCGTCGCGCTCTACTCGAGGTACGCATGGGGATGGTGGGTCGCGCTCGTGGTGGCGATCGGTGTCTCCGGAGCGCTCTTCGCCATGTCGGGGCTCAACGACCCGCTCCAGGGGTACGTCGTCGTCGGCTTCGGCGTGGCCGAGGTCGTGTTGCTCCTCCTGGGCCGTCGCGCCGCCGGACGTCCGGAGGCCATGGCCCTCACGAGCGCGGGGATCTCCTTCCGGTTCAAGGTGGGGCTCGTGTGGGCCGCGATCTTCCTCCTCATCGCGGTGATCCTGGTGCTGTTCCAGCTGAGACACGACGTGGATCAAGGCGAACTGGTCCTACATCGCCAAGGGTCTCGAGTACACGATCCTCCTGGCCGTGTTCGCGATCATGCTGGCGGTGATCCTGGCGCTCTTCGGGGCGCTGGGGCGCCTGTCCAAGAATCCCGTCGCGTTCGGGCTCTCGGGGTTCTACACGTCGTTCTTCCGCGGCACTCCGCTCATCGTGCAGCTGTTCCTGATCTACCTCGCCCTGCCGCAGATCGGCTTCAACCTCGGCCGGAACTCCCTCGTGAACATCCTCACGCTGACGACGTTCCAGGCCGGCGTGATCGGGCTGGGCATGAACTACGGCGCGTACATGACCGAGATCTTCCGGGCCGGGATCCAGTCGGTGGGCCACGGCCAGGCCGAGGCGGCGGACGCCCTCGGCATGAGCTACGCGCAGCGGATGCGGCGGGTGGTGCTGCCGCAGGCCACGCGCGTGATCATCCCGCCCACCGGCAACGAGTTCATCGCGATGATGAAGGACACGGCCCTCGTCGCGTTCCTCGGGGTGACGATCTCGCAGGCCGAGGTCTTCCGTCGCGCACAGCTCGTCGGGAACCAGGACCTCCAGAAGCTTGAGGCGCTTCTGATCGCGGCCGGGTTGTACTGGGGGCTGACGGCGATCTTCACCTATTTCCAGCGGAAGCTGGAGCGCAAGGTCTCGAAGGGCTACGAGCGCGGCGCGGCGACGGTCATGAAGGGCGACCAGAAGACGAAATGGCTCGCCGGGTCGGCCGCGGGTGGCCCCGGCGGCGGCGCCATGATGGTCGAGATGCCCGAGGCACAACCAGGCGTGGTCCCTCCGACCGAGGAGGAGGACCCTTGACCCAGATGATGAACGGCGAGCCCGTCGTCAAGATCGAGAACCTCCACAAGTACTTCGGGGAGCTCGAGGTGCTGAAGGGCATCAACATGGAGGTGGACCGGGGCGAGGTCGTCGTCATCTTCGGCCGGTCGGGCTCGGGGAAGTCCACCCTGCTGCGATGCATCAACTTCCTGGAAGACCCCACGGCCGGGGTGGTGGAGGTGGCCGGGATCCGGATGGAGGGAGGCCACCGGACACGCGGGAAGCGCGAGCAGATCCGGAAGCTCCGCCTGCACGCGGGGATGGTGTTCCAGCAGTTCAATCTCTTCCCGCACATGACTGCCCTGCAGAACGTGATGGAGGGGCCGGTGATCGTGAAGGGGCAGAAGACCGACGAGGCCCGCCCCATCGCCTTGGAACTGCTGAAGAAGGTCGGGCTGGGCGACAAGGCCGAGGAGTACCCGATCCGGCTCTCGGGAGGCCAACAGCAGCGCGTGGCCATCGCGCGGGCGCTCGCGATGGAGCCCGACGTCATGCTCTTCGACGAGCCCACGTCCGCCCTGGACCCCGAGCTGATCGGAGAGGTGCTCGCCGTCATGAAGTCTCTCGCCACCGACATGCACATGACGATGATGGTGGTGACCCACGAGATGGGCTTCGCGCGCGAGGTGGCCAACCGGATGATGTTCTTCAATGAAGGCGTGATCCTGGAGCAGGGCACCCCGGACGAGCTCTTCGACCACACGCAGTTCGCCGAGACCAAGAAGTTCCTCGAGGCCGTCCTCTAGTCGCACTGGAGGCTTCGGTCGAAGGCTCAACCACCGCTTCACACCTCGGCGCGAACGACCCCGGAACGACTGACGGGCCGCGCCTCCCGACCCGGTTCACTCACGCCTTCCCCATACGCGAGTGTTCCGTCTCGTTCGACGCGACCCGTCAAGCTGCGGCCCCGGATGACCTGGGTGGGTCCGGTTGCCCGGTCCATCCTCGACCACATCGGGGCCGGAACGAACGATAGAGATGAGGTTGAGACATGTCAACTCGACGGCGGCTTCCCACCGCCCGGAGGCGCGGAGAGCCGCAGGTCGCCGGGGGTGCGCGCACCGCGCAGGAAAGTGCGACAGATCTGGGTCGCGGGTCAGGACGCGGTGGGGACCGGCTCGGCGACGCGCTGGGGACGAGGTCCGAAGCGCTGCGGCCACAGGACGTACACGCTCATCGGGACGGCGTAGAGCACCCAAGCGACCACCTCGGCCCATGTGGGGACGGGCTGGATCCCGAGGGTGCCGGTCAGCAGGGAGGCGCGGATCGAGCCGGGGGCGACCAGCCAGCTGAGGTTCACCGCCGGCTGCTGGAGCGCGGTGAGCCAGCCGGCCTCGGCGGCGGCGTGAGCCGCGGACGCGAGCAGGCCCGCGGCCACCAGCACGAGCACGAATCCGGTGATCCTGAAGAACCGGCTCAGGTTGAGCCTCACACCGCCCTTGTAGATCGCCCACCCGAGCACGATCGCGATCGCGATCCCGAGCACCGCGCCCGTTGCCGTCGCCGCCGGGTTCGTCGAGTTGTTGAAGGTGGCGAGGAGGAAGACCGCGGTCTCCAGACCCTCGCGGATCACCGCGAAGAACGCCATGCCGACCATGGCCCAGGCGCCCGCGGCGAGCGCGGTCTCGGCGCCGGCCTCGAGGGTGCGCTTGAGCTCCCGGGAGTGGCGTTTCATCCAGATCACCATGTAGGTGATCCCGGCGACCGCCATCAACGACAGGATCGCGGTGAGCCCCTCCTGCTGCTGATGGGGGAGCTGTCGGTTCACGATCGTGAGTACGGCGGCGGCGCCCAAACACAGGGCCAGGGCGCCGACGACCCCCACCCACATCCACCGGATGGCGCTGCGGTCCCCTCGCTGGATCAGGAAGGCGGCGATGATCCCGACGATGAGGGATGCCTCGAGGCCCTCGCGGAGCCCGATGACGAAGGTCGGCAGCACGGTCCTCGAACCTCTCGAACGGGGGCCGGGACCCCTCCCGGCCGCTCGCCGGCAAATACTACTCTGCCGGGTCGGATTCACACAAATTCGTACCCGAACTATATCGGTCGGGATGGTCCCGAGGGCGAGTCGGGCCCGACGGCTACGATACGGACGATGGCCCCCTCAGCCGACGCGGACGCGCCACAACGCCTCTTCCTTCTGGACGGTCACAGCCTGGCCTACCGCGCCTTCTTCGCGCTGCCACCCACGCTGGCCACCAAGACCGGCCAGATCACCAACGCGGTCTACGGGTTCACCTCGATGCTGATCAAGCTCCTCACCGAGGAGCACCCCGACCTGATCGCCGTGGCCTTCGACTCGGGCGCCCCGACCGTACGCCTCGCCAAGGACGCCGAGTACAAGGCCGGGCGCCGGGAGACGCCCGGCGACTTCAAGCCCCAGCTGGGCCTGATCGAGGAGGTCCTCGACACCCTGCATATCCCGGTCCTGCGCGTGAGCGACGGGCACGAGGCCGACGACTACCTCGGCACGCTGGCCGTGCGCGCGGCTGCCCAGGGCCTCGAGGCCACCATCGTCACGGCGGACCGCGACTTCTTCCAGCTCGTGCGCCCCGGCATCCGCGTGATGTTCAACCGAAAGGGCATCAGCGACATCGCGGTGTTCGACGAGCAGGCCGTGGAGGAGAAGTACGGCATCCCGCCGGCGAAGTACCTCGACTACGTGGCGCTCAAGGGGGATACCAGCGACAACATCCCCGGGGTGCCCGGCGTGGGGGAGAAGACGGCGGCCAAGCTCGTGCAGACCTACGGCTCGGTCGAGGCGTTGATCGAGCACGTCGACGAGCTGAAGGGCAAGCAGAAGGAGAACGTCGAGGCCTCCGTCGATCGGCTGGGCCTCAACAAGGACCTCGCGCGGATCGAGACGGAGGCCCCCGTGCCGGTCGAGCCCGCCGATTGCGTGATGGGTGCTTGGGACCCCGACGAGGTGCGCCGGCTCTTCAACTCCCTCGAGTTCCGATCCCTGTTCGACCGCCTCCAGGACGTGGGCCACGGTGCCAAACCGAAGGTGGACGTGGCCGAGCTGGACCTGCGGGAGGCGTCGGTCGAGGAGCTGGAGGCGCTGTTCGCGGGCGGCGCTCCGCTCGGGGTCCGGCTCGATGCGGACGGGACCGGCGTGCACGGCCTGGCCGTCTCCGCCGGGGGCGCTCAGGCCGCCTACGCCGCGCTTCCCTCGCTCGCGCCGGTGGCGGGGTTCGTGGCCGACGCGGGCGCACCCAAGTGGGCGCACGACGCCAAGGCCTTCGAACGCACGGTGATCTCGTCCGGTGGCGGGATGGACGGCATCGCGTTCGACACGATGCTCGCCGGCTACCTGCTCGACCCCGCCAGCGCCGAGTACCCGCTGCGCACGCTCTGCGAGCGGTACCTGGGCGCCGACGTGCTCGGCACGGTCGAGGAGGAGGACGAAGGCCAGCTGTTCTCGGACGCCTCGTGGCGCGCCGCGGCGGCGGACGCCGCGGCGGTGGCCCTGGTGGCGCCCGTGATGGCCGAGCAGATCGAGAAGCAGGGCCTCCGGGGGCTCCTCGACGACGTCGAGCTGCCGCTCGCCAGCGTGCTGGCGCGCATGGAGGCCCGCGGCGTCCGGCTCGACGTCGACTACCTGGCGGAGATGGGGGCGGGCGTGCGCGAGCGCATGGCCGCGCTGAAGGCCACGGTCTACGAGGAGGCCGGGGAGGAGTTCAACCTCAACTCGCCTCCGCAGCTGCGCAAGATCCTCTACGACAAGCTGGGTCTGCAGCCGGGGAAGAAGACGCCGAAGGGCGAGCTCTCCACCGACGCGAGCGTGCTTGAGAAGCTGCGCGCGGACAACTCGGTCGTCGATGCGCTCCTGTCCTGGCGTGAGCTCGACAAGCTGAACTCCACGTACCTCGAGGCGCTCCCGCGGCTGGTCGACCCGGCCGACGGCCGCGTGCACACCACCTTCAATCAGGCGGTGGCGGCGACCGGGCCGCCTGTCGTCATCCAACCCGAACCTCCAGAACATCCCCGTGCGCACCGAGCTCGGCCGCCAGATCCGCCGCGCGTTCGTGCCGGGCGAGCCGGATCAGGTGCTCCTCTGCCTCGACTACTCGCAGATCGAGCTGCGGATCCTCGCCCACCTCTCGGGCGACGCGGGCCTGCGCGAGGCGTTCGCCACGGGACACGACATCCACACCGAGACCGCGGCGCGCGTGTTCGGCCTCCCGGCCGATGCCGTGGATCCGCTCTCGCGCAGCCGCGCCAAGATGGTGAACTACGGTCTCGCCTACGGGATGAACGCGTGGGGGCTCGCGCAGCGGCTCGACATCGCGCCCGACGAGGCGCAGGAGATCATGGACGCATACTTCGCGAGCTTCCCCTCGATCAAGGAGTACCTCGACAACCAGGTGGGCCACGCCACGGTCGAGGGGTTCACGGAGACCCTGCTCGGGCGGCGCCGCTACATCCCCGAGCTCCAGGCGGCCAACCCGCGCGTGCGCGACCTGGGCCGGCGCCAGGCGCTGAACGCCCCGATCCAGGGCAGCGCCAGCGACGTCTTCAAGGTCGCGATGATCGCGGTGGACACGGCCGCTGCGCGAGCATCCAGGAGCTCGACGTGCCACATGCTCCTGACGGTGCACGACGAGCTCGTCTTCGAGGTTCCCGAGGCGCAGGTGGAGGCGGCCGCGGAGCTCGTGAAGGACCGGATGGAGCACGCCGTCGCCCTCGAGGTGCCCCTGCGGGCGGACGTGGGCTGGGGCGCCAACTGGTCCGACGCGGCGCCCGCGGGCCACTGACCGTCGTTGACGGGGTTTCCACGGCGCAACTACCATCCCTCCTGGCCGCAGGACTCCTGCGCCGCCTCGCAAATCCCAAGCCGCGAGTCGGTGAGCCCCGCGTGCCAGGAGGAGAACCACCGCCATGAGTGACATCGAGACCACCGCGGGCGCCGACGTGCCCGCGAACGAGACGACCGTCGACGAGACGGCCGTCGAGGCGAGCGAGACCGTGAACGTCGAGGCGGTCGAGGAACCGACGCCCCGCCCGTGCCCGAGACGGAGGCGACCGCATCGGCCGAAGCAGCGTCTGAAGTTGCCGCCGCCGTGCCGGCCGAGCCTGAGCGCGACCTGACGCCCGAAGAGCTGATCGTGGCCATGGAGGCCTCGTTCCGCGACTTCAACGACGGCGACATCGTCGAGGGCGAGGTCGTGAAGATCGACCGGGACGAGGTCCTGCTGGACATCGGGTACAAGTCCGAGGGCGTCATCCCGAGCAAGGAGCTGTCCATCCGCCACGACGTCGACCCCAACGAGGTCGTCAAGGTCGGGGAGCGGCTCGAGGCCCTCGTCCTGCAGAAGGAGGACAAGGAGGGCCGCCTGATCCTGTCCAAGAAGCGCGCGCAGTACGAGCGCGCGTGGGGCCGGATCGAGGAGGTCATGACGTCGGGCCAGACGATCAAGGGCCCGGTGATCGAGGTCGTCAAGGGCGGGCTGATCCTGGACATCGGCCTGCGCGGGTTCCTGCCCGCGTCGCTCGTGGACCTGCGCCGGGTGCGCGATCTGCACCCGTTCGTCGGCACCGAGCTCGAGGCCAAGATCATCGAGCTCGACCGCAACCGCAACAACGTCGTGCTCTCGCGCCGCGCGTTCCTCGAAGAGTCCCAGAGCGAGGGCCGCAAGACGTTCCTGCAGTCGCTACAGAAGGGCGAGCGTCGCAAGGGCACCGTGAGCAGCATCGTGAACTTCGGCGCCTTCGTAGACCTGGGCGGGGTAGACGGCCTCGTGCACGTTTCCGAGCTCTCCTGGAAGCACGTGGATCACCCGGGCGAGGTCGTCGCGGTGGGCCAGGAGGTCGAGGTCGAGGTGCTCGACGTGGACCTCGAGCGCGAGCGCGTCTCGCTCTCCCTGAAGGCCACCCAGGAGGACCCCTGGAAGGAGTTCGAGCGCACCTCCACCGCCGGCTCGGTCATCTCCGGGCAGGTCACCAAGCTCGTGCCCTTCGGCGCGTTCATCCGCGTCGCCCCCGGCATCGAGGGGCTGGTGCACATCTCCGAGCTGAGCCACGAGCACGTCGACACGCCCGAGTCGGTGCTGTCGGTGGGCGACGAGGTCCAGGTCAAGGTGATCGACGTCGACGTGAACCGACGGCGCGTGTCGCTGTCGATGCGGCAGGTCTCCGCGCCACCCGCACGCGAGCCGGAGATCAAGGCGGAGCCCGAGGCCCGTCGCGAGCCGGCGCCCGAGATGAAGTCCACGATCCAGATCCCGGACGACATCGTCGCCGCGGTGGCGCAGGCCGACGCGGCCCGCGCGACCGAGCCCGAGCCCGTCGCGACACCCGCCGGCTCCCGCCGAGACGACGAGCCCGCCGAGGCGGTCGAGGCGCAGCAGGCCGAGGTGGCCGTCGCGGAAGGCATCGTCGAGGACGAGGCCGTGTCGAGGCGGACGAGGCACTCGTCGAGGCCGCCGTCGACGACGCGATCGTGGCCGAGGCCGCCGGCGACGAGGCCGACGGTCGAGGCGGACGCTCGAGGTGGCCGAGGCCGCCGCCGAGGACGCGGAGGCCACGGCCGAGGAGGAGGTCTCCCTGGAGGCCATCCTCGAGGATCTGAAGCGGCGCGAAGGCCGCCAGGACTAGGACGCGCGCACCGGGCTCCCGCGGGGGGCCCGGTCGCCGTCGGGTGACCCCATGCTCTTCGTCGGCCTCACCGGCGGTATCGGCACCGGCAAGTCCACCGCTGCGCGCATGTTGGCCGAGCGTGGGGCCGTCGTGATCGACGCGGACCTCCTGGCGCGCGAGGCGGTCGCGCCCGGCACGCGACGGGTTCCGCGCGGTCGTCGAGGCGTTCGGTCCGGAGATCGTCACCGCCGAGGGCACGCTCGACCGCAAGCGCCTCGCCCGGATCGTCTTCGAGGACCCCGAGCGCCGGCGGGCGTTGGAGGCCATCGTCCACCCGGAGGTGCGCCGACGGATCGCGCAGACCGTCGCGGACAACGCGGGCACGCCGAGCGTCGTGGTGCTCGACTCCCCGCTCCTGATCGAGACCGACGGCCATCGCGACGTCCAGGTGATCGTGGTGACGACGACGACACCGCAGACGGCGATCGCGCGGCTGGTCGCGCGCGGGATGGACGAGGCCGACGCACGCGCGCGGCTCGCGGTCCAGATGCCGCTGGAGGAGAAGGCTCGCAAGGCCGACGTCGTCCTGGACAACGAGGGATCGATGGAGGACCTCGCCGACCAGGTCGACGCGGCTCTGGAAGGACCTGCGGGGGCGGGCGCACAACTAGCCGCGTCGGCTCCTCGGGGACCGCGGCTATCATCCCGGCCGATGAGGTTCCGTGCGGTCTTCTTCGATGCCGGCGAGACGCTGGTGCACCCTGCGCCCACGTTCCCCGACCTATTCGCCACCATCGTCACGCGCCAGGGCCACCCGCGTGACCCCGGCGAAGTCGTGAGCGGCCGCTGCGGTGGTCACCGACATGTTCTCCGAGGCCGCCGCGTCCAACGCGCTATGGACCACCAGCCCGGAGCGCTCGCGCGCGTTCTGGATCGAGGTGTACGGACGGATGCTCGCGGCGCTCGACCTGCCCGCGGGCGACGGGCTCCGCGACGAGCTCTACGGGCAGTTCACGGATCTGCGGAACTACGCGCTCTTCGACGACGTCCGGCCGGCGCTCGCGGCGCTCGCGGCCACCGCAGGCGACGCTCGGCATCGTCTCGAACTTCGAGGCGTGGCTCGAAGACCTGCTCGGCGCGCTCGACGTGCGCGACGCCTTCGCGGTCCGCGTGATCTCGGGCTTGGAAGGGATCGAGAAGCCCGATCCTCGCATCTACGAGCGGGCCCTCGAGCGCGCGCGCGTGCGACCGACCGAGGCCGCGTTCGTGGGCGACAACCCCGAGTTCGACGTGGGACCGCCGGCCGCGATGGGCATGACGCCCGTCCTGATCGATCGCCGCGGACGCCACGAGGCGTTCGACGGGCCGGGCGCGCGCATCACCGACCTCGCCGAGCTCGCCGCGGCGCTGGAGGCCCTGTGAGCGAGGAGCGTCGCTTCACACCGGCCGAGGCGAACGCCGCATTGCCCGGCCTGCGCGAGCTGCTCCCGCGGCTCCGCGAGGCGCGTCGCACCCTGATCGCGTCGAGCCGTCGCATCAGCGAGGCCGTCGCGGCCGACGGCGGGGGCGTGGCCGGTTCCGACTGGTTCGAGGCTCAGCAGATCCTCAAGGAAGACGTGACCGCGCTGGCGGAGGCGGGCATCCTGTTGCGCGATCCCGAGACCGGCCTGGTGGACTTCCCCGCCGAACGAGAGGGCCGAGAGGTGTACCTGTGCTGGCGGCTCGGCGAAGATGACGTCGCCTGGTTCCACGAGGTCACGACCGGCTTCAGCGGCAGGCAGCCGCTGTGACCAAGCCGGTGGTGGTCGTGCTCGGCGCGACCGCTGAGGAGCCGCCGGCGGGCATCGAGGCGGCCGCCGACGCCGTCGAGCTCCGGTACGCACCCGACGGCACCACGTTGCCGAGCGCCATCGCCGACGCGGACGGGCTCTTCTTCTGGCGTGCGGAGGGGGAGTGGCTGCGGACGGCCCTCCCGTCCGCCCGTCGGCTCCGCTGGGTGCAGTCGGCCTCCGACGGCGTCGACGCGCTGCTCTCCCCCGAGCTCATCGAGCGTCCCATCGAGGTCACCAACGCGCGCGGGGTCTTCGACGACGCGATCGCGGAATGGGTCATCGGGGCGATGATCGCGTTCACGTCGCG
Source organism: uncultured Actinomycetes bacterium (assembly GCA_963810915.1). GTDB lineage: Bacteria > Actinomycetota > UBA4738 > UBA4738 > HRBIN12 > JAOUEA01. The sequence continues at coordinate 710,532 of CAWEPH010000001.1, read as the reverse complement.
GATCTTGCACCAGCGCGACGCGCAGGCCGAGCACGAGTGGGCGCACCGCACGACCGAGCGCCTGGCGGGTTCCCGCCTGCTCGTGGTGGGGCCGGGTCCGATCGGACGCACCATCGCGCGGCGCGCGAAGGCCCTCGGTGTGCATGTGGGTGCCGCCGGTCGGACCGCCCGCTCCGACGAGCTGTTCCGTGCGGTGGTCGCCACCTCCGACCTCGTCACCTTCGACTGGGCGCTGGCGAAGGCGGACCATGTCGTGGACGCGATGCCCCTCACCGGCGCCACGCGTGGCCTCTTCGGCGCGGACCGGTTCGCGGCGATGCGGCCCTCGGCGCGCTTCTACAACGTGGGGCGCGGCGCCACGGTGGACGAGGCGGCGCTCGTCCACGCACTCGAGAGCGGCGCGATCGCGGGCGCCGCCCTCGACGTGTTCGAGGTGGAGCCGCTGCCGCCGGACAGCCCGCTGTGGTCGATGCCCCAGGTCCTGGTCTCCCCGCACATGTGCGGCGATTTCGAAGGGTGGCAGGCCGAGGTGATCGCGCTCTTCGTCGACAACGCGGGCCGGTTCGCGCGCGGCGAGGAGCTGAGGAACCGCGTGGACACGCGCGCGGGTCACGGCGCCGGCTGAGCGCGCGCGGGAGGTTGCCGAAGCGCCGGCGACCGCCATAGCCTGCAGGGCATGGCCGAACGTGTGATCGAGATCGTAGGACTGCGCAAGAACTACGGCGACCTCGAGGCGGTGCGTGGGATCGATCTCCACGTCGATCGGGGCGAGGTGTTCGCGCTCCTCGGACCGAACGGCGCGGGGAAGACCACGACGACGGAGATCCTCGAGGGCTACCGGACGCGCACCGCCGGCGAGGTCTCCGTGCTCGGCTACGACCCCGCGGCGCGTCCACGTGACCTGCGCCGGCGCGTCGGCATCGTGCTCCAGTCGACCGGCGTCGACCCCTACCTCACGGTGCGGGAAACGATCGAGATGTACGCGGGCTACTACCCGCAACGGCTCGCGCTGGACCACGTGATCCACCTGGTCGGGCTCGATGAGAAGGCAGACATGCGGGTGAACAAGCTCTCGGGGGGACAGCAGCGCCGGCTCGACGTCGCGGTCGGGCTCGCCGGGGACCCCGAGCTGCTGTTCCTGGACGAGCCCACCACCGGATTCGATCCGAGCGCACGCCGCAACGCGTGGGAGATGATCAAGGGCCTGAGCGAGCTGGGCAAGACGGTCTTCCTCACCACCCACTTCATGGACGAGGCGCAGGTCCTCGCCGATCGGCTCGCGGTGGTCGCGAAGGGCGTGATCGTGGCCGAGGGCACCCCGGAGACGATCGCCGGGCGCGACACGATGCGGACCCGGGTGCGGTACCGACTCCCCGCCGAGGCGCCGCATCCACCCGACTGGGGTCAGCAGCGGCTCGACGACGGTTCCTGGGAGTTCCGGGCGGAGGACCCGACCAAGTCGTTGAACGGGCTCACCTCGTGGGCGCTCGACCACGGGGTGGAACTGGAGGGGCTGACCGTCGATCGCCCGAGCCTGGAGGACGTCTACCTCGACATCACCGGGGCGGAGGCGGGGGAGCCGTGAGCGACATCGGGCTGACGCTCAGGCAGGTCCGCTACACGAACAAGGCGTTCTGGCGGAACCCCGCCTCTGCCTTCTTCACGTTCGCGTTCCCGCTGATGTTCCTGGTGATCTTCGCGTCGCTGTTCGGCAGCGGCACGGTGACGCTCGAGAACGGCGGGACGCTGAAGCAGTCGACCTACTACGTCGCCTCGATGGCGGCCTTCGGGGTCCTCACTGCCTGCTACACGAACATCGCGATCAACGTCACCTTCCAGCGCGACAGCGGGATCCTGAAGCGCACGAGGGGTACGCCGTTGCCGGGAGGGTCCTACCTCACCGCCCGCGTGCTCCACGCGATGCTGATGGCGATGGTGCTCGTGATCATCGCGGCGTTGTTCGGCGCGCTCGCGTACGGCGCCGACCTCCCCACGAGCGGAGATCTCCTGCGCACGGTCGCCGTGGTGCTGATCGGCGGGGCGAGCTTCTCGGCGCTCGCGCTCGCCCTCACCGCCGCGATCCCGAACGCGGACGCGGCGCCGGCCATCGTGAACGCCACGATCCTGCCGCTGCTCTTCATCTCCGGCGTGTTCGTGCCCCTCGGGGCGAACACGCCGCAGTGGATCATCACGCTCGGCGACATCTTCCCCGTGAAGCACTTCGTCGACGCGTTCCTCGGCGCGTTCTACGGTCCGCCCAACTTCCCGTTCGCGTGGAGCGACATCGCGATCGTGGCCGCCTGGGGCGTGGCGGGGCTCCTGCTGGCCGCGCGCTACTTCAGCTGGGAACCCCGGAAGTGAGGCGGTCTGCTAGGCTCCGGCCCTCTGGCCGGTGAGCGCCGGATGGATCTCGAGGGGGCGGTAGCGATGCGGAAGATCATGGCGGGTCTGGCGGCCGTCGCCGTCGTCGCGGTGGCGTGCTCCTCGAGCACGACGGGCGGCGACACCGCCTCCCCCACGGTCGGCGGCACGTCCGCGTCCGCCCGCCGACGCGAAGGCCTGCGCCCAGGGCGCCGACGTCCCCTACATCACTGACGGCAAGCTCACGATCGGCACCGACAACCCGGTGTTCCAGCCGTGGTTCGGCGGCACGGGAAGCTACCGGATCTGGAAGGCGAACCCCGGCTTCGGGATCGGCAACCCTGCCAGCGGCGAGGGCTATGAAGGCGCGCTCGCGTACGACCTCGCCGATCAGCTTGGCTTCGCCAAGGGCGATGTCACGTGGGTGGCGGTGGGGTTCAACGAGGTCTTCAAGCCCGGCCCCAAGACCTATGACCTCTACATCAACCAGGTTTCCTACAACGCCGAGCGGGCCACGGTGCTGGACTTCAGCGACGGCTACTACGACGTGCAGCAGGCACTCGTGGTCAAGAAGGACGGGCCCTACAACGGCGTTACCACCTTCGCGGACCTGAAGGACGCGCAGCTGGGAGCGCAGGCGGGCACCACCTCCTACAACTACATCGTCGACAACATCCAGCCGTCCAAGCAGCCGAAGGTCTACGACAAGTCCACGGACCTCCTGGAGGCGTTCAACAACGGACAGATCGACGGCTACGTCGTCGACGCGCCCACCGCCTACGTGAACGTGCTGATCGGGGAGGCGAAGAACGCGGTCGTCCCGGGTCAGTTCCCCACCATCGGGGATCAGGAGTATTTCGGCGCCGTCTTCGAGATCGGCAACCCGCTGGTGGCGTGCGTGAACCAGGGCATCGCGACCCTGACCGACGACGGCACGCTCGTCGCCCTCCAGAAGCGGTGGCTGAAGAAGGTGGAGTACCCCGAGATCCAGCAGTAACCGCGTCCAGGAGAGGGCAGGTTGAGGGATCCCGTTCCACCCGACGCCGATCCGGGTCAGCTCGAGGATCAGGTGGGGAGCCGGCGCTCGCGGATCCTGGGCGGCAGATCCGGGCGGACCGAGGGCTTGCGGACAGTCGTGACCGCCCTCATCAGCACGGTCGTGTTCCTCGCGATCGTGATCTACGTGGTGCTGCATTCGCCGAACTGGCCTGCGGTGCGGCACCAGTTCTTCGACCGGGCCATCTTCGCCGAGTCGTTCCCGCTCATCCTGCGGGCCTTCTGGACGAACGTCGTCGCCTTCCTGGTGGCCGAGGCGTTCATCCTTCCCGTCGCACTGATCCTCGCCGTGATGCGGAGCCTGCGCGGTCCGGTCTTCTTCCCGATCCGGGCGCTCGCGGTCCTGTACGTCGACCTGTTCCGAGGGGTGCCGACGATCCTCGTGATCTTCCTGCTGGGGTTCGGGGTCCCGGGATTGCAGATCCCTGGCGTCCCGACGTCGGAGTTCTTCTGGGGCGTGGTGTCGTTGGTGCTGGTCTACTCGGCCTACGTCGCCGAGGTGTATCGCGCCGGCATCGACTCGGTTCACGAGAGCCAGGTGTCGGCGGCGCGATCGCTCGGCCTCTCGCGTTGGCAGTCGATGCGCCACGTCGTTCTGCCGCAGGCCGTGCGCCGTGTGATCCCGCCGCTCCTGAACGACTTCGTCGGGTTGCAGAAGGACACGGCGCTCCTGGCGCTCATCGGCGTCGTGGAGGCGTTCCGGCATGTCGGGCATCGAGGTGGCGCGCACGTTCAACTACACGCCCTACCTGGCCGGCCGCCCTGCATCTTCATCGTGATCACGATCCCGCTCGCGCGCTTCACCGACTACCTGATCGCACGGGGCCGACGTCGCCGCGCGGCGGGAGGGGCCGCGTGACGGCTCCAGCGGGCGCGGCTGTGGTCCTGGAGGACGTGCACAAGTCGTTCGGGAAGCTGGAGGTCCTCAAGGGCATCGACCTCGAGGTGGACGAGCACGGCGTGATCTGCTTGATCGGGGCCTCGGGCTCGGGCAAGTCCACGCTGCTGCGGTGCGTGAACCTCCTGGAGCGGGTCGATGAAGGCCGCATCATGGTGCACGGCGTCGAGATCACCGGCGACCACGTCGACCTCAACGAGGTGCGGCGCGCAGATCGGGATCGTCTTCCAGAGCTTCAACCTGTTCCCGCACATGAGCGTCCTCGAGAACGTCACCCTCGCGCCGCGCAAGGTCTTGAAGACGCCGCGCGAGCGGGCGGACGCCGAGGCGCGCGAGCTGCTGGAGCCGGTTCGGCCTCGTCGACAAGGCCGACGAGTACCCCGACCGCCTCTCCGGCGGGCAGCAGCAGCGCGTGGCGATCGTGCGCGCGCTCGCGATGCAGCCCGACATCATGCTGCTCGACGAGATCACGAGCGCCCTCGATCCCGAGCTCGTCGCGGAGGTGCTCGACGTGGTGCGCGAACTCGCGGCGGGCGGGATGACGATGCTCCTCGCCACCCACGAGATGGGCTTCGCCAGGGACATCGCCACCCGTGTGTGCTTCCTGGACGAGGGCGTGATCCTCGAACAGGGGCCCCCCGAACGGATCTTCGGTGCCCCCGAGCAGGACCGCACCAAACAGTTCCTTCAGCGGATCGTCGACGCGGGGCGCATGTAGCGCGGCCCACCATGTCGGCGGACGGCCCTAGACTGGCGCCCATGCCGCCGTTCGAGATCAAGTCGGAGTTCCGTCCTGCGGGCGACCAGCCCAAGGCCATCGAGGAGCTCACGGCCGCGGTGGGCGGCGGCGCCCAGTACGCGACCCTGCTGGGCGCCACCGGGACCGGAAAGACGTTCACCATCGCCCACGTCGTCGAGCAGCTGCAGCGGCCCACGCTCGTGATCGCGCCCAACAAGTCGCTGGGGGCCCAGCTGGCCAACGAGTTCCGCGAGGTCTTCCCCGACAACGCGGTGGAGTACTTCGTCAGCTACTACGACTACTACCAACCCGAGGCGTACATCGCGTCCACGGACACGTACATCGAGAAGGACTCCTCGGTGAACGAGGAGATCGAGCGCCTGCGCCACGCCGCCACGGCCGCGCTGCTCTCGCGGAGCGACGTGTTGATCGTTGCCTCCGTCTCCTGCATCTACGGCCTGGGCTCGCCCGAGGAGTACCAGGGACAGATCCTCCGTCCGTACAAGGGGACGGACATCCCGCTCGAGTTCGCGATGCAGCGGCTGGTCGACATCCAGTACCAGCGCAACAACGTGAGCCGCGCGCGCGGCACCTTCCGCGTGCAGGGCGACACCCTCGAGGTGTTCCCTCCGTACGAGCAGATCGGGTTCCGCATCGAGTGGTGGGGCGACACGGTCGAGAAGATCATGCGGTTCGACCCCGTGACCGGCGAGCTGATCGACGAGCTCACCGAGACCACCATCTTCCCGGCCACGCACTACGTCGCCTCGGAGGAGCGCATGAAGCGCGCCGTCGTTTCGATCGAGGAGGAACTGGGGGAGCGGCTCGCGCAGCTCGACGGCGAGGGCAAGCTGCTCGAGGCCGAGCGCCTGCGCATGCGCACCAACTACGACCTCGAGATGATGCGCGAGGTCGGCTTCTGCAGCGGCATCGAGAACTACTCCCGCCACATCGACGGGCGTTCGGCGGGCACCGCGCCGTACACCCTGCTCGACTATTTCCCCGACGACTACCTCGTGGTGATCGACGAGTCGCACGTCACCGTGCCGCAGCTCCACGGCATGTACGAGGGCGACCTCTCGCGCAAGTCCAACCTCGTCGAGTACGGCTTCCGGCTGCCCTCGGCCATCGACAACCGCCCGCTGCGCTTCGACGAGTTCGTGGAGCGCGTGCCGCAGGCCGTCTTCATGTCCGCCACGCCCGGGCGACTACGAGCTGCGGGTCTCCAAGGCGGTCGTGGAGCAGATCGTGCGTCCCACCGGTCTCGTCGACCCCGAGGTGGAGATCCGTCCCACCAAGGGTCAGGTGGACGACCTGATCGAGGAGATCCGCCGGCGCGCGGAGGCGAACCAGCGCGTGCTCGTCACCACGCTCACCAAGAAGATGGCCGAGGACCTCACCGACTACCTGATCGAGATGGGCATCCGCGTCCGTTACCTCCACTCGGAGGTCGACACGCTGCAGCGCATCGAGATCGTGCGCGACCTGCGCCTCGGCGAATTCGACGTGCTGGTGGGCATCAACCTGCTGCGGGAGGGACTCGACCTCCCCGAGGTCTCGCTCGTGGCCATCCTGGATGCGGACAAGGAAGGGTTCCTGCGCTCGGAGACCTCGCTCGTGCAGACCATCGGACGGGCCGCGCGCAACGTCGACGGCAAGGTCCTGATGTACGCGGACGCCATCACGGACTCGATGAAGGCGGCCATCAGCGAGACGCAGCGGCGCCGTCAGATCCAGATCCGGTACAACCAGGAGCACGGCATCGACCCGCAGACGGTGAGCCGCAAGGTCACCGACATCCTGCTCACGCTGCGCGGGGGCGACGGGCCAGCGTCCTCGACACCCAAGAAGGAGCGGCGCCAGCGCGCGACCCGGCCCGAGATGCCCACGGACGAGCTGGAGCGCCTGATCGCGAGCCTCGAGGACGAGATGCACGAGGCAGCCAAGGACCTCCGCTTCGAGTACGCGGCGCGCCTGCGCGACGAGGTCGGGGACCTCCGCAAGGAGCTGCGCGCGATGCGCGAGGCGGGCGTCGGCGCGGCCTCCTGAGGATCCCGGCTCATCGCGGGTGACCGGAGGCCCGGTCGGCGCGGTCCGGCTAGGCTCCGCCCATGACCCGACTCGTGCTCCGTGCCGCGCACGCATGGCTCGGACCGGGCCGGCTCACGCCCGACGTGCAGGTCGTCTGCGAGGGCGGGGTCGATCGCGGAGGTCGGGCGCGTGCATCCCGTCCCCGACGACGCGCGCGTCGTGACGGTCGGGTTCCTGATGCCGGCGGCCGCCGACCGGCACGTCCATATCGAGCTGAGCGACCCGGTCGCCGTCCTGCGGCGCGGAGTCACGGCCGTGCGGGATCTCGCCTGGCCGACCGATCGGATCTTCGCGCTCGCCGACGCCTCCGAGCTCCTGTCGTTCAACGGCCCGCTGATCCGCGCCGCGGGCCCCATGCTCACGGCTCCCGGCGGATACCCGACCGCAGCCTCGTGGGCGCCCGCGGGAACCGGCCGGGAGGTCTCGTCTCCCCGAGGAGGCCGCCGCCGCCGTGGCGGAGCTGGCGTCGCTCGGCGCCGCGGCCATCAAGGTCTCGCTGAACGAGGAGGCGGGCCCGCCCCTGGGCGACGCCGCGCTGATGGCGGTCTGCGACGCGGCCCACGCCGCGGATCTGCCCGTCACCGCGCACGCGCAGGGCGAGGGGCAGGTCGAGCGCGCCCTGGGCGCCGGCGTCGACGAGCTCGCGCACACCCCGTGGACCCACCGTCTCAGCGACGACGTGGTCGCCGCGGCCGCGGCGCGGATGCGCTGGGTCTCCACCCTGGACATCCACGCGTACGGACGCGACACGCCCGCGCTGCGAACCGCGCGGGACAACCTCCGCCGTTTCCTGGCCGAGGGGGGCGAGGTGCGCTACGGCACGGATCTCGGCAACGGTCCGATCCCGCCCGGGGATCCACGTCACCGAGCTCCACCACCTCCGCGACGCCGGCCTCACCACGGAGCAGGTCCTCCAGGCCATGGTGCGCGCGCCTCTGGAACCCGGGGCGCCGGCCGACCTGATCGGCGCCGAGGACAGCCCGTTGGCCGGCTTCGAGACGCTTGCGGAGCTCAGCCTGGTGGTGCGGGCGGGCCAGGTAGTCTGAGGCGGACTAGAGGAGGGCACCGAGCTCGTCGAAGCAGCGGTCGATGTCGGCCTCCGCGTTGAAGAAGTGCGGGCTGATCCGAAGACCGTCGCCGCGGAAGTCCGTGCAGACGTCGCGCTCGAGCAGCGCATGGCAGATCGCGCTCGGCATCGGACCCGACGCCCACGTTCACCACGCCGCCCCGTCCGGCGGCCTCGCGCGGGGTGCGCACCGGCAGCCCCAGGGCATCGGCGCGCTCGATCACGTGGTCCGTGAGCGCGCCCTGGCGCGCACGGATCCGCTCGACGCCCACCTCGCAGATGATGTCGAGACCCCCCTGAGCCAGGAAGAAGACCGGGGCGGGCGGCGTGCCGTGCTCGAGCCGCCGGGCCGTCGGATGGTAGGCCAGGTGCTGCGTGTCGAACGAGAAGGGCTCCTCGGTGGCGAACCAGCCCGTGACCGCGGGCTCGAGGGTCGGCAGCAGCTCGCGGCGCGCGTAGAGGAACACCATCCCTGGGCCGCCGCACAGCCACTTCAGGGTGCCCGCCGTGTACAGGTCGCAGCCAAGATCGTGCAGATCCAGGGGGACGATGCCGATCCCGTGGTAGTCGTCGACGAAGGAGAGCGCGCCGCGCTCGCGCGCCATCGCGCAGACGGCCTTCGCGTCGATGATCGCGCTCGAGCGGTAGAGCACCCGGTTCACCATCACGACGGCCGTGCGGTCGTCGATCGCCTCGTCGTAGGCCTCGAGCGGGATCGTCAAGCCGTCGGGGCTGCGGAGCCAGACGATCTCGGCGCCGGTCTTGTGCGCCCAGGCGAGCCAGACGTGCCCGTCGGTGGGGAAGTCCAGCTCGCTCAGGATGATGCGGTTCCGCTCGCCGGTGAGCTCGAGCGCGGAGGCCACCGTGGACAGTGCCACGGAGATGTTCGTCGTGATCGCGACCTCATCGGGGACGCATCCCGCCAGCCCGGCGAAGGTTGCCTTCAGGCCGCGCATCCTGGGGAAGATGTCCTCGAACCAGACGTGATCGGGCGCGCCCTTCGAGGCCCATGCCTCGAGGTAGCCATCCAGCATCGCGAGCGCGCGATCGGAGACCGGTCCCAGCGAGGCGCTGATCAGGTAGGTCTTGCGGGCGAGGACCGGGAACTCGTCGCGGTAGTCCTCGAGCGCGCGCGCGTCGGTCATGCGCCGAGCCTAGCGCAGCCTCAAGTCACCAGCGCACGCACGAGACCCGCAGCCCCGCAGGCCAGAGCCACGATCGCGGGGTTCAGTCGGAACCGGCGGATCGCCACGAAGGACGCCACGGCCACCACCAAGGCGAACGGCTCGAGGGTCGCGAGGTCAGGCACGGGCACCTGGGCGCCGAAGGGGGTGCGCAAGGTCACGGAGCTGAACAGGACGTTCACGGCGAAGGTGAGCGCGAGGCTCGCGATCACGCCCACCACCGCTCCGGTGATGGCGCCGAGCGCCGCGCCGAGCCGGCGGTTTGCCCGCAGGCGCTCCACGTACGGCGCCCCCAGGAACACCAGCAGGAAGCACGGGGCGAAGACGGCCCAGACCGTGACCGCTGAGCCGATCACGCCGGCGGCGACGGGGGTGAGGTCGCCCGGGTTCCGGTAGGCGGCCAGGAATCCCACGAACTGCGTGACCATGATGAGCGGACCCGGGGTGGACTCCGCGAGACCGAGGCCGGCGACGACGTCGGACGGCGTCATCCACCCGAAGCGGTAGACGGCCGCCTGGTTCACGTAGGCGAGCACCGCGTACGCGCCCCCGAACGTCACGATCGCCGCGGTCGAGAAGAAGAGGGCCTCCTGCGTGATCGTGTCGCCCGGACCGCGCCAGGCGATCACGGCCAGCAAGGGCAGCCACCACACCGCCATCCCGACGACGAGCGTCGTGAGCACCCGGCGCACCGACGGCTGGGTGTGGGGCGCCGCCACCGCGGCGTCGTCGATCGCCGCGCCCGCGTCGTCGGCGCCCAGCTCCGCGGGCACGTGGATCCAGCCCGGCCGTGTCCGCGCGGCCACGTAGCCCAGCAGCCCGGCGCCGAACACGACCACGGGGAAGGGGACCCCGAACAAGAAGATCCCGACGAACGACGCCACGGCGAGCGCCACGGCCACGCCGCTCGTCAGCGTGCGCGCGCCGATCCGCAGGAGCGCCGCGAAGACCATCCCGAGGACGCCCGCCGACAGGCCCGCGAACAGGCCCGCCACCCAGTTGACGTCGCCGTGGACCGCATAGGTCCACGACAGCACGAGCATCAGGAAGCAGCTCGGGAGCACGAACGCCACGCCCGCCACCACGCCGCCGCGCACCTTGTGCAGCAGCCAGCCCACGTAGATCGCGAGCTGCTGGGCCTCCGGTCCGGGGAGCAACATGCAGAAGGAGAGCGCGTGCAGGAAGCGGCCCTCACCGATCCAGCGACGGCGCTCCACGAGCTCCTCGTGCATCAGCGAGATCTGGCCGCTCGGACCGCCGAAGTTGATGAACCCGAGCTTCACCCAGAACCGGAGGGCCTCGCGGAACGGAACCCGCGGCCCGTCGGCGTCGCTCAGTGTTCGTGCTCCACGAGGTAGTCGACGTACATCGGGCGCAGGACCTCGCCGAGCTCGCCCTCGCCCGCGTCGTAGTAGTCGTTGATCAGCGCCAGCGGCCGCACGATGTCCGTCTTGCTGCGCTGGTCGTCGCCGATGACCTCCTCGGCGACCGGGAGCGCCTTCACCAGGCGCCACAGGAACCCGACGTCGAAGCGGTGCTTCGCGAGGGTGATGGCGCGGTCGTGCAGTGCCTCGGTCGGGACGGATTCGAGCTCGTCGCGGGTGGTCATGTCGGGGAGCCTAGCGTGTCCGGGGCCGCCACTACACTTGGTCCCGTATGGGCACCGACAAGCTGATCATCCACGGTGCTCGTGAGCACAACCTGAAGAACGTCACGCTGGAGCTCCCGCGGGACAAGCTCATCGTGTTCACGGGCCTCTCGGGCTCCGGGAAGTCCTCGCTCGCCTTCGACACCATCTACGCCGAGGGTCAACGGCGCTACGTGGAGTCCCTCTCCTCCTATGCCCGGCAGTTCCTGGGCCAGATGGAGAAGCCCGACGTGGACTTCATCGAGGGCCTCAGCCCGGCCATCTCCATCGACCAGAAGAGCACCTCGCGCAACCCCCGCTCCACGGTGGGCACCATCACCGAGGTCTACGACTACCTGCGCGTGCTCTACGCGCGCGTGGGCCACCCGCACTGCCCTAACTGCGGTCGTCCCATCGGGCGGCAGACCCCCGACCAGATCGTCGACCAGGTGCTCGGACTGCCCGAGGGCACCAAGTTCCAGGTCCTCGCGCCGGTCGTGCGCGGGCGCAAGGGCGAGTACGGGCAGCTCCTCGCCGACCTCGCGCGCAAGGGGTTCCCGCGCGCCCGCATCGACGGGGAAGTACGCGAGCTGTCCGAGCCCATCAGGCTGCCCAAGACCTACAAGCACACCATCGAGGTCGTGGTGGACCGCCTGGTGGCCAAGCCCGACATCCGGCGGCGCGTGGCCGACTCGGTGGAGACCGCGCTCGAGCTTGCCGAGGGCATCGCCACCATCGCGGTGCAGACGCACGACGGCGAGGACCTCCAGACGTTCTCGCAGGCGCTCGCGTGCACGCACTGCGGCATCAGCTACGACGAGCTGGCGCCGCGCAACTTCTCCTTCAACTCCCCGTACGGGGCCTGCACCACGTGCGACGGGCTCGGCACGCGTCTGGAGGTCGACCCGGAGCTCGTGGTTCCCGATCCCGACCTCAGCGTGCACGACGGTGCCCTGGCGCCCTGGGCGAGCGCCACGCTCGAGTACTGGAACCGCGTCCTCGACGCCGTCGGGGAGACCCACGGCATCGATCTCGACGCCTCGTGGAAGAGGCTGCCCAAGGCCCAGCGCGAGATCCTGATGTACGGCTCCACCGAGCAGATCTTCGTGCGCTACAAGAACCGGTACGGGCGCCAGCGCTCGTACCACACCACCTTCGAAGGCGTCGTGACCAACGTCGAGCGGCGTCACCAGGAGACGGATTCGGAGTCGCAGCGCGAGCGGCTCGAGCAGTTCATGCGCGAGATCCCGTGCCGTGCCTGCAAAGGGATGCGCCTGCGGCCGGAGTCGCTGGCGGTCACGGTGGGTGGCCTCAACATCGCGGAGCTCACCGGGCTGTCCATCCGCAAGACCCTCGCGTTCGTCGACGACATCGACCTCACGGAGCGCGAGCACATGATCGCCGAGCGGCTGCTGAAGGAGATCCGCGAGCGCTTGCGGTTCCTCGTCGACGTCGGGCTCGACTACCTCACGCTCGGGCGCGCGGCCGGGACGCTCGCCGGTGGCGAGGCGCAGCGGATCCGCCTCGCCACGCAGATCGGCAGCGGTCTCGTCGGGCGTTCTGTACATCCTCGACGAGCCGTCCATCGGCCTCCACCAGCGCGACAACCGGCGACTGATCGACACGCTGGTGCGCCTGCGCGACCTGGGCAACACGCTCGTGGTCGTGGAGCACGACGAGGCCACCATCATCGCGGCCGACCACATCGTGGACATCGGGCCGCTGGCGGGGGAGCACGGCGGGGAGATCGTCTACGCCGGCGATCTCAAGGGACTCTTGGAGGAGGAGCGCTCCCTCACGGGCGCCTTCCTCTCGGGACGCCGGCGGATCCCCACGCCGACGGTACGCCGCCGGCCTTCCAAGCGGTGGCTGAAGCTCCAGGGCGTGAAGGAGCACAACCTGAACGACGTGAGCGTCGACATCCCGTTGGGGCTGATGGTGTGCGTGACCGGGGTGAGCGGATCCGGCAAGTCCACCCTGGTCCAGGACGTGCTGCTGCGGGCGCTGATGCAGAAGGTGTATCGCTCGCGCGTGCTCCCCGGCAGACACCGGAAGTTGGTGGGCTGGGAGCAGGTCGACAAGGTGATCGACATCGATCAGTCGCCGATCGGGCGCACCCCCCGGTCCAACCCGGCCACCTACACCGGCGTGTTCGACCACATCCGCAAGCTCTTCGCGCAGGTGCCGGAGGCGCGCATGCGCGGCTTCCAGCCGGGTCGCTTCAGCTTCAACGTCCGAGGCGGCCGGTGCGAGACCTGCGCCGGCGACGGCCAGATCAAGATCGAGATGCACTTCCTGCCGGACGTCTACGTCACCTGCGAGCAGTGCAAGGGCCACCGGTACAACCGAGAGACCCTCGAGGTGAAGTACAAGGGACGCACCATCGCCGACGTCTTGGAGATGAGCGTCGACGAGGCACTCGGGTTCTTCCAGCACATCCCGCCCATCAAGCGCCACATGCAGACGCTGTCCGACGTGGGCCTCGGCTACATCAAGCTTGGGCAGCCCGCGCCCACCCTCTCGGGGGGCGAGGCCCAGCGCATCAAGCTCAGCTCCGAGCTGCACAAGCGCGCGACCGGCAACACCCTGTACGTCCTCGATGAGCCCACCACCGGGCTGCACTTCGAGGACATCCGGAAGCTGCTGGGCGTGCTGCAACGCCTGGTGGATACGGGCAACACGGTCCTCGTGATCGAGCACAACCTCGACGTGATCAAGACCGCGGACTGGCTGATCGATCTCGGTCCCGAGGGCGGCGACGGAGGCGGGTCGGTGGTGGCCGTCGGACCGCCCGAAGCGATCGTTGCGGCCCCCGACTCGCACACCGGGCGGTTCCTCGCGGAGGTGCTCGACGCGGGCCTGCCGTTCGAGGTCGAGGCGCCTCGAGAGCCTGCGACCCTCGCTTGACGTGAGTTGCTAGTATCCCCGCCGACGTGTCCAAGCGACTCCTGATCCTCACGTGCGCGGCAACGTTCTTCCTCGCTGCGTGCAGCGATACCACCCCCGGTGACGTCTCCCCGGGCTCGGGCCCCCGGTTCATCCCGATGGTGGCCGACTTCGCGGACGACGCGGGCCTCGGCAACGCGGTCACGGTGGACAAAGACGGCAACCCATACCTGTCGTACTTCATCTTCCCCGCCCAGGTGAAGCCGGGCGATATCCCCATCACGCGGCCGATCGGCGCCCCATACATCACGACCGCGGCGGCGAACGGGAAGGCCGCCGAGGACGGCGCCGCCGTGGGCGTGGCCAGCCTCTCCTCGGACGGCGTGTGGACGCGTGGTGCGGCTGCCCAGGTCCGCGACACACCGTCGGGCGTGACCATCCCCTACGGACCCGCGACGGAGCCCTCGCTCGTCGGCGCGACGCCGGCCAACACGAACGGCACCGACATCGCGCTCGACGCGACCGGGGGCAAGCACGTGGTGTGGACCGGCAAGGACGGCGTGTACTACGGCTACGGTCCCGCCACCGGATCCTTCACGGTCGAGCAGCTGTACGACTACGGGTACGGCGGGCTCCGGCTCGCCGGCCCCATCGGCCGCTCGTCGGTCGCCGTGGACGACAAGAACGTTCCGTGGGTGGCCTACGCGCTCATCACACAGAAGCTCGAGATCCGGGTGGCCACCAAGGCGGAGACGAAGTGGACGACGGATACGGTGGCCTCGCTCCCGCTCTGCAGCGGCTGCGCACAGCCCGGGCCCACCCAGATCGGCGTCACGCCGAACGGTCCCGTGGTCGCCTACGTCGACCCGGGTTCGAACACCCTCTACGCGGCGACCAAGACCGGAGCAGGGTGGACCGTGGCGACCGTGACCGGCGGCGTCACGGGTGGAGGCCTCGACCTCGCGGTGGGCAAGGACGGGAAGGTGTACCTGAGCTACTACGACGGCAAGGGCGCCGTCGATCTCTCGGTGGGCGACGGGACCACGTGGAGCACGTCGAAGGTCGCGGACGCGGCGCCGGCTTCGCCGGCCGTGGTCGCTGAAGGATCCTCCGCCTCGCCGTCCGCCTCTCCCGCCGCCCCGCTGTCGCTGTCAACCGGCAACTTCGCCCAGACGACGGGCGTGGCGGTCGACGACAACGGCACGCTCTACGTCAGCTACTACGACGGCGCCACCGACAGCGTGGTGCTCTCCTCCGGCGACGGGACCACGTTCACCCCCGTGGCGACCACCGCCACCGTCGACGGCCAGTACCCTTCCGTGGCCGTCTCGCCCGACGGGGCCTTCGTCTACGTGGCCTGGTACGGGGTGGAGAATCAGGACCTGCGGATGGGCATCCAGGGCGACGTCCAGGAACTGCCGATCGCGGCGCCCAGCCCGACGCCGTCCGGTGGGGTCGTCCCGCCGTCCGGTCCCACCTGCGGCGCGGACGGCAAGGTCGCCCTCGACATCTCCGCGCAGAACATCGCCTTCGACACCAACTGCCTCGTGGCCGACGCGGGTACGAACTTCACGGTGAACTTCGACAACAAGGACACGGGCGTCACCCACAACTTCGACCTCTTCACGGCCCAGGGCGGCGACAGTCTCGCGTCCACCCAGCTCGCAGCGGGGCCCGTCGTGCAGAAGCTGCCGGTGAAGCCGCTCGACGCCGGCACCTACTTCTTCCAGTGCGACGCCCACCCCACCTCGATGTTCGGGCAGTTCGTGGTGGTCAAAGGCAAGGGCAAGTAACGCCCGGGAGGCGCCTTCCGGGCCTTGTCCCGGCCCGGGTCTAGGATGACCGGGTGAGCGTCCCTCGCCCGGTTGCCTCCAGCGTCCCCGACCTGCCCGGCGCGTATCTCTTCCGCGACGGGGACGGTCGTGTGGTCTACGTGGGGAAGGCTCGGTCGCTGCGCAAGCGCCTGGCCAACTACTGGAGCCGTCCGCTGCATCCGCGCACCGAGGCGATGGTGAACGCCGCGGAGAGCGTCGAGTGGATGCTCGCCTCGGGCGAGGTCGACGCGTTGATGCTCGAGTACAACCTGATCCAACGGCACAAGCCGCGGTTCAACGTCCGGTACCGCGACGACAAGTCCTACCCGTACCTGGCGCTCACGGTGGGCGAGACGTGGCCGCGTGCCCAGGTGCTGCGCGGCGCCAAGCGGAAGAACGTCCGTTACTTCGGCCCGTACGGGCACGCGTGGGCCATCCGCGACACGCTCGACGCGGTCACCCGCGTGTTCCCGGTCCGCACGTGCTCCAACGCGTTCTTCGACCAGCGTTCGCGATCGGGCCGCCCCTGTCTCTACTACGACATCGGGCGCTGCGCGGGGCCGTGCGTGCCGGAGGCCACCGGGGTCACGGAGGCTTCCTACCGCGCAGCAGGTGGACGCCCTCGCGGACTTCCTCGCGGGCAATACCCGCCCGGTGCTCGCCCGGCTGGACCGCCAGATGAAGGAGGCCGCCGAGCGGCAGGAGTACGAGCAGGCTGCCAAGATGCGTGACCAGCTCGCGGCCGCGCGCCGCGCGATGGAGGCCCAGGAGATGGTGCTCACGCAGCCCGAGGACCTCGACGTGATCGGCATGGCCGAAGACGACCTGGAGGCGGCGTTCCAGGTGTTCGTCGTGCGCGGCGGACGCGTCCTGGGGCGCAAGGGCTGGGTCGTGGATCGCGTCGAGGACCTCACGCGGGAAGAGCTGGTGGCCTCCTTCGTCCGGCAGCTCTACATGGAACGTGAGGAGGTCCCGCCCCGGGTGCTCGTGCCCGACCTTCCGTCGGGGCGCGAGGTCCTGCAGGCCTGGCTGTCGTCGCGGCGCGGCACCAGGGTGACCATCGCGGTCCCCGAGCGCGGTGCCAAACGCAAGCTGATGGAGGTCGTGAACCAGAACGCCGCCGAGGCCTTCCATCGGCACAAGCTGAAGCGTGCGAGCGACTTCGGGGCGCGGTCGCGGGCGCTGGCCGAGCTCGCCGAGCGCCTCGGGCTGGAGCAGGCGCCGCTGCGCATCGAGTGCTACGACATCTCCAACCTGGGTCCCACGGACAAGGTCGGATCGATGGTGGTGTTCGAGGACGGCCTCCCGAAGCGCTCCGACTACCGCCGCTTCCAGATCAAGGGGGTGGCCGGACAGGACGATTTCGCCTCCATGGACGAGATGCTGCGACGCCGGTTCACGCGGCTGCTGAAGGAGCAGGAGGAACGTCCCGGCAAGGGCCGTCGCTTCTCCTATCCGCCCGCGCTGGTCGTGGTGGATGGCGGGCGGGGTCAGCTGGGCATGGCCTCGAAGGTGCTCGCCGACCTCCACCTGCAGATCCCCCACGTGGGCCTCGCCAAGCGCCTCGAAGAGGTCTACTTCCCCGACCACCCCGAGCCGCTCATGATCCCGCGCGGATCGGAGGCGCTCTTCGTCCTGCAGCACCTGCGCGACGAGGCGCACCGGTTCGCCGTGACCTACCACCGCCAGAAGCGCGAGAAGCGTGCGCTGGCCTCGCCGCTCGACGGCGTGCCGGGCGTCGGACCCGCCCGCAAGAAGGCGCTGCTGAAGCGGTTCGGTTCGCTCGCGCGGCTGCAGCGGGCGGAGCCGGAGGAGATCGCCGCGACGCCCGGCGTGGGGCCCGACATCGCGCGCGCCGTCTACGAGCGCCTGCACACCGTGCGCGCGCCCGACGCCCCCGCGCCCGCCCCCGAGCTCCAGGAACGGGAGAGCGCCTGATGGGCGACGCGGAGGTCATCACGATCCCCGGCGAGGAGCCGCGGCCCGCGCCCGGCTTCACCATCATCACGGGTCTGTCCGGCGCGGGCCGCTCCGAGGCCGCCCACTCGTTCGAGGACCTGGGCTACTTCGTGGTCGACAACCTCCCGCCGGCGCTGCTCCCCAAGATGGCGGAGCTCGCGGCACGTCCCGGCGGTCCGCAGCGCGTGGCGATCGTGGTGGACGCGCGGGGTGGGGTGTTCTTCGGGGAGCTCTCCAAGGCCCTGGAGGAGCTGAAGGATCTGTCCATCGCCTACCGCATCGTGTTCCTGGAGGCCGCCGACGACGATCTCGTGAACCGCTACGAGGCCACGCGGCGCCGGCATCCGCTCGCCCCGGCCGATCGGGTGGTCGAGGGCATCCGCAAGGAGCGCCTGATGATGGAGAGCCTGCGCGGCGACGCCGACCTCATCATCGACTCCAGCGGACTCACGCCGCACGAACTGCGCGACCGGATCCGGGAGGCGTTCGCCGACGCCCCACCGGAGGCCGGGCTGCACGTGAGCATCGTCTCGTTCGGGTTCAAGTACGGGACACCGCGCGACGCGGACCTGGTCTTCGACGTCCGGTTCCTGCCCAACCCCCACTGGGTGGAGGAGCTCCGCCCGCTCCCGGGGACCGACGAGCGCGTCCGGAACTACGTCCGCGACCAGGATCAATACGGCGCATTCATGGAACGGCTCGAAGGGCTCCTCGACGTCGTCGTGCCCGGCTACATCGACGAGGGGAAGTCTTACCTCAGCGTCGCGGTCGGCTGCACGGGCGGGCACCATCGCTCGGTGGTGGTGACCGAGGAGCTCAGCCGGTTCTTCCGCGAACGCGGCCTGCCCACCCACGTCACCCACCGCGACCTCCATCGCGGCTGACGGGTCCCCTGGGCCGCCCCTGCGGGCCGAACGGCCGGGGGCGGCTCGCGGCATCACTGGCTAGGATGGGGGTCATACGGACACTCGAAGGAGTTCTGTCATGACCGTGAAGATCGGGATCAACGGATTCGGCCGCATCGGGCGCAATTTCTTCCGGGCCGCCAAGGAGCGCGGCTTCGACTTCGACTTCGTGGGGGTGAACGACCTCGGCGACGCCGCGACCATGGCGCACCTGCTGAAGTACGACTCGGTGTTCGGCCGCTTCCCCGGCGACGTGAGCGTGAGCGGCGACGGGCTCATCGTCGACGGCGACGAGCTCCACTTCTTCGCCGAGCGCGACCCCGCCAACATCCCGTGGAAAGAGGTGGGCGCGGAGATCGTGATCGAGTCCACGGGCATCTTCACCAGCCGGGAGAAGGCGGCAGCGCACCTGGAGGCGGGCGCGCAGAAGGTGATCATCAGCGCCCCTGCCAAGGACGAGGACGTCACCGTGGTGCTCGGCGTGAACGAGGACACGTACGACCCGGCCAACGACCACGTGATCTCCAACGCCTCGTGCACCACCAACTGCGTGGCGCCGATGGCGAAGGTGCTCGACGACGCCTTCGGCATCCAGCAGGGCTTCATGACCACCGTGCACGCGTACACGAACGACCAGAGCATCCTCGACCTGCCACACAAGGATCTGCGCCGTGCGCGCGCCGCGGCCGTGAACATCATCCCCACGTCCACCGGGGCGGCGAAGGCCACCGGCCTGGTCCTCCCGCACCTGAAGGGGAAGCTCGACGGCATGTCGATGCGGGTGCCGGTGCCCGACGGTTCGGTCACCGACCTCGTCGCGACCCTCGGTCGTGAGGTCACCCGCGACGAGGTGAACGCGGCCTTCAAGGCGGCGTCGGAGAACGGCCCCCTCGCCGGGAAGCTCGTCTACACCGAGGACCTCATCGTGTCCACGGACATCGTGGGTTCGGCTGCGTCGTGCACGTTCGACGCGTCGGCCACGATGGTGATGGGCAACCAAGCCAAGGTGATCGGCTGGTACGACAACGAGTGGGGCTACTCCAACCGTCTGGTCGACCTCGCCGCGCTCGTCGCCTCGAAGCTCTAAGCGGTGACCCTCCGCACGCTCGACGACCTCGGCGACGTCGCCGGGAAGCGGGTGTTCGTCCGGGTGGACTTCAACGTCCCGCTGGACGGGGGTGCCGTTGCGGACGACGCACGCATCCGGGCGGCGCTGCCGACCGTGACCGAGCTCCTGGGCCGCGGCGCCTCGGTCGTCCTGGCCTCGCACCTCGGCCGGCCCAAGGGACAGGTGAAGGACGAGTTGCGCCTGGCGCCGGTGGCCGTGCGGCTGCAGGAGCTGCTCGGCCGCCCGGTGGCGGCGCTCGGCGAGCCCGCCCCGGCGTCGCTCCCCGACGATCCGGTGATCCTGCTCGAGAACCTCCGATTCGATCCCGGCGAGGAGGCGAACGACCCGACCTTCGCCGGGCGGCTCGCCGAGCTCGTCGATGCCTACGTCGACGACGCGTTCGGAGCGGCGCACCGCGCGCACGCCAGCGTCTCCGCGTTACCCGATCTGATGCGCGCGAGCGGCCGTCCGTCGGTGGCCGGGCGCCTGATGCAGCGGGAGGTCGAGGTGCTCTCACGCCTGCTGCGCGATCCGGACCATCCGTACGTGGCGGTCCTCGGCGGCGCCAAGGTCTCCGACAAGCTCGCAGTGATCGACGCGCTGCTCGAGCGCGTGGACGCCCTGCTGATCGGCGGCGCGATGGCGTTCACGCTGATCGCGGCCGACGGCGGCGAGGTGGGGGAGAGCCTCGTCGAACGGGATCGCTTCGACGAGGTTCGCGCCGCTCGCGCGCGCGCGAAGGAACTCGGCGTGCTGATCGAGGTGCCGCAGGACGTCGTCGCGGCCCAGGAGATCAGCGCGGACGCCAAGGCGCAGACGGTCCCCGCCACCGAGATCCCGCGGGGGCTCAAGGGTCTCGACATCGGTCCCAAGACGGTGGCGGCCTACGCGGAGATCATCGCGGACGCCAAGACGATCCTGTGGAACGGGCCCATGGGGGTCTTCGAGCTCGAGCCGTTCAGCGCGGGCACGCGCGGGGTAGCGACCGCCATCGCCAAGGCCGACGCGTTCAGCGTCGTCGGAGGCGGAGACTCGCTCCTCGCCGTGAAACGCGCCGAGCTCGCCGATGCCTTCGACCACCTTTCGACCGGAGGAGGCGCATCGCTCGAGTTCCTCGAGGGGCGTGCGCTCCCCGGCATCATCGTCCTGGAGGACTAGATGACCGAGCGCCGACCCATCGTCGCGGCCAATTGGAAGATGCACAAGACGCATCTGGAGGCGATCCAAGCCGTCCAGAAGCTCAGCTACCTGCTCGACAAGGACGACGCGGAGGCCGTCGAGGTCGTGGTCTGTCCGGCCTTCACCGCGCTGCGCGCCGTGGAGACCCTCCTCGACGCGGACAAGCTCCCGTACCGCCTCGGCGCCCAGAACGTCTACTTCGAGGACAAAGGGGCGTTCACCGGCGAGGTCTCGCCACCCATGCTGCAAGCGCTGAAGGTCGACTACGTGATCGTGGGTCACTCGGAGCGGCGCCAGCTCTTCGGCGAGGACGATCTGATCGTGAACAAGAAGGTGAAGGCCGTGCTCACGCACGGCATGCGGCCCATCGTCTGCGTGGGGGAGACCCTCGAGGAGCGCGAGGCGGACGGCACGGAGTCCAAAGTGACGCAACAGATCCGACGTGCCTTCGACGGTGTGGACGCCGCCGGGGCGAAGGAGGCCGTGGTCGCCTACGAGCCCATCTGGGCGATCGGCACCGGCCGCAACGCCGAGCCGGCGGACGCCGGCCGCGTGGTCGAGATGATCCGCGCGACCCTCGCCGCGAAGTACGACGACGCGCTCGCCCAAGGGATCCGCGTGCAGTACGGCGGGAGCGTGAAGCCCGGCAACATCCGCGAGTTCATGGCGCACCCGGAGATCGACGGTGCGCTCGTCGGCGGCGCGAGCCTCGATCCGGAGGAGTTCGCGCTGATCGTGAAGTTCCGCTGACCGCCACCAACCAAGCGCCACAACGAGGAGACGAGCCCGGTGACCAACCTCCTGTACGTGTGCCTGGACGGGCTGGGCGACGACCCCATCCCCGAACTCGACGATCGCACCCCGCTCGAAGCCGCGGAGACCCCCAACCTCGATTCGCTCGCGCGGCGAGGCCGCACGGGGACCGTCGTGACCGTGGGGCCGGGGATCGCCCCCGAATCCGACATCGGCGTGTTCGGGATCCTCGGCTACGACCCCCACGAGGAGCACCCGGGTCGCGGCGTGCTCGAGGCCATCGGCATCGGGATGGACTTCGAGGACGGAGACCTCGCCTACCGGATCAACTTCGCCACGGGGGCATGGCCCGAGATCGTGGACCGGCGGGTCGGACGCAACCTCACGTCGGAGGAAGCCCACGCTCTGGCCGACGAGGTCAACGCGAAGCTCGTGCTGGACGGCGCCACGTTCCGGCTCGAGGCCACCGTCGAGCACCGGGGCGCGCTCGTGTTCCGCGCTGCCGACGGCTCGGCGCTCTCCGCGAGCGTGACCAACACGGATCCCGCGTACCGGCGAGAAGGATCGCTCGGCGTCGCCCTCGAGACGTTCGAGCCCGTCGTCATCACGTGCGAGCCGATGGATGACGACGAAGCCTCCCGGCGCGCGGCCGACCTCACGAACGCGTTCGTCGAGGGCGCCGCGCGGATCCTGGATGCCTCCGAAGTGAACGCCGAACGCAGAGCGGCAGGGAGCCTCCCCGGAAACCTGATCCTCACGCGGGACGGGGGCGACCACCGTCCGCGACTGCAGCCGATCCGCGAGCGGTTCGGGCTCAGTTGGGGATGCTTCGTCGAGATGCCGGTGGAGCGGGGCATCTCGATCGCACTGGGGATGGATCCCGTCGCCGTGCCGCGACTCGACCCGGTGGGCTTCGGCGGTCCGGCGGAGGAGGCCTACGCAGCCTGGGCATCGTTGGCCGCCGAGGCGCTCGCATCGTTCCAGGCGCTCTACGTGCACATCAAGGGTCCCGACGTGCCCGCGCACGACGGACGAGCGGAGGACAAGCGCGACGTGATCTCCGCGATCGACAAGGCGTTCTTCGGTGAGATCCTCCCTCGGCTCGACCGCGGCACGGTGGTGGCCGTCACCGCCGACCACTCCACATCGTGCCTGCGGAAGGCGCACACGGCCGAACCTGTGCCCCTGGTGACCGCGGGCGGGCCGGTCACGCCGGACGGCTCCCAGGCCTATCGGCGAGCGTGCCTGCGCCGAAGGGTCTCTCGGCGAGCTCCTCGGCCCGGAGATCCTTCCTCGACTCACCGCCTTGATGCGCGGGTGAACACCTCCGCGATGGGTGAACCCATCCGCGCGGCCGGGCACGTATAACCCCACGTGACCGAGGTTGTGGCGAGCCCCCACGTGGCCTACACTTCGGCCCGTCCGTTAGGGGAGTAGGGACGCACATTGAGCCAGGTCACCTCGTCCGAGCCCACGACCGAACCGGTACTTGCGGGTTCCCCGGACGGCTCCCGAACGGATCGAAGGCCGCAGCCCCTGGCAGCTCTTCTGGCAACGCTTCCGCCGTGACCGCGTCGCGTTGACGGGAGGGGTCTTCATCATCCTCCTTGTGCTCGGGGCCCTGTTCGCCCCGGTCTTCGCCAACCACATCGCGCACCACGGTCCCAACGAGATCAACACCACGCTCACCGACGAGTTCAGCATCCCGATCGTCGGCCCCAGCGTGGCGTACTGGGGAGGCGTCGACGGTCTCGGACGGGATGTCTTCGTCCGCACGCTCTACGGGGCCCGGACCTCGCTGGAGGTCGCGTTCCTCGCCACCGGCGCCTCGGTGATCATCGGCATCGCCCTCGGGCTCGTCGCGGGGTTCTACGGCGGCAAGCTCGACACCGTGATCTCGCGCGCCGTCGACGTCACCCTGTCGCTCCCGGTGCTCCTGCTAGCGATCGGCATCTCCGCGGCGTGCAGCACCACGGTGGAGGGATGCCTCGGGGGCCTGATCCAGCCGGGCGTGGCCCTGGTCACGTTCATCATCGCGCTCTTCGGCTGGCCCTACATGACCCGCATCGTGCGGGGGCAGACGCTGTCCTACCGCGAGCGGGAGTTCATCGAGGCCGCGCGGGCCACGGGCTACGGCAACACGCACATCATGTTCCGCGAGATCCTGCCCAACCTCGTGGCCCCCATCATCGTGTACACCACGCTGCTGATCCCCACCAACATCATCTTCGAGGCCTCGCTCTCGTTCCTGGGTGTGGGGATCCCGCCGGGAACGCCCTCGTGGGGCCGGATGATCTCCGACGCCACCAACGCACAGCTGTATCTGTTCGCGTGGTGGATGCTGTTCTTCCCGGGGATGTGCCTCGTGTTCACGACGCTGGCGTTCAACCTGGTGGGCGACGGATTGCGCGACGCCCTCGACCCGAGGACCGGGCGCTAGTTGGTTGTCTCGCCGAGGGAGGGAAATCGAAGGGCGCAGTCTCCTGAACGGATCGCTTACGTATCACCTTGATGGAATGGACCCAAGGATGAGGGGAGGGAAGTCGTGACGAGAACCAGGATGTGGGCGGCAGTGTCGCTCCTAGCCTGTCTCACGATCATCGCTGCTGCGTGCAGCAGCAACAGTGGCAATACACCGACGTCAAGTTCGTCGGGAGGTGCCGTCGGCAGCCGGCGGCACCTATCGGACCGCCACGCAGGAATTCGGCTACACGGACGCGTTCGACCCCACCGGTGAGTATCTGGGGAGCGCGTGGGGACTGTACTCGCAGCTGCTGCTGCGCGGGCTCATGACCTACAACCACCAGAACGCGGACAAGGGCGGAGACACCCCGGTGCCGGATATCGCGACCGACATGCCGCAGGTCTCGGCGGATGGTCTGACCTACACGTTCACGCTTCGCGACAACGTGATGTTCGGTCCACCGGTGACCCGTGCCGTCACGTCGCACGACATCGAGTACGCGTTCGAGCGGATCAACCTCGCATCCCTGGCGGCGCAGTACGGCAACTACTACTGCGGCGTGATCAAGGGCATGACGTGCGCCGAGAAGAAGCTCGCGCCCGTCTCCGGCATCGAGACGCCGAACGACACGACGATCACCTTCCACCTCGAGCAGCCCACGGGCGACCTGCTCTACCGGCTCGCGATGCCGGCCACGGCCGCCGTGCCGGAGGAGGTCGCGAAGTGCTTCCTCCAGGCAGGCGACTACGGACGCTTCGTGATCTCCTCTGGCCCGTACATGATCATGGGCGAGGACAAGCTGGATCTGAACCAGCCGTGCTCCACGCTCGCCAAGAACCCGATCGACGGGTACAACCCCGACAAGGGCGTCACCTTCGTCCGGAACCCCAACTGGACCAAGGACTCGGCGAACCCGGACACGGGGGCCAACTACCTGGACGGGATCCAGATCGCCATCGACTCGAACCTGGACGACATCTTCGCGAAGGTGCAGTCGGGCGACCTCGACGGTTCATACCAGGACACCCCGCCATCGACGGTGGAGCGGACCTACGCCACGGATCCGAACCTGAAGTCCAGTCTGCACTCGGACGAGGCCGACAGGACCTGGTACTTCACCATGAACCTGCTGACGCCGCCGTTCGACGACGTGCATGTCCGCAAGGCCATGAACTACGTCATCGACAAGGCGGGGCTGGTGAAGGCCTACGGTGGATCCCTGCACGCGGTGCCCGCCACCACGGTGGAGCCGCCGACGGTCAACTCCGCGACCGCGGACTACGACCCGTACGGTGGTGCGGCGAACAACTTCGCGGGCGACGTGAACTCGGCGCTCGCGGAGATGAAGCAGTCCAAGTACCAGACCGACAGCACGGGCAAGTGCACCGACCCCGCCTGCAAGGGCTTCCTGTTCCTGGGTCGGTCCACGCCGCCGTGGCCGAGCCTGAACCAGGTGGCCATGCAGAGCCTGGCGAAGATCGGCCTGACGCCGAAGCTCAGCGAGGTGGACACCACCACCGGCTACACGTCGCTGCAGACGTTGAAGAAGCTCATCCCGCTCTCGCTCGTTCCGGGCTGGGGGAAGGACTTCGCGTCCCCGTTCGGGTTCGACTTCTTCATCTTCGGTGACGCGGGCCTGGGTTGCACCACCGCCACCAACTACGCGATGGCCGGCTTCACGGCCGACAACGCGAAGGAGTGTGGCATCGAGGACGCGTACAACGCCGCGACCTCGAAGTACGGGCCTATCCCGTCGGTCAGCGACGCGATCGACGCGTGCGTGACCAAGCCCTCGGACCAGGTCGATCAGTGCTTCGCCGACGACGTCGACAAGCCGCTGATGGAGACGGTCGTTCCGTGGGTGCCGTGGAGCTGGGCGAACAACCTGGTGATCACGGGAACATCGGTTACGAACTACGAGTACGACGCCAACGCCGGCGTGATCTCGTTCTCTTGGGTGGCCGTGGACAACGGCCTGCAGCCCGAGAACGTGGCGGCGTGATCCACGGTTAGGCAGTGAATCGGAACGAGGGAGGGGTCTTCGGGCCCCTCCCTCGCGGCCGACGAAGGGGTCGATGAAGGATGGGCCGGTACGTCATCCGGAGGCTGCTGTGGGTCCTCTTCGTCCTGGTCGTCATCGTCTTCATCACGTACGTGATCTTCTTCCTGATGCCGGCCGGAGACCCGGCGGTGCGGTTCGCGGGCAAGGGTGCCCAGCCCGAGGTGCTCGAGACCGTCAGGCATCAGTTCGGTTTGGACCGGCCCTGGTACATCCAGTACTGGAACTTCACGAAGCACGTCTTCCTGGGTGACCAGTACGGGTGGCCGGGGCTCGGCTTCTCCTTCAGCACACGCGTGCCGCTGAAGTCCATCATCTTCGAGCGGATGTTCGTCACCATCCAGCTCGCCGTCGGTGCGGCGGTCATCTGGCTGGCGGTCGGGATCCCGATCGGCATCCTCTCCGCCCTGCGGCCCCGGTCCCTGATGGACCGCACCGCCATGATCTTCGCGCTGATCGGCATCTCGTTCCCGGTCTTCTTCCTGGGGCCGCTGGCGCTGTACGTCTTCTGGTTCAAGCTCGGGTGGGTGCCGGGCACCGGCTACTTCCCGCTCTCGAAGTACGGGTTCGTGCCGTGGTTCAGCCACTTCATCTTGCCGTGGTGCGTCCTGGCGGTCCTCTACGCCGCGTTCTACGCGCGGATGACGCGTGCGAACCTGATGGAGACCATGAGCGAGGACTACATCCGCACGGCGCGGGCCAAGGGCCTGTCGGAACGGAAGGTCGTCCTCAAGCACGGGCTCCGCGCCGGCCTCACGCCCATCGTGACGATCTTCGGCCTGGATCTCGCCGGCCTCCTCGCCGGCGCCATCATCACGGAGACCATCTTCAACATCCCCGGCATCGGCCAGTACACGATCCAGGCGGTTCGCGGACTCGACCTCTACGCGATCTTGGACATCACGCTCATCGCGGCGTTCTTCGTCGCCATGGCCAACCTGGTCGTGGACATCGTCTACGCCTTCCTGGATCCCCGGGTGAGGTACAACTGATGCGTCGCGCGGACGACACGCGCGGGAGGAGCCTCCTTGCCTGAGCCGCTGCTCGAGCTGAAGCACCTGTCCGTGACCTTCCCGACCGAGGACGGGATGGTCAAGGCCGTCAACGACGTCAGCCTCTCCATCATGCCCGGCGAGACGCTGGGCGTGGTCGGGGAGTCCGGGTCCGGCAAGAGCGTGACCTTCCTGACCGTGATGGGGTTGATCAACCGGAAGAGCGCGATCGTCGAGGGCGAGGTCATCTTCCAGGGCGAGGACCTCCTGAAGCTGCCGGTCGACGAGCTGAAGGGGATCCGTGGGGCCAAGATCGGGATGGTGTTCCAGGACCCGATGACCTCGCTCCACCCGTTCTACAAGGTCGGCGATCAGATCTCGGAGGCGATCCTGGCGCACGAGAAGATCTCGGACAAGGAGGCCTTCGGGAAGACCGTGGAGATGCTCAAGCTGGTGGGCATCCCGAAGCCGGCCGAGCGCGCCAAGCAGTACCCCCACGAGTTCTCCGGCGGGATGCGCCAACGCGCCATGATCGCGATGGCGCTGGCACTCAACCCGGACCTGCTGATCGCGGACGAGCCGACCACGGCGCTCGACGTCACGGTGCAGGCGCAGATCCTGGACCTGATCGACCGCCTGAAGGACGAGTTCAACGCCGCCGTCGTGATGATCACGCACGACCTCGGCGTGGTGGCCGAGCACGCGGACGACATCCAGGTGATGTACGCGGGCAAGGTGGTGGAGTTCGGCGACGTCGACGACATCTACTACGGCCCGATGCATCCCTACACGTGGGGGCTGCTCGGATCGATCCCGCGGCTTACCGACGAAGTGAAGGAGCGCCTCAAGCCGATCCAGGGGTTGCCGCCCTCGCTGATCAACGTGCCTTCGGGATGCTCGTTCCATCCGCGGTGTCCGTACCGCTTCGACCCGCCGTGCACGACCGAGGTGCCCGAGCTGCTTCCGATCGACGGGCACCACGCCGCCGCGTGCCATCTCGCGATGGCCGACAGGCAGCGGATCCTGCGCGAGGAGGTGCTCGCGAAGCGATGAGCGTCGAGGTCACGGAGCGCGGGGCGGTGCCGGTCCCACCCAAGGGCGAGCCGCTGGTCCGCGTCGAGGGCATCAAGAAGTACTTCCCCATCACGCGGGGGATCCTGTTCCAGCATCACATCGGCGACGTGCACGCCGTCGACGACGTGGACCTCGAGATCTACCAGGGCGAGACCGTCGGGCTGGTGGGCGAGACGGGTTGCGGCAAGTCGACGCTCGCGCGCGTCATCATGCGTCTGTACCCGGCCACGGCGGGCAAGATCTTCTTCGAGGGAAGGGACATCACGCATCTGCGGCGAC
The DNA here is from genome assembly GCA_963810915.1 of uncultured Actinomycetes bacterium. Lineage (GTDB taxonomy): Bacteria > Actinomycetota > UBA4738 > UBA4738 > HRBIN12 > JAOUEA01. The sequence continues at coordinate 682,038 of CAWEPH010000001.1, read as the reverse complement.
AGGAGCTCCGTGACCTCCGCCGGGACATGCAGATGGTGTTTCAGGATCCGTACGCGTCGCTCAACCCCCGCAAGACCGTCGGCACCATCGTGGGGGCGCCGTTCCGCCTGCACGGCACCGTGCCCAAGAACAAGATCAAGGGCGAGGTCCAGCAGCTGATGGAGCTCGTGGGGCTGAACCCCGAGCACTACAACCGCTACCCGCACGAGTTCTCGGGCGGGCAACGTCAGCGTATCGGCGTGGCGCGCTCGCTCGCCTTGCGCCCCAAGCTCATCGTGGCCGACGAGCCCGTCTCGGCGCTCGACGTCTCGATCCAGGCACAGATCCTCAACCTGCTCGAGGACCTCCAGGACGAGTTCAACCTCACGTACCTGTTCATCGCGCACGACCTCTCCGTCGTGAAGCACGTCTCGGACCGCGTCGCCGTGATGTACCTCGGGAAGGTGGCCGAGGTGGCGTCGGGCGACACGCTCTACAAGAACCCGAAGCACCCCTACACGGGCGCGCTGCTCTCGGCGGTCCCCGTGGCCGATCCCAAGCTCGCCAAGGCCAAGCGCCGGATCATCCTGGAGGGCGACGTCCCGTCCCCGATCGACCCGCCGTCGGGCTGCCGCTTCCACCCGCGCTGCCCACGCACCCGCGCGCTGGCCAAGGCCGAGGGGATCGATGCGGGCGTGATGCCCATCTGCATGGAGCAGGTGCCGGTGCTCTCCCCGCAGCACGAAGGCCAGGAGGCCGCGTGTCATTTCCCCTTGGATGACGCCGCCGCACCGCTGCCCACCTAGTACGCTTATTTCCAATGCTGATCACCGTCATCATCGTTCTGCAGGTCATCTCCGCGTTGTTCCTGATCGCGACGATCCTGCTCCACTCCGGGCGCGGGAGCGGCCTGTCCGACCTGTTCGGAGGGACCTCCAACCTCTCCGGAGGGACGGCGCTCGAGCGCACCCTCGACCGCGTCACCGTGGTCTGCGCCGTGGTCTTCGGGATCTGCACGATCTGGCTCGCCTGGAAGTGGAACCCGTAAGGCCCTCCAGAGGCCACTGGTAGAATCCTTCGCGCCTCGTCGGAGTGGCGGAACTTGGTAGACGCGCTAGGTTGAGGGCCTAGTGTCCTTTGCGGGACGTGGGGGTTCAAATCCCCCCTCCGACACTGCAAGGCAAGGGATGCGCGATCCAGCGATTCCCGAGTCATCGGCCCGAGACCCCCGGATTGCTTACATTTGCTAACGGGCGGTCCGAAACGCCGATTCCAGACACGCAGAAGCCCCCCACCAAGCGGTGAGGGGCTTCCTTGCGTACTGGCTCGCTAGCTCTCGCGGATCAGGCGCGCCACGCCGACCTTCGCTACCTCGCGATCGAGCGTCCGCGTGTAGTGCGCGTAGAGGCGGGACGTCGTGTCGAGGTCCGAGTGGCGCAGGCGCTTGGAGATGACCTCCATCGCGACGCCCTCTTCCAGCAGGAGGCTCGTGTAGGCGTGCCGCAGGGAGTGGAGGCGACACGGCGGGAGTCCCGCGGCCTTCGCGGCGCGCTGGAACCTCTTGGTCGTCGTCTCGGGGTGCAGCGGCTCGCCGAGCTCGTCGGTGAACACGAGGCCCGTGTCCCTCCAGAGCGCGCCGGCTTGCAGGCGCTCGCGGTTCTGGCGGGCACGATGCTCGCGCAGCGCCGCCACGGTGTCATCGTCCAGGGCGATCGTGGCCGCTCTCGCGTCCGACTTCGGGTTGGGCTTCACGGTGACCCTGTTGTCGACGAGGACGAGGGTCTGCCCGATCGTGATGGCGCCGTCCTCTAGGTCGGTGGCATTCCAGCTCAGGCCGAGGGCCTCTCCACGACGGGCGCCCGTCCCCGCGAGCAGGAGGTAGAGCGGGTAGTCGCGGGTCCCGTGCACGTGAGCGAGGAACGACCGGAGCTGCTCGGGCGTCCAGGTCTCCTCGGCCATCTGCGTCTCGCGTTCCGAGCGGTCGATGGTCGGGACCATCTCGCAGTTGTCCGCCACGTTGAGGGCGACCTTGCCCTTCTTGCGGGCCGAGGTGAGCGCCGCGTGGATCAGCAGGGCGACGTTGCGCACGGACTTCGCGCTGAGCGGCTTGCCGTCCCTGGCGCCGTGCGCGTTTGATGCGGGGCTGTTCTGGCACAGCCAGTCGAGAACTATGGACGCCATCTGTCTGGGGGAGACACTAGGGGGAAAGGATTCGAACGGAGATACATGGAGCATCGACCTCTCGCCGTTCCACATCTAGGCCGCCGGGCAACGCTGGGTCCTGATAGCAGGCCGCAGCCTCCAGGTACATTAGGTGACCCTCTGGCACGCGAGGGACCGTTCCCTCGCTATCGTGGCTGGCATGACGATCGAGTCACACCCCCATCCCGAGTTGTTCCGCGGGACAGGCACCGTCTTCTTGGCGTGGCATGAAGGCGAGCTTTGCTACTGGGGATACTGGGACTCCTTTCCGATCGGCAATCAGTCCTTGGAAGAAGCACCGAACACGAAGTCGATCGAAGTAGCCGTCAGTTGGGGACGTGAACGCACGCCCAGGGTGCTGATCCGACCCGAAAGCGATCCCGGTGAGTACTACTGGGCCGGTCTTGGTGAGCCTCAGGGTAGCGACGCCGAACTGAAGCGTTTGGCTTTCTAGGTACATTGGCCAACCCTCTGGCACGATAGGTTCCAGGTCGCTTGACTGCTGACTTGGCCTGGCAGACGATGCTCTCTGTGTCAACGCGAAGCCTGATGGAGCAGAGTGTTTGGGTCCGTCGATGCGCAGCGTTGTTCGTCGTTGCCCTCATCGTGTGGACCGCTTCGGCGGCGATCCTGGGTGTGCCGCACGGTCCCGGCCACTCTATCGAGTCGATGAAGATCGTCGAGGTGACCCGAGACATCTCGCTGCCGCTCTGGATTGGGGGATTCGTGGGCATCCTTGGGGCACTCTCGCTAGACGCCCTCCGGATCACGCGGAGAACCGCGCCCTAGTAGCGCTCCGGGTACATCAGGCGACCCTCTGGCACAACGGCGTCTTGTTCCTGGACGGCGTGTCATGTTCGCTCTGGACGACCTCGACGATACGATCGCCCGGCTCCGCGACCACGGTGCGCAGCTCGTCGACGAAGTGGTCCAGTACGAAGACGTGTATCGGCTCTGCTACGTCCGAGGCCCCGAGGGCATTCTCATCGGGCTGGCCGAGCAAATCGGCTGACGCCCGACACTCGCTCGGGCGACATTCCCGAACGCTGGCGCACCACGCGGCGATGTCGCCTCATGCTATGAAGACTGTTCTGTACCCTGTAGCGCTCCATGATGACGACGCCGCAAATCGAGGAGTTCGTCTTCCCGCACGCCGACTTCCCGCGGGAGTTCGATATCCAGCTCTGGGCCTTCGTGCGACTCGTTTGGGGAGAGGGTCTACGCGGCGATGCTCGATTCCGCACACGCAGTTGGGACGATCCAAGCCCACACTTTGTTCGCGCGGCTGGCGACCTGCTAGTCAGCCACGTGCTCGTCTTTCCGCTTTCAATCGAGGGCCATCGCGGGGTGCTGAGAGTCGGATGCGTCGGGGCGGTGCTCACCTTCCCGCAGTTCCGTCGCGAGGGTCATGCGAGCAAGCTCATGCGCCGGGCTGCGCAGCACATTCGCCAGACGGCGGATGTCGGGATGCTCTTCTGCGATGCCGTGAATGCTCCGTTCTACGAGCGACTCGACTGGAGTGCGCTGCCCCGCGGACGCGCTCTCGTCGAAGGCGAGATTCCCGATGGTGTCCTCATGATCCTAGGCGACGACCTCATCGCGCCTGATCCGATTCGACTGCCCTGGGTTTGGTAACGCCCTCTCGAGCGAATCGTCCGACCCGTTTGGTCTCCGGTGACATAGTCGAACACTGGGGCACAACGGGGTCCTGTTCTTGGACGAGTTCACCGAGTTCCGGCGCGATGCCCGTCGAACGCTTCGCTAGGGGGAGGATCCCGACGCGGCCGAACTATCGGCGTGGGCGGGACCTCCCACCAAGCACGAGCACGGAAGGCAGGACGCCAAGGTCCTCCTAGGAGTGCATCGTCCACGCTCGCGAAGCGGTCAAGCGAAAGAATGCGCCGGGATGGGGGAGGGCCGTTGCTAACGGATTGCTAACGAACGGCGAGACACGGACCGTCATAGGCCGTCAGTGAGCCCCTACCGGCAACCGTATACGCCCTGCTCAGAGGCACTATGCGTCACGAGCCGTCACCTGCCGTCATGGCCCAGAGCGGGTTGAGGGCCTAGTGTCCCTTTGCGGGACGTGGGGGTTCAAATCCCCCCTCCGACATTGCAAGGCAAGGGATGCGCGATCCAGCGATTCCCGAGTCATCGGCCCGAGGCCCCCGAACTGCAAACCTTTGCTGAGGGGCGCTCGGAACAGCGGTCCAGACACGAAGAAGCCCCCACCACATGTGCATTCCACGGACATCGCGGAGGCCCCGTGGCATCCGCCGCTCGTGCCTCGTCTGTCTCGGGTGCAGGTTCGAGGCATAGGGCCGACCCCTGCCCGTGCGTCCGTCGTGCGGCTCGCGGGGGTTAGGTGGGGGTCGGCCCCCTGTCTCGGCATCGGCCAAAGGCCGCAGAAGTCCCAAGGTCGTGGGGAAGGCGTCCCCCGAGGCGAGGTTCCTTAACGGGTAAAGACCCGGCTCCTGATCGGGGCTCGGAATGACGGGCCCCGGGGAACGACCTGATTCTGGCACGCCTGTTGGCTACGTGCTACGGCTGCGAGACGAGCGTCACCGAACGCACGTGTAGGTAGCAGTGCGGCGGCACGATGACTTGGATCGCACGCCACTCCGCAACCCACCGCGAGTCGCCGCATCCCTGCGGGTCCTGAAGGTCGGCCGAGATCGTGGCCGGTGCCTTCTTCGCGTAGTCGTGGAAGCGGTACCGAACCCACGCGCCACCCGACGCCGGGCATTTGATGTGGAGCTTGAGACCACCATTCAGGTCGGCCTGGTTGTAGAACTCGCATGCCTCTGTGTGAACCCCAGCGTAGGCCGTCCCATTGAGCGTCTTCGGCGCACTCGATGCCCACGCCACACCCATGAGAACCGACAACACCGAGACGGTGACGATGAACGCCAATCCCCCCCTCGTTGCTTTGGTCATTCCGTCCTCCCTCCACTCGGTCGGGTGAGCGTATCGCTCCGTTGCCCATCGGTCGAAGTCGCAGCGTACGGCTAGGGTGGCACCGCGGCGGGTGCTGACGCCTGGCAACTCCTCTTGCAGCTGGAGTCAGACGACGCCTTGGGATGGATGTGGAGAGACGCTCGCGCGCTGTATTACGCGATCCGTCGCCCTGACCTCATCCAACAGCGGTTCGACACATGCTGGATGGTCTTCCAGTTCGGTTAGGCGCCGCCTTGACCCCGGGAGCTTGGGGGTCGGGGTCGGGCTCTGTTCACTGGGTGGCTTTCGGAACCGGCCACGGGCTGAAGCCGCCAGGTGCTGATTGATGTGATCGGTCCCCCGACGCTGCAAGGCGAGGGATGCGTGAGTCGGCGATTCCCGAGCAGTCACCCCGAGACCCCCGATGTGCAAACAGTTACCAAGCGTGGCGATGTCGCGACTAGAGGACGCAACATCCACCCCTCCGGGCAAGGATGTGCGACATCGACCGCGGTACTGCTGGATCGGCTCTCTGGAGGTGAACATCCTCGCGGGCCCAGCGGCCTGCGGCAGGATCTACCCGCCCCCGACGAACGTGGGTGGCGGGTTAGGCGAGGCCGTCGGGTTGTCCCCGGTGGCGGTCCCGTTCCAGAGCATCAGCCCGCCCGCGACCAGGATCAGCAGGACCACGAAAGCCAAGGACACGATCGCGAGACGTCGCATCGGTGGGGGTTCACCCTCGGCGGTCACACGGCCTCCTCCAAGAGCACCAGACGTTCAGGCTAAGCCTTCCCGGCACGGCTGTCTGTCGCCGCATCGGGCCACCGTGATCCGGACGACACGTTCACGACGATGCTCAGCCGCGACGGCACAGCCCCGGGTGCGGGATCGCGGCGAACGATCGCCGGATCCAGCGTGATCGAGTTGAGGGATGCAGCCACGATCAGCTGGAACCTCTCTGAGGCATCAGGTTCAGGCTCAGGGACGGCGTCGCCACCATGAACGAGAGCTCGCCGACATGCACCGGTCCGGCCGCCACGACCAGGCCGGGGCTGGTTGCTCAGCCTTCAGGCGTGATCGCCGCTCCTCCTCCTCGACGAACCACACGGTGGCGCTCACCCTGGTCCCGTCGCGACGGAAGCTCGTCACGCTCAGGTACCTCCCGTCGAACGTCAGACGTTCGTCGTGCCGTTCATGGGTTCGTTGCGATGTGTCCATGGAAGCCAGTTCAGCAGCGCGCGAGGTCGCCTCTCGGGGCCTTGGACCCGAACCGAGGAGGACTATTCCCATCTCGTCGGCTCCGTCCTATGGTGAGGGTCAGCGCCGGAAGGGGGTCGCATCATGTACGGGACCGTTGCGAAGACGAAGGTCGCTCCGGAGAACCGCGAGAAGATCCGCGCGGTGATGCAGGATCAGATGGCGCAGCGCTCCGTCCCCGGCTTCGTCACGTCCTACGTCCTGTACGAGAACGACAGCGACACGGCCTGGTTGTTCGCCGTCTTCGAGGATCGGGAGAGCTACGATCGCAATGCGGACGACCCCGCGCAGGACGCCGACTATCAGGCCTACCGCGCCCTCATGGAGGCCGATCCCGAGTGGCACGACGGCGTGATCGAGCGCTACGACTCGTGATGCGTCGCGTCATCACCAGCCTTGCGCTGGCCTCGTGCATCCTGGTTGCGTCGGCCGCCGGCGCCGGGGCCACGACGGTTCCCCAAGCCTTCGACCACGTGAAGGCCACCACGGCGGGAGACAGCCTGTACGTGTCGTTCGTGGAGCGCGGCCTCGACCCGGGCCAGAACTACGCGTACACGGGGAGCGGGTCGCTCAGGGAGACGTTCCAGTGCTACCGGTCGTCCTCGTTCACGCCACTGCCGAAGAAGCGGACGGTCGCGGCGACCGCGTCGCCGGATCCCCGGGCGTACCAGGCGAACACGAACGGCGTTATCCGCGGGTTCATCTATCTCGAGTCGGGGATCGCGTGGCCGGACTTCTGCGGCGCTCGCCAGGAGGTCGTCCCGATCCGCGTCTGCTACGCGCCGTACGACCTGGTGGACTTCGTGGAACCCTTCGACGTGTACTACTTCCCCGACGGCACGAGGGTCTGCGGCGCGATCGAGCCTGACTGACGCCCGCGAGGCCGTCAGTCGTGGCAGGAGTCCGACCCGGAATCCCGGACGTGCCTCGCGACGTCGATGAATGACCAGCCGTAGCCGGTGGGGGAGAGGTCGAGGCGAAGCACGCCGTAGGCCTTGGCGCCTGCGTCGGCGTTCGACCGCGGAGCCCCGCTGGAGTCTCCTCCCGTCCCCACCACGAACTCCCGCACGTTCAGGCCGAAGAGCCGGTTCCAGCGTTCGTAGGTGTGCTTGTGTCCGGCGAGGATGAGATCCACCCCAGCCGCGTTGGCAGCATTGGCGAACGAGCGCTCGTTCGGGTGGTGGTAGATCACGACCTCGCAGAGGTGGCCGTCCGCCGCGACGTCCTGTTTCAACCACGTGGCCTGTGTGGGGCAGCTGACCTTCCCACAGTTCGAGTTCAAAGCGACCACGTGCCAATCGCCGACGTTGAAGCTGTAGTAGCCGGCGTGTGGGTCGGAGGCCGTCGGACCGTACGGGGCGAGCTGCGCTTGGAAGTAGCGGAAGTAGCCGTCGGCGTTCGCGGTCTCGTACTCGTGATTGCCCAACGTGGGCGCCGTGATCGACTTGAAGGCACCCCAGGTGGGGTCGTAGGACTTCAGGTATTCGTTGTACGCGCCGTGTTCATACTGGGAGTCGCCCAGCATCAGGACCGTGGAGGGATGGATCACGTCGGTGATCAACGCGGCGGTCTGCTTCTGCGGCGTCCCCGGATTCGACCGGGCGATGTCGCCGGCGGCCGCGATCGTCACCGTGCTCTGAGCCCGGTTCGAGGCGCCCCCGGCTCCGACCGGAGCCAGCCAGAACGCGAGCAGTGCGAGGCCGAGTGCGAGGACGAGGACGATGCGGACGCGCATGGTGTCGATCCCTCCAGTTCGGCAACCGGTCCGCCGCAGTGCGCCGACGGAACCTGTCGGTTCGCGGACACTACATCAGATGGCCTAGGCCGGGGCATCGGCCGGAAGGACTAAGCCGTTCGCCGTCGCTGCGTGATTTCAGCGACCGAGCGGCATCGGGCGCGCGTGCTGCGCGCCGCCGAGCCGAGGAAGGTGGAAACGCCGCTCGATCGAGGCGAGCAGCGAGTAGTGGTTGTAGCGGTGATGGTCCACGAGCGCGATGCACGCCGGATCCGACAGCGATCGTGTAGAGGGCACTGGAGCCCTCATCGAACGTGATGACGACGGTGGCGCCGGACTTCCGCCACCTCGGCACCCACCGGTGCAGCCATCGATCGCCGCGCTTGATGACCGCCGAGGAACCGGAGCGGCAGGAAGCCCCGAACGAGCTGTCGCCTACCCCGTGCATGTCGTTGCAGATGGCGGGTGTGACGAAGCTGACGAGGGGAAGCTTGCGCGTCATCTTCCTCAGTGGCTTCACGCGTCGGCAGGCGCGCGAGCGTGCGATCTCCGTGAACGACGTGGCCGGGTTGTGCCGGAGCACGTAGGGGCCGGTGAGCCGGTTCGACGCCTGCGACCCCGTGTAGCACGTGCTCGGCATCGACTCCTGGTACACGCCCCAGGACACGCCCGCCGCCCCGAGCTGCCGCCAGATCGTGCGTCCCGGGATCTCACCGGCATGGATGGAATCCGTCCCGCTCTTGCCCTTCGTGCTCCCGGAGGCGAAGGCGAGGTAGTTGGGGAGCGACGGTTCGGTCACGCCGTGATAGTTCGCGAAGTAACGGCCCCGGCGCTTCAACGACGTCATGAACGGCGCCGTGGCCTTCGTGATCTGCCGGGCTGTGTGGTTCTCCATCCAGACGATGACGATGGGGTGGCGTCCGGCTCGCATGGCCTGCGACACAGGAGGGTTGGCGGATGCTGAGGTTGCCCCCACAGGCTCGGTCGTGAACGCTACGGCGACCACGAGGAGGCCGGAGAGCAGGAAGACGAGCGCTCGCTGACGGAACGCAGGAGCAAGCTGGAGAGGATTCGGGGGTGTGGGCATGACCGCTTCGACTCTAGGTGCGGACCGCGGAGGGTGACAACCGCGCTGGTCACACCGTACGGATCTCCCACGCGTCGACGGCGCGGACGGTACAATCCACTCGCATGAGTTAGCCGGTCCTCTCCGCAGCACGAAGCGCCGCCGCCCGGCGGTCTCGTTGCCGTCCACCTCTCCCGGAGAAGCGACCATGCTCAGCGATCCGACACCCGTGACGTTCCCCGCCCCGCCGTCCGTCCGGAGGCGCAGATGACGTCCCTGGAAGCGATCGATCTCTCGGTCGAGGCCGGGGGTCTCACCGTCGTGGAAGGGCTCTCGTTCACGCTGCGCGCGGGAGACAAGGTGGGCGTCGTGGGACGCAACGGTGCCGGCAAGACCAGCACCTTGAAGGTCCTGGCGGGGGAGGCTCACCCCGCGGCAGGCACGGTCGTGCGCAGGGGCGCGCTCGGCTACCTTCGGCAGGATCCGCGCCAACATCGCGAGGACGACGAGATCGCGGGGCTCGAGTACATCCTGTCCGCTCGCGAACTCGTGGAGATGGCGCGCCGGATGGAGAAGGCGCGGCTGCAGTTGGAGGAGGAGCCGTCCGAGCCCAACGTCCGACGCTACTCGCGGCTGGAGGACGAGTACCGCCGCCTGGGCGGCTACCACGCCGAGTCCGAGGCACGCAGCATCACCGCCGGGCTCGGACTGGCCCAGGACCGGCTCGCTCTCCCCGTCGGGGCGCTCTCCGGAGGGGAGCGGCGGCGGCTGGAGCTCGCCCGGATCCTCTTCGGCGGATCGGACCTCCTGTTGCTGGACGAGCCGACGAACCACCTCGACGCCGATGCCAAGGTGTGGCTCATGAAGTTCCTGGCCGGGTACAAGGGCGGCCTGATGGTCGTGAGCCACGACATCGGCTTGCTGGACGCGTCGATCACGAGGATCCTGCATCTGGATCGGGACGGCGTCGTGGAGTACCGCGGTACCTACACGCAGTACCGGGAGGCCCGAGCGCGCGACGAGGTGCGTCTCGCGGCGCTGGCGGGCCGTCAGGAGCAGGAGATCCGCCGGCTGAAGACCCTCGCGGATTCGATGCGCGGGCAGACCGCCAAGCGGGCGCGCAAGGCGAAGACCCTGGACACGCGCGCGGCCAAGCTCGAGGCGAGGAAGGTCACCGGCCCTACGCGGGAGCGCGCGGTGCGCTTCCGGTTCCCCGAGCCGCCTCCGTGCGGCCGCACCGTGCTGACCGTCGAAGGTCTGACCAAGGGATACGGAGGCCCGCCCGTCTTCACCGACGTCTCCTTCGACGTCGAGCGCGGAGAGCGCCTCCTGGTCATGGGGTTGAACGGCGCCGGCAAGACGAGCCTCCTCCGGATCCTGACGCGACAGACCGAGGCCGATGCCGGCTCGTTCCGGCTCGGATACCACGTGGAGGCGGGCTACTACGCCCAGGAGCACGAAGGGATCACGGACGGGATGGACCTGCTGGCGCACATGCGCGCAGCCTCTCCCGCGGACGATCAGGCGTTGCGCTCGTTGCTCGGCATGTTCGGGTTGCCGGGAGCCATGGCGTTCCAGGACGCGGGCACCCTCTCGGGAGGGGAGAAGACCAAGCTCGCCCTCGCGCAGTTGGTGGCGGGACGCAAGAACCTCCTCCTGCTCGACGAACCCACCAACAACCTGGATCCGCCCTCGCGTACGGCCATCGCCGAGGCGCTCCAGGACTGGCCCGGCGCGATGGTGATCGTGAGCCACGACCCGGAGTTCGTCGAGGCCCTGGAGCCCGAGCGGGTCCTGCTCATGCCCGAGGGGGACCTCGACTTCTGGGATCAGGAGCTGCTGGATCTCGTGAGCCTGGCGTAGGCGTTCGGGGGCGGGTGTCCCTTCCCTGCGAGGGGGAGCCGCGGCTATGCTCTGCGGACCCTGCACCCGAGCGGAAGGATCCGACGTGAGCACCGACGGCGACACCGCGGACCTGATCTTCGTCAACGGGGCCGTCTACACCGTCGATGCCGCCCGCAGCTGGGCGCAGGCCGTCGCCGTGCGCGACGGCAGGATCGTCGCGGTCGGCACCGACGACGCGATCCGGGGGCTGGCCGGATCGAGCACCGATGTGGTCGACCTCGCCGGCGGGATGCTCGTGCCGGGGTTCCAGGATTCCCACGTCCACCCGGTGGGCGGGGGGATCGACATGCTCCAGTGCGACCTGCACCACCTCGACTCCTCCGAGGAGTACCTGAACGCCATCAAGGCCTACGCCGAGGGCAACCCGGACGTCCCGTGGATCCTCGGCGGCGGCTGGGCGATGGATGTGTTCCCCGGTGGTACGCCGACCAAGGAGGCCCTCGACGATGTGGTGGGCGACAGACCGGTCTACCTGCCCAACCGGGACGGGCACGGAGCCTGGGTCAATTCCGTGGCCTTGAAGATGGGAGGCGTCACGAGGGACACGGCGGATCCCGCCGACGGGCGCATCGAGCGGAACGCGCAAGGGGAGCCGTCGGGCACGCTGCACGAGGGCGCGATGGACCTGGTGGGCAGCCACGCGCCGCCCCCGTCCGCGGAGGAATCCTACGCGGGGCTGTTGAAGGGACAGGCGTACCTGCACTCGCTGGGCATCACCGGTTGGCAGGACGCGATCGTGGGCACCACCTCATGGGTGGACAACCTCGACGCGTACATCCGGGCCGCGGGCAACGGCGACCTCACGGCCCGCGTCGTGGGCGCTCTCTGGTGGGATCGCCATCGCGGTCTCGAGCAGATCGAGGAGCTGTTGGCGCAGCGCGCACGGGGGCGCGTCGGTCGGTTCGCGGCCACCAGTGTGAAGATCATGCAGGACGGCGTCTGCGAGAACTTCTCGGCGGCCGTGTTGGACCCCTATCTGGATGCGCAGGGGCGTGTCACCGAGAACCGGGGCATCTCGTTCGTCGAGCCCGAACTCCTGAAGGACGCCGTCACCCGGTTGGATGCCGAGGGCTTCCAGGTGCATTTCCACGCGTTGGCGGAACGAGCCGTGCGCGAGGCCCTCGACGCGGTCGAGGCAGCGCTCGGGGCGAACGGGCCCTCGGATCACCGGCACCACCTCGCCCACATCCAGGTGGTTCACCCCGACGACATCCCTCGGTTCCGCCGGCTCGGCGCCGTCGCCAACGCCCAACCGCTGTGGGCCGCGCACGAGTCGCAGATGGACGATCTCACGATCCCGTTCCTGGGGGATCCGCGCTGGCGGTGGCAGTACCCGTTCGCGAGCCTCGTGCGCGCGGGCGCGATGATGGCGATGGGGAGCGACTGGAGCGTCTCGTCGCCGAACCCGCTCCAGGAGATCCATGTCGCGGTGAATCGTCGGATGCCCGCCGACTACCCCTACCGGGTTGAGAACCGCGACGTGTTCCTTCCCGACGAGCGCCTCGACCTGCCCACCGCCCTCGCCGCGTTCACGATGGGATCCGCGTACGTGAACCATCTCGATCGAGAGACGGGGTCGATCGAGGTCGGGAAGTATGCCGACGTCGTGGTGGTCGATCGCAACCTCTTCGAGCATCCGGTCGAGGAGATCGCGGAGGCTCGGGTCGTGCGGACGTACGTCGAGGGTGAGGCGGTCTACGCGGGTGAGGCCACATGACGGGAGGCGTGCGGTGAAGCGCTGGGTACGCCGGAGTGCGGTCGTGCTCGCCGTCGCGGCTTCCGCGTCGACGCTGCCGGCCGGGGTCGGAGTCGTCCACGCGAGCGATGCGTCGCGTCGCGTGAACTATCACTGCACGCTCGCGGTGACCGACCTCGGCGCGCGCATCCGGGTCGGGTTCCGCCTCACCTCGAACGGGCCCGGCCTCCGCTGGCACGTGCGCCTGTGGGACGGCGCCGTGCGGTTCTTCGCCGAGGATGTGAAGGCCGACGCCAAGGGTGCGTTCAGGGTCGTGGCCCGCACGGTTGACTACCGCGGGATCGATCAGCTGCGGGCGGCCGCCCGCCAGCTGAAGTCCGGGCGCACGTGCGCCGTCGCGATCGAGGACTGACCCCCGGTCGGGCCGGCCGTTTCGGCCGCGCCTTCGGGGGGTGCTACCATCTCGGCACCGACTGAACGCCCGTTCAGTTCGGAGTTCGACGTGCTCGGCTCAGTTCAGCGTCCCCGATCGCCAGGAGGTCCATCGATGTCCGCACGCAGTCCGATCGATCCGACGCTGCTGCGGCCCGTCCTGGCCCCGACGCTCGGGACGAGCCGGACCCTGCCCGCGGAGGCGTACATCTCCCAGGAGGTGTTCGACTGGGAGGTGGAGCACTTCTTCGAGGGAGGCTGGGTCTGCGTCGGCCGTGCCGTGGATGTGGCCGCCCCCGGCGACCAGAAGGCGTTCCGCATCGGGGACGAGGGCATCCTCGTGGTACGCGATCTCGAGGGGATCCTGCGAGGCTTCTACAACACCTGTCGCCACCGCGGCCACGAGCTGCTGGAGCCCGGCACGTCGCGGAACCTGAACGCGATCAAGTGCCCGTACCACGCCTGGGTCTACCGGTTGGACGGGAGCCTGGGAGCGGCCCCGCGCTTCGGAGACCTGGAGGGGTTCGACAAGGCCGAGTACCCGCTGATCGCGGCCCGCGTCCACGAGTGGCACGGCTGGATCTTCGTGAACCCCGACGGCGGCGCGCCGGCCTTCGAGGCGTATGCGGGGAACCTCGAAGAGTTGCTCTCCGCGTGGGAGCCGGAGCGTCTGTTCGTGGGTGCGAGCCACGACTACGTGATCGACGCCAACTGGAAGACGATCACGGAGAACTACCACGAGTGCTACCACTGCCCGTCGATCCACCCGACGCTCTGCGCGGTGACGCCCCCCGACTCGGGGGAGAACTTCGCGCACGACGGTCTCTGGGTGGGCGGATCCATGGTCTTGAAGGACTTCGCCGAGACGATGTCGGTGACCGGGGAGTCCCGGGGTGTGCCGATCCGCGGCCTCGACGCCACGCAGCGGCGGGAGGTCTACTACTTCGGGCTCTTCCCCAACCTGCTGCTCAGCCTGCACCCCGACTACATCATGACCCACCGGTTCGAGCCGCTGGGTCCCGGGCGGAGCAAGGTCGAGTGCACCTGGCTCTTCCCGCCCGAGGCGAAGGATCGTCCCGACTTCACGCCCGAGTACGCCAGCGAGTTCTGGGACATCACCAACCGCGAGGATTGGCTCGCCTGCGAGTCCGTCTACCGCGGGCTGCAGTCGGAGGGGTTCCGGCAAGGGCCCTTCGCCTGGAGCGAGGACGAGGTCCATATCTTCATGGCGATGGTGGCCCAGGGGTACCTCGACGGCCACGCCAGCCGCCCCCCGCAGGTGCACGAAGCGGACACGGCCGAGGTCTGAAGCGCCTGCGCGCCCGGCGCGTTGACCGCGGGTCAACCGCTCCCATTGCGCGTACGCTGCAACCTTCCCACGATGGGCCAACATCGCGAGAGGGGGCTGCCGGCCTCCGCACCGGTCGGCACGGCTGCCTCCCGAACCAAGGAGGGGACATGGCCGAGTTCGACATGGGTCTCGTGCAGCGCGGGGCCAGGAACCGTCGCACGCCGTACTACGAGGCCACGCAGCGGCGCAGCCCGTTGGGATTCACCGTCTACAACCACATGTACTTCCCCATCCGCTTCGACACGTTCGAGAACGAGTTCGACGCCCTGCTGAACGGCGTCACGCTCTGGGACGTGGCCGTCGAGCGATGCCTGGAGATCTCCGGGCCCGACGGGTTCGCGTTCGCCCAGCTGCTGACGCCTCGCGACCTCTCGACGTGCGCGGTCGGCCAGGCCAAGTACGTGCTGATCTGTGACGCCGACGGGGGGATCGTGAACGACCCCGTGCTCACGCGGATGGACGAGAACACGTTCTGGTTCGCGCTCGCCTCCTCCGACGCCCTGCTCTTCGCCCGCGGCCTGAAGAACGCGTACCCGAACCTGGATTTGACGATCCGCGAGGCCGACGTCGCGCCGCTGCAGGTGCAGGGCCCGAAGTCGAAGGACCTCATGGTGAAGCTCCTGGGCGAAGGCATCCTCGACCTCCGCTACTACTTCTGGCGCGAGGCCGAGATCGGCGGGGCGCCGGTGGTCGTGACGCGGACCGGCTGGACGTCGGAGGTGGGCTACGAGGTCTACACGACCGACACCTCGCGCGGGAATGCCGTCTACGACGCGATCATGGACGCGGGCGAGGAGTTCGGGATCGTGCCGACGGGACCGAGCGACATCCGCCGGATCGAAGGCGCCATCTTCAACTGGGGCGCCGACATGACGTACGAGCACAACGCCTTCGAGCTCGGGCTGGACCGGCTCGTCGACTTCGCCCTCGCCGACGACGCGTGCCTGTCGATCGCCGCGTATCGGCGGATCCAGGACACGGGGGTGAGCCGGCGGATCAACGGCGTGATCCTGGACGGCGCGGCGCTGCCCGCGCTCAACAACACCAAGTGGACGGCCTCGGTGGAGGGCCGCGAGGTCGGGCTCGTGACGTCCGCGATCTACTCCCCGCGGCTGGAGCAGAACATCGGGTACTGCTGGCTGCCGACCGACCTCAGCCGCCTCGGCGAACAAGTCGACGTGGCCACCGAGTGGGGCGACCGGATCGCGACGGTCGTCGAGATGCCCTTCGTCGACCCGGCGAAGTCGATCCCGGTGTCCTAGAGGAGGATCGCAGATGACCAACGAACGCCCGGAGATGCTGGAGAAGAGCGCCACCCTGTACTTCGGTCCCTGGTACCGGCAGTCGCCGTTCTTCAACGCGACGCGTCGCGCCGGATGCACGTCCTACGACATCTACAACCACATGTACCTACCCGCCTACTACGACGACCCGGAGACGGAGTACTGGGCGCTCGACCGAGGGGTCACGATGTGGGACGTGGGGGTCGAGCGCACGGTCGAGGTGAGCGGCCCGGATGCCGACCGCCTGATCGACATGCTGACCTGCCGGGACCTCACGAAGTGCGCCGTGAAGCAGGGCAAGTACATGCTGGTCACCGGGCCGGACGGATCGATCGTGAACGACCCGGTGCTGCTGCACGTCGATGAGAACCGCTGGTGGATGCAGCTGGCGGATTCGGACGCAGGGCTGTACGCGCTCGGCGTGGCGGCCAGCTCGGGCCTCGATGCCGAGGTGAGCCTGCCCGACGTCCACCCGATGCAGGTACAGGGGCCGATGTCGGCGAAGACCCTCGAGAAGCTCGTCGGCCCCGCCATCTACGACGTCCGCTACTACTGGATCGAGTCCTTCGAGATCAGCGGGATCCCGGTCGTGATCAGCCGCACCGGGTGGACCGCGATCCCTGGCTTCGAGGTGAACCTCCTCGACGGCACCAGGGGCGACGAGCTGTGGGACGCCGTGGCCGAGGCGGGTGAGGAGTTCGACATCCGCCCGATCGCGCCGTGCGAGGCCCGCAGGATCGAGGGAGGGATCTTCAACTACGGCTCGGACATCCGCCTGGGCGACACCCCGTTCCACGTGATGGGGCTCGAGCGCCTCGTCGAGGAGCAGCCGCAGGACTACATCGGCAAGGCAGCCCTCGAGGAACTGCGGGCCAGCGGGGTCGACCGCAAGCTCGTGGGCATCGAGTTGGAGGGCGACGAGCTGCGGGCGGAGATGTCGGAGTACTGGCCGGTCTCCTCGGGAGGACGCGAGGTCGGGCACATGACGGATGCGGTCTGGTCGCCGGGGCTCGAGAAGAACATCGGCTACGTCTGGGTCCGGATCGAGCTCGCGGAACCCGGCAACCGCCTCGACGTGGAGACGGAGGAGGGCGTCCACCTCGTGGGCACGACCGCGGCCATCCCGTTCGTCGACCCGCGCAAGGAGCGTCCGGCCGGAACTCTCAGGTAGTTCACAGCCGGCCCGGCGAACCCGCAGGTAGCATGGGGCGAATCCCAGGGGAGAACCCGATCCCTTCCGTGGAGGTCCCTACATGCGCAAGCTCCTGATCCCGGCCGTGCTGCTCGCGGTGCTCGCCACCGCCTGCTCGGTGCGTCTCGGCTCGTCCGATCCGTCGCCCGGCAACGCCGCCCCGCTCTCCCAGCCGACCCTGTCGGGCGGCAAGGAGCCCGTGGAGGCCGTCGTGCAGCGGGTGCTGCCGGCCGTCGTGAACGTCACCTCGGACATCTTCCAGCAGAGCCCGACCGGCGGCGCCCAGCAGGGTCAGGGCGTCGGCACAGGCTTCATCGTCCGCTCGGACGGCGTCGTCGTGACCAACTGCCACGTGGTGGAGGGCGCGTCGAAGATCACCGTTTCGACCTCGGCCGAGAAGCCGCAGGAGTACGACGCCCGCGTGATCGGCGGCGACTGCCTCCACGACTTGGCCGTGCTCAAGATCGACGGCACGAACCTCCCCACGGTGGACCTCGGCTCCTCGGCGAGCCTCCAGCTCGGCCAGCGCGTCGTGGCCCTCGGCTACGCGCTCGCCCTGGAGGGTGGCCCCACCGTCACCACGGGCATCGTCTCCGCCCTGGATCGCACGATCCAGGCGCAAGACCCCGGTTGCACCGTCTGCAAGAACGGCGCCCGCACCTACACCGGCGTGATC
Organism: uncultured Actinomycetes bacterium; assembly: GCA_963810915.1. Taxonomy (GTDB): domain Bacteria; phylum Actinomycetota; class UBA4738; order UBA4738; family HRBIN12; genus JAOUEA01. The sequence goes on along the minus strand of CAWEPH010000001.1, from coordinate 664,327 downwards.
CAGACCGACGCCGCCATCAACCACGGCAACTCCGGCGGTCCGCTCGTCGACATGGCGGGGCAGGTGGTCGGCATCAACTCCGCCGGCGACGACAGCGCGCAGAACATCGGCTTCGCGATCGCGATCGACTCCGTGAAGGAGACGATCTCCCAGGCCGAGTCGGACCCGCTGGCGCCCACCGCGTACCTCGGGGTGTCGACCCAGACGGTGAACGGTGCGATGGCGGCGCAGTTCCAGCTGAGCACGGACACCGGGGCCTACGTGGTGGGGACCACGACCGACGGGCCCGCCGCGTCCGCGGGGATCGGCCAGGGCGACGTCATCGTCACCGTCGACGGGAAGACCGTCTCGAGCGCCGACGACCTGGGCTCGATCCTGGGTGGCCTGAAGCCGGGCCAGACGGTCCCGGTGGAGATCGTCGGCAAGGACGGTGCCAAGCGGTCGATCGACGTGACGCTCGGCTCCCGGCCGCTTCCCGTGACCTTGCCGTAACCGAGGGACTCCCGCGCGGGACGGCGGCGCCCGGGTCGTTCGCAACGCGACCCGGGCGCCGCTTCCATGTGCGCACACGGCGCGCCCGAGAGCGGGTGGGTTAGCCTGGGGCGATGAAGGTCAGGATGCGCAACCCGGACCGCGAGCTCGAGGTAGCCGGGAACCGGACCGTCGCCTCCGTCCTCACCGAGCTCGCTGTGGTGCCCGACACCGTGCTGGTGATCCGCGCCGGCCAGCTCGTCACCCGCGAGGATCGGGTGGGGGAGCACGACGAGCTGGAGATCCGCCCGGTGATCTCCGGAGGCGCGCGGCCGTGAAATGCCGTCGGTGCAGGGCGCCTGCGGTGATCGAGATCCGTCGACACAACAGCTCCTATTGCAGGGACTGCTTCGTGCATGTGGTGCGGGAGCAGGTGCGCAAGGCGGTGCGCCGGTTCGCGATGTTCGAGCCGGGGGATCGGATCCTGGTCGCGGTCTCGGGCGGCAAGGATTCCCTCGCGCTCTGGGATCTGCTGCTCGACCTGGGCTACCGGGCGTCGGGCCTCTACCTCGGCCTCGGGATCGGTGACTACTCGGACCGCTCGGGCGCGGTCGCCCGCGCGTTCGCGGCGGCGCGCGGCGCGGAGCTGATCGAGGTCGATCTCGCTCGAGAGCACGGCTTCGACATCCCGACCGCCGGGGCCCGCGGCGCACGTTCGAACTGCGCGGTCTGCGGGCTCTCCAAGCGCTACGTGTTCAATCGTGCGGCGCTCGAGGGCGGGTTCGACGTGGTCGCGACGGGACACAACCTCGACGACGAGGCCGCGACGCTGCTCGGGAACACGCTCCGGTGGAACGTCGAGTTCATCGCACGCCAATCGCCGGTCTTGCCCGGGGAGGACGGGTTGGTGAAGAAGGTGAAGCCGCTGCACCGGCTGAGCGAGCTGGAGACCGCCGCGTACGCCTTCCTGCGCGGGATCGACTACGTCGTGGAGGAGTGTCCGCTCGTGGCGGGCAACAGCCAGCTCCGCTACAAGGAGGCGATGAACGCGCTCGAGGCCGCCTCGCCCGGCGCGAAGACGCAGTTCTTCCTGGGGTATCTCGATCGGGGCATGCCGCTGTTCGTCCACGCCGACGAGGCGAAGCTCGAACCGTGCGCGCGCTGCGGGCAGCCCACAACCGGACGGTTCTGCGCCTTCTGCCGGGCCCGGGCCCAGATCCTGGGGAAGCGGCTGGAGGCGGGATCCGCCGCGAGGGCGCCGGCGGAGGATGCTCCGGACGGCCCCTCGACCGACGAGTTCTCCGATGAGGTCCTGCCCGTCGAGATCTACGGCGGCGTCGCGCGGTGACGGGGGCGTTCCGCGCGGGGGAGCGGGTGCTGCTGGTGGACCAGCGGGATCGCACGTACCTCGTGAGGCTGGACGACGGAGCGACCTACCACACGCATTCCGGCACGCTCGCACACGCCGACCTCATCGGCGCCGACGAGGGCACGCGGGTCACGACGTCGAAAGGGATGGTCCTCACGGCGTTCCGTCCGCGCTTCGCCGACTTCGTGTTGAAGATGCCTCGCGGCGCCCAGGTGATCTATCCGAAGGACCTCGGCACGATCGTGACCTACGCCGACGTCTTCCCGGGCGCTCGCGTCCTGGAGGCCGGGACCGGGTCGGGGGCCCTCACGATCGCGCTCTGCCGCGCCGTCGGAGCCGAGGGTCGCGTGGTCTCCTACGAACTGCGCGAGGAGCATCGTGCGCAGGCCGAGGCCAACCTCGTTGCCTTCCTCGGGGAGATGCCCTCCATGCTGGCGTTGCGGAGCGGGGATTGTTCCGAGGTGGGAGGGACCGGGGAGCGGTTCGACCGGGCGGTGCTCGACATGCCCGAGCCATGGGGACCCCTGCCGGCGCTCGCCGAAGTGCTGGAGCCCGGCGGCATCGTGTGCGCCTACCTCCCCACCACGATCCAGATCCAGCAGTTCGTATCGGCGTTGCAGCCCAACGGGTTCCTGCATATCGAGACGTTCGAGACCTTGAAGCGCGGATGGCACGTCACCGAGCGAAGCGTGCGTCCGGATCACCGCATGCAGGGCCACACGGGCTTCCTCACCGTGGGGCGGCGTGTCGGGGCCGGCGCGTAGCCTGAACGGGCGCCCACAGGACATACCTGAAATCAGGCCTAAGCCGTTCGGCTGCGGATGCCGTAAACCAGTAGATAGAGAGCCGCTCCAGCCTCCACGGTTGGGCGTGTGAGCGGCCGTATACTCAGCGCTCCACGCCGGAGGTGAGACCGGATGGCGAACCACCACGAAGATGTCGAGCGGTACGAGAAGCAGGTGCACGAGCTCCAGACCCAGGTGAAGTTCCTGGAGGAGGAGGTCGGCCTCCTGCGTCGGCGTCTCACCAACGCTCCCCGGCAGGTCTCCATCCTCGAGGAGAAGCTCGTGGAGACCCGGGAGCAGCTCAGCCGGGCCATGGGCCAGAACCAGAAGCTGGCCGACGCGCTTCGCGCCGAGCGCGACAAGATCGAATCCCTGGTCGAGGAGGTCGAGAAGCTCTCGCAGCCGCCGGCGTCCTTCGGCATCTACCTGCGTTCCAACGACGACGGATCGCTCGATGTCTTCACGGCGGGTCGCAAGATGCGCGTGATGCCCGCCCCCGATCTCGACGAGCGCCGGTTCCGTCCCGGCGTGCAGGTCGTGCTGAACGAGTCGCTGAACGTGGTCGAGGTCCTCGAGCCCGATCGCGCGGGTGAGGTCGTGAAGGTCAAGGATCGCCTCGGCGACGACCGCGTGGTCGTCGTCGGCCGCGGCGACGAGGAGTACGTCGCGCACATCGCGGGGAACCTCCTGGATGCCCCGCCGCGGGTGGGGGACAACGTCCTGTTCGACGGACGCGCCAACGTGGCCACCGAGATCCTGCCCAAAGAGGAGGTCGAGGAGCTCGTCCTGGAGGAGATCCCCGACGTCAGCTATGAGGACATCGGCGGTCTCGAGTCCCAGATCGACGCCATCCGCGACGCGGTGGAGCTGCCCTTCCTCTATGCCGAGCTCTTCCACGAGCACGAGCTGGAGCCCCCCAAGGGCGTCCTGCTCTACGGGCCGCCGGGATGCGGCAAGACGCTGATCGCCAAGGCCGTGGCCAAGTCGCTCGCCGACAAGGTGCGCGAGCGCACGGGCCGTGAAGACGCACGCAGCTACTTCCTCAACGTCAAGGGTCCAGAGCTGCTCAACAAGTACGTGGGCGAGACGGAGCGGCAGATCCGCGAGATCTTCATCCGCGCCAAGGAGCGTTCGGAGGAGGGCCTCCCGGTCATCGTCTTCTTCGACGAGATGGACTCTATCTTCCGCACCCGGGGCACCGGCATCTCCTCGGACGTGGAATCGACGATCGTCCCGCAGCTGCTCTCGGAGCTGGACGGGGTCGAGACCCTCAAGAACGTCGTGGTCATCGGGGCCTCGAACCGCGAGGATCTGATCGACCCCGCCATCCTGCGACCTGGGCGGCTCGACGTGAAGATCAAGATCGAGCGGCCCGACGCGGACCAGGCCAAGAGCATCATGGCCAAGTACCTGCACCCGGTCGTGCCCATCCACCCCGACGAGGTTTCCCGCTACGGCGGCGATTCGCAGCAAGCGTGCTTCCGCATGATCGAGAAGACGGTCGAGCAGATGTACGAGCCCAGTGACCGCAACCGATTCCTCGAGGTCACGTACGCGTCCGGAGACAAGGAGATCCTCTACTTCAAGGACTTCAACTCGGGCGCCATGATCGAGAACATCGTCCGCCGCGCGAAGAAGGATGCCATCAAGCGCTTCCTCTCCAAGGGTGAGAAGGGCATCAAGACCGAGGACATGCTCACGGCCATCCGGGATGAGTTCAAGGAGAACGAGGATCTGCCCAACACCACCAACCCGGACGACTGGGCGCGGATCTCGGGCAAGAAGGGTGAGCGCATCGTGTACGTCCGGACGCTCCTCGGCCACGACGGCGACGGCCGCCAGGTCGAGCGCGTTAACGCCGGCCAGTACCTGTAAGGTGGCCGGATGGCCATCCCCAAGGTCTTCGGCACCGAGACGGAGTACGGGATCGCGGCGGCCGGTGCACCCGACTTCAACCCGGTCCTCAGCTCCTCCCTGCTGATCTCGACGTACGCCGGGTCGCTCCGACGCATCCGGTGGGACTACGAGCAGGAATCCCCCCTGCGCGACGCCCGGGGCTTCGAGCCGGTGCCGGCGCGCGAGGGGACCGACGAGGACCTGGGACTCGCGAACGTGATCCTGCCGAATGGCGCCCGCTACTACGTCGACCACGCGCACCCGGAGTACTCCACGCCTGAGTGCATCACGCCCCGCGCGCTCGTGATCCACGACAAGGCCGGGGAACGGATCCTCGAGCGTTCGCTGGACGAGGTCCTGAACACCATCCCGAGTGCCCCGAAACTCTCGATCTACAAGAACAACACGGACGGCAAGGGCAACTCCTACGGGACGCACGAGAACTACCTGGTGGACCGCGCCACGCCCTTCTCCGACATCGTGCGCGACCTCACGCCGTTCTTCGTCTCGCGCATCGTGTTCACCGGGGCCGGCAAGGTGGGGGCGGAGGCTGCCTGGGACGAGCGGGGCCGCGCCATCTACCAGCTCACGCAGCGCGCCGACTTCTTCGAGACCGAGGTGGGCCTCGAGACCACGCTCAAGCGTCCCATCATCAACACGCGCGACGAGCCGCACGCCGACCCCGAGAAGTACCGGCGCCTCCACGTGATCGTGGGCGACGCCAACATGTGCGAGGTGGCCACCTTCCTCAAGCTCGGGACCACCGCGATCGTGCTGAAGATGATCGAGGACGCCGTCCTGCCCGATCTCACGCTGCAGAGCCCGGTGCAATCGCTCCACGACGTCTCGCGCGATCTCACCCTCACGACGGAGATCCCGCTCGCGGACGGCAGGCGTCTCAACGCCATCCAGCTCCAGTGGGAGTACTTCGAGCACGCCCGCAAGTTCGTGGAGCGCGAGGACGACACGGCGGAGAATCGCGAGGTGCATCGAGCGGTGGGAGTCCGTCCTGAACACGCTCGAGACGGATCCCTTCTCGCTCCACGCGCGAGCTCGACTGGGTGGCCAAGTACCGCCTCGCCACGGCGTACCGCGAGCGCGACGGTCTGGAGTGGAACGACGCGAAGCTCCGCGCGATCGACCTGCAGTACCACGATGTACGCCGCGACCGTGGGCTGTACTACCGGCTGGAGGCCTCGGGGAAGGTGGAGCGCCTCTGCTCGGACGAGGAGGTGGAGACCGCCATCAGCGAGCCTCCGGTGGACACGCGCGCGTACTTCCGCGGACGTTGCATCTCCCGCTACCCCGACGCGATCGCGGCCGCCTCCTGGGACTCGCTCATCGTGGACACCGGGGCCGACGCCCTGCAGCGGATCCCGATGCGCGAGCCCCTGCGCGGTACCAAGCAGCACGTCGAGGACCTGCTCGCCCAGGCGGAGGACGCCGCGGAGCTCGTGCGGCGTCTCCAGGGTTGACCGATCTGACCTCCGACCATCGTTAGGATGGCCCCACGGAAAGGAGCCACCCCGTGCCGCAGGAACAGGAACAGAAGAAGATCCAGAAGAAGAGCGGCGGCGGCGGCGACGACGCCGACGCCGGCCAGGTCTCCTCGACGTCCAAGGCCTCCGAGCTGAAGGAGGAGATGGACGACATCCTCGACGAGATCGACTCCGTGCTGGAGGAGAACGCCGAGGAGTTCGTGAAGAGCTACGTCCAGAAGGGTGGGGAGTGACCGATCGGTTGGATCTGCCGCTCGCGGGCGGCGCGTTCGGCGCGAACCCGTCGTTCGTCGACCTGCTCCGGCGCGAACGTCCGGATCAGCTGCCGCGCGATCCAGGGCGTCACCGCCGAGGCGGCGATGCAGGTCCCGCACGGGACCACGGTCCTCGGACTCAAGTACGCCGACGGGATCGTGGTCGCGGGCGACCGACGGGCCACGGCCGGGTACGCCGTGGCGGACGACCGCATCCGGAAGGTGTTCGCCGCCGACGACTACAGCGCGATCGCCATCGCGGGCGTCGCCGGCATGGCCGTCGAGATGGTGAAGCTGTTCCAGCTCGAGCTCGAGCACTACGAGAAGCTCACGGGGGACCGTCTCTCGCTCGAAGGCAAGGCGAACCGACTCGCGCAGCTGATCCGCGAGAACTTCCCCTTGGCGATGCAGGGGCTCGCGGTGGTGCCGCTGTTCGGTGGCTACGACGCGCGCCGAGGCGAGGGGCGGATCTTCTACTACGACGCCACGGGCGGCCGATGGGAGGAGGACGACTACCAGTCGACCGGCTCGGGGAGCGCGCCTGCGAAGAACTCCCTGAAGAAGCGATGGAAGCCGGGCCTGCCACGCGAGGCGGCCCTGCGCGTCACCGTAGAGGCGCTGCTGGACGCCTCCGAGGAAGACGTGGCCACCGGAGGGCCCGACGTCTACCGGAAGATCTATCCGACCGTGCTGACCGTCACGGCGGACGGCTCGGCGGAGGTCCCCGAGGACGAGGTGGCGGCCGCCGTTGCTGCCGTGATCGAGGAGCGCGGCTAGATGTCCTTCATGCCGTACGTCGCCCCCGAGCAGATGATGAAGGATCGCTCGGACTACGCCCACAAGGGGATCGCGCGCGGTCGTTCCGTGATCGGGATCGAGTACGTCGACGGGCTCCTGTTCATCGCGGAGAACCCGTCGGCCACGCTGCACAAGATCAGCGAGATCTACGATCGCATCGCGTTCGCTGGGGTGGGTAAGTACAGCGAGTTCGAGGACCTGCGGATCGCCGGCATCCGCCTCGCGGACATGCGCGGCTACTCCTACGGGCGCGAGGACGTGAAGGCCCGCGACCTCGCGAACGCCTACTCGCAGGCCCTCTCCAACATCTTCACGCAGCAGATGAAGCCGTACGAGGTGGAGATCCTGGTCGGCGAGGTGGACGGCGATGCCTCCGGGACCGCCCTGTACCACGTGCTCTTCGATGGGTCCGTCACCGACGAGCACGGGTTCGTGGCGATCGGCGGTCATGCGGAGGACCTCACCGAGACGCTGCGCAGCCGCTACGAGGAGGGCTGGGACCTCACGACCGCCGTGCGGGCCGCCGTGGAGATCCTGGGGTCGCCCGACGGGCGCACCATCAGCCCCGAGGCGGTGGAGGCGGGCGTCGTGGACCGACGCCGGGCGCAACGCCGCAAGTTCCACCGACTCGAGGACGGCGAGGTCAGTCAGATCCTCGGCGGCTGAGGGCGCTCCACCCGTTCGCCCCGAGGCCGCTTAGTCTGTCGGCATGGATCGGCGCATCTACGGCCTGGAGAACGAGTACGGCGTCACGTGCACGTTCCGAGGGCAGCGGCGCCTGTCGCCGGACGAGGTGGCGCGGTACCTCTTCCGTCGGGTGGTGCACTGGGGCCGTTCCTCCAACGTCTTCCTCGAGAACGGGGCGCGGCTGTACCTCGACGTCGGTTCACACCCCGAGTACGCGACCCCCGAGTGCGACGCGATCGAGGAACTCGTGGCTCACGACAAGGCGGGGGAGCGGATCCTCGAGGGCCTGCTGGAGGCGGCCGAGATGCGCCTGCACGAGGAGGGGATCTCGGGGCAGGTCTACCTGTTCAAGAACAACACCGACTCCGCCGGCAACTCCTACGGTTGCCATGAGAACTACCTCGTCGCGCGCCACGGCGAGTTCGCCCGCATGGCCGACGTCCTGATCCCGTACTTCGTCACCCGGCAGATCTGGTGCGGCGCCGGCAAGGTGCTGCACGGGCCGCGTGGCGCCCAGTACTGCATCAGCCAGCGCGCCGAGCACATCTGGGAGGGCGTGAGCTCGGCGACCACCCGCAGCCGGCCCATCATCAACACGCGGGACGAGCCGCACGCCGACGCCGAGCGGTTCCGGCGCCTCCACGTCATCGTCGGCGACTCGAACATGAGCGAGCACACCACGTACATGAAGACCGGCATCACGGACCTCGTCCTGCGGATGGTCGAGGCCAACACCGTGATGCGCGATCTCTCCCTCGAGAACCCGATCCGCGCGATCCGCGAGATCAGTCACGACACGGCCTGCACCCGTAAGGTCAAGCTCGCGAACGGGCGCGAGCTCTCCGCCCTGGAGATGCAGACCGAGTACCTGGAGAAGACGGAGCGCTTCGTCGAGCGCCGCGGCGGCGACGAGGTCGCTAAGTCCCTGCTGCGAGAGTGGCGTGAGGCCCTCGAGGCGCTGGAGGCGGGCGAGCCCGACCGCCTCAGCCGGAAGGTGGACTGGGTCACCAAGCGTCTGATGATCGAGCGCTACATGGCCAAGCACGACCTGGCGCTCGCATCACCCCGCATCGCGCTCCTGGATCTCGCCTACCACGACGTGAACCGCGACCGCGGGCTCTACTACCTGCTGGAGAAGGGCGGGAAGGTCGACCGTGTCGTGACCGACGCGCAGGTGAGCCGCGCGATGCGCGAGCCGCCTCAGAGCACACGCGCGAAGCTTCGCGGGCGACTTCATCCGCCAGGCCAAGGCGAAGCGTCGCGACTACACGGTGGACTGGGTCCACCTGAAGTTGAACGATCAGGCCCAGCGCACCGTGCTCTGCAAGGACCCGTTCCGCAGCGTCGACGAGCGCGTGGATCAGCTGATCGCCCACATGTGACGGGCGACCACCTCAACGATCGCGAGGATCACCACGATCGTGAGGGCGGTGAGGAGCACCGCGATGGCGCCGATCATCACGGCCGCGCGGTCGGTGAGCGGGCCGAATTCCCCGGTGCGCAGGGCGCGATCGACCGTGTGCAATCGATACACGCCGTAGATCGCGAGCAGGAGCCCGAGGAAGCAGAAGCCGATCCCCAGCACGACGTACGGCCAGGACGCGCCCTCGTGGAGCGATGGGATGAACTTCGCCACACCGAGTCCCACGGCCACCGCCGTCAGGGCCGATCTGATCCACGCCAAATAGGTGCGTTCGTTGGCGAGGTAGGTGCGCCGGGTAGCATCCGGACGCTGCGGTGGAGGGGCCGAGGGTTCGTCCATCGGGCGCATCGTCGCACACCGCCCGTGGGCGGTCATCCATGCCCCTGCCGGCGCCAGCGTCGGTTGCCGGCCGCCATGCGCCCCGCCAACACGCCGGCGGCGCCCGCCGCGAGGGCCGCCCACCGATCCCGTGGCGGATCCAGGCCGAGGGCGGCGAGCTCCGCCAGGGCCGGGGCACCGTCGACCTCGACGAGGTGATGACGCTCCTCGAGGTGAGCGGCGCGCAGCTGGTCCCACACGCGACCGCCGACGGTCGTCATCGAGGGCGGGAACGGGAACGTTGGCGTCGCGGAGTGCCTCGTCAGCCAGGAGGTCGAGCGTCGTGCCGAGTACGCGCGGCCCGCCGTCGTCGCCGATGAGCCCCAGGACGGGCACCGCTCGTCCTCCGAGGCGACGTGCGGTGTTCAACGACCGGACGGCCGCGTCGCCGTCACAGACCGCCACCACGATCTCGCCGCCCGCCTCGCGCGCGGCGACCAGCGTCGCCTCGTCGGCCTCCGACACGATGATGACGGGAGGTCCGCCCCCTGCCCGAGAGGCCCCGGCGCGCACGACCTCGACCAAGGTCGGAGTCGGCGAGGGCGAGCAGGGGCATCATCCGCAGGTGATGTGAGGGATCGGTGGGGCCTTCCGGGTCCGCGGGCATGCCGCCGATATGATGCCGCACGATGGCCGCCCAAGACCGCATGGAGCCGCTCGAGCGGCTGCTGAACCTCGTGGGACTCCTGCTGGAGACCAGGCAGCCCCTCACGTTCGAGGAGATCCGGGAGACCCTCGAGCCGTACGGTCAGGAGAACGTCGACACCGCCAAGCGGATGTTCGAGCGCGACAAGGATCTCCTGCGCGACTACGGGGTCCCCCTGGAGCTGGTCGACGTCGACGCCTGGGGCTCCGAGCAGGGGTACCTGATCCCCAAGGACAAGTACTACCTCCCGGAGATCGCCTTCACCGCCGAGGAGATGGGTGCCCTGCTGGTGGCCGCACAGAGCGGGGGCGAGAACTCCGCGGCCGAGGCGGCCGTCCGGAAGCTGGTCTACGGCGCGGACGGAGGTGCGTCTGGCGGGCCTCTCGGGCGGACCGCTCGCATCGGGATCGGACGCCCGCAGCGCCCTCGTCCTGGCCGTGGCGCGACGCCGTCGACGGGAACCGCCGGGTGCGGTTCGGCTACCGCACCTCGCAGGGCCAGGCCTCGGAACGCGAGGTCGACGCGTTCGCGATGGTCTACCGCGGGGGCCACTGGTACCTGGTGGGGCACGACACCGACAGGGACGACATCCGCGCCTTCCGTCTCTCGCGCTTCACCGGAGAGCCTGCACGACCGCGGGGAGGGGAGGCCGACCCCTCCGGGCTTCCGAGCCGCCGATCACGTCGAGGCGGGGCCGTGGGCGGCGGCGTCCGAGGATCGTGCGCGGGTGGCGTTCGCGCCCGAAGTCGCCTGGTCGGCCGCCGGCGCATTGGCGGGCGCCGTGGCCGGCGCCACGCGCGCCGACGGGTGGACGGAGTTCGAGATCCCGATGGCGGATGAGGCCGTCGCTCGCGTCGCTGGTGCTGCAGTTCGGACCCGATGCGGAGGCGCTCGAGCCGCCGACGCTGCGTGCGGCGATCCGTCGGGCGCCTCGAGGAGGCGGTCCGTGCCTGAGCGGGCGGCGCACCGCGCCCAAGACCAGCGAGCGCCTCGGTCGGATGCTCGTCATCGTTCCGTACCTCGTGCAGCATCAGGGGGCCGAGCTCGGCGAGGTGGCGCGACTCTTCGACGTGCCTGCCGACCAGCTCCGACGCGACCTCGACCTGCTCTTCATGTCGGGCCTGCCTCCGTACGGACCCGGGGATCTGATCGACGTCGAGGTGGACGAGGACGATCGCGATCTGGATCCGGATGGCCGACCATTTCGCCCGACCGCTCCGCCTCACCCGGAGCGAGGCCCTCGCCCTGCTCCTGCGCGGGACGGAGCTGGTGGCCACGCCGGGTCTTCCCGAGGCCCCCGCGCTCGCGAGCGCCCTCGCGAAGCTGCGCGACACGCTCGGCCCCGAGACGGTCGGTGCTGCAGCTCGCATCCAGACGGCGACCGCGGGCCGCGAGCCCGGAGCACCTCGGCGCGCTGCGGGCGGCCGCCCGCGATCACGAGCGGATCGAGATCGAGTACGTCGCGGCATCCACCGGCGCGTGGACGGCGCGCCGGATCGAGCCCGAGGAGGTCTTCTCGAGCCTGGGCAACTGGTACGTCGTGGCCTGGGACGTCGAGGCCGACGCGGAGCGGCTGTTCCGCGCCGACCGGGTCGATGGCCGTCGGCGCGAACGGGCGTCACGTTCGACGCCCGAGGACTCGAAGGCGCCGGCCGCCCCCTCTACACCCCCACGCGGAGACGATGTCCCCGTCCGCCTGCGCCTGCGGCCGGCCGCGCGGTGGATCGGCGAGTACTACGCCACCACGGAGACGCTCGAGCTGGAGGACGGCGAGCTCGAGGTGACCCTCCCCGCGCGGCAGCTCGGGTGGGTCGCACGACTGCTCCTGCGCGTGGGGCCCGACGCCGAGGTCGTGGCGCCGCCGGAGCTCGCCGACGAGGTCCGCGAACTTGGCCTCTCGCACGCTCGCAGCGCTACCGCGGGTGACCATCCGGGAGTGGTCACCCTGGGGTAGCCCCGTTCGAGGTGGGTTCGCTCAAGTCCCGAGAACGTGCCACCGATAGCTCCGGTGAGATGACAACGATCCGCACAACGTGCCCCCGATGTGGCGAAGTGGACATGGGTCCCGAGGCCATCCTCCTGTCGGTCCGTCAGAACGGCCGGGAGGGCAGCTATCGATTCACCTGCCCCAGCTGCAGCGACGACGTGGAGAAGCGCGCGGACCGCAAGATCGTGGCGTTGCTCGTATCCGCCGGTGTCGACATCGACCAGGGAGATGGTCTCGGCCACCCGGAACTCTTCGACGAAGACGAGGACGATCCGCGGGGCTCCGTGCCGCGCAGGCCCGCCGTTCTCCATCGACGACGTCATCGAGTTCCACTACCTCCTGGAGGACGACCACTACATCGCGGAGTTCCTGGCCTCCAGCGGCGGCGCCTGACCGGCCCGGTGGCCGCGGGGCGTGTAGCATCGAGCGGTGAACGTCTGGATCCTCTGCTGGTTCGTGATCGCCGTCCTGACCACCCTCGTGGTGATCGTCTGCGCCGTGGCGCTCGTGCGGCACATCCTGCTCCTCGGGCGCACGGCCAAACAGGCCCAGGACGAGATCGCGGCCCATCGTGGACGACATCTCCAGGCAGGGACGCGAGGCCTCGGCCAAGACAGCGTCGTTCCAGGTCCCGGGCGCCAAGAACCGGTCCTGACCCATCCCCGAGAGTAGAATCGAACCTCGGACAAGGTCTCCCAACCATGTTCAACATCGGCCCTCTCGAGATCCTCACCGTGCTGGTCATCGCCCTCGTCGTCGTGGGCCCCAAGCGCCTGCCCGAGCTCGCCCGGACGATCGGCCGTGGGCTGAACGAGTTCCGCAAGATCCAGGACGAGGTCAAGGACATGGTGAAGTTCGACCTGGGGGCGGACCTCCTCGGGGAGGACGACGAGCCGACGCCGAGCTACGAGCTGGCCCATCCGGATAACGAGGAAGAGCCAGAGTCGGCGGGCGAGGAATCCCTCGACGACGTGTCCACCGATGATGGCATGACCCACAGCGAGCGCGTGATCGCGGCGCTTCCCGACGACGAACAGGAGGTCACGCCCCTGCCGACCGTCACCTCCGCCACCGGAGCGCCTGGCGATGCGGAGGCTTCCGTCGACGACCACGACGATCCCGTAGCGCCGGCCACCGACGGACCCCCCGCGGCTGCCGCCGAGTAGGCGCTCCCATGGCCAAGCTCCCCAAGCTGCTCCGCCGGAAGACCGAGAGCGAGCGCACCGGCTCGATGACCGTCGTCGAGCACCTCGAGGAGCTGCGGCACCGCATCGTCATCTGCGTGATCGTGGTCGCGGTGGCAGCCGTGGCCGGATGGTTCCTCTACCCCCCCTTCCTCAACCTCTTGCGTGACCCCTACTGCGCGTATGTGAATCATCTGCCTGCCGACCAGGTTCCACCGGCCGGGTGCCGGCTGGTCGCCAACGGCCCGCTCGATCCGATGCTCCAGAAGCTGAAGATCGTCCTGTTCCTTGGCCTCTTCCTGGCGTTGCCGGTCGTCCTGTACCAGCTGTGGGCGTTCATCGTTCCCGGGCTGACCCCGCGCGAGAAGAAGTACTCCGTCCCGTTCGTTGCCGCCTCGACGCTCCTGTTCGTCTTCGGTGCCGCGTTCGCGATCGTGACCTTGCCGAGGGCCCTCGGGTTCCTGCTCGGCTTCGCAGGGCCGGGAGTCACGCCCCTGATCAACTTCACGGACTATGTCGGATTCGTGGTCCTCGTGATCTTGGCGTTCGGGCTCTCCTTCGAGTTCCCCATCCTGCTCGTGTTCCTCGTCCTCGCAGGGGTGCTGTCCAGCCGCAAGCTGCGTGCCTGGCGCCGATGGGCGATCCTGGGGATCGCGATCTTCGCGGCGGTGATCACCCCAAGTTCCGACCCGTACAGCATGCTCGCGATGATGATCCCGATGGTGTTGTTCTACGAGGCGTCTATCATCGTCGCTCGACTGATGAAGAAGTAGGGGATAGAGCCGATGGCCATCAAGGGCAAGAGCAAGCCGAAGAGCAAGCCGAAGACCGTGGCGAGGGCGCCCCGCCGCGAGCCGGTCACCGTCAAGGCTCCGGTGTTGCAGCGACGTTGGGTCCAGGTGACCGCGGCCTTCGTGGTGGGGTTCTTCGCGATGATGCTGCTCGTGTGGGTGACCAACGGCCTGCGGCAGAACAACGCCGACGACGAGGCCGCGGCCGCGGCGTCGACGAAGCGGGCCGCCGCCCTGGCCTGGCAGCGCGAGGCGGAGAGCGCCCTCGGCAACGCCGGAACGGTGACCCAGGGCGCGCAGCCGGTGATGCTGGGGCCCGCCAAGACGGCGCTCCAGGGAATGCAGAAGGGCACGCCGCCCGCCGACGCCGCCAAGACGTTCGAGTCTGCCGCCGACGACACCAAGACGGCGATCAACGCGCTCACGAAGTTCGACCTCGCCGGCACCATCCGCGATCAAGGGTTCAACGAATCCGAGGCGCTCACGTTCACGGACTCCAAGGACCGCCTGGTCAACGCGCTCGTTCTCTATCAGAAAGCGGCCGACACCGCGAAGCTCGCCTCGGAGGCGACCGGGGCTCAACAGAAGGATCTCCAGGGGTTGGCCAACGACCTCATGACGACCGCCGACACCGAGTTCCAGCAGGCTTGGCTCACGTTCACCGAGGCTCTGTCGGCCGGAGGCGTCGTCTCCGGGATCCCGGGGACCGCCTCGAGCCTGGGCGGCTAGCCTCCCCGTGGCCGCTCCTGCGTCCGCGTCCCTCGTCGTGGTCGCCAACCCGACGGCGGGGGGCGGAAGGGCGGGAAGCTGATCGGGAAGGTCGACGACCGCCTCCGCGCGCTTCGGGTGGAGCACCAGATCCTGGTGGCGGAGTCCGCGGCCGACATGGAGGCGACGGCACGCTCGGCCGCCGAGGGAGGCGCCGACGTGGTGGCCGTCCTGGGGGGCGACGGGACCGTGTCGTGTGCCGCCAACGGGGTGATCGGCACGGGTTCGGCGTTGGCGGTGATCCCCGCCGGCACCGGGGACGACTTCGCGAAGGCGATCGGGGCGGGGCGGTTCGAACGGGCGATCGGGCTCCTCGCGAACCCGAAGATCCGACCCATCGACGTGGTGCTGGTCACGGCCGGCGCGGAACGCCGGCACTTCGTCAACATCGCGGGTGCCGGATTCGATTCCGAGGTGAACGAGACGGCGAACGGGATGAGTGGGCGCCTCGGCGGAACGGGCACCTACGTCGCGGCGTTGATCAAGACGCTCTCGCGCTTCACGCCCGCTCGCTACGAGCTGCAGATCGACGACGCGGCGTTCTCGGTCGACGCGATGCTGACGGTGATCGGCAGCGGCGTGTCGTTCGGGGGCGGCATGAAGGTCCTGCCGAACGCCGTCATGGACGATGGGTTCCTGGACATCTGCATCGTCGAGGCGCTGTCCAAGCCAGCCTTCCTCTGGGCCTTCCCGAGGGTCTTCCTCGGCCAACACACCACGCACCCCAAGGTCCGTATGCTGCGGGCGCGGAACGTGCGCGTGGAGGCCAACCGGAAGATCCAGGTCTATGCGGACGGCGAGCGCGTGGGAGCGCTCCCGGCGGTGTTCGAGATGATGCCCGGCGCACTCTCCGTGGTGGCCGGGCCCGAGGCGAAGGGGTTGCGATGACGGACGGGTTGATGCTGATCCACGCGTTCCCCCTGGACGCGCGCATGTGGGAGCCGCAGGTGACCGAATTCGGACTGGGGCGCCCGGTCATCACGCCGAACCTCCCGGGGTTCGGCGGGACGCCCGGTGTCGGCCCCGTGATGTCGATGGGCGCCGCCGCCGCCGCATGTCTGCAGGTGGCCGACGCTACCGGGGTGGACGAGATGGTGGTCTGCGGGCTCTCGATGGGGGGCTACGTCGCGTTCGAGCTCTGGCGCATGGCGCGCCAGCGCGTGACGGGCCTGATCCTCGCGAACACACGCTCGGGCGAGGACACGCCGGAAGGGGCCGCCGGTCGCAGGGCGCTGGCCGCGCGCCTGCGTGAGGAGGGCAACGGGTTCCTCGTCGCCGAGCCGCCGCCGCTGCTGCGCGCGGACGCTCCCGACGCCCTCTGGTCCTACGTGCGCGACGCGATCGCCGAGCAGCCCGCCGAGTCGATCGCCGCCGCCGCGGTGGGCATGGCGGAGCGTCTCGACTCGACGCCCGACCTCAGCGCGATCGACGTCCCCACGCTGGTCATCACGTCGGAGGGCGACACCTTGATCCCCCCCGAAGTGACGTCGCAGATGGCGGATCACATCCCCGGCGCCGAGCTCGTCGTGATCCCGGATGCAGGTCACCTCTCCAACCTCGAGGCTCCGGCCGCGTTCAACCAGGCTCTCGCAGGGTTCCTGCGGCGTTGATCCCGCAATGCGGTCAGGGCCCGAGGGGGCCCGGGACCGATCGGCGGGCCCCCGTAGACTGGGCGCGTGAGCACCCCCGAGGCGTTCGCCTCCCGTTTCTCCTTCGCGCTGGATCCATTCCAGCTCGACGCCATCGACGCCGTGGATCTCGGCCGTTCGGTGCTGGTTGCCGCGCCCACGGGGAGCGGCAAGACCGTCGTGGCCGAATACGCGATCGACCGCGCGCTCGATCTCGGTGGGAAGACGTTCTACACGACACCCCTGAAGGCGCTCTCCAATCAGAAGTTCGGAGACCTCGTGGCGATCCACGGGCCGGAGCGGGTGGGCCTGCTCACCGGGGACAACACGATCAACTCGGAGGCGCCGGTCGTGGTGATGACGACCGAGGTCCTTCGGAACATGCTGTACGAGCGCAGCGACACCCTCACGGGCCTCGTCAGCGTGGTGATGGACGAGGTCCACTACCTGCAGGATCCCTATCGTGGGGCCGTCTGGGAGGAAGTCCTGATCCACCTCCCCCTGTCGGTGAGCGTGGTGTGCCTATCGGCCACGATCAGCAACGCGGAGGAGTTCGGCGAGTGGATCGGGACGCTCCGGGGCGAGACGCGCGTGATCATCGAGGAGAAGCGGCCGGTGCCGCTCGAGCACCACTACCTGGTGGGCCACCGCCTGCACCCGATGCACGTCGAACAGGACGGCGTGCTCCTGCCGAACCCCTACGTGGTCTCGCTCGATCAGAACGAGCTGCGGACCAAGACCTACTACCGGCGGGGGAGCGGGCTGCCCCAGCACGAGCGGATCTCTCGACCGCGCGAAGGGCATCGCCGCGTGTACGTGCCGCGCCGGGAAGAGGTGGTCGAGGTGCTGGCGGAACACGGCATGCTCCCCGCGATCTACTTCGTCTTCAGCCGCGCCGGCTGCGACAAGAGCGTCCGCTGGTTGCGCGAGTCGGGGGTGCGGCTCACCACCCGCGCCGAGGCCGATCACATCCGCGAGCGTGCGGAGACGCGTGCGGCCTGGATGGACGAGGAGGACCTCATCACGTTGGGATTCTTCGAGTTCCTCGACGGGCTCAGCGCGGGCATCGCGGCACACCACGCGGGGATGCTGCCGATGTTCAAGGAGACCGTCGAGGAGCTCTTCGAGGCCGGTCTCGTGAAGGTGGTCTTCGCCACCGAGACGCTGTCGCTCGGCATCAACATGCCCGCGAAGACCGTCGTGATCGAGGACCTCTGGAAGTTCCAGGGGGAGCGTCACGAGATCCTGACGCCGGGGGAGTACACGCAGCTCACGGGCCGGGCGGGCCGCAGGGGGATCGATGCGCTCGGCCACGCGGTCGTGCTCTACCAGCGACAGGTGAACTTCGAGCGCGTGGCGACGCTCGCCGGCACCCGCACCTACAACCTCGTCTCGTCCTTCCGGCCCTCGTACAACATGGCGGTGAACCTCGTCCGCAATTACACGCCGCAGCAAGCGCACCACCTCCTGAACTCGTCGTTCGGCCAGTTCCTCGCGGATCGCGGGGTCGTGGCCCTCGAGCGGCAACGCGCGCAGGATCTCGAGGCGCTCGAGGGGTATCGGAAGAACATGGTGTGCCACCTGGGGGACTTCGACGCCTACTGGGAACTCGTCATGAGGGCCCGCACGATGCGTGAGGAGGATCGCCAGGGGCGCGAGGAAGGGCGGCTCGCCGCGGTGCGCGAGGCCGTCAGGAAGCTGCGCCCGGGCGAGGTGGTCGGCCTGCCCCAGGGGAAGCGGCGCGGGCTCGCGGTCGTGGTGTCCTCGCGCGACGGCAAGCCGACGCTGCTGGCGCAGGATCGCTCCTTCTTCCGTGCATCGGCGAAGGACTTCCAGGAGCCCCCGGCCGTGCTGACCCGGATCCCCCTCCCGCGATCGGGGAGCGCGCGTAGCGCGCGGTACCGGCGTGATGTCGCGGCCAGGCTCGTCTCCCTCAACGTGAAGCCTCCCAAGCCCGCGCGCCACCGGGCGGATCCGCGCATCGAGCGCGAGGCCGCCGCGCTGGAGGAGCGTGCGCGCGCCCACCCCTGCCACGCCTGCCCCGAGCGTGCGAAGCACGAACGGTGGGCCGAGCGCGCCACCGAGCTCGAGCGGAAGCTCTCCGGTGTCGAGCGCCGGATCCGGGTCCGCACGGAGACCCTCGCACGCCAGTTCGACCGGGTGCTGGCGGTGCTGGAGGAGCTCGGCTACGTCGAGGACTGGACGCTCTCGGAGAAGGGACGAACCCTCACCCGGATCTACGGGGAGGGCGACGTCTTGGTGGCCGAGCTCCTGGGTGCGGGGATCCTTGACGGGCTCGAACCCTCCGAGGTGGCCGCCCTGCTCTCCTCCGTCGTCTACGAGGGGCGGGAGCGCGTCCCGCTCAGCGGCGCGATGCCCACCGAGTCCACGATGGCTCGGTTCGAGCTGCTGAAGCGCCTCTGGCGGACGGTGCGACGCACCGAGGACCAGCACCAGGTGCAGCTCTGCCGCGAACTCGACCAGGGCTTCGCGACGCCGATCTGGCACTGGGCCGAGGGACGGCGTCTCGAGGAGGTGCTCGCGGAGACGGAGATGGCGCCGGGAGACTTCATCCGCAACTGCAAGCAGCTCCTCGATCTGATGCGCCAGATCCAAGATGTGGCGCGTCCCGAGACCGCGGATCTCGTGCGGAGGGCGCGCGACCAGGTGCTGCGCGGCGTCGTCGCGTACACGGGTGTCTAGCTAGGATGCGGTCGCCATGACCAGCCCGTTCGGCCCGCTCGTGGCCATCGTCGACCCGGCGGCCGGACCGCACATGCGCGATGCGTTGCCGGTGCTCGAACGGGCGCTGAAGGAACGGGACCTCGACCACGTGATCTCGGTGTCGGAGGCCCCCGGGGAGGTCACGCGCATGGCCGCCGAGGCCCTGGCCGGCGGGAGGCGCTACCTCGTGGCGGTCGGGAACGACCGGACCGTGCAGGACGTCGTGAACGGGATGTTCGCGGACGGCCGCCCGCTCGTGGAGGACGCCGTGCTCGGCGTGGTGCCGGCGGGGACCGGGTCGGACCTCGTGATGAGCTTCGGGCTCCCGGACGACACGGAGGGCGCGTGCGTGCACCTGGAGGGAGCGAACACGTATCCCTTCGACGTGATGAAGGTGGTCTACGCCGGTCCGCAAGGGGCGCGGCTCACGCGCTACGCGGCCAACCTCGCGGAGGTGGGCATGGGTGGCGAGATCGGACGCCGGGTGGACGGACGTCCCGGTGATCGCCGCAGGTTCCTGGCGTTCTGGTCGGGATGGCTCCGGTCGAAGCCCACCGACGTCACCGTATCGGTGGACACGAAGACGTGGGAGGGTCGAGCGTTCAACATCATCGTGGGGAACGGACAATTCACGTCCGGGGGGATGCGGATGTCGCCCCGTTCCTTCCCGGGCGACGGCGTGCTCGACGCGTTGATCTTCACGGGGCCGCGATCGGATGCCTATACGATGCTGCCCAGGATCTACCGTCACGGCGATCACATCCCCGACCCCAACATCAAGGAGATGCGCGCGAAGATCAGGATCTCCGTCGACGCGGAGCGTCCCCTCGCCGTGGTGGCGGACGGGGTCCCCCTGGGGACCACGCCGGCGACGTTCCAAGTGGTCCCGCAGCAGATCCAGCTGAAGCTCTGAGGACGGAGGCACCCGTGACGCGAGAGACCGATCGCATGGCCCGGGCGGCCGCCGAGGCGGACAGACAAGGGTTCGGGGCCGTCGTCGTGGCACCCTCACCGGACCTCGTCTACCTGGCCGGGTATGCGCCGATGCCGATGGAGCGTCCCACGCTGCTGATCCTTCGTCCGGATCGCCACCCCGTCATGCTCGTCCCGGAATTGGAGCGGCCGCTCGCGCTGGGCTCGCCGGGAGGCGCGCTGATCGAGGTCATCGGTTGGATCGACGGCGACGATCCCTACGATGCCGCAGGCCGGCTGCTCCCGTCCGAGGGCCGGGTGGCGCTGGGCGACCAACTCTGGTCCTCGCACCTCCTCGGGCTCCAGCAGGTCTCGCCGGGCCTGGGGTTCGCCCCGGCCTCCCAGGTGATCGCGCGGCTGCGCGCGGTGAAGGACCCCGACGAGCTCGCCGCGCTCGCGCATGCGGGCCGTGCGGCCGACGAGACCTTTCGACAGATCTGCAGCGCGGGCTTCCTCGGCCGGCGGGAGGAGGAGGTGGCGGCCGATCTCGCGGAGCTACTCGTGCGCAACGGGCACGCTCGCGCGGACTTCACGATCGTGGCGAGCGGCCCCAACTCCGCCTCGCCCCACCACGAGCCGACCGGTCGCACGATGCTGCCGCGCGATGTCGTCGTGCTCGACTTCGGCGGAGAGCTGGGAGGCTACTTCTCCGACACATCCCGCACGGTGGTGGTGGGGGAGCCTCCTGAGGGCTTCGACGTCGTCTACGGGTTGGTGCAGGAGGCGCAAGAGGCAGCGTTCCGGGCGGTGCGTCCGGGTGTGGCGGCCCAGGAGATCGACCGCGTGGCGCGCCGGATCATCGAGGACGGAGGCTACGGCGCGCGCTTCATCCATCGGACCGGGCACGGCATCGGCCTGGAGGTCCACGAGCCCCCCTACCTGGTCGAGGGGAGCGACTGGGCGCTCGAGCCCGGCACCACCTTCTCGATCGAGCCGGGGATCTACCTCGAAGGGTCCTTCGGCGTCCGCATCGAAGACATCGTGGCGGTCACCGACGACGGCGCCGACCGCTTGAATCGTTCGACCCGGGAGCTCCAGGTCGTCGACTAGCGAGGACGGAGTCCCCCGCAGGGGTCGCCTGTGCGAGACTCCGTCGCGATGAGCGAAGCCCTGCGATCCGAGATGCGGGAAGAGAAGACCCGGGCCCTCGACGCGTTCAGGGCTGTCCTCCGCAATCCGGGGTTGCGGCGCCTCCAGCTCGCGTGGGCCGGTTCCAACCTCGGGACCTGGGGCTACGGGATCGCGCTCTCCGTCTACGCCTACGACCACGGCGGGGCGACGGCGGTGGGCGTCGTGGGGCTGATCCGCCTGATCCCGGCGGCGATCGCAGCTCCCTTCATGGGCGTCCTGGGGGACCGGCACTCGCGCCGCCTGGTGATGGCGCTCTCCGACCTCGGGCGCGTCGTGGTGGTAGGACTGGGGGCGATCGCGATCTACCTAGAGCTGAGCCCGGGCCTCGTGTACCTGCTGGCCGCGATCGGCGTCGTGGTGTCCACGGCCTTCCGCCCCGCACAGGCCGCGATCATCCCCAGCCTCGCCTCGACCCCCGAAGAACTGACGGCCTCGAACGTGGTCTCGAGCACGATCGAGAGCCTCGGCATGTTCGCGGGCCCCGCCGTCGGCGGGGTGATCCTCGCCGTCAGTGGGCCCGCCGCGGTGTTCGCGGTGGCGGCCCTCACGTTCCTGTGGTCCGCGCTGCTGATCCTGCGGATCCCGCACGGCGACGACGGGCGGGTCGTGCTCGAAGAGGGGGAGTCGCATCCGTCGTTCCTGAGCCAGGCGATCTCCGGGTTCGGCACCGTCGCGAAGGAATCCGCGCCCCGGCTGCTGGTCGGCCTCTTCAGCGCCCAGACGTTGATCGCGGGGGCCCTGCTGGTCCTGGAGGTCGTGGTGGCCCTCGAGCTGCTGGGCCGTGGCGACGCCTGGGTGGGCGTGCTCTCCGCGTCGTTCGGTGTGGGCGGGATCGTCGGGCGCCGTGATCTCCGGCGCGCTCGTCAACCGGAACCGACTCGCCCTCGATTTCGGCGTGGGGATCCTGCTGTGGGGGCTGCCGCTCATCCTGATCGGGATCTGGCCGTACCCGGCGGTCGCGATAACGGCCATGGTGTTGCTGGGGATCGGCAACACCCTCGTGGACGTCTCCGGCATGACCCTGCTGCAACGGAGCGTCCCCGACGAAGTGCTCGCGCGGGTGTTCGGCGTGCTGGAGACCGTGTTCCTCGCCACGGTGGCGCTCGGCGCGATCGTGGCGCCGGCGATCGTCCACGCGTTGGGCTCCCGCAAGGCGTTGCTCGTCACGGGCGCGTTCCTGCCGGTGGTGATCGCGCTCACCTGGCGCAAGCTCACGGCCCTCGACCGCTCGGCACGCCCACCCGAGCGCGAGATAGCCCTGCTCCGGGGGATCGCGCTGTTCTCCGCGCTGCCTCAGCCGGTGTTGGAGCACCTCGCCGGCCGCCTGACGCCGTTCACGATCCCGGCGGGCACCCAGATCTTCGCCCAGGGGGATGCCGGGGACCGCTTCTACGTGGTCGGGGACGGGCAGGTGGAGATCGTGAAGGACGGGTCACCGGTGGCCGAGGTGCTCCCCGGCGGCTACTTCGGGGAGATCGCGCTCCTGCACGACGTGCCGCGCTCCGCCGCGGCCGTCGCGGTGAAGGACTCCGAGGTCTTCGCGTTGGAGGGTGAGGAGTTCGTCTCGGCGGTTACCGGGTACGCCACGAGCCGAGAGGCCGCCGAGGCCGTGATCCGCTCCTACGGCCCCGGGCTCGGGCTCCCCGGCTAGGCCCGGACGGCGTCGTCCCGCGGGCGGACCCGCGTTCCCTCCGGGCGTGTCCATGACCTCGAGTCCCATCGCGGCGAGCTCGTCGCGGATCCGGTCGCCGGTCGCGTAATCCTTGGCCGCCCGCGCGGCGTCGCGCTCGGCCATCAGCTCCCGCATCCGCTCGGTCGGCTCCCATCCGGAGCGGGCGTCGCGCTCGAGATCGAGACCCAGGACCTGGTCCCAGGAGGCGAGCAGGGCGTACTTCTCACCCGTGGAGAGATCGGCCGCGCGGTCGAGCTCGTTCACGATCTTGACCGCGGTGGGGAGGTCCAGATCGTCGGCAACGGCCGCGCGGAACCGGGCGTCGAACCCCTGGGCCCCGTCGCCGAGCACGGCCGCCGCCGGCGCCCACTCCGCCATGTGCTGGCGGAGCTGCTTCACGCGCCGGTCGGCCGTCTCCATCGCGTCCCACGCGAAGTCCATCTCGCTGCGGTAGCGCGTCTGGAACGTGAGCCAGCGGAAGGACAGCGGATCGATGCCTCGCTCCTCGAGCTCCTGGACACGCACCACGTTGCCCGTGGACTTCGCGATCTTCTGCCCGGCGAGGCGGAGGTGACCGCCGTGCACCCAGACGTTCACCACCTGGTGGCCGACCGCGCCCTCGGACTGCGCGATCTCGTCCTCGTGATGCGGGAACCGGAGGTCCGTCCCGCCGGTGTGGATGTCGATCCGCTCGCCCAGGTACTTCATCGACATCGCGGAGCACTCCACGTGCCAGCCTGGGAAGCCATCGCCCCAGGGCGACGCCCACTTCATGACGCGGCCGGGGCCGGCGGCCTTCCAGAGCGCGAAGTCCGCCGGGTT
The DNA here is from genome assembly GCA_963810915.1 of uncultured Actinomycetes bacterium. Lineage (GTDB taxonomy): Bacteria > Actinomycetota > UBA4738 > UBA4738 > HRBIN12 > JAOUEA01. Next base: position 640,442 of record CAWEPH010000001.1, on the reverse strand, counting down.
CTTCTTGCGGACATCGGTCTCGAGATCGCGGTGGCCCTCGCGGAGGTTGTCGAGCGTGTTGCCGCTGAGCTTGCCGTAGCCCGGGAACGAGGTGACGTCGTAGTAGACGCTGCCGGAATCCACCGCGTACGCGTGGCCGCGGTTCACCAGGGTCTCCGTGAGGCCGAGCATCTCGGGGATGTGCTCGGTGGCCTTGGGGTAGATGTCGGCCGGCCGGATGCCGATCGCTGCGGCGTCGGCGAACACGGCGTCCGTGTACTTCTCCGCGATCTCCATCGGGCGTGAGGCCCTCGTCCTCCATCGCCAGCAGCATCTTGTCGACGGCCTCGGGGCTGGACTCGTCCGTCATGTGCCCGACATCCGTGATGTTCATGACCTGGGTGACGCGATAGCCCTCGAACTCCAGGGCGCGGCGGATCAGGTCGGCGAGCATGAACGTGCGGAGGTTGCCGAGGTGCGCGTACCGGTAGACCGTGGGACCGCACGTGTACATCCGCACGTGGGCGTCCTCGACCGGGACGATGTCCTCGACCTCGCGCGAGAGCGTGTTGTAGAGCCGCATGCGGGTCAGGATACCCCGGGGGTTCAGGTCCGGATGGGGCGGCCCTCGAAGGGGATCGAGAGCGCGATCGTCGTGCGGGTCGCGACGCCGGCCTGCTCCCGGAGACGCCGGATCAGGTCCTCGAGCTCGCCCGTGGTACGCGTGCGCACCTTGAGGATGTAGTTGGCCTCGCCCGCCACGCTGTAGCAGTCCTCGACCTCGGGGAACTCCGCGATGCGTTCCGGCAGGTCGTCGGGCTGGGACGGGTCGAAGGGACGGGCGTCGATGAGGGCCGTCACGAACAGACCGATCGCCTCGGGGTCGATCTCCGCGCGGTAGGCCCGGATCACTCCCTGCTGTTCGAGCTTGCGCACCCGATCGTGCACGGCGGAGGCGGAGAGGCCGACCTTCGCCCCCACGTCGGCGTACGTGGCGCGCGCATCGTCCTGCAGGGCAGCGAGGATGTCTCGATCGCGTTCGTCCGGCATCCGCCCATCATAGGTGGGCCGGCCCCGGCCGGGGGAGGCCCGGCGCGGCGGAGGGTGACGCCTGTCACCAGCCACGGCCGATTGCACGGAGGCGTCGAGGTTCGCTACAACCGACGCGTCATGCCTGACCTCCTCCCGGGTCGTTCGGAAGGAGTCTCGGCGTGCCGCGCCCGTCGTCCGACCCGCTCGATCGCGCCTCCCGCCGGCCGGCGCAGGTGGTCCCCGTGCCGCGGGCGGGGGGTGGCGTGCGGTGGATGGCGCGGCTCGACGGGCGAGATGCGATCGCGGTACGCGGCCGCCGTCGGCGTCGTGGCGGGCCGCATCGAGGCGTCGCTCGGACCCGAGGTGATCGCGAATCGCGTCGGACCGGGCGCGATCGGAGGGCCGGATCCAGCTGGAGCGGTTCGCCTCGGCGCACGCCCGGTGGCGACGTCGGATGGGCGAGGAGCTGGCCGATCCGCGCATCCGCGCCGTGCTCCGGACCGATGTGGCGCGCTGCTATCCGTCGATCGAGCCGGTCGTGGTCGTTCGCGCCCTGATCGACCTGGGCGCCGCCCCGGCCCAGGCGCAGACGATCGGATTCCTGCTCGCGCGCTGGGGCGACGAGGGCGTCCGCGGCCTCCCGGTCGGTCCGGGCTCGTCGGCCGTGCTCGCCAACGCGGTCCTCGGCGCGGTCGACGATGGGCTCCGCGCGGCCGGGGTGCGGCACCTCCGATGGGTGGACGACGTGGTCGCGTTCGCCCCCGATCGCGCGAGCGCGTCACGGGCGTTCGACGCCTACCGTCGGCGCCCTGGACCGCGTCGGTCTCCGCCCGAACGAGGCGAAGACCGAGCTCGTCGACGACCCGTGCGCGGTGGCCGCCGCGCTCGGTCGGCGGGCCTCCACAGCCGCGCGGCCGGCCGTGCGATGATGCGGCGCCGTGAGGACCCTGTACCGAGCCGAGCGCGTGCGCACCCTGACCTATCCCCAGACGGGGGAGTGGGTCCTCACCGACGGGCGCCACGTCGAGCGTGTCGGATCCGGCGATCCGCCCCAGGCCGACCGCGTGGTCGATCTTCCCGGTGCCACGATCGTCCCGGGGTTCATCGACGCGCACGTCCACCTGACGCCGACGGGCGCCGCCCTCGCGAACGCGGACGTGGAGGCGGCCACATCCGCCGAGGAGCTCCTCGGCGATCGCCGCGCGCCCGGTGTGCCGATACGCGGGATCCGGTGATGCTCTCCGGCTTCGACGAGACCCGCTGGGACCGACCGGAGCACCCCGGTCTCGCCGAACTCGACGCGGTCTCCGGGCCTGTGCCGCTCGTGATCGTGCGGACCGACGGGCACATCGCCCTCGCGAACTCCGCCGCGATCGAGGCCGCGGACGTCGCCGATCTCGCCGGGGCCGAACGTGACGCCGAGGGCGCCCTCACCGGGCGGTTGACGCAACGCGCCGGCGAAGGCCTGAGCCGCTGGATCGCCGCCGCGCTCACGGATCACCAGGTCCAGGAACTCCAGCTGAGCGCTGCGGCCCTGGCGTCGTCGCGCGGCATCACCACGGTCCACGAGATGCAGATGCCCCACGGCGCGGGGCTGCGCGACCTGCAGGTGTTCCTCGGCCATCGGCATCGCCTGCCCGTGGACGCCGTGCCCATCGTCGCGACGATGGATCTGCCGCTCGTGATCGATCAGGGCTTCGCGGGCGTGGGCGGGGACCTCCCGGTCGACGGATCGATCGGCGCCCGCACGGCCGCCCTGATGCATGCCGTACGCCGACGCTAACGGGAACGGCGTCACGTACTACGAGGACGACGAGCTGGCCGAGTTCTTCCACGCCGGTCACGCCGCCGGTCTGCAGGTGGGCGTGCACGCGATCGGGGATCGCGGCATCGAGCAGGTGCTGCGCGCCTGGGAGCGTGTCTACCAGACCCTGGACTCGCGCGAACGGCGTCACTTCCGGGCGCGCCGGCATCGCATCGAGCACTTCGAGATGGTGTCCGAGGCCCAGATCGAGCGCACGGCGATGCTGGGGGTCGCGGTCTCCGTCCAGCCGGCGTTCGACCGCTACTGGGGACAGCCCGGTGGGCTCTACGAGATCGGCGTCGGTCCTGCAGCGCGCCGCGACGATGAACCCGTTCCGGACCCTGCTGGAGCGCGGGATCGAGGTGGGAGCGGGATCCGACGCCCCGGTCACGCCCCTCGACCCGCTCCTCGCCGTCGACGCCCTGGAACACCACCACGACCCCGCCCAGCGGCTCACGCGGTTCGAGGCCATCCGGCTGCACACGATCGGGAGCGCGCGCCTCGCGCATCAAGAGGAGAAGAAGGGATCGCTCGGCCACGGGATGCACGCCGACTTCGTCGCCTACCCGCACGACCCGTTCGAGGCGCTCGCGCTCGATGGTCTCGCGCCCGATCCTCACGGTCTCGCTGGGACGCGAGGTCTTCGCGGCATGAGCGTCGACGACCCCGGCGAGGGCTACCGGGGGGCGGGGATCGGATTGTCACTCTTTCTCCATCCGCGGACTTGACCCTCCGAGAGGACGCGACGTACCGTGCTGCTGCGTCGCCGCCCCGGCGGAGGCGCACGAGGACCCAAGAAGCCGAGTAGAGAACGCGGCGCCCCGGCGCTGCGGCCCCAAAGGCCTCTTGGGTCCTCACTCGTTCCGCGGAGACGGGAATGTCCGAGCCGCATCCGGCGTTCGTTCGGGCGCCTGGTTGCATCCGCATCCCGTGGCAGTACAATCCGCGCGCAACCGAGGGCGCCGCAGTCCCCGGAGGTGATCCCCGTGAAGGAAGCTATGAACGACACCGAAGAGCCGGTCGAGGACGAGGTCGTCGAAGAGGACGACGACCTGGAGGACGCCGAGCCCAGCGAGGCGGATCTCGCCGACGCCACCGTGCCGCCCGACCCCGCCGCCGAGGGCGCGGAGGTCGAGTCGATCCAGGAGCTGATCGTCAAGCAGGAGGCCGAGGCCGAGGCGGAGGAGGTCGAGGAGGACGAAGTGGTCGTCCCCCTCACCCGCGAGGAGAAGCTCGCCGAGCCCCTCGAGGCCCGCGTCGTGCCGATCCAGGCCACCGAGTTCACCTGCAAGCGCTGCTTCCTGGTGAAGCACCGGAGCCAGCTCGCGGACAAGAAGAAGATGCTGTGCCGCGACTGCGCCTGAGGGCGCCCGCATACCCACTCTCGTTGCTGATCGCCCTGGCGAGCGGGCTCGCCCTCTCCCTCGCGTTCCCTCCCGCCGGCTGGTGGCCGCTCGCGTTCGTGGGTCTCCTGCCCCTGCTGTGGCTGCTCGAACGCGCGGGCCGGGTCGCGGGCTTCCTGGTCGGGCTCGCGTTCGGGCTCGGCTTCTACGGCGCCACGATCTACTGGATCTGGCGGTTCGGGTCGATGGCCTGGATCGCGCTCACCCTGGAGATGGCGCTGTGGGCGGGGGCCTTCGGGCTCATGGCGCCCGCTGATCCGGCGTGCGGGCAGACCCATCCTGAACGCGGTGAGCTGGGCGGCCCTGTGGACCGTCTTCGAGTGGCTGCGCGGGCTGTGGCCGCTCGGCGGGTTCACGTGGGGGACGCTCGGCATCAGCCAGGTGAACAACCACGCGACGGTGCGGCTCGCGACCGTCGCGGGGGTCTGGGGCGTCTCCTTCGTGGTCGTGCTCGTGAACGGCCTGATCCTCGCGGTCGCCAGGGGAGGGGAGGGGCGACGGCGCCTCCTCGCCGCCGGCGTCGCGGCCCTCGTCGTCGCGGCGCCGCTCGTGATCCCGTTCGGCAGCCCCGACGGGCCGATCGCTCGACGTGGCCACGCTCCAGGTCGACGTGCGTCAGGCGGCCTCGGCGAACCCCGCCAACGAGGACCTCGGGGTGGCTCAGCTCAACATCGCCGAACACGCGCGGCTCGCGAGCGACCCCCCCGACCTGGCCGTGTGGGGCGAGGGCGCACTCGATCCGGCCGCCACGAACGACCCGCAGACGATGCGGGCGGTGCGCGACGTCGTGGCCCGGGTGGGCGTCCCCACCTTGATCGGCGCGGTGAACGACGACCCCGACGGTCGCGAGCGCACCTCGGTCCTGCTCCTGGACGGCGAGGGCGACCTCGCCGGGCGCTACGACAAGGTGCATCTCGTGCCCTTCGGCGAGTTCGTCCCCTTCCGCGACGAGCTCTCCTGGCTGGAGGCGCTGCGAGCAGATCCCCGTCGATCGTGCGCCGGGGGAGCAGATCCACACGCTCGGCACGGACGGGCTCCCGGCGTTCGGCACTCCGATCTGTTTCGAGAACAGCTTCCCGGAGATCCCCCGTGCGTTCGTGCGGGACGGCGCCGGGTTCCTCGTCGTGACCGTGAACAACGCGTCCTACGGGTTCACCGCCGCGAGCGCCCAGCACGAGCAGATGAGCCAGATGCGCGCGATCGAGACCGGCCGTTGGGTGGTCGAACGCGGCCGTCTCCGGCATCAGCGCCTTCATCGATCCCTCGGGCGACGTGGTGGAGCGGGAGGGCCTGTTCCGGACGGCTATCCTGAGGGACACCATCCGGTCCTCCGACGAACGCACGTGGTACGTCCGGCTGGGGGATTGGCTCCCCTGGCTCGCCCTGGCCTTCCTCGCCGTGGTGGTGGTCCTGCCGCGGCGCCGGACGAAGGCCCGTCCCGCGCCCGAACCGCTCGCGGCGGGATACCGGACGCTGGTGATCCTGCCGACCTACGACGAAGCGGCCACGATCGACCGGGTGCTCGACGGCGTGCGCGCGACGCCGGGGGACATCAGCATGGTGGTGGTGGACGACTCGTCGCCGGACGGGACCGGCGACCTCGTGCGGGCCCACGCGGCCGAGGACCCGCGGATCCGGGTCCTGGAGCGGCCCGTCGAAGTCCGGGCTCGCGAGCGCCTACCTCCAGGGGTTCCACGCCGGCCTGGAGGAGGGCTTCGACCTCGTCGTGGAGATGGATTCGGACCTCTCGCACGACCCCACCGAGCTCGAGAGCCTGTTGCGTGCCGCAGCAACGTCGCACGACCTCACGATCGGGAGTCGGTACATCCCGGGCGGGTCGGTGTCGAACTGGAGCCGCGCCCGCGTGGCGCTCTCACGCGCCGGCAACACGTACGCGCGGTTCATGCTGGGCGTGCCGGTGAAGGACGCGACCAGCGGATACCGCGTCTACCGCAGGGACGCTCCTGGAGGCCCTCGTGAGCGAGCCGATCGCCTCGGACGGTTACGGGTTCCAGATCGAGCTCGTGCATGCGGGCCTGGCACCTCGGGTTCGACGTGGGCGAATCGCCCATCACGTTCCGCGAACGCGCGCACGGGCACTCGAAGATCTCGCGGCGGCATCGTGGTCGAGGCCCTGTGGCTCGTCACGAAGTGGGGCATCCGGCTCCGGCTCCGTGCGGACCCCGATCGGTGAAGGCATCCCCCATAACGCACATTATGTAACGTTCCCGCATGAGCGAGCCTCCCCCAGCTCCGGCCCTACGTATCCGTGCGGCGTGGGTAGCATCGAGGGGATGGCTGGTACGCACCCGTTCCTCGACCACGGAGGCCTGGGATGACCGTTCATGTCGGCGATCGTGCGCCGGAATTCGAACTCCTCGCCAAAGAGTGGGGTGCGGACGCGCCCACCTACAAGCTCTCCGACGCCCTGAAGGAGGGCGGCGTCGTCCTGCAGTTCTTCCCGCTCCCCTACACCAGGACCTGCGAGGCGCAGATGTGCGCCGTGCGGGACCACATCGGCGACTACCGCGACGCCGGCGTGACCGTCTACGGGATCACCGGGCACTACCCGCAGCTCCTGAAGGCGTGGGACGACGAGTTCCACTTCGGGGCCGAGATCCTCGCCGACTACGATCACGAGGTCTCGCGCGCCTACGTGGGGCTGTATGAGGACCCGCTGCCAGCGGGGCTCCGGCTCACGTCCAAGCGTGCGGTGATCGGGATCTCCTCCGACGGCATCGTGCGAACGATCTGGGTGAGCGAGGTGCCGGGCGTCGGCCCGGATCAGGGCGTCGTGAACGAGGCGATCGCCGCGGCCAAGGGGTGACCGCCCTCCCTCGTTAGTCGGGCGGGTCGTCCGCGCCCCATCGCAGCTTGAGGTGTCGGGCGGCCCGCGCCTCGTCCAGGCGCCGCACGGGGGTGGTGACGGGCGCATCGTGCAGGATCTCGGGCGTCGTGCGGGCTTCCGCCGCCGCCTGCCGAAGCGCGGCGGCGAGACCGTCGAGGGTCTCCTTTGACTCGGTCTCGGTGGGCTCCACCATCATGGCCTCGTCCACCACCAGCGGGAAGTAGACGGTGGACGGGTGGTAGCCGAGATCGATCACGCGCTTGGCGACGTCCATCGCGCGCACGCCTGTCGCCTCCTTCAGGGGCCGTGCCGTCGCCACGAACTCGTGCATCGGCTGCTCGTCCGGGAACGCGAGCGGGAAGTCCTCCGCGATCAGGGCCGCCAGGTAGTTGGCGTTCAGGGCCGCGAGCTCGCTCACCTCTCGCAGGCCGTCCGCCCCGTGGAGGAAGACGTACGCGTACGCGCGAACGAGCACGCCGAAGTTCCCGTTGAACCCGTGCAGGCGGCCGATCGTCTTGGGTCGGTCCGCGTCCCACGCGAGGGTCCCGTCCTCGCCTCGCGCAAGGATCGGCGCGGGCAGGTACGCGACGAGGTGCTCCTTCACCCCCACCGGTCCGGCCCCCGGCCCCCCGCCGCCGTGCGGCGTCGCGAAGGTCTTGTGCGTGTTGATGTGCACGATGTCGAAGCCCATGTCGCCGGGCCGGCACCGCCCCAGGATCGCGTTCAGGTTGGCGCCGTCGTAGTACACGAGGCCGCCCACGCCGTGGATCACCTCGGCGATCGCCTCGATGTCCTCCTCGAAGAGCCCGAGCGTGTTGGGGTTCGTGAGCATGAGGCCCGCGACCTGCTCGTCCACCAGCCCCTTCAGCGCCTCCACGTCGACCATCCCGCGCGCATCGTTGGGGACCGGCACGGCGTCGAAGCCGGCGAGCCGGACGCTGGCGGGGTTCGTCCCGTGCGCCGCGTCGGGGATGATCACCTTCGTGCGGGGGTTCCCGCGATCCTGGTGGTACGCGCGCATGATCAGCAGGCCGGTCATCTCGCCGCACGCGCCGGCCGGCGGCTGCAACGTGGCGCGCGCCATCCCGGTGATCTCGCAGAGCGCCTCCTCGAGGCGCCACAGCATCGCGAGGGAACCCTGCACCGTGGCGTCCGGCTGCAGCGGGTGCGTGCGCTGGAACCCCGGCAGGGCCGCCACGGTCTCGGCCATCTTCGGGTTGTACTTCATCGTGCACGACCCCAGCGGGTACGCGCCGGTGTCGGTCCCGTAGTTCATCTGCGAGAGCCGCGTGTAATGGCGCACGAGGTCGAACTCGGAGACCTCGGGCAGCCCGGGAACGTCGGATCGCGCGAACGCCGCAGGGACCGACGCCTCGGGCACGTCGAGGGGGCCGAAGCTGAACGCCCGGCGGCCGGGCACCGAGCGGTCGATCAGTGGCCCGCCGTCGGTGGGCCCTTGCGTGCGGACGGGGGCGCCACGACTCACGGGTGCAGCACCTCCCCCATCGCCGCGGCGAGGCCGTCGATCTCCTCTTTGGAGCGCTTCTCCGTCACGGCCACAAGCAAGACGTCGTCCCCGGCCGGAGCGAACGGCACACCGGCGAGGAAGCCCCGGTCCAGCAGGGCGTCGCGCACCTCGGCGGCGGGGCGCGGCAGGCGCAGCGCGAACTCCTTGAAGAACGCCGCCTCGGGGTGCAGCAGCGAGACGCCCGGCAGCGCGGTGAGGCGCGCGGCCGCGTAGGCGGCCCGGGAGGCGCACTGCACCCCGAGCTGGCGCAGACCCTCGGGACCCAGCCACCCGAGGTAGACGGTGGCCGCGATCGCCATCAGCGTCTGGTTCGTGCAGATGTTCGAGTTGGCCTTCTCCCGGCGGATGTGCTGCTCGCGCGCCTGCAGCGTGAGCACGTATCCGGGGTTCCCGTCGACGTCCACCGTCTCGCCGACGATGCGCCCGGGCATCTTGCGCACGTCCGCCATCCGCGCCGCGATCACGCCGAGGTAGGGCCCGCCGTAGTTGAGGTGGTTCCCGAGTGGCTGGCCCTCGGCCACCGCGATGTCGGCGCCCAGCTCGCCGGGGGGCGCGAGCACGCCGAGCGAGAGCGGATCGAAGACCTGGACCGCTCTCGCCCCGCCGCTCTTGGCCGCGGCGAAGATCTCGGCGGCCGGCTGCGAGCTCTCCGAACACGTCGGGGTGCTGAACGACCACCGCCGCCACGTCCTCGCCCACGTGCGGCACGCCGTCGAAGCGCTCTGGCTCGTACCCGGCTCCCCTGCCGAACGTGACGAGCGCCTCGACGTAGCGGGGGTCCAGCGCGCTCGAGACGAGCACGCGCCGTCGTGCGGGCCCGAACGTCATGTGCACGGCCTCGACCAACGCCGTCGGACCGTCGTAGAGCGATGCGTTGGAGACCTCGAGGGCGGTGAGCTCGCAGATCATCGACTGGAACTCGAAGAGGACCTGGAGCACGCCCTGAGACAGCTCGGGCTGGTACGGCGTGTAGGACGTGTAGAACTCCGAGCGGCCCGCCAGCGCCCATACGACCGACGGGATGTAGTGGTCGTAGGCACCGGCGCCCGCGAAGCACGTGAGCGCGTCGAGGCTCCGGTTGCGGGCGGCGAGGTCGCGGAGGTCCGCGATCAGCTCCATCTCGGAGACGCCGGCAGGCATCCGGAGCGAGCCGTCGATGCGCACGTCCTCGGGGATCTGGTCGAAGAGCTCGTCCAGCGAGGAGCGACCGATCGTCGCGAGCATCTCGCGGATCTCGTCCTCGGTGTGCGGCGCGAAGGTCACGTGCGCCAGTGTACGAACGCGGGGATCCGCTTGCCAGCCGCTCAGCCGGAGACGTCCTCGAGTCCGTACTTCGAGACCAGCGAGAGGTAGTCGCGCTGGTAGAAGATCTTGCAGCGGATCTCCGGGTAGCGCTCCCGCAGCCGCCGGACCTTCCGGTTCTTCTTCGTCACGAGCTTCTGGTTCAGCGTGGTGATCTCGATGTAGAGGTCGAACTCGGGGAGGTAGAAGTCGGGCGTGAAGCGCTGGGTCACGCGCCCTTCGCGGTCCCACTCGATGTCGAAGGAACGGGGCTCGTACTCCCAGGCGATCGCGTAGAAGTCCAGGAGCTGCGCGAACTGGCGCTCGGATGCGTGCGCGAAACGGACGGTGTCGCTCTGGCTGGGCTGGGGCGGCGACGGCTGTGCGCTCACGAGCCTCCGGACGCGGCCCTGCGGGTCCTGGGAACGGCGGCGGCGTCGACGTCGTCCTGGAGGTCGCTCCAGACCGCGTCGAGCGAGATCGCGAAGACGCCCTGGCCGTTCTTCAGGAGGTCGACCACGGCCTCGGGCGAGTGCGCCTCGTACACGCCCACGCCGTCGGACATGAGCGTGACGCCGTGGGGCCGCTTCTTCATGGTGTGCAGGTGCTCCACCGCCTTGCGCACACGCTGGAGCGAGACGCCGGTGTCGAGCAGCCGCTTGATCACCTTGAGCGTGGCGAGGTCCTGGAACGAGTACAGCCGCTGGCTGCCCGAGCCGTGTGCGTCCTTGATGGACGGTGTGACCAGTCCGGTGCGCGTCCAGTAGTCCAATTGCCGGTAGGTGACGCCGGCGATCCGGACGGCTTCGGGCGCACGGAACCCCTGTTCGCTCATCACAACCCCGTAATCACGTCGATGTGTTTCGGCAGCGTAGGGCAGGTGTCCGTACGTGTCAACGCTCCTCGCAGAGGCGCCGCATCGGTGGACGCGCTCAAGTCCGACGTAGGACGGGTCGAAACCCCCATGGTCACGACGGACTAGGGAGTCGAACCCATGACGCGTACGAAGAGCCTCACGGTCGCCCTCGTCGTCGTCGTGGTCGGCGTCCTCTGCGGGCTCGTGCCGGCCGCGGCGCAGGCGCGTGCCCACGGCAGCGCGCACCACCGTCACGCGGTCGCGGTCCACCGGCAGCGGACGCCCAACTACGCCTGGCGTCTGTTCAAGGCGACGAACGCGAGTCGGTTCCGCTTCGGTCTCCCCCGCCTGGCCCTCAACCACGACGCCTCCGTGCTGGCGCAGCGGCACAGCCGTGCGATGGCGCGGAGCCACCGCCTCTTCCACTCGTCCGATCCCGGCCGCTACCTGCACGGGGTCGGCCGCTGGTCGAACTGGGGCGAGAACATCGGCTGGACCTCGGCGAGCGTCGACGACCTCCAGAAGGCCTTCATGAACAGCTCGGTCCACCGGGGCCACATCCTGTCCCGGAGCTTCCGCCACGTGGCGGTCGGCGCCGTCCTATCCGGGCACAAGATCTGGGTGACGCTGTTCTTCTACGGCTGAGCGACGGGCCGAGGCGCGGCTCGCTAGGGCTCGAAGTCCTCGGGGCTCACGTTGTCGAGGAACTCCCGGAACTTCTCGACCTCCTCCTCCTCGTCGCCGGGGATCAGGATCGAGGCCTCATTGAGCACGTCCTCGCTCGCGAAGATGGGGACGGACATGCGCACCGCGAGGGCGATCGCGTCCGAGGGTCGTGAGGAGATCTCGTGGTCCTCGCCCTGGCGCTGGAGCTGGATCGTGGCGAAGAAGGTGGAGTCGCGCAGCTCGGTGACGACGATCCGCTCCACCTGCACCGAGAGATCCTCGAGGATGACCTTCATCAGGTCGTGCGTCATCGGGCGCGGCGTGACGACGCCCTGGAGCGACAGGGCGATCGCGGCCGCCTCGGACGGCCCCGATCCAGATCGGGAGGTACCGCTCGCCGTCGCGCTCGCGCAGCAGCACGATGGGCTGATTCGTCGGGAGTTCCACGCGGACGCCGGTCAGCTCCATCTCGATCATGTCCTGCGAGGGTAACCGCGGGTCCCAGGTCGGGCAACCCACGGACGTCGTCTCAGGCGGACACGTTCAACAGCCTGGGGACGAGGGCGTCGGGATCGGCCTCGAGCGCGGGGAGGTCGTCGACCTGCAGGATGTCGGGGAGGTTCCGATAGCGCTCGCGGAAGTCGAGTCCGTAGCCCACGACGAACCGGTCCGGGCAGTCGAAGCCCACGTAGCGCGGGGTGAGCGGCACGATCCGGCGGGCCGACTTGTCCAGCAGCGTCGCGACCTCGAGCGACGCCGGGTTCCGCGCCTTCAGGACCGTCAGGAGGTAGCGGAGCGTGAGACCCGTATCGACGATGTCTTCCACGAGCAGCACGTCGCGCCCGCCGATGTCGACCTCGACGTCGAGGAGGATCTGCACCCGGCCCATCGATTCCTCGGCCCCGCCGTAGCGGCTGATGGCCATGAAGTGTGATTCGAGCCGGAGGTCGACGGCACGGGTGAGATCCGCGAGGAACATGGCGCCGCCGCGCAGGACCGTGATCATCACGGGCTCGCGCCCCACGTAGTCCCCGGTGATCGTGCGGCCGAGCGTCTCCACCCGGCGGCGGATGTCCTCGCGTCCGAACAGGACGCTGGCGACCTCCGTCATCGGGGGCGAGCCTAGCAGGCGTCCCGCGCCCCGACGGTGGAGCATCAGGGCATCAGGCCGCCGACCGCCTGCGCCACCGCGCGCCCCACCGCGCCGGCGGCGTTCATCCACCAGGGGTGGTCGCCGGAGCGCGTCGGCGCCGGCAGTTCCGCGGCCATCAGCGGCACGGCGCCCACCGTCAGTCCGGGGAGCGTGACGCGCAGGGTGCCCACCCGCTGCCCCGGTGCCGGCGGGAACGCCGCCCGCGGGTCGACGCTGATGCGGTCACGCGCCTGCGCGACGGCGTCGGCCGGCACCAGACCCGCGATCGTCGCCGCCCGCGATGACGGGCACCGTCCCGCCGCGGATCGCGACCTCCCCCGCAGGGTCCCCGAGGTGGATGAACGTGTGGTGCTCGAAGGCCTCGAACCCGTAGTTCAAGAGGGCGGCCGCGTCGGAGAACGCATCGGACGGAGCGCCCAGCACGATCGCGAGGAGCCGACGCCCGTCGCGCTGCGCGGTGGCGTCGAGGCAGTAGCCCGGCGCGGGCCGTGAAGCCCGTCTTCGCGCCCATCGCCCCCGGGTAGAGCCAGAGCATCACGTTGCGGTTCTGGATCGAGCGCTGCGTGCCGTCGGGCCCGGGCATCCTGGCGGACCTCGGTGTCCACGATCGGTCGCGAACCCGGGCGTGTCGTAGGCGGCGCGGGTGAGGGTCACGAGGTCGCGCGCGCTCGAGTGGCCGCGGTCGTCGAGGCCGTTCGGCGAGAAGAAGACGGTGGCGTGCATGCCCAGCTCGCGCGCCCGTCGGTTCATCCGGTGCACGAAGGCCTCGGTGCTGCCCGCTTCGTGGATCGCGAGCGCCACCGCGGCGTCGTTGGCCGAGCCGAGCAGCATGCCGTACAGGAGATCCCGGACCGTGAGCCGCTCCCCCTCGATCAGTCCGAGGCGTGGACGAGGCGCCGTAATCGTGGGGTGCGAACACCGCCTCCTCGGGGATCGTGACCACGTCGTCCAGATGTCCGGCCTCGAGGACGAGGAGCGCCGTCATCACCTTCGTGAGGCTGGCGATGGGCCGCCTGGCATCGGGATCCCCGGGCGTAGAGGAGTCGGCCGGTGTCCAGGTCGGCGAGGACCGCCACGGGCGCGCTGATCGTGGGCGCGCTCTGCGATGTGCGTCGGGGTGTGCAGGACCGTGGGGAACGGCGAGAGCGATCCGTGAGGTGGGACCGGGGTGGGCGGCGGCGTCGAGGACGCGGAGGCGAACCCGTTCAACAGGACGGGCGCCGCCAGGGCCGCGACCAGGAGGGCCGCCGCCGGGCGAGGGCGGTGCCGCAGGCTCACGCGCCCTGCAGGTGATCCCGCAGCGTGGTGCGGAGCAACGCCTGCTTGAACTTGCGCGAGGTCGCGGAGAGATCGGCGAGGGTGTCCGCGGCCGCGCGCCGCGCGTCCGGGTTCTTCTGACGGAGCGTCGGCGCCACGAGCGCCTCGAAGAACGAGGCCTCTCGGTCGGTGAAGTGCTTGTACATCGTGAGGTGGCGCGGCTCGATCCCGAACCGGAAGAAGTCCTTCACGATGGACAGGATGATGTAGTCGTCCCCGTCGTAGTACCGCGCCCCATCGGGACCGTGCGCGCACACGATCCCGAAGGACTCCAGCTCCTTGATGCGGTCTCGGTCGACGCCGGTCGCGGCGGACATCTCCTCGATCGACATCTGCAGGCCCGTGGGGGCCTCCGCGATCTCCTCGGCGGCCGTCGCCTTCTTCGCCGCCTTGGCCTCGGCCTCCTCGGCCTCCGGGCTGCCCTCCTCCGGCACGCCCTCGGCCTCCTCGACGTCCTGCTCCAGCAGCCGCTCCTTGATGACCTTCAGGGGCAGGTACTCGTCACGCTGCATGCGCAGGATCGATCGCAGCCGCTCGACGTCGTCGACGTAGAACTTCCGATAGCCCGACGGCGTGCGCTCCGGCTCGATCAGGCCCTCCGCCTCCAGGAAGCGGATCTTCGAGATCGTGATGTCGGGGAACTCGGTCTTCACCGACACGAGGACCTCGCCGATCGACTGGTAGTTGCGCGTGCCGGCCATCTCCTGCACCTCACTCCCCTGCTGCGAAGAACGTCAGCTTGAATCTGCCGATCTGGACCTCGTCGCCCGAGGCCAGCTTGGTCTGGTCCACCTGTTCGCCGTTGACGTACGTGCCGTTGAGGCTGCCCACGTCGCGCACGTACCACCCGTCGCCGGGCCGGTGCTCGAACACCGCGTGCGCGCGAGAGACGGTGATGTCGTCCAGGAAGACCGCGCTCTCCGTGTTGCGACCGACGCTGGTTTCGGCCTCGTTCAGCAGGAAGGTCGACCCCGCGTTCGGGCCACGCTTCACCAGAAGGAGGGCCTGACCCGCCTCGAGTTCGTCGTGAGGGAAGGGGAACTCATCGTGTCCTTCATCCTCCGCCTCGACCGGCGTGAGCGAGAGCGTGGCGTCCTCATGCAGTGGAGCCCCACACTCCGCGCAGAAGCGCGCGTCGTCGCGGTTGGGATGTCCACAGCGGGTACAGAACACCGTCAGGTCCTCGCTCGGGTCGGGCTCGGGGCGACCGTCGAGGTCGAGGGTGGACCCTCGACCATGGACAGGCAGTAGAGGCTATCGCAGCCACATCCGCACCTTCAACCGCACGAAGGGTGAACCCTCGAGGGTCAGCGACCGTCACCCTCGACCGCGGGTCGACGAGGTCGAGCCACGAGCTCAGGCGGGGTGCCGTCTCACGATGAGGCGTTCAGGAAGGCCTGGTACCCGCCGGCGTCCATCAGGGACTCGACCTGCGCAGGGTCCAACGGCTCGATCATCACGAGCCAACCGTCGGCGTAGGGCTGCTCGTTCACGAGCTCGGGCCGCTCGTCGATCAACGGGTTGCACTCGACGATCGTGCCGCTCACGGGGCTGAACACATCGGAGACCGACTTGGTCGACTCGACCTCCCCGAACGGCTGGTCGGCCTCGACCGAGGCCCCCACCTCCGGCAGGTCCACGTACACCACGTCGCCGAGCGCGTCCTGCGCGAAGTCCGTGATCCCGATGCGGACCCGGCCGCCCTCGGCGCGCGCCCATTCGTGCTCCTTCGTGTAGCGAAGGTCCTGCGGGAACTCCACGTGCGTCCTCCCCCTCAGGCGCCGGTCCTCCGGCGCGACGTCCGATCGGAACGATAATCCCTCGCCACACACGTTGCCTCCCGGCCACGCGTCACGCGGCGAGCGCGCGGCGGATGTCCCCGACGTAGACGAACGCCGCGATGTAGTACTCGACGATGCCCACCGCATAGGAGGCCCAGCCGGCCACCAGGACCATGGGCGCGAGGAAGTAGCCGAGGTTGCCCCAGGCGATCCAGGGGATCGAGCACATCAGCGAGAAGGTGGCGACCTTCCCGATCCAACGGACGTCGACCCGTAGGTGCTTGCCGGAGACGAAGATGAGGCCCGCGATGAGCACCACGATGTCGCGGGCGAGGATCAGCACGGCGGCCCACAGCGGGAAGACGCCGCGCACCACGAAGGCGATCAGGCCGGCGGCGATCGACAGGCGGTCTGCGACCGGGTCGAGGATCTTGCCGAGCTCCGAGACCTGCCCGGTGCGCCGGGCGATCAGCCCGTCGACCCAGTCGGTCGCCACAACGAGGCCGAACAGCACGAGTCCCCAGAAGGTGGTCGGATCGTTGACGATCAGGACGAAGAAGACGGGGATGAACGCGATCCGGATGAACGAGATGATGTTCGGGATGGTGAGGATCGCGGACGATCCCGGTGCGGAGTCCCCCGTCCCCTTCATCTGTCGGGCCGGCCGGATTCGAACCGGCGACCTTCTGACCCCCAGTCAGACGCGCTAACCAAGCTGCGCCACGGCCCGTGATGGCAGATTGTACCGGGACGGCGGCCGTGCACGGTCAGCTAGTCCGGTACGGACTAGCTGGAGCTCGCCCGAGGCCTCCGTGGCTTCCGAGGGCGGAACGTGAGGCGGATCGGCACGCCCTCGAGCCCGAACGTCGCACGCAGACGGTTCTCGAGGTACCGCTGGTAGCCGGCGTCGGGCTCACGGGCGCCGCCGAAGATCACGAACGACGGGGGCGCCGGCGCTCACCTGCGTCGCGTAGTGCAGCGTGCCCGGCCACCCGCGGGGTCGGGCGCTCGCGCTGAGCCTGGTGGATCACCTCGTTCACCTTCGATGTCGGAACCCTGAGCGTCCATCTGGTCTGGAGGTCGAGCAGGACCGGCGGGAGACGGTGCACGCCTCGCCCGTTGAGGGCCGAGACGCGCATGGCCGTCGCGCGCGCGAAGGGTCTCAGCGTGTCGTGCAGGTCCCGGTACGTCTTCTCCTTCTCTTCCACGAGGTCCCACTTGTTGGCGACGAGGAGGAACGCGCGGCCCGCATCCATCACGCGGTTGGCGATCTTCTTGTCCTCGACGGTGAACCCCTCGGACGCGTCGATCACGAGGACGGCCACGTCGGCGCGCGCGATGGCCTCCGTGGCGCGCACGAAGCTGTAGTACTCGACGCCGCGCACCCTGGTCTGACGACGCATCCCGGCGGTGTCGACGAACCGCACGGGTCCGCCCGGCCACTCGACGACCGCGTCCACGGCGTCGCGCGTGGTGCCCGCCTCCTCGAAGACCACCGACGCGCTCCTCCCCCACCAGGCGGTTGAACAGGCTCGACTTCCCGACGTTGGGTCGGCCCACCAACGCGAACCGCGGCTCCGCCGGCGGACGGTCGCGCTCGGCGGGGGCCTCGGGCAGCAGCGCGACGATGCGGTCCAAGAGGTCGCCCGTCGCGCGCCCGTGCATCGCGGAGACCTCGAAGGGGTCGCCGAGCCCGAGCCGATGGAACTCGGCCGCATCCGCCTCGTCGGCCGCCGTGTCCACCTTGTTGGCCACGAGGAGCACCGGAACCGTGGCGCGCCGCAGCCGGCGCGCGAGCGCGGCGTCCTGCTCGGTGATCCCCGCCGGGGCGTCGACGACGAGCAGGATCAGGTCCGCCTCGGCGATGGCGCGCTCCGCCTGCTTGCGCGCCTCCGCCTCGACGCCGCGGGCCCCGCTCACGTACCCGGCGGTGTCGACCAGACCGAAGCGCTTGCCCGCGCCAGGCGGCCTCGAGCTCGACACGGTCGCGGGTGACGCCCGGGCGTGTCGTGGGCGATCGTCTCGCGTCGCCCGAACAGGCGGTTCACGAGCGTCGACTTCCCGACGTTCTGCCGACCGATCGACCGCGATCCGCGGCGCGGCGCGTCACGGGATCAACTCCGGCGCCCGGGCGCGCACGACCGTCGAGCGCGGCCTCCAGGGTCTGCGCGACATCGAGGTCCGTGGTGTCGATCACCGGTCGCACCGTCGGCCGGTTCGAACGGGTTCACGCGCATGTCCCGTGCGATCGCGGTCGTGCAAGGCGTCGGCGACGGGTCGGCCGTGGTCTCGCCTCCGCGTCTGCGCGCGTCGTGGGCGCGCCGCTCCCGCTCGGCCGGATCCGCCACCAGGTAGAGCTTCACCGGCGCGTCCGTGAAGACCACGGAGCCGATGTCGCGACCCTCCATCACCGCGCCGCCATCGCCCAGGCGGCGTTGTTCGGCGCGCATCAGGGCGCGGACCTCGGGATGGCGGGCGACGTGCGAGACCTGAGCCTCGACGGCGGGGCCCCGCAGCTCGGGGCGCGGGGCGCGAACCCTCGATCGAGAGTTCGGGAGGGTCGGCGTCGGTGAGGGCGAACGTCAAGGTCGCTGGTGAGCCTCGCGAGCGCCGGTCCGTCGTCCGGGTCGACTCCTCGCTCGAGGCGCCTCGAGGGTGAGGGCGCGATACATCAAGCCCGTGTTCACGTACGGCGATCCGCAGCGCGACCGCCAGTCCGCGCGCGAGGGTGGACTTGCCGCTGCCGGCTGCGCCGTCGATCGTCACGACCCGGGGCGGGCTCACGACAGCACCTCGATCGCCGCGCCGAGATCTCGCAGCAGCGCCACGAAGCCCGGGAACGAGACGTCGGCGGCCTCCATGCCCTCGATCTCGCAGGGCCTCGTCCGCGGCCAACGCCCCCACCGCGAACGCCATCGCCATCCGATGGTCGCCTCGGCATCCGCAGCGCCGCCACGCAATCCCCCACCGCCGACGACGAGGTCGTCCCCTTCGGCACCCGCGTTGCCGCCCAGAGCGCGGATCCCGCGCGCGAGCGCGCCGAGCCGATCGGACTCCTTCACGCGGAGCTCGCCGGCGTCGAGGAACCGACGCTGTCGCCGACTGGCGTGTGCGGCCAGGAGCGCGAGGACGGGCACCTCGTCGATCACGAGCGGGAGCTCGTCGGCTGTCGACGGTCGTCGCGTCGATCCCGGCGCACGCACCGACCTCGGATCTCGCCGACGGGCTCTCCCAGCTCCTCCGTTCGACGCGCGCCGTCGGTCGGCACCCCCATGCGGCGCATCACCTCGAGGAAGTGCGTGCGGCTCGGGTTGAGGCCCACGCCCGTGAGGGTGAGCTCCGAGCCCGTGAGCGCCGCGCGCCGCCACCAGGAAGGCGGCCGATGACGGGTCGCCCGGGCATCGCGCCGTCGAAGCCCTCGATGCTGGAACGGTTCGACCGCGATCGTGGTGCCGTCGCACGCTGGACGGGCGCGCCGAGCGCGCGCAGCGCCCGCTCCGTGTGATCGCGGGTGGGCGCCGGTTCCTCGACGGTGGTCGTGCCCTCGCGCCGCGAGGCCCGGCCAGCAGGACCGCGCCCTTCACCTGCGCGGTCGGCACGGGGGTGCGGTACGCGATCCCCCGAAGTCTCCCGCCGTCGATCGTGAGCGGCGCGTGGCCGTCCGTCGTGCGCGACGTCCGCGCCCATCGCCCGAGCGGAGCGGCCACGCGCTCCATCGGACGGGCGATCAGGCTCTCGTCGCCCGTGAGCACGCTCCGGAACGGGCGCGCCCGCCACCACGCCGGCGAGCAGGCGCATCGCCGTCCCGGAGTTGCCGCAGTCGAGCGCACGCGCGGGCTCGACCAGCGCCGATCGACCTTCACCCTCAACCTCAAGGGGCGCACCGGCGCCGATCGGGATCCGCACGGTTCCACGTGGAACCGTGACCCTCCGCAGGCGAAGGATCGTTCGAAGCCCAGGCTTCGAGTGCAGGTCGAGCCCCGACCGTGAGGCGCGAGAGGCACGCAGCCGTCGAGCGCACGTCGAGGGAACCCGGAAGGTCGACCAAGCGGCTGGACC
Source organism: uncultured Actinomycetes bacterium (assembly GCA_963810915.1). Lineage (GTDB taxonomy): Bacteria > Actinomycetota > UBA4738 > UBA4738 > HRBIN12 > JAOUEA01. The sequence continues at coordinate 620,735 of CAWEPH010000001.1, read as the reverse complement.
CTGAGCACTCGATGCGAGGATGAGCCATCGATGCGCGATCGACTTGTCGCCGGGGACGGCGACCTCGCCGCGCAGGCGGCTTCCGGGGGTGATGCGGACGCGCACGTGCTCCTCCTCGCCCCGCTCAGGCGATCCGGGTGGGGTCGAACCCGTGGGCCGTCAGGACCCGCGCCGCGTCCTCCGCGGCGGTGGCGGCCACCGTCAGATGCACCGTACCGCGGCCTCCCTCCGGCGAGTGCACGATCTGGAGGTCCTCGATGTTGACCGCGCCGTCCGCGAGGCCTCCGGTGAGCTCGGCGAGCGCCCCGGGACGGTCGGGGACGGGCACCTGCAGGACCGCGACACCCGCGCGCACCTGCGGCTTGGCGGCCAGGCGCAGCCGCGCGCGCTTCGCGGCATCGAAGGTGCGTTCGACGTCGTCGGCCCGGCCCGCGAGCACCTCGTCGCGGAGCCGCCTGCGAGCCGCGCCACGTAGAGGTCGATCGCCTCGGCGATCTGCGCCTGGTTCGCCGAGCAGGATGTCGCTCCAGAGCGCGGGGTTCGACGAGGCGAGGCGCGTGAGATCGCGGAACCCGCCGGCGGCCAGCAGCAGGATCTCGGGCTCGTCGGCCTCCTCGGTGGCCGCCAGTCCCATCAACGCCGTCGAGGCGACCTGCGGGAGATGGCTGACGAAGGCGACGAGCCGGTCGTGGCGCTCGGGGGCCATGCGCACCGGACGGGCCCCGATGCGCGCCACCCACGCCTCGAGGCGCGACGGTCAGGCGCTCGGGCGAAGCGTCGGTCGGCGTGATGACCCAGACGATGCCGTCCACGACGGAGGCCGAGGCGTGATCCGGGCCGGAGCGCTCGCTGCCGCCCATCGGGTGGCCGGGGACGTAGCGGGCGAACGGCCTCGACGCCGTCGCACGCCGCACCTCCGCGACGAGGTGCCCCTTGATGCTGCCCGCGTCCGTGACGACGGCGCCGGGCGACGCCGCGAGGGCCCGCGGCGACGCGTCTCGGCGATCGTGGGGATCGGGGTGGCCACGACGACGAGGTCCGCGTCGCGCACCGCCTCCTCGAGCGAGGCCGCGGCGGCGAAGCCTCCGCGCTCGGCGGCGCGCCGGGCGGTGTCGGCGTCGAGGTCCCACCCGGTCACGACGCAGCCCACGCGCGCGGCGGCGAGGGCGATCGACGTGCCGATCAGGCCCGTCCCGACGACGGCCACCCGTTCGATGCCCGGGCTCAGCCGAGGTCATCGCGCAGCGACTCCGCCCCGTCGAGGTACACGTGGGTGACCTCGTCGAGCGCGGCCTCGGTGTGGAAGTGCATCAGGACCCGCACGACCGAAGGCATCGCACCCTCGACGGGGATCTCGCGCGCGCACATGAGCGGCACCCGCCCGAGCCCCATCGCGCGCGCCGCCTCCGCGGGGAAGACCGAGCGCAGGTCCTCGGTGGCCGTGAACAGGATGCGAGATGAGCTCCTCGGCGGCGACGTCGTTGCGCTCGAGGAGCTCGGCGAGGAGTCGCGTCGGTCGCCGCCAGCACGACGTCCGGGCGTGTCCTCGCTCACCACGATCGCCCCGCGGGCCGCGCGAACCTTCATCGCTCTCCTCGCATCTCGGATGCGGACGGCGCCGCGACGGCGTGCGCCGCCCGGCTCGTCCCCGGCGCACAGGCTACCTGCCCGCGGCCTCCGAGAGCGCGAGGACCTCGTCGTGGCTGAGCTCGCGCGAGCGCGCCGGGCGCGAGCCTTCCGAGCGTCACGGGCCCGACCCGGACGCGGATCAGCCGCGTCACGGGGAGCCCGACCTCGGCGAGCATGCGGCGGACCTCGCGCTTGCGACCCTCCGTCATCACGAGGCGCACGGCGCCGCGACCCCTGCTCGCGTCGACGACCCGGGCCGCGCGCGCGCGCGCCGGACCGTCGTCGAGCTCGACGCCGGCGCGCAGCCGCGCCAGCTGCTTCTGGCGTCGGCGTCCCCTGGACCTCGGCCAGGTACTCCTTCTCGATCCCGAAGCTCGGATGCATCAGTCGGTTGGCGAGCTCGCCGTCGTTCGTGAGGAGCAGCAGTCCCTCGGAGTCGCGGTCGAGCCGGCCGACCGGGAAGACGCGCGGGCCGTCGGCCGGCAGGAACGGCGCGGATGTCCGTGCGGCCCTGCGGATCCGACATCGTCGTCACCACGCCGGCCGGCTTGTGCAGCGCGTAGTACCTCACGTCGGGGTCGAGGTTCACGGGCACACCGTCGACCTCGACGCGATCGTGCTCGGGGTCGACCTTGTCGCCGATCGTGGCGAGCGTTGCCGTTGAGGGTGACGCGACCCGCGACGATCAACTCCTCGCAGGCACGACGCGAGCCGAACCCCGCGCGGGCGAGGGCCCGCTGGAGCCGCTCCTCGGCCATCTCAGGCGGGGTCGCCCGGATCGGGATCGCTCGGCGGCTCGGCCTCGGCCGGTCCGACTCGGTGGGCTCGGTCTCGCTCCAGCTCCACGAGGTCCTCGTCCGCGGTCGGCTCCGGCTCCTCGTCGTCGGTGGCCAGGACCCGGTCCAGCGAGCGTCCCCTCGGCCTCGGCGACCTCGTCGATGCCCAGGAGCGGCGCGAGCGACGGGAGCGACGGCGAGCGAGGGCAAGCCGAGGCGCTCGAGGAACTCGGGCGTGGTGGCGAAGAGCGACCGGCCGGCCCGGGCGTCTCGTCGCGGCCCGCCTCCTCGATCAGGCCGCGGTCGACGAGCGCGCGCAGCACCCCGTCGGAGTTGACGCCGCGGATCCCGCTGACCTGATGGCGGGTGACCGGCTGCTTGTACGCGACGATCGCGAGCGTCTCGAGCGCGGCCTTCGTCAGGCGCGCCTGTCGCGAGGAGAGCACGAACCGCTCGACGACCGGCGCGGTGTCCGGGTGCGTGTACAGGCGCCAACCGCCCGCCACGTTGCGCAGGACGAGGCCGCTCCCCCGCTCCTCGAGGCTCGTCGCCGAGGCGGTCGCACAGCGCCTCGACCGTCCGACGGTCGAGTCTCGAGCGTCTGGGCGAGCACGGACGCCGGGATGGGCTCGTCGGAGACGAAGAAGAGCGCCTCGAGGTGCGCGTGTCGTGGTCTGCGGGTCGTCCGTGCTCACGCGGTCATCTCCGTCTCCGGCTCCGTCGTCCGACGCATCGCTCAGCCCCCCGGCCCACTCGACCTCGATCTCCCCGAACGTCTGCCGCCTGCTGAAGCTCGACCTTGCCTTCACGGTACAGCTCGAGGATGGCCAGGAACCGCACCACGACCTGGATCCGGTCCTCGCAGTCGGCCACCAGGTCGCGGAACGTCGCCCCCCGGCCGATCGAGGCCATCCGGGACTCGAGCGCGGTGATGGCCTCGGCGACGGTGTAGCGGATCGGCGTCACGTGGGAGAGATCGAGGGTCGGCGGCGGACGCAGGAGCTGCGCCGCGAGCGCGGCGAGCTCCTCGGGCGTCAGATGCTCCATCGGGTCCGGGTAGAGATGCGCGAACTCGGGGCCCGGCCCGACGTCCCGCGCGAAGTAGCCGGCCTCGTCCTCGAGCCGGCGCGCCAGCTCGACCGCGACGCGCCGGAACGCCGCGAGCTCGAGCGAGCGCGCGTAGGCGCAGGTCCGGGGAGGCGCCCAGGATGTCCTCCTCGTCGAGCTCGGCGTGCTTGGGCATCAGGCGTCCGACCTTCAGCTCCAGGAGCACCGCGCAGATCGCGAGGAACCAGGTGGCCTCCTCCAGGTTCCAGGCGTCGGTCTCCTTCGCGTACGCGAGGTAGCGGTCGGTCACGGAGGCGACCTGCACGTCGCACACGTCGATCTTCTGCTCGAGGATCAGGTCGGCGAGGAGGCGGAACGGCCCGGCGAAGATCGGCAGCTCGACGGCGAAGCCCGCCGCGTCGGCGTCGGTGCCGGCGTGCCCGTCCTCGGCGCTCATGCGAAATGCATCGCGGCGCGCACCGCCGCGAGGGTCTCCTGCGCCACCGGGCGGGCGCGCTCGGCTCCGTCGGCCAGCACCTCTGTCCACGATGCCTCGGATCCGCGCTCGAGCTCGGCGCGCCGCTCGCGGAAGGGCCGGAAGCGTCTCGATCAGGTGTCGGCGAGCAGCGTCTTGCAGTCGACGCACCCCAGCTCGCCCGTGCGGCAGGTCGCCTCGACGCGGTCGACGTCCTCCGGTGAGAAGCGGCGGTGCAGCGCGAAGATGGGGCAGATCTCCGGGCGTCCGGGATCGCCGCGGCGCACCTTCTGCGGGTCGGTGATGAACGACCGCACCTTGGCGCGGATCTCGTCGGGCTCGTCGCGGACGCCGATGAAGTTGTCGAGCGACTTCGACATCTTGCGTCCGTCGCTGCCGGGGATCAGCGGTGTCTCCGAGAGCAGGGGCTGCGGCTCCACGAGGACGTCGCCGTAGAGGCCGTTGAACCGACGGACGATCTCGCGGCGAGAGCTCGAGGTGCGCGACCTGGTCCTGGCCCACCGGGACGAGCTCCCCCCGCACGATCGTGATGTCCACGGCCTGCAGCACCGGGTAGCCGAGCAGCCCGTAGTTCGCCACCTCGCGCTCGGTCATGTCGCGCAGCCGCTCCTTGAACGACGGGACGCGCTCGAGCCAGCCCGAGCGGCGTGGTCATGCCGAACAGCAGCGCCATCTCCGCCACCTCGGGCAGGTCCGACTGGCGGTAGATCACGGCCTTCGCGGGGTCGATCCCGGCGGCGAGCCAATCGAGGACGAGCCCTTGCGTCCACGCGGCGAGCTCGTCGGTGCGGTCGTAGTGCGTCGTGAGCATGTGCCAGTCCGCGACGAAGTAGAAGCAGTCGTAGGCCGGGTCGTCCTGGAGGCGGAGCATGTTCTCGATGTTGCCGGCCCAGTGCCCGAGGTGGACGGGCCCGGTCGGGCGATACCCGGTGAGCACCCGGCGGGGGCCTGCGGACGGGGTCGGGTCGGGGGCGGCGCTCACGATGCCGGGGATGATAGCGCGGCGACGCGCCCGCACCGGGAGCAGCGCTCAGGGGCGACGCAGTTGAAGCCGGCCGACGCGTCCGGCAGACGGCGTTCGTGAGGCCGAAGACGATGCCGTGCACGGGGCCGGCGAGCAAGAAGATCACCACGAGCACGAACAGGGCGAGGTAGGCGTCGAGGTTGCGGTACACCTCGGCGGCGCGCGGCGGCAGCACGAGCCCCACGAGCCGGGCGCCGTCGAGCCCCGGGATCGGGAGCAGGTGGAAGAAGGCTTGGAAGAGGTTCACGACGGCGAAGGCGTCAACGATGCGCGTCGCCTCCGCCGGCAGGGAGACCCTGAGCAGCAGCAGCGCGATCACGGCGAGGACCAGGTTCGCCACCGGCCCGGCGAGGCCGACGATCACCGAGTCGCGCTTGTAGCCGGCGGAAGTAGCTGGGGTCGACCGGGGCGGGCTTCGCGTACGCGACCACGGGAGGGAGGAAGGCGTGTCGCCGCCCACAGGATGAGGATCAGCCCGGGGAGCAGGCCGGAGCCGAACGGGTCGAACCACGCCTTCGGGTTCAGGCGTGAGGCGCCCCCACAGGCGTGGCGTGGGGTCGTGCAGGCGCGTCGCGGCGACGGCGCGCGCGTACTCGCGCACATCCGTGGCGATGAGCAGGCTCACGGCCAGGTAGAGGGTGAGCATCAGGCTGCGTGCCGCCGATCGCCGCCCTCCCTTCACCGTCCTCCGCGTCGAGCCAGCTGTACACGAGCGGCGGCGGCTCGACGGGTCCCTCCGTCAGCGTCAGCGCCCCGAGGGTGCGCCGCGCCGCCTCCTGTGCCGCGCCCTCGTCCCGGGCGTGGATCTCCCCGATCGGCATCCCGACGTCCAGCCGGTCGCCGATCTTGGCGTGCAACACGATACCCACCGCGGGGTCGATCGGGTCGCCCTTCTGGACGCGTCCGGCGCCCGAGCGTCCCGGACGCGAGGCCGATCGCCTCCGCGTCGGTGGTCGCGAGCGTTCCTGCGCGGTCGGCGAGCAGCGGCACGATGACGGGCGCGCGCGGCAGGATCGCCTCGGGGTCATCGACCACGCGCGGGTCACCGCCCTGCGCCTCCACCATCAACCGGAACCGCTCCAGCGCGCTCCCGTCGTCCAGGCAGGCGCGCGCGCGCGTCACGGCGGTCTCGAGGTCGATCCGGGTCGTCGCCGCGAGCGCCTCCGCCACGAACAGGACCACCAGTTCGCGCAGCCGGCCGCCGTGCGTCCCCCGCAGGACCTCCACGGCCTCCACGATGTCGAGCGCGTTGCCGATCGCGTCTCCCAGCGGCTGGGACATGTCCGTCACGGCGGCGCGCGCCGGCCGCTCGAGTCCGCGCGCCAGGCCCAGGCAGGCGCGCGCGAGCCGCTCGGCTTCCTCGGCGGTCTTCATGAACGCCCCCGAGCCCGCCTTCACGTCGAGCAGGATCAGGTCGGTGAGCACCGCGAGCTTCTTGGACATCACGCTCGCCGCGATCAGCGGGATCGAGGGCACCGTAGCGGTGGCGTCGCGCAGCGCGTAGAGGGCGCCGTCGGCGGGGACGACCAGCGCCGACTGCGCCGCCACCGCGCATCCGATGCGCGCCACCTGTGCCTGGATCTCATCCGGGGTGAGATCGGTCCTGCAGCCCGGGGATCGACTCGAGCTTGTCGAGGGTGCCGCCCGTGTGCCCGAGCCCGCGCCCCGAGAGCTTCGCCACGGCCAGGCCGGCGGCGGCCGCGACCGGGGCGAAGACGAGCGTCACGCCGTCGGCGACCCCGCCGGTGGAGTGCTTGTCCACGGTGGGTCGATCGAGACCGGCGAACGAGATCGTCTGCGCCGGAGGCGATCTTCGCCTTCGTGAGGGCCAGCGTCTCGTCCTCGTCCAGGCCCCGGATCAGCGCCGCCATCAGGAACGCGGCGGCGAGCGCATCGCTGATCTCGCCCTCGGTGTAACCCTCGATGAAGGCCTTGATATCAGCCGGAGCGAGGGTTCGGCCGTCGCGCTTCGCGGCCACGATCTGCCGCGGATCGATCGAGGTCATGGGCGCGTTGCACCCCCTCTGAGCTGGCGCTTCAGCTGGAGTCTCCACGGTAGGTCGAGACTTCGTCCGAGACGGCCGATCACGGTTGCGCAGACGATGATGCGCACGCTCGACCTGAGGGTAGGAGCCGTCATCATCCGAGTCCGATCCGGTCCGCGAAGCTCTCCCCCACTCAGACCCTCGACCTCCACCCCCAGGAGATCCGCGACGGTCTGCCCCAGGTCGCCGAACGAGCCCCTGGTCCCGATGTCGAACGGGCCCCCGGACAGTCCGGCCGCGAGCAGCGGGGTGCGCTCGCGCGAGTGGTCCGTCGGGGGCGTCGTGGGGTCGCACCCGTGGTCGCCGGTCATCATCAGCACGCCTCCGTCGAGGGCGTCGACGATCTCGGGGAGCCGCGCGTCGAGGGCCTCGACGGCGCCCGCGTAGCCGGTCGGATCGTTGCGATGCCCGTACTTCGAGTCGAAGTCGACGAGGTTCGTGAACACGAACGAGCGCTCGCGCCGCTCGAAGGTATTCCACGGTGAGATCGATGCCGTGCGCGTTCGAGTCGGAGTAGACGGCCTCGGTGATGCCGCGTCGCGAGAAGATGTCCTGGATCTTCCCCACGCCGATCACGGCGACGCCGGCGCCGGCCAGCGCGTCGAGGACGGTCGGGGCCGGCGGCGGGACGGCGTAGTCGCGGCGCTCCGGGCTCCGCACGAACGCGCCCGGCTCCCCTTCGAACGGCCGCGCGATCACGCGTCCCACCAGATGCGGGCCCGTGAGCAGGGACCGCGCCGTCCGGCACCATGCGTAGAGCTCCTCGAGGGGCACCACGCGCCTTGTGGCAGGCGATCTGGAAGACGCTGTCGCCGCTCGTGTACACGATCGGGCGGCCGGTCCTCATGTGCTCCTCCCCGAGCTCCGCGATGATCTCCGTGCCCGAGGCGGGCACGTTCCCGAGGACCTCCCGACCGATCGCGGCCTCGAACGGCTCGATCACGTCCGGGGGGAACCCGTGGGGGTACAGCGGGAACGGATCGTCGAGGCGGATCCCCATCATCTCCCAGTGCCCCGTCGTGGTGTCCTTGCCGGCAGAGACCTCCGTGGCGCGCCCGTGCGCCGTTCCCGGGTCCGCACGGGGGGCGATGCCATCGATCGTCGTGAGGAAGCCGAGCCCCATCGCCTCCAGGTTCGGTGCGTGCAGGCCACCAACCGCTCGGGAGGTGTTGCCGAGCGTGTCGGAGCCCTCGTCGCCGTAGGCCGCCGCGTCGGGGGCGTCGCCGACGCCCCATGAGTCGCAGACGATCACGCACACCCGAGGCACCTTCGGCTCGCTCACGGGTCGCTCAGCACCCCTCGGACCTCGGCGGTTGGGTCGCACCATCCATGGGTGCGAATCGTAGTCGGTGGATGCTTCGGAGGAAGGCGTCGGGATGCGCTCTCGCCCCGTCGCGGACCTCCTCGCCGGGGGCGATCGTGCATCGCCGGGGGCCGGGTCTACTCCCGAGCCGCGACGCAGGGATGGGTGATGAACGCCACGGCCCCGTTGATCCGCCGGCGCCGTCGGTCGCCTCCTGTACCGCCACCGGGCGGGTCCGGACTCACGCGCCCTCCCCCAGCTTCTTGCAGTCGATGCAGAGGATCGCCCACGGCAGTGCCTCGAGCCGCTCGGGCGCGATCGGTCGGCCGCAGCGTTCGCAGGCGCCGTAGGTCCCGGCGTCCATCTTCGCGAGCGCCCGATCCACCAGGCGGAGGTTCGATCGGAGCGCTCGGGAGACCGAGATCAGCCGCGAACGTTCCTCGGTGCTGTGCGAGCGGTCGGCAAAGCCGGCATCGCCGGCGAACGCCACCTCGTCCGCGTCGGGGTCTGCGCCCAGCTCCTGGAGCTCCTGCCGCAGGTTCGTCCGTTGTCCCTCCAGCTGCGTGCGCAGCTCGTCAAGCTCCATGGTCCCCTCCCCCGCTCGTCCGACGCTCGGCGCGCTCGCGGATGTGAGGTGTAGTACACCTCACGCAGGTGCTCTTCGGTCACCAACGTGTAGATCTGCGTGGTGGCGACGCTCGCGTGTCCTAGCAACTCCTGTACCACACGGACGTCGGCCCCGCCCTCGAGAAGGTGGGTGGCGAAGGAGTGGCGCAGCGAATGCGGCGTCACGCGACGCTCGATGCCGGCCTCCTTCACGTGCGTGGCGAGGATGCGGTTGACGCTCTGGCGGGTCAGTCTCCCGCCGCGCCGGTTCAGCAGGAGCGCGCCTCGGCTCGCGCCCGACGCGAACGAGGGGCGCGCCCGCGTGAGGTAGGCCGCGACCGCCTCCGCGCCGAAGCGTCCGAGCGGCACCTCGCGCTCCTTGCCCCCTTTGCCCAGGACCCGCACGGCCCCTTCGTCCAGGTCGACATCGTCGACGTCGAGACCGACGAGCTCCGAGACCCGCAGCCCCGATCCGTAGAGGAGCTCGAGGAGCGCGCGGTCGCGCAGGCCCGCGGGCGTGGCTGCCTCGGGCGCCTCGAGCAGCCTGAGGACCTCGTCGACACCGAGCGGGCGCGGGAGCGATCGCGGCAGCTTGGGTTGGCGGATGCCCGCCGCGGGATCGCGCGTGGTGACGCCCTCCCGCAGGAGGAACCGGTGGAAGGAGCGGACGGCCGAGAGCGTCCGGGCGACCGACGTCGCCTTGTAGGGGCGCTCGTCCTCGCCGTGGGTGGATGCGGAGACCGACGCCACGAACGACCGGATCGTGGATTCGTCGACCGCGTCCAGCGACGGTCACGTCACGCCGGCGAAGGAACGCGACGTAGCGGCGGAGGTCGCGCCGGTACGCGGCGAGCGTGTGGTCCGAGAGCCCGCGCTCGACGGTGAGGTGATCGAGGAAGCGATCCGCCTCCAGCGCGATCGGATCGGCGCCGCGCGCCGCCGTCGTTCTCGGGAGGTGGTCACGGTGTGGGCAGGGGCGGGGCGGTGGCCGCGAGCAACAGCGCGAACGCGGTCTTCACGTCGCGCACCTTGCCGCCGCGCGCGGCCGCGACCATCCGGTCCAGCGGCATGCGGATCAGCTCGATCCCGGCCTCCGGCCGGCCGACCGGCTCGGCCTCGGTGCGTGCCCAGAACACGTGCACGTACTCGTCGGTGAAGCCCGGCGCTCGCGTAGTAGCCGCCGAGGAACTCGATCGCGGTGTGGCGGTACCCCGTCTCCTCGACGAGCTCGCGCGTCGCGCAGCTGAGAGCGTCCTCGCCGTCCACGTCGAGCAGGCCCGCGGGGATCTCCGTGAGCACCTCCCGCACCGGCGGCCGGAACTGCTTCACGAGCAGCACGTCGCCCCTCGGGCGTGAGCGGGAGGACGGCGGCCGCGCCCTTGTGGTGGACGACGTCCCAGGGCCCGATCTCGGGCCAGTCCTCCACGTCGACGCGGAACGCGACCCCGTCGAACGCCGTGGCGACGGCCCGGGGCTCGGGCATCGCGCTACCCGATGACGGAGACGGAGCGATCCGCCCGCATCCGCGCGTAGCGCTGGGCGGCACCGACGAACTCCCGGAAGAGCGGGTGCGGCCGGGTCGGGCGCGAACGCAGCTCCGGGTGGAACTGTCCCGCCACGAAGAACGGATGATCCGGGAGCTCGATGATCTCGGTGAGGCGCCCCTTCTGCGAGTTCCCGGAGAGCACGAGCCCGTGGGACTCCAGCGCCTCGTGGTACGCGGGGTTCACCTCCCAACGGTGCCGGTGGCGCTCCTCAACGACCTCCTCGCCGTAGGCCGCCGCCGCCCTGGTGCCGGGCACCAGGTAGCAGGGCTGGGCGCCCAGGCGCATCGTCGCGCCCATGTCCGTCACGTTCTTCTGTTCCGGCAGCAGGTCGATCACCGCGTGCGGGCGTCGAGGGGTCGAACTCCGAGGAGTTGGCGCCCTCGAGCTTGCAGACGTTGCGCGCGAACTCCACCACCGCGACCTGCAGGCCGAGGCAGATCCCGAGGAACGGGATCTGCGCGCTCGCGCGCGAAGCGCACCGCGGCCACCTTGCCCTCCACGCCGCGGACCCCGAAGCCGCCCGGGATCAGGATGCCGTCGACGTCGTGGAGCGCCTCCTCGGTGGCCGAGCCGCCGAGATCGTCGGAGGCCACCCAGCGGATGCGCACGTCGGCGCCGTGGTGGAAGCCGCCGTGGTAGAGCGACTCCATCACGCTCAGGTAGGCGTCGCGGAGGTTCACGTACTTGCCGACCACCGCGATCGTGACCGGCTCCGCGGCGGCGTGGATCCGATCGACGAGGGACGTCCACTCGGAGAGGTCGGGCTCGTGATCGATCCCGAGGTGGGTGGCGAGCTCGGCGTCGAGGCCCTCCTCGTGCAGGACGAGCGGCACCTCGTAGATCGAGGCCGCATCCACGGCGCTGATCACGCCGCTGATGGGGACGTCGCAGAGCAGGGAGATCTTCTCCTTGAGGTGGCGCCCGATGGGCCGGTCCGAGCGGCAGACGATGGCGTCGGGCTGCAGGCCGAGCGCGCGCAGCTCCTTGACGGAGTGCTGCGTGGGCTTGGTCTTCAGCTCGCCCGAGGGGCCGATGAACGGCATCAGCGAGACGTGGACGAACGCACAGTTGGTGCGCCCCACCTCGTTGCGTAGCTGTCGGATGGCCTCCAGGAACGGCAGCGATTCGATGTCGCCGACGGTGCCGCCGATCTCGACGATCACGAGATCCGCCTGCTCCGCCTCGGCGAGCGAGCGCACGCGCTCCTTGATCTCGTCCGTGATGTGCGGGATCACCTGCACGGTCTTGCCGAGGTAGTCGCCGCGGCGCTCCTTCGCGATCACCGACGAGTACACGGCGCCGGTGGTGAAGTTGGATCCGCGGTGGAGGTCGGCGTCGAGGAACCGCTCGTAGTGCCCGAGGTCGAGGTCCGTCTCCGCCCCGTCGTCCAGGACGAAGACCTCGCCGTGCTCGAACGGGTTCATCGTGCCCGGATCGACGTTGATGTACGGGTCGAGCTTCTGGAGGACGACCTTGAGGCCCCGGGACTTGAAGAGGCGGCCGAGGGAGGCGGTGGTGATGCCCTTGCCGAGTCCTGAAGCGACGCCACCCGTCACGAAGATGAACTTCGACCGTTCTCTCACCACGGGAAGCGATGCTAGCAGAGGGGACCGACGCCTCGGGCGGGTTGGCTCGGAAATGTGTCGTCCCGGGCGCGCCGGGGCGTCATCAGGCCCCCGCCCGGACCTTGGCGGCCTCGCCGAGCAGCTCCTCGGCGTGCGAGACGGCCGACTCGCTGTCGGCCAGTCCCGCGAGCATCCGGGAGAGCTCCGCGACCCGCTCGCGGTCGTCGAGGACCTCCACGGTGGCCTCGTCGCCCTCCTTGCGCACGCGCACGTGGCGGTCCGCGAAACACGCGATCTGCGGGAGGTGCGTCACGACCAGCACCTGCCGCCCGAGGGCAAGGCGCGCGAGGCGACGGCCCACGGCGAGCCCCGCCTGGCCGCCGATCCCCGCGTCCACCTCGTCGAAGACGAGGGTGGGCACGTCATCGAGGTCCGCGAGGACGCTGCGACACGCCAGCATCGTCCTGGACAGCTCGCCCCCCGAAGCGGTCTTGGCGAGGGGCTGCAGCGGTTGGCCGGGGGCGCCGGAGAAGCGGAGCTCGGCCCGCTCCGCGCCCGACCCAGCGAGTTCCGTGCAGCGGCTCCAGCGCGACCTCGACCCGGGCGCCGGGCATCCCCAGCTCCTCGAGTTCGTCCCCGATCGCGCGCGCGAGCCCCGGCGCGGCGGCGGCGCGGCCCTCCGAGATCGCCGCCGCGCGCGCCGCAGCCTTGGCCTCGAGCTCTCGCTCGCGGGTCGCGAGCTCGGCGATCCGATCGTCGGCGCCCGTGAGCGCGCCCAGACGCTCCTCGGCTCCCGAGAGGAACGCCAGCACGTCGTCGTCGGTCTCGCCGTACTTGCGCTGCAGGGCCTTCAGCGCTGCGAGCCGTTCTCGCACCTCCTGGAGACGTCGCGGGATCCGCGAGGAGGCCTTCGCGGTAGCTGCGGACGTCGCGGGCCAGCTCGCCGAGTTCGGCCGCCAGCCCGCGCGCGCGGGTCGCCAGCTCGCCGGCGCCGACATCGAGCGATGCGGCCGCCTCCAGGGCCCCGGCGACGTCGCCCAGGGCATCGGCGACGCCCTCGTCGTCCCCGAGCGTGGCCTCCGCAGATCCCGCTTCCTCGAGGAGGCGCTCCACGTGCGCGAGACGTGCCTCCTCCGCCACGAGCGCAGGCGTCTCGCCGGGCTGCGGATCGACGGCATGGATCTCGTTGACCTGGTACGCGAGGAGGTCGAGCTCGCGCTCGCGATCGCGCGCGGCATCGCGAAGCGCTTCGAGCTGCGCGCGCACGCGACGCCACTCCTCGAACGATTCGCGGTAGGCGGCGAGCGCCACGAGGTGCGCGTCACCCGCGGACCGATCGAGGAACGCCGTCTGCGTCGCGGCGTGCAGGAGCCTCTGGGCCTGGTGCTGTCCGTGCACCTCCACGAGCCCTTCTCCCAGCTGGGAGAGCGCCGACGCCGTGGCGAGCTGTCCGCCGATCCGCGCGGAGCTCTTGCCCTCGGCTCCCACCGAGCGGGCGAGGATCAGCTCGCCGTCCTCGCTCCAATCCTCGGACCCCGCTGGGGCATCGAAGCGGGCCTGGATACGGGCGGCGGTGCAGCCCGCGCGCACGAGCGAGGCCGTGCCGCGGGCGCCGAGGGCGAGCGCGAGCCCCACCGTGACCATGGTCTTGCCCGCGCCCGTCTCGCCGGTGAGCACGTTCAGGCCGGCGTGGAGCTCGAGATCGAGGTCGCCGATGACGCCCAGCCCCGTGATGCGCAGCTCGTGCAGCACGCGGGGAGTCTAGCCTCCGCCCCCGACATCGTTGCCGCCGTCCAGCTCCGCATCGATGTCGCCGGGAAGTCGGAACTTCTCCCGCACGAGGGAGAGGAACCCGGGAGCGTCGTCGCGCCGCACGAGCCGGGCGGGCCGGGCCGACGCCCTGATCCGCACCCGCGCCCCCACCGGGAGCTCGATGCTCTGCCGTCCGTCCGCGGAGAGGATCCCGCTCTCCTCGCCCACCACCTGGAGCTGCACCTGGCTGCCCGCGGACAGGACGAACGATCGATCGAACACCATGTGTGCGGCGATCGGCGTCAGGACGAGCGAGTCCACGTCGGGGCTGACGATCGGGCCCCGGGCGGAGAACGAGTAGGCGGTCGATCCGGTCGGCGAGGCGACGATCACGCCGTCGGCTGAGAAGGTCGTGACGTACGCACCATCGACCTCGACCACGAGGCGGATGAGCCGGTGTCGGGCGCGCTTCTCGACCATGACCTCGTTCAGCCCCCACTGCGGGAGGAAGTCCGCCCCGTCCACGGGCTCGACGGTGAGGGCCATGCGCTCCTCGATCCGCGCGGTGCCGGCCAGTACGCTCCGCACGAGGGCCGGGGCGTCGTCGGGCTCGACCTCCGTGAGGAACCCGAGCCGACCGACCTTCACGCCGAGGACGGGACACCCCGCCGCCGAGGCGGCGAACGCGGCCCGCAGGAAGGTGCCGTCGCCGCCGACGGAGATCACGAGATCGAGCCCCTCCGCCCCCCGGGGAGGCCGGTGACCGTCGTCGGGCAGCACGACGGTCTCGGCCCCGACCGACCGGCAGAGGGCGCGGAGCGCCTCGGTGGCGTCCTGGGCCGCTTGACGGCGAGGGTGCGTGACGAAGCCGACCCGCGTCATCCTCGGATCGCCACCCCTTCGGCCACCGCCGCGTCGAGGTCCGGTCCGGGACGGACGTCGGCCCTCGGGATCCCCTTGCGCCCGTGCAGCAGGAACTCGACGTTGCCGGCCGGCCCGATCACCGGCGACGCCATGACCGCCAACGGGGTGACGCCCGCGCGTGCCGCCGCCTCGCTCACCTCGGCCAGGGTGCGCTGCCAGACGACGGGCTCACGTACCACGCCACCCCGACGGTCGTCGTCCGGACCGGCCTCGAACTGCGGTTTGACCAGCAGGACGAAGGCGGCGTCGGGGACAGCGAGCCGAGCGAGATGCGCCGATCACCAGCCTGAGCGAGATGAAGGAGAGATCCGCGACGACGAGCTCCGGGCTGGCGGGAAGATCCTCGCGGACCAGCTCACGGACGTTGGTGCGCTCCCGCACGACGACCCGGTCGTCGGTGCGGAGCTCCCACGCGAGCTGACCGTAACCGACGTCGACCGCCGTCACCCGCGCGGCCCCTGCGCGCAGCAGGCAGTCGGTGAAGCCGCCGGTCGATGCGCCCGCATCGAGACACTCGAGTCCTCGTGGATCGAGTCCGAAGCGGTCGAGCGCCGCACGCAACTTCTCGCCGCCGCGCGAAACGAACCGCCTCGCCGGCGCCGCGACCACCACCGGGGCGTCGTCGGCGACCATGGTGGCGGCTTTCGTCGCGGTGGTGCCCGCGATCGACACCAGGCCCGCCTCGACGGCCTCCTGTGCCTCCGCTGCGACTCGCCGCCAGACCCCGGCGCACGAGTTCTGCGTCGAGTCGGCGGCGCGTCACCGATCCTGTCCCTCGTGGGGCCTCAGGCGTCGGCCGTGGGCGCGGCAGGTTGGGGTGCCGGGGCCGGGGCGGGCTCGGACGGCTTCTTCGCGGTGGACTTCTTGGCCGCGGTGGACTTCCGCGCGGTGGTCTTCTTGCGCCCCGAGGCGGTCATGCCCGCCGCGCGCTCCAGGTCTCGCACCCGCTTCTTCAGTGCGTCGAGATCCGCCTGCGAGGCCACGCCCACGGTCTTCACCTGGTGCTGAACCTCGCGAGCCACGTATTCCTTGAGGCGGTCCCGGTTGCGCTGGGACCACTCGAGCAGGTCGGCCGAGGCCTTGGCCACCTGCTCCTTGGCGGCTCCGGGCTCCATCATGTCCTTCGCGAGTTGCTGTGCCCTCGCGGGGCTGAGGATCCCGATCGCGGCTTCCAGGGTGTCACGCAGGTCGTCGAGCAGCATGGGTCGTCCTTTCATCGGTTGGTGGTGCCAACACCCAGTCTACCTCCGGTGCCTGGGGGCCCTTCAGGCGGAAGGGGTCTCGAAGAGCGCTCCGAGGTCCTCGCCGACGAACGTGGGCTGCGCGTCGGACGCCGTCACGTCTTCTGACCGGCTGATGCCGGTGAGCACCAGGAGGGAGTCCCAACCCATCGCGCGTGCGCCGACGATGTCCGTATCGATGCGGTCGCCGATCACCAAGGGGGTGCCGCCGCCCGCGCGCGCGAGCGCGGCCCGAAGATCGGGGGGTTCGGCTTGCCTACCACCTCGCCCCGGGCGCCCGTGGTGACCTCGATCGCCGCCAGCAGCGCCCCCGCGCCGGGCCAGGCGCGTCCGTCGGCGGCGGGGAACGATGCATCCGCGTTGGTGGCCACGAGGGGCACGCCGGACTCGACCAGCAACGATGCGGTGCGCAGCTTGGCGTAGTCGGCTTGCCGGTCCAGGCCCACGACCACTACATCCACGGCCGCGGGCGCGCCCTCCACCACCGTGACGTCGCGATCGGCGAGGGCGCGTGTGATCCCCTCCTCCCCGACGACGAAAGCCGTGGCGACGCCGCGCTCGGCGAGCAGCGCGGCCGTCGTGAGGGCGGAGGTCTCCACCTCGGACGCCTCGGCGGCGAAGCCGAGGCCCCGCAGCTTCGCCGCCACGGCCTCGGGTGTGCGCGACGAGTTGTTGGTCACGAAGGCCACGCGACCTCCGAGCGCGCGCAGACGTGCCATGGCGGCAACGGCCCCGTCCACCGCCTTGGCGCCCCGGTACAAGACCCCGTCGAGATCGAACAGGAAGGCGTCGAAGCGGGAGGCCAGCATCTACGCGCAGAGCCGCCTGAGGATGCGCTCGTACGCCTCGACGCCCGGGTGCAGAGCCGTGGCGAGCTTCGCGTGTGCGATCGCCCGTTGCCGCTCGCCGGTGCGCTCGCACGCGGTCGCCAGCGCGAAGTGCGCGTAGTCGTCTGCCGGGTTGAGCTTCACCGTCTTGGCGAACTCGAGCCGGGCCCGCGTCGGTCGCCCGCTCATGTACAGCGCGCGCCCCAGCGCCTCGCGGATCGATGCCTTCTCCGGTTCGAGCGCCTTGGCACGTGTCAGCACCGTGGCGGCCTGGTGCGGGTGCCCCTCCTGGAGCAGGCGGAGGCCGCGCTGGTAGAGGTCGTACGCGGCCTCGGGCTCGGGGCGGCTGCTATACAAGGTGCATGCCTCGCGTCTCCCCGTTCCGAGGGCTCGTCTTCGATGCGGCGGTGGCCGGCCCCCTCGAGCGGGTGACGGCGCCGCCGTACGACGTTATCAGCGACGCCCGTCGCCGCGCCTATCTCGAGGCGAGCCCGTTCAGCGTGGTGCACCTCGACCTGGCCGAAGGCTCGGAGGACCCGGCCGACCCGGGGAGCCGCTACGCGCGGGCGGCACACCTGCTCCGGGACTGGGAGGCCCGCGGCGCCCTCCGGCGCTCCCCCGATCCGTCGTACTACGCCTACGAGATGGAGTTCGACCTCGATGGCGTCGCGCGCCAGGTCCGCGGACTCATGGTAGCCATGGAGCTGGAGCCCTGGGGCGGCGGTGTGATCCCCCACGAGCACACGATGCCCGGGCCCGTCGAGGACCGGCTCCGCCTGCTGCGGGCCACCGGCACGCATCTCTCGGCCGTCTACGGGACCGTGCCGGGGCCGTGCGCGCCGCTCGCGGAGCTCCTGCACGGGCTCTCGGGCACGCCGACGCCCTACGCGATCGTCGACGAGCAGGGCGTCCGCCATCGCATGTGGCCGGTCGCGCCCGATCCCGCGATCGCCTCCTGGCTCGCGTCGGAGCCGCTCCTGATGGCGGACGGGCACCATCGCTACACGACGGCCCTGCACTACCGCGAGGAGCGTGACGCGACGGACGGTCCGGGACCGTGGGACCGCGTGCTCACGCTGGTGGTGGACGCAACGGCGGAGCACCTGCCGGTGCTGCCGTTCCATCGCCTACAGCTCGCAGGGGATCCTCCGACGATCGGCAGCCCGGTCCAAGACCTGGAGGCGGCGCTCCAAGCGCTCTCCGACGACCTGGTCGTGGTGGCCACGGTGACGTCGCTGGGCGGAGACGTGATCTACCGGACGGCCAGCCTGCATACCCGTCCGCCCGCCGTCGAGGCGCTCCACGCGGAGGTGCTCGACGCGGCGATCCCGGCCGGGTCCCTCCGTTACGTGCCCGATGCGCGCGCCGCCGATGACGCCGTGCGTGCGGGCGAGGCGGTGGCGGCGTACTTCCTCCCGCCCACGACGACGGAGCGGATCAGGGCGGCGATCGAACGGGGTGAGCGCCTGCCGCAGAAGTCGACGTACTTCTGGCCGAAGCCTCGTACCGGGATGGTGATGATGCCGCTCGATCCCGCCCCGACCTCCTAGGTGCGGACCGCCTCGAGCTTCTTGATCCCGGTCGCCACCACCTCCGTGAGGCTGCGCGCACCTGCACCGCTCCGGTAGAAGCGCCGGACGAGCTGTCCGTAGACGAGCACGTCGTCGCCCTTGCCGATCCCCTCGAGGGCTTGGATCCCGACGGTGTTATGCCACGCGGCAACCGGCAGCGGGAGCAGGCGCTTGCCCAGCTCCGGGACCGCGAGCCGCAGCTCCGTGACCTCGTCACCCGAGGGCATCCGTCGCTGCACGGGCTCCGCCGCCACCGAGCCCGCCAACACGACCACGTTCACCGTCACCATTCCGCGACTCCCTTCGTCGCGGGGGAGGAACGCCGAACGCTAACATCGGGCGCCGACACGTGTGCCACACTCCCGGCGTGCGCCCGGAACCCAGCACGTTCGAGGTCGCCCCCTCGATCACGGCGATCGACACGGGCACGGCGGGCCTCGAGGCGTTCAACTCCGTGTACCTGATCGGCGGCGAGGAGCCGGTCCTCGTCGAGGCCGCATCTGCCGCCGACGCACCCGTCCTCGAGTCCGGTCTCGACGCCTTGGGCCTCGCCCCGGAAGACCTCGCCCATGTCGTCGTGACCCACATCCACCTCGACCACGCGGGCGGCGTGGGGGTGCTCCTGCGCAGGTACCCGCGGGCCACGGTGTGGGTACACGAGCGAGGCGCGCCCCATCTGGCCGACCCCACCCGCTTGGTGGCGAGCACCGCCCGGACGTACGGGGCCTCGCGGATGCGCGCGCTCTACGGCGAGACCCTGCCCGTCGACGCGGCCCGGATCCGCTCCATGGGCGACGGGGACCGGATCGCCATCGGCGGCCGCCATCTCGATGTCGTGTACACCCCCGGACACGCTTCGCACCACGTCGCGCTCCGGGACTCGGCCACGGGCGCCGTGTTCACCGGCGAGGCGGTCGGATCGCATCTCCCGTGGGCGGACGCCTACCGGCCGGCGCTCCCGCCACCCGAGGTCGACGTCGAGCTGGCCCTCGCCAGCATCGAGCGGATCCGGACATTGGCAGCCAGCATCCTGCTCACCTCGCACTTCGGACCGATCGACGATCCGCAGGAGGGGTGCGTGAGGGCTGGCGAGCGCGTGCGCGCGTGGTCGGAAACGGTGCGACGCGCGCTCCGAGACGACCCGGGCCTCGACCAAGACGCGATCGCCGCGATCCTCACCGATCAGGCCGGACGCGAGTACCTGCAGGACGCGGGGGTACCGATCGACCTGGCGCGCTACGACGCGATCGGCAGCATCCGGATGAACGCGGGAGGCCTATCGCGGTACTGGCGCAAGCGCTGGGAACGGGAGGCCGTGGGCCGCCGAGGTCTGAACTCAGGAGAGATCGGCGAGGCGCTCGGCAGCGTCGAACGCGCCGGCGTCGTGCCGCATCACCTTGCGGAACTGGTCCGCCGCCTCGTCGCGCCGGCCCGCACGCGCCAGGATGTCGCCCTTCACGTACCACAGGCGCAGCGTGTAGTCCTCGGCCACGTCGTCGCGGGTCCGGGCACGACCGAGGAACGCCAGGGCCTCCGGGAATCGCCCCTGGTCGGCGAGGGCGGACGCGGCCACGATCACGGCCTCCGCCTTGGCCTCGTTCGGAGACCTTCGCGCGCAGCTCCTCCTCCGCCAGCGGGACCGCCTCGGCCGGCCGCCCGAGCGCGCGCAGACAGTCCGCGATGATGTGGTTCTGGTCGGCACGCCCCGCCATCCGACGGTAGGCCTTCATCTCGGTGAGGGACTCCTGCCATCGGCCCTGCCCGTAGAGGGCGAGCCCGAGCACCTCCCGCACCGACGACGACCGGGGAGACAGCTGCTTGGCCTTCGTCGCCTCCGCCGCGGCCGCACCGGAGTCGCCGCGCTCGAGCAGCTCCACGGCGCGGGAGAGACGCGACGTCGCGTCGCGCACCTCGGTCGGCTTCGTGACGCGCCGGAGTTCCTCGACCACGTCCTTCGACAGGTTCGTCGGGTGCGCTCGGGGGGCGTCTGCTCTTGCCGCCGGGACGGGGACTGAGGGCTTTGGGCATGTCGGCTCCTAGGGTACGCGGACAACGAGAACGGGCCGCCCTCGCGGGCGGCCCGTTCTGCAAGATGTTCCGGCAGCGACCTACTCTCCCACCCAGTCGCCCAGGCAGTACCATCGGCGCGGGAGGGCTTAACTTCCGGGTTCGGGATGGGACCGGGTGTTTCCCCTCCGCTATGGCCACCGAAACGGTGGTTCCCTCCGGATCCGGACGATGCCGGCCCCGATCGGGACGGTTCCGAGGGTGCGTCCCCGGGCAGAGCCTGAGAACTGCGATAGCGAGCGCGAGCAAGAGTCAAGTCCTCGGCCTATTAGTACCGGTCAGCTCCACACGTTGCCGTGCGTCCACTTCCGGCCTATCAACCTCGTGGTCTGCGAGGGGCCTTACCTGGTTAACCCAGTGGGAGATCTCATCTCGAGGGAGGCTTCGCACTTAGATGCTTTCAGCGCTTATCCCGTCCGAACGTGGCTAACCAGCCGTGCCGCTGGCGCGACAACTGGCACACCAGAGGTTCGTCCACCCCGGTCCTCTCGTACTAGGGGTAGCTCCTCTCAAATCTCCTGCGCCCACAGCGGATAGGGACCGAACTGTCTCACGACGTTCTAAACCCAGCTCGCGTGCCTCTTTAACGGGCGAACAGCCCGACCCTTGGGACCTGCTCCAGCCCCAGGATGAGACGAGCCGACATCGAGGTGCCAAACCCTGCCGTCGATATGGACTCTTGGGCAGGATCAGCCTGTTATCCCCGGGGTACCTTTTAGCCGTTTAGCGACGACCCTTCCACTCGGAGTCGTCGGATCACTAGGCCCAGCTTTCGCTCCTGCTCGACCCGTCGGTCTCACAGTCAAGCTCCCTTGTGCCCTTGCACTCAACGTCTGATTGCCAACCAGACTGAGGGAACCTTTGGGCGCCTCCGTTACTGTTTAGGAGGCAACCGCCCCAGTTAAACTGCCCACCAGGCGCTGTCCCTGATCCGGATCACGGACCTAGGTTAGAGTCCCAACATGTGAAGGGCGGTATTTCAAGGGTGGCTCCACTCGGACCGGAATCCGTGCTTCACAGCCTCCCGCCTATCCTACGCAACACATGCCAAAACCCAACACCAAGCTGCAGTAAAGGTCCCGGGGTCTTTCCGTCCTGCTGCGGGTAACGAGCATCTTTACTCGTATTGCAATTTCGCCGAGTCCCTGGTTGAGACAGTGCCCAAGTCGTTACGCCATTCGTGCAGGTCGGAACTTACCCGACAAGGAATTTCGCTACCTTAGGACCGTTATAGTTACGGCCGCCGTTTACTGGCGCTTAGGTTCAGAGCTTCGCTCCGAAGAGCTAACCCCTCCCCTTAACGTTCCAGCACCGGGCAGGCGTCAGTCCGTATACGTCGTCTTGCGACTTAGCACGGACCTGTGTTTTTAGTAAACAGTCGCTTGGGCCTGGTTTGTGCCACCCCTTCGAGCTCGGAACGCGAAGTTCCTCACCCTAGCGGGGTCATCCTTATCCCGAAGTTACGGATGGAATTTGCCGAGTTCCTTAACCAGGGTTCTCTCGATCGCCTTCGTATTCTCTACGTGCCCACCTGTGTCGGTTTAGGGTACGGGCACCTCATCAGCTCGCTAGAGGCTTTTCTCGGCAGCATGGGATCACTCGCTTCGCCTGAAACGGCTCGGCGTCGCGCCTCAGGGTTGATGACCTCCCGGATTTGCCTAGGAAGTCCCCCTACACGCTTGCCCCAGGACAACCAACGCCTGGGTCGAGCTACCCTCCTGCGTCCCCCCTTCGCTGGCCTAGTACAGCGTGGGTCGGTAGCCCCCGAAGGGGTTCCCTTAGCACCGCTGATTCGGCCTGGGCGCGGATGAGGTGGTACTGGAATATCAACCAGTCGTCCATCGCCTACGTCTGTCGACCTCGGCTTAGGTCCCGACTAACCCTGGGCGGATGAACCTTCCCCAGGAACCCTTGGGCATTCGGCGGACGGGCTCCTCCCCCGTCTTTCGCTACTCATGCCGGCATTCTCACTTCTGACGCATCCACGGCTGGGTTACCCCGCCGCTTCACTCGCGTCAGAACGCTCCCCTACCGATCCCACGACCTGGACCGTCGAGGCCTCCCTCGACGGCCGAGTCATCCGTGAGATCCCGCAGCTTCGGCTCGATGCTTGAGCCCCGTTACATTGTCGGCGCAGGACCACTTGACCAGTGAGCTATTACGCACTCTTTCAAGGGTGGCTGCTTCTAAGCCAACCTCCTGGTTGTCTGTGCGATCCCACATCCTTACCCACTTAGCATCGAATTAGGGGCCTTAGCTGGCGATCTGGGTTGTTTCCCTCTCGGACACGGAGCTTAGCCCCCGCGCCCTCACTCCCGGGCTCTGGTGTAACGGCATTCGGAGTTTGACTGAGGTCGGTAAGCTTGTAGGCCCCCTAGCCCAATCAGTGCTCTACCTCCGTTACAGAACGCCCGAGGCTGCCCCTAAAGGCATTTCGGGGAGAACCAGCTATCACCGAGTTTGATTGGCCTTTCACCCCTACCCACAGGTCATCCCCCAGGTTTTCAACCCTGGTGGGTTCGGTCCTCCACGAGGTCTTACCCTCGCTTCAACCTGCCCATGGGTAGATCACTCGGCTTCGGGTCTAGGGCATGCGACTCTTCGCCTTATTCGGACTCGCTTTCGCTTCGGCTTCCCGAGAACGGTTAACCTTGCCGCATACCGCTAACTCGCCGGCTCATTCTTCAAAAGGCACGCCGTCACCCGCCCTGGTTACCCAGGAACGAGCTCCGACTGCTTGTAGGCTCACGGTTTCAGGTACTATTTCACTCCCCTCCCGGGGTACTTTTCACCTTTCCCTCACGGTACTGGTTCACTATCGGTCGCCAGGTAGTGTTTAGCCTTAGAGGGTGGTCCCCCCAGATTCACACGGGATTTCAGGGGTCCCGTGCTACTCGGGAACACCACGAAGGAGTCCAGTCATCTTTCGTCTACGGGGTTGTTACCCTCTGTGACGGCCCGTTCCATGGCCTTCGACTAGGTGCTGGATTGGTAACTCCTCGGATCCTCCGAAGCAGATCCACGTGGGTCCCACGACCCCGACACAGCAACGCCTTCGGGCTATCACACTGCATCGGTTTAGGCTGATCCCCGTTCGCTCGCCACTACTAGGGGAATCGCGTTTGCTTTCTCTTCCTCGCCCTACTGAGATGTTTCACTTCGAGCGGTTCCCTCCTCGCGCCCTATGTGTTCAGGCACGGGTGACTGGGCATGACCCCAGCCGGGTTTCCCCATTCGGACACCCCCGGATCAAAGCTTTCTAGGCAGCTCCCCGAGGCTTATCGCAGCCTGACGCGTCCTTCATCGGCTCCTGGCGCCAAGGCATCCACCGTAAGCCCTTCATAACTTGACTGTAGATGCTCGCGCTCGCTATCGAGTTCTCAAGGTGCCCGAGGGCTCGCACCCTCAAAGCTGAACAGTGTGCCCGCCGGCATCCACCGGATCGACATCGCGTTCCACTCCCTTGCGGGCGTACTAGCGATGCGATCGTCGTGGTCACCGACGGGAGCCAGTGCATCGACCTGGAGTCTCCCGGATGCAGAGCACGGAACGGATGTCCGCGCTCACCGGGGTTGCCAAAGGCTCCTTAGAAAGGAGGTGATCCAGCCGCACCTTCCGGTACGGCTACCTTGTTACGACTTCACCCCAATCGCGAGCCCCACCTTCGACGGCTCCCTCCACAAGGGTTAGGCCACCGGCTTCGGGTGTTGCCCACTTTCGTGGTGTGACGGGCGGTGTGTACAAGGCCCGGGAACGTATTCACCGCAGCATTGCTGATCTGCGATTACTAGCGACTCCGACTTCACGAGGTCGAGTTGCAGACCTCGATCCGAACTGAGCGTGGCTTTTTGGGATTCGCTCCCCCTTGCGGGATCGCAGCCCTCTGTACCACGCATTGTAGCATGCGTGCAGCCCTGGGTGTAAGGGGCATGCTGACTTGACGTCATCCCCACCTTCCTCCGGTTTGGCACCGGCAGTCTCCCTAGAGTTCCCGGCATGACCCGTTGGCAACTAAGGACAGGGGTTGCGCTCGTTGCGCCACTTAAGGCAACACCTCACGGCACGAGCTGACGACAGCCATGCACCACCTGTGCAGGCTCCGAAGAGCGTCGGCTTTCACCGATTTCACCCTGCATGTCAAACCCAGGTAAGGTTCTTCGCGTTGCATCGAATTAAGCCGCATGCTCCGCCGCTTGTGCGGGCCCCCGTCAATTCCTTTGAGTTTTAGCCTTGCGGCCGTACTCCCCAGGCGGGGTGCTTAATGCGTTAGCTTCGGCACGGAGGGGGTCAATGTCCCCCCACACCTAGCACCCAACGTTTACGGCTAGGACTACCAGGGTATCTAATCCTGTTCGCTCCCCTAGCTTTCGCACCTCAGCGTCAGGTAAGGCCCAGAGATCCGCCTTCGCCACCGGTGTTCCTCCTGATATCTGCGCATTTCACCGCTACACCAGGAATTCCGATCTCCCCTACCTACCTCTAGTCGGGCAGTATCGGATGCACGCACGAGGTTGAGCCTCGTGTTTTCACATCCGACTTACCAAACCGCCTACGCGCGCTTTACGCCCAATGAATCCGGACAACGCTCGCTCCCTACGTCTTACCGCGGCTGCTGGCACGTAGTTAGCCGGAGCTTCTTCTGCAGGTACCGTCACAATCGCTTCGTCCCTGCCGAAAGGGGTTTACAACCCGAAGGCATTCATCCCCCACGCGGCGTCGCTGCGTCAGGCTTTCGCCCATTGCGCAAGATTCCCCACTGCTGCCTCCCGTAGGAGTCTGGACCGTATCTCAGTTCCAGTGTGGCTGGTCGTCCTCTCAGACCAGCTACCCGTCGTCGCCTTGGTGAGCCGTTACCTCACCAACAAGCTGATAGGCCGCGGGCCCATCCCTCACCGGCGGACCTTTCCTCACCGAGCCATGAGGCCCAGCGAGAGTATCCGGTATTAGCTCCGGTTTCCCGGGGTTATCCCAGAGTGAGGGGCAGGTTGCCCACGTGTTACGCACCCGTTCGCCACTGATCGCAGGACCGAAGTCCTGGTCACCGTTCGACTTGCATGTGTTAAGCACGCCGCCAGCGTTCGTCCTGAGCCAGGATCAAACTCTCCGTAGAGATATCGGATCCCCTCGCCCGAAGGTTCGGGGTTTCGCTATCCGTTGTTGGAGTCGACCGGCCACGAGCAGGCACTGCCCGCAGACCGGTCTTCAGCTGATCCCGCCCGTGTGTTACCGGACGGATTCAGTACTACTCGTCGTCGGTGGGACGCGGCGAACCGCGCCCCATCCGTTGACGGGATAAAGGCACTGGCTTCTTACACACTGTTCAGTTCTCAAGGTGCGAGAGGCGACGCTCCGCCACCTCGGGCTCGGTTGTTGGGACCTCGCAGAGGGGCTGTGCGCCGACCGCCTATGCTAGCAGCATCGGCGCGAGCGTCAACTTGGGCTTTGTAGCTTCGCGACCAGGGCTTTCGCCCTCGCCACATATATGGTACCCGAACCGGCGTTCGGGCGGCCGGGGTGGCTCAGGCGAGGCGTACGAAGCGCCGCCGCCCGACCTGGAGCACCCGTCCCCGCAGTTCGGCCACCGTGAGCTCCGCGTCCGGGTCCTGGAGGACCTCGCCGTCCAGGCGCACGCCCCCTTGCGTCACCGCTCTACGTGCCTCCCCGTTCGACGCGGCCAGGCCGGTGCCGACCAGCAGGCGCGGGAGCCAGACCTTCCCCTCGCGGACGGCGTCCTCGGGGATCGCCGTTTCTTCCACGTCGCCAGGGATCGCGTGCTCCTTGTGCACCAGATCGAAGCGTGACTCCGCCTCGGCACCGGCACCGGCGCCGTGGTAGAGGTCGACGAGCTCCCGGGCCATACGCCGTTTCTCCACGTTGGGCGAACGCGACCCGTCGGCGAGCCCGGACTCGATCGCGTCAACCTCGTCGGCCGGAAGCGGGCCGCACAACCGCAGGTACTTCCCGATGAGCGGATCCGGGATCGACATCAATTTGCCGAACTGGCTGTCGGGAGCCTCCGTGAGCGCCACGTAGTTGTCGAGCGACTTGGACATCTTGCGAACGCCGTCGAGCCCCTCGAGGAGCGGGACGGTGAAGACCACCTGCGGATCCATCCCGTGGGCGCGCTGGACCTCGCGCCCCATCAGCAGGTTGAACGTCTGATCGGTGCCCCCGAGCTCGACGTCGGCCTCGACCGCGACCGAGTCGTAGCCCTGGAAGAGCGGGTAGAGGAACTCCACCACGCTGATGGGTTTGCCCTCCTGGTGGCGCGCTCGGAAGTCCTCACGCTCGAGCATCTGAGCCACGGTAGCCACGGAGGCGAGGCGGATCAGTTGGCCCATGTCCATGGGCACGAGCCACTCCGCGTTGTGACGCAGCTCCGCGCGATCGACGTCGATGACCTTGCCCGCCTGCGCGAGATACGTACGGCCGTTGGCCTCGATCTCCTCCGCGCTCAGCATGGGGCGCGTTTCCGAACGGCCGGCCGGATCGCCGATGCGCCCGGTGAAGTCGCCGATGATCAAGATCGCCGTGTGACCCTCCTCCTGGAACTGACGGAGCTTCCGGAGCACGACCGTGTGGCCGAGGGTGAGGTCCGGGCGGCTCGGATCGACGCCCAGCTTCACGCGCAGGGGGCGGCCGAGCGCGAGCTTGGCTTCGAGCCCGCCCTCGGGGACGATGTCGACCGTCCCGCTTCGAAGGGTGGCCAGGGCGTCGCCGGTCATGGCCACCGGATGCTACCAGCGGCCTCCCGGAGAAACGGGGACCCGAAGGTAGACTCGGCCGCGATGGATCGGCGGGCACTTCCCCTCTTCGCCGGCCTGCTCGGGGTCGCCCTCGTGGCGACGGCGTGCGGGCTGCCGCAGCTATCCGATCTCCACGCACGGCCGCTCGCGCAGACCACCTTCGTCTACGCGGCGGACGGTTCGCTGATCACCACGCTGCACGCCCGTGAGGACCGCGTCGTGCTCCGGTACGCGCAGATGCCGCAGTCGATCCGCGACGCCGCGGTCGCGATCGAGGATCGACGCTTCTACTGGCACCACGGGTTCGACGTCCAGGCGATCGTGCGCGCCGCCTACCAGGATGCCCAGGCCGGGCAGGCCGTGGAGGGTGGGTCCACGATCACGCAGCAGCTCGTCAAGAACCTCTACGTCGGAGCGGCCGACACGTTCCGGCGCAAGGTGGACGAGGCGGCCCTCGCGTGGCAGCTGGAGGACCAGCTGACCAAGCAGCAGATCATCACGCAGTACCTGAACACGGTGTATTTCGGCGAGGGTGCCTACGGCGTGGAAGCGGCCGCGCAGACGTACTTCGCCGAGCCGGCCCACGACCTCACGCTCTCGGAATCGGCGATGCTGGCGGGCCTCATCACGGCGCCGAACCACTTCGACCCGTACCTCAACCGCGACGCGGCGCTCGGTCGGCGCAACGTGGTCCTGCGCCTGATGGACGAGCAAGGCTTGATCCCCGATCCGACGGACTACCGCCACGCGCTCAAGGAGCCGCTGAACATCCGCCACAGCCCCCGAGGGGCGACACCGCATTATCCCTACCCGTACTTCGTGGATTACTTCCAACGATGGTTCCTGTCGAACCCGGCGTTCGGGGTCACCTACGAGGACCGGAAGAAGCTCTTGTTCACGGGAGGGCTGCGGATCACGACGACCCTCGACCCGCGCGTGCAGGTCGCCGCGCAGACGGCCGTGCGGTCGATCCTCCCCTATCCGAGCGACCCCGACGCGGCCCTCACGTCGCTCGATCCGCGCACCGGCTACGTCCGCGCGATGGTGGGCGGAAAGGACGCCGACTTCTGGTCCCGCACCGACGCGGGTCGCGTGAACCTCGCCACGGGCGCCGGCGGGTCGGGGCGCCAGACGGGCTCCGCCTTCAAGCCGTTCGCGCTGGTGACCGCGCTCGAGAACGGCATCTCCCCCAGCACCGTCTTCTCGGCGCCCGCGACGATCGATATCCCCGAGCCCGACGGCACCGTCTGGCACGTCACCAATGCCGAAGGCAGCGGATACGGCTCGATGAGCCTCGAGAGCGCGACCGTGGACTCCGTGAACACGGTGTACGCGCAGCTGATCCACGAGCTCGGGGCCGACAGGGTGGTGGAGACCGCGAAGCGCATGGGGCTGCGGTGTTGCACGAGGGTCGGCGAGCCCAGGACGCCCCTGCTCCCCTACGACTCGGCCGTGCTCGGCACGAACGAGGTCAACACCCTCGAGATGGCGTCGGCCTACGGCACGCTGGCGACGGGAGGCCAGCACGTCACCCCCGTCCCGGTGATCTCGGTGGAAGACGCGCAAGGCAACGTCCTGTGGTCCGCGCATCCGAACCCGCAACAGGTCGTCGATCCCAAGATCGCCTCGGTTGCCGACGACATCCTCCAGCAGGTCGTGCTCTACGGCACGGGGAAGGCCGCCAACATCGGCCGCCCGCAGATCGGCAAGACCGGCACCGCCGACACGCACACGAACGCGTGGTTCGTCGGGGCGGTGCCCCAGCTCGTGACGTCGGTGTGGGTGGGCTTCCAGCAGGGCCTCGTCCCGATGCAACCGCCCACGACGCGCATCACCGTCTTCGGCGGCACGTGGCCCGCGGAGATCTGGCGCAACTACATGCTGAAGGCCACCGCCGGCCTGGCGCCCCGGGGCTTCCCCACGCCGGAGGTGGGATATGTCTCTGTAGCCGTGGACGCCAGCCAGGATCCGTATTGCCTCCCCAACCCCTACACGCTGCCGGCCAACATCCAGACCCTGCAGTTCATCGACGGCACCCAGCCCACGAAGGCGTGCAAGACACCCACTTCGTCCCAGGTGGTGACCGTCCCCTCCGTGATCGGCCTGCCGGAGGCCGACGCCCAGAGCGCGCTCGAACTCGCCGGGTTCAACGTCGAGATCCAGGTGACCCATTCGACCCAGCCGCCCGGGACCGTCGTCTATCAGACCCCTTCGGGCGGCACGGATGCCCTTCAGACGTCGCTCGTGACGATCACGGTGTCCGCGGCGTCCTCCGCCGGGGGCTAGGCGGACCCGGTCGCCCCGGGGAGATCCACTCGCTGTCCCGCTCCCAGAACCGCCACTGCGGTTCCGCGCCCACGCTCACGCCGATCCGGCCCCCGGTCGCCACGTAGGAGGACGAGGGCGGCGCCCCTGCTTCCAGCCAGACCACGTGCCCGCGCACGAGATCCTCGCCGTCCTGATCCCGGTTGACGGCGAGCGCCTGCGCCAGCTTGCCGGGCCCGGAGCACAGGTCGCGAGGCGCGCTCCGCCCGCGCGCAGCCGCCATCGTCTCCAACCCCTCCAGCGGTTCGAGCGCGCGCAGGAGCACGGCGCTGCCGTGCCCTTGCGCCCGGGTGACCACGTTCATCATCCAGTGATGACCGTAGGTGAAATAGACGTACAGATGTCCCGGGGGGCCGAACATCGTGCGGTTCCGGGGCGTCGGGCCTCGGAACCCGTGACTCGCGGGGTCACCGGGCTCGTAGGCCTCAGCTTCGACGATGCGTCCCGACAGACGGGCGCCGTCCGCGAGGGTGCGCACCAGCACCCGTCCGAGTAACGCCGGCGCCACCTCAACCGCGGGCCGGTCGAAGAACGCGCGCGACAGTCGACGGCGACTCACGCCCCCCGGCCCTTGCGTAGGAACCGCTCGAGCTTGCCGATCGGCCAGGCGTTGATGACATCGTCCTTCGTGAGCCAGCCGCGCTGTGCCGTCGCCACACCGAATCGGATCAACGGCAGATGGACGGGGGCGTGCGCATCGGTGTCGATCGCGAACTTCACACCATGGCGCCGGGCCCACAGGATGTTCTCGTCCCTGAGATCGAGGCGGTCCGGATGGGAGTTCACCTCCATCGCGGTGCCGGTGCGCGCGGCGGCTTTGAAGACCTCCTCGAGATCGAGGTCGATCGCGGCGCGCGAGCCGATCCGCCGCCCGGTCAGATGGCCGATGACGTTCACCGACGGATGCTCGATCGCGCGGATGACCCGCCGGGTCTGATCCTCCTTCGACAGGGTGAAGTGCGAATGGACCGAAGCCACCGTGATGTCGAAGCCGGACAGGAAGTCCTCGTCCCAGTCCACGCTGCCGTCGAGGTCGATGTTGAGCTCCGTGCCGTGGAGCAGCCTCATCCTCGGGTACGCCTGTTGCAGCTTCGCGAGCTCCACCCGCTGGGCGAGGATCTTCTCGTCGGTCATCCGCTGCATGTACAGGTTCGGGGCGTGATCGGTGACCGCGTAGTAGGCATAGCGGTACGTCGAGGCGGTCCGCACCATCTCCTCCAACGACGCGAGCCCGTCGGTGAGGTTGGTGTGGGTGTGGAGATCGCCGCGTAACTGTCGCTGTTGGATCAGGTCCGGGAGCTCGCCGGCGAGCGCGGCCTCCAGCTCCCCCCGGTCCTCGCGAAGCGTCGGAGGGATGTACGGCAGTCCCAGCCGCTCGTACACGGCCTCCTCGGTCTCCGCGGCCAGGAGCCGCCCGCTCTTGGCCCGGTAGAGTCCGTACTCGTTGAGCTTGAGACCCTTGCGCACGGCCATCTCGCGGATCCGAACGTTGTGCGGCTTGGATCCCGTGAAGTAAATCATGGCGGCGCCCCAGGCCTCGATCGGGACCACCCGGAGATCCACCTGCAGCCCCTTGTCGGTCACGATCGACGACTTGGTCTCCCCATGAGCGAGGACGCGGGCGACGAGCGGCAGGGATGTGAACCTGGCCATGACGGGCGCCGCGTCGCTGGCCGCCACCAGTAGATCGACGTCGCCGATCGTCTCGGCCATCCTCCGCAGCGACCCCGCATAGGCGGCGCGGCGCACCTGCCGCATCGGCTCGAGCTCGGCAAGCAGCGTCTCGGCGACATCGAGCGCGAGGCTCACCTGGACGCGCCCGCCCGAGGCGCTGAGCTGCTGGATCCCCCGCGCGATGTTGTCCTGCGTCTTGGGACCGAAGCCTTTCAGCCCCGCTATCCGGTCGCCCTCGAGCGCGGCCGCCAGCTCATCCACCGAGGCGATACCGAGCTCCCGGTAGAGGAGCAGCGCCTTCTTCGGTCCGAGGCCCGGCACGGACATCATCTCGCGAACCCCACCGGGGATCTGCGCCCGCAGGTCCTCGAGCTCCGGGATCGAGCCCGTCGTGAGGAGGGCATGGATCTTCTCCCCGATCGAGGATCCCACCCCGGGGATCTGCAGGATCTGCTTCAGATCCATGCCGGCGAGGTCGGCCGGGTACCCCCCCACCGCACGCCCCGCCTTCTCGTACGCCCGCGGCTTGTACGGATCGTTGGAGAGGATCGACAGCAGGTCCGCGTACTCCTGCAGGGCTTGTTCGACGTCGTCGTTGGTTCGCGGCACGAGGCGCCTACGCCAGGTCGAAGAGCCGGAGCAACAAGGCTTTCTGCGTGTGGAGCCGATTCTCGGCCTGATCCCAAACCGCGGAGCGAGGCCCGTCCATCACCTCGGCGGTGATCTCCTGCCCTCGATGAGCCGGCAAACAGTGGAGCACCACGACGTCGGGGTTCGCGCGTTGGACGAGCTTCTGGTTCAGCTGGTACGCGGGGAAGACCAGCGCGCGTTCGTCGGATTCGCTCTCCTGTCCCATGCTCGCCCACACGTCCGTGTACAGCACGTCGGCGCCGTCGGAGGCCGCCTCCGGGTCGGACGTGACCTCGACCGCGCCTCCCGTCCGCGCCGCGATCTCCTCCGCGCGATGCACCACTTGGGGGATCGGCTCGAAGCCGGGAGGGGTCGCCACGCGCACGGTCATCCCGCACTTCGCGCCGGCCAACAGCAGGGAGTGCGCGACGTTGTTCCCGTCGCCGAGGTAGGTGAGCACGTGCCCACCGGGGCCGCCGAGACGTTCCTGGACGGTGAGCAGGTCGGCGAGCGCCTGGCACGGGTGCTCGAAGTCGCTGAGCGAGTTCACGACCGGCACGCTTGCCGCCCCCGCCAGCACCTCGAGCCGCTCTTGTTCGAACGTGCGGAGCACGATCGCGTCCACATACCGGCTCAGCACGCGACCCGTGTCTTCGATCGTTTCGCCTCGACCGAGCTGCAACTCGCTGGAACCGAGGACGAGCGGGTGCGCGCCCAGCTGCGCGACGCCCACCTCGAACGAGACCCGCGTGCGCGTCGACGGCTTCTCGAAGATGAGGGCGACGGTCTTGCCGTCCAAGTGGGAGGTGTACGCTCCCGGATCCGCCTTCACCTTGGCGGACAACGCCAGGAGATCGAGGAGTTCCTCGGGGGACAGGTCGTCGACGGAGAGGTAATCCGTGTCCACGCCGCGAGTCTATCCGGAGACGGCGGGCGGGGGCGAACGGCCTCAGGCGGTGCGGAGCTCGGCGCCGAACTCGGTGCGCAGCCGGTCGACGATCCGCGCCACCACGAGGTCGGACTCCTCCCCCGTGAGCGTCCGATCCGGGGCCCGCAGGTCGACCGCGTACGCGAGGCTCTTCGTCCCGGCGGGCAGCGATGCCGCCACGGAAGACGTCGAAGAGCAGGCAGGCATCGAGGAGCTCTCCCGCCGCCTCCTCGAGGGCGGCCTGCACCGCTCCCGCCGGCGTGTCCTCGGGCACCACGAACGCGAGGTCGCGTCGCACCGGCGGGAATCGGGGCGGTTCCTGCACCACGAACTCCTTGCGCGTGGCGGCGAGGAGCGCGCCGACCTCGAGTTCAGCGACGGCCACCCGACCCGTCAGTTCGAGCGACTCGGCCACACGAGGATGCAGCTCTCCCATGACCCCTGCACGTTCGCCGTCCACCAGCACGGCCGCGGAACGGCCCGGGTGGAAGGGTCCGGCGATCGGATCGCCGAGCCCCCAATCGAGGACGCCCATCTCATCCATGAGCGCCTCGAGGATCCCCTTGGCGTCCAGGACGTCGAAGGGGCGGGGCGAGACGCTCCAACCCTCTCCCGCAGGGCCCGCGAGCGCCAGAGCCACCTTCGGCCGCTCCTCCACCGGGTCGCCGAGGCGGAAGACCGTGCCGATCTCGAACAGGGCGACGCCCGCCACCCCGCGCGACTGGTTGCGAGCCACCGCGTGCAGCAGGCCGGGCGTGAGTCGCGTGCGCAGGTATCCCTCGTCGGTTTGCAGCGGATTGGCCACCGCGATCGCGTCGCCGTCGCCGGTGAGGGCGAGATCGTCCGCTGAGGCGAAGGAGAGCAGGGACACCTCTCGCAGCCCCGCCCGCACCAGCGCGTCGCGCACGCGCATGCGGAACGCGTAGGGCGCGGGCACGCCGCCCGCCTGACCCGCGCTCGGCATCGTTGCACCGATGCGGTCGTACCCTTGGAGCCGGGCGACCTCCTCGATGAGATCCACCTCCCGGTCGATGTCGACCCGGTATCCGGGGACCTCGACCTCGACGCGGTCCTCGTGCGGACGATGCGCCATCTCGAGGCGGTCGAATACCGACTCGGCGTCCGCGGCGGTCACCTCGTAGTCCAGCAGCATCGAGGCGCGCGACGGTCGCATCCCGACCCACGATCGGTCGGGAGCCGACCCGGACCGCGTCACCCCGCGCAGCACCCGGCCGCCCGCCCAGGAGGTGATGAGTTGGGCGCAGCGGGCGGCGGCCCGATCCAGCCCCTCCGGATCGGCCCCGCGCTCGAACCGGTGCGACGCCTCGCTGTGCAGATCCAGCCGCCGCGCGGTGCGCAGGACCCCCGTGCGCGTGAAATATGCGCTCTCCAGCAGGATGTCGCGGGTCTCCTCGGAGACCTCGGAGGTGGCTCCACCCATCACGCCGGCCAGGGCGACGGGACGCTCCAGGTCGCAGATGAGCAGGTCCTCCGACGTCAGGGTGCGCTCCACGTCGTCGAGGGTCACCAGCCGCTCGCCGTCGCTCGCGTAGCGCACGACGATGCCGGGGCCGGTGAGCCGGTCCATGTCGAACGCGTGGAGCGGTTGGCCCAGTTCGAGCATGGTGTAGTTCGTGGCGTCCACCACGTTCGAGACCGGGCGCATGCCCGAGGCGGTGAGACGCGCCTGCACCTTCAAGGGGCTCACCCCCGAGGCATCCACGCCGCGGATGATCCTGGCGAGGTAGTCGGGGCAGCCCTCGGGAGCGTCGAGGCGGATCGAGGCCACCGAGGCGGCCTCCTCATCGGATTCATGCAGCTCGAGATCGGGCGCACGCAGGGGGACGCCCGTGCCGGCCGCGACCTCACGCGCCACGCCGTACACGCTGAGGAAGTCCGGGCGGTTGGGCTCAACCTCGACGTCGAGGACGGCATCGTCCAGACCGAGGACGGACTTGACGTCGTCCCCCACGCGGAGCCCCTCGCGCGGGTCGAGGACCAGGATCCCGAGATGGACGTCCGCGATGTTCAGCTCCCGCGGCGAGCAGAGCATCCCGTTGGAGACGACGCCCCGGAGCTTGCGTGGGGCGAGGGGCTCCGGGAGGACCGGCACGCGCGAGCCGGGCTTCGCCCACGGCACGAGGTCGCCGGCGACGAAGTTCCTCACGCCGGCGCAGACCACCTGCTCCCCGGTCCCGTCGTCCACCCTCGCGACGCAGAGCTTGTCCGAGTTCGGGATGGTCGCCGACCTCGTTCACGCGCGCCACCACGACGTCTTCGAGCCCCGCCCAGGGCCGGATGATCTCCTCGACCTTCACACCCTGACGCGTGATGAGCTCGGCGAGGTCCTCCGCATCCAACTCCGTGGGGACGAACTCCCGGAGCCAGGACAGCACGATCCTCATGCGACGCCCTCGAACTGCGCGAGGAACCGAGCATCGCCGTCGAAGAGCATGCGGATGTCCGGGATCGCGTACTTGAGGAGTGCCACCCGGTCGATCCCCATCCCGAAGGCGAACCCCGTGACGCGTTCGGGGTCGTATCCGCAGTTCTCCAGGACCTGCGGATGAACCATGCCGGCCCCGAGGAGCTCGATCCATCCGTTGCCGCAGACGCGACATCCGACCCCGTCGCACTTGAAACACGAGACGCCCACCTCGCATCCTGGTTCGACGAACGGGAAGAACGCCGGACCCAAGCGGACGCGGCGACCCTCACCGAAGAGGGCCTTCACCGCGGCCTCCAGGGTCCCCTTCAGGTCGGCGAACGTGATGCCCTCGTCCACCGCGAGGCCCTCGAGCTGGTGGAAGACGGGCGAGTGGGTGGCGTCGGGGGTCTCGCGACGGAAGACCCGCCCAGGCGCGACGATGTACACGGGCGGCGGCTGGGACTGCATGGTGCGGATCTGCACCGCGCTCGTCTCCGTCCGCAGCAGCAGCTCGGGGTGACCGGGCACGCTCACGTACAACGAGTCCTTCATGGTGCGCGCGGGATGATCGGGCGGGATGTTGAGCGCCTGGAAGTTGTGCCAGTCGTCCTCGATCTCCGGGCCCTCGGCCACCCGGAACCCCAGGCTCGTGAACACCCCGACGAGCTCGCGCTCGACGATCGTGAGCGGATGGAGCGACCCGGTTCGCGGGCGCCGGCCCGGCAGCGTGAGATCCACCCGGTCGGCTTCCAAGAGCACGGCTTCGGCCTCGGCGCGCAGGTCCGCCCTGCGCGCCTCCAGGGCCGCGTTCAGGGCAACCCGCACGTCGTTCGCGACCTTCCCCACGGCCCGGCGATCGTCCTCCGACAGGCCCCCGAGCGCCTTCTGGGCCGCGGAGAGCGCGGACCTGCGTCCGAGGACCTCGACCTGCGCGGACTCGAGCTCCTCGAGGCTGCCCGCGTCGGCGAAGCGGGCGAGGCCTCGCGTCCGCTCGGCATCGAAGGTGTGCAGGAGCTCCTCGGCATCCATCAGGCTGCCGAGTCTAGCAAGGGGGTCCCGCGGCCCCGGGAACGATCAGACCGCGTCCGGCGTGGCCGGCAATCGCACGTGGAACCCGAGGCATCCGTCGTCGACCTCGGCCCAGGTGCGCCCCCCTTGGGCCTCCGCCACCCCACGGGCGACGAAGAGACCGATCTTGCTGCCCGCTCCCTCTCCCGGGCGGCGAGGGACGAACAGGGCGTCGGCATCCGCCTGTGACAGCTCGGCACCGTCCCGTTCGGCCCAGAGGTGCAGGTCCTCCCCGAGGCGCTCGGCACGGACGCGCACGCTCCCCTGGCGTGCCCACCAGATCAGCGATTCGACGAAGGCGAGGAGCGTCGTCTTGAGTCGCGCCGGGTCCGCGAACACGGGCTCGAGCTCGCCGCCCCACTCGATCGGCGGGTGATCCGGATCTCGACGCTGCGCCTCCGCGACGGAGCGCACGAGATCCCCCACATCGACCTGCTCACGGAAGAGCTCGAGATTGCCGCCCACCACCCGCGCGGCGTCGACGAGGTGGCGCAGGATCGTGTCCATGCGATCCGCGTCGTGCACGATGCCCTGCAGCATCAGGGCACGTTGCTCCTCGGTCATCTGCTCCCATCGCTTCTCGAGCGCGTACCCGAACCCTTTCATCGCCGTGAGGGGTGATCGGATGTCGTGCGCGGCCGCTGCGATGATCGACTCGAGTGCCTCGCCCTGGCGCGCCACCCGTCGCGCCCACTCGAAGAGACAGACGGTGGCGGCCGCGGCCAGGTTCAGGGACTCGGCGCGTCCAGCGTGGGGCACCCGCACGCGGGCATCAGCCAGCGCGGCCACCTCCTCGGGCAGCCCGCGGGCCTCGTTCCCGAACAGGAACGCGACCGGCCCCGAGAGATCGGTGCGGTAGAGATCCCCGGCGGCATCAGCGGACATCGCCAGGACGCGGAACTCGCGAGCGTGCAGCGCGTCGACCGCGTCGGGGACCGACACGCCACGCACGATCGGGAGATGGAAGAGCGAACCTGCGGAGGCGCGGACGGTCTTCGGGTTGTAGACGTCGACCGACGTCTCCGTGAACACGATGCCGGTGGCACCGGCGGCATCGGCCGAGCGCAGCACCGTCCCGGCGTTACCCGGGTCGCGCACCTCGTGGAGAACCGCCACGCAGCCGCTGTCGGGGATCGCCTCCAGCTCGACATCGAGGAACGGGGCCACCCCGACCAGACCCTGAGGGGTGACGGTCGAGGTGAGCCTGGCCATCACGTCGTCGCTGACGAGCTGGATCTCGACGCCTGCTCGGCGGGCGCGCACCACCAGCGGGTCGAGGTCGTCGGTGGCGAAGAGCGTCTCGAGCCCGGCGGGCTCATCGAGCGCCTCGGACACCGATTGTGCCCCCTCCACCAGGAACCGGCCGTCCGTCTCTCGGAACGCTCGTTTCTTCAGGCGTGTGGCGGCCGCGATCCTCGGGTTCCTGGGCGATGTCAGCACGAAGCCCTCCGGCTCGAACTCCAACGTGCGGAGTCTACGTGCGCGGAGGACTCGGGTGCCGGCGGAGCGGATCGGGTCAGGCGGCGTCCGCGAGGGCGGCCTTCGCTCGGTCGACCAGCGAGGCGAACGCCGCCGGATCGTGGACGGCCATGTCGGCCAGGATCTTCCGGTCCACCTCGATCTCGGCGAGCTTCAGCCCGTTGATGAACCGAGAGTACGAGATGTCGTGCGGCCGGCATGCCGCGTTGATCCGCGCGATCCAGAGTCGGCGGAACTGCGCCTTGCGGTCGCGACGGTCGCGGAACTGATAGACGCCTGAATGCTGGACCTGTTCCTTCGCGGCGCGATAGCGCTTGCGACGGGTCCCCGTGTAGCCCTTGGCCTTGTCGAGGACCTCACGGCGCTTCTTCTTGGCGTGGACGGATCGCTTCACACGCGCCATGTCTCAGCCCTGCCCCAGCAGTCGCTTGACGTTCTTCGCTTCCTTGCCCGGGACCTCCGACATGCCCTCGATCCGACGGCGCTGGCTGCCGGTCTTCTTGGTGAGCATGTGGTTGCCCGTGGCCTTGCGGTGCAGCACCTTGCCGTTGCGGGTCACGCGGAACCGTTTGGCGGTGGCGCTGTGGGTCTTCATCTTCGGCATCGGACTACCCTTCGTTCTCGGTTGCGGGGGCCTCGACGATCTCCTCCACCTCGGCGGTCTCGACCGCTTGCACCACCTCCGCGGGGACCTCGATCCCCTCGGCGGGTACTGGCTCCTCGGCGGAGTCCCCGTCCGCGGCGCGCTGCGCCTTGGCCTGAGCCTCCAGGTACCGCTTGTTCGGGGAGATCACCATGATCATGTTCCTCCCCTCCTGCTTCGGCATCGACTCCACGACGATGGTCTCGCCGAGGTCACCGACCAGCCGATCCAGGATCTTGCGACCCAGTTCCGTGTGGGCCATCTCGCGCCCTCGGAACATGATGGTCACCTTGACCTTGTTCCCCCCCTTCAGGAACCGCTCGACGTGACCCTTCTTGGTGGCGTAGTCGTGCGGGTCGATCTTGGGTCGGAACTTGATCTCCTTCAGACCGGAGCGCGACTGCTTCTTGCGCGCCTCCTTCTGACGGACGTCTCGTTCGTACTTGAACTTGCCGTAGTCCATGATCCGGCAGACCGGCGGGGTGGCCTGCGGAGCGACTTCGACGAGGTCCAGATCCAGTTCTTGAGCCTGGCGCAACGCGTCCTGGGTGGAGACCACCCCGATCTGTTGGCCGTCGGCCCCTACCAGGCGAACCTGGGCCGAGCGGATCCGGTCGTTTATGCGCGGATCGGTCGAGACCCCGCATCACCTCCGTCGAATAACAAGCGCCGGGCTGCCCGGCGCATGGTGGACACACGTGCGTGTGCTACGGCCATCGAGTATAGGGGCCCGCACCGACGGGTGTCGACGAACGCATCCCGGCACGCGTGGGCCTCACCAATCGGGCTCCAACGAGCGCCCGTACACGTCCTCCAGGCGCTGCGTGTCGTCCTCGGTGGTGTACCCGTAGGCGATCTCCAGGATCCTGCCGCGCTTGGCGCCCACGTTGCGGATCCGGTGCGTCTCCTCCGCAGGGATCATGAACTCCTCACCGGGCTGCGTCTGCACGACCTTGTTCCCGATCTCGATCGTGAGGCCAACGTCGAGCACCACCCACATCTCGTCCCGCATCCGGTGGTAGTGCACGCTCGTCTCCTGCTCGGGCTCCACCGTGATCACCCGGACGGACGAGGGTTGATTCAGGGCGTACGTCGCGACCTTGCCCCACGGCTTGTCGACGATCATCGCGTCTCCTCCTCGGGCAACGCATCCACGAGCCACGCCATCTCCAGGGCGACCTCAGCCGCCTCCCACCCCTTGTTGCCGTGGCTCCCGCCGGCACGCGCCTCCGCCTGGGCGAGCGTCTCGGTAGCCAGCACCTCGAAGATGAGGGGCACGCCGGTCTCCAGGGAGACCTGCATGACCCCGCGGGCCGCCTCGTTCGCCACCAGGTCGAAGTGCGCCGTCTCCCCACGGATCACCGCACCGAGACAGATCACCGCGTCGAAGCGTCCGCTCTTCGCGAACCGTCTCGCGATCAGCGGGATCTCGAACGCCCCCGGGACCCACGCCACGGCGACGGCGTCCTCCGAGACGCCGTGGTGCGCGAGTCCTGCCAGCGCGCCCTCCACCAGTTTGGACGTCACGGCCTCGTTGAACCGTGCGGCGACGACCGCAACGCGCTTGCCCGCGCCGTCGTGGATCCCGACGAAGGTGCGTGGGCTCACGCCTTGGTCTCCGCCGTCGCGTCGGGGACGTCGATCAGGTGACCCATCTTCTCCCGCTTCGTGCGCAGATACTCCATGTTCTGCGGCGTGGACGCCCCCTGCAGGGAGATCCGCTCCTCGATCGCGAGCCCGTACCCCTCGAGCCCGGCCCGCTTGTCCGGGTTGTTCGTCAGCAGGCGCATCGTCTTCACGCCGAGGTGCGTGAGGATCTGGGCGCCGATCCCGTAGTCGCGCTGGTCCGCGGGGAAGCCGAGCTCGATGTTCGCCTCGACGGTGTCGCGCCCCTGGTCCTGCAGTTCGTAGGCGCGCAGCTTGTGCGTGAGCCCGATCGCGCGGCCCTCGTGACCGCGCACGTACAGGATGATGCCGCGGCCCTCCTCGCCGATCATCGCGAGCGCCCGGTCCAGCTGGGAGCCGCAGTCGCAGCGCAGCGATCCGAAGACGTCGCCCGTCAGGCATTCCGAGTGCACGCGCGTGAGCACCTTCTCGCCGTCCCCCACGTCGCCCATCACGAGGGCCACGTGAGTGCGCCCATCCACGAGGCTCTCGTACGCGTATGAGCGGAACTCACCGTACGGGGTCGGGATCGTCGCCTCCGCCACGCGGGCCACGAGCACCTCGCGATGGCGACGGTGCTCGATGAGATCCGCGATCGAGATCAGCTTGAGCCCGTGCTCCGCGGCCACGGCGACGAGCTGAGGCATGCGGGCCATCGTCCCGTCCTCGTTCATCACCTCACAGATCACACCTGCGGGGAACATCCCCGCCATCTCCGCCAGGTCGACGGCGGCCTCCGTGTGCCCCGCACGGCGCAGGACGCCGCCGTCCTTCGCCCGGAGGGGGAAGACGTGGCCGGGCTTCTGGAAGTCGCGCGGTTTGACGTCGACCTCCGTGATGGCCTTCGCGGTGATGGCGCGATCGTGGGCGCTCGTACCCGTGGTGGTTCCGTGGCGGTAGTCGATCGACACGGTGAAGGCCGCCTCGTGACCGTCGGTGGTCTCGGTGACCATCTGCGGGATGCTCAGCTCGTCCAGGCGCCAGGCCGCACACGGCAGGCAAACGATCCCCCGGCCGTGGGTGACCATGAAGTTCACGGCTGCGGGTGTCGCGGCCTCGGCCGCCATGATGAAGTCTCCTTCGTTCTCACGGTCGGCGTCGTCCACCACCAGCACGATCTTGCCGGCGCGGATGTCTTCGATCGCCTCCGGGATCGATGAGAAGACCGAGCGGTCCACGGCCTCCTGCTCCTGCTGCTCGCTGTTCATGCGGTCCTTCCTTCCGTTCGGGCCTCCGCGGACGGGGCCACGTCGTGGGACACCAGGCGTTCCACGTACTTGGCGATCACGTCCACCTCGAGGTTCACGGGGTCTCCGGACGTCGCCTCGCCCAGCGTCGTCGCGTGCAGGGTGTGCGGGATCAGCGCGATCGTGATGCCGTCGATGTGCAGAGCCGCCACGGTGAGGCTCACTCCGTCCACGGCGATTGATCCCTTCTCGACGACGTAGCGCATGAGGTCATCGGGCACGCGCACCCGCAGCCGCGCCCCGTCGGCGTTGTCGGGCTCCACGGAGACCACCACGCCGACGCCGTCCACGTGACCCTGGACCATGTGCCCCCCCAGGCGGGCGGCGAGGGTCACGGGTCGCTCCAGGTTGACGGCGTGACCGGGGCCTAGCCTGCGGAGGCTCGTGCGCGCCACGGTTTCTTCGGACAGGTCGAATCCGAGCGTCGCGCCCGTGTTCCCCACCACCGTCAGGCAGACCCCGTTGACCGAAACCGATGCCCCGATGCCGCTGTCGCGAGACACGACCGCGCAGTCCACGGTCAGCCGGTGCTCGACGATGTCGACGACGCGCCCGCGCTCCTCAACGATCCCGGTGAACATACGCCTCCAGTCGCAGGTCGGAGCCGATCCGCACGACCTCATCGACGTCCAACGCCGGCGCGTCGCCCACGGGGGCGAAGCCCTCTCCGGCCAGCACGCCCGGCGCGGCCGCCCCCCCGATGAGCGTCGGCGCCAGGTACAACACGATCTTGTCCGCGAGTCCGTCACGGACGACGCTCCACGCGAGCGTGGCGCCCCCCTCGACGAGCACGCTCTGCACCTCCCGCTTGCCGAGCGCGTGCACGAGCGAAGGGAGCGACACGTGGCCGTCGATATCCCGATCGAGCGTGAGGATCTCGGCGCCCGCATCCGTCCAGGCACGCAGGCGCACCTCGGGCGCCTCGGCGGTGGTGGCCACCAGGGTGGGGGCGCTGCCGTCGAACAGACGCCCGGTCGCCGGGACGCGACCGGCGGTGTCCACGACCACGCGAAGAGGCGGTCGGGCCGAGCCGAACCGCGGGTCGCGGACGGTGAGCGCGGGGTCGTCGTCGATCGCCGTGTGCGTCCCGACGAGCACGGCATCGGCACCGGCGCGCAGACGCTGCACGTCGGCGCGCGCGGCTTCGCCGGTGATCCACCGTGAGGACCCGTCGGCGGCGGCCGTCTTGCCGTCGAGGCTGGCCGCCATCTTGAGCGTGACGAACGGCAGCCCGGTGCGCGCGTGTCGTTCGAAGGCTTCGTTGAGCTTCATCGAGCGGGCGCCGCACGGGCCCGTCTGCACCTCGATGCCGGCCGCCCGGAGCTCGGTGAGCCCAGGCGTGTCGCCGCCGAGGTTGGGGTCGACGGTGGCGGCGTAGACGCGTGCCACCCCGGCGTCGATCAAGGCGCGCGTGCATGGGGGCGTGCGGCCGAAGTGGTTGCAGGGTTCGAGCGTGCAGTAGAGGGTCGATCCGCGGGCACGGTCACCGGCTCGCGCGAGCGCCACGACCTCCGCATGGGGGGTGCCGGGACCCTCGTGCCAGCCCTCGCCGACGACCTCCTCGTCGCGCACGATGACGGCGCCCACCAACGGATTCGGGGAGACCCGGCCCCAGCCGCGCTCGGCCAGCGTCAGAGCCCGTCGCATATGCGCCTCGTGCTGCTCCACCGCGCACTCCATCCTCTGGCCGGGAGCGGTGGTGACGGGGAACGCAGGCGACACGGCTCCTTGGGACCGCTGCGCGCGGCGGAGCCGTCACGCCTGTCTCCTCCCATCCCGACTGTACGGTCGGTCCCGGAGTTGCACCGGGTCCACCCACGACTGGCTGCCGCAGGGTTGCGGACTGTCACCGCCGGTGGGGAATCGCACCCCGCCCCGGAAACAGGCTCGTTCGTGGACCCAAGTATAGAGGGCCGGCCTCGGACGAGGCTAGGGCTCCGCGGGCGTCACGGGGTGCGGCGGTCGATGGCGTAGCTCGAGCCCTGGTCGCGCTTGGCGAACTGCTTCATCTCCGTCGCCACCGCGACCGCCTCGCCGTAGTGGGCGAAGGGGCGCTGTTTGGAGCTCGCGATGCCGATCGAGACGCCGACGAGCGGGATGTCCTGCATCACGCCCTTGCGGTCTTCCATCCGCACGAAACCGCGATCGAGGTCCTCGTGCTCGTAGAACTCCACGCGGTTCTCGTCGAACTTCTTCGCGATGGCGTCCGCCACCTGCTCCGCGGACTCCGGGCTCACGACGGCCACGAAGTCGTCGCCGCCGACGTGGCCGACGAATCCCTCGGCCCCGTCGAACTCCACCACCGCGTCCTGGATGATCCGCGCCGTGGCCTGGATCAGGCGGTCACCACGCACGAACCCTTTCTGGTCGTTGTACGTCTTGAAGTTGTCGAGGTCGCAATACAGGACCGCGAACGGATGCGCGTCGCGGACCTGGCGCTCGATCTCCTCCTGGATCCGGATGTTGCCGGGGAGGCCGGTGAGCGGTGAGAGGTTCCGCATCTCCTTGGCGCGCCGCAGGGTCCCCTTCACCCGCGCGAGCAGCTCGATCGGGTCGAACGGCTTGATGATGTAGTCATCCGCCCCCGACTGCAGTCCGGTCACCTTGTCGGCGGACAGCGCCTTGGCGGTCAGCATGATGATCGAGGTGTTCGCGGTCTGCGGGTTCTTGCGCAGGCGCTGCGCCACCTCGAACCCATCGATACGCGGCATCATCACGTCGAGCAGCACGAGGTCGGGGCGGAGGTCGCCCGCCTTCTCGAGGGCCTCCTCACCATCTCCCGCCACGGCCACGTCGTACCCCGCCGAGCGCAGGTTCACCTCGACGAACCGAGCGATGTCCGGGTCGTCGTCGACGACGAGGATCGTCTCCGCCACGGGCTAGGCACCCCCCTTGGCGATGGCGGCCAACCGTGTTGCCGCCGCCCTGGGATCGGGCGCCTGGAAGATCCCGGATGCGCTGATCAGGACCGTGGCGCCGGCGTCGATCGCGCGCTCGGCGTTCTCGACCTTCACGCCGCCGTCGATCTCGACCTCCACCGGGAGGTCGCGCCGGTCCACTTCCCTGCGTACGGTCTCGAGCCGCGGATACACCTCGGGGTTCAGCGTCTGGTGC
Source organism: uncultured Actinomycetes bacterium (assembly GCA_963810915.1). GTDB lineage: Bacteria > Actinomycetota > UBA4738 > UBA4738 > HRBIN12 > JAOUEA01. The sequence continues at coordinate 576,368 of CAWEPH010000001.1, read as the reverse complement.
GACCACCCCGGGCGGATGCTCATCAGCATCACGTCGTCGACCTGATCGAGGTAGGGGAAGACGTCCTCGACGGGGGTTTCCAGATTGATCGTGATGCCCGTGCGCATCCCCGCGGCCCGGGCCTTGGCGATGGCAGGCTCCGGATCTCCCACCGCCTCGTGATGGAAGGAGACGACGTCGAGACCGGCCTCGGCGAGCTCGTCGAAGAACGCCTCGGGCGCGTCCACCATCAGGTGGCCGTGCAGGGTGAGGTCGGTGCAGGGCCGCAGCGAGGCCACCACCACCGTTCCCAGGGCGATCGGGGGCACGAAATGTCCGTCCATGATGTCGATATGGATGACTTCGGCAAGCCCTTCGACGAGCTTGACCTGGTCGGCGAGGTGCGCGAGGTCGGCCGAGAGGATCGATGCTGCGAGCATTCCCACGCGGTCATGGTACCCGGGGTCCCAGCTCCCAAGCGGAAGGCTAGGTGGGCTTCACGAAGGCCGCCACGAACATCCCGTCGGTCCCGTGGCGATGCGGCCACAGGCGCACCCGAGCCGCGGGGCCGTCGGGACCGTCGATCGGCGCCGGGGCGAGATCGGGGCGATGGCGCACGATCGCGTCGCAGGCGGCCTCCGTCTCCGCCCGCGGGAAGGTGCAGACCGAGTAGACGAGTCGCCCCCCCGGCGCCAGGAGGTCCGCGGATGCGACGGTGATGGCCACCTGGAGCCGCGCCAGGCGGCTGAGGTCGTCCCTGCGTGGACGCCAGAGCAGCTCCGGTCGACGGCGCGCCGATCCTATGCCCGAGCAGGGGGCGTCGACCAAGATCCGGTCGAACGCGCCCCGGAGCGCGGGCGCCGTGGCGTCCTGCGCCAGGACGAGCGGGTGCAGGCCGAGCCGTGAGGCTCCGGTGCGGACGAGGCCGGCTCGCTTGGGGTGGAGGTCCGCCGCCACCACCGATCCAGACTCCCCTACCAGGCAAGCGACGTGCGCGGCTTTGCCGCCCGGTCCCGCGCACACGTCGAGCACGCGGTCCCCTTCGCGCACCTGCAGCGCCGCGACCACGAACGCCGACGCTTGATCCTGCACCGCGAACCAACCTTCGCGCCACCCGGGGAGCTGCGTCGGTTCGCCTCCGTCGAGCAGGAGGCAGTCCGGATGGACCGTCGAGGCGCGAGGGTCGACGCCCGCGGCCCGCAGCGTCTCCGCCAACGCCTCCGGCGTGGTGGCGCATCGGTTCGCGCGCAGCGACAGGGAACCTCGTTCGGCGAAGGCCTCGGCCGCAGGCTCCGTCTCGGCGGGGTCGGCGAGGGTCCTGCGCAGCTCGGCGATGGCCCACGCGTCCATCCCGGTGCGCACGGCGATGTCGCGGTCCTCGGTCCCGCCGGGCAGGCCCGGTGGATCGATCGCCAGCTTCCTGAGCACCGCGTTCACGAATCCCTTCTCACGGGGGCCGGCGAGCTCCACCGTCTCCGCGACCGCGGCGTGCGGGGGCGTTCGCGCATACAGCAGCTGGTAGGCCCCCAGGCGCAGGACGTCCCGCGCGCCAGGGCTCATGCGGCTCACGGGGCGGTTCGCGCGCTGCTCGATCGCCCAGTCGAGCGAGCGCAGGCGCCGGATCGTGCCGTAGGCGAGCTCCGCAGCGAAGCCGCGGTCGCGCTGATCGAGGCCGGACCGCCCGAGCGCCGTCGGGATCACCAGGTTCGAGTACCCGCGATCCTCGACGACCCGGCGGACCGCCTCGAGCGCCACCGAGCGCGACGTCGGGCGGAGTCCCGAGGTAGCTCGATCCGACCCGTGGTGCGAACGCCGATTCATCCGAGCCGCTCGCCCGGTCGGAGTCGGGCCCCGCGTGCCCACTCCGTTGCGGACATCCGGCGACGGCCCGCCGCAGCCACCTCACCCAGGCGGTACGTGCCCTCGCCGGTGGCGATCGCGACCTCTCCCCCGTCGCCGACCATGATGGTGCCCGCATCATCCGAGCCGCCGCCCGTCGGCGCTCCTCGAAGGACCTTCAGCCGTTCCCCCCGGAACGTGGTGGTGGCGCCCGGCTCCGGGGCGAAGGCCCGGACATGACGATCGACGGCCCCCGCGTCCTGCGTCCAGTCGATCACGCGGTCCTGAGGCCGCAGCTTCGGCGCCGAGGTGGCGGCCGCGGCATCCTGAGCGTGCGGATCCTCGGCGCCGCCCGCGAGCCGGCCGAGCGTCTCCACGAGGAGGGCGCCACCGATCGTGGCGAGTCGCGCACCGAGCGTACCCGCGTCGTCGTCGTCGTGGATCGGCTCCTCGCGTCGCCCGAGCACGGGGCCGGTGTCCAACCCCTCATCCATCTGCATCGTGCTCACCCCGGTGACGGCGTCCCCCGCGAGGATGGCGTGCTGGACGGGGCTCGCCCCGCGCCACCGCGGCAACGAGGAGAAGTGGAGATTAACGGCGCCCCGTGGGGCCAGGGTCAGCACCTCGGGCGTCAAGAGCTCCCCGTAGGCCACCACCACGAGGATCTCCGGACGCGCGGCCGTGAGCGCCTCGAGGCCGCCGCCGGCCCGCACGCCCGGGACCTCGGCGAGCGGGAGACCCAGACTGACCGCGGCCTTCGCCACGGCGGTCGAGGTGAGACGGGATCCCCGCCCGGCCGGTCGCGGAGGGTTCGTCAGGACGAGCGCAACCTCGGAGTCGCGATCGGAGGCCAGGGCCTCCAGTGGCGGGACCGACCACGGATCGTTGCCCAAGAAGGCGATGCGCATGCGGCGAGGATAGCCGCGGGCGCGTGGCTCAGGCGTCGGCGCGCTCGGCGCCACCCTTGCGGAGGAACCGGCGTTTCGAACGCGGTTCCTCGAGTCCGAGCTCGATCCGGCGGAGCTCCGCCATGACCGCCCGGCGGCCCTCGTCGTCCAGGTGGTCGATGAAGATCGTGCCGCTCAGATGGTCGGTCTCGTGCTGGAAGACGCGCGCGAGCAAGCCCCTGCCCTCCATCTCGTACCAGGACCCGTCGACGTCCTGGCCGCGACACGTGATGGTCGCCGCACGCCTCGTCGGGTGGAACGGCCCAGGGATCGATAGGCAGCCCTCGTCTTCCACCACCTCGCCGACGGGGGCCGAGAGCTCGGGGTTGGCCATGAATCGCGGCCCCGTTTCCCCGTCGTCGTACACGAAGAACCGCTGCGAGATCCCCACCTGAGGTGCCGCGAGCCCCACGCCCGGCGCCTCGTACATCGTTTCGAGCATGTCGTCCATCAGCTTGCGCAGGCGCTCGTCGAACCTGCTGACCGGCGCGCACGGCATCCGCAGCACGGGATCGCCGAGGGTGCGGATCGGGATGATCACGGTCGTCGCTCCGGTCGTGGACTCACAGGTGTGGCTCCGCTTCGACCCGGGTCACCACGTCGCGGACCGCCAACGCACGGACGGCCCGCCCGAACGCGGGCACTCGGGCAGGATCCAGCGCGAGCAAGCATACCGTCTGGTCCCCGAGCGACGTGAGGAGGGATGTGGTGGGCGAGGCGGAAGCCTCGAGATCCGCGAGCGCGCCCTGGAGGTCGGCGGTTCCCACGACGCGGAAGACCGCCGACCCGACGGGGAAGCCCGCCTCGGCACGGCGACGTGCCTCGTCGGCGTGGAACCGATCGGGCTTCCCGCGCACGAGCGCCTGCACGGCAGGATCGCCCGCCCGGCTGGCCTGGACGACGGCGCGGCCGCTCGGGTACGCCCATGCGACGGCCTCCATCCACGTGGTGAGCGCACGCTCGCGCGCAGCGAGCCCCGGGCGTCGCTCAGCGAGATCCGCGTCCAGGATGCCCACGAGGTCGAGCCCTCCGGGGCCGAGATCGCGGACGTCATCGGGCCCGCCCACGAGGATCTCTCCCTCGGACGGCAGGCGGGGCCCCTCCTCGGCCTCGAGCCGGTGGACATGAGCCTCCGTCGCCCGCGCCGCCCACTCCTGGACGCGCTCGGCTCCCCCGCGCCGGATCCCGAAGCGTCGCGCGCCGCAGCGTGCGCACTGCCCGGGCGCCTCACAGACCATGCACCGGACGACGCCCTCCTCCATCCGCAGGAGCCCCGCGCATGCGGCGCATGCCGCGGGCTCACCACAGGACCGACAGACGGCCGCGATGCCGTATCCGGGATGCGGCGCGAGGAGGAATCCGCGGCGGGCGTCCCTGAGCGCGCGCACCAATCGCGGCGCCTGCCCGCCCGAACCCGGCTTCACGACTTCGACCGGGGGCCATCGTCGGCGCGTCGGCGCCACATCCGGCAGCCCCAGCGCCGCCGCTTCCGAGGAGGGGCAGAGCGCGGCCAGCAGACAGACCGCCCCCACCCGCTGCGTCCGGGCGAGCGCCACGTCGCGGACGTGGTAGTAGGGAGCTCGATCCTCGCGATGCGCAGGGTGCGACTCCCGCGAGACCAGCACCAACCCCAACGTCGCCAAGGGCGCGAAGACGGCGGGTCTCGTGCCCACCACCACGTCGTAGCGGCCCGCGGCGATCTCGAGCCAGGTTCGGTACCGCGCCCGTTTGGACCCACCCAGGTACAGCGCCACCCGCTCTCCGAAGGCCTCCACGAGTCCACGGGCGGTCGCGGGCACCGGGGTGGCCTCCGGCACGATCACGACGGCCTTCCGACCCGAGGCCAGGCACGCCCCCACCGCTTCCACGGCCACGGCGACCTCCCCATCGGGCGCCGGCCGGACCACGTACGCCGCCGACGCGGCGCGGCCGTTCCCCAACGACGCGATCAATCCCGCCCCTCCGGCGTACCTCGACAAGGAGTCGGCGACTGCCGGTTCGGCCGCGGAGGCGGAGGCGGGCGCGCGGAGCGGGGTTGGGGATGGCCTGGCAACCGGAGCGCGCCCGCCGCCGGCTCCCAGCCACGCGCCAGCCACCCACGAGATGTCCTCGGCTGCCACCCGCGGCGGCGACATCCGCCCCAACACCGTCGCGAGCGGCGCCACGTACCGCTCGCTCACCCACCGCGCCAGGTCGAGCAGGTCCGCGTCGAAGAACCGCACCGGCGAGACGGCCTTGCGGACGTCGAGCATCCGCGCGGGGACGTCATGCGTGGCCCCGAGGACCCATCCGCGCACCGACCGGCCATGGAACGGCACCTGCACCAAGGAGCCGAGGCCCGCGTTCAGCTCCGCGGGCAGACGATAGGTGAAGGGTCGGTCGAGCGAGAGGATCGGCCGGTCGATGCAGACCGCGACCGGCCCGTCGAGCGCGGCGCCGCTAGCCGATGGCGGCGCGGAGGTCGTCGGCGCGGTCGGTCGCCTCCCAGGGGAATTCCTTGCGGCCGAAGTGGCCGTACGCCGCGGTCTCGTTGTAGATGGGGCGCAGGAGGTCGAGGTCGCGGATGATGGCGGCGGGCCGGAAGTCGAAGACCTCGCGCAGCACGTCCTGGAGCTTCTCCGGATCCACGGTCTCCGTGCCGAACGTCTGGAGCATCACCGAGACCGGATGCGCCGTCCCGATCGCGTAGGCGAGCTGGAGCTGCGCCGTGTCCGCGAGGCCGGCGGCCACGATGTTCTTCGCCACGTACCGCGCCATGTAGGCCGCGGAACGGTCGACCTTGGTCGGATCCTTGCCGCTGAAGGCCCCACCACCGTGCGGTGCGTACCCACCGTAGGTGTCCACGATGATCTTGCGGCCGGTGAGCCCGGTGTCCGCCTTGGGTCCGCCGATCTCGAAGCGACCGGTCGGGTTCACCAGGATCCTCGTGTCGCTGGCGTCGAGCTCCGGGAACTCGCGCAGCACCGGGTCGATCACCTCGGCGGTGATGTCGGGCGCGAGCAACGTCTCGACGTCCACCTCCTCGCGATGCTGAGCGCTGATCAGCACGGTGTCCACGCGCGCCGGCTTCCCGTCGCGGTACTCGATGGACACCTGGGACTTCCCGTCGGGCCTCAGGTACGGAACGACGCCCGCCTTGCGGACGTCGGCGAGTCGGCGCGAGAGCCGATGCGCCATGGCGATGGGCAGCGGCATGAGCTCCTCGGTCTCGCGGCACGCGAAGCCGAACATCATCCCCTGGTCCCCCGCGCCCAACGTGTCGAGGTCGTCGTGCGAATGGCCCTCGCGGTGCTCGAGGGCGTCGTCCACGCCGCGCGCGATGTCCGGCGACTGCTCCTGGATGGCGGTCATCACGCCGCACGTCTCGCCGTCGAGCCCGAACTTCGCGTCCGTGTACCCGATCTCCGTGATGGTGGTGCGCACGAGACCGGAGATGTCCACCCAAGCTTGGGAGGAGATCTCCCCGCTCACGAACGCGAGGCCCGTGGTGACGAGCGTCTCGCAGGCGACGCGGCTGTGCGGGTCCTCCGCGAGGAGCGCGTCCAAGATGGCGTCCGAGATCTGGTCCGCGAGCTTGTCCGGATGCCCCTCGGTGACGGATTCGGACGAGAAGAGGTGTCGTTGGCTCATGATGGGGCGAAGTCTATCCCCCGTGACGGACGCGCGTCAGTCCGGGCCGAGACGGCCCACGATCCGGTCGACGACCGCCTCCGCCAACGCCGCTTTGGTCCAGTCCCGGAGCCCGACGCCGTCCTCCCGACTGCTCAGGATTGCGGCGTGGTTCGTGTCCGCACCGAAGCCGGTGCCGGGGCGGCCCACCTCGTTCGCCACGAGGAGGTCGAGGTGCTTGCGGGTCAGCTTCTCGCGCCCGGAACCCTCCACATCCTCCGTCTCCGCGGCGAACCCTACGAGCACCAGGCCGGGGCGCCGCGCCTCACCCAGCTCGGCGAGGATGTCGGGCGTGGGCTCCAACACGAGATCCGGCGCGCCGCGTTCCTTCTTCAGCTTCGCCTCGGCGGCGGCCTTCGGACGGAAGTCGGCGACCGCGGCGGCCATCACGACAGCGTCGGCGTCGGCCGCGTGCGCGCGCACGGCCTGACGCATCTGCTCGGCGGTCGTGACCCGCGTGAGATCGATGCCCTTGGGCGGCGCAACGGCGCCGGGTCCCAGGATCAGCACGACGTGGGCTCCGCGCGCCACGGCCTCGGCGGCGATCGCGACGCCCATCTTGCCGCTGGAGTGATTCCCGAGGAAGCGCACGGGGTCGATCGGCTCATGGGTGGGACCGGCGGTCACGATGACCGTGCGGCCCACGAGATCCCCGACGGGCGCCATGGCTCCGAACGCAGCTTCCACCGCGGCCGCGATCTCCTCGGGCTCCGCGAGGCGCCCCGGACCGCTGTCACCGTGGGCGAGCGGGCCGCTCTCGGGCCCCACGACGCGGACACCCCGCCCGGCAAGCGTCTCGAGGTTGCGCCGCGTCGCCGGGTGCTCCCACATCCCGGTATGCATCGCGGGCGCGACCACGAGCGGCCCGCCGAACTCGAGGAGCGTCGAGGTGAGCAGGTCGTCCGCGAGACCGTGTGCGAGTTTGGCGAGGACGTTGGCGGTGGCCGGAGCGACCACGGCGACGTCGGTCTCGTGGGCGAGCCTGACGTGGATCACGTCTGCGGGCCGGTCCCAGAGCGAGGTGTGGACGGGGTTGCCGGTGAGCGCCGCGAACGTGTCAGGTCCCACGAACCGCTGGGCTGCGTCGGTCATCACGACGGTGACGTCGGCCCCCGCAGCGCGGAGGAGCCGCGCGAGATGCGCGCTCTTGTAGGCGGCGACGCCGCCGGTGACGCCGAGCAGGACCCGGCGGCCGTCCATCGGGCTACTCGGCGAGCGCCGGATCCTCGGTGCGCTCGTAGTCGATCTTGCCCTCGGCGATCTCCTCGAGCGCGATGGAAAGCGGCTTGTTGCTGAAGCCCGTCTCGACGAGCGGCGGGACGAACTCCCCGCGACCTTCGCCGAGTTGGCTGTAGTAGCTGTTGATCTCACGGGCGCGCTTGGCCGACAGGATCACCAACGAGTACTTGGAGTCCACGGCAGCGAGCAGGTCGTCGATCTTGGGCTCGATCATGAAGAGGGTTCCTCCGGACGGGAGCGGGATGCCTCGATGATAGCAGCGACCTGCGACGATGCCGTTGCCAGATCGTCGTTCACCACGACGTGGTCGAACCGATCCCCCTGCGCGACCTCGTCCTCGGCTTCCGCGAGCCTGGTGGCGATCTTCTCCTCGTTCTCGGTGGCCCGCCCGCGCAGGCGCTCCGCGAGCGCCTCCATCGAGGGCGGGACCAGCAGGATCAAGATCGCATCCGGCACGCGGTCGCGGATCTGACCCGCTCCTTGGACGTCGATCTCCAGGAGCACGTCCCGCCCGGCGGCCCGCTGCTCCTCCACGTAGGCCGCCGGGGTTCCGTAGAAGTGCCCGTACACGGACGCCCATTCCAACATCGCGCCCTCGTCCACCATCTGTTCGAACCGGCGCGTGGAGACGAAGTTGTAGTCCACGCCCTCGATCTCGGCCGCGCGCGGCGGGCGTGTGGTTGCGGACACGGAAAGCGCGAGCCCTCCCGGGCCCCGGGTGAGGAGCTCCTTGACCACGCTCCCCTTCCCGACCCCCGAGGGGCCGGCGATCACGATCAGGTTGCCTCGACGTGAGGCCAAGAGACGTTACTTCGCGAACTTCTCGAGGAGCAGCTCTCGCTGCTTGGCCCCGAGGCCGCGCACCCGACGGCTGGCGGAGATGTCGAGCTCCTCCATGATCTTCTGCGCGCGCACCTTCCCCACTCCCGGGAGCGACTCGAGCACGCTGGTCACCTTCATCTTGCCGACGATGTCGTCGCCCGACATGGCGAGCACATCCTTCAAGGACTTCTTTCCGGACTTCAGTTCGCCTTTGAGCTCCGCACGCTTCTTCCGGGCCTCGGCTGCCTTGGCGAGCGCCTGCTGCCGCTGCTCGGGGGTGAGGGTGGGTAGCGCCATCGAGAGCTCCTTTGCTTGCATGGATCCGAGTCGGGAACGCGCGCGAGTATACGCACCTGCGCGGAACCGGGACAATGCGACGACACGGGCCTCTGCCTGCGCGTTCGTGCGCCGCAGCGGCTGCGGGCGATCAACGGATCTGCCGCACGATGCCGCGCGCGACGCCCGCCGGGTCGGCCGCGCCGGTGATGGGCCGACCCACCACGATGTAGTCCGCGCCCTTCTCGACCGCGGCGATCGGCGTCAGCACGCGCACCTGATCGTCACCGTTGGAGCCGGCGGGGCGGATGCCCGGCACCACGAGCACGAAGTCCTCACCGCAGGCGGCACGCACGTCTGCCACGTCGTCGCCGGAGACCACCACCCCGTGTAGCCCGGCCTCGCGCGCCTCGTACGCGAGCGAGGCCGGGCTCGCGAGGTCCTCGCCGGACATCGAGCTGAGCACGGTGACGGCGATCACCCGCGGCATCGGCCCACCGGTCTGTTCGCAGGCCCGCTCGGCCCCGCGCACCGCGGCGCGCATCATGGCCTCCCCGCCCAGAGCGTGGACGTTGAACATCGCGACGCCGAGCCGCGTGATGTTGGCCGAGGCGCGCTCCACCGTATTGGGGATGTCGTGGAGCTTGGCGTCCACGAACACCGGTGCGAGATCACCCACGCGGCGCACGGCCTCGGGGCCGTGCGCCCAGAACAGCTCGAAGCCCACCTTGAGCATGCCGACCTCGGGCGCGAGCACGGCGGCGAGCTCCAGGGCCCGCTCCAGCTCGGACACATCCAACGCCACGATCAACGGATCGGCGGGAGGGGGGATCACGCGCTCCCCTCGTCGACCTCAGGCTCGGGCACGCCGAACCCTCCCGGCACGCGCAGGCGTCCTCGCACATCGGCCGGCGATGCCAGGCCCTTCGCCTTCAGGTAGCGCACGACGCCCTGGGCGATGCCCACCGCTGCCGCCGGGTCGATCAGGGTCGCGGTGCCCACCTGCACCGCCCACGCGCCCGCGAGCATCGCCTCGACCGCGTCCTCGCCCGATCGGACGCCGCCGACGGCCAACAGGGGCGTATCGGGCACCGCGCGGGCGACCTCGAAGACCGCCCGGAGCATCAGCGGCTTCAGGGCGGGGCCCGACAGCCATCCCGTGACGGATCCCAGCGCCGGGCGGAGTCGATCCGGGATCACCGCGAGCGAGGGCGGCGACCCTCCGACCGTCACACCGTGTGCGCCGGCACGGACGACAGCGCGCGCGAGATCGCCCACGTCCGACGCGTGGAGCGGGATCTTCGCGAACGTGGGGACCAGGGACATCCGCGCGACCGCGCCCACCACCTCTGATGCCCGATCGGCATGCACGCCGAGCTCGGCGCGATCCAGTTCGAGGTCCGGCGCGGCGAGGCACATCTCGAGGGCCGCGACCTCGGGGCGCCCCTGCAGGATGCTCGTGAGGCGCACGAAGTCTTCCAGGCTGGTCCCTCCGATCGAGACGACGACGTGCGCCCCGCCGCGCGCGAGCCTCGGCAGCTCGTCCGCCACGAACGCCTCGATCCCCGGGTTCTGGAACCCGGTCGACCACACGATGCCGGCGGGCGACTCGGCGATGCGTGGGGTCGGCGAGCCTTTCTGCGGCTCGAGCGTGACGGTGCGCGACACCAGGCCGCCGACCTTGTGGAGATCGACCAACCCTGAGAGCTCCCGCCCAGTCCCTGCGCACCCTGCGGCGATCAGCACGGGTGTCGGCAGGACGAGCCCCGCGCCTAGATCGACCGACAGCGTGCGTTTCACCCCGGCCAAGACCGCACCACCGGAAGTCCTTCGGGAGGGGTGGGGAGCATGACCGGCTCGTCGCTCAGCCAGCGGTCCCAAACCACGCGCGCGGGGTTGAACACCGGGCCGTCGATGCAGGAGCGGAGGTTGTCGTAGCCGGCTCCGTCTTTACGCGCGACCGGGATGACGCATGTCTGGCAGAGTCCGAACCCGCACCCCATCCGCTCTTCCACGGCGACCTGCGCGGGGAGCTTGCGGTCCCCGCAGAAGCGCGCGATCCGCTCGAGGGTGCGCGCGGGCCCCGCCGCGTACACGACTTCGGTCTGCGTGCGCTCCGCCATCCCCGGCAGTGCGTCGAGCACGGTCCCGCGATCCCCGAGCGTGCCGTCGGCCGTCATGATGGCGACCGTCTGGGAGAGCCGCTTCCCCTCGATAGGCTTGAAGACACGCTCGAGCGACTCGGCACCCACCACCATGTCGACACGCTTCCCCCGTGCGAGCAGCTCCTGGGCCAGGAAGTACAGCGATGCCGCCCCGTGTCCCTCGGCCACGAGGAGACAGTTCGTGAGCTTCTTCGGGTAAGCGAAGCCCTTGCCGAGCGGACCGATCACGTCGAGGAACTCATGCGCCTTGGCATGCGTGAGCCACTCGGTGCCGGCGCCCGTGGGATCGACGACGAACTCGAGGGTCCCGGCCCACCCGCCTCGGCGCGACGCCTGGTGCACCGCGAAATGCCTGCGCAGCAGGAACTCTCGGCTCTCAGGCATCTGCACCGCCAGGAATTGACCGGGCCGGGCCTTCTCGGCGATCTCGGGCGCCACGAGCGTGAGGGAGCTGTAAGCGCCCACCTTGCGCGTGGAGAGGATCTCAGCCCGGAGCCGGGTCACGGGCTCTCCCCCCAGGCCCCGGCCGCCGCCGCCTCCTCGAACGTGAGGCGCGACTGGAGCGGCTCGCGGAGGGCCTCGGCATGGTGCTCCTGGATCGACCGTGGCTCGGTAGCGGCCCCCCGCAGGGCCTCGATCCCGCGTACGGCCGCGAAGACACCGGGCAACGTCGTGATGCACGGAACGCCCGCGGCAGCCGACGCCGTGCGGATGAAATAGCCGTCGGTGCGGGCGCCACGACCGAACGGCGTGTTCACGACCAGGTCGATCCGCCCCCCGCGGATCAGCTCCGCGACGTTGCGGGGTCCCTCGCTCACCTTGGACACGCGCTCGACCGGGATGCCCGCACGCTGGAGCACGCCCGCCGTGCCCCCGGTCGCCAGGAGCCGGAAGCCCATGTCCGCGAGACGCTTCGCCGGGAAGACGATGGCCCGCTTGTCGCGGTTCGCCACGCTCACGAACACGGTCCCGCCGTCGGGAAGGGCGTGGCCCGCCGCCACCATCGCCTTGGCGAGCGCCATGCCCGAGTCCGCGTCGATGCCCATCACCTCGCCGGTCGACTTCATCTCCGGCCCGAGCACCGTGTCGACGCCGGGGAACCGTCCGAAGGGCAGGACGGCCGCCTTGACGCTCGTGTAGGGGAGATGGCGGTAGTGATGTGGCTGAGCCGGGATCACGCCGTCCGCCATCAGCTGCGCGAGGGTGCGCCCCGCGAGGATCAGCGTCGCGACACGGGCGAGCGAGACGCCGATCACCTTGGACACGAACGGCACGGTACGCGATGCCCGCGGGTTGGCCTCCAAGACCCAGATGCGCTCGTCCTTCACGGCGAGCTGCAGGTTCAGCAGGCCCACGACGCCCAGGCGTCGCGCCAGCCGTCGCGTGATGTCCTCGATCACGTCGAGCTCCTCGTCGGAGAGCGTGGCCGGCGGGATCTGACACGATGAGTCCCCCGAGTGCACCCCCGCCTCCTCGATGTGCTCCATGACGGCGCCGACGAAGACGTCGGTCCCGTCGCACACCGCATCCACGTCCACCTCGATCGCACCCTCCAGGAATCGATCGATCAGGACCGGGTGATCGGGCGACGCCTCTGCGGCGGTCTGCACGAACCGCTCGAGGTCGAGCTCGTCGTACACGATCTCCATCGCGCGACCCCCCAGGACGTACGACGGCCGTACGACGACCGGGTACCCGACCTGGGCCGCGACGTGGCGTGCCTCCTCCATCGTGCGCGCCTGTCCGTGGGGCGGCGCGGGGATCTCGAGTTCGGCGAGCACCTGCGCGAACTTCCCGCGGTCCTCGGCGAGGTCGATCGCGTCGGGCGAGGTGCCGAGGATCGTGAACCCCTCCTCCTGGAGGATCCGGGCCAGCCGCAGAGGCGTCTGGCCTCCGAGCTGGGCGATGACGCCTACCGGGCGTTCGGCCTGGCACACGGCCAGGACGTCCTCCGGCGATAGGGGCTCGAAGTAGAGGCGACTCGACGTGTCGTAGTCCGTGGAGACGGTCTCCGGGTTGGAGTTCACCATCACCGACTCGAACCCGGCCTCCTCCAACGCGAACGCCGCATGCACACAGGCGTAATCGAACTCGATGCCCTGTCCGATCCGGTTGGGGCCCGCCCCCAGGATCACGACGCGCGGGCGCTCGGAGGGCGTCACCTCCGTCTCGTCCTCGTAGGTGGAGAAGTGGTAGGGGGTGCGCGCGGGGAACTCGCCGCCGCACGTGTCCACCGTCTTGAACACGGGGGCCACACCGAGGGCCTCCCGATGGCGCCGCACCGCAGACTCGGTGGCCCCCGTGAGCAACGCGATGCGGGCGTCCGACAGGCCGAGGCGCTTCGCCGAGCGGAGCTCGGCGGCGGACAGCGTCGACAACGGGCGTCCGCGGAGCTTCTCCGCCTCCTCGACGATCTCCGCGATCTGGTCCACGAACCACGGATCGATGCGGGAGGCGTCGGCCACCGCCTCGATGGCGTGGCCGGCGTGCAGGGCCCGTTCCATGAGATGGAGCCTGCCCTCGGTGCCGTCCACGAGCGCCTCGAGCGGATCCACCTCGTACCCCGCCATGTACTCCGCGCCCAGGTCGTACCCGGCCTTCTCGAGTCCCCGCCAGGCCTTGCCCAGCGCCTCCTTGAACGTGCGCCCGATCGCCATGACCTCGCCCACCGACTTCATCGTGGAGGTCAGCCGCGGGTCTGCCTCGGAGAACTTCTCGAACGCGAAGCGGGGGATCTTCACCACCACGTAGTCGAGCGTGGGTTCGAACGACGCGGGCGTCTCGCCGGTGATGTCGTTGGTGATCTCGTCGAGCCGGTAGCCGACCGCGAGGAGCGCCGCGATCTTGGCGATCGGGAACCCCGTCGCCTTCGACGCCAGCGCGCTCGAGCGCGATACCCGGGGGTTCATCTCGATCAGCACCTGTCGGCCGGTCTGCGGATCGACGGCGAACTGCACGTTGGAACCACCGGTCTCCACGCCGATCACCCGCAGGACCTTCAGCGCGGCGTCCCGCATCTGCTGGTATTCGCGGTCGGTGAGGGTCTGTTGGGGTGCGACCGTGATCGAGTCCCCGGTGTGGATCCCCATCGGGTCGACGTTCTCGATCGAACAGATGATCACGCCGTTGTCGTCGGCGTCGCGCATCACTTCCAGTTCGAACTCCTTCCAGCCCGCGATCGACTCCTCGATGAGGATCTCGCTCACCGGGCTGATCTCGAGGCTGCGCGCGGCGAGGCCGGCCAGCTCTTGGGGGTCCCCCGCGAACCCGCTGCCACCGCCGCCGAGCGTGAACGACGCGCGCACGATGACCGGATACCCGATCGCACCCGCGATGGACAGCGCCTCCTCGAGGGTGTGCGCCACGCCGGCACGCGGCACGTCCAGGCCGGCTTTGGTCATCGCCTCCTTGAATCCGCTCCGGTCCTCCGCGCGGTGGATCGCGTCCAGGGACGCCCCGATCAGCCGGATCCCCAGTCGATCCAGGTCACCCGACTCTGCGAGGGCCACCGCCACGTTCAGGGCTGTCTGTCCGCCGATGGTGGGGAGCAGCGCGTCCGGTCGCTCGCGTTCGAGGATCCGCACGACGGAGTCGGGCTCCAGAGGCTCGATGTACGTGCGGTCCGCGAACTGCGGGTCGGTCATGATGGTGGCAGGGTTGGAGTTGACGAGCGCGACCTCGTAGCCCTCACGCCGCAGGACCTTGCATGCCTGGGTGCCCGAGTAGTCGAACTCGCAGGCCTGCCCGATCACGATGGGTCCCGAGCCGATCACCATGATCTTGCCGATGTCGTCGCGTCGGGGCATGTTCAGGCCGCCCCGATGAGGTCGCGGAACTCCTCGAACAGGTACCGCGAGTCGTGGGGGCCAGGCGCCGCCTCGGGGTGGTACTGCACGCTGAACGCCGGGACCTCCAGGCATCGCAGACCCTCCAGCGTGCCGTCGTTGAGGTTCCAGTGGGTGAGCTCGATACGCCCGAAATCGCCGAGGACCCCGCCGTTCGGGTCGCCGACCCATCCGTCCGGGTCCACGGCGAACCCGTGGTTATGGCTCGTGATCTCCACGGTGCGGGTCCGCACGTGCTTCACGGGTTGGTTCACCCCACGGTGTCCGAACTTCATCTTGTACGTCCGTCCACCGAGCGCGAGGGCCAGGAGTTGATGGCCGAGGCAGATCCCGAACAGCGGCACCTTCCCGAGGAGGTCCCGAGCCGCGGCGATCCCGTACGCGGTGGCGGCGGGGTCCCCGGGACCGTTCGAGAGGAAGACGCCGTCGAACCCCTCGGCCGCGATGCGCGTCGCCGGCGTCTCCGCCGGGAAGACGGTCGTCTCCATCCCCGCCTCCGCCAGCAGGCGCAGGATGTTGCGTTTGATCCCGAAGTCGTACGCGGCCACCCGATGGACGGCGCCACGATCCGTCGAAGCGGGACCCACCAGCGTGAGCGCCTCGTAGGGCGCCCCCGCAGTGACCGTGCGTGCCAGGTCGGCGCCGATCATCCCCGGCGCCGCGCGCACGCGCTCGAGCAACGACCGTGCGTCCAGGTCCACGGTGGAGATGGCGGCACGCATCGCGCCCGCGTCGCGGAGCCGCCGCGTGAGCCGCCGCGTGTCGATGCCCTCGATCCCGGTGACGCCCGATTCGGCGAGGGCGTCCCGGAGGGTGGTGTCTGAACGCCACGAGGAGGGGCGGCGCGCGGTCTCGCGCACCGCGAACCCGGCCACCTGCACGCCCGCCGACTCGGGGTCCGCCGCGTTCATCCCGTAGTTGCCCTGCAGCGGATACGTCATCGCCACGATCTGGCCCGCGTAGGACGGATCGGTGAGGACCTCCTGGTAGCCCGCCATCGCGGTGTTGAACACCGCCTCGCCGAAGCTCTCTCCCTCGGCGCCGAACGCGGTGCCCGCGAAAACGGAGCCGTCCTCGAGCGCGAGTAGGGCCGCTGGTCCCCTCACCGGGTGGCTTTCCCCTCGGCGACGGTGAGCGCGCCGCGCAGCGCCGTGTAGCGCACGCGCCCGTTGAGCTCTCGTCCGAGGAACGCGCAGTTGCGCGCCTTCGACGCGAAGGGCGCCTCGACCGCCCACCGCATTCCCGGGTCGAAGACGACGAGGTTGGCCGGCCGCCCGACCTCGAGCGGGCCACCGTGGCCCGACGCACCCAGGATGCGGGCGGGTCCGCACGTCATCGCCTCGAGCACCCGCCCGAGCGGGGCGATCCCCGGCTCAACCAGATAGGTGAGCATCGCCGCGAGGGCGGTCTCGAGCCCCGTCGTTCCGGGTGGCGATCGGTCGAACTCGGCATCCTTCTCCTCGACCGCGTGCGGGGCGTGGTCCGTGGCGATGGCGTCGATCGTCCCGTCCAGGAGCCCCTCACGCAGGGCGTCGCGATCCTCGGCCGTGCGTATGGGCGGGTTCACCTTGAAGTTCGTGTCGTACGTGCGGAGGTCATCGTCCGTGAACACCAGGTGATGCGGGGTCACCTCCGCCGTGACGCGGATCCCCTCGGCCTTGGCCCGTCGGATCGCCGCTACCGCCCGGGCGCTCGTCACGTGGCAGACGTGGATCCGCCCGCCGGTCAGGCGCGCCATGGCCAGGTCACGCGCCACGACCACCTCTTCCGCTTCCGCCGGGCGTCCCGCCAGTCCGAGCGTGTAGGAGTTCACGCCTTCGTGCATCTGGCCGCCCTCGACCAGCGCGGCGTCCTCGCAATGGTCCGCCAAGACGATGTCCTCGGGGAACGCCTTCGCGTAGGTGAGCGCGTTACGCAACAGGCGCGCCGAGGGCACGCAGTGACCGTCGTCGCTGAAGACGCGCACGCCCGCCGCCACCATCTCGCCCATCTCCGCGATGGTCTCCCCTTCGAGCCCCTTGGTGATGGCGCCCACGGGATAGACGTCGCAGAGCCCGGCCTCGGCCGCCTTGTCGCGGATCTCGGCGACGACGCCCGCATGATCCGTGACGGGGTCGGTGTTGGCCATCGACGCCACGGCGGTGAACCCGCCGACGGCCGCGGCCCGCGTGCCCGTCTCGATGGTCTCCTTGGCCTCGAAGCCGGGTTCGCGCAGGTGCGTGTGGAGATCGACGAGCCCGGGCGCGAGCACGCATCCGGCGACGTCGATGATCTCCGCGCCGTCCGTGTCGACCTGCGTCCCGATCGCGGCGATCGTCGGGCCCTCGACCAGGACGTCGGCGAGGTCGTCGTGGCCGGTCGTCGGATCGATCACGCGTGCGCCGGTGAACGCGATGCGCTCAGGCATCGAGGGCCACCTCTCCCCCGCCGCCGAGCAAGAGGTACAGGAGCGACATCCGGATCGCGATGCCGTTCGTCACCTGCTCTTCGATCAGCGCCTGCGGGAGGTCCGCGACGTCGGAGTCGATCTCCACCCCCCGGTTCATGGGCCCCGGGTGCATGATGAACGCGCCCTCGGGCAGCAGGGCGGCGCGGGCGCTCGTGAGGCCGAAGAGCCGGTTGTACTCGCGCACGCTGGGGAAGTACTCGAGGCGCTGACGCTCACGCTGCACGCGGAGCATGTAGCAGACGTCCAGCTTCGGCAGGACGGATCCGATGTCGTAGCTCACGTTCACGCCCCATTGCGGGGCGTCGGGCGGGATCAGCGTGGGCGGCCCGATCAACGTGATCTCCGCGCCCATCTTCACCAGTCCGAAGCTGAGCGATCGCGCCACCCGCGAGTGCAGCACGTCCCCCACGATCGCCACGCGGAGGCCCTCGAGCCGCCCGAGCCTCTCGCGCATCGTGTAGAGGTCCAGCAGCGCCTGCGTGGGGTGTTCGTGCGTTCCGTCCCCCGCGTTCAGGACGTGTCCGGACACCCACCGCGTCAGCTGGAGCGGGGAGCCGCTGGAGGAATGCCGGATCACGATGGCGTCGGCGCCCATCGCCTGCAGCGTGAGCGCCGAGTCCTTCAGGCTCTCGCCCTTCGCGACGCTGGTGCCGCTCGCGCTGAAGTTGATCACGTCGGCCGAGAGGCGCTTCGCGGCGAGCTCGAACGAGATGCGCGTGCGTGTCGAGTTCTCGAGGAAGAAGTTGACGACCGTGCGCCCGCGCAGAGCCGGCACCTTCTTGATCACCCGCGTGCCCACCTCGCGGAAGGATTCCGCCGTGTCCAGGATGCGCACGACATCGTCGGCGGTGACGTCATCCATCGAGAGCAGGTGCTTGTTCACGACCGCGTCCCCTCCTCCACCGCGACCGGGCGGTCCGCGGGCGACTCCTCGATCACGACCGCGTCCTCGCCGTCGAGCTCGCTCACCAGCACCCGGACGTCGTCGGCGCGCCTCGTCGGCACGTTCTTCCCCACGAAGTCCGCGCGGATGGGGAGCTCGCGATGGCCCCTGTCGACCAGGACCGCCAGCTGGATCCGCGTCGGTCGCCCGAAGTCCATCAAGGCGTCCATCGCGGCGCGGATGGTGCGTCCGGTGAACAGGACGTCATCCACGAGCACGAGCGTCTTCCCGCTGACGTCGAAGCCGATCCGCGTCTCGTGAACCTCGGGAGCCTCGGCCTTCAGCCCGATGTCGTCGCGATAGAACGTGATGTCGAGGACGCCGACCGGGACCTCGCGCCCCTCGATGCGCCCGATCTCTGTGGCGAGCCTGCGCGCGAGGTGGTCGCCGCGGTTGGCGATGCCGATCAGAGCGACGCCCTCGCCTCCCTTGTCACGTTCGAGGATCTCGTGCGCGATGCGGGTGAGGGCCCTCCGCACGTCGTCGGCGTCGAGCAGCCTCCCGCTCAACGGGGAACGCCCCCTCGAGCATGCGAGGAGGCGCGTGTGTTGGATCCCATTTCGCCGCTCCCTTCCCGGCCTCTCCGGACCGGACTTAAAGGGGAAGGAGGTTCTCGTCGAGGATAGCACCAAGACCAGCGGGCCGCCGGAACGTGTTCCTGGCGTACCGGTGGACCCGGTCGTACACTGGGCCGGTATCCCCAATGCGGAAAAGGCGGTAAACGGCATGGACTACGGCATCGTTGCCATCGTGGCGATCGTCGTCTTCGGGGCGATCTTCGGCGCGAAGAAGATCCCGGAGATGGCGCGCTCGGTCGGGCGTGCCCAGGGCGAGTTCAAGAAGGGCCTGAAGGAAGGCGTCGTCCCCGACGAGGACGAGGCCAAGAGCGAGGCCACCAAGCCCTCGGAGTCCAGCACCGAGCCGACCTCCGAGTCCTAGGGACCCCGGGACTCCCGCGCCGCACCGCCCGCCTCTCGGGCGATCCGCCCCAGCACGCCGTTCACGAAACGCCGGCTCTCATCCGCCGAGAGCTCGGACGCGGCCTCTACCGCTTCGCTGATCGCGACCGAGTCCGGCACGTCCGGCCTGTGGAGCACCTCCTCGACCGCGAGACGAAGGATCGAGCGATCCAAGGCCGGCATCCGGGCGACCGTCCAGCCCTCCGCATGCTCCTCGAGCAGGAGATCGATCTCCGGCCCATGGTCGATGACGCCTTCCACGAGCTCGCGCGAGAAGGCAGGCACGGACCGGTCGGCCGCCTCCCATCCCGCGATGACGTCCAGCGGAGACTCGTCGGTGACGTCAGCTTGGTAGAGGATGTCGATCGCGATGCGGCGGGCGTCACGCCGGGTCGTCAACTCTTCACGCGCTCGATGTACTCGCCGGAGCGCGTATCGACCTTGATCTTCTCGCCCTCCTCCACGAACAGCGGCACGCTCACGACCGCCCCGGTCTCCAGGGTGGCCGGCTTCAGCGCGCCGGTACGCGTGTCGCCCTTCACGCCGGGGTCGGTCTTGGTGATCGTCAGCACCATCGACGCCGGCAGATCCACGGTGATGGGCACGCCCTCGTGCAGGGCCACCTGCGCCTCGCCGCCCTCCACCAGGTAGTTCGCGGCCTCCCCGACGAGTTCGCGAGGCACGTGGATCTGCTCGTAGGTCTGCAGGTCCATGAACACGAAGTCCTCGGACTCCGGGTAGAGGTACTGGTAGTCCTTGCGCTCCACGATGGCCTGGTCGACCTTCACCCCGGCGTTGAAGGTGCGCTCGATCACCGCCCCGGTCTTCACGTTGCGGAGCTTCGTCCGCACGAACGCCCCTCCCTTGCCGGGCTTCACGTGTTGGAACTCGATGATCTGGAAGAGGGTGCCGTCCAGCTCGATGGTCATGCCGTTCTTGAAGTCGTTCGTGGAAACGCTCACCCGGGTGTCAGCTCCTTGCCGCTCGGTTCAGAGTTCGATCAGTTCGCGGGAGGCTGCGCCCAGCACGCGGCATCCGTCATCCGTGACCTGCACCATGTCCTCGATCCGCACACCCCCGAGCCCGGGAACGTACACGCCAGGCTCCACCGTCACCACGGCGCCCGCCGGCAAGACATGGTCGAAGCCGCGGCCGAGCCGTGGTCCCTCGTGGATCTCGAGCCCCACCCCGTGGCCGAGGCCGTGCGGGAAGTAGGGGCCGTACGCCGCCGATTCGATCACCGCGCGCGCGGCGGCATCGACGTCCTCGGCTCGCGCGCCGGCGCGGACCCCGTCGATCCCGGCCTCCTGTGCCTGGCGCACGACGTCGTGGATCTTCCGCAGCTCCGCCGCCGGCTCCCCGAAGCTCACGGTGCGCGTCATGTCGGCGTGGTACCCGCCGAACAGAGCCCCGAAGTCGAGCTTGATCACGTCCCCCTCTTCGAGGAGCCGGTACGTGGGGTCGTGATGCGGCTCGGCCGCGTGCTCGCCGAAGGCGACGATCGGGTCGAAGGCGAGCCCGTCGGCCCCGTCGCGTCGCAGCAACCGTTCCAACTCGAGCGCCACCTGCTGTTCGCTCTGCCCCACCGCGAGGAACTCGAGGATGTCGTCGAAGGCCTGGTCGGTGACGGCCTGGGCCCGACGGAGCATCTCCAGCTCCTCGTCGTCCTTCACCCAGCGCAGTGCCTCGACCTCCTCGACGAGGGGCACGGGCTGCGCGGCGCCAAGCCCTGCGGCCAGGCGGTCACGCTGGCGGACGGTCACGACGTGAGCCTCGAAACCGAGCCTCGCGATGCCCAGGCGCACGCACTGGTCCGCGAGCGGGGTCTCGAGATCCTGCAGGTACGTCACGCGTTCGAGGTCGGGCACCTCATGCCGTGATCGTTCCGCGTAGCGGCCGTCCGTGAAGAAGACGGTCTCCGAGGCGCTCACCAGCGCCTGGCCGTTGGAACCCGTGAAGCCGGTCAGGTAGCGGACGTTCGGCAGGCTCGTCACGAGCAGGCCGTCGACCCCGAGGTCGGACAGCCGTGCGGACAGGGTGGTACGCCTCAGTTGGTGGTCCACGCGGTCGCCTCCAGTGCCAGATGATAGCCAGCGGTCCCCAGGCCGGTGATGGTCCCTCGGCAGACCTCCGAGATGACGGAGCGTCGCCGGAACTCCTCCCGCGCGTAGATGTTCGACTGATGGACCTCGAGGACGGGCAGCCCCGATGCTTCCACCGCGTCACGCAGCGCGTATGAGTAGTGCGACAGGGCGCCCGGGTTCATCACGACGCCCTCGACACCTTCCGCCGCTGCCCCCAGGAGCCAGCCCACGAGGGCACCCTCGTGGTCGGACTGCCGCCACGCGACCGTATGCCCCAGCGCGGCACCCTTCGCCTCGACATCGGCCATGACCTCCTCGAGGGTTGCGGTGCCGTAGACCTCCGGATCGCGGCGGCCCAGCGCGCCCAGGCTCGGTCCGAACAGGAACAACACCTTCATCCCGTGGCTCCCATCTCTTCCAGGAGTCGCCGCAACTCCTGCAGCGGCACGTCATCCACCACCACCGGGCGCCCCACCTCCTCGAGCAGCACGAAGCGCACGCCCCCGTGGTACTTCTTGTCCAGCCGGAACGCTCCCAGGATGTCATCCGCCGGCGGGAGCGGCCCGTCGGCATCGAGGCCCAGCGAACGCAGGAGGCGGACGGTCCGCGTGGCCAGCCCGGCGTCCGCGATCCCGCGCTCCTGTGCGAGTCGCGCGGCGAACACCATCCCCACCGCGATCGATTCACCGTGGGACCGCCCCGCGAAGGCTTCGAGCTGCTCCAGGGCATGCCCCAAGGTATGGCCGTAGTTCAGGACGAGGCGCGCGCCGGCGTCCCGCTCATCCTCGGCGACCGTGAGGGCCTTCGCCCGCGCGCATCGCGCCACCAGCATCTCCAGCGCCTCCGCGTCCCGCGCGAGGACGGGTCCGGGGTCGGTCTCCAACTGGGCCAACAGCTCGAGGTCCAAGGTCAGGCCGTACTTCGCCACCTCGGCGAGTCCCGAGCGGAAGTCTCTGTCCGTCAGCGACGCCAGGGTGTCCACGTCGGCGAGCACCGCTCGCGGCTGCGAGAAGGTCCCCACGAGGTTCTTCCCCTCGGGAAGGTTCACGGCGGTCTTCCCGCCGATCGACGCGTCGACCTGCGCGGTGAGCGTCGTGGGTGCCTGGACGAAGGGCACCCCGCGCATGTATGTGGAGGCGACGAACCCCGCGAGATCGCCCGTGGACCCGCCTCCGAGGGCCACGACGAGATCGTCGCGATGCGCCTCCTGGCTGGCGAGTTGATGGAGCAGGGTGCCGTAGACCTGGAGGGTTTTCGCTTCCTCACCGGACGGGACGGTCAGGAGAACGGGCTCGAGGCCGGCGGCGGCCAGCCCGGCAGCGAGGGGATCGTGATAGCGCTCGGCGGCGGTGGCGTCGGCCACCACGAACGCACGTTCCGCCTTCGGTAGGGGTGGCAGGTGCGCGCCCGCTGCCGCGAGGACCCCGGACCCCACGGTCACGTCGTAGGGATGTCCGGGGATCGGCACGCTCACGCGGACCAACGCAGCTCCTCGACGATCGCTTCGGCGACCTCCCCGGGCGTTCCGCCGCCGTCCACCACGTGCGCCGCGAACTCCCGGTAGAGCGGCTCGCGCTCGCGCAGGAGGTTCTCGAGGTCACCGGAGGCACGGATGAGCGGACGGTCCGCCGCGGGAGTCACCCTGCTCCGCAACTGGTCAAGCGGCACATCCAGGAACACCGCGATGCCGGTGTTGCGCAGGGTGATCCGGTTCGCAGGCTCGAGCACGACCCCACCGCCGCAGGCGACGACCGAGGGGTCGTTCGTGGACGCGACGGTCAGCGCCTCCGCTTCGAGCGCCCGGAAGCCGGCCTCGCCGATCTCCGCGAAGAGGTCCGGAACACTCTTGCCCTGCGATCGCTCGATCTCCCCGTCCAGGTCGACGAACGGGACGCCGAGCCGCCCGGCCAGCTCGCGTCCCACAACCGACTTGCCCGCCCCCGGCATCCCCACGAGGTACACGATCACGGCAGTCCCTCCAGGTAGCGCCCGAGGTTCCCGCGCGTCTCGGCGACGGAGTCCCCGCCGAACTTCTCGAGCACCGCGTTCGCGATCTCGAACGCCACCACAGCCTCGCCCACGACGCCTCCGGCGGGAACGGCGCAGACGTCGGTGCGCTGCTTGATCGCGACGGTGGGCTCGTGGGTCGCCAGATCCACGGTCGCAAGAGGCTTGGGCACGGTGGAGAAGGGCTTCATCGCGGCCCGCAGCCGGATGGGCTGGCCCGTGCTCATCCCGCCTTCGATCCCGCCCGCACGCGCGGTCTTGCGGCCGATGCGGCCGTCACGCAGCACGATCTCGTCGTGGGCCACGGAGCCGGGGCGCGCCGCAGAGGCGAACCCGTCGCCCACCTCCACGCCCTTCACGGATTGGATGCTCATCAACCCCATCGCGAGGCGCGCGTCGAGCTTGCGGTCGTAGTGCACGTACGACCCGAGGCCGGGGGGCGCGCCGTAGACGAGCACCTCGAAGACGCCGCCGACCGTGTCCCGAGCCTTGCGCAGCCGATCGATCTCGGCCACCATCGCGGCCGCGGAGGCGGGGTCGGCGCAACGGACCGGCGATGCATCGATGGCGGCGAGATCGTCCGGGCCTGGGAGAGGCGCACGAGCGGGTGCCTTCACCTTGCCCACGCGCACCACGTGGGAGAGCACGCAGACCCCGAGTTCGGCGAGGAACGACTTGCAGAAGGCGCCCGCCGCCACGCGCGCGGCCGTCTCACGGGCGCTCGCCCGCTCCAAGACGTTACGGATGTCGTCGAACCCGTATTTCTGCGCACCGACGAGGTCGGCGTGGCCGGGACGCGGCCTCGTGAGGCGCTTCGAGGGGTCGGCCGTCCCCTCGACTCCCATCAGATCGCCGTACTTCTCCTCGAACTCCTGATTGGGGATCGTCACCCCGATGGGTGAGCCGATCGTACGCCCGTGACGGACCCCCGTGAGCACCTCGAACCGGTCGCGCTCGAAGCGCTGACGGCCTCCGCGACCGTACCCGTGGCGGCGTCGCGCGAGCTCATCCGCGAGCTCCTCGAGGCTCACCGGCACCCCGGCGGGGAGGCCTTCGAGGATGGTCATGAGGCCCCGCCCGTGCGATTCCCCGGCGGTGAGCAGGCGCAACATCCGCCCATCATAGAGATGAAGCGAGGGCGGCCCCTGAACGGAGCCGCCCTCGCGGCCGGCGACCGCTCCCCCCGTGGGCGGACCGCCGGGGTCCTCAGAGCCGGAAGCTACTTGGACGAGGTCGCGCAGAGGGAGAAGGACTGATCTCCGTAGAGGAAGGTGGCGCAGTTGCCGCTGGCCGAGCGGAACTCGAACTGGCCGCTCGCGAACGTCTCGCCCTTGGCCACGTTGTACACGGTGCCGTCGACCTCCACCTGCACCCGCGTCTTCCCGTCCTTGGGGAAGACGTCGAGGAGCACGACGGTGTGTCCCCCGACCACGGTGCTGGAACCCCCACCGGGCGTGGTAGGAGTCGAGGTGGGCGGTGTCGTCGTGGACCCGCCGGACGGTGGCGGCGACGACCCGCTCGTCGAGCTGGCAGCGCTGGCGGTCTGCAGGATCGGCGGCACCGAGAACGGATCGCGGCCCGAGAAGTTCTGGACCGGTGGGACGGTGGGTTGGATCGTCGGCGTTCCGGTCTGGCTTCCCGTGGGTCCCGACGAGGGGCCGCCGCTCGCCGAACTCGGCGGGGGCGAGAAGGGCGGCAGGGCGACGTCGGAGCCGCCCCCGCTCGTCAGGAGCGTGTAGACGAGGAAGAGGACGACGATGCCCGCCAGGGTGCATCCTCCGATGATCAAGGTACGTCGGTCGCGTTCGGTGAGTGGCATCAGCTCATCCTGCCGGTGCGGTGGGAGACGAAGAGGTGGAACCCGTGGTGCCGCCCGTTGCCCCGGTTCCCGGATCCGTTCCCGGCCCGGCGTCGGTGTCGGTGGTGTAGAACGTGACCGCGCCCGTCATCTGCAGGAAGGGCACGGACGACGTGGAGCCGGAGGTCGTCTCGCCCGATGCGCTGATCGTGGCGTTCTGCACCTTGGCGACACGTGGCAGCGTCTCGATGTTGAAGAGGAACTCGGCGAGCGCGAAGTAGTTGCCCTTCACCGTGAAGGTCACAGGGATCTCCGAGAGGTTCGTGCTGGCATTGAGCGTGGGGGTCGAGGGAGTGAATTGCCACAGCTTGATGCCGGCCCGGGTCGCGGCGTTCGACAGCAGCAGGATGAAGCCGGGTTCGTCCGCGGTCGGCGGGATCTCCTGGTTCACCCGCGCGATGATCGCCTTGTTCTTGTCCGCCTCGTCCTGCGCCTGTTGCAGCGCGGCCAGCTGGGACTCCAGCGATTGCTGCTGTGCGGTGGCCTGGTCCAGCTCCGTCTTCGCGTCGTTCACGGAACTCATCTTCGGCAGCACCAGGAAGACGACGAGGAGCACCGCGAGCAACGCCGCCCCGGCGATCAGGATGATCTGCGTGCGGCGCCCGCTCACGCCGCACCCGCCTTACCCCGCGGGGTGACCACGGCGTCCGATAGGTCCACGGTGGAGTTGATCGTGTACGTCGAGCCGTTCTCCCCGAGCGTCCCGTTCGAGACCCAAGGGTTCTCCCAGCCCTTGACGGATCCGAGGCGCTCGAGCCACGTCGCCACGGTTTGGGCGGACGCCGCCGTTCCCGTCGCCGTGCTCGTCCCCACGAACGTCGTCGTGCCGGTAGCCGGCGTCGTCGCACCCGTTGCGGCGGGCGTCAGTTGGAACGCGAGGGCGCTGAGCGCCATGTCAGACGGGATCACCCGCGAGACATCCATGAGCAGCCCCGAGAAGGAGACCTCCCCCTGCCAGGCGGAGTCGAGCAGGCTCTCGGACTCTTGCGCCTGGGCCTGCAGGGTCGCGAATTCGGAGAGGTCGTTGATCTGCGCCTGGATCCCGGCGTTCGTCGCATCCTGGGTCTCGATGTCGGCGTTCACCGAGGCGAGGCGCTGGTTCTGCAGGAGGTAGAAGGCGAGGATCAGCGCGATCACGCCGATGCACGCCAGCAAGATCATCGTGGTGCGCCGACGCACCAGTTCGCGGTTCTGGATCTCCGCGGGGAGGAGGTTGACCTGGCTCACGGGTTCCTCCCGGGGATCGCGAGGCCGACGGCGACCGCCAGGAGGGGCTCCGCTTCCGCGATCGCTTCCTCCGAGAGCGAGAGGTTGTGTTGCACGCGAGAGAAGACCTGGCCCGGCTCGATCTGCACCGGGATGCGCTGACGGAGGAGATCCAGGAAGCCGGGGAGCTTCGAGCCGCCTCCCGAGACGATCACGCGGTCGATGCGCGCTCCCTGCGCCTGGGCCGTATAGAACTCGAGGGAGGAACGGATCTCGTCCACGAAGCTCGTCGCGCGCTGGATCGCCAGCTGCTGGACCTGCTCCACGGCCGGCTGCTCGGGGAGCCCCTCGACGACCTCGCCACGCTTCAGCCGCTCCGCCACGTCGTCTTCCACACCGAGTCCGCGAGCCACCGCCACGGTGATGTCGCGTCCCCCGGAGGGGAGGATGCGGACGAATCTCGTGGTCCCTCGCGCATGCACCACGATGTTCGTGATGTGCGCCCCGATGTCGATCACGGCCTCGTCGCCGGCTTCCTCGAGGTCCATGCCCTCCATGGGTGTGCCCACGGCGCGGACCATCGCGAACGGGATCAGGTCGAGACCCACCGGCTCGAGCTTGGCGTCGAGCGCCGCGGCCACCATCTGGTCGACCATCCCCCGCTGGGCCGCGACGAGCAGCAGGCGCAGCATCTTGCGGCCCTCCTGATCGTCGAACTCGCCCACGGGGTCGTAGTCGAGGACGGCATCGTCCACCGGCATCGGGATGAACTCCTGCACCTGGAACCCGAGCGACGCCTTGAGCTCCTTCTCGGGGAGATACGGGAGCGCGATCTCACGCACCACCACCCGCTGGTTGCCGACGCCCATGTACACACGCTTCTGCTTGAAGCCGCCCCGCTGCCAGAGCTCGCGGAGCGCCTCGGCCACGACTCCGGGGTCGCGCACCTCGCCGTTCTCGACGGCGGCCGAGGGCAGGGCGACCTGGGCGGCATGGACCACGGTGTAGGGGTCCTTCCCGGTCAGCTCGACCGCCCGCACGGCGGTGGAGCCGATATCGAGCCCGATGCGGCCCTTCGCCACTAGTTCTCCTCCACCTGCACGGAGCGATCGCTGAGGTAGCGCTCGACGTCGGTCTCGCGGATCCGGTAGTTCTTCCCCACCCGCACCGCCGCCAGCTCTCCGTTCTTGATGAGTCGATACACGGTCATGTTGGACACACGCATGGCGGCCGCGACCTCTGAGACGGTGAGGAGACCCCCCGTCGCGAACGGTTGCGGTTCACCCATCCAGCTGCCCTCTCTCGTTGTCCACCGTGTCACATGTGCAACATCTGCCACGGTGAGCTCTTACAGGCACATATGTCCTGTTGAGCGTGCTCACGAAACACTAGGTGACAGGCGTTGTCAAACATCTCCGCGCCTGCTTCTTCGGCAAGGGTTTCTGGGGTCTGAAGCAGGGAGGCGGGGCGCTAGCGCGTGAGGAACCGTTGCAGGTACCAGTTCGCGATCGGCTCGGTCAGGAAGGCCGCCACGACGGCGCCGGCGGCGAGGTAGGGACCGAACGGGATCGCGGACTTCCGGCCCCGCCCCAGGGCGAGCGCGAGCAGCCCGCCCACGCCCCCCAGCAGGATGGCCGCCCCGGCCGCGACGCCCACGTATCGGAGTCCGATCGCCCCCATCACGATCCCGATCAGCGCGGCGAGCTTGACGTCCCCCATGCCCATGCCCCGGCTGATCAGCGCCACCAGGAAGAGCCCCCCTCCGAACAGCAGGAAGCCCTCCAGCGCCCGCAGGGGGTCCGTGCCGCCGTGGAACACCCAGGCGACGACCACGTAGACGGGGAATCCGATCAGCGACGGATACATCAGACGGTTCGGGATGATCCGATGCCGGATGTCGATCACGCAGATCGCGGGCATCATCGCGAGGAGCGCTGCCACCATGATCCCGATCCAGATCCGCTCGAAATGCGCCACGGCTCCGACCACGAGGGCGGCCGTGGAGAGTTCGAGCAGCGGGTACTCGACGGAGATCCGCTCGCCGCAGTTGCGACACCGACCACGGAGCAGGACCCACGAGACGACCGGGACGTTGTCGCGGTAGGCGATGGCCGCGCCGCATCCGGGGCACCGCGAGGGTGGGGAGACAACCGACTCCTTGGCCGGCATCCGATCCGTCACGACCGTCATGAAGCTCCCGATCGCCAACCCGAAGGGGAGGGCGACGAGCGCCCGGAGCCACGCATCGCTCATGGCGGGAACCCTATCCCGGCGCCCCGGCGCCACCGCACATCCGACGAACCTTCCGCACGCGCAGGCTCGCCGAGGCTACGGTGCGTTCCAGGCGTACGCCGGCTTCTGCTCGACCCAGGTCACGATCTGCCACGCGCTCGCCACGGGGTTGAGGAACCGGGGCGGCGACTGGTACTTCAGGCGCTGGTCGTAGCTGTAGTTCTTGGTGTAGCCGGAGGCCCCGATCAGGCCCACGATCCCGCGGTACTTCTGGGCGATCGCACCGTTCACCGTGATCGCCCCGAGCGGGTCGTCCACGCCGTACGCGTAGTTCTGCACCCGGAACGAGTGCGCCACGGACAGGATGGCACCGCTGATGGTCGGGTTGTCCAGGGCGGTGGTCGCCCCCGGCAGGCGCAGGTTGCAGTACCAGTTGTCGGAGTTGTTCGGGTACTCGCGGTAGGCGCCGTCGCAGATCGATGCGGTCGAGGGCTGGCTCGTCGAGTTCACGAGGTCCACGGGGTGGTAGATCTCCACGTAGTTGTTGGCGACCATCCCGAGCAGGTCGCTGCCGCCGGTCCCGCCCTGGTAGGCCACGTTGCCGATCAGCTCGATGTTGTCGTCGGCCGCGATCGTGAGCCGCCCCTTCAGGGTCCCCTTGAGGAACACGTCGCCCTTCGTGCACGAGTAGGTGCTGATGTCGTTCTTCTCGGGGTACCCGAGGGGATGGGCTACCGTCGTGCCGCTCGACCCCGTCCCGCTGTTCAGCTGCGTCACGCCCGACGGGCAGCTCGCGAGGTAGTTCGGGTCGCTCGAGCTCGACGGCACGTTCTGCACGTAGATGACCCCGTTCGTCGGCAACGCCTGGGTGGCCGGCGCGGCGAGCGTGCCGCCCGGGCAGTTGTTGGTCGTCGTGGCGCTCGCCTTCGTGTAGGGACTCACGACGGTCATCGTGCCGTCCGAGTTCAGCGTGATGGAGGTCGGCCCCGTGAACAGGCAGCCGTCGCCGCCGAGGCTCTTGTCCGCGTCGGCCTTGATCGTCACGTTGTTCGGCGGCATCGTGAGGGGGTCGGCGTACTTGGGGTCGCCGGGCTTGAACGACGGACTGTTGGAGCACGAGCCGTTGGCGCGCCACCGGTTGCCGCTGGAGGGCTGCCAACTGGTCGTCACGTTGCCGAGGAACTGCGGGCTCCCGCAGATCAGGATCGCGTCGTTCGAGTGCAGGGGTCCGTTGATGACGTCGTTGTCCGCGAAGTTGATGTCGGTGCACGAGCTGTTGCGGCCCTCGTAATAGTGCATCGCGCAGTTCGTCTGCGCCCAGGCGGCGCTGTTGCTGTTGCTCGCCGTCGGATACAGGGCCGGGTCGGTCGTCTCGAAGTCGGTGAAGTACAGGTAGTCGATGAACGCGTGGCGACGGAGCGTCGCCTGGATCGTCCGCGTGGCGTTCCGGGAGCGGCCCGTCGACGTGACGATGATGGCGCCCTGCGACGTCAGGAACGACGTGTCCGTCGAGTAGCGGAACTGGGCGTTGCCGCTCGCGCTCGGCACGTTGACCCAACCGGAGAACGCCAGGTTCCCGTCGGGGGGCAGGTTCGAGGAGCTGTAGAGGTAGTACTGGTCGTTCTCGTTCAGGCGGAAGAGGTAGTCGTCGAGTCCGGCCTCGGCCGCCGAGAGCGCGGCGTTCCAGTCCTGGTCGTGACGGGAGATGGGCTGGGAGCCGACCGCGTACGCGATCGAACCCGCCACGAGCGTGAGCATCACGAGGGAGACGAGCAGGACGGTGACCATGACGACACCGTCTTCGTCGTTGGGTCGCAGTCGCAGCATCATCGGACGATCACCTCACGGACTGGGGAGCGGGTTGTAGTCGACGTTGGGCAGGCGCACCTTGTTCACCAGCGTGGTGAAGGGCACGTTGAAGTTGTTGCTCTGGCGGATCGAGAGCGTGATCCCCACCGCGTTGACGAGGAGCCGATCGGCGGCCGACAGGGGCGTCGCCGTGGAGGCGATCGCGGTGGGGACGCCGCTCGCGTCGTCGTAGTAGTAGGTGAACACGGGCGTGCTCGAGGAGTTCGCCACGTACTTGCCCACCAGGCGCGTCGCGTAGGCCCCGGTGTACGTGCAGTTCGGCGGGCACACCACCGGCCTGTGCCGAGATCGTCTGCTCCTTCAGGACGGGCGGGCTCGCCGCCGTGTCCACGTACAGGTGCACCACGTCCGGGCACGGGGTGGGGCTGCCGGTGGTCAGCGTGAGGTTGGCGTAGAACCACACCTCCGTGTTGCCGGCGTAGGGCGCCGTGTTGCCGAACCCGGGCGCGGGGACGCTGCCCGCGGTCACGTCGAACGGGGAGCTGGTCGACGAGAGGCGGGTCGCGGTCCGCAGGTCCTTGCTGACCGTGTCCATCAGGATGCGCGCCTCGTCGAGGTTCTGGAGGCGATAGCTCTCCCCCACCGAGGCGTTCTGCATGTTGACCATGCCGCGCGTGACGAACCCGAGGATCAGGCTCATCAGGGCCATCACCACCACGAGCTCGACGAGCGTGATGCCGGATCTCCGAGCGCGGATCGACCTGCGATCCTCGCCGCGAGCGACGGCATCCGCCTCACCATGAGATCGTCACCGGCGTGGGAGCCGTCAGGGGGCTGAGCGTGGTCGTCACGGTGGTCGAGGTCCCGGCGGCCGAGATCGTCCACTTCCCGTAGGGCAGGCCGACCGTCAGGTTGCCGCTGGCGTTCGTCGTCCCCAGCGTGTAGACCTCGCCCGAGGGACACCCCGGGTCGACGCTCACACCCGAGGGCACGACGTGGGTCGCGGTCACGACCACGTTCGGCCGCGCGGTCGCCGTCGTCGTGCGCGTCTGCACCGTGAGCGCGGGCAGGCTGACCGTGCCGGCGCTCGTGCCGCCGGGCGTGACCGTGACGGGAGCCGTACGGCTCGCGCCGACGTAGTAAGCGCCGCCCGTGGGCTTGACGCCCTCGGGGTCGGCATCCGAGCATCGACCGCCCCAGAGGTCCCATCCGTCGACGAACGGGAAGAGCGAGCCGAGGGTGCGTGAGGCGCCGGTCCCCGCGACCGTGGTCACGCCGCTGGGCAGGATGTGGGTGTTGCCGAGCGACACCGGGATGCCGCCGGTGGTCGGCAGCGGCGCGCTCCCCGTCGCCACGAGGGTCGCGTTGATCGTGGCCGCCTGGTCGTACTGGAACTGGAGCGGCACCGTCGAGCCGGCGACGACCGTGGCGGCGAGCGACGGCGAGGCCGCTCCCTGGTCGGAGACGAACCCGGATCGGTTGAGGGAGACGGTGTAGGAGCCGGTGGGCTCGTAGGCGAAGAACGCGCACCCGTCGGACGCCGTGTTCTGGGTATCGGTCACCGACCCGCCCGTGAAGGTCACCGGCACGCCCGGTTGCGGCTGGCCGGCCGCGTTCTTCACGGTGACCGCGACGTGTCCGCTGTTGGGGTCGTAGGTCCCCACCGGCGGCGTCACGACCGTGTTCGAGACGGGCGCCTTGACGCCCTTCATGTTCGTCCACGTCACCGAGACGTCGACGGACAGGTAGGCCAGCGTGGAACCCGACGGCGCCTGGCAGGGACCCGACGAGGCATTGGCGTTCACCCATCCCGTCTCCCGGGTGATCGTGTAGGGGACGCCATCGATCGTCTGCGTGCTGATCGACCTGCCCGAGGGGGAGATCCGTGAACGCGGTGCTCCGCACGGTGTCCATCTCCTGCGACGCGAGGTTCGCCGCGATCGACCGGTTGCGGTTCTGCCGGGTCACGTTGAGCGAGCTCGTCATCCCGACGACCACGCCGGAGATCACCAGGCCGAAGATGAACATCGCCATCACGACCTCGACCAACGTGAAGCCGTCCTCCCGACGGATCCCCCTCGACAGCGAGAGGAGTACCCGTGGACGGCGGCGGTTCCGGATGCGATGTGCGCGCGAGATAGCCATGGCCTTGTCCCTACGGTCGGCATGACGGTGTGGCGACTTGAGGATCCGCGGCCACGACGGGGCTACGTGGGGTGGACCACCCCGCCGATCGCGCCTCCCTAGTCCGAACGTCGGAAGGGGCGGCCCTTCGGGCCGCCCCTTCCGATGATGCGTCGAGTCGCCGCCGGCTTACGGGAAGCTGGTCGCGCTCGTGTTGGTCGAGCGCACGTGCCGGTGCAGTTGGCAGCGGTGGCCGTGGAGCCGTACCAGGTGCCGGGCGTGTTGCCTGCGCCGGAGCCACCGGTGGCAGCGACGTCCTTGATGAAGTAGCAGGTCCCCGAAGCGGACATACGCGCCGCAGCGAAGATCTGGTTGTCGCGTGGCCGTCACGTTACCGATGGCAACGGAGACGGCGTAGTTGTTGCCGGCGGCCGAGGCCGTGCCGGCCGCCTGGTAGGTCAACGAACCCTCGATGGCGGCCAGACCGGTGGTCGTCGCCCCCGAGTAGTTGTTGTTGTCCGTGTAGGACGTCTTGGCCGCGACCAGCGTGTTACGAAGGTCGGACTGAGCCGCCCGGTTCTGCGCCCGCGAACGGGCACCGAGGAACGTCGGCAGCGCGATGGCGATCAGGATGCCGATGATCAGAACGACCACCATCAGCTCGATGAGGGTGAAGCCTTGCTCCTCCTCAGCACGCTTCATGAAGCGCTTGAGCATGTGCCGTCGCCTCCTTTCCTTGTGCAGGCGCATCCCATTGACGCGCTTCACCGTTTGTTTCGGTCGGAAGGCCCGTGCGCTGTAGGGCTGGAGGGCAAGAGTTCGGAAGATTCCCGGACGACCGAAGGCCCCGGGCTACGCCCGGGGCCCTGTCGAGGTCGGGTTCTCCTACTTGATCAGGTTGATGACCTGGAACATCGGCATGTACAGCGCGATCACGGCCGCGCCGACCGCGGCACCGATGAACGCGATCAGGAGCGGCTCGATCAGCGAGGTGAGCGCGTCGACGGAGGCCTCGACCTCCTGGTCGTAGAACTGCGCCACCTTCTCGAGCATGACGTCGACCTGGCCGGTCTCCTCGCCGACCGCGATCATCTGCACCACCATGTTCGGGAACACCGGGTGGCGGGCGAGCGGCTTGGCGATCGACTCACCTTCGCGAACGCTGCTCTGCACGTCCTCCACGGCCTTGCCCACGACGCGGTTGTTCACCGTGTCGATCACGATGTCGAGCGCCTGCAGGATCGGCACGCCGGAGCTCAGCAGCATGGCGAGCGTGCTCGAGAACCGGGACAGGCAGGTCTTGTGGAAGAGGCTGCCGAAGACCGGGATCCGGAGTTTCACCGAGTCGATGACCTCCCGGCCCCGATCCGTGCGCTTGTAGCGCTTCAGCAGGAACCGGAAGAGGAACGCGGCGGCGACGAACACGTACCACCACTTCTTGAACATGTCGGAGATGCCGATCAGCACCCGGGTCGGGAGCGGCAGCGTTCCCCCGAGCTGGCTGTAGATCGTCTTGAACTGCGGCACGACGAACAGCAGCATCGCGCTCATGATGAGGGTGACGAGACCCACGACCGCGACCGGATAGGTCATCGCCGACTTGATCTTCCCGCGCAGCTGGACCTCGCGCTCGAGCATCGCGGCGAGGCGCAGGAGCGTGGTGTCCAGCGACCCGCCCGTCTCACCCGACTTCACCATGGCGATGTAGAGGTCGTTGAAGATCTTCGGGTGCTTCGCGAGCGCCTGGGAGAGCGACGATCCTTGCTCCACGTCGGACCGAGCGGCCGTCAGAGCCGAGGCCAGCGACGGGTTCGAGCTCTGCTCGGCCAGGATCGACAACGCGCGCAGGATGGGCAGGCCGGAGTTGATCATCGTGGCGAACTGCCGCGAGAAGACGGCCACCTCCTTCAGCTTCACCTTCTTGGCGGAGAGCTGGATGTTGACGTTGAGGCCCTTCTTCTCCTTGCCCACCTCCAGCGGTGTGTAGCCCTGCTCCCTGAGGCGCTGGAGCACGAGCATCTCGCTGTCGGCGACGAGGGTGCCCGAGATCATGTTCCCGGTCTTGTCGCGAACCTTGTATTGGTAGGTCTGTGGCATCGGGGCCTCCTACATGCCGCCCATCGAGCCGCCCATGGGTCCACCCAAGGACATGCCCGCAGGCGCGTCGTAGCCGTCGTTGATGGAGGCGCCGCCGAAGCCGCCGCCCACGAGGCGCTGGAGCTCCTCGGGGTCGTGGCACCGCTCGAACGCCATCTGCTGGGAGATCTTCCCCGACTTCACGTGCCCGGCGAGCGACATGTCCATCGTCTGCATGCCGAAGCGGCCGCCGGCCTGCATGGCCGAGTAGATCTGGTGCACCTTGCCCTCGCGGATCAGGTTCCGGATGGCCGGCGTCGCCACCATGACCTCGCAGGCCACGGCGCGGCCCTTCCCGTCGGAGGTCGGGATGAGCTGCTGGGTGACGACGCCCTGCAGGGTCGTCGCGAGCTGCACGCGCACCTGCTGCTGCTGGTGCGGGGGGAACACGTCGATGATGCGGTCGATCGTCTGCGGCGCGTCCTGCGTGTGCAGGGTGGCGAAGACGAGGTGGCCTGTCTCGGCCGCGGTGATCGCGGTCGAGATCGTCTCGAGGTCACGCATCTCGCCGACCAGGATGACGTCGGGGTCCTGGCGCAAGACGTGCTTCAGAGCCTGGCCGAACCCGTGGGTGTCCGCACCCACCTCGCGCTGGTTCACGATGCAGCTCTTGTGCTTGTGCAGGAACTCGATGGGGTCCTCGACGGTCATGATGTGGCCGTGGCGCTCGAGGTTGACGACGTCCACCATCGAGGCCAGGGTCGTGGACTTACCGGACCCGGTGGGCCCCGTGACCACCACGAACCCGCGCGGGAACCGCGCCAGGTCCGCCACCACCGGCGGGAGCCCGAGCGTCTGGATGTCCTTGATCTCGAACGGGATCACGCGGAACGCGGCCCCGATCGAGTCACGCTGCATGTAGACGTTCACGCGGAACCGGGCGCGTCCGGGCAGCGAGTAGGACATGTCCAGCTCGAGCTCCTGCTCGAAGCGCTCACGGAGCTTCTGGGGCAGGATCGCGTAGATCATGCCCTGGAGGGCCCGCGGGGACATCGGGGCGTACTTCTCGATCCGCTCGAGCTCGCCGTGCACGCGGACCACCGGAGGCGATCCGGCGGTCAGGTGCAGGTCCGAGCCCTCCATGTCCAGGAGCACCCCGAGGAGTTCCGGGATCGGGATCTGCGTGTCGTCTTCGTGCGGGGTCGTCATGCTCACCGTCACTTCACCACCCTTGCGACTTCCTCGATGGAGGTGATCCCCATCCTCGTTTTCTCCAGACCGTCATCACGGAGGGAGATCATGCCTTGCTGCAGCGCGATCGTTCTGATCTGTTCGGCAGAACCGCGCTCCACCGTGAGCCGCTCGATCTCTTCGCTCATCGGCATCACTTCGTAGAGCCCGATCCGGCCTCGATACCCGGTGTTCGAACACGCGGCGCAACCCGCCGCGCGGTGGAGCTCGGTGATCTCGGGCCAGAGCCATTCGGGGTAGCCGGCCTCGAGGAGCTCGTTCTGCTCGGGCTTGTAGGCCTCCTTGCAGCGCTCGCAGAGCTTGCGGGCGAGCCGCTGGGCGATCACGCAGTCGATCGCCGAGGCCACCAGGAACGTCTCGACGTCCATCTCGGTGAGACGCGTGATGGCGCTCGCCGCGTCGTTCGTGTGCAACGACGAGAGCACGAGGTGACCTGTGAGGGCGGCCTCGATCGCGATCGTGGCCGTCTCCTTGTCACGGATCTCACCGATCAACACGATGTCGGGGTCGGCGCGCAGGATCGACCGCAGGGCGCTCGCGAACGTCAGCCCCGCCTTGGGGTTCACCTGGATCTGGTTCACGCCGTTCAACCGGTACTCGACCGGGTCCTCGACGGTGATGATGTTCTTGTCGACCTCGTTCAGGATGTTCAGCGTCGAGTACATCGTCGTCGACTTCCCGGAGCCCGTCGGCCCGGTCACGAGGATCGCGCCGTAGGGCTTCTTGAACGACCGGGCGAACGACTTGTAGGACTCCTCCAGGAAGCCGAGGTCCTCCAGGCGCAGGAGGGCGTTCGTCTTGTCGAGGATACGGATCACGACCTTCTCGCCGAACACCGTGGGGAGCGTGGCGAGTCGAAGGTCGAGCGGCTTGCCGCCCACCTTCATGCTGATCCGGCCGTCCTGAGGCACGCGCTTCTCCGCGATGTTGAGGTCCGCCATGACCTTCAGACGGCTGATGAGCCCACCCTGGATGTTCTTCGGCGCAGGCGGCATCGGCTCGTGCAGCACGCCGTCGACGCGGAACCGGATCCGCACGTTCTTCTCCGCCGGCTCGATGTGGACGTCGGAGGCGCGGTCGCCCACGGCCTGGGTCATGATGGCGTTCACGAGCTTGACGATGGGCGCGTCCTCGAGCGCCGCCTCCAGATGCTCCTCTTCGTCCAGCGCCTCCGAGGCGACGCTGGCGAGAGCCTCGACCTGACCGTCCATCCCCGCGAACTTCTGGATCGCCTGCTCGACATCGGCCGCCGTC
The DNA here is from genome assembly GCA_963810915.1 of uncultured Actinomycetes bacterium. GTDB lineage: Bacteria > Actinomycetota > UBA4738 > UBA4738 > HRBIN12 > JAOUEA01. The sequence goes on along the minus strand of CAWEPH010000001.1, from coordinate 539,335 downwards.
GCCACCAAGGGCTGGACGTCCCGGTTGGTGATCGTGCGGATGTCGTCGAGCGCGTAGACGTTGGCGGGGTCGGACATCGCCACGAGCAACTTGCCGTCCCGCTCTCCGATCGGGATCGCCCGGTAGCGACGGGCCAGCGCCTCCGGGAGCAGCGTCGTCGCCGTGGGATCGACCGAGTACTCGGAGAGGTCGACGAACTCGAGCCCGACCTGTTCGGCGAGGGCGCGGACGAGGTCCCCCTCCTTGATCATCCCCATGTCGATGAGGGTGCGGCCCAGCGACTTGGGCGTGCGGCGATGCTCCTCGAGCGCCTGGTCCAGCTGCTCGGGCGTGATGAAGCCCTGCTCGATCAGGATCTGACCGAGCTGCTTCGACTTACGCTTCACCGTCGTCATCTAGGCCTCGGCGTCCGTTCGGTCTAGGTCGTCAGGAACTAACTTCGTCATCGCCCATGTCCACCTGAAGCAATCCCGAGAACTCTTTGGCCAGCAGCACCCGGTCGACCTCGGTCTCCTCCTCCTCGGGCCCTCCGGCCCCTCCGACCAGCCTCTTCGGCTCCTTGCCGAGGGCCGATCCGACGGCCTCCTCCGCGGGTGCGCGCGTCCCGTCCGGCGGCTGCGCGCCCGGTGCCTCGGGCGACGGTGCGACGTCCGCCACCGGCGTAGGCTCGGCCGCCGCGGGGGCGGGAGGGGCCGCGACCACGGGCTCCGGAGCCGTCGCCTCCACCGATGGCTCCGCGCCGCCGACGGCCGCCGGCTCGGGAGGCGTGTGGTGCTTCCACGGCCCGGCCGACGCCGATTCCGCGGCGGTGAGCGGGGCCGACTCGACGGCGACGACCTCGACCGGGTCGGCCTTGGGGGCGGGTGGATGCAGCGAGGTCCTGGGCTTCCCCGACGGGGCCGAGGCGGCGTCGGGGACCCGGAGGGTGTCACGTCGCGATCGTCCCTCGTCGGCGGTCATCAGCATCTGCTCGAGCTGATCCACGAGGATCCCGGGTCGGACGCCGGCATCGGCGAGGGCGAACGCCGCGTAGGGGCCACGTTTGACGTAGGCCCAGACCTGATCGGTGAACTCGACGAAGCTGCGTTCGGGCTCGCCGAGCGCGCAGAAGCGCAGCCATGCCCCCTTCGCGAGGTTCTCCTCCTCTTCGGGGAACGCCCCCAGGACCAATCCGTCCCTGGACAGCAGGAGACACCCTCGCACCTCGTGGACGCTGACCGAGATCCGCTGCGCGAGCGCGGAGTAGTCGTCCATCTCTTCCGGATGCATCGTCGGTGAACGCCCCGCGCTTGAGGGGCGAGCGATGCTCACGGCCCTCGGATGCCCTCGGAGCGGCCTCAGCCACGCCCCGCGAGTTCGGCGAGCGCGGCGGCCGACATCACGTCGAGCGGGGCGGGCGTCGCCGTCCACAGCTCGAAGGAGAGCGCGGCCTGCTGCAGGAGCAGTCCGAGCCCGCCGAACGCCGAGGCGCCGGCCGCGTGAGCCTCGGCGAGCAACGGGGTCGTGGCACGGGTGGTAGAGGAGGTCGACGACGAGGGTCGCCGGTTCGAGGGGCGGCAGGGGAAGCACGTCGCCCGCGATGCCGACCGGGGTCGCGTTGACGATGAGATCGGCCCGCACGCCGGGAGCGTCCTCGAGCGGCAGGATCCGGAGCTCGCCCGGGAGGCCGGCGAGGGCGCCCCGCAGATCGACGGCTCGCGCCGGTTCCCGCACGGCGACGATCACGGAGGCGGCGCCGGCCCTCATGACGGCCAGGGCCGCGGCGCGCGCCGCTCCCCCGGCCCCATACAGCAGGACCGAGCGCCCGGCCGGGTCGAACCCCGCATCCCTGCGCAGGAATCGCTCGAAGCCACCGACGTCGGTGTTGTGCCCGTGCAGCCTACCGTCCTCGATCACGATGGTGTTCACGGCCCCGAGGCGCCGGGCATCCTCGGACAGATCGTGCGCGCGCTCCGCGGCCTCGGTCTTGTGCGGCATCGTGACGTTCGCTCCGGAGAACCCCGCCGCCACCAGGCCGTTCAGCGCTTCAGACAGCGCCCCGGGCGCCACCGGCAGCGGTACGTAGACCCAGTCGAGCCCTGCGGCGGCGAAGGCCGCGTTGTGCAGGGCGGGCGAGAGGCTATGGTCGACGGGCCACCCGATGATGCCCACGGTGTGTGTGCCCCCGTGGACCCTCGGACGGATGTCCTCAACCAAGGCAGGCGGCCTTGTCGCGCAGGAACACGGCGTAGTCGGTGCTGAAGCGATGGCCCCCGCCCGACCCGCAGGCCACGTAGTAGAGGTACGGCACGTGCGGCCGGCTCCAGCGCGGCGCGCAGCGATGCGGTCCACGGGCTCGCGATGGGCGTGGGCGGGAGCCCCGGATTGAGTCGCGTGTTGTAGGGGCTGTCGATCGCCAGGTCCGCGTCCGTGAGGCCGTTCGACGGGTCGGGGTCGATGTAGCCGACGGTGGCGTCGATCCCGAGCGTCATGCCCTTCGCCAGCCGGTTGTAGATCACCGCGGCGATCTTCGGTCGATCCGCATCGATCTTGGCCTCCTCCTCGATCATCGAGGCGATCACGACGATCTGATACGGGGTGACGCCGAGCGACTTGGCGTTCTCCCACGGGAGTCCCTGGGCCTCCGACCGGAACTGGTCGAGCAGACGCGTGATCACCTCGTCGGCCGTGGTGCCCTGCTTGGCGAAGCGGTACGTCTCGGGGAAGAGGAAGCCCTCGACAGTGGAGGTCCCCTTCGGGAGGTACGGCTCGAGCGCATAGTCGCCGCTGTTGGCGGCGTCGAGGAACGCCTTCTGCGGGATCCCCAGAGCCTGCTGCACCCGCGCGGCGATCTGCGTGAGCCGATAGCCGGGCGGGATCAGCACGTTCACCGTGGGGACCTTTGGTGGTGGCGAGGTGAGGACGACCATGATCTGGTCGAGGTCCATGCCCCTCGTGAGGGTGTAGGTGCCCGCCCGGATCTCGGAAGCCTTCCCCGTCCCGCGGATCAGCAGGCTCCCCACGAACCCGCCGCAGCGCACGAGTCCCTGCCGAGGCGAGGTCGTTCACCACGGCGTTCGCCGTCGCTCCGTCCGCGACGGTGAACGTCACGTCCTTCGAGGGGCCGTCCGGTGCCGACTTGCACCCGCGGTAGCGTCCCGCGGCCACGACCACGGTCGCCACCAGCACGAGGAAGACGAGGAAGAGCACGATGAGCGAGGTCCTGCGCGGACGATCCGCGGTCGTCGTGGCGGCTCGCCCGGCGCGAGGTCGACTGGTCCTGCATCGGTCACCGAGGATACCGGCCGGCGACGTCCGCTCCCGTCATCGGTGCGCGTCCAGCCAGGACTGCAGGATCACGGCGGCCGCCGTGCGGTCGACCACGTTGCGCCGGTCGCGTCCCTTCACCCCGGCGTCGCGGAGCCCGCGCTCGGCTTCGACGGTGGACAGCCGCTCGTCCTGCAGCTCCACGGGGACCTCGACCGCCGCGCGCAACGCCTGGGCGAACCCCTCGGCCTGTTGGGCGCGCGCGCCCGCCTCCCCCGACATGGACAGCGGGAGCCCCACCACCACGAGCCCGACCTCGTGCTCCCGAACCAGGGACGCCACGGCCTTCAGTTCGCCCGGGGGCTGGCCCACGTGGATCGTGCCGATCGAGACCGCAACCCGGCGCTCCGGGTCGCTCAACGCCACGCCGATGCGCGCGTCCCCGAGGTCGAGGCCGAGCGCACGCCCCGCGACCTTCGCGTCCTCCACCTCAGATCGGGCCCACGAGCTCCGCGAGCCGGGCCGGGATCCCGCCCAGCGCCTCGGCCAAGGCGTCGGCGCGCTTCCCGCCCGCCATCGCCAGGATGTCCTTGCCGCCGGCCCCGCCTCCGATCGAACGGCCCGCGATCTCGAGCAGCGCCGGTCCGGTCACCCCGCGCTCGACCGCCGCAGGGGTGCAGGCCGCCACCAGCTGGGCCTTCCCGTCACCGGCCGCGCCCAGGACCACGGCGGCGGGGCCGGCGGCGAGTCGGTCGCGGACCTTCTGCGCGAGCTCGCGGAGGGCGCCCGCATCGGACCCTGGGACCTCGCTCACGACCAGCGACACCCCGGCCACGTCGAGCGCCCCTCCCGCGAGCTCCGCGATCACGGCGTCACGGTCGCCGGCCTTCAGCCGGCCGAGCTCGCTCTTCAGACGCTTGTTCTCCTCGACCACCCGACGGGCGTGCTCGGCCGCGGACCGTGGATCCTTGCTGCCGAGGGCCTCCACGAGGCCGCGCAGGAGCTCGCGCTCGGCGTTGATCTCGCGGAGCGCATCCGGCCCCACCAGGGCCTCGACCCGCCGCATCCCGGCGCCGATCGAGCCCTCGCCCAGGATGCGGATCACCGCGATGTTCCCGGTGCGCGGGACGTGGGTGCCTCCGCAGAGCTCCCGCGAGTAGTCCCCCACCTCCACCACGCGCACCACGTCGCCGTACTTCTCGCCGAACAGCGCCACCGCGCCGAGGGCCTTGGCCTCGTCCATCGACGTCTCGAAGATGTTGATCGCGTCGTCCCGGGCGAGGCGGCGATTCGCCTCCAGCTCGGCCTCGGTGAGCACGTCGGCCGGCACGGATGCGGGATGGGGGAAGTCGAAGCGCAGGCGCCCCGGTCCCACCAGCGACCCGGCCTGGCGGGCGTGCTCGCCCAACAGGTGCTTGAGGGTCCAGTGCACGACGTGGGTCGAGGTATGCGCCCGGGCGGTGGCCTCGCGGCGGAGCCGGTCGATCTCGCCGATCGCGTCCTGGCCGGGCCGGATCTCGCCCGACTCGACGACCCCGACGTGCATGATGGCCGTCGGCCCGGCCCACTGGGCGTCGGTGACCCGCACGGTCCCGGTCTGGGTCCGGATCTGCCCCTGGTCCCCGACCTGCCCACCCGCTTCCGCGTAGAACGGCGTGCGTGAGAGGAAGAGGCGGACCTCTTGACCCTCCTCGGCGACGTCGAGCTCCCGGTTCTCGAGATCGAGCAGGGTGACGATCGTGCCCTCTGCCTCCGGCTGGGTGTACCCGACGAACTCCGTCGGGCGGGACGGCGCCGGCGTCGAGGCCGATCGGCACCTTCTTGGCGGCCTCGCGGGCGCGCGCCCGCTGCTGCTCGAGAAGTTCCGCGAACCGATCCGTGTCGACGCTCAGACCGGCGTCACCCAGCAGTTCCTGGGTGAGCTCGATCGGGAACCCGTGGGTGTCGGATAGCAGGAACGCGTCGTCCCCGGAGACCCGGCCGTCGACCGCGCGGCCCTTCGCCTCCTCGAACACCACGAGGCCTTGCCGGAGCGTGGCGGAGAACCGCTCCTCCTCGTTGGACGTCACCTGCTGAACGAACGCGAGGTTCTCCCGCAGCTCCGGATAGGCGTCCCCGAATTCGCGCTGCACGACGTCGACGAGCGGGGCCATCACGGCGCCCTCGATCCCCACACGCCGCGCGTGCGAGACGACGCGGCGAAGCATCCGGCGCAGTAGGTAGCCGCGGCCTTCGTTGGACGGCTGCACGCCGTCGGCGACGAGGAAGGCGGTCGCGCGGGCGTGCTCCCCGATGATCCGGATGGAGATGTCGTCGTGCTCGTCGGCGCCGTAGTGCCGACCGCTGAGGGACTGGATCTCCTCGAGGATGGGCGTGAATAGGTCGGTCTCGAAGAAGTTCGCGGCGCCCTGCAGGGCCACCGCCAGCCGCTCGACGCTCGCCCCCGTGTCGATGTTCTTCGCCGGGAGCTCGGCGAGGACCTCCGCGTGCGCGTCCACCTCGTCCTGCATGAAGACGTGGTTCCAGATCTCCATGAACCGGTCCTCGTCGACGGCGGGGCCCCCCTCGGGTCCGAACGCGGGGCCGCGATCCACGAAGATCTCGCTGCAGGGCCCGGCCGGTCCCGCCGCGTGCGTCCACCAGAAGTTGTCGGCCTTGCCCCGGCGCACGAGCCGCTCGGCGGGGATGCCGAGGTCCTGCCAGATCCCGATCGACTCGTCGTCCGACTCGTACACCGACATCCAGAGCCGGTCGACGTCGATCCCGAAGCCCTCGGTCACGAGCTCGAGACCCCACGCGCACGACTCCGCTTTGAAGTAGTCGCCGAAGGAGAAGTTCCCGAGCATCTCGAAGAGCGTCAGGTGGCGATCGGTGTGCCCGACGTTCTCGATGTCGTTGGCCCGGAAGCACTTCTGGCAGCTGGTGGCGCGGCGGAACGGGGGCTCCGCCTGGCCGAGGAAGTACGGGATGAACTGGTTCATGCCCGCGTTCGCGAGGAGCAGGCCCGACTCGGGCGGGGGGATCAGGGACGAGCTCGCGACGCGCTTGTGCGCTCGTTCCTCGAAGAACGAGAGGAACCGCTCGCGGATCTCGGCGCCGTCCACGCGGGGAGTCTACCGGCGGGTCAGGCGGCGGGGTCGTCCGCCGGCGGCGCGACGTCGACCTCGTAGGTGCGGCGGAGCTGAGCCTCCCGATCGTCCATCGCACGCTTGCCCTCGGCGATCGACTCGTTCACGAGCTTCCCGAGATCGAGGATGCCACCCTTCGCCTCGCGGGCGAGCGTCTGCGGCGCCACCCGCTTGGCCTGCTTCTTCCCCCATCGCCCGGCGAGGATGGCGCCGGTGGCGCCGGCGCCCAGTCCGAGGGCGACCCAGAACCCTCGCTTCACGACCGTTTGCTGCCCTTCTTGCCCGCGCGGGCCTTACCCACGCCCTTGCGCAGCCCGGCGCCGAAGCTGATCACCTTCACGAGCGGGCTCGCCGCGGCCTCCTGCACCAGCCCGGTGAGCTTCTCCGCCCGGCTCACGATCTCGGTGGCGGAGGTGAGCATGGTGTCGACGCGATCGAGCTCGCGGTTGGTCTTCTCCAGCGAGGTCTTGACCTCCCGCAGGAGCGGCACCGTCTCCTGGCGGAAGGCGTCGATCGTCATCTTCGTGCTCTCCAGGACCCGGAAGGTGTTGAGCAGCACCACGCAGAGGAATCCCGCGATGGCGAGGAACCCCACGGAGATCAAGATGAGGGCGAGGTCTCCGCCGGTCATGTCGAGCGCCAGGAACGTCATAGTGTGGGATCCCCTCCGTATCGCCTCGTGCGGAGGCCTAGCTTACCCGGACGCGGGGTCCCGGCGGGGGGCGGGCTCCACGTCCTCCCCCATCCCGGACGGCTCCCAGTAACGGCGCCCTCCGAAGGTGGTGGGCCGGTACTCCTGCTCCACCACGTGACCCGGGAAGTCGTGCGGATACTTGTAGCCCTTGCCATGTCCGAGCTGCCGCGCGCCCCGGTAGCTGGCGTCACGCAGATGCAGCGGCACGGGCTCGGAGGAGGGCGCGTCCTCGAGGGCCTTGCCGATGGCGAGGTAGACGCTGTTGGACTTGGGCGCCGCCGCCAGGTAGACGGTGGCGTGGGCGAGGTTGAGGCGGGCCTCGGGCAGACCGACGTGCTCGACCGCCTGCGCGGCCGCCACGGCCACCAGGAGCGCCCGGGAGTCGGCCATGCCGATGTCCTCGCTGGCGTGCACGATGAGGCGTCGGGCGATGAAGCGGGCGTCCTCGCCCGCCTCGAGCATCCGCGCGAGCCAGAACAGCGCGGCGTCGACGTCGGAGCCGCGGATCGACTTGATGAACGCGCTGATCACGTCGTAGTGAGCGTCGCCCTGACGGTCGTAGACGATCGCCTTCTTCTGGACCGCGTCCGCGGTGACATCCAGGGTGATCCGGTCCGCGCCGGCGGCCTTGGCGGCCTGCGCCGACGCCTCGAGGCCCGTGAGCGCCATCGCGCGCGTCGCCGCCCGCAACCGTGACGAGGTGGGCGAGCGCGTCGTCGTCGATCGCGAGGCCCATGCTCCCGATGCCACGGTCGAGGTCGGTGAGCGCGCGCGCGAGGAGCGCGCGCACGGCGTCATCCTCGAGCGGTTCCAGGCGCAGCAACAGGCAGCGAGACAGGAGCGGGGTGTTCAGCGAGAAGTACGGGTTCTCCGTGGTGGCGCCGATCAGCGTGACCGTCCCCTCCTCGACGGCGGGTAGGAGCACGTCCTGCTGCGCCTTCGACCATCGGTGCACCTCGTCCACGAACAGGACCGTGCGGAACAGACCCCCCTTGGCACCGTCCATCACCTTGCGCGCGTCCGCCACGCCCGAGTTCACGGCGGAGAGCTGGATCAGCTCCGCGCCCACCGCGTCGGCGAGGAGATGGGCGAGCGTGGTCTTGCCGGTGCCCGCGGGGCCCCAGAGGATGATCGAGGGGAGGTTGCCGCGCGAGAGGATCCGCGTGAGGGCCTTGCCTTCGCCAACGAGGTGGCCCTGCCCCACGAACTCCTCGAAGGAGCGGGGTCGCATCCGGGCGGCGAGCGGCTGGTCCCCCATCGCGGCGCTAGGCGGAGTGGAGCACGACGTCGGGGCGGACGCGGTAGATCACGCGCACCTGCCCCTCCACCGGCTCCCAGGGCTTGTCGTCATAGCGCATCGAGAGCTCCCCGATGTGCGCCAGCGGCCCGTCGCCCTCCTCGATCTCGACCACGGTGCCCTGCACGGACAGCCACGTGTAGGGGTCGTCGTGCGGCGAGATCGACAGGGCCACGCGACGGTCGCGCCGGATGTTGCGGTCCTTCCGTCGTCCCTTGGCGGTGTTCACGAGGATCCGGCCGTTGTCGTCGACGTCGATCCACAGGGGCGCGACGTGGGGCGAGCCGTCCTCGTTCAACGTGGCGAAATGGGCGTAGTTCCTCCCCTTGAGCAGCGCGTGGTCGGCCTCGGTGAGGTGGGCGGTCACGGGATCAGTCCTCCTTGGGTGCGGATGCGGGGGCGGCCGGCGCGATGAGCCGGATGCCGAGGTCCGCGAGCTGCCGGTCGTCAACGGGCGCCGGGGCGCCGGTCATCGGGTCGGTCCCCGATTGGGTCTTGGGGAATGCGATCACCTCGGAGATGCTCGACTGGTCGGCGAGGAGCATCGTGAGGCGGTCCCAGCCGAAGGCGATCCCGCCGTGCGGTGGGGCGCCGTAGCGGAAGGCCTCCAGCATGTGGCCGAACTGAGCCTCCATCTCCTCGACGCTCAGGCCCAGCAGCTCGATCACCTTGCGTTGCACGTCGGCGCGGTGGATGCGGATGCTGCCGCCGCCGAGCTCGAACCCGTTGAGGACCAGATCGTACGCGCGCGCGGTCGCCGTAGCGGGGTCGAGATCGTGCGATTCGCTCGGCGCCGTGAAGAGGTGATGCACCGAGCTCCACCGCTCCTCGTCCTCGTCCCATTCGAACAGAGGCGGCTCGGTGAGCCAGCAGAAGGACCAGGCGTCTTCGGGGATCAGGTGGAGGCGAACGGCCATCGTGCGGCGGAGACCGTCGAGCGCCACAGCGACCCGGTCGGCCTTGTCGGCCACGATCAGGACCAGGTCCCCGGCGGTGGCCCCGGTCGCCGCGCGGATGCCCGCCACCTCTTCCGCGGAGAGGAACTTCTCCACGGGCGAGCGGAGGCCGTCCTCCTCGGCCACCATCCAGACGAGGCCGGCCGCGCCGCGTCCCTTGGTGTCGGCTACGAGCTGGTCGAGCTCCTTGCGCGAGAGCGCGCCTCCCCCGGGGGCGCAGAGGGCCTTGATGCGGCCCCCCGACGCCAGGACGGCGGCGAACGCGTTGAACCCGGTCTCAGCGAACACTCCCGCGAGGTCAACGAGCTCCATCCCGTAGCGGAGGTCGGGCTTGTCGGAGCCGAACCGCTCCATCATCTCCGCGTAGGTCATCCGCGGGAACGGCAGCTCGACGTCCACGCCCCGCAGCTCCTGCAGGAGCCTGACCATCAGCGGCTCCATCAGCTCGATCAGGTCCTCCTCGGTCACGAAGGACATCTCGATGTCGAGCTGCGTGAATTCGAACTGGCGGTCGGCGCGAAGGTCCTCGTCGCGGAAGCAGCGCACGATCTGGTAGTAGCGGTCCTGCCCGGCCACCATCAGCAGCTGCTTGAGCTGTTGAGGGGACTGGGGCAGCGCGTAGAACGCGCCGTGAGCCAGACGTGAGGGCACGAGGAAGTCGCGCGCGCCCTCGGGGGTGCTGCGGGTGAGGATCGGCGTCTCGATCTCCACGAACCCGCGCGCGTCGAGGTACTCGTGCGTGATGCGGTTCACCTCGGCGCGCAGCCGCATCCGCCGGGTCATCTCCGGACGGCGGAGGTCGAGGTAGCGGTAGCGCAGCCGGAGCATCTCGTTGGCCTCGGTGTAGTCCTCGATCTGGAAGGGCGGCGTCTCGGCCGCGGCGAGCACCTCGAGGGCCTCGACCGCCACCTCGATATCGCCCGTGCCGAGGCTGGGGTTGCGCATCGCTTCGGGGCGCGCACGCACGACGCCCGTGACCCGGATCACGTCCTCCCCCCCGAGCGACTGCGCAGCCGCGTGCGTCTCGGGCGCCTCCTCCGGATGGAAGACCAGCTGCACGACGCCTTCGCGGTCGCGCAGGTCGATGAAGGTGACCCCCCCGTGGTCGCGACGGTGCGCCACCCAGCCGCAGAGCGCAACCGGTTCGCCCTCCTGCTCGAGGCGGAGCGCGCCGGCGGCGTGGGTCCGCATCGTCGTATGCATGTCGGTCATCTATCGGGCCCCGTCTTCGGGTCGGGTGAGCCGGCCGACGACGTCCGCATCGGGGACGGACTCCTGCACGCCGTCGGCGAGCCGTTTCAGCGTCACGGTACCCGCGGCGAGCTCCTGCTCGCCCACGATCGCCACGAAGTCTGCGGCGGCGGCGTCCGCCATCTTGAGCTGCGCCTTCATCGGCCGCTCCTCGAAGGACCGCGCCGCGGGCACGCCGGCCTCGCGGAGGCGGGTCACGAGCGCCGAGCCGGCCTCGCGTGTCCCCTCCCCCACGGTCACGACGAAGCAGCGGGGACCGCGGGATGGAGGGAGCGGAACCCCCTCCTGCGCCATCGCCAGCAGTACCCGGTCGAGCCCCAGCCCGAAGCCGATGCCGGGCGTAGGCGCCCCGCCGAGGACCTCGGCGAGGCCGTCGTAGCGCCCCCCTCCGCAGACGGTGCCCTGTCCGGCGCTGAGCACGCCGGAGACGAACTCGAAGGCCGTGCGCGTGTAGTAGTCGAGCCCCCGCACGAGCCGTGGATCCAGCTCGTAGGCGATCCCGGCCTCCTCGAGCCCGGCGCGCACGCGGGCGAAATGCTCAGCGCACGCGTCGCAGAGGTGATCGCTCACGACCGGGGCGGCGAGCACGAACTCCTTCTGCCCGTCGACCTTGCAGTCCATCACCCGCATCGGGTTCGTGCCGAGGCGCATGCGACAGTCCTCGTCGAGCTGATCGAGATACGGCTCGAAGTACGCGATCAGCCGCTCGCGGTAGGCGGGCCGGCAGACCTCGTCGCCGATCGAGTTCACGGCGAGGGTGAGTTGCTGCAGCCCCCGTCCCCGGAGGAAGTCGTCCCCGACCTGGATCACCTCCACGTCGGAGCCGGGGCCGGCGTCACCGATCACCTCGATGCCGAACTGGCGGAACTCGCGCATGCGCCCGGCCTGGGGGCGGCCGTGGCGGAAGAACGTCTCCACGTAGTAGCCCTTGAAGGGGCGCGGCAGCTCCTGCGCGTGGTCGAGGTAGGCGCGCATCACGCCGGCGGTGCCCTCGGGCCGCAGCGTGAGCGAGCGCCCGCCCTTGTCCTCGAACGAGTACATCTCCTTCGTGACGACGTCGGACGTGCCGCCGCTCGTGCGCGCGAAGAGGTCGGTGTGCTCGAAGGTGGGCGTCTCCACGTACCGGTAGCCGAAGAGGCGGCCTAGCAGGTGCGACTCCTCGTAGAGCGCGACCATCGCGTCGGCGGCGGGCGGCAGGAGGTCCTGGGTCCCGCGCGGCGGAGCGGCCTCCGTCACGCGAGGCCCCGCAAGAACGGGTTCGAGCCGCGCTCGCGGCCAACGGTCGTGTCGGGACCGTGGCCGGGCAGCACCGGCAGGTCGTCGGGCAGCGTGAGGAACCGCGCGAGGCTCGTGCGCATCGCGTCATCGTCGCCGTTGGGGAAGTCGGTGCGCCCGATCGACCCCGCGAAGACGAGATCGCCCGAGACGACCAGGGCGTCCGTGCGGAAGCAGCAACTGCCGGGCGTGTGGCCGGGCGTGTGCATCACCTCGATGGTGAAGCCAGCGAACCGGAGCACGTCGCCGTCCGCGATCGTGCGGAGATCCTTCACGGGGACGAGGTGATTCTCGAAGCCCGCGTTCCAGGCGGGCTCGTCCGTGAACGCCACCGCGTCGGCCTCGTGGACGTAGACGGGGAGGTCTCCGGCGAAGTCTCCCGCCGTGCCGACGTGGTCTGCGTGCGCGTGGGTGGCCAGCACGGCGACGGGGGTCTTGCCCGCGGCATCGAGCACGGCATGCACGGCCGACGGCTCGAAGCCGGGGTCCACCACGACGGCGTCGTCCATGTCCTCGCCGGACACGAGCCAGCAGTTCGTGCCGTACGGGTTGGCGTTGAAGACGTCGAGCCACATAGGGCGTCCATGCTATCGGACGGCCGCGAGCGGCCTGATTCAGCGGTCGGCCGCGTCCAGGATCAGGGTGACGGGGCCATCGTTCTGCAGGTCGACCTGCATGTGGGTCCCGAACACCCCGCGGCCGACCTTCGGCACGCCCCGCGCTTCCAGGGCCCGGGCGAAGGCCTCCACCCGCTCGGCGGCGACCGCCGGATCGGCCGCGTCCGTCCACGACGGCCGGCGGCCCTTACGGAGGTCCCCGTAGAGCGTGAACTGTGAGACCACGAGCGCCTCGCCGCCCACGTCGGCGAGCGCGAGGTTCATCTTGCCGGCGTCGTCGGGGAAGACCCTGAGGTTCACGACCTTCTCGGCCAGGCGCTCCACCTCGTCGTCGGCGTCGGACGCCCCGATGCCCACGAGCAGCAGGTACCCCCGCCCGATGGACGACACCGGCGCGCCGTCGACCGTGACGCTGGCGCGCGCCACGCGCTGGAGGAGCACCCGCACCTAGCTGGGCACCACCCGGTACGCGTCGTACACGCTCTCCACGCGCTTCACGGCGGCGAGCACGCTCGAGAGGTGCGCGATGTCGGCCATCTCGAAGGTGAAGCGCAGCCGCGTGATGCGGTCCCGCCCGGTGGCGGAGTTCGCCGACAGGATGTTCACGTGGTTGTCCGACAGGATTGTCGCCACGTCGGAGAGGAGGCGCGTGCGGTCGAGGGCCTCCACCTGGATCGCGACGGTGAAGGTCGTGGGCTTGCCCTCCGCCCACGTGACCTCGATCATCCGCTCCGGCTCCTGCTCGAGCGACTTCACGTTCGGGCAGTCCGTGCGATGCACGGACACGCCCTGGCCCCGGGTGACGAAGCCCACGATCGGGTCGCCGGGCACCGGCGTGCAGCATCGGCCGAGGCGTACCCAGACGTCGGGCAGGCCCTTCACGACCACGCCCTGTCCGATCTCGGTGGATCCGATCCGCACGGGGCGGGCGAGCGGGACCTCGGTGAGCTCCTCCTCCGAGGTCTCCGAGACCGTGCGCGAGAGACGGGCCACCACCGACTGCGGCGAGACGTGCCCCTCTCCCAACGCGACGTACAGCGCCTCCAGGTCCGGGTACTTCATCTCCACCGCGACCTGGGTGAGGGTGTCCTCGGTGGCGAGCCGCTTGATCGGCAGGTTCTGCTTGCGCATCAGCCGCTGGAGGGCGTCCTTGCCGTGCTCCATCGCGTCCTCGCGGCGCCCGCGCGCGAACCACTGGCGGATCTTGTTGCGGGCGCGGGGCGTGGCCACGAACTGCAGCCAATCCTGGCTCGGCCCCTCGCCCTGCGCCTTCGAGGTGAGGATGTCCACGGCGTCGCCGGTGCGCAGCTCGTAGTCGAGCGGAACGAGCTTGCCGCCCACCTTCGCGCCAACCGTGCGGTGCCCTACGTCGGTGTGGATCGCGTACGCGAAGTCGACGGGCGTGGCCCCCTGCGGGAGGTTCACCACGTCGCCCTTCGGTGTGAACACGAAGACGCGCCCGCCCGAGAGGTCGATCCGCAGGCCTTCCATGAACTCGCGCGGGTCGGCCATATCCTTCAGCCATTCCATCATCTGACCCAGCCACGCGAGGTCCGCCGCCTCCTTAGCCTGCTTGCTGCCCTCCTTGTAGCGCCAGTGCGCCGCGATGCCGAACTGCGCCGTGCGGTGCATGTCGCGGGTGCGGATCTGGATCTCCAAGGGCTTGCCCGCGGGACCGACCACCGTCGTGTGCAGCGACTGGTACATGTTGGACTTGGGCATCGCGATGTAGTCCTTGAACCGGCCGGGGATGGGCTTCCAGAGGGCGTGCACCGCGCCGAGCGCCGCGTAGCAGTCGCGGAGGGACTCGACCTGGACCCGGATGCCCACCAGGTCGAAGATCTCGTTGAATTCCTTGCCGCGGATCACCATCTTCTCGTAGATGGAGTAGAGGTGCTTCGGACGGCCGTCCACGTCGGCCTTGATGCCGAGCTCCTTCAGCTTCGTGCGCAGGCCCGAGGTCACCTGCTCGATCAGCGCGGTGCGCTCGCCGCGACGCGCGTCCACGAGGTTCGCGATCTCCCGGTAGGGGCCCGGGTGGAGGTACTTGAACGAGAGGTCCTCGAGCTCCCACTTGATCTCCTGCACGCCCAGGCGGTTGGCGAGCGGCGCGTAGATCTCGAGGGTCTCCGTGGCGATCGCGCGTTGCTTGGCCGGCGTCAACGCACCCAAGGTCCGCATGTTGTGCAGGCGGTCGGCGAGCTTGATCAGCAGGACGCGGATGTCCCCCGCCATCGCCACGATCATCTTCCGCACGTTCTCCGCCTGCTGCTGCTCGCGCGTGCGGAACTTGAACCGGTCGAGCTTGGTGAGCCCGTCGACGATCCTCGCGACCTCGTCGCCGAACTCGTCCTCGATCACCTCGATCGTGACCTCGGTGTCCTCGACCGTGTCGTGCAGGAGGGCGGCCTCGAGCGTGGTCGTGTCGAGCCGGAGATCGGCGAGGATGCCGGCCACCGCCAAGGGATGCTCGATGAAGTCCTCGCCGCTCATCCGGGTCTGCCCGTCGTGCGAGGCCTCGGCGAACCGGTACGCCGCCACGATCTCGTCGAGGTCCGCCTTGGGGTTGTACCCGCGGACCTTCTTCAGGAGCGGGTCGACGCGGGTAGGCGGGGTACCGCCCCCCGGCCGCAGGCGCGAGAGGAGCCGGGCTCGGCGCTGCTCGACCTTGACCTCTTCGCGGCTGTCCACGGGGCTCGCCTCCTGAGGCCCAGTGTAAACGGGGCCGCGTCGCACTCCGGAAGGCGCCCGGCGTGCGACTCAGTAATGGATCAGCGTGTACAGCTCGTGCTCGGCCACCTGCTCGCGGCCCTTCAGGAAGTCGAGCTCGATCACGCACGCGATCCCGCAGACGTCGCCGCCGATCTGCTCGACCAGCGACGCGGCCGCCTTCGCGGTCCCTCCGGTGGCGAGCACGTCGTCCACGATCAGCACGCGCTCGCCGGGGTGGATGCCGTCGGTGTGGAGCTCGAGCGTGGCCGTGCCGTACTCGAGCGCGTACTCCTCCCCCACGGTCTCCCAGGGAAGCTTGCCCTTCTTGCGGATCGGCACGAAGCCCGCGCCGAAGTGGTACGCGACCGGGGAGGCGAGGATGAAGCCGCGGGCCTCGATCCCCACGACCTTGTCCACGTTCCCCCGCCCGAAGTGCACGACGATCAGGTCGGTGATGGTGGAGAACGCGATGGGGTCGGCGAGCACCGGGGTGATGTCACGGAAGACGATCCCGGGCTCGGGGAAGTCCGGGACGTCCCGGATCAGGGCCTTGATGTCCTCGATCTCCACGCGTTACCTCCGCTTGCGCTTGGCCGGGGGCTTCTTCTTGGATTTTGGACGCGGGCGCGACGCGGAACCCTGGCGCGCCGTCGCACGTGCCGCCGCGGCGTCGGATGTCTGCGTCGTAGCCGCCGCCGCGGTGGCCGCCGCCACGCCCGCCTTCGCGTTGTCACTCCGGACCGCGCGTCGCGCCTCGAGCTGCTGGTAGCGCCGCTCTCGGCTCTTCAGGTCGGTGAGCACCGGCGCCGCGATGAAGATCGAGGAGTATGCGCCGATCGCCACGCCGATGAACATCGCGAACGCGAAGTCCTTCAGCGTCTGCCCACCGAAGAGCAGCAGCGACAGGATCGGCAGGAGCACCACGAGCGAGGTGTTCACGGACCGCATCAGCACCTGGTTCAGGGAGAGGTCGACCACGCCCGTGTATCCCAGACGCGAGACGAGCGCCGAGGACTCCGTGTTCTCCTTGATCTTGTCGTAGATCACGACGGTGTCGTACAGCGAGAACCCGAGGATCGTGAGGACCGCGATCACCGTCTCGGGCGTCACCTCGCGACCCACCAGCGCATAGATCCCAACGGTGATGACCACGTCGTGCACCAGCGCGACCATGGCCCCGATCGCCATCTTCCACTCGAACCGCAGGGCGATGTACAGCGCGATCGCGGCGAGCACGATGAACAGCCCCCGGAGCGCCTTCTTGGAGATCTCGGATCCCCACGTGGGCCCGACGTCCTTCACGTTCACGTCGCTGGTGGCGATCCCGGCCTGATCGGCGAGCTCCTTGATCAGCGCCTGCGACGTGCCGTCCGCGGTGAGCGAGGTCGTGCGGATCTGCACCTCCTGGCCGCCGTTCACCAATTGCACCTGTGCGTCCGAGCGCCCCGCGTTCGGCCATGACACCCTGCACCTGATCGACGCTCACGGGCTTGACCACCGTGTACTCGATCAGGGCGCCGCCCTTGAAGTCGATCGAGTAGTTCAGACCACGGGTGACGAACCCGATCAGGGAGAGCACGATCAGCACCCCGGAGAACGCGTACCAGACCTTCCTTCGCTCGATGATGGGGAAATGCGGGATCGTGTGGCCCCGGTAGGTCGCGACGGCGTGACGGAGGTTCATGCCCCGCTCCCGACGGCGATGGCGTCCTCGGGCTCGGCCTCGCCGGCGATGCCGCTCGTGAGGCCGAACCCGTGCATGTTCACGAGGCGGTCGTTCCGCGCGATCAGGAACACCGTTGGCCGCTTGAAGAAGTACACGACGAACAGGTCGAGCAGGGTGGCGACGCCGAGGGTGAGTGCGAAGCCGCGGACGGAGCTGACCGCGGTGAGGTACAGCACCACCGCGGCGATCCCCGTGACCGTGTCGGCCGCCACGATCGTGCGGTACGCCCGCTTGAACGCGGGCTGCACGGCCGAGCGCGGCGACTTCCCGGAGCGCACCTCATCCTTCAATCGCTCGAAGAACACGATGTAGGAGTCGGCGGTCACGCCGAGCGAGATCACGAGACCCGCGACGCCGGCGAGGGTCATCGCGTAGCCGAAGGTGCTGCCGGCGAGCGCCACCAGCGCCATCGCCAGGATCGCCCAGATCGACATCCCGAGGATCGCCACGATGCCGAGCAGCCGGTAGTAGAAGAGCATGTACGATGAAGAGCAGGAGCAGGCCGATCAGCCCGGCGATGATGCCCTGCTTCAGCGACTCGCTGCCGAGGGTCGGGCTGATCGTCGTGACCGACTGGACGTTCAGGTCCACCGGGCAGCGCACCGGCGTTCAGCACGGTGGCGAGGTCCTTCGCCTCCTGCTCCGAGAACCCCCCGCTGATCTGACCGCTGCCGCCCGTGATCGGGCCCTGCACCGCCGGCGCGGAGATGATCTGGCGGTCGACGACGATCGCGATGCGCTTCTGCGGGTCCGGTCTGGGGCAGCTGTCGCGAACTCGGGTCGTGAGGTCGGCGAACGCCTTCGCGCCCGCCCCGTCGAGCTCGAAGTTCACGACCCACTCGGTGCAGGACCTGCGTCTGGGTGCCGCCGCTCAGCACCGCGCTGTCGCCTTCGTGACCTGGTCGCCGCTGATCACGACGGGGCCGAGCCGGTACTTCGTGGTGCCGGCCTTGTCCAGGTACACCACGTCCTTGTCCGCGAGCGCCTGGAAGCTGCAGGCGGGCGTCGCCTGTTCCGGGTGGTGCCGCAGGTCACGGTCGTGGTGTCGAACGATGGATCGCCTTGCGGGATCGTGCGACAGCACCTGCCGCTGTTCGAGGCGGGCGGTCTTCCCGATCACCGCCAGCAGCCGGTCCTGGCCGGTCTCGCGCTGCTTCGTCTCCGCGGCGGCCCTCGTGATGTAGCACCCGAGGTCCTGGCCCGCGGAGCTCACGACGCAGTACTCGGTGTCCTCCTTGCGCGACGGTGATCGCCTTCAGGGCGGCCTCGGCGGTCGCCTTCGAGGAGAGGCCGCAGGGCAGGGTCGTGGCCCCGTCCTGGTTGAGCTCCGAGTATGCCGACGGTTGGGGAGGCGGGGACGGCGGTCGCCGAAGGGGTCGGCGACTTCTTGGCCTTGCCCGCCGACGGCGTGGCGCTCGCCGAGGGGGTCGGCGTCGCGGACGGCGTGCTGGTCGAGGTTGTGTCGCCGGTGATGCAGTACTTCGTGAGGGCCACCTCCGTGGTGAGGCCCTTCTGCGCCGTCTGCGCCGCGGCCTGGGAGGGGTAGCACGCCAGCTGCGCTCCGGTCGTGTCGACGAGGCAGTACTCGCCGGAGGTGGCGGAGGGCGCCTCCGTCGGCGAGGCGGACGACGAGGCGGAGGCGCTGGGGCTCGCTGCGGCCTTCGGCTCGACGGTCAGCGATGCCTTGGCGATGTCGGCGTCGGTCTGGCTCGCGTAGCAGGCGAGCTGCTTGCCGTCCGGGTCGTTGAGGCAGACCTGCGAGACGACCGGGCACGACCGCGAGCTCTCCGAGCGCCTTCTGCACCGTGGCCTGCTCGTCCGCGCATCCGTAGTTGGTCCCCTCGCTCCCCACCAGGCAGTACTGCAGCTTCGGCCGTTCCTCGACGGTCCCGTTGGCGCCACCGGGGATCTGCACGTCGATCGTGGTGCCCGAGACCGCGATCTGCGGCTCGCCGACACCGAACGCGTCCACGCGGTTGCGGATGTTCTCGAGCGCCTGATCCATGACGTCCTTGGGCGTGCCCTGGGGCGCCTGGAGGATCACCGAGACGCCGCCCTGGAGGTCGAGGCCCGAGCTTGGGTTGGAGGGACCCCGTGGCGAACCCGACGAGCGATGCGACCACGAGGACGCCCACGAGGATGATGCTGGCCCACAGGCCGCGGGTGCGCTTCACGCCAACTCCGCCCCGTTGATGACCAGGCGGAAGCGCGCATCCAGGCACTCAGCGGCGTGCCGGCACATCTGCATACGACCGAGGAAGATCTCGAAGTACTCCATGACCTGGCTGATCTGCGTATCGATGGTCAGCTCGAG
Source organism: uncultured Actinomycetes bacterium (assembly GCA_963810915.1). Lineage (GTDB taxonomy): Bacteria > Actinomycetota > UBA4738 > UBA4738 > HRBIN12 > JAOUEA01. The sequence continues at coordinate 520,119 of CAWEPH010000001.1, read as the reverse complement.
GCTGACGGTACGGGCACCGGAGTCTACCCGTAGGAACGACTGTTCGACGGCATGGTTCACGCGATCGTGGATGTCGAACGCGATCTGTCCCGACTTGCGTACCCGGCTGCGGTGGACGTCCGACTTGTCCGCCAGGATCACCGCCGCGGAGATCGCGGAGACGGCCGTCCCCTCGGTCTCCTCGTGGTTGGCGATCGCCGCCATGATCGGCATCAGGTCGGGCGCGGGAACCGAGTCGCGGAGTGCTTGATACGTGAGGATCGCGCCCGTCTGGCCGTGCGCATCGCGTGCCAGGGCGTTGCCCACGTCGTGCAGGTAGCCGGCCACGCACGCGAGGTGGCGTCACGATCGGAGAACTCGAGGCGGGCCAGCACCTGATAGGCGATCTTGGCCACCAGGTTGGCGTGGCGGAACCCGTGCTCCGTGTACCCCATGGCCTCCATCACGCGGTCTGCGGAGGCGATGTAGAGCGAGAGCTCCTCGTTCGCCTGGACGTCCTCGAGGGTGACGCCGGGCAGGGCGGCCGGTGGCACCGGGTCCGCGGTGTCGGTCTCCCGGGGGTCGAGCGGCTCGGAGATGCTCACAGCTCCTTGATCTGGCCCGGCTGGTCCGGGCCATCGGAGGTGTCCTCGTCGCCGGCGTCCTGCTCGTCGTCCTGATCCTCGACCGGGTCCTCGTCGTAGTCCTCCTCGTAGTCCTCGTCGACCGTCACGCGCCGGCCGATCCCGGCGCGCAGCAGCTTGATCTCCGTGCCGGGAGCGATCGCGACGGTGACCGTGCCCTCCTCATCGTCGATGCCCATCACGACCCCGTAGATGCCCGCGGTCGTGATGATCTCGTCGCCTTCGGAGATGGTGTTGATCAGCTCCTGCTGCGCGCGCTGGCGGCGCTGCTGCGGACGCAGGATCATGAAGTAGAAGAGGCCTCCCAGCAGGATGAAGGGGATGAGGAGCCCGGCCGCGCTGTTGCCGCCGCTGGATTGAGCGATGAGCTGGAACATGGGTCACGTCCTTCGGAAGTCGATGCGACCTGGGAGTCTACAAGCCGGGCCTGGCCCTGGAGGCGGCTACAGAGGCAGCGCGCCGGGCGCCGTGATGCCCGAGGTGGCGGTAGGCCCGCTCCGTGGCGACCCGGCCCCGCGGGGTCCGTTTGAGGAACCCGAGCTGGAGCAGGAACGGCTCCACCACGTCCTCGACCGTGTCGGTCTCCTCCCCCACCGCGGCCGCGAGCGTGGAGAGCCCCACCGGGCCCCCGCCGAACTTCTCCACCAGGCTCCGCAGGATGGCGTGATCCAGCCGATCCAGTCCCTCCTCGTCCACCTCGAACACGGCGAGGCCGTCGCGCGCGATCGCGCCCGTGATGGCTCCCTCGTGCCGCACCTCGGCGAAGTCGCGCACCCTGCGCAGGAGCCGGTTGGCGATCCGAGGGGTCCCGCGAGCGCGGCGCGCGATCTCGAGCGCTCCCTCCTCGTCGGTGCGCACCTCGAGGATGCCGGCGGACCGGCCCACGATCTGCGTCAGCTCCTGCACCGAGTAGTAGTCGAGACGCGGGGAGAAGCCGAAGCGCTCTCGCAGCGGCAGGGTGATGCGCCCCGGGCCGTGTCGTGGCGCCGACCAGCGTGAACCGCGGCAGCTCGAGGCGGATCGAGCGGGCCGTCGGACCCTTGCCCAGCACGACGTCGAGGTTGAAGTCCTCGAGCGCCGGATAGAGCACCTCCTCGACCTGGCGGGGCATCCGGTGGATCTCGTCCACGAAGAGCACGTCGCCGTCCTCGAGATTGGTGAGGATCGCCGCGAGGTCGCTCGGGCGGTCGAGCGCGGGACCCGAGGTGGGCTGGAACCCGGCCTCCATCGCGTTGGCCACGATCTGGGCGAGCGTGGTCTTGCCCAAGCCGGGAGGCCCGCTGAAGAGCAGGTGGTCCACCGACTCACCGCGGCGCCGCGCGCCGTCGATCAACAGCTGGAGTTGCTCCTTCACGCGTTCCTGCCCCACGAAGTCCGCGAGGGTCGTGGGTCGCAGGGCGACGTCGAACTCCCGGTCCTCGGGATCCACGGCCGCGGCCTCGATCAGACGGTCGTCGTCCATCCTCAGCGCCCGACCTTCTGGAGCGCCGCGCGCAGCAGATCCTCGACCGGGCGGTCGTCCGACTCGACACCGGAGAGTGCGTCGCCGGCCTCGGCCGGGCGTGAGCCCGAGCGCGATCAGGGCCTCGCGCGTCTCCGCGAGCGGCCCCTCCACGAGCACGATGCCCTCGCCGCCGAGCTTGTCCCGCAGATCGAGCACGACGCGCTGGGCCACCTTCTTGCCGACGCCCGGCACGACCGTGAGGGCGGCGTCGTCGCCCGGCCACCACCGCGCGGCGGAGGGCGTCCGGCGTCAGGGCCGAGAGGAAGGAGAGCGCCACCTTCGGACCCACGCCGGACACGCCGGTGAGCAGATCGAACAGGGTCCGCTCGTCCGTGGTGGTGAAGCCGTACAGCGTCATGGCGTCGTCACGCACGACCATGCGGGTGTGCACGCGGACGCGCTTCCCGGCCGCGGGGAGCTTGCCCACGACCGAGGAGGGCACCAGCACCTCGTAGCCCACGCCCGCCACGTTCAGCACCGTTCGGTTGGCGCCTTTCTCGACGACCTCGCCTTCGAGGAAGGAGATCATCGACGCCCCCGAGCGCGCGGCGGCGCGCGATCCCGCACGCGCGGCTGCGCGCGATCCCGCACGCGCGGCGGCGCGCGATCGCGCCCCGGTGAGATGGGTGAGGGCGACGGCGACGGCGTCGGCCGCGTCCGGCTGTTCCGGCACGTCGCGGAGCCCGTGCACGCGCACGAGGGCCCGATGGACCTGGGCCTTGTCGGCGTTGCCCATCCCGGTCACGGCGTCCTTGACCTGGGTCGGGCTGTACTCATCGACCGCGAGACCGGCCTCCGCCGCCACCACCATCACCGCCCCCGTCGCGCGCGCGACCGTGAGGGCGCTCACCTGGTTCCGGTTGAACGCCACGCGCTCCACCGCTACCGAGCCGGGCGCGTGCGCCGCGATGGCCACCCGCACCGCTGCGGCCAGCATCCCCAGCCGTTCGGCCTCGTCGAGATCCTGCGGACGTCCGCACGGTGTCGCTCCACACGAGCGACGGCCGTGCGGCCGCGCCGGCCGACCACGGCGAGGCCGAGACGCGCCACGCCGGGATCCACACCGAGCACGAGATCATCGAACATCCGTTCGCCGAGTGTATGGGCCCCGACGGCCGGGGGCAACGACCGCTTGCTCGGCCTCGAGACGTTGGAGCGAACGAACCGAGGCCCTCCGCCCCGGGGGGGAACGGCGATCCTGTTCCCCGGGCGAAGGGCCTCGGCGCTGCCGGCGATCGGGCCTTACGGGGCTCCGATCTGCCACATCCCGCGACCGTGCGTGGCGGTCACGATGTCGCCGTCCGGCGTGGTGAACAGGTCGTTCGGAACGGCGTGCGGCAGCGCGCTCCCGTATCGCGACCACGTGCCGGGCGCGTTCTCAGAGGTGACGAACACGCCGACGTCCATGGAGAGAACGAGCTTCCCGCCTGCCATCACCAGGTCGTCGCCCGGTGCGTCCGGCAGGTTGCCGCTGATATCCCTCCACGTCGCTCCGCCGTTCTTGGACTCGAAAACGTGGCCCACGCCGCCGCCCGGGATCCACCGGCGGGAGTACCCGCTGTAGATGGCGTAGACGTGCCCCGCGTCGGCGGGATCGACCACCATGTTGGCGATCACGCGCTGCGGCAGCTGGTCGCCGCCGTTGTGCATCCCGGGCCCGGCCACCGTGTGCCACGTGCCTCCGTAGTTCGTGTCGATCCCGGCGTAGAAGACGTCCGACGGGTTGCAGCCATTACCGCAGTAGCCCGCGTACGTGGTTGACCCGTTCACGGCCAGGGCCGTGATCGAGCTGGCCTCGCCGGTGTCGTGCACGATCTTCCAGTCGCATGCCGAGGCGGAGCAGTGCGTGCCCCAACCTTTGGTGGAGTCCCACACGTACCGGCCGCCCGCCACCCAGTGACCGTTCACGTCGTTCACGTCGGCCGTGAACGGCGCGATGAACCGCGGGCTCGGGTCGCACGGGTTCGGCGTATAGGTGAACGCGCCGCAGGCCGGGCTGATCTCGCGCCAGGCGAGCGTCGAGCCGTCCGAGCGACCACCGTTCGTGGTCAGGAACATGTCCAGGCCCACGTACTCCTGGACCGTCCGGTTGGCGTTGTTCGGATCGACGATCACGTCGCCGCCGTCCCCGCCGAACGGCGAGACCATCGTCGACGTGTTCGTGCGCAGGAACGATCCGCCGTTGTCCTGCAGGCCGCCCCAGTAGCCGAGCGCGCCGCCGTTGAGCGCCCCGACGCCGCCGTAGTAGTACTGCAACGTGCGGAGGTCGGCGTTGTGGCTCGACCACGAGTCACCGCGCAGCCCACGGCTGTAGATCCCGCCGTCGTTGCCGAGCCAGACCCGCCCGCCACCGAAGGCGATCGCGTGCTGGTCGGGGTGCGTGGTCGGCGGACAGTTCGTGGGACCGCCCGTCACGTAGCAGTCCAGGCCGAAGTTCCAGTAGGGCCCGACCGTCACCCAGCGCTGCCCGCCGTTCGTCGACTCGAAGACCTCCTCGAGGCCCAGGTACACGTGGTTGGGCCGGTTGGGGTCGACGCCGATCAGCTGGTCGTACCAGGTCTGGATGCCCGGGGAGTACCCGAACCCGAACCCGAGCGCGTTGTTCGGGGAGTTGCCGAGCTCCTTGGAGCCCGCACCCAGGCGCCACGGGCCCGCGACGTTGCCGGACGGCGAGAAGTAGACGCCCATCAACGCCGTCTCGGGGTTGAACAGGTACTTGTGGATCGATTCGACCACCGCGTACAGGCGTCCGTTGGAGGCGTAGGCGAAGCTGGAGCGGCCGATCTCCGCCGCCTTGATCCCCTTCGTCTGCACCATGTGCCACGTGTTGCCGCCGTCGGTGGACTCGTAGAACCCGTTGTAGTCGGTGTAACCACCGCGCCACGCGACGTTCGCGATGACGGTCTTGCCGTTGGTGTGCGGCTTCACCTGCACGTCGTTGGCGAAGGTGAACCCGTACGGTCCCGGCGTACCGGGGCGCAGGACGAGGTCCCACTTCTTGTTCAGGGAACCGCCGGCGCCGCGGCGCCAGACGCCGTTGCTGGCGGCGGCGTAGAGCTTGCCCTCGCCGTCGAAGGTGAGGTGGCCGATCATCTGGTGATCGATCTCCGTGCCGCCGACGTGCTTCCACGTGTCGCCGTCGTCGGTGGAGCGGTACACACCCATGCCCATGAAGCTGTCGGAGGAGGTGTTGGACTCGCCGGTGCCCGACCCAGACCGAGTGATCGGCCGGGTTCACCGCGAGCGACCCGATCGACGTGGTGGGCAGGAAGTCCGTGAGTGGGGTCCAGTGGTCGCCGCCGTCGGTTGAACGCCACACGCCCCCGTCCGCGCCGCCGGCGAAGACCGTGTCCCCGTCGAGCGCCAGCGCCGTCATGCGTCCGGTCACCCAACCGGGGCCGGGCCCGCCGCCGCCGGAGTTGGAGATGATCGGGTCGGCGAAGTTCAGGTCATCGGCGTTGTAGGGCTTCGTGGTCACCTCAGACCATGGGCCACCCACCACGGGGAGGCGTCGCGCGTCGGCCACGGCATGGCGGAGCGCCCCCGGAGGACCGAACCGCGGCTCGGCCCACTGGTTGGCTCCCTCCTGGATCTCCGCGGCGCCCTCGGCGTCGCCGCCGTCGGCCTCCTTGGCCGTCGCGTTGGAGGCGATCTCCCGCTGTGAGCTGCGCTCGAGCGTCGAGGAACGCTTGAGCGTCCCGGAACGCGAACCGGCCGCCAGTCCGGGGACTGCGGCCGCTGCCACCATGCCTACCACTGCGAGCGACGCCACGAATAGGCGCGCACGTCTCACACTGCGTTGGGCCATGCGGAATACCCCTCCCGTGAGTGCGTACGGCGGAAACCCTAGGTCGTTCGCCGGCCGGAACGCAATCGGCCGATGGGCTAAATCTTCGGGGGTCTGCCGTCGCTCAGAGGGAGGCCATGACCTCTTCGGGGATGTCGAAGTTCGCGTAGACGGCCTGGATGTCGTCGAGGTCGTCGAGCGCCTCGATGAGGTTCAGGACCTGCTTGGCCTCTCCCCCGTCCACGGGCACCGAATTCTGCGGGAGCATCGTCAGCTCCGCGGTGTCGACCGGAACGCCGGCCTCGTCGAGGCTGCGACGCACCGTCTTCATCGCCTGCGGCTCGGTCACGATGTCCCAGGAGCTCTCTGCATCGCGGAGGTCTTCCGCGCCCGCCTCGAGCGCGAGCTCCAGCAGTCGCTCCTCGTCGGGGGCCACCGCCTTCTCCACCACGATCAGCCCCTTGCGCTGGAACTGCCATGCGACGCTGCCGGTCTCGCCGAGGTTCCCGCCGTTGCGCGTGAAGGCGTGGCGCACCTCCTGCGCCGTGCGGTTCCGGTTGTCCGTGAGTGCTTCGATCAGCAGCGCGATGCCTCCCGGCGCGTAGCCCTCGTACACGACCTCCTCGTACTTCGCGCCCGCGTTGTCCTCTCCCGTGCCCCGCTTGATGGCGCGCTCGATGTTGTCGTTGGGCACCGAGAAGCTCTTCGCCTTCTCCACGGCCGAGGCGAGCGTCATGTTGCCCTCGACGTTGCCGCCGCCCTCACGCGCGGCGACCTCCACCGCGCGCAGGAGCTTCGCGTACATGTTCGACCGCTTGGCGTCGGTCGCTTCCTTCTTCCGCTTGATGGTGGCCCATTTGGAATGGCCGGACATGACGCGCTCCTCAGATCTTGGTCAACAGGTACCGGTGGAGGCCGGACTCGTCGATCAACTCCGGATGGAATGATGCCACCAACAGGTTCCCCTGCTCCAACACGACCGGCGCGCCCTCGTGGGATGCGAGCACCCGGACGTCGGCGCCCACATCCGTGACGCGAGGGGCGCGGATGAAGACCCCGCGTACCGGATGGTCGATCCCGGTGACGTCCAGATCGGCCTCGAACGACTCCACCTGCCGACCGTACGCGTTGCGCTCCACACCGATGTCCATGAGCCCGAAGAGGGGTTCGCCCCCGCCCACCCGGGCGGCCAGCACGATCATGCCCGCGCAGGTGCCGAAGATCGGCATGCCCGCCGCGGAGCGGGCCCGCACAGGCTCGACCAGGTCGTAGGCGCGGGCGAGCTTCCCGATGGTCGTGGATTCCCCGCCGGGGACCACGAGGCAGTCGACGTCGGCGAGCTGGCTCGGCGTGCGCACCTCCACCGGTGTCGCTCCCGCCTCGGCCAGCATCCGCCCGTGCTCGCGGAAGTCGCCCTGCAGCGCCAGGACGCCGGCCTTCACGCGGGTCACCTCTCCTGGAGCACGGCTACCAGCCGCGGTCCTGCAGGCGCGTCTCCAGGGTGCCGATCTCGAGGCCCGCCATCGGGTCGCCGAGGCCGTGGGACACCTTCGCGAGCACGTCGGGGTCCTGGTAGTGCGTGGTCGCCTCGACGATCGCCCGCGCCATCGTGGACGGATCCTCGGACTTGAAGATGCCGGACCCGACGAACACGCCGTCGACACCCAGCTGCATCATCAGCGCCGCGTCCGCGGGCGTCGCGATGCCACCGGCCGAGAAGTTCACGACGGGCAGCCGCCCCTGTTCCGCGACCATGCGCACGAGCTCGACGGGAGCCCCCAGCTCCTTGGCCTTCGAGACGTACTGCTCGGGGCGCAGGGTGGTGACCTCCGCCACATCCTTCAGGATCGCGCGCTCGTGGCGCACCGCCTCCACGACGTTGCCGGTCCCCGCCTCGCCCTTGGTCCGGATCATCGCCGCGCCCTCGGCGATGCGCCGCAGCGCCTCCCCAAGGTTCCGCGCGCCACACACGAAGGGCACGGTGAACGCCCACTTGTCGATGTGGAACTCCTCGTCCGCGGGGGTGAGCACCTCGGACTCATCGATGTAGTCGACGTTCAGCGACTGCAGGATCTGCGCCTCGACGAAGTGGCCGATCCGGGCCTTGGCCATCACCGGGACGGTCACGGCCTGCTGGATCTCCTCGATCTTCGTAGCGTCGGCCATCCGGGCGACGCCGCCGTCCCTGCGGATGTCGGCGGGGACACGCTCGAGCGCCATGACGGCGCAGGCGCCCGCGTCCTCGGCGATCCTCGCTTGCTCGGCGGTGGTGACGTCCATGATGACGCCACCCTTGAGCATCTCCGCCAGGCCGGACTTCACGGTGAAGGTGCCCGTCTCGCGCTCCACGGATATCCCTCCTCAGGACGTGCTGTACGGACGTACGGCACGAGTGTACCGGAGGTGAACGCGCTGGTGAGAGGCCGAAGCTGCGGCCGGGCCGAGTCCGCGGCGGCTACGCGTGGATCATTTCCCGAACGTGATCTGGGCGTCGAACATGCCGGTCGGCGCGAGCTCGACATACGTCGTGCCCGGGTTCAGGGCGATCGTGTCGCCGGACCTCGTCGTGAACACGGTGATGTCGCCCTCGCTCGGGCGCTCCCACGTTCCCTGGATCATCCGGCCGTTGCGCAGGATCCACGCCTTCCCCGTGCCGGTGACGGTCACCTCGGGGGAGGGGTAGCCCGCGACGTCGACGAACTGGCTCTGGTCCGTCTTCACCTGCTGGATCACAACGTTGTCGGCGGCCATCGGCTGCCCGCTCTCGAGCTGCATGGGCGCACCGTCGAGGAATCGCACATACCGGCCTCCCTGCCAGCGCCACTCCGCGGTCGCGAGCCCGGAGAACTGGACCGCGACGCGGGCTCCGGGCTTGCTGGGCGAGGGAACGTCCGCGTCGTAGGTGAACACCGGCGCCGGGGACGGTTCGTTCTTGGCCCGCTTCGCTCCCACCGTCCAGAGGTTGAACGTGTTCACGAAGAGGTTGTGCGGGACCGTCCGCTGCTCGTCGCGCGAGAACGCTCCCGCCGGGTCCCCTTCTTGCATCAGCGTCAGTCCGGACTTGTGCGCGATGTTGACGACGGCGGGTGCACCCCCGGAGAAACCGAGCAGCGGATGGGTGCTGAACTGCAGCAGGATCTTCGGGTCGGTCGTCCGCACGCTGCGGACCGGGCCTACGCGGTCGGAGCCGGCGCAGTTGAACACGGCGATGAATCGCGTGATGCCGCCCTCGACGACCTCCTCGTAGACGATGTCCGCCTTGTCGAGGCCAGCGAGCGGGTAGGCGTCCGGGGTGTTCTCCACCTTGACGGCGAGGGCGGGGCGATCGGGGGGTTCCTTGTCGCCGGGCAGCGACGCGCCGGTCAAGGGACAGGTGGGCGGCGGCGAGCTCACCCCCACCTTGTCGGCGAGGGCGCGCAGGGGCGCGGGGGCGTTGCCGGTGATGGCCATCGCGCCGACGCCCACGACCAGCAGCGCCGCGAGGACGCCGCCGGCCAAGAACACTTTGCCGCGGCGGGTGAGGGTCAAGGTGGAGAACCTCCTACGGAGATCGTTTGGGTTCTGAAGGGTTCGGTCATGAGGAAGGGTCCCCAGGGGGACCCGCGGCAGGAATGCTAACCGCGGCCGGGGGCGGTCTCAAACACCTGAGCCCATCTCGACCGGAACGTCACATCTCCTCGAGGCGGCGGATCCGCTCCTCGATGGGCGGGTGGGTGGAGAAGAGGCGCTCCATCGTCGAGGTGCGCGCGCCTTCCACGCGCGAGGGCTGGCTGATCCACAGATGGGCCGTGGCGTTGTTCGCGGTGCGCATGGCGGTGGGCGCCGCCTGGATCTTCCGCAGCGCCGCGATCAGGCCGGGCGGGTAGCGGGTGAGCAGGGCCCCCTGCGCGTCCGCGAGGTACTCACGGTTGCGTGAGACCGAGAGCTTGATCAGCTGTCCAGCGAGCGGGGCGAGGATCATGAGACCGAAGCCGACGGCGAAGATCACGAGCTGCGCGATGCCTCCTCCGCCGTCGCCGCCGCTCCCGCCGCCGCGTCGACCGCCGCCGCCCGTCCAGAACCAGGTGCGCAGGAAGAACTCCGAGAGCAGGATCGCCGCGCCGACGAGCGTCGCCACGATCGTGCCGAACAGGATGTCGCGGTCGAGGACGTGGGACATCTCGTGACCGATCACGCCCTCGAGCTCCACGCGGTTCATCGTCTGCAGCAGCCCTTGGGTGACGGCGATCGACGAATGCTCGGGGTCGCGGCCGGTGGCGAAGGCGTTGGGCGCGAGCTCCGGCACCACGTAGACGCGCGGCTTGGGCACGCCAGCCGCGATCGCGAGACCCTCGACGATGTTGTGCAGACGCGGCTCTTCCTCGGGTGTGACCTCCCGAGCACCGGTGGCCGCGAGCACCATCCGGTCGCCGTACATGTACGAGCTGACGGACAAGGCGGTCGCGATCCCCAGTGCGATGAAGAGCCCGAGGATCCCTCCGTTGAAGAAGAGGTAACCGACGAAGAACCCGATCAGCCCGAGGAAGAGGATCGCGCTGATGACGAGCAGGACGCTCTTGCGCTTGTTGGACGCGATCTCCTCGTACACGGCGGCCTAGAGGTCCACCTGGACCGGTCCGCGGACCGGTTCCTCGATGTCGAAGAACTCTCGGGGCGTGAAGTGGAACCGCTTGGCGAGGAGGTTCGAGGGGAACGTCTGGATCGCGGTGTTCAGCTTCATCACCTGGTCGTTGTAGAACTGCCGCGCGTACGCGATCTTCGATTCCGTGCCGGTGAGCTCCTCCTGCAGGGCCAGGAAGTTCTGGTTGGCCTTCAGCTCCGGGTAGCTCTCCGCCACCGCGATCAGCTTGCCCAACCCGGCCGTGATCTGGTTCTCCGCCTGCGCCTGCTCCCCCACCTGCTGCGCGCCCATCGCCCGCGTGCGCGCGGCCGTGACCTCCTCGAAGACCGTCTTCTCATGGGCGGCGTAGCCCTGGACCGCCTCGACGAGGTTGGGGATCAGGTCGTAGCGCCGACGTAGTTGCACGTCGATCTGCGACCAGCCGTTGTCGACCCGCACCCGCAGACGCACCAGCCGGTTGTACGCCACGACGGCCACCAGCACGAGGAGGACGACGACCGCGAGGACGATCCAGAAGGCCGGCACGGTTCCTATCGTAGCGAGGCAGGGCCGTTGGCGGCCGCGTCGCGATAGAGCTCCCGCAGCCTCGCGCCCACGACCGACCAGTCGAAGGTGCGCGCCCGCGCCCGCCCCGACGCAGTGAGGCGCTCAGCCAGCACGCGATCGTCGAGGACGCGCGCGATCGCTGCGGCGAGGGCCTCCGCGTCGCGCGGGGGTACGAGGAGGCCGTCGATGCCGTCTCGCACCACCTCGACGTAGCCGGCGATCCGGCTGGCCACCACGGGCAGCCCGGCCGCCATCGCCTCGACGAGAACCATCCCGAAACTCTCGCCTCCGACCGCGGACCCGACGTAGACGTCGCAGGCGGCGCTGTACGGCGGGAGGTCGACGTTCGCCACCGCACCCAGGAGGAGCACGCGGTCTCGCACGTCGGCCGGGAGCGCATCCACGGCCGCTCGCTCCGGTCCCTCGCCCACGACCACGAGTCGGAGTTCCGGTCGCATCGGGGCGAGCACCCCGAACGCAGCCATCGCCACCCGGAAGCCCTTGCGCTCGTCGAGCCGACCGACGAAGAGCAGGTTCGTGCCCTCGCCGAGGTCGGCTGCGGCGGCGCGCGCGAACCGCTCCACGTCCGCGCCGTTGGGCACGATCTCGAACGACCCGCCGATGCGCGCGCGCGCGAACGCCGCGGCGGCCTCCGAGACCGCGATCCGAACGGCGATCCGACGCGCGACGCGCCGGAGCATCGGCGCGGCGAGATCGTAGAGGCGCGAACGTTCCGCGCCCGAGTGGAAGGTCCCGACCACCGGGACGCGGGCTTCGAGGGTGGCCCACATCGACGTACTCGGTGCGAGGGGCTCGTGCACGTGGACCACGTCGGGCGCGAACGCGACTAGGGCTGCGGCCACACGACGACGCGACCACGGCCGGGGGTCGATCGGCGCGTTCGATGCGTTGTAGGGGATGTCGACGGGGCGACCGACCGGATGAACGTAGTGGGAGCGCTCGCGCCCTCGTAGCGGCGCGAGCACCTCGACCGCGTGACCGTGCCTGATGAGGTACTCCGCTAGCTCGCGGACGTGCGTCTGTACCCCTCCGGGGTCGTCGAACGCGTACGGGCAGACGAGCGCGATCCTCACGGTTCCCAGCCGGGCTGGAACATGTGCCAGTCAGTCGGCGAGGCCGCGATCGCCTGCTCGAACCCCTTGGCCATCGCGCGGGCGAGGGCCCGCACGTCCTCACGCCTGCTCCCGGTCGGTTCGACCTCGAGCGGACGGCCGAAGACGCAACGCCAGTCCCCGGCGTCCTCGTAGATGCTCACGACGATGAGCGGCGCGCCCGCCGACAGGGCGAGGAGCGCGGGACCGGCGGGCACCCGCCGCGCCCGTCCGAACATCTCCACGTGGGTGCCCTTACCCGAGAGGTCGCGGTCGGCCACCAGGCAGACCATCCGGTTGCTCGCGAGGGCCGTCGCGAGCTGTTGGCCGACGCCAGGGTCGTCCGACCCGATGATGTCCATGCGGAGCTCCGCTCGGTGACGGAGGAACAGGTCGAACAGCCGTTGGGGCTCCAGGCGTTCGGCCACCGAGACCAGGCGGCCACCGGTCCACGTCGAGATCCATCGCCCCCCCACGTCCCAGTTCCCCATATGCGGCATCACCAGCACCACGCCGTTGCCGGCCGCCAGCGCATCCTCCACGTGCTCGACGCCGGTGGCCCGGAACCGACGCTCGAGCTCCTCGTCGGACAGGCGCGGCGCGTGGAAGGAGTCGAACCAGTAGCGCGCGTACCGCTCGAACGCCTGACGTGTGGCGGAGACCACGAGCGGATCGTCGACGGGCCGGCCGAGGACCTGCGCTTGATTCTCCGCCACGGTGGCGCGCACGCCGGGGAGCGATTGGAACGCCAGGCGGCCCGCCACCGTGAAGAGGCGACGCCCTCCCCGTTCGGGCAGCGAGCGAGCGAGCCAGCCGACCCACCGGTAGGACTCGAAGGCGAGGGTCTGTCGCCAGGTCTCGTCCCCCCTCACGCGCGCTCCTCTCGCGCGACCTGGCTCGTGCGCACGATCGCGGCGAGGAGGGACAATGCCGCCGCCGCCCACACGGTCCACGTGAGCCACCCGAACAACAGCCCGATCGTCACGAGCGCGTACCGCACGCCGCGCGTCACGTGACTCTCCTCCACGGAGTAGGAGAGCGACGCGCCCCGGGCGCGGACGTACGCCGAGAGGAAACTGGCGCACATCGCCACCAGGGCGCCCACCGCGACCGTGGGGGTCGGAGCGAGGGCCACCCAGGCCACCGTCCCGAAGACGAGGCCGTCCCAGGCGCGGTCGAGCAGCTCGTCGAGCATCCGATCCGTCGGTCCACCGGCGCCGTGGTTCGCGCGGTGTCCTCCCACGAGGAGCAGGATGCCCGAGGCCCCCGCCGCGACGCCTCCCCACTCCGGCTCCCGAGCCACGATCAGCCACGCCGCGAGCACGGCCGCCGCCCCGCCGAGGATGAGCAGGGAGCGGGTGATGGCCGTGCCCGGCGGCTGTCGCTGGAAGCGGATCTGGAGTCGTTGGAAGCGCGCCATGGGAACCGCGCGAGCCTAGCAACTTGAGTAGGATGCCCACCTACCTCACCGCCCGAAGGAGCACGCGTTGAAGACCTACGACGCGAAGGACATCCGTAACGTGCTGCTGGTCGGCCACGGGGGGGCCGGGAAGACCACCCTCCTCGAAGCCATGCTCTTCACCTCCGGCGCCATCACGCGTATGGGGACCGTCGAAGAAGGCAACACGGTCTCCGACCACGACCCCGACGAGCAACGCAAGGGGATCTCGGTCTCCCTCTCGATGGCCCCGGTGGAGTGGAACGACGTGAAGATCAACGTCCTGGACGCTCCCGGCTACGCCGACTTCGTCGGCGACCTCCGCTCGGCCGTGCGGGCAGCCGACGCCGTCATCGTCGTGGTCTCGGCGGTCGACGGCGTCGAGGTGCAGACCGAGTTCGCGTGGGAGCTGGCGGTCGAGGCGGGGCTGCCTCGCGCCATCTTCGTGAACAAGCTCGACCGCGAACGCTCGGACTTCCAGGGGACCCTGGATCAGCTGGTGTCCGCGTTCGGGAACCAGGTCGCCCCGTTCGAGCTCCCCATCGGCGCCGAGCACGAGTTCAACGGCGTGGCCGACCTGTTGCATGAGAAGGCCGACCTCTACCCCGACGGCCCCAAGGCAGAGGAGTCCGAGTGGCCGGATGAGATCCACGCGATGGCCGATCCCGCGCGCGAGAAGCTGATCGAGGCGGTGGCCGAGTCCGACGACGACCTGATCGAGGAGTACCTGGAGCAGGGCACCCTGCCGGAGGAGCACATCGTCTCGGGCGCCAAGGATGGGTTCGCCCGCGCGCGCCTCGCGCCGGTGATCCTGGGCTCGGCCGCCAAGGCGATCGGCATCGACCGCCTGCTCGACTTCATCGTGGAGGAGTTCCCCTCTCCCATCGAACGCGGCGCGGTCGCCGTCGTGGGCAAGGGCGGCGAGGAGAATGACCGTGCCTGCGACCCGGCGGCCCCCACCACCGCCTTCGTGTTCAAGACGGTCTCGGACCCCTTCGTGGGCCACATCACGATGTTCCGCGCGTTCAGCGGGAGGGTGCGTCCGGATTCCAGCATCCACAACGCCACCCAGGGCACGGACGAGCGCGTCGGCCAACTCTTCACGCTCAGAGGGAAGGACCACGATCCCGTGCCCGAGGTCTCGGCCGGCGACATCGGCGCCGTCGCGAAGCTCGCGCACGCCCACACGGGCGACACGTTCAGCACGAAGGACGAGCCGGTGCAGCTGCCGGAGATCGAGCTGCCCGAACCCTTGCTTGCCTACGCGATCGCTCCCAAGACCAAGGGCGACGAGGACAAGCTCGCGACCGGTCTCGCCCGCCTGCGGGAGGAGGATCCCACGCTGCGCGTCACGCGCAACGAGGAGACGCACGAGACCGTGATGCACGGGATGGGCGAGGCGCACCTGGAGGTCATGATCGAGCGCCTCAAGCGGAAGTTCGGCGTCGAGGTGACCACCGCCCCCGCCAAGATCGCCTACCGCGAGACGATCCGCGGCAAAGCCAAGGCAGTCGGCCGCCACGTGAAGCAGACGGGAGGCCACGGTCAGTTCGCGGTCTGCGAGATCGAGATCGAGCCGCTGCCACGCGGCGAGGGGTTCGTCTACGAGGACAAGATCTTCGGGGGCGCGATCCCCCACTCATTCATCCCGTCGGTCGAAAAGGGCGTCGTGAAAACGATGTCGGAGGGCGTGCTCAGCGGCAACCCGATGGTCGACGTGAAGGTCACGCTCGTCGACGGGAAGTTCCACACCGTGGACTCTTCAGACATGGCGTTCCAGATCGCGGGCTCGCTCGCGCTCAAGGAGGCGGTGGAGACGGCGGGCGTGGTGCTCCTCGAGCCGGTGGTCGCCCTCGAGGTCGTGGTGCCCGACGCCTACACGGGCGACGTGATGGGTGACCTGAACTCCAAGCGCGGCAAGATCGCCGGCATGGATCAGTTGGGCGGTGGGAAGCAGCGCATCCGCGCGCTGGTGCCGCAGGCCGAGGTCGCGCGTTACGTCATCGACCTCCGCTCGATGACGGGCGGGCGCGGCGCGTTCTCGATGACGTTCGACCACTACGAGGAGATGCCGTCCAACCTGGCGCAGCGGGTGATCCAGGACTACCAGGCCGCCCGCGAGGAAGCGCACAAGAAGTAACGGGCCGGCGTCCTCATCGGACGGCGTCGAACACGAACGAGGTCACGAGGACCGCGTAGGCGAGCGCCGCCCAGCCCACGAGGAGGATCACGCCGCCGAGCGGCGTGACCGCTCCCCACTTCGGCGCGTCGGTGAGCACCAGAAGGAAGAGGCTGCCGCTGAACAGCAGCACGCCCAGGACGAACGCGATCCCGGCCACCGCCGAGGCAGCCGAGTCCGGCCCCCACGTGCGCACGGCCACCACGGCGAACAGCGCGAACGCGTGGTAGAGCATGTACCGCACACCGGTCTCGAACGTCGCGAGGCGCTCCTGGCTCACCTTGGTGCGCAGCGCGTGTGCCCCGAACGCCCCCAGCGCCACCCCGAGGAGCCCGAAGAGGCTCGCGGCCACCAGGAGCGCCCGGTCCATCGCTCAGACCACGTCCGGCGGGACGGTCGATCGCGTGACGCCGCTCACGAGGAAAACCTGGGCGTGAGGCGTCGCGCGGTGTCGGCGAGGAGCTCGGGGAGCACGCGCGTCTCCCCCACCACGGGCATGAAGTTGGTGTCGCCGCTCCAGCGCGGCACCACATGCCAGTGGATGTGGCCGGGGATGCCGGCGCCGGCCACCGAGCCCAGGTTCAGCCCGATGTTGAAGCCGTGCGGGTTCGCCTCCTCGCGAAGCGCACGCACCGATCGCTGCAGGAGAGACTGCAGATCGACGTTCTCCGCGTCCGTCAGTTCCTCGATCTCGGCTACGTGACGCAGGGGTACCGCGAGCAGGTGACCCGGGTTGTACGGGAACTTGTTGAGCACCACGTACGCGAGGTCGGTGCGCGCCAGGACGCGCTCCGACTCCTCGTCCGGAAGCCTGCAGAAGATGCAGCCCTCGTCCTCGGCGGTCTCTTCGGCTGCGGAGCGGATGTACTCCATCCGCCAAGGGCTCCAGAGGTGATCCACTCAGTCGCCCTCGAAGACCGACTGGGTGAGGCGACGCGTCACGTCCTCCTCGACGAGTCGATCGACGAGTCGATCGAACGGCACTCCCTCGTGCTCGGTGCCGCCCCGGTCACGGACGTTGTAGAGCCCGGACTCCACCTCACGGTCGCCGATCACGAGCGTGTAGGGCGCCTTCTGCAACTGCGCCGCGCGGATCTTCTTGCCCACCGACTCCTTGCTGTCGTCCACGTACGGACGCAGCCCGGCCGCGTGCGCGCGATCGGCGAGCTCCTGCGCGTGGACGACGTGCCGGTCGGCCACCGGAGCCAGGCGCAGCTGCTCGGGCGCGAGCCAGAGCGGGAACGCACCGGCGTAGTGCTCGGTGAGCACCGCGAAGAACCGCTCGATGGAACCGAAGAGCGCGCGGTGGATCATGATCGGGCGGTGGCGTTCCCCGTCGTCGCCCGCGTAATGCAGGTCGAAGCGCTGCGGCAGCTGCGTGTCCACCTGGATCGTGGACATCTGCCAGGTCCGTCCGATCGCGTCCTTGGCCTGCACCGAGATCTTGGGGCCGTAGAAGGCGCCCCCGCCCTCGTCCAGCACGAGCGCCAGATCCATCGCCATCGCCGCCTGCCGCAACGCTTCCGTCGCCGCGTCCCATTCCTCCTCGGTACCGACGGCCTTCTCCTCGGGCTTGGTGGACAGCTCCAGATAGAAGTCTTCGAGGCCGTAGTCCCGCAGGAGGTCGAGGGTGAAGGTGAGCAGGGATCGGATCTCGTCGACCATCTGCTCCTCGGTGGTGAAGATGTGCGCGTCGTCCTGGGTCATCCCCCGCACGCGCGTGAGCCCGTGCACGACGCCCGAGAGTTCGTAGCGGTAGACCGTCCCGAACTCGAACAGGCGCAGCGGGAGCTCGCGGTAGCTCCGGGTGCGGCTCCGGTAGATCAGGATGTGGAACGGGCAGTTCATCGGCTTGAGGTAGTAGTCCGTGCCGCCGTCCAGCTCCATCGGCGGGAACATCCCGTCCGCGTACCAGTCCAGGTGTCCCGAGGTCTCGAACAGCGTCGACTTCGTGATGTGCGGCGAGTAGACGAACTCGTAGCCGCCCTCCTCGTGCCGGCGGCGCGAGTAGTCCTCCATGATCCGCCGGACGATCCCGCCCTTGGGATGGAAGACGGCGAGCCCCGAGCCGATCTCGTCGGGGAACGAGAAGAGGTCCAGTTCGATCCCGAGCCGCCGGTGATCGCGCCGCTCCGCCTCCTCCAGCCGGTGCAGGTGGGCGTCCAGATCCTCCTGGGACGCCCAGGCGGTCCCGTAGATCCGGGTGAGCATGGGACGCTGCTCGTCGCCGCGCCAATACGCGCCGGCCACGCTCATGAGTTTGAAGGCCGGCCCGAGCTTCCCGGTCGACGGGAGATGGGGACCCATGCACAGGTCCGCCCAGTCCCCGTTGCGGTAGAGACTCACCGTCTCGCCGCCGCCCGTCTCGCCGTCCGCCTCCTCGATCCCCTCGATGATCTCCACCTTGAACGGCTGGTCGGCGAGCCGCTCGAGGGCCTCCGCGCGGGTCACCTCCTCCCGCACGAACGGTTGGTTGGCCTTCACGATCTGCCGCATCCTCCGGTCGATCTTGGCGAGCTCGGCCTTGCCGATCGCTTCGGGCAGGTCGAAGTCGTAGTAGAAGCCGTCGGCCACCGCCGGGCCGATCGCGTACTTCGCCCCCGGGTACAGATCGCAGACCGCCTGGGCGAGGATGTGGGCGGCGGAGTGGCGAAGGACGTGCAGGCCGTCGTCCGAGGCGGCCTCGACCGGCTCCACGACGGCGTCGGCCGCCGGCGCGAACGAGAGGTCGCGGAGCTCCCCGTCGACGCGTGCCGCGACGGCGCCCTTGGGCAGCCCCGCGCCCACGGGCTCCCCCTCCGGGAGCTCGACGTGCACGTCGTCGGGCAGGCTCAGCCGTGGCATGGCCGCCATGATATCGGCCCCGTCTTGTCCCTCGGTCGAGGGGCGCGTACGGTCGGCGGCATGGGCACGTTCGACGGCGGGCCGCGTCCCGACTTCTTCACGCTGTCGGACGCAGGCCACGGTCGGATCCCACGAGGAGGAAGAGCCATCGCGCTGGATCGGCTGATCGCTCAGGGCTGGATCGAGGTCGCGCGGTACCCGAACGACACCGTCGCGGGTGAGGCGCTCGACGAAGCCGTCGGCGACGGCGGGGCGGCCAACGAGTGGCGCCTGCGAGTGGTCCCGAGCGCGAGTCGCGTGCGCGTGCTCGCCACGGTCGGCTTGATGATCTTGATGGTGGCCGCCGCCGCGCTCATCCGCGTGTTCCTCCTGCACTGAGGTGTGCGGGCGCGTCTACTCGTAGGCGATGGACTCGAGCACGTTCAGCTTGGCAGCACGCCGGGCGGGCCAGATCGCCGCGAGCACCCCCGCGAGCCCCGCGAACACGACGTAGAAGATCAGCTGACCTCCCGGGATCGCGAGCTCCGTCACGCCCTGCGGCGCCAGGGCGCGCTGAAGGGCGAAGCCGAAGAAGACGCCCACGATCACCCCGAGGATCGCGCCCATCATCGCGATGATCACCGACTCCCAACGGATCATCCGCTTCACCTGGGAACGGGCCATGCCGACCGCGCGGAGCAAACCGAGCTCGCGCTGACGCTCGAAGATCGAGAGGCCGAGCGTGTTCACGATCCCGAACAGCGCGATCAGGATCGCCATCGCCAGGAGCGCCGTCACGAGGCCGAGCAGCTGGTTGACGAACCCCTCCTGGGTCTTGCGGAAGGCCGCTTGATCCTGAACCTCGATGTTGCCGAAGCTCTTCGTCGCGGTCTCCATATCCGTCTGCACTTGGGAGGTATCCGCTCCCGGGGTGGTCTTCACCATCACGAAGGTGTCGAGCGGCGGCTGGAAGAACCGGTCGTACGTGTCGAGCGAGACCACGTAGTTCGAGCCCACGATGCTGTTCTCCCCGAACGTCCCGCCGATCGTGAGCGGCACCTTCCCGTCCGCGGCGAACGACGAGTCGATCTGATCGCCCACCTTCCATCCGTGGTCTTCCATCGTCTTGTCGTACACGATCACGTCCCCTTGTCCGAGCGACGCGATCGCGTCAGAGGACGGCTCCAGGTTGGCGACCGCCTCGATCGCCGCGGGCTCGACCCCCGTCATGAAGTCGGTGGCGCCGTCCACGCGGAACCCGCCCTGGCGGAATTGCGCCACGGCGTCCACGCCCTGCACACCCTCGACCTTCGTGGCGACATCCGGGCTGAAGGCGTTGAAAGACGAGGTCGTGAGGATGAAGTCCGCCCGGAGATTGGCGGACAGGGCCGCGTCGAACGACGCCTTCAACGAGGCGGACAGGATCGACACCATCGCCACGAGCCCCAGGCCGATCATCAATGCCGACGCGGTCGAGGCGGTCCGCCGCGGGTTCCGCATCGCATTCTGGCGTCCCAGCTTGCCCTGCAACCCCAACCGCCGGATGGGCGCGCCGATCACCGCGGCCATCGGCTTCGCCACGAGCGGGAAGAGGATCGCGACGCCGAGGAACGTGACGGCCGCGCCGAGCCCGATCAGGGCGGCGGCGTTCGAGGGCACGGCGAACAAGCCGTAGAGCAAGGCGGCCACGCCGAGTCCCGTCACGATGAGCCCGAGCACCAGCCTGCGTCGCATCCGTCCGTCGCCCGTGTCCTGAGACTCGCGGAGCGCCTCGATGGGCGCGATGCGCGAGGCTCGACGCGCCGGCACGACCGAGGAGGCGATCGTGACCAACGTCCCCACGATCAGCGAGACCCATATCGTGCGGGGCTCGAGCTTGAGCCCGGTGCTGGGCAGATCGATCCCGAACGCCTTGAGGAGCGCCTTCAGGCCCACCGCGATCCCGATCCCGACGAGGATCCCCACGGCGGACGCGAAGAGGCCCACCACGAACGCCTCCACGATCACCGAATCGAGCACCTGTCGGCGGCTCGCACCGATCGCACGCAGGAGCGCCATCTCCTTCGAGCGCTGCGCCACGATGATCGAGAACGTGTTGAAGATGATGAACGCCCCGACGAAGAGCGCGATGAACGCGAACACGAGGAGGGCGATCCGGAAGAAGCCCAATCCTTCCTTCAGCGCCTTCGACTGCTCGTCGGCCACCGACGAACTGGTGACCGCCTGGACGCCCTTGGGCAACACCTGGTCGATGCTCGTGCGCAGCGTGGCCGGCTCGACACCCTCCGCCGCCTTGACGGAGATCGAGTCGTAGACCCCCACCTTGTCGAGCACCTTCTGCGCTGTGGGGGTATCGAACAGCGCGAGGGTGGCGCCCGCCAGGTTGTCCGCATCCCCGAACCCGGCGATGCCCGAGATCGTGAACGCCTGCTGGCCCCCGACGAAGTTGATCGTGATCTCCTGCCCCACCGTCAGGCCGTACTTGCTCGCGGTCCCGGCGTCGACCACGACCTGATCGGAGCCGACCGGTGGGCCCCCGTCGCGAAACGTGACGGCGGGGTTGTTCCCGCTCCAGTTGGCGCCGATGGTGGGCGGCCCGACGCTGCCGATCGCCTTGCCGGTGGCCGGGTCCACCATCTGCGCGAACCCGGAGACATCGCCGTTCGCGGAGGCGACGCCCGACACGGCCTCGACGGTCTTCAGGAGCGAGTCGGGGACCGGCTTGCGCTCATCGGTCTGGCCACCGCCCGGACCGGCCTGCTCGGGTGTGAACGCGGACACCGAGCGCACGACCACGTCGCTGCCCCTCGCGATCTCCCCGAACAGCTGGTCGAACGCGGCATTCATCGTGTCGGTGAGCACGAACGTCCCGGCGACGAACCCGATCCCCAGCACGATGGAAAGGGCCGTCAGCGCGAGCCGCAGCTTCCGCGCGAAGAGGCTCTTGAACGTGGTCCTCCACATGTGCGATCAGGCCTCGAGCGACTTCAGCCGATCCAGGATGCGATCGGCGGTGGGCTCACGCATCTCGTCGACGATATGGCCGTCCGCCAGGAAGACGATCCGGTCTGCGTAGCTGGCGGCGTTCGCGTCGTGGGTGACCATGACGATCGTCTGGCCGTGGGACGTGACGGCATCGCGGAGGAACCCCAGGAGCTCCGCGCCGGAGCGCGAGTCCAGGTTCCCCGTGGGCTCGTCCGCGAAGACGATGGCGGGCCGCGAGACGAGGGCCCGGGCTCCGGCCACCCGCTGCTGCTGCCCGCCCGACAGCTCGCTGGGTCGGTGGCTCAGCCGATCGCGCAGGTGGACCGTGTCGACGACCTGGTCGAACCACGCGCGGTCAACGTCGCGTCCCGCGATGTCGAGCGGCAGCGTGATGTTCTCCTCGGCGGAGAGGGTCGGCACGAGGTTGAACGCCTGGAATACGAAGCCGACCCGGTCGCGTCTGAGCCGGGTGAGGTCCTTCTCGGACAGGGTGGTGAGGTCGACGTCGCCGATGCTCACCGAGCCCGAGGTGGGCGTGTCGAGCCCTGCCATGCAGTGCAACAAGGTGGATTTCCCCGAACCGGATGGCCCCATGATGGCCGTGAACTCGCCTTCGGTGAACCCGACGGAGACGCCACGGAGCGCCTGCACCGCAGCGTCGCCCTCGCCGTAGGTCTTGGTGAGCCCGTCGGCACGCGCGGCCAGCGCTTCCGCCGGCGGGGCCGGCATCCCTAGCGTGGTGTCCAATCTTCACTCCCGTTCTTTGCGGACCCGACCACCCTACGAAAGCCCGACCGCTTGCGACCACGGGCATCACCGGCTCGTCACGCGATGGTCACAACACCTCCGCCGGAGTCAACGCCAGGCATCGATACGGTCGAGGACGGCCGACTCGACGTCCTCCCACCCGGGCTCGATCGCGATCAGGTGGGCATGTCCGGCCACGGGGAGGTGCTCCGCCCCATAGCGACGGACGAGCTGCGGTTGGATCCGAGGCGGCGAGATGTGGTCATGTTCGGCGGACACCACGAGGACGGGGCCGGGCAACGGCGCCCGGGCGGTCGCGACGCCCGTCGCCATCTGCAGAGCCGCGCGCGCCGCGTCCGGGATGAACCGCGGGAACCAGCGCTCCCGTTCGGCCTCGGGTAGATCGTTCATCATCATCGCGTCGGCCTCATCGCGGGTGGGACGGAAGGCGCGCCCTCGCACCATCGCCGGCACGTAGCGCATGGACGCACGCAACACGGGTCCGGAGAGCGCCATGATCCCCCGCGGGGGCACCGAGCACATCAGCACGAGTCCGCGCACGAGATCCCGGGTCGGCGGGTCCGTGGCCACCATCTGCGCCACCAACCCGCCCATCGAGTAGCCGATCACGATCGACGGCCCGAGGCGCTCGAGCACATCCGTGAGGTCGGCCGCGAAGTCCTCCATCCCGACCCGCCCCAGATCCAGGACGGGCCGGCTCGACTCCCGACCGCGGAGGTTGGGCGCCCACGCGTCCCAGCCTCGTGCGGCCGCCGGCTCGAGCCAGGCCTCCAGGATCCAGGCGGCGGCCCACAGCCCGTGGACGAGGACCAACGGCAACTCACGCTGATGGCCACGCGGACGGACGTGGAGGGCGGTCAGATCGCCGATGCGTTCCTCGATCGAAGGACTCCCCGTCCGGGATCGGTGGGCGCGGCAGGTTTTGAACCTGCGACCTCTCGCGTGTGAGGCGAGCGCTCTCCCGCTGAGCTACGCGCCCGGGACACGACCACGATAGCAAGTCCTGCCCGGATGGTTCGAGGGGCAACCCGCGCCGGATAAGGAGACGGCGGCACGTGCCCGCGTCGTGCCGCCGTCATCGCCTGGGCACGAGGCCCGGACGTCAAAGGGGTTGCGTCCGGAGTCTCGCACGACCGGCCGTCGACCGCAAGACCGACGCGAACGCTGACGGTCGCCGGCGCTCAGATCGGTTGCCAGTGTGGGTAGTAGTCGTCGCGGTGAGGGGTGTCGGTCACCCGCCGCCTCGGCCCAGCCCCGTCAGATGCGAGGATCCAGGCAAGTCAACGCGCCGGTCCTAGCGGCTCAAGCCGGGCGGAACGACGGGCCCTTCAGGACGCGCCCGGCCACGGCGCCGGTTGGTTCTTCGTCCTCTACGGCGACCGTCCCATTCACCAGGACCCAATCGATGCCTTCGGGGAACTCGTGCGGGTAGTGCTCCGTGATCGGATCGTGGGGGAAGAGGTTTGTGGCCCTGTCTCGCACACGGTCGGGCTCGAAGACGACCACGTCGGCCGCCATGCCGGCGGCCACGACCCCGCGGTCGGCGAGTCCCGAGACGGGCGGCCGGCATGGACGTCATCTTCCGCACCGCCTCCTCGAGGCTCAGGATCGCCTCGCGCACCACGAACCGCTCGATCACGCCGGGGAATTCGCCGTAGGCGCAAGGGATGTACGGGGGCTGCGAGGCGCGGTTGCCTCCCCGCGGCAACACCCACCCGTCCGAGCAGAGCATCACCATCGGATGGCGGGCTACCGCCTTGACCACCTCGATGTCGATGTAATCGAAGAGTCCCTCGGCCGCACCGCGGGTCGCCACGATGCGATCGAGGTATGCGGTCCAGCCGTCCGTGCCGGCGCGCGCAGCAACCTCGGCGATCGTGCGGCCGGCTTCCTCGCCGACGCCGGGGCCGGGAAGCAACCACACGCGGTCCCACACGCCGTGCTTGAGCAGACCAACGGGACCGTAGGCCGGGCGGGCGTCCTCGACGGTCTCCGCGATCAGCTCGCTCCGGCGCTCGGATGCGGCTAGGAGCGCGAGCAGCTCGTCGGGGGTGAGCTCGTGGGTCCATTGCGGGAGACCGGCGCGCAAGGGCCACCCGAGATCCGTATGGATGTCGTTGTCCACGGCCACGTCGAACCCCCGGTCTCGTGCCTCCTCCCACAGCGTCATCACCTCGGGCAGCAGGTGCGAGCCGCCGTACTTCGGGGCATTGTGGCTGATCTGCGTGCGACATCCGGAGCGCTCCCCGATCGCGATGCACTCCCGCACCGCGTCCACGACGCTCTCGCGCTCACCTCGGATATGGCTCGCGTACATCCCTCCGTGCCGTGCGGCGACCTCCGCCAGCGCGACGATCTCATCGGTTCCGGCGAAGCACCCCGTCGGGTACACGAGCCCCGTGGAGAGGCCGAAGGCGCCCGCGCGCATCGCCTCCTCGACGTGCGCTCGCATCCTGTCCAGCTCCTCAGGCGTGGGCCCGCGCTGCTCGTACCCGAGCTCGGCCATCCGGATGTTGCCGTGCCCTACGAGCGAGGCCACGTTCACGCCCACCCCCGCCCGCTCCACCGCCTCGAGGTACCCGCGGAAGGTCGACCATGTGTAGGCGACGGGATGGTCGTGGTGAGGGAACTCCTGCTCGGCGAGATGGCGCGTGGCGTCGGACACCGGCGCCGGCGAGACACCGCAGTTGCCCGTCACGTGCAACGTCATCCCCTGACGGACGGCGTTCTCCGCTGTGGCGTCCTGCAGGATGCCGATGTCGCTGTGCGAATGGATGTCGATGAAGCCAGGCGTGACGCACCGGCCATCCGCCTCGATCACCCGGCGCGCCTGCGCGCGCGCCAGATCACCCACCGCTACGATGCGGTCCCCCACGATGCCGACGTCGGCGGGTCGCGCGGGATCCCCGGTCCCGTCGACGAGCGCTCCGCCACGGATGAGGAGGTCGAAGGCCGGCATCCGGTGGAGCCTACGGCACGTGGGTCATCGGAGGACGTGGGTGGGCGCTCGATCGGCAGGACGCGCCACCGGATGGAGCGGGTGGGTAACGTGCGGAGGTGGGAGTCGAAGTCGTGGCGGAAGCCGCATGATGGGGCCATGACCCCGGTGGCGGTATCACCCACGGCGGTGCTGGCGAGCGAATGGATCGGCGGGGTGATGGTGGCCCTCAGTCTGGTCGGCTTCGCTGTGCTGCTCTGGTCTGCCTTCCGTGACGAGCCTCACTCCGCAGACGAGACCGAGTCGCAGGACCTTCCCCCCGCACTCCGGGGTTCCGGTCCTCGCAACGGGTACGTGGAGCCGGCACGTACCGTGGTGATCCGGGTCCCGCTGGAGAACGTCACGCTGCCTGAGGACTGGGAAGCCGTCGTGCGTGGGCGTTTCCGGGAACGCTCCTCCGACCCGCCAGACAGAACGACCTCGCCCTAGGGCTGCGCCCACCGCCGTGGCCCACGCGTCTGAACCGCTCAGCGAGGGTTCAAGCGAGGGTTTCCCCACTCCGATATCCGATGGATGGACAAGAGATCCATCGATGCCCCAATGGATGCCCCGGCTGCGGTCGAGGACGCACCCTTGGCGATCGGTTTCGCGCCCGCCCCCGGATCACCGCCCCTGCCAACCGTCTCGGGAGCCAACAACGTGGTCCTGGTCGGGTCGCCGAAGGCCTTCACCGAGGCTGTCGCCCGAACCCTGGGGAAGGGCCCCGATGCACTGATCGGGGTTCCGAACATCTCCGTTGCCGAGGGACTGTTGGTCGCAGCCGGCGATCGGATCGATGTGCTGGTCGTATCCCCCGATGTGGTGCCGACCGATGCTCTCGACCTCGCTGAGTTCATGAGCGAACGGTCGCTCGGGACGTCGATCGTTCTGGCCCGGTACGCACCCGTATGGGCCCGCCTCGTCGAGCTGGCCTCGCAGTCGGGGATCCGTGAGGTGGTCGGGCTCGAGGACGTTACGGACGCGTCTCCCGAACTTCGCGAGGCCATCCTGAGAGCCGCGATGTCGGTCCGGGCATCACGGGCACAAGCCCATCCGAGCCACGCGACTTCGCACCGGCCTCAGTCTCGCGGCACGGGCGCACCAACACGCCGCTGAGCCACGAGGCGCGTCTCGATCCCATCGCGGCGCAGATGGCTTGGGACTAATGTTGGTGCGAGAACGCGACGCCTACAGGCGGAGCGACGGGAGAAGCGAGCCCATGAAGGCCAGACGAACCTCTGTGGTCGTGGGCCTGGTCATGGCGTTGTCGGCGATCGGGCCGGTCACACAGGGTATCGCTCACCCGACCACGAGGTTCGAGGCGTGCGCCGCCCACACGCGGACGTCGGAGTCATGCCTGCGGCATGAGCGATACACCTGGGGCGACACCGTCCTCCTGCGCGCGAAGGTGACGCCGGTCCATGCCGGGTTTCGGGCGGCGGTCCTTCGGCGCGATCCCGGGTCCAACGTCTGGATGCGCGTGGATGCCGTTCGCGTCTCCGATCGCGGGCGGATGCGCTGGAGGTGGAAGACGACCTTCCAAGATGCTGACAGGCATCTCCCGTACACGTTCAAGTTCCAGATCCACGGAGTCAGCAACATGGTGTGGACGTGGGTGCTCTTCCGCGATCAGCAACCGTCCCGGAGCCGGATCGTCGTGTCGCGGATCGGCGACGTAGCCATCTCCGGCAGTCGGTAGCTGGTCTCCTACGAGCGCAACTTGGGGGCGAACGAGGTGAACGTCCGCGCCCCCAACTTCACCAGTGGTCCGCTCCTGGGCTGCGCTGGTTACCAATCACGGCGGACCCCTTGATGTCGCCTGAGCGTCTGCGCTCTCACAGAACCTTGAAGTACCGCACGATCGGCATCGGCGAGTATCCGGCCTTCTCGTACATGCGGCGAGCCGGAGCGTGGCTGACATCACCAGCCGTATCGATGACGGCGAGCGGTAGCCCTGCCTCCCTGATCCAGTCGGTGGCGACGCGCGTCAACGCGGAACCAAGCCCGTGCTGTTGATGGTCAGGGTCAACCGCGAGCATGTACACCTCGCCCATGCCCCGCTCGACATCGAGCTTGACCGCAACGAAGCCGACGGCTCGCCCACCCACGTCGGCAATCCATACCTCGGTGTTCGCGTCGGCAAGCGCATCCCTCACATCCTTCTCTTGGTGGGGACGCCAGTCCTCGCCATACAGACGTTCGAAGATGTCGGGTCCCATCATCGCCCTCTCCGAGGCGGCCCACGGAGCCCACGCGCGGAGGGAAAGGTCCACGACATCGGGAGCATCGCGCTCGCGATATGAGCGGATGATCGGTTCCACGAAGAGGCAGTCTGGCATGCGCGAGGGTTCGTGCGTGCATCCGGGTCCGAGGTGCGCTCGCGGGTCGCATTCTCTCAGCAGATCCTCAGGACGCCTGACGATCCGGCTGAGCCGTTCGCCGGTAGTACCCCATGAAGGAAGTCACGAGAGCAAGGAGGCGAACGATGGCACAGAAGGTGTCCGGCTACGGTCGGAGATGGAAGAAGTGGCTAGGGATCTACCTAGCGGTCGGCGCGGTTGCGTACCTGGTCGTCTACCTCTTGTTCCTCCACCACGGAGGCGGAGGGGGCGGCGGCTTCGGCTACTGACCACATCGACAACACCCAATGGCGCGGGCAGGACCGGGGCCTGCCCCGCCGCAGGGTGGGTGCGCAGGCTGAACGATTCCAGAGTTGTTGCGGGAGTCCCGCTCAGGGCGATAACCCGCCTTGGACCTGCGGGTTTACCATGGTGCCGCGAGCGACCTACAGACGGGATCCAGCGTCCGTATCCCTGGCCGATACTTGTCACTGTCAGCCGAGAGCGTCCCAACATCTTCTCTATCAAGCCCCGTGGGATACCCGCGATTGAGGACGGACGCTGTGACCCATGCTGATCCGGCGCTCCGCCTCGCGGACATCGCCCGCCTACTGAACGCAACCAACGAGCGCGCCCGCCAGCTCGCTGATCGCGAGCGCTACGAGTTCCCTGCTCCAGTCGGGACGAGCCCGCGCCGGGCCTGGAACCGCCCGACAAAGTCGAGGCGTGGATGGATGAGGTGAACTGGTGGGGTCGGTACCGGTGGCGGAAGCCTGTCTCCGAAGGCTGAGATTCTTCAGGACGGATGGTGGCTATCCCTCCGAGTGGTAAACCAGGTCCCTAACTACTCGGTTTCGCTGATGATCTGGCTCAGCAGTGTTGCGGCCACCTCACTACCTTCGTCGACGAGACGCTTCAGGGTGTCGATGTCGCCCCGTCCTGCCGCCAACTTGGCGAGCCCATCTGCCGCCACCTCGTTCCCCGCATCGACGAGGCGGTTCAACTCGTCGATGTCACCGCGCTCGGTCGCCAGAACCGCAAGTCGATCGGCGGCTTCCTCGTTGCCATCCTCTGCGAGTCGGCGGAGAGTCACGAGATCGGTTCCAGTCATGCTTCGATTGTATGCGTCACCGGCTCACCGAGCTGACGAACCTGGGAAGCCAGCTCTTCGTCTTCGTCCGCCACGAAGGGGATGCCCGCGAGGACCGCGCCTGGAGCCGCGACGACGTCGAGCGGTGGTTAGAGCCAACGCGCCCGAAGCGCGGCGCGCGAGCGCGTGGACAAGCTAGACGAGGCTGCTGTAGGCGGCCAGCAAGCGCTCCCTCTCGCGGGCCACGCGGCGGCGAAGGTACGTCAGCTCACGCTCGTTCTCCGCACCTGCTGCATGAAGCCGCTCGGCCAACTCGAGATCATCTTTGGCGCGCCGTAGAGCAACCCACGCGCGGAAGGTCCCGAGCAAGCTCTTCACGTCCCCCAGTGTGCACCCCTTCAGGCCGAGCTTCCTCGGCCAGTCGGGTACTTTTGTGGACTACGGCTTCCAGCACCAGTGGCGGACCAGGACGTGAACTGGTGGGAGTCGAAGCCGTGGCGGAAGCCAGCCGGGTTGCAGAAGGGCCGGTACGACGCGCGCCCCTTCTCTGACCAAGGTCGCGGCGACGAGCGCGACATTCGGATCGCCTCGACGGGGTTGGTTTACGGCTGTTGTCCCCAGTCGATGCCCCTCGGCGCTGCGGGCAGCGACCGAATCTTGGTGGAATCAGACCCGTCCGGGCGCATCTTCATGAGCTTGTACGTGCCCGTGTTTGAATTGACGATCTTGAACACGATCCAGCGTCCGTCCGGGGAGTAGGACCCGTTGAGTGCCGCGACACCAGCGCGGTGCACATGCGTGAGGATCCGCAACCCCGTGCCGTCGGGCCTGATGGTGGCCACGTTCGGAGACAGGCCGCCTGGGGCATCACCATAGACCGTGAAGAGGATGCGGTTGCCCCGGGGTGCCCAGTCAAGCTTGAGCGCCACCTCGGACGTGTAGGGAACGAGCATCCGCCGGTGGCTGCCGTCCACGTTCACCGTGAACAGCGCCTGCAAGCTCTCGCTCTTCTTGACACGAACGAAGCTCACGGTCCTTCCGTCCGGCGAGACGGCCGGTCCGCTGTCGGACTCGTAGCGGAACGGGTTCGTCGTCAAGCGCCGCGCGTTGGTCCCGTCAGCACGGCTGACGAAGAGACCATTGGTCTTCCCGCAGTCGCACCCGTACACGATCTTGTGCCCGCCTGGGATGAAATCAGGATGCTCGCGGTAACCCGTGGTTGTGAGATCACGGAAGTGGCTACCGTCTGCGTCCATGATCGCGAGGTTCGACGCGGTGCCCTCGTTGACGTCATCAGCGAACAAGATCCTGCGACCGTGCGGCGACCAGTCGGGGAACAGCGCGTCGCCGCTCACGTTCGTCAGCTTGCGGAGATCGGTTCCGTTGCGCTTGATGCTGTAGATCTGGGCTCCTGAGCCCGTGTCCATCGCGAAGGCGATGCGGCCGTT
Source organism: uncultured Actinomycetes bacterium (assembly GCA_963810915.1). Taxonomy (GTDB): domain Bacteria; phylum Actinomycetota; class UBA4738; order UBA4738; family HRBIN12; genus JAOUEA01. The sequence goes on along the minus strand of CAWEPH010000001.1, from coordinate 489,879 downwards.
CTTGCCGGGTGTGGTCGCGTGGGCTGGTGGAACACCAACGGTCATCAGCATCGTCGCAGAGATCACTACGATTGAGAACATGCGTCGAGGCGTGCGACGCTCACGAGTAGCACGTTCCATGGTGCCCCCTTCACTGGTACGGCGGGCAACAAGCGCGGTCAGGACCGAGCTGGGGCCATGCCCCCCATTTGACTCATCCCTCCTCTCTGTAAACGTAAACGCGGAAGTCAGGCTATTCGTGCAGGACGAAGTAGGTCGTGAGGACACTTCATCCCGCGGCGAGCAGCCTTAGGTCCAGCAGGCTCAGCGCGTAGGTGAACGACCGCGGCCAGCCGAACAGCTCGCAGACGCGCTCGTAGGTGTCCCAGTCTGGGGCCTTCGTGCCGGCCTCGATCTCGCGGTACTCGCGCACCGTCACGCCTACGAGCCACGATGCGCGGGCGACCCTGAGCCCGTTGCGCTCCCGGTCGCGCCTGAGCATCGTCGCGAACATCGCCACTACACCACCCAGCCGAGCGCCGCAGACGGAGGCAGCCCTGCTGCGCGGGATTGAGTTCATGTGGTCCGCGTCCGATACCTGATCGCAGGAGCAGGCCGTGCGGCCAACTCTGGAGGTGGAAGGATGACCAAGACCGTTTGGCTTCCCCTGCTCGTTGCGGCTCTCGTTCTCGCCAGCGCTGCGCTCGTGGCCCTGCACGTCCGAGAAGACGCACCGCCTGAGAGGCGATTCAGCATCATCGTCAGGGATGTCGGCCGCTAACGTGGACTCTGAGGTCCTGGCAACTGGTTCCCGCGCGACGAGGAAGCCTACGCGGCTGCCTGCTCGGCACTCGGGCTCAAACGGATGGTCAAGCTGTAACTGAGGAGGGCCGACCCCCGCCGGGCCTCCGCGAGCCGCAAGTGACGGACACACGGGCAGGGGTCGGCCACTAGCCCTCCGCTGCGTGCACCGTCCGCAACGAAGGAATAAGCGGCGGATGCCAAGGGGCCTGCCAGTAGGGCACCTCGCGCTCTTCGCCGTTCCAGACCCGATGCGGGTCCGTTTCCCGTTGGACCTTCAGGTTGAAGAACCTGTTGCCCCGGATGGCCTGAACCTCGCCATCGTCGTTGACTTCCACGGACATCACGAACCTCTCATCGGGACCAGCCACGCCGTGCCAGTGACCGTGACGTACGTGCAGCAGCGGGACGGGTCCGGATCGAAGTCTGAAGTCCGTACGTCACACCCTCATGGTGAACGCCGAGTGCAACACGGGCGCAGGACGGGAGGTCAGTGTGCATGGAGCGTGCGTCTTGCACACCTTTTCGCACACTGAGTGCCATTCCGGGGGGTGTCGGGGCTCCCGCTTGAGGCGATAAACCACCTCTGACCTGCGGTTTCTTCTGGTGGGCGCTAGAGGATTTGAACCTCTGACCTCTTCCGTGTCAAGGAAGCGCTCTCCCCCTGAGCTAAGCGCCCGGACCTCGCATGATACTCGGCGATACCCGGCGCGGATGCGGGATAGGCTAGCCCCGCTCCACCCCATGGCCAAGAGATGTCGAATCCCCCTCCCGTCCCCGAGGGCGGGGCGCCTGCGGCGCGCATGCCGCTGGACGCCGACGCCCTGCGCGCGAAGCGTCGCATGTATCTGCGACGCCGGATCGTCGCCGGGGCCGCCGCCTGCGCCCTCCTGACGGGGGCGGTCTTGGGGACGATCTCCCTGATCCACCTCATCGCACGGCCCGAGACGGTGGTCTCGAACGCTGCGCTCTCCCCCGCCGGCACCACCCCCGGCACCCTCGTCCGCGACCGGCGCCAGTTCCCCCTGCGGGGCGCACTCGGCAACGTCGCCACGGCCCGCGCCTGCACGCTCCTCACCCGCCAGCAGATCGCGAACGCGTTCGACCGACCGCAGGTCTCGCATCCGTTCGCCACCTACCCCTTCTGTCAGTGGTTCATCGGACGCGACACCTACCTCGCGCTCGGGATCCGCCCGGCGACGCCCATCGCCGACGTCCGCCGGGCCACATCTGTCGTGGAAGAGGCGCCTGGCCTCGCGACCGATGCGTTCTTCGGCAGCGACCGCTACCTCTACTTCGGCGACGCCCACACCACCTACTGGCTCCAGTACGAACGCGTCGGCGAGTTCACCGGGATCCAGGACCACCAGTTGGAGCAGCTCGCCCGCGTCGTACTTGCGTCAACGCCCACGCCACCGCCACGACAGAGGCCTCCCGGGCTCGCCACGGACCCACCGCCGCCCCCTGCCCCTCCTGTGCCGGTCGCCTCGGCCGACGCTCCCCTGCGGATCTGGTTCGGTGGCGACTCCCTCGCCGCCGGCCCGTCCTGGGCGCTCTTCGAGCTCACGCGGGACGATCCTCGAGTCGCCGTCAGCCCCGAGTACCAGGTGGGGACCGGGCTGGTGCGCGACGACTACTTCGACTGGACCCGCCACGCGGCCGGTGTGATGGCAGGTCTGAACCCCGACGTCGCGGTCTACATGGCCGGCGCCAACGACGATCAGGAACTCGACGTAGGTGGCCGCTACCGTTCGGTGGGAGAGCCGGCCTGGACGAGGGAATACCGCCGTCGGGTCGGTGCGATGATGGACGTGATGACCGAGGGCGGCCGCCGCGTGATCTGGGTGGGCATGCCCCCCATGCAGAACCCGACGCTCGACCACGGGATGCGCGCCGTGAACGCCGCGTACGCCGCGGAGGCGAAGGAACGCCCGATGGTCGTGTACGTCGACCTCTACGACCTCCTCGGAGGCGAGGGGGGCGCCGGATACACCGACTCGATGGTGTTCCACGGCGCACGGCAGGTCGTCCGACTGACCGACGGGATCCACCTGAACGGCGTCGGGAGCACGGTGGCCGCCGACGCGATCCTGCGGCAGCTCAGCGCGCTCCAGGAGGGGTGAGAGGCGGGGACCGGAATCGAACCGGTGTGCGAGGCTTTGCAGGCCTCTGCCTAACCACTCGGCCACCCCGCCGCGACGTCGCCTGCCGGAGCGGGCGAGCCCACAGTCTACGCGACGTCGTCCGAACGCCCGTCCGACGCGCTCACCCACGCCGTCAGGACGCGCTCGATCCGGTCGATGTTCACGAGATCCTCGTCGAGGCGTTCCACCAGCTCCTCGCGATGCAGTTCCAACCGACGGCGCACCATCTCGGGATCGTCCTCCGCGAGGATGCGGGCCACTTCCTCCGGCGTCATGCCCTGTCGACGAAGAGCGCTCCCGGCCTCCGCGCGCGGATCACGCTCGATAGCTCGCATGTGTTGGCTGACCTCGTCTGGGTGTCCGTGGGGCGATGGAGGCCCCGCTCTCGCAGGACCTCCATCGCAACGGCTCAACCCTGGTTGAGTCCGTCCCGGGCGTCCATCGACGTCCCGGTCTCTAGCAGGGTCTTGAGATCGCTGAGCACCCAGTGCCAACCGCCGCCGGCACCCGCGTCCTCCAGCCCGCCGGACAGGAGCACCGCGAGCCTGGGCGCGCCCTCGAGGTCGTGGGTGAGGGTGAGCTTGGTCACGCCGCCCTTCCCCTCCTCGATCTCGTAAGTGAGGCGGGTGAACCCCTCGGCGATCATCTCGTCATCCATGAGCATGCGCCAGGTCATGACCAGCTTGTGGGGCGGATCCGCCTCGATCACCTCGCCATCGACGGCGACCTCGGGCGCGCCCGTGGCCCGCATCGCCTCGCTGGACATCCCACGGTAGGCGCCTCCCGGACGCAGATCGAACTCCGCGCGACCCCCGTAGCCGTACCTCTCGGTCCAGTCCGGGTCCGTGATCGCGTCCCAGATCGCTTCCGACGTCGCCTTGATGTAGACGCGATAGACCTGGGTGGTCAGGCTCGTGTCCGCTGCCGTCGTCATGCCGTCACCTCTCCCTCCAGCTCGTGCTTGAGCTCCGCGAGCGCCGACACCTGACGCTCCGTGTACTTGTCGATCCACCGGTCGTGGATCAGCCGGATCGGCACCGGGTTCAGGAAGTGCAGCTTCTCCCGCCCGGATCGCCGCGTGACCACGAGGTTCGCGTCCTCCAAGACGCGCAGGTGCTTCATGACCCCGAAGCGCGTCATCTCGAGCTCGGACTCGAGCTCCGTCAGCGTGCGGCCGTCACGCGTGAAGAGCCGGTCGAGCAGGAAGCGACGGGTCGGATCCGCAAGCGCCTTGAACACACGGTCGTCGTCGGTCACGGTTGGAGGATAGGTGACTATTCGGTCACATGTCAATCCCGCGTCAGACAAGCTCAGCCGGTCGTCGGTATCGACGGGTGGCACCACGATGGCCTCACGGCAGAGACTCGAGGGCGAGCGCCACGGCCTCGTCGGCCGTGAGGTTCCGACCCTCCTCCCAGGCCTCGGCGAAGACAGCGTCGTCGAGCACAGCGTGACACCGGGTGATGGCATCGTCTTCCGCTTTGGCGAACCAGACGGGATAGGTGAATGGATGTTCCTCGTGGATCGTCTCCGCGAAGGACAGCAACCGGACCGCGACCGTGGCTCGCTCGGCGCGCGCCAGGACTTCGGCGATCCGGATAAGGGTCATGTCGACCATCCCCGGGTCGCCGAGATCGGAGGCGACACGGTGCCCCTCCTCCAGCGATGAGAGCGCTTCCCGGTACCGCCCCTCCCGCGTAGCGAGGCCGGCCAGATAGAACAGCGACCACCATCGGTTCAGCTTGTCGTCGAGCGCGCGGGCTTGAAGGAGGTTGGCCTCGTTCAGTGCACGGGCGCGCTCGTAGTCACCGAGCTCTTGCCAGATCCACGCAAGTGTCCGGCCCGCCGTCAGCGTGTAGTGCTCGTCGTCGACCTCGCGGAACGTTCGGACGCTGTCTTCCACGTATCCCCGCGCTCCTTCGAGATCGCCTGCCTCGGCCTCCACGCGGCCGAGGGTCCAACCAGACCACGCAGCGCCCCACGCATCCCCGAGCGTGCGATGGAGACCGAGGGCCTCCTCGGCCCAGCTCTTCGCTTCCTGCTGATCCCCGGTCCAGACCGCCAACTCGGCCGCCGCGTTGAGCGCTTTGGCCCGTGCTGCCGTCGGGCGCGTATCGGCACGGAGCGCACCCGCCAGCCGACGCCAGCCCTCGACGACGTAGCCCCTCAGGTTCCAGAGCCCCCACAGCGCTCCTGCCAGCCGCAAGGTTGACTGCGTGTCGCCTGACGCCTCCAGCCGGTCGAGGGCGGCACGGAGGTTGGGGAGATCCTGCTCGAGTCGATCGAGCCATCTCTCGGGACTCGGCCCGATCAAGCTCGGCTCCGCTACCTCGGCGAGGACCAGGAAGTATCGAGCATGACGCCGCCGGAGCTCGGCCGCTTCGCCCGATTCCTCCAGCCGCTCCGCCGCGAATTCGCGGATCGTCTCGAGCATCCAGAACCGTTCGTCGGTGTGGCGGACGAGGCTCTTGTCGACCAGTGACTGGAGGGTGTCGAGATCTGCTGCAGCTACCTGCTCCGCCGCCTCGACCGCGCAGCCGCCGACGAAGACCGCGAGTCGCGCGAAGACGACTTGCTCCTCCCTCGAAAGGAGGTCGTACGACCATTCGATCGTCGCACGCAGGGTCTGCTGTCGAGCCTCCGCGCCCCGTCCGCCCTTGAGAACGTCGAGGCGCTCGGAGAGGCGCTCGATGAGTTGTTCGACGGAGAGAACGCGGACGCGCGCCGCCGCCAGCTCGAGCGGAAGCGGGAGGTACTCGAGTCGGGTGCAGAGCTCCGACACCGCGTCGCTCGCGGCGAAGCTTGGGAGGGCCGCCCGCGCCCGAGCCAGGAAGAGCTCGATCCCGTCCTGCGGCTCGAGCGGAGGAACCGGATAGGCCTGCTCACCCGGAACGCGCAGCAGCTCCCTGCTCGTGGTGATGAGTTTGAGGTTGGGACAGGTATCGAGGAGCGATCCCAGCTCGGGGGCCGAATCGATCACGTGCTCGATGTTGTCGACCAACAGGAGCATCTCCTGCCCTCCGATGTGGTCGGCGAGGCTGTCCGTCGCTCCCAGCGTCTGCGCGATCGTGCCGATGACCAAGCCGGCGTCTCGGATCGCCGCCAAGCCCACCCAGACAACACCGTTCCGGAACTCCGGCACCAGCTCGGTCGCGGCCTCGATGGCGAGACGCGTCTTGCCGGAACCACCGGGGCCGGTCAGGGTAACGATGCGGGTCCCTCGCACGAGCGACACGACCTCTTCCACTTCCTGTTCCCGGCCGATGAACGAACTCGCGGGACGCGGGAGGTTCGTGTTCGAGATCGTCTTCAGGGGCGGGTACCGCCCCTTTCCGAGTTGGAAGATCCGTATCGGCTGCGCGAAGTCCTTCAATCGGTGCTCGCCCAGATCCACCACCTCGACTTCGACGAGTTCGCGCGTGGGCCTCGACAGGAGCACCTGACCACCGTGGCCGGCCGCCGCGATGCGCGCGCCCTTGTGCACGTCGGGCCCCACGTATCCCTCTTCGGTCACGTGGGGTGTTCCGGTGTGGATGCCCATGCGGACCCGGATCGTCCCCCGGGCGAGCGCTTCTTGCGCCTCCCGCGCGGCATCGAGCGCACCGAGCGCGGTCGGAAACGCGATGAAGAAGGCGTCGCCCTGGGTGTCCACTTCCACGCCGCCGTGACGTGCTGAAGCCTCCCTTACGACGCGGCGGTGCCCGGCGAGGGCGTCCCCGTATGCCTCGGACCCCAACTCGTGGAGGAGCTTCGTCGAGGCCTCGACATCAGTGAAGAGGAACGTCACCGTCCCCGTCGGGAGATGGTCTCGAATCACGTCACGCGAAGATAGTTGCGAGACCGCTCCGAAGCTAGTGGCTGTCTCGGGCTGCCCGGATGCGGTCCGAACGTTGGGGATTCACATCCGGATGCGCCTGGAATGAGCCTGGCACGTGGGGTTTGGAGCGGACGACGGGATTCGAACCCGCGACCCCCACCTTGGCAAGGTGGTGCTCTACCAACTGAGCCACGTCCGCGCGGTGTGCCCCCATGCTAACCGCGGCCGAGGGGTCCTTCAACCGACCTGGCCGAAGGCCACATGCGGACGCCGCCTCGCGCCGCGGAGCACCGCTACGCCCGGCCTGTGGAGCCGAACCCACCCTCGCCTCGAGCGCTCTCCGGAAGGTCCTCCACCCATGCAGGATGTACCCATGGCAGCGCCACGATCACGAGCTGCGCGATCCGCTCCCCCTTGGCGATCTTCACGGCCACGTTCCGGTCGAGGTTCACCACCGCGCAGATCACCTCACCCCGGTAGCCGGCGTCGATCAGGCCGGGCGCGTTCGCGAGCGTGAGGCCCTCACGCGACGCGAGGCCAGATCGCGGCAGGACGAGTCCCGCGTGCCCGTCCGGGATGGCCACGGCGAGCCCCGTGGGCACCATCGCGCGCTCGCCGGGCTCCACCACCAGGTCCGCGACAGCGCAGAGGTCGAGGCCGGCATCGCCTGGATGCTGCGCGGTGGGCAGCTGCGCCGACGGATCGATCCGCTTGACAGGCAGCTCCATCTAGCCCGCCCGTTCCTCGATCAGCTCCAGCCGGTTGCCGAAGGGATCGCGGACGTACCAGCGCTGGTGCCCGTCGAGCTCGGTGTCGTCCTCCACCGGCCACCCCCCCTCATCGAGCGCCGCCCGCAGCGCCGCGATCCCTCGCACACGCAGGGCGGGGTGCGCCTTGGCCGAGGGCCGGAACCCGTCCTCGACGCCGAGGTGCAGCTCCGCGGCCTCGGACCGGAACCAGCAGCCGCCGCGCGCCTCGAGGTGGGCGGGCTTCGGGATCCTCGAGAGGCCGAGCCGGCCCACGTAGAACGCCTCGGCCTCTTGCTCGGCCCCCGGCGGCATCGCGAGCTGCACGTGGTGGAACCCCTCGACCCGCCACCCCGCGCTCACGCCGGCTCGATCAGCTCCACGCGGTTGCCGAAGGGATCGCGCACGTAGATCCGGTGGAACCCCTCCAGCTGAACGGTGTCGCTGACGCGGTAGCCCGCCTCCTCGATGCGCGCGCGGACCTTCTCGATGCCGTGCACCAGGAAGGCGGGGTGGGCCTTCACCGCTGGTGAGAACCGTTCCTCCACGCCCAGGTGCACCTCGAGGTCGCCGCTCACGAACCAGACCCCACCGGCCGGGGAGAGCGCCACCGGCCTGGGGACCTCGCGGAGCCCGAGCACCGTCCCGTAGAACCGCCGGGCCGCCTCCTCCTCGCCCTCGGGCATCGCCAGCTGGACGTGGTGCAGGCCCACCAGCCTGCCGTCGTCGTCTGCCACCCGCGTGCTCCTCGTCGACGTGGAACGCGAACGGGCCGGGGGACCCCGGCCCGTTCGTCACTACCGGTGCCCTATCCTACGAGCAGCCGCTGGTGCTCCCACAACTCGAGCACACGTAGCAGGAGCCGGCCGGCTGCATCTTCGAGCCGCACGAGTAGCACAGTGGCGCGTCCGACGCCTTGGCGCCCGGGCGCTCCGCTACATCGATCAACGTGGGCGTGCCCGCCGTCTCGGCCCGGGTCGCCTCCGGCTCGTCCTCGACCGGCGAGGCCTTGAGACCCGCCTCGAGCTCCGCTGTCTCCTTGCGCTCGGAGATCGACCGGATCCCGAGTCCCTCGCGTGTCTCCGGCGGAAGGTTGTCGAGCGCGAGCCGGCGGAACACGTAGTCAAGGAGAGAGGACGCGAACCGGATGTCCGGGTCGTTGGTCATCCCGCTCGGTTCGAACTTCATGTTGATGAACTTCGAGACGTAGGTCTCGAGCGGGACGCCGTACTGCAGACCGATCGAGATCGCGATCGAGAACGCGTCCATGACCCCGCTGAGCGTGGACCCCTGTTTCGAGGTCTTCAGGAAGATCTCGCCGAGACCGTCGTCGGGGTAGTTCCCGGCGATGATGTATCCCTCGGCGTCGCCGACCTGGAACGACGTCGTCTTGGACGGCCTGGACATGGGGAGCCGCTTGCGCACGGGGTGTGCGAGCCCGGAAGGCTCCACCGTCGCGGTCTGCTTCTTGTCGGCCGACAGGGGTTGGGCCACCTTGCAGTTGTCGCGGTAGATGGCGACCGCCTTCAGGCCGAGGGTCCACGACTCGACGAAGAGCTGTTCGACCTCCTCGACCGTCGCCTCCTCGGGCATGTTCACCGTCTTGGAGATGGCGCCGGAGATGAACGGCTGGGCCGCCGCCATCATCCGGACGTGGCCCATGTAGTGGATCGGCTGCGCGCCCATCGCCGTGTCGAAGACCGCGTAGTGCTCCTCCCGCAGATGGGGAGCGTCCATCACCGAGTTGTGCTCGGCGATGTAGGCCACGATGTCATCGATCTGCGCCTCCGCGTAGCCGAGCTTCTCGAGCGCGCGCGGCACCGTCTGGTTCACGAACTGCATGGTCCCGCCGCCCACCAGCTTCTTCGTCTTCACGAGCGCGAGCTCCGGCTCGATGCCGGTCGTGTCGCAGTCCATCATCAGCCCGATCGTGCCCGTGGGGGCCAGCACCGAGGCCTGGGCGTTGCGGTACCCATGCTGCTCGCCCGCCGCGATGGCCTCGTCCCACGACTGCTTCGCAGCGCTCAACATCCCCTCGGGCACGAGCTCGGGGTCGATCTCGTCGGCCGCCGCGCGATGCTTGCGCATCACACGGAGCATCGCGTCGGCGTTGGGCTCGTACCCATCGAACGGTCCCATGACCTCGGCGATACGCGCGGAGGTCCGGTACGCCTGGCCCGTCATCAGGGCCGTGATGGCACCCGCCCACGCGCGGCCGGCGTCGGAGTCGTAGGCGACGCCGCGCGCCATCAGCAAGGCCCCGAGGTTCGCGTAGCCGAGCCCCAGCTGCCGGTAGGCGCGGGCGTTCTCTCCGATCTTCTCGGTGGGATAGCTGGACTCGCTCACCAGCATCTCCTGGGCCGAGAACACGATCTCGACGGCGTGCCTGAAGCTCGCCACGTCGAAGGATCCGTCGTCATTCAGGAACTTCATGAGGTTCAGCGACGCGAGGTTGCACGCGCTGTTGTCGAGGTGCATGTACTCGCTGCATGGGTTCGAACCGTTGATGCGGCCCGAGGCCGGGCACGTGTGCCACTCGTTGATCGTGGTGTCGTACTGCATGCCGGGATCGGCGCACTGCCACGCCGCCTCCGCGATCTGCCGCATCAGCTCGCGCGCGCGCTTGGTGTCCACCGTGTCCCCGGTGGTGATGGCCTTGAGCTTCCAGTCCTGGTCCTGTTCGTAGGCCTGCATGAAGGCGTCGGTGACGCGCACCGAGTTGTTGGCGTTCTGATACTGGATCGAGGCGCTGTCCTTGCCGTCGAGGTCCATGTCGAAGCCGGCGTCCCGCAGGGCCCGCGCCTTGCGCTCCTCGTTGGCCTTGCACCAGATGAAGTCCTCGACGTCGGGATGGTCGACGTTCAAGATCACCATCTTGGCGGCACGGCGGGTCTTGCCGCCGGACTTGATGGTGCCCGCCGACGCGTCCGCCCCGCGCATGAAGCTGACGGGCCCCGACGCGGTCCCACCGCCCGCGAGGGATTCCTTGGACGAGCGGATCCGCGAGAGGTTGATGCCGGAGCCGGAGCCACCCTTGAAGATGGTTCCCTCCTCGACGTACCAGTTGAGGATGGAGCTCATGTGGTCGTCGACCGCGAGGATGAAGCAGGCGGAGCACTGCTGCGGGGTGTCGGGGACCCCGACGTTGAACCAGACCGGCGAGTTGAAGGCGGCCTTCTGCGTCACGATGAGATGGGTGAGCTCCTCCGCGAAGACCTGCGCATCCTCTCGCGAGGCGAAGTAGCCGTTCTTCTCGCCCCAGCCGCGGATGGTGTCGACGACCCGTCCGGCGAGCTGCCGGACGGAGGACTCGCGCTGCGGGGTGCCGAGGGTCCCGCGGAAGTACTTCTGGGCCACGATGTTCGTGGCGTTCTGCGACCAGCTGGAGGGGAACTCCACGTCGCGCTGCTCGAAGGCGTTGCCGCCCTCCTTGTAGTTGGGGATCACCGCGTCACGGATCTCCCAGTCCACATCCTCGAACGGGTGCCGCTCCCCGGTGGTGAAGTACCGATCGAACGTCAGGCCCTCTCGGATGACCTCGACATCGCCCTCTTTCGTCGCCATTGCCCCTCCTTGCCCGTCCGCGTACCGGGGAAGCACCGTCGGAATCACAGGGGTGTGATTCTGCATCCGGCCCACGCGGGCGTCAAGTGCATCAACACCATTAGTTGGGCCATTGTTCCCTCCCACACACTATATCTAGTGGTTTGCTGCGGATCCTTCCCAACGTCGTTCCCGTCGTCGCGGACGTTACCCCCACAGGCTGTGGACCCGCAGCGGATACACGGTGGGAAACACCATTCCTGTCGCTCTTTCCCGGATGCTCGGGGACGCTCGGGCCGGTTCAACCCCGCCTGCGTGCGCTCCCGGGATCCTTCTTCTGGAGCGACGTGAGCTCCTCCTGGAAGTCCGAGATCTCCTGGAAGTCCTTGTAGACGCTCGCGAAGCGGATGTAGGCGACCTGATCCAGCCTGCGGAGATCCCCCAGCACCGCCACGCCGACCCGCTCCGATGTCACCTCGGGGCCCTTGCGCCGCATCTTCTCCTCGACCCGACCCACGAGCGCCGTCACCTGGTCCGGCGTCACGGGGCGGTTCTTCAGGGCCTTGCGCACGCTGCCCGCCACCTTGTCCCGGTCGAAGGGCGCCTTCGTGCCATCGCGCTTGACCACGACCAGTCCGACATCCTCCACCCGCTCGAAGGTCGTGTACCGCCGTCGGCAGGCATCGCATTCCCGGCGACGGCGGATGGCGTCGCCGCCCTCCGCGGGCCGGGAATCGACGACGCGATCGTCGTCCGCGCTGCACCAGGGGCATCTCATAAGCGCCACAACATGTTGTGGCCTCGGGGACGGTACGACCAGGATGTAGGAGCGTCAAGGTCGCTCCGGCGGGCGATTCAGCCGGCGGCGGGCACGAACGAGGGTCTGCCCGGCCGCGAGCGCCCCGGCGTCGACAACGTTCTGCGCCTGCATCTCGGCGACGATCCGGCGCGGGTCCGTGCCGGGCGCGACCCGTACGGCGATCGACCAGAGGGTGTCGCCGGGGCGCACGACGTACGTCCTCCGCGCCGCCGGTTCAACCGAGGGCCCGGCCACGGCGCGCGCCACCGGGCCCGTGAGACCCAGCGCGACCAATACCGCGGCCACCGTGAGCGTCGTCCGGCGGCGGCGAACGTATGTTCGATTCATGGCAACATCGTGCCCGAACGTCCGTTCGGAGTCAAGAGGCGAGTCGAACATATGTTTGCATCCCTCCCGGTGGACTGCTAGCGTCGCGTCCATCGAACAGGAGGCTAGTGAGCATGTCTGACACGACATCCGTGACCCCCCGCCAGCAGCGCATCCTGGACTTCATCGCCCAGACCGTGCGCGACCGCGGGTACCCCCCCACGGTCCGTGAGATCGGCGAGGCGGTGGGGCTCACGTCGTCGTCGAGCGTCCACGCGCAACTCGCGAACCTGGAACGGATGGGTCTCCTCCATAAGGACCCGACGAAGCCTCGGGCCATGACCCTCGATCGACCCAAGGCGGATGCGGTGGCCGTGCCGCTCGTGGGCAGGATCGCGGCCGGTGCACCGACGTTGGCTGCCGAGGACGTGGAAGGCTACGTGGCCGTTCCGCAGGACTTCGCAACCGACGCCGAGCACTTCGCGCTCACGGTGCAGGGCGATTCCATGATCGACGCCGGGATCTTCACCGGCGATCTGGTCATCGTGCGGGCCCAGGACACTGCCGACGACGGCGACATCGTCGCGGCGCTCCTCCCAGGCCCGGCCGAGGAAGAGGCGACGGTGAAGCGCCTCGGCCACGACGGCGGGCGCGTGATGCTGATCCCCGAGAACCCGACGCTCGAGCCGTTCGAGATGGTCGACGGCCGCATCCTCGGGAAGGTCGTCGCGGTGATGCGGAAGATCTGAACGCGCACACGGCTCCACGCACGAGGCCCGCCCGGTCGAACCGGGCGGGCCTCGGTGCTTCAGCGTTCGTTCGCCCTGCTACAGCTCGCAGGTCACCACGTGATCGCCCGAGTCGGACGTGCACGTGTCAGTGCCGGCCTGCCCGCGCACCAGGTCGCCGGGCGCGCCGTCCACGCCGTTCACCGTGTCGTCGCCGGCGCGACCGTTCAAGATGTCAACCTGGGTGCCTCCGATGACATCGTCGTTGCCGTCGCCCCCACCGATGGTGTCCTTGCCAGGTCCGCCCAGCATGACGTCGTCGCCCTTGCCGCCGCGCATCGCGTCGCCCTGGTTGCCGCCGCGCAGGACGTCGTTGTCGTAGCCGCCGGCCAGGACATCGAAGCCCTTGTCGCCACCGAGCTTGTCCGCACCACGGTTGCCGAAGAGCCTGTCCTTCAGGTCGCCGCCGCGCAACGTGTCGTTGCCGTCGTCGCCGTAGAGGGCGTCGCGGCCCGGTCCGCCCTTCAAGACGTCGTTGCCAGCGCCACCATGTGCGCCGTCCCGGCCGGGGCCACCGAGGATGACATCGCCGCCACCGCGCCCCGCGATCACGTCGTTGCCTCCGAGACCACAGATCACGTCGGCCCGGTTCGTGCCGTTGATGTGATCGTTGCCCCTCGTCCCCACGATCGTGCACTTGGCTCGGCCGGCCGTGCGATGCGCCGAAGCGGTGCCTGCCACCGTCATCGACAAGACCATCGCCAGCCCCGTGAGCACCACCGCGTACTTCGCGCCCGCCTTACGGATCAATGCCATACCGCGATCACCCTTTCGTTCGTCATCGTCGGATAGCGTAGGTTGCTCGGGGGACAACGGCAAACCCGCATCCGGCCGTATCCGGATGAGACCTTCGGTCCCTTCCCCGAACCACCCCGATCACCTCTAGGCTTGCGTCGTCCATCATCGCAGGAGGCCTGGATGTCCACCGTTGAGACCGCCCTCGACCGCCAGATCCGCTCCCAGCCCGACGAGATCCGGAAGCTCCTCACGAGCAGCCAGGTCCACGAACAGGTCCACGCCACGGCACAGGGGCTCCATCGCGCGCACCGGATCTGGCTCGTGGGAACCGGCACGAGCCAGCATGCGGCCGAACTGGGGGCCGCGATGCTGCAGGAGGCCGGGCGCGCCGCGCAAGCCGTACCGGCGATGCACTTCGTGGATTGGGCGCCGATCGTGGGACCGCAGGACGGCGTCATCGTGATCTCCCACACCGCGGAGACCGCCTACGCCCTGGCTGCGCGGGCCACCGCGTTCAACGCCGGCTTGGGGGTGACGATGATCAGCCGACGCGGGGCAGGGTTCCCCGATTCGATCGAGACGGTCGAACGGGAGGCGTCCGAGACCTACACGGTGAGCTACACCGCGACCCTCGTCGTGCTCGCCATGGTCGCGCAGCAGCTCGGAGCGCAAGGCTTCTCGCCGGACACCCTCACCGACCTTCCCGATGCGGTGGAGGGCGCGATCCACGGCCCCGGCACCGACGGCATCCCACACGACGCCCGGGTGATCGTCTTCACGGGCGCCGGACCCGCCTCCGTCACCGCCCGGGAGGGCGCCCTCAAGGCGCGCGAGGCCGCCCGTGCGCTGGCCGAGGGGTACGACGCGGAGTACCTGCTCCACGGCTCGGCCGTCCCTCTCGGCGCAGGGGACCATGTGGTCACGCTCACGCCGCCGGACGCCGGAGGGTTCCTCACCGCGATCGGCGAGGCCGCGCGCGCCGCGGGAGCGGGTGTCACCGACCTCCACGAGCCCTGGCCGCTTCCGCTCCTCCTCGCGCAGATCCCCCTCACCGTGCGGTTGCAGATGCTGGCGCTGCGGCTCGCGACCGTGCGCACGCAGGATCCGGACACCGTGATCACGGGCGCGTGGCAGGACCAAGCGCTCTGGAACCACGGCAAGCCCGTGTGAGCCCTCAGGCGCCGCGGCGCTCGGTGCGGACGAACTCGCGCACGGCCGCCAGGTCGCGCAACCCCACACGCGCATGCACGGCGGTCCCCTCGCCGTCGTGCCGGGTGGAGAGCACCTCCGCGTTGCGGTAGAGACGCGCGATCAGATCCTCGCGGCCGTACGGCACCATGAGCGTCACCTCGACGGGCGGGTGCGGCAGGGCATCCTCGAGCGTCTCCAGCAGACCCGGCACCCCCTCGCCGGTCAGCGCGGAGACGGGCACGGACCCCGGGTAGCGGCGTGCCACCCGCACCCGCTCCGATCCGCTCAGGCGGTCGATCTTGTTCAGCACTAGGACCTCGGGGATATCGCCCGCCCCGATCTCACCGAGCACGCGCCGCACGGCGTCGATCTGCTCCCCCAGCTCCGACGAGGACGCGTCTGCCACGTGCACGATCAACTCGGCGATCGTGACCTCCTCCAGGGTCGAGCGGAACGCCTCCACCAGATCGTGAGGGAGCTTGCTCACGAATCCGACGGTGTCGCTCACGGTGCACCGCCGCCCTCCGGGAAGCTTCAGCCGGCGCACCGTGGGGTCGAGCGTCGCGAAGAGCTGGTCGGCCACCAGCACGTCGGCGCCCGTCATCCGGTTCATCAGGGTGGACTTCCCGGCGTTCGTGTAACCCGCGATCGAGGCCTGGGGGAGCCCGCTGTCCTGGCGTCGTGCGCGCTTCGTGTCGCGCGTCCTCGCCATGGCCTTGATGTCGCGCCGCAGCTTGGCGATGCGCCGGCGGATGTGCTGACGGTCGACCTCCATCTTCGTCTCGCCCGGGCCCCGTGTGCCGATGCCGCCACCCAGGCGCGACATGGCCTCCCCCCAGCCACGCAGGCGGGGCATGAGGTAGTTCAGCTGCGCGAGCTCCACCTGAGCCTTGCCCTCCCGGCTCCTCGCATGCAGCGCGAAGATGTCCAGGATCAGCGCCGTGCGATCGATCACCTTCACCCCGAGGCGTTCCTCCAGCGATCGGAGCTGTCCGGGCGAGAGCTCGTGATCGAGGATCACGGCGTCCGCCCCGGCCGTGTGGATCGCATCGTGGAGGTCGTCGAGCTTGCCCTTGCCGATGAACGTGGCGGGATCCGGCTCCTGCCGGCTCTGGACGACTCGCGCCACGGGCTCCGCCCCCGCCGAATCGGCGAGCGCCGCCAGCTCGTCGAGGTCCTCGTCAGCGATCCCCGGCCCGACCCCGACGAGGACGGCCTTCTCGCGGACCGCCGGCCGCCACGTGGCGGACAGCGGCGACTCCAGCACCTGCCGTTCGGCGGCGGAGCGACGGCCCTCGCGTGGACGCTCCCCCGCCATCAGCCCATCGACACGCCGTGGTCGCGCAGGAGCTCGTTCAGGCGCACCTTGTCGTCCGTGCCCTCGTCCCGATACCCGATGATGAGACCGCAGGGGAGCCCGAACGAGCCGGCCGGGAACCCCTTGGAGCGGCTCCCGGGGATCACGACCGATCGAGGCGGGACCTCCCCTCGGTGCTCGACCGGCCGCGAACCGGTCACGTCGATGACCGGCGTGCTGGCTGTGAGCACGACCCCGGTCCCGATCACCGCTTCGCGGCCCACCCGCACACCCTCCACGATCACACAGCGAGAGCCGATGAAGGCGCCGTCCTCGACGATCACGGGAGCCGCCTGCAGCGGCTCCAGCACGCCGCCGATGCCGACCCCTCCGGACAGATGCACGTCCGCGCCGATCTGCGCGCACGATCCCACCGTGGCCCACGTATCGACCATGGTGCGCGCGCCGACCCACGCCCCGATGTTGACGTAGCTCGGCATCATGACGACCCCCGGAGAGAGGAACGCACCGTAGCGGGCGACCGCGGGAGGCACCACCCGCACCCCCGCACGCTCGTAGCCCGCCTTCAACGGGAGCTTGTCGTGGTACTCGAAGGGTCCCACGTCCGTGGTCGTCAGCCCTCGCACGCGGAAGAACAGCAGCACCGCCATCTTGACCCACTCGTTCACCCGCCACGCTCCGTCGACGGGCTCGGCCACTCGGAGCTCGCCGGCGTCCAGCCGGCGGATCGTCTCCTCGACCGCCTCGGCGTCGAGGGCACCGTTCGGATCCGCGAAGGACGCCTCGATCCGCGCCTCCAATGCGGGGTCGCTCACGCGGAGACCTCCTCGCGCAGGAGCTCCTCGAGGATCTCGGCCGCGCGTTCGCACTCCTCCAGCGTGGGCACCAGCGCCATGCGCACGTAGCCTTCGCCTTCCGGTCCGAAGAACGACCCTGGGGCCACGATCAATCCCGCACGATCCAGCAGCTCGATCGCCCAGTCGAGGGAGGGTCGCCCACCTGGGACCTTGACCCAGAGGTAGAAGGTCGCCTCCGACCCGGCCACCCCAACGCCCGCACGCGCGAAGACGTCGAGGAGGACGCGCCGCTTGGCCGCGTACCGTCGGCGGTTCTCCTCAACATGATCCTCGTCGCTCCAGGCCGCCACCGCCGCCCGTTGGACGAACTCCTGGGGCGTGACGCCCACGCTCGGCCGCAAACGCTTGAGCGCCGTGATCAGCTCGCGGTCGCCCGCTACGAACCCGCTGCGGTACCCCGTCATCGACGAGCGCTTCGACAGGGTATTGATCGCCACGACGCCATCGAGGCTCCCGACCTGCAGGGCGCTCGCCGGCGGCCCGCCCTCGAACCACAGCTCGCTGTACGCCTCGTCCGATGCGAGCAACACGCCGTGGGCCCGGCAGCGTTCTGCGGCCTCGCGCAGGAACGGCAAGGGGGCGACGGCCCCGGTCGGGTTGTTGGGGTAGTTGAGCCACAGGAGCGCGGTCCGCTCCCAGGTGGCGTCGTCCACGCCGTCGAGGTCGGGCAGGAACCCGGCGTCCTCATGCAAGGCGAGCCGCACGACGTCGCCGCCGATGTAACGGGCACCCCGCTCGGGGATGGTGTAGCCCGGCGCGGTCACCATCACGAGATTTCGCCCCGCCGCGGGATCCAGCAGCGCTTGGGCCAGGCTGAAGACGATCTCCTTGGAACCGAGCAGCGGCAGGACATCGAGATCGGGGTCGAGTGACACCTCGTAGCGCCGCAGCACCCAAGCGCACACGGCGGCCCGCAGGTCCGGCAACCCCGCGGCGCGCGGGTAGGAGGAGATCGGCTCGATCGCGTCGCGCAGCGCCTCGCGGATGAACGGTGCGGTCACCTCGCGCGGATCGCCCACGCCGAAGTCGATCAACGCGCGGCCCGCGGCCGCGGCGGCCGTCTTCCGCCGATCCAGCTCCTCGAAGGGATACGCCTCGACCGACCGGATCCCCGGGGACAGATGCACCATCTACGCCTCCATCGCCGCCGCGTCCGTCAAGAACGCCGACAGCAGCTCGTACGAGCGGACGAGCGCGGCCACCTCGACGCGCTCGTCGTCCCGATGAGCGTACTCCGGGTCGCCGGGACCGAAGTTGACGGCGTCCACACCTGCGGTCGCGAACTCCGCCACCGGCGTCCAGGCCTGCTTCGGCTCGACGCCCAGGCCGCCCCTCGTGCGGAGCCGCTCGACGAGCGGATGGCGGGCACTCACGGGCCCCGGAGGCGCGTTGCCGACGACCGCGAGGTCGACGCCTCGATACCCGAGGAGCTCGCGGAGACGGGCCTCCGCCTCGGCCGGTGTGTGCGAGGGCGCGTAGCGGAAGTTCACGCGGGCCTCGACCCAATCGGGAACGACGTTGGCGGCCACCCCGCCACGGATCGTGGTGACGCTCACCACCTCCCGGTAGACGAGCCCGTCCACCTCAACGTCGCGCACCGGAAGATCCACGATCGAAGCCAGCGCACGGATCGCGCTGTGGATGGCGTTGTCTCCGAGCCATGGTCGGGCGCTGTGCGCCGCCACTCCGTGCACCGTCACCCGGGCGTCGAGGTTCCCGAGGCACCCGACCTGGATCGCATTGTCGGTGGGTTCCATCACCAGGGCGAGGTCGATCGTGCGCGACAGGGGGCACCGGTCGAACACGGGCAGCAGCGCGCTCTCCTGGATCGGTCGCTCTTCCCTGCCGAAGAACAGGAGGCCCACGTCGAGGTCGCTCTCCAGGTGCCGTTGAGCGAGGGCGTCCGCCACCTCGAGCATCACCGCCAGCGCGCCCTTCATGTCGGCGGCGCCCCGCCCCACGATCGCGGTTCCCTGAAGCGCACCGGGGACGTTCCCGGCGATCGGCACCGTGTCGACGTGGCCGGCGAGCACCAGGAACGACGCTCCGGGGCGACGCACCTCGGGGGCGTAGAACAAGACGGCGTCGCCCGCGTCCGCGAGCTCGAACCCGGTCGCGGGCATCGAGGTCGCGATGTCGGACAAGAGGGCATCCTCATCCCCACTCATCGACGCCCGGTCCACGAGGGCGAGCGTGCGCACGGCGAGGCGCGTCTCGAGATCCGCGCCGGTCACAGCGACGAGGGGTCCACGACGCCGCCGAAGACGTGGGAGACGGGCCCGCCGAGGAGGATCTCGCCGTCGGGGCCGCGCGTGACCCGCAAAGGGCCCCCGCGGAAGCGCACGTCGATCTCGTCGGGAGCCAGCCCCGCGAGATGCGCGGCGACGGCCACCGCACACGCGCCCGTGCCACATGCGAGCGTCTCCCCCACCCCTCGCTCCCACACGCGCACATCGATCCCGTCCGCCTGCACCCGTGCGAACTCCACGTTGGTGCGCTCCGGGAACCACTCGTGATGCTCGAGCGCGGGCCCGATGTGCTCCACATGGAAGCGCTCGGGGTCCTCGTCGAGGAACAGGACGAGATGCGGGTTCCCCATCGACACCGCGCTCGCGGTCACGGTGAGGCCGTTGCCGATGTCGAACGGTTGCGCGAGGAACGTCTCCCACGCCGGCCCGAACATCGGGATCTGCGCTTTCGTGAGGCCGGCTGTGCCCATGCCCACCGTGCCCTCGCGGGCAGGCCCGTCCGCCGGGGCGAGGGACACGTGCCGGAGGCCGGCCGGTGTGGCGATGTCGAAGGCGGCCTCCTCGGTCAGCTTCCGATCGTGGACGTACGCGCCGAGGCACCGCATGCCGTTGCCCGACACCGCGGCCGGCGTGCCGTCCGCGTTCGTGAGGTGGAACCCGAATCGTCCTTGCGCGGTACGGGTCAGGCGGATCACGCCATCGGCCCCCACGCCCGTCCACCGGTCGCAGAGCGCGCGAACGTCCCTCGCCGAGAGCGGTCGCACATCATCCAGGTCCTCGATGATGATGAAATCGTTGCCGGAGGCCTGGTACTTGGCGAAGGGGATCTCGCTCACGCCGCTCCCTCGAAGTAGGCACGGATGGCGTCGACGGCCTCGACGGCACCCTCCTCCCCCACGGCGAACCATCGGATGCGCGGGTCGCGACGGAACCAGGCCATCTGCCGGCGTGCGAGGTTCCGCGTGCGCTTCACGGTCCGGTCGACGGCATACTCCAGCGTCATGGCTCCTTGCAGGTGAGCGGCGAGCTCAGCGTAACCGATGGCCTGGGTGGCGGTGAGCCAGCCACCGAACCCCGCCACCACGAGGCGGTGCACCTCGTCCAGCCACCCGTGATCGAGCATCGCGCGCACGCGCGCGGCGATGCGTGCGGCCGAGATCTCGCGGGGCATCTCGATCCCGGCCGCGTGCACGAGTCCGGGTGGGTACGCGTCCCACGCCGCCGCGAACTCGCTGAAGGGGCGACCGGTGATGGCGGCCACCTCCAGCGCGCGCACGGTGCGACGCACGTTGGTCGCCTCGATCTTCGACGCAGCCGCGGGATCCAGGGCCTCGAGCCGGTCGTACAACCGACGTGCCCCCACCGCCGCGGCCTCCACCTCGAGGACAGCCCGTGTGCCTGCGTCGGTGCCGGGGAACGTCAGCTCGTCTACGAGCGCTCGCACATAGAGCCCCGAGCCGCCGGCGATCAGGCATCGAGAGCCCCGCGAGGCGATGTCCTCGAGCGCCGCGCGGCCCAGCGCTTGGTAGCGCGCCACGCTGAACGGCTCGGACGGTTCGGCGACGTCGAGCAGGTGGTGCCGGACCGCGGCGCGCTCCCCTCGATCGGGCTTCGCCGTCCCGACATCCATCCCGCGATAGACCACCATCGAATCCGCGCTCACGATCTCCGCCCCGATGAACCGCGCGAGGGCGATCGCGGCGCGCGTCTTGCCGGTGGCGGTCGGGCCGACGAGGGCCAACAGCGGCTCCCTCGTCATCGCACGGTCAGACGGCGACGGCGTCCGGCTCGCTCACCCGCACGCCCGTGAGGTGATGCGGCGCGGCGTCCGTCACCCGCGCGAACACGAAGGCCCCCGCGTCGAGCGACCCCTCCAGGTGAACGATGCGGTTCGTGCGCGTGCGTGCCTGCGTCGCTCGGCCCTTCTTGTCTTCACCTTCCACGAGCACCTCGAAGGTGCGCCCCATCTGCGCACGGGAGGACGCGAGGCTCGCGCGCTCCTGCAGAGCCTGCAGTCGCTCGAACCGCTCTTGGACGGTCGCCTTCGGGATCTGCTCGTCGAACGAGGCGGCGCGCGTCCCCGGGCGCGGCGAGTATTGGAACATGAACGCGCTGTCGAACCGGGCCGCCTCGACCACCTCGAGGGTCTGTGCGAAATCCTCCTCCGTCTCCCCGGGGAACCCGACGATCACGTCGGTGGATACGGCGATCTCGGGCACCGCGGCACGGATCGCCTCCAGCCAGCCCAGGTACCGGTCGCGCCGGTAAGACCGACGCATCGCCCTCAGGATCCGATCGGACCCCGACTGCAGCGGGAAGTGGATGTGCTCGCAGACCGCCTCGGTCTCGGCCATGGCCTCGATCACGTCGGGCGTGAAGTCGTGGGGATGCGGCGACGTGAACCGCACGCGTCGGATGCCGTCCACCGAGCCGACCTCCCGGAGCAGGCGCGCGAAGAGCGGTCGGTTAGGGCCACCGGGCACGGTCACGTCTCGACCGTAGGTGTTGACGTTCTGGCCGAGGAGGGTGACCTCGACCACGCCGCTCGCGGCGAGCCCCTGGACCTCCGCGAGGATGTCTCCGATCGGCCTCGAGCGCTGCGGTCCGCGTACGAACGGCACGATGCAGAACGTGCACGCGTTGTCGCACCCCGGTGCGATCGAGACCCAGGCGCGGAAGTCATGCTCGCGCGCCGCGGGCAGGGCCCCCGGGAAGACCTCCGTGTATTCCCGCACGTCCATGCGCGGTCCGTCCGTGTCCGAGGCACGCAGCAGTTCCATCAGGCGTGGGAGCGCGTGGGTCCCCACGACCACGTCGACCCAGGGAGCCCGGCGCTGGATCGCCCCCTGGTCCTTCTGGGCGAGACAGCCGCTCACGACGATCTTCAGCCTCGGATCGCGATCCTTGGCCGACTTGAGGTGGCCCAGGTTCCCGTAGAGCTTGTTGTCGGCGTTCTCGCGGATCGCGCACGTGTTGAGGACGACGACGCGCGCCTCCCCCACGTCGTCGGTGGGGATCATGCCGTCCGCCAGGAGCAAGCCGGCGATCCGCTCCGAGTCGTGCTCGTTCATCTGGCACCCGAAGGTGCGGATCAGGTACTTCCGCTCCATGGGTCGAGGGTATCGGAAGCCAGCGCTCGGCGGCGCCATCGCACGTCCACCGGTTCCGCCGCGCAGACGTAAAGGCCGGCG
This sequence comes from uncultured Actinomycetes bacterium, assembly GCA_963810915.1. Taxonomy (GTDB): domain Bacteria; phylum Actinomycetota; class UBA4738; order UBA4738; family HRBIN12; genus JAOUEA01. Next base: position 467,391 of record CAWEPH010000001.1, on the reverse strand, counting down.
TGGGCGCGCCGATGGTGCAGGGGAGACCCCGAACGGAGTGCCCGATCGCGATGCCCAAGCCTTCCAGCCGACGCCAGTTGGAAACCGACCTGCAGGATGCGCAGGCCGAGCTCGCCGTGGCCCACGCACGTCTGAGCGACCTGCTCGCTTCCTCCGAGTCCCTCGAGGGAACGCGTGCGGGGGCTGGAGGCCGAGCTCGAGACGCGGCCCGCACGAGCGCTGCCCAACATCGGCAGCCTTGACCCCGAGGCAGACGAGGCGTCCCGTGCGTCGCAGCTCGCGCGGCGGGTCGCGGAGCTGGAGGCCGCCCGCGCCGCCGAAGGCGACCTCGAGCACGATGCCGAGGCCGCAGCCGCGAACGCCCTGGCGCTCAGCGAACGTGTCCGAAGCCTCGAACTCCAACTCGAAGCGGCTCGGGCGCGGGAGGACGAGCTCACGGCGCGTGCCGTGCACGCCGACGGCCTCCTCTCCGACCTCGGGATGCGCCTCGCCGATCTCGGCGCTCGGGCGGACCGGGCCGAGCAGCTCGCCGCCGACCTCGATCGAGCTCGCGAGGACGCCGCCCTGGCCATCGGCGTCGCACGCGACGAGGCCGCGGCCGCCCGCGAGGAACTCGACGAGGTCCGCCGCGAGCTGGGAACGGCCCTCGACGAAGCGCAGGGGCGACTCATCGAGTCCGACGCAGCGCGCGAGGAGGCCCTTCGACGCGCCGAGGACGCAGAGAGGCGGGCCGAGGAAGGTGAGATGCGCGCATCGGCGCTCGAGCGCGAACTGGCCTCGGCGACGCACATCCTCGAGAACCTCGATCAGGTATACGCGGCGGTCCGCGACCGCGTCGATGGGACGGCCGAAGGGCTCTACGAAGCCGGTGAGGGCGGCGGGGGGTTGGAGCCGGTCGCCATGACCGCCGCGCATGCCGAGCTGCAGGAGCAGCTCCAGACGGCGATCGCGCGGGTCCACGGGCTGGAGCAGGAGCTGCAGGAGAGCGTCGAGGTCCTGCGCGAGCAGGTTCGTGATCTGACCGAGCGCGTCGGGATCGGCACTCCTGTCGTCGCTCCGGTCGTCGAGGCATCGTGGCCCGGCGCTGAGGCGCCAGTCGCTGAGGTGCCAGTCGCTGAGGTGCCAGTCGCTGAGGCGCCCGGTCCCAGGATCGACACCGCTGCGGACGCCGACCCCTTCCCCGGCGGATACGGTGAGGAGACCTCGGCGTTCGACCCGGCCTCCGCCTCGGCCATCGCGGCGGTGCAATACCTCTCTGTCACCGACCTCCTCGCGATCGGCGAACGCGAGCTCGGTCTCGGCACGCCCGTCGACCTCGCCGCCCTCGAGGCCGTGGCCGCACTGCCGTGCGCGCTGGACGACGAGCACGAACGCTTCCCCGGCGTGCACGTGAAGGCGGCCGCCATGCTCGCGGAGGTCCTGCGCCGACAGCCCTTCGCGCACGGCAACGATCGGGTGGCCCTCATGACGGTCGTGGTTTTCTTGAGCCTGAACGGCTACGGCATCGACGCCCCCGAGGAAGACCTCGCCGAGCTCGCGCGGATCGTCGCCGAAGGCGAGCTACCGCTGCTGCATATCGCGGCCGCCCTCGAGGCCGCATCCACCCCTTCTCCCCCTCCGAGCGACGAGCTTAGGGCGGAAGGGTAAAGGCGGGCACGGGGCGGCCGATGGACTGGGGAGTGAGCCGGGCATCAGACCCGGCACGGATCGAACGGGAGATGGGCAACCGTGGGTTCTGACCGCCGACGCGAATTGGAGACCGCCGTCCGAGAGGCGCAATCAGACCTCGTGAACGCACGCGCCGAACTAACGGATATGACCGCGGTGACGCAGTCCTTGCGTGCCCGGATCGATGAGCTCGAGACCGAGCTCGCCCAACAGCGGGTCGGGCTCGCCGCGATGGATCTCACGCAGGTCGAGGAGCCCCTCCTGGTGCTCGACGCGCAACTCCGTGAAGCCGTCGAGGCCCAGCAGCGCATCGCGCACCGTGTTGCCGAACTCGAAGCGCGCAGGACGCCGCGAACGATCAGGGACGACGATCCGGATCCGCTCGACCAGGTGCGCGAGCTCACCGAGCGCGTCCAGGTCCTGCAGATCCAGCTGGAAGCGGCACGGACCCACGAGGACGACCTCACCACCGAAGCGGTGCATGCCCGCGCGCTCGTCACCGATCTCGGGGAGCGTCTCGCGGATCTCGGAGAAGCGGCCGAGCGTGCCGAGGCCCTGCAGGTCACCCTCGCGGAAACCCACGCGGCTCTCGAGCAGGCGACCGCCGCTCGGGAGGAGGCCGAGGCCCGCGTCGAGGCGCTGGAGCAACAGGTGGCCACGTTGACCGAGCAGTCCGACGCCGCCCGGAGCGCGCTCGACGAGACCGTGACCGGCCTGACGGAAGCACGCGAGAAGATCCGCGACCTCGACGACAGCTTGGCGGTCACCACCCTGGAGCGCGACGGCGCCCGCTCGGAGTTGATGCGCCTGATGGAGGATCAGCAGGCGCAGACGTCCAAGATCGCGACCCTCGAGCTCGAGGTCGAGCGCGTGAGCGCGGAGACCACCGTCGCCATCGACCAGGCCAAGGCCGAGACGGCGCGCGCCGAATCGGAGCTCGAGGAGACGCGAGAACTGCTGCAAGCAGAGCTCGTGACCTTGCGGGGGCACGTCGACGAGATGACGGATGAGCGTGACGGGCTTGTCGCGAGGGCCACCGAGCTCGAGGCAGCGGTGGAGTCCGACAAGATCGAGCTCGCCCAGGTGCTGAAGGACCTCGACGCGGCCACCGGGCGCGCCGCCGAGATCGATCGGGCCCGCGAGGATGCCGAGTCCGGGGCGGCGGAAGCCACCCGGCGACTCGCGGAGGCCGAGGCGCGTGCTGCCGAGGCCCTCGAGGGTATCGCCGCCGCCGAGGCGGGAGCCGCCGAGGCCGCCGACCGTCTCGCCGAGGCCGAGCGCGCCGCCGCCGAGGCGGAGGCCGCCGCGTCCCAGGCCGCCGACACGATCGCGATGCTCGAGGCCCGCGTGGCCGAGGCCGGATCGCGCGAGGCCGGGATCACCGACGATCTCCAGGGCGCCCAGGCGCAGGTGGACACGTTGCAGGCGCGGGTCGAAGACCTCACGCGCGCACACGCCGAGGCCGAGGCGCGTGCCGCCGAGGCGCTCGAGGGTATCGCCGCCGCCGAGGCGGGAGCCGCCGAGGCCGCCGAGCGTCTCGCCGACGCCGAGCGCGCCGCCGCCGAGGCGGACGCCGCCGCTTCCCAGGCCGCCGAGACGATCGCGACGCTCGAGGCCCGCGCCGCCGAGGCGGAGTCGCACGTCCAAGACGCCGCAGCGCGCGCCGCCGAGGCGGAGTCTCGCGCGACCACGCTCGAAGGTGAGATCGCCGCGATCAGGGCCGGCTCGGAGGGCTCAGCGGCCGAGATCGAAGCCGCCCGCGTCCGCGCGGACGAACTCGCCACGGCGTACGAGCATGGGGTACGGCGGATCGCCGAGCTCGAGCAACAGCTCGCCGAGGTCGCCGCCCAGGGCGAGGCGCTCGCCCCCGTCTATGCGGAAGCCGAGGAGCACGTCCTCCGGTCCGAGGAGGCGCTGCGCACCGCCGAGGCGCGCCTCGCCGAGGCCGAACAGCGCGCCCAGGACATGGAGCGTCGCCTCGGTGAGACCGAACAGCATGCTCATGAGATCGAGGCCCGCCTGGGCGAGACCCAAAACCTGATCGACGCGGCCGAGGCGCGAGCGACCACCGCCGACGCCGAACTCGACGAGGCCCGTCGGGCCGCGCAGGAGAGGGAGCACGCGCTCCTCACCGCCCGGGCGGACACGGAAGAAGCGCTGCGTCGCGCGGCAGAGCTCGAAGCTCAAGCGTCTGCGGTCCCGATGGGGACGCCCGCGGCCTTGGATGCCGACGCCTCGGCCGAGCTCGCGCAGGCGCGAGCGCGGATCGAAGGGCTGGAGCAGTCGCTCGCCGCGGCCTCGTCGCACGTGCCGGCCACCACGAACGGCTCGGCGCCCCCGGGCGGTCGGGAGGCCGAGCTCGAGGCCGTGGTGGCGGAACTGGAGGAGAGCCTCGAGCAGACCGAGGTCAGAGCACGGCGGGCCTACGCCGCCGCCGAGTCCGCCGAGGCCGCCCTACGCTTCGCGAAGGAGCGCGGCGAGGTCATCGTCACGGACCCGGCCATGGAGCAAGAGGTCACGCGCCTCCGGGCGCAAGTGGCCGAGTTGATGCAGAAACTCGGCGACGCCGAGCAGGCGCAGCGACGTGCTCAGGCCGACGCGACCGCGTTGCGTGCAGGTGTCGACCCGGACGCGCTCACGGATCCGTTGGGCGACGAACCCCCCGCTCCGGTGACGGAGGACTCAGAGCCGATCATCGCCGAGGTCGCACCTTCCGAGCCTGACGTCGACTCGGTTCCGGCCACCGTCGAGGACGAGGTCGTGCCGTCCGAGGACGCTCCGTCCTCCGACGACGACGCGCCATCGTCGGAGGATCCCGGCGGTCTGCGCAAGCGTCTCGCCATCGCGGCGCTCAGCAAGAAGGGGCGCGCCCCGAAGGACGTCGACGACTGGCGCTGAGCGCCTCCCGTCTCAGCGCGCGTATTCCGTCGCCCGGGTCTCGCGGACGACTGTGATCTTGATCTGGCCGGGATACTGGAGCTCTTCCTCCACCTGCTTCGCGATGTCCCTCGCGATGACTTGTGCCTGCATGTCGTCGACGTCCTCGGGCTCGACCATCACCCGAACCTCGCGACCGGCCTGCATCGCGAACGTCTTGGCCACGCCCGGATGGGCCGTGCAGATCTCTTCCAGCCGCTCCAGCCGCTTCACGTAGGTCTCCAGGGACTCGCGCCGCGCGCCCGGCCGTCCACCGCTCATCCCGTCCGCGATCTGCGCGAGCACCGCGTGGATGGAGTGCTGCTCCACCTCGCCGTGATGGGACTCGATGCAGTGGACGACCTCGGGGTCTTCCTTCATCCTGCGTGCGATCTCCGCGCCGATGATGGCGTGGGATCCCTCGACCTCGTGCGTCACGGCCTTGCCGATATCGTGGAGGAACGCGCCGCGCTTCGCGATGGCGGGCTCGACCCCGATCTCGGCTGCGAGCGCGGACGCGATGAAGGCAGATTCCACGAGGTGCTTGAGGACGTTCTGCCCGTACGAGGTGCGGAATCGCAACCGCCCCAACAGCTTCACCATCTCGGGATGGATGTCCGTGATGCCTACCTCGGCGACGGCATCCTCGCCGGCTCGCCGGATCTGTTCTTCCAGCTCCCGCTGCGACCGCTCGTGGATCTCCTCGATCCTGGCCGGATGGATCCTGCCGTCGGCCACGAGCTTCTCGAGCGTCATCCGCGCCGCCTCACGACGCACGGGGTCGAAGCACGACAGCACTACGGCTTCCGGAGTGTCGTCGATGATCAGGTTGACGCCGGTCGCCGCTTCGAACGCACGGATGTTGCGGCCCTCGCGCCCGATGATCCGGCCCTTCATGTCCTCGGACGGCAACGCGAAGACGCTCACGGTGGATTCCGCGGTCTGCTCGGACGCGACGCGTTGGATCGCGATCGTCACGATCTTCCTGGCGCGCTCCTCGCCCTCCTCCCGTGCCCGCTGCTCGATCTCCCGGACCTGGCTCATGGCGGCCTTCTTCGCGTCGTCGACCACCTGGGCGACCAGTTGGTCGCGAGCCTCACCCGACGTGAGGCCGGCGATCTTCTCCAGCTGGGCTCGGTGGAGTTCCGTCGCCTTCTCGAGTTGCGACCGCACGTACGTCAGCTTCTCCTCCCGCTCGTCCAATTCCCCGGAGCGGGCGTCGACGTGCGCCGACTTCTGCTTGAGGTCGGTCTCCGCCTCCGTGATCCTGCGTTCGAGCCGCATCACCTCTTCGCGTCGGGACTTGACGTCCTCATCGAGATCGCGGCGCATCCCCGCGATCTCCTCCTTGGCCTCCTGCAGAGCCCGCTTCGACGTCGCATCTGCTTCACGCTCCGCCTCCAGCATCCGCTTCTGGGCCTGGGCCTCGATGCTTTGGGCGTTCGATGCGGCGACCGTCTTGCGGTAGAGGAACCCTCCGACGGCGCCAACCGCCAGGCAACCGATCGCGACCAACACATAGACCATGGTGCCTCCCAGCACGTACATACGCTCCAGGAGAGGACCCTTCCGGCTCCGTGCGTTCAGCGACGGGGGAACGACGGCATCAGGGGACGCACCGACATCGTCGGGCTGGTTCCCGCATGATCCGTGTGATCTGGCGTTCTCCGGGTTCGGTCACGTGGCTGGTCGTCTCGTCGATGATCGTGGCTTCGGAAGTGTTCCTCTCGTGTTCACGATGCTACGTGGGGTCGTCTCCTGAGACAAGACCGCGGAGGGCTACTCTTCCTCTCCATCGACGTGCAGGGCTCGCCGGGCCGCACCCCGGGCGACATCGGGGCTGTAGCCGCGGCGCATGAGGAGCGACGACAGACGGCTGAAGGCCTTCGTGGGGTCCACCGACGCGAGCCGCGACGCCCGGGATGCCGCGAGCGCCGCTGCCCGCTCCTCCTCCGTCTCCCGCGCCTCTGCCACGACGGAGCTCACTACGGCTGCCGAGACACCCTTCCCGAGGAGCTCGTGCGTCACGGATCGGCTCCCGGAGCGCTTGACGCCGAACCGCTGCTCGGCCAGCTGGCGCGCGAAGGCCTCGTCGTCGATCAGGCCGACCACCTCCAGGCGGCCGAGGACCTCATCGACCTCTAAGGCCTCGAAGCCGGCAGCCCGCAGACGGGTTTCGAGCTCCCGACGACTGCGCGCGCGTATCGCCAGGAGCCCGAGCGCCCGTTCGTGACATGTCTTCGGGTTCTTCACCTGACGGGTGCGCCCCGTCGCGGCTCTGCCCGTCACAGCAGCCCTTACGCGTCGGCCTTGGCGGTCTTCGTCTTGACGTCGACGGCAGGCTTCTGGTCGTCGGTGAGCACGAGGTCCGGGACGATCTCCACGGGAGTTTGCTCACCTTCCTCACCGAAGCTGGTGAGGCCGACCGCTTCCCGGATCTTCCGCTCGATCTCGTCGCGGATGTCGGTGTGCTCCGCCAGGAAGGCGCGCGCGTTCTCCCGACCCTGGCCGAGCTGCTCGCCTTCGTACGTGAACCATGCCCCGGACTTCTTGATGATCTCGAGGTCCACGCCCACGTCGATCAGTGAGCCCTCCTTGGAGATGCCCTTGCCGTACATGATGTCGAATTCACACTGCCGGAACGGCGGTGCGACCTTGTTCTTGACCACCTTCACCCGGGTCCGGGAGCCCACGACCTCGGTGCCGTCCTTGAGGTTCTCGATCTTGCGCACGTCCAGGCGCACGGAGGAGTAGAACTTCAGAGCGCGCCCTCCCGGTGTGGTCTCCGGGGAGCCGAACATCACGCCGATCTTCTCGCGGAGCTGGTTGATGAACAGGGCCGTGGTGTCGAACTTGGAGAGGGAGCCCGAGAGCTTCCGCATCGCCTGCGACATCAGGCGGGCCTGCAGGCCCACGTGCGTGTCGCCCATCTCACCTTCGATCTCCGCTCGCGGGACGAGGGCCGCGACCGAGTCGATCACCACGATATCGAGTGCGGCCGAGCGCACCAGCATGTCTGCGATCTCGAGCGCCTGCTCCCCGGAATCGGGTTGTGAGACGAGCAACTCGTCGATGTTCACACCGAGCTCGCGAGCGTACGTCGGATCGAGCGCGTGCTCGGCGTCGATGAAGGCGGCGATACCGCCCTTGCGTTGCGCCTCCGCGATGATGTGCAGGCTCACCGTCGTCTTGCCGGAACCCTCCGGGCCGAACACTTCGACGATGCGCCCACGTGGGATCCCGCCCACGCCGAGTGCCAGGTCCAACGCGAGCGAACCGGTGGGGATCACCGTGAAGCCCTGACCCGCCGGGTGGTCGCCCAGCTTCATGACGGCGCCCTTGCCGAACTGCTTCTCGATCTGCTGGAGCGTGACGTCGAGCATCTTGTCGCGGTCCACCGTTCCCTCCTTCTGACCCACGGTTCCCCCGGCGGGGAGGTGCCGACGAACCTGCATCCCTGACGGTCCGCGGAGATTAGCGAGCGGGTCTGACATAAGTTACACCCCTGTGATCTGTCGAGAGATCGAGGCTTGAGGTTACTCGAACAGATGTTCGGACGCAAGCACGTGCAGCCGCCGCATCATCCTTCGAGCGGAAGGATGGCCACCGGCTCGTACCTCGGCGCGGGACGTCGCAGGTGGCTGCGGAACACGACGAGCCGCTCGACCTCGAACCACGCGGTCTCGAGCGCGGTCGCGGCGAAGTCCTCGGGAAGGTGCAGGGACGGGTCGCTGCGGGCCACGGTGAGGTGGGCGGTGAACGCCCGCCGCTCGGGGGTGAACTCCGGGGCGAGCGCGTCGTCCAGGCGATGCGCCAGCGAGGGCAAGGCACCGTGAGGATCGTCGACGCCCGCCCAGAGCACGCGTGCACGAATCGGGGAGGGGAACGCTCCGGTCCCCCGAACCCTCGCCGGGAACGGGGGCGTCGCGGCGGCCACCGAGGCAACCCGCTCCGGCACCCAGGCGAGCAGCCGCGGATAGGTGGCGCCGAGGAACTTCAGCGTGAGATGCCAGTTCTCGCGGGGGGCCCAGCGCGCCCGCGGGAACCGCTCCCGCCAGGGCGCGATCGCCTCCCCCACCGCGTCCTTCGCCCACTCAGGGATCTCGACAGCGACGAAGAGCCGGTGCGACCGAGCCTCCGGACGCTTGGCGCGATCAGGGCCCACCGGTCTTCAGATGACGCGGTCGCCGGTGGGGAGCGCCACGCCCTCGAGGTACCGGCGTGCCAGGTCCAATGCGCCGAGCTCGGCCCACCGTCGCACGCGGTCGCGCTCTCCGGGGGAGACGTACCCGCGCACGTGTCGTACGTCCTCAGCATCCAGGGCGAGCCATACCGTGCCGGGATCCGCCCCCGCGTGCGGCTCGGGACCGGCCGCCCCTGTGGTCGAGATCGCGACGTCTGATCCGAAGAGTCGGCGCGCGCCCGCGGCCATCTCCCGTGCGCACTCGGGACTCACGACCCCCGGCCCTTCGATCGTCGCCCGCGAGACTCCGAGCAGGGCGTGCTTGGCCTCGGCCGAGTACGCGACCGCAGAACCCCGGAAGTACATGGACGCCCCCGGGACCCGCGTCAGGCGCTCACCCACGCCGCCGCCCGTGAGCGACTCCGCGCACGCGAGTGTCCGGCGCTGCTCGCGCAGGAGCCGGCCCACCGCCCCTTCGAGGCTTTCGTCCGCGTCCGTGAACACCACATCGCCGAGACGCGCACGCACCTCCCGCGCCAACGGGTCGATGAGCGCCTCGGCCTCCTCGGGGCTGGAAGCCTTCGCCGTGAGCCTGACCTTCACCTCGCCCGCAGAAGCCAGGTACGCCACGGAAGGGTTCGCCGTGGCCTCGAACAGGTCGGCCACGATCTCCGCCACCCGTGACTCGCCGATGCCGGCGCAACGCAACACGCGAGAGCGCACGACGCCTCGACCCGCGAGCGCCACGAGCTCGGGCACGATCGTGCTCTCCGTCATCTCGACCATCTCCGACGGCACCCCAGGCACCATGAAGATGATCCGGCCCTCCGGGAGCTCGGCGATCAGCCCGGGCGCGGATCCGCTGACGGGCATGATGTAGCGCGCGCCCTCGGGCACGTCGGCCTGGCGTAGGTTGTTGACGGGCATCGCGCCGCGCCCGAACCCCGCGAAGCGCTCGTGGAGGTACGCCTCGATCTCCGGTATCCGGACCATGCCGACTCCCATGAGGCGCGCGAGCGCATCGCGCGTGATGTCGTCCTGCGTCGGCCCGAGGCCTCCGGTGACGAGCACGACGTCGACGCGGGAGGCGGCCAGGGCGAGGACCTCGTCGATGCGCTCCAGGTTGTCGCCCACCACCTGGTGGTACAGCACATCGACGCCGATCTCCGCCATGCGGTCGGAGAGCCACTGCGCGTTGGTGTTCGCGATCTGGCCCAGGAGCAGCTCCGTGCCGACCCCCACGATCTCCGCGCGCATCCGACCCCTCCGCTCAGCCCGACCCGGGCGCCGACGGCAGCGAAGAGGTCGGCGCCGACGGCGTCGCCGAGGACGATACGGTCCCTGACGGCGTCGCGCTCGTCGAGGGTGACGGGCTGGGCCAACCGCTGACCTCACTGTAGGTGAACGTTCGTGTCCAGGGAGCCCCCGGTGCGCCGGGGGTCCCTAGGTCCCTGCCGGCCACCACGACCTGAACGGTATCCCCGTCCGCGAGCTCGATGGTGAGTTCGTCCGTGGCCATGAAGCTCCGCACCTCCCCCTTCGTCATCTGATACGTGGCGACCTCGCCGTCGACCGTCACGGTGATCTGGGTCGGCGCTTCGGCAGTCAACGTGGCGTCGAACGCCTGATCGGTCGGGGCGAGGCTCGGGGTCTCTGCGGCGATCGTGGCGGCCGTGGGCGCAGCGTGGTCGCGGGAGAGGAGCCCGAACACGATCAAGACGAAGATGACGACCGCGGCGGCGATCAGCAGGAACCGTTGGTTGTCGCGCACCCGCGTCGCCGCGATCGCGCGTTCGACGCGTCCCGTCTTCCCCGGCGGCTGAGGAGGCTCCGGGTCGTCCGCGTGACGCGCGTAGATGCCCATCACCTTTGCAGGATCCAGGCCCAGGTACGCGGCGTACGTGCGCAGGGCGGCCCGAGCGTAGACCTCGCCACCGAGCGCCTCGAAGTCCTCGTCCTCGAGTGCCCGGAGCTGGTCGATGCGGAGCTTCGTGTCGCGGGCGGCCTCGTCCAGCGTGAGACCACGGAGATCGCGGGCCTTCTGCAGGGCGGTGCCGACCCCGATCAGCGCGTCGTGGGAAGGTCGGCCGTCCATGGGATCGGAAGCGATGATAGCCGCACCGTCGCTAGACTCCCCGCATGGAGCGGGGAGACGCTGTGCTCACGGTGGTCGTCGAGATCCCCAAGGGCTCGCGGAACAAGTACGAAGTCGACCACGACTCGGGCGAGATCTACCTGGATCGGATGCTCTTCACCTCGATGCAGTACCCCGCGGACTACGGCTTCATCGAAGGCACGCTCGGCAGCGACGGCGACCCGCTCGACGCGTTGGTGTTCGTTGGGGAACCGACGTTCCCCGGATGCCGCATCCGGGTGCGTCCCGTAGGCCTGTTCCGGATGCAGGACGAGAAGGGCGAGGACGAGAAGATCCTCTGCGTGCCGCTCCGTGACCCGCAGTGGTCTCACGTCGGTGACCTGGGCGGCCTCCCGCTGCCGCTCCTGAACGAGATCGAACACTTCTTCCAGGTCTACAAGGACCTCGAGGGACACAAGGTCGCCACCGACGGCTACGAGGACCGCGCCAGCGCCGTCGCCGTGATCGACGCCGCGTTCATGCGGGCGCGTGAGGGCTCGGACGCGTGAGCCAGACGGACATCGTGGCGCGGGGTCGCATCTGCCTGCGTCTGCCGCACGAGAACGACAGGGACGAGTTCCGGACGCGGATGCGCGACTCCGCCGAACTGCACGATCCGTGGCTCGAGCCGGGCGATCCGGACATCTGGTTCGGCCGGTTGCTGAGCCGCAACGAGGGCACCGCCGACCGCTCGCTGTTCGTGCGTCGCGCCGACGACGACGCGATCGTCGGCGTGTTCAACCTCTCCCAGATCTTCTACGGCCCCTTCCGCAGCGCCTACCTCAGCTACTACGCGTTCGTGCCCTTCGCGCGGAAGGGGTATATGCGGGAAGGGCTCGACGCCGTGCTCACGCACGCCCTCGTAGACCTGCGCCTGCACCGGGTCGAGGCCAACATCCAGCCGGACAACATCGCCTCCGCCGCGCTGGTGCGGGGCGCGGGCTTCCGGCTCGAGGGATTCTCGCCGCGCTACCTGCGGATCCGGGGGATCTGGCGCGACCACGACCGCTGGGCGATCACCGCCGAGGATCGCCTCAAGGGGGTCGAGGAGGACCCGCGAGCGTCTTAGGACCTATCGCCCCAGGAATGGCCGAACGGCCCCTGTAAGCGCCTCGGGCGGGTGACTAATCTGCCCCAAACAGGGGGACCCCCGGATGGAGCCTGAGATGACCGACGTGAACGACGCGAACGCAGTGACATGGCAGGTATCCCCGCTGGCCGCGATCCACGAGCCGCTCACCCAACCTGGGGCGCTCTCCGAGGGTCCGGTGAAGTTCCTCCTCGTCTCGGGTCAGCTCGACAACGGCCGCTGGGGCCTCGTCGGCGCATACTGGCTCTCGATCGACTGCGAGCGCGGTGGGTTCCTCGTCTCCCCGGAGGCGATCTGGACGGGCAGCGAGCTCGTGCGCAGCCTCCGCAGCGCACGTGAGCGGGAATGGAACGCCGAGCAGATCTACGCGTTCTGGCGGGCCCAGGTGGGGATGGCCGGCAAGGTCATGATCGATCCGCAGCAGCACGCCGACACGCTGTTCCACGTCGCGCGCCGCGTGGGCGCCTTGTAGCAGCGCTCAGGCGCTCCGGCGCTCCTCCCACTCCTCGGGCGTGAGCAGCACGTCGCGCGCCTTGGAGCCCTGCCCCGGTCCGACGATGCCCTTCTCCTCGAGGAGGTCCATCAGCCTCCCCGCGCGGGCGAAGCCCACCTTCAGCTTGCGCTGCAGCATGGACGTGGAGCCGAGCTGTGAGCGGATCACCAGGTCCGCCGCCTGGTCCAGGAGATCGTCCTCGCCGCCCAGGATCCCCCCAGCGGCCCCTCCCGTGCGCTCGCCCTCCGTCGGCGGGAGTCCGAGCCCCTCGATGTGCTGCTCGTAGACGACCTCGCGCTGGCCGCGGATGAATGCCGTGACGCCGTGGATCTCAGCTTCGGTGACCCATGCGCCTTGCAGCCGGGCGGGCTTCGAGGCGTTGGCCGGCGCGAAGAGCATGTCGCCGTGGCCGACCAGCTTCTCGGCGCCGTTCTGGTCGAGCACCACCCGGGAGTCGGCCTGGGAAGAGGTCATCAACGCGATGCGGCTCGGGATGTTCGCCTTGATGAGGCCGGTGACCACGTCCACGCTCGGGCGTTGGGTGGCCACCACGAGGTGGATCCCGACAGCCCGAGCCATCTGCGCGATGCGGCAGATCGCATCCTCGACGTCGCGCGGGGCAACCATCATCAGGTCGGCGAGCTCGTCGATCACGACGACGATGAACGGCAGGTGCTCATACCTATCTTCCATCCCCACCGGCAGCCGGAGCGTTCCGTCTCGCAGGCCCTCCTCGTACCCGTCGATATCACGCACGCCCACGGTGGCGAGCATCTCGTAACGCAGCTCCATCTCACGGCAGATCCATTGCAGTGCCTCAGCGGCGCGCTTGGGGTGCACGATCACCGGGCTGAGGAGGTGCGGCACCTCCGCGAAGTGCGACATCTCGACGCGCTTGGGGTCGATCAGGACGAGGCGGACGTCGTCGGGCGTGGTGCGCATCAACAGTGACGTGATGAAGCAGTTGACCAGGCTCGACTTGCCGGCCCCGGTCGCGCCCGCGATCAGGACGTGCGGCATCGTGGCGAGGTTCACCATCTGGGCCACGCCGTGGATGTCCTTGCCGAGCGCCACCTCGAGGGGGTGCGTGGCCGCCCGCGCGCTCTTGGACCGCAGGATGTCGCCCAGCATCACGAAGTCGCGGTGCTTGTTGGGGACCTCGATGCCGATGGCCGACCGGCCGGGGATCGGCGCGATGATCCGCACGTCGGGGGTCGCGAGCGCGTAGGCGATGTCGCTCGAGAGATTCAGCACCTTGTTCACCTTGGTGCCGGCCGCCACCTCCACCTCGTACATCGTGACGGTGGGACCCCGGTGAGCGGCCACCACGCGCGCGTCGACGCCGAACGTCGTCAGCGTTTGGCCCAGCGCCTCCATCACCAGCGCCTCGTGCTGGCCGTCGTTCGTCGACGGAGGCGCGGTGCGCAACAGGTCGATCGACGGGAGCTGATAGGGCCCCGCCGACGTGGTGACGGTGCGCGCCTTCGCGGGCTTCGCGGGCGGCTCAGGTTCCGGGAGCGCGTCGTCGAACCCGGAGGCCGGGTCAGGCTCCGGGAGCACGACGACCTCGTCGTCCCCCAGACCGAGCGCTTCCAGCACCGCCTTGCGGCGGCGCGACGGCTCCTTGCGCCGTTTCGGTTCCGCGGGCTCGCCCACGGTGACCATCGGGACCGTGGTCGCGGAGCCATCGGGCGTGCGGGTGACGAGGGTGCCGATGAAGGCCGACCCCCGCTCCTTGACGCGCGCGAACGGGGTGCCCGTGAAGATCAAGAGTCCGAGGAGAGCGAGCCCGCCATCGATCACGAACGCGCCGTAGACCGAGAGCACCTGGGACAGCGGGTACGCGGCCAACGCGCCGACCAGTCCACCCGCGTCCGCGAGGCCTGCGACGCCCTTGGCGTCGGCGTAGGGCGCGAACGGGCTCGGGTTCCCCCGGACCAACGAGACGATCCCGAGCGCACCGAGGGTGAGGATGCAGGAACCGATGAACATCCGCACCCGGTCCTCGCGAGCGACGTCGCGCAACAGGACGAGACCCCAGTAGACGCCGACGAACGGGAAGACGTAAGCCCCGACACCGAACGCCTCGTGGAGGCCACGCGAGATGTGGTGCCCCACCGGGCCGGCGGCGTCGAACCAGACGCTCAGGACGGCGAGGAGCGCGAAGACCACCAACCCGATCCCGGCGGCGTCGCGTGCGTGCGGCGAGAGGATCTGGCGGGTGGGGGTCCGCTGAGGCTTCTTCCGGGGCGGCTTCTTCCGCGACCGTCGCCGGTTGCGGTTCGCGGACGCCGTTCGGGCGTTCTTGGGGCGCGACGAGGAACGCCGCGACGGGGAAGTCTTCGTGGCCATAGGCCCCTAGCATGACGGGTTCCGAGGACGAGGCAAGCAACCTCGATGGCGGGCCTTCAGACCTCCATGATGATGGGGAGGATGACGGGCTTGCGCTGGGTGACCTCGTTGAAGTACCGGCCCAGCACGCGCCGGATGTTCTGCTGCACCGCGGAGGGGTCGACCACCTCCGCGGCGGCGCTGTCTTCGATGGAGGCCACGACGCGGATCCGCGCCTCCTCGAGGATGTCGCCGGACGTCTCCTCGTAGACGAACCCCCGGTTCACGATGTCCGGTCCGCCGACCAGCTTCCCCGTCTGGGAGTCCACCGTGACCACCACCACCACCACCCCGTCGCCCGCGAGCTTGCGCCGATCCCGCAGGACCTCCCCACCGACGTCGCCGATCCCGAGGCCGTCGACGAACGTCATCCCCGCCTCGACGCGATCGATCTTCTCCACGCGCTCCCCCACCTCGACGACGTCGCCGTCCTCGCAGATGATCACGTGGTCGTGCGGGATGCCGACCTCCTCGGCCAGCCGCGCGTGGTGTTGGAGGTGCCGGCGCTCGCCGTGGACCGGGATGAACCAACGCGGGCGCACGAGCGAGAGCATCAACCGCAGCTCCTCGGCGGCCGCGTGGCCGCTCGCATGGACCGCGTCGGCGGGCATGTGGTACACGTCCGCGCCGGTGCGGTACAGGGCGTCCACCACGCGGTGGATCGCCGGCTCGTTGCCCGGGATCAGGCTGGAGGACAGGACCACGGTGTCCCCCTCCTGGAGCTTCACCCACTTGTGCTGGCGGCTCGCCATCAGGCTGAGGGCCGAGTACGGCTCGCCCTGGGATCCCGTGCAGATCACCACGACGCGGCCCGGGTCGAGGTCCTTCACCTCCTCGATGTCGACGACGTCACGGTCGTCGACCTGGAGGAGTCCCAGCTGGCGCGCGGCCGCCACGCTCGTGTGCATCGACCGTCCGAGGAACGCCACCACCCTGCCGTCGGCCACCGCCGCGTTCACGATCTGTTGGACGCGGTGGATATGGCTCGAGAAGCACGCCGCCACCACGATGTTGGGCGCGCCCGCGATGATCCGCTGCACGACCGGTCCCACGCTGCGCTCGCTCGAGGTGTAGCCGGCTTCCTCCGCGTTGGTCGAGTCGGACAGCAGGAGGTGGACCCCGCCCCCGCTCGCCTCCTCGGCGAGGCCGTGCAGGTCGGTCGCGCGTCCGTCCAGCGGGGTCTGATCGATCTTGAAGTCCCCCGTGTGCAGGATCGTCCCGAACGGGGTGTCCACCGCCACCGCCATCCCGTCGGGGATCGAATGGGTGACGCGCAGGAACCGCATCGTGAACGGGCCGATCGCGGCGCCCTCGCCGGGCACGGCCGTGCGCAGATCCGCCATGTGCGCCACCCCGTGCTCGTCGAGCTTGCCGCGCAGCAGCGCGAGCGTGAACGGCGTGCCGTAGATCGGGACCGGCTCCTCGAGCTCGCGCAGGAGGTACGGCAGCGCACCTATGTGGTCCTCGTGGCCGTGGGTGAGCACCACGGCCTCGACGTCGCCGGAGCGGTTGCGGACGTAGTCGAAGTCGGGCAAGACGAGGTCGATGCCCGGAAGGTCGGCGGAGGGGAACGAGAGCCCCACGTCCACGACTAGCAGGCGACCGTCGAGGTCGATGCAGGCCATGTTCCGGCCGACCTCGCCGACGCCCCCGAGGAAGACGACCCGCGCGGGAGCGATGTCAGAGGAGACCGGCATCCTCCAGCGCCTTGCGGACCCGCTCCTTCTCCTGCTCGGTGGCGGGGACCAGCGGCAGGCGCGGGGCACCCACCTTTCGGCCCTGCATCTCGAGTGCGGCCTTCACTGGGATGGGGTTCGAGGTGACGAACAACGCGTTGAACAGCGGCGAGAGCGACTCATGGATCTTCCGCGCCGCCGCGATATCCCCGGTCTGGATCAGATCGATCATCTGGCGGATCTGCGGGCCCACGAGATGGCTCGCGACGCTCACGACCCCGACGGCACCCAGACACACGTAGCCGAACGTCGCCCAGTCGTCCCCCGAGTAGACCTCGAAGTCCGGGACCTCGGCGATGAGCCGCGAGATCGCCTGGAAGTCGCCGGTGGAATCCTTCACCGCGACGATGTTCGGCCGCCCGGCGAGCTGGATCAACGTCTCGTGCTCGATGCGCGTGGCCGTGCGGCCCGGGATGTTGTACGCGATGATCGGCAGGTCGGTGGCGTCGGCCACCCGCTCGAAGTGGGCGATGAGCCCGCGCTGCGGCGGCTTGTTGTAGTACGGCGTCACCACGAGCAGACCGTCGGCGCCCGCGTCCTCGGCCGCCTGGGTGAGCTCGAGGGTTTCCGCGGTGGAGTACGTGCCCGTGCCACAGATCAGCTTCGCGCGGCCGCGGATCGCGTCGCCCACCACACGGAACAGGTCCGCCTTCTCGTTGTAGGTGAGCGTCGGGGACTCGCCGGTAGACCCGGCCGCCACGATCGCGTCCGAGCCGCTGTCCACGAGGTAGGACGCCAGTTCCTGGGCGCCGTCGAGGTCGACGGCGTGGTCGTCGCGGAACGGGGTGACCATCGCCGTCACCACGGATCCGAACCTTCCGAGCGGCCCTGCCATGGGAGCTCCCTCCTCCGCCGCCCGGGGTCGGCGGCTGCATCGGGCCCTATGCTAGCTCCCGATGCCTCGCATCTACACCAAGACCGGCGACGACGGCACCACAGGTCTCCTCTACGGGGGACGGGTGTCCAAGGCCGACCAGGCCACGGAGGCCTATGGCACGACCGACGAGGCCGTGGCCGCGCTCGGCGTCGCGCGGTCGCTCTGTGACGACGAGACGATGCGCGCGGACATCCTCACGCTACAACGCGAGCTGTTCGTGGTCGGCGCGGACCTCGCAACGAACCCGACCGAACGCAAGAAGCTCTCCGCGGAGGTGTCCCTCGTCACCGAGGGGATGGTGAGGCGCCTGGAGCGCCGCATCGACGACCTGGTGGCGGTGCGGCCCCTCCCGGAGGCGTTCATCGTGCCCGGCACGAACCCCGGCAGCGCGGCCCTCGATGTCGCCCGCGGCGTCGTGCGCCGCGCGGAGCGCAGGGTGGTGGATCTCGAGGAGACGGGACGCGAGGTCAATCCCGAGATCCGCCGCTACCTCAACCGGCTGAGCGACCTGATCTTCGTGCTGGCGCGGTGGCAGGCGGGCGAGGGCGAGCCCGCGAGCCGCACCGACGTCTGAGCCTCAGACCGACGACCGACCGCCACGACGTCAGCCGGACGGGGTCGCTATCCCGACCGGCACGGGCGCCATGGCCCCCAGGTTCTCATCTCCGAGCAGGAAGACGATCAACCCCACGCTCTGCTCGTTCACCTTGTCCGGGAAGGTCACCTTGAACGACGCGGTCTGCCCGTTCGCGATCGGCGCCGCCTGATCCACCGTGGCGTCGAAGCGCTCGTCTCCGCCCGTGATCGCGTAGAGGGAGGGTGCGCCCATGTCCGCCCCCGAATCGTTGGTCACCTCGAGCGTCCCGCTGCTGCCCGTGAGCTTCAACGCGGCCGTGATCCCCGCGAAGGAGTAGCCGTACTCGCCCGGCTTGAAGTGCACCTCCTCGTTGGAGGTGACCGGGCCGCCCGAGGCGGCGGATCCGGGAGTCGAGGATGTCACCTGTGGCTCGTCGCGGGTGCATGAAGGGAGCGAGAGAGCGAGCGCCGCCAGGGCGAGCGCGAGGAGGGTTCGACGAAGGGGACGCACGGCTGCGGCATGATACGCGAACCGATCGAGGAAGGATCCGGGTGCGAGAGCTCGAGCTTCGACGCCACGCGCGTCGCGATCCGCACGCCGACCGGCTCTCTGCGGAGGGACGGGCTCAGGCGGAGGACGTTGGCCGCGCGTCGCAGGCGCGCTATGCCGTGGTGTTCGTCTCGCCTGCCGGACGCGCGGCCGAAACCGCCGCGTGGTTCCTGCGCGGCGCCGGCCAGCAACTCCCCGAGCACGAGGTGATCCCCGGTCTTGCGGGCGCCGACGCGAGCGGCGGCAGCCCCGAGGGGATGGCCGCGGGGGTGCGGGCGCTCCTCGACCGGGTGCCCGAAGACGGGCGGGCCCTCGCCGTCAGCCACACGCCCTTCGTCGAGCGTGCGGCGGCCGGCCTGACCGGTCACGACGTGAGACCGATGGCGGAGTGCGAGGGCCTCCTCGTGACCCTCGATGGCGGCCGGCTCACGGTCGAGGAGCTCCGCCTCGTCGGGCCCGCGGACCCTGCATGAGCGGGTGGTCCGAACACATCGCGCCGGCGTTCCTGCTCGGCGCCGCGCTCGGCGCCGCCCCGGGGCCCGTCCAGCTCCTCATCCTGTCGGAGACCGCCAGGGGGGGTCTCGGGCGTGGCCTGCGGGTGATGCTGGGGGCCAACGGCGCGCTGCTCGCGGTGATGGTGGCGCTCGCGTTCGGGTTCTCGGCCCTCGCACCGAGCGCAGCCGTCCTGCGCGGGCTGCGGATCGTGGGAGGCGCGTTCCTGATCGTCATCGCCGTGGAGGAACTGCGGACGCTGCGGGCCGAGGCCGGCGGCGATGAGGGGCGACGCCGGACCCTGCCCGGTGCCTCGCTCGGACCCACGGCGCGCGGCGTCGTCTCGGTGATCGTGAACCCGGGCGCCTGGATCTTCTTCGCCACGACGGCGTCCTCCGTGGTGGCGGAGGCGACGGCCTCGAGCGGGCGTCAGGCCGCGGTCCTCGCGAGCCTCGCGATGACCCTCGGCGTGTCCGCCACCGATCTCACCACCACGCTGATCGGGACCGGCGGGCGAGCCGTGGCGGGCGAGCGGGGCCTGCGATGGATCCGGGCCGGGCTCGCCGCGGCCCTCCTGGCGATCGGCCTCGCGTTCGTGGCCCAAGGCCTTCGCGGGTGAAGGCGACTACGGGAGACCTTCGAACACGTCGGTGAGCACGGGGGCACCGTGGGCGCGCGCCGGCCAGGCCACCACGTGGGTCTCCCGGCTCAGCAACCGACGCTCGATCTCCTCGGGCAGGTCGGCCATGTCGTTGGCCTGTGTGCGGTGCTCCCTGAGGGCGGCCGCCTTGCGATCAGCCACCCCGCCGCAGTCCACGTCGACGCCGATGGTCTCGTCCGGAACTCCGCGCGGCTGGTAGAGCTTCGGATGCTCGAGGTCGACCGGCTCCTGTCCCGTCGCGGCAAGCAGCTCGTTGAACTCGACCATCGAGGAGGCCGGCAGCGCGTCGTGCAGGAGCCGGCGTAGGCCCGCGCCCCGCTCCCCACGTACCCGGTGGAACGCCTCGGAGGCGGCTCTGCCGGTCGAGATGTGATCGGGATGGCCGGTGATGCCGTCCGGCCCGAACGTGATGACGACGTCGGGTCGCTCGTCCCGCAGGACGTCGGCGATCCTGCCCACCAGCTCCTCGAACGGGATCTCGGCGACCCCTCCGTCGCGGTAGCGGAAGAACTCGTGACGTTCGGGCGCGCGCCCGAGCGCCACCCACGACCGACGATCCTCCTCCTCACGCACCGCACCCAGTGTCTCGCGCGTGGCGAGCGCCTGATCCGCGATCTCCCCCGCCTCACCGCTCGTGACGTGGATCAGCGTGAAGCGGAACCGTGGGTCCTCGGCGTGCAGCGCGACGGTTCCCGAACATCCGAAGGTGTCGTCGTCGGGGTGCGCGACCACCACGGCGAGATGCCCGCTCACGCCGTTCCCTTCACGGCCCCATCAGGGCGTCCAGCCCGACGATGAGACCGGGAGGTTGCTGCACGACGGCCTTGATGGCCAGGAGGACGCCCGGCATGAACGCGGTCCGATCGGTGGTGTCGTGGCGGATCGTGAGGGTCTGCCCGGTGCCACCGAAGATGACCTCCTGGTTGGCCACGATGCCCGGCAGGCGCACCGAATGGATCGGGACGTCCCCGGCCTCTTCGCCCCGAGCATCCGCGATCCGGCGCGCGGTCGTGCGGGCCGTGCCGCTCGGCATGTCGCGCTTGGCTGGATGGTGGTACTCCACGATCTCCACGTCGGGGAGATGCCTCGCGGCTTCCGTCGCGAACCGCATCATCAAGACGGCGCCGATCGCGAAGTTGGGGGCGAGGAAGACGCAGATGCGATCCTGAGCGTCCCACGCGGGGTCGATCTCGAAACCGGTGCTGCCCTCGACCACGTGGATCCCATGCTCGATGCCCCACGCGACGTGCTCGGGCGCCCACGTCGGACCCGTGAAGTCCACCAGCACCTCGGCCCCCGCATCGACCAGCGCGGCGAGTTCCGCCGCTGCAACGACGGTGGAACCATCGAGGCCGAGGAGCTCGCTGAGCGGAGCCCCGGCCGCGGAGCGGCTCACCGCCGCCACCAGCTCCAGCTCGGGGTCGTCGTGTACCACCCGGCAGGCCTCGCGGCCCATCTTGCCGGTGGCCCCGACCACCCCGACGCGGATCACGCGGCGGCCCCCTTGAACGCGGTCGCGCCGAACGGACCCAGGACGGTGAGGGTCATCGGCTGCGACAGTACCCGCTCCGCCACACGACGCGCATCGTCGATCGTGACGCGGTCGATCCGCTTCAGGGACTGGTCGACGCTCAGGATCTCCCCGTGGGCGATCTCCGACTTCCCCAGCCGGCTCATGCGTCCGCCGGGATCCTCCAGCGCGAGCACCATCGACCCTTTCACGTGCCCCTTGGCCCGCTCGAACTCGACCTCGGTGAGCCCGCCGCCGGCCACGTCGGCCAGCTCGCCGCGGAGCAGCCCGATGACCTCCTCGGCGCGAGAAGGGGTGCAGCCTGCGTAGGCGGTGAACAATCCCGCCTCCGTGTACTGCGCGTGGTAGCTGTAGACGGAGTATGCGAGTCCCCGCTTCTCCCGGACCTCTTGGAAGAGCCGCGAGGACATCCCGCCTCCGAGCGCCGTGTTCACGATCTGGAACGCGAAGCGCTCGGGGTCCGACCGTACGAGCCCGTTGGTTCCCAGGCAGATGTTGGCTTGCTCGGTCTTGCGCCGTTTGGTGAGGCTCCTGCCAGACGGCGCCGGCATGTGGATCGCGGCGCGGCGATTCCACACCGAGGGATCGGCCGGACGCACCTCGCGTCCGGTCTCCATCCGTTCGTGCAGCAACGCCACGAGGTCCTCGTGCCGGAGGTTGCCCGCCGCCGCAACGACGAAGTTCCCGGGCACGTAATGACGACGATAGAAGCGGCCCACGGTCCCGGTCGTGGCGGCCTCGACCGTGCCGACCGTCCCGAGGATCGGCCGCCCGAGCGGATGCTCGGGCCACAGCGTCCGCGTGAACAGATCGTGCACGACGTCCTCGGGCGAATCCTCGTGCATGTTGATCTCCTCGAGGATCACCTGACGCTCCGCGTCGAGGTCGGCCTTGCGGATCACGGTGTGCTGCACCATGTCCGCGAGGTGGTCGACGGCCATCTCGAGGTCGCGATCGAGCACGCGCGCGTAGTAGCACGTGTATTCCTTCGCGGTGAAGGCGTTCACGTCGCCGCCTACGGCGTCGAACTCCTCGGCGATCTGGCGGGCCGTGCGCGTCGTGGTGCCCTTGAAGAGCAGATGCTCCAGGAAATGACTGGACCCGCTGATTTCGGGGCGTTCGTCGCGCGAGCCCGCGAGCACCCAGACGCCCAGCGAGACGGAGCGGACGCCAGGCATCCGCTCCGTCACGACCCGGAGGCCCGAGCTGAACTCGGTCCTACGGATGGGCATCGATCACTCGGCGGTCGGCGCGTCGGCGGCGGGCGCAGAGGCGGTTGCCTCGCCGCCCTCGCTCGGCCGCTCGTCACGGAACCGGCGACCGCGCTCGCGGTCTCCGCCGCTGCTGCCGCTGCTCCGTCCACCTCGGTCACGCCCGCCGCGGTCGCGGTCGCGGCCGCCGCCGCCGCCGCCGCCGCGTCCACCCCGGTCACGCCGCTCGCCGCCGCCGGACTCGTCGGCCTGGCCCTCGGGGATGGCCCACTCCTCGCCGATCGGCTTCAGGCTGATCTTGCCCTGGGCGTCGATGTCCTCGACGAGCACCCGGATCGTGTCGCCCTCCTTGACGGCCTCCTCGACGCTCTGCAGGCGCTTGCCCCGCCCGAGCTTCGAGATATGCACCAGGCCGTCGCGGCCCGGGACCAGGTTCACGAAGGCGCCGAAGGTGGTGGTCTTCACGACCGTGCCCTCGTACTCCTCGCCGACCAGCACGGGACGCGGGTTGGCGATGTCGTTGATCATCTGCGCGGCCTGGTCGGCGCCCTCCCCACCGGTGATCGACCCGATGTGCACCGTGCCGTCGTCCTGGATGTCGATGTCGGCACCCGTGAGCGCGATGATCTCGTTGATCCGCTTGCCCTTGGGGCCGATCACCTCGCCGATCTTGTCCACCGGGATCTGGATGCTGATGATGCGTGGAGCCTTGACGTTCACCTCGTCGCGAGGGGCCTCGATCGCCGTCTCCATCACGTCGAGGATCTGGAACCGCGCGTCGCGCGCCTGCTTCAGCGCGTCGGCGAGCACCTCGCCGGGGAGCCCGGTGACCTTCATGTCGAGCTGGATCGCGGTGACGAACTCGCGCGTGCCCGCAACCTTGAAGTCCATGTCCCCCAGCGCGTCCTCGGCGCCGAGGATGTCCGTGAGCGTCACGAACTTGCCGTCGTCGGCGATCATCCCCATCGCGATGCCCGCCACCGGCGCCTTGATCGGCACGCCGGCGTCCATCAGCGAGAGCGTCGAGCCGCACACCGAGGCCATCGAGGTCGAGCCGTTGGAGCTCAGCACGTCGGAAACGAGACGGAGCGCGTACGGGAACTCGTCCTCGCTCGGAACCACGGGGACGAGCGCACGCTCGGCGAGCGCGCCGTGCCCGATCTCGCGCCTGCGCGGCGAACCAACGCGGCCCGTCTCGCCGGTGGAGAAGGGCGGGAAGTTGTAGTGGTGCATGTACCGCTTGGAGTCTTCCAGGTCGAGGGTGTCGATCTGCTGGGTCATCCGCAGCATGCCCAGCGTGGTGATGTTGAGGACCTGGGTATCCCCGCGGCTGAACAGCGCCGAGCCGTGGGCGCGCTTCAAGACGCCGACCTCGGCAGAGAGCGGCCGGATCTCCGTCGGGGCGCGGCCGTCGAGGCGGATGCCCTCGTCGATCACGCGCTTGCGCATGACCTTCTTCTGGACTTGCTTCCACGCCGGGCCGAACTCACCCATGCGCGAGGCGGCGTCCTCGCCCAGCTGGGCCGCGACGTGTTCCTTGGTCTCGGCCTTGAGGGCGTCCAGCTTGGCCTCGCGCTCCGCCTTGTCGGGCACGATGGCCTCACCCAGGCGGTCCTTCGCGAACGCGGCGACGAGCTCGTAGACGTCCTCGCCGTAGAGCGGACGAGGCTCCCAGGTCTGTTCGGTGACGCCGACGGCGTCCACGAACTCCCGCTGGAAGTCGATCAACTGCCCGATGGCGACCTTTGCGGCCTCGAGGCCCTCGGCCACGGTCTCCTCGGTGGGGGCGGCGGCGCCTGACGCCAGGAGGTCCCACGTGTTGTCGGGCGCTTCACCCTCGATCATCAGGACGTCGATCACGCCGGCCTCGTTGCGACGACCGGCGACGACCACGTCGAACGTGGCTTCCTCGACCTCCTGGAAGGTCGGGTTGACGGACCACTGGCCGTCGATCAGGGCCATGCGCACCGACGCGACCGGACCGTCGAACGGGAGGCCTGCCAGGCACGTCGCCACCGAGGCGGCGTTCATGGCCGGGATGTCGTAGGGGTTCTCCCCGTCGACACCCAGGACAGTGATGATGACCTGGACCTCGTCGCGGAAGCCGTCGTGGAAGGTGGGGCGTAGCGGGCGGTCGATCAGGCGACACGTGAGGATGGCCGTCTCGGATGGGCGGCCCTCACGCCGGAAGAAGGAGCCGGGGATCCTCCCGGCCGCGTACATCCGCTCTTCGACATCGATCGTGAGCGGGAAGAAGTCGATCCCCTCGCGGGGGGCGCTACGGACACAGGTCGCGAGGACCTGCGTCTCGCCGTACGTGACCATGACGGCGCCGTCTGCGAGGCGCGCCATCTTGCCGGCCTCGAGCGTCAGGGTCTGGTTCCCGATCTGTCGGGAAAGGGTGGTGGCCATGGGCCGTTCCTCCTTGATGAGCTGTCGCGCGGGGGCGGATGCCCTCGCGTCGGTGCGGGCGGAGGCGGACTGGCCGATTCTCAGTGGTGAGCCTCCGGACCTCGATACCGATCCGGGAGCTCGCTACTGATAACCGACCGCGGGTGGTTCCCACCTCCGGTGGACGGAGCCAGTGGGTCGAACGGCATCACTCCTCGCGGAGGCGGCGCCCTCGGGCGGCCCTCCGATGGTGCATCTAGCGACGCAGACCGAGCCGCGCGATCAGCGCGCGGTACCGCTCGATGTCCTCGTTCTTGAGGTACTCGAGCAGGCGGCGGCGCCGGCCCACCATCTTCAGGAGGCCCCGGCGCGACGCGTGGTCGTGCTTGTGCGTCTTGAGGTGCTCCGTGAGGTCGGCGATGCGCTTGGTCAGCACCGCGATCTGGACCTCCGCGGACCCGGTGTCGCCCTGGCTGCGGGCATACTCCGAGATGATCTGCGTCTTCTCGTCTTTGGTCAGTGTCGTCATGGTCAGTCCGTAAGGCTACCAGCGGTCGCGCTCGGGTGACCCCAGCCCGCGCCCGCCGGCCACGGGGCGGACACGCCCGACCGCGTTCGTCACCGCCTCCACCAGGCGTGCCCGACGCTCTCGAAGATCGCTCAGCGACGACCGGGGTCCCGTGAGCCGGGCGACGTCCAGCCGCGCCCGGCGTGCCCTGAGGATCCGGTCCAGCACCCAGAGAGCGACGAGCCCGCAGAGCGGCCCGAGGAACGTCGTCAGGATCCAGGGATGACCGACCCGCCCCGAGAGGAACCAGGCGCAGAGCATCCACGTGATCGGGAACGCCACGAGGGCGAGGAGGAACTTCACCGTGGCCCTGGTCACCGGCGCCATCGTGGGTCTCCCCGACAGGTGCACGAGGAGGCCGGGCACACCGTTCACCACCAGGCCCGCGAGGGCGAACGGCAGGCCGATCACCGTCAGGAGGGACGCGAGCAGGTGGACCCGATGGAACCGGCCCTCGGCCGCCGACGCCACGGACGGATCGCCCACCGCGTTGGCCTCGAGGGCCTCCCGATACGCATCGGCGGCGGAACGCACGTCGGCGCGTCCCGCGGAGCCGGCCAGCCTCGCCGCGAGCTCCTCCACGATCGACAGTGGCGGTGTCCAGCCCTGGCCGGCATCGGCGGGTCGCAGGGCGACCTCGGCCGCCGTGGCGAGGGCGTCGAGCTCGGCGGCATCGTGGAAGGCGAGGGCGGCCTGTGAGAGCCGGGTCTCGACCTCGTGCGTCAGGGCGCGCACGGCTTCACGGTCGTCCTCGCCGCCCACCGAACGTCCCGCGACGAGGGTATCGGCCTCCTCGTCGAGCACGAGTGGGGGACCCACGCGCACGTACGCACGCGATCGGGCCGAGGCCTTGTCCTCGTACATCAGCCCGACCGGAACGATCGCGACCCCGCCCACCCCCGCGGCCCGCGCGCCGAGCGCGATGCGCGCCGCTCCGGTCTTCACCGGCAACAGATGCGTGGCGTCGCTCGCTCGGCCCTCCGGGAAGAGCGCCACGACACCCCCCTCGCGGAGCACCTCGTGGCACCGGTCGAAGGTCCCTCGGTTGTCGGCCGTGGGGCCATCAACGGCCCGGTAGACGGGGATGGCTCCGGCGAAGGCCAGGAGCGGACGGACGATCACGTGTCGCCAGAGCGAGGCCGTCGCCAGGAACCGCGGCAGGCGCGGCAACACGCTGGCGAGGAGCGCGGGGTCGACGAAGCCCCCGCCGTGGTTGGCCACGACCACGACCGGTCCCGCGTGCGGGAACCGATCGCGACCGGCCACCTCGACGCTGCGGAACCAACCGAATGCGGCGATGTCTGCGATCCACCCGAGCAGGCGGTCCAGCAGGTGTCGCATCGCCGCATCCTGCCAGACGCGAGGGCTACGATGCCGCCGTGAGCACGAGAGCGTCACGTCTGCGGGCCGCCTGCGGCCTGGCGGGGCCGGTCGCGTTCACGGCGGCCTGGGCGGTCGGCACGGTCCGCCAGCCCGGCTACTCGGTGGCCAACGAGCACATCAGCGGGCTCGCGGCCCCCGACGCCCGGGCACCTCACGTGATGGTCTCGGGATTCCTCGTGCTCGGCGCGTGCACGGTGCTGTTCGCGAAGGAACTCTCGGATCGACTCGGCGGTGGCGAGCGCGCCGGCGCGGGCCCGCTCCTGCTGGGGGTCTCGGGCCTCGCCGTCATGGCGGCCGGCGCCCTGCGCCGCGATCGCATGTCGAACTTCCCCCTCCCCGGGGAGCCCCTCCTCCGGCAGTCCTGGCGCAACGACGGACACGACGTCGCGTCCGCGATCTCGCACGTGAGCGGCGCCGTCGGCATGCTGGCCCTCGCGGGTCGGTTCCGGACGGACCCCGCGTGGCGACGTTGGACGATCCCCACCTTGGCCGCCGCCGCCGTGGGCAGCGGGCTGAGCGGGTCCTTCGCCCGGGAGGTCACGCGGCCGGGGAACGGGATCGTGCAACGCACCGCCGTCTCGATCCCGCTCGGGTACGAGGGCGCCCTCGCCGTGCGGCTGTTGCGCGACTAGGCCAACGCCGCATCGGGCACCAGCGCCCGCGTGCGCTCCACGTCGACGGCGATCGCCGCCACCAGCTCCTCGACGCTGTCGTAGCGGATCTCCTCGCGCAGCCGGGCCCAGAACTCGACGGCGAGCGGCTCCCCCGCGAGATCGCCGCCCTCGAAGTCCAGCAGGAAGGCCTCGACGTGCAGGGGCTCCACCCCGAACGTCGGATTGGTGCCCACGTCGATCGCCGCCCGGTACCTGCGGCCGCCCAGCTCGGCCACGCCCGCGTAGATGCCCTGTCCCGGAAGTAACAAGCGAGGCCAGGTACGCAGGTTCGCTGTTGGGTACCCGAGGCCCCGGCCGCGTCCGTGGCCGGAGACAACCTCCCCGTCGAGGACGAATCGACGGCCGAGGGCGGTGGTGGGCCACGTGAGGTCGCCGGCGGCCAGGGCGTCGCGGACCGACGTCGACGACACGCGCTTCCCGTCGACCTCCACGAGGGCCACGCCCTCTGCCGACATCCCGAACGGAGCACCGAGCCCGGGGAGGGTATCGATCGTGCCCGCGGCCCTGTGACCGAACGTGAAGTTCGCGCCCATCACCGCGTGGCGGGCGTGCAGACCGCCCACCAGGACGTCGCGCACGAACGCATCGGCCGGGATCCGCGAGAACGCGACGTCGAACACGAGGACCACGAGGACGTCGATCCCGGCGCCCGCGATCAGGACCGCCTTACGCTCGACGGTCGTGAGGAGCCGGGGTTCGCGCCCGGGCGTGAGCACCTCGCGCGGGTGCCGGTCGAACGTGACCGCCACCGATCGCATCGCGCGTTCACGGGCACGGTTCACGGTCGTCGTGAGCACGGCCCGATGGCCCAGGTGGACACCGTCGAAGAACCCCACGGTCACCACCGAGGGCTCATCGGACAGGGGCAGAGCCTCGAGCCCGCGGATGACATGCATACCTCCGGAAGCCTAGCCGACGCCCCGGGGGTCCCCGGTGGGAACCCGTGCGGGGTATCGTTACCCGCGTTGTCCCGGCCCCCATGAGGAGCACACGTGGACGAGACCCTGTCGAACGAGCGCCAGACGAAACGCGTGGTCCACCGTCACAAGCGCCTGCGGCGCCCCTCGGGCGAGGCGCCGCCGCTGCCGCGCGAGGCCGGATGGACACGGTGGATCTGGGTCGGTGCGGGGGTCGTCGTCGTGGGCGCGGCCCTTGCCGGCGTGATGTACGGCGAACCGGTCGGAACCCCGCTCACGATCGACGTCAGCATCCTCCGGTGGGCGGAGGGACTTCGCACCAGCGTCACGGTCGACATCGCGAAGGTGATCAACGAACTCGCCTCGTTCGCCGCGATCCTGACGCTGCGCTGGATCGCGATCCTGGTCCTCGCCTTCTATCGGAGGTGGCGTCACCTCGCCGTGGCGCTCCTCACGTGGGCCGTGATGGACCTGATCGCCACCAAGCTCCGGGTTGAGCTCCTCCCGCCGTCCAGCCTCAAGCCGCCCATGCCCGTGATCGACGGACCAACCGTGGACGGGGTGCTGACGTACTACTGGCCCGGCGCCGCATTCGTGGCCCTCAGCATCACGCTGTTCAGCATGGTGTTCGCCATGGTGCCGGCAGGGCCACGCTCGAAGGTTCGTGGCGGCGTCGTCGCGCTGCTCACGGTGGTGGGTTGCGCTCGGATCCTGCTGGCCGGGGTCTATCCGACGGCGGCGCTCTACGCCGTCACCCTCGGCGCCTGTGTCTCCTACCTCGTCTTCGAGTGGCTCTGTCCCGACGAGGCCTTCCCCGTTTCCTATTCGCGCGGGGGGAACGCGGCGCACCTGGATCTCGCCGGGAGCCGGGGGGCCGCCGTCCAGCGGGCGATGCGGGACCAGCTCGGCATCGACGTGACCGGGGTGGAGGCGTTCGGCGACGAGGGTTCGGGTGGGTCCACGCCGTTGCTGATGACCACCGAGGACGGGTCGCGGCTCTTCGGCAAGATCCTCGCGACGAGCCATGTGCGCGCCGATCGCTGGTATCGGATGGGCCGCACGATCCTGTACGGGCAGCTCGAGGACGAGACCCCGTTCACGTCGGTGCGCCGGCTCATCGAGTACGAGGACTACGCCCTGCGGGTGCTGGATGACGATGGCTTCCGCGTGGCGAAGACGTACGGGATCGTCGAGCTCACCCCGAACCGTGAGTACCTGCTGCCCACCGAGTTCTTCGAGGGGTCCGAGACCCTGGGCCATGCGGAGGTCAACGACGAGATCATCGACCAAGGGATGGCGCTCGTGCGCAGGCTCTGGGACGAAGGCTTGGCGCACCGTGACATCAAGCCCGCCAACCTCCTGGTGGTCGACGGACATCTGCAGCTGATCGACGTCTCGGGCCTCGAGAACCGGCCGTCGCCCTGGCGTCAGGCCGTTGACCTGGCGAACATGATGCTGGTGATGGCGCTCCGCTCGGACGCGCAGACGGTGTACGCGACCGCGCTGCGCTCCTTCACGCCGGACGAGGTGGGCGAGGCGTTCGCTTGTGCGGAGGGTCTCGCCATCCCCACGGAGCTCCAGCGGCACCTGAAGGAAGATGGGCGGGGCCTGGTGGACGAGTTCAAGCACCTGGCCCCACCGCATGCCCCGGTCTCGATCCAGCGATGGAGCGCCAGGCGGATCGTCCTCACCGTGGGCGGGGTCGTGGGCGTCGTGTTCGTCGCCGAGATCGCCTACGCGATGATCCGCGCGGGGATCCCGTGAGCGGGGGCCGCGCCGAGCATCAGCACCGCGCCATGCTCCACCGGCCCTACCTCGGCCTCGGCGCAGGCCTCGGCCTCCTCGGTGCGTTCGCGGTGCTCACGTTAGCGGTGGGTGCGCAGGCGGACCGGATCGCGCCCGCCACCGCGTTCGCGCCGGTCGGACGCTTCGACCAGTCCGTCTTCAACGCCGTGCAGCACATCAACGGTTCGTTCCTCACGCCGCTCGCGAAGGCCCTGAACTTCCTGGGGGGCGGCGCGTTCAGCATCCCCTTCCGCGCAGCGTGCGTGATCCTCCTGCTGCTCCTGCGCCGGTACCGTCACGCGATCGCGTTCGCGCTGACGTGGCTCGTGTCCGAGGCGGCCCTGACCTGGGTGAAGGCGATGATCGACCGCGGACGCCCGCCGTCGCCCCTCACCGTCACGAACGGACCGTCGTATCCGTCGGGCCATTCCGTCGCCGGCGCCGCGATCGGGATCGCCCTCGTGATCGCCTTCATCCCCGCCGGCCACAAGCGTCGCGTCTGGGAATGGGCGGCGGCCGGGTTCGCCCTATTGATGGGATGCTCGCGCGTCTACCTGAACGCGCACTGGTTCGCCGATGCGCTCGGCGGCGTGCTGCTCGGGGCCGGCGTCGCCCTCACCGTCGCCGCGTTCGTGGCGCTCACCGACCGACGCGTGATCGGCCACACTCCTTCGGACGAGGTGTGGCGAGGGGACCCCGCGACGCAGCCCACGGCGCCCGGCACCCAGCCGGAGCCGACCTGATGCGTACCGGCTAGGCCCCTCCGCCTTCCGCGGCGAGCTCGGTCTCGACCACCGGCCTGTCGGCAGGGGCTTTGCGCCAGCTCTTGTTCTTCAGCCAGATGAAGTAGGTGAGGCCGCCCAACGGGATCTGGATCCCGTAGGTCAACACGCGGAAGATCAACACCGCCGCAACGACGGCCGCGTGTTGGGACTCGGGGATCCCCGCGGTCAGCCCCCCCACGTACCCGAGGTCGATGACGCCCACCCCGCCGGGGGTGATCGGCACGGCGGACAACAGTCGGCTGAACGAGAACACCGCGAATACCTTCGCCGTGCTGACCTCGGCCTCGCTGATCCCCATGTGCCGCAGGGCCAGCAATAGGACGAAGAAGAGGGCGAGCTGGCTGAGCACGGTGAAGAAGGTCAGGCGCACCCAACGGGCCCCCACCAGTTCGATCGTATCGGCGCGGAACTTCGCGGCTTTGTCGTCCATGCCCGTGATCGGTCCCTTGCCGCGGCGGAACGGCTTGGCGAAGAACGAGATCACCCGGCCCAACCCCCGACCCACCGACCGCGCCAGCGGCTCGGAATGGAAGACGGCCGCGAGCAACCCGACCGCTACGGCGAGCACGATCACACCGACGATCGCCGCCGTCACGTACGCCGTGCTGCTCTGCCCGGTGAGCACCAGGATGGCGATCGACAGCACCGGCAGCGCGAGCTTCACGAAGATGTTCCAGATGCCGGTCACCCCGACGTAGAGCGCGGTGTCGGTGCCGGTGAACCCCCACGATCGCTGCATCGTGTAGGTCAGGCCGACCGCGATCGCGCCCCCACCCGGCAGGGTGTTGGCCACGGCGGTGGTGGTCGTGGTGAGCACGGACGCCGGCCACAGCCGGAGTCCCGGCAGGGCCGCCATGTTCGCCCACCAGTAGGTGAAGAGGTTGAAGACCGTCGCCGCGAGCAACGATCCGAGCTCCAGCGGCGTCATCGTCTTCGCGGCCTTCCAGACCGCCGAGTAGTCCGCGAACTTCGGGATCGCGAACGCGAAGATCCCCACCACGATGATCAGGGACGCGATGCCTCCGAGGATCTTCTTCGTCGATCGCCGCTTGCCGGTACCGACCCCCGGCGCGGCGGCGTCACCCGCAGGCGCCTCCACCGCAACCGGTTCGGCCTCGCGCTCCTCGTCCATCCCGTCCCCTCGATCGCGCACCGGAGTGCTGAGCAGGCTACACCGAACCGGGCCCCCGAAGGAACCGGAGACCTACGCGCTCGGCGCGGGCGCGAGGATCACCAGGGGTCGCGCCTTCGGGCCTTCGTCGTTGTAGACCCCCACGATGTGGCCGTCGGGGGCGTAGACGCCGTAAGGACCCGCGAAGCCCGCAGGCCCGAGGACGCGCCCGTGGCCGGCGGCGACGGCCTCTTCGGGCTCGAGGCTCACGCGGGGCAGATGCGCCACCGTCCGTTCCGGCGGCTGGAGGACAGGGGCGTCGGGAGGTGTTCCCTCCGCCACGTCGAACGGGCCGATCGCGGTGCGCCGCAGGGCCGTGAGGTGCGCTCCGCACCCGAGCGCGGTTCCGACATCGGCCGCCAGCACCCGCACGTACGTGCCCCCGCCGCAGACGACACGGAACGAGGCGACGGCCCCCTGCAGCGCGGTGAGCGCGAACACGTCCACGTGGACCGGCCGCGGCGGAGCCTCGAGGGGACGCCCCGCGCGGGCCTCTTCGTAGAGCTTCCGACCGCCCACCTTCACCGCGGAGTACGCCGGGGGGATCTGCATCGAGTCGCCCAACAGGTCCGCCATCGCGCGGCTGAGCCGCTCCGCGGACACATCGACCGGCGCCTCGCGTGTGACCACGCCGTCCGCGTCGAGGGTGTCGGTCTCGACCCCGAGTCGCATCGACCCCTCATAGGTCTTGGGCAGATCGCCGAGGAACCGCAGGAGCCTCGTGGCACGCCCGACACCCATCAGGAGCAGCCCCGTGGCCATCGGGTCCAGCGTGCCTGCGTGTCCGACCTTCTTCGTGCCGAGCGCGCGTCGCACGGCGACGACGGCGTCGTGGGACGTGATGCCCATCGGCTTGTCGATGATGACCAGGCCGTCGGGGCCTGAGGTGCTCACGGTCCGGCGGTCTCGCCGTTCAGCGCGCGGACGAGACGGTCCACGGTTCCCTGGGGACCGTGCTTCGACGTGTAGCCTGCCGCGAGTCGGTGGCCCCCGCCGCCGAAGGAGGCTGCAACGGCCGAGAGGTCGTGTGCGCCGCGCGACCGGACGCTCACCTTGAACCGGCCGTCCTTCTGCTGCTTGATCACGGCGGCGACGTCGACGTCGCGGGCGGTGCGGAGCGCGTCGATCAGGTCGTCCGTCTCGGCCGCGCGGACGCCTGCCCCCTGGAGGTCCGCCTGCGTCAGATAGGTCCACACGAGATCGGCCTCGGGAACGTAGGCGAGTCGGTCCAGGGCGGTCCCCACCAGCCGGATGTACTCGAGGCGGTTGTCCTCGTAGAGCGCCTGCACGAGGCGGGCGTGGTCGAACGGATGGGTGCGGAGCGCGGCGGCCACCCGGAGGGTCTCGGGTGTGGTGGCCTCGTACTGGAACCTCCCCGTGTCGGTCACGAGCCCCGCATACAGGCAGATGGCGGTCGCGTCGGACATCCCACCACCCATGGCCTCGATCAGACGGAAGACCATCTCGCACGTGGACGAGGCCTGCGGATCCACGAGGGGGATCGTCCCAAGGCCATCGTTGGACCGGTGGTGATCGATCCAGATCAGCTCACCCGCCCGTTCGGCCACGGGCAGGAGCGACACGAGGCGATCGGCCGACGCGCAATCGCACGTCACCATGACCGCGGGCTCCCGCGGGAACGCCTTCGCCGGCACCAGCCGTTCGGACCCCGGCAGCATCGCGGCCCAGCGCGGCGGCTCGAGCGGCTCGTTGGGGAAGCTCGCCGTCGTCCGCGCGCCCCGCTCCTCCAGGAAGTTCGCGAGCCCGAGCATCGAGCCGAGGGCGTCGGCATCCGGGTTCACGTGACAGGCGAGCGCCACCTCGTCGGCGCCGCCGAGTACGGCCGCCGCGTGCGCGAAGTCCGGCGTCGCGCTCATACCTCGCGTTCCTTGCGATGCATCTCCGCGATCAGCTCGTCGATCCGCCGTCCCTCCTGGTAGGACGTGTCCTCCTCGAATTCGAGCTCAGGCAGGTACTTCAATCGCACCTCCCGACCGAGCACGTTGCGGAGATGGGGAGCGGCGGAGCGGAGCGCCGCGCGCGTGCCCGCCCGCTCCTTCTCGTCGCCGTAAACCGTGTAGTAGACCCATGCGTGCTTCAGATCGGGGGCGACCTTCACACCGGTCACGGTGACGAACCCCACACGGGGGTCCTTCAACTTCTGGATCTGCTCGGCGAGGACCTCGCGGAATTCCTCGCCGACGCGATCGGTGCGCGCGCCCTGGGTCATGCGCCAAGCCTAACGGACCGCCGTGCTCAGTCCTCCGCACGGTGCACGGAGCGCTCGCGGTCGATCACCTCCACCTCCGCCCAGAGATCGACCAGCCGCTCCACCTCCTGGGCGACCTTGCGCAGGTGGTACTCCTCGGCGCCCACCGCCGCCACCCCGATCGCCGTGCGTTGCCAGAGGTCGTGGTGGTCCACCTCGGCCACGCTCACGTTGAACCGTGCACGGATCGCCGCGATGAGCGACTTCACGACGTGCCGCTTCTCCTTGAGCGAGCGACAGCCGGGGATGCGCAGATCGAAGCGGACGAGGACGACGAGCACGTCAGATGGTGCGGGCGATCTCTTCGACCTCATAGGCCTCGACGAGGTCGCCCTCCTTGATGTCCTGGAAGTTCTCGATGCCGATGCCGCACTCGAAGCCGTCCCGGACCTCGGAAACATCGTCCTTGAACCTCCGCAACGAGGCGATCTTCCCGTCGTACACGACCACGCCGTCGCGGATGAGGCGTGCCTTGGCGTTGCGCCGGATCACGCCGCTCTTCACGTACGAGCCGGCGATCACGCCCAGGCGCGGGACCCGGAACGTCTGGCGAACCTCCGCCTCGCCCATCACCTTCTCGCGCTCCTCCGGACTGAGCATCCCGGACAGCGCGGCCTTCACGTCGTCGATCGCGTCGTAGATCACCTGGTAGAGGCGGATGTCGACCTTCTCCTGCTCGGCGAGGTCGCGCGCCGGTTTGTCGGGCCGCACGTTGAACCCGATCACGATCGCGTGCGAGGCGAGGGCGAGGGAGATGTCGCGCTCGGTGATGGCGCCCGCGGCGCTGTGCACGATGTTCACGCGCACCTCCTCCTGCGGCAGCTTGAGGAACGCGTCGGTCAGGGCGCCGAGGGACCCCTGGACGTCCGCCTTCACGATCAGGTTGAGCTCGGGGATCTCGGAGCGCTCCTGCTGGCGCAGGAGATCCGAGAGCGTCGGCGGACGGGTCGTCACGAGTTCGGCCGCGCGTGCGCGCGACTCACGCTCGGACGCGATGTGGCGCGCTTCGCGCTCGTCCTCCACCTCGCGGAAGTCCTCACCCGACTCGGGCACCGCCTCCCACCCCAGGATCTGCACGGGCTTCGCAGGCCCGGCCGCGCTCACGGGTTTGCCGTTCTCGTCCAGCATCGCCCGGACCCGGCCGTAGGTGACCCCGCAGACGAGGGCGTCACCGACCTCCAGCGTTCCCTTCTGCACCAGGACCGTCGCGACGGGACCGCGCCCCTTGTCCAGGTGAGCCTCGATGACGGTGCCCCGCGCACGTCCCGACGGGTCGCCCTTGAGCTCCTCGAGATCGGCCACCACCAGGAGCGTGTCGAGGAGGGTGTCGAGGTTGGTGTGCGCCTTGGCGGAGACGTCGACGAACTCGTACTCCCCGCCCCACTCGGACGGGACGATGCCGCGCTCGACCATCTGGGTGCGGACGCGGTTGGGATCGGCGTCCTCCTTGTCGACCTTGTTGACCGCCACGACGATGGGCACCTGCGCCGCCTTCGCGTGGTCGAGGGCCTCCAGCGTCTGCGGCATCACGCCGTCGTCGGCAGCCACCACCAGCACGGCGATGTCGGTCACCTTGGCGCCGCGGGCGCGCATCGCCGTGAACGCCTCGTGGCCCGGCGTGTCGATGAACGTGATCTCCCGATCCCCCACGTGCGCCTGGTAGGCGCCGATGTGCTGGGTGATCCCGCCGAACTCGCCGGCCACCACGTCGGTCTCGCGGATCGCGTCCAGGAGCTTCGTCTTGCCGTGGTCGACGTGACCCATGATCGTGACCACGGGCGCGCGCGGCACCAAGGCGGCCTCGTCGACCTGTTCCTCGAGGGTCTCGGTCTCGAGCTCGTCCTGGATGTCGATGATCTCGAGTTGGAACTCGAGCTCGTCGGCAACCAACGCCATCGCTTCGTCGGACAGCGAGGTGGTGGCGGTGGCCATCTCACCGGCGACGAAGAGGATCTTCACGATCTCACCGGGCGACTTCCCGAGCTTGTCGGCGATCGTCTGCGGGGTGGCACCGCGCACGAGCTGCAGCACGTTGGATGGCGCCAACGGCTCGACCGGACGGCGCGGGCCGCGGGGGCCTCGACCGCCCGTGGGCGGCGCCTCCTTCGCGGCGGCAGCGGGGGCGGCAGGAACGGGCGCCTCCGACGCCACAGGTTGTGCGACGGGCTCGGCGACGGCGGCCGCGGGGGCCTCGACCGCTGCCTCGGGCGCCTTCGGTGTCGGCTCGGCCTTGGGTTTCGGCTTGGGCTTGGCCTTGCGCGGGGACGGCGCGGGCTCCAGCACCTCACGCCGCTTGGGGGCCTCGGTGGCCTTGCCGCCCGACGCGCGCAAGCGTGGCACCAGGTCCTCGGGCACGCTGGATGAGGCGGACTTCCCCGTCACACCCATCTGCTCCAAGGTCACCAGTAGTTCCTTGCTGGTGACCCCGAGCTCCTTCGCCAGTTCGTGAACCCTCAAGACGCTTCCATCTCCCGTTCGATCTCGCTCGCTAGCCTACCCAGTTCCCCCGGGCCGAGGCCCGTCCGCAACGCTCGTGCGAGACCCCCTCCGCCCAGGGCCGCCACGCAGTCCGCGCGGCGGTGCACGTACGCCCCGCGCCCCGGCGAGGACCCGTTCGCGTCGACCCGGACGACGCCGTCCGGCGCGCGGACGAGGCGAAGGAGACGCGCCTTCGCGTCACGCGCGCGACATCCCGCACACGTCCGCACCGGCGCTGACCGCTCGCCCATGCTCACTCCCCGGTCGGCGCCTCAGCCTCCTCGGCCACGGCCTCGTCGATGGCTGCCACCGCTGCTTCCTCTGCGGCGATCTCCCCTTCGGCCTCGACCGCGACCACCTCTTCCGCGGCCGCGACCTCGGCGGCGGCCTCCGGCGCGGGCTCGACCTCGACCTCGACGGCCGGCGCCGGGGCTCGCGCGTCGTCAGCGACCTGGGTCTCCGACTTGATGTCGATCCGCCACCCGGTCAAGCGGGCCGCCAGCCGCGCGTTCTGACCTTCCTTCCCGATGGCCAGGCTCAGCTGGTAGTCGGGCACGATCACCATCGCCGTCCCGGTGGCTTCGTCGATGCGCACCTCCTTGACCTTGGCCGGCTGGAGCGCGTTCGCCACGAGCTCGGCCGGGTTCGCGGAGAACGGCACCACGTCGATCTTCTCGCCGCGCAGCTCGTTCACGACCATCCGCACGCGCGAGCCCTTGGGCCCGACGCACGCGCCCACCGGGTCGACGCCGGGCTCGTTGGAGGTCACCGCGATCTTCGAACGGTGACCCGGCTCGCGCGCCACGCCCTTGATCTCCACGATGCCTTCCTCGATCTCCGGCACTTCCATCGCGAAGAGCGCCTTCAGGAGACCGGGATGGCTGCGCGAGACCACGATCTGCGGGCCCTTCGTGCCCCGTCGCACCTCCGTGATGAACGCCTTCAACCGCTCACCGTGGCGGTAGGGCTCGGAGGGAACCTGCTCGGCCTGCGGCAGCAGCGCCTCGACCTTGCCCAGGTCGAGGAGCGTGTACCGACGCTCCTGTTGCTGCACGATCCCGGTCACAACATCGCCCTCGCGGCCGGCGAACTCCTCGTAGGTCATCTCCCGCTCGGCGTCGCGGAGCTTCTGGAAGATGACCTGCTTGGCGGTCTGCGCGCCGATGCGACCCTTGAACTCATCGGTGACCTCGACCGGCTCCTCGGAGATCACCTTCATCTCCACCGTCGGCTCGCCGCCTTCCTCCGTGGCGGCGACGTCGATCTCCTCGAGGGTCTGCTTCATCATCGTGAGGTCGCCGGTCTCCGGGTCGATCGTGGCGCGGAACCCGACGAAGTCGTCGTCCGCGGTCGGATTCTCCTGCTTCCACCAGGTCTTGTAGGCAGAGGCCATCGCCTCCTCCAGTCCTTGGAGGATCGTCTCGAAAGCGATGCCCTTCTCGCGTTCCAGTTCCCTCAGCGCGGCGATCATCTCGGCGTTCATGCGTTGCTCCTCTTCAGTTCGGCGTCCCAGTCCACGACCGTGCGCGCCGACGCGATGTCGGCGTACCCGATGCGAACCGCACCTGCGTCGACGTCGAGCGTGATGCCGTCGTCGTCGGCGGCTCGGAGCTCACCGGTGTGGGACCTGGACCCGGCCACGGACCCCGTGGTCTTGACCTTCACCCGGGCACCCAGGACCCGCCGGAACTGCTGCGGGTCCCTCAGCGTCCGTTCGATGCCGGGTGATGACACTTCCAGCGCGTACGGTCCCTTCGCGAAGCCCTCCGCGTCGAGGTGACGCGAGACGGCGCGCGAAAGATCCGTCAGGGAGTCGAGGTCGATGCCGCCTGGCCGATCCACGGTCACGCGGAGCACCTTGCGGCCGCCCTCGCTGGTGAAGTCGACCTCCACCAGTTCGAGCCCTTCCGCCTCGATCAGGGGTCTGACCAGCGCTTCCGCGTCCATGGCCCGACCCTCCCTTCCGAACAGAAAGGTGGGCGCGAGCCCACCTTCGGACACACCTTCGGTTCGCTGTACGGAGCTCAGTATAGCCGAGGTGTCACGTCGGGGTGCTTCGAGGCGCTACGGGGCGGTGGCGAGGAGGTCGACGACGGCAACCGCCGCCCCATCGAGCGGCGCTGTGCTGCGCTCCCCCGTTGCGCGCAGTTTCAGATCGACGGTCCCCGCTGCGAGGCCCCGCTTGCCCACGGTCACCTGAACCGGATACCCGATCAGGTCGGCATCGGCGAACTTGACGCCCGCGCGGTCGTCGCGATCGTCGAGGATCGCCTCCACGCCGCCGGCGCGCAGCGTCTCGTAGATGCCCTCCGCAGCGGCGGTGACGTCGGAGTCGTCCTGATTGGCCATGATCACCGCCACCTCGAACGGCGCCAGGACCCTCGGCCATCGCAGGCCCGCATCGTCGTGGTACTGCTCCGCGGCGGCGGCCATGATCCGGGTGATCCCGATGCCGTAACACCCCATCTGGTAGGGCCGCTGCGTGCCGTCCTCTGCCAGGTACGTCGCCTCGAGGGGGCCCGAGTACCTGGTTCCGAGCTGAAAGACATGACCCACGACGATCGAACGGCCGACATGGAGCGCGCCGCCGTCGTTCGGACAGACATCCCCTTCACGGATCTGCACCAGATCCTCGTACCGGTCCACCCGGAAGTCGCGGCCGGCGTTCGCGCCGCGCACATGGACGTCCACCTCGTTCCCACCCGTCACCCAGTTCGCGCCGCCGCGCACGGCGTGATCGGCGAGCACGGCGACGTCCTCGCCGAGGTCCTGCGGGCCGACGAAGCCCTTGGCATATCCGTGGGCCGCGAAGTCGGCGTCCTCGTAGCGGCGCACCACCGTCGGGAAGAAGAGGCTGCCCAGCTTCTTCTCGTTCACCTCGCGGTCCCCGGGAAGGAGCACGACGACCGTGCGCCCGTCGGCCTCGAAGAGCATGCACTTCAGGGTGCGTGAGGGTTCGATCCCGAGTTGGTCGCAGACCGCCTCGATCGTGACGGCGCCGGGGGTGACGACGCGTTCCAACGGTTCCGGCTCCACCCCTTCCAGGGGAGACGGGGGCGCTGGGGTGGCTGCCTCGAGATCCGCGAGGTAGTCGCCGTGTTCGCATCGCACGAACAGGTCCTCTCCCACGTCGGCGAGCGCCATGAACTCGTGGTTCACGTCGCCGCCGATCGTGCCGGCGTCGGCCTCGACCACCACGTGATCGAGCCGGCATCGGTCGAAGATGCGTTCGTACGCCTCGAACATCACGCGGTAGGACTCCCGCATGCCGTCCTCATCGCGATCGAACGAGTACGCGTCCTTCATCAAGAACTCCCGTCCACGCAAGAGTCCGTACCGCGGGCGGAGCTCGTCCCGGTACTTCCACTCCACCTGGTAGAGGTTGACGGGAAGGTCCCGGTACGAGGGGAACTCGTCGGCCACGAGCGGCGTGAACACCTCTTCCTCGGTCGGCCCGAGCACGAGCTCGCGGCCGTGGCGATCGGCGAGGCGGAACATCTCGTCGCCGTAGGCCTCCCACCGCCCGGTGAGCTTCCAGGGCTCGGCGGGCAGCACGATCGGCACGCGCATCTCCTGCGAACCCGCGGCGTCCATCTCCTCGCGGACGATCGCCTCGATCTTCTTCGTCACGCGCATGCCGAGGGGCATCGTGGTGTACACGCCCGCCATCAGCTTGCGCACGAAGGCTCCGCGCAACAGCAATCGGTGGCTGGGGGCCTCGGCCTCGGCCGGGTCCTCCCTGAGCGTGCGAGCGAAGAGCTTCGAAAGCCGCATGAGCGGGAAGGATACCGACCCGCGGCCTCGGTGCGCGGGCACGAGCGGCCGATTGACGCGACCCGGGACAGCCGCCAGAATCCCGCCCATGCGACCGCGCGCATCGAAGTGGGTCTGGCCCCGGGCGTTCAGCAGCCCGGTGCCTCCGCGCTTCTGATCCGCCTCCACGATCACCCGCTCACACGCCCCGGGCCGACGGACCCGGGGCGTCGCCGTCCCAGCGCCGAGGAGGGACCACGTGCAGGCACCGCTCATGATCCGGCCGGACCGCGCGACGTTCGCGTCGCTCGCCGAGGCATGGCCGCTCGTCCCCGTCTGGACGGAGCTCCTCGCCGACGTCTCGACGCCCGTAGGGCTGTTCCCCGCCCTGGCGGGCGACGGCTCGGGCCTGCTGCTGGAGTCGGTGGAGCGGAGCGAGCGGTGGGGCCGCTACTCGTTCGTCGCCGGCGATCCGGCCGCCGTGATCGTGGCCGACCGGTCGGGGGTCCACATCAAGGACCTCGCGCGGTCCACCCTCCCGCTCGTCGCCCCTGAGGGGCCGCCACGCCGGGCCTTGATCGAGATCGCGCACGCGCTCCGGGCGCCGCGCATGCCCGGGCTGCCGCCTCTCACGGGCGGGCTCATGGGGTACATAGCGTTCGAAGCGGCCGAGCTCCTCGACGGCCACCCCGTCCCCGATCCCGCCTCGGCACCGGCCCCGCCGATCGGACTCCTCGTCGTGGATCGCGCCGTCGTCTTCGACCACTGGACGCAGCGGCTCATCCTGGTGGCTCACGTTCCCGCGGGCGGGTACGACGACGGGGTGGCCGCGCTGGAGGACCTCGCGGCGACGATCGCGGGTGCATCACCCCCGGGCCTAGCCCCGGTGACATCGGGCACGGCGGACGTCGCCGGCACGCCCAACATGCCCGACGAGCGCTACCGCGAGATCGTGTCCATATTCAAGGAGCACATCCTGGCCGGGGACATCTTCCAGGGGGTGCCCTCGCGTAGGCTCACGTTCCCGGCGCCGGAGGGCGGGTTCCCCATCTACCGGCGCCTGCGCGTCGCGAATCCCGCCCCCTACATGTTCTTCCTGCGGATGCTGGGCCTCGAGCTCGCCGGCTCCTCGCCGGAGCCGCTCGTGCGGGTCGAGGGCCGGCGGGTGTCCACGCGGCCGCTCGCGGGAACGCGCCCACGCGGTGAGACGGAGGTGCGCGACCGCCTCCTCGAACACGAGCTCCTCGCCGATCCCAAGGAGCGGGCCGAGCACGCGATGCTCGTGGACCTCGCCCGCAACGACCTCGGTCGGGTATGTGAGCCGGGCAGCGTGACACCGACGGAGCTGATGCAGGTCGAACGGTTCACCAAGGTCATGCACATCGTCTCGACCGTGGAGGGCGACCTCCGCGAGGATCAACATCCGCTCGACGCGCTCGCGGTGACCTTCCCCGCCGGGACGCTGTCGGGAGCTCCGAAGCGTCGGGCGATGGAGCTGATCGCGGCACACGAGCCGGACGCCCGCGGACCCTACGGCGGGGCGGTCGGCTACCTGACCTTCCAGGGCGACCTCGACTTCTGCATCACGATCCGGACCGCGGTGGTGAAGGAGGGTCAGGCGCACATCCAGTCGGGCGCCGGCGTGGTGGCGGACTCGGACCCACAGTCCGAACTCGAGGAGACGAAGGCCAAGTCGGAGGCGCTCCTGCCCGCGGTGGCTCCCCACGCCGGAGGTAGGCTGAGCGAGCCTCCAGAGGAGTCACCGCGATGATCCTCGTCGTCGATCACTACGACTCGTTCACGTACAACCTCGTCCAGCTCATCGAGAGCCTCGGTCACGCCACCGAGGTCGTGAAGAGCGACGCGGAGCCGGCCGCCGCCTTGGTGGCGCGCGGACCCGCGGCGGTGATCCTTTCCCCGGGCCCGGGGCGCCCGGAGGACGCGGGGTGTTTCACCGATCTGCTCGACCTCCTGCCCCCCGCCACGCCGGTCCTCGGCGTCTGCCTGGGCCACCAGGCGATCGGGGTCGAGTACGGCGGGACCGTCGCACGCACCGAGCCCGTGCACGGGAAGGCGTCGCTCGTGCGGCATCGGGGCGAGGGGATCTACGAGGGCGTGAGCGACCCGTTCGAGGCCGGGCGATACCACTCGTTGGTGGTGATGCGCGACGACCTGCCGACCGAGCTGGAGCTCACCGCGTGGACTGACGATGGCCTCGTGATGGGCACGACCCACCGGGCGCTCCCCCGGTTCGGGGTGCAGTTCCACCCCGAGAGCATCCTCACCCCGGAAGGCCCCCGGATCGTCGCGAACTTCCTCGAGCTCGTGACCGACTAGATCACGGGGCCGGGCACCCGGGGCCGTATCGGAAGGCGCCCGTGTTCGGGCCCACCTTGCATGCCGACTCGTCCACCGCCACGAACGCCCCCGCAGGCACCCGCTTGAGGGCGTCCATCAGCGCGTACGTCCAGTTGGGATCGACCTCGCCCTGGAAGTACCAGTCGCTGCCGTTGTCGGCGAGGATCAATCCGTAGTGCTTCATGGCCGTGAGGATCACGCGGGCGGGACGCGAGAACCCCGCGAGCCTGAACCCCACCTTCAGCCGGAACCGCGCGCCCATCGGGGGACAGCGCGGGTTCGCGACCCCGGCCTGGTGTCGTGCGGGCCAGAGGTAGTGGCGCGAGGTGCAGTCGGCGGTGAACCGGATCGCGTGCTGGATGGCGCCCGCCTGGACCTCGTCCCACCGCACGAGCCCGGGGAAGATGGGCAGGCCGGCAGCGTCGGCGCTCG
The DNA here is from genome assembly GCA_963810915.1 of uncultured Actinomycetes bacterium. Classification (GTDB taxonomy): domain Bacteria; phylum Actinomycetota; class UBA4738; order UBA4738; family HRBIN12; genus JAOUEA01. Next base: position 423,918 of record CAWEPH010000001.1, on the reverse strand, counting down.
TCCAACCCGCCCTGCGCAGGGCGTTCGACCCCAGGTCGAAGACCGCCCCGCTGCCGGCGCGCGGGTCGGTCGCGTCCCAGTGCGCGGCGAAGAGCTCGTACAGCGTGCAGGTGTCGCCGTTCACCATCAAGGCGTGCGCGTCGGAGCCGCCCTCGATCGTGGTGTCGGCGCCGAAGGGGTAGGCGACGCGGTCGCTCTCGCTCGCATACGTGAACCGCACGTGGGTCGTGGGATGCGCATCCGTGACGACGTCGAACGGGATCCCGTACTTGGGAGGCCCGAAGTCGGGGTGGAGGTTCGTTGACCGCGCGTGCATCGCCCGCTTCCAGACCTTGCTCTTGCGGTGCACGGGCAGCTTCGACACGTCCATGTTCCACACGTTGTCGGCCGGGAAGACGCTGCAGCTCGTGCCGGGGACCGGGGCTCGCGACGCGGCCGGTGTCCCCGCGGAGGCGGGAACCACGAGCGCCGCGGCGAGCGCGACACCCAGGAGTATCCGCGGCCCCCTCATGCGCAGGGTTATCGGCATGGATCCCCGCGAGGCTTGAACGGCCTCAGGCGGTCACGGGCTCCGCTGCGGCCTTCTCGGCGGCCACCTTGCGGGCCTCCACCATGAGCGCGTCCACGAGCTCCTCCTCGGGCACCTTCGCCACCACCTCGCCCTTCACGATGATGAAGCCCAGCCCGTTGCCCGACGCGATGCCGACGTCCGCCTCCCGCGCCTCGCCCGGGCCGTTCACGACACATCCCATCACCGCCACGCGCATCGGCACCGTGAACGCCTCGTCCTCGATCGCCTCGTTCACCCTCTTCGTCAGCTCGAGGACGTTCACCTCCGCACGGCCGCAGGACGGACACGCCACCAGGTCGAGCCCACGCTCACGAAGACCCAGTGCTTGCAAGATGGTCGTCCCGGCCTTCACCTCCTCGACGGGGTCGTCGGTGAGGGATACGCGGATCGTGTCGCCGATGCCCTCCGCGAGCAGGGCGCCGATCCCGACGGCGCTCTTCACCCCGCCCATCGGCATCGGGCCGGCCTCGGTCACGCCCAGATGGAGCGGGTAGTCGCACGCCGCCGAGAGCTGGCGGTAGGCCTCGATCATCACCGCGGGGTTGGAATGCTTCACGCTGATCTTGATGTCGAAGAACCCCTCGTCCTCGAGGATATGCGCCTCGCTCAGGGCCGATTCGACGAGGGCCTCCGGGGTCGGCGCGCCGTACTTGGCCAACAGGTCCTTCTCGAGGGACCCCGCGTTGACGCCGATGCGGATGGGCACCTCCCGCGCCTTGGCCTCGCGCGCGATCAGGCGCACCTTGTCCTGGTACTTGATGTTGCCGGGATTGATGCGCAGCCCCTGGATCCCCGCCTCCAACGCGGCGATCGCGTACTTCCATTGGAAATGGATGTCGGCGACCACCGGGACGGTCGACTTCGCCGCGATCGCAACGAGCGCCTCGGCGTCCTCCCAGTGCGGGACGGCCACGCGCACGATATCGACGCCCGCCGCCACGAGCGAGGCGATCTGCTGCAAGCGTCGCGTTGATGTCGGCCGTCTTCGTGGTGGTCATCGACTGCAGCGAGATGGGGGCATCGCCGCCGACGGGGACGTCCCCGATGCGGATCTGCCGGGTCTTCCTCCGCTCGATCGCCATCTCGCCGTCCAGTCTAGGAGGTGGGGGACGGACGCCGGGACCCGACCTACGCCCCGAACACGTGGAACGTGATCGTGCGGTCCTTCGGCTCGTCCATCTCGAAGAGGATGAGGCGCTGCCAGGTCCCGAACGAGGGCTCGCCGGCCGCGACGGGGATGGCGTGCGAGGTGGCGGAGAGCAGCATCGCCTTCACGTGCGCGTGCCCGTTCTCCCGCTCGTTGGGGTTCATGTTCTGCGTGCGGATCTCGAAGTCGTCGTGTTGGTAATAGACGCCGTCGTGCGGCACGAGGTCGGTGAGGTGTCGGCGGAAGTCCGCCATGGCGCCGTCCTCCCACTCGTTGATCAACAGGGCGCAGGTGGTGTGGGAGCAGAACGCGATCGCGGCGCCGTCGGTGACCCCTGCGTCCTTGACGGCGCGACGGAGGTCGTCGGTGAGGTCGAGGAAGGCGTACCGCTCGGCGGCATGCACCGTCACGCTGGTCGTGATCGACTTCAAGGATCCCTCCTGTCGTTGGTGGCCGCGGCCGCGACCGGTAGGTCGAACGTGAAGCTGCTGCCCTTGCCCATCTGGCTCACGGCCTTGAGATGTCCGCCGTGGGCCTCGACGACCGAGCGAGCGATGGCCAACCCGATGCCGGTGCCGCCGTCCTCGCGCGCACGCGCGCTGTCCACACGATAGAAGCGCTCGAAGAGCCGGGGAAGATGCTCCGGGGGTATCCCGACGCCGGTGTCGCTCACGCAGATCTCGACCGAGCCATTGTGGCGGTGGGCGGACACGGTCACGGCGCCCCCCGACGGGGTGAACCGCACCGCGTTGTCGACGAGGTTGAAGAGCACCTGATGCACGCGCTCGCGGTCTGCATCGATCGCAGGCAGGTCTTCCGGCAGCTCGCGATCGAGCTTCACACCGCGGTCCGGTCGCGCCACCTCGATCTCCGAGACCACCTGGGCGACGACGGGGGCCAGCTGCATGTCCTCCCGGTGCAGCGGCACCTCGCCGGACTCCAGCCTCGACAGATCCAGCAGCTGCTCCACCAGCCGCCCTAGCCGCTCGGACTGCGCGAGCATCACCTCCAGCGTGCGCGGGTCGGGCTGCTCCACGCCGTCCAGCAGGTTCTCGAGATGGGCGCGGATCGCGGTGATCGGGGTCTTGAGCTCGTGCGAGACGTTCGCGACGAGGTCGCGTCGCGAGGTCTCCAGGTTCTCCAGCTCGGCGCTCATCCGGTTGAAGGCGGCGGCCAGCTGGCCCACCTCGTCGCGGCTGGTGGTGTGGACGCGCTGGCTATAGTCGCCCGTTTCCATGTGCTTGGCGGCCTCCGCCATGTCGCGCAACGGCTGCGTCATGCCACGCGCGAGCCATCGGGCGAGCACGAGCGCGATCACCGCCGCGATGGTCCCCGCCAGCAGGAACTGCCACCAGACGCTCTGGAGGAACCCGAGCGTGGCCGAGATCCGACCCAGCGACCCGCGTGTGGGCGACGTGTGCAACACGGTGATCGCGGCACCTCGCCCCCCCAAAGGGAGGAACGCGTACACGTTCTTGCCCACGACTCCCCAGTGCGGAACGAAGTCGTCGAACATCGGCGGCGTGACTCCGAGATCCGCCCCCTGGATCGTGATGATCCCGAAACGGTCCCGCCGGGCCACCATCGTGTTGGCCGGGAGCGGGTCGACCGCGCCCAACTGCACCCTGCGCGCGAGGCTGAGCGCGTCCACCGCCTCCGAGTCCTTGGGCGAGTTGCGCAGGGCGAACCCGATCAGCCCGTAGGAGATCACGATCGTGATGGCGACCGCCACGACGATGGTCGATCCCAGCTTGCCCCGGATCGTGGGGAGCCGCTCCAGGGGCCGGGTGCTCACGACGGTTCCTGGAAGGCGTACCCCACGCCGTGCACGGTTCGGATGAACCGCGGCTCGTTCCCGTCCTCGTGGAGCTTGCGTCGGATCCGTGCCACGTGGGAGTCGACGACCCGCCCGCCCGCGTAGTCCTGGTATCCCCAGACCCGATCCATCAGTTGTTCGCGGCTGAGCACGACGCCCGGGTCCCGGGCGAGGGTGAACAGGATCTCGAACTCGAGAGGCGTGAGGCCGATCTCCTCGCCGTCCACGGTGACACGCCGGCGGGAGGGATCGATCTCCAACCCGTTGCGATCGAGGGGGCCGTCGGGCTGTGGTGCGCGCATCCGTTCCATCCGGCGCAAGATCGCCTTCACGCGAGCGGCGAGCTCTCGCAGGCTGAAGGGCTTGGTCAGGTAGTCGTCGGCGCCCACCGCGAACCCCGCGACCTTGTCGGCCTCCTCGGTCTTGGCGGTAAGCATCAGCACCGGCGTCCAGCCGTCCCGCTGGATCGCCTTGCAGACCTCGAGCCCGTCCATGCCGGGAAGCATCAGGTCGAGGACGACGAGATCGGGGGCGTGCTGACGATGCATCTCGATCGCCTGGGGGCCGTCGAAGGCCACCACGACCCGGTACCCCTCGCTCTCGAGCCGGGCACGGACCGCCTCGGCGATAGCCTCTTCGTCGTCGACGACCAAGACGGTCTGTTCGCTCATGCGAGCATCGTATCCGCAGGGTGTTGCGCCCCGAGGGGGGCGGTGTTGAGAAAGTGTGGCGACGCGGAACCCCCCGTGAGCAGCATCGACGCTTCTACGGGCTTGGGATCGGCTTCGTGATGTCCAAGATGACGGTAGCCACCACGAAGACCACGAAGAAGGCCATCACCGCCGCCGAGACCGGGATCAGCTTCCGCATGTCGACCGCCTTGCCGCGGATCTTCTCCAGGGCGAGCACCGCCAGGTGCCCCCCGTCGAACGGCGGCAGGGGGAGCAGGTTCAGCAGCCCGATGAAGACCGTCACGAACGCGAGGAAGTAGAGCACCGTGCCCCAATCCCCGGCGGCCCCGGTCGCGCCGACCTGCTGGCCGATGCCCACGACGCTCGTCGGGTCCTGGGTGGTGCGGGGCTCGCTGGAGAACAACAGCGTGAACACACGGCCGATCCCTTGCGGCCCGAAGACGTGGCCGATCTGCTTGACGGACTCGGCGATCGACTGGCCCACGAGCTTGATCCCCCCGACGATCGAGGGGATCACGCCCTCGCCCGTCGCATCGGGCGGCGCCAGCACGACCCCCACCCTCCCGATCGTCACCCCCTCCACGTCCGACAGCTCGGGGACGAGGGAGAGCGTGATCGTCCGACCGTCGCGGGAGACCAGGACCGGCATCGGCTGCCCCGGATGGTCGGAAGCCATCGAGGTGAGGGTGGTCGAGACCTGCTCAGCGGACGGATCCGCGATCCCGTTGATCGCGACGACGACGTCGCCCGGGCGCATGCCGCCGGCATAGGCGGGACCCACGTGTCCGTTGAGCTGCCGCGGCACCTGCTCGACGACGATCGGCGCCGTGCGCGGGTCGCCGAACACGAAGAGCCAGATCGCGAAGAGGATCGCGGCGACGACGAAGTGCGAGCCGGGTCCCGCGAAGATCGTGAGCGCTCGTTGCCAGATGGGCTTCGCGCCGTAGCTACGCGGCAGGTCCTCGGGGGACACCGGCTCGTACGGGTTCATCCCCGCGATCTTCACGTACCCACCCAGTGGAAGGGCCTTCACCCCGTACTCGATCTCGCCCCGTCGGAACGACCAGAGCTTGGGCCCGAATCCGACGAAGTACTCCTCCACCTTGAATCCGAACCTGCGGGCCACCGCGTAGTGCCCGGCTTCGTGGATCAGGATGATGAACAACAGGCCGGAGAAGAACACCACGATCGCGAGGGACCTGGTCATCGTCGGAGCTTAGCGCTCCTCGATGATCTCGGCCGTCCGCGCGCGGGCCCAGGTGTCGGCCCGCTCGATGTTCACGACGGAGACCACGGAGCCCGGCTCATGCTCGTCCACGACGGTCTGAACCGATTCCACGATCCGCGTCAGGGGGATCTTGCCCTCGAGGAACGCCATCACGGCCACCTCGTTCGCGGCGTTCATCACCGCGGGGAAGGTGAGGCCGAGACCTCCCACACGATAGGCGAGGTCGACCGCGGGGAACGCCTCGCGGTCCACCGGCTCGAAGGTGAGCGGGCGCTCGGTGAGCGGCACGGGCTCGACGCCGGTCGGCAGGCGCTCGGGCCAGCCGAGGGCGAGCTGGATGGGCAGGCGCATGTCGGCCTTGGCCATCTCGGCACGCAGGCTGCCGTCGCGGAACTCTGCCATCGCGTGCACCAGGCCCTCGGGGTGGATCAGCACATGGATCTGTGAGTACGCGAGATCGAACAGGTAGTGAGCCTCGATGACCTCGAGTCCCTTGTTCATCAGCGTCGCCGAGTCGATCGTGATCTTCGGGCCCATGCTCCAGACGGGGTGCTGGAGGGCCTCCTTCACGGATGCCTTCGCGAGTTCCCCGCGGGTCCAGCCGCGGAACGGACCGCCGGAGCCCGTCAGCACGACGCGTTTGAGGTCCTCCCTGCGCTCGCCACGAAGTGCCATGGCGAGCGCGGCATGCTCCGAATCGACCGGCAGGAGCCGCTCCGGCTCCCCCTTGATCAGGTCGGTCACGAGCTCGCCGCCCACGACCAGGGATTCCTTGTTGGCCAGCGCGAGGGTCTTGCCGCTCTGCAGGGTCGCGAGCGTGGGCGCAAGCCCCGCCGAACCGACCAGCGCGTTGAGGACGAAGTCGGCCTCGGTCTCGCGCGCGAGGGTCTCCGTCGCATCCGGCCCCACGATCAGCTCCACGCCGCGGATCTGCCCCAGCTTCTCCTTGATGTCCGCCGCGGCGTCCTCGTCGGCGATGGCGACCACCGGCGGCAGGAACTCGCGGATCTGACCCACGAGCAGATCCTGATTGCCGCCCCCCGCCGACAAGCCGACCACCTTGAACCGGTCGGGGTTGCGCCGCACGACGTCGAGCGCCTGGGTCCCTATCGACCCCGTGGATCCGAGGATGGCCACCGACCTCATGCCCTCCAGGGTACCCCGCGGCAGCGCTTAGGCGCGTAGCCGAAGCCGTCCCGGAGGACTCAGGCGAACACGACGCGGAAGAACAGGAACGCCGCCGGGGCCACGAAGAGCAGCGAGTCGATGCGGTCGAGCACCCCACCGTGGCCGGGGAGGACGCTGCCCATGTCCTTCAGGCCGAGGTCGCGCTTGATGAGGGACTCGGCCAGGTCACCGAAGGTCGCGGCGGCCGCCACGACGAGACCCAGGACCAGCGTCTCGATCCGCATGTCTTCGAACGGCGTCACGAACGACGTGACCAGGGCAACGGAGACGATCACCGTGACGAGCGTCGCGATGATCAGGCCTTCGATCGACTTCTTCGGACTCACGCTGGGGGCGAGGGGCCGCTGGAAGAACTGCCCACCCATGATCGACCCGCCCAGGAACGCGAACGTGTCGAACACGAACGTAAGCCCGATCACGGAGATCACCAGCGACTTGCCGTCCGGTTGATCGAGCATGATCAACAGGTACGAGGCCAGCACCGGGATCCAGGCGACGTTCACGAGCGTGAGCCCGATGTTCGCCACGGTGTCCTTGCGGTGCGTCGCGGGCACGGCCATGAACCAGAGCAGCGTGGCCGCGACGCCCAACACGAACATGGACAGGACGCCGGCCTCCCCGTGGTAGTAGGCCCCACCCATGATCAGGGCGCCGGTGATCAACCCCACCGCGGTGGCCGGCTGCTTGTGCTGCTTGGCCAACACGCTGAAGAACTCTCCCTGCGCGTAGAGCACGACCAGCGTTGCCAGGACGGCGAACAATCCCTTGCTGATCAAGATCGTGCCGAGCGCCAGGCCGGCGAGCAGGACGCCCGTCAGGAACGCCGCGGGCACGTCGCGCTCTCCCGCGTCCGGGCCACGTCGCGATTCGAGGTCCGCACCCACCTCCACCGAAGCCGGCTCCTGCCAGCTGGGGCCGCCGAGACCCTCGGAGCCGACCATCACGGTGTGGGTGGCATCTTCCGAGCCCCGTAGGTCGGAGAGGAGATCCTCCTCGACCCCGCGCGGCCCCTCGTCGTCGATCAGCTCCGCCCCCACCACGACCGGCTGCGCGAACTCGTCCTCGTCCATGGGCACGGCGTCATGCTCCTCGCCGACCGAGCCCGCGAAGTGTTGCGCCGCGGCCTCCAGCGCCTCCTCCGAAGGGGCGTCCACCTCTTGCGCCTCCTCCTCGGCGAGGAGCACGGGAGCCTCCTCCCCCTCGTCCTCGAGGTGGTCGTCGCCTACGACCGGCCACTCGGCCGTGTCGGTGTCGACCGCCTTGGGCTCTTCCCCTTCCGCGAACAGATCGGCCTGACCGGGATGCGGTTCGGGCAGCGGCGTCTCTTCGGGCTCGACCACATCCACGATCTCCTCGACCGGCTCCTCGTCGATGCTGTCGATCGCCTCGATGACGCTGGTGTCGTACCAGCTCTCATCCTCGTCGTGGTCATCAGGTTCCGCGGGTCCGTGATCCGCGGGCCCAGGCTCGGGTGGGGCGGTGTCCGGTGCCTCCGAACGCACGGCCACGTGCTCCTCGGAGGACACCTCACGCGCACCGGCCGACGCCGGTTCGTCCCAGTCGACGTCCTTGATGGGGGCGAAGAACTTGTCGAGGTCCTCGAACAGGTCGTCGCCGTCGCGCTTGTCGTCAGCCACTAGACCTCCATGAGCTCCTGCTCTTTGTGGCGCTGGATCTCGTCGATCTCGCCCACGTGCCGATCGGTCAGCTTCTGGAGCTCCTTCTCCGCTCGAACCAAGTCATCTTCCGAGATGTCGCCCCCCCGCTCAAGCCTCTCCAGCTCTTCCTTGGCATGGCGACGAACGTTGCGCACGGCCACGCGCGCATCCTCCGCCCGGGCGTGCACCTGCTTGACCAACTCCTTGCGCCGCTCCTCGGTGAGCGGCGGGAACGCGAGGCGGATCACCTGCCCGTCGTTCGACGGCGTGATGCCCAGGTCGCTCGACTGGATCGCCTTCTCGATCAGGCCGATCGCGTTCTTGTCGAAGGGCGTGATGGCGAGGAGCCGCGGCTCGGGGACGTTGATGGACGCCAGCTGGTTGAGGGGCACGGGCGAGCCGTAGTACTCGACGGTGACGCGATGGAGCACGGCCGGCGTCGCGCGACCGGTCCGGATGCTGGAGAGGTCCTCCTTCAGATGTGTGACGGCCTGCTCCATCTTGTGGGAGCCGTCCTTGAGGGCAGAGTCGGTGGTCATCGGTCTCCTTGATGCCTGCGAGCCTAGTGGACGAGCGTCCCGATGGGCTCGCCGGTCACGACACGTCGGATGTTCCCTTCCTCTCGGAGGTCGAAGACGATGATGGGCAGCTTGTTCTCCATGCAGAGCGAGATGGCCGTGGCGTCCATCACCTGATAGCCCTCCTTCAGCACGTCGACGTACTGGATCTCGTCGAAGCGCGTGGCCGAGGGGTCCAGGTGCGGGTCGGCCGTGTAGACGCCGTCTACCTTGGTGCCCTTGAGCAAGGCGTCGGAGCCCATCTCGAGCGCGCGCTGAGCGGCGCAGGTGTCCGTGGAGAAGAACGGGACGCCAAGCCCCGCGGCGAAGATCACGACGCGGCCCTTCTCCAGGTGCCGTCGCGCGCGCAGCGGCATGAACGGCTCGGCGAGCTGGGTCATGGCGATGGCGGTCTGCACGCGGGTCGTGACGTGGATCTTCTCGAGCGCGTCCTGCAACGCCAGTGCGTTCATGACCGTCGCCAACATGCCCATGTAGTCCGCGCGGTTGCGCTCGATCCCAGGCGCCTGGCGGCCCCGCCAGATGTTGCCGCCGCCCACGACCACCGACGTCTCGACGCCGAGATCGACGATCTCTGCGAGCTGCCGCGCCACGAGGGAGGTCGCCTCGGTGTTGATCCCGTACTCGGCTTCGGCGGGGGCGAAGGCCTCACCGGAGAGCTTCAACAGGACCCGCTTGTACCTGGGCCGCTCAGCTCCGCCCTCGGTCATGCGTTCGAGTTCCCCTCCCCCGCTCACCGGTGCACCTTACGACGCCGCGACCCCTCCCGCGCCCTCCGCGCCCCTCCTCGGGCGTGCCCTCCCCCAGCTTGTACCGGGCGAACCGGCGCACGGCGATCTTCTCCCCCACCTTGGCCGAGGTCTCGTCGAGGAGCTGTTGGATCGTCTTCGCATCGTCCTTCACGAAGGGCTGGTCGAGCAGCACGAGGTCCTTCAGGTGCGCGTTGAGCTTGCCCTCGACGATCTTCTCGATCACGTTGTCGGGCTTGCCCGACTCCTTCGCCTGCGCTTGGAAGATCGCGCTCACGCGATCGATCTCGGCCCGGGGCACTTCGTCACGGGTCACGTAGCGAGGAGCGGCCGGGCTCGCGATGTGCAGGGCGATGTCCTTCACGAGAACCTTGAACTCCTCCGTGTTGGCCACGAAGTCGGTCTCGCAGTTCACCTCGACCAGGACGCCCACGGTGTTGTTGAAATGGATGTAGCTGTCGATCCGGCCCTGGTTGGCCGACCGGCCGGCGCGCTTCTCGACGCCCGCGAGGCCCTTCTGACGCAGGAGCTCGACGGCCTTGTCGAAGTCGCCCCCCGCCTCGGTGAGCGCCTTCTTGCAGTCCATCATGCCGGCCCCGGTGGCCTCGCGGAGCTCCTTGACCTGCTGGGCGGTGATGTCACTCATGGATGTGGGCTACTCCTCGGTGGGGGGCGTGTCGGACACCGCCGGGGCCTCGACGTCGACGGGCTCCGCCACGACGGCGTCCTCCTGGGTCTGCGTGGCCTCGGCGGGGGCCGAGGGCTCGGGGGTATCGGGCTCGAAGACGGTGGTGGCGGCGATCTCGGCGGCCACCTCCGGGGTCGGCGTCTCGTCGACCGCGGCCGGCGCCGGCGTGGACTTCACCGCAGGCGCCTTGGGCGCCTGGCGCGTGGCCTTCTCGACCAGTTCGTCCTTCGCCATGCCGTAGCCCTCAGCCAGGGCGTCGGCGATCACGCGCGTGACCAGGTTCACGGCGCGGATGGCGTCGTCGTTCCCGGGGATCACGAAGTCGACCTCGTCCGGGTCCGCGTTCGTGTCGACGATGGCGATGACCGGGATGCCCAGCTTCCGGGCCTCGTTCACCGCGATGTGCTCCTTCTTCGTGTCGATCACGAACACGGCGTCGGGCAGGCGCTCCAGGTCCTGGATCCCGCCCAGGTTGCGCTCGAGCTTGTCCCGCTCGTGCCGCAGGCGGATCGCCTCTTTCTTGGGGAGGTAGTCCATGGCCCCGGATCGTTCCATCTCGCGCAGCTCGCGCAGGCGAAGCAGGCGCTTGGAGATGGTGGTGAAGTTCGTGAGCATGCCGCCCAACCAACGGTGGTTCACGTAAGGCATGCCCACGCGCGCGGCCTGCTCCGACACGACTTCCTGCGCCTGCTTCTTCGTCCCGATGAACAGGATGATGCCGCGACGGCGGCCCAGACCCTGTGCGAACGCGTAGGACTCCTCGAGCCCCTCCAGGGACTTCTCGAGGTCGATGATGTAGATCCCGGATCGCTCCCCGTAGAGGAAGCGCTGCATCTTCGGGTTCCACCGGCGTGTCTGGTGGCCGAAGTGCACGCCCGCCTCGAGGAGCTCCCGCCTGGTCACGACCGGCATGGAGCGGTTCCTTTCCTCGGTTGTCTTCCTCCGCCCGGATCATCCCGTCGCCGGCCCGGCCTCTCGGCGCGGGACCCCGGCGATGCGGTCCTCGGACGTGTGAGCTCGGCGCCATGCGCCGGCGACCGCGAGTCTAGCAGCGGTGTTGGGGCGTCGGCCCGATCACCGCCGTCGTTCGCGGCGCTGCCGAGGCTCCGGCGGTTCGGGCACCTCGTCGGACACCGAGAGGTACCGGAAGGCGAAGGTTGCCAGGAAGATCAGGTGGATCAGGTTGACCGCGATCACGTACACCCACGCGCCGACGGTGGGGTTCACTCCGATCAGCTTGCCGGGGAGGCCGGGCACGACCGTGATGGCGATGGCGGGTATCACGTAGATCGCGGCGAGCGCCAGGTTGCCCGAGCCGGGCATCCGCGCGGCGCGGATCCCGCGGGCCAACGATTCCGGCATGCTGCGCCCCTCGGCGACGGCCATGATCGGGGCGAAGACGAACAGGTAGAGGCCCGCCACCAGCACCCCGATCTGGAGCAACAGCCCGATCCCCCCGCCCAGGATCTGCACGAGGATGCTCGAGAGGGTGAGGAGGAACATGTCGATGATCCCTACCGCGAGGCTCGTGGGGATGATCCGCAGGCCCCTCGGAAGCGCGTCGAGCGTGGCCCGATCCTCGTCGAGCACCTGGACGATCACCGCGGTCAGGACGCTCATGATGACCGCGCGCAGCGCGACGAACCCGAGTAACAGGAAGAGCCCCGTCTGTGCGCCGTAGAGGCTGGTAGCCAAACCCCCGTCGAACCCCGTGCCGATCGGCGGCAGGGCAAGCGCGCTCGCGAAGACCGAGAACGGCCCCTGGAACCCGAGGGCGACCGCGGCCGCCCACTCCACGAGGATGATGAGCGGAACCGCCACCAGGGTCGCGGGCGTCGACAGGACCGCCACGGTGCCGCGCCACAGCGAGGCCGGGATCTTGGGCATCGAGGACGTGCCCGCGACCCGGGGCGCGAACAGTCCGTCGAGGAGACCCCGCCGCCTGGGGGTGCCATCGGCCGCGGCGGCGCCGTTGCTCGAGGGAGCACGGTAGGTTCCCGGGGCCTTCTTCGGGTTCTTGTTCGTCATGCTTCGTCCTCGTCCTCAGCGACCGCGTCGCCCTCGTCCTCCATGATGAACGCGGGCCCCATGCGACGCGACAGCGCGCGCCCCGAGAAGATCAAGATCACGGTGATGGGGATCGCCGCGAGCGCGAAGTTCCGCAGGAGCACCGCGGGATCCGCCACCGTCGGCGAGACCTCGTTCACGAGGGTTCCCGCTTCGTCGTGCGCGAACGCCGAGAGCCCGGCGTCCGGGCCCCCACGCACGGCTACGACCTGGTCCGAGAGCGGCGCGAGACCGCGAAGCGGCCCCGTCCCCTCGCCGCTCTGCCAGACGAGATGCCCGCTGGAGGTGTCGACGGCCGCGAGGTTCCCCTCCTGCGTGGCCACCAAGACCGAGGCGCCGGCCACGACCGGCCATCCGCGTTGGACGAACTCGTTCAGGGCGAAGTCCCACACCCGCGCGCCGGTCGATGCGGTCAATCGATACAGCTGGGCGTTCAGGTCGACCGCGTAGACGGCGTCGCCGGCGATGGCCACCCCGCCGAACGGCGACACCGGAGCATTGAGCCGCGTCTGCCAGCGCTCGGTGCCGGCGGAGAGGTCGACCGCGCGCACGGTCCCGTCGGTGAGGCCGAGATAGATGAGGTTGTCTCCGATGGCCGGGCCGGAGATCAGTCCGGGTGCCTCGCTCGCATACCGCCACGCCACGGTGCCGTCGGATGTCTTCAGCGCCACGACGCCCGGCGGGGTCCGCGCCTCGCCCTGCACCGTGGCGACGACCAGATCGTCGGTCGCGGCGAGCGGAGTGTTGAGGGTTCCGCCGACGGTGCCTCGCCAGGTCACCTTCCCGGTGCGAAGGTCGATCGCGTATACGGTCCCGTCGGTATCCCCCACGAACGCCGTCTCACCCACCACGGTCACACCGGTCTTGCTGGCCGCGTCCAGCTGGATCGGGCTCCATAGGGGTTCACGGGTGCGCAGATCGAACGCCTGCACGTGGGAGTCGATCGGGCCGGCGGCGGGCGAGGGGACCCCGCTCGAGGATGCGGACGGGGCGGCGGTGGTGGGCGTCGTGCTGGTGCCGGGGCCTTCGTCGGCGAAGCCCTCCGTGTAGACGATCACCGTCCGGCCCTTCACCGACGCGGCGGCGGGCGAGACCGGGGGTCCGAAGTCACGATCCACCGCGAAGGTCTGTCGGCCGGTGTTCACGTCGAACCCGAGCACCGAGAGGGGGCCGACGGCGACGGCAGTCGAACCGGCGACGACGGGCGCGGATAGGCCGTACCGCTCCCCGGGACCCGACAGTGGAACCGCGGTCTTCCAGCGCTCGGTGAACGGTGGCGCCGATGAGCTGGCGACGGAGCCGGGATGGGTGGGACCGCCCTGCAACTGGGACCACCCGTCGTTCGTCGTCCCGGTCAGTTGGGCCGAGGCTGCGGCCGTGGTCGCGAGGAACGACGTTCCCACCAGGAGCCCGCACGCGAGGACGCGTACCGGGAGGCGGTGGGTGCGGGGCACGGGGAGGAGGCGACGGCTGTCCAAGGCCGGCACATCCTAGCCGCCGGAGCCTCGGGCGCCCTCAGACGGGCGCGAGTCGGATCATCGTGCCCAGGTCGAACGCGCCCAGGAAGAGGAGGGGATCTACGTACGCCCCGTCGAGCTTCACGCCGAAGTGGAGGCTCGGGATCGGATCCCCCGGATGCCCCGAGCCCGTGAGGGCGACCGGCTCTCCCGCGGTCACCGCGTCTCCCCTGTGCACGAGGAGCGCCGAGACCCACGAATAGGTGGAAGACAGCCCTCCCGCGTGCGCGATGGTGAGGAAGAGGTTGCCGCCCACCTTCCCGGCGAACGACACCGAGCCCGCCGCCGGGGCCCGGATCTCCGTCCCCGTAGGCACGGCGATGTCGATCCCGCGGTGGCCGGCGCCATACACGGACAGCGGCGGATCGTACCCCCGCGTGATGCGACCCACCACGGGCCAGAGCCAATCGCCCGCCGCGACCGCCGGAGGCGGTCCGGTGGCGGCCATGCCGCAGAGCGTGAGCGCGGTGAGCAGGAACAGAACGGCGGTTCGTCTCATGCCGGGAACGCTACGCCCGGGACGCCTCAGGAACCGTGACGACGATCACGCGGAGCGGTCGCTTCAGTCGTACTCGGAGAGTTGGCCGCGGAGACTCCCGACGGCCTTCGTGTGGATCTGACACACACGGGACTCCGTGACGCCGAGGATCTCGCCGATCTCCGCGAGGGTCAGGCCCTCGAAGTAGTACAGCGTGACGACGATCTTCTCCCGCTCCGACAAGGAGTTCACCGCGGCCGCAAGGAGGCCGCGCGTCTCCTGAGACTCCACCCCCGAGGTTGGGTCGACGCTCTTGTCGGCGAGCGTGTCGATCAACGACACCTGCTCACCGCGGTCGGCGCCAACGGAGACGAGCTCGTCGAGGGCGAGGACGGAAACGAATGAGATCTGAGAGACGACGTCGTGCAGCTCCCGCAGCGAGATCCCGAGCCGTTCCGCCAGCTCCTTCTCGGTGGGCTGCCGCTTGAGCATGGCCTCGAGGTCGGCATGCGCCTTCTCGATCTCCCGCGCCTTGAATCGAACCGAACGTGGCACCCAGTCCATCGCGCGCAGTTCGTCGATGATGGCGCCCTTGATCCGGGGGATGGCGTACGTCTCGAACTTGTTGCCCCGCCCCGGTTCGAATTTGGTGAGGGCGTCGATCAGCCCGAACATGCCGTAGCTGACGAGATCCGCCTGCTCGACGCTGGCCGGCAGGCCGGTCGCCACACGGCTGGCCACGTACTTCACGAGTGGGGCGTAGTGCAGGATCAGCTTCTCGCGTGCCTCGACGGCGCCGGTGCTCTTGAACTGATGCCAGTGGGCCCCCAGTTCGTCGTCGACATGGGGCGGCACCGTGATCGTGCGGTCGAAGTCCGGCTTGATCGCCGTCTTCGTGCCACTCTTGGCTCCCGCGCGGGTGGCGGCCTTGGCAGGGGCCTTCGTCGCGGCGGGCGTCTTCTTCGCGGTCGCCACGTCAGGCCCTCGGATGCGATCGCTCGTAGGCCTCGAAGAGCCGGGAGCGGGAGACGTGGGTGTATCGCTGCGTGGTGGCCACGCTGGCGTGCCCCAGAAGCTCCTGTACCGCTCGGATGTCGGCTCCCCCTTCCAGCAGGTGCGTCGCGAACGAATGCCGCAGGGTGTGCGGGGTGACCCGACGACCCGGCAGCAGCGTACCGCCATATCGTCCCACCATCGTACGGATGTCACGGCTGCTGAAGGGATTCTTCTTCCGGTTGAAGAAGAGGTGGGAGGCGCCCTCGGGAGCCATCAACGGCCTCCCCGCGAGCAGGTATTCCCGGAGCGAGGCCGTCGCGAAGTCCGACATGGGCACCTCGCGCTCCTTTGAGCCCTTCCCGAAGACCAGCACGCGACCCCGATCGAGGTCGACACGCTCGACGGTGAGCGTCGCCACCTCGCCCACGCGGAGCCCCGAGCCGTACAGGAGCTCGAGGACCGCACGATCGCGCAGGGCCACCGCACGTTCTGCGGTGGTGAGGTCCGCGGCCCGATCCGGGGGGGTCTCGGCCAGGGCCGCGGCCTCCCTCGGGCGCAAGACGGTCGGCAGCCGGCTCACCACCTTTGGGCGCCCCAGCAGCAGCGAGGGGTCATCGCGCACGCGACCGTCTTCGACGGCCCATCGGTAGAAGGTATGGATGGCGCCCACGCGCCGCGCGATCGATGCCCGCGCGTAGCCACGCGTGTGCTGTTGGGCGAGGAACCGCCGCAGCAGCGGGTAGGTCGCCCCGCGCAGGGAGGAGCGATCGCGTTCGAGGAAGATCCCGAGCTGCGTGAGATCGCGTCGATACGCGGCCACCGTGTGCGCCGAGAGGTGCCGCTCCAAGCGCAAGTGATCGGCGAACGCCTCGACCAGCGTGCGCTCGGAGGGGGTCAGCTGCTCGCCCACTCGATCCTTTCGGCTCGCCCAGAGGTCCCGCGGCTACCGGGCTCGGTTCGGCGCGGGGCCCTGTGTGTATCAGCGGGCGGGCGTGGGTGCAAGGATGCCGGCCCAACCCTCGTTCCGTCGCGGCGAGCTCACCCGGCCAGGGTGCGCTCGTAGCGCCCCGCGACGGTCCGCACCAGGCCGCGGAGCTCCAGCCCGAGCAACGCTTCGACGACGGCGGGAACCGACATCGAAGCCGTACGGGCCACGGCGTCCGGCAGACTCGGGCCGCCGAGGGCCGCGTACACGCGTCGCTCGGTCTCGGGCAGATCCGGAGGCGGCTCGACGGCGAGTCGCTCGGCCACGCCGAGGTCGGCGAGGAGATCGTCGGCGCCTCGGATGAGGATCGCACCCTCGCGCAACAACTCGAGCGGGGTCTCCGAGAGCGGACTCGTGACGGGACCCGGGACCGCGAAGACCTCGCGGCCGAGGTCGAGCGCGTGGTCGACGGAGATGCGCGATCCGCTCCTGCTGGCGCCCTCGACCACCACGAGCGCCCGTGCCAGCGCCGCCACCATCCGGTTGCGCGCCGGGAAGTGCCACGGGTTCGCCGAGGTGCCCGGTGGGTACTCGCTCACGACCGTCCCGGCGGTGGCGATCCTCCCCAACAGCTCCCGGTTCGACGGCGGGTGGAACACGTCGATCCCCGAGCCGAGGACCGCCACCGTCGGTCCGGGCGCGGCGAGGGCTCCCTGATGCGAGGCACCGTCGATCCCGTGAGCCGCCCCGCTCACCACGGCCACGCCGGCACCGGCGAGGCGCCGCCCGATGTCGTGCGCGACCTCGCGTCCGAGCGCCGAGCAGCGCCGGGCCCCCACCACGGCCACGCGGAGGTCCCCCGTGCGCAGGGGTCGGCCGCGTACGAAGAGCCACCCCGGCGGATCGTGGAGGAGATCGTTGAGCTCCCCCGGGAACCCTTCGTCCCCGTTGGCGAGGAAGGTCGCGCCGCATGCATGCGTGGCGCGCAAGACGTCGTCTGCGTCGATCTGTCCGGCCCACGCTCGGTCGAGCTCGCTGCCGCCGTCACCTAGGCGGATCGCCTCGAGGCAGGGGACCGCGGACCCGGTCGCCCAGGCGAGCCGGTAGAGCCGCCGCGGCGTGATCCCGCGGAGGCACGCGAGGGTGAGCAGCGCCCTCCGATCCTGCTCTGACCGGACGAACCGCGGTGGCCACCCTGGCCCCACCTCAGCCGGCGGCACGTGCAGGCTCCTCGCGATCCTCGAATCCCGTGCGGTAGGAGAGCGCCTCGGCGAGGTGGTCGGAGCCGATGCGCTCGGCACCAGCCAGGTCGGCGACGGTGCGTGCGACCTTCAGCGCACGGTCGAAGCCGCGCCCGGTCAGCGCCATCGCGTCGACGGCCCGCGCGAGCAGCGCCTCGGCCTCCCCGCTGAGCAGGGCCTCCCGCCTGATGGCCGGACCCGGTAGTTGCGCGTTGCACCGAACCCCGACCGCGACGCAGCGGCGCCGCTGCCGTTCCCTGGCCTCCTCGACGCGTGGCCTGACCACGGCCGAGGGCTGCCCGGAGTCGGAGCCCAGCAGGTCGTGCTTGGTGAGACGGGGCACCCGCATCCGGAGGTCGATCCGGTCCAGGAGTGGCCCGGAGAGCTTCTGTCGGTATTGCTGCACACGGTTGGGCTGGCACCGGCACAGGCGCACAGGATCGCCGTCGTACCCGCAGGGGCAGGGGTTGGCGGCCGCCACCAGGGTGAAGCGGGCCGGGAACTCGGTCGAGCCCAGCGCGCGCGTGACCACGACGCGCCCATCCTCGAGGGGTTGCCGCAAGGCTTCGACGGCATCGCGCCGGAACTCGGTGAACTCGTCCAGGAACAGGACGCCGTTGTGCGCGAGGCTCGCCTCCCCCGGGCGCAGCATGGAGGATCCGCCTCCGAGCAGACCCGTGATGGACACCGTGTGGTGCGGCGCACGGAACGGGCGATTGCGCAGCAGCCCCTCCTGGGACAGGAGCCCGGCCACCGAGTGCAGCTGGCTGGTCTCGAGCGCCTCTTCCCGGCTGAGGGCGGGCAGGATGGTGGGCAACCGACGCGCGAGCATGGTCTTGCCCGCCCCGGGCGAGCCCACCATCAACAGGTTGTGCCCTCCTGCGGCAGCCACTTCCAGCGCGCGACGCGCCTGCGCCTGCCCGCGGATCTCGGAGAGGTCGACCCCGGCCGAGCGGGGCTCCGGCACGGTCGAGCCGGCAACGTCGGGCGGCCGCCAGGTCCCGCGGAGGAACGCCGCCGCCTCGGCCAGCGTGTCCACGCCTGCGACCTCGAGCCCCTCGACCTGGGCCGCCTCGAGGTGGTTCGACGCCGGAACCACGATCCCGGTGAACCCCGATCGCGCGGCCGCGATGGCCACCGAGAGGATCCCGGGGGTCGGGAGCACCTCGCCCTTGAGCGAGAGCTCGCCCGAGAACGCCCACCCCGCGAGCGCGCGCTCCGGCACCTGCGCCGTCGCCGCCAGGACAGCAACCGCGATGGGGAGATCGAGCCCGGGGCCTTCCTTCCTCAGGTTGCCGGGCGCGAGGTTCACGACCACGCGTCGCAGCGGCCATTCGAGGCCCGCGTGTTCCACGGCGGGGCGGATCCGATCCCGCGCGTCTTGGACCGGGGCGCCGGGCAGTCCGGTGAGCGTGAACGACGGCAGGCCCCTGCCCACGAAGGCCTCCACCGTCACGGGGTGGCCTCCTACACCCAAGATCGTCACGCCCGCGACCCGCCCGTACATGAGCGCGCACGTTAGGTCCTCGGCCCGCAGCCGTCCGTGACACGGGTCACACGACGCAGCGGCCCCCGATGCATCTCGAGGCGACCCCGTTATGCTCCGTCGTCGATGGCTTCCCCTTCCGAGCCCGTGGACCCCCCGGCGACCGACGATGGATCGACCGGTCCCGCCGAGGACGCCGGCCCTTGGCGCGCCGCGTTCGAGCTACCGGTCCTCCTGCTGGGTGCGGTGATCGTGGCCCTGTTGATCAAGGCGTTCCTGTTCCAGGCGTTCTTCATCCCCTCCGCCTCGATGGAGCCCACGCTGATGGGCCCCGGCGACCGCATCATCGTCGACAAGGTGCCCTACTACCTCCACGATCCGGGTCGGGGCGACGTCATCGTGTTCTCCAACCCCAACGGCGTGCCGGTGAGCCGCGGCCTCATCGGCGGTTTCGTCCACTGGCTCGGGGCGGGACTCGGCTTCACGAGCGCCACCGAAGCGAGCTGCGGCGACACGAACCCGGACGAGAACTTCGTGAAGCGCGTCATCGGCGTAGGCGGCGACACGGTCGAGGGCAAGGGCGGGGCGGTCTACGTGAACGGAGCGAAGCTCGCGGAGCCGTACCTGCCCGCGGGCCTGCACACCCAGCCGTTCCCACTCCTCACCGTCCCCCCGGGGGACCTCTTCGTGATGGGAGACAACCGCGGGGATTCCTGCGATTCGCGATTCGCGCTGGGACTGGTGCCCGTCGACCACGTGGTGGGCAGGGCGTCCGCGATCATCTGGCCCCCGTCACGCCTGGGAGGCATCCCGTAGCTCCCACCGTTCCGATGCCTTGCGGTGCGGCCCGGATATCATCCGCGCGTCGAGCGATCCGGGCGCGGAAGGGGGGTCGCCATGGGACTCATCCTCGCGATCGTCATGGCGTTCCTGTTCGCGCTCACGAACGGGTTCCACGACGCCGCCAACGCCATCGCCACCCTCGTGTCGACGCGGGTCGCGCGTCCGTTGCCCGCGGTGGCCTTCGCGGCGTTCTTCAACCTGCTGGGCCCCCTCCTGCTCGGTGCTGCCGTCGCCAACACCATCGCGGGCATCGTCCAGGTCCCCTCGGGCGAGGAAGTGGCCGTCACGGGGGCGGCGCTCACGGGCGCCGTGGTCTGGAACACCTTCACCTGGATCCGCGGGCTCCCTTCGAGCTCGAGCCACGCGCTCGTCGGCGGGCTCGTGGGCGCCGCGATGGTGGAGGGAGGCGCCTCCGCCGTGAACTGGGGCGGGTTCGACGGCTGGCGCCCGGTGGGCGTGATCGGGGTCCTCACCGTCCTCGCGATCTCTCCGGTCGTCGGCTTCGCCGCGGCCGCCGTGGCGACGCGACTCGTCCGCAGGCTCCTGCGCCGTGCCTCGGCCCGCATGGAGGGGATCGCCCGGCAGGGGCAGTGGGTGACCTCCGGGTGGCTCGCCTTCAGCCATGGGTCCAACGATGCGCAGAAGGCGATCGGGATCATGGCCGCGCTCCTCGTGGCGACCCACCACATCCCGACGCTCGCCGCCCCCCTGTGGGTGAAGCTCGGATGCGGCGCCATGCTCACGCTGGGGACCGCGATGGGCGGGTGGTCGATCGTCCGCACGATCGGTCGGCGGATCGTCCGCCTGCGGCCCCTCGACGGCTTGGTGAGCCAGAGCACTTCTGCGGCCGTCATCGTCGCCTCCTCGCTGATCGGCGCGCCCGTGAGCACCACCCAGGTGGTCTCCTCGTCCATCGTCGGGATCGGCGTCGGACGTCGGCGCGCCCGCCACGTCCACTGGCATATCGTGGGCGCCATCGGGCTGGCATGGGTCACCACGATGCCTGCCGCCGCCGCGATCGCGGTGGTCTCGCTGCCGCTCTGGAGGTGGATCTCGTGAAGCTCCCCTGGTTCCTCCCCGATACGCCCGACGTGCTCGGGATGCTCCGAGCGCAAGCCGACAGCACGGTCGAGGGCCTCGAGGCGATGGTGGCCTGGGCGGCCTCGCGCGGCGACGACGCGGCCGCCGACGCTGTGCGGAACGCAGAGCACATCGCGGACCACCGCAAGCGCGATCTGCGGAAGGCCCTCACCGAGGCGTTCACGACCCCGCTCGACGCCGAGGACCTGTACACGATGTCCGAGCGCCTCGACGCGGTCATGAACGGCGCCAAGGACGCCGTCCGGGAGGCGGAGGTCATGGGCATCCCTCCGGACGATCACGTGAGCGCGATGTGCGACCTCCTGCTCGAGGGGGTCCGGCACCTGCGCGACGCCTTCGACGAGCTCGCGAAGGAAGGCACCCGCGCCGAGGGCCCCGCCACCGAGGCCGCCGACGCCGCGGTGAAGGCACAGCGCCATCTGGAGCGGGCGTACCGCACCGCTGCGTCGGCCCTGATCGATGTGGACGACCTGCGCGAGGTGATGGCGCGCCGGGAGCTCTACCGCAGGATCTCGCGCGTGTCCGACAGCGTCGTCGAGGTGGCCGAGCGCGTCTGGTACGCCACCGTGAAGGAGGCCTGAGAGAGGGGCGCTGTTAGCCTTCCCCGCGTGAGCGACCGCTTCGACTGGAGCCCCGAACCCGAACTGATCGGCTTCGATGACCCCGATCGCTCCCGCGCTGCGCTCGAGGCGCTCGGCGAGGCCACCTGGCGCGAGGCCCTGGACTGGCTCTACGGACGGGCCTTGCAGCGGCCGTTGCATCCCCGGTCCTATCCGGAGTCCCGGGCGACGTTCTTCGGGGCGTCGGGGCGTCCGGCGCCTGCTCCGATATCGCCCGCGCCCTCGGAGGAGGTGCTCGCCGAATTCAGGAGGCGCATCGCGCCCGAGACCTTCAACGCCCAGCACACCGGCGCCTTCAGCTACTTCACCCCTCCCCCGCTCCCCATGTCCATCGCCGGCGAGGTCCTGGCCCAGTGGATCAACCAAGGGGTGGACGTGTGGCACGCGGGCCCGGTGGGGGCGTTCGTGGAGGAAGAGGTCGTCGCGTGGCTGCGAGACCTCGTGGGGTTCGCCGAGGACGGCTGGGGGGTGCTCACCTCGGGGGGGGTGATGGCGAACGTGATGGCCATGACCGTCGCCCGCGACATCTGGCTCCCCCGCTTGCGCGGCCTCAGCGGTCCGCCTCGCGGCGGCGGACTCGAAGGCGTGCGGGTCTATGCGAGCGATCAGGCGCATTTCTCGATCGCACGCGCGCTCGACGTGCTGGGGTTCCCCGAGGACACGCTGCGCGTGATCGAGTCCGACGAGCGCTATCGCCTGCAGGCCGGTCCCGTGGAGGCCGCGGTCCGCGAGGATCGGGGCGCCGGCCTGACACCGCTCGCGATCGCCGCCGTCGCGGGTTCGACCAACACCGGCTCCGTGGACGACGTGGCCGGCCTCGCCGACGCCGCCGACCGGGAGAGCCTCTGGCTCCACGTGGACGCTGCCTATGGGGGTGCCGCCCGCCTCTCCCGCCGCGATGCGGACCGGGTGCCCGCGCTCGAGCGCGCCGACAGCGTCACGGTCGACCCCCACAAGTGGTTCTTCCAGGCCTACGACATCGGGGCGTTGATCGTGCGCCGGCGCGAGGATCTCCTGCACACCTTCCATCGTGACCCCGAGTACTACCGGTCGAACCGACCCGAGGACGAGCCCCTGCACTGGTACCAGTTCTCGCTGGAGGGCACGCGCCGGTTCCGAGGCCTGAAGCTGTGGATGAGTTGGAAGCACCTCGGTACGGAGGGCCTGGGCGCCCTCGTGGAACAGAACGACGATCTGGCCTCCTATCTCGCCGAACGCATCGCGGAGGCGTCCGACTTCGAAGCCGAGCCGGCCGTTCCGGAGCTGAGCGTCGTGTGCTTCCGTCACGTGCCGTCGGCGATCGCGCCGCTGCCTCGCGAGACGGCCGACACCTATCAGACCGCGTTGCAGCGGGCCCTCGAGGTTTCCGGGGAAGCATGGGTGAGCACGACGACGTTGCGCGGCCACACCTACCTGCGCGCCGGCATCGTGAACTACCTCAGCACGCATGCGGACGTCGACCGGATGCTGACGACGCTGCGCGCGTGCTCAGAACGCGTCCTGGAAGAGCTCGACGTCGGCTGAGGAGGGGAGGCGGGCGTTGCGAACACGGACGCTCGCCACGTCGAAGCGCACCGACGCGGTCGGGTCTGGGTGGGTCAGTAGGAACACCTGGGCCACGGCGCGCACCTTGGCTTGCTTGCGGGCGCCGACCGCCTCCCATCCGTGGCCGAACCTCGAGTCCCGGCGCGTCTTCACCTCGCAGATCACGAGCTGAGAGCCGCGACGGAGCACGAGATCGAGCTCGCCGAGCCGGCATCGCCAGTTGCGAGCCACCAGCCGGTATCCCCGATCGATGTAGATCTGCAGGGCCGCCTCCTCACCGGCGGCACCGAGTTGCTGGCGAACGTCCGACATGAGACGCGACCTTACGTCGCGACGCAGACACGCCGTCAGTTCGACGAAGGGGTGTCCGGGATCGTCGTGGTGTCGTCGCGCCGCGCGAGCTCCTCGACGTTCACGTCGCGCCGCGTCATCACGCGGACGTTGGCCACGAACCGGGCGGGACGGAACATGTCCCACACCCATGCATCGTTCAGATCCACACGGACCCAGCCGCCCTCGAGGTGCGTCAGGTCGACGTGATTGGCCAGGTAGAACCGGCGCTCCGTCTCGATGACGAAGGAGAACATGGGGAGCACGTCTCGGTACTCGCGATAGAGCTCGAGCTCCCGCTCCTCTTCGAACCGCTCGATGTCGTCGTCGCTCATCATGCCCTCCAGCTTCTCACGCGTGGGCGCCAACCCCTCGTTCGAAACCGGGCAGGGAGGCCTGGCCGACGTTCGCGAACGAGAGTCGGTGGATCTCGGTGGGTCCGAGCCGCTCGAGGGCCTCGAGGTGGTCGGGCGTGCCGTAGCCGCGGTTGCGGTCGAATCCGAACGCGGGATAGCGGCGGTGAAGCTTGTCCATGATCCGATCCCGCGTCACCTTCGCGATGATGCTGGCGGCCGCCACGCTCGCGCTTACCACGTCGCCCTTCTTCACGGCGAGGGTGGGGAACGGCATGCGCGGCGGGGCGAACCCGTCCGTGAGAACGTAGTCGGGCTCCGGCGCGAGCTCGCACGCGGCCCTGCGCAGGAGCGCGACGTTGCACCGGTGCAACCCTCTGCCGTCGATCGCGGCCGGCGTCACTCGGACGACGGCGACCACCGCGCCGTCGTTGATCCGATGGAACGCCTCGCTCCGCTGCTGCGCGGACAGCTGCTTGGAGTCGCGGATCCCCTCCAGGTCGAAGTCCTCGGGCAGGATGACGGCCGCCGCCACCATCGGCCCTGCGAGAGCCCCTCGGCCGGCTTCGTCCACGCCTGCGACGCGGGAGAACCCCTGCGCCCGAAGGGTCCGCTCGTAGCGATCCATCTCGTGAGGAGCGCTCATGAGATCCATCCGGCGCGCGAGGGAGGCCAGACGATCAAGAACGCCTTCCCGATCACCTTGTCGATCGGCACGTAACCGAGCCCTCCTTCCGCGGGCGACAGCCTGGAGTCGCCGGACTGCAGTGGGTTGTCGCCCAACATGAGCAGCATGCCATCCGGAACCGTCGCAGGCCCGAAGGATCGCGTGTCCCTGTTCGGATCCAGGAACGAACGTTCGATCTTCCGCCCGTCGACGTAGAGGTCTCCGCGGCGGATCTCCCACGTCTCGCCGGGCAGCGCGCCCACCCGCTTGATGAAGTCCGGGTTCTCGGGCTCCGCGACGCCAACCCCTTCCCCGATCCAGTGCAAGAGCCCGCCGATGAGCCCGCGCCCCGGCCCCGGCGCCGGATGAGGATCCGAGAAGACCAGGACGTCGCCGCGATGGATGTCCTGTACGTGCATACACACGCGGCACACCAAGATCCGGTCCCCGGGCGCGAGGGTGGGCTCCATGGAAGGCGACGGGATGAAGAAGGCCTGCACCAAGAAGGTCTTGATCAGCACCGCCAGGACGAGGGCGGACAGGATGAGGACCGGGAACTCGCGCCAGGACTTCGAGTCGGGGGCGACCTGGGCAGACCCGTCGCCCGTCGGTGACTCGGCCTCGGAGGGATCCTCGTCGGGCGGCGCCGGCTCGGGCGGCCGCTGGACCACGTGCCTAGGCCTCTGCCGGCTCCTCCGCCTCGTCGGCGGAAGCCTCGGGGATGGCCTCGTCCGAGGCGTCGGCCTCCGTCGCGGCCTCGGCCCCATCGGCGGGCTCGACGAGGGACGTCTCGGCGGCGTCCTTCGCGACGGTGTCCGCGTCCACGACGGGCTCCTCGCCGTCGGACTCGAGCTCCGCCTCTGCCAGGGCGGCGGCGTCGGCGGCCGCGGCCTCGAGGGCCGCGAGCTTGGTCTCGTCGAGGCGCCGCTCGCGGATCCGGGCCTTCTTCCCGCGGAGCTCGCGCAGGTAGTACAGCTTGGCGCGGCGGACGGCGCCGCGGGAAACGACCTCGAGCTTGGCGATCGACGGCGAGTGCACCGGGAACGTGCGCTCCACACCCACGCCGAAGGAGATCTTGCGGACCGTGAAGGTCTCCCGCAGCCCGCCGTTCTGGCGGCGGATCACCACGCCTTGGAACACCTGCACCCGCTCGCGATTCCCTTCCACAACCCGTACGTGCACCTTGACGGTGTCGCCGGGGCGGAACTCGGGGATGTCGGAGCGGAGGTAGGACTTCTCGATGAGGTCGGTCGTATTCATGGCAACGGTGAACGAGTGTACCAGCGGCACCGGAGCCGCCCGGAGCCTATCCGCCCTGGTCGGGATCGAGATCGGGCCGGTTGCGGCGGGTCTTGGCGCGGGCCGCCTCCGCCCGCCAGCGCGCGATGTCCGCATGGTTACCGGACCTCAGCACCTCGGGCACGACCATGCCCCGGAACTCGCTCGGCCGCGTGTAGTGGGGGTGGTCGAGGAGACCGGGCTCGCTGAACGAGTCTCGCTCGTGCGACTCCTCCTTGCCGATGACACCGGGCAGCAGTCGCGTCACCGCCTCGATCACCACCAGCGCCGGCAACTCGCCGCCGGAGAGCACGTAATCACCGATCGAGATCTCCTCGGCCGGCAGGCCCTCCACGACCCGCTCGTCGACGCCCTCGT
Source organism: uncultured Actinomycetes bacterium (assembly GCA_963810915.1). Lineage (GTDB taxonomy): Bacteria > Actinomycetota > UBA4738 > UBA4738 > HRBIN12 > JAOUEA01. The sequence continues at coordinate 397,778 of CAWEPH010000001.1, read as the reverse complement.
ACCTGCCGCAGATCAGCGTGAGGTGCGCTTCTGTCGCGAGCTCGCGGACGATCGCTTGATCCAGCCGGCGCCCCGCCGGCGAGAGCAGCAGCACCCGCCCGCGATCGGGATCGAGCGATCCGACCGCCGCGAACACCGGCTCCGGCTTGAGGACCATCCCGGGCCCGCCTCCGAACGACTCGTCGTCCACCGTGCGGTGGTTGTCAGAGGTCCAATCGCGCAGGTCGTGCAGTCGGATCTCGACGATGCCGGCGTCCAACGCCCGTCCAAGCAGGCTCTCGTGCAGGGGGCCCTCCAGGATGGCGGGGAAGATCGTGAACACGTCGATCCGCACCGGCCGAGGCTAGCAGTCGCGGTCACCGTCTTGACGAAGAGCCGTCGACGCGGTTGATTGCGCACGGGTCCCGGGCCGGATCCGCGATGAGGGAGGGGATCGTGACCGACCACGAGGCGACGCTGTCCTCCGCGCTCGCTACGCCCGCGGGCGGGCCCGACGTGTGGGCGGCGGTGGCGGATGTCTCCGAGAACGGGGCCGGATCGCCGGCGTTCGACATCTGGGCCCGCCTGGACGAACTGCTCGACCCGGCCGCGTTCCGCCCGAAGATCGCAGCGGGCACCGAGTGGAAGCGGTTCCCGTTGCGCTGGGGGAACGACCACGCCATGGTGGCGAACCCGGATCGGGACATGCACTACGACCTCGAGCTGTGGGCCGTCGACATCCTCCCGCTCATGGACGGCACCCGCACCGTGTCCGACATCGTGATCGAGCGCCTGGACGAAGCCGGCGGACTCGACCCCGACGCCGTCGTGGAGCTGATCGGGTCGCTGCGTGAGGGACGGTTCCTCGACCCGCGCCCGGCCAACGTCGAGGCGGCCCTGCAGCGCGGCCTGGACCCCTCGCGGACCTCGTTCGGCCGCCTCAGGACGTTCCTGAAGACCCTGCGGATCGAGTGGTCGGGCATCGACGGCTTCGTCGGCCGGCTCTACCGCGCCGGGTTCAAGATCTTCTTCGAACCGCCCGTCGCGATCGTGGCCGCCCTGATCACCGTCGCGGGACTGCTCGCGCTCGCGGCCACGGTCGGGTCGCATCGGTTCACGTTGGAAACGCGCTCCGCACCGGTCGAGTCGCTCGTCTTGATCTTCCTAAGCCTCACGCTCACCGCCGCCCACGAGCTCGGACACGCTCTGGTCGAGGTCCACGACGGTCGGAGGATCGGCAGCGCGGGATTCATGATCTATTTCGGCTCGCCCACGTTCTACGTGGACGCATCCGACGCGATGATGATGGACCGGCCGATGCGGATCCTCCAGTCGGCGGCGGGATCGGCCGCGGAGCTCTTCCTCTCCGGGATCGCCTCCCTGCTGGTGTTCTTCTTCCCCTCGTGGGGGGTGGCGGAGTTCCTCTACCGATTCGCGCTGCTGAACCTCTTCATCATCTTCCTCAACCTGATCCCCCTGCTCGAACTCGACGGGTACTGGATCTTCTCCGACCTCGTCCAGGTGAAGGACCTGCGCCCACGCTCGATGGAGTTCGTGCAGCACGATCTGTGGCACAAGGTCAGGGCGCGCGAACACGTGACCCTCCAGGAGTGGGGGCTCACGTTCTACTGCCTCACGGGCATCGTCTTCACGATCGCATCCCTGTTCGTCTCGTACTTCTTCTGGAAGCAGCTGTTCGGTGGTCTCGTCGAGAGCCTCTGGTCCGGCGGACTCGTGTCCCGCGTCCTGCTGATCCTGCTGGTGCTGTTCCTCGCGGGACCGCTCATCCGCGCGGCGTTCGTGCTCGCCCACAACGTGCGGAGGCATCTGCGCCGCATCGCGCGGCGGGCCCGCTTCAAGCGCGAGACGGGCTGGCGCGTCGAGGCCGCCGAGCTGATCGACGCGCTGCCGGCGTTCGAGGATCTCCCGGAGGAGATCCTCAACGACCTCGCGGGCCGCGTGAAGCTCCGGAGCTTCATGAGCGGGCAACCGATCTTCCGCCAGGGGACCCGCGCCGACGCCTTCTACGTCGTGCGCACCGGGATGGTCTCCATCGAGATGGAGCACCCCGACACCGGTGACACGCAGGTCCTGAACGAGCTCGTGCGTGGGGATTCGTTCGGTGAGTTGGGGCTGCTGCAGGCCACGCCCCGCACCGCCACGGCACGAGCGACCTCCGACGTGGAGGTCTTCGAGGTAGACAAAGGGACGTTCGACCGCCTGCTCGCGGATGCCATCGACGCGCCCGAGTTCGGTCTGACGCTCCAGGCGATGGCCGAACTCCGAGAGTTGCCGGCCTTCAGCCATCTCAGCTCCGAGGGTCTCGCCGGCGTGCTCGAGCGCGGGAGCTGGGTGACGGCGGCGCCCGGCGAGCCCGTCGTGCGTCAAGGCGACGAGGGCGACGCCTTCTATGCGATCCGATCGGGTCGCGCCGACGTGATCCGCGACGGCGAACCGATCGCGTCGCTCGGCCCGGGCAACCACTTCGGGGAGACGGCGCTGCTCGACGACGCGCCCCGCAACGCGACGGTGACGGCGCACACCCCGCTGCGCGCCTTCCGCCTCTCCCGCGAGGGGTTCGAGTCGCTCATCGCGGGGGCGTTCCGGCGCAAACTGCTCCTGCCCCCGAGCGACCGTGATATGGAACACTGACGCCCGGACGATCGGGGAGCGCTCACGTGGATTGCTGGGTCTGCCGCCGTACCGCAGTGGGGAGCTGCCGCTTCTGCGGTCGCGGCACCTGCGAGGACCACGCGAAGGAGAAGCCGTACATCCTCGAACTCTTCCGCGGGGCGGAGGAGACGAAGGCCCTCGTCGTCGAGGACGCGATCTACTGCGGCCGGTGCAGGGTGCGTCCGGACCCGATCCCGCTCCCCGAGCTCGACGGGTGAGAGGTCCACGCGTCACATCGCAACTGTGACGGGCGTCACATCCGACGGTTGACGAACGACACGCATGGTTCGGTGACGGGAGGCACACCCCACCCCCCCTGTGTGTGCCACCATGCGGGCATGGTCATCGAGGGGTCCACCAGGGATCTCCGACCGGGACACAGGAGGTAGGGAGATGGATAAGCGGATCTCACCGAAGCCGCCGACAGAGGACACGGCCGCGAAGAAGGCCGCCGGCGTCGAGAAGACCACGGCGAAGAAGGCCAAGAAGGCGAAGAAGGCCAAGCGTTCCAAGAAGTACTGAGCGAACCCAGTCTCTCCTGAGGGCCCGGCCTCCCGGCCGGGCCCTTGGTGTGTCCGGGGTGGCGCCCAGACGCAGGCGCGTGCGAGGCTAGGGCAGCATGGCGAAGCCCAAGAACCTGACCCCGCTCCAGACGGCGATGGCCGAGACGGCGTTCCTGCGTGAGGTCACCCGCGCCGCGATCGTGGGGCTCTCCGGCCTCGGCACGATCCGCCACTATCGGCGCCGCACGTACCTGTGTCACCAGGGCGAGCCCGCCGACGAGGTCTTCTTCGTGGTGGACGGGCGCATCGAGGCGAGCTCCGTCTCCACGAACGGCTCCAGGGTGTTCCACGCCACGATCGACACGCCCCAGTTCGTGGGCGAGCTAGGCCCTCTCGGAGATCTTCCGCGCACGGCCAGCCTCCTGGCCCTCGAGGATTCCGACATCTGGGTCACGGATTGCGAGGCGTTCATCGACTTCTTGATGTCCGAGCCCTCGGCGGCTCGGGCCGTGATCATGGCCCTCGCGCGCCAGGTCCAGGAGCATCAGGGATTCGTCGACGACCTGCTCTTCCTCGACTTGAAAGGGCGCGTCGCCAAGCGCCTGCTCCAGCTCGTCACGACCGACCTCGACGCTCTTCCCGCCGACGGGGTGTTGGCGCCCGCGGTCACCCAGTCCGACCTCGCCAGCCTCTGCGGCGGGAGCCGCGAGAACGTGACGAGGATCCTGAAGGAGTTCGAACGGCGGGGACTCCTGCAACGCGAAGGGCACCGCTATCGCCTCGAGAAGGTCACCGGCCTGGCGAAGATCGCGGACCTCTAGCCCTCGCCGTCCTCGGGCGCGGTGAGCCCGGGAACCTCGCGCACGAGGATCCGCCGGGCCGCCACGTCGACGCTCACGATCACGTCCCGCAACGCCGGGACCATCGTCTCGACGCCCGCATCGTCACGGGCCACCCACAGGTCGTTGGCGGGGTTGGGGACGACCTCCGTGACGGTGCCGAGCGCCCGGCCCGACTCGGTCACGATCACGCAGCCCTCCAGCTCGAACGGCCAGTACTCGCCTTCAGGCAGGGCCGGGAGCGACGATTCGGGGATCATCAGCAGCTGGTCGCGCAGGCGCTCGGCCGACACGCGGTCAGGCGCCTCGGCGAAGGTGAGGAGCAACCGCGCCCCGTGCTGGTGGGCACGGGCGATCGTCAGGGTGCGTCCGTCGCGGAGGCGGAACGTGGCGCCCACCGCGAACCGCTCGGGGTTGTCGGAGCGAACCTCCACGGCAACCTCGCCCTTGAGGCCATGGGCCTTGGTGATCCTGCCGACGACGATGGTCGGCTCGTCCACGTCAGTCGACGAAGTCGACGATGGCCCCGGCATCCTGCTTGGAGGCCGCCGCCCGCACGACCGTCCTGATCGCCTTCGCGGTGCGTCCGCCCTTGCCGATGACCTTGCCCATGTCCCCGGAGCCCACCTCGACCGCGTAGCGGAAGCCCCTGGCGTCCTCGGTCTCGCTCACGCGGACCGCGTCGGGGTCATCCACCAACTCGCACACGAGGAACTCCACGAGTTCCCGCACCTCAGGCCTCCGAGGCCTCGGCGGGCGCTGCGTCCTCGACGACCTCGACCGCCTCCTCGACGGCCGTCGGCTCTGCGGATGTCGGCTCAGCGGTCTCGACCTCGGCGACCTCCACCTCGACCACCTCGACCTCGGCGGCCTCCGGGGGCGCTTCGGCGGCGGTCGCTGCCTCGGCGGCCTTGGCGGCGGCCTTCTTCGAGAGCTTCGGCTTCGCGGGCTTCTCCCCCTTCTGGGGGACGAGCTTGGCGGCGGAGGGCCGCTCGGCCACGAACTTGTCCCAGATCCCGGTCTTCACCATGAGGTTGCGCACCTGGCTCGAGGGCTGCGCGCCGACGCGGAGCCAGTGCAACGCGCGCTCCTCGTCGATCTCGATGAGGCTCGGGTCCTCGAGCGGGTGATACTTGCCGATGTTCTCGATGAAGCGGCCGTCGCGGGGACTCCGCTGATCGGCCACCACGACGCGGTAGAAGGGCCGCTTGTTCGCGCCCATGCGCCGCAGTCGGATCCTCGTCGCCATGCCTTCAGTCCTTCTCGTCTCGTCGTCTATCGCTTCGGGAGCTGGCCCGACGGCACCTTCATCATGCCGGGCACCCGCTTGCCGCCCATCATCCCCCGCATCATCTTCCGGGCGCCCTCGAAATCCTTGAGCAACCCGTTGACGTCGCTGGTCGTGACCCCGGACCCGTTGGCGATCCGCAGGCGGCGCGACCCGGAGATGATACCGGGATTCCGTCGCTCCTCGGCGGTCATGGACTGGATCATCGCCTCCGCCCGCGTGAGCTCCCCCTCATCGATGGCGCCGGCCATCTCCTTCATCGCGTTCCTGCCGCCGGGCATGCCCGGCATCATCTTGAGGAGATCTTGGATCGGACCCAGCTTCCGCATCTCCTGGAGCTGGGTGAGGAAGTCATCGAAGGTGAACTCGTTCTTCAGCAAGCGCTCTGCCGACTCGCGGGCCTTGTCCTGATCGAGCTGCTCCGTGGCCTTGTCGATCAAGGTCAGGACGTCGCCCATCCCCAGGATGCGTCCGGCCATGCGATCCGGATAGAACGGCTCGAGGTCCGCCGGCTTCTCCCCCGTGCCCACGAAGTAGACGGGGCGGCCCGTGGCCGCGGTGATGGAGAGCGCCGCGCCGCCCCGGGCGTCGCCGTCGAGCTTCGTCAGGATGAACCCCGTGGTGTCCACCTCCCGCATGAACTCGCGGGCCTGGTTCACGGCGTCTTGCCCGGTCATCGCGTCACACGCCATCAGGACGTGATGGGGCTTCGTGACGTCCTTGATCCGCCGAGCCTGCTTCATCATCTCGGGGTCCACGTGCAGGCGCCCCGCGGTGTCGACGATGACCACGTCGGCCCCCTGCCGGTCGGCCTCGTTCAGCGAGTTCCTGGCGAGCTTCACCGGGTCCTTGCCCTCCGACCAGACGGGGACCCCGATCTCACGGCCCAGCGTGCGCAGCTGCTCGACGGCCGCCGGGCGCTCCAGGTCCGCGGCCACCAGGAGCGGACGCTTCCCCTTGCCCTTGAGGTAGAGGGCGAGCTTGGCACAGGCGGTCGTCTTGCCCGACCCCTGCACGCCGGCCAGCAGGATCACGACCGGCCTTCCGCTCCCGAGTTCGAAGGGCGTATGCTCCCCACCCATCGTGGTGGTGAGCTCGTCGTTCACCACCTTCACGACCTGTTGACCGGGGGTGAGGCTCTTCATGACTTCCTCTGAGAGGGCGCGCGCCTTGACGCGCCCGAGGAAGTCGTCGGCGACGTCGACGCTCACGTCCGCCTCCAACAGCGCCGTCCGCATGTCCGTCAGCGCGTTGTCCACCTGCTTGGGGTGGAGCTTCCCGCGCGAACGCAGCTTCTTGAACGTGCCGTCGAGGCGCTCCGTGAGGGTGTCGAACATCGTGGTTTCGTCCTCGCAGGGGTTCTGGGGTCGGACGTAGGATTCTATCGGGGAAGATCGGGGGAGCCTGTGCCATGTCCGACCAGCTGAGCGAGATCGATCTGGTGGCGGTCACCAGTCACGAGATGCGAACGCCGCTCGCGGCTATCCGGGGGTTCACGGACACCCTCCGCAAGCGCCGACCGGACCTCACGCCCGCCGAGGTCGACGAGTTCCTCGGGATCATCGCGCAGCAGACCGATCGTCTCGTGCACATGGTGGACGACCTCCTGGCGATGTCCCGGCTCGAGGCTGGAACGCTGCCGATCGAACCGCAGTCGATGCTCGTCGTGCCGTTCCTCCAGGATGTGGTGGCCGGTCTGGGTGAAGAGCGGCTACGCGTCGAGATCCGCGTCACGACGGACGTGCCGCCGGCGATCCACGCGGACGGGGCACGACTGCGGCAGGTGCTGACGAACCTGGTCGAGAACGCCCTCAAGTACTCGCCCGAGGATCGGCGCGTCACGCTGGCGGTGGGCGGCGACGGATCATCGATCGTCTTCGACGTGATCGACCAAGGCCCGGGGATCGACCCCCGCGAGGTCGAACGCATCTTCGACCCGTTCTACCGCGGTTCCGCCCGCCACGACGATGACGGGGCCGGGCTGGGGCTCGCCATCACCCGCAGGCTCGCGGAGGCGATGGGGGGCCGGATCGACGTGGCGTCGACCCCGGGCGCCGGATCCCTGTTCCGCGTCACGCTCCCTCGCCGGGCGCACTGAGCACCCGCTCGACGGTCTGCAGCAGCGTGATCGGACTGAACGGCTTGGTGAAGTACTCGTCGGCGCCCATCGCGATCGCGCGCGCGCGTCCTTCCTCGCCGTCGGCGGTGACGATGATGACGCGCACGTCCGCCGTCGCCGGGTCGCCCTTGATGGCCTGGAGCACCTCGCCACCGCTCGAGCCGGGGATGTTCATGTCGAGGAACACCAGATCGGGTGGATCCTCGTTCACGATCTCCAGCGCGCTCGGCCCGTCGGCCGCCTCGACGATCTGGAACCCCTCTCCCTCGAGCACGAGACGCATCGCCTCCCGCATCGTCGGGTGATCCTCCACGACCAGGATGCGCGCGCCGTCCATGGCCTCAGCCCGAGAGCAGGCGCTCCGCGAACGCTTCCGCCTCGAACGGGCGGAGGTCGTCCGGTCCCTCGCCGACGCCGACGAAGCGGATCGGCACACCCAGCTCCTCGCGCACCGCGAGCACGACACCGCCCTTGGCGGACCCGTCCGTCTTGGTGAGGACGACACCGGTAACCTCGACGGCATCGGTGAACGCGCGGGCCTGCGCGATGCCGTTCTGGCCCGTCTGGGCGTCGAGCACGAGCAGGGTCTCGCCCACCTCGGCGCCGGCTTTCTCGATCACGCGCTTGACCTTACCGAGCTCGTCCATCAGCGGCTGCTTCGTGTGGAGGCGTCCCGCCGTATCCACGATGAGCACGTCCGCGTGACGCGCCCCCGCGGCCTTCACCGCGTCGAACGCAACCGCCCCGGGGTCGGCGCCACGCTCCTGCGCCACGAGGTGGGCACCGGCCCGCTGCGCCCACACCTCGAGCTGCTCCCCTGCCGCCGCGCGGTAGGTGTCGCTGGCCGCGAGACTGACCTTCTTCCCCTCGTGCGTGAGGCGCTTGGCGAGCTTGCCGATCGTCGTGGTCTTGCCCGCGCCGTTCACCCCCACGACGAGGACGACGTTCAGCCCGCCGTCGAGGTGCAGGGACTCGTCGGGGCCGAGCACGGCCAGGATCTCTTCGCGGACCAAGTTCTCCGGGTTGGCGCCGTGCGTGTAGTCGGCCTTCACCCGCGCCACGAGATCGGACGAGGCCTTGGGACCCAGGTCCGCCTTGAGGAGCAGGTCCTCGAGTGAGGCCCACGTCTCTTCGACGACCGCGCCGCGGAAGAGGTGCTTGATCCTCGGTCCGAGCCCTTCCTTCTTGAAGACGCCGCCCGATGCGCCGGGTTCCTTCACCGCAGGCTCGTGCTTCTGAGCGGCCGGATGGGCGGGGACCGGGTCGCGGGTGTGCCCCGCGCCCGAGCGGGACTCGTGCTCCATGCCGCGCATCTCGGCCCTGCGACGGCCGTATGCCACGAACCCGGCGATCACGAGCAGCACGGCGAGCAGGGCGAAGATGATGATGTACCACATGGTCGGAGAGGCTAGCCGACCGGCTCGCCTTGCGGCACGTCCAGCTCGACCGGCTCGTCGTCGGCCGAGGACTGGACGGCGTGCTCGGCCTCGAGGCGCTCGTGCACGGCCTCCTCCCGCGCCGCCGCCTCGGCGGCCCGTTGCGTCTGCTCCATGCGCTGGCAGACCACCTTGGTGGTGCCGTCCTTGTTGAGCGAGACGCCGTACATCATCCCGGCGATCTCCATCGTGCGCTTCTGGTGCGTCACGATCAGGACCTGCGCGTCCGCCGCGAACCCCTCCACGAGCCGCAGGAAGCGGTGCAGGTTGACGTCGTCGAGGGCGGGCTCCACCTCGTCCATGAGGTAGAAGGGCGAGGGCCTGGCGGTGAAGATGGCGAACAGGAAGGCCATGGCCGTGAGCGAGCGCTCCCCGCCGGAAAGCAGGCTGATCCGCTTCACCCGCTTGCGCCCCGGCGAGGCCTCGATCTCGATGCCGCTCGTGAGCGGGTCCGCGGGATCGGTCAGGACCAGGCGGCCCTCGCCGCCGGGGAACAGTTCCGCGATGAGCCGCTCGAACTGGAGCGCGACGTCCCGGTAAGCGGTGGTGAAGGTCTCGGTGATCTCTTGGTCCACCTTCGCGACGACCTCGAGGAGGTCGCGACGGGCCTTCCGCACGTCGTCGAGCTCGCGCGCCATGAAGTCGTGGCGTTCCTGCAGCGCCTCGAACTCCCCGGTGGCGAGGAGGTTCACGCGGCCGAGGAGCGCGAGTCGGCGCTGGACCAGCTCGGAGCGTTTCTCGAAGCCCTCCACCGAATCGTCCTCGCTCAGCCCCCCGAGGAGCTCCGCGGGATCCGCCTGGTATCCCTCCCTGATCAGGCGCTCGGCCTCGCGGATCCTCCGTTCGATGTCGCCGCGCGTGCGGTCTTCCTCCTCGTAGCGCTCCCGAAGGTGGTCGAGCTCGGTGGACGCATCCCGCCATGACTTGTTGACGGCAGCCTCACGCTCGGCGGCCTCGCGCTCGACCTCGGCGGCGGCCTCACGCGCGCGTTCGGCCACGGCGGCGACCTCCTCGAGGCGCTTGACCGCCTCCTCGGACGCGGCGCGCGCGCGTTCGGCGGCTTCGAGATCGGCGCGCAGGCGTACGGGGTCGTGGTCCGCGAGCGCATCGCGTTCGACGCGCAGCTCGTGCAGGCGCGCGTCGTGCGTCCCCCTGTCGCGGCGGAGGGTCTCCACCGTGACGCGGTGCTGGACGGGCGGCTGCGGCCTGGGCGGAAGCTCGGGCATCTCCTCTCGGCTCACCGGGCCGAGGGCGCCCAACCGCTCCCTGGCCACGTTGACGCTCTCGTCGAGCGCCGTCAGCCGTTGTTGGTGCAGCTCCTCTTCCTTGCGCAACCCGCTCAAGTCGCGCTCCAGCATCCCCAGCCTCTCCGCCGTCGCGGTGATCTCCGCATCCGCCGCCTCGATCTGCTCGCTCAGGAACTCGACCTCCCCGGCGATCTCCGTGAGGCGCTGGCGCCGCGGCCGCAGGGCGTTCATCGTGGCCGAGAGGTCGTGCGCCAGCACCTGCAGCTCCGCGCGGATCTCGCGCGCCCGAGCGTCCGCCTCCTTGGCCGTGTGGATCACCGCCGGACCCACGAGAACGCCCTCGGCCGTCACGAACGACGCCGCGGGGTGGCGGCGCAGCTTCTCCGATGCCTCGGCCACGTCTGTCGCGAGGTAGACGTCGCGCAGGACCGTGCTGATGATGCCGCGGGCGGCGGGCTCCGCGTCGACGACGGTGAGGAGCCGCCGCTCCTCGGACAGCCCCATCGGAACCGGACCCCCCGCCGCGATCGCGAGGATCGCTCCGTCCCCGTCGGGCGCGTCGGCGAGCGCCCGCTCGCCGTCGTCGTAGACCACGGCGTCGGCGAGCGGCCCGAGCGCCGCCACGAGGGCTCGTTCCAAACCCGACTCCACCTTCACCAGATCCTTCAGCAGGCCGATCGCGCGACCCCTGTGGGAGCTGAGGAACCGCGACCCGGCGGTCTCCTCGATGTCCTGCCGCCGGGCCTCCAGGAGGTCCCGGCGGCTCTCGTGGCGCCGGCGCACGTCTTCGAGCTCCTCGATCTTGTCGACGAGCCCGCGACGCTCGACCTCGAGTTGCGTGCGCTTCTCGCTCATCGGCGCGGACTGATCGTCGAACGTCTCGATCTCCGACTCCAGCCCGACGCGCTCGGCCTCGACCTCTCCGATCCGTGCGCGAACCTCCTCCACCGTCACGGTGAGCCGGTCGCGCTCCCGCTCGCTGCCCGCCACAGATCGTTCCAGAGCCTCGACCTCCGCGCGACGGCCCGCCGCGTCCTCGCCGATGCGCCGGCGCTCCTCCTCGATCCGCCGGCGCTCCTCCTCGGCGCGCCGGAATCCCTCCTCGGCGTCGGCGAGCTCGCGCTCGCGGATCTCGAAGGTCGGTCACGACCCGGGCGAGCAACGCCTCGACGCGATCGATCTCCTCGTGCACGGCGTCGATCCGGACGGCCCGGCCCGCCTGGGCCGCGAGCTCCTGGCGCGCCTCACCCTCACGCTGCACCGCCAGGCGGAACTGCTCCTGGGCGCGCGTGCGCTCGTGCTGGGTCTGACGGAACGCAAGCTCTGTGTCGGCGAGCGCCGTCGAGGCCGACGCTCGGGCGTCCGCCGCCGCGAGCACCTCCTCATCGAGCGCGTCGAGCCGCTCGCGCGCCCCCTGGCGGGCCTCGAGCCCCTCGTCCCACCCGGACTGACGCCGCTCCTTCTCCCGGCGGAGCGCACGCAGCCGCGCCGCCGCCAGCATGCGGGAGAGCTCCTCGGCCTCCGTCGTGAGCGTCTCGTGCTTCTTGGCCATCTCCGCCTGTTGTTGCAGGGGCTTCAACTGCCGGCGGAGCTCCGAGAGCACGTCCGCCAGCCGGAGCAGATCCTGGTCCAGGCCGGCCAGCTTGCGCTCTGCGCGTTCCTTCCGCCGGCGGTGCTTGGCGATGCCGGCGGCTTCCTCGATGTACTTCCGGCGGTCCTCGGGCTTGGCGAGGAGCACCTCCTCGAGCTGGCCCTGACCCACCACCGTGTGCAAGGCCCGGCCGATCCCGGTCTCGGAGAGCAGCTCCTGCACATCCAGGAGGCGCACGATCTGGCCGTTGATGCGGTACTCGGACTCGCCGCTGCGGAAGATCGTGCGCGAGACCTCGATCTCGCTCATGGGCACCGGGATCTTCGCGGCGCTGTTGTCGATCACCAGCTTGACCTCGGCCATGCCGAGGGCGGGCCGTGAGGGCGTGCCGGCGAAGATCACGTCGGCCATGTGCCCGCCGCGCAGCGCCCGGGCGCCCTGCTCACCCAACACCCAGCTGATGGCGTCCACGAGGTTGGACTTGCCCGACCCGTTCGGGCCGACGATGACGGAGACGCCGGGCTGGAACTCGAGGACGGCCTTGTCCGCGAAAGACTTGAACCCGCGGATCGTGATCGAGCGGAGGAACATCGGGCGGATGCTAACAGGCTTGTGATTCTGGATGCGGCATCCCGCCCGCGGTTCTGCGGAACCCCAGGTCAGGAGGCCTGTTCAGCGGGTCACGCGGAAGGTTTCTTCGCCGATCGGCGGCCGTTCATCGGCCTCGAACGCGCGCACGTGCGCGCCCGCGGGTCCCTCCCGCGCCCAGGCCACCATCGACTCCACGGCCGCATCCTTGCCCTCGAACTCGGCCTCGACCCGCCCATCGAGCGTGTTGCGGACCCACCCGGTCACCCCGAGCGCGCGCGCCCGCTCCACGCATGCAGCCCGGTAGAAGACCCCTTGCACGCGCCCCGAGACGATCACGTGAACCCTCCGCACCACCCCAGTTTCTCGCACGAGTCGCTAGGCTGGCTCCGATCGCGGAAGGAGCCCCGTGCCCACCTACGACGCGAACACCGCCCTCCTCGTGGTGGACGTGCAGAACGACTTCGCCGACCCGAACGGGAGCCTCTACGTCCGCCAGGGTGAGTTGATCGTGCCGATCGTGGATGCGGAGATCGGGCGAGCGCGGCGCGCGGGAGCGTTCGTCGCCTACACGCAAGATTGGCATCCACCCGATACGCCGCACTTCGAGAAGGACGGCGGCATCTGGCCCGTGCACTGCGTCTGGGAGACATGGGGCGCCGCCTTCCATCCCGGACTCGACGTGATCGACGACTGCGTGGTGCGCAAGGGCGCCGACGGCAAGGACGGCTACTCGGGGTTCAGCGTGCGCGATCCGTTGAGCGGCGAGCGCGAGGACACCGTGCTGCACGAGATGTTGCAGGCCCACGGAGCGCAGCGACTGGTCGTCTGCGGACTCGCGACGGACTACTGCGTGGTCGAGACCGTGGTGGACGCGCGGATGCAGGCCTACCCCGTCCAGGTGCTCGCTTCGGCGATCCGCGCCGTCGACCTCAGCCCCGGTGACGGCGACCGCGCGGTCGCGCGCATGCGCGACGCCGGTGCCGAGCTCGTCTAGGCGGAGACGCTCGAGTCCCTGGTATACCCCGCGATCACCCGAGTCCGCTACGACTGGCACTGCGGGCAGAAGTACGAGTTCCGCTGCGCGATCTTGATCGTCTGGATCGGCGTCCGGCAGCGACGACACGGCAACCCCTCGCGGCCGTAGACCTTGAGCTCGTTCTGGTACTCACCCGGCTTGCCGAACAGGTCGACGTAGGCCTCGTCCTCGAGCGTGGTGCCGCGCAGCTTGATCGCATCCTGCAGGATCTCCTGGATGGCCCGGTAGAGCCGGCGCACCTCCTGCGAGGAGAGGGTGTCGCTCACCCGGTCGTACCGGAGCCCGGCGTGGAAGAGCACCTCGTCGGAGTAGATGTTGCCCAGCCCGCTGATGAACTTCTGATCCATCATCAGCGGCTTCATCTTGGCCGCACGCTGTGCGAGGAGGTACTGGAAGGTGGGCCAGGTGAAGACCTGGTCGAGCGGGTCGATGGCGAGGTGCTGAAGCTCCTTGATCTTGCCGATCTCGTCGGGGCTCGTCACGAACAGCTCCCCGAACGTCCGCGGGTCCACGAAGCGGAGGTCTCCGCCCTGCTGGAACGTGAACACCACGTGGGTGTGTGCGGGCAACGCCACGCGACCCGTCCCTCGCTGGAACTGGCCGCTCATCCCGAAGTGCACCACCAGGATGTCGCCGGAGTCGAGCGTGAGGAGCAGGTACTTGCCGCGGCGCTCCACCTTCACGATCTTGCGGCCGACCAGCTGCGACGTGAACTCCTTGCGGGTCTTGTGGCGCCGGATGGTGCGCATGGCGTTCTTGGAGCTCTTGACCTCGACCTCTTTGATGCGCCGACCCACGACGTCCTTCTCCAGGTCGCGACGCATCACTTCGACTTCAGGAAGCTCCACCTCTCGTACCCTCCCTCACGAACGCGCGTCGTCGAGACGCTCGGCCAGACGCCGATGCGCTTCGCGGGCCGCCTGCTGCTCGGCTTCCTTCTTCGACCGACCGTTCCCGGTCCCCATCGGCTCTCCGGCCAGGAACACCGTGGCCGTGAACTCCTTCTCGTGATCCGGCCCGCGCTCCTCGATCCGATAGTCGGGCATGGCGCGGAGCTCCTGCGAGGCGAGCTCCTGCAGGATCGTCTTGTAGTCGCGGTCGCCCTCGCCGCGAACGTAGGCCTCCATACGGGGGCGGAAGAGTCGTTCGATCAGATCCGTCGCCGTCTCGAGCCCGAGATCCAGGTACACGGCGCCGAAGACGGCCTCGAGCGCGTCCGCGAGGATCGAGGACTTGTCGCGGCCGCCGCTTTGTTCCTCGCCCTTGCCCAGCAGCACGAGCTGCCCGAGACCGAGCGCGCGCGCGACGTCCGCGAGTGCCACCATGTTCACGATGGCCGCGCGCAGCTTGGCGAGCGAGCCCTCGGGCATCTCGGGGTAGGACCGGTACGCCATGTCGGTGACGACCAGCCCGAGCACCGAGTCCCCGAGGAACTCCAGGCGCTCGTTCGTGACGCTCAGGCCTCGTTCGAACGCGTAGGACCGATGCGTGAGGGCTGCCTCGCGGAGCGCGGTGTCGCTGAACGACACCCCGAGCGCCCGATCCAGGTCCTCGACGGGCACCTCGACGTGGGCTGCCGACACGCGGTTACTCGACCTCGATCGCCTGACGGCCTGCGTAGTAGCCACAGTTGCCGCAGACGACGTGTGGGAGTTTGGGCTGTCGGCACTGAGGGCATGCGCTGTACGCCGGCGCCTTCGCCTTCCAGTTGGCGGCGCGCTTGTCGCCGCGGGACTTGCTCTGCTTCTTCTTCGGGACGGCCATCGGTGCGTTCCTTCCTTCCTTCCTAGTTCTCCATCTGTTCGAGCAGGGCATCGAGCTCGGCCCATCGTGGATCCGTGGTGGCGTGGTCGCCGGGGCATTCGCCGAGGTTGCGGTTCCCGCCGCAGACGGGGCATAGACCCTGACATCCGGGCATGCACAGGGGCGAGAAGGGCAACTCGACCCCCACGGTGTCGCGGACCATCTGCTCAGGCTCGAGGTAGCCCTCCGGATCCAGCGGGTATTCGTCCGAGTCCTCGTCGGGGGTCGGCACGAACATCTCGGTGATGTCGACGCCGAAAGGCTCGTCGAACTCCTTCAAGCAGCGCGCGCACCGCAGATGGAACGTCCCGCCTACGCGTCCGGAGACGAGCACGCCCTCGACCACCGATTCCAGCAGGAGCTCGGCGTGCAGTGGTGCGTCATCGGGCACCGAGGCGACCTCGGTGCCGAGCCCGTCGAGGGTCCCGTCCACCGCGACACGCTTGGAGGCCCCGGGTTGTCCCATCAGGTCCCGGACGTCGATCGTGGCGAGGGTCACTCGGCCTCCTCGTCGAAGAACGCTGTCTCGCGCCGGGCCTCGTGGGACTGCGGCGCGAACTCCTGGTCGGCCGCGGTGCCGGGCGCGCGCAGCTTCTCGCGGCCCATCTCGACCTGGTCGAGCGTGCGGGCGAGCGCCTTGGTCGCCGCCTGGGAATCCTCGAGGATCTTGCGGAGGGCGATCTCGAACTGGGCAAGCTTCGCGTCCACGTAGTCCTCGGCCTCCTCCACCATCGACCGCGTCTTGTCGTCGGTCTCGGCGAGGATCCGCTCGGCCTCTTCGTTCGCCCGCGCGACGATCTCCTCCTTGCGCGCCATGCGCAACTGCTCCTCCCGCGCCTGTTCGATCAGCCGGTCTCCTTCGCCGCGGGCCTTCGCGAGGAGCTCCTCGCGGTCCTTGACGATCCAGCGGGCCTGCTTGATCTCGTCCGGAAGGTCCTCCTGCATCTGCTGGAGCATCTCCAGCACCTCGTCCTTGTTGATCAGCACGGACGAGGACAGCGGCATGGACTTGGCTTCCTGCACGATCTCTTCGAGCTGCTGAAGGCGGCCGGCGATGTCCATCAGGCGCGCTCCTCCAATCGGTCGGCCAGACGTGCGCGAACGTGCTCCGGGACGAGCCCTTCCACGTCGCCGCCGAAGCGGGCAACCTCCTTCACCAGCGAGGATGAGAGGAAGGACCAGTTCGGATTCGTCGGCATGAACAGCGTCTCGACGCCGCCCAACCGGTGGTTCATCTGCGCCATCTGGATCTCGAATTCGTAGTCACTCACGGCCCGGAGGCCCTTCACGATCACCGAGGGGCCCTGCTCCTGGGCGAACGCCACGAGCAGCCCTCGGAACGCCCCAACCTTCACGTTCCCGAGGTACCCGGTAGCTTCCTCGAGCATCGCCACCCGCTCATCGATCGCGAACAGCGGCTGCTTGGCCGGGTTCTCCAAGACGGCCACGACCACCTGGTCGAAGGTGGTGCTGGTCCTGCCGATGATGTCGAGGTGGCCGTTCGTCACCGGGTCGAACGTCCCCGGACACAGGGCGGTCAGGCCCATCACACCCCCAGGTTCCTAGGCCGGTCGTTCGGCCGGTACAGGGTCAGGAGACTGTCGCCGTAGCGAAGTTCCCTGGCAGCGGACCAGTGTAGCGGAATGACAGGCGTGGAACTCTTCCTTCCCCTGGTCAGCACCACCGTCCAGCCCTCCTCGGGGAGCCATCTGGCGGCCAGCTGACCTAGCACGTCGTCGAGATCCGGACCCCCGGTCTCGTACGGCGGGTCGACGAAGACGAGGTCGAAGAGGTCGGCGGGACCCTCGGCTCGGGCGAGGAACGACAGGGCGTGAGAAAGGACGACGGTTGCGCGGTCCGCAACCTTCGCTCGCTCCAGGTTCTCGTACACCGCCGCGAGCGCAGCATGGGACCGGTCGACGAAGACCCCGAGGAGGGCGCCGCGGGACAATGCCTCGATGCCCGTGGCCCCCGTGCCGGCGTAGAGATCCAGCACCCGCGCCCCCGGGACCTCCGCGCCGAGGCTGCTGAACAGCCCCTCGCGTGCCCTGTCGGAGAGCGGCCGAACGCCGGCGGGGACGCTCGCCAGACGCACGCCCTTGGCGGAGCCGGCCACGATGCGCACGGGCGAGAGCCTAACGCCCATCACGGGTCGAGCCGGCGCGTCGCAGCCGTTCGGGGCGATCAGGCCCCGAGGAGTCCCTGCTCGGTCGCGTAACGCACGAGCTCGGCCCGGGTCCGCAGGCCGAGCTTGCGTGTGATGGCGCTGCGATGGTGCTCCACGGTCCGCAGCGCCACATGGAGGATGTTCGCCGACTCCGCGTTGGTGTGCCCCATCGCGATCAGCCGCAGCACCTCGATCTCGCGATCCGTCAGTGGCGTTCCGACCGCCTCGTGCGCCATCTCCGGCACCGCCCGCATCGACGCGAGCGCGGCCCCCATCGCGGGCTGCAGGTAGTCCTGCCCGGAGGCCACCTTGCGGATCGCGTCGGCGAGCTCGCCAGAGGCGGCCTCCTTCAGGAGGTAGCCGCGAGCCCCGGCGGCGAACACGAGCTGCACGTCCGAGGGGTTGTCCACCATGGTGAGGACCAGGATCGCGGGCCGGCCCGCGAAGCGCTCCGTCAGCCGTGCGACGACGTCGGCGCCTCGGGCGTCGGGCAGGATGAGATCGGCGACGATCACGTCGGGCATCACGTCCACGGCGAGCGCGTCCGCGAGGCTCGACGATTCCGCCACGATCTCCATGTCGGGCTCCCGCTCGAGCAGAACGCGCAGGCCCTCGCGCATCAACGCGTGATCGTCGAGGAGGAGGAGCCCGATCTGATCGCCCGTGCCCCTCATGCGAACGGTACCTCCAGGCGGACGGTCGTACCCTCGTCGCGCTCCGTCTCGATCAGCACATGGCCGCCCGCGAGCGCCGCCCGCTCCCGCATGCCCAGCAGCCCGAAGCCGTCCGAGACGTCTCCGGCACCGAAGCCGGCGCCGTCGTCCTCGACGATCGCGCGGATCGTCTCGGGCGTGGTGTCCACCACCACCGAGATCGTCGACGCGCCGCCGTGGCGCTGCGCGTTCGTGAGCGCCTCCTGGATCACGCGAAAGATCGTCACGGCCACACTCGGGTCGATCCTGCGGCCTCCCAGCTCGACGCTCAGCGCCACGTGGACATCGGGGCGGTCACCCGCCTCCGAGACGAGGCGGCGCAGGGCCGCATCCAACCCGAGGTCGTCGAGCTCCACCGGCCGCAAGGTCCATACGAGGCGCCGCATGTCGCGCACGGCCGTCGCCACGTGCTCCCGGAGCGCGGCGACCCGGGCACGCTGCGCGTCGTCCTCCATCCCCTGCTCGAGGTCGGACGCGAACAGCGTGAGCGACGTGAGGACCTGCCCCACGCCGTCGTGGAGCTCACGGGCGACGCGCGCTCGCTCGTCTTCCTCCGCGGTCACGAGAGCGTCGAGCAATCGCCTCCGTTCTTCCGAGGTGCGCTCCAACTCCGCCAGCATGTCCGCCCGCGCCGCCGCTGATGCGAGGATCCCGGCGACCCCCTGAAGGAAGCTCACGTCGTTCGGGAGGAAGGTACGTGGGGCGGAAACGTGCACGGAGAGCACGCCCCACGGCGTGGCCCGTCCGCCGACCACGACCGAGGCGGAGCTCCTGAGGCCGCCCTCCAGCACGGCGGGTGGTACATCGAAGCGATGCTCCCCGTCGAGATCGGCGACCACGACGGGGCCGTTGGACGCGAGGGTGTAGCCGGCCTGGGAGGACAGTCCCGCGGGGATCACGTCGCCGATCGATTCCGCCGGCCACCCCACCGCCGCGCGCAACGCGAGCTCCCGCCCGCCCGGACGGAGCTCCAGCACGGCCACGTGATCGACCCCGAGCGTCCAGGCCACCTGCGTGGCCGCGGCGGCGAGCAGCTGATCGAAGTCGTCGGAGTCCACGGCGCGAACCGCCAGCTGCGCCACCGCTTGCTGCTGACGGACCCGCGCCACGAGCTCCTCCTGCGCGAGCTTCCGCTCCGTGATGTCGTCCGTGACGCCGACGACGTGGGCCTGCTCCCCGCCGCTTTCCGAAACGGGTGTCGCGCGCGACCACAGCCAGCGGACGGAGCCGTCAGGCCGCACGACGCGGTACTCGACCTCATAGGGCCGCGTGACGCTTCGGATGATCGGTTCCACCCGCTCGCGGTCCTCCGGATGGATGACGTCGAGCCATCGCTCGCCGTCTTCGTACACGGTCTCGACGGGGATCCCGAACACCCGCTCGAAGGCCGGGCTCGCGTAGAGGAGTCGAACGGCCGCCGCCTCGCGCATCCAGAAGACCTCGTTGATCGAGGCGCCGATCTGGCGGAACCGGGCTTCCGCTCGGACCAGGTCCTCCTCCGCCTGGCGGCGGAGCCGCCGTTGTGCCGCCTCGCGCAAGCCACGCGAGACCGTCGGCACGAGCCGGGTGAGATCGCTCCTCAGCACGTAGTCGCCCGCACCCGCCCGGGCGATCTCCGCAGCGACGTCCTCGGCCTCGGCCATCGACACGACGACGAAGGGCACGTCGAGGTCCAGCTCCTCGAGGATCGACAGCGCCCCCTCGGCTCCGAACGCGCCCCCGTCGAGCTCGCAGATCAGGAGCTCCCACTCGTTCGCCGTGAGCGCATCGCGGAAGGCCGCCGCCGTGTCGACCCGCCGCCAGTGCGGTTCGAGACCCCCACGGCGAAGCTCGCGGATCAGCGCATCCGCATCGTCGGCATCGTCCTCCACCAAGAGGACCCTCGCGCGATGCACCGCTCTGTCGACCACGACACTCCCTCGCGCGCCGCGCGCGCCACCGGGGGGCACCTTCGATGATGCGCCGCCGAGGGACCGGTGTCCACGTGATCCGCTGGAAGGGGTCCTAGCTCCGGAAGAGCCAATCGATGGAACGCTCGAAGCGGGCTTTCAGCTCCTCCAGGAGCCGAGGGTGCGACTCGAGGTGCGGGTCGCTCCGGATGATCGCGAACGCGCGATCTCGAGCACGTCGCACGAGCGCCATGTCGTCCGCCAACCTGGCGAGCTTGAGATCCGGCATGCCCGACTGCTTCGTGTCGAAGAGCGTGCCCTCGCCACGGAGCTTGAGATCCTCGTCGGCGAGCGCGAACCCGTCGGTCGTGCGCACCATCGCGTCGATGCGGGCCCGGGCTTCCTGGTGCTCCTCGTCGGACCCGTCGAACAGGATGCAGAACGATGCGTGCGCCCCGCGCCCGATGCGTCCGCGCAGCTGGTGCAGCTGGGCGAGGCCGAATCGCTCGGCGTCCTCCACGAGCATCACGGTGGCGTTCGGGACGTCGACGCCCACCTCGATCACCGTGGTGGCGATCAGCAGATCAGCGTCGCCGGCGCGGAAGCGCTCCATGATCGCCTCCTTGTCCCGCGGCCGCATCCGCCCGTGCAGGAGGTCGACCCGCAACTCGGGGAAGACCTCGGTCGCCAGCCGCTCTGCCTCGGTCTCGGCGGCCTTCACCTGGGTGCGGTTCGCCTCGTCGATGGCGGCGCACACGACGAAGGCCTGTCGGCCAGCGGCGACCTCGCGCCGCACGAGCTCGTAGGCCTCGGCCCGTTCAACCTCGGTGCGCACGGCCCTGGTCTCGATGGGCTGCCGTCCCTTGGGGAGCTCGTCCAGCACCACGACGTCGAGGTCGCCGTAGTACGTGAGCGCGAGGGTGCGCGGGATGGGGGTGGCGGTCATGATCAGCACGTCCGCCTCGCCGCCCTTGCCCTTGAGCGCCATCCGCTGGTGGAGGCCGAAGCGATGTTGCTCGTCGATCACCGCGAGCGACAGATCGGCGAACGCCACCCCTTCTTGGACGAGCGCGTGGGTGCCTACGACCAGATCAACCTCACCCGACGCGATGCCCTCCAGGATCCGCGCACGGTCCTTCCCCGTGACGGAGGCCGTGAGGAGGGCATAGGCCACCGTCGTCTCGCTCGCGTCGCCCGACCCGGGCTCCGGGTCGAGCAACGAGACCTGGCCGTCGTCCGCCTTCTCGGCGGCCCTCGCGACGTCGAGGTACCGAACGGCGCCTACACCTTCGAGCAACCCGTCGATCGATCGGTAGTGCTGGGCGGCGAGCACCTCGGTGGGCGCCATGATCGCGGCTTGGTGACCGGACTGGACCGCGACGAGGCACGCGTGCAACGCCACCAGGGTCTTGCCGGCGCCCACGTCGCCCTGGAGCAGGACGTTCATGGGCTTAGGAGCGGCCATCGAGTCCGCCACCTCCGCGATCGCCCGGCGCTGGGCGCCGGTGGGCTCGAACGGCACGGTGGCGGTCAGGCGGTCGGTGAGTTCGGCATCGGCTCGGTGAGCCACGCCGTGCTGGTCGGCCTCCACCCGATGCTTGCGGAAGGCGACGCCCAGCTCCAAGGTGAACAGCTCGTCGAACTTGAGGCGCTCGACGGCGGAGACGAGCGCCGCCTCGTCCGCCGGGAAATGGATGTCGCGCAGGGCACGGTCGTAGGAGCCGAGGCGCTCCTCGTGCACCACGTCGTCCGGGAGGGGATCGGGCAGCGTGGGGAGGCGATCGAGGGCCGCGTACACGAGTTCGCGGATGGTGCGCGTGGTGACCCCATCCGACGCCCGGTGTACGGGCGTGATGCGCCCGGTATGCACGAGATCCTGATCGGTGCCGGGATCGAGGATCTCCACCTCCTGGTTCGCGAGCTGCAGTCGCCCCTTGTACAGGGTGGCGACCCCCGAGACAGCCACCTCGGTTCCCTCGCGGTACATCGAGGCGATCCAGGGCTGGTTGAAGAAGGTGAGGTCGAGGTAGCCCGTGCCGTCGTAAAGGGTGACGGTCACCATGGATTGACGCCGACGCGTCTGCCGCCGAGCCACCTTCTTGACGCGCGCGATCACGGTCACATATGCGCCGATCTTCAACCCGCGGATCGAGGCCACGCGCGATCGATCGATGTATCGGCGCGGGTAGTGGTGCAGCAGCTGTCCCACCGTGCGGATCGCGAACGCTTCGGCCAGCACCTCTGCGGCGGTTGGCACCTCGGCGCCCCTGCGTCGTGCCCTCCCGCGTCGGGACGCCAGCTTGGCGTCGATGGCCTCGACGGGGCTGTCGAGGCTCAGGTGCATCGAGGGTCCCTCATCTGACCTGCGTTCTACCATGCGGGGGATGCCGCGCCGCCTTCCCCTCGCCCTCGCCGCCGCCGTGACGGTCCTCATCATGACGGCCTGCACCGACGATGCGGCGGCGCCTTCCGACGCGGCGCTCACACCGGCCGCCAACGCGACGACCGCCCCCTTGCTTCCGAGCGACGTGAACGCCCTGCCCTCCACGGATCTTCAGGGGTTCCAGGCGCTGATGGGACAGCTGAAGGGCACCCCGGTCGTGGTGAACCTCTGGGCGAGCTGGTGCGATCCCTGCTCCCGTGAGGTCCCGAAGCTCGTCGAGGCGGCCGCTTCGCACGCAGGCGTGCAGTTCCTCGGCGTGAACGTTCAGGATTCGAGGAGCGGGGCGGAGTCCTTCATCGCGGACCACGGCATCACCTACCCGAGCGTGTTCGACCCAGCAGGAGCGATCCTCACCGATCAGGGGGCGCTCGGCCTCCCGGTCACGATCTTCGTGCACGCGGACGGATCGGTGGCGTCGACCGTCAAGGGTGAGCTCTCCCAGGCCTCGCTCGACGAAGGGCTGGCGCAGATCGCGACCTGATGCGCAAGAGCGTCTGGTAGCCTCGTTCCGCTATGGCAGCGACCTGTGAGATCTGTGGCAAACAGCCGTGGTTCGGCAAATCGGTGACGTTCTCGCACAAGCGGATCAACCGCCGATGGGACCCGAACATCCAGCGCGTGCGCGCGCTCGTCGACGGCACCCCCAGGCGCCTCAACGTGTGCACGTCCTGCATCAAGGCGGACAAGGTCACGCGCATCCCCCACGGCTGAGGTTCGGCGCGCCCCGTCCAACCTCACTCCTTCGATCAGAGCTCTGGCACGTCGATCCCCCAGAGCTGATCCACGGGACCGACGCCCGCACCCAGCGCCAGGGCGTGTCGGATGGCCTCCGTGACGAACGCCTTCCCGGCCCGCACCGCCTCCTCCAGGCCCCGTCCCATCGCGAGGTACGCCGCGATCGCGGCGCTGAGCGTGCAGCCGGTGCCGTGGGTGTTGACCTCGTCGATGCGGGGCGCCGAAAGCCAGGACTGGCCCGCGGAGGAAGCGAAGAGATCGGCCGACTCGGGACCCTGTAGGTGCCCGCCCTTGACGAGCACGGCCGCTGGGCCGAGCTCCAGCAGGGCCTCAGCTGCACGTTGCATGTCGCCGAGCGCGCGGACCCTCAGCCCCGTCAGACCCTCGGCCTCGGCCAGGTTGGGTGTGACCAACGTCGCGAGCGGGAGGAGGCGGCTGCGCAACGCGTCCACCCCGCCGGCGTCGAGCAGGCGGTGGCCGTGTTTGGAGACGAAGACTGGATCGACCACGAGGTTCGGCACCGCCACTTCGGCCGCGGCCTCGGCGACCGCCTCGACGATGCCGGCGTTCGCGAGCATCCCCGTCTTCGCGGCGTCGGTCCCGATGTCCTCGATCACCGCACGGATCTGCGCGCCCACGGTTGCCGCCGAGAGCGCCTCGTAGCCGCTGACGCCCAGCGTGTTCTGGACGGTCACCGCGGTGACGGCCGTCGTGCCGTACGCGCCGAGCGCGGTGAAGGTCTTGAGGTCGGCCTGGATCCCCGCGCCGCCGCCCGAGTCGCTGCCCGCGATCGTGAGGACGCGGGGTCTCGTCCGGGTCTGCGCGCTCATCTGCGGAAGTGATCCCATCCGTGCGCCTCGAGCGGGGTACCGGATCCGTCGTCGTCCACGAGCACGATGCCATCCTCCACGACCTCGCCGATGTCGGAGAGCGCGGTCCCGAACGTCTCCTGCAGCTCCGCCCGC
Organism: uncultured Actinomycetes bacterium; assembly: GCA_963810915.1. GTDB lineage: Bacteria > Actinomycetota > UBA4738 > UBA4738 > HRBIN12 > JAOUEA01. The sequence goes on along the minus strand of CAWEPH010000001.1, from coordinate 373,761 downwards.
GCGGTCGCGACCGCCTCGAGACCCGGCAGGGTGGCGAGGAGTTCATAGTCCTCGCCTCCCCCGAGCGCCTCGTCGCGGTCCGCTCCCGGGGCCACCGGGATCGCATCGGCGGCGATCCGCGCACCCACCCCGCTCGCCGCACACAACCGCGCGAGATCCAACGAGAGCCCGTCGCTGATGTCCATCAGGGCCGTCGCCCCGTGGCGCGCGAGGACGCCCGCCTCGCCGACGCGCGCGGTGGGGCGCAGGTAGCGCATCAGGTTGACGCGCTCCTCGTCGCTCAGTGCCCGCGATGCGCCGGCGAGGCGGAGCCCGACGGCCGATCCCCCGAGGGCACCGGTGACCACGATCCGCTCACCGGGAGCCGCCCCCGAGCGGGTGAGCGCACGGCCCGGTGCGACCTCGCCCACGACGGTCACGCTCACGCTCACCTCGGTCCCGCGCGCGAGGTTGCCTCCGACGAGCCACAGGGCGTACTCGTCGCATCCCTCCCGCATCCCCCCGAGCAGCTCCATGACCCAGCCTGCGTCGACGGAGGCCGAGAGCGTCAACCCACACAGCGCGTACCGAGGTGAGGCCGCCATCGCCGCGATGTCGCTCACGTTGACGGCGATCGCCTTGGCGCCGAGATCACGTGCCGAGGTCGTGTCGAGCGCGAAGTGCGTGCCCTCCACGAGGGCGTCCGTGGTGAGCACCAACTCGCCCGTCCCGGGAACCACGACGGCCGCGTCGTCTCCCACGCCGACGCGCACCTGCGGACCCGCTCCGGAGAGCACCCGGCGGATGGCGTCGAGCAGCGCTTCCTCCGTCACGTCCATGGGGTCTCATCCGTTCCGTCCAAGTCGAGGGTGAATGGGTGGACAGGGTCGCGCCGATGGGGCCCGAACGCTGTTCGGTAGACTCTAGTCGCACGCCGGAGCGTCCGATCGGACGACGCACGGCGCTCGATCACACCACCTTCGCGAGGAGGCCCACGTGGCAGAGGTCTACGTCAATCCGACGCCTGAAGAACTGCGGAAGTTCACCGAGGAGATGCCCGAGACGCGACTGTCCGAATACGACAACACCAACACGCAGACCCAGGTGCTCTCACGCAGCGCCGCCAGCACGTTCGTGGTCGACCGCGCGTCGAGCGGCAAGACCATGTCACGCGAGGAATACGAGCGCATCGCCGCGGAGCAGGATGCCTACATCGCCGAACACGACATGATCCAGATCGACGGGTACATCGGCAACGACCCGCAGATGCGGAGCGCCGCGCGCCTGCTGATGGAGAAGCGCTACGCGAACATCGCGGGCATGCAGCAGAAGCTGTACTTCGAGCGGAACGACGGCGTGGAGCCCGACGTGCAGGTCATCTACACCCCCGGGCTCGTGGCCGAGGGTTATCCCGACGACCGCTGCATCGCGGTGGATCTCGACAACAACGTCACCCGCGTCTTGAACTCCGACTACTTCGGCGAGTCCAAGAAGGGCGGCCTGCGGATGTGGAACAACATCGTGTACGAGAAGGGAGGCCTGGCCCTTCACTCGGGCCTGAAGGTCATCCCGACCGCGCGCGGCGACAAGGTGTTCATGATCCTCGGCCTCTCGGGCACGGGGAAGACGACCACCACGTTCACGACGCAGAACGGCTCCAAGCCGATCCAAGACGACTTCGTAGGCCTGATGCCGGGCGGGCACGCCTACGGCACCGAGAACGGCTGCTTCGCGAAGACCTTCGGACTCGACCCCGACTTCGAGCCGTCGATCCACGGCGCCGTCGTGAAGCCCACGGCGTTCCTCGAGAACGTCTACATGAACGACGACGGTGAGGTCGACTTCTTCAACGAGCACTACACGAAGAACGGTCGCGCCGTCTTCGAGATGGCCGATCTCCTGTCGTTCGAGGATGCGCGGAACGTCGGCACGGTCGACTACCTCTTGATCCTGAACCGGAACGAGAACATCATCCCGAGCGTGGCGCGGCTCAACAGCGAACAGGCCGCCGCCTACTTCATGCTCGGCGAGACCACGGGCACCGCCGCGGGCGGGGCCGCCGAGGAGGGCCGCTTCCTCCGGGTGCCCGGGACGAATCCGTTCTTCCCGCTCCCCCACGGCCTCCAGGGCAACCGGATCCTCGAACTGCTCGCCTCCCACCCCATCGAGACCTATCTGTTGAACACGGGCCGCGTCGGCGGCAAGGACGGCGACGATCGGTCGAAGAAGGTCAAGATCCCGCACACCTCGGCCTGCGTGAAGGGCATCGCGGAACAGACCATCATGTGGGACGACGATGCCGACTTCGGCTACCAGGTGGCGGCCGCCGTCCCGGACTTCGACGACGACGAGCTGCTGCAGCCCCGCAGGCTCTACGAGCGCCAGGGTCGCACGGACGAGTACGACGGCATCGTCGAGCGGCTGAAGGGCGAGCGGGTCGCGCACCTGCAGGAGTTCCCCGAGCTCTCCGAGGAGATCATCAAGGCCGTCGGGTAGACGGCTCGAGCCTCGGGGCGGGTCCTCGCCCACGGACCCTCGCCGTGACACCATCGCGCGGCATGGCGAGGATCGGCCCCCTCACGGCCCATATCTCGTTGCCGCTGCCCCTCGTGGTCACGGCCGAGGCGCTCTTCTTCGCGGGCACCGCCGCGGCGCTCGTCGCCTGGTGGCTCTCCCGCAAGGCGCCCACGCATCGGAGGCGCGTCGCGATCATCGGACTGGGGGCGCTGGGGGGCGTCTGCTTGCTGCTCGCGACGTCGCTCCCGCTCCTCCTCGGGCCCGGATCGCTCCGCCGACCCGCCTCGACCGCTCGGCTCAGGATCCTCGCGCCGACCGCCGGACAGGTCTTCACGGGCGCGCCCGCGCACGTGCCCGTCCGGCTCGCGCTCGACGGCGGGCGGATCGTCCCCGCCACCACGCTGAGCGTGACGCCGGACGAGGGTCACATCCATCTGTACCTCGACGGCCGGCTCCTGCTGATGACGGGGCTCGCGGGTAGCGTCGACGCCCCGCCGGGCGCACACGAGCTGCGCGCGGAGTTCGTGGCCCGCGACCACGGTGCGTTCGACCCACCCGTGGTGAGCACGGTGGCGTTCGAGGTGGACCCTCCCGGATGAACCCCAGGGCCTCAGGCCCCAGGGGCTCGATAGTCGGGGTGCAGCGTGATGGCCTCGTCGACCTCCTCTGGCGTGATGAGCGGCGTCATCGACGTGCGCGCTCCGCCTGCGGCGGCGACCGTCAGCCCGAGCGACGCGGCGGCCGCCTGGCTCGGCATGTCCGCGATCACGATGACGTCATCGGCCCCGAACGCGAAGTAGAACGCGTCGACGCTGCCGCCGACCCCCTCGATCGCCTTGGTGGCCGCCTCCCGCCGCGACGATCCACCCTCCTTCAAGACACCGCGGACCCCGTCCAGCGTGTACGAGACGCGTACCAGGTACTTGGCCATCGAACTTCTCCTTCCCTCGAGTCCCGAACGAGCGGCCCATCGTGGGCACCGGCTCCGCGCTTCGTCAACTCGGAGGGACCTGCTCGGATCGTCACGGCGACCGGCTAGGACGTGACATCCCGCCGCCGGAAGCCCGTCACGGCGAGCGTGAGGAAGACGATCGTGTACGCGGCGCTCACCGACAAGCCGTGACGCATCCCGCCCCAGTCCACCGGGAAGCGGAAGAAGCCGGTGAAGGCGAGCCATCCGTTCGAGGGAAGGTAGGGGTGGATCGCGTGCAGGCTGGGGATCTGACCGAGGATCTGGCTCGCGATCGCGATCACGATGGTCGCCACCGCCGCGCCTGGTCCGGAGTCCGTCCGCGTGGAGATGAACAGCCCGATGCACGCGATCCCCGAGAGCACCGCCACCATGTAGAGGCCGGACGCGAGGATCCTGAGCAGGCCCGCCCCGACCGACAACGTGGTGCCCGAGAGCGTAGGGAGGGGTTCGAGACCGAACGCGACGGCACCGGCCAGGACGCCGCTCACGATCGTGACCGCGACGAGCACGCCCAGCAGGGTCATGGCCGAGGTGTACTTCGCCAGGACGAGCCGCACCCTGCGCACCGGCCGCAGGAGGAGGTAGCGCAGCGTTCCCGCCTGCGCTTCCCCCGCCACCGCGTCGCCGGCGAACAGGCCCGTTGCGAGGGGGAGGAAGAACGGCTGGACCACGGCCAGGCCCGTGAGCGCCGCGTAGAGACCGCTCGAGGCGATCTGGAACAGGAACGGCGGCGCGTCCTCCGCCGCCTGCGGCTCCGGGGGTGAGAGCTTGATCGCGAGCACGATCACCGCGGGGATCCCCGCGATCGCCGCCGCCAGGAGCCACGTGCGCCACCGGTGGAACGCCTTCGCCAGCTCAACGCGGTACATCGGCGCCCTCCACGAGGTGGAGGAAGACGTCCTCGAGCGAGTCGCGGAGCGGTACGAGCGCGCGCACCCGTACCCCCGCCCGTACGAGCGCAGCCGTGAGATCGGCCGGGTCGAACCCGTCGTCGAACACGACCTCGAGCGTGTCGGTGGCCGGGTCGTCCGCGAGCCGAACCCCATGGGTAGCCGCCACGATCGCGCGGGCCTCGCCGACGTCGTCCACGTCGATGCGCATCCGGTCGGCCACCCCACGCAGGCTCGACGGCGGCCCTTCGGCCACGAGACGCCCCTGGGCCATGACGCCCACCCGATCGCACATCGCCTCGACCTCGGCCAGGAGGTGGCTCGAGACGAAGATCGTCGTGCCGCCGTCAGCGAGACGTCGCAGCAGCGTGCGCATCTCCCGCATCCCCGTGGGATCAAGGCCGTTCGTGGGCTCGTCCAGGACCAGCAGCTCGGGTTCGCCGAGCAACGCCAGCGCGAGCCCGAGACGCTGGCGCATGCCCTGGCTGTAGGCCTTCACCCGCTTGCCCGCCGCCGCGGTGAGCCCCACCGTCTCGAGCACCATGTCGACCCGTTCGAGTCGGATGCGCGTGCCCACGCGATCGCCGCCCGATCCGGCGCGTGCGAAGTACTCGAGGTTCTTCCGTCCGCTGAGGTACTTCCAGAACGCGGGTTCCTCCACCAGGGCCCCCACGCGCTCCAGCGGAGCTCGATCGGTGCGCACCGGCTCTCCCAACAACTCGACCTCGCCGCCGCCGGGCAGTATCAGTCCGAGGGCCATCCGGATCGTGGTGGTCTTCCCGGCGCCGTTGGGGCCGAGGAACCCGTAGAGCTCGCCGCGCGCCACGGTGAGATCCAGGGCGTCGACCGCGGACACGCCCCCGTAGCTCTTCGTCAGCCCGCGCGTCGAGATCGCGGACGTCACGCGAGCGTCGCTGCGTCCGCCTGCAGGGTGTCGAGCCCGACGAACCCGGCGAGCAGCCACGTGTGGCCGCCCGCCTCGACCGAGACCACGGAGAAGAGAGGACCTGCGTAGGGCAGGAGCGCCGCCGCCTCATGCGGCAGCCGTCCGTCCACTTGGATGGCGACGCGACTATCGAAGCCGGACCCGAACGTGCGCGTCGTCGGCGCAGCGTGATGCTCCGACGGCTCGTCGGCGGGGCGCGGAGGCAGGTCGGGGGTCTGCACCGTCGCACCGGGCGGCGGCGTGAACGTGAACGTCGAGGGATCGATCGCATCGAACGACACGGAGGTGAATCCCGCCTCGACGGAGGCCTGATCCGCGCCCTTCGCGAAGACCTGCACGCGCAGGGGCACCCGCGTCTGCGCGTCGATGGTGAGCGTGACCCGGCCGATGAGGGTGAGCGACGACCGTGGTGTGAGGACGAGGTCGTACGCGGGCCTGCCGGCGATGCGCGCCGTGCCGTCCACCGCGACCCCGGCGTAAGGGGCGAGGCCGTCCAGCGCCTCGCGGGCCAGCGCGGTCGGGTCCGCGAGCGTCTTCATCGCGTCGGCGGTGTACGCATCGGCCGCACCAGGGGCGATCCCCGCGAACCAGGGTTCCCCGCCGCGCGCGGCGGCCACATCGGATGCGAGGTCGGCGTACAGGACGTGCTCGGCGGTCATGCCGTTGGAATCCCAGAGCCACGCCTCGGTCCGGTTCGCGACGAGGGTCTGCTCGCTCAGATCCATCAGGTGGGCCACGCGCAGGCCGCCCGGCGCGTGCCAGATCTTGAACCGCTGCGAACCCAGCATCGACGTCACCGAGTCCGTGGTCCCTCCGCCGAGACCCGAGGGGAGCGCCGGCAGGCCGAGGTCGAGCTGCGTGTGCACCTCGCCGGAGATCGAGGAGGGTGTGGCGAGCGCCACGATGGCCGATCCGAGGAGCTGATCGGCCGCGACCGGGGGCAGCGAGGGGTTGGGGTCAGCGCGCACCACCGACACGCCGGCGAGCGCGAGCACCACGAGCGCGACGAGCGCGACCGCAGTCAGGCGGGTGCGGTTCCGCAGAGCCATAACCCACTTGTACCACCGCGCGGCACGGAAGGTGCAGTGCCCGCGCGACGTTGCCGCAGCTTCGTCACACCGCGGCTACTCGGCAGGGCTCCGGTGACCCAGGAAGTACGACGCCAGGAACTGGAGGACCAGGGCACCCAGGAAGACCATCGGATACCACCAGAATCGGTCGCGGAAGTAGTCCGTGAACGCGCGCCCCTGCAGGTACGCCCCGCTTCCGTTGGGGTCTTTCAGGGTGGCGGACAGGAGGAAGAATCCCGCGAGGGACCACCACATCCCCACCCGGCCGAGCACGAACGCCGCGAAGAGTGCGTGGTCGAGGGGATCGGTGCTGTCGAACGGGCGGCGGATCCAGTGCACGAGCGACCGGGCACCTCCGGCGGCGAAGAGCCCCGCCGCCGCGAGCTCGACGATCCTCATGCCCCCTGCCCGGCGAGCACGGCCATCACCTCGTCGTCGGAGACCTGGTCGAAGGATGCGTACCACTCCCCTACGGCGCGCAGGTTCCCCGGGGTGTGCAGCACGACGCAGTCGTCGCATTCCGAGGCGAGCCGCGACTCGATGCCTGCGGGCCCCACCGGCGCGGCGAGGATCACGCGTGCCGCGCCCGCGGCGCGCGCCCAACGGAGGGCCGCCACCGCCGTCGCACCGGTCGCCACGCCGTCATCCACGACCACGGCCGTTCGGCCCTCGGGCGCGATCCCGGAGCGCCCGTCGTGGTAGGCGGCGATCCGGCGCGCGATCTCCCGCTCCTGACGCGTGACCTCCTGGTCGAGGTAGTCGGGGCGGACACGCAGGTAGCGCACCGACGCCTCGTCGACGACACGCACCCCGGGGGCCACGGCGCCTATCGCGAGCTCGGCGTTGCCCGGGGCCCCGAGCTTGTGCGTGACGACGACGTCGAGCGGCGCTCCGAGCGCCTCCGCGACGCGCCCGGCCACGATCACGCCGCCTCGCGGGATGCCGAGCACCACCGCGGGAGCTTGGACACGCTCGCGCAAGGCCGCCCCCAGCAGTTCCCCCGCCGCCCGTCGATCGCGGAACATGCCGTCATCGTCCCACCGCGGGCGGCGCGTTGCGGCGCCGGCTCACCCCCGGCTAGCATGGGCGCCCTCACGCAACCAGGGAGGTCAGTGGTGGTCCACGCGTACATCCTCATCCAGACCGAGGTGGGCAAGGCGGCTGCGGTCGCGAACGAGGTCCGGGCCATCGGCGGTGTGGCCGAGGCGGAGGACGTGACCGGCCCCTACGACGTGATCGTGCGCGCCGAGGCCAAGACCGTGGACGAGCTCGGGAAGCTCGTGGTCGCGCGCATCCAGGCGGTCGAAGGCATCACGCGCACCCTCACCTGTCCCGTCGTCCACCTCTAAGCTGTCTCAGGCTTCCAATTCGCGCGCACGCGTCTGCTTGCCGCGCTCCGCGGCGCGTCGTTCCACCGCGAGGTCCAGGAGACGCTCGATCAACGCGCGGTAGCCGAGCCCGCTCGCCTCCCAGAGCTTCGGGTACATCGAGATCGAGGTGAACCCGGGGATCGTGTTGATCTCGTTGATCCACATCGCACCGTCGGCGTCCAAGAAGAAGTCGACGCGCGCCATGCCCCAGCACTCCACCGCCTGGAACGCGGCGATCGCCATCCGCTGGACGTTCGCCGCCAACACCGGCTCGAGCCGGGCGGGGATCCGCAGTTCCGCACCGTCGGCGTCCAGGTACTTGGCGGTGTAATCGTAGAACTCGTGACCACGGGGCACGACCTCCCCGCAGACGGAGGCCACGGGGTCGTCGTTGCCGAGGACCGCGCACTCGATCTCCCGCGCGCCCGAGAGCCCGCGCTCGATCACCGCCTTTCGGCCGTAGCGGAACGCCTCGGCGAGCGCTTCCTCCAAGCCGAGGTGGTCGGCGACCTTCGAGATCCCCACGGAAGATCCGAGCGTGGCCGGCTTCACGAACACGGGATAGCCGAGGGCCTCCGCACGCGCGGCGACCCCCTCGGGGTCCTCCGCCCAGTCCGGTTCGCGGACGGCCTCCCAGGGCAACACCGGCAGGCCCGCGGCGGCGAAGAGCACCTTCTGCACGGACTTGTCCATCCCCACCGCGGATCCCAGCACGCCCGCCCCCACGTAGGGGACCCCGGCGAGCTCGAACATCCCTTGGACCGCGCCGTCCTCGCCCATCGGCCCGTGCAGCACGGGGAAGACGACGTCGATCGGCTCGCGGATCCCGTCGGCGGTCACGAGCTCGCTCGCGGCGCCCTCGGTCGCGAGCTCCACGGTGCGGCCGACGTCCTCGGTCACCTCCGGCATCCGGCCGGACTCCGCGGGGAGCGCGGGCGGGCCCGGAAGCAGGTGCCAGCGGCCCTCCTTGGTGATCCCGATCGGTACGACCTCGTTGCGCGCGGGATCCAAGGCGTCGATCACCGAGCGGGCAGAGATGCACGAGATCTCGTGCTCGGCCGAGCGGCCTCCGAAGAGCACGGCCACGCGTCGCTTGGGCGCGGCTCCGCTCACACCTTCTCCAACGCCCGCTCGAGGTCATCCAGGAGATCCTCGACATCCTCGATCCCGGCGGAAACGCGGACGAGCCCGTCGGCGATGCCCGCTGCCCGGCGCGCGTCCGGATCCATCTGCCGGTGCGTCGTGGAGGCAGCGTGCCCCACGAGCGTGTGCGTGCCGCCCAGGCTGGTGGCCACCCACGCGAGCTCCAACGCGTCGCAGAAGCGCTGACCGCCGCCCACCCCGCCAACCACCTCGACGGCGAGCATCCCCCCGAACCCCCGATCGCCGAACTGCCTGACGGCGACCGCATGATGCGGATGCGAGGCCAGCCCCGGGTACCAGACGCGCTCGACCTTCGTATGACCCTCCAGGAACGCAGCGATCGACAGGGCGTTCGCGGAGTGTCGATCCATCCGCAGCGCGAGCGTCATGGCCCCTCGCATGCAGAGCCACGCCTCGAAGGGCGACATCGTGCCCCCCGTGTCGAGCGCGGTGTCGCGCAGACCCGCGCGTCCTGCCTCCGAGGTGCACACCACTCCGCCGATCAGGTCGTGGTGACCCCCGACGTACTTGGTCGCCGAGTGCAGGACGTAGGAGAAGCCATGGCGGGCGGGATTGCAGAGATAGGGAGAGGCGAAGGTGTTGTCCACCACCGCTGTCACACCGGCCTCGCCGCAGAGCGTGCCGAGCTCCCCGAGATCCGCCACCGTCACGTTGGGATTCGCGATGGTCTCCACGTAGAAGAACGCCGCGCCTGGAAGTGCTGCCCGCACGGCGTCGAGGTCGTGAGGGTCGACCAGGTCAACCTGCACGCCGAACCGGGGCATCACCTTCGTCGCGATCGAGTACGCGCCGCCGTAGAGCTCCGCGGAGGAGACCACGCGGTCCCCCGCCGACGCGAGGGTCGTGAACAGGGTGTGTACGCCTGCCATGCCCGAGGCGAAGCCGAACGCCGTCTCGGTGCCCTCGAGGCTCGCCATCTGCGCCTCGAACGCCTGGACGGTGGGATTCCCGTACCCGCGCGTGTACGTGTAGCCCGGTTTGCGGAAGGCGATCGTCTCCGCGTAATCCTCCGAGGTCGCGAACCGGTAGGTCGACGTCTGGAAGATCGGGACGCTGGGCACCTCTTGATCGATGGGTGGCGCGACGGCGCCATGGACCGCCCGCGTGGAGAACCCCTGCCCCTCGGCCATGCGGCCCAGACTACCCTTCGTCGGCCCAGCGCTTGGGGTAGCGGCCCCGAAGGTCCTCCGCGAGCGTGGTGAGCGCAGCCATCACCTCGGCCGTCATCGCGCTCACGGCGTCGCGGTCGTCCGCCTCGTCCTCACGGGGGGCGAAGTCCAGCGAGGGACCGGCCTTGAGCCAGATCGGCCGGCCGGGCTTGATGCTCCCACGGCCCGACTTCTGCCAGACGGCGTGGGATCCCCAGCTCGCGAGGGGGGTGACGGGCACCCCGGAAGCCAGCGAGAGCCTCACGGCCCCGGTCTTGCCCTCCATCGGCAAGTGGTCGGAGCGCGTCGTGACGGTGCCCTCCGGGTAGATCACGACGCATTCGTCGTCGGTCAGCGCACGCAGCGCCATGCGCAGCGAGGATCCGTCGCGGCTCCCCCGATGCACCGGGATCTGATGAGCGCCGCGGAACACGGTGCCCACGAGCGGGATCGCGAAGAGGTCGTCCTTGGCCAGGAATCGAGGCCGGCGTCCCGCCGTCACGACGGCGTAGGCGCTCGCAAGGGGGTCGAGGTAGGAGATGTGGTTGCACGCGACGATCGCGGGACCCTCGCGAGGGATCTGATCGAGATCCTCGAACTGCCACCGGAACCAGAGACGCAGGGGCGGGAGGACGACGATCTTCGCGGCTTGGTACCAGGGCTCTGCCACGTCTGCTCCTCGTGCGTGGGCGTGCGGCAGGCGTGAGGTTACCGCGTCGGGTGGGCTACCCTTGCGAGCCACGTGCGCGTGATCGTTCTCCCCGTGAAGACGCTCGCCGAGGCCAAGACACGCCTCGAGCCCGTCCTGGACCCCCTCGAGCGGGGCGCTCTCACGCTGGCCATGTTCGAGGACGTGATGGACGCGACCCTCGCGTTGCCCGGCTGGGAGACCTGGGTCATCTCCCCCGACGAGGTGGTGATCGAGATCGCGTTGCAGCGCGGCGTGCATACGATCGTCGAGGACAAGCCGCCGCTCGCGAACGCGGTGCGCCAGGTCGAGGAGGAAGCTTCCGGGCGCGGTGTCGATCACTTGGCGGTGCTTCTCGCGGACACTCCCCTGGTCACCGCCGCCGCGCTGACCCGGGCGCTCCACACGCTCGGCCCGGTCGTGCTCGCCCCCTCCGTGGATGAGAGCGGCACCAACCTGCTGGTGCGCAGGCCCCCCACCGCCATCGACGCGCGGTTCGGGGTGGACTCGTACCGACGCCACCTCGAGGCAGCCGCGGAGGCCCAGATCCCCACCGCCGTGGTGGAGATCCCCGAGATCGCGTTCGACCTCGACCTCCCGAGCGATATCCTCACCGTGCTGGAGGCTGGCAAGCGCGGACGGACGCTGGACGTCATGCTGGAGATGGACCTCGCGTCGCGCATGCCGACCCGAACGTGAGGGAGCGACCGTGGCTCAGGGGACGATCAAGGACTACGACGTCGAGTCGAAGAGTGGGAGCCTCCTGATGGAGGACCGGCGGGAGGTCGTGATCGACGGCGCGTCGATCGGCGACGTCGCCATCCGCACGCTCCGGCTGGGTCAGCGGGTGAAGTTCGATCTGGCGGAGGAGGAGGGACGCACCGTCGCGCGCGACCTCCGGTTGGTGACGTTCGAGTAGCGGGTCCCGCTCCTACCCTCGCAGTCCCAGAACCTCTTCGCGGAACTCCTTGCCCGGCGTGAACGCCGGCAGGTCGCGCGCCGGGACCACGATGGGCACATCTGGCTTGCGCGGGTTCCTCGCGATGCGGGCGTTGCGGTGCTTGCGTTCGAACGTGCCGAAGTCGGCGAGGGTGACCCGCTCCCCGCTCACCACCGACCCGCGGATCTCGTCGATCGCCGCGTCCACGACCCGGGCCACGTCGGCCTTGCTCAGTCCGGTCCGCTTCGCCACTTCGGCTACCAGGCCGCCCTTGTTCATGGCGTCTCCCCCCAGCTCGGTGTCGGACGTGCTTTCCAGCCCACCGTATCCAGAGGGTTCACGAAGGTCAACCGGGGACCGGCGCGAGCATCTCGCCTGGGGCGGGACGACGAGCGTGGGACGCCTGTTACCATCGACCACGCCTATTGGCCCGTGGTGTAACGGTAGCACGACTGACTCTGGATCAGTTAGTCTTGGTTCGAATCCAGGCGGGCCAGCCATCCCATCGCGATCGCGCACGTCTGGCATCCTCGTTGGATGACGTCGCGCCGTCCCGTCTCCCCCGGACCTCTGGCCTTGGTGGGCGGCGACGAGCTCAACCCCGGCAACGAGCCGCAGGATCGCATCCTCGTGGACGCCGCACGCGGTGGCCCCGGCTACATCCTTGCGACCGCTGCCGCACGACAGGGACCCGACCGCGCGGTCGCCAACGCACGACGGTGGTTCGCGGACCTCGGGCTGCAGGTCGCGGCGCTGCCGGCCACGACTCGGCGCGGCGTCGCGTCGCGCGAGGGCGTGGAGGCCGCGCGGGCCGGCCGCTTCTTCTACCTGGTGGGAGGCGATCCCGGCATCGTGCCGGACATCCTGGGCGGCAGTCCCCTGTGGGGAGCCGTCGTGGCCGCCTGGGAGAAGGGGGCCGCGCTGGCGGGATCATCTGCCGGGGCGATGGCGCTGGGCGCGTGGACCCTGATCCGAGATCGGCATCCTGGGGACGAACGTCGGCGCTTCAAGCCGGCGCTCGGTCTGGTGCCGGGCGTCGCGGTGATCCCCCACTTCGACACCTTCGGGCATCGGTGGGTGGAGGGCGCGCACGAGTCGGCGCCGGAGCCCGACGCCGTCCTGATCGGCATCGACGAGCGGACCGCGGCGCTCGCGCGCGACGGCCGCTGGGAGGTGCTCGGCCCGGGCAGCGTCACCGTCTTCGAGCAGGGGCACCTGCGGCGGTTCCCCAGCGGGTCGACGATCGAAGGGCTGCCCGCACCGGTCGCTCCCGCCTGAGGCCGATCGTCAGGACTTCGAGGGCCACGGGTCCAGCACCAAGGGCGGGATCGGGTCCTGTGCGAAGTCGAAGTCCCTCGCGAGGTCGCCGAGGATCGGCACGTCCTCCCGCACGGTCGGTCGTGAGTCCGGCCAGCCATCGGTCTTCGGATCGATGCGGTCGCTCTCGAGGAAGCGGTCCTCCACCAGCTTCAGGTACGCATCGAACGTGAGGAGTTGGTGGGAGACGCCCTGCTTCACGTACGGGCCGATCATGATGTCCGGCACGCGAAGGCCCCAGCCGTTCTCGTCCACCACCGGGGGCTTCACATGGTCGTAGAACCCACCCCAGTCGTCCCACGTGATGAAGATCGCCGTGTGCAGCCATTGGTCGGGCGGGCCGGTCATCACGGCGTTCACGACCTTTGTGACCCACGCCTGACCTGCGGCGATGCTGTCGGGCGGGTGCTCGCCCACGCCGATCGTGGGCATGACCCAGCTCACGGCCGGCAGGTTTCCGTCCTGCGCCGCCTGGAAGAACTCCGTGTTGGGACGGATGTTGTCCAGCTGCCCGGTGGTGGCCACGCTCGTGAACCCAGGGAGCGGATTCTGCACGTCGGCGGTCACGGTCTTCCCCCCAGCATCCCCACAAGGCGCGGCCTCGCAGGTCCCGGGTCCGACGAAGTAGGCCCACTGGATCCCGTGCTTGTAGAGGAGCCATGTCACGTCACCCCACACGTACGGGCGCGGCGTCCCGTCTGCGGGACTCCACTGTGTCCCGGGCGGGCTCCCGTACTGGTTGCCGGGAACCTTCAGGTCGGAGGAGCAGCTCATCGCGTCGTTGGGGTCGGAGCAGCTCGCCGACCACGCGGAGACCAGGAACAGGTGTGAGGGGAGGGTCCAGGAGTCGGTGGGCGCGAACATGTGGTCGTGGAGCCCGTACGTCTTGGCGTAGGCCCAATAGTTCGGGATCTCCGCTCCCGTGTGGTAGCCCATGACGTCCGGCTGGCCCTGCGGTCCGTTCGACGCCTGTGGGCACGGAGCCTCGGTCGGGTGCTTGGTGCACCAGTTGCCGGCTCGGCGGTAGGCCTCCACGAACCCGTCCATCTTCCCGCCGTCGACGTCCGTCACGGACGCGCTTTGCGTGTGTGACCCCGCGCCGTCTGTGAAGTTGGTGTCGTGATACGGACGGTGGCAGCCCCCGAGCGGATCGGGGGCGCAGGTCGTCGGGACGCCGTTCTTCATCGGGATGCCGTCCGCGCCCGGGAACGTCCCGAAGTAGTGATCGAACGACCGGTTCTCCTGGACGACGAACACGAAATGGTCGATGTTGTCGATGCCGTCCGCGGGGACGATCGGCCGCGATGGATCCGGCAGAGAGGCCGCGGCGGGCGGATCCTTCAAGGGTTGGAGGTCGACCCCCTTCGGGGCCATCGCCGCGTCGATCGGGTACAGATCGGGGACCGTGAACGGGCGGGCGGTGAGGGGCACCGGGCTCGCGCCGGTTGCGGCGGGCTCAGTCGTCGGCGCCGCGGTAGTCGTCGATCCCGTATCGCCGGAGCCCGTGCACGCGGCTGCGACCAGGGCGGCGGCAACCAGGAGCCAGACGAGGACGAACCGGGATCGGGCACGCATGGGCGCCCATGCTACCGTCCGTGACGTCGGATCATGGGGTGGGATCGAGCACCAGCGTCGGGATCGGCGTGCGGGACCAGTCGAACTCCTTCCCGAGGTTCCCGAGCCCCTTCACCGACTCCCGCACCGTGGGTCGCGCGTCCGGCCACCCGTCGGTCCGCGGGTCCAGACGCTCGCCGCCCAGGAACCGGTCCTCGATCAGCTTGAGGTAGGCGTCGAAGGACAGCGTCTGGTGGTCGACGCCACCGCGGGCGAAGGGGCTGATGAGGATGCCCGGCACGCGGATCCCGTAGCCGTTGCCGTCGATCCGGATGGGCTTCACGTGGTCGTAGAACCCGCCCCAGTCGTCCCAGGTCAAGAAGATCGCCGTGTGGAGCCACTGCTCGGCGGGCCCCCGCATCACCGCGTTCACCACGTGCGTGACCCAGGCCTGACCGTTGCCGATCGAGTCGGGCGGGTGCTCCCCCTTGTGGGTGGTGGGAACGACCCACGACACCGCAGGTAGCGTGCCGGCGGCGGCCGCGTCGAAGAAGGCGCTGTTGGGGGTGACGTTGTGCAGCTGGTGGTCGACGGCCACGGTGCGGAACCCGGGCAGCGGGTTCTGCACATCGGCCGTGACCGCGCCGCCCGTGCGCCCGCACGGCGGGACCACGCAGGTCCCGGCCCCCACGTAGTACGCCCAGCTCACCCCGTGGGCGTTGAGGAGCCAGGTGATGTCCGCCCAGGCGTAGGGCCTCGGCAAGCCATCGGCCGGGGACCAGACCTTGCCGTGCCCCGCGACGTTGTGGCCGGGAGCCACGAGGTCCGAGCGGCAGCTCCTTCCGTCCCGAGGATCCTTGCAGGTCGCGGACCATGCGGACACCAGGTAGAGGTGCGACGGCAACGTCCAGGAGTCCGACGGAGCGAACATCCTGTCCTGCAAGAGATAGCGACGCGCATACGCCCAGTAGTTGGGGATCTCGGCGGCGGTATGGAATCCCATCACGTCCGGTGTGCCGTGCGGACCGGGCCTGGCCTCGCGGCAGGGGCGATACCCGGGGTGCTTCGTGCAGCTGTTGCCCATCGCACGCAGGGATTGGACGTAGCCGTCCATGCGCCCGTGGTCCACCGACACGATCGAGCCAATCAGCCCGTGTGGGCCCCCGGCATCGAACAGGTTCCGGTCGTGGTAGGGGCGCCGACAGGCGGCGGAGGCAGGGTCCGGCAGGCACGGCTCGAGCCGGCCGCCCGGCGCTCGCGGGAGCCCGTTGGCGCCCGGGAACGTCCCGAAGTAGTGATCGAAGGACCGGTTCTCCTGCACGATGAAGATCACGTGGTCGATGTTCCCGATCCCCACCGCAGGATCGATCCCGGGCGTGCCGGCGTGTGCGGCGGTCTGGATCGGTGACGCCAGCGCCCCCGCCAGCAGACCGGAGGCGAGCAGGGCGGAAACGACGAGGCACGCGGAGCGATAGCGGGAGCGGGAGGTCACGGGCGGGGATCGTACCGGGCGGACCGCCCGGTCTCCAGCACCCTCGATCCTGGTCGGGTGCTAGTGGCCCCCGGGAACGGCCGGAAGCGGGCCCAGCGGGGTCGTGTCCAGGATCAGCGGCGGGATCGGCGAGCGCGCCCAGTTGAACTCCTTGCCGAGGTCGCCGAGGCGCACCGCGGCCTCCCGCACCTTCGGGCGCGCGTCGAAGATCCCGTACTTGCTCATCAAGGTCCTGGGGTCGAGACGCTCGCCGCCCAGGAACCGGTCCTCGATCAGCTTGAGGTAGGCGTCGAAGGACAGCGTCTGGTGGTCGACGCCACCGCGGGCGAAGGGGCTGATGAGGATGCCCGGCACGCGGATCCCGTAGCCGTTGGCATCGATCCGGATGGGCTTCACGTGGTCGTAGAAGCCGCCCCAGTCGTCCCAGGTCAAGAAGACCGCCGTGTGGTTGCGGAAGTCCGCGGGGGCCCGCATGACGGCGTTCACCACCCTCGTCACCCATGCCGCACCGGTCGCGATGTTGTCCGGCGGGTGCTCGCTGTGGCCCCGCACCGGCATGACCCAGGAGACCGAAGGCAGGGAGTCCGTCTTGATGCCGGTGAAGAACTGCTCGTGCGGCTGGATGTTCCCCACCTGGTGCGTGGCGTGGACATCCTGGAACCCCGGGAGCGGGTTCTGGAACCAGACGGTCGTCTCGTCGTCCCAGGCGGGGCAGGGCGGCACGATGCACGTGTGGGCGCCGACGTAGTACGCCCACGAGACGCCGTGCTCGTAGAGGAGCCGCGTGATGTCGGTCCACTGGTAGGGATACGGCGGCCCGTGGGCCGGGCGCCAGCCCCTCCCCGGGTTCGAGAGATCGGACGTGCACGACCTCGGCGTGTGGATGGGGCACGTCGCCGACCACGCCGAAACGAGGTACAGGTGCGCGGGAAGCGTGTACGAGTCGGCCGGTGCGAACATCCGGTCTTGGAGCAGGTACCGCCTGGCGTACGCCCAGTAGTTGGGGATCTCCCGGGCGGTGTGGAACCCCATCACGTCCGGGGTTCCGTTCGGCCCTGGTTTGACGAAACGACAGACGGATCCCCCGTGATGGCTGTGGGTGCAGGGTGCGCCGAACCGACGGAACGTCGAGACGAACCCGTTCATCTTCCCGCCGTTCACGTCGAGACGGGAGGCGCTCTGGTCGTGCTTCCCGCCTTGGTCGTACTGGTTGAGATCGTGGTACGGACGCCGGCAGGTGTGTGCGGCCGGATCCGGGATGCAGGTCTTGAAGTGGCCCGCAGGCCCCCTCGGAAGGCCATTGGCACCCGGGAAGGTCCCGAAGTAGTGGTCGAAGGAGCGGTTCTCCTGGACCACGATGATGATGTGGTCGATGTTGCGGATCCCCGCGGCGGGGTCGATGCCGGGAGTGCCGTTCGGCGCACCGATCGCCGCCGGGGGTGGTGGGGCGCCCAGCAGTGCGATCGCTGCCGCCCCCGCGCATGCGAGCGCCCCGATCGTGCGAACGATCCTCCTCATCGCGCGGATGGTAGTCGGCGGTGACTCCGAACGCATCTCTCTCGGCCCACTTTCTCCTACGATGGCGCCCGACGGCCGCCGCCGCGGCCCCTAGGAGGCGAAGCCCGCGTGAGCGCCAACGGATCTCCGACCCCGATCCCGGTGACACTGATCCCCGGTGACGGCATCGGGCCCGAATGCGTGGCCGCCGCCCGTGCGATCGTGGATGCGACGGGTGCGCCCATCGCCTGGGAAGAGGCCGAGGCAGGCGCGGAGGTCTTCAAGAAGGGCGTGGCATCGGGCGTGCCCAGCCAAACGATGGACTCGATCGCACGTACCCGCGTCGCCTTGAAGGGACCGCTCGAGACGCCGGTCGGGTTCGGAGAGAAGAGCGCGAACGTCACGCTCCGCAAGCTCTACGAGACCTACGCCAACGTCCGTCCCGTGCGCGAGATGCCGGGCGTGAAGACGCCGTACTCGGGTCGTGGGGTGGACCTCGTGATGGTCCGCGAGAACATCGAGGATCTCTACGCGGGCATCGAATACATGCAGACGCCAGGTGTGGCCCAGGCCCTGAAGCTGATCAGCGTGAAGGGCTGCGAGAAGATCGCGCGCTTCGCGTTCGCGTACGCGCGCAGCGAGGGCCGTTCGAGCGTGGCGTGCGCCACCAAGGCGAACATCATGAAGTTCAGCGAGGGCACGCTGAAGCGCGTCTTCGAACAGGTGGCCCCCGACTACCCGGAGATCGAGTCCTGGCACGTGATCGTCGACAACTGCGCGCACCAGCTCGTGAAGCGACCCGAGCAGTTCGAGGTGATCGTCACCACCAACATGAACGGCGACATCCTGAGCGACCTCTCCAGCGCGCTGATCGGCGGGCTCGGCTACGCGCCGAGCGCCAATATCGGGAACGAGGTGGCGATCTTCGAGGCCGTGCACGGTTCGGCTCCCAAGTACGCCGGTAAGAACGTGATCAACCCGACCGCGGTGATCCTCTCCTCGGTCATGATGCTGCGGTACCTCGGGCTCTTCGAAGAGGCCGCCGCCATCGAGCACGCCATCTTCGTCACGCTCGAGTCGGGCGTGCTCACGGGCGACGTCCTCGGCTACGACCGCGGCACGCCCACCACCGAGTACACCGAGACGATCATCGGCAACCTCGGGAAGCGCACGGAGAACTGGACGATCCGCGACCCGCAGCCGTTGGAGCTCCCGCAGCTCTCCTCCGACCCCGACTACGTGAAGGTCTCTTCGCGCGCGGTGGTAGGCCTCGACGTCTTCGTGGAATCGCCGATGGACGCGGCGGCGCTGGGCGCCTCCTTGATGGAGCTCACCCAGGACACCCGCCTGTCGCTCAAGATGATCTCCTCACGGGGGACGAAGGTGTACCCGCCCACGGGCGCCATCACGGACACCGTCGATCATTGGCGGTGTCGGTTCATCGTGAAGGAGAACCCCGGCGACCTGCCCGACGAGGACGTGAATCAGCTCCTCGCACGCATCAGTCGCCGCCATCGATGGATGCACATCGAGAAGCTCCTGGAATTCGACGGCGAGCTCGGCTTCACGAGGGACCAGGGCGAGAACTGACATGCCTGAGGTGACCCTGCGGCCGATGACCGCCGGGGAGTACCGACGGTACCTGGAGCGGGCGATCCCGGAGTACGCCGACGAGGTGTTGCGCAACACCCGGATCGGTCGCCCGGAGGCCACGCGCTACGCCGAACGGGTCTTCGAGGACCTGCTCCCCGACGGCGTCCGCACGCGTGGGCACCGGCTCCTGCTCGCCTTCGATGCGACGACCGGCGAAGAGGTCGGCCTCCTCTGGGTGGCGCAGCAGCGGCGCGAGGGCGCGCCCGTGGGCTGGATCTACGACATCAAGGTCGAGGAGGCGCTGCGCGGCCGCGGGTACGGGCGCACGCTCATGGTGCACGCGGAGGAGGAGGCGCGCGCCATGGGGGTCTCGCGCCTGGAGCTCAACGTCTTCGGGGACAATCCGGTTGCCCGCGCCCTGTACGAGTCGCTCGGGTACGCGGAGATGAGCCGCCAGCTCTTCAAGGACCTCTGAACGGGTTGCTACACTGCCTGCCCGGCCACCGCATCACGCGGTCCCATCGTCTAGGGGCCTAGGACACCACCCTCTCAAGGTGGAGACACGGGTTCGAATCCCGTTGGGACTACTCCCGCCAAGGGCTTTCCCCGCCTTGTCTCATACGGTGTCTACATCCGTCCCTCGAACGGCTTGACCCTACCCTCCGAAGGTCGAGACATCGGTTCGACCCCCGTTGGGGACACGTTCACCGCGAGCGGGGACGTGCTCGGCTCGATGTCGATAAGGGCTGTCGGGGGACTGCAAGCCCTCAAGGCGGTTTCGATGAGGCATCAGGTGCCAGGAGGGGAAAGAAGTGCCAGGCGGCCTGTCTGATCACATCGAACATGACCTCGGGGGTGATCTCCGCGTCGGGCTTTTCGACTTCCGGTGGGAGTTCGAGCCCGAGTTCCTTGGCGTGCTCGATGATGCCCGGTCCCATCACCTTGCCGAGCCCGCTGAGCCCCTTGTTGAGGGCCTCTTCGTCGAGGTGCCATGCGGGGACCGGACGAGCGGTGAAGGTCGCCCAGGTTCGCGGGTCCCGAGCCTCATCGAGGGTGAACAGGTCGTCGAAGGTTCTAGCCGAGGCGTCACGCTGGGTGAACGCCTCGCCGAGGTTCCAGCACTTCCGCAGCGTGGCGATCAGCGAGGTGTGGCGGTACTCGTCGTTGAAGACGGAGCCTTGCGGGACCCACGCGGAGACGAGGATCGCGGGAACGCGGTAGCCGGATCGGTCGAACGTGAACCCGAACTCGCCGGCTGGTGCGTCCGCGTCGGGCGGAGGGACCGCGCCGGGCGGCACGTGGTCGTACGTTCCACCCGGCTCATCCCAACCGATCAGCAGAGCCGTGTTCCAGACGTTCGTGCCCGACTCCGACGTGCTGGAGCGGTAGGCGTTGAAGATGCGCTCCAGGAAGGCCTCACCCGCCCGCGTGGAGGACGGAGGGTCGAGCGTGTCGGCGTCGATGGTGGGACCGAGTGAGCGACCGAAGGCCGGATGGTAATCGCCATGCCCGCTGAACATGTTTGGCTCGATGAGCGAGAAGTCGGGCAGAGTTCCCGCCGCTGCGTCACGCTCGAACTCCGCGAATGGCACCACGTTCGTCGCCAGCCGATCCTTGAGGCGGGAGTAGTGGATGATGCCGTGGAACGAGACGGACATCCCCTCCATCACGTAGATCTTCCAGGTCTTGCCGTGTCGCTCCAGTCGCTCGAAGATCGTCTCTGCGTCGTTCTTCGTGAACCACTTCTTCAACGGGGAGTTCACGACGATCCCGGACGATGTCGCCGCCGTCCAGAAGGAGCGGTTCATGAACGTCTGGGACGGCACCTCGGAGAACCAATGGTCGAACACGCCGAACTCACGAGCGATGCCGTTCAGCACGGGCAACTGCTCCGGGGTAAACCCCGTCATGATGTGGGCGTATTCCTCGTACGTCGGCTGGCGGCCCATCTCGCCGGTGAAGGTGCTGATGTAGTCCGCGACGAACCCGTCCATCGTCGGTGTCGCGCCCGGTTGCGGCGCGTTCCACGGCGTCGTCACTCCTTCACCGATCTTGAAGCGGTTGTGCTCGTCGAGGACACCGAACAACTGTGTGTTCGTGTGGTACCACTCCTCACCTGAGTCCGGGTTCGGCGAGTCCATGTCCGTGGCGACCGTGTACGGCACGGCTTTCCTCTCGGCGTCGTGCTCGGCCCACTCCGGGATCGGGTTACTCAACTCCCTACTGATCACGCCCTCGAAGGTCTTGCCATCACCGGGGCCGTACAGATGCCCGAGCACGTTGTCGAGCGAACGGTTCTCGAACAGGACCACTACGACATGGTCGAGGGCGTTCTCGCGTGTCGGACCGCTCATCATCGAACCTCCCTGGGTAGAAAGGGCTGC
This sequence comes from uncultured Actinomycetes bacterium, assembly GCA_963810915.1. Lineage (GTDB taxonomy): Bacteria > Actinomycetota > UBA4738 > UBA4738 > HRBIN12 > JAOUEA01. The sequence goes on along the minus strand of CAWEPH010000001.1, from coordinate 352,239 downwards.
TCAGCCTGGTCGGGATGCACGGCCTCGGTGAACAGCGGACCCGGCAGCCTCCCTGGGGAGAGCATGAGGAGCGGACGGGTGTTCGGCAAGTACCGTGTGGCGCAGGCTCGGAGGTCGATCGCTCTCGGCGAAGCGGCTGTACGCGCCCTCCGTCGCGACGATGCCCACCTCGGGTCCGTTGTTCGCGGGGCTGCTCACCGGCACGATCCTCATCCTCGGCGGGCTCACGTACCTGCCCGCGCTGGTGCTCGGGCCGTTCGTGGAGCATCTCTCGGGGTGAACGGCTCAGCCGCGGGAATCCGAGGTCGCGGAGACCGCGTGCTCGGAATCCGGAAGGAGCATCACGGCGTCGCGGTCGGGGAACCCCATCTCGACGGAGTCGTGCGCGCCAGGCTCGGGCATCGCTCGGACGTCGGCGGGGAGCAACCGGTACCACGCCAACCCGATGAGGCCGGCGACCACGCACCCGAGCCCGCCGACGAGGAGGGCGGTGCGTCCGCTGGTCAGGACCACCAGGCCTCCGGCCAGCCCGGTCGCGAGCAGTTGCATGCCGTTGGCCAAGCCGCCGTACGCGGCGAAGACCCGTCCGCGGTACCGATCCTCCACGCGATGCACGATCAGGCTCCGCATGGACACGCTCTGCACGCCGTTCGCGGCACCGCCCACCACGAAGAGGACGATCGCCGGGATCAGCACGGCGATCGCGGCCGAGAGTCCGACCGCCAGCCCGAGCACGACCGAGGCCACCAGGAGCGCCGGCACGAGCCGCGCGTTCGGGAGCTTCCGCGCGATCATCGCCGCTCCGAGGATGAGGCCGACGATCCAGGCCGAGGCCAGCAGGCCGTACCCCCATCCGCCGGCGTTCAGCGTGTCGGTCGCGAAGAACACCTCCGCCACGTTGTCCATCGCCGCGAAGAGGATCACCGCGCCGAAGACCGTGAACGTCACGACGAGCAGGCCGTCGCGCCCGATCGCGCCGAAGCCCGCCTTCGCCTCGCCCTTGGGACCCTCCTCCGCGACCCCCATCGGCCGGCGCCGCACCGTGAGCGCGAGCGCCGAGGCCGCGATCACCACGAAGGTGGCGCTGTCGACCAGCAGGGCCACCTCGGACCCCACACGCGGGATCGCGGAGAACAGCCCGGCCAGCAGGGGGCCGGCGATCATGCCCCCGTACCGCGCCGTCTCGAGGTAGGCGTTCGCCGCGGTCGCATGCTCGTCGCCCACCACGGCAGGGACGAGCGTGTAGATCGCCGGGGTCGCCACCGCGGTGGCCGAGCCCAGCAGGAACGCGAGGAGGAGGATGCTGGGCATCCCCGACACGAACGCGAGTCCGAGCGCCGCGACCGCCTGGAAGGCGGAGGCCACGGACAGCGTCCGCGTCGTCTCGTAGTTGTCGACGATGACGCCCGCGGCGGGGGCGAAGATCACCAACGGCAGGAGTCCGGCGAGCAATAGGGCGGCCACCGCCCAGCCGGAATCCGTGAGGTTGGCCACCTTGATCGTGAGGGCGATCAGCGCGAGCTCGTCGCCGAGCGACGACAGCGCGGACGCCGCCACCAGCAACCGGAAATCGCGCCCCCTCAGCGGATCCTCCACGGTCTCGGATGCTACGGGTGACACGGCTGGGCTAGGTATCACCCTAACGGCCTAGCTTTCTCGCCGTCCGTTGGGACTACGGGTACCCCACGTGCGGTTGACACACCTTCGGCGCTCAGCAGCCCGAGTGGACCCACTCCGGCCTGGGTCCCACCGGAACCCCCACGGCGCGCGCTCGCGCCCGCAACCGGGTCCGGTACGTCTGCATGTCGCGGTGGAGCCAGTCCGCGTGCGTGAGGCATCGCCACGAAGCATAAGCCTCGTGGTGGTACGGACTCATGAGGCTCTCCGCATGACCGATAACGTTGCGCGCCTGGATGTGGAACTTCGCCATGAGCCAGACGGTCAGTCGCAGCGAGGACCGCATCATCGCGGGGTTGCGAAGGATCTGCGCATCGCTCGTCCCGACGTGCTCGATCCCGATCGCCGTGTAGTTGATCCCGATGACGTGCCGGCACCGCACCGCGAGCGAGGCCTCCTGATAGATCGTGCCGTCCGTGTCGATCACGAAGTGAGCGCAGACGCCGGGCAGCTCCCCCATGTGCGGGCTGTTGGCCTCGTAGTAGTTGAAGACACTCGTCACCGACGTCCCCGCTGTGTAGTGCTCCACGATCACATTGGGATCGACGAGGTGCCATGTAGCGGTGCCGTAGTGCCGGCGCGAGTAGGCGGCCATCTCCGCGCGGCGGTGCGGACCATAGGTGAAGGGATGCCACACGATGTGCGGGCGCAACGAGGCGGGATCGGCCCAACGCTCACCGGCCGCCCGGGCGGCCACGGTGCCCGCCGGTGCCGGAAGGAAGGCGCACAGCGCCAGGAGGGCGGCGACGACCCCGATCCGCGCGACGGGCGGCGTCCTCACGAGGCCGCCCCTCGGATCCGCACGAGCGTCGCGTCCTTGCCGAGGAGCGCGAGGGACTCCGGGAGCGGCGGTGACACGTTCGACCCGGTGACGGCGGCGCGCACGGGCTGCCACCCCTTCGTCCGGTTCAACCCGGCGACTTGCGCGGCCGTATCGAGCGTGACCGCGATCCGCTCTGCGTCCCAAAGCTCCACCCCATCGAGGGCGTCGGCCGCGGCTTTGAGGTAGCCCTCGGGCGCCTTGTCCAGCAGCGCCTGCGCCTTCTCGTTCGGTGTCACGTCGTCGGTGAAGAGGAACCGCAGGAGGTCGACGCTCTCGGCGAGCGTCTTCATGCGCTCCTTCACGAGCGGCATCGCGGCGCGCAGGGTGGGTGGGTCCGGCATCAGTCCCGCCTCCGTGAGGAAGTGCAGGCAGCGCGCGGCCAGGTCGTCGTCGTCGAGGTGCTGGATGTAGTGGTTGTTCATCCACGTGAGCTTCTCGGTGTCGAACGCGGCCGGGTTGGAGGAGACCCGCGTGAGATCGAACGCCGCGATGAGCTCATCACGCGTGAGGAGCTCGCGGTCGTCGCCTGGCGACCAGCCCAGCAACGCGAGGTAGTTCACCAACGCTTCGGGCAGGAACCCCTGCTCGCGGAAGGCCAGCACGCTCGTGGAGCCGTGCCGTTTGGAGAGCGGCTGGCGGTCGGGGCCGAGCACCTGCGGGACGTGCGCGTACCGGGGAGGCGTGCCCCCGAGCGCCTCGATCACCGCCATGTTCCGGGGGGCGCTCGCGAGCAGGTCGTCGCCGCGCACCACGTGGGTGACTTCCATGAGCATGTCGTCGACGGCCACGGCGAGCAGGAACACCGGAGAACCGTCCGAGCGCACCAGGACGAAGTCCCTCAGTTGTCCGGGCGCGAACCGCACCTCGCCCTTCACGAGGTCGTCCACCACCCACTCGCGCTCCGGCATCCGGAAGCGCACGACGGATGTCCGGCCCTGGGCCTCGTACGCCGCGACCTCCTCCTCCGTGAGGGATCCGCACCGGCCGTCGTATCCGGGTGCCTCCCCGCGCGTGAGCGAGGCGGTCCTCCGTTCCTCCAGCTCCTCGGGCGTGCAGTAGCAGCGGTAGGCGTCGCCCTGTTCGAGCAGCCGCTCGGCCATCCCGCGGTAGATGTCCATCCGCTCGGACTGGCGATACGGGCCGAACGGGCCCCCGACCTCCGGTCCCTCGTCCGCATCGAGACCCAGCCACCGGAGGTCTTCGAGCACACCGTGTACCGCCTCCTCGGTCACGCGGCTCGCATCGGTGTCCTCCACCCGCAGGATGAATGCCCCCTCGCTGCGGCGGGCCCACAGCCACGAGAAGAGCGCGCTGCGCACGTTGCCCACGTGGAGCGAGCCGCTGGGCGCGGGGGCGAACCGGCATCGCACCTGCCCGCTCACGCGACCACCGGGTTGCTGAGCGTGCCGACGCCGTCGACCTCGACCTCGACGACGTCGCCGGCGCTCAGGCGGCCCACCCCTTCCGGCGTGCCGGTGAGGATCACGTCGCCCGGGAGGAGGGTCATGAACGAGGTGATGTACTCGACGAGCGTCGCCACCCCGTAGACCATGTCCTGCGTCTCGCCGGATTGGACGGTGTCGCCGTTCAGGCGCGTCCACACCCGGGTCCCGTTCGGGTCGAGGTCGGTCTCGATCCAGGGACCGATGGGACACGAGCCGTCGAACCCCTTCGCGCGTGCCCACTGGTCGTCGGTCTTCTGCAGGTCGCGCAGCGTGACGTCGTTGGCGCAGGTGTAGCCGAGGATCACGCGGTACGCATCCTCGGTGCGCACGTTCCGCGCCAGCGCCCCGATCACCACGGCGAGCTCCCCCTCGTAGTCGACGCGTCGGCTGATGGGCAGGAGCTGGATCGGATCGTGCGGGCCGATCACCGCGGTCGAGGGCTTCAGGAAGAGCAGCGGTTCCTCGGGCACCGTCATGCCGAATTCCGCAGCGTGCGCGGCGTAGTTCTTGCCCACGCAGACCAGCTTGGACGGCAGGACGGGGGCGAGGAGCCGGACGTCGTCGAGCGGCACCTCCTCGCCCGTGGGCAGCGGGTTCTCGAAGAACGTGCCCGCCAGGATCCGCACGACATCTTCCCCGGAGGCGACGGCGCCCGTGGCGATGCGGTCCCCGTGGCGGAATCGGACGAGTCGCATGGGCCAGAGGCTACCGCAGCCTCGACCGCCCTCAGTCGAGCCGTGCCCCGCCCGCGAACGTCGCCCCCACCTGACGCCAGTAGCCGGCGATCGGGTCGACGGGCTCGAGCCTCGCCAGCTCGTCCGCCGGAGCGTCGAAGAGGCGCACGGAGGCCGTCCCCGTCCACGCAGCACCGAGCTCCACGTCCAGCGAGCGCATCGTCACGAGCTCGTCGAGCGAGGCCGCATGCGAGGGATCGATGTGGGGCATCCAGCGCGAGTGGAGCATGGGGAGCGCGTTGACGAAGCCTCCCGCCTCGCTCTCACCCGTCAGCGTGAGCGTCACGTCGGCGAGGCGCCGGTCGTTGGCCGCGAGCGTGGCGCCGAGGACCCCGCCCGGGACGAGGCGCGGCCCCGCCTTGCCCACCGTCACCGGCCGCGTCATCCAGATCGCCCCGAGCTTCTTCGGGTAGCCCTGATACCACCCGCGCGCCAACGCGAAATCCTTGTCGACCCAGATGTACACGCAGCGCGAGTACGTTTCGCCTGCGTACGTGCAACGCACGACCACGAAGCATTCCTTGTATTGGGAGCGCACGGGGTCGAGCAGCTCGGCGCCGGAGTCACTGCACGACTGCCAATCCGCCCAGATGAGGGCGACGGCGCCGGGGTCTTCCTCGGCGAGGCCGACGCCCTCGGGCAGGAGCGCAGCGACGTTCGCGGGGTCGGTGCGGTACTCCACCGTGAGCACGTCGCCCGAGTAGTGCCAGGGGGGCGGGGGGACGATCGACGCGCGTCCGCCGGGCGACTTCGGCAGCATGAACCCCTGCGGTCCCGACATGCGGCCTATCCTACGCTTCGGTACCGAACGGCTTCGGAGGGACGGGGATGGAGACGCGACGCATCCTGTTGGACGGGCTGCCCACCACGGTGACCCGCGAGGGCGACGAGCTCGTGGCCGCCGACGGTCGCCGGATGCCGCTCGACGAGCCGGTGCACCTCCCCCCCACCGATCCCTCCAAGATCCTCTGCGTGCACCTGAACTATGAGAGCCGACGCGCGGAGTTCGGCGCCGCGCTCGGCGCCGCGCCCACGTACTTCCAGAAGCCCACGAGCGCGTTGAACGGCCACGGCGGGCAGGTGGTGCGGCCCCCTCGCTGCCGCTACCTGAACTACGAGGGCGAGATCGCGATCGTGATCGACGCCGTGTGCCGCCACGTCGCGCCGGAGGAGGCAGGCGCGTTCATCCGCGGGTACACGGTGGCCAACGACTACGGGCTGCACGACTTCCGCGACACGGACGCGGGCTCGATGCTCCGGGTGAAAGGGAGCGACACGCTCGCCCCGCTCGGACCCGGCCTGGTCACCGACTGGGACTTCCACGGACGATCCATCCAGACGCGCGTGAACGGCGAGGTGGTCCAGGACGGGAACACGGACGAGATGATCTGGGACATGCACTACTTGGTGGCCGACCTCGCGCGCACGATCACCCTCCTGCCGGGCGACGTGGTCCTGTCCGGGACCCCAGCCAACTCGCGCCCGGTCGAACCTGGCGACGTGGTGGAGGTGGAGGTCGACGGCCTCGGGACGCTCCGCAACACGATCGTCGAGGGGAGCGTGCCCGTCCGCGACGACGTGGGCGCACAGCCCTCCGGGTCAGAGGAGGTCATCTCCACGGCGTTCGGTGGCGACTGGGAGTTCCGCGGCATCCGTCCGCCGCGCCGGGACTGATGGACGTCCGCGTCGCCGACCGGAGCGCGCTCGGCGACGACGAGCTCGCAACCTTGCTGGCGTTCTGCTCCGCGCAGTTCGACGGACTGAGTCCCTCGTACTGGGACGACATCGGCGACGGCGTCCACGTGATCGGCGAGGAGGCGGGCGCCACGATCGCCCACGCGTGCATCGTGCCGCTGGAGCTGCGCGCCGCCGGACGAGGGCTGCACGTGGGGTACGTCGAGGCCGTCTGCACCCTCGCGGAGCGCCGCGGCGAGGGACTCGGGACCGTGGTGATGGAACGGGTGCGCGAGGAGATCGTCGCGCGAGGACTCGAGCTCGGCGCGCTGGACACGGGCGTGCCCACGTTCTTCACCCGGCTCGGGTGGGAGCCGTGGCGCGGCTCACTCTGGGTCCGCACGGACGACGCGGCGGAACGGATCCGCGAGGAGGAGGGATGCGTGCACGTCCTGCGGACGCCGGCCACGCCACAGCGCCTGCGCTTCGACGCCCCCTTGAGCGCGCCGTGGCGCCCCGAGCCCTGGTGATGTCCCCGTCTTCTTCGATGGATTGGGCGACGTGTGCGACCGAGGCGTGGCACGCGCTTCGAACCGCCTGCATCCGGGAGTCCGAAGGGCTTGTGGTGCTGGAAAGACCTGGCGGTCGACGGGCCCCCGTATGGCCGGTGAGCCAGGTCATCGCGGCCGCCACGGGTGTCGGCGGCGTGACGGGCGATCTCACGGACGCGCGGGCACTCGCGCGCGCGCTCGCGCCCTACCGTCGCGGGGCGGGCTACGCGCCGCTCCCCGGCCACCGTCGCCGGTACTTCGACGACAACGCGTGGCTCGGCCTCGACCTCCTCCAGCTCCACCTGCTCACGGCCGAACCCGTATGGCTCCGCGAAGCGCATGCGCTCTGGGCCTTCGTCGGCTCGGGCCAGGAGGACGACGGCGGGGTGCGGTGGGCCGAGGGACGACGCTCGCGCAACGCCTGTGCCACCGGGCCGTCGGCGTCGCTCGCCCTCCGCCTCCACCTCGTGTCCGCCGACGCGGACCTGCTCGCGCGCGCCCGTCGCGCCCTTCGCTGGCTCGAGGCCACCCTGCGCCTGCCTTCCGGCCTGATCGGGGACCACGAGGATCGCGGCCGGCTCGACGAGACCGTCTGGTCGTACAACCAGGGCGCCGCCGCGGGCGCCTGGGCGCTGCTCCATCGCGCCACCGGAGAGCCGGCCCCCTTGCGGATGGCCCGCGACCTGGCCGGCGTCTCCCTGGCCCACTTCACTCCCGAGCGCCTGTGGGCCCATCCCCCGGTGTTCAACGCGATCTGGTTCCGCAACCTCCTGGCGCTCGACGCGGTCGCGCCGCTGAAGGGATTGGCGACGCGGCTCGACGGGTACCTCACGCGCGCGTGGGCCCATGGGCGGGACCCCGGCACGGGCCTGTTCACGGCCGGTGGCATCGGGACCTACGACGGCACTCCCACGATCGACCACGCGGGCATCACGCAGCTCCTCGCGCTGCGCGCCTGGCCCGTCGACCGGGCCGCCGACATCGCGTGAGCTGCGGGGTCAGCTCCAGAGCCGTTCGGCGACACGGCCCACCAGCTCCAGCTTCCGCCACTGGATGTCCTCGTCGGTCTCGTTCCCCACCATCACGCTGGCGAAGCCGCACTGCGGGCTGATCGCCAGTCGCTCGAGACCGCCGGCGAAGCCGCCCGCCTCGTCCATCCGCCGCAGCAGCTCCTCCTCGCCCTCCAGAACGCGGGTCTTGGAGCTCACGATGCCCATGACCATCACGGCGCCCAGGCGCAGGTGACGCACGGGTTCGAAGCCTCCGTCGCGCCCCAGGTCATCCCACTCCACCAGGAAGGTGTCGTACGGCAGGCCGCCGAACACCTCCTCCGCGACCGGCGCCAGCGAGCCCTCGCACATCCACGAGGAGCGGTAGTTCCCGCGGCAGATGTGCAGACCCACACTGACGTCGTCGGGGATCCCCTCGAGGACCGCCGCGTCCGCGGCGAGCGCCGTTGCCACGAGCGCGTTCAGGTCGTGTCCGGCGGCTTCGAAGCGCGCGATCCACCGCGGGTCGACCAGGTAGGGGTACAGGGGGAAGTCGAACTGGACGTACCGCGCGCCCGCGGCCACCGCCTGAGCGACCAGTCCCCGCTCGATCGCGATCGCGTCTGCCACGAACTCCTCGAGCGCGTCGTAGCCCGCGCCGTCGGGGCCCGCCACGGTCGTGAGTGGGTGCGTGAAGATCGAGGCCGCCGGGAACGTCACCTTGAACGGGAAGCCGGCCGTGACCTCCGCGAGGAACCCGGCCTCGCGCGCGGCGGGATCGTCGACCGGCCGGAGCCGGTCCACGATCTCATGGACGTTCAGGACCACGTCCTCGCCGCGATCGTTGCGGAAGGTCACGGCCTTGCCGGTCCGCACGCCGCTCACCGCATCGTAGAAGGAGTTCATGAACATCCATCGGCGGAACTCGCCGTCGGTGACGACGTCGAGGCCGCATCCTCGCTGTCTCCGGACCGCCTCCCGGATGGCATCGTCCTCGCGGGCGCGTAGCTCCGAGCGATCCCGCGCCCGCTCCTCGTCGAGCAAGGCGGAGTGGCCCGGGTCGTAGAACCTCTCCATCGCCGCTTTGAGCCCGGCCGGGCGCAGCAGCGAGCCGACGGTCTCGGCCCGGGCCGGGTACCGCGGGGCGTGCTCAGGCATCGTCGTCCGGCGGCGGATCCACCGGCTCGGCATCGAGCGCCTCGATCACGTCCTTGGCGTGCGCCGGCCCGAACCGGTAGCCCTCCCAGCCGTAGCTTCGCCCGGTGTCGGGGTCCTCGATCGTCAGGACGCGCACGTTGACGCGCGCATGCACGGTGGCGCGGATCCGCGTGCGGTCGAAGGTCGCGAACACCGCCTCGGGCACCCAGCGGGCTCCGTGCTGGGCGCACGCGAGCGCGTGCAGCGTGGTGGGGGTGACCGCGAGCAGCGTCCACCGGGGGACCCCATCCAGGCGGCTCATCGCCTGGCCGCTCGCGAGCCCTGCGACGGCGCCGGCCACCTCTCCGGCCAGGTCGTCGGTCATGAACCCGGCACCGGTGACGTTCATCCGCCCACCTGTGGTGCCGCGAGGCTGGAACATCCCCGCGGCCAGCACCCGCTCGTCGCCGCCGAGGTACCCAGATGCCTCATCGATCAGCTTCTGGTCGCTCACGATCGACCTCCCGCTCGATCCGCATCCCACCCGACCCATAGCGAATCGGGCGCGCGGAACTCCCATCCTCGCAGCGTGACCGGGCGCGCGTCGATGAGCTGCAGCCCCGGCAGCCGGTCGAGGAGGATGTCGAGCGAGACCCGGGCGAGGTGTCGCCCGAACCACGCTCCCAGGCAGAAGTGCGTACCCGCCGCGAACGCGAGATGCGCCCCCTCCTTGCGGTGAACGTCGAACCGGTCGGGATCGGTCCATCGACGCGGATCGCGGTTGGCCGAGGACAGCACCGCGCCGATCAGCGCGCCGCGTTCCAGCGCGACGCCCGCCAGCTCCGTGTCCGCGGTGGCCTGCCGCGTGGACGTCCCCACGGGTCCCGCCCATCGCAGCGTCTCCTCCACCGCGGCCTTCACCAGCGAGCGTTCGGCGCGGACCTCCTCGAACTGCTCCGGATGCCGAAGCAGGGCCCACAGCGTGAGCGCGATCAGGTCCCGAGGCTCCTGCAGACCACCGGACAGCATCAGCTTCGTGTTGGCCACGATCTGCGCGCGCGACATCCGCCGGGCGTCCTCCTCATGGTGCACCATCCACGAGAGCACCGACCCGTCGGGCGCGTCCTCCAGGCGGTCCAGCCACGCGCTCGATCGCGGCGCCGAGGGCCGCGCTCGCGGCATCGGCGGGCGCCTGCTTCGCGAGGTCGCCTTCGAAGTTGGCGAGCCCCGGCATCAGCCCCTCGTTCCATCGCAGGATGTCCTGCCACGGCACCTCATCGAGGCCGAGCATGAAGCGCAAGGAGCGCACGCTCATCGGATCCGCGTACGCGCGGAAGAGGTCGACGGTGCCGTCGACGACGAAGGCGTCGATCAGCTCGTGGGCGAGCCGGGGGATCATCCCCGTCGTCCGCTCCTCCACGTCGCGAGGCCGGAACGGCGTCTCGGTGATGGCGCGGATCCACCGCTGCTCGGGACCCTCCATCCCCAGCATGTTCACGCCCATCGTCCGGTTCAGGGTCGAGGGATCGGTGGCCCCCGTGAACAGTTCCGGCGCCAGATCGACGGCCCGCACGTCGTCGTGGCGGGTCACGAGCCACAGACCGACCGCCGGGACCCAGCTCACCGGCTCCTGGTCGCGCAGCCGCGCGTAGATCGGGTAGGGGTCGCGCTCGAGCTCCTCCAGGGTGACGGTGTCGCCGACCGACAAGTACGGGCCCTCCCCACGGGCGCGAGCGAGACGGTATTTTGTGCCCGAACGATGTGGACGCGCAAGCTGGACCCGGTCCCGGGTATGGTCCACGCGTCGGTCCGCGCTGGGGAGGCTCGATGGACACGAACGGCAAGCGACTGCGGCTGCTCTACCCGGACATCCACGGGCTGGAGCGGGGGAAGTACCTGTTCGGCGACGTCGCCGAGTCCGGCCACGCCGCGTTCTGCATCGGCGTCTACCCGCTCACGCACGACCGGGAGATCCTAGGTGTGCCGAACACGCAGTTCGACGTGGGCCTCCCCGACATCGATGTCCAGCTCGACCGAGACACGCTGCGCACCGGTTGGGAGGAGGACACCGTGATCGGCATCGGGGACGCCACGTTCGGCGGGGTGCCGATGCCGATCGACCCGCGTCACGTCCTACGGGAGGCCGTGCAAGCCTGGCGCGCCAAGGGCCTGGAGCCGCAGATCGCGTTCGAGCTCGAGTTCTACCTGATGGAGCCCGACGGCGGCGGAGGCTGGCGGCCGGTCAGCCTCCCCGGACATCGCGTGTACGGCACCGGCACGTCCGTCGACCCCTCGGGATGCATCGACCAGATGGTGCACGCGGCGCTCGCGTCCGGGTTCCCCGTCGAGAGCTGGAGCAGCGAGTACGACGAGGCCGCCTTCGAGGTCAACGTCAAGTACAACGACGCGATCGAGGCCGCGGACGACGCGTTCGTGTTCCGCCTGCTGATCAAGGAGATCGCCACACGCAACGGCAAGCTCGCGACCTTCATGGGCCGTCCACTCGACGACCGGGGCGGGAGCGGCATGCACGTGAACTTCAGCTTCCGGCGCGAGGACGGATCGAACGCGTTCCACGACCCCAACGACGCCGAGGGTCTCTCCGATCTCACGCGGCGGTGCATCGCCGGCCTGCTGGCCCATCACGAGGGCATGGCCGCGATCATGGCCCCGCACGTGAACGCCTACAAGCGCCTGCAGCCGGACATGCTGAACGGCTACTGGGCCACGTGGGGCCACGACGACCGGAGCGTGACCGTGCGCGTGCCGCCGGCGCGCGGCGGAGGCACGCGTCTCGAGCAACGCACCGCCGACGCCGCCGCCAACCCGTACCTGGTGGGTGCCGCGGTGCTCAACGCGGCGCGGTTCGGCGTGGAGGACGAACTGGAGCTGCCCCCGGTCCAGCCCAAGGGGGAGGAGGCCAACTCCGCCGTGCGCATCCCGCCCACCCTCGACGCCGCCCTCGCCGCCCTGAACGCCGACGCGCGCCTGGTCGAGGCGCTCGGCCCGGAGCTCGTCGAGGCCTTCACGATCTTGAAACGGGGCGAGTGGGAACGCTACGTCGCTGCCACGGAGGACACCGAGACGACCGACGTCACGGACTGGGAGCTGCGCTACTACCTCCCGTACCACTGAGCGCGCTACGTTGCGCCTCCGGTGGATCGCGGGCAAGATACTTCGGTACCGAACGACGAGGGGGCTGCATGAGTGGGGTACTCGACGGCATCGATCTGGCCGATCCCGACAACTACGTCGGGGCTGTCCCCTTCGGTTGGTTCGACCGGCTGCGGGAGGAGGCGCCCGTCGTCTGGCATCCCGAGGCGGCTCCTAACGCCGGCTTCTGGGCGGTCACCCGCTACGACGACCTCACCGCTGTGCACATGGACTGGCAGACCTACTCATCGGAGGTCGGCGCGGTCTCGTTGGAGGAACTGGACCCCGAGCAGCTCGCGATCCGCAAGTCGATGTTGGAGACGGACCCCCCTCGCCATACCGACCTCCGGAAGATCTGTTCGAAGAAGTTCAGCGCGCGCGGCGTGGGACGCTACGAGGACTGGATCCGCGAGGTCGCGAGCGGGGTGCTCGACAGGGCCCTGCTCCTCGGCGAGTTCGACTTCGTGAGCGAGATCAGCCGCGAGCTCCCGATCCGGTTCCTCTGCTCGATCTTCACGGTCCCGCAGTCCGATGCCCCCGACCTGATCAAGTGGGGCGACGAGATGATCGGCAACCAGGACCCCGACACGGCCGCGGTGGTCATCGACAAGGAGGACACCGAGCCCTACCGGCTGCTGCCCTTCCGCTCCCCCACCGCGGTGGACGTCTTCGCCTACGCCGACCGCAAACGCGACGAACGCCTCGCCGAGCCCTCCGACGACGTGATCAACGCGCTCACCGTCGCGCAGGCCGAGGGCATCCTCGACGAGGGGGAGTACCACAACTACTTCGCGCTCCTGATGATCGCCGGGAACGAGACCACACGGCACACGATCAGTCACGGCATGCTCGCGTTGATGGAGAACCCGGATCAGCTGCAGCTGCTGAAGGACGACCCTTCGCTGATCCCGAACGCGACGGAAGAGATCCTGCGTTGGGCGACCCCCGTCTTCCATTTCCGCCGCACCGCCACCCGGGACGTGGAGCTGCACGGCCAACAGATCCGCGAGGGCGACAAGGTCGTCACCTGGTACATCAGCGCGAACCGTGATCCGGAGATCTTCCCCGACCCCTACCGCTTCGACGTCACCCGGACCCCGAACGACCACGTGACGTTCGGACCGGGCGGGCCGCACTTCTGCCTCGGAGCCCACCTCGCCCGGCTCGAGACGAAGATCCTGTTCCAGGAACTCCTGCCGCGGCTCGACACGATCGAGCTGGGCGGGACGGTGGAGCGCCTGAGGTCCAACTTCGTGAACGGCATCAAGCGGATGCCGGTGCGGGTGACCACGACCTAGCCGCGCTCAGGGTGCGGATGCGCCCGCGAGCAGGATCTCGTAGCGGCGTTTGGCCTCCTCGACGCGTCGTGTGAGCTCGGGGAGCAGCCGCTCCCAGACCTGCCGGTAGGTCCCCGCCGTGTCCCAGGGCTCGAGCTCCTCGGCCCAGGCGTCGGGATCACCGGCGATCATCGCGTCGAGCGCCTCCACGAAGCGTGCGACGATCCGTGGCGCGGCGTCGGCCCGCCATGTGTGCCCGTCGACGGGGGCGTACACCGGGGCCGAGTGCGCGAAGCCGCGATCGACGCCGAACGCGCGCACCGCGATCCAGGTGCCGGCATCGACGTCCAGCCGATGCTCGAGCTCCATCCGGTCGGCCCCCGCGGCGTCGGCGACGGCCACCACGTCGCCCTGCGCTACGAGCTCGAGACGATCCAGCGGTCCGATATCGGGCAACAGACGCGCGGAGGCCCGCACGGTGACGGACCCCCCCGGCGCGACCACGACCTCCTCCCCCATCCCGGCGGCGCCCACCTCGAACCGCAGCAGAGGCCCGTCCGTGACGAACGTGCGTCCCGCTCGGAGGCCTTCGAACCACGCATCGGCGCCGGCGTCCGCGCCGGTGTGCACGTAGGAGCGCACCGTTCCCACGGCGTTGATGTACGGCCAATCCGATCCCGCCACCGGCGCGATCCGGTACCCGAGGTTGAGGAAGTCGTACCAGAGGTCGGTGCGCAGACCGGCCTGTGCCACCTCGAGCATGTCGACCAGCCCGAACGGAACGTCGAGCGCCAGCCCCGCCACCTCGTCGAACCAGCCGGTGTCGGCGTGCGCGTACCCCATCACCGCACCGCCCGCACGCAGCCGCTCGAAGGTCTCGTGGTACAGGAAGTAGCGATCGGGATCGCGCACCGGCGCGGCGACGTTCAGGTGGAGCGTGTGGCCGCGCCGTCCGGTCCTCGGGTCCTCCTGTCCCGAGACGACGTGGCGCCCGCGCGCGGTCCCGCGGCCGTCCGCCCCGAACCCGGGTTGTTCGTACGCCGTCGTGGCGAGGTTCCCCATCCGCAGCAGGTTCGCGACATGGATGTCCTCGGCGTCGGCCACGGCCAGCACGTCGCGTTCCGCCGCGGTCTCGCGCGGCAGGTGGATGTGCGCATCGCCCGAGCGCCATCCCTCCGACGGGAGGTTCGCCCATCGCTCGAAGACGAGATCGAGGCGGTCCGTCGTGTCAGCGGCCACCTCGATGCGGGTGCGGATCCATCGGTACTCGGGGCCTTTCGTCGCCACCACGTCGTACGCGCCGCCCGCCACGTCCGCTCCCCACGTCCCGTCGGCGTACCACGCCCATCGGTTGGGGTGGGGCCACGCCTCACGCTCGCCCGGACTCGACTCCATCGCGGAGATCGTGCGCAGCGCGACCTGCCGGTCGGTCTGGCCGTACCGCCGGATCGGAACGCCATCCTCGCCCGGTAGCACCTCGCGCCCGTCCGCCGCGTACACCCCGATGCGCGCGGCGGTCGGGCGCCCGTGTTCGTCGCGCAGGGTGAGCTCGATGCGGGCGTCGGCCGGTGGCGGCGAGACATCCTCGGCCGCGTGCACGCGCAGATCGGCGATCGCGATGCGGTCCGCGTCGCCGGGGCGCCGCGTGAAGTCGGTGGCGGGAGCGCCGATCAGCAGATCGGCGCCGCGCGGTCCGCGTCCCGCGAAGCGGGCCCGTGGCAGCGTGACGGTCACCTCGGCCCACCGTCCCTCGCCGTCGGGGATCTCTACGCGGCGCATGTTCTCGGCCGCCGACACCGCGTCGTAGCCGATCACCACGGCGCGCGAGGTCTCTCGATCGAGCACGAGGGTGAGATCCACGTCGGCATCGATATCGTGCAGCTCCCCGATGTCGATCGCGAGGAACCCGCCTACGGCGCACGCCCGGCCATCGATCGTCTCCGCCCGGCCGGGCTCGCGCATCAGGGCGAACGTGCCGAACGCGTCGGCGAAGCGGAGCCCGACGACGCGGTCGACGCCCGGCACGGACCAGGCCACCTCATGTGCCTGCTCGGGGTCGTACGCCACGGGGTGACCGTGGGGGCGTGCGCCCGTCATCCCGCGCCACCGTCGACCGCCGGGTCGACCGCGCGCAGGAGCGCGCGCAGCATCGAGGCGAGCGCGTCCTGGTCCGGTGCAGTCAGCACGGAGGCGACGGCCGTTTCCTCCTCGTTGAAACGAGGGAAGAGGCGCTCGATCAGGCGCCGGCCCGACGGCGTGAGGGACACGAGCACCATGCGGCCGTCCTTCGCATCCTTGCGACGCGCCACGGATCCGCGCGCCTCGAGCGTCGACATCACGCCGCTCGCCGTCGGGCGACTGATGCCCACCGCCGCGGCGAAGTCGCGCGCTTCCATCTCGCCCCATACCCAGAGCACCCACAGCGCCACGAACGAGGTCCACGACAGTCGATCGGGCGCGAGCACGTTCGCCTCCATGTGCCGGCGGATCGCGGTGGAGCTCCGGAAGAGGTTGGAGAGCGCCGCCATGGCCCGGAAGTCGAGCGGGAGATCGGCGAGCTGCTCCTCGATCCGCCGTTCTGCGGGCAGGCGATCATCGCGACGCCCGTTCACGCGGCCGCTCCCCCGGTGGCGAGCCGTTCGCCCAGGTCACGTGCGACCTCGATCAGCGCCAGCACATCGTCGTCGGTCGTGCGGAAGTTCACGAAGCACGGGCGCAGCCACACATCGCCGTCGATGAGCGCGGATGACAGGTACACGCGACCATCGGACTGGATCGCCTTGGCGAGGGCCGCGTTGTGCGCGTTCACATCGGTCACGCCGGGCGGCACGTGGCGGAACGGCACGATGGAGAGCTGCGGCGGCCCCTCGAGGACCTCGAAATCCTCGGTGGCCTGGAGCCGGCGGTACAGGAGATCGGCTTCGTCGAGGTTCCGCTCGATCGCCTCGCGGAACTGCGCCGCGCCGTGCGCCCGGAAGGCCAGCCAGACCTTCAAGGCGCGGAACGGCCGCGAGTACTCCAGCGTGATGTCCACGGCGTGGAGCTCATGCTGCTGATGCGGGAGGTAGCCCTGCTCGTGCGCGAAGGCCGAGGCGAGCGCCTCGGCATCCTTCATCAACACGACCCCGCACGCCTTCGGGAGGTACAGCCACTTGTGAGCGTCCACCGAACAGGAGTCCGCGCGCTCGAACCCCGCGAACTCCCTCGATGCCCGTTGCGTGGAAGCGGCCGGGAGGCCGTAGGCGCCGTCCACGTGGAGCCAGACGCCGCGCGTCTCGCAGACGTCGGCGATCGCGTCGAGCGGATCGACGGCCCCCGTGAGCGTGGTGCCGGCCGTGGCGATCACGGCGATCGGCGTGATGCCGTCCGCCATGTCGCGATCGATGCGCTCGGCGAGGGCGTCGGGGCGCATGCGTCGCAGCCCGTCGAGCGCGACGGCGTGGAGGTGGTCCGAGCCGATGCCGAGCAGCTCGACCGCCCGCGTGACCGAGTAATGGACCTCCTCGGAGCAGTACACGGCGACGCGCTTCCCGCCGAGCCCTTCGTGGCGCGACCCCGGCAGGGCGCGCTCACGCGCGGCGGCGATCGCCGAGACGTTGCTGATCGTGCCCCCGCTGGTAAAGGCCCCACCGGTCGCGGGGAACCCGATGAACTCCGCGACCCAGCGCACCGCCTGGTCCTCCACCACCGTGGCGGCACGCGCGTCGACCGCCAGGTTGATGTCGTAGGTGTGCGCGAGCAGGTCCGCGAGCGTCCCGATCTCCAGTCCGCTCGAACCGATGAACGCGAAGTAGCGCGGGCGCGCCTGGGCGATCGACTCGTCCAGGATCCGGGCGGCGTCGTCGAGGGCCTCGTGGACCGACGTGGGCGTCGCGGGCAGGCCCGCCTCGAGGAGCCGCCGCACCCGTTCGTCGAGCGGCGGCTCCTCGGGTCGGAACCGGTCGAAGCTGCGCCAGGCTTCCACGACCAGACGCGCCGCGTGCTCGAGTGCCTCCTCACGGGAGGCGTCGAGCCGCAGCGGTCGTCCGGGGGCTGTCATGTCCCCGATGGTACGGGTCAGGGTGCCGCCGCGACGCTCACCCTGCCGACGGGGACGAGAGGTCCGAGAGCGCCTGACTCGCGGGTTCCCGCCCCTTCATCAGGAACGTCACGATGATCCCGATCACGAACCATCCGAGTGCGAACCACGGAGCCAGCACGGTCGGACTCGGCACCTTGTAGAAGGACCCGAAGATCGCGCCGGCCGTGAGCGCGATCCCCACCAGCGCCGCGATCCACACCCCGATCCGGTTGGGAGAGTCGGCGAGCCCCCAGAAGGCCCCGACAGACATCAACAGATAGACCACCACCAGCGCGAAGCCCCCGAACGTCGAGGCCCACACGAAGATGGAGAAGTAGTGGGGGTACCCCGGAAGAGCGAAGAGGTCGGTCCACAACTCGTCCAGCGCGATGAACCCCGCGATCACGAGGATCATCAGCGCGATCGCGCCCGACGGAGTTCCGTACTTGGGCGAGACACGAGCCAGCGCCCCCGGCAGGCGGCGGTCGCGCGCCATCGCGAACACACCCCGCGTGGAGGCGGTCGCGGCGCCTACGCCGACGGCGAGGATGTCCAGCAGGACGACGATGATCAGGGCCTTCTCGATGAGATCCGATCCGTAGGCGTCCGGCGCACCCAACGCGAACAACGGCGCCGCGGCCGCGGCGAAGATGTTCTCGAGGTTGAACCCGAACCCGGCGACCTGGGTGTAAGCCGCGATCAGGTAGAAGACGCTCACCACCACGACGGAAAGCAGCACGGCCCGCGGGATCGCGCGCTTCGGCTCCGTCGCCTCCTCCGCGAGGTTCGCGGCCGTCTCGAAGCCCACGAAGATCAGCACCCCGTACAACACGCCGAAGAAGATGCCCGACCAGCCGAAGTCGGAAGACGACGGGTTGAACGTCTTGGCGACGTCGTTGGCGCTCCCGAGGTCGACGATCACCTTGATGAAGAAGGCCAGCACGACGGCCACCGAGACGAGCGCCAGGGTCAGCTGCACGCGCGTCGAGATCTGGACACCGAGATAGAGCACCAACCACACGAGCAGCGCGAACAGCGCGCTCCAGGCCCATACGGGCAGCGGGGACGAGGTGTTGATGACGCCCGGCGCGGTCGCGTCGGCAGTAAAGATGGAGTCGTGGACGTACCCGCCGATCAGGACCGCCAGGCCCGCGGTGAGCACCATCGTCCCGCTGTAGTAGAGCCAGCCGGCGGCGGCGCCGACGGTGTTCCCCAGCCCCGCCGACACGTAGTCGTACAGCGACCCGGCCGCGTGGATCTTCTTGGCGTACTGCGCCACGATCCAGCCCAACGCGAACACGCCGATCGCGGCGATCAGCACGCTCAACGGCGCCGCGATGCCGGCCCCTTTGGCCGCAGCGTTGTAGCCCACGATCAGTGGGATCAGGAACGCGGCCGAGAAGACCGGTCCCATGAACCCGACAGACTGCGCCACGACGTCGACGAGCGACAGCTTCGGCGCTCCCAGACGTTCGTAGCCGAGCTCAGTGTCTTCTGCCACGTGGTCCCCCTCTTCCTCGTGACGCGGGCCGCCGGCTAGGCGGCGCCCTCTCCCGTCCACCCGTCGGCCGGCCGCTCGAACCAGATGTGCACCTGGCCGGTACCGACGGAGGCCTCGTACTCGCTGAACAGCTCGCCGGGCGCCTGGCAGCGCGACCCCCCCATCGCCGCCGCCATCATCAGGTAGTGCCCGAACTTCCCCTCGGGCGCCGCCTTCCGGTACTCGGGCATCCAGTCGATCACCCCGGCGTGATCGCCTTCCTGGAGCATCTTCAGCACGCGCTGGTCGCCCTCGTACGACTCCAACCCGAGGATGTTCTCGGGGGCGGCCGAGCTCTCGTGCAGGCGGAGTTCCCGGAACGGGTAGAAGCGGTGGGTCATGCCGCCGGAGGCCAGCAGCACCACCCGCCGGTCCGACTGCCGGACCGCGTCGCCGATCAACTCGCCGAGGAGCAGGAAGTCTTCGGTCGTGCACGTCTGGTTGATCGCGACGCTGATCCACTTCGTCCGCGGATCGCCCAGGAACGTCCAGACGTTCACCGTCCCGTAGAAGATCGGCAGGTACGGATCGTCGCACGCGAGGATCCACGTGTCGTCGCGGCCCTCCGCCTGCTGGGCGATGAGCTTCGCGAGATCGGGATCACCCGGGATGTCGTACGGGATCCCCGACATGCCGCGCGGGAGCTCATGGCTCGTGAAGCGGCCCTGCCGGCGATCCTGGGCGGTGACGATGTGCTCGAAGGTCGACTCCCAGTGGGTATCGAACACGATGACGGTGTCGGGCTCGAGCCGTTCGACGCACTCGGTGCGCATCCGGCGCAGTCCCGGGACGAGCGTGATCTCCTTGCCGTCGTTGATCTCGAGGCGCGTCTCCTCCGGCAGCATGATGGTGGGCACGTGCGCGACGAGCGCCGCCCCGACGATCTCACCCATGGCTCAACCCCTTTCCCACGGCGCGGTGCAGACGTTCTTCACGTCCGCGTAGAAGTCGAAGCTCCACGTGCCGCCTTCCCGTCCCACACCGGAGTTCCGCGAGCCGCCGAACGGCGCCGCGAGGTCGCGCACGAAGAAGCAGTTCACCCAGACCGTCCCCGCCACGAGGCGTGCGCTCACGCGCTCCGCGCGCGCCCGATCGCCCGTGTAGAGGATCGCGGCGAGCCCGTAGTCGGTGCCGTTGGCGAGCGCGATCGCCTCGTCCTCGTCCTGGAACGACTGCGCGGTCAGGACCGGTCCGAACACCTCCTGGGTGAGGATCTCCGAGCCGGCGGGTGCATCAACGAACAAGGTCGGACGGTAATACAGACCTCCGAGCTCCTCGTTGGGACCACCGCCCAAGAGCGGCCGGGCGCCGTCGGCCTTCGCACGCCGCACGAACCCGTCCACCCGTTCGAAGTGAGCCCGCGTGATCTGTGGACCGACGTCGGTGGCGTCCTCGCGAGGATCGCCCTGGACGATGCCGGCCGCGGCTTCGGTGAACCGCTCGAGGAACGCGTCGTACATCTTCGCCTCGACGAGCAACCGCGTCCCCGCCAGGCAGACCTGCCCTGCGTTGTCGAACTGGTTCACGGCCTGGGCGACCACGGCATCGAGGTCGGCGTCGGCGAAGGCGACGAAGGGCGACTTCCCACCGAGCTCGAGCGAGGTCGGCGTGAGGTTGGCACCGGCGGCTGCCGCGACGAGCTTGCCCGTGGGCACGGAACCCGTGAAGGCGATCCGATCGACACCCGGATGCGCCACGAGGGCCGCGCCCGCCTCCTCCCCGATGCCCTGGACCACGTTGAACGCGCCGTCGGGCAGGCCGGCCTCGCGGGTGATGTCGGCGAGCATCGACGCCGTGAGGGGCGCCCACTCCGGCGGCTTCAGCACCACCGCGTTGCCGGCAGCGAGGGCCGGCGCCACACGCCACGTCGCCAGCATCAGCGGAGCGTTCCACGGTGTGATCACGACGGTCACCCCTGCCGGATCCCAGGCGACGCGCTCGGCGAACCCCTCGTAGTCCATCCGCTCGTCGATCAGCGTCAGCAGGTGGTCTGCGAAGAACCGGAAGTTGCGCGCCACGCGCGGCATCACGGAGTTCCGCATCGACCGTAGGAGGGACCCGTTGTCGGCGGTCTCGACCGCGGCGAGCTCGCCGACGCGCGCCTCGACCCCGTCGGCGACGCCGTGGAGCGCCTCGGCGCGCTCCTTAGGCCCCATCGCCCCCCAGACGGAAGCTCCCTCGCGTGCCGCCTCGACCGCGGCGTTCGCCTCCGCCGCGCCGCCCCGTGCGACCTCCGCGATCGGACGTTCGTCGATGGGCGAGACGTCCGTGAACGTGGCGTCCGAGGCGACGCGCGCCCCGCCGATCCAGTGGTCGGTGGCCACCCCGATCCCTTCCACGTCGACGTGCGCGTCCGTGGGCTCCTCCTCGGTCCGACGGCGCGCCGAACCGCACGCGCCCAAGTCGTTCGCTACCGAACGGTATGGGCGGGCCCCTGATCCTGTCAAGCGGATATGTCGGTCACATGGCGATGTCGTGTCGGACCTACGGCGGGTGCCAGATTCACCCATCGGTCCGATGGGAGGACGCGCGCCCGCGGGTAGGGTCGTTGAGATGACCGATACCCGCCGTCCGACCATCATCGACATCTCCGACGGGGCTACAGGCGACACCCGCGAACCCGAGGAGATCGTGCTTCCGGGGCTCGAAGAGGCACCCGATCCCGGCGACGACTCACAGCCGGAGTCGCGCGCATACGCGGATTGGACCGAGTTCGAGGACGCCTTCTTGGCGCAGGAGCGTCATCGGGGCCGCTCCGTGCGGTCGATGGCCGACGCGCTCCAGCGCACGCCGGGCGCGGTGCGCCAACGCCTCCGCAGGCTCGAACTGGCCTGAGCGCTCAGGCGTCCTGCACGCGCTTCCAGCCGTCGGCATAGAGCTTCTCGCCGTCGCTCCCGAGCGCCACCGTGAACGACAGACGGCTGAGGACGTCTCGAGGTGGGAAGATGACCGGGTTATCCCGCACGGTCGGGTCCAGCATCGGAACCGCTGCCTGGTTCGCGGTGTCGTACTGGATGTGATTGGCGTTCTTCGCACTCACCTCGGCCTCGAGGTAGTAATCCATGAAGGCGAGGGCGTTGTCCTTGTCCGGCGCGTCGACGGGCACCGCCAACGAGTCCACCCAGCGCAACGCGCCCGCCTCCGGGAGCACGAACGCGAGACCGGAGTTGCGTTCCTTGGCCTGCAGGAGGTCGCCCGAGTACGCGTGCGCCACGATCAGCTCACCGCTCGCGAGCCCATCGATGTAGGTCGCGGAATCGAAGCCCTTGATGACCCCCTTCATCTTGATCAGCTGGTCGGTGGCCGCGTCGACGTCCGCGGGGGCGGTCGTGTTCGGGTCGAGCCCGAGGGAGAAGAGCGCGGCGCCGTACGCGTCGCGGATCTCGTCGAGGAGCGTCATCTTCCCCCGGTACGTCGGGTCCAGGAAGACCGACCAGTCGGGCGGGGTGTCGAGCACGGTGGCGTCGTACCCGATGCCGGTCGTGCCGGTCGCCCACGGGATCGTGTACGTGTTGTTGGCGTCGAAGCCCTCCGCGCGGAAGGCCGGGTCGAGGTTGCCGATGTTGGAGAGCGTCCGCGATGCGTCGATCGGCTGCAGGAGATCCTGCTCGAGGAACTGGCGCACGAAGTTCTCGCTGGGCACGATCAGGTCGAAGGTGGACGAGCTGCGCCCGCGACGGCGCGCGGAGGCCGCCAGGAGCAGGCGCTCGGCGAGCTCGTCGTTGGAGGCGTACGTCTGGTACGAGACCTGGGTCCCGGTTTGCGCCGTGAAGTCCGACAGCACCGCGGGATCGATGTAGTCCGTCCAGTTCTGGAAGACCAGCTGGTTGGTTTCACGTGTGCACGCCGCGAGGAGCGGCGCGACCGCGACGCCGGCGCCCAGCACGCCGGCTCGCACGAGGAACTCCCTGCGTGAGAGCCCTTCGGACCTCGCCCGCACGCCGTCCTCCTAGCTCGCCAAGAACACGGGCACGGTCGCGTGACGCGCCACACGCTCGGATACGGATCCGACCAGCATCCCCTCGAGCCTGCCCAGGCCCCTGCGTCCGATCACGATGAGATCCACGTGCTCCGCAGCCGCGGTCTCGAGGATCGCCTCGACGGGGTCGCCCACCACCACGAGGGCCCGGGCGCGGTGGCCGCGATCGAGGAACAGCTGCGCGGCCTCGGTTGCGACCTCCTTCGCGTCCTCCTCCATCTGGATGCGCAGGTGCTCGGTCTCCAGGATCCCCCGCCTGCGGATGGCCGAGGGGGGATTGAAGGTCACCACTACGATCACCTCGGCATCCGCGACCCTCGCGACGAGGTCCGCCCACGCCATGCCCAGCTCGGAACCGGGCGATCCGTCGACCGGCACGAGGATCCGTTCGATGCTGCCGTCGATGTCGGGGATGCGCAGCGCCTCATCGTCGTCCTCGACGGAAGGGACGTTCGGATCGTCACTCACCTTCGGCCTCCTGCATCTCGGCCTGCTCCATCGGGGGGAGGTCGTCGCCCATCTCGCCGCGCTTCATCCGGAAGTGCCGGGCGATCGGGTAGAGGATCGGACCCGACGCCAGGAACAGGGCGGCGAGGCCGATCGACTGCTTGAACCCTTCCTCCAGCACCTGGTTGTAGATCGCGAAGACGATGATCGCGAGCGGGAAGAGCACGACGACGGCGATACCCAGCCATCCTCCCGGGATCCGGTACGGGCGTTCCATATCCGGATCGCGCACGCGCAGCACGACGAGCGCGGCGAATTCGAGGAGGAGCGCCGCCGCGTAGATCGTGACGTCCACGACCACGAGGCTCTGGAAGGGACCCAGGATGAAGACGGAGTAGATCGCGCTCGAGACCACCAGCGAGACCCAGGGCGTGCCGTACGTCTTGTGGGTCCTGAACAGGACCCTGGGCAGGTACCCGTCCTCCCCCATCACGAAGGGGATGCGCGTGACCGACAGCAGCAGGGCCGAGAAGAGGCCCGCCGCGGACACCAGGGCGCCGATCGCCATGAGGATGCCCAGCCAGCTGCCGCCGATCAACTTGGCGATCTCGGTCCACGCTCCCGCGGTCCACTCCACGCCGTTCACGCCCACCACGCCGAGTCCGATCACGACCGGGATCAGATAGCACAGGGTGATCAACGGCAACGTGATGATGAGCGTCTTCGGGTAGTCCCTGCGAGGGTTCTTCATCTCGCCGGCCACGGTGGAGAGACCGTCCCACCCCAGGTAGTTCCACATGACGACGAATAGGCCGAGGTTCAGGGCCTCCTTCGCGCTCTCGCCCGGCAGCACGAACGGCTGGAACGGGTTGTACTGCATCTTGAAGAGGCCGATCACGGTCATGATGATGAAGGGAGAGAGCACGATCACGCCGAACAGCTTCGAGGAATCGCCCACCAGCTTGGCTCCACGGATGTTGAGGTAGGTGAACACCCAGATCACGGTGGCGCCCAGGAGCCAGCGCGCGACGCCGTTGTTCTGGAAGACCGGGAAGTACACCGCGGAGTAGTCCACGAACAGCACCGGGTAGATGGCCATGTCCACCCACGTCGTGAGCCAGGACCACCATCCCTCCTGGAACCCCCAGAACGGCCCCATCGCCCTCTTGACCCAGAAGTAGAAGCCACCCTCGACCGGCATCGCCGTGGCGAGTTCGGCCACCATCAGGGCCGTCGGCAGGCTCCAGATCAGGGGCGTGAGGACGATGAGCAGGATCGCCATCCCCGCTCCCGAGGACCCGACCACGTCCTCCAGTCCGTACGCACCGCCCGAGACGGTGAAGAACATGATGAACACGAGAGCGCCGAGCGTGAGGGTGCGGCGAACGACCCTGACGTCCGGTCCCGTGGGCTCCGGTGCGGTGGCGACGGCGATCGCGGACACCCCCTCTCCCCCGAGTCCGAGAACCGCCGCGCGCATCCTCGCATGGGAGGGCCTGGATGGCCAAATCGAGGTTGAGCGCTGCGCTACAGGGTCAGCGGGCGAAGCGCCGCGCGAGATCCGCGCCGGCGCGCACCCGCAACGCGGCGGCCACGCGCTGGCGCTCGAGCGTCTGATCCAGCCCCTTGGCGGACTGGGGGATCGGATGGCTCGCGAAGAACGTGGCCGCGTCCTCGACCTGCTCCGGCAGCGTCAGGAACCGCACCCCGTCCACCATCCGGATGATCAGCGGTGCGGGGAACCTCGCGCACAGCTCGTCCCAATGCGCCTTGAGGAACGACCAGGCCTCTGTTCCGTGCTCGCGGTTGACCGTCGCGAAGGCGAGCACGAAGGGGGCGTTCTGGGTGCGGATCGCACCGTCGAGCGACGCGGTGAGCGTCCGCGCCATGGCCTCCTTCTCGGGGAAGAGCGGGAGCGCGTAGAGGTAGCGGAGCTGCTCCTGCGGCGTGCCGGCGGTCGCCACCCGCTCCACGTAACGTTCGTAGTCCTGCATGCCACCATTGCGCGCGACGATGGCGATCGAGGCCGCCGCCAGGGCCGGATCCACGGCCTCGCCCGCCCGCGACTGCGCCTCGAGCTCGCGCGCGGCGGCCTGAGCGCTCGGATCCGCACCGAGGACCCCGAGGGCCTGCAGGAGGGCGCCGCGCAGCGCCCGAGCGAGGTCGGGTTCGATCTCTCGCGCCTCCCAACCGAGACGGTCGAGGGCCGGGGCCACGAGGTGCCGGACGAACGCGCGGAACGACTCTCGGGGCTCTTCCTCGAGGAACCGATCGCACCACCCCAAGCCCTGCAGCAGGGCCTGCCAGACGGAGAGATCGTCCTCCGCCCCGAACCGCTCCGCGAAGCGGACGAACGCCGAGGCGGAGGCGGACCCCGCCATCACGGCCGCCCACAGATCGTCGACCAGCCCGTACCGCTCGAGCGGTGTGAGGTCGTGGAGGCGGTCGGTGAGCCGGTCCTGCAGCGCGACCGCATATCGGACGCGCACGAAGCTGGACGATCCCGCGTTGGCGACGACGCTCGCGGTCGGCACCGCCGGCACCTCGGCACCCCCGGGGCCCACGAGCACGGAGCGTTCCACCCCCTCGAGCTCACGCACCCGCAAGGGCACGTCCCAGAGCGTCCCGTCGACCCCTCCATCCGCCAGGAACCGCCGCTGGTCGATCCGCACGCCGTCCCGAGCCGCGGTGACGTCGAGGATCGGATAGCCGCCCTGCCAGATCCACTGATCCATGATGCGGCGCACGGGCTCTCCGGTAGCCGCCTCGATCGCGTCCCACAGATCATGGGTCTCCGTGTTCCCGTACGCGTGCACCTTCAGGTAGTGACGGATGCCGTCGCGGAACGCCTCGGGCCCGAGGTACCGCTCTAACATCCGGAGGATCGCCGCGCCCTTCTGATACGTGAGGACGTCGAACATCCCCGCGGTGTCGTTTGGCGAGTGCACCTCGTACTCGATCGCGCGCGTGCTGTGCAGGGCGTCGACCTCCTTGGCCGCCGCGCAGAACCGGGCGAACGCCGACCAGCGCTCCCAGTCGGGACGCATAGCGTCGGTCGTGAGGAGGGCCATGAAGGTGGCGAACGCCTCGTTCAGCCAGATCCCGTTCCACCAGCGCATCGTCACGAGGTTCCCGAACCACTGGTGCGCGAGCTCGTGCGCCACGACGTCGGCGATGTTCTCGAGTTCTTGCTGCGTGGCGTGGGCGGGATCCACCAGGAGCACCGACTCCCGATAGGTGATGCAGCCGGTGTTCTCCATCGCGCCCTGCGCGAAGTCCGGGAGCGCGATCATGTCCATCTTGGCATCGGGATAGGCGATGTCGTAGTAGTCGTGGAAGAACCGCATCGAGAAGGCGGCGGCCTCCAGCGCGAAGCCGGTGAGGTGACCCTTCCCGGGGACGTGGGCGATGCGCACCGGCACGCCGCCTGCATCGATAGGATCGGTGAGCTCGAGCCGGCCCACCACGAATGCCACCAGGTACGTGGACATCACCATCGTGTCGGCGAAGCGAACGCGTACGAGCCCCGTGTCGAGGTGCTGGCGCTCGATCTCCGGGCCGTTCGAGATCGCGGCGAGGTCCTCGGGTACCACCAACGTGATCGCGAAGACGGCTTTCAGGTCCGGCTCGTCCCAGCAGGGAAAGGCGCGACGTGCCTCGGCCGACTCGAACTGCGTCGTCGCGATGGTGTGCGTCAAGCCCACATCGTCCGTGTACGTGGACCGGTAGAAGCCGCGCAACTTGTCGTTGAGCGTCCCACGGAACTCGAGATGGAGCGTCCACGCTCCCGCCACGACCGGGGCCTCGAACGACAGAGTCGCGCGTTGGAGGTCGGCATCGAGATCGACGTGCTCCAGCCGCAGGACGGTGCCGTCGTCGTAGGCGAGCCAACCGTCGTCGATCTCAAGGTCGACGGCGTTCAGCAGGATCCGCTCGACCGGTTGTTCGACGATCAGGGCGACGTCCTCGGCACCCGAGAACGTGGCGTGAGCGAGATCCGGCTGGATCGTGAGGTCGTACCGGGACGGGATGACCGTCCGAGGGAGCCGATACGGGTCCTCGGGCTCGGTCATCTCGCCTCCCTCATTCGCTCACGTACGTGAGCCAGTCCGGATACTTGGGGTTCTCGCCCTTGGTGGCGGCGAAGAACGCGGACTGCAGCTCCTTCGTCACCGGTCCGCGATGGCCCTCGCCCACGACGCGGTCGTCCACCTCCCGGATCGGGGTGAGCTCGGCGGCCGTGCCCGTGAAGAAGCACTCCTCCGCGTTGTACAGGTCGGTGCGGGTGAGGTTGTCCTCGCGGACCGGATAGCCGGCGTCGCGCGCGAGCGCGATCACGGTGCCTCGCGTGATCCCGTCGAGGCAGCCGGCCTGGATCGGAGGCGTCGTGATGATGCCGTCGCGCACGACGAAGACGTTCTCGCCGGAGCCGTCGGTGATGAAACCGGCCTCGTTCAGCATGATCGCCTCGTCGTACCCGGCCTTCAGGCTCTCGACCTTGGCGAGGACGCTGTTGATGTACTGCCCCGTCGCTTTGGCGGCGGCCGGGAGGCTGTTCTGACCGTTGCGTCGCCAGCTGCTGACCTTGATCCGCACGCCCTGCTCGAGCGCGTCCTCGCCGAGGTAGGCGCCCCACGGCCAGACCGCGATCGTGACGTTCACCTCAGCCTGGAGCGGGTTCACGCCCATCTCCCCGTAGCCGCGGAACGCGAGCGGTCGGATGTAGCAGGCGTTCAAGCCATTCGCGAGGATCACGTCCTTCGTGGCGGCCACCAGAGCCTCGTGCGAGAACGGGATCTCCATGTGGTACAGCTTCGCGCTGCGGTACAGGCGCTTCAGGTGCTCGTCGAGATGCCAGACGGCTGCCCCGCGCGGGGTCTCGTACGCCCGGATGCCCTCGAATACGCCGCTTCCGTAGTGCAGCGCATGGCTGAGCACGTGCACCTTGGCCTCGTGCCAAGGCACGAGCTCGCCGTCCATCCAGATCTTCTCGACCTCGGTGATCGGCACCTCGAGACCTCCTGGTGTCGGGGCGGCAGCGCGCCCGGTGATGGCCTCCCAGGATACCGGCGTGCGGGGAACCCGGCAGCGTTCAGGTGAGGTCGTAGGCGCACCAGACGATCTCGTACTCGTGGCGGGGGATCTGATCGAGCGGGCCGAACCGCTCCACGGCCCAGGCGCGTACCTCGTCGGCGGCGCGGATCCGATCCTCCTGCGGCATCGACCAGGTCCACGAGTAGGAGCCGTCGCGCAGCGCTTCCAGGAAGTCATCGACGCCGTCGCGCTCGACATCCGTGTAGACGGGCAGATCGCGGATCCGTACACCGAGATCCGTCATGAGCGCGTCGAGCCGTGGCCAGTCGTCCAGCGTGAGCCCTGCGAACCGCGCCGGGAGCCCTGAGATCTCCGCGAAGCGATCCTTGATCTCGGCCCTCGGGCCCTCGAAGCGCCCGCCCAGGGAGCCCACGATCACCCCGCCTGATCGCACGACCCGTACGAGTTGCCGCATCACGGCCTCCCAATCCGGGATCAGGTGCAGCACCCAACGGAAGTACCCGGCCCCGAAGACGTCGTCGCCGAACGGGAGACGCGTCGCATCACCCTGCACCAGCGGGATCGGGGCATGCCCGCCCGCCTTCTCGATCAGCCGATCCATCATCGGCCGCGCGAGGTCGAGCCCAACGATGTCGACGCCCGCCGCGTGCAGCGGGGATGCGACCTGGCCGGTCCCGACCCCGATCTCCAGCGCGAGTCCGCGCCCGGCGAGCTCGCCGGAGAGCAGGTCGATCGTCCTGCGCTCGCCTTCGGGGGTGAATCCACGTGTTCGGTCGTAGTAGGCGGCCGCTCGATCGAACGCGACGGACCCCGTCATCACGCGCTGCCGCGAGCGAGCGTCTCGTAGCGCGGGATCAGGGCGACGTCGGGGATGTCGTCGTAGCCGCGAGGGCGGCCCTCCCGATAGGAACGGGCCACCATCAGGTCGAAGAGGTAGACGCCCGCCTCCCATCCCTGCGAGAGGGGACCGGGGCGGTGCCCTCGAGACGCTGCGGTCCGCTGTAGGGACTCGCACGCCGCCCAGTCCTCCCGGTTGGTCACGTCCCAGAAGTCCACGGCCCATGCCGGGTCGAAGTCGGGACGCGCCACCAGCTCCCGCGGGAACAGCCACTCGCACTCCACGAAGCTCCGGCCAGGCGCCAAGGCCTCCACGCGATGCGTGAGCACGTAGTCGGGGTGAGGGCTCACCAACAGGTTCGGCCAGATCCCGAAGTACCCGACCTCGCGGAGCTGCTTCGGTGAGAGCCCCGGAAGCGGGATGCCGTGGGAGCGGCCGTCGAGGGACATCGTCTCCGCATCGTCCCTGAGGTCCATCGGACCGGCCACGAACATCCCGTGCATCTCGAGCGAGTACCCGCTGTCCGGGGGCGTCACGCGACAGAGCTCGGGATGGATCTCGGAGCAGTGGTAGCACTCCTGATAGTTCTCGTGGATGAGCTTCCAGTTGGCGGCGATCTCGTAGGTGTGGCGCGCTCCCACGACGAGCTCCGCGGCATCCCAGGGCGCCAGGAGCTCCCACACGTTCCCGAACTGCTCGTCGTCGTCGAGCCCGTCTCCGGAGCGCCGGGTGAACACCCAGCCGGCCCGCTCGATCTGGCCGCGTGCAGGCCGGTGGACACCCGCGCGACCCAGGCAGACCCACGATCGATCGAAGAGATGCTCGGCCTCCCAAGCCATGACCTCGGGTGCGGTGTACGCAGGTCCGGGGAGCCCCACGGTCGTCCCGAACGGGCCGAGGCATCGGTCGATCGCGTCGGGGGCCAGGGGCGCGGGCGTCGTCATGGAACGAAGCATCCCGCGGTCTCCCGCACTCGGCAAGCGCCCGAGCTCAGTTCATGGAGGGGTCGACGGGCATCAGCCGCATCAGATCGAACGAGCGACCCTTCCGGCGCAACACGTCGTCCCAGAGGCGGTCGGGCTCGGGATGGAAGACATCGCCGGCGAGGGCCGGCTCGAGGACCCAGGAATCCTCGTCGAGTTCGGCCTCGAGCTGACCGGCGCCCCAGCCCGCGTAGCCGGCGAAGACGCGAGCGCGCCTGATGCCGTCCTCCAGCCCGGCGTCTGGCTCCGGGGGCAGGAACCCGACCGTCCCGAACGCGATGACCTCCGCCCTAGTGGGATCGACGAAGTCCGCTACCACGACGACGCCCTCCGGCTCCACGGGGCCGCCGGCGAACAGCGACGCGTCCTCATCGACGAGCCCACCCAACGCCGGAACGACGTCACGGACGGGCACGTCCAGCGAGCGATTCAGGACCACACCGACGGCCCCTTCCTCGTCGTGGTGGCCGACGAGGACGACGGCGCGGCGGAAGTTGGGGTCCCACAACGAGGGCCCGGCGATCAGCAGCTGTCCGGTGAGCGCTTGCACGCCGTCCATCATGCCGCCATGAGGACCCGGTCGTCCTCAGCCGTTCGCGGGGATCTCCTTCTTCGGATCCAGGAACGGCAACGCCGTCACCGTGGCCGTCATCGGACCCCGGGGAGAGGAGATCTCGATCCGTGAGCCCTCGCCGGCCGCGGCGATCGGCACCCAGGCGAATCCCATGTTGAACTCGAGGCGCGGCGAGTAGGAGGCGCTCACGAGACGCCCCACCTCCGTCCCGTCGTTCACGACCGGCCAGAAGTCCTCGAGCCACATCCCGAGGGGCTCGCCATCGATCTTGACCCCCACCAGCTTCCGCGAGACGCCCTCGGCCCGTATGCGCTCGAGCGCCTCGCGCGAGACGACCCGGTTATCGTTGTCCAGCTCGACGAGACGCTCGAGGCCGGTCACCTCGTACGGGTTGTTGGTGATGTCCATGTCGTTGCCGTAGTTGAAGATGCCCGCCTCCATGCGGCGCTGGTCGCTCGGCGCGATGGCCCGAAGCTCGAACTCCTCCCCTGCGGCCATGATCGCGTCCCAGAGATCGTGCGCGCGGGTCGCGTCGCGCAGGTACACCTCGTACCCGAGCTCGGCGCTCCAGCCCGTGCGCGAGACCACCACCGGGATGCCGTCGAGTTCCGTCTGCTTGTGCCAGTAGTACTTCTGGTCGGCGACATCATCGCCGAAGAGCTTGCGGATCAACGGCTTCGAGCGGGGACCCTGTATCTGGAGCGGACTCACGTCGGGCTCACGGATCTCCACGTCCATGCCGGCGAACGCCTGCACACCGAGCGCGTAGAGCAGCGCGTCGGAGTCGGCCAGGGACAGCCAGAAGTGATCCTCCGCCAGCTTCAGCAAGATGGGATCGTTGATGATGCCGCCGTCGGGTGCGCAGATCAGCACGTACTTGCATTGCTCGGGCTGCGTCTGCGAGAGATCGCGCGGCGTGAGGAGCTGCGTGAAGCGGGCGGCGTCGGGGCCGGTGATCTCCAGCTGGCGCTCCACCGCGACGTCCCAGAGCGTCACCTTCTCCACCAGGTGCCAGTACTCCTTGACATCGTCGTCGTAGAGCGTGGGGATCAGCATGTGGTTGTAGAGATCCCAGCTGGTGGCACCGGCGTCGACGGTCTTGTCGAAATACGGAGACTTCTTGTACCAGCTCGCGAAGTAGAACGGGAACGACCTGTTCTGTTCGGTCATGCCGTGCTCATCCCTTCTTGGTTCGGAGGCCGCGCCTACGGTCTGCCCGGATCTGTCGGAACGCGTTGTAGCCCGGGATGCCACACACGCCGCCTCCGCCATGCGTGGCGCTGGAAGCCTGGTAGAGCCCGCGGATCGGCGTGCGATAGTCGGCATAACCGGGCGCGGGGCGCATGTGGAAGAGCTGTTCGGCCGAGAGTTCCCCGTGGAAGATGTTCCCCCCGATCAACCCCCACTCGTGCTCCATCTCGTAGGGTCCGATCACCTGGCGGTGGATCACCGACTCAGCGAAGCCCGGCGCGAGCGCGTCGTAGCCGGCGATCACGCGATCGGCGTACGCGTCCAGCTCCTCGGTGTGCGGCGCCTCGTTCCACTCATGCGGCACCCATTGCGTGAACAGCGACACGATGTGACAGCCCTCGGGAGCCAGCGTCGTGTCGTACACGGTAGGCATCACCCCATCGGAGAACGGCGCCGTCGCCGGCATCCCGGCGCGTGCTTCCTCGAAGGCTCGCTCCAGATAGGCGATGGAGTGCGCGAGCTCGAATCCCCCGGTGAGGTCCGTGAGCTCGGGCTGGGCGGTGAACACTGGCGCCTTCGAGAGCGCGGCGTTGATCTTGACCACCCCGCTACGCGACTTCCAATGCTCGATGTCGTCCACGAAGTCCGTCGGGAGCTCGCTCGGATCCAGTTGCTCGAGGAACGTGATCTTAGGATGGATCGCGGAGACGACGATCGGGGCGTAGAGCTCCTCCCCTCCCTCGAGCACCACTCCCCGGGCGACACCGCCCTCGGTGAGGATCCTCGTGACGTGGGCCCGGGTCCGGATCTCCGTCCCGAAGTCACGGGCGCTCGCCGCGATCGCATCGGCCACGGCGCCCATCCCGCCCTCGGGCACGGCCCAGGCGCCCAGGTGGCCGTCGCCGACATCCCCGATCGAGTGGTGGGCCATCACGTAACCGGTGCCGGGCTCGTACGGACCTGCCCACGTGCCGATCAGGCCGTTCAACGCCATCACGGTCTTCACCTGATCCGACTCGAAGAAGCGGTCGAGGATGTCGACGATGCTCATGGTCATCAGCCGTGTCACGTCGCCGATCGTCTTCACATCGAGCCCGCGGAAGCGCCATGCGAGGCGGAGCTGCTCGGACAGGTCCGACGGCCGCTTGGAGCCCACCGTCGGGGGGATCGACATCAGCATCGGCCCGAGCACGTCGGCGAGGCCGCCGATCCAGGCGTCCCATCGCTCGATCGCGTCGGCGTCCTTCTTCGAGAACTTGGCGAACTCTTCGTAGTTCCGCGCGGCGTCGTCGTCGTATTGGACGATGCATCGCCCATCCGGGAACGGCAGGAAGTATGGACCGACCGGATGGTTCCGGTAACCGTGTTCCGCCAGCTTGAGGTCGCGCTGGATCGTGTCGGGCATGAGGCTCATCACGTAGCTGAGCGTGGTCACCTTGAACTCGGGAGCCTCGGGCCACGGCGCCATGGTGTCCGCCGCCCCACCGACCTTGTGACGACCCTCCAGGACGACGGTGCGGGCCCCCGCGCGCGCGAGGTAGGCCCCGGCCACGAGTCCGTTGTGCCCGCCCCCGACGACGATGGCGTGGTACGTCTTCCCCATGGCTCCTCCGCCCGGCCCTCGCCGGGCCGTCGAGAACCGTACTCCTGAACGATGATTCAGCGCAAGCACGCCAAGACCCGCCGCCGGGTGGTCATCGTGGCCTGTCCGGAGGCCTCAACGGTGTTGAATGCTGGTTCAGCTCGATCGCTCGACGTCGCGGGCGCGCCCGTCGGCGCCCGAATCAGGACGCCGGCGGGGTCACCGCACCCGCGGCCACGGGGGCCGACCCGACGGTCTCCTCCGCATCCACGCCCAGCCGTCTGAGCGGGATGAGCACGAGCGTGGCGATGGTGGCGGCGACACCACCCAGCAGATACACCCGTTGTGGCCCCACCGCCTTGAGCACGGGCGCGGCGAAGACGTACGCGATCGCGAGACCGAGCGAGAGGACGGCGTCGAACGCCGCCATGACGCGGCTGCGCACGGCATCGGGCGTGCGGCGCTGCATGATCCCGGTCTCAGCCACCATCGTCAGGCCGTCGCTGGTACCCATCACGAGGCCGGCCACCAGGACCACGCTGAACAGCGGCGCCAATCCCACACCGAGGTGCCCCAGGGCGATGCCTGCCGCGCCCAGCACGAGCCAGAGCGGCTCGGTGCGGGCGGTGAGCCTCCGTCCCAGGAGCGAGCCCAGCACCGATCCTCCGCCCCAGCACGCGATCAGCGCGCCGAACCCGAACGCACCGACACCGAACGAGGCGGCCAGGGGGGCGTCGGCCACCATGCCCATGCCGGCACCCAGCAGGAACACCAGCCACGCCAGGGTCATACGACGGAGCGCGTGCTCGCGCCAGAGGAACCGCACGCCGGCGCCGATCCCCTGATGTGCGGCCTCCTCCTCAGCGTTGCGCTCTTGCCGATAGCTCCCACGCACCGAGATCGTGAGCACGGCGGAGATCAGGAACGTCGCCGCGTTGAGGCCGAAGACCCACGACGGTCCGTAGGTATCGCCGATGACCGCAACGAGCACGCCACCGATCACCGGTCCCACCATGATGCCGGCGTTGCGTCCGATCCCTAGCAGGCTGTTGGCCCATGCGATGTCCTCCTCACGCTTGGCCAGCGCAGGGATCGCTGCCGCCGAGGCCGACCAGAACGGAGACTCCGCGATGGCCGACGCGAACGCGAGCGGCACCAACAGCGCCGGCCGTGTCACGAACGCCATCGCGGCGAAGAAGATCGCGGCGACCACCTCCGCCCAGATCATCACCAGGCGCCGATCGAACCTGTCGCCTAGGTTCCCGGTGACCGGTCCGAGGATGCCCACGACGCCGAACGTCAGCAGCAGCGTGCCCGATTGCCAGAGCGCGGAGTGCGTGGAGTGCCAGACGGAGAACATCAGCGCGGTGTACGCGGCCGCGCCCCCGGTCACGGAGATCAGGCGACCGAAGGCGAGACGACGGACGTTGCTGCGCGGTGAGGGACTCATGAAGCGGCTCCTGGTGCGGTGGGGGTGGTGCGGATCCGATGAGGGAGGGCACGGACGCGGAGGTGCGCGTCAGAGGGTGCCGGAGCTCCGTGTCATCGAGATCGGTCGCTTCATGATCGAAGGAGCCTAACACGCCGCTCGGATCGAGGCGAGCTACGGCATCATCCGCTCGGTCCACGACGTGATCGCGGCGTCGTGAGCCTGGAGCGCGATCCGCTCGGCGGCCGGCACGGTGGCCTCCGTCGTCGTGACTACCGCGAAGTTGTCGCCCTCCTGCCAGATGCACTGGGTGAGGTACGGTGCCGCGACCCCGCCATCGACGCACCGGACCCTCGCGCCTCCCCTTCGGATCTCGCGGTAGCGCTTCGACTCCTGGAAGGCTGCCGCGTTCTCGCCCGTCGCTCGCGCCGCGAACGCATCGAGGTTGGGCGAATCGTCCCCGGCGAAGAGGGTGAAGATCACCTTGTCCTGCTTGGTCCCGTAGAACGCGACCTTCACGTTCCCTTTGGTGAGGGCCTGGTTCGCGGTCGTGAGCTTGTCCTCGAGCGCCCCCTGGTCGGACAGCCGGGCGTAGCGCCCGATCCGCTCGGGCAGCGATGCCGTGGGGCGCGAGAGGGCCCAGTAGGCGATGCCGAGGAGCGCGATGATGGCCGCCAGCGTCGAGAGGATGCTCGCGGCCCGAGCCGCCGGACCGCGCTTCTTCTTGGCGGCACGCTCGTAGCCCGTCCCGGGCTTGCGCGGCGAATTCAACTGACGATAAGCGTCAGTGGGCGTATCGCGCGTGTCCTGCGACAAGGGCGGCAACTCCTGGGTCCCTCCTATGGAGGGGAATCGGCGGCGGCGCCCCCAGTCTTGAGCCGGGGACTACGGTCCCAGCGTGATCGGGCGCAGCTGATGGGCGTCGATCGCCTCGCCGACGTGCGCCAGCACCTCGGGCGGCACCGGCGAATCTACCCGGAGGCACATCAGGGCTTCCTCCCCCTCCGCCTTGCGGCCCACGTCCATCGTGGCGATGTTGATCCCGGCCTGCCCCAGGATGGTGCCCACCATCCCGATGATCCCGGGGCGGTCCTCGTAGGTGAAGAACACCATGTGTCCCGATGGCTCGGCCTCGATGTCGAAGTCGTTCACCTGCATCACGCGTTCGTGCGACGTGCCCAGGATCGAGCCGGCCACGCTCACCGGACCTTCGTCCGTCTCAGCGCGCAGCGAGACCAGGCTCACGTAGTCCTGGGAGACCGTCGAACGCATCTCGCTCACGGTTAGACCGCGCTCCTTGGCGAGCATGGGCGCGTTGACGAACGAAACGGGCTCATGGACCGACCGACCGAGGATGCCCTTCAAGATCGCGAGCGTGAGCACGCGCGTGTCGGATTCGGCGATCCTCCCGAGGTAGGTCGCGACGATCGACCGCACCCCCCCGTCGGCGAGGCCGGCCACGAGCGCTCCCAGCTTCTCGGCCAACGGCACGAACGGCCGGACGACCTCGGTCACCTCGGCGCCGGCGCTCACGTTCACCGCGTAGGGGACGAACTCCCCCTTGAGCGCGAGGCGCACCATCTCGGCGACGGTCGTCCCTGCCTTGTCCTGAGCCTCCCTCGTGGACGCGCCCAGGTGCGGAGTCACCACCACGTCATCGAGACCGAACAGGGGGCTCTCCGTCGTGGGCTCGACCGCGAACACGTCGAGGGCGGCGCCGCCGAGATGACCCTCCTCGAGCGCCTTGGCGAGGGCGTCCTCGTTCACGATGCCGCCGCGCGCGGTGTTGATCAGGCGCGCGCCGGGCTTCATCAACCGCAGTTCGTGCTCGCCGATCAGGTTCTCGGTCTCCGCCGACCGGGGCAGATGGATCGAGACGAAGTCGGCCTGGACGAGGAGCGCCTCCAGCGATGGCATCGCGTCCACACCCATCTCCTTGGCGCGCTCGGCGCTGACGTACGGATCGTAGGCGATCACGCGCATCCCGAAGCCGGACGCGCGCTGAGCGACGAGCCCCCCAACGCGCCCGAGTCCGACGAGTCCCACCGTCTTGCCGGCCAGTTCCACGCCCTCCCATCTCGCCCGCTCCCACATCCCGGCCTTCAGCGCGGTGTGAGCCTGCGGGATGTTGCGGGCCTGGGCGAGCATGAGCGCCATGGCCTGTTCCGCCGCACTGATGATGTTGGACTGGGGAGCGTTCACGACCATGACGCCTCGCCGCGTTGCGGCTTCCACATCGACGTTGTCGAGTCCGATCCCCGCGCGAGCCACCACCTTCAGCGCCGACGCGGCCTCGAACACGCGGCCGCTCACCTCGGTGGCGCTGCGGATGATCAACGCGTCGTACGGCCCGATCTCGGCCGCGAGGTCGCCCTTCGCGAGATCCGTGCGCACGTCCACCTGGAAGTCCTGACGCAGCAGATCCAGTCCCTGCTCCGACAGCGGCTCGGTGACCAGGACCCGCACGGCTAGACGGACCCTGCCGCGTGCAGGAACACACCCTCGGCGGCCGCGACCCCCGCCCCTCGCTTGACCGGGTGCCCCAGCTTCTCGAGCGTCATCTCGAGCGCAGCCAGGCCGCGGATGATGTCGAGCTCCGAGAAGTAGCCGAAGTGCCCGATCCGGAAGACCTTGCCCTTCAACGGACCCTGCCCGGGTGCGATCACGCACCCGAATTCGCTGCGCATCGTGTCGCTGATCAGGTCGGCGTCGGCGGCCTCCGGCGCGCGGATCGCGGTCACGGTCCAGTTCTGGTCCAGACCCTCCCCGAACAGGTCGAGGCCGAGCGCTTGCACGCCCTCCTTCACCGCGGTGGACAGGGTGCGGTGACGCGCGAGCGCCACGTCGACGCCGTCTGAGAAGTACAGCCGCAGGGCGGCCTGCAGTCCCTGCATCACGCTGATCGCCGGCGTCCACGGGTTCTCGGGATCGGGCAGCTCCGCGAACCTCCGATAGGTCGCCCAGTCGAAGTAAAAGCGCGGGTTGGTGGCGGTCGCGGCCGCGTCCCAGGCGCGGGCGCTGACGGCGGCGAAGGCGATTCCGGGGCTGGCGCTGAGCGCCTTCTGCGAGCCGCCCACCGCCACGTCGATGCCCCAGTCGTCGAACGCGAACGGGACCGCGCCCAGCGAGCTGACGACGTCGACCAACACCAAGGCACCCGCCTCGTTGGCCACCCGAGCCAGCTCCTCGATGGGCTGGATCACCCCGGTGGAGGTTTCGGACTGCGTCAGCAGGACCGCCTTGACGGGGTGCGTCGCGAGCGCCCGCGCGACGTCATCCGGCCGGATCTTCGTCCCCCACTCGTAGTCGACGGTGTGCACGGTCAGGCCGAACGTTTCGGCGAGTTTCTTGAAGCGCTCGGCGAAGAAGCCTGCGGTTGGCACCAACACCGCGTCACCGGGCGAGAAGCAGTTGGCTACCGCGGACTCCAGCCCTCCGGTGCCGCTGGACGTCATCAGCAGCACGTCGGCGACCTCCGTGCGGTACAGATCCTTCAGGTGAGCGGTGACCTCGCGCATGATGTCGCCGAAGCCGGGCCCTCGGTGGTACACGAGCGGGCTCCCTTGAGCGAGCAGGACCTCGGGCGGGATGGGTGTCGGACCGGGGGCCAGGATGATCTCGGGCCTGTCCACTGCTGATCACTCCTCGAGTGGGCTCGGAGCGTTCAGCCTAGCAGCGGCTCATCGGGATCCCGGACGGGGACGAGGGAGCGCAGATCGATATCCGGATCCTCGAGCGAGGCCGGGTCCGGTGTCGCGGCCGCCGCGATGAGCTTGGAGGAGCGGCGGACGTCGCGCGGCCAGTCGAGGCTCACGGTGCCGCGCAGGACGCCGGCGGCGTCGAGGAGGAACGCGCAGAAGGACCCGGCCTCCAAGGAGCCACGCACCACCATGGCGTCCCATGTCGGCGCGAAGCCTGCCATCTGGATCTGACTGTCGTATTGGTCCGACCAGAACCAGTGCGGATCGTCGAACGCCACGCCTGCGCCGAGCATGTTGCGCGCCGCCGCCTGGCCCATCTTCAGCGCGTTGTCGAAGTGCTCGACGCGGATCGATCCGAACACCGGGTGATCGTGGCACGCCACGTCGCCCGCGGCGAAGACGCCGGGGATCTCCGTCTCGAGGGTGCTGTCGACCGGGATGCCCCCTCCTTGGTCGAGTCCCGTGCCCGCCAGGAGCTCGACCGCCGGCTCGGTCCCGACGCCGACGACCGCGACGTCGGCCTCGATCGTCGCCCCGCCGTTGGTGATCACCCGCTCGAGCCTGTCTCGACCCTCGAACCGCGCCACGGTGTCATTGAACCGCATCCGCACACCGTGCGCGCGATGCAGACCCTCAACGACCCTGCCGATCACCGGACCTACGACCCGGTAGAGCGCCGTCTCGAAGATCTCGACCACCGTCACCTCGCAGCCGAGCTGAGTGAGCGACGCGGCGACCTCCGCACCGATGAACCCCATCCCCACGCAGACGACGCGGGCGCCCCCTTCGACGGCGGTGCGGATCCGATCGGAATCCGACGCGTAACGGAGGTCGTAAACGCCGGGGAGATCGGCCCCGGGGGCCTCGAGCCGGCGGTTCCGACAGCCGGTGGCGACGAGGAGTCGATCGAAGGCGACGCGCTCGCCACCCGCCAGGATCACATCGCGGGAACGGGCGTCGATCTGGACCGCGCGCACCCCGAAGCGAGCCTCCACCTCGTGCTCCGCGTACCACTCGGGTGGCCGGACGAGGGCGGACTCCCAGGAACGCTCGCCGCGCAGGATCTCCTTGGACAGGGCCGGCCGCTCGTAGGGAGGCAGGGACTCTGCTCCCAGCAGCACCACCCGGCCGTCGAAGCCCTCATCGCGCAAGGTGGCCACGGCGGTGGCGCCCGACAGGCTCGCACCGACGACGACGAGCGGGCGTTCCGCCGTCACCGCGGGCTCAGACCCCGATCTGGAGGTCGCCGCCCTCGTCGCGCACCTCGAAGGTTGCGACGGGCTCGGTCGCGGGCCCGTCGATCACCGCGCCGGTCTTCATGTCGAACACGCTACCGTGACACTCGCACTCGATGGTCGTGCCGTCGATCTCGCCTCCCAGCGAGAGGTTGCACTGGCGGTGCGTGCAGATGTCGCTGAACGCCACCAGCGCGCCGTCGACGCGGGAGACCGCGATCTCCTGACCGTTGACGGGGAACGCCTTGGCCTCGCCCTCGGCGATCTCATCGGCCTTCCCCACGGTGACGAACTCCGCCATCCCCAACCTCCTTGCGTGTGCGGCCCGCGACCCCCGCGGGCTCCCGGCAGAGCTTAGTCGGCGGGGCCTTCCTCCCGGCGCGTGCGCTGCCTGAGGCGGTACACGGAGACGACGCCGAGGGCCCCGTAGAACGCGGCCAGGATGAGGATGCCCAGCCGGAAGTCGATGGGCAGGAGCGCGGGGATGAACGCTCCGGCCACCCATGCCAGCTGGAAGAGCACCTCGTAGCGGACGAAGACCCGACCCTGTGCCCCCGCCGGCGCGCGACGCTGCATCAAGCTCTGGAAGGCCAACCTGCCGAACTCACCTGCCGCGCCGGCTACCAAGCAGTACACGGTCAGCAGCGGCAGGCCGAAGAGCTCGAAGGCGAGCACCGCGCCGATGCATGCGGCGGAGACGCAGGCGATCACCACCGCCTCTTCGCGCGTCTCGGTGGGCAGACGCGGCGCCAGCAGGTCGGCGAGGAAGCCGCCGGCAACCCCGGCGAAGGCGAGGACCGCGAACCAATACGTCGGTGCGCCGCTCTCCACGAGCGAGAAGGCGAGCAGGAACAGCAGGAAGCCACTCGCCGCGCGCATCCCCACGGCGCCGATCGCCGGCACGGTGAGGGCTTTGATCCGCCCGCGCGGGCCCACCTCGCGCCGCACCTGCCCCTTGGTCCCCGGATGCGGCAGCCGAAGGGTCAACAGCGCGGAGCCCGCGTAGGCGATCGCAGCAAGGTAGAGCGGACCGGCCGACCCCCAGATCTTCAGGAAGAGGTACCCGAGGGGCGCCGCCACCACCGCACCCGCCACGGCGATCCGTCCGAGCCGCGCGTTGGCGCGCATCAGCCCCTCCTGCTGCGCGGCGTATGCCGTCGTGAGTCCGTTCTTCGTGATCGCGTGCACCTTGGAGAGCACCAGGATGATGAGGGCGCTGGGGAAGAGCAGCAGCGTGCCGAAGCGCGGCGCGGCGTAGAGGGCGACGGCCGCACGGCCGGCGGCCGCTCCGAAGATGATCGCTCGGCGCGGACCGGCGCGGTCCAGCAACGGCACCAACAGCGGCCCGGCGAGCGCGAGGGGGAGCATCGTGAGGAACAGGTACGCCGCGACCTTCAGCTTCGCGTCGTGCACCGGGAGCGAGAAGAAGATCGAGTCCGCGAGCGCGATGGCGAGGAGGGCGTCGCCCGCCACCGAGGTCATGTGGCAGAGACCGTAGGTGTCGAGCGGGTCCCGGGAGCGCCACATGCGCCGCAGGGGGAACACGAGCCCCTGCAGGCCGCGCACTACCCCCAGCGCCGCCAGCTGCCACAGCGGAATGTGTCTCGGCTTCTCCGGCGGCACCCGCACGGGGCCGCTCCGAGCTAGTCCGAGAGTCGCTCGCGCAGCAGCTCCTGCGCGAGCTTCGGGTTGGCGGCGCCGCCCGACTTCTTCATGACCTGCCCGACGAGGAAGCCGATCACGCCCTGCTTTCCGCCGCGGAACTGCGCCACGGCGTCGGGGTTCTCGACGATGACCTCGTCGGCGATCGCGCCCAGGGCGCCGGCGTCGCTCACCTGCGCGAGACCCTCGCGCTCCACGATCGCGCCCACGTCGTCGCCCGTCTCGAACGCCACCTCGAGAGCCTGTTTCGCGCCCTGACCGCTCACGGCGTCCTCACCGAGGAGTTCGATCAGATCCGCGAGGTGTCGCGGCGTCACCTTGGCATCGCGGGCGTCGACCCCGTGTTTGTTCAGCAAGCCCGCGAAGTCCTGCGTCACCCAGTTGGCGGCCTTGTCCGCGGGCGCACCGAGCGCCACGGTCCCCTCGAACAGCGCCGAGGAAGCGCGGTCCCCCACGAGCACACGGGCGACCTCGGGCTTGAGCCCGAAGGCTTCCTCGTAGCGCGCCCGACGGGCGCGCGGCAGCTCCGGCAAGCTCGCGCGGATCTCCTCAACCCACGCTGCCGACGGCTCGAGGGGCGGGATGTCGGGCTCCGGGAAGTAGCGGTAGTCGAAAGCCTCTTCCTTGGAGCGCATCGATCGGGTTGCGCCCGCGTCCTCGTCCCAGTGACGGGTCTCCTGGACGATGGCCTCGCCGTTCTCGAGCGCTTTCGTCTGCCGTTCGATCTCGTAGACGAGCGCCCGCTCGAGCGAGCGGATCGAGTTCATGTTCTTGATCTCCACCTTCGTGCCGAACGCCTCCTGGCCGACCGGGCGGAGCGAGACGTTGGCGTCGCACCGCAGCGACCCCTCCTCCATCCGCACGTCGGAGACGTCGAGGGCCTCGATGGTGGCCCGCAGCTCGCGGAGGTAGGCGCCGGCTTCATCGGGGCTGCGCATATCCGGTTCGCTCACGCACTCCACGAGCGGCGTGCCGGCCCGGTTGAAGTCCACGAGGGCGTAGTCCGCCTCGTGGATCCGGCCGCTCGTGCTCCCGTGCGTGGTCTTGCCCGTGTCCTCCTCCATATGGACACGGGTGATGCCGACGCGTTTCGTGGTGCCGTCCGGCAGGTCCACGTCGAGATGGCCGCCCACGCAGATTGGCAAGTCGTATTGGCTGATCTGGTAGTCCTTGGGCATGTCCGGATAGAAGTAGTTCTTCCGATGGAAGAGCGACTGCGGCGCGATCGCGCAATCCAGCGCCAGCCCGATCTTGATGATCCGCTCGATCGCTTCGCGGTTGGGGACCGGCAACGACCCCGGGTGACCCAGGCACACGGGACACACGTTGGTGTTGGGCTCGACCCCGAACTCGACGCGGCACCCGCAGAACATCTTGGTGCGCGTGTCCAACTCGACGTGGCATTCGAGCCCGATGACGGCTTCGTATCCGTTCACGCGCCCAGCCTACCGGAGCCGGTTTCACGCGCGTCGCCGTCGTCGCATCGTTCCTGTCTGCGCAACACGAAGGCCTGCAGGGCAGCACGGCACCTATCCTGACCCGATGAGCGGAGGGAGGGCTGCGCCGAGCACGGCCAAGATCTGGCTCGCGCTGATCACCGTCTACTTCTTCTGGGGCACGACCTATCTGGGGATCGAGCGCGTGAACCGCACGATGCCCACCGCTCTGGGCGCGGCGATCCGCTTCCTCATCGCGGGCAGCCTGATGTACCTGCTCTCGCGCCGGCTGACGACGGAGCGTCCGGTTCGCGTCCACTGGCGCTCGGCCACGATCATCGGAACCCTCCTGCTGCTGGGCGGCAACACCGTGGTCGCCTGGTCCGAGCGCTCGGTGCCCACCGGCACGGTCTCGTTGATCATCGCCCTGGTTCCCATCTGGTTGGCCCTCTTCGATCGCGTGCTCCTGCGGAGCGCACCGCTGGGATGGCGCGTCGTGGTCGGCTTGGTGATGGGCTTCGCCGGCGCCGCACTCCTCGTGGGGGGGTCGGCGACCGTCGACGCGGTGTCCCTCGCCGGCCTGCTCCTCGCGGTCGGCGCCTCGCTCTCGTGGGCCTGCGGCTCCCTCTTCGCCCGCAAGGCGCCGCTGCCTGAGCACCCCCTGATGGCCAGCTCGATGCAACAGCTCGCGGGCGGCGTCGTGATCTTCCTGGTGGCGGTCGGCACGGGCGAGCTCCACGGGTTCCACCTCTCGCAGGTCTCGCGCGAGTCCTGGGTGGGCCTCCTGTACCTGATCGTCTTCGGTTCGGGCGTGGCGTTCAGCGCCTACCTGTGGCTGCTGCGGAACGCCCGCACCTCGCTCGTATCCACCTACGCGTACGTGAACCCCGTCGTCGCGGTTTCCCTCGGATGGCTGCTGCTGAACGAGACGGTCTCCCCCCGGGTCCTCGTGGCGGGAGGGGTGATCCTCGTCTCGGTCGCGCTGATCGTCTCCGCAGGTGGTCCCCAGCGCGAGGATCCGGGCAGCGTGACCACCGGCGAGCTGGTGGCCGACGGATCAGACCCCGGCGAGCAGGGGCGGCCGGAGCTCGAGTCCGAGGTCGGCCTCGAGAGCGGCCGCGGCCCGCAGGAGGGTGCGCTCGCCCAGGACGGGCGCGGTGAGCTGCAGCCCGATCGGGAGCCCCGTTGAGTCCAGCCCGCACGGGACGCTGACCGCGGGCACCCCGGCGAGGTTGGCGGGGATCGTGAAGATGTCGTTCAGGTACATCGCCATCGGGTCGTCGGCCTTCTCGCCGATCCGGAACGCCGTCGTGGGCGAGGTGGGCGACACGAGGACGTCGAAGTCGGCGAAGGCGGCCGCGTAGTCGCGGATGATCAACGTGCGCACCTTCTGCGCCTGGCCGTAGTAGGCGTCGTAGTAGCCGGCGGACAGCGCGTAGGTGCCGAGCATGATGCGCCGCTTCACCTCCGGCCCGAACCCTGCGCCGCGGGTGCGGATCATCATCTCGATCGAGTCGGTTCCGTCCTCGCGCA
Organism: uncultured Actinomycetes bacterium; assembly: GCA_963810915.1. GTDB lineage: Bacteria > Actinomycetota > UBA4738 > UBA4738 > HRBIN12 > JAOUEA01. The sequence goes on along the minus strand of CAWEPH010000001.1, from coordinate 307,534 downwards.
GGCCGTAGCGCACCCCGTCGTAGCGGGCCAGGTTGGAGGAGGCCTCCGACGGTGCGATCAGGTAGTACGCGGAGAGCGCGTACTCGGCATGCGGGAGCGCGACCTCGCCCACCGAGGCCCCCAGGCCCGAGAGCCGCTCGACCGCCGCGCGCACCGACGCCGCGACGTCCGCCTCGACACCCTGGCCGAACGCCTCCGCCACCACGCCCACCCGGAGACCGTCGACGCCTTCGTCGAGCCCCGCCGCGAAGTCCGTCGGTTCGATCTCCAGGCTGGTGGCGTCCCGCTGGTCCTTGCCGGCGAGCGTGTTCAGCAGCGACGCTGCGTCACGCACGCTACGCGTGAACGTCCCCACGGTGTCCAGGCTGGAGGCGAAGGCGATGAGCCCGTAGCGGCTGATCAGGCCGTAGGTAGGCTTCAGGCCCACCACGCCCGTGAGGGATGCGGGTTGGCGGACGGAGCCGCCGGTATCCGTGCCGAGGGCCCACACGACCTCGCCCGCCGCCACGGCTGCGGCAGATCCACCCGATGACCCCCCGGGGACCCGCTCGAGGTCCCAGGGATTGTGCACGGGTCCGAAGGCCGAGTTCTCGTTGGAGGAGCCCATCGCGAACTCGTCGCAGTTGGTCTTGCCGATCAGCGTGGCACCGGCTCCGGACAGGCGGGTCCACGCGGTGCAGTCGTACGGAGGCGTGTAGGTCTCGAGGATCTTCGACCCGCACGTGGTGCGGATGCCGTTCGTCGCGAGCACGTCCTTGAGCGCGATCGGGATGCCGGCGACAGCGCCGAGCGGCGCGCCCGTGGAGCGATACACGTCGAGTTCCGCAGCGCGCTCGAGGGCCACCTCGGGCGTGCGCGTGAGGAACGCCTTCACCCGGTCGTCGACCGCCGCGACCCGCGCGAGCGCCGACTCCGCGAGCTCGACCGCCGTGATAGCGCCGGCGGACAGCTGAGCCGAGAGTTCGGAGCCGGTCAGGTCGCAGAGCTCAGCCATCAGGCGCCCGTCTCCGCGATCTTCGGCACCTTGAACCGGCCGTCGGCCTCGGCCGGAGCGTTCGCCATCGCGGCCTCGTGGGTGAGCGAGGGCTGGGGCTCGTCGTCGCGGAGCTCGTTGACCCGTGGGATCGCATACGCCGTGGGAGGCACGTCCGCGGCCGCCACCTCCCCGACCTTCGCGGCATGCTCGAGGATCAGACCGAGCTGCTCGCGTAGTCGCGCCCTCTCCCCGTCCGTGAGTCCGAGGCGGGCGAGCTTCGCGACGTGATCGATGTCGATCTCCACCGGCATGGCGGCCAGTCTAGCCGGGGTCGTTCCCTACAGGTCGGGCCGCGGAGGGACGAACGGGAGGCTACCCGCCGGGGCGCCGGGCCACGGAACGGCGACGGCCTCCGGTCGCACCACCGCATCTTCCCGAGCGCTGATCGTCCACACCACCCACGCGGCGAGCGCGGCGGCGCCCACCTTCACCAGGTCCGCCACGATGGCCCAGATCCGCGCGGCGTGGATCGCGCCGGCCGAGATCGTCACGACCACGTGGTCGGGGTTCGTCTCGACCTGGTCGCCGACGGACGCGAGCACGGCGCCAAGCAGCGGAACGAACGCGACGACGAGCAGGAGGCTCGAGCCCAGGTAGGCGATCCACCACGCGGGCACGCGCCAGTCAGAGCGGCTCCGGGGAGGCATCCCTCCCGCCGCAACCCCTGCGTTGATGAAGAGCTCGCGCATGCAGAGGTAGGGCAACACGAAGCTCGCCAGCGGCACGAACCACCAGCCCACCGCCCACCCGGGGGTGTAGCGCAGACCGGGGACGCCGCGCGCGTAGAGGTCGCGCTGGGCCTTGTGCTGCCAGATCAGCCACAGGATGCCCGTGCCGAGCGTGAGCAGCGAGACCACGGGGCCGAGCGGGGCCGGCTCGATCTGATCCTGGATCTGTCTGCCGCTCTGGTCGAGGATGACCGTGACGCCGGTCCCGTGCGCCAGGTCCGCCGCCACCTGCACAGCCTGGATCACGGCCACGATGCCGCACGTGACGAGCAGGCCGACCACGACCTTGCCGACGGGGATCAGCGGCTCCCAGCGCCGGTACCGCAGGTACAGATCCTGCTTCACGATATCCCCAGCCGCCGGATGAACTCGGGTTCGTCGATGACCTCGACACCGAGCGCCTCCGCGTTCGCCATCTTCGTGCCGGGGTTCTCGCCCGCCACGACGAACGACGTCTTCTTGGACACCCCTGAGGAGACGCGCGCGCCCGCGGCCTGGGCGCGTTCGGTCGCCTCCTCCCGTGACATCGTCTCGAGCCCGCCGGTCAGCACGATGGAGAGGCCCGCGAGCGGCTGTGGCCCCTCCTCGGCGGCGGTCCGCTCATCGGCCATGCGCACCCCGGCCGCGCGCAGCTTCTCGATCAGCGCCCGGTTCTCACCCTCGGCGAACCACTCCGCTACGGTCGCGGCGATCTCCGGCCCGATCTCCGGCACCGCGTCGATCTCGTCCTCGGAGGCGGCGGCGAGCGCGTCGATCGAACCGAACGCGCGTGCGAGCACCTGGGCGACGTGCGAGCCGACGTGACGGATGTTCAGACCCACCAGGAGGCGCCAGATGGGCCGATCCTTCGAGACCTCGACCTGGGAGAGCACGTTGGCGATGGCCTTGTCCTTGAACCCCGGGAGCTGACCGAGCTTCTGCGCGTCGAGGGCGTAGATGTCGGCGGGATCCTCGATCAGCCCCGCTTCGAGGAGACGCATCACGGTCATGTAGCCGAGGTGCTCGATGTCCATGGCGCCCCGCCCCGCGAAGTGGAAGAGCCATTCGATGCCCTGGCTGGGGCAGCCGCGCTTGTTCGGGCACCGCCAGTCCGCCTCGCCCTCGCGGCGCACGAGCGCCGTACCGCACGAGGGGCAGGCGGTGGGCATCTTCCACCTGCGCGCGCCCCGCTTCCGCTTGGAAAGCACCGGACCCACGATCTCCGGGATCACGTCGCCCGCGCGGCGCACGATCACCGCGTCCTTGGGTCGTACGTCCTTGCGATGCACCTCGTCCTCGTTGTGCAGGGTCGCGTACGTAACGGTGACGCCGCCCACGAACACCGGATCGAGCACCGCGAAGGGTGTGACCTTGCCGGTGCGGCCGGTGTGGACATCGACGCGTTCCAGGGTCGTGGTGCGTTCCTCCGGTGGGAACTTGTACGCGATGGCCCATCGCGGAGCGTGGCTCGTGGTCCCCAACTCTCGCTGCAGGTCGGTCTGGTCGACCTTGATCACCGTGCCGTCGATCTCCCAGTCCACGCTGTGACGGTGAGCCTCCCAGTGCTGCAGGAACCCCTTCACACCCTCCAGCGAGTCCCGCCCCTCGGTCGTGGGCGGGACCGGCAGGGCGGCGTCGGCGGCCCATGTGAGGAACCCCAGGTGGGAGTCGAACGCGATGCCCTCGGCTGCCCCGAACGAGTGCACCCACAGCCGGAGCGGCCGCGACGCCGTCACCTTCGGGTCCTTCTGACGCAGGGACCCGGCCGCGGCGTTGCGCGGGTTCGAGAACGGACGCTGCCCGTCGGCCGTGAGCTGCTCGTTCAGTGCCTCGAACCCCTTGACGGGGAAATAGATCTCGCCGCGGACCTCGATCATCGGGGGTGCCTCGGCGACGCCGAGCGTGCGCGGGATGCCCTGAACGGTCCGGACGTTGGCCGTGATGTCCTCGCCCACCCGTCCGTCGCCTCGGGTCGCCGCCTTCGTGAGCCGGCCCCGCTCGTAAGTGAGCGCGCAGGCGACGCCGTCGATCTTCAGCTCGCACGCGAACCGCGCCCCCTGGCCGCCGGCGCGCAGGAGGCGTTCGTACCAGGCGTCGAGCTCCACGAGGGAGAACGCGTTGTCGAGCGAGAGCATCGGCGCGCGGTGGGTGACGGGCGCGAAGAGGGCCGCGGGCGCGCCCCCGACCGTCTGCGTGGGCGAGTCCGGGGTCTGGAGCTCCGGGAACCTGTCCTCCAGCTCGCGGAGCTCTCGCATCAAGACGTCGTACTCCGCATCGGCGACCTCGGGGTCGTCGAGCACGTGGTAGCGGTAGCGGTGATGCTCGATCTCCGCCCGTAGCTCCTCGACGCGAAGCTTCGCCTCGGCCCGCTCGCGCTCCTGCGTGGCGGCGCTCAACCCGCGATCTCCACGCCGCCGGCGACCCCGATGGTCTCTCCCACCACCACCACCCCCCCGATCACCTTGGGCACCTGCTCGAGGTAGCGCAGCGCCATCCCCATCCCGTCAGGCTTGCCGAGGACCGCCTGGACCCCTGCCGCGGCGGCGTCGGCCATCATGCAGGACTCGGCGATCACGGCGAGTCCGTCGGGGCCCGAATGACCCTTGCCGCGGCCGAGCGTCGTGGAGACGCCCACCCCGCGGCTGTCCGGCGTCAGGGCCACGGTGAGCGGCTCACCGCCGTGGCGCCGCACCGCCAGTTTCATGCGCTTCTTGGCCTTGATGAAGTAGTCGCCGTCACAGGAGACGGTGAGCTCGGAGAGCTGCTCGGACAGGAAGCGCCCGACCTGGTCCACCACGGCGCCCCTGAAGGTGAACATGGGGCCCACGCCTGCGCTGGAGGCGGCGACCACCATCTCGCGCACGATGTCGGGTGCGTCGGTGCCGATCTCGGTGAGCGGCCGCTTGGACTGCCGGAACGCCGGATAGCGCAACGCGTAAGACTGCAGCTGCTCCCAGAAGCCGAGTCCCGCCGCGCGCGACTCCTCCGCGTAGTCCTCCGGCGCGGTGATGTGCAGCGTCATCTCCTGGACCTGGATATCGAAGCTCTTGGCGCGACGGCGGAGCAGCTTCACCCGGTGGCTCCTCGCAGCTGGGGATGCCGATGATAGTGGAGCGATGTGACGCCGAGACCGGGGAGGGTTGCCGCCTCGATGGCGCCTAGCTGAGCGCCTCCACGATGCGCGCGCCGCCCAGCAGCTCGTCACCGCGATAGACGACCACGCTCTGGCCCGGCGCCACCGCGCGCTGGGGGCTGCGGAACGTCACCCGGAGCCGATCGGGGCCGAGCGGCTCGACGACCGCGGGGGTGTCCTCGCCTCGGTATCGGATCCGTACGTCGGCCTCGAACGGCCCGTCGGTGGGCGCCGAGCCGGCCACCCAGGAGACGCGGTCGGCCACGAGCCCGGAACGCGCCAACAGCTCCTGCGCACCCACGATCACCCGGTTCGCGGAGGCGTCGACCTCGACGACGTAGGCGGGGGTGCCCGTGGCCACGCCCAGCCCCCGGCGCTGACCGACCGTGAACGCGAAGACGCCGTCATGCCCCGCCAGCACGGCCCCGTCGCGATCCACGACCTCGCCGCCGGGGCGCACCAGCTCGGGCGCCTGCGATCGCACGAACCCGCCCGCGTCCCCGCTCGGAGCGAAGCAGAGCTCCTGGCTGTCCGGCTTGGCGGCGACGGGCAGGCCGAACCGCTCCGCGAGCACCCGAGTCTCCGCCTTGGCCAGGCCGCCTACCGGGAAGCGGGCGCGCGCGAGCTGTCGCTGATCGAGCATGTGGAGCATGTATGTCTGGTCCTTCGCGGGGTCCTCACCCCGCATGAGGTGCCAACGCCCGTCCTGGTCCTCGACGGTGCGGACGTAGTGGCCGCTCGCGACGAGGTCCACCCCGAGGTCGTCGGCGCGGCGAAGGAACGCCCCGAACTTGATCTCGCCGTTGCACCGCGCACACGGATTGGGCGTGCGCCCCCGCGCGTGTTCGGCCACGAAGTCGTCCACGACCCGCTCGCGGAACTCCGCGCTCAGGTCGCAGATCTCGAACGGGAACCCCGCGATGCGCGCCACGGCCTCGGCGTCGCGGCGGGCGCTGGGACCGCAGCACCCGTGCTCCACACCCTCGAGGTGCACGAGGTTCATGTGGGAGCCGAACACCTCGTACCCCTGCTCCTGCAGGAGGCACGCCGCGACGGACGAGTCCACCCCGCCCGACATCGCCACCAACACCGAGGGCCGCGTCATCCCCCGAGGCTAACAGCCCGGTGGCGGCGTCCTCGCGGCTCAGGGCGTCTTCGCCCGCTCGGCGGATCGGCGCGCGCGTATCGTTCCGGCATGCTCGACGCTCGATTCGACGACCTCACGGGAGCCTCGGCCTCGTTCCGCCTCGTGGGACCTGTGGGCGTGCTGGAGGCCACCCGGCCCGACGAGGTCCCCGGGACGATCGCGGCGGCCGAGGCGGCGGCCGTGCGCGGGCTGTGGGTGGCGGGCTTCCTGGCGTACGAGGCGGCGCCCGGCCTCGATCCTTCGCTCGTCGTGCGCACCCGGGGGCCGGGGGACCCGTTCGCGCGGCTCCCCCTGGCGTGGTTCGCGATGTTCGAACGTCGCGAGGAGACCGTGCTGCCGGAGCCCCAGCGCGATCCGGAGCCTGCCGTCGAGGGAGCGTGGCGTCCCTCCGTCGACCGGACGACCTACGACCGCGCGATCGGAGCCATCCGTGAGCACATCGCCGCCGGCGACACCTATCAGGTGAACCACACCCTGCGCCTGCATTCACGGGTGGAGGGCGATCCCCGTGGTCTCTACCGCGACCTCTGCTTCGCCCAGCGGGGCGCCTACGCCGCCTACCTGGACCTGGGTCGTTACCGCGTCTGCTCGGCCTCGCCCGAGCTTTTCTTCCGCCTCGACGACGGCGTGCTCACCACGCGTCCGATGAAGGGCACGGCCCCGCGGGGACGCTGGCCCGCCGAGGACGCGGAGGTCGCCGCACGCCTCCGCGGATCCGTGAAGGACCGAGCCGAGAACGCGATGATCGTGGACCTACTCCGCAACGACATGGGTCGGGTCGCGACCCCCGGATCCGTCACATGGAGCGATGTCTTCGATCTCGAGCGGTACGAGACGGTGTGGCAACTCACGTCCACGGTGTCGGCCCACGAGCAACCCACCACGGGACTCGTCGACGTCTTCCGCGCCCTGTTCCCGTGCGGCTCCGTCACGGGAGCGCCCAAGGTCCGCACGATGGAGCTGATCGCGGAGCTCGAGGATGCGCCCCGCGGCGTCTACTGCGGGGCCGTCGGCTACCTGGCGCCGCCCGGCTCGGGCCTGCCGCGCGCGCGGTTCAACGTGCCCATCCGTACGGTGGTCCTCGACACCGAAACCGCCACCGCGGAGTACGGCGTTGGAGGGGGGATCACGTGGGACTCGCGGGCCGCGAACGAGTACGACGAGGTCGTGGCCAAGGCCCGCGTCCTCACCGCGCGCCGTCCGCACTTCGAGCTCTTCGAGACGATCCACCATGACCCGGCCGAGGGCTTTCGTCATCTTGAACGCCACCTCGCCAGGCTGCGCGGCTCCGCCGGATACTTCGGGTTCGCCTACGACGAGGCCCTCGTGGTGAGCGCGCTGGAACGCGCGGTGGCTCGCGTGACCGATCGCGCCGCGCGCGTGCGCGTTGTGCTCGATCGGCGCGGTCGTGTCGAGTCGGGGGCCGTGGCCGCGCCACGCTATCCGGACGTCGTCAGCGTTGCCATCGATACGCACGAGCCGGTCGACCCGGCCGATCCCATGCTCTTCCACAAAACGACCCGCCGACGCGTCTACGAGGAAGCGAGGGCCCGCCACCCCGACGCCGACGACGTGATCCTCACGAACGCGCGCGGCGAGATCACCGAGACCACGATCGCGAACGTCATCGTGCGCATCGACGGTCGGTGGTGGACGCCGCCCCTCGATTCCGGACTCCTCGCGGGCATCGGGCGAGAGGCGGCGTTGGAGGAAGGTTGGGTGGCCGAGCGGCCGATCGAGATCGGCGAGCTCGCGGGGGCCGAAGCCGTGGGGTTGATCAGCGACAATCGGGGGCGCAAGGACGCCCGGTTGCTCGAGGTGTGATCAGTCCGCTTCGGAGGCTCCCGCGCGATCGTCCGGGAAGGCGTAGGGACGCAACGAGCCTGCGTCCAGCGGACAGGCACAGAGCGGGCACCGAGGGGGCTCCTCGTACACGAGCACGCTGCGCTCGCAATACGGGCAGCCACCCTCGCGCATCGCGGGAGGCTCGACGGTCTCGTTCGGCATATGGGTTCGCGCTCGGGGGGAGCGGTCCCCCTTCCATCGGCCCGCGTCCGGAGCACCTTGACCGGAGATGGAAGCGAGGCCCCTGGAAGGGGCCTCGAGTATCGGCATTGGCTCGGGGTGGAGCGGCGCCTACGCCGCCTCCTTCTTGCTCCGACGCTTGCCGCGCGGGACGTAGGCGTGGACGGGCTCGTGCTGCCAGCAGTAGTTCCACTTGTTGTATCGGGAGAGCTTCGTCTCGCACCCGGGCTCCGCGCAGACGCGTCCGGCGCTGTACTGCTTATTCGGCCGCGGGAGCGGTCGGACACTCTTGCCCCTGTACCGGTCCTCTGCCACGTGACTCACATCCTTCCGCGGAACCCCGGATCGGACGACGAAGGCGGGCGGGGTCCTCGCACGTACTTCGAACGACCCACGGGGTCGGTTCATTCCCGGGGACGGTGCATGGGTTCCGTGCGGGCGGGCGGGGCGCGCGCTACGCGCGTTCGCTCACGCCGAAGCGCGGGGGGCGCTTCTCGAGGAACGCCCGCATCCCCTCCCGCTGGTCGGCTCCGCCGAACAACGCGAGGAAGAGTTCACGCTCGCGCCGGATGCCTTCGGGACCGGGCGCGCTCACCGCCGCGGCGATGGATGCCTTGGCGGCCGCGAGCGCCGCGCGGGGCCCGCGCGCGAACGCGCGCGCCGCGGCGACGGCCGCATCGAGGACGTCGTCGGGAGGAACCACGGCCGCGCTCAGGCCCAGCTCCGCGGCCTCCGCGGACCCGATCTGGCGTCCGGTGAGGATCAACTCGCGCGCACGCCCCGGGCCGACGAGCCGGGTGAGTCGCTGGGTCCCGCCGGCACCGGGGATCACCCCGAGAGTGATCTCCGGCTGCCCCAGCTTCGCGTCCTCGGCGAGGTACCGCAGATCGGCCGCGAGCGCGAGCTCCATGCCGCCGCCCAGGGCGTAGCCGTTCACGGCGGCGATCGAGACCTTGGGAAGGGCCTCCAAGAGGTCGCACGCCGCGCCCAGCGCCTCGACGCTCGGGCGGACCTCGTCGGGTCCCCACTCCGCCATCGCCTTGACGTCCGCGCCCGCCGCGAAGATCTTCCTGCCGCCCCATAGAACGAGCGCTCCCACGTCGTCGCGCCCACCCGCCTCACCGATGGCCTCCTGCAGCTCGAGCCCCATCTGCAGGTCGATCGCGTTGGCGGGTGGCCTGTTCAGGCGCACGACACCCACCCCGTCGGACACCTCCAGATGCGCGAACCCGCTCACGTGGCGATGCTACCGGGCGGGAGGAGGGACCGTCGGAACCCGGGCGAGCGTCCGACGGAGGCCTTCGGCGAGCGGGGTGCGCTCGACGCCGAACGCGGCGGCGGCATCGGCGGCATCGGCGCGCTCGGGACGGAGGAGGTGCGCGACGGCCTCCTGCGCGAGCGGGAACCCCAGGAGGGCCTCGAGCTCCGCACCCACGTCGGGGCCGAGGGGGCGCGCGGGGGCGCGCGCGCCGTCCGCGAGGAGCCGGGCGAAAGCCTGCGGGGTGAGCGCGTCGGGCCCCTCGAGCGCCCAGATCCCCTCGAGCCCTTCCTCGAGGCGGTCGGCGGCCATCAACACGGTTGCCAGATCCTCAGCGAGGAGCGGGGCGACCATGTGGGCGCCCCCGATCGTGATCGGCGGCGTCGACGATGCGCCCTGCACCACGGCCGTGAACCACAGACCCCCCAGCCCATACACGTGCGTCGCGCGCACGACGGCGTACTCGAGGCCGCTGGTGGCGACGACCTCCTCGGCGAGACCCTTCGCGCGGAGGAAGGGATCGGCGGCGTCGGGCGAGGCGCCAGGTACCGAGACCAGGATGATCCGTCGCACCCCGCCCTCCTTGGCCGCAACCACGGCACGCAGCGCGGAACCGTGGTTGGCGTCCATCAGGGCGTCGCGGTGGGGCTGGTTGGGGCCACCGACAAGGTGGAAGAGGGTGAAGACCCCACCCAGCACCTCGGCGAGCGCGTCGGCGTCGTCGAGCCGCCCGAGGGCGACCTTCGCGCCCAGGGCGCGCAACGGCTCGGCGGCTTCGGCGCGCCGCACGCAGACGCGCACCTCGTCCTCCCGCACCAGCCGTCGAACGAGGGCGTGGCCTACCACGCCGGAGCCCCCCGTCACCATCACGGTCATGAAGGCAGGCTACCCAGCGGCGGCCCGGGGATCGCGCGGTCCCGGCCCAGCCGCGGTGACGGGCAGGTGCAAGGTGAATTGCACCTGCAAGTGCCTGCTAAGCTGGGCGGATGGAGCGCTCGGGACACGATTTCAGCGGCGTGATGGAGCTGTTGCGCTCTCGAGGATTGCGGATGACCCCGCAGCGCCGCGCGATCGTGTCGGAGGTCATGCGCACCCAGGGCCACATCTCCCCGACCCAGATCGCCCGCAAGGTCCAGGGAGAGATGCCGGGCGTGAACGCCTCAACCGTCTATCGGACGCTCGCCACGCTCGAGGACATCGGCGTGCTCTCGCACTCGCACCTCGAGACCGGCGCCGAATACCACCGGACCGAGGAGGCCGAGCACGTCCACCTCACGTGCGGGAACTGCGGGCGCGACGACGCGCTGTCCCTGAAGGAGGCCCACGCGCTCCAGGAGCTGATCCACCGCCACCACGGGTTCGTCGCCGACTTGACCCACTTCGCGATCACCGGGCGCTGCGAGGACTGCGCGGACGCCGCGTCCTGAGGCTCAACGCGCCCCAAGCACCTCGGGCGACGGGAGCTCGTCGTGATGTCCGGGTCCGTGCTCGTGCCCGTGGGGCGCCTCGCCGGGATGCAGGTGACTGTGCTCGTGGATCAGGTTCACGCCGAGCAGGAGGTCGCGATCGGCGAGGATCTCTCTGGGCGTTCCCTCGGCCACGATCCGGTGATCCTCGGAGAACACGAGGCAGCGGTCGGCGACCACGTCGAGGACGTCGAGGTCGTGTGTGGCCAGCACGATGGTCTTGCCGGCCGCGTTCAGCTCGGCGATCAGCTCGATCAACCACTGCTGCGTGCGAGGATCGAGCGCCGCCGTTGGCTCATCGAAGAGCAGCACCTCGGGGTTCATCACGAGCACCGAGGCGATGGCCACCTTCTTCTTCTGTCCGCCTGAGAGCTGGAACGGCGCGCGGTCGGCGAGCGTCTCGATGCCCAGCATCGCCATGACGTCGGCGATCCGGCGCTCCACCTTCTCGGTTGACCACCCCAGTTGGAGGGGGCCGAACGCCACCTCTTCGCGCACCGTCGGCGAGAACACCTGCGCGTCGGAGTTCTGGAAGATGAAGCCCACGCGCGAGCGGAACCCCATCGAGAACTGCTCGTCCTCGAGGTTGTCTTCGGTGATGGGTTGCCCGAACGCCTCGAACGCTCCCGCATCGGGAAAGAGGAGGCCATCCAGGATCTTCAGCAGGGTCGACTTGCCGCACCCGTTCGCTCCGAGGAGCGCGACCTTCTCCCCGCGTCCGACGGTGAACGACACGCCGTCCAGTGCGGGGAACCGTTCGAGGTAGGCGTAGCTCAGCTCGGTGCAGACGAGGATGTCGTCGGTGAGTGGCACCACGTCACACTCCTCGCCGAGCGCGTGCGCATGCCCCTCGTGCTCCCCGTGGTCGACGGCGTGCTCGCGCTCAGTGGCCAACGACGAAGTCACCCCACAGCACCGCGACCGCGACGAAGGTGCACCCGGCGAGAAACAGGGCGTCGATGAGGCCGAACCGGAAGCCGGACAGGGACTTGGCGTCGCCCGTGTAGCCGCGCGCGACCATCGCCATGTGCACCTCCTCGCTCAGGGAGTGTGCCTTGCCGAACAGGGCCCCGGCGGAGGACGTCACGAACCGCTGACCCTCCTTGTAGTCGGTGTTGGCGTTGCCCACGGAGCGCGCCTTCCGCGCCGTGAACATGTCCGTCACCGAGGTCAGCAGCAAGAAGATGTACCGATAGGCCATCCCGATGATGAGGATGAAGATCTTCGGCACCATCAGCGCCCGAAGCGCCGCCAGGAGCTTCGTCCAGGGCGTCGTGAGGGTCATCAGGACCACCAGGGAGACGGAGGTCGCCACGCGCATCACGATGAGCCCGGCCGCCGTCAGACCTTGCTCGGTGATCCCGACCTGGGTTCCGTGCCAGGTCCACAACGGCACCACGATGGTTCCGGGCGTGATGATGCTGAGCGTGGCCGGCAGGACGACGATGCCGGTGAAGATGGGGATGAAGAGCCACACGCGCTTCACGAAGAACCCCAGCGGCAGCTTGGAGGCGACCGCGAGCGCGAGCGTCACCGCGTACATCGCGATCAAGGCAGGGATGTTGCGGATGAATGCCGTCGCGATCAGGAGTCCGAGAAGGGACAGGATCTTCACCCGCGGGTCGATCCTCTGCAGGAGCCCGTCCTGATCGGACACGTCGTCGCTGAACATCGCCTGGCGCATCACCGTTGCCGTGCCGTCGAGCGTCTTCTCGATGAAGCTCGTCTTCTTGCGTCTGCCGATGCAGCCGCACGGACAGAGGCCCACCTCGCTCTGGACGAGCCACGTCGGCGTCGCGCGCCCGGCCGAAGAGGTCCCGCTCTCGATCATGCCGGGGCCTTGGTGACGTCGGGCTCCGCGCCGTCATCGTCACGACCACGGCGGCGCATGAAGAACCGCGCCACCCAGATGAACAGGGCGGTGAAGGCCCCGATGATCACGATCCCGACGACGGCGGAGAGCAGATACCCGATCACGGGGTGCTGACCGTCCTGGAAGCCGTAGCCTCCCAAGACGGTGTGACTCCAGAAGCTGCTGAACTTGTTCAACCCGGTGGGCACAGCGGACAGCCCGTACTTCGACAGGTCCAGATCGGCGGGCGCATCCTCGCCGAAGGCGCCGCCCGGAGCGAGCAGGCCGAGCGGCGTGATCACGATCAGGGTGGCCAGGCCCACCATCGCCCAACGCCAGCCCATCCGCTTCTTGACGAGCTCCTCGTCGGTGACCGGGACGTTCGCGTGGTTGATCCGCAGCAGGGGAACGTTCGCTCGCTGGAGATACGCCAGGATGCCGGCCGTCACCGCGAACTCGCACAACCCCGCGATCGTGAGGTGGGCGAGCATCATGGCCGGGATCGTCTGGGATAGGTGGAAGGGCGCGTAGAGCGGCGTTCCGTTCGCCGTGTGGAACAACGTCGGCTGGAGGCCGAACTCGATCGCAGCACACAGAGCAGCCGCGTTGATCCCGACGTAGCCGCCGACGCCCGCCGCGAGGGCCCGACGGCCCGATGTCAGGGACGTGTTCGCCGCGATCGCACGGTAGCGTGTAGTACCCGACGAACGGCAGGACGAAGGCCATGTTGAAGCAGTTGGCCCCGATCGCGAGCACGCCGCCGTCGCCGAAGAACATCGCCTGGATGATCAACGAGATGCTCACCGCGATCACGGCCGCCCAGGGTCCGAGCACGATCGCGATGATGGTGGCACCGACGGCGTGCGCCGTGGTGCCGTCGGGGATCGGCACGTTCAGCATCATGATCAGGAAGCTGAAGGCCGCGCCGATCGCGAGGAGGGGCACGTAGCGGCTCTTCACGACCTTGCCGACCGAACGCGACGCCTTGTACCAGATCGGCAGCATCACGAGACCGAAGAAGCCGCAGGTCGCGGGACTCAGGTACCCGTCGGGGATGTGCACGGTCTCCTCCTCAAGACGCGCCAGGAGGCATCATAGGCACGGGTCGGGCGATACGGCAATCCATTGCAACTGCGAGGAGATGCATCTGATACGCCGTCAGATGCGTGGGGTCTCTCGGTACGCCCCGAAGACGTCCGAGAGCGCCCGCACGATCTCGCCCTCCGTGCAGAGGCTGCGCGCGCACGCCACCAGCGGATCGATCAGGTTCGCGTCGCCGCGAGCGGCATCGGTGAGCCGGGCGAGCGCCACCTCGACGGCCCCCGCATCCCGCTCCTCGCGCAAGCGCCCGAGGGCCTCCCGTTGCGACGCCTCCCCCTCCGGACCGATCACGAGGATGTCGACGGGCCGCTCGTCGGTCTCCTCGAACGCGTTCACCCCCACCTGCACGAGGTCGCCGCTCTCGTAGCGGCGCTGCTCGCGGAAGGCGGACTCCGCGATCTCCTGCTGGAACCATCCTCGCTCGATGCCGGCCAGGACGCCTTCGAGCATGCCGCCGGGGCCCATCGCTTCGACCTCGACGAAGATCGCCTCTGCGCGCTCCTCCATCAGGTCGGTGATCGATTCCACGAGGTAGGAGCCGCCGAGCGGATCGGCCACGTCGACGACGCCCGTCTCCTCCGCGATGACCTGCTGCGTGCGCAACGCGAGCTTCGCGGCCTCCTCGGTGGGAAGCGCCAGCACCTCGTCCAGCGCGTTGGTGTGCAGCGACTGGGTGCCGCCGAGCACCGCGGCCAATGCCTCCACGGCCGTGCGCACCACGTTGTTCATGGGCTGCTGCGCCGTGAGCGAAACCCCCGCCGTCTGCGTGTGGAAGCGCAGCCGCATCGCGTCGGCATCAGTGGCGCCGAAGCGCTCCTTCAGCCAGCGCGCCCAGATCCTCCGGGCCGCCCGCAGCTTCCCGATCTCCTCGAAGAAGTCGATGTGCGCGTTGAAGAAGAACGACAAGCCGGGGGCGAAGGCGTTCACGTCGAGGCCGCGTTGCAGGCCGAGCTCCACGTAAGCGAAGCCGTCCGCGAGGGTGAACGCCAGCTCCTGCGCCGCCGTCGCTCCGGCCTCACGGATGTGGTATCCGGAGACGCTGAGCGGATGGAACCGTGGGCAGCGCTCGGCGCAGAACGCCATCAGGTCGCCGATCAGGCGCAGGTGCGGGCGCGGCGGGAAGATCCACTCCTTCTGCGCGATGTACTCCTTCAGGATGTCCGTCTGCAGGGTGCCGTCGAGACGCTCCCAAGGGACGCCCTGACGCTCCGCCGCCGCCAGGAAGAACGCGAACGCCACCGTGGCCGGGCCGCTGATCGTCATCGACGTGGTGATGTCGCCGAGCGGGATGCCGTCGAAGAGGGCGTCGAAGTCCCGGAGCGAGTCCGTGGCCACGCCGCAACGCCCGACCTCACCTTCGCTGCGCGGATCGTCCGAATCGAGGCCCATCAGCGTGGGCATGTCGAACGCCACCGAGAGCCCGCCCTGGCCCTGCTCCAGGAGGAACCGGTATCGCGCGTTCGTCTCGGCCGCGGTCCCGAACCCGGCGAACTGCCGCATCGTCCAGCGACGTCCCCGGTACATCGTGGGGTAGACGCCACGCGTGAAGGGATAGCTCCCCGGCACCCCGAGGCGCTCGCTCGGATCCCAGTCGAGGAGATCCCCGGGCCCGTACACGGCTTCGAGCGGCTCGCCGGAGCGCGTCGTGTGGGAGCGCTGGGGGGGAGCGCCGTCGGGGTTCGGGTCGACCATGAGTCGCCTCCGGCCGCCGGCGGGTCTACCCGTCGAGCCCGTCCGCATCGGCGGCCAACCGGACCAGCATAGCGGCCGCCCCGTACGGGTCGATGCGGCGGGCCGTGAGGTCGTCCGTGAGGGCGGCGTCGCCCTCGAGCGCGCCCGCGGCCACCGTCCGGAACCGCTCGGCGGCCAGGCTCTCCACCTCGCGCAGGAGCCGGCCGCGACGCTTCGCCGCGAGCGCACCGGACGCCGCCACGTGTGCACGATGATCCTCGATCGCTGCCCAGAGCTCCTCGATGCCCTCGCCCGCGAGCGCCGCGGTCTCCAGGACCGGCGGCTCCCAGTCGCGCGCGGCGCCGAGGTGGAGCATCTGCCGCAGTTCGCGGACGACCTCGGGCGCCCCCTCGCGATCGGCCTTGTTCACCACGAAGACGTCGGCCACTTCGAGGATCCCGGCCTTGGCCATCTGGACCGCGTCGCCGAGACCGGGCGCGAGCACCACGACGGCGGTGTCGGTGGCGGCGGCCACGTCGACCTCGGCCTGCCCGACGCCCACGGTCTCCACGATGATCCGCGCGTAGCCGGCCGCGTCGAGGATGCGCACCGCCTCGGGCGCGGCCAGGGCCATGCCGCCGAGGTGTCCCCGCGTGGCCATCGAACGGATGAAGACGCCCGGGTCGGTGGCGTGCTCCTGCATGCGCACCCGGTCGCCGAGGAGCGCCCCTCCCGTGTACGGCGATGTGGGATCGACCGCGAGCACCGCCACGGCGTGCCCGGCGGCGCGGGCGCGGCGGACCAGCTCCGTGCCCAGTGTCGACTTCCCGACCCCCGGCGCCCCCGTGAGCCCGATCGTGGCGGCGGTGCCGGTGCGTCCGTATAGGCCCGCGGAGATGGAGGGCAGCTCCTGGGCGCCGTCCTCCACCGCGCTGATCGCGCGGGCGACCGCCCGCCGGTCGCCTGCGAGCACCCCCGCGACGAGCTCGTCCACCTCCATGGCTGCGAAGCCTACCCGGACGGCCGGCCGGCACCGGCGTCGGCCGGAGCTGCGCCGGGCATCGCCTGCAACGCGTCGCGCAGGGACCGGCAATACGCGCGCTGGCGAAGGAGGGCGGGGTCGTCGTCGGTCGCCACGCGCGAGCGGATCATGGCAAGGTTCACCTGTTCCCGCTGGAGTCGGTGCAGGAGCGAGGCCGCACGCCCGCCTGCACGCCGGCGCATATCCCGTCGCGCGGCGCGCCGGAGCTTGGGACTCTCCAGCAGCCGGAGTTCCTCGGTCGAGATCCCCTCGCCGCCGACCTCCTGCGCCAGGGCGCCCTGGAGCCAGCGGCGCTCGCGCCCGCGCGCTAGGACGACGGCCACGGCCACGAACACGAGGAGCGGCAACCCCTTCACCGCCGTTGCCAGGAACACCAAGGGCCAATCGCCCGCGGTCCAGGGCCCCGCCGGGAAGAGATCCAGCCACGGCGAGTTCCACAGGAAATGACCGAGGACGGCGAGGGCCGAGAGCCCGGCAGAGATCCACAGGCGCCTCGCCAACGGAACCGCGGAGCGACGCGACACGACGTACCCGATCCCCATGCCCACCAGCCCCGTGTACAGGACGTGGGAATACAGGCCGCTCGCGAGCACCCGCAGCGCGAATCCGCGCAGGACCCCTGCGGGCTGCCCACCGAACACGCTCATGAAGTAGAAGACGTCCTCCACCACCGCGAAGCCCAGACCCACGAGCGCTCCGTAGACGAAGCCGTCCAACATGTCGTCGACCTCGTCACGGGCGATGAGGTAGATCAGGACGACGCCGACGCCCTTGAGGGTCTCCTCCACGAGCGGCGCCGTGAGCGCAGCCGTCCACCGGGCGGAGAACTCGGGGCCGCCCACCCGGGCCACCACCAGGCCCCAGCCCCCGTTCGCGATCGCGGCGAGCGTCGTGGCGGCCACCGCCCCCCACACGAGCGCGGCGAACAGCAGCGGGAGCGGCTCTCGCTCGTAGAGGTCGAGGTAGTACAGCACCACGAACACCGGCAGGGCGTACGCCAACATCAGGAGCCACGAGAGCACCCACCCGGCCGGTGAGATGTTGCGGAAGAGGCTCTGCTCCCCCACCGCCACGAGCCCGGTGAGGAACACCAGCACGCAGTAGAGCCAGAACGCCGGTTGTCGCGGTTGCAGGAACCGACCCTGGTGCAGGTCGTCGCGCCGCCGTCCCGCTCGGGCTGCGGCGTCGCTCACGCGAACACCGCCCGATCGGTCATCGTGTGCACGTCGTCGTCCACGAAGGCCAGGAGACCCTCGGGCGCCCACCCGTCGAAGACCACGCCGTCACCCGCCGGCGTGACCACCGAGGTCACCTCGCCCTCGACCGAGGCGCCCGTATCCGTGACGCCGACGTAGCTGAAGCGCTCTCCCACGAGGCCGCTCCCGAGCGCCACGGTCTCCGGATCGTCGCTCACCTGGAGCCGGGAGAGCTGCTCCTCCAGCACCCGGGTCACGTAATCGTCCGCCAGGTCGGAGGCGCTGCCTCGGTACCCGGGGACGGCCACGACGTCGAGGTTGCCGCTGCCGCGGGTCAGCCGGGCGAACGGTAACCCGCCCACCGACGCTTGCGTGGCCGTCTCCCAGCCCGACAGCGGCTGGACGGTCACGATCCCTCCCACGGAAACGGGCGGCCCCGCCGGCTCCGAGAGCGCCGCCGCGGTGACGTAGCCTCCCAGGACCACCACGATGATCACGGCCAGCACGGCGAGGGTGGGCAGCCACCTGCGTTCCCGACGCTGCATGGAGGGAACCTCATCGGGCCGCAGCGGCGGCCCGTTCGTCGCGATCTGGTCCAAGCCTGGTCCCGCTCTCAGCGCACGGAGAGCAGCATCGTAAGCCGGGCCAGCCGCCGCGGGTGGGAGATCATCCCCCGGATCCGCACCCGGCCGGCCAAGACATCACCGAGCACCTCGCGACCGCCGGCCGTGAAGGCGTCGGGCAGGCCCAGGCGCAGCGGGGATGCCGTCAGTCGAAGGAGTCGATGGGAGTCGGCGACCACGCGCAGCTGGACGCGAGGGTCGACCCCTCGGTCGATCAGGACGCGTCCGGGATCGAGCCGCAGGGTGACGGCGACCCCTGCATCGGGCGCCTCGATCCCCACGAGAGCCGGACGCAGCAGCCGTTCGCGAGCGGGATCGCGCTCGAGGTTCTGCGCGATCAGGCCGCCGAGCATCTCGGCAAGGCCGCTGGGCTCGGGGTCCGCCTGGATGACGTGTGCGCTCACGGGCGCAGCAGGACCTTCGTGGCGCGTCGCTCGTCGAACAACGCGTATCCCTCGGGCGCGTCCTCCAACGACAACCGGTGACTGACCAGCAAGGTCGGGTCGATCGACCCGTCCACGATCGCCGCCATCGTGTGCTCCCACCAGGCGTGCACGGGGGTGACGCCCGCGAAGTGCAGGTCGATCGCGCGCGCCCAGTAGACGCCGAGCTGCAACTCGATCGCCTCCCCCGCGTAGATGCCCACCACGACCACCCGGCCGCCACGCCGCACGACGTCCACCGCGGTCTCGAAGGCCGTAGGGCTCCCCACGGCGTCGATCACGGCGTCCGCCCCACGCCCGTCCGTGGCCTCGGCGAGCGCGGTGACGGGATGACGCTCGCTCACATCGACCGGTTGGGCGCCGACCCGCGCGGCGAGGGCGAGTCGCTCGGGCTCCAGATCGAGCGCGAAGACCCGCTCTGCGCCGCGAGCCCGCGCGGCCTGTACCAGGAAGAACCCCACGGGGCCCGCGCCCACCACGGCGACCGTTTCGCCCGGCTCGACGCGCGCCAGCGCGGCCCCGTAGATGCCGGTCGTGGCGATGTCGCCCACGAAGAGGGCCCGCTCGTCCTCGACCCCATCCGGGATCGCCAGCAGGTTCATGTCCGCGACCGGCACCCGAAGGCGCTCGGCCTGTGCCCCCGGGAGCCCACCGCCGAACGCGCCGGCCCCCAGATTCCGGAAGTCCTCGCACAGCTGGGTCTGCCCGTGCGCGCAGAACCAGCAGGATCCGCACGCGATGTTGAACGCCACCACCACTCGATCCCCCGGCCGGAACCTCGTCACCGCGGGACCCGCCGACTCCACCACGCCCACGGCCTCATGGCCGATCCCCTCGCCCGGCTCGAGCGGCGTCTTCCCGTGGAGGAAGTGGAGGTCGGAACCGCAGATCGCGGAGAGCTTCACACGGACGATCGCGTCGCCCGGCTCTTCGAGCACCGGATCGGGCACGTCCGTCACCTCGACCCGCCCGATCGCGGCGAACACGACCGCCCGCACGGCCTCAAGCCTCGTCGGGGAACTCAGTCTCGACGAGGCCGGTGAGGTGCACGAGCTCGTTGGCGGCGCGCACGTACCGCACGATGGTGGCGAGGTCCCCACGAACCTTCAGCTTCCCCTGCATCATCGCGCGGGTCGGATCGAGCTCGCCGAGGACGACCTCTTTCCAGCGCGAGTAGGGTGCCCGGATCACGTACGCCGCCTGGTTGCCGCGCTCGGCGTCCACCACCCCGCCGCCGCGGCAGCTGCCGTGCCAGAGATCGAGGAGCCCCCACACGTCCTGGGGCACACCCTTGTCCGGCTCGGCCTCCACGAGGAACGCCACATCACCCTCCCAGCTCGCCGCCGCATCCTCGTACTCCTCGGAGGCGTTGATCTCGACGATCAGATCCTGGAACCACGGGTCGGTGGGGAACGCCGGCATGGGCTAAGGCTACCGCCAGAACGGGAGCGAGGCCCCCAGGAGAGGCGCCATGAGAGGTGCCAGAAGGGCAGAGGTGTCACGAGAGGTGCCAAGGGATGTGCCAAGGAACGTGGATGAACCCCGCGCCCGCCGCGATCGCCACCACCGCGACCAGGTTGAACGCTGCGTGCCCCGCGATGTCCGATACGAGGTTCTTGCGCCGCTCGTAGATCAGCGCCAGCCCGACGCCGGTGACCACCATCGTGATCTGCAGGGCGACCACGTCGAGCCACGGCACCCCGGGGACCGCGTGCACCAGTCCGAACAGGACCGCCGAGACGATGGCGCCGAGCGCGACGCCCCGCCGATCGCGGATCGAACGGTAGAGCAGGCCGCGGAAGACGAACTCTTCCGTGATCGGGGCGACGATGACCGCGTACACCACGAACATCGCGAAGGCCGCCGGGGCGAGGTTCGTGTCGACCTGCTCGGGGATCTTCACCTGTGAGTTCGAGGCGGAGGTGAGCACCGCGACGACCGCGGCGGAGGCGATGCCCGCCGCGATCCGCACGAGGATCCCCAGCGCCGCCCCGATCCCGGCCTCCTTGGGCAACCCCCGGCGCGAGGGGAACCCGATGATCGCCCACCAGTTGGGGTGGCGCCGCCGGAGCCAGAACAGGAGCGTGGCCATCAACACGACGTCGCTGACGATGCCCGCGAGAAGGTCGCTCGGTCCGCTCGCACCGGTTTGCGTGACGGTGGTCCCCGTCACGAGGACGATGACCGCGGCCGCGATCAGCCCAAGGAGCATCCCGACGAGGGTCATCCCGACGACCTCCCACCACCGCCACGTGGCCAGGAGCCTGCCGTCCGCGTCGACTGGAGACAGGGAGCCGGGCACCGGTGTCATGCCGGGGCCGTCGAGCCGGAGGTCGGGGCGGGGAGGCGGGGGATCCCCCATCATGGGAGCGTGACCAACTCCCGTTCACGACGCACCTCGGCACCCAGGGCCGTGAGCTTTTCCTCGAACTCTTCGTAGCCGCGATCGACGTGGTGCATGTCCTCGACCTCGGTGACCCCGTCGGCGCAGAGGCCAGCGATCACCATGGCCGCACCGGCCCGGATGTCGAGCGCCTGAACGGGCGCCGCCGAGAGCCGCGCCACGCCCCGGATCACGGCGTGATGGCCCTCGACGTCGATGCTGGCGCCCATGCGCCGCAGCTCCGGCACGTAGAGGAACCGGCTCTCGAAGACGTTCTCCGTGGCGATGGAGGTGCCGTCGGCCACGGCGAGCATCGCCATCAGGATGGGCTGGAAGTCCGTGGCGAGGCCCGGGTACGGGAGGGTCACGAAGTCGACCGCAGCCGGCCGGGCCTCCTGGCGCACCCGGAGCCCATCCGCCGTGAGATCGATCCGCGCGCCGGCGTCGGAGAGCTTGTCGAGGAACAGGCCGAGGTGCTCGGGGCGAGCGCCGGTGAGCGTCACGTCGCCACGCGTGGCGACCGCCGCGGCGGCGAACGTCCCCGTCTCGATCCGATCGGGGATCACGCCGTGGGGCGCGGGCGCGAACGCGTCCACGCCCTCGATCTCGATCGTACTGGTGCCGGCGCCGTCGATCCGAGCGCCCATCGCCACAAGGTGGTCCGCGATGTCGGCGATCTCGGGCTCGCGCGCGGCGTTGTCGATCACGGTGGTCCCGCGCGCGGCCACCGCGGCCATCATCAGGTTCTCCGTGGCACCCACGCTGGGGTAGTCGAGCGTGACGGGCGCCCCGCGGAGCCCTCGCGGCGCCCGCGCCTCCAGGAAGCCGTGCTCCGAGGATATGTCCGCACCCATCTTCCGCAGGCCGCTCACGTGGAGGTCGATCGGGCGCGAGCCGATGTTGTCGCCGCCGGGCATCGCGACGCGGGCCTGGCCGACGCGCGCCAGGAGCGGGCCCAGCACCACGATCGATGCGCGCATCCGTCGGACCAACTCGTAGGGCGCCTCCACCGAGGTGAGTCCGGTGGCGTCGATCGTGACCTCGCCCCCGTCCCACGCCACCTCAGCACCGAGGTGCTCCAGCACCTGGCCCATCGTGATGCAGTCCTGGATCCGCGGCACGTTGTGGAGCACGGTGCGACCGGGGGCGAGCAACGCCGCCGCCATCAGCTTCAAGGCCGAGTTCTTGGCGCCCGAGATGCGGACGGAACCTGCGAGGCGGGCGCCTCCTGTGACGAGCAGTCGGTCCATGGGGGGAACAGTCTAGGGCCGCGAACGCACGGTTGCGCGGTAGGTCAGCCCGCGAGACTGATACGGGTGAGGGCCTTCTGAAGCTCGGCCTTCGCGGCCACGAGGTCCGCCTCGGCGACCTGCGTGTCGTGGTTCTGCGTCAACAGCTCACGCATCCGCTCGGCACGGGCGCGGGCCGCAGGGAGATCGATCTCGCTCACGAACTCGGCGTAGGAGGCCATCACGTCCACGCGGGTGACACCCTCGGTCGAGGACGTCACGTGCATGAACCCGCCGTCCACGACCGCGATCAGCTCCTCCTCGCCTTCGCGTTGGATCCGCAGCGCACCGATGGCGAGCTGGACGAGCAGGGGGATGTGTCCCGCCTGGATCCCGACCTCGCCGTCGACTCCGCGCGCGATCAGCAGCGTCGAGGTGCCGGACCAGAGCTCGCGCTCGGGCGTGACTACGTGGACCTCGACCGGCACCTAGGCGGCCTCCATCTGCTTGGCCGCCTCGACGGCCTCCTCGATCCCGCCCACCAGCAGGAACGCCTGCTCGGGCAGGTCGTCGTACTGCCCGTCGCACAGACCGCGGAACGACGCGATCGTCTCGTCCACCGGCACGTACTTGCCCGGGATGCCCGTGAACTGCTCCGCCACGAAGAACGGCTGGCTCAGGAACTTCTGGATCTTGCGGGCGCGCGCAACGATGACCTTGTCCTCCTCGGACAGCTCGTCGATGCCGAGGATCGCGATGATGTCCTGCAGGTCCTTGTACCGCTGCAGGATCTCCTGCACGCGGCGCGCGACGTCGTAGTGCTCCTGCCCCACGTAGCGGGCGTCGAGGATCCGGCTGGTCGAGTCCAGCGGGTCGACCGCCGGGTAGATGCCCAGCGAGGCGATGTCGCGCGAGAGGACGGTCGTGGCGTCGAGGTGCGCGAACGCCGTGTGCGGCGCCGGGTCGGTGATGTCGTCGGCGGGCACGTAGATGGCTTGCAGGGACGTGATCGAACGGCCCTTCGTGGAGGTGATGCGCTCCTGCAGCTCGCCCATCTCGTCGGCGAGCGTGGGTTGGTATCCCACCGCCGACGGCATCCGCCCGAGCAGCGTGGAGACCTCCGAGCCGGCCTGCGTGAACCGGAAGATGTTGTCCACGAACAGGAGCACGTCCTTGCGCTCCACATCGCGGAAGTACTCGGCCATCGTCAGCGCGGCCAATGCCACGCGCAACCGGACACCGGGTGGTTCGTCCATCTGTCCGAAGACCAGCGCGGTGTTCTGGATCACGCCGGACTCGGTCATCTCGATGAACAGGTCGTTGCCCTCGCGGGTGCGCTCCCCCACGCCCGCGAACACCGACACGCCGCCGTGCTGCTGGGCCTGACGCCGGATCATCTCCTGGATGATGACGGTCTTGCCCACGCCGGCCCCGCCGAACATCCCGATCTTGCCACCCTGGACGTACGGTTCGAGGAGGTCGATCACCTTGATGCCGGTCTCCAGCATCACGGACTTGGGCTCGAGCTCGTCGAAGGGCGGACTGTCGCGGTGGATCGGCCAGCGGTCGGCAGCGTGGATCTGGTCGGCCGTGGTGTCGAGGGGCTCGCCCAGCACGTTGTAGACGTGGCCCAGCACCCCCTCGCCCACAGGTACGCTGATCGGGGCCCCCGTGTTGCGGACCGGGGTGCCGCGCACCAACCCGTCGGTGGGCTTCAGGGCCACGGTGCGGACCTGACTCTCGCCGATGTGCTGGGCGACCTCGCAGGTGATGGTGGTGGTCTGGCCTCCGAGCTCGACGTCGACCTGCAGCGCCGTGTTGATCTCCGGCAGCTCGGCCGGCGGGAACTCCACGTCCACCACGGGACCGATCACCCGGACGACCCGCCCGTTCACGTTCTCGTGCTCAGCTGGCATCTCTCACTCCCCTGATGCGCCCGACAGGGCCTCCGCCCCGCCGACGATCTCCATGATCTCGGTGGTGATCTCGTCCTGGCGAGCACGGTTGGCCTGCCGGGTGAGGACCTTGATGATCTCTTCAGCGTTCTCGGTGGCGGCCTTCATGGCGCGCCGGCGCGCGGCATTCTCGGATGCGGCCGATTCCAGCAGCGCCGCGTAGACCTTGGTGATCACGTACTGCGGCAACAGATGGTCGAGGATCTGGGTGGGACCTGGCTCGAACAGGTACTCCGCGTGCACGCGGCCACCGGATCCCGTCACCTCGTGCGCCGCGATGGGCAGGAATCGCTTGGCGGTCGCACGCAGCGTGAACGCCGACCGGAAGTCGGTGTACGCGCAGTGGAGCTCGTCGATCTCTCCGTCGGCGAAGTCACCGATCAGCTTGCCACCGATCTCCTCGGCGATCGCGTACGGAGGGACCTCGCTGAAGCCCTGCCACTCGGCGCGCATCGGCACCCCACGGAAGCGGAAGTAGCCCACGCCCTTCTTCCCGCTGACGTAGACGACGGGCTCCAGGCCCCTCGCCTTCACGTCCGCGATGACGATCTCGGCCTCCTTGAGGACGTTGGAGTTGTAGGAGCCGGCGAGGCCCCGGTCCGACGTGACCACGAACACGCCCACCTTCGCCGGATGCTCCCGCGCCTCCAGGAGCGGGTGGGCGAAGGATCCCGTCTGGCGCGCCACGTCTTCCATGGCCGCCGTGAGCTGCCGGGCGTAGGGGCGCGACTGCTCGACCCGCTTCTGCGCCTTCACGATGCGCGAGGACGCGATGAGCTCCATCGCGCGGGTGATCTTCATCGTCGATTGGACCGAGCGGATCCTCCGACGAACGACGCGGATCTTTGCGCCCATGGCCTATGCGGGGAAGTCCGTCTGTCCGATGGGGCCCGCCTTCGACTCGAACTCCTCGCGGGCCTCTTCCTTGGTGGGCGCGTGCGGAGCGTCCCCCTCGGCCGAGGACATCCGATCCCAGCCGATGTCCTCCTTGACCACGTCCTTCGGGGTGGTCTTGCCGAGGGCGGCCTCCGAGCCCGCCCCCGAGTCCGACGGCACGAACGTGGCGGCGAAGGCCTCGATGGCGGCGTCGAGCGCGCTCGTGGTCTCGTCGGACAGATCCCCGCTCGAGCGGATCGTGGAGAGGATCTCGGGGTGGCGGGTATCGAGGTACTCGGCGAGCTCCACCACGAAGCGCTTCGCATCCTCGACCGGGTACTCGTCGAGCGCTCCGGTGGTGGCGGCGTAGACGAAGACGACCTGTTTCTCGACGGGCAGCGGCTGGTACTGCGGCTGCTTGAGGACCTCCACCACGCGCGCGCCGCGCGCGAGCTGCTGCTGGGAGGCCTTGTCGAGCTCGGAGCCGAACTGCGCGAACGCCTCGAGGGCGCGGAACTGGGCGAGGTCGATGCGCAGGCGGCCGGCGACCTTCTTCATCGCCTTGATCTGCGCGGCGCCGCCCACGCGCGAGACCGAGATGCCGACGTTGATGGCCGGGCGCACGCCCGAGAAGAAGAGCTCGGGCTCCAGGTAGATCTGGCCGTCGGTGATCGAGATGACGTTGGTCGGGATGTAGGCGGAGACGTCGCCGCCCTTGGTCTCGATGATGGGCAGGGCGGTCAACGATCCGCCGCCCAGCTCATCGGAGAGCTTGGCCGCGCGCTCCAGCAGCCGGGAGTGCAGGTAGAAGACGTCGCCGGGATACGCCTCGCGGCCCGGAGGGCGGCGCAGCAGGAGCGAGAGCGTGCGGTACGCGGTGGCCTGCTTCGAGAGGTCGTCGTACACCACGAGCGCGGCCTCGCCCTTGTACATCCAGTGCGCGCCCAGCGCCGCGCCCGCGTAGGGAGCGAGGTACTGGAACGGCGCTGGGTCGGACGCCGCCGCGTTCACCACGGTCGTGTACTCGAGGGCGCCGTTCTCCCGCAGCGTCTCCACGACCTCGGCGACCGTCGAGGCCTTCTGTCCCACCGCCACGTAGATGCACTTGACCTGCGTGTCGGTGCCCCATAGCTCGCGCTGGGCGATGATGGCGTCCACGGCGATGGCCGTCTTGCCCGTCTGGCGGTCGCCGATGATCAGCTGGCGCTGTCCCCGCCCGATGGCGGTCATCGCGTCGATGGCCGTGATGCCGGTGTACAGCGGTTCCTTCACGCCCTGGCGGCTCACCACGTTGGGTGCCTGCACCTCTAGGTTCCGGCGCTCGCCGGCGTTGATGACCCCCTTGCCGTCGATGGGGCGCCCGAGACCGTCCACCACCCGACCCAGGAACCCGTCGCCGACCGGGATCGAGAGGATCCGCCCCGTCTGCTTGACGGGGTCCCCCTCCTCGATGTGGGAGGACTCGCCGAGGATGATGCAGCCGATCTCGCTCTCGTCCAGGTTGAACGCGACGCCGAGGACGCCGCCGGAGAATTCGAGGAGCTCGTTCGCCATGGTGCGCGGGAGCCCCGACACGCGCGCGATCCCGTCCCCGGTCTCGATCACGCGGCCGACCTCTTCACGGTCCACCGTGGGCGTGTAGCTCTCGACGTTCCTCCGGAGCGCCTCCGCGATGCTCGCGGGGTCGATGTTCAATGCCATCTCGTCACACGCTCCCTAAGTGCTGTTTCGCGTCGTTCAGCCGGGTGGCCACGGAGCCGTCGAAGACCTCGTCTCCGATGCGTGCCACGAGGCCTCCTACGACCGTTGGGTCCACCACGACCTTGATCTCGATCCTGCGGCCCGTCGCGCTGGACAGGGCGTCGGCCACGCGTGCACGCTGCTGCTCGTCCAGCGGCACGGCGCTGCGGACCTCGGCGAGACGGGCGTCGCGACGCTCGGCCGCGAGGGCGCCCATCGCCTCGACGATGGCCCGCAGGTCTTTGGCATGACCCGACTCCACCGCGAGCCCGATCAGGTTGGCGGTAGTGGGGTGGGCGCGGTCGCCCAGGATGTCGCGGACCACGGCCTTGCGGTTCTCCGGCGGCAGGCCCATGTCGGTGAGGGCCTCGCGCAGCGTGGCGTTCTGCTCCACGGCCGCGTCGAACGCGAAGAGTTCGTCGACGACCTTGTCGAGGGCGCCGTCGGCCTCGGCCACGGCGAGGAATGCCTCGGCGTACCCGCGCACGGCCGCGTCCTTGGCCGTCATCTCAGTTCTGTCCGTTCTCGCCGGAGGCCACCTGGTCGATGTAGTCGTCGATCAGGCGCTCGTGCGCCGACTTGTCCAGGGACTGGCCCACGACCCGGCCCGCGAGCTCGACGGCGATCTCGCCCACCTGGCCGCGCAGCTCCTGGAAGACCCGGTCCCGCTCGGCGCGGATGTCCTCCTGGGCGCGTGCGACCGTGGCCTGCGCCTCCTGCTCGGCCTTGGCCTGGACGTCGCGGCGCAGCTGGTCCGCGGTCTTGCGGGCCTCCTCGATGATCCGGTTCGACTCGTCGCGCGCCCCGGCGAGCTGCGTGCGGTAGTCGGCCAGCAGCTGGTCGGCTTCGCCACGGGTCGCCTCGGCCTTCTCCATCTCGCCCTGGATCTTCGCCGAACGCTCCGCGAGCATCTTGTTCAGGGCCGGGAAGGCGAACTTCCATAGCAGCCCGAACACGATCGCGAACGCGAGCGTGCCGTAGATCATCTCCGCCTTGTCGGGCAGGATCGGGTTCGGGGCCTCTTCGGCCGCCAACACCACCAGGTGCAGCATCGATCCTCCCCTTACTTGATGATGAACGAGAGCACGAAGCCGAACAGGGCCAGCGCCTCGACGAACGCGATGCCCAGGAACATCGTCGTGCGGACCATGCCGGCGGCCTCGGGCTGGCGGGCCATCGACTCGACGGACTTGCCGACGAGGAAGCCGATGCCGATGCCGGGACCGATGGCCGCGAGACCGTACACGAGCCCCTTGCCGATGGGGATCCCGACGTTCACGGCCTCGGCGGCGGACTGGGCGAGCAGATGGGACATGTTCGTTCCTCCTCCTAGTGCTCGGGGTGGATGGCCCCGGAGATGTAGACGGCGGTTAGGATCGTGAAGATGTAGGCCTGCAGCACGGCCACGAGCAGCTCGAAGCCCACGAGCGCCGTCCCCAGGGCGAACGACGCGGCGGCGAACGGGATCGTGACGAGCTGGTACTGCAGGTACCAGGTGCCCAGGAAGAAGATCGTGAGGATCAGGTGTCCCGCGATCATGTTGGCCGCGAGTCGGACGGCCAGGGTGAGCGGCCGCACCAGGAACACCGACACCAGCTCGATCGGGGTCACCAGGATGTAGATGGGCTTGGGCACGCCCGGCGGGAAGAGCACACCCTTCAGGTAGTGCCAGCCCCCCTGCTTCACGATCCCGACGATGTTGAAGATGAACCAGACCAGGATCGCGAGGATCGCGGGCATCGCCATCCTGGAGGTGCTCGGGAACTGGATGAAGGGCACGACCTCGAACGTGTTGTTGACCCAGATGAAGAGGAAGAGGGCGGTGAGGAACGGCAGGAAGGGGAGGCCGTCAGGCCCCATCACCTCCATCACGATGCCATTGCGGATGAACTCGATGATGCTCTCGAGGGCGTTCTGCAGCCCCTTGGGGATGATCTTGGGGCGGCGGAAGGCCACGATGAGCAGCACCCCGATGATCACGGCCGACATCAGCATCCAGAACGACGGCTTGTCGATGCAGAACTTCCCGTCGCCGATGAGGCAGTTCTTGGTGTAGTCGAAGATCTCCGTCCCGGGAGGCGCGAAGCCGTCCGGCGGCTTGGAGATCTCGGCGAGCAGCGGAGCGAACATCTACTGAGCCTCCCGTGCGGCGAGTGCGGCGCCCGCCCGGTCCGCCGCCGGATCGGCGGGGATCTGCAACTGCGCGCCGAGGCCGCGGATCGCGAGCCGCGCCTCGTAGGCGAGGAGCAGCAGCGTGGCGGGTACGACCGCGAGCCCGAACGCCACCGGCGAGAACCACGTCAGGGTGTTCAGGGCGACCATGACGGCGACGATCACGGCGAGCCGGACGATGAACCCTGCGAAGGCAACCACCTGGACGACGGTGACCGAGACCGTCGAGGCCCACGCGAGCGATAGCCCGTTGGCGGCGAAGTTGAGGTAAACGATGACGATGCCGATGCCGGCGGAGACACCCGCGCCGGGCCCTCCGAGGGCCCACGCCACACCGGTGGCGATCGCGAACGCCGCGACCGCGGGCACGAATGCCCGTCGCACCATCACGCGTTCCGGTCGCTCAGTCAGGGTTCCCTGCCATATCGGTGATAGACCAGCCAGATCGCCACACCCACGCCGAGCACCATCCCGATGGGGAGGAAGAGGCCGTCGAACCCGAGCCACCGATCCAGGAGCCAGCCGATCCCGCCCCACACGACGATGCCGGAGAGCAGGGTTCCGGTGATGCTCCAGGCCTGGTTCGCTCCCCTCCAAGCTTCCCCGTGGTCGCGTCCCTGCATGGGCGGCCAGTATAGGCAGCGGCCAGGAAGCGCGTCAAAGGATCACGGCGCGTAAAACCGCAGGTCAGAGGCCATATCGGGTCAAGCTTGTGAAAGTTTTCACGAGGAACCCCGTCCCGCCGGGGTTCTCGGATGCGGAGGCCCTCGGCGGTCAGTGGCCGGCGCCCGCCGAGAGGAACTCGGCGCTGGCTTCGCGGTCCTGGGCGAGCCGCTTGTTGTCGCGACGGGCGGTGACCGAGGGCAGGATCGAGCCGAACAGCGCGATCAAGACCCCGAACGTGAACAGGAACGTCCCGATCACGTTGAACGACGGCGTGATGCCAGTCTTGGCCGCGCCGTAGATCAACAACGGGAACGTCGTGGTGGATCCCGAGACGAAGTACGTGATCACGAAGTCATCGATCGAGAGGGCGAACGCGAGCAGCGCACCGGCCATGATGCCCGGCATGATCAGCGGCAGGGTCACCTTCATGAACGTGACCACCGGATTGGCGCCGAGGTCCTGGGCCGCCTCTTCCATCGACGGGTTCAGGCCCTGGACGCGCGCCCGCACCGTGACCGCGACGAACGACGTGCAGAACATCACGTGCGCGATCACGATCGACGGGATCCCGAGCTTGATGAACGTGAACTGGTTCGCGAACAGGGTGAGCAGGGACGTCCCCAGCACGATCTCCGGTGAGGCGATCGCGAGGAATACCAGGTAGTTCACCCAGGCCGACCCGCGGAACCGATAGCGGCCGAGCGCGAGACCGAGGAGCGCCCCGAGGGCGGTGGCGATCAGCATCGCGAGGACCGCGATCTCGAGCGAGAGCTTGATGGAGTCGATGATCGCCGTCTGGTCCATGATCTGCGTGTAGTTATTGGTGGTGAACCCCTCCCACTTGATGTTCTGGCGCCCGGCGGGGTTGTTGAAGCTGAACACGATCATGACGAACACCGGCACGGACAGGCCGACGATGATGATCCACGTGTACAGGGGCAAGATGTAGCTGGTCCATCGACGCCCCTTGCCCCTGCGCGGCGGCGCCTGGGCCTCCGGTGCGACGACCTGGCTGACGGCGGCCGCGCTCATCGACCTGCCGCATCCATGACCGCGTCCGTGCCGAGCACGCGTGAGTAGAGCGTGGCGCCCACCAGGAGGACCGCCATCAAGATGAAGGACAGCGCAGCCATCTGCGGGTACTGAGAGATCTGGAACTGGGACTGGATGATCTGCCCGATCATCGTCGTGTGCGGCCCGCCCAGGATGGAGGAGTTCACATAGTCGCCGACGGCCGGAACGAACGTGAGCAGGAACGCGGCGAAGACGCCGGGGATCGACAGGGGCCAGACCACCTTCCTGAAGGTGCTCCACCGGTTGGCGTACAGATCTTTCCCCGCTTCCAAGAGCCGTGGTTCGATCCGCTCGAGGGCCACGTAAAGCGGGAGTGCGGTGAAGGGTAGGTAGTTGTACGAAATGCCAGCGATCACGGCGTACGGCGTGGACAGGATATGCGCCGAAGGGCCCAGGACGTGCAGCTTCTTCAGCGTGCCGAGCACCGGGCCATTGTCCGAGAAGATGAACTGGAACTGGACCGTGCGCAGCACGAACGAGACGAAGAAGGGCAGTAGGAGGAGGAGCAGATAGACGTTCTTCCGCTTGCCGCCATAGAAGGAGATCCAGTACGCCACCGGATAGGCGACCGTCAGGGTGATGAGCGTGACGATGAGGGCGTACTCGACGGACCGGATGTACTGGGTGTCGTACGAGGTCAGCATGGTCGAGTAGTTGGACCAGTTCCACGAGAACTGGATGGTGCCCAGCGTTCCCGTACTGAGTGACACCGCGAGCATGAAGATCGACGGGAGCACGAAGAAGAGCAGCAACCACAGGACCGCAGGCGATGACAACCCGTAGGGAACCGCCCTCTTGCGCTTGTTGGCCTTGCGGGCGGGGGGTGGGCCCGAGCCAGGGAGTTGGATGCCGGACTCGAGGAGCCCGTCCACTCCGCCCGTGTTCGTGGCGCTCATCGGATCTCGTTGCCCTCGGCTAGCTAAGGTAGATGGGTTGGAATAGGGCGTTCCACTGGACCTGCTCGTCGGGGGTGAGCACTCGGTAGCTGTGCAGGCGCGCCACCATGTCCGGCGTCGGGAAGACGAGCGGGCTGTTCGCGACCTCCGGGTCCTTCAACTGGTTCTTGATGATGGCCTGGGAGGCGGGCACCGGGCAGATGTAGTTGTTGTAGTCCTCGATCATGGCCTGGACTTCGGGGTCGTAGACGTAGTCCATCATCGTCATGGCATCGACGGGGTTCTCCACGCCGATAGGGATGCACATGTTGTCGGTCCAGATGATGGCGCCCTCGGTCGGCACGCAGAACTGCAGGCCGTTGGGGTCCCCCGTCAGGTTGGTCTGGAAGATGTCCCCCGACCACGCGTATGTGACGGCGATGTCGCCGTTCTCGAGCGCCTGGATGTAGTTCTGCTCGTAGTACTGGCGCACGATCCCGTCGTCGCGCTGCTGCGTGAGCTTGTCCGCGGTCTTCTGCCAGTCGTCGGGGGTCGAGTCCTCGGGCACGATCCCCAAAGCCAACATGGCCAGGTTGGGGAGGTCGGCGTTGTCCCCGAACATCCCGACCTTGCCCTTGAACGCCGGGTCGAAGAGATCGTTCATGCTCGTGATCGTGGGGTTGTCCGGGCGCAGCTCCTTCACCTGCACCGGATCCCAACCGATCCCCGTGAGACCCGATTGCCACGCCATCGTGAACTTGTTGCCGTCGTCGTACGGAGGGCTCTTCACCGCGTCGCCCGCGTACTTGTCGAAGTTGGGCCGCTTGTCGACGGGGAGCTCCACCAGGTAGTTGAGGTCGAACAGCTTGTTCAGGGTCTCGCCGTTGGTGATCACGATGATGTCCCAGCCCACATACTCACCCGCGGCCAGGTTCGGCTGGATCTTGCCGAAGAAGCCGGCGTTGGCCTGGATCACCTCGTCGTACTGGACCTGGATGCCCGTGTCCTTCGTGAACTGCTGCAGCGATGGGTGCACCACCTCGCCGGTGGCCGGGTCCTTGGCCTTGTCGATGTAGAGCGGCCAGTTCGCGAAGTTCAGGGTCTTGTTGGGAGGGGCGCTCCAGTCGATCGCGGCTGAGGAGGCGCTCGCGCCCGAGCCCGAGCTGCCACCGCTCGAACACGCCGCGAGGATCGACGCCATGCTGAGGGCCCCGGCGCCGACGCCGGCCACCTTGAACAGATCTCGGCGCGTCATCCGCCGCTGGGTCAGGCCGCGCATGAGCGCGGGATCGATCTGCGGCCGGTCGTTGCGCTCGGTCATTCCTCTTCCTCCTCTACGGACAGCGGAGCGGAGGGCTCCACCACGAACGTGTGCTCGGGCAGCCACTCCAACCGGACCTGCTGTCCGGGCTGCGGGTGGGAGCCGGCGGCCCCCAGGTTCTGGACGTACACGGTCATCTCGATGCCACCGGGACCTTCGACCTTGTACTGGTAGTTCACGCCGATGTAGGTGGACATCCTCAGGAGGCCCTTGACCACGTTGCGGTCGGTGGGCATGGGACCCTCGTCGGGCACGATCGTGATCTTCTCCGGACGCACGCCGACCTTCACGGAGGGTCCGGCGCCCGTGGGGACGCGGTCGCTGTTCGCCTTCAGCGTGTCCCCGCTCGTCGTGAGGATCGACGTCGTCCCGTTCGCCCCGCCCTGCAGCTCGCCGTCGAGCATGTTCGAGGCCCCGAGGAAGCCCGCAACGAACTCGGTGGCCGGGCTCTCGTAGATCACCT
This sequence comes from uncultured Actinomycetes bacterium, assembly GCA_963810915.1. Taxonomy (GTDB): domain Bacteria; phylum Actinomycetota; class UBA4738; order UBA4738; family HRBIN12; genus JAOUEA01. The sequence continues at coordinate 274,080 of CAWEPH010000001.1, read as the reverse complement.
CGGGCCGGTCGATCTGCTCGATCTTGCCGTGGCGCATCACGGCGAAGCGGTCCGACATCGTCATGGCCTCTTCCTGGTCGTGCGTCACGTAGATGAACGTGATGCCGACCTCCTGCTGGATGCGCTTGAGCTCGAGCTGCATCTGCTTGCGCAGCTTCAGGTCGAGGGCGCCGAGCGGTTCGTCGAGCAACAGGACCTTCGGATGGTTCACGAGCGCCCGCGCCAGCGCCACCCGCTGCTGCTGGCCGCCGGACATCTGCCCGGGTTTCCGCCGCTCGAACCCCATCAGGTCCACCAGGCGCATCGAGGCGCGCACGCGGTCGTCGACCTCGGACTTGTTGACCTTCTTCCGTCGCAGCCCGAACGCCACGTTCTCGAACACGTCGAGATGGGGGAAGAGGGCATAGGACTGGAACACGGTGTTGACGTCGCGCTTGTAGGGAGGCAGGTCGGTGACGTCCCGCCCGCCCAGGTACACGGTGCCGAAGCTCGGCTCCTCGAAGCCACCGATCATCCGCAAGGTGGTGGTCTTCCCGCAGCCTGAGGGGCCGAGCAAGCTGAAGAACTCGCCCTCCTGGATGTCCAACGAGAGGTCGTCGACCGCGGCCACGTCGCCGAACAGCTTGGTGACGCGATCGAGGCGAACGTCGACTTCCGCCACTCCAACCCCCCCTCCGGACGAAGCCCCCAGTGACCCGGCGCATGATGACACAGCGCCGCGTTGAGTATCACCCGTACCGCCTGGTCCGGGACCCCCCGGACGCGAGAAGCCATCATCGACCACTTGTACGCAACGGACAAGGGACGGGATGGGTGACGTCAGCGCGACCGCTCGTGGTCTTCGGTCGCTTCTTCGCGCCCCCCTGGCGTCTCGCGCGTCTCGGCCGGTCGGTCCGCGGACGCCGCGGCGCCGGGCAGCGCGTCGTCGCGGCGGCCTCGGGTGAGGCGCGGGAGGGCTGTCACGAGGAAGAGGATCACGACCACGACGAGGATCGCGCCCACCGCCAGCCGTCCATCGATCAGGCCGACGGCCAGGGCGCTCGCCGAGATCAGGGCGCTCCACAGGTACATCAACAGCACCGCGCGAGGGTGCGTGTGGCCGATGTCCATCAGCCGGTGATGGATGTGCTCCTTGTCGGCCTGCCCGATCCCCTGGCCGCGCCACGTGCGCCGCACGACCGCGAGAGTGACGTCGAGGAACGGGATGAACAGCACGAGGAGCGGCACCAGCACCGCGCCGGCTGTCGCCGCGAGGTCGCCGCCGCTGGGTTTCGTCGGGTTGCGACCCACGCCGGAGATCGTCGCGATCGAGAGCAGGAGGCCGAGCAGCATCGAGCCCGAGTCGCCCATGAAGATCTTGGCCGGATGGAAGTTCCAGGGCAGGAACCCGACGCAGATCCCTACGGTGATCGCGGAGATCAGGGCGGCCGCCGACGCGTCGCCGAACTGACTCGGCGTGCGCACCATGTAGATGAAGAAGGCCGACGCGGCGATCGCCACCATCCCCGCGGCCAGCCCGTCGAGCCCGTCGACGAGGTTCACGGCGTTGATCACGATCACCACCCACACGACGGTGAGCAGCACCTGCTGGTCGGGGGCCAGGACCACGATCCCCAGGCCGGGCAACCAGAAGAACAGGAGCTGGACGCCCATCAGGATCAGCACGCCCACGACGAAGATCTGTCCGGTGAACTTGGTGAGAGCGCTGATGCCGCGCCGGTCGTCGACGACGCCCAACGCCACGATCAACGTGGCGGTCACCAGCGTGGCGAGCGGCTCCGGGCTCGCCAGGTTCATCACCTTGAAGAACGGCAGGACGCGCGAGACGAGGAGGCCCACCAGCAGTCCCCCGTACAGCGCGAGACCGCCCATCGTGGGCGTGGGGACGGGGTGCACCTTCCGGTCGTTGGGCACATCGACCCCGCCCACACGGATGACCGCGCGACGCACCAACGGGGTCAGCAGGAACGTGGTGGCCGACGCGGCGAGGAAGACGATCAGGTAGGCGCTCACGCTGCCGAGAGTCTGCGGGCCCGGCCGCCCGTCGGCAACCGGGCCCGCGACGGCCTCGTCCCGATGCCGCGCTTACGGGTAGACCGGGAAGCGTTGCATCAGATCACGGACGCGCTGGTGCGCCTTCTCCTTCACGCCGGCATCGTCCGGGTTCTTGAGCACCTGACCGAGGATCTCGGCGACCTCCCGCATCTCCGGTTCGTCCATGCCGAGGGTCGACGCGCCCGGGGTGCCCACCCGGATGCCCGAGGGTGCGGAGGGCGGGTTCGGGTCGTAGGGGATCTGGTTCTTGTTGAGCGCGATGCCCACCTCGTCGGCGACGGCCTCGGCCCTCTTCCCCTCGATCCCCAGGGGACGCAGATCCGCGAGGATCAGGTGCGAGTCCGTGCCGCCCGAGACGATCCGCAGCCCCTCGTCCGCCAGGCCCGCCGCGAGCGCCCGGGCGTCGCGCACGGTGCGCTCGGCGTAGTCGCGGAACGCGGGGGTGGACGCCTCCTTGAGCGCCACGGCCTTGCCGGCGATGCAGTGCTCGAGCGGACCGCCCTGCATCATCGGGAACACCGCCTTGTCGATCGCTTTCGCGTGCTCCGCCTTGCAGACGATCATGGCGCCGCGCGGGCCGCGAAGGGCCTTGTGGGTGGTGAAGGTCACGACGTCGGCGTAGGGCACCGGGCTCGGGTAGGCCCCTCCGGCCACGAGGCCGATGAAGTGCGACGCGTCGACCCACAGGATGGCGCCCACCTCGTCGGCGATCGATCGGAACGCCGCGAAGTCGATCTCGCGAGGATACGCCGTGTAGCCCGCGAGGATGATCTTGGGGCGCTCCTGCTTGGCGAGATCCCGCACGCGATCCATGTCGAGCTGCTCGGTCTCGCGGTCCACCTCGTAGCCCACGAAGTTGAACCACATGCCGGAGACGTTCACCGGCGATCCGTGCGTGAGGTGCCCGCCGTGCGCGAGCACCATGCCGAGCACCTTCTCGTTGGGGTCCCCCGGCGTGAGGAACGCGCCGAAGACCGCCATGTTCGCCTGCGCGCCTGCGTGCGGCTGCGCGTTGGCGTGCTCGGCTCCGAAGAGCTCCTTGGCGCGATCGATCGCGAGCTGCTCCGTCACATCCACGAACTCGCAGCCACCGTAGTAACGACGGCCCGGGTAGCCCTCTGCGTACTTGTTGTTCATGCTCGACCCGATCGCGGCGAGCACCGCGGGGCTCGCGTAGTTCTCCGACGCGATGAGCCGCAGACAGGTCCGCTCGCGGTCGAGCTCGTTCGCGATGGCCCCGGCGACCTCGGGGTCGGTCGCCTTCAGCGCCTCCCAATCGGCTGCGTACTCCTTCATCACTGCTCCCCTCGCTCGATCATGACTGCTCCCCTCGCTCGATCATGCCGATCTGCTCCAACCTTGCGACGTGCCGTCCGCCCTCGAACGGCGTGGCCAACCAGACGCGGACGATCTCCCGCGCGTAGGTGGGGGCGATCACGCGCGCTCCCATGCTCAGCACGTTGGCATCGTTGTGGCGCCGCGACAGGTCCGCGAGGAACAGGTCGTGGCACAGGGCCGCACGGATCCCGTGCACCTTGTTGGCCACGATCTGCTCGCCCTGACCCGACCCGCCCATCACGATCCCCCGGTCCGCATCACCCGCGGCGACCGCGCGGGCGGCCGCGGCGCAGAACGCGGGGTAGTCCACCGGGTCGGTGGAGCCCGTGCCGAAGTCCACGACGTCGTGACCCTCGTCCCGCAGGAACCCCTTCAGGTCCTCCTTCAGGGGGAACCCCGCATGATCGCAGCCGAGCGCGATGCGCATCTAGGCCTCTGCCGCCCGAGGCAGCGCCCCGTAGAGCCCGTCGACCAGCCGTGCCACCCACTCGTCCAACTCCCAGGCCACCGCGCGGTAGCTCTCGATCGGCATCCCCAGCGGATCCACGACGTCCTCGTCGTGCGGGTTGCCCGCGAACCCTCCGGTACGGGCGGCATCCGCCTCGCGCAAGCGCGCCTCCGCCGCGTCGGGTCCGGTCCCCGATGGCGGTGGCGGCAGCGACCCCAGGAGCCGGCCGAGCTCCTTCAGGGTGAACGTCTTGTGCACGGTATCCGGGCTGAAGCGCCCGATCGCGTCGCGATGTTCGCGGGCCATCGTGATGACGAGCGTCGCATCCTGCACCATCGTGCCGGTGATCTCCCGGGCGACGTGACCCGAGATGTCCACGCCGCGTTCGGCCGCGGCCTGCACGGACTCGGCGCGGGGCTCCGAGCCCTCCCACCCCTGGGTTCCGGCGGAGGCTACGTCCGGCGCCCGCGGACCGAATCGGGCGACGAGGGCGTCACGCAGGAGCCCTTCCGCGATGGGAGAGCGGCAGATGTTGCCCGTGCACACCACGAGGATCGAGGTCATGGGGGAAGGGGCGAGTCTAACAGCGGGCCATCGCCGCCCAACAACCGCGCGAGGCGCTCGGCGTCGATCGCACCGCCTCGCAGGATGCGCGCCGGACCGTGGGCGAGGTCCACGACCGTCGAGGGGGAGCCCGTCAGCGGAGCCTCCTGACACAGGTAGACGGTGACGCGGTCTCCGAAGGTCGCTGCGAGGGCATCGCAGTCGGTGGCGGGGGGCTCGCCCGATCGGTTCGCGCTGCTCACGGCGAGAGGCCCCGTCGCCGCGAGCACCGCGAGGGCCAGCGGATGGTGCGGGATCCGCACGCCCACGGTCAGCCCGTCGCCGCCCAGGTCCCAGTCCCGGCTCGTCTCTGCCCGGGCGAGGACCATCGTCAGGCCGCCCGGCCAGCACCCTGCCGCCAGCCGCTCCGCTCGCTCGTCGAAGACACCGACCGTCTCGGCCTCGCGCACGGTGGCCACCAGCACCGGCAGCTCCAGATCGCGCCCGCGCCCCTTGGCGTCGAACACGCGCACGGTCGCATCCGGGTCGATCGGGCCGCGTCCCGATGCCGTACACGGTGTCGGTGGGGAGCACGATGAGCTCGCCGCGCCGCGCGGCGGCGACCGCCTCACCCACAGGGTCGGCGCTCACGGCCATCGGGCGGTCACCACCCGGTCGCGCCCGGCCAGATCCGGTCGCACGACCACATCCTCGAACCCCGCCGCGCGGAGTGCCTCGCGCACCTCGGCGCCCCTGGTCGGACCCGATCTCGAGCGCGATCGTGCCTCCCCTGCGGAGCCACACCCCCGCCTCCGCGGCGAGCCGCTTGTAGATCTCCACGCCGCCTCGCAGCGCGAGGGCGGGATCCGCCCGCACGTGCGGCGGGAGCGCCGCGTACTCGTCGTCGGTCACGTAGGGGGGATTGCTCACGACGAGGTCCACCTGAGCGCGCAGGCGCGCCGGCAACGGTTGGAGCAGATCGCCCTCGCGCGACGGCCACGTCCAGCTCGAGGCGGTCGGCGTTCTCCCGCGCGAGCGTCACCGCCCCCGGCGCGAGATCGGTGGCCCACACACGCGCCCCCGGATGTTCCTGCGCGAGCGAGAGCGCGATCGCGCCCGTGCCCGTGCCCACGTCCACGACGACCGGCGCATCGAGGCCCTCGATCACCGCGAGGGCCGCGTCGACGAGCACCTCCGTCTCCGGGCGTGGGATGAACACGCCCGGGCGGACCCGCACCACGAGGCGCCGGAAGCCTTCCTCCCCCGTGAGGTGCTGGACGGGGGTGCCCGAACACCGCCGGCAGAGCGCACGGCCGAACGTCCGGGCCTCGGTGGAGCTCAAGCCGTCCTCGCGGCGGTACAGCCCGGCGCGATCGGTCCCCAGCACGTGCGCAAGCAGCCGCTCGGCCGTGGGCAGCGGGGCCTCGACGTCGTGGCGATCGAGGTAGTCGGCCGCCCGGCGCACGACCTCTGCCGGACGCATCAGGTGACCTCGTCGCCGCCTTCGGCGAGCTGCGCCGCCCGCTCGGCGGCGTTCAGCCGGTCGACGAACCCGTCGAGCTCCTCGCCGCCATAGAGCACGTCCTGCAGCTGGTGCGACGTGTACTTGATGCGGTGATCGGTCACGCGTCCGTCCGGGAAGTTGTACGTGCGGATCTTCTCCGAGCGGTCGCCCGTGCCGAGCTGGGAACGTCGCTCCGCCGCTTCCGCCGCCGAGGCCTCGTCCTGGGCCTTCTGCAGGAGCCGGGCCCGCAGGTAGCGCATCGCCTTCTCGCGGTTCTGGAGTTGGGACCGCTCCTCCTGGCACTCCACCTTGATGCCGGAGGGCTTGTGGATGATCCGCACCGCCGAGTCGGTGGTGTTCACGGACTGACCCCCGGGGCCCGACGATCGGTAGACCTGGAGCTCGATGTCCTCGGGCCGGATCTCGACCTCCACCTCCTCGGCGGTCGGCAGCACCGCCACGGTGGCCGTCGAGGTGTGGATCCGGCCCTGTGACTCCGTCACCGGCACGCGCTGGACGCGGTGCACGCCCGACTCGTGCTTCAGCGTCCGGTACGCGTCCTTCCCGCGCACCTCGAGCACGACCTCCTTGAACCCGCCGAGCTCGGAGGGCGAGGCCGAGAGCACCTCCGTCTTCCACCGATGACGCTCGGCGAGGCGCCGGTACATCTCGAGGAGCTCGCCGGCCCACAGCGCCGCCTCCTGACCGCCGGCTCCGGCACGGATCTCCACGATCAGGTCGCGCCCGTCGTTGGGATCCTTGGGGGTGAGGAGCAGCTCGAGCCGCGCCCGCAGCGCATCGGCCCGCTCCTGCGCGCGTTCGGCTTCCTCGCGGAAGTACGCGGCCATCTCCGGATCTTCCTCGGCGGCGGCCAGGTCGCGCGCGTCGTCGGCGGCCGAGGCGGCCTCGCGATAGGCGCGGTAGGGCGTGACGATCTCCTCGAGCTCCGAGAAGGCCATGCCGAGCTGTTTCAGGCGCTCGGGGTCGCCCGAGGTCTCGGGTGCGGCCATCTCAGCCTGCACCGCCTCGTAGCGGGTCTCGATCTCCTCGAGGCGCGTGTCGATCCCGGTGGCCATGCGTCGATCATCTCAGCCGAGGCTCCGGATCGCCCCGGTCGGGCGCTGTCGGGAGCTCAGTCCTCGGGCGTGTGATCGTCCGCGTCGAAGTCGAACTCGATGCCGTCGAAGTCCGGGAGGTCCACGCCCTCGCGCGAGACCCACAGCTCCTCCGCGGACGTGCTGAGCTCACCCGGCTCGCCCTCCGCGTCCGGCGATCGCCGCGCCCGCCGCCGCCTCGGCCTCCGCGATCGGCGCCGGCAGCTCGTCCGGCTCGTCGAGGAGGAGGTCGAGATCCTGCGCCGCGGAGAGCAGCCGGGCCTGCATCGCCTGCAGCTGGTCGAAGAGCTCCTGCCGACGTCCCGCCAGCCCCGTCAGCGCGCGCTCGGCCTCCGCGCGCGCCTGCTCCAGGAGCCGCTCGGCCTCGGCGTTCGCCTCCGCGGCCCGCGACTCCGCCTCCTCGCGGATCCGGTCCGCGTCGGCGCGTGCCTCCTCGACGATCCGTGCCGACTCGTCCTTCGCCTCGGTCACGAGCCGGTCGGCCTCCTTGTCCGCGGTGCCCAGCAGACCCGCGAACTTCTTGGCGAACGCCTCGTAGGGGTCGGTCTCGGGGGCGGCCGGGCGCGGCCGGCGGCGGCGGCGCGTTCTGCGGCCGCCATCTTGGCCTCGTTCACCTCGCGCTCGAGGCTCTCCAGCTGTTCGGCCACCGCGTAGAGGTAGTCACGGACCTGGTCGACGTCGTATCCGCGGCGCACCGTGCCGAATTCCTTGCGACGGATCGCGTCGGCGCTCGGTGCCAGGGATAGGTCGAGATCGGGCATGGGGAAGCCTCCCGTTGCGTTCGATGGCCGCTATCTTCCGCGGGTCGGGCTGTCGAATCAATGACCCCTTCGAACGCTTTCCCGCCTAGCCGGGGCTCCCCGCGGGGTCCGCCTCGCGGCGCAGGACCTCGTCGAAGGAGGCGATCGCCACCTCGATCTGCTGGGCGTCCGGCTCCCTCGTCGTGATCTTCTGGAGCCAGATGCCCGGGTCGCATCAGGGCGCGCATCAGGGCCGCGTCGGGGAAGCGCGCGCCGAGGCGCAGCGCCTCGTACGCGATCCCGGCGATGATGGGGATCGCGATCACGCGCGAGAGCGAGCCGCCAAAGGATGCCCGGCGTGCCGAAGAGCGTGAACACGAAGATCGTCACGATCATCACGATGATGAGGAAGTTCGTCCCGCAGCGCACGTGCTCCTTGGGGAAGCGGTCGACGTGGGCGGGATCGAGCGGCTCGGCGTGCTCGTAGGCCGCGATCGTCTTGTGCTCGGCCCCGTGGTACGGAAGACGCGCTGGACGTCCTTGAAGCGCCCGATGAGCCAGAGGTAGCCGACGAAGAGCGCCACCCGGAACACCCCCTCGGCGACGAGCACCCCCAACCCGTCGCCGAAGCGGCTGCCCGCCCACGCGAACAGGGTCGTGGGCCCGAGGATGAAGATCGCCGACGAAGAGCACCATCGCCACGGCCAGGGAGATGCCCACCTGTCGCGAGGTGAGGCGGTCCTCCTCCTCGAGCGACTGGTTGGCCGCGACGACCATCGCGCGCACGCCGATCGCCAGGGATTGGCCGAGCACGATCACGCCGCGCAGGAACGGCTTCCCGAGGATCGGGTGCCGGCCGACCACCGAGTCGATGTCGTGGGACTCGACGTGGATGTCGCCCTGCGGGCGCCGCACGGCGACCGCCCAATGGGCGATGCCGCGCATCATCACGCCCTCCATGACGGCCTGGCCGCCGTAGAGGTGGTTCGCCCGGGGCGGCGACGGCCTCGTCGGACACGGGGCTCAGGACTTGGCGGCCTGCTGCGCCTGCTTGGTCTTCTCGTAGCGACGCTGGAACCGCTCGACGCGGCCGCCGGTGTCGACGAGCTTCTGCTTGCCCGTGTAGAAGGGGTGGCAGTTGGAGCAGATGTCCGCCCGGATCTCGCTCACCGTCGAGCGCGTCTGGAACGTGTTCCCGCAGGAACAGTGCACGGAGGCCATCTGATAGTCGGGGTGGATGCCTGGCTTCATGGTGTGGGGTTCTCCTTCGGGGTGAGGCGCGTCAAGGGTACCTTCCGCTCGTTCCAACGCTCCGGTATTCCCGGAGCGGCACGCCTAGCCGCCCGACGGAGCCTTCGCGATCTCCTTGAGGAACTGCTCGTTGGACTTGGTGGCGCGGATCTTGTCCGTGAGCAGCTCCAGCGCGGCGGCCGGCTCCAGCGCATGCAGCACGCGACGGAGCTTGATGACGAGCGCCAGCTCCTCCGGTCCCATGAGCAGCTCCTCCTTGCGGGTGCCGGACGCGTCCACGTTGATGGCCGGGAAGAGGCGCTTCTCGGCCAGCGAACGGTCGAGGCGGAGCTCCATGTTGCCCGTGCCCTTGAACTCCTCGAAGATCCCGTCGTCCATGCGCGAGCCCGTCTCCACCAGGGCGCTCGCGATGATGGTGAACGAGCCACCCTCCTCGATGTTGCGCGCGGCGCCGAAGAACCGGCGCGGCGGGTAGAGGGCGGCGGAGTCGATGCCGCCCGTCAGGATCTTGCCCGAGGTCGGCATGGCCAGGTTGTAGGCGCGCGCCAGCCGCGTGAGCGAGTCGAGGATGATCACGACGTCCTGCTTCTGCTCCGCGAGGCGCTTGGCGCGCTCCAGCACGAGCTCGGTCACCTGCACGTGCTGGTCGGTGGGCTTGTCGAAGGTCGAGTAGACGACCTCGGCCGCCGTGACGGTGCGCTGCCAGTCCGTGACCTCCTCCGGACGCTCGTCCACGAGGAGCACGATCAGGTGCACCTCCGGGTTCGAGTGCAGGATGCCGTTGGCGATCTGCTTGAGGATCGTCGTCTTGCCCGCCTTGGGCGGTGAGACCACCATGCCGCGCTGGCCCTTGCCGATGGGCGCGATCATGTCGATGATCCGCTCCGATACCGCGACGGGCCCGTTCTCGAGCCGGAACCGGTCGTCGGGGAACAGCGGCGTGAGCTTCTCGAAGTTCGCGCGCTCCTTGCGCGGCCTCGGGATCCATGCCGTTCACGGAGTCGACCTCGAGCAGGGCCGCGTACTTCTCGTTGTCGCGCGGCCGGCGGACCTTGCCCTCGAGCACGTCGCCCTTGCGCAGCGACATCTTCCGCACCTGGGAGAGCGAGACGTAGACGTCCTCGGGACCGGGCGTGTACCCGGAGGTCCGCAGGAAGCCGTAGCCGTCGGGGAGCAGGTCGAGGATGCCGGAGACGGTGGGTGCGTTCGCGATCTCCTCGGCCCGCTCCTGCTCCTCGCGGACGCGGCGCTCCTCGCGCTGCCGGCGACGTTCCTCACGCGACGGGCGCTGGCGACGTCCGTCGCGATCCCGCCCGCCGTCGCGGTTCTGATCCTGGTCGCGGTTGCGGTCCTGACCACGGTTCTGGTTCTGATCGCGGTCTGCGGTCCTGACCGCGGTTCTGGTCCTGGTCGCGGTTGCGCTCCGACGCGCGGTCGCGGCCCTGCTCGCGGCCGTCGTTGCGGCCGCGTCCGTCGTCGCCACGCTCGTCGCCGGAGTCCCCGCGCTCCTCGTCCGTGCCGGTCGCACGATCGCTCGACGGGGCCTCCTCGGTCTCGACGCGAGTCTCCGATCCCGGAGGATCGCGTTCCGAGCCGGTGGCGGTCGGGGCTTGTGCGTCGCCGTTGCCGCGACGTGTGCGCGGGCGGGCGGCGGCCTCGCCGTTGCCGGCGCCCTCCTGCCCGCCGTTGCCGCCCTTGGCGACGATCGCGTCGATCAGGCCGGCCTTGCGCAGCTTCTGTGTGCCCTCGATGCCCATCTCCTGGGCGATCCGCTGCAGCTCGGGGATGAGCTTGCCCTCGAGGGCGCTGCGGTCCGTGGTGGTCTCCATGAGGCTATGCCTCTCCCTTCAGTTCGTTCTGGAGCGTGTTCCAGTCGGCCAGGAACTTCTCGAGGCCGAGGTCGGTCAGTGGATGCTTCACGAGCTTCGCGAAGACGTCGTACGGCATGGTGGCGATGTCCGCCCCCGCCAGCGCCGACTCCACCACGTGCATGGGGTGTCGGAGCGAGGCGGCGAGCACGTTGGTCTCGTAGCCCTGAACCTCGTAGACGTCGCAGATGGCCCGGAGCATCCCCATGCCGTCGCCGGCGACGTCGTCCAGCCTACCGAGGAACGGCGACACGATGTACGCGCCGATCTCGGCGGCGAGGATGGCCTGCGCCGGCGAGAACACGAGGGTGACGTTGATCCTGATGCCCTCGTCCGTGAGCCGCTTCCCGGCGGTGAGGCCGTTGGCGGTCATGGGGACCTTCACCACTGCGTTCGGCGCTTTGGCGGCGAGCTTGAGTCCCTCCTCGTACATCGGGTCGGCCTCGGTGTTGGTGGTCTCCAGCGAGATGTCGCCGGCGACGGTGTCGAGGATCTCCTGCCAGACGGCGTCGGGGTCCTCGCCCTCCTTCGCGATCAACGACGGGTTCGTCGTCACGCCGGAGAGCACGCCCCAGCGGTTGATCTCGCGGATCTCCTCGATGTTCGCGGTGTCCAGGAACAATCTCATGCGGACTTCCCTTCGGTGCGGGTGGCCGCCGCCGCGGCGGCACGCAGTTCGTCGGCGCGCGTGGTCGCGCGCTCCATGACCAGGTCGATCACCGCGGCGAGCGACTGGTCGAAGCTGTAGTTCGGGATCATCGGCACCCCGTGCGAGAGCGCCTGGCTCTTCACCCAACGCTGGAGCTTGCGGATCTTCTCGAAGCCGTCCGCGTAGCGGCGGGCGGGGCGGGCGGCCACCGCGTCCTCGCGCGCGGCGAAGTGCGTGAGGTGACGCTCCTCGTCCTCGACGCCGATCAGGAACGAGACCGCCACGATCCGGTCGCCGTAGGACGCGATGTCGAAGAACCCCGGCACGACGTGGGCCCCCTCGATGATGATCGAGGTCCCCTCCGTGGCGGCCCGCTCGATCAGCGCGTTGATGCCCACCGAGACCGCCGCGGTCTGTTCGCGGAACCCCAGGATCAGGGCGTCGGCGGACTTGGTCGGCGGCTCGCGCAGGGCGGTGTCCGCCTGGAAGGACGACGTGTGCAGCGTGGGCATCAGCTCGGGCGAGAGCATCGAGCGCATGACCTCGCGGATGGCATCGGTGGCCACCACCCGCACGATGCCGAGGCGTGCGGCGAGCTGGGTCGCGATCGTGGACTTGCCGACCCCCGTGGCGCCGCCGATCAGGATCACGAGCGGCACGTCGAGGTTCTCGACCTCGCGCCAGCGGAGATAGTTCTTGGCGTAGCGGTCGCCGTGCAGCTCGGTGATGACCTCGAGGGCAACGTCGGAGAGCTCGCCGCTGGTGAGCGTGGCGCGGTCCTGGGCCCGCAGTCGATCCTCGACCGCCTCCGCCACCTGGTAGGCGCGGTAGGGCGACAGGCCCGTCACCATGACCTGCGACGCCATCAGCCCTTTCGAGAAGGGCAGGCCCGGCTCGCGGTCGGTGATGACGATCGCCGGTTCTTTGGATTCCCTCTGACTCACCGTCTGCCTCGTTCCAACGAGCGATCGATGACGACCCCCAACGCGGTGTCGAGGTCCGTCTGATCCCTCCACCACCACGGCGCGGTTGTCCACGAACACGACCTCCGCCCCCCGCGCCCTCGCCCGCTCGACGCCGATGTCGACGGCGGCGGCCTTCAGCTCGGTGAGGAGGACGTCGTAGTCCTCGGCCGCGTCGAGATCCTCTGCGAGCCCCGCCCGATCGGCCAGGCGAGCGCTCCACCCCACGATCCGGCACCCGTGTTCCGTGCGGAGGTGCTCGGCTTGGCTCGCCGCCACCGCGCTCGGTGCCGTCGTGATGAAGAACGCTCGCTCGTCCCGAACGTCCGCCAGCGGTACCGGGATGAAGTCGGTCACGACGTACCGGTCATCACCGAGGTAGCGCCGGAGGTGGGGACGGAGTGCGGAGAGGTTCTCTGGCTCTGTAGTTGAGCCGACAGCCATGGTAACAACGGCGAGGTCAGAGAGCAACAGCCGAAAGGGACCGAGGTATCCGCCGACGTACTCGGCCGGGGCCCCGGCCGGCACCACGAGGATCCCCGCGTCCCAGGGCACCGGCGGAACGGCCGATCCGCTGCCCTCGAGGATCACGAGCCCGGGCTCTCGCGCCGCCGCCAACTCCGCGGCCTCGCGCACGTTCGTCGCGTAGGGGGCGCCCGCGAGGCCCCCAGCCGCACGACGGGCCCCGATCGTCGTCACGCCGGTCGTGATCGCGTCCTCTAGGTAGTCGCTCGCGGCATGCTGCCCGGAGCGCACCAGCTCCACCAGCCGATCGAGGTCGACGCTGCCCGCCTCGGCTACCTGGGGCTCGGGCGGGCCGCCCCGGCCCATCGCGACGACGATCGGCGCGAGGCCCCGCGCGCGCGGCGAGCCGGGCGAGCGCGCCGCTGATCGCCGTCTTCCCGGTGCGCTTGCCGGTGCCGATCACCGCGATCGTCGGCGCGGGCGATGGGCGGTCCGCTGATAGGCGGATCGACGCGGAAGTCGGCCCCGAGATACGGGAGACCGCGCACGAGCGCCACGGCGATCAGTTCCATCCGCTCCCGGTAGCCCATGACGGGCTCGTCGGAGAGGTCGAGCACGGCCTCCGGCGCGAACGCGTCGATGGCGTCGCGCAACGACGCCATCCGGTCGGTGCCCGAAGCGCGCAGCGGGATGCCGAGGTCGGGCAGTCGCCCCGGGTCGATCTTCTCGATCCCACCCACCAGTACGCCGCCCACGACGTCGTGCCCGCGGGCGCGGGCGGTCTCGATGCCCCATCGGGTCACCGGCGGGTAGTGCTCGCCGTCGACGAGCACGAGCGTACGCATCCGTCGAAGCACCCCTCTCGTGGATCGACTGGGTGGATATGGGCACGGCCGCCCGGGCGGCGCTACTCGCCGACCGGCGCCGTGCGTTCCTGCACCGGCAGCTCCCCCGCGCGCTGGAACTGCTCGCCGGTGAGCGAGAAGTGGGCCATCAGCGTGTCGTCCCCGAACGGGAACTTCCGGCGGATCTTCACCTCTCCGCGGTCGAATTCCAGCACGTTGTAGCAGGGCTTGGTGTAGCCGCGCACCCGGAGCGAGGACACCGTTCCGGCGTTGGCCACGTACATGTCCTCCAGGCGCCAGACGTAGGGGACGTGCTTGTGCCCGGAGAGCACCACGTGCACCCCGGCGTGGATCAGCACCTCCAACAGATCGCCCGCGTCCATCACCGTGCTGCGTTCGCGGCCGGTGCCGGGGATCGGAAGCAGGTGATGGTGCAGCGCAAGGACCTTGAGCTCGGCGGGCTCCAGGAACTGGCGGCGGATCCAATCGTAGTGGACCCGCCCGACCTTTCCCTCGTTGAGGTCGGGTTCGCTGGAATCGATCCCCACGATGCGCACGCCATCGACGTCGACGGTCCACATCCGCGGCCCGATCAGATCCTCGAAGTGCAGGTAGCCGACGTTGCGGGAGTCGTGGTTGCCGGGCACCGTGTGGATGGGGGCGGCGATCCGCTCCGCGTAGGCCACCCAGTTCTTGTACTCCTGACGGTAGCCCTCGGTCGTGAGATCGCCGGTGCACACCACCGCGTCCGGGGCCATCTCGTTGAGTTCCTTGATGACGCGGTTCATCAGGTTGGGCACGAAGAAAGGGGAGCCGACGTGCGGGTCGGAGATGTGGGCGATCGTGACCACGTTCGTCCCAGTGTATCCGGGGCGACGTCCGTCGGCCGACTACGGCTGGGAACGGAAGGTCGCCGTGCGGTTGCCGGCCCGCATCCCCCCGTCCACGAGGAGGGTCACGCCGTTCACGAACGCGGCCCGATCCGAGGCGAGGTACACGACGGCCTCCGCCACATCGTGCGCCCTGCCCACGCGGCCGACGGGCGGGATCGGCCACGCGTCCGGATCGTCCTCCGCGCGTTCGTGATCCCCCGGAGGGCCCATGTGACGCATGCCCGGCTCGATGTCGCCGGGAGCCACGACGTTGGAGCGCACGCCCCGGCGCCCGCACTCGATCGCGAGGACGTTCGAGAGCATGTGCACGGCGGCCTTGGACACGGAATACACGCCGATCTCGACCTCCCCCAGGACGCCCGCGTCCGACCCGATGTGCACCATGTTCCCGCCCCGTTCCTCGAGATGCGGGAAGCACGCCTGGGCGTAGCGGAGGTATCCCCGCACGTTCACCGCCATCACCCGGTCGAAGTCGGCCAGCGGCGTGTCGAGGGCTCCGGCCACCACGCCGACGCCCGCGTTGTTCACGAGGACGTCGAGGCCCCCGAGCAGCGTGACCGCCTCCTGCACCGAGGCATCGATCTCGACGGGATCGCCGGCGTCGGCACGCAGGAACCGGGCGTCACCGGCCTCGCGGAGCGCGGCCTCGGCCCCCATGCCCGAGGGACTCGTCGCGCCCCGTGATCACCACGCGCGCGCCTTCGCGCAGGAACGCCTCCGCCACCGCGCGCCCCAGCCCCGTCGTGCCGCCCGTGATCAGCGCGGCCCGCCCGTCCAGTTCGCCCATGCCTCCCCCTCACGGCCGTCGGTGCGTGGGACCATACCCCCGCAGTGACCTGGCTGGACGTCGTGCTCATCGTGCTGGTGGTGCTCTCGGTGATCGGGGGCTATCGCCGAGGCGCCGTGCTGCAGGTGATCGGGCTCGGCGGCCTGGCCGCGGGCGTCGTGCTCGGCGCGTTCGTGGCGCCGCGACTGGCGGCGCTCGGCCACGACCCGATGGCGCAGGTCGCGATCGTGCTCGCCGCCGTGATCGTGGGCGGTGCCGCGGGCAACCTCGCGGGCTGGCTGGTGGGGAGCAGGCTGCGGGAACGGACGCACGGCTCCAGACTCCGTCGAGCCGACGCAGCGGCCGGCTCCGTGGTCTCGGTCTGTGCGCTCCTGCTGGTCACCTGGTTCCTGGCGCTGAACCTCGCCAACGGCCCGTTCCCGGACCTCGCGCGCGGCATCAGCGGGTCGCGGATCGTGCGCGGTCTCGACTCGGTCCTCCCACAGCCCCCGTCCCTGCTGGGCGAGGCCCAGCGCGTGATGGCCCTGCTCGGCTTCCCCGACGTCTTCGTCGGGATCCCCCCCACGCCTGCGGACCCGGTCCCGCCACCCGGGGACGCCCAGGCCCGCGCCGCGTTCCGGGCCGCCGAAGACAGCACGTTCGAGGTGCTCGGCGACGGATGCTCGGCGGGCTACCTCAACCAGGGCAGCGGGTTCGTCGTGCGTCCGGGCTACGTGCTCACCAACGCGCACGTCGTGGCGGGCAGCACCCGTCAGTGGGTCCACGAACGCACCACGGATCACGAGGCTCAGGTGGTGGCGTTCGACCCGAAGGAGGACCTCGCCCTGCTGCGCGTGCCGGACCTCGATGCCCCCCCGCTGCGGCTCCTCGGCGGCGAGCTCGCGCGCGGCGACGGCGGCGCGGTGCTCGGGTATCCGGGCGCCGGCCCGCTGGAGGGAGGCGCTGCGGCCGTGCGCCAGGTCCTGTCCCCCGTCGGCCGCGACATCTACGGCCGGGGCGAGGTGACGCGGCGCCTCTACGAGATCCAGGCGGAGATCCGCCACGGCAACAGCGGCGGTCCGTTCGTCACGCCCGGCGGCCTCGTGGCGGGCGTCGTGTTCGCGAGCTCCGCGGTCGACGATCACGTGGGGTACGCGATCGCGTCCTCGGAGGTCCGGCCGTTCCTGCAGGGCGCCACGGGGGCGCAGATCCCGGTGAGCACCGGGTCGTGCACCCCGTGACGTTCCTGCCGCCCACCCCTCCTGACCTGCGGTTATGCGGCCTCGTAGATCCGCTCAGCTCCGCGATCTGCAACCATCTGGTAACGGCCTCCGGAACGGGTCCGGCCGCTGCGTTCCTCGCTTGACCGATTCGGGAGCGTGAGAGGGCACGTAGGGCGGGCTCGCCTAGCTGTCGCACCTGGGATGCCCGCGCCTCACTCGTCGTTCACGGAAGCGGATGTTAGCCCGCGAGGGCCGAGCCTGGAGCCGCGCCGACGTCGAGGCGTGGATGGACGAGGTCAACTAGTGGGATCGGTACCGGTGGCGGAAGCCCGCCGGCGATGTCTGAGGTGGTTTCCTTCTACGCCGAATGACGCATGCGGGCGACATACCGTGAGGCGCACCCTTGGAGGTGTCCCCCGGGGAGCCCGGGGTCGTCCTCCCGTGAGGCCTATACGCGGGCTGGGACCGGCCTTGATGTCGAACCCCGGGGGCACACCCTTGTCGCGAACGACTGCGGCCAGCCGACCGTTCGCAGACCCGCTCGTAGGTGTCCCAGTCCGGGGTCTTCGTTCCTGCCTCGATCTCGCGGTTCTCGCGGACCGTCACGCCGACCAGCCATGACGCGCGGGCGATCCGCAGGCCGTTGCGCTCCCGATCGCGCCTGAGCATCGTCGCGAACATCGCCACCGGTCACCCTGTGCGAGCGGTTTCCGACCGCGACTGGGCGATCAGGCCCAGGCAGCGTTTCCACCTCCTGGACCCTGCCGTTTCTACCCCTGGTTGTCGTCGAGTTCGAGGGTCCAACTTCCGCTAAGGTCGGGCTTGAGGACGCCCGCCCTGAACCCCTGAGCGTCGAGATCGTCGGGACCGGCGGGATGTAGAAGAGCCCCCCCGACTTCCTCGCCCTCGGAGTCGTCAGGGTCGATCCGACGAAGGAAGCTACCTCGGTTCATCAGGGCCTCGTCGCCCTCGTGATGCACGCTCATCACGTAGACCTGACCCGCGACACCTTCCTGGGGATCTCCGGGCTCGAACTTCCAGCCGTGGCCCTGGGCGTCATCGGAGGCCTCGGAGGAGATGTGCATCCACGAGTGGGCAATGACGTCATGGACTTCCTCATCGCGGACCAATACGCGGACCGGGTGCCGTTGTGAGCCAGTTCCTTCATCCATGGCGGTGTCCTTTCACTTCAAGAAGCTGCGTATCGCACACCAGTGGGACCCCTGTCAAACTAGGGCGGCGTGGGAAGGGACGATCGCCCATGCCATCGAAGAGACGCCGCCGCTAAGGTCTCGCGCCGCGACGCGCCCCCGGTACGCGGCCTGTCGGCACGCCGACGAGCAGTAGCGGGCATCGGATCGCCGCCGCCACGACGACCCTGGGCCCAGCGGGCACAGGACGGACCTCGCGTTACGGCTGCGCCGCCCCTACCTGCGACGAGTTCCTCCGCCCGGAGGTCGGACAGCAAGCCGAGATGGAAAGGACATCAGGATGACGCTCACGCTCACCGACATCCGCCACGCCGACATCGGCACCACCATGAAGCTCTACGCCCACCTCACGGAGAAGCTGGATCGTGAGGTCGCAGAGCGCGGCGCGGCTGCCCTGTTCGGGGGTTAGGCGTGACGTCCTCGACCGACTGACCGCAACGCGAACGAGCCACTCACCGTCTCGGTGGGGGGCGTGACACGCGCCGCCTAGCCTTGGGTCACCTCGGCGCCGGCGGTGCGGACCAGGAGGCGCAGCACCCGCCAGCGCGCGCCGAGGTCGGGCACGCGGACCCGGTCGGATTCGAAGGCGAGCAGCGTCGGTCCCGCCCCGGAGACCCCGACGGGCACCCCGAGCGCCGAGATCGACTCGAAGACCTCGTGCACGCTCGGCACGAGGGCGAGGCGCGCATCCTGGTGGATCCGGTCACGCAGGGCCAGCCCCAGGAGCTCGGGGCGCTGGGTGAGGGCCACCACCATGAGCGCCGCGTGCGCGGCGTTGTACACGGCGTCCTGCCGAGGCACCAGGGATGCGAGCGCCCTGCGCGCCTCCGCCGTGGACAGCCGGACGTCCTCGGGGATCAACACCACCGGGCAGAGCGACGGATGGGCGTCGAGCCGTACGGGCGGACCGTCCTGCACCGAGAGCGTGAACCCGCCGAAGACGGCCGCGCCCGCGTTGTCCGGATGGCCCTCCATGCGTCCCGCGACGTTGAAGACGCCGACGGGGTCGCTCGCCAGCTCAAGGCCGAGCAGGTGCGCCCCCAGGAGCACGCCCGCGACCGAGGCGGCCGAGGACGAGCCGAGGCCCCGCTCGAGGGGGATCCGGTTGACGCTGTGCAGCCCGAAGGGGGGGAGGGTCCGCGCCGCCTCGTGCGCCACGAAGGCCATCGAGCGGCTCACCATGTCGGTGCCGTCGGTGGGCAGCTCGTCGGCGCCCTCGCCTTCCCAGGTGATTCCCGGGGCGGCCTCCGTGTCCAGCGTCACCTCGTTCACGAGATCCAGCGCGAGCCCGAAGCAGTCGAATCCCGGACCGAGGTTGGCCGAGGTCGCGGGCACGCTTGCGACGAGGCGCATCTAGAGCCCCAGCTCCTCGGCCACCGCGGCCGGATCGGCCGGCACGATCGTGGGGTGCGCCGCGCCCGCGATCGCCCACTCCGGATCCTTCAGGCCGTGACCCGTGAGCACGCAGACGACGGTGGCGCCCGACGGCAGCTTCCCGTCGGCGTGCAGGCGAAGGAGCCCTGCGACGCTCGCCGCGCTCGCCGGCTCAGCGAAGAGCCCCTCGTGGGCGAGCCGACGGTACGCGGCCAAGATCTCCCGGTCCGTGACGGCGAAGATGCCCCCTTCGGATTCGGACGCCGCGGCGACCGCCTTCTCCCAGGAGGCGGGATTGCCGATGCGGATCGCGGTCGCGATCGTCTGCGGATCGGTCACCGGCTCGCCCCGCACGATCGGCGCAGCTCCTTGTGCCTGGAACCCCATCATCTGCGGCGGCTCGTGGATCACGCCGTCGGCCAGGTACTCCCCATAGCCCATCCAGTAGCTCGAGATGTTCCCCGCATTGCCGACCGGCACGCAGTGGATGTCGGGGGCCCGGCCCAGGGCGTCGCAGATCTCGAACGCCCCCGTCTTCTGACCCTGGAGTCGGAACGGGTTCACGGAGTTCACCAACGTGATCGGGTAGCGAGCGGCCAGGTCCTGGGCCAGCTCGAGCGAGGCGTCGAAGTTGCCCTCCACCTCCAACATCCGGGCCCCGTGGACGAGGGTCTGCGCCATCTTGCCGAGCGCCACCTTCCCTTTGGGCACGAGCACCGCACACGTGAGACCGGCCTTGGCCGCATACGCGGCGGCGCTCGCGGACGTGTTGCCCGTCGACGCGCAGACGACGGCCTTGGCACCCTCCTCGACGGCCTTGCTGATCGCCAACGTCATCCCGCGATCCTTGAACGAGCCGGTGGGATTGGCGCCGTCGTACTTCAGCCACACGGCGCAACCGGTGTCCGCGCTGAGCACCTCGGAGAACACCAGAGGGGTCCCGCCCTCGCGCAGCGTGACCACCGGCGTCGCGTCGGTGACCGGCAGGCGGTCGCGGTACTCCTCGATCACGCCCCGCCATTGGTGGGCCCCGGTAGTCTGCGCCAGACTACCGGCGGCGCGCATCCCGTCGGCGTCCGTCACGGCTCCTCGCCCTCCACGCGGAGCACGCTCGCGACGGCCCGCACCGCCGGCAGCTCGCGCAGCTCCTGCACGGTCTTCTGGAACGCGCCCTCCTGCGCCCGGTGCGTGATGAACACCAGCGTGGCCTCGTCGGCGGTCCCCTCCTGCCAGACGCGCTCGATCGAGACCCCGTTGCGCCCGAACTGGTCGGCGATCTCGGCCAGGACCCCGGGGCGGTCCTCCACGTGGACGTTCAGGTAGTACTGGCCTCGCGTGTCGTCCATCGGCCGGATGCGGCGGTCGAGCGTGCACGTGCAGCCGACGCCCCGGCTCCCCGCGATCGCATGCCGCGCCACGGTAACGAGGTCGCCCACGACCGCCGTGGCGGTCGGGTCCCCGCCCGCGCCCCGCCCGTAGAACATCAGCTGTCCGACCTTCGGTCCCTCCAGGAAGACGGCGTTGAAGGCATCGCGGACGCTCGCGAGGGGGTGGGCGGCCGGGATCATCGCCGGGTGCACACGGGCCGAGACCTCATCGTCTTCGAGCTCGGCGATCGCGAGCAGCTTCACGACGTAGCCCATGCGCGTAGCGTCGGCGATGTCGAGCGGGGTGACCCGCGTGATGCCCTCGCGGTAGACGTCATCGGCCACCACGCGCGTGTTGAACGCGATCGAGGCGAGGATCGCGCACTTGGCGGCGGCGTCGAAGCCCTCGACGTCCGCGGTGGGATCCCCCTCCGCGTAGCCCAGGCGCTGGGCCTCGGCGAGCGCGTCGGCGAACGACGAGCCGCGCTCCGACATCTGGGTCAAGATGAAGTTCGTGGTGCCGTTCACGATGCCGAGGATCCGGCCCACCCGCTCGCCGGCGAGGGACTCCTTGAGCGGGCGGATCAGCGGGATGCCGCCCGCGACCGCGGCCTCGAAGTAGAGGTCGCGCTCAGCGGCATCGGCGGCTTCGAACAGCGCCTGCCCGTCGTTCGCGAGGAGCTCCTTGTTCGCGGTCACGACCGACTTCCCGTGCGCGAACGCGCCCAGGAGCAGGGACCGCGCGGGCTCCGTGCCGCCGAGGAGCTCGCACACGATGTCGATCGCGGGGTCGTCGACGATGGAGCCGGCGTCCGTCGTGAACGCCGTGGCGGGGACGGGCACGTCGCGCTCACGATCGACATCGCGCACGGCGACCCGCGTCACCTCGAGGCGGCAGCCGGCGCGCATCGCGATGTCCTCCGCGTGCTCGTGGAGCAGGCGGATCACGGCGGCGCCCACGTTGCCGCAGCCCAGGAGACCCACGCGGAGCGTTTCAGCGGTCATGGCGATGGCGCCCTTCCCCGTTCGGTGACTCCCAGTATCCCGGACGCACCGGCCCGGGTCACGCCCCTCGGGGAAGGCCCGTCGAGCGCGGGACCGTTCTGCCTAGAGGGAACGCACCGGCGGGGCTACGTTGGCTGTGGAACCGGTTGGAAAGGAGGCGAGGACGATGCGTCGCTTCCTCGCTGTGTGTACGTGCGTGGTACTCATGAGCCTGTTCCTCCTCCCCTCGGTGGTGGTCCGGGCCACACCGGCGTGCCTGCGAGGCGTCGCGATGGCCACCTCGTCCGAGGGGTCTCCGCGCTGCAACAGCCGCGCGTTGCCTGCGGACCTCACGCTCCCACGGCCTCCGGCGTGCACGATCCTGGGAACGGGAGGGCCCGACCTGTTGAGAGGGACGAACGCCCACGACGTGATCTGTGGCCGTGGGGGGGACGATCGCCTGCACGGGGCGCAAGGCTCCGATCGGCTCGTCGGTGGACGAGGTGATGACCGTCTCTTCGGCGGACCGGGTCGCGACCTGCTCGACGGGCGCCTCGGCGCGGACGTAGCGCGGGGGGGGATCGAGCGTGACCTCATCTTCGGCGGCAGTGGGAACGATCGCCTCCACGGCGGACCTGGGCGCGACGGCCTGTACGGGAGCGCGGACAACGACGTCGCGTTCGGCGGACCCGACCGCGACTACATGGACGACAGCGCAGGGAACAACCGGTACTTCGGCGGTGCTGGCGGCGACACGATCTACGCGCTCGGCGCGATCGACGTCGTGTTCGCCGGACCCGGCGACGACGGCTGCGTCCTCACGACCGACGGCCAGCCCGGCGACCGGCTGAACGGCGGCGGGGGCACGGAGGACACCTTCAACGCCGACCCCGGCGACACGTGGGTGGACTTCGAGATCGGGCCGACGGACGCGTGCGTGATCGGGTGCTGAACCGGGTCACGACCGGCGCGGCGCTCGCCGCCGTGCTCGTGGCGGGTTCCTGCGTGAGCGGCGACCCGGCGCCGGCACCCACGTCCGTGGCGTCCGGAGCGGCGCCCTTGGCCGCCCAGGTACGCATGCTGTTCGCCGGCGATGTGATGCTGGGCCGCGATGTGGCGCCGGTGTGGGTGGCCGACCCCACCTCGGTGTTCGCCGGCGTGCGCTCGGTGACGAGCGCCGCCGACCTCTCGGCCGCGAACCTGGAGTCACCGCTGACCACGCGGCCGCACCGTGTCTCGAGCCCCGTGGCGCTGGAGGCCGATCCGGAGGCGGCCTCCCTGCTCGCGGCCGCGGGCTTCGACGTCATGAGTGTGGCGAACAACCACGCGGGGGACGCGGGGCCGCTCACGGCCGCCGACAGCACGGAGGCTCTGCATCGCCACGGGATCGCCGCGGTGGGCGCGGAGCCGGCCGAACCGACGGTCCTCACCCGCGATGGCGTCCGTGTGGCGTTCCTCGCGTTCGACCTCTCCGAAGGAGGATCGCCTTCCGGCGTCGCTCGATGGGACCGGCGCACGGCGCGCGCCGCGGTGCGTGAGGCGCGGGGCCGAGCGGACCTCGTCACCGTCGCGCTGCACGGCGGCGTCCCGCTGTCGAGCGTCACGGATCCGTCGCTCGGAGCACACGCGCGACTCCTCGCCCGATGGGGAGTCGATGTGGTGTGGTGCCACGGACCCCACACCGTGCAGCCCGTCGGGGTCGTTGATCCCGATCGCGACGGGCGCATGACCGTCTTCGCGACGAGCCTGGGGAATCTCCTGTTCGACGGCGTGGGCCGGGGGGCGCTGCTGGAGGTGGCGGGCGCTCCGGGCGGGGTGGACGCCTTCCGGATCGGGATCGTCGCCTACGCGGGCGGCGGCGTCACGTTCCGGCGGTGGGTCCCGCCCGATGGCCCGTCCGTGCAGGTCGACGGAGCGCCCTGGACCCGGGTCTAGGGGTCCTGGGGGCCGATCCAGGCACCCATCAACAACTCGTCCTCGTACCCGTAGGACTTGTGCGATTGCCGGGACAGGCGCCCCTCCTCGACGAAGCCGAACTTGCGGTACAGCGCGATCGCGCCCGTGTTGTGGGGGTAGACGGACAGCACGAGCTTCTGCACGCCGGCCCCGCGCGCCCAACGGATGGCCTCCGCCATCAGCGCGGTGCCCACGCCCTGGCCGCGGCGGTCGGCCGCCACAGCGATGCCAAGCGTCGCGACGTGGTGGGTGACCGGGTGGGACTCGCGTTGGATGAAGAGATGGCCCACGACGCGGCCGCCCTCCACCGCCACGATCTGCGCCTCGCGGTCGCTCGGGGGCCTGCGGAATCGGCGGCGGTAGACACGCGCCGGGTTCGCCACGCGCTCGCTCCGCACGTATCTCCCCTCCGCCACGACCGCCGTCCAGAAGTCCAGGAACGGTTGGGCGTCCGACGGGCGCGGCGCCCGAACGGTGATGCCCGCGGGCAGCGCCACCTCCTCGGGCACGAACCGGGGCGCGGGGCGTTCCAGGCGGTCCATGTCCGCGACGTCCTCCCGGCGGAGCCAGGGGATGGCGCGTCCGGCGCGCACCGCCACCACCGCCGGCCGCCCGACCCGGTTGTACGCGTTCGCGAGCCCATAGGTGTAGGCGCCCGTGGCCGCCACCGCGAGCAGGCCACCGCGCGCCAGATCCGCTGGCAGCAACACGTCCTCGGCCAGGACGTCGCCCGACTCGCAGTGCTTGCCCACCACGGTTACGCGGACGGACGGTTCCGAGGTGGTCGGCCCGGCCGCGGCGACGGTGAACCGCGCGTCGTAGAGCATCGGACGGAGGTTGTCCGACATCCCGCCGTCGACGGCGACGAGCGCGCGCCCGCCGGCACGCTTGGTCCCGCCGACGCGGTAGAGGGTGAGGACGGGGTTGGCCACGAGCGATCGCCCCGGCTCGACGAGCAACGCCGGAACCGGGATCCCGTGCTCGGCGCACCGCTCCCGAATCCGCTCCGACAGGATGCGTGCGATCTCCGCCGGGACCAGCTCCACCTCGTCCACGTAGGTGACGGCGTAGCCCCCGCCGATGTCGAGCGAGCGCACCTCCACGCCCGCCTCCGTGCGCATCCGCGCCGCCAGATCGACCAGCGTGTCGACCGCCTCCAGGTACGCCTCCGCCTGCTGGACCTGCGAGCCGATGTGCGCCTGCAGGCCCTCGAACCGGAGCGCGGTGAGGGCGCCGCAGGCGCGCGCCACGTCCACGGCCTCCGCGAGCGGGGTGCCGAACTTCGATGCTTCGTGACCGGTGGCGATCGCCTCGTGCGTGCGCACGGCGACGTCGGGGACCACGCGCAGGAGCACGCCCTGCACCCGAGCCTGCGCGCGCGCTGCGGCGTCCAGGCGCACCAGCTCGTCGCGACCGTCGGCGACGACGATCGCGAGGCCCGAGCTCACCGCGAGCGCGAGCTCCTCGTCGGACTTGTTGTTGCCGTGCAGCACGATGCGGCGTGCGGGCGCGCCGGCGCGCAGACACGCCTCGACCTCCCCGCCGGTCGCGGCCAGGAGGTCGAGCTCGGACTCCAGCGCGATCCGGATCACCTGGTGCGTCGTGAGCGCCTTCACCGCGAAGAGCACACGGTCGGCGATGCCTGCGACGGCCGCGAACCGCGCCCGCAGGTCGTCCTCGTCGACCACGAGGAGCGGCGTGCCGTAGCGCTCAGCGAGGACCGCGGCCGAGATCCCCGCGATCGTCAGCCCGTCGGAGCCGAACACGGCCGTGGCGGGCCAGGGCGCCGCCGAGGTCCGTGGGATGGGGGGGCGCGCGGAGGCCGCCGCCTCAGTCATCCGCCCGTTCCATCACCTCGGGAGCCGAGACGCCGAGGAGCGCCAGCAGGTTGGCGAGGACCTGCTTGGTGCCGGCGCAGAGCCACAGGCGTGCCTGGGTGAGCGCCGGGTCCTCCGAGAGCACGGGGCATTCCGTGTAGAAGCGATGGAACCGGCCGGCCAGCTCCTGTGCGGCGTGCGTGAGGTGGTGCGGCGCGCGGCGATCGGCCGCCTTCGCCTGCACCGCCGGTGCGTCGGCGAGGGCGCGCAGGAGCGCCAGCTCGGCATCCGTGACGAGCAGAGGCAGATCCGCCTCCTCGATCGGGCGGAGCTCCACGCCGCGCTCCGCGGCCTTGCGCAGGATGCTCGCGATCCGGGCGTGCCCGTACTGCACGTAGTAGACGGGGTTCTCCATCGTCTGCTGCTTCACGACCTCGATGTCGAAGTTCATGGCGGAGTCGTTGGAGGAGGAGAGCAGCGTGAAGCGGGCCGCGTCGACACCCACCTCGTCGATCAGCTGGTCGAGTGTGACGATCGTCCCGGCGCGCTTGCTCATCTTCATGGCTTCGCCGCCTCGCAGGAACGCCACGAACTGGTAGAGCACGATCTCGACGGCCTCGGGATCGATGCCGAGCGCCTCGGCGGCGCCCTTCACGCGCGCGACGTCGCCGTGATGGTCGGCGCCCCACACGTAGATCACGTGGTCGAACCCGCGGGAGAACTTGTCGATCAGGTACGCGCAGTCCGCCCCGAAATAGGTGTGCACGCCGTTGGAGCGCACGATCACGCGATCCTTGTCATCGCCGAACGCCATCGAGCGGAACCAGACGGCGCCCTCGGACTCGTACGCGTAACCCGCCTCGCGCAGACGTTCGACGGCCGACTCGATCTCTCCCTTGCGTGCCAGCTCGGCCTCGGAGAAGAAGACGTCGAAGCGCACGCCGAACCGCTCGAGGGTGGCGGCGATGCCCTCGAGCACCCGGTGGGAGCCCTCGGCGAGCAGCGTCCGAACGCGTTCGTCGGGCGGGAGATCGGCGTACGCGTCGCCCTGGGCGGCGACGATGTCCTCCGCGATGTCGATCACGTAGGCGCCCCCGTAGCCGTCCTCGGGCATCGCGGCCTCGCGGCCGAGGGCCTGGAGGTAGCGCGCCTCCACCGAGGCGCCGAACCGATTCATCTGCGCGCCCGCGTCGTTGAAGTAGTACTCGCGCTCCACGGTCTCGCCCATCGCCTCGAGCAGGCGCGCGATCGCGTCGCCCAGGACGGCGTTGCGCGCGTGCCCGACGTGCAACGGGCCCGTGGGGTTGGCGCTCACGAACTCCACCTGCACCCTCCGTCCGGTGGGCTCGCGCCGCCCGTACGCGGGCCCCTGCGCCGCGATGTCGCGCAGCACGTCGTGGAGCCAGTCGTCCGTGGTGAAGATGTTCAAGAAACCGGGGCCGGCCACGTCCACCTTCTGCACGAAAGGCGCGGGCGTCAGCGCCTTGGCGATGGTCTCGGCCACCTCGCGTGGCGGGCGGCCTGCCGGCTTCGCGAGGGCGAGGGCGACGTTCGTCGCGAAATCGCCGTGCTCCTTCTGCTTGGGCGCCAGGAGCTCGGGCGTGGGGAGGTCGACGGGATCGAGTCCCAGGCCCGGCGCGGCGGCAATCAGTCCTTCGGCCAGCCACCCGACGAGGAGGTCCTCGATGCTCACCCCGGATCCGATCCCGCCGCGATCCGCCGGCGCACGGTGGCGATCAGCTCCGCGGGATCGAACGGCTTCGTGAGGTAATCGGCGTTGCCGATCGCCTCGCCCTGCGCTCGATCCTCCTCCATGACCCGGGCCGTGAGGAACACGATCGGCACCCCGGCGAGCGTCGGCTCCTCGCGCAGGCGCGCGGCGACCTGATAGCCGTCCAGTCCCGGCATCATCACATCGAGCACGAGCGCGTCGGGGGGAGAGGCGAGGGCCTGCTCCACGGCCTCGTCGCCGCGCGAGGCGGTCTCGACGGTGAACCCCTCGAGCCGGAAGTTCACCTGCAGGAGGCGGAGCATCGCCGGGTCGTCGTCGACCAGCAGCACGCGGATCTCCTCGGACATGGACCGAGGATACCGGGGCCGTCGCTCGCAACTGGGACGTGCGCCGCCCCGCGGGAGCGAGGAGGCGAGGGAGCCGTTGTTAGACTCGGTGCGGCTACGCCCCCGTAGCTCAGCGGATAGAGCGTCGGCCTCCGGAGCCGGAAGCGCAGGTTCGAGTCCTGCCGGGGGCGCCATCTCGCGACGCGCGGAAGGAGGGGCCACGTGCCGAACGCCATGCAGCACCACCTCGCCCCGCCCGGGATGGTGCCTGGGAACGGCTACAGCCAGGCGGTCGCCGCCACGGGCCGGATCGTGGCGGTCGCGGGCCAGGTCGCGCTGGATGCGGAAGGCGACCTCGTCGGGCCGGGCGATCCCGAGGCGCAGGCCGAGCAGGTGTTCGAGAACATCGGCACGGCGCTCGCCGCGGCCGGTGCGTCCATCAGCGACGTGATCAAACTGACGGTGTTCGTGACGGACATGGCGATCCTTCCGGACGTGCGGCGCGTTCGCGATCGCTACGTCGATGTGGAACGCCCTCCCGCCAGCACCGCGGTCCAGGTGGTCGCCCTCGTCCTGCCGGAGCTCCTCCTCGAGGTCGAGGCGCTCGCGGTGGTGGTGGACGATTAGCCGGGCCGCGACGCGGATCCCCGGTCGAGGCCACCACCGTACGATGAGGCCCTCATGACGGACCCTCGGAACATGCAGGCCCCGACCGGCTTCCACGAGGACCGACCGCTGGACCGCGACGGCCTCCTCGACGATCCGCTCGCGCAGTTCCGACGCTGGCTCACGGACGCGGAAGCCGCCGGGGTCTCGCTCCCCAACGCGATGGGGGTGGCCACCGCGGACGCCGACGGCCGGCCCGGCGTGCGTCACGTCCTGCTCCGAGGCGTCGACGAACGGGGCTTCGAGTTCTTCACAAACTACGACAGCCGCAAAGGTCGCGAGCTCACCGCCAACCCGCACGCCGGCTTGGTCTTCCTCTGGAAGGAGCTCGATCGCCAGGTGAGCGTGACGGGCAGGGTGAGCCGGAGCCCGGAGGAGGCGTCGGATGCCTACTTCGCCGCCCGGCCGCGCGACGCGCAGCTCGGCGCGTGGGCGTCGCGGCAGAGCGCCGTCCTCAGGGACCGCGACGAGCTGGAGCGTCAGCTCGCGGAGGTGGCCGCGCGCTTCCCGGGCAAGGTTCCCCGCCCGCCGTTCTGGGGAGGCTTCCTGGTGCATCCGGAGTCCATCGAGTTCTGGCAAGGGCGGCGGCATCGACTGCACGACCGGTTCCGCTACACGCGGGCGGCCGCGGGCGACGCCTGGCGCGTCGAGCGCCTCTCGCCCTGACGGCCTGATGCCGGCGCCGGGCGGCCTCGCCCCGCGAGGCCCTTCGGCCCTCGGCCTGGACCCGCGGCCGTCGCACCATGGCGGGCATGAGCGAGAAGCCGGATCTCGGGCTCGAGGCCGACGACCTGAGCCCCGAACCGATGACCCAGTTCCGGCGTTGGTTCGACGACGCCGAGGCGGAGGGGATCCACCTCGCGAACGCCGTCGCGCTCGCGACGGCGGGCGCCGACGGCCGTCCGAACACGCGCCACGTCCTGCTGCGGAGCTTCGGCGAGGACGGGTTCGTGTTCTACACGAACTACGAGAGCCGCAAGGCGCGCGAGCTCTCGGAGAACCCGTGGGCTTCGTTCACGCTGCTCTGGCGCGAGCTCGACCGCCAGGTAGGTGTGCAGGGCACGGTCGCACGCACGAGCGACGAGGAATCCGATGCGTACTTCGCCCGTCGCCCGCGTGAGGCGCAGATCGGGACGTGGGCCTCGCCCCAGAGTGACGTGATCGAGGACCGGGACACGCTGATGGCCCGCTTCAGGGCCGCCGACGCACGGTTCCCCGACGTGGTGCCGCGCCCGCAGAACTGGGGCGGCTATCGGATCGTTCCCGCCACGATGGAGTTCTGGCGGGCGCGTGCGTTCCGTTTGCACGACCGGATCCGGTACGTGCGCACGGGGGAAGGCTGGAGGATGGAGCGCCTCGCGCCCTGAACCAGCCTTCCGCGCGGTTCGACCCCGCGGCCGGGGGACCTTCGGCCTTGCGGGTACCCCGCTCGGGCCTCCAGGATTCCGGTATGAAGACCGAGTCCGCACCTCGGCGGGTCGAGGCCCGCCAGTTCATCACCGTGGACGGCAACGAAGCCGTCGCCGCCGTTGCGCATCGCCTGTCCGAAGTCATCGCGATCTATCCGATCACGCCCTCCTCGCTCATGGCCGAGTTGGCCGACGCATGGTCCGCCACGGGGCGGACCAACCTATGGGGCGCGGTCCCCGAGGTGATCGAGATGCAGAGCGAAGGCGGGGCCGCCGGCGCCCTGCACGGGGCCCTGCAGACGGGGGCGCTCGCCACCACGTTCACGTCGTCGCAGGGCTTGCTGCTCATGCTCCCCAACATGTTCAAGATCGCCGGGGAGCTCACGCCGTTCGTGATGCACGTGGCGGCGCGCACCCTGGCCACCCACGCGCTCTCGATCTTCGGCGATCACTCCGACGTGATGGCCGCGCGCACCACGGGCTTCGCGATGCTGGCGTCGTCATCCGTCCAGGAGGCGCAGGACCTGGCGCTCGTGGCCCACGCCGCCACGCTCGAGACCCGGCTCCCCTTCCTGCACTTCTTCGACGGCTTCCGCACGTCGCACGAGGTGGACAAGATCCGGCCGCTCGACGACGCGGATCTGCGTGCGATGATGTCGGACCCGCTCGTGCGGGCCCACCGCGAGCGCGCCCTCTCCCCCGAGCACCCGAAGCTCCGCGGCTCGGCACAGAACCCCGACGTCTTCTTCCAGGCCCGCGAGGCCTGCAACCCGTTCTACGCGGCGGTCCCCGACGCGGTGCAGGGCGTGATGGACCGCCTCGCCGAGCGCACCGGGCGCCCCTACCGCCTCTTCGACTACGTGGGGCACCCCGACGCCGAGCGCGTGCTGGTGCTGATGGGCTCGGGATGCGGTGCGGCCGAGGAGGCCGTGGACGCGCTGCTGGAGGGCGGCGAGAAGGTCGGCGTCGTGAAGGTCCGGCTCTTCAGGCCGTTCTCCGCCGAGGCGCTCGTCGCGGCGCTCCCCACCTCGGTGCGCGCGGTGACCGTCCTCGACCGCACGAAGGAGCCCGGCGCGCCGGGCGAGCCGCTCTACCAGGACGTCGTGACGGCGCTCGCCGAGGAGGTCGCGGCGGGGCGCGCCCGGTTCCCCGGCGGGATGCCCCGGATGACCGGCGGACGCTACGGCCTCTCCTCGAAAGAGTTCACGCCCGCGATGGCTAAAGCCGCGCTCGACGCGCTGGAGGAGGAGGAGCCGCGCACGCACTTCACCGTCGGCATCGTCGACGACGTGAGCCACACGAGCCTGCCGGTGGACCCCGACTTCGACACCGAGCCCGACGACGTCGTGCGGGCGGTGTTCTTCGGGCTAGGCAGCGACGGCACCGTGAGCGCCAACAAGAACTCGATCAAGATCATCGGCGAGCACACCGACCTGCATGCGCAAGGCTATTTCGTCTACGACTCGAAGAAGGCCGGGGGCGTCACCGTCTCGCACCTCCGTTTCGGTCCGAACCCCATCCGCTCCACCTACCTGATCCGCAAGGCGGGGTTCGTCGCGTGCCATCAGTTCGAGCGCCTGGAGCGCACCGACGTGCTCGACGTCGCGGCGCCGGGAGCGACCTTCCTCCTGAACAGCCCCTACGGGCCCGACGAGGTTTGGGCGGAGCTCCCTGAGGAGACCCGGGCGCAGATCGTGGACAAACGGCTCCGGTTCTTCGTCGTGGACGGCTACGCGGTCGCGAAGGAGGCGGGGCTCGGGACGCGCATCAACACGGTGCTGCAGACCTGCTTCTTCGCGCTCGCGGAGATCCTGCCGCCGGAGGAGGCGATCGCGGCCATCAAGCAGGCCATCGTCAAGTCCTACGGCAAGCGGGGCGAGACCGTGCTCACGCGCAACTTCGCCGCGGTCGACGGCGCGATCGCCGCGCTCCACGAGGTCCAGGTGCCCTCGACGATGGGCGAGGGTCCGACGATGCGTCCGCCCGTCCCGGCGGAGGCGCCGGACTTCGTCCAGCGCGTGACCGCGGCCATGATCGCCGGTGAGGGCGACCTCCTGCCGGTGAGCGCGCTGCCCGTCGACGGGACGTTCCCGACCGACACCGCCCGTTGGGAGAAGCGCAGCATCGCGCGCGAGATCCCGGTGTGGGACCCGGCGATCTGCATCGACTGCGCGAAGTGCGCGCTGGTCTGCCCGCACGCGGCGATCCGGATGAAGGTCTTCGAGCCCGAGGCGGCCGAGGGCGCACCGGAGGGCTTCAAGCACAAGGACTGGAAGGACCGCGAGCATCCGGGCCGCTGGATGACGATCCAGGTGGCGCCGGACGACTGCACCGGCTGCGGGATCTGCGTGGACGTCTGCCCGGCGCGCAGCAAGGAGGAGGTCAAGCACAAGTCGATCGACATGCGCCCGAAGGAGGAGCACCTCGAGCAGGAGCGCGACTGGTTCGACTTCTTCATGGACATCCCGGACCCCGACCCCTCGACCGTGCGCGCCGACACGGTGAAGGGATCGCAGCAACTGCCGCCGCTCTTCGAGTACTCGGGCGCCTGCGCCGGCTGCGGCGAGACGCCGTACCTCAAGGTGCTGACCCAGCTCTTCGGCGACCGCATGGTGGTGGCGAACGCGACCGGCTGCTCGTCGATCTACGGGGGGAACCTCCCCACCACGCCGTGGTCGGTCGGGCCCGACGGCCGCGGCCCGGCCTGGTCCAACTCGCTATTCGAGGACAACGCCGAGTTCGGGCTGGGGATGCGCCTGGGCATGGACGCGCAGGCCGCGCTCGCCCTGGAGCTGATGGACGACCTCGCGGACGAGCTCGGCGAGACCCTCGTGCGCCAGCTCGCCGCCGGCACGCACGCGCGCACTCGCGAGGAGATCGACCATCAGCGGATGCGCGTGAAGGAGCTCCGGGAGCGGCTGTCCCGCATGGACTCCGCGACCGCGCTGAACCTCGCGGCCGTCGTCGATGCGCTGGTGCCCACCAGCGTCTGGATCGTGGGGGGCGACGGCTGGGCCTACGACATCGGCTTCGGCGGGCTCGACCACGTGATGGCGACGGGACGCGACGTGAACATCCTGGTGCTCGACACGGAGGTCTACTCCAACACGGGCGGGCAGGCATCGAAGTCGACGCCGAGGGGCGCCGTGGCGAAGTTCGCGGCCGCGGGCAAGTCCGGCGGGAAGAAGGACCTCGGCATGATCGCCACCGCGTACGGGAACGTGTACGTCGGGCAGATCGCGATGGGCGCCGACATGCCGCAGACCGTGAAGGTGCTCGCCGAGGCGGAGGCCCACCGAGGCCCGTCTCTCGTGATCGCCTACAGCCACTGCATCGCGCACGGCATCGACATGTCCAAGGGCATGGAGCACCAGAAGGATGCGGTGAAGTCCGGGTACTGGCCGCTCTGGCGTTACGTGCCAGAGGCCGTCGAGGCGGGCGAGCATCCCTTCGTGCTGGACTCCAAGGCGCCCACGATCCCCCTGAAGACGTTCGCGCAGACCGAGGCGCGCTTCGCGATGCTCTCGCGGACCGACCCCGACCGCGCCGAGGCCCTGCTGCGCGAGGCGCAGCAGGGCGTGGACGACCGCCGGCACCTGTACGAGCAGATGGCCGGCATCGACAGGAACGCCGAGCACCCCGAGGAGGCGCCCGACCAGACCGAAGAAGGTGAGCGGACATGACCGTCGATCTCCGCACGCGGTACCTGGGGATGGACCTGGCCAACCCCGTCGTGCCCTCCGCGTCCCCGATGGGTCAGCGCATCGAGACCCTGAAGGCGCTGGAGGACGCCGGCGCGGCGGCGGTGGTGCTCCCGTCTCTGTTCGAGGAGCAGATCGAGCACGAAGAGCTGCAGATCGCGGGCGCCCTCGACGTGGGCGCCGAGACCTTCGCGGAGGCCCTCACCTACCTGCCCGACTTCGAGGAGTACAACACGGGGGCCGACGCCTACCTCCACCACCTGGAGGAGACCAAGGCGGAGCTCCGCATCCCGGTGATCGGGAGCCTGAACGGCATCACGGTCGGAGGATGGCTCGCGCACGCCAAGCGGATCGAGGAGGCGGGTGCGGACGCGCTCGAGCTCAACGTGTACTTCATCGCCGCCGACCCGGACGAGACCGCCGACGCGGTGGAGCAGCGCTACGTCGAACTCGTCGAGGCCGTGCGCGCGGAGATCACGATCCCGCTCGCGGTGAAGATCGGACCGTTCTTCTCCTCCGTCGGGCACATCGCGCACCGGCTGGTTGCCGCGGGCGCCGACGGGCTGGTGCTCTTCAACCGGTTCATGCAGCCGGACATCGACCTCGAGACCCTCACCGTCGATCCCACGCTGCACCTGTCCACCTCCGAGGAGCTCGCGCTGCCGCTGCGCTGGATCGGCGTGCTGCGCGATCGCGTGCACGCGTCCTTGGCCTGCACCACCGGGATCCACACGGCCGACGATGCCCTGAAGGCCCTGCTGGTGGGCGCGGACGTGACGATGATGGCGAGCGCCCTGTTGCACGAGGGCCCCACGCACGTCACGACGGTGCTGGGAGGCATCGAGACGTGGCTCGCGGAGCACGAGTACGAGAGCGTCGAGCAGATGAAGGGCTCGATGAGCATGCGCAACGTGCCGAACCCGGTGGCCTTCGCGCGGGCCAACTACGCGCGCCTCGTCACCTCGTTCACGAGCCCGTACGACTGGCGGATGGCGGAGCCCAAGGGCGAGCTGCGTTCGTAGCTGCGTGCGTCCGGCGTGTGGCGCGGGCGTCGGTCGTTACTCGCGATAGGCTCCGTCGCGATGGATACCAACGAGCTCCGGACGCGCGTGCGCGACGGCATGGCGCAGACGATCGACGACCTCTCCCGGCTGGTGGCGATCCCCTCCGTGGGCCACGCGGGGTTCGACCCCGCCAACGTGCGGGCCTCGGCCGAGCTCACGCGGGAGATCCTCGCGTCCGCAGGGGCACGCGACGCCCGCCTGATCGAGCTGGACGGCGGACATCCTGCGGTCTTCGCGGAGATCCCCGGGCCGCCCGGCGCGCCCACCCTGCTGCTCTACGCGCACCACGACGTGCAACCCGAGGGCGACGCCGCGGCGTGGAGCTCGCCGCCGTACGTGCCCGAGATCCGCGACGGTCGGATGTACGGGCGGGGCTCGGCGGACGACAAGAGCGGCGTGGCGGTGCACGCGGCGGCACTGCGGGCGCTCGGCGCGCACGAAGGCGCCACCTTGCCCGTCACCGTCAAGCTCCTCGTTGAGGGCGAGGAGGAGTGCACCACCGAGCACCTGCCCGAGCTCGTGCGCGGGCATGCGGACCTGCTGCGCGCGGACATCGCCGTGATCGCGGATGGGGGCAACGTGCGCACCGGGATCCCCACGGTCGACACGAGCGTGCGCGGCGTCACCGATTGCACGATCACCGTGAGCGTGATGCCCATCGCTCAGCACAGCGGCTCCTACGGCGGCCCGGTGCCCGACGCGATCACCGCGCTCTGCCGGATCATCGCCTCCCTGCACGACGACGCGGGCGACGTGACGATCGACGGGCTCCGCAGCTTCGCGTGGGAGGGCAGCGACGTGACCGAGGACGACGCTGCGCCGGGATGCGGGCCTGTACGACGAGGTCCGGCTCATCGGCAGCGGGCCCCTCGCCGACCGCCTCCTGTCGAAGCCCGCGGTCGCGGTGCTCGGCTTCGACGCGCCGCGCGTGGCCGAGTCCTCCAACCAGATCGTGCCGCAGGCCCGGGCGCGCGTGTCGCTCCGCCTGGCGCCCGGCGACGACCCCGTGGCGGCGCGCGAGGCTCTCGTGGCCCATCTCCGCGCGGCGGCCCCCTGGGGGGTGCGCGTGGACATCGGCGGCGACGGCGAGGCCGGGATGGGCTACATGGTGGACACCTCGACCACTGCGTACGCGGCGGCCAAGGAGGCGCTCGCGGAGGCGTTCGGCGCCGCGGTCGAGGAGCACGGCAGCGGCGGCTCGATCCCGCTGGTGCCGATGCTCGCGGACACCTTCCCCGGCATCGCCGTCCTGATCTGGGGCACGGGCGACGAGAAGTCCAACTGGCACTCGCTGGACGAGAGCGTGGAGCTCGCCGACGTCGAGCATCTCGCGCTCGCCGAGGCGCTGTTCATCCGGAACCTCGGTGACGACGGAACCGGGGCGTGAACGGCGTGTCGCCTCGCCCGAACCGCCCCCGCGCCCGGTGTTAGGTTGACCGCATGAGCGAACCCGACGCCCCTCCCGAGGCCCCGCAACCCGACGTCGTGCAGGCCGTGCCCGTCGACGCCGAAGGGACGGCCGCCGCCGAGGGGCGGGGGCGTCCGCCGCGGAGACGATCACCGAGCCGGCCAAGCTCCTGCGGATCGCGAGCATGGTGCGCGAGCTGCTCGACGAGACCCGCCAGGCCTCGCTCGACGAGGCGGGCCGGCGGCGCCTCGCGGAGATCTACCAGCGCGCCGTGAACGAGCTCTCGGAGGTGCTCTCCGACGATCTGAAGGAGGAGCTCGGCGAGCTCGCCCCGCCGCTGGAGGGCGTGCCGACGCGAGTCCGAGATCCGCGTCGCGCAGGCCCAGCTCGTGGGCTGGCTCGAGGGCCTCTTCCACGGCATCCAGGCCGCGATGTTCGCCCAGCAGGCGGCCGCGCGCGCCCAGTTCGAGGAGCTCAGACGCCGCGGGCTGCTGGCGCAGAACCCCGAGGAGGGTCAGCCCTCGCCGGACGGCCCCGCCCGCGGCGGCCAGTACCTCTAGGCGCTCTGCCCGGCCTGCGCCGCCGCGGCCCCCGTGACGTATCGGCGGGGCCTTCGCGGCGGATCGACGCCACCTCGCCGCCGCCGCCTCCCGCGAGCCGCTGCGCGATGTACACGGGGATGAACATCACGAGGATCACGAGCGACCGCCACGACGTTCACGATCGGCCGGTTCCTGCGGCAGCCGCACGTTGTTGTAGATGAACTTCGGGATCGTGAGCTCGGCGCCCGACGTGAAGTTCGTCACGACGATCTCGTCGAACGAGAGCGCGAACGCCAGCAGGGCACCCGCCACGAGCGCGGTGCGGATGCGCCGGGAACGTCACGTACCGGAACGTCTGCCAGCCGCCCGCCCCGAGGTCCTGCGAGGCCTCGATCAGCGACGTGGGCGTCCGTCGGAGCCGTGCGATCACGTTGTTGTAGACGACCACGATGCAGAACGTGATGTGCCCGATCATGATCGTGTACAGGCTGAACGTGATCCCGAAGTTGTTGATCGACGCGTTCAACGCGATCCCGGTGACGATGCCGGGCAGGGCGATCGGCAGCAGCAGGAGGAACGAGATGGAGTTCCTGCCGAAGAACCGGAACCGGTGGACGGCGAACGCGGCGAGGCTCCCGAGGACCAGCGCGACCACCGTGGCGACCGACGCGATCACCAGGGAGTTCGCCAGTGCCGCGTGGAGATCGCTGTTGTGCCACGCCTGCGCCCAGTACTTCGTGGTGAACGAGTCGATCGGCCACTTCTGCCCGATCCGGTTGTTGAACGCGTAGACGAACACGAGCGCGAGCGGCACGTACAGGAACAGCAGCGCGAACACCGACCCGACCCGGATCATGCACGCGTGCGAACCTGGACTCCACCTTCGCCCTCCTACAGCGCCTCGAACGCGCCCGCGCGCTTGGCCAGCGAGCAGGTAGACGGCCATCACGGCCACGGGCACGAGCGCGTACGCGGCCGCGAACGGGCACGTTGTTCGCGACGCCGACGCTGTCGTAGATCACGTTGCCGATGAACTTCGTGTTCCCGACCAACGACGGCGCGATGTAGTCGCCGAGCGTGAGCGAGAACGAGAAGATCGACCCCGCCACGATGCCCGGCACGATCATGGGGAAGACGACCCGCCGGAACGTGAGCCATCCCTTGGCACCGAGGTCGCTCGACGCCTCCAGGAACGAGTCCGGCACGCGCTCGAGCGAGCGCGTAGATCGGCAGCATCGTGAACGGGCAGCCAGAGGTAGACGAACGTGAGCCAGATCCCCCACTGCGGAGTTCGCCGACCTCGACGTGGAGCCCGACGAGGCTCGAACGAGCCAGGCCAGGAAGCCGCCCGGCGACAGGATCAGTCGCCACGCGAAGACCCGCACCACGTAGTTCGCCCACAACGGGAGGACCACCGCGACAGGATCGCGTTGCGCGATCGGGCGGAGGCCATCCTGTGCGGCGTAGTAGGCGAGCGGGAACGCGAGGATGATGTCGGTCACCGTGACGGCCGCGGCGATCCCCACCGTCCGGAGCGTGATGATGCGGTAGACGGGGTCCGTGAACAGGGTCTGGAAGTTCTGGAGGCTGAACTCCTTCACGACCTTGCCGGTGAAGACGTCGAGGTGCCAGAAGGCCGAGACGAAGAGCACGGCGAGCGCCCCGATGTAGAAGATCAGGAACCACGGCAGCGGCGGAGCCGAGGAGCGCGCCGAGCTTCACCCAATGGTGCCGATAGAAGAACGCCGACAGTCGATTGGAGCCGGTCGCCGCCGTGTCGACGCTCGTCGCCACCGTCTCAGCCTCCTCGACGATCCTTCGGGACGCGCGCGGACCCCCGGGGACCCTCGAAGGCCCCGGGGGTCGACGTGCGCGATCGTCACGCGCCGCGGATCTCCGTCCACTTCTGCTGCCAGACCGAGTAGTCCATGCAGGTGCTGCCCCGATCGTCGCCGCAGTCGGCCGTCGGCGTCTTCCAGCCGTTGATCGAGCTCAGGAACTGCGGCGTCGCCGCAGTACCCGTAGCGGAGCGTGTCCACGAGGTCGGCGTCCTTGCCGAGCGACTTCTTCAGGATCGGGCACGCCTTGGTGTTGCTGCGTGGCCGCGCCGTACCAGTACGCGACCTCCGCCTGCACGTTGGGATCGAGCGTGTGGTTCATCCACTCGAGCATGCAGTTCGGGTGCGGAGCGTTCGTGGAGATCATCCACGTGTCGAGCCAGCCGGTGACCCCCTCGGAGGGCACCACGGCGTCGACGGGCGCGTCCGCCTCCGCGTAGCTGAGGTTCACGGGCCAGGCCGTGCCGGCCACCATCGAGCCGTTCACGAACCCGTCGATCTCGTCGGTGTAGAGCGCCCAGTACTTCTTGACCATCGTCGCCTGCTGCTTCAGCAGGGTCACGGCGGCGTCGAGCTGGTCGCTGGTGAGCTCGTACGGGTCGGTGATGCCCAGGTCGGGCTGGTGCGCCTTCAGGTACATCGCGGCGTCGGCGATGTAGATCGGCGCGTCGAAGGCCGTGATCTTGCCCGCGTACGGGTTGGGCTGGCCGTTGAGCGTGGTCTCGAACACGACGTCCCAGCTCGTCGGCGCCGGCTTCACGACCTTCGTGTTGTACATCAGGAAGTTGGGGCCGTACATGTACGGCACGCCGTACTGCACCCCGTTCACGACGTACTGCTTGGTGCGGTCCGCCGCCCGGCTGCAGCGGCGCGATCACGTTGGACATCTCCGGGAACAGGCTCGGGTCCACCGCAGCCACGTCGCCGCCGGCGATCAGCCGGTTCGAGGCGTCGCCCGAGGCGGAGACGCCGTCGTACGTGGAGCCGCCGCCCTGGCGCATCAGCGTCACCATCTCGTCGGAGGTGTCCGCGTACTTCACGCTCACCTTGCAGCCGGTGTCCTTCTCGAAGTCCGTGACCCAGTCGAAGTTCGGGTCGTTGGTGCCGTCCTCGACGTAGCCGTTCCAGGCCACGAGGTTGAGCTCGCCCTCGCCCGCCCCGATCGTGTCGTAGGTCTTGGCCGGGGACGCGCTCGTGCCGCCGCCGCCCCCGTCGTCACTGTTGCTGCACGCGGCAGCCACCATCGCCAAGACGGCGATCGGCGCCAACCATCGGCTCACCCTCTTCATCCGTGCCCCTCCTCCTGGTCCATCGACCCCTCGTTCGCGCCGGCGGCCTCTTCGACCGGCCGGTTGTTCTTGCGTTCCCACAGGAGTCGCACGGCGCGCCCCTGCACCTGCAGCGCCTCCATCGACGACGTCGACAGGTTCTGCTGCATCACCACCAGCTCGCCCCCGGCGTCGAGCGTCACGACGTAGCGCGTGATCGCGCCGAGGTAGATCACCTCGCGCACGTGGCCGGTGGCCGTGCACTCCCCCTCCTGCGCCGGCCGCTCCATGTCCACCATCGCGATCTTCTCCGGGCGGATCGTGATGGCCTGCGCGTCGCCCGTCACGGTGTGCGCGGCCTCACCCTCCAGCACGTTGGAGACCCCCACGAAGCCGGCGACGAACCCCGTCGAGGGCCGCTCGTAGACCTCGGCCGGCGTACCGACCTGCTCGACGCGCCCGTGGTTGAACACCGCGAGGCGGTCGCTCATCGTGAGCGCCTCCTCCTGGTCGTGCGTGACGTAGATGAACGTCAGGCCGACCTCCTGCTGGATCTCCTTCAGCTCGATCTGCATCTGCTGGCGCAGCTTCAGGTCCAGCGCGCCGAGCGGCTCGTCGAGCAGCAGCACCTTGGGCCGGTTCACGAGCGCGCGCGCGAGCGCCACGCGCTGACGCTGGCCGCCGGAGAGCTGGCCCGGCTTGCGGTCGCCGAACTGCTCCAGGCGCACCATCGAGAGTGCCTCCTCGGCGCGGCGGCGGCGCTCGTCGCCCGGCACCTTCTTCACGCGCAGCCCGTACTCGACGTTCTCGATGACCGTCATGTGCGGGAAGAGCGCGTAGTCCTGGAACACCGTGTTCACGTCGCGCTGGTAGGGCGCCAGGCCCGAGACGTCGGCGCCGCCGAGCAGGATCCGTCCCTGCGGTGGGCTGCTCGAACCCGGCGATCATGCGCAGGCACGTGGTCTTGCCGGAGCCCGACGG
This sequence comes from uncultured Actinomycetes bacterium, assembly GCA_963810915.1. GTDB lineage: Bacteria > Actinomycetota > UBA4738 > UBA4738 > HRBIN12 > JAOUEA01. The sequence goes on along the minus strand of CAWEPH010000001.1, from coordinate 233,771 downwards.
GCCGAGCATCGAGAAGAACTCGCCCTCCCGCACGTCGAGGTCCACCCCGTCGACCGCGGTGAAGTCGCCGAAGCGCTTCACGACGGCGTCGAGCCGGACGGCCGTGCCGGCCGCGGTGCGGGCATCGTCGATCAACGTGCCGGAAGGTCCGGACAAACGGGCTCCCCCTCGTCCCTCGTACGGATGGGGCTCATCTTGAACGACGCGCAGGCGCGGGGCAACACAACGCGGCGGCGCGAAGGCTCAGGCGGGCTGCGCCGTTCCGGCGTTGCCTGCGAGGGTCCGCCCCGGTGCGCGCAGACCCGAGGCCGAGCCCGCGCGTGAGCGCGCCCACGATGCCGGGACCCTCGTAGATCAGCGCGGTGTAGATCTGCACGGTGGTCGCGCCCGCGTCCAGGCAGTCCAGGACGTCGTCGGCCGTGAAGACCCCCCGCAGGCGTTCACGGGCATCTCGGCGCCCGTGGCCTCCCGCACCGCGGCCACGATCTCGCGCGTCTGCGGCCAGAGGGCGCGGCCCGAGAGCCCGCCCTTGCCCGACCGCCAGGCGCGCGTCCTGCACCAGGCGGGTGTTCGAACACGTGAGACCGCGGGCGCCCGCCTCCTGCGCGATGCGCGCCTGGCGCGAGCACCACCTCCCGCTCCACGTCCGTCGACGAACGGCGGCAGCTTCACGAGCACCGGGCGGTCGGTGCGCGCCATGAAGGCCTCGATCAGCGCGCGGAGGTGCGCCTCCTGGTCGCGGTCGCGACCCCACGAGACGTTGGGGCAGCTCGCGTTCAGCTCCACCCCGTCTGCGACGGCGCGAGCAGTTCGAGCGAGGAGACGGCGTCGGGGATGTCCTCGTCGGCGAGGCTCACGAACCGCGGCGCGGGACCCCCGATCGTGCGGGCGAGGTTGGCGGCGGCCGGCTCGGCACCGGGGTTCGGCAGACCCATCGCGTTGGTCATCGAGCGATGCCGGGGCGAGCGCGCGATGCGCGGCTTCGCGTTGCCGGCGCGCGGCGCGCGCGTGATCGTGCCGCCCACCACGTAGCCGAAGCCGAGCTCCCCGAGCGCGTCGAGGTGCCGGCAGGTCTTGTCGAAGCCCGCCGCGAGGCCGATCGGGTTGCGCAGCGGGATCCCGGCGAGGGTGGTCTCGAGGACCAGCCCCTCGGCGGCCCCGCCGAGCCGCTTCCAGGGGAGCGGGAGGCTCAAGAGCGCGCCCGCCGTGCGATGGGATGCCTCGGGCTTCATCGCGAAGAACGCCCGGCGGCCGACGGCCTGGTACCAACCCATCGCCCCGTATGCTACCGGCCCATGAACGACGACCTCGTGCGACGCCTCGTCGAGGCCTCCGAGCTCCACGGGGACTTCGTGCTCTCGAGCGGGAAGCGCTCCACCGTCTACTTCGACAAGTTCCGCTTCCTCACCCGCCCCGACCTCCTGCGCGACCTCGCCCACGAGGTGGCCGGCATGCTCCCGCCCGACACGCAGCTGCTGGGCGCGCCCGAGGGCGCCGCGATGCTGCTGGTGGCGGCCGTCGCGCTCGAGACCGACCTGCCCCGTGACGGTCGTGCGCAAGGAGGCGAAGGCCTACGGCACGCGCGCGCAGGTGGAGGGCGAGGTCCCGGCGGGCGCGCGCACCGTGCTGATCGAGGACGTGAGCACGACGGGCCACCAGGTCCAGCGTGCCGCCGAGGTCCTCGCCGAGGCGGGCGCTGACGTGCGCGGCATCATCCTCGCGATCGACCGCGGAGGAGCGGATCACCTGCGCGAGGCGGGCTACGGGGTCGATGCGGTCGCGGTCTTGCGACCCACCACCTGAGGGAGCATCCTGAGGGGGTGCCCTCCGCCGAAACGAAGCCCCCCACGTCGTCTGCGCCCGAGGTAGAGCCGCTCGACGAGCGTGTCGCCGTAGGGAGCTACATCAACCCCGTTCGAGGACTCGTGATCGGCCTCCTCGTGATGGCGGTGCTCGGTCTCGGCCTGGGGCTGTTGCTGCTCCTCCAGCCCGATGCCCCGACGCCCACGACGGGCTACGTGCTCAAGGTCTTGCAGCCGAGCCCCGGAGCCGTGCTCCCGGGTTGGGAGCGCACCTTCACCGTGGAGTTCACCCTCGGCTCCCGAGACGGCGCACCCTTATCGGACACGGACATCGCCTGGCTCACCGTGCACGTCCGATCCAGCCGCACACCCGGCGGCGCGGACGCCAGGTCGCCCTGCAGCTACCATCCGGGAACGAAGACCTACCGGTGCCGCGTCGCGACCCCCCCGGTGAGCGCGGGAGGAGTCGAGACCTACGTGACGGTCTTCGAAGGGCCCAACAGGTTCATCGAGGGACAGCACGTCGTCGCGCCGACGGTCGACGCGTCGGTCTCGAACCCGTTCGTCGTGCGGTTCAGGTGACGAGCGCGTCTTCGCGGGCCTCGATCCGTCGCTGACGCGCCTCGTCGTCCCGCTTCCACGCCACCGCGACGATCAGCATCGCCGCCATCATCCCGAGGCTCCCCGCCAGCCACATCAGCACGGCCGCGTCCTGCTGGGAGGCGAGCGCGCCCGGTCCCCAGGGCGCGGGCAGGTTGGCGTACGTGGCGTAGAGCGGCGCCTTCGCCAGGTAGATCGCCACGGCCAGGAAGGACATCGCGGGCATCGCGAGGAAGAGCGAGAGCAGGCGCGTCGGGGTAGCGCATCGGGTGCGGCGTGGGGTCGCGCCCCACGATCGGCCACCAGTAGATCAGCGCCGCCGTGATCCAGAGCGTGTGCTCGAGCGGCGTGGATCGGCCGCGAGCGGAGCGCGGCGTCGAACAGCGGCGAGAAGTGGATCGCGTAGGGCACGCCCACGAAGAGCAGCCATCCCACCACCGGGCAGGGCGAGGAACGCGACCACGCGACCACGCATCACGCGCGTGAGACGGCGCGCGGCCCGCAGGGACGTGGCGCGGCAGCGCGAGCGTCGACGGGCGCGCCGAGCGCCAGCAGCGGCGGCGCGAGCAGCGTGAGGAACAGGTGCTGGGCCATGTGCACGGTGAACGAGACGTCGGCGTAGGCGTCCACCGGCGAGATCAGCGCGAGCGACCAGCACGCCCAGCCCGGCGAAGAACGCCACGGCCGCGCCGCGATCGACCGTGCGTCCGGCGCGGCGCACCCGGATCAGACCGGCGGCGTAGAGGGAGCCCGCGCCGAGGATCGCCGAGCACGGTGAACGGGTCGAGGACCCACCGGGTGAGCACGGTCCCCGGGCCGCCCGACGGCGGGATCGACGACGCCGACCATCCGCCCATCCTGGCACGCGCGCCGGTTGGCCGACGCCGTCCGTGTTAGAACAGGGGCGCATGGCGCAGGCGTCCGTGACCGCACCCGAGGACGAGCGACGGGCCCCGCCCGTCCTGTTCGGGACCATCCTGTTCCTCGCCTCCGAGCTGCTCTTCTTCGGCGGGCTGTTCGCGGCCTACTTCGGCCTGCGCTCCGAGACCACGCCGTGGCCGCCCGCCGGCGTCCAGCTCTCGGTCCCCCTCGGTGCGATCGGGCACCGTCCTGCTGCTGATCTCGAGCCTCACGTTCCACCTGGGCGTGAAGGCGGGCGAGCGTCGAGACCGTCGGCGCGCTGCGGGGCTTCGTGCTCCTCACGATGCTCCTGGGCGCCGCGTTCCTCGGCGTGGAGCTCTACGACTGGCTCACGCTCGACTTCAGCGTCTCCTCGCACGCCTACGGGACGATGTACTACGCGATGACCGGCCTGCACGGGCTCCACGTCGCTGGCCGGGCTCGTGCTGATGATCGTCGTGCTCGGGCGCCTCGCGCAGGGCGCCTACCGCGACGGCCGGGTCGACGGGATGCACGCGGTCGCCTACTACTGGCACTTCGTCGACGGCGTGTGGATCGCGCTGTTCCTGACCCTGTTCATCCTGCGGTGAGGCGATGAGGAGGAGCGAGGCCCGCATGCTCTCCCGGATCCTGCGGGTGGGCCTGCTCCTGGCGGTCCTGGGCCAGATCGCCTGGTCGTTCCGACCGGCCACGACGCGCGCGCAGACCGATCAGCTGCGCGAGGGTCAGCACCTCTACGAGGCCGGCTGCTCCACCTGCCACGGCCTGGACGGCGCAGGGCACGCAGAACGGCCCGACGCTGGACGCCGTGGGCGCCGCTTCGCTCGACTTCATGCTGAGCACCGGCCGGATGCCGCTGAACAACCCCGGCACGCAACCGGTGCGCCAGGAGGTGAAGTTCACGCGCGAGCAGATGGACGCGATCATCGCCTACGTGCAGTCGATCGCGCCGGGCGGCCCGGCCATCCCGGTCGTCGACACCGCGCTCGGGGACCTGCCGACCGGCGCCGGCCTGTTCCTCGCCAACTGCTCCGGGCTGCCACGGCGCCGGCGGGACCGGCGACTCTGTGGGGGGCGGCCAGATCGCGCCATCGCTGTACGAGGCCGATCCCACCCAGATCGGCGAGGCGATCCGGGTGGGGCCGGGCGTGATGCCGCGCTTCAGCGAGCGGACGCTCTCCGAGCACGACGTGAACTCGCTCGCCGCCTACCTGCTGTGGGTGCGCGACAACGGCAACGAGGGCGGGCTGCAGCTCGGCCGCGTGGGAGCGGTGGCCGAGGGCCTCGTGGCCGCCGTCGTCGGGCTGGGCTTCATGATCCTGGTGATCCGGCTGACGGGGTCGAAGCCGTGAGCGACACCCACCCCCACGCGCCGGGCGGAGCGGCTGATCGCGGTGTGCTTCGCGCTCTCGATCCTGGCTGCGCTCGGCCTCTTCGCCGTCTACGCGGCGGGCGGGCAGACGCAGGCCGAGGGCGCCCTGCTGGCGGTGGCCCTCGGCGGCATCGGGGCTGGGCTCGCCCTGTGGGCCAAGAAGCTGATGGCCGGCCTGAGGGACGAGACCCAGCCGCGCCACCACGTGCCCACGGAGGCGGAGCTCACGAGCGCGTCGGACACGGTGGAGGCCGGCGTCGAGGAGATCCGTCGCCGCACGTTCCTGTCGCGCCTCCTGCTGGCCGCCGCGGCAGCCCTCGGCCTGGCGGCGCTCTTCCCGATCCGCTCGCTGGGTCGTGCCCCGGGCGATTCCCTGACCACCACGAAGTGGACCCCTGGCGCGCGGCTCGTCACCGTGGACGGAGAGCCGGTGCGGCGCGACACGCTCGAGACCGACTCGTTCACGACGGTCTTCCCCGAGGGGTTCGAGGGCTCGGCCGACTCGCAGGCCGTGCTGATCAGCGTGGGGCCGGGACTGCTCCAACTCCCGCCCGGAGGGGATGGCGGGAGCCCCCGACGGGTTGGTGGCCTACTCCAAGATCTGCACGCACGCAGGGTGCCCGCTCGGTCTCTACCTCGCCGCGGAGCACCAGTTGCGCTGCCCCTGCCATCAGTCCACCTTCGACGTCCTGGACGGCGCGCAGCCCGTCTACGGTCCCGGCGCCCAAGCCGCTCCCCCAGCTGCCGATCGAGGTCGGCGACCGACGGCGTCCTGCGGGCCAAGGGCGACTTCACGGGGCCGGTGGGCCCGAGCTTCTGGAGCGAGCCGTGATCCTGCGCAAGCTGGTCGACGGCGTCGACGAGCGGCTCGACGGCACCTCGTTCCTGAAGCGGAACCTGCGCAAGGTGTTCCCCGGTCACTGGTCGTTCCTGCTCGGCGAGGTCACCCTCTACTGCTTCGTGCTGCTGGTGCTGACGGGCATCTTCCTGACGTTCTTCTACGTCGCCTCGCCAGAGGCCACGACGTACGTCGGGCCTTACGCGCCGCTGCAGGGCCAGACGGTGTCCCAGGCGTACGCGTCGGTGCTCCGGATCTCGTTCGAGGTGCGCGCGGGGCTCGTGATGCGCCAGATCCACCATTGGGCGGCGCTCGTGTTCATGTGGTCGCTCGTCGCGCACCTCGTGCGCGTCTTCTTCACGGGGGCGTTCCGCAAGCCTCGGGAGCTGAGCTGGATCGCGGGGGTCACGTTGCTGCTGAGCGGGATCGGCGCGGGGTTCACCGGCTACTCGCTCCCCGACGACCTCCTGTCCGGCACCGGCCTGCGGATCACCTACTCGATCGTGCTCTCGATCCCGTTCGTGGGGACCTGGCTCGCGTTCCTCTTCTTCGGTGGCGAGTTCCCCTCGCCCGAACTGCTGCCGCGCCTGTTCATCATGCACGTGCTGCTGATCCCGCTGCTGCTGATGGCGACGCTCGGCGCGCACCTCGCGATGGTCTGGCACCAGACCCACACCCAGTACCGCGGACCCGGCCGCACCGAGAACACCGTCACGGGCACGCCGGTGTGGCCGCGGTTCGCGCTGAAGAGCATCGGCGTGGCCTTCCTGACCTGGGCGATCCTGGCGTTCCTGGGCGGCCTCTTCCAGATCAACCCCGTCTGGCTCTACGGCGGGTTCGTGCCGTACGAGGCCCCGTCGCCGGCGCAGCCCGACTTCTACGCCGGGTGGCTCGAAGGCATCCTGCGCCTCTCCCCGAACTGGGAGTTCCACATCTTCGGCCACTCGATCGGGAACCTCTTCCTGTTCGCGGTGGTGCTGCCGGGGATCGTGTTCACCGTGCTCGCGATCTGGCCGTTCCTGGAGGCGCGCGTCACGAAGGATCGCGCCACCCACCACTTCGCCCAGCGGCCGCGCGAGGCGCCGGTGCGCAGCGCGATCGGCGCCGCGGGCATCACCTGGTTCGTCGTGCTGATGCTGGCGGGCAGCAACGACGTCCTCGCCAAGTACCTCCAGGTAGAGGTGGACACGCTGAACGCCTGGCTGCGCGTCCTCGTCTTCGTGTTGCCGGCGGTGGCCGGTGCGATCACCTTCTGGATCTGCCGCGATCTCGGCCGTCGCGCGATCCGGCCGATCCGCGATCCCGCCCGGGTCACGTTCCGGCGGACCGAGGCCGGCGGCTTCGACGAGGAGCACGAGGTCTCGCCCCTCGAGCGCGCGAGCGAGGAGCGCTCGCCATGAGGAGGAGGCGGTCGCTGCTCCGCGTCGTCGGCGCGACCTCGCTGGGGGCGTTCGCGGCGTCGTGCTCGTCGTCGTTCGGCATGCCGCGCGGCGGGACCGAGCAAGGGCGGGACATCTTCAGCCTCTGGCAGACGTTCATGATCGCCGGGATCGTGGTGGGGGCGTTGGTCTACGGGCTGATCGCGTGGTCGTTGATCCGGTACCGGCACCGCAGGCGCGACGCCGCGGACGCGCGCGGCAGGTCCTTCGACGCCAACGTCCCGCTCGAGGTCGTCTACACCGCTCATCCCGGTCGTGATCGTCGTGGTGCTGTTCGCGCTGTCGTTCCGAACGGAGGATCGGGTGGACGCGGTGAGCGCTTCGCCGGACGTTACGCTGCACGCCGAGGCGTTCGCGTGGGGGTGGCACTTCACCTACGGCGACACCGGGCCCACCGTGGTGAGCCCCCCCAGCGGCCTCGGCGTGGCGGGCCCGACGATCGAGCTCCCGCTGGGGCGAACGACGCGCGTGGTCCTCACCTCCAACGACGTGATCCACGCATTCTGGGTCCCGGGATTCCTCTTCAAGCGCGACGCGATCCCGGGACGCACGACGGCGTTCGATCTCACGCCCACCGACCTCGGCTCGTATCAGGGCGTCTGCGCCGAGTTCTGCGGGCTGAATCACGCCTTCATGACCTTCACGGTGCGTGTCGTCGAGCCTCAGGAGTTCTCAGCCTGGCTCGCGACGCAACCCTCGGCGGAGGCGAGTCCGTGAGCACGACGGTCGAACGCCCGCACGCCGCGGCGCAGCCCTCCGAGCCGCCCAAGGCGTCGGGGCCGGTCGCCTGGCTCACGACGACCGACCACAAGAAGATCGGCATCCTCTACTGCGTCACGGCGTTCGCGTTCTTCCTGATCGGTGGCGCCCTCGCGGACACGATGCGCACGGAGCTGGCCGAGCCCGGTCGGCAGCTCCTCAGCAACCAGGCCTACAACACGTTGTTCACCATCCACGGGACGCGTGATGATCTTCCTGTTCGTCGCGCCGTTCGGATCGGGCCTCGCCAACTACCTGATCCCGTTGCAGATCGGCGCGCCCGACATGGCGTTCCCCCGGCTCAACGCCCTCTCGTACTGGTTCTTCGTCGGAGGTGGGCTCCTCGTGTTGCTCTCGTCGTTTGCCTCGGCGGGCGGGGGCGCCGCGATGGGATGGACCGCGTACACGCCGCTGTCCGAGGCGCGGATGTCGCCGGGGGTGGGGCCGGACCTGTGGATCTTGGGCATCGCGTTGGTGGCCGTTGCCACCCTCCTCACCGGCGTGAACATCATCACGACCGTCTTCCTGCTGCGCGCGCCCGGCATGACGATGTGGCGCCTGCCGATCTTCACCTGGAACATGGTCGTGACGGCGCTGCTCGGCCTTGTGGCCTTCCCGCCGGCGGTGGCCGCCTTCGTGCTGCTGCTGATCGACCGTCGGCTCGGAGGGTTCGCGTTCGACCCCCTCGGCGGCGGCGATCCCGTGATCTACCAGCACCTCTTCTGGTTCCTGGGCCATCCCGAGGTCTACATCCTGATCCTGCCGATGTTCGGCGTGATCACGGAGATCATCCCCGTGTTCAGCCGCAAGCCGCTCTTCGGCTACGCGGGCTTCGTCCTGGCGACGCTCGCGATCGGGATGCTCTCCACCGGTGTCTGGGCCCACCACATGTTCACGACCGGCGCCGTCGACAACCCGTTCTTCAGCGCGATGACGCTGCTGATCGCGGTGCCCACCGGCGTGAAGTTCTTCAACTGGATCGGCTCGATGTGGGAGGGGAAGATCCGCCTGGCCGTGCCGATGCTGTTCGCGGTCGGCTTCATGTTCAACTTCCTGATCGGCGGGGTGACGGGCGTCCTGCTCGCGGCGGCGCCGATCGACTTCCAGGTCGCCGACTCCTACTTCCTCGTCGCCCACTTCCACTACACGATGATGGGCGGAGCGGTCTTCGGGATCTTCGCGGCGATCTACTTCTGGCATCCGAAGATGACCGGCCGCATGCTCTCGGAACGGATCGGCCGCTGGGTGTTCTGCCTGATGCTGGTGGGCTTCAACCTGACCTTCTGGCCGCAGTTCGTGGTGGGCATGCGCGGCATGCAGCGGCGGATCGTGGACTACCCCTCGAACCTCGGCTTCGACACGCCCAACCTCGTCTCCACGATCGGCGCGGGCATCATGACGGTCGGCGTGCTGCTGTTCTTGTACGACGTGTGGCACGCCCGTCGCCACCCCGTGCCGGCCGGCGACGACCCGTGGGACGGGTACTCGCTGGAGTGGGCCACCACGTCGCCGCCGCCCGAGCACAACTTCGCCTCGCTGCCCCGGATCCGCTCGGTCCGGCCGGCCTACGACCTGCACCATCCCCGGGAGGCGCCGTGAGGACCGCCACGCGCTACCTGTGGGTGCTGTGCGTCTTCGCGATCGCGCTCGGCACGATCTACTGGTTCATCACGTACGAGGCGACCGGCGCCGTCCTGCTGTGGGCCCTCGGCCTGATGCCGCTGATCGTGGCCACCTGGATCTCGCGTCGCGGGATCCTGCGCGCGCCGCGTGCGGAGGACGAGCGCGACGCCGACCCGGGAGCCGCCGCGGGCGAGGCCGTGGGGTCGTTCCCGATGGCGAGCGCCTGGCCGGTCTTCCTGGTGCTCGGCGTGATCACGGTGGGGGCGAGCCTCGTGTACGGGCTGATCCTGCTAGCGCCGGGCGTGGCGCTGATGGGCTACGCGATCTACGGCTTGATGCGCGAAAGCCGGAACTGACCCCTTCCGGCGCTCAGGCGTCCTTCTCGAGGGCCTGTTGGACGGCCGCGACCTGCGCGTCCGTGAGCGGCTCGCGGAGCTCCATCGTCGACACGGCGTCGCTGCTGTGGATCTCGCCCATCAGTTGCTCGACCGTGTCGGGCTCGCCCACCACCAGCACCGCGGACGAGTCGGGCGGCAGCGCCTCCTTCAGCCGCTGCGTGAAGGCGTCGCTCAGCTCGAGGTCGTGCGCCTTGGCACCGCCCATGCTCGCGCCCACCAGGCCGCCCCCGAAGAGGCCGGCCAGGAGCCCGAACGGGCCCATCAAGAGCGCGCCCGCGAGCGCGCCCACCAGCGCACCCGCCCCGGCGTGGTGTCCGCGCGTGTGCTCGGCCGTGTAGCTGTGCACGCTGTAGCGTCCCGACGCGTGGTGCTCGATGATGCCCACCTCGTTCGAGGTGCCCACCGCCCCGCGCTCGCGCAGCGACGCGACGAGGGACTCCGCGGCGCTCGACCCCTTGAACGTCACCACGCCGATCTCGTACGCCGGACCCATGACGGACATGATCACGCTCCTTCCGCACCGAGGCGGTGCTCCCGAGTACCCCGTCGGCCCGGTCTAGACTCCGGCGCATGAACGCCGAACCGCCGGAACCGGACGCCACCGTACCGCCCCGCAGGGGCGGCCGCCTGCTGTCGCGCTTCTACGCGCCCGACAGCTACGGCCTGGTGGTCCTGCTGATCTTGGTCACCTACGTGGTCTCGGTCGCGGTCGAGGCCGAGTGGGGCGCCTCGCGTGGTCGTCGTCGTGCAGGTCGCCACGGTCTGGTTCGCCCTGAAGACCTCTCGGGCTCGGCGCTCCGCGCGACTGGTCGCCGACGTCCTGCTGGTGCTCGCCATCGGCGGTCGCGCTCCTCGCCCCGGTGCTCGACACGTCGCGGGGGACCTCCAACTTCGTCCTCGCCGCGAGCGTCGTGCTCTACCTGATCGCGCCGCTGTCGATCGTGCGGAACCTCGTCGATGCGCAGCAGCGTCGACGGCGAGACCTTCCTCGGAGCGATCGCCGCGTACCTGCTGATCGGGATGCTCTTCGCGTTCACCTACCGGCTGACGGGACAGCTGCAGGACGCCACCTTCTTCGGCTCCGGCCGGCGACGGCACCACGGCCCAGACCCTCTTCTTCAGCTTCACGACGCTCACCACCACCGGGTACGGCAACCTCGTGCCGGCCTCCAACCCCGGTCAGACGATGGCGGTCGGCGAGATGCTCCTCGGACAGCTCTTCCTGGCGACGGCCATCGCCAAGGTGATCACGGCGTGGACGCCCAAGCGACGGGCTCGAGCGAGAGGGGTCCTCGGAGGGCTAGGTGCGGACGCAGCGCCAGATCCGAAGGCTCCAGAGCAGGCGACTGCCGCGGCGGTGGAGCTCGAGGAGCCCATCCTTCATCATCCGCGCCGTTGACTGCGCCTTCGCCACCAGATCCGGGAGCGGGAACTCGCGTTCGAGCACCGGCTCCATGTTGTCGCCGAAGACCACCCGCGCCGCGCGCAGGATGGACTGCTCGTCCTGCAGGGTGCCGGTGGGCAGGTAGAGGCGGCCGCCGGGCTCCAGCGTGTCCCCGAGCGACTCGAGGAGCTGTCGGGGGAGCTCCGCTCCCGTCGGTCCCCCGGCCGGAACGTCCTGGAACCAGCCGGTGACCTTGGCGAGCTCGTCCGGGATGCCGGAGACGTCGCCGATCAGGACCGTGGCGTGCACGTCGCGCACCGGCTCGAGGAGGTTCCCCGCACGGAACTCACAGATGTCCTGCAGACCCAGGCGCGCTGCGTTCTCCCGCGCGGCCTCTACGGCGCGCTCCGACAGATCGCAGCCGTAGACCTTCTTCGCGCCCAGCCGTGCCGCCACGAAGGCCAGCACGCCGCTGCCGCACCCCACGTCGATCACCGTGTCCTCGGGCCCGATCTCCAGGGCATCGGCGAGCGTGCGGCTCGTGCTGGTCGGGCTGAAGACCCCCGGACGGACGAGCACGCTGAAGGGGCCGGTGCGGCCCTTCCACTGGACCTCGGTCTCGACGGTCTGGCTCATGCCGGCCAAGGCTACACGTACGGAGCGGGCTTCCGCTAGACGTCGGGGGGGCCGAAGGTCACGTCTTCTCCGGGCACCAGGCCCCCACGTTCGACCCGGGAGGCGTCCGCCTCCAGCTTGTCGTGCAACGCCTGCGTGCGGATCCCCAGGTGTCCGTCCGGGTACGCGACCACGCGCCGGGAGGCCCTGCGCAGCAGGGTGACGGCGCCGTGCGCGTTCCCCCGCTGCAAGTGGACGTATCCGGCGCCCATCTGCGAGAGCCCCTTGAAGAACTCGGCGTCGTCGGTGTCCCGGGCCTGCTTCCACGCGGTCTCCCACGCCTCGTGCGCAGGGAAATAGCGCCCTTCTCGTGCGTGTCGCCGTCCCAGCTCGTGGTTCTCCTCGATGCTGAGCGCGTCGAAGTCTTCCAGCACCAGCTCGTTGGTCGCGCCCCAGTCCAACGGGCGCCCGAGCCTGTCGCGCGGACGCTCCGGCTTCTGTCGGGTGGGACTGGGCACCCCGGTCTTGCCCTGGGCTTCCTCCGGCATCCGGCCATGCTACCCCCGACCCGCGTTACGTCCCGGCTCGACCCCGTCGTGTCGTTCCGTGCGAGACTCCGCGGATGGGGTCGACGACGATCACCCTCGTGCCGCACACCCATTGGGATCGCGAGTGGTACGAGCCCTTCAGCGTCTTCTCCGAACGCCTCGTGGCGATGATGGACACCCTGATCGAGCTGGCGGACGCGGGGTTCCCGCACTTCCACCTCGACGGCCAGACCGCGATGATCGACGACTACCTCGAGCGCAGGCCGGAACGGCGCCGAGACATCGAGCGGCTCGCCGCGAGTGGGCAGCTCTCGGTCGGCCCGTGGGTGACGCAGATGGACGAGTTCCTCACCTCAGGGGAGTCGCACATCCGCAACCTCGAGATGGGGCTCGCCCGCGCGCGCGCGATCGCCGGCGACCGGGCCCTCGACGTCGGGTACATGCCCGACCAGTTCGGACACATCGGCCAGATGCCGCAGATCCTGCGTGAGGGCGGGCTCGAGCGCGCGATGGTTTGGCGCGGCGTGCCCGAGCAGGTCGACCGCACCGCGTTCTGGTGGGAGGCGCCGGACGGCTCGCGGGTGCTCACCGAGTACATGGTCTTCGGCTACTTCAACGGCGAGAGCTTCGAACGGGCGGTGGAGCCGGCCGAGCTCGCGGACGCCCTGGAACGCAGCGTCGAACGGCTGTCCCCGTTCCGCACGAGCGATCGCGTGGTGATCATGGTCGGGTACGACCACGCCGGGCCCGATGCGACGCTCCCCGATCGATTGGCGGCGGCGCAGGCCTTCGCGCCGGACATCGACGCCACGATCGCGGGGATCGCGTCCCACGTGCACGGCCAGCGGCTCGAGGAGCTGCCGATCTGGCGGGGCGAGCTGCGGTCGTCCGCGCGCGCGCATCTCCTTCCGAACGTGTACTCCGCGCGCGTGAGCCAGAAGCGCGAGCGCGGTCGCGTGGAGGCCCTGATCGAGCGCTACGCCGAGCCGCTCGCGGCGCAGGTCCCGGGCTTCGGCTGGCCGCAGGAGGAGCTCGACCACGCCTGGACGCTGCTGCTGTGGAACGGAGCCCACGACTCCGCCTGCGGCTGCTCCCACGATCAGGTGGCCCGCGACGTCGACGCGCGGTTCGTGGAGGTGCGCACGATCGGCGAGGACATCGTGGAACGCGCCCTCACGTCGTTCGGCTCGCGCGTGCGCGAAGGCGGGCTGATCCGCTTCAACCCCTCGCCGTTCGAGCGTGAGGGCGTGCCGGGCAACGGCTGGACCGTGGTCCCGGCGGGCCACGACCCGGTGACGGTCCCCGTGGAGATCGAGGTCCTGCCGGACGGCGCCGGCGTTTCGGCCGAGGGCACGGCGCTGCGCTTCTTCGACGAGGCCGACGTGGGGGACCTCTACAACTTCTGTTATGCGCGCGAGGACCAGATCCCGAAGGGCCCGCATCGCGTGGAGGTGCGCGGCCACGAGGTGGAGGTGACGTGGGAGGGGTGCCGGGCGCTGATGCGGATCGTGCGGCGCGTGGGCGAGCGGTTCCTGCGGATCGAGGGCGTGATCCACAACGAGCGATCCGATCACCGGGTGCGCATCCACGTGGGTCTGGATGCCGCCGCGGACGGCTCGTTGGCCGGCGCGCCGTTCGAGCTGGTCGAGCGGCCCCTCGTGGGCGAGGGGAGCTCGATCGAGGCGGCATCCGCCACGTGGCCCGCACGCGGGGTCGTGATGGCGGGTGCCACCGCCGTGCTGCACGAAGGGGTCTTCGAGTACGAGATCACGCAGGACCCGGCGATCGCCCTGACGCTGCTGCGCTGCGTGGGCCGGATCAGCGCCGACACCCTCGCCACGAGACCGTTCGAGGCGGGCCCGCAGACCCCGACCCCCGAGGCGCAGATGCCTGGCGAGACCGTCTTCTCGCTGGGGGTCTGGCCGGGTGCGCGTCGCGAGGACCTCCTCGCGCAGTGGGAGCGCTTCGCGCTCCCGATCGCCGAGGCGCCGGCCTCGGGTGGCGGGGAGTATCCGTCGACGGGCGCCTTCGCCCGGATCGAGGGCGACGCGCAGCTCTCGGGCATCCGCAGACGGGAAGGACGTCGCGAGATCCGCCTGTGGAATCCGCATCCGCGTCGCGAGGTCGACGTGCGGGTTGCGGGCGAGGCCGGGGCGCTCGGTCCCGCCCGCATCGAGACGTTCCCGATCGACTGAAGCCGGGTGCGCGAGCCGCTAGGCTGCGCGCCATGAGCGAGCGCTTCGACGTGATCGTGGTGGGCGGCGGCGCCATGGGGACCGCGGCGGCCCGCCAACTGGCGCTGCGCGGGCGCCGCACGCTGTTGTTGGAGCGGCACACCCTCGGCCACGCCCTCGGCAGCTCGGGCGGTCCCACGCGCATCTTCCGCTACGTCTACGACGACCCCGGCTACGTGCGCATGGCGCGAGCGGCGCGCGCCCCGTGGGACGAGCTGCAGGACGCCTCCGGCGAGGAGTTGCTGCGGGTCACGGGCGGCATCGACGTCGACCGCGGCCGGGAGGCGATCGACGCCTTGACGGAGGCCGGGGTTCCGCACGAGGTCCTCTCCGGCGCCGAGGCACGCGAGCACTGGCCCGCCCTTCGGCTCCCCGACGGGGCGGAGGTGCTCTACCAGGCGGAGGGGGGCGTGGTGCGCGCGGCGGAGACCGTCGTGACGCAGGCGCGGCTGGCGGCCGAGGCGGGTGCCTCGGTGATGGAGGAGACCGTCGTCACCCGTGTGGAACCGGACGGCGACCGGGTCACGGTCACGACAGGCGCCGGCGATCGCTTCGGCGCTGAGGTCGCCGTGGTCAGCGCCGGCGCCTGGGCCGCCCCGCTCCTGCGCACCGCCGGCCTCGACCTCCCGCTCGTCCCCACGCAAGAGCAGGTCTCCTATTACACCCTCGAGGCGCCGGAGCCCCTGCCGACCCTGATCGACTGGGGGGTGGGTCGCGTGACGCCGCCCTACATGGTGCCGGACCCATGGGACGTCGGCGCGTTCAAGGTCGGGCTGCACCATTCGGGGCGCACGGTCGACGCGGAGGACCCGCATCACCCGCCGGACCCCGACCGCTTGGACCGCGTCGCCGCGTACGTGGATGAACGCCTTGCCCCCAGCCGACGTCTGGACCGGATCGACACCTGTCTCTACACGAACACTCCTGACGAGGATTTCGTGCTGGACAGGGTGGGGCCGCTCGTGGTGGCCTCGCCGTGCAGCGGCCACGGCTTCAAGTTCGTGCCGTTGATGGGCATCGCGATCGCGGATCTCGTCACGGGCGCGTCCCCGCCCTTCCCGATGGAGCGGTTCCGGCTCGACCGCCCCGCCCTTCGGCCCTAGGACGCTGCCTCGTCCTCGCCGAGGGTGAGCTCCTCGAGGGCCTCGCGCACGGTGTCGTAGCGTCGGTCTCCCAACTGCCGGCGCGTCCTCGTCTCCAGCGACTGGACGGCCCTGCGCGCTTCGGCGGCGGCCCGGCGGCCGTGGGCGGTCAGGCGCACGATCTTGGCCCGGGCGTCGTCGGGGTCGGCCACGCGACGCACGTACCCCCGGGACTCGAGGTCGTCGACCACCAGCATCATGCCCTGCTTCGTCATGCGGGCCCGCGTGGCGAGCTCGGTGAGCCGCGTCCCGCTCCGCCGGTCGATGTGCTGGAACACCGCGAGGTGCCCCGACCGGACGTCGGGATAGCCCCGCTCCTGCAGGGACACGACGAGCTCGGCCGCCAGCACGCGGTGGCCTTCGAGCAGGAGGCGTCCGAGATCGGGTCCGGTCACGGGAGGTCATCCTGGCAGCGGCCGGTGTGGTGGTCAATCAGCCTTACCAACTGCGCGGGGTAGGCTGGTGGACCCATGACGCAGATCGAGCTCCCACCCGAGGATCGCGAGACCAAGCGCCAGCTCCCCAAGCTGCTCGATGCCCGCCGACGACTCTTGCGGGGCAACGATTTCCTCTCGATGCACGGCCCCGAGATCGAGGAGCAATCCGCCGGTGCGGGCAAGAGCGGAGCCCTGCGCGCGGCCGTCTTCGGCATCAACGACGGCCTGCTCTCCAACGCCGCCCTGATCATGGGGTTCGCGGGCGCCTCGCAGAGCCGCAGCGTGATCGTGCTCGCGGGCATCTCCGGCCTGCTCGCGGGGGCCTTCTCGATGGGCGCCGGGGAATACGTCTCGATGCGGGTGCAGCGGGAGATGCTCGAGCGGCTGCTCCACCTCGAGGAGCGTGAGCTGGAACTCGACCCCGACACGGAGGAGCGCGAGCTCGCCGAGATCTACCGCCACAAGGGCCTGTCCGACGAGCTCTCCCGGCGCGTGGCAGCCGAGGTGATGAAGGACCCCGCCGTAGCGCTCGACACCCACGCCCGCGAGGAGCTCGGCCTGGACCCGGAGGAAGGGCTCGGGTCACCCTGGGGGGCCGCCGTCTCGTCGTTCCTGATGTTCGCACTCGGCGCCCTGCTCCCGCTGGTCCCGTTCTTCTTCGTGGCGGGCACGACCGCGGTGATCGCGTCCCTCGCCATCACGGCCCTCGCGCTGCTCATCGTGGGCGCCGTCACGGCGCTGCTCACGGGCCGCAGCCCTGTCCGCTCAGCGCTACGGATCCTCTTGATCGGGGCCGCGGCGACGACGGTCACGTACCTGATCGGCACGCTGCTCGGCGTCCGCATCGGCGGATAGAGCCCCAGCCGTGACGATCGAGGTCCGCCTCGCGCTCCCCACAGAACACGACGAGACGGGACGGGTCACTGCGGGTGCGTACCGCGAATTCGTCGGCCCCGAAGAGGACGAGTGGCACGCTTACCTGGACCACATCGCCAACGTCTCCAAGCGGGCGGAGTTCGCCGAGGTGTATGTCGCCGTCGAGGACGGCCGGATCTTGGGCAGCGCGACGCTGGAGCTGGAAGATCGGATCGATCCCGACGAGGACCCGCCGCTGCGCCCGCACGAGTCCCACATCCGCATGCTGGGAGTCGCCCCGGAGGCGCGCGGCCGTGGCGTCGCACGAGCGCTGATGACGACGTGTGAGGATCGAGCTCGGGCGAGCGGACGCACCCTCATGACCTTGAACACCACGCAACGCATGAGGACCGCGCAGCGGATGTACGAGGCCCTGGGCTACGTACGAGGAGAGGATCGGGTCCTCCCGGATGGCTTCGTACTCATCAGCTACGCGAAGGACCTCGGCAGGGCCTAACTGGACGATCCCGCCGGCGGAACGATCTCGCCCGTACGCAGGAGCACCCCGTCGCGCAGCTCCGCCTCGACGAGCCCGCCCTTGAACTGCTGCTCGTAGAGCTGGGCGTATAGGCCGCCAATCGCGAGCAGCTCATCGTGCGTGCCGCGTTCGGCGACCCGCCCCCGGTCGATCACGAAGATCACGTCGGCCTTCAGGATCGTCGAGAGCCGGTGCGCGATCGCGACGGTGGTGCGCCCCTCCATCAACGGCTCTAACGCGGACTGCACCAGCCGTTCCGACGTGGTGTCGAGCGACGACGTCGCCTCGTCCAGGATCAGGATGCGAGGGTCCTTCAGCACCACCCGGGCGATGGCGAGACGTTGCTTCTCGCCTCCCGAGAGCTTGTATCCCCGCTCCCCCACGATGGTGTCGTAGCCCTCGGGCAGTTCCACGATGCGATCGTGGATATTGGCGGCGCGTGCCGCCGCCTCCATCTCGTCCTGGGAGGCGCCGGGGCGTCCGTACATCAGGTTCCGGCGGATCGTCGTGTGGAACAGGTAGGTCTCCTGCGTGACCACGCCGATCATCTCGCCGAGCGATTCCAGCGCGTAGTCGCGCACGTCCAGATCGTCGATCAGCACGCGGCCCTGCTGCACGTCGTAGAGGCGGGGCACCAGATAGGTGATCGTGGTCTTGCCGGCACCGCTCGGACCCACGAGCGCCGCGAGCTGCCCCGGCGGGATCTCGAGGCTGACGTCGTCCAAGGTCCAGGCCCGCGGGGCCTCGTTCGCGAGCGCGAGGTCGGTCGGTGAGATCAGCGCGTCGACGGACCCGGGAGGGGCCTCGTAGCGGAACCGAACGTGGTCGAGGACCACCTTCCCGTGGATCGTCGCGAGGTCGGGGGTCACGGCGTCGGGCTTGTCCTCGATCTCGTGCTCCATGTCGAGGTACTCGAAGATCCGGTCGAAGAGCGCGAACGACGACTGCACCTCGGTCGAGACCTGCAGCATGGACCCGATCGGGAAGAAGAGCCGCGCCTGCAGCGTCGTGAAGCCCACGATGTCGCCCGAGTTGATGGCCGCGGGGTTCTTGGACATCACCCAGCCCGCCACGAGGTAGACGAGCGCTGGCGTGATGGAGAAGAAGGTCCCGACCACCGCGAAGAACGAACGTCCGATCATCGTCTGGCGGATCTGCAGCCCCGTGAGGCGCTCGTTCTCCTCGCTGAAGCGACCGATCTCGTGGCGTTGGCGTCCGAACGATTTCGACAGGAGGATCCCGCTCACGCTGAGGGTCTCCTCGGTGATGGAGCTCATGTCCGCCATGGTCCGCTGGGTGCTCGTGGCCACCTCCCGGCGGGCGCGCCCCACCTTCACCGTGAGCCAGAGGAACAGCGGCATGAGCGCGAGCGAGAGCAGGGTGAGCTGGACGGAGATGAGGAGCATGGCTCCGATCGTGCTGATGATGGTGACCACGTTGGCCAGGACGTTGGACGCGGTGTCTGTCACGACGGACTGCACCCCACCGACATCGTTGGCCAGACGCGACTGGATCTCGCCGGTGCGCGTGGTCGTGAAGAACCGCAGCGGCATGAACTGCAGGTGGCTGTAGAGGGAGTTGCGCAGATCCTGCATCACGCGGAGCCCCACGATGTTCGCGAGATAGGTCTGCCCGATCCCGATGATGCTCGTGATGATGGGCACCGCGATCATCAGGGCGACGTAGACATACAGCAGCGGGAGGTTCGGGCAGGGCTGGCCGCCGCAGCTGTTGGATCCGGCTGGGTTGCCGAAGAGCGCGTTGTTGAAGACCGCAACGATCAGCAAGGGGTTGACCACGCCCAACGCGGCTGTGATCACGATGAGCAGCGCGACGACGGTCACCCGACGCCGGTACGGGCGGAACGTGGCGACCACCCGGCGGATGGTGGCGCGATCGATCGATCGCGGCTCCTCTTCCTCCGGGCGCACGTTGAAGAACCCACGATGTCGGCCCATGCGCCCAGCATACGGGCGCCTGCCGATACGGTTGCCGGGCGAGGATCTTCCTCACCCGATGTGGGAGCTCACCCTCCGAGGCAGGGCCTGCTGGCCTCGAATCCGATGCGGATGTCGCCGGGATCCGTGTACCGGGTGTCGCGACCCGGGCCACCGACCGCCTTGTCGTTGCCGTCGACGTTGTCGATCGTGGCCACACATCGGTCGTTGCCCGCGCCCCCGTTCACGACGTCCTTGCCGGCTCCGCCGAACAGCTGGACGTCGTTGCCGAGGCCGGCGACGATGCGGTCGTTCCCCGCGCCCGCGTCGGCGATGTCCCCGCCCGTGCTCCCGGTGATCTGGTCGTCCCCGCCCAGCCCCAGCAGCTGGTCGTCGCCGGGACCTCCACCGATGGTGTCGTCGCCCGCGCCGCCGTTCAGGAAGTCATCGCCCCGCGCACCCTTCAGCACGTCGTCCCCCGCGCGACCGAAGATCGTGTCATCCCCGCCGAGCCCGCAGATGGTGTCGTCGCCTGCCGTGCCCACGATCCGATCGTCCCCCGAGGTGCCCACGATGGTGCAGGGCGGCGATCCTCGACGGAGGACCGACGCACTGCCCGGAACCGGTGCAACGGTGCCCGTGAGGAACACGCCGACACCGATGGCGACGAGGACCGAACGGATCCGGCGCACCATGGGAACCTCCCTCGGACGGCAGATCCCCACGGTAGCGATGACCCCGACGGAGGTCAAAGTGCGAGCGAGCGCGCCCGCCTGAGGGCGGCATCCACCATCGCCGGGGTGAGCTTGCCCGTGAAGGTGTTCTGCTGGCTCGGATGGAAGCAGCCGAGCAGCACGTAGGGTCCGACCTCGGCCTCGGCCATGTGACCGAACCGAGGCTTCGGCCGCGTCGAGTGCCCGAGCGCGGACACCGCGCGCAGGATGCCGTCCCAGGCGTAGGCGCCGAGCGCGACGAGGACCCGGGCCTCCCGGAGGGCGACGAGCTCGCGCTCGAGGAACGGGAGGCACCGGTCCCGCTCCTCGGGCGTCGGCCTGTTCGCCGGCGGCGCGCACCGATTCACGGCCGTGACGTAGGCGCCGTTCAGGCGCAGGCCGTCGTCGCGCGCCACGCTCGTTGGCTGGTTCGCCAACCCCGTCCGATGCATCGAGGCGTACAGGAAGTCGCCCGATCGGTCGCCCGTGAAGATGCGGCCCGTGCGGTTCCCCCCGTGTGCCGCCGGGGCCAGTCCGACGATCACGACCCGCGCCCGAGCGTCCCCGAAGCCGGGAACCGGTCGCGCCCAGTAGGTCTGATCGGCGAAGCGGGCCACCTTCTCGCGCGCGGTCCGTTCGCGCCATGCAACCAGCCGAGGACAGGCTCGGCACGCCTCCACGTCGCGCACGACGCCGGCCAGAGCCCGCCCGCTCATGCGAGCAGCGGGAACCGGTCCGCGGTCGCGCCGAGGGCGTCGCGATCGCGCGGGGTCAGGGCCGTACGTCCGGTGCCCTTGTCGGCGAGCTCGACGTCGTCCCACTCGCGTGGCGGAGACGTCCCGAGCAGCGACGTCAGCATCGCCCGGACGATCGCGCCGGCGTCGGCGCTCAGCCACGGGTCGATACCGAGGGCATCGGCCAGATCCAGGCCGTGCACCGCGAGTTCCAGCACCCGCGTATCGAGGTAGTCATCCAGCCGCAACCGCGGACCCCACTGCACCCGCACGAGCCGGTCGGGACCCTCCCGGCGCGCGAGATCCACCCCCGAGCGCCACGTGAGCGCGAACGCGTTCACGAGGTCGTCGGTGGTCGCGAAGGACGCCGCGCGCTCGATCGATCGCGCGGCGACGTCGGGCGCGTCGGCAGGGTCGTAGCTCGTGAAGTACGAGGCGGCGTCGGTATCGGACTCGGCCGGCGCGGGAGCGGCGAGGTACTCCGGGATGCGATCCACGTCGCGGAGCATGTGTCCGGCGAGCCCGCGTACGTCCCACGCCGGGCAGCGCGTCGGACGCCCGAACCCGTCGGAGGAGGTCGCCCGCAGGGCCGCTTCGGTCGCCACGCTCTCGGCGGCGAGGGCCTCCAGCGATCGGTCGAACCGATCGCTCATGCGCCCACCTCCGTCCGTGCCGCCGCCCAGTCGTCGTATCCGCCGAGGGACGAGCGTACCTGCCCGTCGCGGACCTCCAGGATACGGTCCGGGATCCGGTCCAAGAGGTACCGGTCGTGCGAGATCACGATCGCCGTGCCGTCGAACGACTCCAGGGCGGACTCGAGCACCTCCATGCTCTCGATGTCGAGGTGGTTCGTCGGTTCGTCCAGCAGCAGGCAGTTCGCCCCGCCCAGCATCAGGAGGCAGAGCTGCAAACGGGTGCGCTCGCCCCCGCTCAAGGTGCCGACAGGTTGGCGCATCTGGTCGTAGCGGAAGAGGAACCGCCCGAGGATCGAGACGGCCTCGTCCTCGTACATCGGCCTGGCGTTGCGCACGAACTCGATCGGGGTGAGGTGCGGGGGCTCGGTCTCGTGGCCTTGGGCCAAGTATCCAACGACGACGGACGGGCCGGCCCAGCGCACCCCCTGGGTGGGCTCGATCTCGCCGCTGAGCACCTTGCCGAGGACGGATTTCCCCGCCCCGTTCGCCCCGATCACCCCGATCCGCTCACCCCGCGTCACGGTGAGCGAGACGTCGAGCAGCACGGGTTCGTCGTCGAACGCCACGGTCACGTCCCGCAGGTCGACGATCTTGTTGCCGCCGCGCTGCGCGCTCCGGATCGCCAACCCGATCTTCCGTCGCTCGAAGACCGGCTTGTCGACCTTGTCCATCCGATCGATCTGACGCTGCTTGTTCCGTGCCTGCTTGATGTGCCGCTCGTTCACCACGATGCTCGCCCAGAGCTCGAACCGCTTGATGGCGGCCTCCAGGCGTGCGATCTCCTTCTGCTGCGTGACGTAGACCTGTTCCTGTCGCTTCAGCGCCACCTCCTTCGCCACGGCGAACGCGCTGTAGTTCCCGGGCCACATCGTGACGACGCCCCGATCGAGCTCGGCGATCTGCGAGACGGTCTCGTCCAGGAGGTACCGGTCGTGGGAAACCGTCACGACCGCGCCCGGGAACTCCCCGACGAGCCCTTCGAGTTGCGCCCGTCGATCGGCATCGAGGTGGGTCTCCGGCTCATCGAGCAGGAGCAGGTGCGGCTGGCGGATCAAGCAGGTGGCGAGCCCCACGAGCTTCCGCTGTCCTCCGGAGAGCGCGGTCGTCGGCAGCCCGAGGTCGTGCTCCTCGAACCCGAGCGACCGCAGGAGCACGTCCACCTCGCCCTCGAGTCCCGGCCCACCGGCCCTGACCCAGCGATCCAGGAGGTCCTGCTGGCGCGTGAGGACGCGGTCCATCTTCGCGAGGTCGGCCGTTACGTCGGGGCGGGCGAGCTCCGCCTCGACGGCGCGCATCTCTGCGTCGAGCGTCGCGACGTCAGGGCGCGCGGCCAGCACGGTCTCCGCCGGCGTGCGGGCGTCGCCGTCGGGGTTCTGCTCGAGGTAGGCCGCGACCAGGCCCTTGCGCCGCACCACCTCGCCGGCGTTCGCCGTCTCGAGCCCGGCCAGGATCTTCAGCATCGTCGACTTCCCGGCGCCGTTGGGCCCGACGATCCCGATCCGCGCCCCCTCCCCCACCTCCAGGTCGGCACCCTGGAGCACGGGCCAGGAACCGAAGGACTTCTCGACCCCGATCAGCCCGACGACCGTCATGACCCGGCGTGCAGCGCGCTCAACGAGAGGGTGCCCGGCGCGGCGGTGAGCCACCGCTCGAGGTCCGCCCTCCGGGAGGGCCACTCCGCGTCGAGCATCGCGAACCAGGCGGTGTCGCGGTTGCGGCCCTTGACGATCATGTGCTGGCGGAAGATGCCCTCGAAGGTGAAGCCGAGGCGCAGCGCGGCGGCGCGCGAGCGCGCGTTCAGCGCGTCGCATTTCCATTCGACCCTCCGGTTGCCGAGCTCGTCGAAGGCCCGCCGCAGGAGCAGATACACGGTCTCCGTGTTGACCTTGGTGCGCTGGACGGACGGGACGTACCAGATGTGGCCCAGCTCCACATGCCGCATCGCAGTATCGACGTTCAGGTAGCTCACCACGCCCACCGGTGCGCCGGACGCGCGCTCGATCACCGTGAAGAACCGAGGGTCGGCGGAATCGACGAGGCCGCCGAGCCAGGCCCCCATCGTGGCCTCGTCGCCGAACGGACCGTAGCCCATGTAGGTCCACACGGCCTCGGCCTCAGCGGTGCCGTGCGTGACCCGGAAGAGCGCCGGCGCGTGCGCGTCGGGGTCGACCGGCACGAGGGCGACCACCTCGCCGTCCATGGGCGCGGCGGAAGGGGGCACGGCGGGGGTCGGATCGACGAGCTCCCCGATGGGCCCGCTGATCGACTGGTCTGTGCTCACGCGCGCGCTCCGCTCGGACGGTGACGGAGCGCTCAGGCTACCGCCCGGTCAGAGGATCGCGCAGCTACTGCTTGAGGGCGTCGAACCGTTTCTCGGCATCCTCGAACAGCCGGAGCGGGTCGAACAGGCTCTCGACCGTGCCGAGCAGACCCTCGAACCCGCCGAGGTCGGGAGCCTCCTCCCGGAGCCTCCGCGCGAGCGCGAGGGCTTCGTCGAGCCCCGCGGCACAGCCCCGCCACACCTGCTCCATCGCCTCGCAGCGCCATCCCGGCATCAGCGCAGCGGCCCGCTCCACGTGCGACTCGTACTCGATCAGGGCGTCGGGCAAGGGTCGCCCCGGCATGCGGGTCGTCGGCATGCAGTCCGTGAGCGCCTCCTTCGCGGGCTCCACCTCGGCGAGCACCTGCATGAACGTGGCGTGCGGCGCCTCGAGCTCGGAGGGAAGCCGGCGTCGGCGGAAGATCACACGAGGCCCGCTTCCGCACGGGCGGTCACGACGGGCGCGGGGTCGTTGGTGGCCACCGCGTCGAGGCCCGCACGCATCAGCTCGAGCGCCACCGACGGAACGTCCGTGATCCACGTCCCGATCCGCATGCCCGCCCCGTGCACCCGCTCGATGAGGGCGGCATCGGCCGCGCGCACGCGGTCGACGAACGGCAGCACCCAGGCGTGCCCCTGGCCGTGTGCGAAGCCGAACGCGACGTCCGCGTCCACCTCATAGGGCGTCAGCAAGCCGGTGGGCACGTCCGGCGCGAGGCGCATCGCGTGCTCGAGCGAGAAGGGATTGAAGCTCGAGATCAGGACGTCGCCGGAGAATCCGACCTCGTCGAGCGCGGTGAGCGTCGCCTCCACGGCCGCCTGGCGCTCCCCGTCGAAGTCCGGCTCCCCGGGGATGTTCTTGATCTCGAGATCGACGGCGATCCGGCTCGAGCAGCACCGCAACGCCTCCGCGAGGGTGGGGACCTCGGTCGCCCCGCCGTGCCGGAGCGGGATGCGCAGGCCCTTGATCTCCTCGACGCGCAGGTCCTTCACGAGCCCGGTGCCGTCGGTGGTGCGCCCCACGTCGGCGTCGTGCATCACGATCGGCGTGCCGTCGGCGCTCATCCGGACGTCGAACTCCACAGCCTCCGCGCCCGAGGCCACGGCCAGCTCGAACGCCTCGATCGTGTTCTCAGCCTCGCGGGCCGACGCGCCGCGGTGCGCCACGACGGCACAGGGGCCGTCTTGACTGAACAGCCATTCAGACACTAGGCTCCTCCACGCATCGCCCGATGGTATCCGCACCTGTCAGACGGTGACCCATGATTGAACCCAGGCTCAGGCATGACCCGCGAGAGACCGTCTGGGTCGAGCGCGCCGCCTGCATCGACGAGGACCCCGAGCTCTTCTTCCCCGTCGGCTCCACGGGCCCCGCCGTCGAACAGGCCGAGCGCGCCAAGGCGGTCTGCGGGGCGTGCGCCGTGCGCGGCGAATGCCTGCGATGGGCGCTCGACACCTGTCAGGACGCCGGCGTCTGGGGCGGCCTGGATGAGGAGGAACGCCGCATCATCCGCCGGGAGCGCCGTCGTCTCGCGGCCGCGTACGCCTCCCGCGAGGGCGAACTGGTGAGCGTCGTCGGCTGAGCCGGATCTCACACCTGACTCGACGGACAAAGATCGCTGAGCGTGCAGACGTCGCACTTGGGCTTCTTCGCCTGGCAGATCGCGCGACCGTGGTCGATGATCCGGTAGGTCGCGTCGAACCAGTCCTCGCGCGGGATCAGGCGCATCAGGTCCTGTTCGATCTTGTCGGGGTCCGATCGCGTACTGAACCCGAGCCGGTTGGCCAGACGTCGCACGTGCGTGTCCACCGCGATGCCCTCGACCTTGCCGAAGCCGTTGCCCATCACGATGTTGGCCGTCTTGCGCGCCACCCCGGGGAGCGTGATCAGGTCCTCCATCGTGTCGGGGACCTTGCCGCCGTAGACCTCGACGATGCGTGCGCAAGCCCCCCGGATCGACTTCGCCTTCTGGTTGAAGAAGCCCGTCGAACGGATCTCTTCCTTCAGCTCGTCCTCGGGGACGCGCAGGTAGTCCTCGGGTGAGCGGTACTTCGGGAAGAGCACCGCGGTCACCATGTTCACGCGCTCGTCCGTGCATTGCGCCGACAGGATCGTGGCGATCAGGCATTCCAGCGGGTTCGTGAAGTTCAACGCCACGTGCGCATCGGGGTAGGCCTTGGCGAGTCGCTTCAAGATCTGCGGCGCGCGCGCCTCGATGGGCGAAGCGCGGGTGAGCGGCTCCTTGGCGGGCATGCGCGGCAGCCTACCCGCGGTCCCCGACCGCGGCCAATGGAGTCAGCCGCCGAGCAGCGCCAACTCGAGGTCGGCGCCCGGCTCCAGGTGTTCCCACTCGCCCGCCGACATGATGTGGACCCCACCGACGCCCGCCACCGACCACGTGCGCCCGTCCCCGACCAACGCCGTGTTCTCGTCGATCCCCACGAGGGTCGTCCCGTTGGGCACCTCGGAGATGATGAAGTCGGTGAGACCGGGAGCGAACCCGTCCAGCGCGTCCCAGTGCGGCCCGAACCAGTATCCGGGGAAGAGCTTCAACCCCGGCTGCCAGAGCTCCTCGTCGAACTCTTCGCGGGCGCTGTCGGGCGCGATGTCCCCGAGGCACGCCACGCCGGCACTGCAGCCCGCGTACGCCATCCCGCGCGTCATCGCCTCGCGGATCGACGTCCACAGCGGGGTGTCGCGGAGCACCGAGGAGAGGTAGGCGGGGTTGCCACCCGAGAAGTAGATCACCGCCGCTCCCTCGAGCGCATCGGCGAGATCGCCGTGCAGCGCGTCCTCCCGCGTCTTCAGCGGAAGGACGTCGGCCCGGATCCCCAGCGAGGCGTAATGGTCGAGCCCCTTACGTGCCCACATGTCGAAGACGTCATCGCCCTCGGCGGCGGCGGCCGCGGGGGCAACCAGCACACGGTCACCCGCCGCGTCCGGGCGCCCGACCAGCCAGCGGTCCACGGCGGTCGTCCACGGATCGAACTCGCCGGCACCGAGGAGCGCGAACGCGGGGGTACTCACCGCAGGGCCTCCGGCCTGAGCTCCCCGTCGAGCTTCGCGCCCAGCTCCGCGGCCACCTCGAGCACCGCGTCCATCTCCTCGGCCTCCGTGCGGAAGTTCACGATGCACGTGCGCAGGACGAATCGGCCGTCGAGGATCGCGTTCGAGCAGAAGATGCGGCCGTCGAGCTGGATCTCGGTCATCAGGCGCCGATTGAGGTCCGACAGGTACACCTCGGAGCCCTCCGTCAGCGGCAGGTCCGGCGGGACGTAGCGGAAACAGGTGATCGAGAGGCCCACGGGCGCCATCAGCTCGAAATCGTCGCGTTCCTGCACGAGAGCGCCCAGGTATCGGGCCAGCTCCGCGTCGTGGGAGATCCGGGCGGCGTAGGCACGGCGTCCGTGGGCGAGCAGGGAGACCCACACCTTGAGGGACCAGAAGCTCCTGCTGAAGTTGGGGCCGTGCCGGCCGAGGTCCACGCCGTGGCCGATCGCGTCCTTGTCCTGCACGGTGTAGCTCGCGTACGCGTCGAAGCTCTCGGCGAGATGCGAGAAGTCGCGCACCAGCACGCAGCCGCCCGCGTGCGGCGTGTAGAGCCATTTGTGCGGGTCGAAGGCGATCGAATCCGCGCGCTCGATCCCGGCGAACAGCGGCCGGAGGTCGTCGGCGAGGACGGCGGGACCTCCGTAAGCCCCGTCGACGTGGAACCAGAGGCCTTCGGCGGCACAGACGTCGGCGATCTCCTCGAGGGGGTCGACGACCCCGGTGGAGACGGTTCCGGCGGTGCCCACCACCGCGAGCGGGTGGATGCCCGCGGCGCGATCTGCAGCGATCTGCTCCCGCAGCAGGTCGACGCGCATCCGATAGTCCGCGTCCACGGGGATGTGACGCACGTTGGCGGCCCCGATCCCCAGCATGTCGGCCGCGCGATCGGAGACGACGTGGGTCTCGGTGGACAGATACAACCCGAGGGGAGGGCCGGCCGCCACCCCCTGCTGGCGCACGTCCCAGCCCGCTCGATGATCCCGGGCGGTCTTCAACGCGATGAAGTTGGCCATGGCCCCGCCGGACGTGATCTCGCCACCTGAACCCTCGGGCAAGCCGAACATGTCCTGCGCGAACCACCGACACAGATGGAGCTCGATCTCGGTGGCCGAGGGCGCGAGCACCCAGCCCCCCACGTTCATGTTGATGCCCGCCGCCAGGAGGTCCGCAGCCGCTCCGGGCACCGTGCCCGCCCCGCTGACGTACGCCATGAACCCGGGGTGTCCCAGGTAGCCCGACCACTCGAAGACGACGTCGCGCAGGTAGGCGAAGAGCTCGTCGTCTGACATCGGCTCGTCGGGGACCGGCAGCGTCACGGCCTCCCGAACCATGGGCGCGGTCCAGTGACGCGAGATCGGCAGATCCCGCAGCCGCCTGAGGAGCTCCTCCCACAGGTCGACGGTCCGATCCGCGAAGGCGCGAGCGCGTTCGGGATCCCAGTCGAGATCGCGGACCGCGGGGGGTCGATCGGAAGTCACGCCGCGGGCCCCTTCGTGTCCGCGAGCGTGTAGTACTCGTCCTTCATGGCCCGACGGAAGATGTCCTCGCCGAACGCGTCGACCATCCCGCCCACCTGGCTCTCATGAGCCTCGATCGCCTGCAGCTTGAGCTCGAGGATCTCGGGCGGCAGCGGGAAGTCGATCCCGAGCTGGTCACGCGGTGTGACCGGGGGGGTACCGGGCCTGAAGATGTCGAACCGGTTGTAGATCGGCACGAACTCGGCCGCCCACTCCTCGGTGTTGGTGGCGTAGAACAGCTTCGCTCCTTCGGGGGCTGCCGTCTCGAAGGCCTGCGTGGCCCAGGCGCACGCGCTCATGTGCGCGGCGTGGCCCGTCATGCCATCGGGGCCGAAGGTGAGGATGGTGTCGGGCTGGACCTCGTCCATCAGCTCGAGGACCCTCGCGTAACCTTCGCTCGGCAGCGGGGTGTCCATGTCGATGTCGGGCAGGTCCAGCCAGACGTGTTCGCTCACCCCGAGGATCTGGAGGCAGCGCATCAGCTCGGCTTCGCGCACGGCACCCATCGTCTCGGGCGGCCAGCGCTCCTCGTCGAGGGAGCCGCCCTCACCGCGCGTCGCCGTGATGCACACCACGCGATCGCCGTCGCGCACGGCCTGCGCCATCAGCCCGGCGGACAGATACGTCTCGTCGTCGGGATGCGCCCAGACTCCCAGCACGGTACCGAGTTCCATTCGACCACCCCCGGCCGAATCCTAGCCCGGGCGCCCGGAACGGGCGAGCGGTCGCCGCGGGGTCAGGCGCTGCCGGGCTGGAGACGCTTGCCGCGGTAGCTGGGGAAGCTCAGCTCGGTGTGCTGCCAGCAGTGCCGGGCGGGGTTGTACATCGAGAGCTTGGTGCCGCAGCCGTCCGCCTCGCAGACGCGCCCGGTCCCGTGGACCCTGGACGGGGGCGGAAGGTGGCCGGGGTGACTCCCCTGCAAGTGCTCGTCGCGCACGTTCCCTCCTCTCGTTCGGGAGGGATTCGTCGCGACGATGGACGGGGTTCGGCGATCAGCCCGGACGGGCGTCGAGGTCGCGGATCAGATCCATGATCTTGGCCTGGAGATCCGTAGGCACGACCTCCGACCCGCACTTCGCGGAGATCATGATCTTCAGGTGACGGCGGAACTCGGTGCGCTGCATGCATGGGTTGCAGCCCGTCAGATGCTGTTCGATCTGGATCCGCACCGTCTCGACGAGCTCACCGTCGAGGAATCGCTGGATCTCCTCCAGGGTCTCCTCGCAGTTGGATCCGCAGTCACTCATCGACCAGTCCCCGTTCTCGCGCCGTTTCCCACAACGCCTTCTCCAGCGCTTTCCTTCCCCGATGCAGGCGCGACATGACCGTCCCGATGGGAGTGTCCATGATCTCGGCGATCTCCTTGTAGCTGAATCCCTCGACGTCCGCCAGCAACACGGGGATCCGGAAGTTCTCCGGGAGCGACTCGAGGGCGGCCTTCACGTCGGCATCGGGGATCTGGTCCAGGACCTCGTTCTCCGCCGATACCTCGACGTTGCGACCGCCCAGCTTGTCGTAGAGGTACCACTCGCCGATGTCGTCGGGCCCCTCCACGACCTGCGGCTCGCGCTGCTTCTTGCGGTACGTGTTGATGAAGCTGTTGGTGAGGATCCGGTAGAGCCACGCCTTGAGGTTCGTGCCCTCCTTGAAGCCCGCGAAGCCTCGGAACGCCCGGAGGTAGGTCTCCTGGATCAGATCCTCCGCATCGGCGGGATTGCGGGTGAGCCGCATGGCCGCCCCGTAGAGGCTGGGCAGCAGGGGAAGCACGTCGCGCTCGAAGCGCTCCCGCAGGGCGGCGTCGTCGGTTGCGGCCTGAGCCATGCGCTCCAGTATCGCGGAAACCGCTGACGCGCGGCCCCGCCGAGCCCCGCCCTCGCTACAGGAACACCAGCACGACGCCGACGTCGTACCTGTCATATCTCGAAGGGCAGTGGGAAGATGAGGGGACTATGCCCGACGACAACGATCGCAACCCGTTCAACCGCAAGTCCGGCGGGGACAACTCCGGCGGACCCGGCGTCCCCCGTCCACGCACGTCCTCATGGCTCGCCATCGTCCTGGTGGCCTTGATCGGCGTCTTCCTCCTCCAGAGCCTCTTCCAGAACGCCAACACCAGCAAGATCGGCTACAGCGAGTTCCAGACCGCCGTGACGGACGGCAAGATCGACCCGGACACACCCGTGAAGATCTCCGACTCCTCGGTCTCGGGTGTCATCAAGGAGTCCGACGGCACCACCAAGAACTTCACGGCGGATCTGTCGCCGAACGTGTCGATCGATCAGGCCTACACGGATTGGCTGCAGACGAACAACATCAACTACGAGTTCGTGCAGCCCAGCATCTTCGGGCAGCTCCTGATCAACATCCTGCCGTTCGTGTTGATCATGGGCCTCCTGTACTGGTTCGTGTTCCGGCGCATGAACGCCGCGGGCGCGGGCGCCCTGAACATGGGGAAGAACAAGGTCAAGATCTACGACCGCAAGGAGATGAAGACCACGTTCGCGGACGTGGCCGGCGTGGACGAGGCCAAGGACGAGCTGCGCGAGATCGTCGAGTTCCTCTCGAACCCTAAGAAGTACCAGCGCCTGGGCGGACGCATCCCCAAGGGCGTGCTGCTGCTCGGCCCTCCGGGGTGCGGCAAGACGCTGCTGGCCCGGGCGGTCGCCGGCGAGGCGAACGTCCCCTTCTTCTTCATGAGCGGTTCCGAGTTCGTGGAGATGTTCGTGGGTCTCGGAGCGGCGCGCGTGCGCGAGCTCTTCCAGCAGGCCAAGGAGAAGGCTCCGGCGCTCGTCTTCCTCGACGAGATCGATACGATCGGCAAGGGTCGGGCCGGCGTGAGCGGCGCCGGGTTCGGCGCGCACGACGAGCGTGAGCAGACCCTGAACCAGCTGCTGGTGGAGATGGACGGCTTCGACGCCAGCAAGGGCGTGATCATCATGGCCGCCACCAACCGTCCGGACGTCCTGGACCCCGCGCTCGTGCGGCCGGGACGCTTCGACCGCCAGGTCGTGGTCGACCGCCCCGACCTCAAGGGGCGGGAGGAGATCCTGCGCGTGCACGCGCGCGGCGTGGCGCTGAGCCCCGACGTCGACCTGCACACGATCGCGGCGCGCACCCCTGGCTTCACCGGCGCCGACCTCGAGAACGTGGTGAACGAGGCCGCGCTCCTCGCGGCGCGTCGCGAGAAGAACTCCGTGGGCGAGAACGAGCTCGAGGAGGCGATCGACCGGGCGTCGATGGGCCTCGAACGCAAGTCGCGCGTCATGAGCGAGAAGGAGAAGACGCGGGTGGCGTTCCACGAGATGGGACACGCCCTGGTGGCGCACTACTGCGAGAACCTCGACCCCATCCACCGGATCACGATCATCCCGCGCGGCACCGCAGCGCTCGGCCTCACGATGACCCGGCCGCTGGAGGACCGATACCTCGCCACCGAGCCGGAGCTGAAGGACATGCTCGCGTTCGCGATGGGCGGCCGCGTGGCGGAGGAGATCATCTTCGATGAGGTCTCCACCGGCGCGCAGAACGACCTCGAGAAGGCGACCCAGATCGCTCGCGCCATGGTGGCCGAGTACGGGATGAGCGAGAAGGTCGGTCCGCTCTCCCTCGGTCACGAGGACCCGAACTCCATGTTCGGCGGAGGTCCGCGCATCTCGAGCGGCACGTCGGAGAAGATCGACGAGGAGATCTCCCGTCTCCTCGCCGAGGCCCACGATCAAGCCGTGCGCATCCTGCACGAGCACCGCGAACTGCTCGACCGCCTCTCGGGACTGCTGCTCGTCACCGAGACGATCGACGGGGCGGACCTGGAGGCCTACGCGGCCGGGACGAAGGTCATCCCCGACCCGGTCGACGTCCGCCGCGAGGCGGACGAACGAGCCGAGAACGAGGCCGCCGCTTCAGCGCTCCCGGCCCCGACGAAACACGTGCGCGAGCCGCGCATCACGCTGCCACCGGCGCCGCCACTGCCCACGAACTGAGTGGGCAGCCACGGCTCGCGGGCACCTCGTCAAGGAGCCTGATGATCGTGGCCCGGGCCGTCCCCAACCGACTCCGGCGGCTCCGGGTCGAGCACGAGGTCCCATCGATCGCGCCAGCGGTCGAGGAACCTGTAGTAGTTGCGCTTCGACCATTTCGCGCGTGTGGCCGGATCGGTCTCGAACCACATCCGATGCTCGTGCTTGATCACGGGTAGGTCGACCACGACGGTCGACAGACCCAGGTCCTTCACGCGGAACGAGTACTCGATGTCGGCTGTGCGGTACCACTTGAACTTCTCGTCGAAGAGCCCGGCCCGCCCGAGGATCTCCCGGCGCATCGCCATGCAGTAACCCTCAACCGCGTCGCACGGACCCGCGCCCGGCGCCTCGTCGAACTGGCGCAGATCCCGCGTCACGATGCCGAAGGGCCCGGCGATGCCCACGTCCGGATCGGCGAGCGCCGCCTCCAAGGGCCCCAGGACATCGCCCGTGGCCTCGATCGAGCCGTCCATGACGAGGACCAGCGCCCCGAGGGAGCGCTTGAGCCCGGCGTTGCACGCCGCTCCCCATCCCGTGCCCAGCTCGAGAGAGACGACCTCGACATCCTCGCCGAACGTCGCGGGATCCGCTCCGGTCACGTCCGCCACGACGAACTGCGACGTGCGGTCGCCCGCGTGCGCCCGGAACGAGTCGATCGCGCGGACGATGTCATCGGGCCAGCCCTCGGCGACCCAGTGGACGCTCGCGTCGACGCTTGCAGGAGCGTCGAGCACCGACGCGACGTCTCGCGCACGCATCGGACCGGCAACATCGTCTTCGGGTCGGCCAAGCGGTTCGAGCGTCCAGCCGCCGGGGACGTCGGCCACGGTCCAACCGGCCGCCTCGATCTCGTCGCGCAACACGTCCGCGGTAGCGAAGTCCTTCTCGGCGCGAGCCGCAGCGCGCCTCGAAGCGAGATCCTGGATCTCGGGCGGGGCCTCAGGCATCGGCGTGCGCCCGGACGAAGTCGAGCACCGCGCCGTCGGCGGCCTCGGGCCGCTCCGACTGATACCGGTGGCCGGCTCCTGGGAGCCACCGCAACTGGCTGCCGGGGATCCGCGCCGCCAGGATCTCGGCGTTGGCCGGTGCCACCGTGCGATCGTCGGTCCCGTGCAGGATCAAGACCGGGATCCGGAGCGAGGGGAGCCGATCGTAAGCGTCGAACGAGCGCATGGCCTCCCATTGTCTCCGCTTGCCCAGCGGATGATGCGGCTGCGTCGCATCGATCCGAAGGTCTTCGGCCACTCGATCGAGGTGCGTTGTCGCGAACGCCGCGCCGTACAGGGCGAGGTAGGGCCGGTCCTTGGGTACCTTGGCCGAGGTGCGGATCGCGTGCGATCCCCCGCTGTGGCTGGCCGCCAGGATCAGCGTGCGCGCCCGTTGCGGGTGGGTGAGTCCGAGCTCCTGCGCAACCATGCCGCCGAACGAATGTCCGTAAACGTGGGCACGCTCGATCCCGAGCTCGTCGAGGAGCGCGACGGTGTCCTCCACGAAGGTCGACATCGAGCAGGGCCCCGAGGGGTCGTCGGAGCCGCCGTTGCCGCGGAAGTCGTACCCGATCACGAACAGCGCGCGGGACAGGTCCGAGACGGTGAGCCACCACCCGGCGAGGTGGTCTCCGATGCCTTCGAGCAGGATCAACGGCGGGGACGTAGGAGCGCCGTGGAGCTCATAGTAGAGGCGGCATCCATCGGGGCGCAGGAGGGTGGCCACGACGCGACCGCCCGGCGAGCGAGGCTCAGCTCGTGGCGGCCTTCGTAGCGCCGCGCAGGCGTCCCGCCATCGCCTGGAGGGTCTTCACAGCGATGGATGGATGCTCCTGCATCAATCCGCGGAAGACCCACTCGGTCAGGCCGAGCAGATGCACGTCGGACGTCGCCGTGACGGTCGCCGTGCGGGGACCGCCGTCGAGGAGCGCGATCTCCCCGAAGAAGTCGCCGGGGCCGAGGGTCGCCTTCTTCTTGCCGCCGATCGTGACGTCGGCGGTGCCGTCGGCGATCACGAACAGGCCGACGCCAGGCTCGCCCTCGCGCGCGACGACCGTGCCCGCTGGATGGTCGATGTCCTTCACGACCCGCGAGATGGTCTGCAGGTCACGCTGGGAACAGTCAGAGAACAGCGGCACCCTGGCGAGCTGATCGACGACTTTGCTGGTCCCCACGGCGACTCCCCTTTCACATCCGCGCGCACGGCGATGAACCTCGAGGCCTCATCCTAGTCCTTGCCGCGAGGCCTTAGCCCACCCGCCAGGTCGACCAGTAGCCCGCCGGCAAGCTCACGCCGTCGGCCAGCGCCGCGGCGTCGACGGCGTCACGGAACTCGGACGACCGGGCCACCCCGAACCAGTGGGCCTGGGCGTAGCTGCGGAGGACCCTGAGGAACATGGTCAACCCGAACCGGTGCGCGAGGTTCGCGAGCAGACAGCCGCCGATGTCGTAGACCACCGCTCCGTACTGCGCACGATGCGCGTCCCAGTAGCCCATGTCGTTGGTGAGCTTGGCCTCGGCGCTCGGCCAGGAGGGCGTCGCGCAGTTCCGCCAGGGCGTCCCCCCGCCGGGGGCGAGCCGCTCGGTCCAGGTGGCGAACCCTTCGTCGAGCCACGGCTCCTGGAACTCGTCGTCGCCCACCACGCCGTACCACCATTGGTGTGCGACCTCGTGGCTGATCGCGTACGGGTTCGTGAACACGATCTGCGGGTACTCCATGCCGCCGAAGGAGGCGGAGGTGGGGAGCACGACGTCCATCTCGCGGTACGGGTAGGCGCCGAAGTCGCGCCCGTATGTGCGCATCGCGCCGCGTGCGTTCGCGAGCGCGTCGAGCGCCTGGAGGTGGGTCACACCCGACCGCTGATAGGAGACCACCACGCGCGTCGCACCCACGTGGCCGCTCACGTGCGCGAGATGTCCTGCCGCCCACGCGAAGTCGCGCACGCTCGACGCCGCGTAGGTCGTGACGCTCCTGCCGTTCCGCGTGTCGCGGTGCGCGACCGCGAACCCGGTGGCGGGCGTGGAGAGACCGCGCGGCGCGTTGAGCGTGACCCGGTATGTCCCTACGATCGAGTAGAAGCTCTCCCCCAGGTCGACGAATCGTTCGGTCGCGTGCCAGCCCTGATCGTCGCGGACGGCGAGCGTGGGCAGCGCGGTCCCGAGGAGCGTGAGCCCCGGCTCGTATCCGAAGCGATCGTTGCGCCGAGGGACGTCGATCGCGACGCGCATCCCCACGGTTGCCCGTGCGCCCGGCGGGACGGGGACGTCGAGCTGGATCCTGAGCGCGGTGCAGTCCACCGTCGGCGGATCCGCCACGCCGCCCGACACGTGAAACACGCGGATCGCGTCGTTTCCGTCGACGCCGCCGCAACCCATCACGCCGTTCGACCAGAGCCGGAGCCAGATCTCGCCGAGATCGCCCGCGCCGAGGTTGGTGAACGTCACCGACTCTTCGCCGCTCCACGAATGCCCGACACCACGCGTCTTCAGGTGGACGACGTAGGAGGGATCGGCGGGATCGCGGATCACGCCCGGCGCTCCCATCGCCGTCGCCGACGGGACCGATCCGGCGAGGACCAGGAGCGACGTCAGGGCGACGAGGGAGGCGAGGAGCCGTCGCGTCGTGGACACCCCGGGAGTGTACGGGTGGTGGCGCATCTTCTCCGCGCCTCCCACCTCGGGACGATGGCCCATGGTTCCCTGGGTCGCCCCCCACCATTCCCGAGGAGGAAAGCAGATGCGCAATAGGATCCTGATCGGCGCCGCGACGTCCTTCGCGCTCGTGGCCGGACTCTCGGCCGCCGCTCTGGCCGCTCGCGGACGCGAGCCCATCACCGCCCCGCAGACGCTGAGCTTCATCATGGTGACGACGTCCACCGGCAGCATCGACGCCGACCCGCCCGGCACGAGTACCGGCGACCAGCAGACGTCGAACAACGTGCTCATGAAGGGCGGCGAGAAGGTGGGCAGGCTCGGCGCGAACTGTTCCCTCACGCTCCCGCAGATGATCTGCTGGGCCGTGCTGAGGGTGCAACCCGGCCAGATCACCCTCGAGGGTCAGCTGCGGAAGTCGGTCCTGATGGGGAGCCCGGGCGGCCCGATCCGCATCGCCGTGACCGGTGGGACGGGGGCCTACCAGCACGTCCACGGCACCGCGACGATCGAACAGGCTGCATCGGGGAAGCAGCGCATCACGCTGGCTTTGACCCCGTAGTCGCCGAGGGGGCTCCGCGTTCGGCGGAGCCCCCTCGTTGCAGTCGCGGGGGTCAGATTTGAACTGACGACCTCTGGGTTATGAGCCCAGCGAGCTACCGGACTGCTCCACCCCGCACGACGATGCTAGCGGAGGAGCCCCGCGTCGCCAATACGGCCGTGGGGATAGGAGATAGGCCACGGGCAAACGCCGCCCCCTCGCCAGATCTCGAACGCCGCCCCTTGAGCACAAGAGATGCAGGTCCCTGGGTCAGAAGCCGCCTGAGATCATCGTCCAACGAACGCGAAGGGGGGGCGGCGTTTCGCCGCCCACCAGCTAGTCCTCGAGCATGTCCATCAGATCCGAGGCTTCCCGCCACATGACCTAGCGGATCTACCGATGAGGAATCTCTCGTCCTTCCCGCTCGTCACTCTGACGCGGGCGCGGATCGAGGCGAGCCGGTAGGCGATCCCGCAGGCCGCTGACCGTACGGATTTGCGTATCCGTTGACGCGGGAGTACACCATTCGAAGGCGCCTCGGGGCCCTCCGGCATCCGGCTGCTTGGCCCTGTCCCGCCCCGCGTGCCCGCGGAGGAGGGAACGATGGACGAAGCTGACGTAGAACGCGGTCCCCGGATCGCGAGGACATCAACAGTAGGGAGGGTCAGCATGAAGTGGGTCAGCATGAAGCGCACGATGGGATCCCTGTTGGTCGTCGTCCTCGCCGCAGGCTTCGCTGTCGCTGCTCAGGCGCCCACTGTGGCATCTCCCGATGGCCACCACCACCGCAGTGCCGACGTCACGTTCACGAAATGGGTGATCACAGTGCCCTCCGATCCTTCATTGGCCGGCGCCTCCATGATAGGAATCGTCGGCGCCGATGTCGGCCCCGGCTCCTTTGCAGGGACAGTCCTCAAGGACGACACAACCTCGAGGCCCGGCTTCTGGTTGGCCAAGGCCGACTACGGATTCTTCGGCAGCAAGCACTCCTTCGTCGCGCACAACTCCATCACGGAGAACGACACGACGACCCCGATCACCGCCAAGATCCGCGGCGTGGTCACCTGGGGATGGATGAAGGGCGCCAGCGTGACCGGTGAATACACCGCACTGGACCCGTGCCCGATCCCAACGCCGGGCAACGTGGTCGGAGCCGTGTGCCTGGAGGGCTCGCTCCACCTTCAGTTCGGGGAAGGGGACTAAGAACCCGCCGGGTCTATCCGCAGTACCGTCGCTCTCGACAGGACAGGTCGGTCGGCGAGCGGGTTCCCTGCTGTGCTGGCTGTGCTGGGAACCCATGCCCCTCGGATCGATCCGCCGCGTCGCTGAGTCAACGTTTCTTTCGCCCCCTCTCCGATTCCCCGAGCTCTGGCCTCCCCCGCCGCTAGTGGACAAACGGCGCGAGGGCCAGCAGTCTCACCCGATGGCTGCTGGAGACTTCTGGCGCGGAGGGACTTCCTAGTAGTCCTGGCCTGAACGGCGTGCCGTCTCCGGGGAGAGGGGCGGCGTTTTGCCCAATCTGAACCAGAACCCCCATCCAAGCCGGAACCGAGCCGAGCGGAACCGAGCCCGAAACCGACCTGACGGAACGGGATCCGGGACCGAGGGGGGCGGCGTTTGCCGGGGCCCTATCTCCTATCCCCCAATACGGCCGTGCGTGGGATCCTCAAGCGTCGAATCGCTGATCCGGGAAGCGGGCGGCTATCGATCCGCCGGTGCTTCCTCGCTTCCGGCTCCTGCCTTCTCGCGGAGAGCTGCCTCATAGGCATCGAGTGCCCACTTGTATTGACGCCGCTTCACCTCAGGGAGGATCTGCAGGAAGACGACCACGACGACAGCGGTCCAGAGTGCCCAACCCAACGTATAGATCAGGTCGCCAACCAGTCCGATGGATTCCGTCGTCGTCGACGACTTGATCAGGTACCCGCCGACCTGCGCCGCCAAGCCGACCAGGAAGCCGATCCCGAGGCTCCAGTACAGGATCCGTTGCCCGAACACGGACTCGCGCACCTCTGTCAGGTTCTCGTCTACCCAGTCCAGCACCGCGCGACGTTCGAACTCCCCGAGACCACCGAACCACTCTTGCCCTCGAGCGCGGTCCTCATCACTGAACGTCTGCGGAGGTTCCTTTGCTCCTTGTCCTCCAGTCATGGTCGACCTCCTCCCGATCCACACCTCACGTCAACCTGCCCCCGGACCATCGAACCACGGCAGCGCGCCAACGGCGTGGGTCGGATCGGTCACGCGCTCATCTGCATCACGACGCTCCCGGTACATTTCGGGGATGGAGTTCATCTACGACGAGCATGCGCGCGCGGTCGTGCTCGTCGAAGGGCTCAGTGACCGGCGCGCGCTGGAGGCGCTTGCTGCACGTCGCGGCCGAGACCTCGGTGCAGAGGGTGTCTGCGTCGTGTCGATCGGCGGCGCGACGAACATCAGGCGCGCGCTCGACGTCTTCGGCCCTCGCGGGCGCAACGTCCGGCTCGCGGGTCTGTGCGACGCCGCCGAGGAAGGCGGATTCCGGCGCGGTCTCGAACTGGCGGGTCTCGGCGTCGATCTCACCCGCGACGGCATGGAAGATCTCGGTTTCTACGTGTGCGTCGAGGACCTCGAGGACGAGCTGATCCGCTGCCTCGGCGATGACGCCGTCGAAGGGATCCTCGAAGCGCAGGGCGACCTGGTGTCGTTCCGCACCTTCCAGAAGCAGCCCGAGTGGCGGGGACGGAGCACCGAGGAACAGCTCCGGCGCTTCCTGGGCGCAGGCAGCGGTCGCAAGATCCGCACGGCGGCCCTCCTCGTCGGCGCGCTGGATCTCACCCGTGTGCCGCGGCCTCTGGATCGCGTCCTCGCGCACGTGTGAGGCGATCGCCCATGCCGGAGGCCGTCGGCGGTTCTCGTCCTCGATCAGGCGGGACCGACGCTCGCCCAACGCGCGACGAGCTATCCATGGGGCCGTTCGGCTACAGCAAGATGACGACGGCGCGCGTTCGCTCCGCGGGTATAGGTTTGCTGCCTCGACGAACCGCCGAGGCAGAGGGATCGTGCTCCCCCCAGGAGCGTGCAGGAGATGAGGAAGAAGGAACTGCGGACCCGGAACGATCAACTCCGCCGTGAGCTCTCCCATGCCCATCAGGTGGCGGCGAGCCACGTCAAGCAGATCAACGAACAGCGCATGCAGCTCGCGATCTTGCAGCTGGAGCGTCCGCCGACCGACCTGGCCACCGGAGATGGAGCGCCCGTTCCTCGTACCCATGAGCCCGGCGCCCGTTGTTCGACCTGTGGGCACCTCGCCGCCGGCGTCGTGACCTCCGAACCGGTCATGAAAGCGTGTCCGGACTGCGCCGAACCCGTGCGGTTGGCCGCGCGCCGATGCCGGTATTGCGGATACCTGTTCGGCGGGATCGATCAGCCCCGGAACGGGAACGGTACGAAGGACGCCCCGTCCAACGGCTCCACGCCGGTCACGAGGCTCGGGTCCGTCTCGGGCTCCTGAAGCCGGGCGTCGGCGCGGGTTCCGGCCACGTACCATCCGGGTCATGAGTCCCCACATCGCCTCCATCGTGAACGGCATCCCGGCCGATCCTGCCTCCGGCGGCACGCTCACCGTCACGAACCCCGCCGACCTCCATGAGGTCGTGGCCGAGGTATCCCTCGGTGATGCCTCGACGTTCGTCGAGGCCTGCCGCGCAGCCGTCGCGGCGCAGCCCGGGTGGGCGGCGGTCCCGGCCCCCGTCCGCGGTCGCGCCATCCAGCAGCTCGGACGTCTCGTGGAGGAGAACTTCGAGGCGCTCAGCCGCCTGATCACGAGGGAGATCGGTAAGCCGATCAGGGAGTCGCGCGGGGAGGTGCAGGAGGTCGTCGACACCTGCAACTTCTTCCTGGGCGAGGGCCGCCGGCTCTACGGGCAGACGGTGCCGAGCGAGATGCCCGACAAGCAGCTGTTCACCTTCCGCGTGCCCGTGGGCGTCGCCGCCATCATC
The DNA here is from genome assembly GCA_963810915.1 of uncultured Actinomycetes bacterium. GTDB lineage: Bacteria > Actinomycetota > UBA4738 > UBA4738 > HRBIN12 > JAOUEA01. The sequence continues at coordinate 193,141 of CAWEPH010000001.1, read as the reverse complement.
ACGGCGGGCAACTTCCCGGTGGCGGTCCCCTCCTGGTACCTCGTGCCCGCGCTCCTGTGCGGGAACGCCGTCGTCTGGAAGCCGGCCGAGTACACGCCCGCCACGGCCGAGGCCTTCGCGCAGCTCTTCCTGCATGCCGGCTTCCCCGACGGCGCGTTCAACCTGGTCCTCGCCGATGGGTCGGAGACCTTCGAGGGACTGGAGCGATCCCTCGGCGAGGGGCTGATCGACAAGGTCGGGTTCACGGGCTCCACCGACGTGGGCCGGCGCATCGGCGAGCTCACCGGCAGGCACCTGCAGACCGCGTGCCTGGAGCTGGGCGGGAAGAACCCGCTGGTGATCATGCCCGACGCCGACCTCGACCTCGCGACGGAGGGCGCGCTCTTCAGCGGCTTCGGCACGGCGGGGCAGCGCTGCACGTCCCTGGGCACGGTCATCGTCCAGGCGGGCGTGCACGACGAGTTCCTGGCGCGGTTCGACGAGGCCGTCCGGCGAGCCGCGATCGGCGATCCCACCCAGGACGTGCTCTACGGGCCGATGATCTCGCAGCGGTTCTGCGACCGGTTCGAGGACTGGCTGCGCCTGGTGGCACCCCACCATCACCTGTACGGATCGACCGCGACGGGACGGATCACGGCGACCCATCCGCGCGAGGGGTTCGTGGGTGATCCCGACGCCGGTCTCTTCTATCACCCCACCGTCGTCGACGGCGTCACGATCGACGACGAGATCTACCGCACCGAGACGTTCGGGCCCATCGTGGGGGTCGCGACGTTCGATGAGTTCGATGAGGCCATCGCGCTCGCGAACGGGCATGGCTACGGCCTCTCGTCGTCGATCTACACCACCGATCCGCTCCACGCCTTCCGGTTCCGGGAGCGCATCTCGGCCGGCATGGTGAGCGTGAATAACTCGACGAGCGGCGCGGAGGCCCATCTGCCGTTCGGGGGCAACGGACGCAGCGGGAACGGATCGCGCCAGTCGGGGATCTGGGTGCTGGATCAGTTCACGCGGTGGCAGGCGATGAACTGGGACTACAGCGGACGCCTCCAGAAGGCCCAGATGGACGTCGCCGACGTGGTCGCCACCGGATATCGGATCTCTGAGCACTATCCAGACCTCTAGTTGCCCTCGGGTCGCGACCGCCGCCTATACAGGAGAACCCCGGACGTAGACTCGGTGCGTGATTCCTACGCTGCTGATCGTGGGGTTGGTGCTCGGCAAGTGGTGGCGCGTCGTCCTCCCCACTGCGACCGTTGGATGGTTGGTGCTGCTCATGGCCACCGGCACCGGTTCGGGGCTCGACTTCGCCGCAGTCGCGGCGCTGTTCGCGGTCGCCAACCTGGCTGTGGGCGCTCTCGTGTTCCAGGCCGTTCGGCTCCTGTGGCATCGAGTCGTCAGCCGCCATCCTGCCAGCGGTTGACCGACCACGACGGCTCCACGTCGGTTACGCCCGCGATCAGCTCCCGGATTCTCCCGCCGAGCGACTACCCTGCGGCTGTGAACATGTTCATCACGTTCATCGCATTGGCGTTGATGACCGTCGCTATGGTCGCGGCCATCACGTTCCTGATCGTCGGTCCTCGCAACCGGCGACGGTGACCTAACGCGGCATAGGTGGAGCCAGGATCGGTGATCGATGAGACGGACGTCGCCGACGTCGACGCGGGCTGGACTCCGTCTTTTCGGCTGCCCGACCTGCCAGCCTGATGCGTTGGCGAACGACTCTGGTCGCGCTCGTGATGCCTCTGTTGTTTCTGGGCTGCGGCGAGTCGACGCCGACGAACGAACCTACCGATCCGCTCTCCGCGAGCCGGGCGGCTTTCTCCGGCACATTGACCTGCCCTGCAGGAGAGGATGTCGGGAGCGCGACGTGGGACTACGGAGCCAACCCGCGCGGCCAGTCCACAGACGCGGTCGCCTGGGTTCGGCAGCACGCGAGGGGACTCGGCGTGAACCTCACCCTCACGTTCCTCACGACTGCGGGCGAACTGGAGAACGTCGTGGTCGCGACTCGGGAGGATGGCACCGCCCTCGCGTTCGTCACCTTCGGCAAGGATGGCGAGGGCCGCTACTTCCCGACCGACGCCGAGGCATGCCCTTCATCCGGCATCGAAGACTTCACCTAGCCCTCGGCGATGACGCCAATGGACGTGGCGGACGTGGCAGCTACCGAATATCGGATATCCGACTATTACCCCGACGTCTAGCCTCGGTCTCGTGACCCGAGGTCCGTCGGGGCCACAACCCCCAACTGGCGATCCGCGCAGCCGCGAGTCGAGTTACGCACTACCCTCGCGTTCCCCAACACTCACGCGATCGCGGTGCGAACCGCGGAACTCGGCGGCGACGGACAGATCGCGAGTCCGGGGCCCCCTCGAGTGCGCGGGGAACTCCGTGCGAGGAGAGCGTTCGGTCTGCTCCGATGTCGCCATCTCCGGCAGCACCCAGCGATACATGCACACGGCGAACACGGAAAGCGACCCCAATGCTCCGGCCAACAATGTCCAATCTCCCATGGATCCTGGCTCGATCACGATGTCCTCCTTCGTTCGTGTCCTCAACGTCACCTCAGTGGTGCCCAGCGTAGGGACGCCCCCTTAAAGGAACCCATAACAGGGACTGAGGATCTCCTTAGGAGATGGGGCGCCGCATCCAGGGAGGAGATCTCTTCGTGACCGCCGAGGACCCTCCGACGTTGCGCCTCATGGACGTCGCCGCGCTCCCGAACGTGGACCTCGCGAGCGTGGAGCCACCACGACGTCGAAGCCTGGATGGATGACGTGAACTGGTGGAAGGGACCCGACCGACGTGAGCGCCGACCTCGACTCCCGGCTTCCCTAAGGGGACGAGGACGCGCTGGGGCTGACGCTCGCCGGCGGCGTCGGCGTTGCCGATGCCCCGGTGCCCGCGCCCGCCTGCTGGGCGGCGAGGTCGTTGGCCTGCTGCACGAGATCCTGCGCTTGTTGGAGCTCCGACTGGTAGGTCGCGAGGTCGCCGGCCTTCAACGCCACGTCCGCCGCCTGGAAGTGCTCGAGCGCCTGCTGCAGGAGGTCCGCCACCTGTTGATCGACCGTGCCTCCGCCTCCCCCGCCGCCGTTGTTCGGGATCTGCCCCGAGACGGAGTTCGAGAGCGCCTCCTGCAGCGTCGTCCCCAGCCCGATCGCGTCGCCGTTGGCCACCACGATCTGCTTCAGTTCGGGCACGGCGGAAGCCTGGTTGGCGCGCACGAAGACCGGCTGCACGTAGATGAACGAGTTCTCGACGGGGATCACGAGGAAGTCGCCGAAAAGCACCTGCGACCCGCCCTGGCCGAGCAGGGTGCGCTGCGCGGAGAACTGCGGGTTCTGGTTGATCCGCGAGAACACCTGCGAGGGCCCGTCGATGTTCTCTCCCGTGGGGAAGCGGAAGGCGACCGTGTGCCCGTAGCTCCCCTCTCCCTCGACGGTCGGATCGGAATCGGCGGCCATCCAGGACACCATGTTGTTCCGGCCCTCCGGCACGAACGGCAGGATCAGCTGGAACCGCTCCTGCTGTTGATCGGGGGTCTTCATCAAGACGTAGTAGGGGCGGAGCATGGCCGACGACGTTGCGGCTACGTCGGACGAGCTCGTCACGGTGGGGTCCGCGGGGATCTGCCACACGTCCTGCTTCTGATAGAAGACCGACGGATCGGTGACGTGGTAGGTGGCGTACTGCGTCGCCTGCACCTGGAAGAGGTTCTCCGGGTAGCGGAAGTGCGACGTGATCTCCGACGGCGCCTCCGACCAGTCGGTGAACAGGTCGGGGTACGCGTTCGACCACGCGTGGATGATGGGGTCGTCGAAGTTCGCGTAGTAGGTCATCTTCCCCGTGTACGCATCCACCACGACCTTCACCGAGTTCCGCATGTAGTTCGCCGAGCCCGTCAGGCCACCGGTCACGCTGTTCGCCTGCGTGGCGTCGCCCAGGTCCACGACCTGCGAGTACGGGTACTCCGTCGTGGTCGTGTACGCGTCCCACACCCACTTCAGGCCGTCCGGCTCGATCACGAGGTAGGGGTCCCCGTCGAACTTCAGGAACGGCACGATCTTGGGCACCCGCTGGTAGATGTCGCGGTAGATCATGATCCGGCTGGTCGACTCGATCTGCCCCGAGATCAGCAGATTCACGTCCCGGAAGCGCCACGCGAAGAGCGCGCGCTGCAGGGCGTTGCCCATGGGGATGCCCCCGTCGCCCGTGTACGGGACGGGCGGGGCTCCCTCGTAATTCAGCTCGGGGGTCTTGGAGTTCACGATGACGAACGACACGTCGCCCTTCACGCCTTCCCCGTAGTAGAGGGCGTTCTGCGACGCGACCGGGCCGCCCCCTTGGGATACGGGCGGGATGTTGCTCGCCGTGAACACGGGCGCGCCCTCGGTGGACGCCGAGTTCACCTGCGCAGCCACGGCGCCGTAGCCGTGCGTGTACACCAGGTGTTGGTTCTGCCAGGTTCCGCCGGTCCCGGGGATCCCCTGCTGGGTGACCTCGCGGCCCGACACCATCTGCACCCGCTCCTTGCCGTTGACCTGGTAGCGATCCACGTCGACGTCCAGGAAGTCGTAGTACTGGCGGATCCGCTGCAACGACTGGAAGTTCTCCCCGAGGATAGGCGGGCGCCAGAGCCGGATGTTGGAGATGGTGGGGCCGTTATCCCGCAGCTCCTTGGCCGTCACGACGAGATCGACCGGGCGGTCCGGCTGATACTCGATCTTGTCCAGCCCTAAGGCGGTACGCGTCCCCGCGATGTTGTCCTCGATATAGGGCTGTTCGCGCTGGTACTCCTGCGGGGCGACCCTGAACCGCTGCACGAACGAGGGGTACGCCGTTCCCAGGAGCACGGAGACGACGGCGAGCAGTCCCACCGCGATGATGGGGAGCGCCCACACGCGCACGCGGATGTTAACGAAGAACAAGAGCGCGCAGATCACCGCCACGATCGCGAGCAGGTTGAGCGCGGGGAGCTGGGCCTTCACGTCCGTGTACGACGCCCCCTCCACCACGCCGCGCTTGGACGTGAGGAGGTCGAACCGTCCGAGGTAGTAGCCCCACGCCTTCACCAGCATGATGAGACCCAGCAGCACCGACAGGTGCGCGCGCACCGCGGGGTCCACCTTCTGCCCGAGCCCGCCGGGAGCCTGGGGTCGGATCCCGCCCCACAGGAAGTACGCGATGGCCACCAGGAACGTGATGCCCACCAGCGACGAGAAGAGCCACCCTTGCAGGAACCGGAGCCAAGGGAGGTTGAAGATGTAGAAGGCCGGATCGCGGTTGAAGAGCGGCTCCGGGTTGCCGAACGTGACTCCGCCGGAGTGTTTCCAGAGCAGGAAGGTCTGCCACTGGCGGGAGACCCCCACGCCAACGGTGAGGGCGAGGAGGCCGGCGCCGACCGGGACGATCCATCGCAGGTAGGGCTCGAACGACTGCCGGATCCGCTCCACGACCTCCTGATCGGGCGTGAGCACCCTGGTGGTCGGCGTGGACCGGCGAACGATCAGGAGGTTCACGATCAGCAGCGCGAAGAAGATCAGGCCGAACACCAGACCCAGGAGCAACTTCGTCCAGAGCGTCGTCCAGAAGACGGAGGAGAAGTCCACTTCGCGGTACCAGAGCACGTCGACGTAGAACTGGGACATGAACGTGAACAGGATGGCCAGGAGCACGATGCCGCCGATCACGAACAGTGGCCAGCGCCGCCGTCTCGGCAGGCTCATCCGGACGCTCATACTCGGGGTGGTTCCTTCCTGGCTCGGGATCGTGCGCCCGGGGGCGCCGCTGCCGCCAGCCTAACGCATGGCGTCGGCTTCAAATGGGGCCAGGTCACGCCTGCGCCGAGAGCGCATCCACGGCGTCCTGGAAGGTGGCCACCTCGATCAGCTTCATGTCCCCGGTGTCGACGCCCTCGAGCTCCCCCCAGTTGTCCTTGGGCACGAGGAACACTGTCGCTCCGACCCGTTCCGCCGCCACGACCTTGTCGGCGATGCCGCCGATGGGGCCGACCTTGCCGGCGGGATCGATCGTGCCGGTGCCCGCGATCGTCCGTCCCTGGGTGAGATCGCCGGGCGTGAGCTCGTCGTACAGACCCAGCGCGAACATCAGCCCCGCGGACGGACCGCCGACGTCGCCGCTCGAGATCTCCACCGAGAACGGGAACGTGTTGACGATGTTGACGCCGACGAGCGGACGATCGGTCCCCGGGCAGCTCCCCTTCGCCACCTCGATGTCGTGCGTCTGACCGGCGGCGCGGACCCTGAAGTCGAGCAGTTGACCTCGGTCGGCGGCCGAGATCAGCCGCGACACGGCGTTGGCGGAGTCCACGGGGTGGTCGTCGATCGCGACGATCATGTCGCCGGAGAAGAGCTTCCCGTAGGCCGGGCAGCCCGGGCCCGTCGCCTCGATCAGGGCCCCCGTTCCGTGATCTTCAGGGTAGTTCCCGACCTGCGACAGCGCGACGACCGTCGCGTCGATCTTGCTCTGGTCCATCTCGGAGATGGCCCGCTGTTCCTCGGCGGCGACGTCCTGACCGGGCGGATACAGGAGGTTCTTGCTCACCACGGCTTGATGCGGATCGAGCCACGAGACGACGGCCTGCAGCGGCGTGACCTGGTACCAGCGAACGGTCGTCATGATCAACTTGCCCGACGAGGGGTACTGGGGGTGACCCTCGACCGAGATCAAGGGCACCACCTCGCGCGCCGGTCCCGGCCCCACCGAGTAATACGGCAGCCGAACGTAGCCGACCGCGAACACTAGGGCGAGCACGAGCCCGAACGCGGCGATCTTGAGGAAGCGCTTCATGATCTGAGACTCCATGGTACGGGCGTGAAGGTCTTCACCGGCCCTCACGTGGGCGCTAAGCTCGACCCGCCGAGAGGAGTTCGATGCTGAGCTACGTGCTGGTTCTGCTAATCGCGGGCGGCGTGGGCTGGAGCGTGTACTGGCTGACGATGCGTTACGCGGAGACCCACCAGCCGGAGGTCCCGACGGACGTGCGTGAGTGGACCGAGACGACGCCGTCTTCCGACGACGGTGGCTTCGGTCCTGAGTCGGAAGCGCCCATGTTCCCGCCCGGCGGGGCGTACGTCCCCGTCACGCGGAGCCGCCCGTCCTGGCAGTCGCGACTGAGCGGCGTGCTGGGTCTGGCGATCGCGGTGACGGTGGCCGCCATCAGCGCGGCGTTCGCCCTGTACTCGCTCGGGCATCTCGTGGCGCGACTGCTGCAGTCGGCGAGCACCGGCTGAGTCCGCGATCAGCGACGACGCACGAGCTGGAACGCCGAGCGGTAGTCGTCGAGGTGCTCCAGCATGTGCCCCGCCCCCATCACGACGGTCTCGAGGGGCTTCTCGGTGATGTGCACGGGCACCTCGCACTCCTGCGCCAAGAGCATGTCGAGGCCGCGCAGGAGGCTGCCGCCACCCGTCAGGAACATCCCCGTCTCCAGGACGTCGTGGGTGAGCTCCGGCGGCGCCTCGGCCAGGCATCGCCGCGCCGCCTCGACGATCCCGCCGATCGGGGGAGCCATCGCCTGACGGACCTCGTCCGCCGTGATCTTGACCTCGACCGTGTTCCCCGTTGTCAGCTCGCGGCCGGTCACGACGGCGGCCTTGCCGATCGGCGAGGGGAACGCCGATCCGATCGCGATCTTGATCTCCTCGGCCGCCGCCTCCCCGATGGCGACCCCGTACTCCGCCCGGAGATGGCCCGCGATCGCGGCGTCCAGATCGAACCCCCCGATCGTGACCGAGTTGCCGCTCACGACGCCTCCCATCGAGACCACGGCCATCTCCGAACGCCCACCACCGATGTCGACGATCAGGTTGCCCACCGGCTCGTGCACGGGCAGGCCGGCGCCGATCGCGGCGGCGAGTGGCTCCTCCACGAGCGTGATCTGGCGACCCCCCGCGAAGTGCACCGCCTCCTCGATCGCGCGCTTCTCGACCTCGGAGCTCAGGGAAGGCACGCAGACCAGGACGTGCGGGCGGGGGAAGCGCGCGAGCCCCACCTTGCGGAGCACGACCTCCAACATGCGCTGCGTGATCTCGAACTCGGTCATCGTGCCTGCTCGCAGGGGCCGCACGGCCACGACGTTGCCCGAGTCGCCGCCGATCATGCGCCATGCGTCGCCGCCCGTCGCGAGCACCTGGCCGGTCGCGACGTTCACTGCTACGACCGAGGGCTCGTTGAAGACGATGCCCGCACCCAAGCGGAACACGAGGGTGTTCGCGGTACCGAGATCGATCGCGAGGTCCCGGCCCATCTAGCTGCCCATCACCCAGCGGGACTCCCCCGAGACGAGTCCCTCCTTCTTCCAGATGGGCACGTCCTCCTTCAGCCGCTCGATGCCGTGGCGACAGGCGTCGAACGCGTCGGCGCGATGGGGGGCGCTCACGGCCACCACCACGCTTGCCTCGCCGATCGCCAGGTCGCCGGTCCGGTGAAGGAGCGCCACCCGGCGCGCGGGCCAGGCGGCGAAGATCTCCTCCGCGATGTCGCCGAGCCGGGTCTCGGCGAGTGCGTTCCAGGCCTCGTAGCTGAGCCCCGTCACGTCCCCGGCCGCGGAGTGATCACGAACCGTGCCCACGAAGACGCACGTGCCGCCCGCGCCGGGATCGGCCACGAACGTGAGGGCCTCGTCGACGGAGAGCGGCTCGGAGGTGATGCGTACCAGGAGCCGGTCGGACACGGGCTCATCTTACGCATGGTCGTACGATGGCTCGCATGAGTGGCACCCCACCCGGGTTCGGCTTCCCCTTCGGCGGCGATCCGGAGATGTTCAAGGACGCGCCGTTGTTCCGTGAGCTGCAACGCGTGATGTCCTCTTCGAGCGGTCCCGTCAACTGGGAGCTCGCGCGCCAGATGGGCGTGGCCAACGCCGTGGAGGCGGGGCCCGATCCCGAGCCGACCGACGATGATCTCCGCGGGTTCGACGAGGCCGTGCGCGTGGCGGAGCTCCACGTGGCGCGCTTCACGGGTCTCGAGCCGCCGGGCGACGTGGTCCAGGTGCGCGCGATCCGCCGCGCGGAGTGGGTGAGCGCGAACGTGGAGAGCTTGCGCGACCTCCTCGATCCGGCCGCGCAGCACATCACCGAGGCGATGGATCGCGCGTCGCGCGACCAGCTCCCCCCCGACATGCAGGGCATGGGCACCTTCATGGCGCAGCTCGGACCGCTGCTGCTGGGGTCGCAGATCGGCACGGTCCTCGGCTTCCTCGCCCAGCGCGTGCTGGGGCAGTACGACATCGCGGTGCCGCGGACCGGCCCGGGGGCGGTGGCCTTCGTCGTCCCCAACATCGCGGCGTTCGAACGCGACTGGTCGCTCGAACGCACCGACTTCCGGACCTGGGTCGCCCTGCACGAGGTGACCCACAGGTTCGAGTTCGCGCAGCCGTGGGCACGGGAGCGCTTCCGCTCGCTCCTCGACGACTTCCTCTCGACGCTGACGATCGATATGGAGGGCATGCAGTCGCGCCTCTCGACGCTCGACGCCGCGAACCCCGAAGCCCTGCAGTCCTTGATGGAGTCCGAGGAGGGGCTCTTCGGCGCAGAACTCGACGGCGAGCAGCGCCTGAAGCTGGGCCGCGTCCAAGCGTTCATGGCGGCGGCGGAGGGCTACGGGGACCATGTGATGCACGCGCTCGGCCGCGAGCTCCTCGGCTCCTACGACCGGATCGAAGAGGCGATGCGCCGCTACCGCGAGGAGGAGTCCGGCGACCCCGTCTTCGAACGTCTCCTGGGCATCGAGATGAAGCGCGAGCAGTACGTCGCCGGGCGCACGTTCTGCGACACGGTCGTGGAGCTCGCCGACGAGGCGACCCTCTCCCGCATGTGGTCCACGGCCGACGCGATGCCGTCGCTGCCCGAGGTCGAGGAACCGCGCCTCTGGCTCGCCCGGACGGTCTAGGGACACCGAGCGCACCCACTGGGCTCGGCGGGCTCGGCGACGTGGTGCCAGCACCCCGGCGACCCCGGAGGACTCCATGCCGGGGGTCGACGTGGCATCGCCCTTGGACGGGGGGGCCGGTAGGTGCGAGCATCCGGGCATGGCGGAACGGATCGAGGATCCCCGTTCGATGACGACCGCTCGTCGTGAGCGGCTGCAACTGCTCGCACGCGCGACCCTCGCCTTCACGATCGTGGGGCTCGCCGTCGGGTTCTGGCTCTCCTTCATCGACCAGGAGCCGACCGACCTGGGGTTGATCTTCGCGTTCGGGCTGTTCCCGATCGTGGGGTACCTCATGGCCATCCGGCGGCCCGAGAACTCGCTCGGCTGGATCATGCTCGGGATGGGTGTGGCGATGGCGGTCGGCAGCGTCCTCTCGTCGTACGCGGGCTATGCGGTGCACGGAGGCGTCGGCGGCCGCGACCTGGGGCTGATCGCTGAGTCGCTCAACAACCCGATGTGGATCCCGATCGTGGCGGTGCCGGCGACGTACCTCCTCCTGTTGTTCCCGGACGGCCATCTGCCGTCGCCCCGGTGGCGTTGGTTCGCATGGATCCTCGGCGTCAGCCTCGTGATCACCGCGCTCGTCATCATCCTCGCGCCGGGGAAGTTCGGCAGCGAGGCGGAGGGGTTCGCGGACTACGAGAACCCCTTGGGCGTGGAAGCGCTGCGCCCCGTGCTCGCGGTCGCGATCGTCAGCCTCGCCATGCTGCCCATCGGGGTGATCGTCTCGCTCGTCGCGCTGGTGCGGCGGTTCCGTCGCTCCTCGGGCATCGAACGGCTCCAGCTGCGCTGGTTGGTGACGGCGGCGACCATCGTGGCGGTTCTCTACACGGTGGCCCTGCTGATCTCCTTCGCCGGCTCGTGGGACACGAACAACCAGCCCGGCTGGATGAACATCCTGCAGAACCTCGCGGTCTTCTCGTTCGGCTTGATCCCGATCGCGATCGGGGTGTCGGTGCTGCGGTACCACCTGTTCGACATCGATGTCGTGATCACCCGTGCCGTCCTGTTCGGCACGCTCGCGGTCTTCATCACGCTCGTCTACGTCGCGATCGTCGTCGGTGTCGGGGCGATCGTGGGCAGCCGCGCCGATCCGATCCTGTCGGCGGTGGCCGCCGCGATCATCGCGCTCGCGTTCCAACCCGTTCGATCGCGGGCGCGGCGATTCGCCGACCGGTTGGTCTACGGCGAGCGCGCCGCGCCGTACGAAGTGCTTTCGGAGTTCTCGGCACGCCTCGGCTACACCTACGCGAACGACGAGCTCCTGCCCCGGATGGCGCGTGTCCTCGCCGGCGGGACGGGGGCGACGCGTGTCGACGTGTGGGTGCGCATCGGAGACGAGCTCGTCTCCGGAGCCCGCTGGCCGCAGGACGTCGAGGCACCCGCGCCGATCGCCGTCGACGAGGGTGACGCGGGGCAGTTCTCCGAGATCGAGATGCGCGAACCGATCCGGCATCAGGGCGAGCTCCTGGGCGCGTTGTCGATCGCGAAGCGGCCGGGTGACCCCATCACCCCGACAGAGGTGAAGCTCGTTCACGATCTGGCTTCACAGGCGGGCCTCGTGATGCGCAACGTGGCGCTCGCGGAGCGGCTGATGGACAACGTCGAACAGCTCCGCGCCTCGCGGGAGCGACTGGTCGGTGCGCAGGACGAGGAGCGTCGGAAGTTGGAGCGGAACCTCCACGACGGCGCCCAGCAACAGCTCGTCGCGCTGTCCGTGAAGCTGCGCCTGGCCGAGGGCCTCGTCGACCGGGATCCCGTGAAGACGAAGGAGATGCTCGCCGATCTCCAGACGGCGACGGGTCAGGCGATCGAGGACCTTCGCGACCTCGCGCGCGGCATCTACCCGCCGCTCCTTGCCGACAAGGGCTTGATCGCCGCGTTGGAGGCGCAGGCGCGCAAGGGGTCGATCTCGACCGCCATCAGGTCGGAGAACGTCGAGCGATACCCCCAACAGGTGGAAGCCGCCGTCTACTTCTGCGCGCTGGAGGCCCTCAACAACGTGGCGAAGTACGCGGGAGCCAGCGGCGCCGAGGTGCGTCTGGCCCGATCGAACGGCGATCTCACCTTCGAGGTCTCCGACGACGGAGCCGGCTTCGATCTGGACGGGACGAACTACGGAACGGGCCTCCGCGGCATGCGCGACCGCCTCGAGGCGATCGGTGGCACGCTCGAGATCCGGTCGGCACGCGGCAGGGGAACGACGGTCATCGGCCGGGTCCCGGTCGAGTGAGCTGCATTCACCCTTCAGAGCCAGCCACGAGTGCCTCGATCAGCCGTTCGGTGCGAGCGGCCGACACCTCGTCCTCCCTGTGTTCGAAGAGATCGAGCGCTTCGCGCAGGACGACGACCGCCTCCTCCGGACGCGCGGCCAGACGCAACACCTCCGCCAGATCCAGCAGCACGCCGGTCCTATCGGTCGAGTAGTCCGTGCCCGCGAAGTACGCGGCAGCCTCCCTCGCCATCCGCTCCGCCTCGTCCATGTGTCCCTGTCGCGCCCGTACCCGCGCGAGCGCACCCAATCCCACGCACCGACCGAGGTCGTCCTCGACCGCGTCGACGGCCGCCTGCGCCCGCCGCTCGGCTTCCTCGAACCGGCCGAGCGCATAGAGGGACTGCGCCAACCAGGCGGACAGGAGCGCGAACGGCTCGATCCGCTCGATCTGCTCGTAGCTCTCACTTAGGATCTCCAGCGCCTCCTCCGGCTCTCCGGCCAGCATCTTGATGTCCCACTCGATCTCGGTGTAGACCCAGTAGGACCACATGGCCCCGTTCTCGCGGTGGATGTCACGACACCGCGCGGCCAGCTGCAGCGCTTCTTCGAACGCGCCCTGGCGAGCCTTCATGTGAGCCAGCGGGTGATACATCGCTCCGGCGACCGTCCGGTTCCCATCCGTCTCCGCGAGGATGGCCTGGCATCGACGGATCGCCTCCCCGACGGGGGTGGGCCCCCGGGCGAACAGCGTGCCGAGGCGCGCGTAGATCGCGTTCTGCTCGCCGACGTCCTCTGCGTTGCGCGCGTGCACCAGGGCTCGCTCCAACTCCAGCTCGGCGTTCTTCAGTTCGCCCGCCCCGAATCGCACCTCGGAGAGAAGCTGCCACACCCTGGAGAGGCCACGTTCATCTCCGGCCGCCTCGAAGACGACGCGAGCTCGCTCGGCCTCGCGCTGAGCCTGCGCGAAGCCCTCGATCCCGACCAACGACATCCGTCGTTGGATCACGGCGTGCATCCGCAGCTGATCGTCGCCCAGTGTCGCGGCACGCTCGACAGCTTCGTCGAGCACCGCTCTCGCTCCGTCGAGGTCACCGGCCTCGTTGAGCGCCGATCCGAGGTCGGGCAAGATGCTGAGTCGCAAGCGATCATCGGGGGCCAGCAACGCAGCGGCCCGGGACAGGAGGCTGGTCGAAGCCGAGTTGTCGCTGCGGGCGAACGCGCGTTCGCCGGCCGCCGCGAGGCGGCGACCCGCCGCGTCGGCGAGCCGTCGCTCTCGTTCGCCCTCCGCCCCGAGCTCGACGAGGTATCGGTACGCCTGCTCCAGGTGATAGCCGACGATCTCGTCATGCTCGCCGAGCGATCCCCCGCCGGCGTCGAGCCAGTCGGCGAACCGTTGATGCAGGTCGGCGCGGACGGCCTTCGGGATGCCTTCGTAGGCGGCGTCGCGGATGAGCAGGTGGCGGAACGCCAGCGCCCGGGTCTCGGGGACATCCGATCGCTCGCGCCTGATGAACTGCTGACGCTCGAGCGCCCGCATGCCCCGATCGACGGCGTCGGATCCGTCGCCGACCAGCGCGCTCACCGCGGCCGGGTAGAAGATCTGGCCCATCACCGAGGCGATGTCGAGCAGCCGTCGTTCCTCTGCAGGCAGCCTGTCCAGCCTCGCAGCCAGCAGCGCCGAGATCGTCGGCGGGACTGGCACGTCCGACAGGTCGCCCGTCGCCACCCACTGGCCCTCCTTCCGCACGAGGCGACCCTCGTCGACCAGGAGGCCAGTCATCTCCTCCGCGTACAGGGGATGACCTTCGGCCGCTTCAGCGATCCGCGCCCGGACGGCCTCGTCCATCGTGTCGTCCGCCAACAGGTTGGCGACGAGCGCGCGGCACTCCTCGGGATCGAGCGGTTCGATGAGGATCGAGGTCGCGTTCAGCTTCCCGCCGGCCCACCCGGGGTGCTCGTCGAGCAGCTCGGGACGCCCCATGCACGCGAGCAGGATCGGCGCGTCCCGCGCGAAGTCGGCGACGTGTTCGACGAGATCGAGGAATGTCAACTCAGCCCACTGCAGGTCGTCGATCGCGAAGACGAGAGGCCGATCGACGGCGAGGGCCTCCATCAGCGTCCGGAACGCCCAGAACATCTCATCCGGCGCCGCCTCGCTGCCCGCGATGCCGATCGCCTGCCCGACGAGTTCCGCCACCCTACCCGCGTTCCCATCCGACCCCGCGAGCGCTGCGAGCTTGCTGCGGGCGACCTCCGGAGTGTCCGCCTCCTGCAGACCCGCGATCTCGATGAAGGCCTCGGCCAAGGGGTAGAACGTGATGCCCTCCCCGTACGGGAGGCAGCGGCCGCGCATGACCGTCGCGCGCCCGCCGAGCTCCTCCAAGAAGGCGGCCATGAGCCTGGACTTGCCGACGCCGCCCACGCCGAGGATCGTGAAGAGCTGACACGCCTGGTCGCTCACCGTCCGGTCGAAGGCCCCTCGAAGGAGGGCGAGCTCACGCTCCCGCCCCACCATCGGTGCGTCGAGGTGTCGTGCGAACCCGGCCGCCCCTTCTGTGACCTCGATCAGGCGGTACGCGGGCACGGGATCGGCCTTCCCCTTCAGGTCCAGGGCATCGACCGGCTCCGCGGTGACCGCGTCGCGCACGAGGCCGTGGGTCTCTTCCCCCAGCAGGATCTCGCCGGCCGACGCTGCCTGCTCCAGGCGTGCCGCCACGTTCACGGCGTCCCCGGTGGCGATGGTCTGGTCGCCCGCACCGGCGACGACCTCTCCGGTGTTCACCCCCACCCGGCAGGCGAGCGTGATCGCATGGTCGCGCACGAGATCTGCGTTCAAGGTGGCGAGGACGGTGCGCATCTCGGCCGCCGCCCGCACCGCCCTCAGGGCATCGTCCTCGTGGACCTGGGGCACACCGAAGACCGCCATCACCGCGTCGCCGATGAACTTCTCGACCGTGCCGCCGTGGCGTTCGATCGCGGCTCGCATCGCCGCGAAGAACCGCTCCATAACGTGACGGAGGGATTCCGGGTCGAGCGCCTCACCCATCGCCGTCGAGCCCACCACGTCGCAGAACACGATCGTGACGGTCTTGCGGGCTTCGGATCGAGGTCCGCTCCGGACCAAGGGCGCGGCGCATTCCCCGCAGAACTTGTTCTCCTCGGGGTTGTCGTGTCCGCACACCCGACACTGGATCACGTGCGCAGCCTAGGCCTCTGCGGCGTTCCACGCGAAGCACGGGCACCGGGCGGGGCACGGGGGCGTCCCCGGCCCGCCTGGGCGACCGAGCCCCGTCAGGCTTCGTCGACCGCGTCGTGGGCCGCGGCCACGCTCTTCGGCACGACCATCCGCCACGCGTCGAGCACCAGCTCGCGCATCTCGGTCTGGTCGATCGCGTCGAGGCGCACCTCGACCCAGTGGTAGCGCATGTCCCCGCGGCTGGGCATCAGGAACTTGCCCGGCTCCGAGGCGACCAGGGCCTCTCGCTCCTCTTTCGGGAACGCGAATCCCAACTGCGTCTCGTCGCGCGAGAACGCGAGGTAGACGATACGGCCGACCCGGAACTTGACCCGGTCGTGCACCAGGACCTCCGTGCTGCGCGGCAGGGTCGATGCCACCGCGCGGACGTCGTCGATCGTCACCATGGCCGGACGATACCGACGACCGCCGACACGTCGATACGTCGATGACCCGCCGAGGCTATCCTCATCGCCGTGAGCGTCTGCCTGAGTTGCGGCGCAGCGAACGCGGACGGGGCGAGCTTCTGCGGCACGTGCGGGACCGCCCTCGGATCGGTCTGCGCGTCCTGCGGTTCCGCCCTGCCCGAGGAGGCCCGGTTCTGCCCGTCCTGTGGCGCGCCGGCCGCGCCGCCAGCCGAGACGGAGCGCCAGCGGAAGGTGATCTCGGTGGTCTTCGCCGACCTGGTGGGGTACACGGCGCATTCGGAGGTCGCGGACGCCGAGGATGTCCGCGAGCTGCTGGAGCGCTACTACGCGCGAGTGAGCGCCGAGATCGAGCGCTTCGGAGGGACGGTCGAGAAGTTCATCGGCGACGCGGTGATGGCCGTGTTCGGCGCGCCCGTCTCCCGGGGCGACGACGCCGAACGAGCCGTGCGGGCGGCGCTCCAGATCCCGGTGGCCGTGGAAGCGCTGAACGCCGAGACGCCCGATGCCGATCTCCAGGTGCGCGTCGGCGTGAACACCGGCGAGGCCGTCGTGGAGCTCGACGCCTCCTCGGAACGCACGGCCATCGTCGTGGGCGACATGGTGAACACGGCATCGCGCCTCCAGTCCGCGGCGCCACAAGGGCGGGTGCTCGTCGGCGAGGAGACGCACCGCAACACGCACCGCGCCATCCGCTACGAGGACGTCGAGCCCGTCGTCGCGAAGAACAAGCGGGACCCCGTCCCGGCGTGGCTCGCCGTCGAGCCGATCCTCGGGTTCACGCAGCGTCCCGAAGATACCCCGTTCGTCGGCCGGGGCAACGAGCTGGACCTGCTCGGCGACGTCTGGGAGCGGGTGACGGGGGACGGCGCGCGCATCTCGTGACGATCCTCGGCGATCCGGGCATCGGCAAGAGCCGGCTCGCCTCGGAACTGGCGAGCCGCGTGCAGGAGGATGGCGGGCGGACGTTGCAGGTGCGGGAACTCCCCTACGCCCAGAGCGTGGGATACGAGGCCTTCGGCCAGCTGGTGAAGGACGTGGCCGGCATCTTCGAACTCGATGCCGAGGAGATCGCGAGCGAGAAGCTGGTACGCACCCTCGCTCGGCTGGGGCTCGACGAGGGAGAGAGCGTGGAGCGGCTCTCCGTCTTCATCGGCACAGGGGACGAACCGGCCGAGGACCGCCGCGAGGTGTTCGATGCCGCACGCGGGTTCGTCGAGGCGCTCGCCCGCGAGCAGCCCACCCTGCTCATCTTCGACGACATCCACTGGGCGCACCCCAGCATGCTCGACCTGATCGACTCGCTGGCCGCGCGGATGCGGGACGCGCCGATCCTCGTCCTGTGTCTGGCGCGGACGGAACTGCTCGACGCCCGCCCCATGTGGGGCGGTGGCCAGGCCTCGTCGTTCACGATCCGGCTCGACCCGCTGGGGACAGGCGACGCCCACGCGCTCGCCGCGAAGCTCACGGCCTCGCTCGCCGAGAACGTGGCGGCGCAGATCGAAACGACCTCGGGTGGCAACCCGCTCTTCATCGAAGAGCTGTCGGCCTGGGTCGCCGAGGGAGGCGACAGGACGGCGCTGCCCAACACGGTGCGCGCGATGATCGCCGCCAGGCTCGACGCCCTGCCGAAGGAGGAGCGGGCGGTCGTGAACGACGCCGCCGTGGTCGGCAAGGTGTTCTGGCGGGGGGTGCTGGGCGGGCTCGGTTCGGGAGGCGATGCCCTCGACACCGTGCTCGACTCCCTAGAGTCTCGCGACGTGATCCGGAGCGAGATGTCCTCCAAGGTCGAGGGCGATCGCGAGTACACGTTCCGGCACATCCTGATCCGCGATGTCGCGTACGCCACGCTGACGCGGGGCGCGAGGCGGCAGCGCCACGAGGCGGTCGCGACCTTCTTCGAAGGCAGGTTGCCCGAGACCGACAACCTCGCGGCGATCCTCGCGTATCACTGGAAGGAAGCGGGTGACACCGAGCGGGCGGTGGACTACCTGCTCTCGGCGGCCGAGCGCGCCGAACTCGCCTGGGCGAACGCGGAGGCCGTGGCGCTGTTCGAGGAGGCCCTCTCGCTGATCCCGCGAGAGAACGAGGCCCGGCGGCGGACGATCGGGCTGCGGCGCGGCGTCGCGTGGTCTCGGTACGAGCACTCCACGATGGACGAGCAGTCCCTCCGACGTGCGGCGCGTGAGGATCCCGCTAGCTGAAGTCGGAGGGGGCCACGTCCCCGCCGATCTCGTAGATCACTTCGATCTGGTGTCCGCCTAACGCGTCGGCATGGCTACGGACGACGTCCTCGTCGGGGGCGAAGTAGACGCAAAAGGTTCGGACGGCTCCATCCGGGCTCCCCACGACGTGGCTGTGCTCCCACACGATCTCGGTGAACTCGGTCTCCGTGAGACGCTTGCTCTTGCGGGCGCGCAACTCGAGGTGCTCGTCATCGATCTGGCCGAAGTTCCGCTGAACCAGGTATCGGGGCATGGCCACCCTCTCGTCGCATCGGACCCAGAGGCCGACGATATCGGCGCTGATCCGGGGGGTCAAGGGAAGCGCAACGGCCGTCGGAACCGTCGCCTCACGGCCACACGCTTCGGCTATCCTCTCCCGCGATGGAAGCCATCGGAGAGCTCGTCGCCGCCGCCGTCGTCGATCAGCGCATCTGGGAAACCCAGGGGAACACGTCCCCGGACGGGGTGTACCTGGTGGGCCAGCCCGGCCCCGCGCACCCCTTCGTGATCTTCCGAGCCTGGAAGGTGCCGGTGGGGTTCGTCTCCGAGGAGGTCCGCCTGATCGGGCCGTCGGGGCGGACGATCCTCCGGTGGGGACCCGAGGTGCGGCGCATGGCCGGCGCGATGGATCTCACGACCGAGGTCGACGTCGTCCGCGACGCGGCGTTCGACGAGAGCGGGACGTACGTGGCGTCGTTCATCCTGGACGAGCAGATCCTGGGTGAGCTCGAGTTCCCCGTCTACGTGCAGTCCGTGGCGACGTCGCTCCCCAAGGAGGTCGAGGACGGCCTGAAGAAGTCCGACGTGATCTGGGTGGGCACCGAGGACCACGGGCGCCGGAAGACGGCCCCCGCCTGGTTCGCGTACAAGAACGGGCGGATCTACCTCGTATCGCAACGCGAGCCCGGCCCCCAGGAGCAGACGGTGCCCGGCGTTCCCGATGCCACCGAGCTCGTCGTTGTGACGCGGCGCAAGGGCCGGGACACGTCGCTCGACGAGTTCACGGCCGCTCAGCGCAAGCTCGAGGGCCCGGAGTGGGAGGAGGCGGCCAAGGTGCTCGCCGACAAGCGCAAGAGTCGCGCCGGGGCCCCCACCGAGTCCATCGCCCGCTGGCGAGGCTCCTGCGACATCGTAGAGCTCGTGCCGAACGTCTGACCTGGCCCGTCAGCCGTTCACGGGGCGGCCGACGGCTTCGGCCACGCGGGCGAGCCGCGCGCCGAGCTCCAGCATCTCCTCCGGCAGGAGCGCCTGTGGGCCGTCCACGAGCGCCTGCTCGGGATCCGCGTGCACATCGATCATCACGGCGTCGGCCCCGGCGGCGACGGCTGCGAGCGCCATCGGCCCAACCAGGTTGCGCTTGCCCACCGCGTGGGAGGGATCGACGATCACCGGGAGGTGCGACTCGCGCTGGGCCACCGCCATGCCGGCGAGGTCGAGCGTGTTGCGCGTCGACGGCTCGAAGGTGCGGATGCCCCGCTCGCACAGGATGATCTCGGAGTTGCCGCGTTGGGCCACGTACTCGGCGGCCTGCAGCCACTCGTCGATCGTCATGGCGAGCCCGCGCTTCAGCATCACCGGCTTGTTCGTGAGTCCGACCTCCTTGAGCAGCTCGAAGTTCTGCGCGTTGCGTGTGCCGACGCGGATGCAGTCCGCGATCTCGGTGACGTGCTCCACCTGGGAGACGTCGACGACCTCGACCACGAACGGGAGGCCGGTCTGCCGACGGCATTCCCTCAGGATCTCCAGTCCGCGCTCCCCCAGGCCCTGGAACGAGTACGGCGACGTCCTCGGCTTGTACACGTCACCGCGCAGGATCGTGGCGCCGGCCTCCTTGGCCGCCTTGCAGGCGATGAGCGCCTGCTCGTCGTTCTCGACCGCGCAGGGACCCGCGATGATCGTGAACGTCGCGCGCCCGACCTGGGTCCCCCCGACCGAGACCATGGTGGCCTCGGGATGCAGGTCGCGGGCGACCATCTTGTAGGCCTTGCCGATCTGGATCACATGGTCGACGCCGTGCATCTGGGTCCAGTCGAGCGCACGCAGACGCTCGGTGTCGCCCACCAGCCCGACCACCGTGTGCACCGTGCCGCGCGAGACGAACGCCTCGCCCCCCGCGTTGCGCGCACGTTCGGCGACGGCCTCGATGTCCGCGTCCGTCGCGTCTCGCGTCATCACGACGACCATGTGTCGGCGACCTCCCTCATCCTGCCTCGGGCCGGTCCCGGGGAAGGAAGAACCCCGGGTGTCGGACCCGGGGTCGCGTGCGTACTGGGGCTACAGGCGACTACGCCGGGCCGCTGCCCGCGTAGGTGAACGCGTAGTCGAAGAACCGCTGCATGACGCCTTATCATGCGCGTTCGAACCCCGCGGTGGCAAGCGAGGCACGGGGGGGCTCGCGTAGGATGCCCGCCATGTCGTCCCTCACCGTGCTCGATCACCCGCTGGCGGCGGACCTCCTCACGCGCCTGCGGGATCGCGAGACCGGCCCCGCCGACTACCGCTCCCTCACACGGCGTCTCGGCCGCCTCCTCGTGATCGAGGCGACGCGGGACCTCCCGACGGAGCCCGCCCCCGTAGAGACCCCGCTCGAGCCGTTCGAGGGCGTCCGGCTGGCGGTAGGTCTCGTCGCGATCCCCGTGCTGCGCGCCGGACTTGGGCTCCTCGACGCCGTCGTGGACCTCTACCCCGACGCGGTGGTCGGCTACCTCGGGATGGAGCGCGACGAGGTCACCCACGAGCCACGCGACTACTACGCGAAGCTGCCGCCGATGCACGGGCGCCGTGCGCTGCTCGTCGACCCGATGCTCGCGACCGGAGGCTCGGGCACGGCGGCGGTCCGTTACGTGAAGGACGCGGGCGCCGAGGACATCGTGTTCGTCTGCGTCGTGGCCGCGCCGGAGGGGCTCGCACGGATGCGGGCCGATCACCCCGATGTCCCGGTGGTGACGGCCGCCCTGGACCGGGAGCTCAACGCCGACGCCTTCATCCTGCCCGGGCTCGGCGACTTCGGCGACCGTCTCTACGGCACGCTGTAGCATCTAGTCCGTCACGGACTAGAGCGCGCCGCCACCCTCGTAGGCTCTGCCGGCCGCGGCCGGCGGCCGGACCTTCCCGACGAAGCCCGCCAACACCACGATCGTGACCACGTAGGGGATCATCCGGATGAACTGGATCGGGATCAGATTGATGATGGGCGCGTCCGCGAGCCGGAGCGGGATAGCCTGGGCGAAGCCGAAGATGAACGCCACGAGCATCAGGCGCCTCGGGTTCCAGTTCGACAGGATCAGCGCCGCCAGGGCGATGAAGCCCAGCCCTAGGGTCTGACCCTCGCCCCAGCTGTAGGCGACCTCCACCGAGAGGTAAGCGCCCGCCAACCCCGCCAGCGCCCCGGACAAGAGCACCCCCTGGTAGCGCAGCGGCGCCACCCGAACGCCGAGGGACCGGGTCGCTTCCGGATTCTCGCCGCAGGAACGCAGACGCAGTCCCCAACGCGTGCGGTAGAGCGCGAACGTCACCGGGAACACGATCAGCAGGGCGACGACCACCATCGGCGATAACTGTTCGAACGCTCTCCCCAGGCCCCAGGGGATCTTGTAAAGCAACGGGATGTTCACGGGGTTCAGGTGCGGCTGGCCGGGATCGGACTGGGTGGCTTGCCCGAAGAAGATCGTGGACAGGAACCGGGCGAGCCCCACGGCGACGAGGTTGATCACCACGCCAGCCACGATCTGGTCGACCTTGAACGTCACGGTGACGAGCGCGAAGATCGACGAGAAGATCGCGCCGCACGCCATCCCGACCAGCAGGCCCATGATGGGCCCCCAAGGAAGCCCCCAGCCGAGGCCCTCGGGCGCCGGGAGCGTGAAGTGGTGCGCGCCCCACGATCCGGTCACCGTCCCGATGATCATCAGTCCCTCGAGACCGATGTTCACGATGCCCGAACGCTCGCTGAAGAGACCCCCCAGGCCGGTCAGGTAGATGATCGTGTAGTACGTGAGGGCGATGCCGATGGCGGCGCCGATGTCCCTGAGCGGCATCAGGCGGCCTCCTCTCCGGAGGAATCCTCGAGGTCCTCCACCTCGGCCGCCCGCCGCAGCTCGCGCGCCAGCAGGCGTCGCCGCGCCAGCTGGTATGTCACGACGACCGAGATGATCAGGATGCCCTGCAGGATGATGATGAACTCCCGTGGGACGTCGGTCTCGATCTGCACGGCGGTCTCACCGCGCGCGAGAACGCCCCACAGGATGGCGGCGGCCACGATGCCTGCCGGGTTGTTCTGACCGAGGAACGCCACGGCGATGCCGGTGAAGCCCAGGGCGGCCTCGTAGCCGATCGGCAGATACCCCCGCTCACCGAGGAGTTGCTGCATGCCGACCAATCCCGCGAGCGCGCCGGAGAGCAGGAAGAGCTTCATCTGGACACCGCCGATCGAGATGCCACCGGCGCGCGCGGTTCCGGCCGACGCGCCCACGGCGCGCGCCTCGTACCCGAGCCGCATCCGCTTCAGCACGAACCACACCACGACCGCCGCGAGGATCGCGCCGGGGAAGAGCCAGGACAGATGGGCGCTGGAGCGGATCCCGAAGTAGTGGCCGAGGTCCGGGATCAAGGAGTTTCGCGCGAACGGGTCTGTTCGCAGGTTGACGTTGACGTTGCCCTCCTGCGCCGTGTATCGCAACGGCCCGTTGATGGCCCAGGCCACCAGGCTCACCGCGATCCCGTTCAACATGATGGTCGTCACCACCTCGTGTGCCCCGGTCTTCACCTTCAGCGCGCCGGCGATGCCCGCCCAGGCCATCGCGCCCAGCATGCCGCCCGCGATCACGGCCCACATCAGGAGCGGGCCCGGGAGGAAGTCGAGTTTCAGCGCGACGAACGCCGCCGTCATCAACCCCACGATGTATTGACCTTCGACGCCGATGTTGAACATCCCGCCCTTGAAGCAGACGGCCACGGCCAGAGCGGAGAAGATGAGGGGGGTCGCCGCCGCCAGCACGTACCCGATGCCTTCCTTCTGGCCGAACGAGAAACGCAGGATGGCGCCGTAGACCGCAGCCGGGCTCTCCCCGTACGCCAGGATGATGAGGGAGCCCAGGAAGAGTGCGATCACCATCGCCAGGATCAGCGCCCCGAGCTGACCTGCGAGCCCCTCGAGCCACTCGGGGCGGTGTCGCTCGCGGGTCACGGGGGCCGCGACCGAGGCCATCAGCCGGCCCCCGCCATATCGGCGCCGCCCAGCATGCCCCGGCCCACGTCTTCGGGAGGCGCGTCGGGCGGATACTCGCCCGTGATCCTTCCCTCGTACATGGTGACGATGCGATCCGAGAGCGCGTAGATCTCATCCAGCTCCGCGGAGATCAGCAGCACCCCGCGTCCCGCTGCCTTCTGATCGAGGATCTGGCGCCACACGAACTCGATGGCGCCCACGTCCAGACCCCGGGTCGGCTGGGCCGCCACCAGCAGGTCGGGGTCGGTCTCCAGCTCGCGCGCCAGGATCAACTTCTGCTGGTTCCCTCCGGACAACGTGCGCGCTGTCATCTGGATGCTGCGGGCACGCACGTCGAACTCGCTCAGCAGCCGCGCGGCGAGTTCCTTGATCTTGCTTATGAACATCACCCCCGCCTTGTTGGAGAAGTCGGCGTCGTCCTGGCGCCCGAGCACGGCGTTCTCCCACAGGCTCATGTCCAGGACCAACCCCTGCTCGTGACGGTCCTCGGGGATAAGCGCGACCCCCGCGTTGCGGATGGCTTCGGTGGACCGGCCCTTCAAGTCTTCGCCCTTCAGTGCGATCGTGCCGGCGTCGAGAGGCCGCAGGCCGACGATCGCATCGGCGAGGTCGCGCTGGCCATTCCCCTCGACGCCGGCCACGCCGACGATCTCGCCGGCCCGAACCTGCAGGGAAAGACCGCGCAGTCGGCCGCCGGTCAAGCCGTCGAGGGTGAGCACGGGCTCTCCGGGCGTCACGTCGGGCTTCTCGAGCCTGAACAGCACGGGACGCCCCACCATCATCTCGGCGAGGTCCGCCTTGGACGTCTCCGCCGGCGTCGTCTCCCCGACCACCTCGCCTCGCCGGAGCACCGTGATGCGGTCAGCGATGCGCAGGACCTCGTCGAGCTTGTGACTGATGAACACGATCGTCTTGCCGTCATCCTTGAGGCGCCGCAGGTTGGCGAAGAGATCCTCGGTCTCGGCCGGGGTGAGGACCGCGGTGGGCTCGTCGAGGATCAGGACTTCCGCCCCGCGATAGAGCGCCTTGAGGATCTCGACGCGTTGCTCCTCGCCCACCGAGAGGTCCTCGACCACCGCGGCGGGGTCGATCTGGAACCCGTACGTCTCCGCCAGCCCCGCGACGCGCCGCTCGGAGTCCTCCTTGTTGATGATCGCGGCGTCCTCACGCCCGAGGATCACGTTCTCCGCGACAGTGAAGGGGTCCACCAAGACGAAGTGCTGGTGGACCATCCCGATGCCGTGCTGGATCGCCACGCGGGGCGAAGTGACCCGGACCTCCTCGCCCTGGATCCGTATCGTTCCCACCTCCGCCGGGTACATGCCGTAGAGCACGCGCATGAGGGTGGACTTGCCGGCCCCGTTCTCGCCGATCAGGGCATGCACCTCGCCCGGCCGCAGCTCGAGGGAGACGTCCTTGTTCGCGACCACCCCGGGGAACCGCTTGGTGATGTGCTCCATCACGACGACGGGCGGGGCGCTCATGCGCCCCGCCCGATCGCCGTTCGTCATCGGTGCCGTCCCGGACCGATCAGAGCTTCTTCGGGTCGTCCGGCGGGACGATGTCGCCGTCGATGATCTTCTGCTTGTACTGGTTGACCTTGTCGATGATGTCCTGCGTCATCAACTCGGCGTTCGACGTCGAGTAGGAGATGCCGTCGGACGCCAGATCGAACACTTGGCCGCCGCCCTTGAAGGTGCCGTCGGCCGCAGCCTTGATCGTGTTGTAGGTGGCGGTGTCGACCCGCTTGATCATCGAGGTCAGGATGAACGGAGCCTGGTCCGCCGTCACGGCTTTGTACTGGTCCGAGTCCACCCCGATCGCCAGTTTCTGCTGTGCCGCAGCGGCCTTGAAGAGCCCGTTCCCGGAGTTACCGGCCGCGTGGTAGATGATGCAGGCGCCGTTGTCGTACATCTTGTTCGAGAGCGCCTCGCCCTGGATCGGGTCGTCGAACGCCTTCGTGGAGTCACCGATGTACTCGACCTGCACCTTGATATTCGGGTCGATCTCCGCGACGCCCGCACGGTAGCCGGCCTCGAACTTGCCGATCAGCGGAAGGGTCTGGCCTCCGAGGAAGCCGAGGTTGTCGCAGCCGAGCTCCTGCGCCTTCAGCGCCGCCGCCACGCCCACTAGGTAGGAACCTTCCTGCTCTTTGAAGGTGAGATCCACGACGTTGGGGGTCGCCGTGGCTTCGTTCGTGAGCCCGCAGTCGGTGCCGCAAGCGGCGTAACCGTCGATGATGCCGAACTGTATGTCTGGGTAGTCGGGCGCGATCTCGTTGATGCCCGGAGTGAACGCGTAGCCGGTGGCGATGATGAGGTCGTAGCCGGCATCGGCGAGCGACTGCACATTCTCGTCGAGGTTGGTGCCGTCTGCGTTGGCCTCGACTAGCTTGGTGTTCTCCTCGCAGATGAGACCGTCGGAGATCGACTTCTGCAGGGCCTGATATGCGAGGTCGTTGAAGCCCTTGTCGCCGAGTCCTCCGATGTCGAGCGCGAGACCGACCTTGAGGTCGGAGGTGCAGCCAGCAGCGGATCCGGACGCCGACCCCCCCGAGCCCGAGTTGTTGTCGTTGTTGCTGCATGCGGCCGCCGTCAGCGCGAGCGCGATGACGGGCACCGCCAACGTTCGAAGGATCTTCGACATCCGGTCCCTCCCTGGTGTCAGCCGGTTGGCTCCGGCTGGCGTGGATTCTCGTCGGGACCCCCGACAGCGTCAAACGGCCCCGTGGGAGACTACGTGACCGTGGAGTCAGCGGGATGGGAGGGGCAAGGCGTGAGCGACGACGCTTGGTTGCAGGACCTCCGAGCGCGCCTCGCCGCATCAGCCTTCCACGGCTGGATGGGGATGCGTCTCGTCGCGGCCCGCGAGGGCGAGGTCGAGATCGCCCTCGACGCCGAAGCCCACCACCTCAACCTGCAGGGGTTGTTGCACGGTGGGCGTGCTCGCGACCCTCGCCGATACCGCGACGGGACTCGCGGTCCGCACGAAGCTCGCGCCCGAACGGCGTCACGTCACGATCCAGCTGGGGGTGCAGTACCTGTCCGCGGGCGCGCCGGGCACGATCGTCGCGCGCGGGCGCGCGGTGCGGGTGGGTCGGCAGATCGCGCACGCCGAGGCGGAGATCCGCGATGCCAACGGGAGGCTCCTCGCCACCGCGCAGGCCACGCTCGCGGTGATGGGCGACCGGCGCTGAGCCGGCGTCGCTCAGTACTCGACGTCGATCTTGGCGATCGCGTCGGGGAGCTGCGCCAGGGCACCCTGCAAGCCGAGCAGCAGGCCCATGTTCCCGCGCGATCTTGATCTTGCCGGTCATGAAGGCGGTGACCGCGGAGAGCTCGCTCTTCGCCAGCTTCACCGCCGTCTCGTAGCCCTGGGTGATGGTGGCGTCGGGGGCGTCCACGTCGCCGATCCCCATGTCGATGGTCCCGTCGGCGATCTTGATCCAGTAATGCGTGTCCTCACCGCCGTCCGCGATGACCTGCTGGATGGTCGCGTTCTGACCGGCCGCGGCCTGGCGGAAGGCGTCGTTGGCGTTGAGCTCGGTCTTGAGGGCCTGCGCCCATTCATCGGAGAGGAACTTTACGGACACGGTCACTCCTTCGGAAGGTCGGATGCAGGCGGAGTATAGGCGCCCGATGCGTGGAGCTCGTCCGCGAAGAGCTCCGGCTGCGTGAGGTGGGTGTCGTCGGCCAGGAACCACACCTGCCGCCGATCCCCGGCGACGCGGACGGTGTTCAGGCTCGTGTTCGGCGGGAGGTAGAACATCTCCTGCTCCTCGATCCCCAGGACCATCCCGACGTACGCGTTGATGACGCCGCCGTGACACACGATCCAGACGTCGCCCTCCGGATGCGCGGCGAGGATCGACTCGATCGCATCGACCACCCGTCGTCGGAAGGCCACCTGCGACTCGCCTCCCGGGGCGAGGAAGAAGACGGGGTCCTGACGCAGGATCCGCGCGGGCATCTCGGGGTGCTCGATCAGGAGCTCCTCGAACTCCTTGAACTCCCACGCGCCTCCGTACCACTCCGCGAGATCGTCCACGACGGTGGCGGCGCGGCCGGTCGCGCGCTCGTACGGCGCGATCGTCTCTCGCGCGCGGGCGAGCGGAGAGACGTAGAGGCCCGTCGGCCGGCGCCATCTTGAGGAGCCGGCGTGCGAGGGTCTCGGCCTGCTCGCGCCCCGTGTCGTCCAGGGGCGGGTCGGCGACCCGGCCGCGCGGCGTCAAGGTCTCCTCGGTCGAGCGATGTGACGCGCGGCCGTGCCGGATCAGGTAGAGGCGGCGATCGTCGTCGATCACGCGCCTCCCCCGGTATCGCCGCGCGCGGCCCTGCGTGCGCGCCACTCCTGCGCGTACGCCTCGATGTCCTCCCTGAGCCAGATCCGGCCCGAGGCGAGCGCGGTGAGCGGCTCGGGGAAGGAGCCGCGGTCGAGGTAGGTCACCACGCGCCGCTTGTCCCACTCCATGATCTCGGCGGCCTCGGCCACGCCCACGATCTGCGGGACGATCTCCACCGCCAGGGGCTCCTCGCCCGTGATCGCGAGGAGCTCGTCGAGGCACTCGCGTCGACTGACGCCCGGTGACCTCGATGAACGCGGGCGCGTCGAGGATCCGCGCGTACCAGCGTCCGCCCGTCTCCCACATCCGCGCCCGCACGACCTCCGGCATGGCGCGCAGCATAGCCCGGGCGTATGACGCTGTCGCCCATGGGCCGGGTCATCCCTCGGATGCGGGCGGGACGTACAGCCCCAGCCGGCGGAGCTCTCTGCGCCAGCACTCCGTGTGCCAGTGACGCCGGGCATCGACGTCGTCGCGCGGGACGACCACGAGATGCCAGACCCCGGCACGCACCAGGTGATCGCACCCGGGGCATCGGTACTCCTTCTGTCCGCCCACGTTGCGCACGTCGAAGCCGCGCGCCTGCGCCCAGATCGGGGCGTCGGCGCGCGCGGGCGGAGCCTCGGGGGCTTGGAAGTACTCGGTGTCGCGACGGTTGCGGCGTGGCACGGGCTCAGGTTCCCATCTGGGTCCGCATGAAGTCCGCCACGATCGGGGCGAGCGCGGCCGCGGTCTCACGCGGATCGCCCTTGCGGCCGCGCACCTCGAACGAGTGCCCGCCGCCCTCGACCTCATGGTAGGTGGCTCGTGGCCCGAGCTTCGCGAGGACCGGCTCGAGCACCTCGGTCGATGCGAACGGGTCGCGCGTGCCTCGGAGGAAGAGCATGGGCACCCCGATGCCGTACAGGTGCTCGTCGCGCACCCGCTCGGGCTTCCCCGGCGGGTGCAGGGGATACCCGAGGAACACCAGTCCGGCGGCCGGCATCCCCTCGGCCACCGCCATCGACGCCATCCGTCCGCCGAAGGACTTGCCGCTCGCCCAGACGGGCTCGCCCGTCGGCTGCGCGTGCCGTAGCCGCCTCGAACACGGCCCGCCACGCGGCCACCGCGACCGGCGCACGGTCGGTGGAGCGCCGCCCGGCCTCCATGTAGGGGAAGTTGAACCGCAGCGTCGCCACGTCGAGATCGTTCATCGCGCGGGTGAACCCCACCATGAACGGATGGTCCATGCCCGCACCCGCGCCGTGGGCGACCACGATCGAGGCGTCCGCGCCGACGGGGCGCGCGTACACGGCGGAGACCGCGCCCGCGTCGGGCACGGCGATCGTGAGCCGTTCCTCGGGAGTCGCCATGCGTGCCATCATGCACGGTGATGGCTGGAGCGTTCTACCTCGGCACGTCGGGGTTCGCCTACGACGAGTGGCGCCACGGGGTCTTCTACCCGGAGGACCTCAAGAAGGACGACATGCTCGACTACTACTCGTCGCAGCTGTCGTCGGTCGAGATCAACTACTCGTTCCGCAGGTTCCCGAGCGAGAAGACGCTCACCACGTGGCGCGAGCGCGCGCGGCCCGGGTTCGTCTTCACGCTCAAGGCCAACCAGCGCATCACGCACTTCAAGCGGTTGAAGGACTGCGACGAGGACGTGCGCGACTTCCTGGAGCGGGCGAAGACCCTCCGGCGATCGGTTGGGATGCGTCCTGTTCCAGTGTCCGCCGAACCTGCACTACGACCGCGCACTGATCGAGGGGTTCGTGGGCTACCTG
This sequence comes from uncultured Actinomycetes bacterium, assembly GCA_963810915.1. GTDB lineage: Bacteria > Actinomycetota > UBA4738 > UBA4738 > HRBIN12 > JAOUEA01. Next base: position 163,746 of record CAWEPH010000001.1, on the reverse strand, counting down.
CCGCCGCCCGGCGACGGCAACCCCCGGTTCGCCATGGAGTTCCGGCACGCGTCGTGGCTCGAGGCGCGCGACCTCCTCCGGGACCAAGGCGTGGCGTGGTGCGTCGCGCAGACCGACGAGAAGGACCCCGCGCCGAGCGAGATCTCATGGGACCCCGCCGGCTACTTCCGTCTCCGCAAGACCGAGTACACCGACGACGAGCTGAAGCCGTGGGCGGAGCGGATCGGCACGGCCCTCGACGGCGGCGCGGATGTCTTCTGCTACTTCAAGCATGAAGATCTCGGGGCAGTCCCGCAGATGGCGAAGCGTCTCGAAGACATCTTGCGCTCCAAAGCATGAAGCAGATGTCAAGTCTTCCGGGGTCGATGGCCAGGCAACAGTTTGGGCAACATCAGCGCGACCGTTGACGTTCCTCCACGCGCTAGGAGTTGAGCACAGTGGCCTGCTGCCAGGAGCGCGTCGGTCTCGGCGAGCGCGGGAGCTGCCTGCAGCCCGTTCGAAGATCTCGCGGGCGTGCTGCAGGACGGGCGCGGCTTCGGTCGGGTCGAGAGAGCCCTACGAGACATCGGCCTTGGCCGAGGAGCGCGAACGCCTGCTCGGGGACGACCCCGAACCGGTCCCAGCGCTCGGCGGCATCGGCGTAGGCATCGGCGGCGTCCTGCAGGTCCCCTCGGGCCTCGGCGAGGGCGGCGTTCGCCGCGACGAGGGCGTGCTCGGCGTTGGGGTAGCGGGGCTCGAGGCCGGTGACGAGCCGCTCGGCGAGCGCGGGCTCCCCTATGTGCATGGCGGTACGCACCATCGAAGGGAGCAGTGCCGAGTAGTTCGCCGTGTCGCGGGCACCGGGATACGAATCGACCTCAGCCAGAAGATCGGCGGCGGCCCTGGCCTGTCCGAGCCCGGCGCGCACCAGGGCGATCCGCTCGCTCGGGGTCGGCATGTACCGCTGATAGACCGTCCACCCCGCGAGGGTCATGAACGCGAGCGTGATACCCACGAGGGCGCCGATCAGCCAGGGCGACGAACGTGGCTGCTCCGACCTCGCTTCCGGGACCTTCTCGACGACGGCCGTCGCCTCGACCTCCGCCGGGGGTCTGCGGACCTGCTGCTCCTGGACCATCGTGCCGCGTCCGAGTTCGTGCGGCCGTTGCGCCGCTCGGTCCATGACACACCAGGTCGCGTAAGGAGCACCCCAAGGGCATCCTCAGCGATCGGAGAAGGATCGACAGCGATCGGTCCCGTCAATGGGCGACCTTCGGCCCTACACGACCCCGACCTGCGACGTAGCCTGGCATCGAGAGGGGTTTGAGATGGACAGGTTCGCGACCTCCGGTCTCGCGACGACCCCATCCCCCGCCGAGCCCAGGCACCCCGGGCATCGCGAGGGCGCGGCCACGATGGTGCTCCTCGAGGGCGTGGGCCGCCGCTACGAGGTCGGCGGGATCGGCGTCGTCGCGCTCGAAGGCATCGATCTCGAGGTCGACGAGGGCGAGTTCGCCGTGGTGCTCGGCCCGTCCGGCAGCGGCAAGACCACGCTCCTGAATCTGATCGGGGCGCTCGACACGGCGACATCCGGCACGCTCACCGTCGCCGGTCGGCGCATCACGGGCTCGAAGCGCACCGAGCTCTACGAGTTCCGCCGCGCGACCGTGAGCTTCATCTTCCAGAGCTTCAACCTGTTCCCGGGGCTCACCGCAGCCGAGAACGTGCGGTTCGGCGCAGACGTCGCCCATGCGGACGTTGACATCCGCCAGGTGCTCGACGAGGTGGGCCTCGGCGAGCGGCTCGACCACTTCCCACACGAGCTCTCGGGCGGCGAACAGCAGCGCGTAGCCATCGCCAGAGCGCTCGCCACCGGCAACCCGATCCTGCTGGCCGACGAGCCGACGGGCGAACTGGACTTCACCACGGGGGTCCAGATCCTCGAGCTGTTGCGCCGACAGGCGGAGGCCGGCAAGACCGTGCTCGTCGTCACCCACAACCGGGAGATCTCGAGGATCGCCGACCGCGTGATCGAGCTTTCGAGCGGCCGGAAGGTGAGCGACGGACCGCCGCCCGGCGGCCGTGCGGCGATCGGCGACCTGCACTGGTGAGGAGGACCGATGCGGCGCGTATGGTTCTGGCTCCGGTGGGTCGCGCGCGACCTCCGGTCGCGCTGGCAGCAGGTCGCCGCGATCGCTCTGACCATCGCGATCGGCGTGGGGATGTCCGCCGGGATCGGCAGCATGACCGCCTGGCGCCAGGAGTCCTACGACAAGAGCTACGCGCTGCTCGCCGCCCATGATCTGCGCGTCCAGCTGGCCGAAGGGAGCTCCGTTCCCCGCGGAGCGTTGCTCGATGCCGTCTCGGGATTCGACGGCCTGGCGGCGGCGGAAGAACGATTGATCGCGCCGACGCAGGTCGACGCCTCGCACGGCGACGAGACGATCCTCGTGCCCGGCAGGTTGATCGGCGTTGACGTTACCCAGAGGGGGCCGCGGGTCGACGCCTTGTACGTGACGGCGGGGCGGGCGCTTGGACCGGCCGACGTGACCACCCCCGCCGCCGTCCTCGAGAGCCATTTCGCGGATCACTACGGGCTTCCGCCATCCGGGACCGTCGACCTTCCGGGCGGCGTGCGGCTCCCGTACGTCGGCACGGTGTATCAGCCCGAGTACTTCATGGTGACGACCGAGGCCGGGGGGATGCTCGCCGAGTCCAACTTCGCCGTCGTGTTCGCGCCACTGCCCGTCGCGCAGCGGATCGCGGGGACGCCAGGCGAGGTGAACGACCTGATCGTGCGGCTCCAGCCCGGTGTCGACCGTAACGAGGCCCGTGATCGTCTGGTCGCCGCCCTGGGCGCGACGTTCCCGTCCTTGGCGGCGACCGTGACCACCATCGAGCAGGATCCGGCGTGGCTCGGGATGTACGGGGACATGCGCAACGACCAACAGACGATGGGCGCGCTCTCGTGGCTCGTCTTCGGCGCGGCGGTGTTCGCAGCGTTCAACCTGACCAGCCGGATCGTGGAAGCCAAGCGTCGCGAGCTCGGCATCGGGATGGCCCTCGGACAGCCCCGGTGGCAGATCGCGCTGCGGCCCGTGCTGATGGGACTCGAGATCGGCGTCCTGGGCGTGTTCTTCGGCATCGGGGCGGGCCTGCTGGTCGCAGCGGGGTTCCGTTCCGTCATGGTGTCGCTCCAGCCGATGCCGGTGTTCCTCACGCCGCTCCAGGTGAACGCATTCGTGCGCGCCGCAGCGATCGGCCTAGCCCTGCCGGTCGTCGCGACGCTCTGGCCCGTCTGGCGCGCGGTGCGTGTGAACCCGGTCGACGCGATCCGTACGGGTCACCTCGCCGCCAGAGGCGTGACGGTGCGGCCCTGGCTGCAACGGCTCACCTCGCACGGCTCGAGCATGAGCCTCATGCCGTTCCGCAACGTGCTCCGGGCGCCGCGGAGGACGTTCCTCACGGCGATGGGCATCGGGGTGTCGGTCATGGCGTTGGTCGGCGTGCTCGGTGCGCTCGACTCGTACTTCGCGACGATCGACCGGGGCGCCGTCGAGATCCGAACGGGCATGACGCCGCGCATGCAGGTCGACCTGGCAGGGATCATGCCCGCATCGCATAGCGTCCCCGCAGCGCTCGCGAAGGTTCCCGGCGTGCAGGCTGTGGCGCCGACGCTGCGACTTGGGGGCACGTTGATCGCCGACAACGGATCCCGGATCGACGTGCAGCTCGAGCTACTGGACCTGCAGAACGAGGTCTGGAATCCGACGATCACGGATGCCGTGGATCCAGGTGGACTGCCCGGCATCGTGCTGGCGGAGAAGGCTGCCTCGGACCTGGGCCTCGTGCCCGGTGACGTCGTCACGGTCCGTCATCCCGTCCGCCTGTCAGGGGAGACAGCGTTCGGGTCGGTGGACGAACCGATGCGAGTGATCGGCCTGCACCCATACCCGATCCGTGCGTTCGCCTATCTGGACGACACGACGGCGGCGAGGTTCCGGCTCGCCGGTATGGCGAATACCGTCCAGCTCGGACTCGCGCCCGGTGCCGATCCGGGCGCCGTCAAGCGCGCCGTCTTCGAGCTGCCGGGCGTCGCGTCAGCGCAGCCGGCCGACGCGACGGTCTCGATCCTCGAGGACCTCATGGCGAGCTTCACGGGCATCTTCCGGATCGTGGAGCTCTTCGTGCTCGGGTTGGCGTTGCTAATCGCGTTCAACGCGGCCGCGATCAGCGTGGATGAGCGTTCCCGCGAGCACGCGACTATGTTCGCGTTCGGCGTAACGCCGCCGTCGGTCCTGAGAGGGATCACCATGGAGGGACTGATCGTCGGTCTCCTCGGGACCGTCATCGGGATCGTGTTCGGCATGCTGGCCGTGCGATGGGTGATCGGCGGGGCTGCCACCGATATGCCCGACCTCGGCATGACCGTCACCGTCTCCGTTGCCACCATCGCGACCGCGGTCTTGCTCGGCGTGATCGCGGTCGGGCTGGCTCCGCTCTTCACGTACCGGCGGCTGCGCCGGATGGACGTCCCCTCCACCCTCCGAGTGATGGAGTGAGCGAAGGGGAAGCCCATGGCGCGAGACGCGACGCAGATACCCCGACGTACCTTCCTGATCGCGGGGACCCTGGCGTTCGCGAGCGCATGCTCGAAGGACGCGTCAACTCGAACGCCGTCGAGGGCGGCGACGCCCTTGCCGTCTCCGAACTTGGGCGATGCCGACACCATCGACCACGTGCTCGCCGAACGGCGCTCCGTCCGGACCTTCACGAACGCACCTCTCGATGAACCGACGATCTCCCGACTCCTGTGGGCGGCGCAGGGGGTCACCGCTTCGTGGGGAGGCAGGACCGCACCGTCGGCCGGTGCGTTGTATCCGATCGAGATCTACGTCGCGACGCCGGGGTCCCTGCGCCGCTACGTCGCAGATGCCCATGCGACCGTGGAGCTCGAGCGCGAGGACCGACGGTCGCGCATCGCCGACGCGACGGGGCAGCAGCCTGCCGCTGCCGCGCCGACGCTCATCGTGATCACCGGGGTGGTCGCACGCACCGCAGTCAAGTACGGGGATCGTGCCGAACGTTATGTGCACCTCGAGGCCGGCCACGTCTGTCAGAACCTCCTGCTGGAGGCGACGGCTCTCGGCCTCGCCGCGGTGCCGATCGGGGCGTTCTCCGATGACGACCTCCGCGCGGCACTCGGCATCGGCCCGGGAGAGGCGCCGCTCTACGTCGTCCCCATCGGACACCCGGGCCCGACCCGGAGCTTCAGTGGTGCTCCCCCAACCGAGGTAAGTTCCTCGGCCTCCTTGAGATCCGCAGTCCCGCGCGCACCGCGCGCTCGGGATCGTCCTCGTGGGCGGCGGGGACACCGAAGACACCCACGACCGCATCGCCGATGAACTTCTCGACCGTCCCGCCGAACGCTTCAATCGCTGTGCGTGCCATCGTGAAGTAGGCGGCGAGCATCCGATACGTCTGGAAGACATCCTGCACTCCAAAGGCTAAGGCTGCCGTGACCCCTCGCGGGCCCCCCGCCGCCGGAGCGGTTGTGCCTCAGCGAGTTGATGGGGAAGATGCATCGGTGGACGTGCCAGAGACCCGCTACGCCACGACCGCCGACGGGGTGCACATCGCCTACCACGTTGTGGGCGACGGCCCGGTCGACATCCTGTGGCTCCACAGCTTCAACGGCGGGCTCGAACTCCAGTGGGAGCATCCGCTCATCCCTGCGTTGACCGAGAAGCTGAACGCGTTCGCGCGCGTGATCCGCCACGACATGCGCGGCACCGGTCTCTCGGATCGGTACGCCGGGCTCCCCGATCTCGAGACGGAAGCACGGGACATCCTCACCGTCCTCGATACGGCGGGTTCGCGATCGACGGTCATCGTCAGCGCCGGGAACATGGTGGCTCCGCTCTTCACGGCGATGTATCCGCCCCGGGTCCGTGCTCTCTGTCTGTTCGATCCGACTGCTCGCGGCACCATCGATGAGGGCTACCCGTGGGGCGTTACAGAGGACCAGGCACGTGCCGGCGAAGAGGCCGTGCGCGCGGGCTGGGGCACCGACGCGTACGCAGCCGAATTCATGGGTGAGGTGACGCCCTCGATGGTGGGTGACCGCGAGCTCGTCCGATGGTACGCGCGCCTCCAGCGCCACTGGGTCGCGCCCGGCGACGCGGCCGAGCTGCTCCGCCGCACCTATGAGACCGATATCCGTGACGTGCTTCCATCGATCGGCGTGCCGACGCTCTGCCTGGTGCGCGAGTTCGAGGAGGGGACGGAGGAAGCAGCCTACGTCGCGAGCGCCATCCCCGGGGCGACGTTGGTGACGCTCCCGGGCTCGGAGCACTACTCAGCCGCTGGGGACCAGGACTCCCTCGTCGCCGCGATACGGGACTTCATCGGTGTGGCACCTCGGGCGGTCGCGTCGGACCGAGAACTGCGAGCGGTGCTGTTCACCGACATCGTTGGCTCCACCGAGACCGCATTCCGCCTGGGCGCGGAGGCATGGAAGGCGCTGCTCGAGCGCCATCATGCGCTGGTGCGGGCCGAACTCGCCTCCTTCCACGGTGCCGAGGTCGACACGGCCGGCGACGGCTTCTTTGCGACATTCGCCGGCCCCGCCGGAGCCGTCAGGTGTGCCGAAGCGATCACCAAGCGGGTGCGCGACCTCGACCTCGAGATCCGCGCCGGCGTGCACGTAGGTGAGTGCGAGGTGATCGACGGTCGCTTCGGCGGACCGACCGCGGCGATCGGCGCGCGCGTCGGGGCCTTGGCGGGCCTTCGGAGGTCCTCGTGTCGCAAACTGTCAAGGATCTGACCGCTGGCTCCGGCCTCACATTCGAGGACGCCGGCGAGCACGAACTGAAGGGCGTCCCCGACCGTTGGCACCTCTACCGGGTCGTGGCCTGACGTTCGCCGCAACGACGTCGGCGGCGCCGGACGGACGAACTAAAGCAAATCAGGCAACACTTTGGGCAACATCAGCGCCGCGAGAAATGTGAAAGTGCTGGTCGTGGGAGGCTTGATACAGAGCACTACCCAGTGCTAGAGTGCCGTTGTGCTGCAATGTATCTGGGGCATGCCGCGATCACTTCAAGCATGAGGACGAGGGGGCCAGCCCGAAGATGGCGAAGCGCCTCGAAGACATCTTGCACTCCAAGGGATGAGTCAGACATGACTCCCCGCGGAGGCGCGACCCCGACTGACAAGGCCGTCGATCCTCTATCTGGTCCGGCGAGGTGACCATGGAGAACCATCGGGCGGGCTCATCGGATCCTGTCTTCGTCAACTCCACGTGTGGCGATCCTGGGTGGCCGAGCCGTCGACCTTCCCCGCCGGGATGTCTCTGCCGAGTCGCGACCTGATGCCCGATCGCCCCGACACCCGCTACGCGAAGGCCGCGGACGGGACGTCCATCGCCTACCAGGTCGTCGGGGACGGACCGGTGGACCTCGTCTATGCGTCGGGGATCTGGTCGAACCTGGATCTCATGTGGGAAGAACCAACGTGGGCTCGGTTCCTGGAGCGGCTCGCCTCGTTCTCACGGCTGATCTTGTTCGACATGCGCGGCGTTGGGCTGTCCGACCGCGGTCCGGAACCGCCGTCGATCGAGTTGCAGCGGGACGACGTCGAAGCGGTGCTCGACGCGGCAGGGAGCGACGCCGCGGTGATGTTCGGGAGCGCTCGGGCAGCGTCGATGGCGTTGCTGTTCGCCGCGACGCACCCCGACCGGACGAAGGCTTTGATCCTCTACGCGCCCGTCGCGAAGACCGTGAGCGCGCCAGACTTCCCGCACGGGAAGTCGCCGGAGGACCAGGCGGCGTTCGTGGAGCGCTTCGTGCGGGAGGTGGGAACCGCGCGGAACCTGGATCTGCAGGCCCCTTCGATCGCCGACGACGATCGGTTCGTCGCGTGGTGGGCCCGATTCGAACGTCTCGTGGCCAGCCCGAGCGCGTACGAGGAGCTCGCTCGGATCTTCACCGACGTCGACGTTCGGCGCGTGCTCCCCACGATCCACGTGCCGACGCTCGTGCTCCACCGCCGCGGCGACCGGATCGTCTCTGAGGTACAAGCGACCTATGTCGCGGAGCAGATCGAAGGCGCGCGGTTGGTCGAGTTCGACGGCGACGATCACCTCCCCTTCATCGGGGACGGGGACGCGATCCTCGACGAGGTCGAGGAGTTCGTGACGGGCAGCCGCCCGGCACCTGAGATCGACCGCATCCTCGCCACCGTGCTCTTCACCGACATCGTCGGATCGACCGAGCGGCAGGCCTCGCTGGGCGATCGGGGATGGAAGGCACTCGTGGAGCAGCATCACGCGGCGGTGCGCGCCGAGCTCACGCGGTTCCGAGGCCTCGAGCAGGACACCGCCGGGGACGGCTTCTACGTGCGCTTCGACGGTCCCGCCCGGGCGATCCGCTGCGCCGTGGAGATCGTGCACGCGGTTCGGTCGCTCGGGATCGAGGTGCGCGCCGGCTTGCACACGGGCGAGTGCGAACTCATCGAGGGCAAGTGCAGCGGGCTCGCCGTGTCGATCGGTGCCCGGGTCATGGCGCACGCCGGCCCCTCGGAGATCTGGGTCTCGCAGACGGTCAAGGACCTGACCGCCGGGAGCGGCCTGGTCTTCGAAGACGCCGGCGATCACGAGCTCAAGGGCGTTCCCGACCGATGGCGGCTCTATCGGGTCGTGGGCTGACCCTCCGCCAGGACCACTGCCCCGACCGCGCCGGAGAGGTCGCCGAGCGCGGCCCTGAGTATCGCGGGCGGATGCTCCGGGACGAACAGCCGGGGAACGATCGCGGCGCGCGATCGGGTCGACGAACGCGGCGCCGAACCGCTCGCTCAGGCCGCCGCCGATCACGATCGCCTCCACGTCCAACAGGTTCTGCGCCGACGCCAGCCCGATCCCGAGCGCCCAGACCGCTTCCTCGATGAGCTCGGCCGCCACGACGTCGCCTCGCTCCAGCGCCCGAGCGATCGTGCCCGACGTGAGCCGGTCTCGGCCGCGCTTGGCCATCAGCTCGAACAGGACGGTCGGATGGCCGTGCTCCGCGAGGCGACGCGCGTGTGCCTCCATGTTCACCCGGCCCGCGTAAGCCTCGAGGTGCCCTCGTTGCCCGCATCCGCACCGGCGCCCGTCCGGCTTCACCGTGATGTGACCGATCTCGGCGGCCGCCCCGCGCCCGTGCCAGGGCCGGCCGTCGATCACCAGGCCGCCGCCCACGCCCGTGCCGACGAACACCCCCAACATGCTCCGATAGGGGCGTCCCGCACCGCGTCGCCACTCGCCGAGCGTGGCGACCGCGACGTCGTTGTCGACGCTCACAGCCACGCCGCCGAGAGCCTCCGAGACGGCGCGTCCCAAGGCGAACGGCTCGTGGAATCCGGGGAGGTTCGGCGCGTGCGACACGACGCCGGCGTCGGCCCGACCGGGCGCCCCGATGCCGACGGCGGTGAGCGCGCGGAGGGATGCACCGGCGTCGCCCAGGGCGGCGCGGATGCTCTCGACGATCGCGGCGGCCACGTCGTCGGCCCCGGTCTGTGGCGTGGCGGCTCGGGCCTGACCGACGACCTCCTCCGCGCGCATGACGATCGCCTGGATCTTCGTCCCACCCAGATCCACGCCGCCGGTGACAGGGTCGGATGCGGTCGCGGCGTCGGGTCCCGTCATCATCGCGACCCAGCCTAGGGCCGGGGATCGGCGTCGTCGTCGGCGAACCCGTCCAGGTGGGTGCGCACCACGCTTTCGACCTCGCGCACCTGCGCCGGGTCGATGACCTTTCCGCCGAGCGCGTCGCGCACGTAGAAGGCGTCGATCACGCGTCCCGTGTACGTCGTCACCTTCGCGAGGTGCACGTCGAGCCGGAGCTCCGCGAGGGCGGCCGTGATGTCGTGCAGCAGCCCGATCCGGTCCGGCGCACCCACCTCGATCACCGTGAAGAAGTCCGACGCCGCGTTGTCCACGGCCACGGTCACCGGGCTCTCGGAACGCGGCGGGTAGTGGCGGCGCTTCTCCGCCACCCTGCGCTCGAGCGAGATCTGCCCCTCGATCGCCTTGCGCAGCGTGGAGCGGAACTCGCGCCAGCGGCGCTCCCCCACCTCCGGCTCGAAGGCGCCCTCGACCTCGAAGAGGTCGGCCGCGACGCCGTCCTCGGTGGTGAAGACCTGCGCGCTGAGGATCGACAGACCAGCGAGCGCCAACGCGCCGGCGATCCACGAGAGCAGGCCCGACCGGTCGGCGGCCACGACGAGGAGCTCGTAGGTCCCCGGTTTCGTCCCCGGTGCCGTCACGGCGCGCACCTCGCGCGATCCGACGTCGGGAGCGATGGCGGCGAAGTGCCGAGCGGCGCGGGCAGGGTCGACGCTCAGGAAGTAGCCCCGCGGCATCGCGCAGGACGAACCGCTCGACCTCGGCCTCGGGTGCGTCGGCCAACAGATCCCGCAGCCGCCCCACGCGGTCGGCGAGCCGCTCGGCGAGCTCCGTCCCCATCTCGCCGCGATCGAAGACCCGCTGGACCTTCGCGACCAGCTCGCGGACGAGGGAACGCCGCCACGGGGTCCAGGCGGCCGGCCCGGTCGCCGCGGCGTCTGCCTTCGCCAGCAGGTACAGGGCGGCCAGGCGCGACGGCGTCCCGATCGCCGCGGCGACATCGAGGATCAGGTCGTCGTCGGTGAGGTCACGCCGCGTGGCCGTGTCCGGGAGGAGGAGGTGCTGGGCGACCATGAAGGCGGCCAGGTCCCGCGTGGCTTCCGCGACCCCCATCGCCGCGAGCGTCCGCCCGGCGACCTCGATCCCGATCTCCACGTGGCCTCCGGCGCCGACCTTCCCCACGTCGTGGAGGAGCGCGCCCAGGAGGACGCCGTCGATATCGTCAACCTGCTTGACGGCCTCTCGTTCGACGGCGTCGTCCGTCTCGTGACCGGGCGCCACCATCCGGCCGATCTCCCGCAGGGCCGCGCTCAGGTGGGTATCGACGGTGAACCGGTGGTAGGGATCGCGCTGGGGACGGCATCGCACGTCGGCCCAAGCGGGCAGGTAGCGCACGAGCAGATCCGAGCCGGTCGAGGGTCTCCAGGCCGTCTGCCCCCGCGTCGCCGGCGCGCAGCATCCTGAGGAACGCGTTCCGCACCGGCGTCGTCCAGACCACAGGATCCCCGACATCGGCGCCCTCGATCGCGTCGAGGACGGCCGGAGCCGGCGGGCGAGCCCTCCTCCGCCGAGACCGCCAGCGCTTCGAGGACGCTCGCTGCGTCCAGGCGAACCACCGCGGCAGACGCCCATCGGCTCCTGCGGGCTCAGGAACCGTCCGAACACCGCGTCCACCACGTAGGTCACCGCCCGCGCGTGCTCGAAGACCGCGCGCATCAGGCCGTCCTCGGCGATCAGGCGCGGCTCGTCCGTGAACCCCATCGCACGCGCGACGCTCGGCTGATGATCGAGCGGGAGGCGATCGGTGCGCTTCCCGGTCTCCAGGTGAAGGGCGCTGCGGACACGCGTCAGGAACTCCGCGGCCGCATCGAGGGCATCGCGCTCGGGCGACCTGAGGAGCCCGGCGTCCTCGAGCCGCTCGCCTAGGGCGGCCTCCAGCCACCCCAGCGTCGCGATGTCGCGGAGCCCGCCCTCGCCTTCCTTCAGGTCGGGCTCGAGCAGGTGAGCGGCGGAGCCGTACCGCGCGCGCCGATCCGCGCGCGCCTCGCGCAGGCGTTCGGCGAAGCCCCTGCGGATCCGCTCGGACGGGCGTCGAGCACCCGCGCGCGGGCCTCGTGCGCCAGGGCTCACGTCGCCGGCGATCGGCCGCAGATCGAGCATGGCGGTCGTGGTGTCAAGGCGGGCCGCGGCGGCCTCCACGCACTCGGCCGGGGTGCGCACGGCCTGGCCCACATCCAGGCCGGCATCCCACAGGGGATAGAGGATCCGCTGGGCGAGCGCCTCCACCTCCGTCGGCCCCCGGCCGCCGTCATGCACGATCAGCAGGTCGACATCGGAACCCGGGAGCAGCTCGCCGCCGCCCGTAGCCACCGAGAGCCGCGAGGGCGATGCCCCCCGGCGCCGCGGCCGCCTCCAAGAGCCTCGTCAGCGCGCCATCCAGCACGTCGGAGCGCCGGTGGGCGAGCCAGCGACCCTGATGGCCGGGCGTGTAGGCGCGGTCGAGGGCGGCGAGATCCTCCCGGAGCCGGGCGACCGGATCGGCGGGGCTCACGTCGCCCACGGGCTCGGCGCGTTCAGACGGCGTCCGGCCCCATCTCGCCGGTGCGGATGCGGACCACCTGCTCGGCCTCGGTGACCCAGAGCTTGCCGTCGCCGATCTTGCCGGTGCGCGCCGCCTTCAGCACCGCGTCCACCACGCCCTGCACGTCGTCGTCCGCCACGAGCACCTCGACCTTCACCTTCGGCACGAAGTCCACCTGGTACTCGGCGCCGCGGTAGACCTCGGTGTGCCCGCGCTGGCGTCCGAACCCCTCGACGTCCGTCGTGGTGAGGCCGTTCACGCCGAGGTCGCGGAGCGCTTCCTTGACCTCCTCGATGCGGTGGGGCTTCACGATGGCCGTCACGAGCTTCAACGCGGTTCCTCCAAGGCGGACTGGGACCGTAAGCCTAGCCCCTCGCGAACGACCCCCGACCGGCCCGACGGGTCACTCCCCGACGGCCTTCTTCCGCGCCGTGGTCTTCTTGGCCGTGGTCTTCTTGGCCGGAGACTTGGCAGGCGACTTGCGGGCGCTTGGACGGGCGGGCGCGGGCGGGCTTGGCCGGCGCCTCCTCCTCGTCCGTGGCCTGCTTCTTGGCCGCGGCGACGCTGGCCTTGAGGGCCTCCATCAGGTCGACGACCTTGGCGGTCGGCTCGACCTCGACGAGCTCGATCTCCTCGCCGTTGATCTTGGCCTCGACGATCTTCATCAGCGCCTGCCGGTACTCGTCGGTGTACTCCTCGCGGGTCCCACTCGGCGGTGAGGCCGTCGATCAGCTGGCGCGCCATCTCGAGCTCCTGCGCGCGGACCTTCAGGTCGACGTTCACGCCGCCGAAGTCCGCCTCGCGGATCTCGTCGGGCCAGTACATGGTCTCGAGCACGAACGCGTCGTCGCGGAACCGGAGCGCCGCCAGATGCTCCTTGTCGCGGAAGCTGACCTTGGCGATGCCGACCTTGTTGTCCTGACTCATGGCCTCGCGCAGGAGCGCGTACGCCTTGGCGCCGGTCTCCTCGGGTGCCAGGTAGTAGGACTTCTTGAACATCATGGGGTCGATCTCGTCGAGGTCGACGAACTGCTGGATGTCGATGGCGCGGCTGGACTCCACCGGCACGGAGTCGAAGTCGTCGTCGGTGAGCACGACGTAGCGGTCCTTCTCGTACTCGTAGCCCTTCACGATGTGCTCGTAGTCGACGATCTCGCCGTCCTTCTCGCACACGCGCTTCTGCCGGATGCGCCCCATGTCCTCGTCGTGGAGCTGGTTGAAGCGCAGGGTCTTCTCCTCGGTGGCCGGATACACGGCGACCGGGATCGTGACGAGGCCGAAGGAGATGGCCCCTTTCCACATGGCTCTGGGCATGTCGTACCCCCCGGGATGCGTACGCAGGCGGTGCCACCTGCGGACCTGTGATTCTAGCGGGAGGCGCGGACAGGGTGGGCGGACCCCTCAGGGAGCGACCTGCCATTCGCGCGCGAGGATCGCGTAGATCATCTCGTCCTGCCACTCGCCCTTCACGAACACGTTCTCGACGAAGTGCGCCTCGCGGCGCATGCCCAGCTTCTCCAGCACCCGGGCGGAGGCGACGTTGCGCGACTCGACCTGCCCGATCACCCGGTGGAAGCCCACCTCGTCGAACGCGATCCGCAGGAGCGCACGCGCGGCCTCCGTCGCGTATCCCCTGCCCTCGTGCGCCGGAGGCACGATGAACCCGATCTCGCCGCGCTCGTCGACCGCGCTCACGCAGTGCAGGACGAAGTCCCCCACCACCTCGCCGGTCTCCGGAAGCACGGCCGCGAGCGAGAGCGCGTCGCCTTCGCCGTGGATCGCCGTGGCCGCGATCTTCTTGCGCAGGCTCTCGGCGATCTCCTCGGGCGCGCGCGGTCCCCATTCGAGATACCGCACCACGTCTTCGTCCGTCTGCATCGCGCGCACGTCTCCGAGATCGCCCGGCACGAACGCGCGCAACAAGAGCCGTTCGGTGCGGATGGGTGCGTCGAGATCGAACCCCCGCACGGCTACCGGCCTCCGCGCATCAGCCCAGGAGAGGTTCGCTGAAGGGGTAGGGAGCCAGGACCTCGACGCCGTCGGCGGTCACGAGCACCTCGTCGCCCAGCTTCACGCCGTGGTCACCTCCGACCGCGCCGCCGTAGAGCTCCACCACGAGCGTCATGTCCTCCTCGATCACCCGGTCCGGATTCGATTGTGCGTCGAGCGGGTAGCAGACGCTCGGGCTTTCCTCCTCCAGGCCGATGCCGTGGACCATGCACTCGTATCGCTGGGGCATCCAGGTATCCGGGAGCGACGGTCCGCGCGCCGCGAGCTCAGCGCAGGTGATGCCCGGCCGCACGAGCGCCTTCATCTCCTCGAGCCAGTCATACGCGATGCGATACGTCTCGCGTCGCGCCGACGAGATCTCGGCGCCGGGCACGGGGAACGTGCGCGAGACGCAGAAGAAGTAGCCCTCGATGCCCACCGTGTCCGTATCGACGAAGACCAGCTCGCCCGGCTCGAGGGCGCGGTCGGTCGCCTCCGCGCGCCACGGGTTCCCGTTCGGACCGGAGCAGACCGTGCTGGTGGACAGGTGCTCGCCGCCGCCGCGCAGCATCGTGTCGGCGAGGACGGCGAGGAGGTCGCGCTCCCGGACGCCCGGCGCCACCGTCTCCTCGAACGCTCTCAGCATCTCGCACCTGGAGGGCGCCGTTCAGCCGCATGGCCTCGATCTCCTGCGGGCTCTTCACCTCTCGTGCGGCTCGCGTGATCGCGGATGCGTCGACGACCCGGACCCCCTCGCGCTGCAGGGCCAGGAACCCGGGCGTTCCGAGCCGGTCGACCGCGACCGGCCGTCCCTGCACGCCGAGTTCACCAAGCACGGACGACGGTCTCGCGCGCCCAGGTCGCGGCCTCCACCTCGGCGTCGTCGAAGAACTCCCACGCATGCATCGGGACGCACGTCCTCGACGACGAGCCGCGAGCGGTGGATCGAGTTCCCGTGCTCGAACAGGATCGGTGCGCCGTCGGCCGGCACGAGCGCCGCGCGCACGAAGGTGGTGTTGCTCCAGATCGGCATCGCGCTGACGCCCGTCGCGTAGCGGATGTTCGGCTCGTTGAAGAGCAGGCACACGTCCACGTCGCGCGCACGCATCGCGTCTTGGAGCCGCGCCAGTCGCTCGGCGCGCAGGCGCGGGAGGTCGAGCGGCAAGGCCGTCTAGACCGGCTGCCTGGGCTTGCCGAAGGACAGCACCGAACCGATCACGCCCAGGGCGCCGCCCACGACACCGAAGATCGCGCCGAGCCCCATCTTCGCCGTCAGCGTCCCCGCATCGAACGCCGCCTGGACCTGATCCGTCGTCGGGACCGACGTCCCACCGATCGACCCCGCGAACGCCTGGCTCTTCACGAACCGGATGGTGAGGGTCTCCGGAGCGAAGATGCCCATGAGGCCGGCGGCGAGGATCACCCCCGCCGCGATCAGGCCGAGCAGGGCCCAGAAGATCCGGCCCTTGCCGGAGGACATCAGGACCGCTCCGCCGAAGAGCACCAGAACGACGGCGGTGAGGAACAGGGTCTGCGTGCCCACCGCGTCGAAGGCCGTGACCCGCGTCTCGCTGCCCGACTGCGTGTTCGTGACCGTGACCCACGCGAACAGGCTTCCCACCATCGCGATGGCGCCGCCGAGGATCATGCCCCAGGCCGCAGGGTTCCGTTTCAAGCGCTCCATGACGTCCGTCCCTCCCCGAAGGTTGCCGGCGGTTCGTATCACAGTGCGCCGCGGGAGTCACGTCGCGAGAACGGCCAACACCCAGACCCCGATCATCACGACGCCCGTCGCGAAACCGATCGCGATCCCCATGCCGAGGCCCTTGATCGCCTCCCACGTTGCCCGCCACGCTGCCCCCACGTCGCGCACCCGGCCCAGCTCCGCCACGAAGATCCCCGCCGGGAACCCCACCAGGGCGCCCACCACCGGGATCACGAAGAACCCGACCACCGCGCCCACGAGGCCGGCGGCCGAGACCCACCCGGGCACCCCGGTCCTCGCCGATCGCCGGTTCGACAGCGCGTAGGGCGCCGCGGTCCCCGCCGCCGCCAGCAGCGCCATCACCAGCACGGCCGCCCACCGTTCGAGACCGCCGCCGTCCGCGACGGCCCAGATCGACGCCCGCGCCGAGGATCAGCCACAGCCCCGGGATCACGGGGACGACCACACCGGCGAGACCCACGAGCATCACGCAGGAGGAGCAGGAACTCGGAGCCGGTCACCCCGTCATCATGACGAGGCAAGCGTGGATGGGCCTATCCGGTGACCCGACTACCATCCGAGGCATGCCTGCTCGCAAACGCGGCTCCGGCACCGCGTTCACGGTGGAGTTCCCGCGTGCCCTCGACGCGCGGCGTGACGGCGACGCGTGGTGGTTCGAAGTGGACGGCCGCGAGCTGCGCCTGTCCAACCTGAACAAGACGTTCTGGTCGGACGAGGGCTACACGAAGGGCGACCTCGTCGCCTACTACCTCAACGTCGCCGACCTGATCCTGCCGCACCTCGACGGACGCCCGCTCACGATGAAGCGGATGCCCGACGGGGCCGACGGTGGCTTCTTCTACGAGAAGTCCGCCCCCTCGCACACGCCCGAGTGGATCCCCCGCTGCCAGGTGCACTCCGAGGACGCCAAGGGCGGGATGATCGACTACCTCATGGTCGAGGACACGGCCGGGCTCCTCTACGTGGCCAACCTCGGGTGCATCGAGTTCCACCCGCTGCATTCGCGCTGCGCCGACGTGGGGCACCCGGACTACCTCTTCTTCGACCTCGATCCGTTCCCTCCGTACACCTACGAGGACGTGCTCGCCGTCGCGCGCCACATCAAGGTGCTCCTGGACCAGCTGGGCCTCATCGCGTACCCGAAGACATCGGGCGCGACGGGGATGCAGATCTACATGCCGCTGGAGCACGGCGCCTACACCTACGAGCTGGTCCGCGCGTTCGTGGGTGCGTGCGGTCGCCTGATCCGCGACGCCGATCCCGACCGCGTCACGATGGCCTGGAAGATCGACGACCGCGCCGGCAAGGTCTTCATCGACCACAACATGAACCGGAGCGGGGCGAACATCGCCGCCGCGTACTCCCTGCGGCCCGAGCCGCGCGCGCCCGTCTCCACCCCCCTCACGTGGGACGAGGTGATCCATGGCGGGTTCGAGCCGCAGGACTTCCGCATCGACAACGTGTGGGACCGCTTCGCGCGTCTCGGCGATCTGTTCGCACCCGTGCGCGAGGGGCCGTTCATGGATCTCGCGCACGCCGTGGAGGCGCTGGGGGTGCAGGTGGAGGAGCCTCCGGCAGGGCCTCTGCCGCGCACCGCCGCGCCCAGCACGCGTACGAAGACCTCCGAGGAGATCGCGGCCGCGTCCAAGGACCCGAAGCTGATGGAGTACGTGCGGCGTCGCGACTTCGACGCGACGCCGGAGCCCGCGCCCGGGGACCTCCCGGAGGCGGCCGCCGGCAACTCCTTCGTGATCCAGAAGCACCGCGCCACCGCCCTGCACTACGACGTGCGCCTGGAGCGCGACGGCGCCCTGCCGAGCTGGGCCGTGCCGAAGGGCCTGCCGGTCGCGAGGGGCGACAAGCGCCTCGCGGTGCGCACCGAGGATCACCCGCTCGAGTACGGCTCGTTCGAGGGCACGATCCCCGAGGGGCACTACGGCGCGGGCGAGGTCCGCATCTTCGACGACGGCTGGTACGAGCCGATCGAATGGACCGACGCCAAGGTCTCGTTCAAGCTGCACGGCCGCCGCTACCCCGGGCTCGAGTTCCACTTCGTGAAGACCCGTCAGAACTGGCTCGCGTTCCTCGCGAGCGCGCAGGACGCCCCGTTGATCCCCGCCCCTCCGCGCTATCAGCCGATGCTGGCGGAGGGCGGATGGGATCCGTTCGACGATCCGGGATGGTGGTTCGAGCCGAAGATGGACGGGATCCGCTGCCTCGCCGAGCTCGGAACGGGCGAGACCACGCTGCGCACCCGCACCGGACGGGAGGCCACCGCCCAATACCCGGAACTGCACATGATCCACGAGCTCGTCGACCAGGTGAACGCGGTGATCGACGGCGAGATCGTGGCCTTCGACGAGGACGGGCGGAACTCGTTCGAGACCCTGCAGCAGCGGATGAACCTCACGGGCGAACGGGAGATCAAACGCATCGCGAAGCAGATCCCCGTGGCGCTGGTGGTCTTCGACCTGCTCTGGCTGGACGGCAACGAGACGACGTCGCTGAAGCTCGAGGAACGACGCGAACTCCTCGAGCTGATCGTCGAGACGGACAGCCGGCTGCAGGTGGTGACCCGCGTCGAGGGCGAGGGGACGGCCCTCGCCGCGAGCGCGGGCTCGCTCGGTCTCGAGGGCGTGATGGCCAAGCGCCTCGGTTCGAGATATCAGCCCGGGCGGCGCACCCCCGACTGGCGCAAGATCAAGCTCCGCAACACCCAGGATTGCGTCATCGTCGGGTGGACGCCCGGACAGGGTGGGCGCAGCGGATCGTTCGGCGCGCTGCTGGTGGCCGCTCTCGACGACGGCGCCTGGCGCTGGATCGGCCAGGTGGGCAGCGGCTTCACGGACCGCACCCTGGCGTCACTGCAGGCGCAGCTCGCTCCCCTGCAGCGTCCGACGCCCCCGATCGACGACCCCGACCTCGCCGCGGTGAAGGGCGCGACCTTCGTCGAACCGGAACTCGTCTGCGAGGTGGAGTACCTGCAGATCACGAAGAGCACGCACAAGATGCGCGCGCCGTCGTTCAAGGGTCTTCGCCCCGACAAGACCCCCGACGAGTGCGTCCTGGAGCGCCCGCGGGCTCAGAAGGGTTCGTAGCCGGCTCGGACGAGTAGCGCCCTCACGTCGCGCTCGTCGAAGCCCCGGTCCAGCAGTTCCCGGTAGAGGCGCACCGTCGCGAGCGTGCGGCCGCAGCGCGGGCAGTACGCGTAGTCCTCCGCGAAGGGCGCCTCGCACCAGGGGCAGGACGTGACCTCGATGCGACGGTCGGGCTCGAGCCCGGCGTCGGCGAGCGCGTCCACGTATCCCTTGCCGTAGTCCCACTGGATGTACTCGTCCTCGGCGATGGCGAACGCGGGCTCGTGCATCCGCGGCTCGCCGGTCTTCAGCATGTGCTCCAGGTTGTCGCGCAGGAGCTCCCACTCGTAGAAGTGATTCGCGCCGCAGTCCTGGCACGCGATCATCACGCCCTTCACCGACTGCGGCTCGAAGACCACGCGCATCGCCGAGAGGTCGATCAGGTCGGCCTCGACGTCGCGGCGTTCCTCGTCCGTCAGTTCGTAGGGCTCGAAGTCGTCGGGTTCCATCGCCATCGCCTACTCATCGTCGTCAACGAACCGGAAGGCCTTGAAGCCTTCCGCATACTCGCACCCGGCCGCCGCGCCCGTCTCCCGTGCGCGTTCGCGCACCCACGGTGCGGCGGCCTCACCCTCTTCCGAGACGTGCGCGGCGAGGGCGGCGATCTTGACGTCGATCGTGTCGGTGATGTCCACGTAGGTGTCCGACTCGTTCGAGCTGAGCCAGAGGTTGGGCACCTCGTACGGGTCGATGCCCTCCTGCTCGAGGTCGTCGAACATCACGCGGGTTGGGCGCGTCCGGCATCACCGCGGTGAGCGCGAGCAGGCCGGCCTGCTTGTGGTCCCAGTGGTTGATGTAACCCGATCCGAACCAGAGGCGCGACGGGTCGGGCGCCACCAGGACCTCCGGCCGCAGCCGCCGCACCTCCCGGCAGACCTTGCGGCGCGTCGCGAGGTTCACCTCGAGCATCCCGTCGGTCTCGCCCAGGAACGTGACGCTCGCAACGCCGAGCACGTCGGCCGCCGCGCGCTGCTCGCGCTCGCGCACGGGCGCGACCTCCTCGCGCCGCGCCCCGGGGTCGTTGGACCCGGCGGAGCCGTCGGTGCAAACGACGTAGTGCACCGCGCACCCCTCGCGCGTCCACTTGGCGACGGTGCCGCCGCACATGAACTCCGCGTCGTCGGGATGGGCGAACAGCACGAGCGCGCTCGCGAAATCGGCCATCTCCCGAGCCTAGCCGACGGATGCGGAAAGGGTTCAAACCGGGGCCTGCGCGGTCGATACCTACCTCATGACTTCGGACAGCCGCACCGGGCGGGCCGACGGGCGGATCGTGTGGCGCTTCGCGCTGACGAGCCTGCTGGTCTTCGCGCTGGTCGCGGCCGGGACCACGTGGTTCCGGACCCGTGACGTCCGCACCCGCGAGGAGCGGGCGGCCGTGAGCCGCGCCGAGCTGGTCTCGGTGGGCGCGATCGAGCCCATCCTCGGCGGCCGCGACCTGTCCGTCGCGTTGCCCGCCGACGTCTACGGCGAGGTCCAGGAGACGGTCCGCCAGCTCGAGGTCGCGGACCCTGGCGTGAAGCGGGTGAAGATCTGGGGTCCCGACGGGACGGTCCGCTTCTCCGACGACCCGACGCAGGTGGGCGTGCGGCCGCCCGCCGAGGACGACCTCTCCGAGGCGCTGGAGGGGAACACGGAGAGCGACGTCTCCGACCTCACGGCGCCCGAGAACACGAGCGAGAAGACGCTGGCCGACAAGTTGTTCGAGACGTACGTGCCCATCCGCGACGCCAACGGCGACATCTACGGCGTGGTCGAGGTCTACCGCGACTACGGCGTGATCCAGGCCGAGATCGACCGCCTCACCCGCACGCTGAGCATCTCGTTCGGCATCGGCCTCCTCGCGCTGTGGATGCTCCTGCTGCCCGTGATGGTCGGCGTCACCCGGCGCCTCCGCCGGCAGAACGAACAACTATCGGAGCAGGCGGATCAGCTCGAGAGCCACCTCGAGCGGGAGCAGGCGACGGTGGCCGAGCTGCGCGAGCTCGACCGTCTGAAGGGCGACTTCGTGGCCGCGGCCTCGCACGAGTTGCGCACCCCGCTGACCAGCATCCGAGGCTACGCGAACCTCCTGCGCAACCCCGACACGGCGCACGAGACCACCCTGGAGGCGGTGGACGCGATCGAGCGGCAGACCTCGCGCATGCTGCGACTCGTCACGAACCTCCTCCGCGAGTCGCGCATCGAGCGCGACGGGGTGATCACGGGCCCGGTCCTGTTCGACCTCGCATCGCTCGTGGAGGAAGTGGTCGCCGACTTCCACAGCGACGGCCGGCGGTTCAGCACGGCGCTGTCGCCCGACCTCCCGGCCGTGCATTGCGACAGGGGGAAGGTGGGCGACGTCCTCACCAACCTCGCCGACAACGCGCTCAAGTACTCCCCCGCCGGCTCGCCGATCGAGATCGGCGCCAGCCTCGGCGACGAGGGACTCGTCCTGTGGGTCGCTGACCACGGGCCGGGGATCGACCCGGCGGATGCGCCGCGGATCTTCGACCGCTTCTACCAGGCCGACCAGTCGGCGACCCGTCGCCACGGCGGCGTCGGGCTCGGGCTGCACATCGTGCACGGGCTGGTGGACTCGCTGGGCGGCTGGATCCGTGTGGACCAGACGCCGGGAGGCGGCGCGACCTTCACGTTCATGGTCCCGCTCGTGGCCCAGGAGAGCGACGCGAGCGCGCTGCCTCACGAGGGCGCGCCGACCTACACCCCCTCGCGCTGACGCCGGACTGGCGCCGTGTCGGGTCGCTCGTATATCGTTCCCGCGAGGGTTCGTCGCATCACAGTTCATGCACTGGAGCAGTTCCCTCCCGGCTGGCGCCGGAGGCCGACGGGCAGAAACAGCGCACCGAGCCCGCAACGGCCGAGGAAGGAGGGAACGCCAGTGGCAACCGGAACCGTGAAGTGGTTCAGCCCGGAGAAGGGCTTCGGCTTCATCACCCAGGCTGACGGCCCCGACGTCTTCGTGCACTTCAGCGCGATCGACGGCGACGGGTACCGCAACCTGGAGGAGGGCCAGAACGTCGAGTTCGAGGTCACCGAGGGCCAGAAGGGCCCGCAGGCGGCCAACGTCCGCGTCGTCTGAGTCACCCCGACGGCATCGAGCGGGCCCCGTCCTCGATGACGGGGCCCGCCGCCTTCGCGCGCAT
This sequence comes from uncultured Actinomycetes bacterium, assembly GCA_963810915.1. GTDB lineage: Bacteria > Actinomycetota > UBA4738 > UBA4738 > HRBIN12 > JAOUEA01. The sequence continues at coordinate 141,527 of CAWEPH010000001.1, read as the reverse complement.
CGCCGCTCCCCACCGCATAGGCTTCGGGTGGCCGTCGCGAGACGGTCCCGCGTACGGTTGGACGATGTCCCCGCGCGCTCTTCCCATCACCTCGAGCCTGCCGTGAGCGGGTGGCGCACGCTGGCCGACGACGTCCTCGAGGCCTCCGTGATCGGCAGCTTCACCAAGGTCGGCTACGAAGCACGACGGCGTCTGTTCGACTGGGACGACGCGGGCAGATCCCGGGTGGACGGGAAGGTGGTCGTGATCACCGGGGCCAACTCGGGTCTAGGCCTCGTCGCGGCGACGCGACTGGCGGCCATGGGTGCGGCCATCCGGATCGTGGTGCGGAACCCCCAGCGAGGCGAACGGGCGCGCGCGCAGATCGCCGACGCCGGCGACGGGGACGTCGGCGTGTACGTCGCCGACCTCTCGTCGCTCGACGCGGTGCGGTCGGTGGCCGCCGAGCTCCGGGAGCGAGACCCGCGGATCGACGTGCTGATCCACAACGCCGGCGCGCTCCTGGCCGAACGCGCCGAGTCCGTCGATGGCCACGAGTTGACCTTCGCCACGATGGTGCTCGGACCGTTCCTCCTCACGCACGAGCTCCTTCCCGTGCTGCGGGCCACGCCCCGTTCGCGCGTGATCTGGATCGCCTCCGGAGGGATGTACACGCAGCCGCTCGACGTCGATGCGCTCGAGATGGGACCGGACGACTATCGCGGCGCCACGGCGTACGCGCGCGCGAAGCGCGCGCAGGTGGTCCTGTCCGAGCAGTGGGCCAAGCGGCTGCGCCCCGATGGCATCGCGGTCCATGCGATGCATCCCGGCTGGGCCAACACCCCCGGGCTCGAGACCGGCCTCCCGGGGTTCCGAACGCTGATCGGTCCGCTGCTGCGGTCGCCGGAGGAGGGCGCCGACACGATCGTCTGGCTCGCGGCTGCCGAGGAGCCGGGTCGAACCACCGGGCGCTTCTGGCTCGACCGTCGTCCTCGCTCCACGCGGAAGCTCGTGGCGACGGGCGCGACGGACGAGGAGCGCGCCCGCCTCTGGGCGCTCTGCGAACGGCTGACCGACACGGCCTGAGCGCGTCCCGACCCAACGGCCGAGCGGCGGCATCGTCGCGGGTCGTTCGGCCTCGTTTCCTGTCCCTCCGGCGTCGGACGATGCCTGTGGAGGATCCGGCAGATGTCCGAGGCCGTCATCGCGCGAGGGCTGGAACGGCGGTTCGGCCCCGTGCGTGCCCTCGACGGGTTCGACCTCACGGTACGCGCGGGGGAGATCCTCGGCCTCGTCGGCCCGAACGGCGCCGGGAAGACGACGTTCATCCGGGTGGTGGCCGGGCTCCTCACCCCGGCGTCCGGCACGATCGAGGTGCTCGGGCTCACCCCCGGACGCGAGACCGCCCCCGACACGGGATACATGACGCAAGCCGCGGCGCTCTACGAAGACCTCTCCCTCCGCGAGAACCTCCGTTTCTTCGGACGTATCTACGGCCTCTCGAAGGCGGACGTGCCGGTCCGCACGGAGGCGCTCCTCGCCTTGGTGGGCCTCGACGCCGATGCCGACCGTCCCGTGCGCCAACTCTCGGGCGGGCAACGCCAGCTCGCGAACCTGATCTGCGCGATGGTCCACGGACCCCGCCTCCTGCTGCTCGACGAGCCCACCGTGGGCATCGACCCGACGCTGCGGCGCACGCTCTGGGCCCAGTTCGCGGCGCTGCGTGAGCGCGGCACCACGATCGTGGTCACCACGCACGTGATGGACGAGGCGGATCACTGCGACCGCGTGGCGTTCGTGGACGCGGGACGCGTGATGATCACCGAGTCGCCCGCGGCCCTGCGTGCGCAGGGTCACGGGTCACTGGAGGACGCGTACCTCGCGCTCCGCGCTGCGGCGGAGGACCGCCCGTGAGCGGCGCGCGCGTCGGCGCGCTCGCCGCCCGGATCGTGCGCGGGTTCCGCAGGGATCCGCGGAGCATGGCGCTGATCGTGATCGTGCCCCTCGTCGTCATGGCGCTGATCGGTTACCTGATCTCGGATCAACGCGAGCCCCTGCGGATCGGGTTCGCCTCCGGTGATGCGGCCGAGGCGTGCGGGGCGATCGGGGGCGATCCCGCGGCGTTCCGGGACGCGCTCGCGCGACAGCCCGGCGTGCAGCTCGTCACCGTCACCACCTGCGACGAGGGGACCGCCCAGGTCCGCGACGGCGCGCTCGACGGGCTCGTGCAGTTCCCGATCGTGAAGGTCGGCGACCCGGAGCCGACCGCACGCGTGATCGTCGCCGGCACCGATCCACGCGTGGAGGAGCCCGTCGTGCGCGCCGCGGCGTCCGCGCTCGCCGCGTCGAACGGGATCGTCCTGCCGGAAGGCGCGATGGCGGGCGTGAGCGTCGATCGCATCATCGTGCCGAACGGGGACCGGCCGTCGACGATCAGTTACGCCGCCCCTGCGCTCATCACGGTCTTCGCGTTCCTGTTCACCTTCATGCTCACGAGCGTCTCCTTCCTGCGCGAGCGGTCCTCCGGCACGCTCGAACGGCTCCTGGCATCGCCGATCACTCGCGGCGAGATCCTCACGGGCTACCTCCTGGGGTTCCTCGGCTTCGCAGCCGTGCAGGCGCTGCTCGTGCTCGGCTACGCGACGCTGGTCCTGCACGCGCAGGTCGAGGGCGCGCTCTGGATCGTGCTGCTCGTCCTGCTGCTACTGGTGGTGGGATGCGTGAACCTCGGGATCACGCTCTCCTTCTACGCGCGCAACGAGCTGCAGGTGATCCAGTTCATCCCGCTCGTGCTGCTTCCCCAGATCTTCCTGGGTGGCCTCTTCTGGCCGGTGCAGACGCTCTGGCCGCCGCTGCGCTGGCTGGGCCAGCTCCTGCCCATGCCCCACGCGGTGGCGGCGCTGCGCGCGGTGATGATCGCGGGACAGGGCATCGGGGAGATCTGGGATCAGCTCCTCGCCCTCGCGGCCTTCGCGCTGGCGATGGTGGCCGCGGGTGTGTTCGTGCTGAGGCGTCAGCGCGCCTAGGGGCGGGCCCGCGGAGCGCGTTACGGCGTGATCGGACGTTCCGCGAGCGCCGCCTCGAGCCCCGCGATCTGGGCGCGGACCGAGGCCGCCGAGGGCCCGCCCGCGCCGCCGCGACGCGCCACGCTGCGATCCGGATCGAAGCAGCGCCGCACCGTCGGTCACGCCGAAGTCGTCCCACTCCGCGTCGGAGAGCCCGCGCAGACCGCGACCCTCGGACGCGAGCCGCTTGAGGAGCTCGCCCGTGCGGCGGTGGGCCTCGCGGAACGGCACGCCCGAGCGGACGAGCGCCTCCGCGAGGTCGGTCGCGTAGAGCCCTTCGGCCTCGCACGCCGCGCGCATGACCTCCGGGTGGAAGCGCACGGTGGCGACGGCGCCCCGTATCGCCGGTAGCACGAGTTCCAGCGTGTCGGCGGCGTCGAATGCGGGCTCCTTGTCCTCCTGCAGGTCGCGGTGATAGCCGAGCGGGAGACCCTGGAGCAGCCCGGCGAGCTGGCCGAACCGCGCGCCCACGCGGGCGGCCTTCCCGCGGACGAGCTCGGCGGTATCCGGGTTCCGCTTCTGCGGCATCATGCTCGAGCCCGTGGTGAAGGCCTCGTCGAGCTCGGCCCAGCCGAGCGCCTCGTCGGTCCAGCGCGCGAGGTCCGCGCCCAGCCGGGCGAGGTGCGTGGCGCAGATGCCCGCGACGGCGACGAACTCCTGGACGAAGTCGCGGTCGCTCACGGCGTCGATCGAGTTGCGGAACGCGCGGTGGAAGCCGAGTCGCGCCGCCGTCATGTCGGGATCCAGCCCGAGTGTGGAGGTGGCCACCGCGCCGGCGCCGAGCGCGCAGGTCGAGGCCCGGTTGGCCCATCCCTCGAACCGCTCCAGGTCGCGGAGCAGCGCCCAGGCGTGCGCGAGGAGGTGGTGGCCGAGCGTGACCGGCTGCGCGAACCGCGCGTGGGTGGTCCCGGGCATGACGCTCTCCGCGTGCTCGCCCGCACGCGCGACGAGGGTGCGGATCAGGGCGACGAGCTCGGCGTCGACGCGGCGACCGGCCGCCAGGAGCCACAGGCGCAGGTCGGTCACCGCCAGGTCGTTGCGCGAGCGGCCCGCGTGGAGCTTGGCGCCCAGGTCTCCCAGGCGATCCGTCACGGCGCGCTCCACCGCCGAGTGCACGTCTTCATCGGCGTCGTCGAAGGTGAACCCGCCCTCCGCGATCTCCGCGCCGATGTCCGCGAGCGTCTCCTCGAGGGCACCCGCCTCCGCCGGCGTGAGCAGATCGGCGTCCTGCAGCGCGCGGACGTGGGCCACGCCGGCCTCGACGTCCTGCTGCGCGAGGCGCGCGTCGAAGGCGAGGGATCGCCCCAGGGCATGCGCCTCGGGTGCGGGAGGCGAGGAGAACCTCCCGGCCCACAGCTGGCCGCCGCCCTCGTCCGACGTCACCGGGGGCCGCTCCCCTGCTTCGCGGACCACACCTTCAGCGGCATCCCGTACAGGCGCACGTAGCCTTCGGCATCGGATTGGTCGAAGGCGTCCTCGCTCCCGTAGGTTGCCAGTCCGAGATCGTAGAGGGAGTGGTCGCTGCGACGCCCGACCACGGTGCAGGCCCCCGGCTCGAACCGCAGCCGCACCTCGCCGGTGACGTGGGACTGCGTCGCTTCGACGTAGGCGTCGATCGCCTGACGCAGGGGCCCGAACCACTGGCCGTCGTACACGAGGTCGGCCCAGCGCTGCTCCAGGAGCGGCTTGTGGTGCGCCACCTCGCGCTCGAGCGTCAGATCCTCGAGCGCCTGGTGCGCGCGGATGATGGCGAGTGCGCCCGGCACCTCGTAGAGCTCCCGGCTCTTGATCCCGACGCGTCGGTTCTCGATCATGTCCACGCGCCCGAACCCGTAGGAGCCGCCGAGCGCGTCGAGGGCCCGCACGATCTCGGGGAGCGAGGCCACCGCACCGTCGAGCGCCACGGGCACGCCGCGCTCGAAGGTGATGGCGATCTCGGCGGGCTCCTCCGGCCGCGCGGCGGGCGAGGCGGTGCGTGCGAACGCGTCTTCCGGCGGGGCCACCCAGGGGTCCTCGAGAGGTCCGCACTCCGCGGTGCGGCCCCACAGATTCTCATCGACCGAGTAGGTTGTGACGACGTTCGCGATGGGGATCTCCCACTCCTCGGCGAGGGCGATGGCCTTCTCACGCGGGATGTCGGCGTCGCGGATCGGGGCGAGCACCTTCAGGTCGGGGGCAAGGACGTAGAACCCCACCTCGAACCGCACCTGGTCGTTCCCTTTCCCCGTGCAGCCATGGGCGACCGTGTCGGCGCCGACCTCCCGCGCGACCGCGACCACCTCCTCGACGATGCACGGGCGCGCGAGGCCGCTCACCATCGGGTACTTCTGCTCGTAGAGGCCGTTCGCCTTGATCGCGCGGGCCAGGTACTCACGCGCGAAGCGCCCGACGGCATCAACCACGCGGACCTCGGCCGCGCCGGCTTTGCGTCCGCGCGCGACGATCTCGGCGAAGTCCTCCTGCTGCCCCACGTCGACGGCCACCGCCGTGACCTCGTACCCCTGCTCGACCAGCCACCGGATCGTGACCGACGTGTCCAGCCCGCCGCTGTAAGCGAGCACCGCTCTGTTCGTCATTCAGCCTGCCTCCATGATCTGGTTGAGGGACCGCTCCAACCGTGCGGGCTTCACACCCTCGCGGCCCAGGATGAGGATCGTGTTGTCGCCGGCGATCGTGCCGGCGATGTCGGTGAGCCCGACCCGGTCGATGCCCTCGGCGAGGGCGGCCGCCGCGCCGGGCGGGGTTCGCACGATCAGGCCGTGTTCCGCGCGGACGAACGACAGGGCGAACTCGTCGAGCAGACGACGGAGCATGGCGAGCGGCTGCGGGGCCTCCGCTTCGCCCGGGATCACGTACCGGGTGCCGTCGTGCGCGTGCACGCGCGCCAGCCCAAGCTCCTCGATGTCCCGGCTGATCGTCGATTGCGTGGCCGCGATGCCCATCGTCTGCAGACGTCCACGGATCTCCTCCTGGCTCCCCAGGTGCTCTCGAGAGACGAGCGCGAGGATCGCCTGCTGGCGCTTGGCCTTCACGGCGCCGTTCGTGCCGCTCACGCGGCGGCTCCCGCGACGGCGACGAGCGCCGCGCCGAACGCCGCCGCGGCCCGGTCGATGTCGTCGTGGGAGGCGATCAGCGGAGGCGAGAGCCGCAGCACGTCGGGCCGTGCCACACTCGCGAGGACGCGCTCGTCGATCATCGCGAGCGCCACCTCGTGCGCTACCGCCTCCGCGAGCTGGACGCCGACCAGGCAGCCGCGGCCGCGCACCTCGCGCACGAGACCGGTTGGAGCCGCCGCCGCGAGCAGCGCCGCGCTGAGCCGATCCCAGATCGTGTTCGCCCTCTCGAGGAGCCCCTCGTCCTCGATCACGTCGAGGACGGCGAGCGCGCCCGCACACGCGACGGGCCCGCCGCCGAACGTGGAGGCATGCTCCCCGGGTCCGAACGCGAGCGATGCCGGCGCCACGAGCGCCCCGATCGGTAGGCCGCCGCCGAGCGCCTTCGCGAGCATCACGACGTCGGGGACGACGCCGGCGTGCGAGATCGCGACCCAGTCGCCGCAGCGGCCGATCCCCGACTGCACCTCGTCGGCGACGAGGAGCGCTCCCCGCTCCGTGCAGAGCGCCCGCGCGGCCTGGAGGTAAGCGTCGGTGAGCGGCAGCACGCCCCCCTCGCCCATCACCGGCTCCAGGTACACGGCGGCAACGTCGGGGGTGAGCGCGAGGTCGAGCGCCGCCACGTCGTTGGGGGGAAGGAACCGGAACCAATCCACGAGCGGCTCGAACGCGGCGCGCTTATCGGGTTGGCCGGTGGCGGCCAGCGCGCCGATCGTGCGCCCGTGGAACGAGCCGTCCAACGCGAGGAAGGCGGTCCTGCCCTGCGGCAGCCCCCACCGGCGCACCAGCTTGATGGCGGCTTCGTTCGCCTCCGCACCCGAGTTGCAGAAGAACACACGGCCTTCGGGCACCGGCAGCAGATCCACCAGGCGCTGCGCGAGCCATGCCTGAGGCTCGGTCACGAAGAGGTTGCTCACCATGTCGAGCCGGTCGACCTGGTCGTGCACCGCTCGCGCCCACGCGGGATGCGAGTGGCCGATGGCGGTGACCCCGATCGCGCCGGCGAAGTCGAGGTACTCCGCGCCCTCGTCGTCCCAGACACGCACGCCCTCGCCGCGGACGAGCGTGAGCGGGAAGCGGGCGTACGTGCCCATCACGGAAGACTCGCCGGGCAGCGTCACGGGCTCACCTCCACGAGCCCGTCCGCGTCACGCGTGATCATCGTGCCGACGCCTTCCGGCGTGAACAGCTCGAGCACGAGCGAGTGTTCGACGCGCCCGTCCACGAGGTGGACGCGACCCACGCCGGCCTCGAGGGCCCGCACCGCGCTCTCGAGCTTGGGGATCATGCCGCCCCCCACGACGCCAGGTCGCGCGAGCAGGTCGAGGCACTGTCGGGACGAGAGCTCGGACAGGAGGTCACCGGTGGGACCGATCAGGCCGGGCACGTCGTTGATGAAGACCAGCTTCTCGGCGCCGAGCGCGACGGCGAGCTCGCTCGCCACCACGTCCGCGTTCACGTTGTACGCCTGGCCCGTCTCGTCGACCGCGATGGAGGCCACCACCGGCACGAACCGCCGGTCGGCCAGCGTCTGAAGCACGTCGACGTCGACGTGGACGACCTCGCCCACGAAGCCGAGGTCGGGCGCCGCCTGACGCTGCGCGATCAGGAGCCCGCCGTCCACGCCCGAGAGCCCGACGGCACGCACCCCGCCCGTGACGAGGGTGCCCACGACCTCCTTGTTCAGCTTGCCGGCCAGCACCATCGTGGCCACGTCCAGCGTCGCCGCGTCCGTCACCCGCAACCCGTCCACGAAGGTGGTCTCGATCCCGAGCTGTGCGCTCATCTCCGTGACCTGGGGCCCCCCACCGTGCACGATCACGGGCGTGATGCCCGCGCTCTGGAGCAACGCGACGTCCTCCCCGAACGACGACGCGAGCGGTGCGAGGTCCATCGCCGCGCCTCCGTACTTCACGACGATCACCTTGCCGTGGTGCTCCCGCATGAAGGGCAACGCTTCCAGGAGGGTGCGCGCCTTCGCGACCGTGCGCTGGCGGATCTGCGGCGGGATCGGCTCGTTCATCACGTCGTGTACTCCCCGTTGATGCGGACGTACTCGTAGGAGAGGTCGCAGCCGATCGCCCGGCTGCGACCGGGACCGTCGCCCAGGACGATCTCGAACACGATCTCCGGCCCGGCCATCGCCGCACGAGCCTGCGCTCCGAGCCCGTCGTCGGAGAAGTACGCGGGTGGGATGACGCCGGCTCGGACGAGATCCACCCCGCCGATCGCGACATCGATCGCCGACGGATCCACGGACGCCCCCGAGGACCCCACCGCCTGCAGGATCCGGCCCGGGTTCGGATCGCCACCGAAGGCGGCGGTCTTCACGAGGGGAGAGTCCGCCACGGCCTTGGCGACCACCCGCGCGTTCCCCTCGGTGGGGGCGCCGGAGACCTCGATCAGCAGCACATGCTGCCCGCCCTCCGCGTCTGCGGCGAGCTGGCGCATCAGCGATTCGCCCACCTCCGCCAGGGCCGCGGACAACCGGTCCCACGCGTCGGTCCCGGGCGCAGCGGGCGCCCCGCCGGCCGCCCCGCTCGCGAAGAGCAAGACCGTGTCGTTGGTGGACGTGCATCCGTCGACCGTGAGCTGATCGAAGCGCGCGCCCAGCTGTTCGCACGCGAGCCGATGCAGGTCCACCGGCGCCACGGGCGCATCCGTCGTCACGAACGCGAGCATCGTCGCGAGGCGTGGACTGATCATCCCGACGCCCTTCGCGCAACCACCCACCCGGTAGCCGCCGGCCTCGGCGGTGGCCCGCTTGTCCACGGTGTCCGTCGTCATGATCGCGTGCGCGAACGCCTCGCCTCCGTCCGGCCCCATCGCGTCCACCAGCGACGGCAGCGCGCTCAGCAGCACGTCCGTGTGCAGCGGCTCGCCGATCACCCCGGTGGAGCACGGCAGCAGCTCTTCGAGGGCGAGCCCCGCAGCCTCCGCCGCCGCGGCGGTGGAGCTCACCGCATCGCGCATGCCGCGCTCTCCCGTGGCCGCGTTGGCCTGGCCGCTGTTCACGAGCACCCCACGCACGACGCCGGCGGCCAGACGCTCCCGCGCGAGCGCGACCGGCGCGGCGGCCACGCGGTTCGTCGTGAAGAGCCCGGCGGCATGGGTGCCGGCGTCGCCCACGAGCAGCCCCAGGTCCGGCAGCCCGCTGGGCTTGAACCCGGCCGTGACGCCGGCGGCGCGGAAGCCGCCCGGGTAGGTGACGCTCACGGGTACACCGCCAGCGTGGGCAGGGCGGTCGCCTCGTCGAGCCCCAACATGAGGTTGAGGTTCTGGATCGCCTGGCCGGCGGCGCCCTTCACGAGGTTGTCCACAGCCCCTACCACCACCGCGGTGCCCGTCCGGGGATCGGCCACCGCCTGCAACTCGAGCACGTTCGTCCCACGCGTGCGCTTGGAATCGACCATCGCTCCCGCAGGCAGCACGCGCACGAACGGCCGTACCGCGTAGGCGGCGGCGAGGGCGTCCGTCAGCGCCTCGGTGGTGACGCCGGGAGCCAGACCCGCGTAGCAGGTCGTGAGCACGCCGCGCACGGTGGGGACGAGGTGCGGCACGAAGAGCACGGGCACCTGACGGCCGGTGAAGAGCTCGAGGCCTCGCTCCATCTCCGGCGTGTGCTGGTGTCGGGGGACGCGGTACGGCCGGACGCTGTCCTGGGTCGAGGCGTAGAGCGTGGTCTCGTCGGCCGTGCGCCCGGCGCCAGAGAGACCGGTCTTCCCGTCCACGCGGATCGGCGTCTCGTCGATCAGCCCGGCCGACAGTAACGGCGCGCACCCGATGATCACGGGCGTGGGGTAGCAGCCGGGGTTCGCCACGAGCTGCGCGCCCGCCACCCGGTCCGCGCACAGCTCCGGGAGACCGTAGACCGCCTTCTCCAACCACGGGGGCGACGGGTGGTCGAACCCGTACCACTCCGGGTACGCGCTCGCCGGCAGACGGAAGTCGCCGGCCAGGTCGATCACCCGCAGTCCGGCCTCGAGGAGGCGGGGGGCGAGGACGGCGCCGACACCGTGCGACAAGGAGCTGAACACGACATCGGCATCGGCGGCGATCGCCGCGGGCTCCATCGGACGGAGCACCGTAGCCGCCAGCGGATGGCCGCCGAGATGCGGATGGGCCTCGGCGAGGGTCTTTCCTGCGGACTCGTTCGCCCCCAGGAAGGTGACCTCGACCGACGGATGGGGCGCGAGCAGGCGCACGAGCTCTCCGCCCGCGTAACCGGAGGCTCCCAAGACCGCGACCCGTACCCGTTCTCGCATGACGCATAGTTATGCAGAGATTGGGTAGAACCGTCAACCCAACGGGACGCGAGTCACCGCCCCCGGCACGGGGAACGCCACGGGCCGAGGCTCAGCTTCTTCTTGAGGAAGTTGAAGTTGGCGTGGTTCGAGGCTGGGCAGAATCGCGGCTTGGCCAGCACGTACTCCACCCCGAAGACCGCCTTGCCCGCCGCCACGAACGGCTTCAGCCTGCCGCACTCCGCGTACTGGTGGCACTGCTCGTTCAACGCGAAGTCGAAGTACGGCAGGAGCGTGTGGATCTGGCCGAGGTCGTTCTTGAGCACCGCGGACATCCCCCGGCGATGAGCTTGATCGGCCAGGAAGACGTCGTACGCGAGCTGGTCGGCGCCCGTGAGCGGGAACCCCGTGCGGTTCTGGTACCCGTCGACGTTGTCGAACTCCACGGCGTCGAACCCCTTGGCCTGACACATGTCGAGCCGCGCCTTCATGATCGGGCGGAGGACGGCGAGCCGGCGGATGTCGAGCCATCGCTCCCCCGGCCAGCCGTTGGACCTGCCGAGCACGGATCGAGGGAAATCCCCCTCGTCGGGTCGCCAGTTCTCCCACGACCCGGCGCTGAAGTAACAGACGACCTTGCGCCCCGCGTCGTGCAGCTTCGTGACGAGGGCCTTCGAGACGTTGAACCCATCCACGTCGTACATCTGGACGTCGAGCGAGGTATCGACCTTCCATTGCAGTTGCCACTGCCAGCTGGTGCGCAGGGCCGGCGCGTAGCAGCCCGGGCACGGAACCGGCGCCGGCAGCCCACCGCGCTCGGGGGGGCCATGGAGCCGCGCCGCCACCCCGTCGAGCGCACGCCCAGAGGCCGCCGACGCCGATGCGAGGACGAACGCGATGAGGCTTGCAGCGACGCACCCGCGACGCATGGTCACACGCATGGCGACAGGATATCGGCACGGACGGCCCGGCTCGGGAGCCGGGTCATCGGACCACGGCGAGGCCCGCCTCGTCCGCGTCCTCTGATGAGGCGTCCGGCGCCGAAGCGTGGGCGCGCGCGACAGAGCCGCGCGCCTTGCCGAGCTGCGAGCGGAACTCGTCGGCCCCGTTCGCGATCATGGTGCCCGCGCGCGTGAACTTGTTCTCGACCACCGACTCCAAGACGTCGAGCACGCCCGCGATCTCGGCGAGGCTCGCCTGGACATCCGCGGCGCCGCCCACACGCTGCACGAGCGTGTACAGGAACAGCACGATGGGCAACGCCGAGCCGTACGGCACGATGATCACACCGCGCGCGTATGCGTCGGCGTGGGCGCGCCGCAGCACCTCGTACGCCGCATCCGGGACGGCGGCCACCGCGACGGATGCGGTGAGTGAAGGGTCGAGGTACTGCGCCACCTCACGCGCCCGCGCCGTGACCGCTCGCTCGACGGCCCGCGCGCACGCTTCGCGCGCGCCTGCGTCCTCGGCGGCGTCCAGCGCCTCGAGCTCGGCGACGGCCGTCCACTTGGAATCGATGGGCAAGCGCCGGCCGTCGGGCAGCAGGAGCCCGAACTCCACCACCTTGCCGCCCACGCGGAAGTCGGTGACCAGCATCCCGGGCGGGAGCTGGGCCAGGTGCTCGCGGAGCACGTTCTCCCCCGCGCGTCCCTTGGCGGCCCCTCCGGCCAGCACGGTGGATAGGCGCCGCACCACCTCCCGGTTGTCGGCATCCGTCCGCTCACGCTCCTGCGCCCGCACCTGCAGCTCCTCGAGCGCCCGGCGCGCGCCGTCGAGCCCCGTGCGCAGTTGTTCCGCGGCCAGATCCCGTCCGGAGGTCGCGTCGGCCATCCGGCGCAGCTCGGCCGCCTGTGCCTCGAGCTGCCCCTGGATCGTGGCCAAGATCGGGGCACCATCGGGTCGACCGGCCGCGGGACGGGGCGGCCGGAGAGCCGCGACCGCCAGTCCGATGCCGAGGCCGAGCGCGAGCATCACCAATCCGATGCCGATCTGCAGGCTCATGGTTCCTCCTGTGAGGGGAAGTGAATCTCACCGTAGGAGACGGGTCTGACATGGGCGGGCGCTTACGCGGACGGGACGCTCCGAGGCGGCGTACGCGATGATGGGCGGCCTATGCGGGATCAACGCCCAGGTACCCGTCCCGGCCCCATCACCTCGGCCGGCGATCTCGCCCGCACGCACGGGCACCGCGCGCTCCGCGTCACGGGCTTGGTGGCGGTGATCGTCCTGGTGCTCGCCGGTGTGGGGGCGCTGATCCACTTCTTCGGGCGCCAACCCACGCAGGCGGTGACGCCCAGCAACGTGGCACGGCTCGCCCCAGCGTGGACCGCCGACACGGGGCCCGGCAGGGTGGCGGGGGTCGACACCACCACCGACGAGCTCTACGTGAGCGGAGCGGAGGGGCTCTTCGCGTATCCGCTCCCGTGCGCTGTCCCCCTCAGCTCGCGCGTATGCACGCCCTCGTGGGAGGGCAGGGTCCCCGACGGGCCGCTCTCGGTTCCCACCACCGACGGCGATGTCGTCTATGCAGGCTCCGCGGCGGGCCACGTGTACGCATACCCGACCCATTGCGACGCCGCGCAGTGCCGACCCCTGTGGACCGGCGAGGCCGGCCACGATCCCGTCTCGGCGCCGAGCGCGAACGACGACTTCGTCTACGTCACCGCGGGGAAGCTCTTCGCGTTCCCTGCCCGGTGCGGCACCGGCAACCGCGAATGCCCGCCGGCCTGGGTAGGGCAGCTCCCCGGCCACCGCATCAGCGGCCGCCCCGCGGTGGGCGGGGGTCTCGTCGTCGTCTCGTCCAGGTCGCCGCGCGGTGGCGTCGCCGCGTTCCCGGCCGCCTGCCTCGACCCCTGCAAGCCGGTGTGGACCGGTGCGACGGGAGGGCCGGCCACGGCCGTGACGCTCTCGGACGACACGGCGTTCGTGGCGGCGCGGGGACAGCTCCTGGCGTTCCCCCTCGCGTGCAAGGGCGTGTGCCGGCCCGCGTGGGCGGGCACGATCGTCCCCGGGCGCCCCCCGGAACCGGGTGCGATCGACGCGCCGACGCTGGGCGCCGGAGAGGTGTTCGTCGGCGCCGCGGACGGACGCCTGCTTTCCTTCCCCGACGCGTGCGCGAGCGTGAGCTGTCCACCGCTGCGCGCGTGGTCCCTTGGCGTGCTCCCCCTGGCCACGCCGATCGTCCAGGACGACGTGGTCTACGTCGTCACGGGCGGAGGCGTGGTCACGGCCATCCCGCTCGGCTGCGACGAGGCCTCGCCCGGATGCGACGCGCCCTGGTCCGAACCGTTGGGCGCCACAGCTCGATCGCGACCCGCCGCCAACGCGGACGGGCTCTACGTGGGGGACGACGCAGGCGTCGTTCACGCGTTCACCGTCCCCACCGGTGGGACGTGAGCGACGACGGCACGCTCGCACGCGAGGAGGACCTCGCGCTCCGTCGGATGCGACCGACGGACGATGACTTCGACCAGCTGCTCACGTGGCGGCGAGAGCCGCACGTGCGCGCCGTGTGGGACACCGACGACGACGAGGGCGAGTTCACCGATGCCGGGATCCGGGCGGCGTACGGCCCCAGCACCGACCCCGCCGACGCCACGGTGGCGACGTTCATCGAGGTGGACGGCCGGCCGGCGGGCTACCTCCAGTTCTACCCGTGGTCCGCGTACGCCGAGGAGGCCGATGCGATGGGCGTCCCGGTCGACGACGGGACGTGGGGACTGGACATCTTCCTGGGCGATCCCAGCCTGCTCGCGAGCGGGATCGGCCCACGCGCCATCGGACTCCTCTGCCGGTACCTGCGGCGGACGCACGGCGCGACCCGCGTGGCCCTGCTCACGGCGGTGGACAACGAGCGCGCGCAGCGCGCGTACGAGAAGGCGGGCATGCGGAAGGTGGGACGCAGGCTGGACCTCGACACGCGGGACGGGGTCCGGATCGAGTCCTGGCTCATGATCCGCGACCTGGGTGAGCCGACCCGGTAGCCTCCCCTGCCGCTCGCGGACGTCGCGTCCGGGACTCCAGCTGGTAGACCTAGCCCCCATGGACGCCCTCGGGATCGATCACGCGAAGGTCCAGGAGCTCAAGGGGCGCGAGGATGCGCGGTGGGCTGAGACGCACGAGCGCTCCCGCGCGCTGTGGAAGCGTGCCGAGCCTGTCATGCCCAACGGGGTGCCGATGTCATGGCTGCGGACCTCCTACGACCATCCGCCGCTGTTCGTCGCCGAGGGATCGGGGAGCCGGTTCCGCGACGTCGACGGCAACGAGTACGCGGACTTCAACATCGCCGACATGTCCATGTTCGGCGGCTACGCTCCCGGGCCTGTGGTGGAGGCGGTCTCGCGACGGATCGCTGCCGGGAACCAGTTCCTCCTGCCCAACGAGGACGGGATCTGGGTGGCCGAGGAGCTCGCTCGTCGCTATGGGCTGGCGAAGTGGCAGTTCACGCTCTCGGCCACGCACGCCAACCTCGAGGTCGTCCGCATCGCACGCGTCGCCACCGGGCGCGACAAGGTCCTCTTCTTCGACGGGAAGTACCACGGCCACTTCGACGAGACCCTCGTGGGGCTGGAGGACGGCCGGCTCGTCCCGGAAGAGATCGGCCTGCCGCGCGACGCCGTCACGCACACCGTCGTGGTGCAGTTCAACGACCTCGAGGCCCTGCGCGCGGCACTCGAGACCCGCGATGTCGCGGTCGTGATCACGGAGCCGGTCATCACCAACAACGTCGGCCTGCTGATGCCGTCGGATGGGTTCCACGACGGGTTGCGCGCCCTCACGCGCGAGACCGGGACGCTCCTCGCCTACGACGAGACCCACACCCAGGTGGTGGGCCCGGGCGGGCTCACCAGGCTGTGGGGGCTGCAGCCCGATGTCGTCACGATCGGCAAGTCGATCGCGAGCGGCGTGCCGCTCGGCGCCTACGGGATGACTCCGGACGTCGCGGACACACTCGAGCGCCCCGCCGGCCGCGACGACGAGAAGCCGGTGGTGGCCACGGGCGGGACGCTCTTCGGCAACCCGATGTCCTTCGCGGCGGCGCGCGCGACGATGAGCGAGGTGCTCCGCCCGGAGGCCTACACGCGCACGCAGGCGCTCGGCGGCCGCCTGGCCGACGGCATCGAGCACGCGGTGGCGGCGACGGGCCTCCCCTGGACCACCCATCGGTTCTGGCCGCGCAGCGGCGTGACGTACGCACCCGCACTCCCCCGCGACGCCCTGGAAGCCGCCGCACACTTCGACATCCCTCTGCGACGCCTGACGCGCGTCTACCTCGGCAACCGCGGGGTCTGGGACGCGATCGTCGGCGCCGGGCCGACCTGCTCGGTTCCGGCCACGGAGGCAGATGTCGACCGCTACGTCGGCGCCTTCGGGGATCTGCTCGCCGAGCTCACCGCATGAGGTGCCGTCGCGGTAGCCTGCTCACAGCCATCGAGGGAGGGCAGACCATGCATACCCGCACACGACTCGCCGTCCTGGCCTTCTGCGCGGCGGCGTTCCTCGCCGCCCCCGCACCGGCGTTCGCCCAGACGGTCACGGCCACCACCACGGGGAACTCGTTCGTCGTGCTCACGGGTCGGCTCGAGGTCGCCGCGGGCGAGACGTACGACACCGCGGTGATCTTCGACGGGCCGCTGCTGCTGGATGGGACGGTGGTCCACGATGCCGTCGCGTTCAACGGAGATGTGATCGTGACGGGAACCGTCGGAGGGAACGTCGTCGCGCTGAATGGGCGGGTCGTCGTGCAGGACGGCGCGCACGTCGGAGGCAACGTCACCTCGAAGGCCACACCCCAGGTCGCGCCCGGGACCGTCGGCGGCACCGTTTCCCAGGGCACCAACTTCGATGTCCATTGGGGCCGCGCCTTCGGCCGGGTCTTCCTGTGGTTCGTGATGTCGGGATCGGTCTTCCTCCTGGGGATCGTGTTGACGCTCCTGCTGCCGCGCGCGGCCGACGCCTCCGCCGACGCCGCCGTGCGCAGGGTGGGCCCTTCGATCGGCTGGGGTGCGGCGGGGTTCTTCGGTCTGCCGGTGCTGGGCGTGCTCGCCCTCGTCACGGTGGTCGCCGGCGCCGCTGGACTCGGGTTGCTGCTCGCGCTGCTCTTGATCTACACGGTGGCGTACACGGTGGGGGCGTATTCGCCTCGGGCGGATCCTGGTGAAGCCCCCGCGGCACCGGTTCCTGGCGTTCCTCGCAGGCTTCGCGATCCTGCGGGTCGCCGCGCTGATCCCGGTGCTCGGCGGGCTGCTCTTCGTGCTCACCGCTGGATGGGGCATGGGTGCCGCGATCGTGGCGGCATACCGGGCCGGACGCGGCCGCACCGAGGCCCCTTCGGCCCTCGCCGGAGCGACACCTCCGCCCACGCCGCCGATGCCCTCCCTGCCGTGACGCCCCCGACGATCCCGGTCCTGCGGGTTGCCGGCTCCCATCGCGAGGTGGGGGCCCAGTTGGGAGATCTGGGGCGCGAGGCGATCCGGCGCAGCGTGGAGATGGCGTTCGAGGATCTCCCCGGCGACCGAAGCCGTGAGGACCAGTTGGCCCTCGCCCAGGACTATCGGGCCCTCACGGCGCCGCGCCTGCCGTGGCTGGTGGAGGAGCTCGACGCCTGTGCCCAGGCGGCGGGCGTGGACCCGGTCGCCTTCTTCGCCTGCTCGATCGAGGAGATCTGGTACGAGCCGTACGAGGCCAGGGTCGAGGGGCGCTGCAGCGACCTGGTCGCCGGGCCCCGGGCGACCGCGAACGGCCACCTGTTGGTGGCGCACAACAACGACCTGCGGCCCGAGACGGAGGAGGAGATCGTGGCGTTGGAGATCGCCGTCCCCGGCGACCCGGTCGTGTTCCAGCTCGGCGGTATCCCCTGGCTGAGCGTGGGGTGGAACAGCGCGGGGCTCTCGCTCACCGGGAACGAGCTCGCGCCCAACGACGAGCGGGTGGGCATCTCACGCGCGCACCAGGTGCTCGAGATGATGCGCGCGCGCACCCTCGAGCAGATGGTGACGATGTCGCTGCGTTCGGACCGAGCCTCGAGCTACAACAACGTCCTCGCCGACGCCGACGGGGCCGTCGCCAACGTCGAGGGGAGCGCCACCGACGCCGAGATCACGGGTCTCGACGGTGAGGATCACCTCGCGCACACGAACCACTACGTCTGCGACCGGATGCTCCGCTTCGAAGGCGACCCCACCTACGCACGACGCTCCGCGGTGCGCTACGAACGCGCGCGGTCCCTCCTCGCGGACGCTCCGCCGGGATCCATCACGGAGGACGGGCTCCGCACGATGCTCTCGGACCACGACACCAAGCCGGACTCCCTCTGCCGCCACCCCGAGTTCGGGACCCCGACGGAGAAGACGGTGTTCTGGTGCGTGGCCGACGTCACCGACGGGCGGATCACGTTCGGACGCGGCAACCCCTGCGATTCCCAGGCACAGATCTACGTCTTCGACGGGTACGCTGCCTGACATGGGGCGCTTCCTTTCGGTGATGATCGCGCTCGCCCTGGCGGACCTCGACGCTCGTGTCGGAGCCGGCGTCCGCCGGGACGACCCCGCCCGGAGCGCGGGTGCGCGTCGGTGCCCTCCACGACGTGGTCGCGATCGGACCGGCCGATGTCTGGGCCGTCGGTGGCCGGGGCATCGTGACCCACTGGGACGGGGCGGCCTGGCAGACGCAGCAGCTCGGTGGGATGCGCGTGCCCGACCTCACCGCCGTGGACGCCGTCTCTTCGGCTGACGTCTGGGTCGTCGGGGGCGTCGTCGCGTACGAGCAGCGCAGACCGTTCCTGTCGAACTGGAACGGGTCGGCATGGATCCGGGCGAAGGCCCCGGCGTTCCGTGGCGAGGTCGACCTGCTCGACGTCGTCGCCGTCTCGGCGACGGACGCCTGGGCCGTGGGCTCGACGCTGCGGCAGACGGCCACCGGCGTCCACGTCGGGGGCGCCGTGCTGCGTTGGAACGGCTCGGTGTGGCACCGGCAACCGGCCCCCGCCGGCGTGGCGCTCACCGGGGTGGCCCTCGTCCGCGGCACCCCGATCGCCTCGGGTACGCGGGTCGCCACGTCGACGCCGGTCATCGCGCGCCGGGCGGGGGGACGCTGGCGGATCCTTCCCATGCCGGAGCCGCCCGGACGGACCTGCACCCTCGTCGCGATCTCGAGCGCCCCGCCGGCCGCCGCCGGGACCTGCCGGTCGGGCGGAGCCCCGGTCCCGTACCTCGTGGCGCGCGACGGCGGTGCGTGGGACGCCGTCGCGACGCGGGGCGCCGGCGCCCTCTTCGACGTCGGCGGCGGCCCGGCGACATGGGCGGTCGGGCAGGCCCACCCCACGAAGCAGCCCATGGCCGTGCGGCGACGCGCGAACGGTGCATGGACGCGTGTGGCGACGCCGCGACCGCGAGGTGGCGGCGCGCTCCAAGGCGTGGACGTCCATGCCTTCGCCGACGCCTGGGCGGTCGGATGGCGAGGGGGCACCCCTCGCGCGGCACTCGTGCTGCACTGGGACGGGTCCGCCTGGAAGGTCGCCCCCGCTCCCTAGCCCCGACCCCGCAGGGCCTCGCGCACGCACGCCACCGTCGCGGTATCGCCGGACCTTTCCGCCAGATCGAGCACGCTCCGTCCCTCGTCGTCGACCGCCGCCGGATCGGCGCCCGCACTCACGAGGACCTCAGTGAGCTCGGCGTTGCCGTTGTGCGCGGCGCCGGCGAGCGCGGTCCACGCACCGGCCTGGCGGGCGTCGGGGTCGGCACCGGCATCCAGCAACGCGCGGGCGACCTCCGTGTGGCTCCCGCTCGCGGCGCTGTGCAGCGGTGTACCCGTCATCCAGCCGCGACCGCGCACGTCCACGTCCGCGCCGTGCGCGAGCAGGAGCCGGGCCGCGCCCTCACGGCCGTAGAACGCCGCCAGGTGCAACGCCGAGAACCCGTCGCCGCTGTATGCGTCGACCTGCGCGGGCTCGTAGGCCAGCAGCTCGGTCAGCCTGTCGAGATCCTCGAACGCCGCCGCCTCGAACAGGTCGAGCTCCGGCATCAGCCCGGCGATCGCATCCATCGAGGCCCGGTCGTTGCG
Source organism: uncultured Actinomycetes bacterium (assembly GCA_963810915.1). GTDB lineage: Bacteria > Actinomycetota > UBA4738 > UBA4738 > HRBIN12 > JAOUEA01. Next base: position 122,066 of record CAWEPH010000001.1, on the reverse strand, counting down.
GTAGCGCGCGCGCATGAGGGCGGAGACCCCGTCGCCGTCGCGGGCGAGGGCCCGTTCGGGATCCTCGTCCAGGAGGCTCTTCACGAGCTGGGTATCGCCCGTCGCGATCGCGGCGAAGAGCTCCGGCGATGTCCTTGCCATGGCTTGCCTCCCGTGCTTCTATTTGCTTAGGCTAACTACATAGATATGCCCACGTCAAGGCGTACTTCCCCAGCGCAAGAGGTGGATGTCGTGGCCGACAGGCTCCACGCGGCCGCCATCCACCTCTTGCGTCGCCTGCGCGTCGACGACGAGGCCCTCGGCATCTCCGCTCCGCGCCTGTCCGCACTCTCGGTGCTCGTGTTCGCGGGTCCCATGCGGATCGGAGCCCTGGCCCAGTCGGAACAGGTGGAGCCCCCCACCATGACGCGGCTCGTGGACGCCATGGAACGAGACGGCTACGTGGAGCGAGCACCCGATCCCGAGGACCGACGCGCCGTGATCGTGCGCCCCACCCCGAAGGGGACGCGCGCGCTGAAGCAGGGGCGCGCCCAACGCGTGGAAGCGCTCGCCGCCGGACTGCGAACCCTCTCCCCCGACCAGCTGTCGATCCTGGCACGCGGCGTCGAGGTCCTCGAGCGGGTCGTGCACTAGCGTGGGCGCGCGGCCCACGCGGCGAGCAGGTCTGCCTCGCGCTCGGGCGTCAGGCCCACCTTCAGCGGCGCGCCGACGCGCCCGCGGTTGCCCTCCAGGATGTCGCGCACCGTATCTCCGAACGGGCGGCACCGGAGCCCGGCGGAGCGGGCCTTCGTGGCGTCGATCTGGTGGAGTCCGGCATCGTCGATGTCCCACAGCGGCAGGGCTTCCTCGACGCCCCCGAGTCGTTCTCGCAGGAACGAGGCGTCGACCCAGACGGGCTCGGCGCCGGCTCCGCCCACCTCGGCGAGGACAGGGATCGCCTTCCCCCAGGTGAGCGGTGCGTCTGGACCGACCACGCAATAGCTCTCGGCGGTGCGCGCTTCCAGACGATCGAGGGTGAACGCTGCGAGGTCGCGCGCGTCCACAACCTGCAGAGGCTGGTCGCGGGGCCCGGGGGCGAGCATCGCGCCGCCGCGAGCCGCCCGAAGGACCCACGACGTGAACCGGTCGGACCGGTCGTGGCTGCCCACGACGTAGCCGGGGCGCACGATCAAGCATCGATCGACGAAGGCCGACCTCGCCTCCTCCTCACATGCCACCTTCAACGGGCCGTAGGAGCCGTCGGTGATCTCCTCGCCGTCCGGGAACGGCGGCGTGTAGACCGCCGTGTCCTCCGAAGCGTGGGCGGGCGTGCCGTCGGGATACACGGAGATGCTGGAGACGAAGCCGTAGTGCGCGACGGAGTCGCCGAGCACGGCGGCCGCCTCACGGACCTGACGGGGGACGTAGCCGCACGTATCCAGCGCCACGTCCCACGCGCGGCCCGAGAGCGCCCCGAGGCCCCCGTCGCGGTCACCATGGATGTGTTCCACGTCGGGGAACCCCTTCGGCTCCTGGGGTCCGCGGTGGAAGATCGTGACGGCGTGCCCGCGGGCCACCGCCTCCTCCACCGCGGCACGCCCCACGAGATGGGTGCCTCCGATCACGAGGAGATCCATCAGGACACGTTCCCTCGGCTGGCACCGTCCGCCACCACCACACCCCCGCGCCAGACGGTGCGTGGCGCGTGCGTCATGGCGATGTCGTCCACCGGATTCCCGTCGTAGAGGACCAGATCGGCACGCATGCCGGGCTCCACCCTGCCGACGTCCCCGAGACGCAGCAGGTCCGCGCCGTTCGCGGTCGCGGCCTGGAGCGCTTTGAGCGGAGCCATCCCCCACTCCACCATGGCCGCCAGCTCACGGGGGGCGCTGCCGTGGGGATTGAACGGGGTGCCGGCGTCGGTGCCGCAGACGTGGCGCACGCCGGCCCGGACCGCGCGCCTCTGGGCGTCGCGCGACGCTTCGGCGGTGAGCCGCGCCTTCTCCACGGCGTAGTCGGGCACCTCTTCGGGATGTTCGAGGATGCCCCTGATCGCGCAGAGCGTGGGCGAGCGGAAGGTCCCGCGTTCCTTCATCTCGCGAGCTGCCTCGGTCGTCAGGAAGTTGCAGTGCTCGATCGAGTCCACGCCCGCCCGGACGGCGCCCAGGATCCCCTCCGCGCCGATGGCGTGAGCCGCCACGCCGCGGTCCCACTTGTGGGCCTCGTCGACGGCCGCTCGGAGCTCCTCCGCGGTGAACGCGGTGAAGGTCGCCCCGATGCCGGGTGTGAGGACCCCGCCGGTGGCCACCACCTTGATCGCGGTGGCTCCGGCGCGGATCTCCTCCCGGACGGCCTTGCGCACGGCGTCGGCACCGTCGACCTGGCGCGCGAACGCGACGTTGTGGCCGTGCCCACCGGTGATCGTGAGGGCGCGACCGGCGGCCACCACCTTCGGTCCGACGATCATCCCTTCGTCGACGGCGTGGCCCACCTCGCAGCTCACGGCGTCCAGGCCTCCCAGGTCCCGCACCGTGGTCACCCCCTTCGCCAGGTGCCGGCGCAGGTTCGCGGCCGCCTTCAGCGCGGCCATCGCGGGCGTGAGCGCCCGGGCCTCGGCCGCGAAGTCGCCTGCCCCGTCGAACTGCAGGTGCACGTGGCAGTCGATCAGGCCGGGTGTGAGCGTGGCGCCCTTCCCGTCGACGTGCGTGGCCGCGCGGGTCGCCTTCGGGGCACGGGCGTGGGCGCCCGACCCACGCGATCGTCCCGTCCTCGATGAGGACGCCCTGCTTGGTCTTGACCGTTCGCCCGTCGAAGAGGGTGACGCCCGCCACGTAGGCGGCCATCAGCTGACCCAGGGCGGGACGATCTCGCTGCCGTCCTCGCGGATCAGTTTGGTGCCGGCCAGCATCGTCACGGCGAGTGTGGCGCCGTCGGGTCCGGCCTCGAAGAGGTGCCACGCGCCGGTCGGCACGACCACCGAGTCTCCCGCCGCGAGCTCGAGCGCCTCGTCGTCGATGTGGATCACGCCCGCACCGGTCTCCACCGCGAAGACGTCGAGGTGGTCGTGATGGTGCTTCGGGAGCCCACCTCCGGGCGGGACGTCGATGCGGAACAGCGCCGCCTCCACGGCCCCGCGCGCCGGCGCCGCGAGGCTGGTGATCGTGTTACCGCCCAACTCGAAGGTCGGATGGTCGGCGGCGCGCTCGACGGGCATCGGTGGGTTCCTCCTGTTCGCTCGGGTCCGCGCATCATCGCATCACCCGGGTGGAGGAACACCCGCCGCGGTGGCGCGACGCGGTTACCGGCCTTCGGCCTCGCGTTCCATCGCGTCGAGCCGTTCGTAGTAGTCCGGCATCTCGCGCAGATGCGCCCAGGCGATCTTGCCGGTGATGATCGGATCGTCCTGCGTCACGTTGGTCACCGGGTCACGACGCCCGTGCTCGAGCTCGACCTCCATCCCCCTGCGGAACTGCTCCGCGTCGAACGGCACCGAGGCGAACTCCAACCCGATCTCGTCGGCCACCGCCACCGCCTGCTCCATCGAGAACCCCTTGCGAACCGCCTCCGTCATCGGACCCACCTCCAGGTCGTCTGCCGCCACCGTAGGTGGGTCGCAGAGGGCCCCAACGGGTACCATGCCCCGCGTCGAACGGGCCGTACGGTCCGTCGGGCTCGACCGAGGGAGCGCACGGGTTGCTCGACGTCGCGAGGATGGCCGTGGACGCAGCGCGCAGGGCCGGCGCGGACTTCGCCGATGCGCGCGCGGGGGTCGACGAGACCGAATCCCTGACCGTCCGCAACCAGGAGATGGAGGGGATCGACCGCTCCACATCCACCGGCGTGGGGGTGCGGGTGCTGGTCGGCGGGCGCTGGGGCTTCGCCGCCACCTCACGACTGGACGAGGCGGAGGTGGTGCGCACCGCAGAGCTCGCGGTGGCCATCGCGAAGGCCGCCCAACGCCTGCCCGGCGATCCGGTCACCCTCAGCCCCCTCGAGCCGGTGGTCGCCTCCTGGCGCAGCGACGTCCTCGAAGATCCGTTCTTGGTGCCGCTGGAGGAGAAGGTCGCGCTCCTCATGGAGGCCACGCGGCGCATGCAAACCGTCCCCGGCGTCAGCTTCGCCGAAGGCGGGCTCGATCTCTTCCGTCGCTCGACGTGGTTCGCGTCCAGCGAGGGCGCCGCGATCGACCAGGTGATCACGCAGTCGGGAGGGGGCACCGAGGCCGTGGCGGTGGGTGACGGCGACATGCAACGGCGCTCGTACCCCAATTCGTTCAGGGGGCACATCAAGGCCGCCGGTTACGAACACATCCGCACTCTCGGGCTGATCGAGGAGGCCGAACGGATCGGTCGCGAGGCGGTCGACCTGCTGCACGCTCCCGAGTGCCCGAGCGAGGTGACCACCTTGATCCTCGACTCCGGGCAGATGGAGCTGCAGATCCACGAATCGATCGGACACCCGATCGAGCTCGATCGCGTGCTGGGCATGGAGGAGGCGTACGCAGGCTCCTCGTGGTTGAAGCCGGAGGACCGAGGCAACGTGCGCTACGCGAGCGACCTCGTCTCGGTCACGGCTGACGCCTCCCTTCCCGGCGGGCTCGGCTCGTTCGGCTACGACGACGAGGGCGTGCCGGCGCAGGCCACGCCCATCATCGTCGACGGCATCTTCGAGAACTTCCTCACCAGCCGCGAAACGGCGCCCGTGGTCGGGCAGACCTCGAACGGTACGAGCCGGGCCGACGGCTGGGGGCACCTGCCGCTCATCCGGATGACGAACATCTCGATCGAGCCGCGCGCCGGCTCGCTGTCCGAGATCATCGGCGATACCAAGGACGGCATCTTCATGAGCACGAACTCCTCGTGGTCCATCGACGACAAGCGCATCAACTTCCAGTTCGGCTGCGAGGCCGCGTGGCGGATCCACGACGGCAAGCTGGGCGAGCTCTACAAGAACCCGAACTACACGGGCCTCGCGCCGGAGTTCTGGGGGGCCTGCGACGCGGTGGGCGGCCGGGAGGAGTGGGTCGTGTGGGGCACGCCGAACTGCGGGAAGGGGCAGCCCGGGCAGATCGGCCGCGTGGGCCACGGCGCATCACCGGCCCGCTTCCGCAACGTCCAGGTCGGGGTGCGTTGATGCCCGACCTGATCGGGCAGGACGCCTTCCGTGCGGTGGCCGAGGCCGCGCTCGCGGTCCCCGGCGCCGACGGCGTCGAGGTCCTCTTCATCCACGACTGGGGCGGCCTCACGCGCTTCGCGAAGTCCGAGATCCACCAGAGCACGTTCCGTGAGGACACCGAACTGCGTGTGCGCCTGATCTCTAAGGACCGGGTGGGCGTGGCCGCGACGAACGACTTCAGCCCCGAGGGCGCCGCGAAAGCGGCCCGCAGCGCCAAGGAGATGGCCGAGATCGTGGCGCCCGACCCCCTGTGGCCGGGACTCGCTCCGCGCGCCGACGTTATCCCCTCCGACCGGTACTTCGAGGAGGTGGCGAACGCCTCGCCCGAGGCGAGGGCCGACGCCGTGGCGACGCTGATCGCGCGATGCGCCCCCGGGTTCACCGCCGCCGGCGCGTACGAGACCCAAGCCGTCGAGATCGGGGTGGCCAACACCGAGGGTCAGGTCTGCTGGGCTCCCTCGACCCAGGCCTCCCTCACGACGGTCATCAGCGGCGGCGAGGGCGGAAGCGGGTTCGCCGAGGTCTTCTCGGGCAGCGCCGCGACGATCGACGCCGAGGCGGTGGGGAGGCGCGCGGCGCACAAGGCGGTGACGTCGCAGTCGGCGCGCGCCCTCGACGCCGGCGCCTACCCCGTCATCCTGGAGCCGGCCGCCACCGCCACCCTCGTGGGGTTCCTCGCGTGGGTGGGCTTCGGTGGCCGCGCCTACGCCGAGGAGCGTTCGTGCTTCTCGGGCAAGCAAGGGCAGCAGGTGGCGGCCCCGAGCATCCAGCTGTGGGACGACGGCACCGACCCGCGCACGCTCGGCGCCCCGTTCGACTTCGAAGGGGTCCCGCGGCGGCGCGTAGACCTGATCGAGGACGGCGTCTTCCTGAACGTCGTCTACGACCGTCGCACCGGCAAGGAGGTCGGGCAGCCGTCCACCGGACACGGGTTGCCCTCTCCCAACCCGGAGGGACCCTTCCCGCTCAACCTCTTCATGGGCACGGGCGACGCCACCGTCGAGGAGATGGTCGAGGCCACCGAGCGCGGGATCCTCGTCACACGGTTCCACTACTCCAACATCCTGAACCCGATGGAGTCGACGATCACCGGCATGACACGGGACGGGACGTATCTGATCGAGCACGGGGAGATCGCCGGTCCGGTGCGCAACTTCCGCTTCACGCAGTCGATCGTGGAGGCGCTCGCGAACACCACGTTGATCGGACGCGAGGCCGAGCTCGCCAGCGAGTTCTTCTTCAGCGCGAGCCGTGTCCCCGCCATCAAGGTGGAGGGGTTCAACTTCTCCGGCGTCAGCGACCACTGACGCGATAGGCTCGGGTCCCACGGCATCGTCTCGAGGAGGCACCCATGCAGGTCGCGGACATCATGCACACCGACGTCAAGACGGCCGCCGCCGAGGACACCTTCGCGGACGTCGCCAAGATCATGCGCACGAACGGCATCTCGTCCGTCGTCGTGCTCGACGGGAAGAAGCTCGCAGGGGATCGTCACCGAGCGCGACATCGTCAACCTGGTGGCGGCGGGAGGCGACCCGCACAGCGTGAAGGTGATGCACGGCATGACCCGGCGCGATCTCGAGACCATCGGACCGAAAGTGGATCTCGCCGACGCCGCCGAGCACATGGTCTCGCGCAACATCCGTCACCTGCCGGTCGTCGACCGCGGCCGCGTCGTCGGCATCGTCTCGATCCGCGATCTCACGAAGTGGGCGGCCGAGGAACTGGCCGGCGGACACGAGATGCCGGACATCGCCCGCAGCCACAAGGCCCTGCAGGCCGCGAGCGAGTTGCAGAAGCAGCGGCGCAAGGGCGCCTGAGCTCCGGGCTCGGGCTACTCCCCCGCCGCGCGTTCGAACGGCTCGCGCGGGTGCTCGAACGATCCCAACTGCGTGATGTCGCGCGGGAACAGCAACGCGATCGTCCAATCGAGCGCGATGCGGACCTTCCGCCCGATCGTGGGCATGGCCAGCAGGTGGTAGGAGCGATGCAGGAACCACCCCGCGAACCCCTTGACCTTCACCCCCATGACGTTCGCGACACCCTTGTACCGGCCGAGTGAACATACGCCCCCGACGTTGCGCCAGACGAAGGGGGCCGGCTCGCCCGACCCAACGATCAACCCGGAGAGGTTCCTGCCGAGCCGACGACCCTCGCGCATCGCGTGCTGTGCCGTGGGGGGACAGTATCCGCCCAGGGCGAGGTCGGGCACCGCCGCGAGATCGCCCGCCGCCCACGCGTGGGGGACCCCTACCACGCGGAGCTCGGCGTCCACCCGCACGCGCCCCCGCTCGTCCAGCGGGAACCCGCTCAGACCGGCGAGCGGCGACGGTTTCACCCCGGCGGTCCACACCAAGGTGTCGGCGGCGAACGTCGTCCCGTCGGACAGCTGCATCACGCCGTCCTCCGCGGAGTCCAGACGCGTCCCGAGGCGCACGTCGATGCCCCGTCCCGCGAGGAGCCGCTGCGCGTACCGCGCGAGGTCGGCGTGGAGTTCGGGCAGGATCCGCGGGCCCGCCTCCACGAGCACCCAGCGCATGTCTTCGTGGGCGAGCATCGGATAGGCCCCGATCGCGTCGCGAGCGAGATCCTCGAGCTCCGCCAGCGCCTCCACGCCGGCGTAGCCCGCGCCGACGAAGACGAAGCTCAAGGCGTCGCGACGGCGGGCCGGATCCGTGGTCGCGGCCGCCACATCGAGGCGTGAGAGCACGTGGTTGCGGAGCCAGATCGCCTCCTGGATCGTCTTGAAGCCCACCCCGTGGGCGGCGAGGCCGGGCACGGGGAGCACGCGCGACCACGACCCGGCCGCGAGGATGAGCTCGTCGTAGGGAACGTCCTGGTCGTCGCCGTCGGCGCTGCGGAAGCGGGCCTTCCTCGCCTCGTGGTCGATCGCGGTCACCTCCGCGACGATCAACTGGACGTGGGGCAGCACGGTGCGCAGGGGCACGACCGCGGCCCGGGGATCGATCGTCCCGCTCGCGACCTCGGGCAGGAACGGTTGGTACTGCATGAAGTTCTCGCTGCTCACCATCGTCACGCGGGCACCCGCGCGCACGGCTGGGCGCAGCTCCATCGCGGCGTAGAGACCCGTGAACCCCCCGCCGGCGATCAGGATGTGGCGTCGGTCCATGCGTCCATGATGGCGGGAACCTCGTCGAGCGTGTACGCGCACGCGTCCGCCTCCGCCATCTGCGCGGACGTCGGCTCGTCCGGCGCCTCCCCGCGGAGCACCCACACGGAGCGCATGCCCGCGGCCTTGGCGGGCCGCACGTCGTAATCGAGCCGGTCACCCACCATCGCCGTCCGCGCCGGCTCGACCCGTGCCGTCTCCAACACGTGCGCGAAGAGCGCCGGGTCCGGCTTCTGTAACCCGAGGTCGTCGCTCACGCCCCAGACCTCGAAGAATCCCGAAAGGCCGTCGCGCTCCATCGCTGCGCGCACCGACGTCGGCTGGTTCGCGATCACCCCCAGGCGATAGCGCACCTGGAGCACGCGCAGGCACGGCACCACGTCCGGGAAGAGCGCGGTGGCCGGGTAGTTCCAGTGCCGTGCGGCTTTCTCCTCGAGGGTGGGGAGGTCGTAGGACGCGCCGAGGAACCGCCGGCTGAGGCGGTGACGGAACGACCCGTCCTGGGAGGCACGCGCCTCCGCGTACTCGGCGTCGAACGCGTCGTCGGTGAAGACCGCCCCCGATTCGCGCAGCGCCTGCTTCCACGATCGCGCGTAGATCGAGTCGTCGTACATGACGCCACCGATATCGAAGAACACCATCTCGACGGGCACAGGCGGCATGCTATCGGGCCGGTGGAGTGCGCAACGCCCAGAAGGCCACGGCGGCGGCGGCGGCGACGTTCAACGAGTCGACGCCGGGGCGCATCGGGATCCGCACACGCAGCTCCGCGGCGCCCAGCCACCTGCTCGAGAGCCCGTGGCCTTCGCTCCCGAGGCGAGCGCGAGCCGCGCGTGCTCCTCGAGCTCGACCTCGTCGAGCGAGATCGCATCGGCCGCCGGGGTGAGCGCCACGAGCGTGAGGCCCTCGTCCCGCAGGAGGTCGGGGCCTTCGAACCACGGGATCCGCGTCCAGGGAAGGGAGAAGACCGCCCCCATCGACGTGCGTACCGCGCGGCGGTACAGCGGATCGCCGCAGCGTGGCGTGAGCAACGCGGCATCCACCCCCAGCGCGGCCGCGCACCGGAAGACTGCCCCCAGGTTCGTGTGGTCGCTCAGATCCTCCAGGACCACCACCCGTCGAGCCCCGGCCAGGACATCGCGGAGAGGCGGCAGCCTTCGTCGCTCCATCGAGGCCAATGCCCCGCGATGCACGGGGAACCCGGTGGTCGCCTCGAGCGTTTCGTCGTCGACCACGAGGACGGGCACCCCCGTCGCCTCGATCAGGTCCGCCAGCGGGGCCAGCCAGCGCTCGGTCGACAGGAGCGCGCGCGGCGCGTAACCGGCGGACACTGCGCGGCGGATCGTCTTGTCTCCCTCCGCGAGGAAGATGCCCTCCTGCGGCTCGCGTAGGGAGCGGAGCTGGACGTCACGCAGGTTGGTGAAGTCCTGCAGCCGAGGATCCGCCGGACCGACCCGCTCCACGGGACACATCGGCGGAGGCCGCCCTACCTAGCGGCCGGCGCGGCGCTTCAGCTCGGCCACGCGGTCGGCGTCGGTCGTCTCGCTGCCCAACCGGAAGTCGTACCGCGCCCCATGGCAGTCGCTCGCGCCCGTCGGCACGAGTTCGAGGCGCTCGGCCATCGCTCGGTAGTAGGCGCGCTGCTCAGCGTCCTGATCGGGATGATCGACCTCGATCCCCGCCATGCCCGCCGCCGCCATGTCCTCGATCAGCGCATCGGGAACCGAGCCCTGACCCTTCCACATGCCGGGATGCGCGAGCACACAGACGCCGCCCGCCTGGCGGATCAGTGCCACCGCGCGTACGGGATCGAGCGCGTGCTTCGGCACGTTCGCGATGCCGTCGTCGCTGATGAAGCGGTCGAAGGCTTCCTTCTCCGTGTCGACGATGCCCGCCTCGACCATCGCCTTGGCCACGTGCGGCCGCGCGATCAGGCCGCCGCCAGCGATCTCCTGCACCCGTTCGAAGGACACGTCGTACCCCAGCGCCTGGAGCTTCTCGATCATCATCTCGCCGCGCCGGAACCGGCTGTCCATGAGACGGGTGAGCTCGGCCTGGAGCTCGGGATCGTCGGGGTCGATCCAATACGCCAGGACGTGGAGGCTCGCTCCCTGATACTCGGCGGAGAACTCGATGCCGGGCACGATCTCGAGGTCCGACCCCGCCGCCGCGACCGCCTCGTCCAAGCCGGCCGTCGTGTCGTGATCGGTCACGCCGAGCCCCTCGAGACCGCGCTCGATGGCGAGCCGCACGTTCTCCGTGACCGTGGCCGTGCCGTCGGAGCACGTGCTGTGCGTGTGGAGGTCGTATCCGCTCATGGGCCAAGGGTGGCAGACGATGCGTGCGGCCGTCACCCGGCGGGACGGCGCTCAGGGCGCCGGTGCGATCAGCGCATGACCGATCTCGGCGACCGTGCGGCAGCCGGCGAGCGCCATCGCGTTCGTGAACTCCTCGCGGAGGATCCTGAGCACCCCGGCGACGCCGGCCTCCCCCTCGGCCGCGAGGCCCCAGACGACCGCTCGGCCCACGAGAACCGCGTCGGCGCCGAGGGCGAGGGCCTTCAGCACGTCGGTCCCGCGCCGGACGCCTCCGTCCATCAGGATCGGCACCCGCCCCGCCACCTGCGCCACCACCTCCGGGAGCGCGGTGATCCCAGCGGGCGTTCCGTCGAGCTGCCGCCCGCCATGGTTCGAGACCACGATGCCCTCCACCCCGGCTTGGACGGCGAGCTCCGCGTCCTCGGCCGTGAGGATCCCCTTCACCAGCACCGGGAGCCCGGGCGCGGCCTCCCGGATCCAGCCGAGGTCGTCCCACGAGAGGGAGGGATCGAAGACCTGCTGCGACGTGGGCAGCCCGATCGGCATCTCGAAGCCGCTCCGCGCGTCACGATGACGCGCGCCGACGACGGGGACATCGACGGTCCAGCACAGGGCGCCGTATCCCGCGTTCGTCACGCGCGCGAGCTGCTCCCGCGTGACTCCGTGATCGTCGTAGACGTAGAGCTGCCACCACTTCGGGCCCGATCCCGCCGCGGCCACGTCCTCGGCGATGTCGTCGGCCGTCGTCGAGACCACCATGATCGTGCCCGCCTCCCCCGCCGCCCTGGCCGTGGCCCGCTCTCCGTCCGGATGCGCCATCCGCTGGTACGCCCAGGGTGCCACGAGGACCGGGAAGGACAGGGGCCAGCCGAGCACGGAGGTCGCGGGGTCAGGCTCGCCGACGTCGCGAAGGACCCTCGGACGGAGCATCCACCGGTCGAAGGCGAGCACGTTCTGTCGGAGCGTCCACTCGTCCCCGGCGCCGCCCGCGTAGTAGTCGTACACGTCGGGTGGGAGCGCGTCGCGCGCCACCGGCTCGTAGTCCTCGACGGTGACGTAGCGCCGGGCGTCGTCCACGCTCAGGCGTTGCCGCGCGCCGCGAGCCGGCCGGCACCCATGTCCCGCGACAGCCCGCGCGCGGTCTCCTTCACGGCGGCGACCAGCCCCGGCGCGGGGCCGTCAGGCATGAGCCGCTCGAGGGACCCGACCACACCGATCGCACCGGCCGGGTGTCCGAGATGATCGAAGACGGTGGCGGCGATCTCCGCCTCCCCGACGACCGCCTCTTGGTCCTCCAGCGCCACGCCGTCCCGCACGACCTCGGCGAGCGCTCCTGCGAGCGCCTCGTTGTCGACGATCGTCCGACCCGTGAGGCGGGCGTGGGGCTCCGCGAGCTTCTCCTGCAGAGCGTCCCCTTCCAGATAGGCCACGATCGCCTTCCCGAGCGCGCAGGCGTGCCAGGGGATCGATGCGCCGACCTCGAGGATCTGCACGGAGTTGTCAGGGCGGAAGACGTGGTGGACGATCAGGACCATCGGACCGTTCAAGACGCCGACGCGAACCGACTGCCCCACCCTCGAGGCGAGCGCGTCCGCCCACAGGAGCGAACGGCCGCGGAGCTCGTGGTTGTCGAGGAAGGCGTTGCCGAGCTGGAGCACCGCGGGTCCGAGCCGGTACTTCCCCGTCTCGGGATCCTGCTCCACGAGCTCCTGCCGCTCCAGGGTTCGGAGCAGGCCGTAACACGTCCCCTTGGCGAGACCCAAGCGCTCGGCGAGCTCCGTCACGCCCATGCGCGAGGTGCCCGCCCCGAGCGCCTTCAGGATGCGCGCGGCACGCTCCACCGATTGGATCGTGCTCCGGCGCTCGCCTCCGGCGCTCACCGCCACGCCGCCGCCGAGCATCCCGTGCGGAGGCTATCCCGGGAGCGCCGCCGCACCGGGGGATGCGTGCGGCGATCGCTCACGTCGGTCCGCTCACCACCCTGGCCAGCGCCACGAACAGGAGCGCGGTGCTGGTGGCTCCCGGATCCTGATGGCCCGCGCTGCGGGGCCCGAGATAGGAAGCCCGTCCCTTGCGCGCTTGGAGCGGCACCGTGGCGCGCACGCCCTCGCGCGCTGCATCGGCCGCGCTGGCCGCTGCCTCCGCGAGATCTCGGTTGGCACGCAGGCCACGTTCGAGGGCCCGCAGTGCCGGAGCGTAGGCGTCGACGATCGTCTTGTCTCCCTCGACCGCGGCGCCGAGACCCTGCACCCCGTCCATCCCGGCCTTCAGGGCCGTGAGGACCTCCTCCGGGTTCGCGCGCTCTGCGGTCCCGAGGCTGGCGCCCGCCTCCCGGAACATGGCGCCGAACAAGGGTCCGGAGGCACCCCCCACCCGGTACACGAGGGTCGTGCCCACGCGCTGCAACACCTCGCCCGGGGACGCGCCCTCCGCGGTTTCGAGATCGGTGATCGCGGCGCTGAACCCCCGGTCCATGTTGATCCCGTGGTCGGCGTCGCCGATGGCTGCGTCCAACTGGGTCAAGAACTCCCTGTTGGCGGCGATCTCGCCGGCGCAGAGTCGGATCCACCGGCGCATCGTCGCTCCGTCCAGCTGCGTGTCGTCGCGCACGCTGTTGTCGCTCACGTCGGCAACCTTCCAGCTGGTGCACGAACATGTCAAACCGCGCCCTCGTCCATCCCGTTCGGTGCGTTCGGGGATGTCGTACATCATCCTGCATCGCGGTTCAGAAGTCGACCCTCCCGGACTATTGACATCTGTGCCGGAAGGGATTTGGGTACGAAGTAACGGGAGGAAGCCCCACGAGGGCTCGAGTTCGGAGGGGGTGGTCACCGAGATGTTCCTCGGAGAAGTTGTCGGGACCGCAGTGCTGGTCATGCTCGGCGACGGTGTCGTCGCCGGGGTGCTGTTGAACAAGTCGAAGGCGCAGAACGCGGGATGGGTCGTCATCACGTGGGCATGGGCCATGGCCGTGACCATGGGTGTGCTCGCCAGCATCGCCGTCAGCGGCGGCGTAGCGCACCTGAACCCCGCCGTCACGATCGGCCTGGCGGCCATCGGGGCGTTCAAGTGGGCAGATGTGCCCCAGGTGATCGCCGGTGAGTTCATCGGCGCGTTCATCGGCGCCACGTTGGTGTACCTCGCCTACCTCGTCCACTGGGGCGAGACGGAAGACCCGGGCTTGAAGCTCGCCGTGTTCTGCACGGGGCCGGCCATCCGGAACACCGCCGCCAACCTGATCACCGAGATCATCGGTACGGCGATGCTGCTGCTCGGGATCCTCGCGATCGGCAAGGCGCCCACGTTCGCGGCGCTCGGAGCCTTCTTCGTCGGGCTCTTGGTGTTGGTGATCGGCATGTCGCTCGGTGGACCCACCGGCTACGCGATCAACCCGGCACGCGACCTTGGCCCGCGGATCATGCACTTCATCCTGCCCATCCCGGGAAAGGGAGGGTCGGACTGGGCCTATTCATGGATCCCGGTCGTCGGACCCGTCATCGGAGGCGTGATCGGAGCGTTCATCGCGAAGTGGGCATTCGACCTGAAGTTCTGACCGTCCGGGCCTGCGAGGGGGCCGCCCGCGGCCCCCTCGTCCCCGGCTGAGTCCAGGAGGTGACGCACAGGCGATGAAGAAGCTCATCAACGACCCGGCGAACGTCGTCCGGGAGGAACTGCAAGGGGTCGAGGCGGCGCACGCCGACCTCGTCAAGGTGTTCTACGACCCGTACTACGTGGTCCGGGCCGACGCTCCGGTCCAGGGCAAGGTCGCCCTGATCTCCGGCGGCGGGTCGGGCCACGAACCCATGCACGGAGGATTCGTGGGCATGGGCATGTTGGACGCTGCCTGTCCGGGCGAGGTCTTCACCTCTCCCACGCCCGACCAGATGGAGGCCGCCACCAAGGCCGTGAACGGCGGCGCCGGCGTGGTCCACATCGTCAAGAACTACACGGGCGACGTTATGAACTTCGAGATGGCGGCGGAACTGTGTCGCGCCGAAGGGGTCGACGTCGAGGCCGTGATCGTGGACGACGACGTCGCGGTGCAGGATTCCCTGTACACGGCGGGACGTCGCGGGGTGGGCACCACCGTGCTGATGGAGAAGATCGCCGGCGCGGCCGCCGAGGAAGGGCGGCCGCTCAAGGAGGTCGCCGACATCTGCCGCGACGTCAACGCGAACGGCCGCACGATGGGCATGGCGCTCACGTCGTGCACCGTGCCGGCAGCGGGCAAGCCCACGTTCGAGTTGGGCGACGACGAGATGGAGATCGGCATCGGGATCCACGGCGAGCCCGGTCGCGAGCGCATGAAGCTCAAGAGCGCGGCGGAGATCGTGGAGCTGATGGCGACCGCCGTCGTCGACGATTTCCCGCTCGCGAGCGGCGACCAGGTGCTCGCGTTCGTCAACGGCATGGGCGGAACCCCGTTGATCGAGCTCTACGTGGTGTTCAACGAGCTGAACAAGTTCCTCAAGGGCCGCGGGATCACCATCAGCCGCAACCTGATCGGCTCCTACATCACGTCGCTCGAGATGGCGGGATGCTCCATCACCCTGCTGAGGATGAACGACGACTTCGCCAAGCTCTGGGATGCGCCGGTCAAGACCGCCGGCCTCCGCTGGGGCGCCTGAGGAGGGAACGCGCACGTTCGAGGGGGTAGGAGGTTGAGCGTCACGTACGACGACGCGCTGAGGTTCGTCCGGGCCTACGCGGAGACGATCGCGCGGGAGAAGGGCTACCTCACCGAGTTGGACTCGGCGATCGGCGACGCGGACCACGGCATCAACATGGATCGCGGGTTCCAGGCCGTGCTCGGCAAGATCGACACCGTGCCCGCCGGGGACATCGGCGCGCTCTTCAAGACGGTGGGGATGACGCTCGTCTCCACCGTCGGGGGCGCCGGCGGGCCGCTGTACGGAACGCTCTTCCTCCAACTGGGCGTCTCCACCGCCGGGAAGTCGGAGCTCACCTCGGAGGACTGGCTCGCGGCACTCACCGCGGCCGTCGACGGCGTGCAGGCTCGCGGCAAGGCGGAGCCCAACGACAAGACGATGCTGGATGCCCTCTGGCCTGCTCGGGCTGCGCTCGCCGAAGCCGTGGCAGAGGACGCGCCCCTGTCCGACGCCCTGCAGCGGTCCGCCGCGGCGGGCGAGGACGGGATGAAGGCCACCATCCCTCTGGTGGCCCGCAAGGGTCGCGCCAGCTACCTCGGCGAGCGCAGCGCCGGGCACCAAGATCCGGGCGCCACGTCGTCGTTCCTGCTGTTGAAGACCGTCGCCGACACATGGGCCGGCGACTGATACGGATGCGAGGAGGCCGCCATGGCTGACTACGTAGGTGCCCTGGACCAGGGCACCACCAGCACGCGCTTCATGATCTTCGACCACGCCGGTGCGGTGGTGGGCGTCGACCAGAAGGAGCACGAGCAGATCTACCCCAAGCCCGGCTGGGTCGAGCACGATCCCAAGGAGATCTGGGCGCGCGCGACCGATGTGATCGACGGCGCACTCAAGAAAGCCGGCATCGGCGCCAGTGACCTGGCGGCCGTGGGCATCACCAACCAGCGCGAGACCGCGGTGGTCTGGGACCGGAACACAGGGGAGCCGGTACACAACGCCCTGGTGTGGCAGGACACGCGGCAGCAGGACCTCGTCGATCAGCTCTCGGCCGACGGAGGGCAGGACCGCTTCCGGGAGAAGACCGGGCTCCCGCTCGCGACCTACTTCTCCGGGACGAAGGTGCGCTGGATCCTCGACAACGTCGAGGGCGCACGGGCGCGAGCCGAGGCCGGGGACCTGATGTTCGGCAACATCGACACCTGGTGCATCTGGAACCTCACCGGCGGGATCAACGGCGGGCGCCACGTCACCGACGTGTCCAACGCCAGCCGGACGATGCTGATGGATCTCGCGACGCTCGACTGGGACGACGGCTTGCTCTCGGCCATCGGCGTCCCGCGTTCGATGCTGCCGGAGATCCGCCCGTCCTCCGAGGTGTACGGGGACGCGAAGGGCACGCTCGCGGGGATCCCGGTCGCCGGTGACCTCGGTGACCAGCAGGCCGCGACCTTCGGGCAGGCCGCCTACGACGTGGGCGACGCGAAGAACACCTATGGCACCGGCAACTTCATGCTCCTCAACACCGGCACCGACATGGTGCCCTCCAAGAGCGGGCTGCTCACCACCGTCGGGTGGAAGCTCGGCGATGCCCCCGCGGTGTACTGCCTCGAGGGTGCGATCGCGATCACCGGCGCGCTGGTGCAGTGGCTGCGAGACAACCTCGGGCTGATCAGCACCTCGCAGGAGGTGGAGACCCTCGCGGCCACCGTGGAGGACAACGGCGGGATGTACTTCGTGCCCGCCTTCTCGGGTCTGTTCGCGCCGTACTGGCGCGGGGACGCCCGTGGAGCCATCGTCGGCCTGACCCGGTACGTGAACAAGGGTCACTTCGCCCGTGCGACGCTCGAGGCCACCGCGTGGCAGACGCGCGAGGTCCTCGACGCGATGGAGGCCGACTCCGGCGTCAAACTGAAGGAGCTGAAGGTCGACGGCGGCATGGTCTACAACGACGTGCTGATGCAGTTCCAGGCCGACTGCCTGCAGGTGCCGGTGATCCGGCCGAAGGTGGCTGAGACCACGGCCCTAGGCGCCGCCTACGCGGCGGGCCTCGCGGTGGGCTTCTGGGCCTCCTACGAGGACCTGCGGCAGAACTGGGGCAAGGACAAGGAGTGGACCCCGAAGATGAGCGCCGACGATGTCAGCGCCGAGTACGCCCAGTGGAAGAAGGCGGTCACCAAGACGTTCGACTGGGTCGAGTAACGCGCGGAGCGTCGCCGCGACTGGACGACGCGAGGCCGGCGGTCGGACCGTACGTCCGCCCGCCGGCCCCCGGCGTCGACGGGGAGGAGGAGCCATGGACGAGGAGAAGGACGCCCAGGAGCCGAAGGAGGAATCCCACAAGCACGAGGGGGACTTCGCGGCCGGGGAGGAACGCGAGCACGAAGGGGACGAGCACCGGGGGTCGTTCGCCACCGGCGAAGCTGAGCACGACCCGCACCTGGAGGATCCCAAGGGGTTCTTCGCGGAGGGTCAGGCCGAGGACGAGGACGAGGACACGTCGCATCGCGGCACCTTCGCCGAGGGACAGTCCGAGGACGACGAGAACTAGCGAGCCGCGGCGCGCCGGGGGGTGCGATGATGACGTCGATGGCGCGCAACGACTCAGCCCCCGCACATGTCCTGATCGTCGGCGGTGGAGGCACCGGCGGTGCGCTCGCGCACGACCTCACGCTCCGCGGACTGCGCGTGACCCTCGTCGAACGTGGCGAATTCACGTCGGGGACCACAGGGCGGCACCACGGCCTGCTGCACAGCGGCGCACGCTATGCCGTGAACGATCAGGAATCCGCGATCGAGTGCATCGAGGAGAACCGGATCCTGCGCACGATCGCGCCGGGGTCCTTCGAGGAGAACGACGGCCTCTTCGTCGCCATCACGGACGAAGACATGGAGTACCTGCCGGCCCTCGTCGCCGGCTGCGAGGCCACGGGGATCCCCGCGCAGCAGCTCACGCCCGACGAGGCCCTGCGGCTCGAGCCGATGCTGAACCCCGAGCTGAAGGCCGCCCTGCGGGTGCCCGACGCGACGATGGACGCGATGCGGATGCCCCTGCGGTTCTTCGCGACCGCGAAGGCCAACGGCGCACGGCTCCTGAACTACGTCGAGGTGACGGGGATGCTGATGCACGCGGGCGTCGTCAGCGGGGTCGCGGTGCGCGATCACGTCACCGAACGCGACGCCGAGATCCACGCCGACGTGGTGGTGAACGCGACGGGACCTTGGTCCGAGAAGGTGGCCCGCCTGGCCGGCGTCGACGTGCCGATCAGCCCCTCCCCCGGCGTGATGCTCGCGGTGCGCGGCAGGCTCTGCAACATGGTCGTGAACCACCTCCACCGCTCCGGCGACGGCGACATCGTCGTGCCGCAGCGCGGCTTGTCCGTCATCGGGACGAGCTCCTGGAAGGTGGACGACCCCGACGAGCTCGACGTGCCCGCCGACCACGTGCAGCGGATGGTGGAGGAGGGCTCCAAGCTGATCCCGGCCGTGCGCGACGCCGAGTTCCGCGCAGCGTGGTCCGCCGCGCGCCCGTTGATCGGTTCAAAGGAGGAGGCCGACTCGGGTCGCGAGCTCTCACGGACCTTCAAGACGATCGATCACGCGGAGACCGACCATCTCGAAGGCCTCGTCACCATCACGGGCGGCAAAGGCACCACGTTGCGCGGGATGGCCGAGCTGTGCGCCGACGTGATCTGCCGCAAGCTCGATGTCGTCGCCGGCTGTCGCACCCGCGACACCGTCCTGCTCCCCCACGCCGCCTACTACGCCGCATGAACGCCGACCCCACCCCCGTCGCCGTGGCGGAGCCCGGGGCCACCGCGTCCGGAGCGGGGGGGCACACCCGCACGGGCACGCGGCACGTGCGCGTCTTCCGCTTCAAGCGAGGGGAGGACGCGCCTCGCTTCGAGGAGTACGACGTCCCCGTGGGCGAGCCGACGACGATCCTCGAAGCTCTGCGCTGGATCCAGCTCCACGGCGATCCGACCCTCGCCCTTCGGCACTCTTGCCTCCACGCGTCGTGCGGGACCTGCGGGGTCCGCGTGAACGGGCGCGAGGGTCTGGCCTGCGTCACCGCGATCCGCGATACGAGCGGCACGGTCACGGTCGAGCCCTTGGCCAACCTTCCCGTGCTGAACGACCTCGTCGTCGACATGGACGGGTTCACGCAGCGATTCCCACCCGCCCACCCGCTCGTGCGTACGAGCGAGTTCCTCGAGCAAGCGGAGCCTCCCGAAGGGCATGACGCTTTCGTGCGTCTCGAGGACTGCATCGAATGCGGGATCTGCTTGTCCGCGTGTCCGGTGGCCGCGACCGACGACACGTACGTGGGTCCCGCCGCCCTCGCGTACGCCCAGCGGGTTCTGGAGGAGGCGCGGGGCGCCGATCGCGAGGCGATCCTCGACTGGGCCGACGACGAGTCCGCCGCCTGGCGTTGCCACGCTGCCTTCGAATGCACCGAGGCGTGCCCCTCCGACGTCCGTCCGGCCCAGCGCATCATGGAGCTCCGCAGGGCACTGCGTCAGCGGAAGGAGACGCCGTGAGCGACCGCAAGACCGCCGACCGCGGGCTGGACGAGATCATCGCGTCACGCGAGGTACCGGGTCCCGTCCAGCGCAAGGGGTTCGGCCCCGTCGCATGGTTCGACGTCCGCAAACGTGGGCTCGGGCACTTCGCGTTCTCCCTGAACCGCGTCACGGGTCTCGGGCTCGTGTTCTACCTGTACCTGCACCTCGCGGTCCTGTCGAAGCTGTTGGGCGGAGCGGACTCCTGGGACTCCTTCCTCAAGATCGCCACGACCCCTGTATTCCTCGGCCTCGACGTGCTCCTGATCTTCGGGCTATTGGCCCACGGTCTGAACGGCCTCCGCGTCGCGCTGATCGGCAGTGGCTTCGCGATCGAGCGGCAGAAGGCGTTCTACTGGTCGATCATGGTGATCGGGACGATCCTGTTGATCGGCGCGGCCCTGCACATCTTCGGGAGCCGATGATGGCGACCCCCACGTCTCCCACGGTCCGCCCGGGCGGCTCGCGCTCACGGTCCTGGCGATGGACGGCGCTGACCGGCCTCGCCCTGCTGGTGTTGATCACCGTGCACATGGTGGCCAACCACTTCGTGGTTCAGTCGGTCGGCGGGCTCCGCTCTTACCAACAGGTCATCGAGTACATGGGCAACCCCGTGATCTTCGTGCTCGAGGCGCTGTTCCTCGTGATCGTGACCTGGCATTCGATGCTGGGCCTGCGCTCGGTGCTCTTCGACTTCGGACTCTCGGATCGCGCGCGGGGCTGGGTGAGCCGCGGCCTGGTCCTCCTCGGGGTGGTCACGGTGGCCTACGGGTTCCTCTTGATCGGCGTCCTCGCCTCGAGAGCCTGAGCGGACGACGGGGCGACGCATGGTCGGGATCGTGGTCGTCTCGCACAGCTACCGCATCGCCGAGGGCGTCGCAGAACTCGCCCGGGAGATGGGCGGGCCCGACGTCGCGCTGGAGACCGCCGGCGGCCTGGACATGGACGATCACCCGATAGGAACCGATGCGGTGATGGTGATGGCTGCCATCGATCGGGCATGGTCCGAAGACGGCGTGCTGGTGTTGATGGACCTGGGCAGCGCCGTCCTGTCCGCCGAGATGGCGCTCGATCTCCTGCCCGAGGATCGACGCACGAAGATCCTCCTCTGCGAAGCGCCGCTCGTCGAGGGAGCGGTGGCGGCGGCGGTCACGGCGAAGCTCGGAGCCACGTTGGAGGCCGTCGCGGCCGAGGCACGGGGCGGGCTCGCCGGCAAGATCGCGCATCTCGGCACGCCCACGGAGGCGGTGACGTCGCCTGCGGCGCACGACCAGGAGCCCGCGGTCTCCGTGAGGCTGGCGGTGCGTAACGCCCACGGGCTGCACGCCCGTCCCGCGGCGCGCTTCGTGCAGACGGCTGCCGCCTTCGACGCGCGGATCCAGGTGCGTGACCTCACCAACGGCCGAGGGCCCGCCGACGCCTCGAGCCTGAACGCGGTCGCGACCCTCGGCGTCACCGAGGGGCACGAGGTCGAGGTCAGCGCCTCCGGTCCTCAGGCGACGGAGGCGCTCGCCGCTCTGCAGGCGCTGGCCGCACGCGACTTCGACGACGTCGCGGAACCCGACGCGCCCGGAGCGACCACCGAGGCCTCGGCCGGACCCGGCGCGCTGCGCGGGTTCGCCGCATCGCCGGGCATCGCGATCGGGCCCGCGCGCAGGTTCCACATCCGCGAGCTCCAGGTGCCCGCCCACGACGCGGGAGATGTCGCCGAGGGATCCTCCGTCCTCGAACGAGCGATCGAGACGACCCGCGCGGATATCGCCGCGCAACGTGACGCGGTCGCCACGCGCGCGGGCGAGTACCAAGCGGAGATCTTCGACGCACACCTGCTGTTCCTGCGCGACGACGCGCTGCTCGCGCCGGCACGTCAGGCGATCGCCTCCGGCGAGAGCGCCGCGCGCGCCTGGCAAGACGCCGTCGAACGCACCGCTTCGACGTGGGACGCTCTGGAGGATCCCTACCTGCGCGCCCGGGCCACGGATCTGCGCAGCGTGGGGACGCAGGTCCTGGCGCACGTGTTGGGCGTGCCGGTGCCGCGCCCGGAGCTGGACGCTCCCGGGATCCTCGTTGCCGCCGACCTCACACCCGCCGATACCGCAGGGCTCGATCCGACGCTCGCGCTCGGGATCGCCACCGCGCACGGGGGGCCGACGTCTCATGCCGCGGTCCTCGCGCGCTCCCTGGGGATCCCCGCTGTCGTGGGGCTGGGCGAGCGCCTCGACGCCGTGGAGGACGGGACCGACCTCGCGCTGATCGGTGAGGAGGGCCTCGTCGAGATCGCCCCCGCACGCGAGCGCGTGGAGCAGCTACTGGCCGAACAGGCCCTGATCGCCGAGCGAGACGACGCTGACCGTGCCGAGGCGCACGCGCCGGCCGCGATGACGGACGGCACGGTCGTCGAGGTGGCCGCGAACATCGGTCGGCCAGAGGAGGCGGCCGGCGCCTTGCGCGCGGGCGCCGACGGCGTCGGGCTCTTCCGCACGGAGTTCCTCTTCATGGCCCGCGACGCGATGCCTGACGAGGACGAGCAGGCCGCCGCGTACGCGGCCGCCTCGGACGCCCTCGAGGGACGCCCGCTCTTGATCCGTACGCTGGACGCGGGGGCCGACAAACCCATCGCGTACCTCGGGCAAGGGCCGGAGGAGAACCCGTTCCTCGGCGTGCGTGGGATCCGGCTCGGGCTGGCGCGTCCGGCCCTGCTCGAGACGCAACTCCGCGCGGTGTTGCGGGCCGCTGCCGGCCGGCGCATCCGCGTGATGTTCCCGATGATCACCACGCTCGGCGAGCTGAGCCAGGCGCGCGCAGCCATCGAGCGTGCGCGCGCGGCAACGGCTTCGGACATCTCCCTCGAGGTCGGCATCATGGTGGAGGTGCCCGCCGCGGCTCTCACCGCTGCCGCCCTCGCCTCGGAGGCCGACTTCTTCTCGATCGGAACGAACGATCTCACCCAATACACGCTGGCGGCCGACCGTGGCAACGAGCACGTGGCCGGACTCACCGACGCCCTGCACCCGGCGGTCCTTCAGCTCATCCGCGCGACGGTCGAGGGCGCCCATGCCCACGGTCGGTGGGTGGGCGTCTGCGGCGAGCTGGCGGGCGACGCCGGAGCGGTCCCGCTCCTGCTGGGCCTCGGCGTGCGCGAGCTCTCGATGAGCGCCCCGGCCATCGCCGCGGTGAAGCGCGCCGTGCGCGCCACCGATCCCGTCGCCGCGCGCGTGCTCGCGGACCGCGCTCTGGACTGCGCGACGGCGGCGGAGGTGCGTGAGCTGCTGGCGAGTGACCCGAGCGCCGCTGCTACGATGCGGCCCACGCCGTGACCACCGCCGACGATCGAGCCGCCGCCTTCCTCACGTTCGTCACGTACCTGCGCATCGCGCTGACGCCGGTCGTGATGGCCCTGATCCTGGACGCCGATCGATGGAGTTGGGCGATCCCCGTCGCGGCCACGCTCTTCGCGTTCGCCGCCGTCACGGACTTCATCGATGGCCGGCTCGCGCGCAGGTGGAAGCAGACGACGGCGCTCGGGAACTTCCTCGACACCACGGCCGACAAGCTGCTCGTGTCGGGGGTGTTGATCGCTCTGGTCGCGACCGGACGAGCGTCGGCCTGGGCGGGCTTCATCATCGTCGGCCGAGAGCTCTTGATCCTCGGACTGCGCGGAGCGGTGACCGCGACCGACGGGACCGTGATGGCGCCGTCGGTGTGGGGCAAGCTCAAGGCCAACATCCAGTTCATCGCGATCTTGCTAGCGATCTGGCAGCCCACCGTGAACGTCGGGGCGTGGCGGCTCGACCAGGTCGTGATGCTCGCAGCGGTGCTCGTGACCGTCGCATCCGGGGTCGAGTACGTCGCGCGCTTCCGCAGCGTGCTCGCGCGGCGGGAGGCGTAGTGGCCTCGGGGCCGGTGTTCATCACCGGCGCGAGCGGCTTCGTCGGAGGTGCGGTGTTGCGCCATCTGGTGGACGGCGATCGCGACGTGCGCGCGCTCGTGCGCGACGAGGAGGGGGCGGCACGCGTCGGCGCGGCAGGCGCCACCCCCGTTCGCGGCGACCTCTTCGATCTGGGGGCGATGCTCGGAGGGATACGGGGATGCACCACCGTCTTCCACGTCGCCGGTGTGAACGCGACGTGCCTCCGCGATCCCGAACCGATGTTGCGCACCAACGTCGAGGGGTCGGCGCAGTTGATGCGGGCCGCGGCGGCGGCGGGCGTGGAGCGCGTCGTCTACACCTCGTCGGCGGCGACGATCGGCGAGGCAGTCGATACGGTCGGACGTGAGGACAGCCCTCACCGCGGCACCTTCATGTCCGTCTACGAGCTCTCGAAGTTCCTCGCGGAGCGCAAGGTGCTGGCGCTCGGTGCCGAACTCGGTGTGCCGGTCGTCTGCGTGAACCCGTCATCCGTCCAGGGCCCGGGACGTACCGAGGGCTCGGCGCGTCTGTTCCTCGATCTGGTGCGTCGGCGGCGGCCTCCCGTGGTCGCCACATGGCTCTCGGTCGTCGATGTCGACGACTGCGCGGCCGGGCACCTGTGCGCCGAGGCGTCCGGCGTGCCGGGAGAGCGCTACCTGTTGAACGGTGCCTCGCTCACCACCGCGGAGACGATCGACCTGCTGCGCGAGGTCTGCGGCAGGCCGGCGCACACGCTGCGACTCGGCCACGGCACGGTCCGGGCGCTCGGGGTGATGGCGAGTGCGTTCGGACGCGTCACGCGCCGCCAGTTGCCGTTGTGTCCCGAGGTCGTGCGGATGCTCCTCCACGGGCATCGATACGACGGGTCGCGCGCCGAGCGCGAGCTGGGTCTGCGGTACCGACCCCCGGAGGAGACCGTGCGGCGCACGCTCGCCTGGTACATCGACGAAGGGCTCCTGCCGGCGATGCGCGGACTCGAGACCGCCGCGTAGGATGGAGCTACCTGAGCACCAGGAGGGATCCTCCGTGAGCGACAGCACCCGCCCCGACCGCAACCTCGCCATGGAACTCGTCCGCGTGACCGAGGCGGCGGCGCTCGCCGCCGGCCGATGGATCGGCCACGGCGACAAGATCGCGGCGGATCAAGCGGCCGTGGACGCGATGCGGCTCATGATCGACACGGTCTCGATGCATGGGACCGTGGTGATCGGGGAGGGCGAGAAGGATGAGGCGCCCATGCTCTTCAACGGTGAGGAGGTCGGCAACGGCGATGGCCCGGGCACCGACGTGGCGGTCGATCCGATCGACGGGACCAGGCTCACGGCCCTGGGCCAGCCCAACGCCCTCGCCGTGATCGCCCTCGCCGAGCGAGGGTCGATGTTCTTCCCGGGCGCGGCCGTGTACATGGAGAAGATCGCCTGTGGTCCGGAGGCCGCCGACGTGATCGATATCACGCTGCCGCCGGATGAAAACGTGCGGCTCGTGGCCAAGGCCAAAGGCGTGAAACCCGAAGACATCGCGGTCACGGTCCTCGACCGACCGCGACACACCGAGATCATCGAGTCGATCCGCAGCGTCGGGGCTCGCGTGTACCTCATCTCCGACGGCGACGTGGCCGGCGCGATCGCCGCGGCCGCGCCCCGAACCGACGTGGACCTCCTCTACGGCATCGGCGGAACCCCGGAGGGGGTGATCGCTGCTGCCGCGCTCAAGTGCCTCGGCGGAGCGATCCAGGGGCGCCTGTACCCACGCGACGATACAGAGCGCCAGATCCTCGCCGACGAGGGGACCGATGTGGACGCCGTCCTCACGACGGACGATCTCGTACGCGGGGACCACGTCTTCTTCGCCGCGACCGGGATCACGGACGGGGCACTGTTGGGGGGCGTGCAGTATTGGCCCGACGGAGCCACGACCTATTCGATCGTGATGCGCGCCCGTTCCGGCACCGTCCGTTACGTCGAGGCGCACCACCAATTCGAGAAACTCGAGCGATTCTCCCCCATCACGTACCGGCGCTGAGTGATACCCCCTGCGGGAACGCACACCGTTCCGGTATCCTGACCGCTCACCGACGGGAGGGGTACCGGATGTCCGAGAAGACGATCCTGGTGTGTGATGCGTGCGGCCGTCCCGCCGTGGAGACCGTCACCATCAAGCTCGAGCGCGGGAACTTCGTCAAGGATCTCTGCGGCACCCACGTCAACGAGTTGATCGCCGGGGCCCGCAGGCCTCGGCCGGGCCGGCGGAAGTCGGTCGTGGCAACCACCCCGGCGTCGAAGGCGGCCGCAGCACCGAAGAAGCGCGGACGACCTCGCAAGACCGCGAAGGCCTAGTCGCGTTCCGGAGCGAGGGCGTAGAGGCCTCGCCCCGCTCGCACCGCTGCCCCCTCCCGCACGGCGTCCCCCAGGGCCGCCAGCAGATGTCGGCGGATGTCGGGTTGCGTGAACGGATCGAGGTAGCCGCGCGTGAGCGCGCGATCCTGGATCACGGTCCAGTGGAGCGGGCCCCCGTCCTCGCGCAAGACCCGCAACGCGGCCTCGCGGAACTCCATCAGATGCCGGCAAGCGGGCGGAGCACCCGTTCGGCGAACAGCTCCACCTGCGCGGGCTCGGGGATCGCGAACGGCAAGACCCACGGCGCCACCACGATCTCCTCGACACCGATCGCCTCGAAGGCCCTGATCCGGTCGACGATCTGATCGGGCGTGCCCGAGAGCGTGTCCGCCCTCCACGAATCGTAGGTCTCCGAGGACATCGCGTTCCCGGGCATCGCCGCGCGCCCGCGCGCGAACACGTCGCGCGCTCCAGTCTCGTCCTCCCCGATCAACGTGTACAACCCCACCGTGAACCGGAACGACGCTGGGTCGCGCCCCACGGCCTCGCACGCTGCACGCGCGGCCACCGCCCGGTCCCCGAAGGCATCGGGCGACCACCTCCAGACGGCGTTCCAGCCATCGGCATGCCTCGCGGCCGACCGCAGCAGCCGCGGACCTCCCTTGCCGCCGACCCAAACGGGGATGCGCGTCTGCACCGGCGCGGGGAGCAGGCGTGCATCGCGAAGGTGCACGTTGGGTCCGTCGTAGGTCGCGGGGAGGCCGGCGAAGAGCACGTCGAGGACCTCCAACGTCTCGTCGAGATGCGCGAACCGCTCACCCACGCTGCCGAAGGGGTAGCCGAACGCGGCGAATTCGTCCTCGAGCCACCCGGCGCCGACCCCGAGCTCGAGCCGACCCCGTGAGAGCCGGTCGATCGTCGACGCCATCTTGGCCACGAGCGCCGGATGGCGGAAGGGAGCACACAGCACCAGCGTGCCGAGGCGCACCCGCTCCGTCATCGCCGCGAGACCCGCGAGCGCCGTCATCGGCTCGAGCGCCGGGATGGGCACGGGGTCGGCCCCGTAACGGCCGAACGAGTAGAAGAAATGGTCGGACACCCAGACGGAATCGAATCCCAGTGCCTCGGCCCGCCTCGCCCACGCGGCCATCGCTTCGAACGTGATGGGCTCGTCGCCGGGCAGCGAGAACCCGTAGTGCGGCAGGCTCAGTCCGAAACGCATGCGGCGAGGATACGCGGACTCGCCGGGCGAGGTGCCTACGGACTCGGCGAGGCGAGCGCGGCCCGGGTGGTCAACGAGCCGCCCATCACGATCCGTCCCGCGCCGTCGCGCACGACCACCCTCGTGTATCCCGAGAGGTCGCGGTTGAAGTTCCGCGAGCGCATGGCCGACCCCCCGGAGTCCAGCTTCAGTCGGCCCAGGCTCAGGGTGGTGCGATGCGGCCCGATCAGGGTGACGGTGTAAGGGCCCGCACCGGCCGACGGGCGATCGAGGTGGGTCACCATCACGACCGCCATGTCGATCATCGACGGGGAGACGAGCGTGAACGCCGAACCGCCCCCCGTCCCGTTGGCGGGCGCCAGGGCGGCGATGAAGACCTGGTTCTGCGGATCGGAGAACTCCAGGCTGTGCACGAGCAGCTCGAACCGGTCGGCAGCGCTCTGCTGGCGGTCGGCGGCCACCTTCGCCTGCTCCTCCGACCGCTGAGCCCTCCCGGCCATCACCGCTCCCCAGCCGAGTCCGGCCACCGCGACCATGGCCGCCACGACCGAGGCCACCGCGAGCCTCCCCCGACGAGCCGGCTGACGCGTACCGCGACGACCGGACTGCACCTGGGCCCGGACGGCGGCGACCACGCGCTCCTCGAGCGCGGGATCGGGCTCCGACGGGGCCACCGCGAAGGCGAGCGTGGCGGCCGCCGAGCCGAGCTCTCCGTCCTCCTTGCGGCAGGCGGCGCACCACTGCAGGTGCCGCTCGACCGCGGAGGCGTCCTGCGGCTCGATGCTGCCGAGCGCCCGCTCGGGGAGCCGGTCGCGGACCGTGGTGCAGTTCACACCGGCTCCTTGCCTTCGTTGGCCTTGCGGACCTTGATCATGGCCGCGCGCAGCCGGGTCTTGACCGTGCCGAGCGGGATGCCGTCGGTCTCGGCGATCTCCCGCGCCGTGAGCCCTCGGAAATAGGCGCGCGCGATCAGGCGACGTTCGGCGTCGGAGAGCGATTCGAGCGCCCGCATCGCCGCGTCGCGCTCCATCAGCACGGCCTCCTCGTCGACGCCGGGCGCGTCCGGGACCTCATCGACGAGCACCAACGTGGGACGCGAGACGCCCGTCTCTCGGCGGAGCCGGTCCACGGCGAGGTTGTGTGCGATCGTCATGAGCCAGGTCGACAGGCGTCCCCGCGCCGGATCGAAGCGCGCGGCCTTGCGCCACGCGGTGAGGAACACGTCTTGCGTGAGCTCCTCGGCGGCCTCGCGAGTGCCCAGAAGTCTGAGACCCAGCCCGTAGACCGGGTGGCCGAAACGCGCATACAGCGCACGGATCGCATCGTCGCTACCGACAAGGAGCCCTTCCATCAGTTGTTGCTCCTCGCGTGGGAGGAGCGGTCCTTCGTGCCGAGCGTTCACTCGGGTTCCTTCCGATATACGCGTGGCGGCGGTCCCGCGGCTTTCCGCGGTGCCGACCAGGAGATTATGTGGCCCCAAGCGGGTCACTGCACGTGGTTCGTCAAGGGCGTACGCTCGGTTCCGTGGAACGCACATGTGTTCGACGCACGGCACGGTGCCTCCTGGGGGTGATCGTCCTCGTGTGCGGGGCGCTCGCCGCCGGCGCCGCGACGGCACAGACGCAGGGATCCTCGACCGTGCTGGGCCTGCGCCTGACCGGGGTCGTCGACCCCTTCGTGGCCGATTACCTCGAGCGGGGCATCGCGGACGCGGCGTCGGCCGGCGATGCAGCGGTCCTCATCACGATCGACACCCCGGGAGGCCTCGACTCCTCCATGCGCCAGATCACCCAGGCCGTCCTGAACGCCGACATCCCCGTGATCGGGTACGTGGCCCCGTCCGGCGCGCGGGCGGCATCGGCCGGGGCGTTCGTGCTGATGTCGACCCCGGTCGCCGCCATGGCGCCCGGCACCAACGTGGGCGCCGCCACCCCCGTCGGCCTGAACGGAGCGACGGGCTCGGAGAAGGCCGTGAACGACGCGACCGCCTACATCCGCAGCCTCGCGGAGGCGAACGGACGCGACCCGGACGTCGCGGCGTCGTTCGTGACGGATGCCACGAGCATCACGGCCGAACAGGCGCTGCAGGAGGGCATGATCGACGTGGTTGCGTCGTCCCAGGCTGAGCTCCTCACGGCCGTCGATGGGCAGGCGGTGACCCTAGGCGACGGCTCGACCGTGACCCTGCACACGGGGAACGCCACGGTGCAGGACGAGTCGATGGGCGGGTTCTTCGGGTTCCTGCACGGACTCCTCGACCCGAACCTCGCGTACATCTTCTTCTGGCTGGGCCTGGCACTGATCGTCCTTGAGCTGCTCGTGCCCGGCCACATCTTCTCGGGCACCGTGGGCACGATCTTGTTGGTGCTCGCCTTCGTCTCATTCGGGCTCCTGCCCGTGCGGTTGATCGGGATCCTGCTCCTGGTGGGGGCCGCGGTGTTCCTGATCGTCGAGGCGTCGCAACCGGGCCTGGGCGTCTGGGGCATCCTCGGGTTGATCTTCCTCGTGCTGGGCGGATGGTTCCTCTACGACCGTTCCACGGGCACCGGGGTCTCTCCGTGGGTGATCGCGCCGGTCGCGGTGCTCGTCGGGCTGTTCTTCGGCCTCGTGGTCGTCAAGGCGCGGAAGCTGCGCGACATGCCCGCGCCGCTCGGCCCCGAGGCGATCGTGGGTCAGGAGGGGATCGCGGTGGGCGCAGGGCTGGACCCCAAGGGGGTCGTCCGGATCAACGCCGAGCAGTGGCAGGCGGTGTCGACGGGCGGCCGCATCCCCGCCGGATCGCGCGTGCGCGCCGTGGCGATCGACGGCCTCCGCATCACGGTCGAGCCCGTTCAGAGCCCCGACGCCGCGGCCGCGGGCAACCCAGCTTCGCCGTCCATCGATGAAAGGGGAAGCAACTAGATGGTGCCGTTGATCGTGCTCGGTCTCGTCGTCGTCTTCATCGTCGTGGTCTTGGTCAGCGCGATCAAGGTCGTGCGGGAGTATCAGCGTCTCGTCGTCTTCCGTCTCGGCCGGGTGATCGGCGTGAAGGGACCTGGGCTCGTGCTCCTGATCCCGTTCGTCGACAAGGCGACGACCGTGGACCTCCGCGAGTTCTACCTGGAGATCCCCCATCAGACGGCGATCACCGAGGACAACGCCTCGATCTCGATCGACTTCATCGTCTTCAACAAGGTGCTCGATCCGAAGCAGTCGGTCGTGAGCGTCGGCAACTTCGCGGGCGCCGCGCAGAACATCGCCGCGACCACCCTGCGCTCCGTGGTCGGCGACATGTCCCTCGACGACGTCCTCGCGAAGCGTGAGCAGATGAACGAGGTCCTCCGCGCCAAGCTCGACGAGGTCACCGAGCGTTGGGGCGTGAAGGTCACCAACGTCGAGATCCGCGAGATCGTGCCGCCGCCCACGGTGCAGGAGGCGATGACCCGCCAGATGTCGGCCGAGCGGACCCGCAGGGCGGTCGTCACCGAGGCGGAGGGCTCGAAGCAGGCGGCCATCACGGTGAGCGAGGGGAACAAGGAAGCGGCGATCCTGAACGCGGAGGGCGAGAAGCAGGCCGCGATCCTGCGGGCCGAAGGTCAGCGGCAGGCCGCGATCCTTCAGGCGGAAGGGTTCTCCCTGGCGCTTTCCAAGATCAACGAGGCCGCCGCCCAGGTGGGGGGGAACACGATGCGCCTGCAGTACCTCGACGCGCTGAAGGCCCTCGGCGTCTCACCCTCGTCCAAGGTCGTGGTCCCGATGGAGCTGGCGGGGCTGGTCGCCGGCTTCACCGCCATCGCCGAGGCCGCGAAGGATCCCTCGGACGGCACGTCGAGCTAGACGGGGACGACCATGCCGGCCTGCTGCATCGCGAGCTCGAAGTCGTGGCGTGAGCTCACCGTCTTCATCGCCGCCTCGACGTCGATACGGCCCTGCTTCAGGAGCTCCAGGATCCACTGGTCGAACGTGACCATCCCGTAGAAGGCGCCGTCGGCGATCACGTCCTTGATCTCGTGGGTCTTGTCGGGATCCGCGATGCGCTCCGCGATGCGGCCGTTGTTGATCAGGATCTCCAGACCCGGCGTGCGACCCCCGTCTACGGTGTTCACGAGGCGCTGACAGATGATGCCCCGCAAGGTGCCCGCGAGCGCCAGCCGCACCTGCTTCTGCTGATACGGGGGGAAGAAGTCGATCACGCGGTTCACGGTCTCGGTCGCATCCACGGTGTGCAGCGTCGAGAGCACCAGGTGGCCGGTCTCGGCGGCCGCGATCGCGGCACGGACCGTCTCCGTGTCACGCATCTCCCCGATCAGGATCACATCGGGGTCCTGGCGAAGGGCAGCGCGGAGTGCCACGAGGAAATCCTGGGTGTCGTTGCCCACCTCGCGTTGGTTGATCGACGCGACCTCGTCGCGGTGCAGGACCTCGATGGGGTCCTCGATCGTCACGATGTGCACCGGCTTCGTCTTGTTGATGTAGTCGATCATCGCCGCGAGCGTGGTGGTCTTGCCGGATCCGGTCGGACCGGTCACGAGGACCAGGCCACGGTGTTCCTCTGCGATCTGGCGGACGGCGTCGGGGAGGCCGATCTCCGAGAACGAGGGCCCGCCGAACCGTAGCTTCCGCAGCACCATGCTGATCGAGCCCCGCTGACGGAAGACGTTGACGCGATAGCGCCCGACCTGCGGGACGGAGTACGCGAAGTCCACCTCGCCCGCGTCCTTGAACTTCTGCTTGCGGTCCTCGGGGATGATCGCCTCGGCGATCGTGTCGGTCTCCTCGTTGCTGAGCGGGGAGCGATCGAGCCGCACGAGACCGGCGGGCATGCGCATCATCGGGGCGGACCCCACCTTGATGTGGACGTCCGAGCCTTCGGAATCGACGAGCTGCGTCAGCCAGCCGTTGAACTCTTCGACGATAGGCGTCGTCGTGCCCTCCATCCCTACTCCTTAGATCGGTTGCAACTGCGCCGGCGACGACGGCCGTCCGACGGTACCCGCATACCATCGGCGGGAAGCCGCGCGGACTTCAGTCCCGGTCCCGAGTTCAGCCCGCGCGACGCGCAACCAGGCGGCAGACGGCAGTGCGTTCCGTCTGCGGCTCGAACTCCGTGAGCCCGAGCGGAGGGCGCGAGGCGCCGAGCATCCCCTCGAGCAGGCCACGGTGGACGGCGCAGACGAGCTCCCGGTGCTCATCCAGGAGGTCCCGGAAGGGGCACTCGCGCAAGGTGATCTCCACGGTCGTTGCGCCCCGCCTACGGAACCTCGGCTCGAAGCCCGCGTCGGCGAGCGCCTCCTGCAGCACCGCCAGGTTCGGGCCCGCGGGCCTGCGCGCCCCCGGCTTGGGGACGCTGCGTCCGACGAGGTAGGCGCCCCAGTCCCGCGCACGCTCGACGGCGCGCGCCCGTTGACGCTGGGTGCCGCTGACCCCCGCGAGGATGTCGGCGAGGAGCCGGTAGTCGCGGCCCTCGCGCGCCTCGCGGTCGGTGGCGGTGTAGAGCACCTGTGGGCGGCCGACGCGCGCGCCCTTCCGGGCTTCGCTCGCCACGAGCCCGGCATCCTCGAGACGCCGCAGGTGCGGACGGAGCGTGTTCGGGTGCAGCGAGAGGCGGGTCGAGAGCTCGCGCACCGAGACTGGCCGCCCGGAAAGCCTCAGGTATCGGTACAGGCGGTACCGCGTGTCGTCCGCCAGGGCCTTGTGCACCTCGATGGGCGCCGGCTCCGTCATCGTCCCTCCGTCGTAGACTGGATTTCCACGGTGGAGACCGTGTCAACCAAGACTAGAGCGTGAAAGGAACCCCCGTGGTCACCGAGGCACAGGTTCGCGAGGCACTCCGCAACGTGCTCGACCCCGAGATCGGCCGTCCGATCGAGGACATCGGGATGCTGCAGGGCATCCGCGTGGACGGTGGCGCCGTCGCCGTCGATGTCCTCATCACGATCGAGGGGTGCCCCCTCAAGGATCGCATCACGCAGGACGTGACGGCCGCCGTGCAGCCGCTCGCCGGCGTGGAGCGTGTGGACGTGAGCCTGTCCCCCATGAGCCAGGAGCAGCGCGAGTCGCTCGTGCAGCAGTTGCGGGGCGGCGCCCCGGCGCCCGGCGCCGCGGCCCAGCCTCGCATCCAGTTCCCGCCACAGACGTCGATCGTGGCGATCGCGTCCGGCAAGGGCGGCGTGGGCAAGTCGAGCGTCACGGTGAACCTGGCGGTTGCGCTCGCCGCAGAAGGCCACGCGGTCGGGATCCTCGACGCCGACGTCTGGGGGTTCAGCGTGCCGAGGATGATGGGCGTCTCGGGGAAGCCGGTGGGCTTCAACGACATGATCCTGCCCCTCGAGGCTCACGGTGTGAAGGTGATCTCCATGGGCTTCTTCGTGCCCGAGGAGACGCCCGTGATCTGGCGGGGGCCCATGCTCCACAAGGCCATCGAGCAGTTCCTCGGCGACGTCTATTGGGGGGACCTGGACTTCCTCCTCTGCGATCTGCCACCCGGCACCGGCGATGTGAGCATCTCGCTCGCGTCGTTCCTGCCGGGCGCCTCCATGCTCGTCGTGACGACGCCCCAGGAGGCCGCACGCAAGGTCGCCGAACGCGCAGGCAAGATGGCCGAGCGCACGAACCTCCGGCCGCTCGGTGTGATCGAGAACATGAGCTACTACGTGTGCCCCCACTGTGGCGAGCGGGACGAGATCTTCGGCTCGGGCGGCGGTGCGGAGGCCGCGGAGACGCTCGGCGTGCCGTTGATGGGACAGGTTCCGTTGCTCCCGGCCATCCGCGAAGGGGGCGACGAGGGCACCCCCATCGTGCTCTCGCAGCCAGATGCGCCGGCGTCGGTGGTCCTGCGCGAGGCGGCCGGTGCCGTCGCCCGCGCCACGAAGACGAAGGTCGGCAAGCCGCTCACGCTGATGACGACCCCTGGCGCCGCGCCCGCGCACCAGCACTAGGCGTCGGCGGACCCCTCCGCCCCCCGAGGGCCCCCGCCAGCGGCGGCGCCCTCGGGTTCGACGGGCACCGCCGCCGGGTGCAGCGCCCACCAGATCAGGAGCCCCGCCGAGAGCAGCGCCACGCAGAGCGCCGTCCACTGCGAACCCGTGAACGGGCCGAAGCGCTTGTCGATCCGGAGCGAGTCCTCCAGGATCCGCGCGCAGCCGTAGACGAGGCCGAACGTGAGGGTGATGACGCCCTCGCGTCGCGGGCGCCGCAGCATGAAGAACCAGAGGAACGCGAAGAGTCCCCACGCGATGATCATGTCGTACAGGGCCGTCTGATGGACACCCACCCCCTGCGCGATCAACGTCCCCTGACCGTCGAGGAGCCGCGCCCCGGTGCGCTGGATCGTCTCGAGATGCCCTCCTTGCAGTCCGGCCTGGCACAGGCCGCTCGCGCACGCGAACGGGGGCGCGACCGTGCCGCCCCCGTACCGCCACGCCAGCGCCCACGAGGTGGGCCGCCCCAGGTGGTCTCCGATGATGAGGTCGCCGATTCGACCGATCGCGATCCCGAACGCGAGGGCGGGGGCGACGACGTCGGCCACCTGGAAGAAGCGGTAGCCGCGGCGACGCACGCGCGGCACGTTGATCAGGGTCGCGCCCGCGATGCCGCCCAGCAGCGAGATCCCGCCCCGCCACACCGCGAGCATCTGCCCGGCGTTGTGGAACTCCGACAGATGCGCCAGCACGTAGAAGAACCGTGAGCCGATGATCGCCCCGATCAGCGACCAGAAGGCGATCGCGTTGACCTCCTCGGCGGGGATCCCGCGCGTGGGCCCGATCCTGCCGAGGAGCCACGCCCCGCACATGAACCCGATCGCGATGAACAGCCCGTGCGGAGAGATCGCGACGGGACCGAGGCGGATGCGGTCGAGGACCGGCCAGCTGATGGAAGCGAGGAAGAGCATCGGACGCGAGTCTATCCGCGGTGCGAGGGCCACATCCGGGCCACCGCGCGCCCGATCAGCAGCCCGGCGGCCACATCGGAGGGGTAGTGCACGCCGAGGTAGACACGGGAGGTGGCGACGGCGAGATCGAGCGCGGTGAGCCCGGCGCGGGCCAGCGCGCCGAGACCGAGCTCGCGCCCGGCAACGCGGGTGAAGGTGGTGAGCACGGCCGGGTGGATCGAGGGCCACGACGTCCCGAACGGCGAGGCGATCATCTGGCGCGTGCCCCCGGCGTCCGCGTGGTACGGGCGGGGACGGTCCACGAGCTTCTTCACGCCCTGGCCGACGAGCCATGTGGTCGCCGCCGCCGAGGCCGCGTCCGCCGCGACGCGCCGCTCTCCCAAGACCGCGAGCGAGCCCGCCGCTGCGCCTGCCGCGTACAACGAGCCGAGCTCGGTGACGCCGTCGAAGAAGCGATCCGCTCCGGGGCCATGACCGGCGTTCACCGCCGAGAAGAGCTCGCGATCGACCGATCTGCCCGCTTCCGAGCGCAACGCGGCGTAGCCGATCGCCCCGGCGGCCCCGACCAGCATGGTGCTCCGAAGCACGCCTCGCACCTTCACGGCCCTCACTATGCGACCATCCACACGGGACCGTCACGGAAGGGACGACGATGCGCAATCGCGACGACGGACGCGGCGACGACCTGCAGGAGGGCTTCAGCAAGAGCCGCTCGATCAGCGGCAAGGCGATCGGCTTCATCGTCCTCGCGGTGATCCTGTTGATCCTGATCCTGCAGAACAGCGAGAAGCGGAGCGTCCAGATCCTCTTCTGGGACGTCACCTGGCCCGTCTGGCTCACCCTGACGGTGGCCGCGGCGCTGGGCTTCGGCGCGGGGTACCTGATCGGCAAGATCGACTTCCGCAAGAACTCCAAAGGCTGAGCGGACCGCGATCAGGCGAGCGCTTCGATCTGGGCCTTCTGCGCGAGGACGCCGTGACGCAGTGCCAACTCGGCGCCCCCGAGCATGTTGAGGCTCGCGGCGCCGAAGCCTCCGAAGGGACCGCGGAAGCGGAACTCGACCTCGTGTCGCAGGACGCTCCGCTCGTACGGGAGCGACGCTATCGACGTGGTCACACGCGCCTCCAGCAATCCGCGCAGCAGGATCGTCGCGCGCCACGGCGGCTCCCACTCGAGCACCTCGGCGCGCACGGTGGTCTGCACGGCCATGAAGCCCATGTCGACCTCGTACACCACCCCCTGCGCGAGCCCATCCTCGGGGACCCGGACGCGCACGACGTGACGGTCCCACTGAGGCAGGTTGCAGGGGTCGCTCGCCACCCGCCAGACCTGTTCGGGGGGCGCCTCCACCTCCACGGAGAACTCGACGACCGTCATCCCACCGCCGCGCTCCCGCTCGACCAGCCGTTCCACCACACGAGCCGAGCCGGCACGATCCGCACGAGCGCGTCCGCGGCCGGATGCAACGCCGACGCCAGCGATCGGGCACTCTTGGCTCCCGACCCGACGTCGTCCAGCAGGTAACTGGCACCCGTCCCCTGGATCATCGCCCCCACCATGTCGCGCGCTCGCCATGCCGAAGCGCGGTCCACCGTGAGCGCGACCGGTGCGTCGGGCTCCGCGCCCGCCAGCGCGAGCGTCTCTGCGGGCATCGCCGCATACAGGGTGTGGTCGTCGGCCAGCCAACGCACGGGCAACACCACCGGGCCGCGTGCACCGGCCACCGCCAGGGAGCCCTCTCCGGAACGACCAAGCACCGCCCCGATGTCGGAGGGGAGCACCGCCAAGGGGTCGGCGCCCGCACTCGAGCGTCGGAACGTCCCGTGGGAACGCGCCGACCCGCCCCAACGCCCGCGACCCTCCTGCACGCCGTCCTCGTCAAGAAGCGCGGTGCGTTCGAGATCGACGCCGACGAACACGCGGCCCGGCGGCGTCCACGCAAGGGGCACCTGTCGCGCGTCGAACGCGTACCCGGCGAAGAACCGCGCGTTCTTCTTCGAGAAGGTGCCCGTCGCGCGCGCGATCGAGGTGGCGCCCGCCACCGCCGCGCCCCAGGTGGAACGGTCGAGCGCGTCGTAGGTCTTCACGGTGCCGGTGAACGTCACGGCGAGCTCGCCGTGCCTGATGAGGCCGGCGATCCCCCGATCGCCTTTCCAGGCTCGTGCCTTGACCGAGCCGCGCGATGTGGTGAGCCATACCCTGCCCCCTGAGTAGGCGAAGACCAGCGGGGTGAGGTGGGGTCCTCTGGGCGTGGTGGTGGCGACGGCACAGAAGGGCCCCTGCTCAAGGACCTCTTGGACCGCCGTCGAGAGGAAACTCACCCGCTCACCGCCTCCCTGCCTGCTCCCGGTGGGAGCGCCAGCATCGCACCGGTCCAGAGGATATGGCTCCCGAGGCTCGCGAGCACACCACCCGACCACCACGCGAGCCCCGTCCAGAGGGCACCGCCCACGAACGCGCCCGCGAGGATGGGGAGGCTCCGGCTGGGACCGTTCGCCACGACGTACACGATCCAGGTGAGGCCGGCCGCCGTAGCGGCACCGACGGCGACCCCGAGCCGTCCCTGGAACAACCCCCGCCAGAAGAACTCCTCGGACGGGACCATCACCAGGAGGGAGAGGGCGAGCGACCTCGCCAACGGAACGGTGGCGGCCTCCGCGTACTTCTCGACGACGGCCCGCCTGAACGGCCTCCAATGGGCGGCCACCCACACGAACGCCCTCGTGCCCACGTACAGGACGAACCCGGAGGCGATCCCGGCGGCCAGGGCCGTCAGCGCGCTCACGCCGTCGGTCCAGACCGGCCGGCGCACGAGCACGGCCGCCACGCCCATCGCGCCGAGGACCAGGGGCATGAGCCGCCAAACGTCGCGCCCGCGGGAGGCCACCAACCACCAGCCCGCCATCTCGGCGAAGGTGCCTGCGACCATGACCGCGAGCTGCACGCTAGCCCGCCAAGAAGCGCGTCTTGACGGCGAGCTCGGCCGTGAAGGCCGTCACCACCGCGAGGTAGTAGAAGCCCGTCGCCGACTGGACGGCGGAGGCGCGCTCCCCCCGGAGCGCGGCCCGCGTGAGCCCCGCGATGAGGGCGGTCGTCGCGGTCATCCCGAGCGCGATCCACGGGGCCAGCGCGCC
This sequence comes from uncultured Actinomycetes bacterium, assembly GCA_963810915.1. Lineage (GTDB taxonomy): Bacteria > Actinomycetota > UBA4738 > UBA4738 > HRBIN12 > JAOUEA01. The sequence goes on along the minus strand of CAWEPH010000001.1, from coordinate 83,817 downwards.
GGCGGTCAGCAGGGGATTCACGGCCTGCGAGGCGCCGGTCCCCTGGAACCCACCGCTGATCACCGCGATCGCCTCAACGCCGACCGCGATGAGCATCAGGTTGGTGTAGCGGTTGATCGGACGACGTGAGAGGCCGCGGTCCGTGAGGTACCAGTGGCCGAGGAGCAGGCCGTCCGTTACCGAACCCAGGAAGAACGCACCTGCGAGGAGTTGGAAGAAGCCGAGCGCCCAGGACTGGCGCCCTGTCGCGGCCATGGCGGCGAGCACGGCGATGGCGATGGGCACGGAGCCGATCCCCACCACGCGCCCCGCCAGATCCAGCCGTGCGAACAGCAGCACCAGCCCGAGCGCGATCGCCGCCGTGGCGATCAGCGCGAGGCGCACCGCCCACGTGCCGGCCTCGTCGCCCGCGATCAGTCCCGCCCGCGCCGACCACCAGGTGCATACCGCGAGGGCGAGCAGGATCCCGCAGGTGAGCTTGAAGAACCCGCGCTTGACCTCGTTCCACAGAGGCGTGAACCACAGGAGGGCCGCCGCGCCCGCCACCGTCTCGGCGAGCACCAGCGCCATCACGCCCGCAGGCCCGCTCACACCCCCACCCCTCGCATACGGTCGTAGAGCCTACCCGGCCGTCGGAGAGCCTCCGTCCGCGACGCGGACCGGTACCCTTGCGGGCCATGAGCGATTGGCGGACCTACGACGACGTCGCCGAGATCTACGAGCGCGTGCACGCGCCGCGCTTCGCCGAGGTGGTCCGCGACCTCCTCGCGCTCGCCCAACTCGAGCCGCCGTCGCACGTGCTCGACGTCGGGACCGGCACCGGGATCGCCGCCCAGATCCTCGCCGAAGCCGGCCATCAGCCCGTGGGCATCGACGAGTCCCTGGGGATGCTCGAGGTCGGGCATCGCGTTCGGCCCGGCTTGCCGTTCGCGGCCGCCCAGGCGCTCGACCTGCCGTTCCGCGGAGGGATGTTCGACGCCGCCGTTGGCAACTTCGTGCTCGCGCACTTCACGAAGGTCGACACCGCGCTCTTCGACGTGATCCGCGTGGTACGTCCCGGCGGACGCATCGCGTTCTCCTCTTGGGCCGACGGCGTGGACGCGTATCAGGAGACTTGGCGTGAGCTGATCGAGGCCGTGGTCCCGCGGGAGATGCTCGCGCCCGCCTACGCGGAGGCAGCGCCCGGACACGAGCGGTTCCGGCGCCGCGGCCCCGTGGAAGAGGTCCTGATGGACGCCGGGCTGCGCCACGTTAGGACGGAGGTCGCGAAGTACCGATGGGTCTACCCCCTGGACGACTACCTCGACGGGCTCAGCGTCTGGGCCACCGGACGCTTCGTCCGCGACATGCTCGGCCCGTCGGGCTGGGACGACTTCCGGGCTCGCGCCCACGAGGTCTTCGCCGAGCGCTTCCCCGATCCCCTCAACGACTTCCGTGAGGTGGTCCTCGCCGTCGGCGTCAAGGTCTAGGAGAGATCCAGGACCCTGAACTCCTCGGCGTGCTCCACACCGATCTTGGCACCGGCCTCGAGCGCCTCCTCCTTCAGGGAGTCCTCGAAGAACCGGATCCCCTCGGCCAGCTGACTCGCGTGGGCAGCGAGCGCGGTGACCTTCGTTGCCAGGTGCCCCGAGATGTCCTCGACGTGGTTGGGGTCGTTCGTCCACCCGAGCCAGACGTCGTGGACCTCCTGCACGTCGAGGCCTTCCCCGAGGTGCTCGGGGAAGAAGTGCGGGTTCCCCGAGCCCGGGAAGGCGGCGTCGAGCGCGATCGATCCTGCGGTCCGGTGGTCGCTGTGGTTGTAGTAGCGGTTCTCGAAGAACACGGCGGTGGGGTCGCAGGATAGGAGTGTCTCGGCGCGCACCTCGCGGATCCGACGGACGACGGCCTCCCGGACCGTCGAGTGGTTCTCCAGCTCGCCATCGTGGATGCTCAGCACCCGGACGCTGGCGAGTCCCATGAGCGCGGCGGCGGCCTCCGTCTCCGTACGGCGCGTCCGCGCGAGCTCGCCACGATCGCGTCCGGCGTCGCCGGAGCCGCGGTCGCCGTTCGTGAGCACCAGCAGGTGCACCTCGCGCCCCGCCGCGCACCATTTCGTGAGCACCCCGCCGGCGGCGATCTCCGCGTCGTCGGGGTGCGCGAAGACGGCGATCACCGGTCCGGTGCGGATCTTGGCGGGGTCCTCGTGCGTCATCGGGATCAGCTCCGCGCCGCGCGCGCCTCCACGAAGCGCACGAGCGTGCGAACCGGCGTCCCGGTAGCGCCCTTCGGCCCCAGATCGGTGCCGGAGAACGACCAGGCGGGTCCCGCGATATCGAGGTGCACCCAGGGCGTGTCGCCGACGAATTCCGCGAGGAACCAGGCCGCGGAGATGGCTCCGCCGTATCGGTCCCCGATGTTCTTGATGTCCGCCACGCTCGAATCGATCAACCGCCGGTAGTCCTGGTGCAACGGCAGCTGCCAGATGGCCTCACCCGCCGTGTCGCCCGCATCGACGACCTCGCGCACGAGCGCGTCGTCGTTCGTGAAGGCCCCCACGATCCGTTCGCCGAGCGCGACCATGCACGCGCCCGTGAGCGTGGCCGTGTCGATCACCAGCTGCGGCTTCCTCTCCACGAGGAAGGCCAGCGAATCCGCGAGCACGAGACGCCCCTCGGCGTCGGTGTTCAACACTTCCGAGGTCGTCCCGCCCCGATGGACGATCACGTCTCCGGGCTTCAGCGCCGAACCGCTCGGCATGTTCTCGCTGCAGGGGATCGCCGCGATCACGTTGATCTTCGGCTTGAGCCGCGCGATCGCCTTCATCGCGGCCAGGACCGAGGCGGCGCCGCCCATGTCGTCCTTCATCGTCTCCATGCCCTTGGCGTCCTTGATGGACAGACCTCCGGAGTCGAACGCGATGCCCTTGCCCGTGAGCGCGATGGGGGTCGCACGCCCGGCACCGCGGTAGGAGAGCTCGATCATCCTGGGTGGGTTCACGCTCCCGCGACCGACCCCGAGGATGCCGCCGAAGCCGCCCTGCGCGAGCTGGGCCTCGGTCCACACCTTGCACGTCAGCCCGTGCTTGCGGGCCATCGCCTGGGCCTCGCGCGCGATCTGGGCCGGGGGCATGTCTCCCGCAGGCGTGTTCACGAGATCGCGTGCCCAGCAGACCGCATCGGCAACGATGTCGGCACGCCTAAGGGCTGCCGTGGCGGATCGCGCGTCCCATCGGGCGGTGCCGACCACGACCACCTTCTTGAGCCCGGCGGCGGGGTCCGGCTTCTTCGTGCGGTACCGATCGAAGCGGTACGAACCCAGCGCGAGACCCTCCGCGACCGCTCCCACCGCATCCGCCGCATGGCGGCCGGGGAAGGCCTGCGCGACGGTCGTGGCGACGGTGCCGAACCGGCGCGCGGTGCCTCCGGCCCGCCCCAGGGCGCGGCGTGCCGACTCGAGCGTGAAATCGCCCTTGGCCCCCACCCCCAGCATCAGCACGGCGTCGGCCGCGAACCGGTCGCCGGGCCGGCGCGTGACGAGCAGGTCCTCGCCGCGCTTGCCCTTGAGCTTCGAAGCGGCGTAGGTATCCGCGAGGTGCAGCTGCGCGACGCCGGGCCCGGGCTCCGGCCCCTGGAAGACCGGGACGATCAGCAACGCGGCCGCGACCTTGGCCGGCGCGTCGGTGGAGAACGAGAAGGTGGTCAACGAGACTCCTTGGTCTGGTGAGGACCGCCCGAGTCTAGTGAACGCGAACGCGAGCGGGCAGGAAGAGCGGCGCCCGCTACGCTGGACGCCATGAAGCCCCGCGACATCCGGGATCTCGTGTGGTTCTCCGAGGATGAGGCGCGGCACGAGACGCTCTACGAGAGCGAGCACCTCTGGTCCCAGGTGATCTGCCTCCAGGCAGCGCAGGGCGTGGGGCCGATGACAGACCCCACGTCCGACGCCATGGCCACGGTGCTCGCCGGTGAGGTCGCCGTGCAGGTCGGCAAGAGCCGGGCTCGCATGGGGCAATGGGAGGCGGTCCTGGTGCCCCACGGGGAGGAGCTCACCGTTCGCAACGCGTCCGACGAACCCTCCGTCGTGCTCCTGGTCCTCGGGCCTCCCCCGGCGCCCACGCTCTGAGGGACCGGCTCACCGAGCCCCTGCGTCGGACCCATCTGGATCGGGGCCCTCACCTACCCGAGAACCACCCGAAGGGACCATCCGGCCTACCTCAAGCGGTCCCCCGTCTGACCGATGTTCCCCAAGAGATGACACCGGAAGCCCCCCACCGCGTGGAGCCGCGGTCACGTCGCGGGCGCGACGCGTTGACCGCGCTGATCCTGCTGATGGCGATCACCGCCATGGGCCTCGTAGCTTACGGACAGCTCGCGGCCGCCCGGATCACCCGTGCGCAGAACGAATTGGCGCCCGTCGCCGACGGCGTCGCCAACCACGTGAGCATCGCACACCTCTTCCTGGTGCAGGCGCTGGGAGGAGACCGGTCGGTCGATGTGTCGCGCGATATCTTCGGGCACCTGGGCGACGCCTCGCGGCTCGTGGACGCCGCCGCGAACGGCGGTTCCTCCTTGACGGGCCAGACGATCCATCCCGCGACGGATCCCAGCGTCCGTGAGGACCTCCGCCTGCTCGCCGCGCAGGTGGACAGCTTCACCAGCCAGGCGACGTCCAGGTGGCAGCACCGGGAGAGCACGGGGCAGATCGGGACCCGCTCCGACCAGGAGTTCGATGCCCTGTTCATGACGCTGATCGCGCAGACCCAGCAGCTCGCCACCGACATCGGCCACAGCGAACAGGACGCCCGGAACCGGGTGCAGGCCGTGAACGTGGCCGTGCTCGTCTTCCTCGCGGTGCTCTTCGTGGGGATCGCCGGCTTCGCCCGGCATACGCGCCGGGCCATCGTCGTGAAGAACGCGGAGTTGGAGCGCCGCGTAGACGAGCGGACGGCAGCGCTGGCCCGCAGCGAGGCTCGCACGACGGCCATCGTGAACACGGCGCTCGACGCCATCATCACGATCGATGAGCACGGCACGATCCGCTCGATCAACCCGGCCACCGAGCGCATCTTCGGGTACGGCGAGCAGGAGCTCATCGGAGCGAGCGTGAACCTGCTCATGACGGACGGCGACGGCACCCGTCACGACGCGCACATCCAGCGGTACCTCGCGACCGGTGTCGCGCACATCCTGGGAGCCGGACGCGAGACCGTCGCGCGCCGCAAGGACGGGGCGGTGTTCCCCATCGACATCTCCGTCTCCGAGGCGAAGGTGGGAGACGACCGCTTGTTCGTCGGGCTGATCCGCGACATCACCGAGCGCAAACGCGTGGAAGCGGAGCTGCAGGCGGCGAAGGCGACGGCCGAAGAGGCCGCGACGCACGACCCGCTGACGGGCCTGTGGAACCACAACCGGATCATCGAGATCCTGATGGAGGAGCTGGCCCGTTCGGATCGTCAGGGCACGCCGGTGAGCCTCGCGATGGTCGACCTGGATCACTTCAAGCAGGTGAACGACACCTACGGCCACGTGGTCGGCGACGAGGTCCTGCGCGAGGTGGCCGACCGGCTCCGGCTCGCGGTCCGCGCCTACGATTCCGTCGGCCGCTTCGGGGGCGAGGAATTCATGGTCGTGCTGCCGGGGGCGGAGGGCCACGACGCGGAGCATGCCGCGGAGCGGATCCGTGAGGAGATCGGCCGCGAGGCGATCCTCACGAGTGCGGGGGCCTTGCGGATCACCGCGAGCTTGGGTCTCGTCACACGCGTGGGCGACGTCGTGAACGACGCGACCGCGCTCCTCGTCGCCGCCGACACGGCCCTCTACGACGCCAAGGGATCGGGCCGAGACCGCGTCACGATCGCGTCGGCGTTCGCGGGCTGAGGCGCCCGGGACCGGTCGCGATCACGTACCGGCGCAGACCGTCCATCGCACGGCCCATCAGCATCCGCATCACCGGGCGGTACGAAGCCGCGGCGAGCTCGCCCACCAACGGAACGGCGAGCCGGACGTCCTCGATCCACTCGAACGATGTCCCGCCCACGACCGGCTCGAGCGTCCAGCTTCCCTCCCCCACGACCATGCTGCCGTGACGGATGTCGAGGCGGTGCGGCGGGTCCCACCGCGTGACCTCCATGGGCTCCGTGAACGCGGGGATGCCCGCGATCCGCGTCTTGACGGCCAGGCGAACCCCTTCGCCCTCACGGTGCGCCGACACCACCTCGACGCGGTCCGCGTCCAGCATCCACGTCGCCTGACGCTCCCAGTCCACCAACACGTCCCACGCCTCCTGCGACGGGATGGGCAGCACGATCCGACGTTCGACCCTCACGGTTGCAGCGTACGACCACCACCCCGAAGCGAGCCGATGCGGCTAGGCTTCGGCGGATGGAGCGCGGTGCGGCGGTCGCGGCGAGCATGGCGACCGCCGCCGGCCCGCTCCCGGCGCGCGGATCCGGGTCCGCTGCGCGCGTCACACCGGAGGCCGGCGTGGCATGGGACGGATCGGGCACGATCGTGTACGCCGGCCCCGCCTCCGGGCTGCCGTGGGCTCCCACCGTGGGCACGATCGAGCGTGGATGCCTCGTGCCCGGATTCGTCGACGCGCACGTGCACCTTCCCTTCATCGGATGGCGCGCCGACGAGTTCGAGGCCCGCCTGCGCGGCGTGTCCTACGCCGAGCTCCACGGGATGGAGGGCGGGATCTTCCGGTCCAGCCGGCTCCTGCGCGAAGCGTCGGACGATGCCGTCTTGGGGTTCTGCAGACCGCTCGTCGCCGAGATGCTCGCGCACGGCACCACCGCGCTCGAGCTGAAGACGGGGTACGGGCTCGGGCTCGAGGAAGAGCTCCGCCAGGCGCGTCTGGCGCGGCGTCTCGCCGCGGAGGTCGCGACGCAGACGTGCACGGTGACGCTCCTCGCCTGTCACGCCGTGCCCGAAAGCATGGCACGCTCAGACTGGGTGCGGGTCGCGTGCGGGGAGTTGATCCCCTCGGCGGCAGCCGAGGGGATCGCGGACCAGGTGGACATCTACGTCGAGGACATCGCCTTCTCCATCGACGACCTCGAGGCCGTCGCGGCTGCCGCCGCGACGGCCGGCCTCCCGCTGCGTGTGCACGCCGACCAGCTCGGGCCCAGCGGAGCCGCCGAGGCGGCGGTGCGGCTCGGCGCCCGGAGCGCCGACCATCTGAACCACTGCGGAGACGACGGGGTGCGGGCCCTGGCCGAGGCACCCGCCACCGTGGCCGGGCTCCTGCCGGCATCCTCGTTCTTCCTGCGTTCTGCGCGTCCGCCGGTCGGGGCGCTGCGTGAGGCGGGCGCGGCCCTCGCGATCGCGACTGACTTCAACCCCGGCACCTCCCCCACCTGTTCGATGCCCGAGGCGATCGTCATGGCGTCGACGGTCTACGGCTTCCCTCCACTGGACGCGCTCACCGCCGCCACCGCGAACCCGGCGTGGGTCCTCGGTCTCGAGGATCGGCTGGGCACGCTGGAGGTGGGCAAGCGCGCCGACTTCCTGCTGCTCGAGGAGCCGTCGTTCGCTCAGGTCCCCTACCGCCCCGGCCACGACCCCGTCGTGGCGACCTTCATCGGGGGCAAGCCGGCCTGGAGCCGCGTCACCGCCTGATTCAGTCGAGGGGTCCCGTGACCGATCCCGCGGCGGCGATCAGCAGGCCGCTGCGCACCAGGGCCACCGCGTCCGCGATGTCGGGTCCGAATTCGCGGTCGGCCTCGAAGAACGGGATCGAGGCGCGCAGGGCGTCGTGCACCGCGCGGGTCGCGGGGCCCGGCTGCAGCGGAGCCCGGAGGTCCAGGGCCTGCGCGGCCGCCAGGGCTTCCAGCGCGATGACGGTCTCGGCGTTGGCGACGATCTCCCGTGCGTGGCGGGCGGCTGTCATGCCCATGCTCACGTGATCTTCCTGCCCGGCGCTCGACGGGATCGAATCCACCGACGCGGGATGGGCGAGCGATTTCGACTCGCTCACGAGCGAGGCCGCCGTGTACTGCACCAGCATGAAGCCGCTGTTCAGGCCGCTGCCGTGCACGAGGAACGGGGGGAGGTCGTTGGACTGCTTCGCATCGAGCAGCCGATAGAGCCGGCGTTCGCTGATGGAGGCGAGCGGCACGGTGGAGGCGGCCAGGGCGTCGAGGGCGACGGCCACCGGCATCCCGTGGAAGTTACCCCCGCTCTTCACCTCGCCGCCTCCGTGGCCGTCGGGAAGGACGATGGGGTTGTCCGAGACGCTCCCGGTCTCGATCTGCAGCACGGCCTGGACGTGGGCGAGCGTGTCGCGGGTGGCCCCGTGCACCTGCGGGGCGCATCGGAGCGAGTACGCGTCCTGCACGAGATGCGGGCTGTCGCGGTGCGACTCGCGGATCGGCGAGTCCGCCAGCAGGCGGCGCAGGTTCGCCGCGCTGGCCGCCTGCCCCGGGTGGGGGCGCAGCCGCTGGAGCCGATCGTCGAACGGGGCGTCGGTGCCGAGGGCGGCCTCGATGGTCATCGCGGCCACGACGTCGGCGGTGCGCGTGAGCCGCGCGACGCGGTCGGCCGCGAGGATGCCGATCGCGAGCATCCCCTGCGTACCGTTGACGAGGGCGAGGCCCTCCTTGGCCTCCAGCCGCAAGGGCTCGAGCCCTGCCCGTGCCATGGCGGGCGCCGCGGGCTCCACCCCTCCCTCGGGCGCGAGCACGTCGCCGTGGCCGATCAGCGGCAACGCGAGGTTGGCAAGGGGGGCGAGATCGCCCGATGCGCCCAGTGAGCCCTGCTCCGGCACCGCCGGGATCACGTCCTGATTGAGCATCTCGACCATCAGGTCGATCAGGGCGGGGCGCACCCCTGAGTGACCGAGCGCGAGGACGTGCGCGCGCAACAAGAGCATCGCGCGGGCCTCCTCCCGGGGGAGCGGGCGACCCACCGCGGTAGCATGCGAGCGCACGATGCCATGTTGCAGCTCGGCGGCCTGCGAGGGGTCGATCCGCACGTCGGCCAGCGATCCGAACCCCGTCGTGACGCCGTAGATCGTGGCGCCCGATTCGACCGCGCGCTCGATGACCGCCCGCGCTGCCAACACGCGCTCGCGCGCGGTGTCGGGGAACGAGACGGGGGCGCCGTCGGCCACCGCCACGACGTCCGCGAGTTGGAGCCCCTCCCCGACCTCGACCGTCACGGCCGCCAGGCTACCTGTTCGGGCAGGCTGTTCGGGCTCTGGCTGTCGCGCTCACGTCAGCGCCCGCACCTCGAGCGACTCCTCCACGGCGACCCCGTCGCCGCGCGTGACGCGATACGCCTGAGCTCCCGCCCGTGACGCCACGGCTTCTACAGGCTCGGTCCCCACGAAATGCAGGGCCGCGAAATCGTCGCACGCCAGCCCCTCGGGGAACGCTCCGGACCCGACGAGGGCGCGCAGCGAGGGCCGCCGGGCCTCCTCCGCGTCGTAGTGGGGCGTGAAGCTGCCCGGGAGCAGCCCGAGCCCGTCGCGCAGGGGATCGGCCTGACCGAGCAGGAACGAGTCCGTGGTGGAGGCCTCGAACCAGCAATTGGCGCCGGCGCTCATCCCGCAGCAGACGACGCCGGACTCCCAGGCCGCGCGTAGTGCGGCGTCCACACCGTGCACACGCCAGATCGCGAGCAGGTTGGCGGTGTTGCCGCCGCCCACGTAGATCAGGTCCTGCTCGGCGAGGAACCCCGCGACGTCCTCGACCGTGCGGTTGAACAGGTCGAGGTACGTCGGCTGGAACCGGCTGGCGGGGAACGCGTCGAGGAACCGCACGACGTACACGGGGAGGGCGGCTGTCGCGTGCGGCAGGAAGCACACCTTCGGCCGGGCGGCGTCCACGAGGTCCAGGACATAGCGGTCCAGCACCGGATCGTCCATCGTGAAGCCCCCGCCGCCCATCGCGACGATGTGGCGCTCCGGGCTCACTCCGCCTCCCGCATGGGGATCCGCACCCCCCGGTCCTCGGCGACCTCGATCGCGCGCGGGTACCCGGCATCCGCGTGGCGGACCACGCCCATGCCGGGGTCGCTCACGAGCACCCGCTCCAGGCGCGCCCGCGCGTTCTCCGTTCCGTCGGCCACCACGACCATCCCTGCGTGGATCGAGTAGCCGATCCCGACGCCCCCGCCGTGGTGCACGCTCACCCAGTGCGCGCCACTCGCGGTGTTGACCAACGCGTTCAGGATGGGCCAGTCGGCGATCGCGTCGGAGCCGTCCATCATCGACTCGGTCTCGCGGTAGGGGCTCGCGACGCTCCCGCTGTCCAGGTGATCGCGCCCGATCACGACGGGCGCCGATACGGCGCCCGATGCCACCATCTCGTTGAAGCGCTCGCCCGCGCGATCGCGCTCCCCGTAGCCGAGCCAGCAGATGCGCGCGGGCAGACCCTGATACGCCACGCGCTCCTCGGCCATCCGGATCCAGCGCTGCAGCCGCTCGTTCTCCGGGAACAGCTCCGCAACGGCCTGGTCGGTCGCAAGGATGTCGGCCGGATCGCCGGAGAGCGCCGCCCACCGGAACGGGCCCTTCCCCTCGCAGAAGAGCGGGCGGACGAACGCCGGCACGAACCCGGGGAACGCGTACGCCCGATCGTGATCGAGCCCGCCGAGCTCCGCCCCGGCTCGGAGGTTGTTGCCGTAGTCGAACGTGATCGCGCCGCGATCTTGGAACGTCGCCATCGCCTCGACATGAGCGGCCATGGACGCGTGGGCGCGGTGGACGTACGTGTCGGGATCGTCGGTGCGGAGCGCGGTCGCGTCCGACGGCGAGAGCCCGGCGGGGACGTAGCCGCCGAGGGGATCGTGCGCGCTCGTCTGATCCGTGACGACGTCGGGCCGCCAGCCGCGCCGAACGAGCTCGGGCAAGACCTCGGCGCAGTTGCCGAGCAGCCCGATGGACACCGCCGCCCGCGCGGCCTTGGCTTCCTCCGCCCACGCCAGCGCCGTGTCGAGGTCGTCGGTCTCCCGGTCGAGGTACCGGGTCTTGATCCGGCGCTCGATGCGGATCGGATCGACCTCCACGCACAGCGCGACGCCGTCGTTCATCGTCACCGCGAGCGGCTGGGCGCCGCCCATACCGCCGAGCCCGCCGGTCAGCGTGATCGTGCCGGCGAGCGAGCTCCCGAAGTGCTGGTGCGCGCACTCCGCGAGCGTCTCGTAGGTGCCCTGCAGGATGCCCTGCGTCCCGATGTAGATCCAGGAGCCCGCGGTCATCTGCCCGTACATCGTGAGGCCCTGCGCCTCGAGCGCGCGGAACGTGTCCCAGTCCGCCCACTTGGGGACGAGCATCGAGTTGGAGATCAGGACGCGCGGCGCCATGTCGTGGGTCCGGAAGACGGCCACCGGCTTGCCCGACTGCACGAGCAGGGTCTCGTCGTCCTGCAGGTCGCGCAGCGTGCGCACGATGGCGTCGAAGGCCTCCCACGAACGGGCGGCGCGCCCGGTCCCGCCGTAGACCACGAGGTCCTCGGGCCGCTCGGCCACGTCCGGGTCGAGGTTGTTCATCAGCATCCGCATCGCGGCCTCCTGGGGCCACGCGCGGCAGGTTAATGCGCTCCCGCGGGGTGCGCGGATCTCACGACCGCCCATCAGTGCCTCCTCCCACCGGCCCGGAACGGGCAGTCCGGATGCTACCCCTCACGACGCCGACCGGGCCCGTCCGGGTGCTTGAGGGGCTCCGTGGGCCTGTGTGTCGGTCTGTCTCAATCCGTAACGGGCTGGCGTTGTCTGCTGTCCTCATTACCTGAGCGCGCCTCATCGAGCATCGAATATCCTCGCGCGATGACCGCCTGTCCCTCCTGTGGAACCGAGAACCCAGAGGGGTCGAAGTTCTGCAACGAGTGCGCCACACCGCTCGACGCCGTGCCGGCCCGCCGCGTCGCCGAGGAACGCAAGGTCGTCACCGCCCTGTTCTGCGATCTGGTCGGGTTCACCGCCGCTTCGGAATCCGCTGACCCCGAAGACGTCGACAAGATGCTTGCCGCCTACGCTGCGACGGCCCGGTCTCACATCGAGGCCCATGGGGGGGTGGTGGAGAAGTTCATCGGAGATGCCGTCGTAGGCATCTTCGGGGTCCCCGCCGCCCATGAGGACGATCCAGAGCGCGCCGTGCGCGCAGGTCTTCGGATCGCCGAGGACGCCGAGGACCTGGAAGCACTGGGCGGGGGCCCACTCCGTCTGCGAGTCGGGATCAACACCGGCGAGACTCTCGTGCGTCTGCGAGTTACTCCGGGCTCGGGAGAGCGGATCCTCGCCGGAGATACGATCAACACCGCTTCGAGGATTCAGTCGGTCCGGAGATGGGCGTGGCCGTCGGCCTCGGCACTTACGAAGCCACGGCCTTGGTCTTCGACTACGAAGAGCTCGAACCCGCGACACTCAAGGGCAAGTCCGACCCCGTTCGGGTCTTCTGGGCGAAGAGCCCGCGAGCTCGGCTCGGGACCGACCTCACCCGTGCGCACGACACCCCGTTCATCGGACGGGAGATCGACCTCGCGCTGCTCAAGGGCTCTTCGACAAGACGGTGGCGGCTACCTCCCCCCAGCTCGTGACCGTGATCGGGGAACCCGGGCTCGGCAAGAGCCGGATCGTCGCCGAACTCGGTGCCTACGTCGACGGGAAACCCGAGCTCACTACCTGGCGACAGGGACGGTGCCTGCCCTACGGTGAAGGAATCACGTTCTGGGCGCTAGGGGAGATCCTCAAGGCCCACGCCGGGATCTCGGAATCCGACACGCCGACCGTCGCCACCACCAAGCTCGACGCCGTGCTCCCCGAAGGCGAGGAGCAAGCCTGGTTCCGCCAGCGGTTGCTCCCGCTGCTTGGGATTGAGTCTTCGTCCAAGGCCGAACGTGAAGAACTCTTCACGGCGTGGCGACGGTTCACCGAATTGGTCGCCGCGACGGTTCTGAAGGCCGGACCGTCGAGGATCTACTGCTCAACGATCAACCGGGTAGGCGGTGTGGCACGTTCGACTTCGGGAGAAGTCTCCTGCGCTCGGCCCAGCAGGAGGCAGGGGCTATTCGAGAGGGAGGACGACGTCCTGCACGTGAGGAGATATAGGGATCGGCGAAACCGTAACGCTCCCCGCCCGGCTGCTGAGTTGTCGGCGGATTTGCGCCTCGGCACTGGCGCGACAAGAATCGCGGTATCTGCCCTCTGTGAGACGTGGACGATATCCGGCCCCGATTGCCGGCTGTTCTGGTCGGAGGAGGAGCGAGGGATGGACAAGGACACTGCTTCGATCGATCCCGTCACGATCATCGGCGACACGACCGTCAAGCCGTTCGCAGTCGACTTCGAGCAGGGGGCGATCGACGATCTTCGCCGTCGGATCGATGCGACGCGTTGGCCGACCAAGGAACTCGTCGCCGATCGCTCGCAGGGTGTGCAGTTGGCGGCGACGCGGGCGCTCGCCCGCTTCTGGGCGACCGAGTACGACTGGCGCAAGTGTGAGGCTCGACTAAACGCGCTGCCGCAGTTCAAGACCGAGCTCGACGGGCTGAACATCCACTTCATCCACGTGAAGTCGCCCCACGCGAACGCGTTGCCGTTGGTCATGACGCACGGCTGGCCGGGCTCGATCATCGAGCTGCTCGAAATCATCGGCCCACTCACCGACCCGACCGCCCACGGCGGTAACGAAGAGGACGCCTTCCACCTCGTGCTGCCGTCGGTCCCTGGCTACGGCTTCTCCGACGAGCCGACCGAGGTCGGCTGGGGTCCCATCCGGATCGGACGAGCCTGGCACGAGCTCATGCGGCGCCTCGGTTACACCCGGTACGTTGCGCAGGGTGGCGACGTGGGCTCCCAGGTCACCGACGCGATGGGCCGCCTGTCACTCGACGGTTTGCTCGGCATCCATACCAATCTGCTGACGCCAGCGCTGGGCGACGCCAATGCCCTGAGCGCGTCGCCACCCACGGAAGAAGAGCGAGCCGCGCTCGACCAGCTCGACGAATTCCATGCCACCGGCACTGGATACTTCGTGGAGCAGGCAACGCGCCCGGAGACGATCGGCTATGCCCTGCTGGATTCACCCGTTGACACCCCTTCGGGGCAGGTAGCGTCCCCCCGATGGCCGTCCTCCCTTCCCCCTACATGAGCGACGCGGCCGCCGATCCGATCCGCGTGCTCATCGCGGACGACGAACCGGCGCTGCGCGGTGCGCTCGCCGAGCTGCTCGCCCACGAGGATCACGTGGTCTTGATCGGCTCCGCCGGCGACGCCGACGAGGCCATCCAGCTGGCCGACGACGGACAGCCCGACGTTGCCCTCGTGGACGTGAAGATGCCCGCCGGCGGTGGTCCGCGAGCGGCGCGCGAGATCGTGCGTGTATCGCCCGCCACGAGGGTGATCGCGCTGAGCGCCTTCGAGGACCGGCTCACCGTGTTGGAGATGCTGCGCGCTGGGGCCGTCGGGTACCTCGTGAAGGGCACCGGGGCCGACGAGATCCTCGACTCGATCGAGCGGGTCATGGGCGGTGGGGCGAGCCTGTCGGCCGAGGTGATCGGGGGCATCGTCCAGGAGCTCACCTCGCAGCTGCGACGCGAGGAGATCGAGCAGGAACAGCGCGACGCCGCGCGGGGCGAGATCGAGCGCTTCATGGCGGGCGATGGACTCTCCATGGTCTACCAGCCCATCGTGGATCTGCGCACCCGGGAGATGGTGGGGGTCGAGGCGCTCGCGCGCTTCCGCTCCCTCCCGCTGCGGCCCCCCAACGAATGGTTCGCCGAGGCCGTCCGGCATGAACTCGGCGTGCCCCTGGAACTCGCCGCCGTGCGTCAGGCCATGCGGATCCTGCCCGGCCTGCCGCGCGACGCGTACCTCTCCATCAACTGCTCGCATCGTGCGGCGGTCTCGCGCGATCTCGCCTCGCTCCTCGCGTTGGACGCGCCCCGCATCGTCCTGGAGATCACCGAGCACGAGGCGGTGGAGGACTACGAGACGCTGCTGGCGGCCCTCGAGGCGCTCCGGCGTCAGGGCGCGCGCGTGGCGATCGATGACGCAGGCGCCGGATTCGCCAGCATGCGCCACACCGTGCGGATCGCCCCCGACATCGTGAAGCTGGACATCTCGCTCACCCGCGACATCGATACCGATCGGGCCCGCTACGCGCTCGCGAGCGCCCTGATGTCCTTCGCGGAGGAGCTGGGGATGACGATGGTGGCCGAGGGGATCGAGACGGCGGAGGAACTGGATACGCTGCTCGCGCTCGGCGTACCCCAGGGCCAGGGGTTCTTCCTCGCGCCCCCGACACCCCGCTGAACCGGGGCCCGGCGAACCGCACGCGGCTCAGTCGGTGCGGCGGTCCATCGCCCACGACGAGCCTGTCGCGCCCTTCGTGTATTGCTTCATCTCGGTGGCGACGGCCACCGCCTCCGCGTAGTGCTGGAACGAGCGGCGGTCGGTGGTGGCCACGCCGATCGACATCGTGAGGATGCCGAAGCGCTGGAGCTCACCGCGGCGGTTCACGACCTCGATGTACCCACGCTCTCGGTCCTCAGCGTTGTAGAGATCCGCGGCCATCGTGTCGAAGCGCTCCACCATGGCCTGCGCGACGGCGACGGCGTGCTCGGGCGGAACCACTACCACGAAGTCGTCTCCGCCGACATGGCCCACGAACGATGCATCGCCGGCGAACTCCCGAGCGACGTCTTCGAGCATCCGCGCGGTGGTCTGGATCACGGCGTCCCCGCGCGCGAACCCGTAGTGATCGTTGAACGCCTTGAAGTTGTCGAGGTCGCCGTAGAGGATCGCGAACGGGAGCCCCTGCTCGACGCGGGAGTCGATCTCCTCCTCGATCCGCACGTTGCCCGGCAGCCCGGTGAGGGGCGACTGTGCCCGCATGTCGCGCGACCGGCGGATCACGCCGCGGATGCGCGCCAACAGTTCCGGCGTGTCGAACGGCTTCACGATGTAGTCGTCCGCGCCGATCGCGAAGCCCTCGAGCTTGTCGGCGGACAGGCCGCGCGCAGTGAGCATGATGATGGAGACGGCCGCCGTGCGCGGATCCTGGCGGAGCCGCCTCGTGAGCTCGAACCCGTCCATGTTGGGCATCATCACGTCGGCGAGCACGAGGTCGGGGCACCGCTCCTGGGCCACCTCGAGCGCCTGGGCGCCGTCGCTCGCGACGCGGACGTCGTAGCCGGCCGCCTTGAGCTCGATCTCGAGCAGGCGCGCGATGAACGGATCGTCGTCGACGACCAGTAGGCTCTCGCCGCCGCCGCCGGGCTCCTGGATGGGTTGCAGGTCGGTCACACCGTCTCTCCGTGCGTTCTCGCCGGAGCACGACAACGTCCCCCGACATCCGTTCCCTGGAATCGGCACGTTACACCCGCAGGTGTAGCCGGTCGCGCAACCTTCCCGGATATCCGCCCGTCCGGGTGTCCGGCCGCCGTGGCACCATACGGGGGCATCACCGACGCGAAAGGGGTCCGGATGGAGGCGCTCGACACGTTCCTCGACGCGATGGGGCATACGCCCCTCGTGCGCCTGCATGCGGTCACCCGCGGCGTGCGGCCCACGGTGCTGGCGAAGCTCGAGATGCTCAACCCGGGTGGATCCGTGAAGGATCGGATCGGCATCCGGATGATCGAGGCGGCCGAACGCGAAGGGAAGCTGAGACCCGGCGGCACGATCGTGGAGCCGACCTCCGGCAACACGGGACACGGTCTCGCGATCGCGGCGGCCATCCGCGGCTACAAGTGCATCTTCGTGATGCCCGACAAGATGAGCCAGGAGAAGATCAGCCTGTTGCGGGCCTACGGAGCCGAGGTGGTCATCACGCCCACCGCGGTGGCGCCCGAGTCGCCGGAGAGCTATTACCGGGTGGCCGACCGGCTCGCCGCCGAGATCCCGGGAGCATTCCAGCCCAACCAGTACTTCAACCCCGAGAACCCCAAGACCCACTACGAGACGACGGGGCCCGAGATCTGGGAGCAGACCCAGGGTGAGATCGACGTCTTCGTCGCGGGCGTGGGGACCGGGGGCACGATCAGCGGCGTCGGTCGCTACCTGAAAGAGCAGGATCCGGGCGTGATGATCGTGGGCGCCGACCCCGAGGGCTCGGTCTACTCCGGTGACGAGCCCCGTCCCTACCTCGTGGAGGGCATCGGCGAGGACTTCTGGCCCGAGACGTTCGATCCCGGCGTGGTGGACCGCTACGTGAAGGTGAGCGACCGCGATTCGTTCCTCACGGCGCGCGCGGTGACGCGGCAGGAGGGCATCCTCGTGGGCGGCTCGTGCGGCACGGCCGTGTTCGCCGCGCTGCAGGTGGCCCGCGAACTCGACGAGACCGCGACGGTGGTCGTCCTGCTGCCGGACACCGGCCGCGGCTACCTCTCGAAGATCTACTCCGACTCGTGGATGCTCCAGTACGGGATGCTCGACCGGCCCGAGACGATCCGCGTCGACGAGGTGCTCGCGGCCAAGGAGGGCGGCCTCCCCGCGCTCATCACGGTGAACGCCCACGCCAAGGTGCGCCAGGCGGTGGACACGCTGCAGGAGCACTCCATCAGCCAGGCGCCGGTCGTGCGCGGGGAAACCAACGAGGTTGCGCAGTTCGTGGGCTCGATCCGCGACCGCGAGCTGCTGGAGCGGATCTTCCGAGACCCCGACGCCCTGCAGGCCGACGTCGCCGAGATCATGGCGCCGCCGATCGGGATGGTGGAGTGGGACGAGCCGGTGGAGTCCGCCTTCGCCGCCCTCGAACAGGGATCGGCGGTCCTCGTGGCCAAGGAGGGACAGGTCCTCGGCGTGCTGACCCGGTCCGACCTGCTCGACTTCCTGGCGCATCGCCGGCGGAACCAGTAGACGCGTGCGCTCCCTCGGCATCGACGTCGGCGTGGGCAAAGGTCTCGATCTGGTCCTGATGGATGAGCGCCGCATGCCCACCGTCGTGCGCTCGCGGGCGAGCCTCGACGACGTCGAGCACGTGATCCGCGAGTACGCACCGGAGATCGTCGCGGTGGATTCGCCGCCGAAGTGGGCGCGGGGAGGCAGGTCCCGTCACACGGAGAACGAACTCGCGCGGCTGAACATCCATGCCTTCCGCACCCCCTCCGAGGAGCACGCCGACCATCCGCGGTTCGAGTGGATGCGACGCGGGATGGAGGTGTTCGCGCTCAGCGACGAGCTGGGCTATCCCCTGGCAACGGGGAGGCCCTACCGCAAGCGTGCGATCGAGGTCTTCCCACACGCGACGGCCACGGTACTGGCCGGGTGCCTTCCGCCGAGGGGCGAGCGCAAGCGGCAGTGGCGCGAGCGGGTCCTCAAGCTCCAAGGTGTACGTACGGAGGAGCTCACCACGGTCGATCGGCTCGATGCGGCGCTCGCGGCGCTCACGGGCCTGCTGGTCCTCGACGGCCACGAGACCCACCTCGGCGATCCGAGCGAAGGCGTGATCGTGATCCCGACCTCGGCGCCGGCCCCCACGTATCGCCCGGGCATCGTCGCCCGCGAGGACCCGGCCCAGCTCTTCGCCTGGTGCGTCTGCGGGGAGCGGGGCTGCGACCGGCAGGTTCCCGCCGGCAGCGAATTCGCCCCGGGCCACGATGCGAAACGCAAGTACCGGCTGTGGCGCCAGGTGCGAGAGGGCGACACCGCGCGCGCGGAGCTCGTGCGGCGCGGGTGGGAGCTGCCGCCGGAGGCGGGACCATGAACGAGGAGCACATCGAGACACAGGCGATCCATGCGGGCCAGGACCCCGAAG
Organism: uncultured Actinomycetes bacterium; assembly: GCA_963810915.1. Lineage (GTDB taxonomy): Bacteria > Actinomycetota > UBA4738 > UBA4738 > HRBIN12 > JAOUEA01. Next base: position 65,139 of record CAWEPH010000001.1, on the reverse strand, counting down.
ACCTCTTCGGTGCGGTGAATGTCCCGATCTACCAGACCTCCACCTACGCCCAGGACGCCGTTGGATCCTTCAAGCGCTGGGACTACGGGCGCGGCGGGAATCCGACGCGCGAGGCGTTGGAGACCGCCCTGGCCGCGATGGAGGGCGGCACGCGCGCGTTCGCGTTCGCCAGCGGGCTGGCCGCGGAGGCGACGCTGCTCCTCACGCTGCGCCCCGGTGATCACGTGGTGCTCGCCGACGACGTCTACGGCGGCACCTACCGGCTCATCACCGAGGTGCTGGGCCCCTGGGGTCTGGCGTGCGACACCGCGGATCTCACCGACCCGTCCTCGATCGAGGCCGCCGTGGGTCCGCGGACCCGCTTCGTCTGGGTCGAGAGCCCGTCGAACCCGATGTTGAAGGTCGTGGACCTCGCGGCGGTCGCCGAGGTCGCCCACGCGGGGGAGGCGCGCGTGGTGGTCGACAACACCTTCGCCACGCCGGCGCTGCAGCGACCGCTGGCCCTCGGCTGCGACGTGGTCGTGCACAGCGTCACGAAGTATCTCAGCGGCCACTCGGACCTGATCGGGGGCGCGCTGGTCGCGAGCCAGGACGACCTGATCGAGAAGCTGGCGTTCCTCGTGAACGCCGTCGGCGCGGTGCCGGGACCCATGGACTGCTACCTCGCTTTGCGCGGCCTGAAGACGCTGGCGGTGCGGATGCGCGCCCACTGTGAGGGCGCGGGCGCCGTCGCGGCCTTCCTCGACGAGCACCCGCGCGTGACCCGCGTGCATTACCCGGGCCTCGCCTCCCACCCGGGGCACGCGCTCGCCGCCCGGCAGATGCAGGGCTTCGGGGGCATGATCTCCTTCGAAGTGGCCTCCGCGGAGGAGGCCCTCGCCGTGGCCGCGGGGACCGAGCTGTTCTTCCTCGCCGAATCGCTCGGCGGCGTCGAATCCCTGATCGAGGTGCCCGGCCCGATGACCCACGCGAGCGTCGCGGGCTCACCCCTGGAGGTGCCGGCCAACCTGATCCGGCTGTCGGTGGGGATCGAACATCCCGACGACCTGATCGCCGACCTCGCGCGCGCACTGGGCTGAGGACGCCGGCTTCCCGCGCACCTGTCGAACGGACTACGCTTGCGAACCGTCATGGACGTCGCACAACGGAACCTGGTGCTGATCCTCGCGCGCGACTTCGCCTCGCGGCTGGCGACCGCCGTCTTCCTCGTGGACACCGAGGACAACCTCATCTACTTCAACGAGGCCGCCGAGGCGATGCTGGGGATGCCCTACACGGAGGGCGAGGTGATCGCCGCGGCTGAATGGTCGCGGGCCATCGGCCCGGCAGACGAAGAGGGCCGGGTGCTGCCCCCGTCCGAGCGGCCGCTCGGGGTGGCGCTCGAGCAGGGCACGCCGAGCCACCGTTCGCTGCGGATCCGCGACGTGGCCGGCACGCACCGCCACATAGAGGTGACCGCGTTCCCGCTCTTCGCGCACGCAGACGAGTGCGTGGGGGCCATGTCCATCTTCTGGGAGCACTCGGAGGAGGCATAGTGCGGGTCCGCGTCTGGGGTTGCCGCGGCTCGATCGCGTCACCTGGCCCCGACACGATCCGTCACGGCGGCAACACGTCGTGCGTCGAGGTCCGTCTCGCCGACGACCAGCTCCTGATCCTCGACGCGGGGACGGGTCTGCGACCCCTCGGCCTCCGCCTCATGCAGGATCACCCCGGGCGCATCGATCTCCTGCTCTCCCACCTCCACGTCGATCATCTCGAGGGCCTCGGTGCCTTCGCCCCGATCTGGTCCACGGAAACCGAGCTCCACATCTGGGGACCGCCTTCGCCGGTGGCCTCGCTGGCATCCCGGATCGCCACGTACTTCTCGCCCCCGTTGTTCCCGGTGCACCTGGCTCGCGTGCCGGCCGAGGTCGTCTTCCACGACGCGCCTCAGGGCGCGTGGACCATCGGGAGCGCCCACATCCGCTCCAGTCCGATCCTGCATCCGGGACCGACGGTCGGCTATCGGATCGAGGCCGACGGGCGGACCCTGGCCTACGTGACCGACCACGAGCCCGGGCTGGGGATGGACCTCGAGGCGCTCAGCACCGAGTGGATCTCCGGTCACGCCCTCGCGGCCGGCGCCGACCTCCTCATCCACGACTGCCAGTACGACGAAGCGGAGTACGGCGACCGCGTGGGCTGGGGGCACTCCAGCACCGCCCAGATGGCGACCTTCGCACGCAAGGCCGCGGTCGAGCGGCTGCTGCTCTTCCATCACGATCCGATGCACGACGACGACGCCCTCGACGCGATGGCCGACACGGTTCGCGAGCGCTGGGGCGTGAACGGTGAGCGATGCGTCGCCGCCGCGGAAGGCATGGACCTCGCGGTGTGAGGCGGCCGGGACTTAGCCTGTCCCGTCGAGCGCGAGCCGGCCGCCGTCTGCGAGTCCCACCGTCACGGATCGCACCCCGGCCGGGCCGTCATCGACGACGCACGCGATGGGCACGTCGGCACCGCCCAGCCAGTCGCGAAGGAGGGCGGTGTCCCCCGCCACCTCGACGCCGCCGATGCCCGCGGTGTCGACACGGTGTGTGGCGGGCATGCGCCCCGGGTGCTCCTGGGGCGCGACGTCCCATGCGATGAAGAACGGCAGCCACGCGGGCCGGGCCGGGTCCTCGATGCCGGCCCCCCGCCACCGGATCTGGGTGCCGTCCGGCCGTGTACGCGCGCCGGGCTCCACGGTGAGACCAAGCCGGGCGGCGGTGGCCTCGATCGCCGGGTCGGCCACGCACACCGAGAACCATCGATCATGGCCGTCCCGCGTGAGGTCGAGGAGGGCACGGCCCAGCGTCGTCCCCGCCCCGACCTCTCGATCCACGACGCAGAGGAGCTCGAGATAGTCATCGCCGAGCGGGACGATGCGGTTCGCGGTTCCCCAGCCCGGATGCCGGCCCCCCGCCACCGCATCGAGCCCCGTCGAGGCGAAGAGCCGATCGGCGGCGTCGTCCAGATCGCGCACGGCGAGCACGACGTGATCGATGCGCACGCCTCAGCCCTTGGGTCGCTTCATGTAGGCCACCGTCGACACGCCGCCCATCGGGTTCTGGATCTGGGCAACACCCACGAGTTCCCACCCGTCCTCGCCGAACGTGTTGAGGATCTCCCCCGGATTGTGCTCCAGGAGCGGTGCCACGAAGTACTCCCACTTGGTCATGTCGTCGCCTCCCGGTCCAGCCGTTCCTTGGTCCGCATGATGCAGACCCCCATGATGACTTCCAGCCCAGCGTCCGTAGCGATCCGGTAGGCCTCGTCGCTCACGATCCCCTCCTGCAGCCAGAGCACGCGCGCCCCGATCGCGACCGCGTCCATCGCCACATCGGGCGTGTACTCAGGCCGCCGGAACACGTCGACGACGTCGACGCGGACCTCGGAGGGGATCTCCCGCAGCGAGGGGTAGACGGGCTCTCCGAGCACCTCACTCTCGTGCGGGTTCACCGGCACGATGGCATACCCGTGTTCCTGGAGGTACGTGGCCACGCGATGCGAGGGCCGCGCCGAGTCCGAGGACAGGCCCACGACCGCGATCGTATGCGCCTCGCCCAGGAGGATCCGCAGCTCGCGGTCTTCGGGGGTCATCGATCCTTCGCGACCCACGGGGTCTCCTTCCTCAGCACGTCCAAGATCGTATGCACCATCCAGCCGGTCGCCCCCCAGATCATGTGCCCGTCCAGCTCGTAGGCCCACCCTCGCCAGATGCCCCCCTCCGGCCGGGAGAGCTCCATCGACCGCTCCGCGGCCCCCAGTCGCGCCACGGAGAACACCAGAACCTCGTCGATCTCGGCCTCGCTCGCCGTGATCTGGGGGGGCGTCGCCATCGCCCCCACGAACGGCACCACCAGGATCCCGCTCACGTGGGTGTGCACCGGCGGTAGGGCGCCGAGGATCGTCGGCAACGACGGATCGAGCCCGATCTCCTCGTGCGCCTCGCGCAGCGCCGCCTCGACCGATCGCTCCCCCGGGTCCACGATCCCCCCCGGGAACGAGATCTCGCCCGCGTGCCGCGAGAGGCCGGCCGCGCGCACCGTGAAGATCAGCGCGGGCTCCGGACCTTCGACGAGCGGCACGAGGACGGCGGCGAGGCGGTCGCCGGGGGGTGCGACGTGAACGGGCGCGGGGTCCAACGCCGCGCGCAGCCGTCGATGGAGGTCGCCGGGGTGTAGCATCGCGCGCCATGGTAGATGAGGCCCTCCCGAAGGCCGTCGCCGACGCGGTGGACCCGAAGGAGGTGCTGGCCCTCGCCCGAGCGTTGATCGCGGCGCCGAGCGAGAACCCCGGCGGCACCGAGGAGGCCGTCGCCGAGGTGGTCACCGGCGTCCTCGCAGGCCTGGGCGCCGACCCGACCACCGTCCGCTCCGACGCCGGCCGCCCCAGCGTCATCGCGAGGATCGGCTCGGGGGGGCGGCCCAAGCTCGTGTGGAACGGCCATCTGGACGTCGTGCCCGCGGGCGCGCCGGACACGTGGGCGCACGGGCCGTGGGACGGCGTGGTCGAGGACGGGCGGCTCTTCGGGCGCGGTGCCGCCGACATGAAGGGTCCCGTCGCGGCGGCGCTGGCGGCCGGCGCTGCGATCCGTCGCGCCGGGGTCGAGCTGTCGGGCACCCTGGAATACCACCTCGTGGCCGACGAGGAGTTGGCGGGCACACACGGCACCCGGGTGCTGTGGGACCGAGGGCTCCTGGATGCCGATGCCGCGATCGTGGGCGAGCCCAGCGAGCTGCAACTCGGCCTCGCAGAACGCGGCGGAGCCTGGATCACGCTGACGGCTTACGGACGCGCGGCGCACGGGTCACAACCACACCGAGGCGTGAACGCGATCACGTCGATGGCTCGGTACCTGCTCCGCCTGCCCGAGGTGCTGCCGGACCTCGAGCACCCGCTGACAGGGCGCCCCACGGTGAACGCCGCGTTGATCGCCGGGGGAAGCGCCCCCAACGTCGTCCCCGACCGTTGCGAGGTGGACGTCGACCGGCGCATCTCGCCCGGCGAGACCGATCCCGAAGCGGTGCTCGCCCCGTTCCACGCTCTCGCGGCGGAGCTCCGTGAGGACGACCCGGAGCTGCACGTCGAGGCCTCGATCCGCGAGTGGACGGATGCGGCCGAGGCCTCCCCCGACACGGACCTCGTCAGGATCGCCCGCAGCGCCGTCGAAGCCGAAACGGGAGCCGCGCCGGACCTGGTGGGCTTCACGGGCATCACCGATGCGCGCTTCTACATCAACGAGGCGAGGGTCCCCACGGTGATCCTCGGGCCGGGCTCGCTCACGGTCGCGCACACGGCGAACGAGTCCATCTCCGTGAGCGAGCTCGTCGCCGCTGCCCGGACCTACGCACGGATCTTCGTGGCCTTCCTGCGATGAACGAGCCTGGGGCCCACCGGGGGTATCCTTGAAGGACATGGACGTTGAGACCTCCGCCCCGATCGCGGTCACCGATGCGGCTGCGCACAAGATCAAGGCGCTCGCCGAGCGGGAGGGCCGAGCGGCTGCGTGCCTGCGCGTGCGCGTGACGGCGGGAGGGTGCTCGGGCTTCAGCTACGAGCTCTCGTTCCAGGACGGTCCCGCAACCGACGACGCCGTGATCGAGGGGGCCGAAGGCGTCCGCGTGCTCGTGGATCCGCGCAGCGTGCCGATCGTCGAAGGATCCACTTTGGACTTCGACGACGCGTTGCTGGGCGGCGGCCTGAAGATGCGCAACCCGCAGGCCGTGCACGAATGCGCTTGCGGAGAGTCCTTCTCGATCTAGCCGACCTTGAGCGTTCCCGTCATCGACGAGTGGATGGCGCAGTGGAACGGCGCATCCGCCGTGAGGTTCACGGTCACCGTCTCCGTCGCGCCGGGAGCGATGTCCTGCGAGACGCTCCCATCGTCGAGCGAGAAATTGTGCGTGACCGCTCCCTCATTCGTGATGGTGATCGTGGTCTGACCTGACGGGACGCTGAGTGTGCTCGGATCGAAGGCGAAGTCCTTGACCGTCAGCGTGGCCGACCCTGAGCCGCCCGTGGACGCAGAAACGGAAGCGGAGGCCGATGCGGATCCTCCTGCGTCGTTGCTCTTCGAGCACGCGGCCGCGGTGAGCGCCACCGACGCCACCACGACCAGCAGACCCATGTGCAGCTTCGTTCCACGCATCTCGTTCCTCCCGTCCTTCCCCGCGTCGGAGGTACTACGGCCAGGAGTCCATCCGGGTTTCCTCCGGACGAGGACCCGTCGGATATGCTGCCACGTGATGGCGTCCTCCGCCGATAAGACCCAGTGGTTCGACCTCCACCACGAGGTTGTCGCGACCGGTCTGTGCACCGGATGCACGGCCTGCATCGTGGCGTGCCCGTTCCACGTCCTGGGCTACGAGGACGGTGTCCCGGTGCAGCTCCAGGAAGACGGCCCCGACCAGTGCGCGCACGGTGAGAAGGGGTGCGACATCTGCACGCGCGCGTGCCCGCGGTTCCGCGATTGGGAGGGCGAGATCGACACCTCCCTGTTCGGCATGACCCGCAAGCCGGACGAGGTCATCGGTCAGTACCAGGACATCGTGCTCGCGCGCGCGACCGACGCGGAGGCGCTGATGAGCGGCCAGGACGGGGGCGTGGTTTCGGCGCTGCTGATCTGGGGCCTGCGCACCGGCGAGATCGACGGCGCCTGCACCTCGAAGCTCTCCGACGAGCGGCTCTGGGACGCGGAGCCGGCGGTCGTGACCGATGCGCGGGGCGTGATCGACACGGCGGGTTCGCGCTACACCTACTCCGCCAACCCCCTCGCGCTGGTCAAGGCAGCCGAGTTGGGCCTGTCGAAGGTGGCGCTCGTGGGGATGAGCTGCCAGGCCAGCATCACCGGCTCGATGGAGGCCCGCCGCGTGAACAAGTGGCGGAAGAAGATCGCCTGGACGTTCGGGCTGCTCTGCTCCAAGACCTTCACGTACGACGGCCTGATGGACGAGATCGCGCAGAAGGAACTCGGGCTCGAGCTCGATCACATCGTGCGGGTCAACATCAAGGGCAAGCTCCTCTTCTACACCGACGACGGGCAGGAGATCACGTACTCCCTGAAGGATGCGCATCGCTTCACGCGGCCCGGCTGCCTGCATTGTCCCGATTTCGCCGCCGAGCACGCCGACATCTCCTTCGGTGGGCTCGGGCAGTCCGACGGCTGGACGCTCACGATCGTGCGCACCGATCGGGGGAAGGACATCTGGGAGCGGGCCGTGGCCGACGGGGTCGTGGAGGCGCGCCCGGCATCGGAGGATCCCAAGGCCGTCGAGCTGATGTTCAAGCTTGCCGCCAAGTCACGCCGCCGCTGGCCGGAGGCCGAGACCGTGCCGACCGCCTCGCCGGCGCCCGGGGTCCTGCCGGACCCGATCCAGGCGTGAGCGCCGCCTGCGCGAACCCGAAACTTCACCCACGTTGACCTGAGCCGATAATCGTGACGGAAGACTCGTCCCGCGGCGCTCGTGGGGCCCGACACCCGGGGAGTACACGACGGATGGTTGACGCGGTGCCACGCGCCGAGCCGGCGACCAAACGCGACGCCATCATGGAGGCCGTCGCATTCGCGGCCGAGCAACTGCTGCTGGCCGCCGACTGGCGCGATGCCGCTCCCGAGGTGCTCGCACGCCTCGGCAGCGCGGCCGACGTCTCACGCGTCTACGTGCTCGAGAACCACGTCGACGACGGGGACCGTCTCTGCACGACCCAGGTGGCCGAGTGGTGCGCGCCGGGCATCGAACCGCAGATGGGCGCCCCGTTCCTCTCCTCCGCCCCGTGGGCGCAGCTGCCGCGGTGGGCCGAGATCCATGCGGACGGCGGCACCATCGCGAGCCTCGTGCGTGATCTTCCCGAGCAGGAACGGCCCGTCCTCGAGGTGCAGGACATCGTCTCGATCCTGGAGATCCCTGTCTTCCTCGACGGAGCGTGGTGGGGTTGCGTGGGTCTCGACGAGTGCGCGCGGGAGCGCGGATGGAGCGGGGCGGAACAGGACGCGTTACGCGCCCTGGCGGGCGTGTTGGGAGCCGCGCTGGTGCGTCAGCGCGCCGACGAGGCCCGTCGCGAAGCCCAGATGCGCTACCGACAGCTGGTGGAACGGATCCCGGCGGTGACCTACACGGATATCCCGCTCGGCGACGTCGTGCACATGGGGTTCGTCAGCCCGCAGATCGAGGAGATGCTCGGCTACGCGCCCAAGCGCTTCACCGACGACCCGCGGTTCTGGGGCAGCTTGATCCACCCCGACGACCTCGCCCGCCTGGAGGCGCTCGACGCGTTCGACCCTGCCGATCCCACGCCGTTCGACCACGAGTACCGGATGCGGGCCGCCGACGGACGCATGGTCTGGGTGCACGACACGTCCACGCCCATCCTCAGGCGCGACGGATCCGTGGAGTACTTCCTCGGCTTCATGACCGACGTCACCGAGCGCAAGGGCGTCGAAGAGCAGGTTCGGCAGGCCGAGGAGCGCTTCCGCATGATCGTCGAACGCACGCCGGCGATCGTGTATCTCGAGCTCCCCGACCCACCCGCCGACGGGTCGAGCGCGATCGTGTACATCAGCCCGCAGATCGAGCGGATCCTGGGTGTGCCGCCCGAGGCGTGGCTCGACGACGGATCCTGGATCGAGCAGCTCCATCCCGACGACCGTGTCCGCGCGGTGACCGGAGCCGAGAGCACCGACGGAATGGAGTTCTACAGCGACGAATATCGGATGGTGGCGGCCGACGGCGGCGTGATCTGGTTCCACGACGAGTCGGTCCTGATCCGCGACGAGAACGGCGCGCCCGCCATGTGGCAAGGCGTCATGGTGGATGTGACCGAGCAGAAGGATGCTGAGCACCTCCTGCGCGCGGCGCAGGAGCGCTATCGCGCCCTGGTGGAGCACATCCCCGCGGTCGTCTATGCCGAGGCGATCGTGGCCAACCCAGAGGACTTCTACGTGAGCCCGCAGGTGGAGCAGGTGTTCGGGTACACCCCCCAGGAGTGGCAGTGGACACCGAGCTTCTGGATGGATCGGATCCACCCGGACGACGCGACGGCCACCCTCACGGCGAACGATGAAGCCAACCGAACCGGCGAGCCCTTCCGCGCCGAGTACCGGTTGCGAGCGGCCGACGGGCGTTGGGTCTGGGTGCACGACGAGGCCGTGCGTGTCCTGGACGAGGACGGACACCCGATGTTCTGGCAGGGGGTCCTGGTCGACATCACGCGGACGAAGAAGGCGGAGTCACAGCTGCGTGAGGCGGAGGCCCGGTACCGCGTGCTCGTCGAGCACATCCCCGCGGTCGTCTACACCGAGTCCCCGGATGCGGATCCCGCCAAGTTCTACATCAGCCCGCAGGTCGAAGCCCTCTTCGGGTACACGCCTCGCGAATGGACCTGGACCCCCGACTTCTGGATCGACCGCATCCACCCCGACGACCGCGAGGAGACCCTCGCGCGCGACGAGGAGGCCAACCGGACGCTGGAGCCATACGCCGGGGAGTTCAGGTTCAAGGCGGCAAACGGGCGCTGGGTCTGGGTGCACGACGAGGCTTCGTTCGTCCCCGAGCCGGACGGTGAAGGCTTCTGGCAGGGGTTCATGCTCGACATCACCCAGCGCAAGGAGGCCGAGGAGCAGTTGCGGGAGGCGGAGCTCAAGTTCCGCACGATCGTCGAACAGAACCAGGCCATCTTCTACACGCAGGAGATCGATCCCGAGGACCCGTCCGTCTCCAGGACGACCTACATCGCACCCGGCAACACCGACATGCTCGGGTACACGCTCGACGAGGTGATCGCCGATCCCACGCTATGGCGGAAGATCACGCACCCCGACGATCGGGACCGGGTCTTCGCGGCGGACGCGGAGAGCAATCGGGAAGACTCGGACGAGCGCTTCTCCCTCGAGTACCGGATGATCGCGAAGGACGGCAAGATCGTCTGGGTCCAGGACGAGGCCGCCCTCGTGCATCTCCCGGGCAAGCCCGCCTACTGGCAAGGCTTCCTCCTCGACATCACCGAGCGCAAGGAGGCCGAGGAACAGCTCGAACGCGCCCTGTCCGTCGAACGCGAAGCGTCGCAACGCTTGAGGGCCCTCGACGAGATGAAGAACACCTTCCTTCAGGCGGTCTCCCACGACCTGCGCACGCCGCTGGCGGCGATCCTGGGACTCGCGATCACGCTCGAGCGCGGCGACGTGCACCTGGCCGAGGACGACTCCCGGGATCTCGCCCACCGCATCGCGGACAACGCGCGTCGTCTCGACCGACTCGTGATGAACCTGCTCGACCTCGACCGACTGGCACGAGGCATCGTCGCGCCGAAGCTCGAGCCCACCGACGTCGGCGACCTGGTTGGCCGGATCGTGGAGGAGTCCGACCTGATCCCTGCGGAACGCCTCGCGACCGACCTCCAGCCAGTGGTAGTGCCGCTCGACGCCGCCAAGGTCGAGCGGATCGTCGAGAACCTGCTCGCCAACACCGCGCGCCACACACCGTCGCACGCCAGCGTGTGGATCAACGTGCGACCGGTGTCCGCGCCCGACGGAGTGGTCATCGAGGTGGAAGACAACGGACCCGGCGTGCCCGAGGAACTCCGCGAGGCCATCTTCGAGGCCTTCCGCCAAGGTCCCGAGGCGCCCCAGCACTCCCCCGGGGTCGGCGTGGGGCTCGCGCTCGTGCAGCGCTTCGCCGAGATCCACGGCGGGCGTGCCTGGGTCGAGGCCCGCGAGGGTGGGGGCGCGTCGTTCCGCGTCTTCCTGCCGTCGACGCCGCCGCGCGACCTCGACGTCACCTACGCCTGAGGCTCAGCCCCCTCGACTGAACGCGAGGTCGGCCACGTCGATCACGCCTTGGGAGGTCCGATCGAAGCGGATCGTCACGGCGCGCACGTCCGTGAGATCGACCCCCGCGAACGCGCTCAGGGGGAACCGGATCTGGTTCAAGATCACGTGGCCGAGGTAGTGGCGGAGGCCTACGGGATAGGCCAGGGCGGCATCGCCGACGGCGGCCGCGCTCACCGCCCCCTGATGTCCGCTCCCGTCCGTCAGCACCACCGTGAGACCCTGCACGCGGGTCCCGTAGTTCGCGTCGTAGGCCGGGTTCACGGCGACCCGGAACTGCAAGGCGTCGTAGCCGCTGACGTCACCGACCCCCGCAGGCACCCCGAACCGCGCGGAAGCGTGCGTGTCCGACCAGCCCAGCACGCCCTCGGCGAGGCCGGGAAGGTGGACGTCGGTGTACGCGTATTGCCCCGGCACGCATGGGATCTCGTACGTGTTCACGCACCACGCGTAGGCGCTCAGCCCGATCGGCGTGACCCTACCGCCCGCTGTGTCTCGGGTGAGTCCGCCAACGTCGGTGAACCGATCGAGGTCGAGACGCGTGGCGGGGGTGTCGGGCGCCAGGTAGCTCACGAGGGTCTGCGCGGGCGCGATGGAGGCCGGCGTGGCCTCGCCGGTCCACATCGGGTCGAGCGACGTGGTGCCGCCGACATACCGCCGGAAGAATCCGATGACGTAGGTCCGCCCCACCCTTCGCTGCTGGATCTCGGTGAGTCGCCCCGGACAGGCCCGGCTCCCGTCGTCGAACGCCCCCGGGAAGCCCCCCGAGGGCGACCAGACGGTGTTGAAGAAGTTGTGATCTGCGCCCATCACCACGACGGTGGCCTTCGGAGTGGGGTCCCCCGGCTCGCGGTATCGGGCGTCGTCGAAGAAGTGCATCCCCTCGAGGTCGGAGACGTCGCCGTCGCAGTACGGGAGCATCACGGCCAACGGGATGTCGTTCACGGTCGCGCGGGTGAAGTCCACGGGCGCGAGCGGCAGCACCGCGTCGATCCCGTAAGGCGACGACCGCTCACGATCCACGATCACGTTGTAGATGGCGCCCTCGCCTCCTCGCGAGTGCCCCATGACCCCGATGTGGTTGAAGTCGACCTTGCCGACGAAGCGCGACCCGAACGGACCCCCACCCACGGTCGACCAGTCGTGCCAGAGATCGAGGTGCTTCTCCAGGAGCTCCCCTCGCTGGCGCATCCCGGTGTCGTCGACGTAGTTGCCAAGCACGTTCACGCCGTTGCCGCTCACCGAGACGACGACGAACCCGTAACTCGCCAGCCGGCGGGCGATGTAGTCGTACCCGGCGTAGTTCGGGATCGGCTTCCACCCTCGACGGCACGGCCACTCGTACCCCGCATGGCGGCCCCGGTAACACGAGTAGTGATTGCCGTGCAAGAACAGCAGGAGCGGATAAGGCCCCGCGGGGAGGCCACTGGGGTAGGTCACGTCGCCGGCGAGCTCCACTTTCCCCCGGAGCCCCTTGATCTTGAACACCTGATCCCCGAGGTCGTAGCGCTTCGTCGTCACCGCGAGCGGTCCCCGGGCCGCGGGATCGGGGAGGTGCGGCAGGCGGAACGACGGGGAGCGCAGCGAGCGTGACGTGCCCGACGCGGGAGGCGTCGGTGCGCCTCGTCCGTAGCGCACCGCGATCCGTCCGGTGAGCACGGCGGTGTCCGTGGTCACGGCCTCTACGGCGTCGGCGTCGCGCGTGGGGATCGCGTACCCGACCGGGCGTCCATCCACCAGGAGCTGGTAGCGGAGCGCGCGGGGTGGGTAGCGACCCTGCACCCGCACCCGGTAGATGTCGGAGACGCCCGCCGCGCGCGCCGCGGGGATATCCACACGTCGCACCTGGGCACCGGGAGATCTCCGGACGACGGTCCCGGGCAGCCGCATCGCGGCCGCGATCACACGGGGGGGAAGTGGTCGGGTCACGGACGCGGGCCGAGCCGCGGTGCTTGGGGAAGCCGGGACCCCAGCCATCAGCAGCGCGACGGTCACGACAGCGACCCCGATCACGCGCGCCCATCTGCCTCGCTCGCTCACCCGCTCGCCCCCTCCGTCGACGGACCCATCCTGACGGGCGGAGGGCGTCGGTGTCTACACAACGCAACGAACCCCGGGGCAAGGCCCGGGGTCCGGTGGGTCGGGATGGGCGCGAGGCTCCTCAGACGGCTTCCCAGGCGGCCACGACGGGGTGGTCGACGGCCGCGGGGCCCACCTGGGCCGCACCACCGGGGGAACCCAGGCCACTGACGTTGTCGGCGAACCACTCGGCGTTGACCGGGGTGAACTGCTTCCACTCGCCGGGCACGTCGTCCTCGTAGAAGATCGCCGTCACCGGGCAGGCGGGCTCGCATGCGCCGCAGTCCACGCACTCGTCGGGCTGGATGTACAGCATGCGAGGACCCTCGTAGATGCAGTCGACCGGGCACTCGTCCACGCAGGCGCGGTCCTTCACGTCGATACAGGGCTCGCAGATCGTGTATGTCATCCCATTAACCCCTTTTCCACGGTGCCGACCTAACAAACCCCAATATACGACCTTCACGCCGTGGTGCAACGAGGCGCTCGAGCGAGGTCGTTCACGCGCCCGGCGCCAGCTCGTGCAGGGTTCGCGCCACCGTCTCGACCGACGTCCCGCTCGCCGTCACCGGGTAGACGACGGGGAGCTGGGCGCCCGCGTCGCGGAAGGCCTGGAGTCGCGAACGCGCCTCGGCGGGATCCCCGGTCAGGGTGATGGCGTGGACGAACGCGTCGGCGATCTCCGCGGGGCGCCCCGCGCGGCGTGCCGCCGCCGCGGCCTCCGCCTCGGCCCCCAACCCCATCACGGTGAACTGCCGGGCGTACGCAGGGAACGAGGCGTACTCGCCGACCGCCTCCTTCAGCGCCCCCATCGCGGCCTCGCGATCCTGATCGAGGTTCGCGCGCACGTAGACCGCCACGGCGATCGCCGCCGGATCGCGCCCGGCCGACTCCGCGCCCTCCCGCACGAGCGTCACGGCGTCGGCCACCCGTTCGGGCGTGCACCAGTTCAACAAGACCCCGTCGGCCACCTCGCCAGCCATGCGGACGGCGCGAGGACCGAGCGCGGACATCCAGATCGGAGGCGCCGACCCGACCCGCAGGCTGAGCCCCAGGCTCGCGTCGTCGATGTCGACCCGCTCACCGGCGAAGACCCCGCGCAGTGCGGCGATGAGAGCGCCGAGCCGGTCGAGCGCGCCCCGGACGGCCGGGCCTGTGCCGAGTCCCAGGATCATCCGGCCTCCCGAACGTTCCTGGACGGTCGCGGCCCCCATCGCGGTCAGCTGGGGGGTGCGCGATCCCATGGCCACGATCCCGGTCCCGAGCAGGAGCGCGTTGGTCTCCCCCGCGAGCGCGGCGAGCGCGGCGAACCCGTCCCGTCCGGCGATCTCGGGCAGGAAGAGCGCTCGGTACCCGAGCGCTTCGCCGTCCCGGGCGAGCGCCGCGAAGTCCCCCCACGGCCACGGGTCCCGCAGCGCGAACGCCGTGGCCTGCGGTTGCCGCCGGGGGTCCATGGGTGCCATCGTCGCATGCCGTGGAGCCCGTGACGTTCACCACCGACGACGGCGTGCGTCTCGAGGGAGAGCTCCGGATGCCGGACGGGGCGCTCCGTGGAACGGCGGCGATCTGCCATCCGCACCCGCGCCACGGGGGAAGCAAGGATCACCCGCTGCTGTGGGCCCTGCGGAACGAGCTCGCGGGCCACCGCGGTCTCGCCACGCTCTCCTTCAACTTCCGCGGCGTGATGGGCTCCGAGGGAACCCACGGCGGCGGACGGGACGAGCTGAGGGACGCCCACGCGGCCATCGGCCGGGTCCACGAGGTGGACCCTGGGCTGCCCACCGTGCTCTGTGGATGGTCCTTCGGGGCGAACGTCGCGCTGCGCGAGGCGCTCGACGACGACCGTCCCGCGGCCCTCGTCCTCTACGGCATACCCCTCAACCCGAGCGACCTCGCGCTCCCACGCCTGCCCGCCCCCTCAGACGTGCACGCGTTCCGGCGGCCCGTGCTCTTCGTGGCCGGAGATGGCGATCCGTACTGTCCCCCAGAAGAGCTGCGCGCCTACGCGGCGGGTTTCCCCCAGGGCGAATGCGCCATGCTGGAGGGCACGGATCACTTCCTCACGCGCCGGTGGGGTGAGGCGGCGGCGCTCGTCGGCGACTTCCTCAACCGAGCGGTGCTCGCTCGTTAGGGATCCTCACCGGCCGGGGGTTGCCAGCCCTCGTTCCGCTGTGTTCGGACGAGCGCGCGCCAGGACCGGACGTAGCGCACGATCACGTAGGCGAGCAGCCCCACGAGCAAGCCGAGGCTGAGCCAGCCGAGGACCGCGTCCACACCGATCCTTACAGCGGGACGTGGGAGAGGACCATGATGCGCGGTTCGGTCATCTCTTCCATCGCGAACCGCAGGCCCTCGCGGCCGAAGCCCGAGTCCTTGCTCCCACCGTAGGGCATCTGGTCGGCGCGGAAGGCGCTGACGTCGTTGATGATGACGCCGCCCACCTCCAGCGTGCGGTGGGCTTCGAACGCCCGGTTGATGTCGTTCGTGAAGACGCCCGCCTGCAGCCCGTACTTGGAGTTGTTCACCTCGGCGAGGGCGTCGTCGAAGGTCTCGTAGGGCGTGATCGTCGCCACCGGACCGAAGACCTCCTCGCACCGCACCTTCATCTCGGGTGTGGTGCGTCCCAGCAGCGTCGGGTAGTAGAGCGAGCCCTCCGCCTTGCCACCGGTCAGCAGCTCGGCGCCTTGGCTCACGGCCTCGTCGACCCAGGCGGCGATGCGGTCCACCTCGCCACGATCGATCACCGGGCCCACGTCCACCGAGGGATCCATGGGGTCGCCCGTCTTCAGGCTCTCGACCTGCTTGGTGAGTCGCACCGCGAAGTCGTCGTACACTTCGGAGGCCACGAGCACGCGCTGAACGCTGATGCAGCTCTGACCCGCCTGGTAGTAGCCGCCGAACGCGACCCGCTGCGCCGCGAGGTCCAGATCCGCGTCGGAGTGCACGATGACGCCCGCATTGCCGCCGAGCTCGAGCGTGACGCGCTTCTTCGGATCGAGCGACTTCAGGTACCAACCGATCGCCGCCGACCCGGTGAAGCTGATCTTGCGGAAGCGGTCGTCGCGCGCCATCCCGTCGGCCACCTTGGAGCTGACCGGCAGCACCTGGTACATGCCCTTGGGGAGATCGGTCTCGGCGAAGTACTCCGCCAGGACGAGCGATCCGATGGGGGTGGCGCTCGCGGGCTTCACCACGATGGGCGCGCCCACCGCGAGGGCCGGCGCCACCTTGTGCGCCACCAGGTTGAGCGGGAAGTTGAAGGGCGTGATGCCGAGCACGGGTCCGTAGGGGAAGCGCCGCAGGATGCCCATGCGGCCCGTGAAGGCCGACTCGGTGTCCAAGCGCATCGCCTCGTCATCACCGTGACGAAGGACCTCGGAGGCCCACCGGAACGTCGAGGACGCGCGGGTGGCTTCGACGGTCGCCCATTTGAGCGGCTTGCCACCCTCGCGCGCGATCAGCTCGGCGTTCTTCTCGATGTCTTCGGCGAGGCGGCGCGAGATGTGGTCGAGGGCCTCGGAACGCACGTGCACCGGGAGCTTCACGGACTCCTTGAAGGTCTCCGCGGCGACCGCGACGGCCTCCTCGACGTCGGCGGCGGACGGTACGCCGAGCTCCTCGACCAGGCTGTCGTCGAAGGGGCTCTTGACCTCGAGGGTGCCCTCGCCGGTGCGCCACTCGCCGTTCACCAGGAACGGTCGTGTCGTCATGGGTTTCATCACCTTCCTCGATGGGCTGCGTCACGGGCGGCGCACCGTGATGGCGCGCCGGTCCCCGGCGCTTCAGATCCGATGCGGTCGCTAGTCGAGCGACCACATGACGTGCTTGATCTGCGTGTAGTCCTCCAACGAGTACATCGACATGTCCTTGCCGTACCCGCTCTGCTTGTAGCCACCATGCGGCATCTCGGGCGAGATCATGAAGTGGGTGTTCACCCACACGGCTCCGAACTGGAGTCGGCGTGCCACCCGAGCCGCGCGAGCCCCGTCCCTGGTCCAGACAGAGGACGCCAGGCCGTAGACGACGTCGTTCGCCCACTCGACGGCCTGGTCCTCATCGGTGAACCGCTGGACCGTGACCACGGGACCGAAGACCTCCTGCTGCACGATCTCGGCCTTCTGGTCGACGTCGGCCACGACGGTGGGCCGGTAGTAGGCGCCCGGACCGTCGATAGGTTCGCCGCCCGTCATGACCTTGCCGCCCGTCTCCTGCGCGCGATCGACGAACCCCGCCACGCTCTCCCGCTGGCGCTCGGACACGAGCGGACCCATCTCGACCGTCTCGTCGTAGATGTCGCCGACCTTGATCGATTCGACGGCGGGCACGAGCTCGGCAAGCAGATCCTCGTAGATGCCCGAGCCCGCCACCACCCGGCAGGAGGCGGTGCAGTCTTGGCCCGTGTTCGTGTAGCCGGCGAACTTGAGGGTCTCCACCAGCTTGGAAACGTCGGCGTCGTCGAACACCACGACCGGCGCCTTCCCCCCCAGCTCCAGGTGGACGCGCTTGACCGTCTCGGCCGCGGCCGCCTGGATGATCTTGCCGGTCGACGTGTCACCCGTCACGGAGACGAGACGGACGTCGGGGTTGCGTACGAGCTGGTCACCGATCTCGGATCCGTGACCGGTGATGACGTTGATCACGCCGGGCGGGAAGATGTCGGCGGCCAGTTCGGCGAGGCGGAGGGCCGTCCGCGGCGTGAGCTCTGCGGGCTTGAGCACCGAGGTATTCCCTGCGGCGAGGGCCGGGCCGAGTTTCCAGGCCGCCATCATCAGGGGATAGTTCCAGGGGCAGATGCCGACCGTCACACCGAGCGGCTCGCGACGGATCATGCTCGTGAACCCGCGCTCGTATTCCCCGGCGGACTTGCCCTCCTGCACCCGCGCCGCGCCGGCGAAGAACCGGAGGTTGTCGGTGATGAAGGGGATATCGGCGGCCGAGACCGAGATCGGCTTGCCCACGTCCTCGGCCTCGAGCCTGGCCATGTTGTCGGCGTCGGCGTCGATCGCGTCGGCGAGCTTCAGCATCATCGCTGAGCGTTCCTTCGGCGGTGTGTCGAACCACACCTCCTCGAAGGCTTTGAGGGCGGCGGCAACGGCCTTGTCAGCGTCCTGACGCGTCCCGATCTGGACCGTGCCCACCGACTCACCGTTCGCGGGGTTGATATCGGGTTCGGTCTCGCCGCTCGACGAGTCCACCCAGTCACCACCGACGAACATCTTCCACGCAGTTCCGTCGCCCATGTTCCCCCTCCTCCAGGTTGAACGGACCGAGTCCTGAACCGACGATCAGATGGCCAGTATGGCGTGTTCTGCTGTGAACGGACCACCCGCCGATCTGACCGCGCAGCGGATCCGGGTTGGACGGGTCGTACAAGGTTGCACCACGCGCCAACGTCATGCGCCAACGTCATGAGCCGGCGTCGGTGGCGAGCAGATCCCGTGCGCGCAGGGCGAGCCAAAACTCCATCCGGTCGAAACTGCTGGTGAGGTCGCGTCCGGTGAGTTCCTCGACCTTGCGCATCCGGTAGCGGAGCGTGTGCCGGTGCACGTAGAGCTGCGCAGCAGCCGTCTCCCACCGCGCGTTGTGCTGCAGGAACGCCTGGAGCGAGAGCAGCAGCTCGCCGTTGTGGTCGCGGTCGTACGCGTCGAGGGGTGCGAGCATCGAATCCGCGAAGGCGCGGAGCGCGTCCGGATCGGCCATCGACAGGAGCAGGCGGTACGTGCCGAGGTCCGCGAACCCGGCCTGTTGCCAGCCCTCGAGCCGGCAGACCTGCAGGGCGTAACGGGCCTCGCGCAGGGACCGACCCACTTCCGCGGCGTCGACGACGGACCCGGCGCCCGCGCGCACCTCCTGCCCGATCCGGGCATCCACCGACTTCACCAGCGTGGCGAGGTCGGGGGGCGGTTCGGCCGCGAGGAGCAGGTGGACGCCCTCTGCGTGCGCCGAGATGAGGAACCCGCCACCCGCCCGGGACCGCTCGTCGGTGAGGACATGGGCCAGCGCGTCGGGTTCGCCACCCTCCAGCGTCACGACCAGCATCGGGGCGTCCCGCTCGAACCCGAAGCGGGCGAGGCCGCGCGCGATGTCGGCGGGTCCGAGCTCGCCCCGAGCCAGCTGGTCGAAGAAGTCTCCCTGGAGGCGTCGCTCCGCGTCGGCCACGGCACGGCTCTTCGCGAGCTCGATCGCGAACAGGGAGAGGGCATGACCGGCGAGGATGCGGTCGAACGCGCTCGGTTGCTCGGGCTTGCCTACCGCGAGGAACGCCTCGACGCGGCCGTGCGCGCCGACCGGCTGCACCCAGATGTTTAGTCCCTCGTCCACGAGCGTGAGCGAGAAGGAGGTGCCGTCGGGCCGGGAGTCGCGGAGCTCTTCCCAGATGCGCGCCACGCGCTGCGCGGCCCCGCGGCTCGTGCTCGCCAGCGGCAGGCCGTGCAGGTCGAGCAGCAGGACCCATCCCTTCGTCACGTCGGCGAGCGACGCCGCGATGCCCTCGACCCCCTGGCCCTCCATCACCGCGCGAGTGAGCGTGTGCTCCGCCTCGACGGCGCGCTGCAACGTGTCGTACTGCTCGGCCAGGATCCGCGTGAAGACCGCCTCCGTGATGGCGATGAACGGCACCGGATACGGCACCTCGAAGAGGGGGAGGTCGGCTGCCTCAGCCGCCGTGGCGAGAGACCTCGGCGTCTTCTCGTGACCGAACCCCAGGCCGAATCCGAGCCCCGCCACACCTGCTTCGGCGAGACGCTTCACGTAGGCGCGCTGTTTGGCGGGCGTCGTGCCGACGCCCATCCCCGTCGTGAGGATCAGCTCGCCGCCCTTGAGCCACGGGGTGGGATCCTCGAGTTCCGAGGCGTGCACCCACCGGATCGGCCGGCCCGTGTGGCGCGCGCCCGCGAGTAGCTTCAACGGCATCCCCGGCACGCCCAGGATGTCCTCGACCGTGACCGCCATGCGGCGATTGTACGGAACGTACGAATACTAGGCCCATCCACAGGAGCGGCGAGCGGATCGGATGGACGGAGCGTACAAACGCACGCGCGCTGGCTGGACCGCGCATCGCCTGACACCAGGGGCCCGGTGCACGGAGACTCAGATGATATCGATGGGACGGATCGCGCACGCGGGCTCGCCCCACCTTCGGCCCCGATCGCGCAACCGAGGCAACCGAGGAGGAATCCCGAGATGGACATCCCCCAGGAACGCAAACTCGTCACCGAGATCCCCGGGCCCAGGTCCCGCGAGTGGTTCGCGCGGCGCGCCCAGGCCGTCGCCACGGGTGTCGGGGCCATCCATCCGATCGTGACGGCACGGGCGTCCGGTGCGATCGTCGAGGACGTCGACGGGAACCGGCTGATCGACTTCGCGACGGGGATAGCGGTGCTGAACGTGGGTCACACGGCCCCCGAGGTGGTCGCCGCCGTGCATCGGCAGGCCGAGCTCGACACCCATACATGCTTCCACGTCACCGCCAACGAGCCCTACATCGAGCTCGCCGAACGTCTGAACGCAGTCGTTCCGGGTGACGGTCCCCGCAAGACGATGTTCGCGAACTCCGGCGCCGAGGCCGTCGAGAACGCGGTGAAGATCGCCCGTATGGCCACGGGCCGCAGCGCCATCGTGGCCTTCGACCACGCGTTCCACGGCCGCACCCTGATGGGGATGACCCTGACTGCCAAAGTGATGCCCTACAAACAGGGCATGGGTCCGTTCGCTCCCGAGATCTACCGCCTTCCCTTCGCGTATCCGTACCGGTGCCCCTGCGGCGGCGACACTCCCGAGGCGTGCGCGCAGGCCTGTCTCGCGTACGCGCTGGACGAGATGCACAAGCACATCGGCGAGGAGAACATCGCCGCCGTGATCATGGAGCCGATCCAGGGCGAAGGGGGCTTCGTGGTGCCGGCGCCGGGTTTCGTGCGGGGCATCGCCGCGTTCTGCGCCGCGAACGGCATCATGTTCATCGCCGACGAGATCCAAAGCGGCATGGGCCGGGCGGGCCGCTGGTTCGCGATCGAAGACGAAGGGGTCGTGCCCGACCTCGTCACCACCGCCAAATCCCTGGGTGGCGGGTTGCCGATCAGCGCGGTCACCGGCCGCGCCGACGTCATGGACGCCGTCCACGCGGGGGGTCTCGGCGGCACGTACGGGGGCAACCCGGTGGCCGCGGCGGCCGCGCTCGCGGTGCTGGACAAGATCGAGCGGGAGGACCTCCTGGCGGCATCCAGGCGCGTCGGCGAGACGGTGATGACCCGGTTCGAAGGGTTCCGTGACGCCTACGCGATGGTCGGCGACGTGCGGGGGCGCGGCGCGATGTGTGCGATCGAGCTCGTGAGCGACCGGGAGACGAAGGAGCCGCTCGACGCCTCGCGGATGAATGCGATCGCGTCGGCCTGCCTGGAGCGCGGCGTGATCGTCCTGACGGCGGGCACCTACGGCAACGTCGTGCGCCTCCTCCCGCCGATCAACATCGACCTCGCGTTGCTCGAGGACGGGCTCGACGTCCTCGCCGAGGCGCTCGCCGCCGCCTCGTAACTCGACCTCTCCGCGCGTCGCCCGGGTCCGCCATCCCCGGCTGCTAGCGTCGGACCGTGGACGGATCCAGGTCGCGCTTCTGGCTCGTGCGCCGGATCGCGTTGGACGTGGAGCCGCTCCGTGTCTCACGCGACTTCCGGCTGATCTGGGGCGGCCTGTTCGTCTCCGAGCTCGGGTACCAGTTCACGCTGGTGGCCGTGTACGTCCAGGTCTATGCGCTCACGCGGTCCGCGGCCGCGGTCGGGTTGATCGGCCTGTTCTCCTTCGCGGCCTTGCTGATCGGATCGGTGGTATCGGGCGCCGTGATCGACGCGTACGACCGGCGCAGGCTCATGCTGCTGGCGCAGGTGGGATTCGCGATCGCCTCAGGCATCCTGCTGGCGGGGGCGATCCGCGGGCGCCCCCCCGTGTGGCAGATCTACCTCGCCACCGCGATCCTCGCAGGAGTCTCGACGATCGACGCCCCCACCCGCTCGGCGATGACGCCTCGACTCGTGGGGCATGACCTCCTGCCGTCGGCGATGGCGCTCAACCAGGTCGTATGGAACGGCGTCGGGTTGCTCGGACCCGCGCTCGGCGGCATCGTTATCGCGCGTCTCGGTGTCTCGTGGGCTTACGGGATCGATCTCCTCACCTACGGCGTGATGTTCGTCGCCGTCCTGATGATCGCGCCGATGCCGCCCAGCGGGGCCGGCGCGTCGCCGGGGGTGACCGGATGGCCGGCGGTGAAGGAGGGGTTCTCGTTCGTGCGTGCGAGCCGCCTCCTGCAATCGACCTTCACGATCGACCTCGTCGCCATGATCTTCGGACTGCCGCGTGCCCTCTTCCCCATCCTCGCCGTGACGCAGTTCCATCGCGGCCCGGCGGTCGTCGGCCTGCTCTTCAGCGCACCCGCTGCGGGCGCGCTCCTCGGCGCGCTCACCGGCGGGTGGGCGCGGCACGTGCGCCACCAGGGCTGGGCCGTGATCTGGGCCGTGACGGCATGGGGGGCCGCGATCGTGGGGTTCGGCCTGGTTGGGGCGAACCTTCCCGCCGCCCTCGTCTTCCTCGCCATCGCCGGTGCCGCCGACGTGATCTCCGCCATCTTCCGCAGCACCATCCTGCAGCTGTCGGCGCCGGATGAGCTCAGAGGGCGTCTCTCGGGCATCCATATCCTCGTGGTGACGGGCGGCCCGCGTCTGGGCGACTTCGAGGCAGGTTTCGTCGCGGCCGTGACCACGCCCACGATCTCCGTGGTGACGGGAGGCCTCGCCTGCATCGTCGGCGCCGCACTCGTGGCGCTCGGGTACCCGGAACTCCGCCGATACCACCACGCACCGCCCCCGGATCCCGCTGCATCCCCGTCGGGTCGCGTGGACGAGGGACCGTGAGTACGCTTCCGCCATGACGAGGTTGAGCGACGACGAGATCCGTGCCGCCCTCGCCGAAGGGCTGTCCGCGTGGGAGTTCAGCGACGACGCCCTGCAGCGCACCTTCCGTTTCGACACGTTCCGCACGGCGGTCGAGTTCGTCGATCGGGTGGCGGACGCTGCGGAGGCCGCCGACCATCACCCGGATCTGCTGATCCGGTACACCCGCGTCTCGCTCACCCTCTCCACGCATACAGAGCATGGCGTGACCGCCAAGGATGTCGCGCTCGCGCGCACGATCGACACCCTGGCGGGGCCGGAGCACTGAGCGTGTGACGGACGCCGTCGGGATCGATGAGCTGCGCGTCCTCGACGGACCGAACCTCTACTTCCCGCGCCCGGCGATCAAGCTGACGGTGTCGATCCCCGGATGGATGCGGGCCTCCGACGCGCGCGTGCGGGCGGTGGCCGAACGGCTCGGGGTTCCCGGCGCCGCACGTCCCGGCCGCGCAGGGAGCGAGCAGCGCCGGCGCGTCGTGATGCGGATCGCTGCAGCATTCGTGCGGGACGCGGCGAAGGCATCGGGCGCCCGGCGACTGGCGGTGCGCACGCGCGTCGGACCGGGGCCCGATCAGATCGTGGTGGCCTTCCCCTGGCGCCGGCGTGATGTTGCGCGCGCCCTCGCGGAAGAGACGGCGAGTGCGCTCGCCGCGCTCCTGAGGGGCGCCTCGCCGGCGCGGCGGGTCGAGGACGCGGGCCGGCGACTGGCCGCCACCGACCCCGGTCCGGAACCCGACGTCCCCGACCCCGAGGTCCCCGTCGTGCAGGTGACCGGCACGAACGGGAAGACCACGACGGTGCGGCTCCTCGCGCACCTGGTGCGTGCGGCCGGGTTGGATGTGGCGTACTCCTCGACCGACGGCGTGTACCGCGACGATGGCGAACTGGTCGAGCGCGGCGACTACTCGGGCTTCGGAGGCGCGGCGATGGCGCTCGCCCAGCGACCCGATGTGGCGGTGCTGGAGACCGCGCGCGGGGGGATGCTCCTGCGTGGCTGTGGCGTGCGCCACAACGACGTCGCCGTCGTAACGAACGTCAGCGAGGACCACCTGGGCTTGCACGGCGTCGATACGGTGGATCAACTCGCGGAAGTGAAGGCGATCGTGACGCGGATCACGCGCGCCGACGGATGGGACGTGCTGAACGCGGACGACCCACGGTCGCTCGCCATGCGCCGCCACGCCACCGGCCGGCCGTGGCTCTTCTCGCTCGATCCACACCATCCGGCCTTCCGCGAGGCCTTCGCCGAGGGCGGACGAGCGATGACGGTGATGCAGGGGAAGATGACGTGGCTCGAGGCGCACGACGCGCATCCCCTCGTGGACCTGCAGAGCGTGCCGATCACGATGGCCGGCGTCTCGAGCATCTACACCCAGAACGCGATGGCGGCGGCAGCGGCGGCGCTCGCCGTGGGTCTGCCCCACCGGGCCGTGGTCCGGGGACTGCGCAGCTTCGTGCTCGACCCCGAGCGCAACCCAGGGCGCGCCAACCTCTTCCGGCTGGACGGGCGGGTGGTCGTGGTCGACTACGCGCACAACGAGGCGGGCATGGCGGGCCTCACCGAGTTGTTGGACGGCCTGCGGTGCCGGGGCAAGGAGGTCTGGATCGCGATCTGCACCGCAGGCGATCGCATCGACGCCATCCTGCACGCGTTCGCCCTGCGTGCGGCTCTCGGCTCGGATCACCTCGCGATCGCCGAGCTCCAGCACTACCTCCGGGGGCGCTCCCGTGAGGACATCATCGACCAGCTCCGGGCGGGCGCGCGGGAGGCGGGCGTCGACGACGTGCCCGAGTACGAGGACGAGCTCCACGCCCTGCGCGCGATGGTGCACGCGTCGGCCCGCGGCGACGTGATCGGCGTGACCGCCTTGGGGATGCGGCCCGAGCTGTTCGCATGGCTCGAGCAGCAGGGCGCATCGCGGCTCGGGCCCGGGGACGTCAAGCGGCTCGTGCGGCGGGCCGCCACCGCGAGGACACAGCCCGATCAGCGCGCCCGCAGCCGCCGGTAGCGACGGATCAAGGCGTTCGTGGAGGGGTCGTGCCCGAGTTCGGGCTCCTCCACCGAGCCGAGCTCCGGCACGATGCGTTGCGCGAGCACCTTCCCCAGCTCGACGCCCCACTGGTCGAACGGGTCGATGTCCCAGATCGCGGCCTGCGTGAAGACGTTGTGCTCGTAGAGCGCGACGAGGGCCCCGAGGGTGAACGGCGTGAGCCGTTCGGCAAGGATCGTGCTGGTGGGCCGGTTGCCCTCGAACGTCCGGTGGGCGACGAGTGCCTCCGGCACGCCCTCCGCACGGAGCTCGTCCGCGGTCCTGCCGAAGGCGAGCGCCTCCGCCTGAGCGAAGACGTTCGACATCAGGAGGTCGTGGTGATCCCCGACGGGGTTCAGCGTCTGGGCGAATCCGATCAGGTCCAGCGGGATCAGCCTCGTCCCCTGGTGGATCAACTGATAGAAGGAGTGCTGGCCGTTGGTGCCGGGCTCACCCCAGTAGATCGCGCCGGTCCCGTAGGTCACCGGCTCGCCCGCGAGCGTGACGTGCTTGCCCAGGGACTCCATCGCGAGCTGCTGCAGGTAGGCGGGGAACCGTTTGAGGTACTGCTCGTACGGCATGACCCCCGAGGTCTCGGCGCCGAAGAACGATCCGTACCACACGGCGAGGAGCCCCATGATCACCGGCAGGTTCCGCGCGAACGGGGTCGTGCGCACGTGCTCGTCCATCGCACGGAACCCGGCGAGGATCTCGTGGAACCCCGAGGGACCCACCGCGATCATGGTGGAGAGGCCGATCGCGGAATCCATCGAGTACCGGCCGCCGACCCAGTCCCAGAAGCCGAACATGTTCTCCGGGTCGATGCCGAACTCGGCCACGGCCGTCGCGTTCGTCGAGACGGCCACGAAATGCGAGGCGATCGCAGCCTCGTCGCGAAGCGCGGTGAGCAGCCAGCCGCGCGCCGTGCGCGCGTTCGTCATGGTCTCGAGCGTCGTGAACGTCTTGGACGAGACGATGAAGAGCGTCTCGGCCGGATCCAGGTCGACGGTGGCCTCGGCGAAGTCCGTCCCGTCCACGTTCGAGACGAAGCGGAAGCTCAGATCCCGGCGCGCATAGTGACGCAGCGCCTCATAGGCCATCACGGGCCCGAGATCGGATCCGCCGATCCCGACGTTGACGACGTTGCGGATGGGACTGCCCGAGTGGCCCACCCACGCGCCGGCGCGGACGCGTTCCGCGAACGCCGCCATCCGATCAAGGACCGTGTGCACCTGCGGGACGACGTCGACGCCGTCCACCACGAGCGAGGCATCACGGGGCAGCCGCAGCGCCGTATGCAGAGCGGGCCGGTCCTCGGAGACGTTCACGTGCGCGCCGGCGAACATCGCGTCGAAGCGTCCGCGGAGGTCGCGCTCCTCGGCGAGTCGAAGCAACAGCCGCATCGTCTCCTGGTCCACACGATGCTTGGCGTAATCGAGATGGAGGCCCGCGCCCTCGGCCACGAACCGGTCGCCGCGGCGCGGGTCCTCCGCGAACAGGTCGCGCAGGTGGCGTGGGGCGATCGCCGCGTGATGGGCCTCGAGTGCCCGCCACGCCGGCAGCTCGGTGACGCCGCTCACGCGTTCCGCTCCCCCGCATCCGAACGAGCTGCGCTGCATCGCACGCAGAGCACCGACCAGGGCCTTGCCTCCAGGCGCTCGTCGGGGATCGCGGTGCCGCACCGATCGCAGATCCCGTAGGTGCCCTCGGCGAACTTGGCCAGGGCGCGCTCGACGTCGGCGAGCTTGGCGGTCAGGACGTCGGCCTGGCCCACGCGCTCGATCCGCTCGATCGCCTGGCTCGTCCCCTCACCCACGCGCTTGCCGAACCCGATCGTCGCCGCAGGGTCGCGGGCGACGGTGGTGAGCACGCCCAGTTCCTGGACGAGTGCCACGCGCTCGTCCTCGAGGGTGCGGCGGAGGGCGTCGAGGTCCAGGCTCACGGCGGACCCCGTCTGTCAGCCGGTGAGGTCGGGATCGCCGCCGACGGCGTCGACGAGCTCGCCCTCGGAGGCGCGCAACACGTCGGGCGAGGCCACGCCGCGTCGCTTCTCGATCTCCTTGTAGACGTCCGTGGCGTAGTCGACGCAGAGCACCACCAGATCGCCGGGACGCGAGCGATCGAGCGCCCGGCGCGCGGCGTCCATCTCGTCCGGCACCACCTCCACGCTGCCGGCGCGCGCGCCGCCCTCCTGGATCGCCTCTTCGACGCCGTCGCGGATCAGCCCGGCGGTCTCGCCGGGCTTCCGCCCGCGCGGATTGTGATCTTCACGCACGATCACCTCGTCGAAGTACCGGGCGGCGACGCGCCCGAGCTCCAGCATGTCCTCGTCGCGCCGGTCCCCCGCGGTGGCCACCACCGCCACGCGCAGATTGGCGGTCCAGCTCGCCTCGCCGGGGCGCTCGGGCGACGGAGCGTCCGAGACCAGGCGCTCCACGAAGTCGCCCAGGGTCTCGAGACCGGCGGCGTTGTGCGCGTAGTCCAGGATCACCTTCACGCCGTCGAGGTCGAACACGTTGAGGCGGCCGGGCGCCTGGTAGATCGAGGTCGTGAACGAACGCAGCCCCTGGCGGATGTCGTGGAGGTGGGCACCGATCGCGTGCGCCGCGGCGGCGGCGGCCATCGCGTTCTGGACCATCATGCGCGCCTTGCCGTCGAACGTGGCCGGCAGCGTGTGCACCCACGCGATCGGCATCGTCCGCCGGCCTTCCTTGATCACCATCATCTCGCCGCGATCGCTCCGCTCCAGCACGACCGCCTTGCGTCCGCGCCGGACCCAGCGCTCCACGAGATCGTGCTTGTCCTGCATCGTGAACAGGATCACGTTGCCGCTGCAGTGCCGGCGCATCTCCAGCACGAGCGGGTCGTCGGCGTTCAGGACGGCCCACCCGTTGCGCGGGACCGCCTCCACGACCACCTGCTTCACCGCCGCGAGTTGCTCGAGCGTGTCGATCTCGCGCAGCCCGAGGTGGTCTCCCGTCACGTTGAGCACCACGCCGACGTCGTTGCGCCCGTACCCCAGTCCCTCGCGCAGGATCCCGCCGCGCGCCACCTCGAACACGGCGATGTCGATCCTCGGGTTCTGGAGCACCATCTGCGCCGACTTCGGGCCGCTCGCGTCGACGCGTTTCACCAGCCGCTCGTCGATGTAGACGCCGTCGGTGGTGGTCATGCCCACCTCATGACCCTTGCCCCGCAGGATATGCGCGATCATCCGCGTGGTCGTGGTCTTCCCGTTCGACCCGGTGACGGCCACGATCGGGATGCGCGAGGGGGTGCCCGGAGGGAACAGGCCGTCCACGACGTACTTGGCGACGTACTGGGGCTCGCCCTCCGTCGGATGCGTGTGCATCCGGAAGCCGGGCGCCGCGTTCACCTCGACGATCGCGCCTCCGGTCTCGCGCACCGGCTGCGTGATGTCGGGCGCCAGGAAGTCGATGCCGGCGACGTCGAGGCCGACCACGCGCGCGGCCTCCTCGGCGATCTCGACGTTGTCCTCGTGGGCCTCCCAGGTGCGGTCGATCGAGATGCCCCCCGTGGACATGTTGCCGGTGGCGGCGAGCAGCACCGTCGTGCCCTTGGGCGGCACGTCGTCGAGGCCGAAGCCCTGCTTCTTCAGCAGCTCCACGGCGGCCTCGTCGATCTTGATGCGCGTGAGCACCTTCTCGTGGCCGATCCCGCGTCGTGGATCCTGGTTCGCCTTGTCCACGAGCCACCGGACGTCGTGCCGGCCGTCGCCGATCGACGTGTGCGGGCACGCGCTCGGCGATGGCCACCATCCGGCCACCGATCACAAGGACGCGGTAGTCGGCGCCGGTCACGAAGGACTCCACCACCACGTGGGCGCGGCGCGCCTCCTTCAGGGCACGGCGGAACCCCGTCCGCACCGCGCGCTCCGTCCGCAGATCGAGTCCGACGCCGCGTCCGTGATTACCGTCGAGCGGCTTCGTGACGACCGGGAACCCGATGCGCTTGGCAGCCGCGACAGCCTCGTCCTCGGAACGCACCACCTCGCTCCTGGGCACCGGGAGACCCGCCGATGCGAGCAGCTGGTTCGTCATCTTCTTGTCGCCCGCGATGTCGACGGCGAGCGCGCTGGTCAGTGAGGTCATCGTGGCGCGGATGCGTTGCTGGTACTTCCCCTGTCCGAGCTGGACGAGCGACTGCTCGTTCAGGCGGATGAACGGGATGTCCCGCGTCACTGCTTCCTCGATGATGGCCTGCGTCGATGGGCCGAACTGCCGGCGCTCGGCCAGCAGGATCAGCCGCTCGAGCTCGTCGTCGAAGTCGAACCCCGGCTCGGTCTTCACGAGGTGGTTCACGAGCCGCACCGCGAGCTTCCCTGCGGTGACGCCCACGCGCTCCTCGGCGTACCCGTAGATCACGTTGTACTGACCGGCGGTGCCCGCGCTGCGGGTCTTGCCCCGCGAGATGTGCGCACCCGACTCCCGCTGGAGTTCCAACGCCACGTGCTCGGCCACATGCCCCAGCCACGTGCCGTCCTCGAGGCGCTCGCGGAACCCGCCGCGCTTGCCCAGCGAGCAGGAGTGCTCCCCCACGCCGGGCAGCACCTTCAGCAGCTTCTCGTTGAACCGGGGGATCGTGTTGGACGGCCAGTGCTCGAGGCTCCCCAGGTCCACGAGCATCCGCACGCACGGTTCGTACGACCAGTAGTTGGGGCCGCGGAAGACCTGCGTCTGCACGACGGCCAGGTCGGGCTTGAGCGGGGGCTTCTTCGTGGGTGGTTCGGACTTCCGCTCGCGGCGGGCGGCGCGGTTCGCGGTGGCGCCCGAGGTCACTCGGAGGCCTCGCGCTCATCCTCGAGCGCGTGCGCCCCCGCGAGCAGCCGGCGACCGCGCAGGTCGTACCAGTAGCCCGACGGCAGGGAGTGCAGCACCGCGCCCGAGACCATGAGCGGTTTATACCCCTTCCCGCGATATGCGTCCGTCTTGACGTGGGCGCCGTCGACGATCGTCACGGCCCCCCGCCCGATCACGTGCAGCGTCTGGTCCGCGAACACGATGGCGCAGGTGTCCTCGTCGATCCCCAGCCCGAGGAGCGAGGGCGACTGCGCCACGAGCGCGAGCAGGCGACCGATGCGTCCCCGTTCGCCGAAGTGCTGGTCGATGACCAATCCTTGGAGCACCCCCAGCCCGGCCGAGAGCTGGACCATGCGGTTCTTCGGGGTCGGGCCGGCGTTGCCGAACGCGACCATGTGACTGGCCATGGCGCTCGCGCCGGCCGACGTGCCCGCGATGACCGCGCCGCGGTCGTGCGCCAGGAAGAGGGCGTCACCGAGTTTGGTGCCCGCCACCACCTGGGTCAGGCGCGACTGATTGCCGCCGGTGAGGTAGATCCCCGTTGCCTCCCGCACGACGGCCGCCACCTCGGGGTCGTCCGCCTCCTCACGCTCCTCCGGACGGACGCCGACCACCTCGCCGATCCCCAGGCCCGTGAAGAGCTCGCGGTACATCGTCGTGGCCTGATCGCCCAGCGACGACGCGGTCGAGATCACCACGACCTTGCCGGCCTCACCCTCGGCGAACTTCGCGAACCGGGAGAGGATCACCTTGTCGCGGAGCTTGTCCTCAGCGCCCCCGATCACCATGACGGGGCCGGCCGTGAGACCCGCCAGCGCGTGGAGGGAGGCCGCGTCCGTCATGCGCGCAGTGTAGCGGGCGAGGGGTCCGCGCCCGGGAGCCGAACGGTCACGGCGCATCGCGGCGTCCGGAGACCGCGGACGGCGCGGTACGCTCGCCGCGTGGTGGGAACGCGCGACGGAGTCGGGGCCGGCGAGGCCGCATCGTGACGGAGATCGAACTCAGGCTGCTCGGTCCGAGCGGTGAGCCGGTGGACCTGGCGCGCACGCTCAACTCCCACGGGTTCGCCGACCTCTCACCGACGCGGCTGGATCCCTCCAACAGGGCCCTCGAAACGACCCTGCGCGTGCGCGGCGGTCGCCCGAGGCGCGTGCGGATCGGTCCCGGTCGCCCCGGACGAGCCGGTGTCGAGATCCTGGGGCCCACCGCGGGACCGCGCGTGCGCCGAGAGGTCGAACGCGCGGTCCGGCATGTGCTCCGCCTCGATCAGGACCTCTCGGGCTTCTACGCGCAGGTCGCCGACGATCCCGACCTGTCCTGGGTGGCCGAGGGCGCCGGCCGGATGCTGCGCGGGGCGTCCGTGTACGAGGACGTAGTGAAGACCATCTGCACGACGAACTGCGCGTGGAGCGCGACGGTGCGGATGGTGGACGCCCTGGTCACGCACCTCGGGGAGCCGGCGCTCGGCGGGCAGGCGCCGCTCACCCACGCGTTCCCGACGGCGGAGGCGATGGCGTCGGTGTCCGAGTCGTTCTACCGGGGGACGGTGCGCGCCGGCTACCGGGGCACGTACCTCGCTGCGCTCGCCCGCGATGTCGCCGAGGGTGGCGCTGGACCTCGAGGCGCTCGGCACCGCCACGCCGGAGGAACTCCCCGACGACGACCTCGAGGCGCGGCTGCTCGCACTCCCGGGGGTCGGACCCTACGCGGCGGCGCACATCATGATGACGCTCGGGCGGAACTCCCGGCTGATCCTCGACAGCTGGACACGTCCCACGTACGCACGGCTGGCGGGGCGAACGAAGCCCGTGGCCGATGCGACGATCAGGCGGCGATTCCGGCGCTACGGCCCGCAGGCGGGGCTGGCGTTCTGGCTCTTCGTGACCCGCGACTGGCTCGACTGAACGCAGCCCACCGGCTCAGGGCCACTCGGCCACCCGCCGATGGCCGGGAAGGGTTGCCCCGCACGCAGCGCGGAGGCATACTGCCCGAGGCCCCTCGGGGGTCCCTCCCGAACGACCCGTAGAAGCGAGCGAACGATGACGGTGCCCTTATGGCCACGCCCCGGCGCGCACAACGCCTTTGGCGCTACCTCAGCGCGGAGCGTCGCACCCTCACACAGGGGTTCGTGGCCCTGTTCATCTCCTCCGGAGGGGATCTCCTAGCAGGACTCGCCCTCAGCTTCATGGATCACCAGCTCAACGAGCTGCCCGGTCTCTTCGTCCTGATCCCGGCCGCGATCGGGATGCGCGGCAACATCTTCGGCGCCCTCGGCTCCCGGCTGGGCACCGGGATCAACGCCGGGCAGTTCGAGCCGTCGCTGCAGAAGCGCGGGTTCCTCGGCCAGAACGTGCGCGGCGCCTGGTACCTCACCCTCGCCACGTGTCTGTTCCTCGGGCCCGCGGCCCACATCGTCGCCGTCGCCTTCTCGGGAGAGGCGATGTCGACCGCAGACTTCGTCACGATCTCGATCCTCGGTGGCGTCCTGGGCTCCGCCGTCGTCGGCGCGGCCACCGTCGTGATCGCGCGGTGGTCCAACAAGCGGCGCTGGGACCTCGACTCCGTCTCGGCGCCATTGGTGACGGCGATCGGTGACGTCGCCACCCTCCCGGCGCTCTGGCTGGCGGCACTCGTGGTCCAGCACTTCGGCTCCCTGACGCCCTACATCGCCGCCGTCGCTGCCATCGCCTGCCTCGTCGGTACGGTGCACGGCTGGCGGGAGGACCTGCCGACGATCCGCCGCATCGTGCATCAGTCGATGGCCATCCTGTTCATCGCCGGGCTCATCGACCTGCTCGCGGGCACGGTGGTGGACCTCCGGTTGAGCTCGTTCCTCGCCCTGCCTGCACTGTTCATCCTGGTGCCCGCCCTTCCTCGAAGACACGAACGCGCTGTCGGGCATCCTGTCCTCGCGCATCAACTCCAAGCTGCACATCGGTGCCATCGACCCGACGCCCATCCCCCAGACGCTCGCCTGGATCGACATCGCGATCAACTTCGTCTTCGCGGCCTCGGTCTTCTTCATGGTCGGGTTCTCGGCCCACCTGGTGGCGGTCGCCACGGGGCAGGCCTCCCCGGGCCTCGGGACGATGTTGTCGATCAGCATGCTCGCGGGCTTCCTCGCGACGATCATCTCCTGCACCGTGGCGTACTACAGCGCGATCGCCGTGTTCCGGTTCGGATGGGATCCCGACAACTTCAGCATCCCGATCTCCTCCGCCGTGATGGACCTCGCTGGCACCTTGTGCCTCGTACTGGTTATCCTGCTGCTCGGCGTGACCGCTCATGGATGAACAACCCAAGAACGTCAAAGAGCTCCTGGTCGAACTGAAGGACGCCTCGGAGCTCATGGTCGACCTCGCCTACGCGGCCGTGTTCTTCAACGAGGAGAAGCTCGCTCGCGAGGTGGGGCGCCTCGAGGACCGCATGAGCGCCCATCTCCGGAGGCTGCGGATCATGGCGATGCTTTCGGCACGCTCGCCCGAGGACGCTGAGGGGATGGCGGGGGTGCTCTGGATCGCGGACGCGATCGAGCAGATCGGCGACGCGGCCTCAGACATCGCACGCGTGGTCGCGGCGCGCCTCGGCATCCCCGACGCGCTCCGCCGGGACCTGCGTCACGCCGACGAGATGACCGCCCGAGTGAAGGTGCGCGATCAGGCGCCGGCCGCGGGCCAGTCCCTGCGCGAGCTCTCCCTGCCCACCGAGACGGGCATGTGGGTGATGGCGATCCGCAGCGGTCTCGATTGGGAGTTCGACCCGGGACCCGAGGACGTCGTCACGGTCGGCGATGTGCTGCTGATCAGTGGGCCCGAGGAGGGCGTGAACCTGATGCGCGAGCTCGCCGGCGCACCGCCGATGCCGATGGCACCCGACGACGACGCTCCGGCGCTCTCGGAGCTCGATCGTGCCGTGGACATCCTGGTGGAGCTGAAGGACCTGGCTGAGGCGGCGGTGGGCCTCGCGTACTCGTCCCTCCTGTTCAACAACCGCGCGCTCGCGGCGGAGGTCGGCGCCCTCGAGGCCCGCAGCGATCAGCTCCACGACGAGCTCGAGTCCTGGGTCTTGCGAGCGGCACCGGAGGCACGCGATCCCGACGAACTTCGGGGCCTCCTACGGTTGGGCGAGCGCCAGCGAGCATGTCTGCGACGCCGCCCGCGACATGACGTGGTACGTGGAGCACGGCGAGCCGCTGCATCCGGTGGTCCAGATGGCGCTCGAAGAGACCGAGGAGACGAGCGCGGACACGATGGTGCAACCGGGCTCCCCGGCTGCCGGGCACACGCTGAAGGAGCTGCAGGTCGAGACCGAGACGGGCATGTTCGTCCTGGCCGTCCAGCGGGGGGCCCGATGGATCTACCGGCCACGCGGGACGTTCACGCTGCAGGAGGGCGACCGCCTGATCTCGATCGGGCCTGAGGAGGGCGAGGAGGAGCTCTGGGAGCTCACCGGCGCCCCGCTCGTGGCCGAGAGCTGAGGCCCGGCGCGGTCCTTGTACCGACGCGGTTCCTGACCTAGCCTGCCGCGCATGGATGCCTACGTCTACGTGCGGATACGCCCGGGGAGCATGACCTCCGTGCTCACCGGGCTCGCGACGAAGAGCAACGTTCGCCGGGCGATCGCCGTGGTCGGGCGACTGGGACATCCTGGTGCACGTCGACGGGGCGGATCTCGCGACGCTCGCCGCCACCGTGCTCTCGGAGATCCACCACGTCGACGGGGTGGTGCGGACGCTGACCACGCCGGTGGTGCCTCCGGATCGGGTCGGGATCGGTGGGTGGGGCGAGCCGCAGGCGCCCGCGATCATCGGCGACGCGTGCTACGTCCACATCAAGGCCGCCGCCGGCGCAGCGGGTGGGCTGGCGGAGCGCCTCAGCGAGATGTCCGACGTGAGCGGCGTCGCGGTGCTCGGCGGCGAGTTCGACCTCATGGCGTGCGTGGCCCATCCGTGGGAGGTCGCGAGCGGCATCATCCTGGAGCAGATCCACTCCCTGCCGGGGGTGGTCGCCACGAGCACGCTCGTCTCCATCGTCTACGAGGAGCCGGAAGAGGACCGCGACCAGTTCTCGACCTGGTCCTAGCCGTCCTGGGCGAGGGGGAGCCGCCGCACGCCGGCGGGCAGGGAGAACTTCACGTGTTCCTCGGTGAGCGTGACCTCCTCCACGTCCCCGAACCCCTGGGCTGCGAGCCAGGACACCATCCGGTGCACCAGCCACTCGGGCGCCGAGGCACCCGAGGTCAGCCCCACGGTGGAGGCGCCCCGGAGCCACGCCGGGTCCACGGACGTCTCGTCGTCCACCAGGTGCGCCGGCGTTCCCAGCTCCCGCGAGAGCTCGGCGAGGCGATTGGAGTTCGAGGAGTTCTGGGAGCCGATCACGAGCACGACGTCTGATCGCGGCGCGATCACCTTCACGGCGTCCTGCCGGTTCTGCGTGGCGTAGCAGATGTCGTCGCGGGGCGGCCCCTCGATCGCGGGGAAGCGCTCCTGCAGGATCCGCACGATCTCGTTCGTCTCGTCCACGGACAGGGTCGTTTGGGTGAGGTAGCTGAGGTTCGCCGGGTCGGGGACCTCCACCCGTCGCGCCTCCTCCGGAGACTGCACCAAGATCGTGCGCTCGGGGGCCTGCCCCGTGGTGCCCACGACCTCCTCGTGCCCCGCATGGCCGATCAGCACGATCGTCCGGCCGTGCTGGGCGAAGCGCCGCGCCTCGACGTGCACCTTCGTGACGAGGGGGCACGTGGCGTCGATCACCTCGAGGTGCCGGCGCCCGGCGTTCTCGTACACCTCGGGGGCCACCCCGTGGGCCGACAGGACCACGGCCGCGCCCTCGGGCACCTCGGTCTCCTCCTCCACGAAGACCGCTCCCTTCGCCTCGAGATCGTGGACGACGTGGAGGTTGTGGACGATCTGTTTGCGGACGTAGACCGGCGCGCCATGCTGGGCGAGGGCGCGCTCGACCGCATCGACCGCGCGCTCGACCCCGGCGCAGTAGCCGCGCGGGGCGGCGAGGAGGACGCGACCGGTCATGCCCACCATCGTATCGGGGCAGTGCCCGGCCCGTGCCTCGTCACGGAACCGTCACATCGCAAGGTTGTCGGAACCTCGACCCTGCCTTTAGGGTCGTCGAGTCCGCACCGGATCGCTCGGTCCGGCCCTTCCCGCGTGTGACGCACGCTCCCCGCCTTCCCAAGGTGGTCGGCGTGCGCCCGTGCGCGTGGAGCAGGGACCGGCGGTCCGGGGCATCGGCATAGGTCACACGGAGTTGTTCGACACCAGGAGGTGATGTCCCCACCCGCGACCTACCGCGGGGCGGCACGGATGTGGACGAAGGTCGTCCGTCCGAGCCACCCGAGCGCAGCGGCCAGCTGCGGCTCACCGCGTGGGTGAAACCCTATATGTCCCAACACATGTCGATGCGCCACAACCTCCCCGTGGCGTTGTTCCTCACCGCGATGCTCCTACTCGTCCCCATCGCCTCGGCCAAGGCGACCCCCGAACCGCGGTACAACAGCCGTGTCCCCGCGAAGGTCTGCCCGATCCCATGGCAGCGCGGCCCCTGGTTCGTGAAGAGGCTGATCCGCTGTGCCGCCGGCCACTACCAGGTGCCGGGGGGTGCCCCCAAGGCCTTGTCCATCGCGGATCGCGAGTCCCACTACCGCCCCAGGGCCTACAACGCCTACAGCGGCGCCCTCGGGATCTACCAGCACCTGAGCCGCTACTGGCCCGGCCGCGCCCAGGCGTACGGCTTCCAGGGTTGGTCGGGGTTCAACGCACGCGCCAACATCATCGTGACGATGCGCATGGTGAAGAGCGTGGGCTGGTACCCCTGGGGCGGCTAACCCGCTAGCCGACCGGACCGCCCGGGCGAGGGAGCCCCCGCAACAACCCTCGGACCTCCTCCAAGGAGGTGGCCACCTCGGTGGCCCCGGGTGCGTCGCGGTCCGTGACGATCCGCATCCCCGGGAACCGGTCGCTCACCGTCGCGACGAGCCCTTCGAACGCGCCGAACACCACCATCACGTGGGGACGTTCGACGGCCGACCTGATCCAGGGCGTCGCGCGCCTGCGTGGCGCCCGGTGTGAGCTCCCATTCCGCCGAGACGGCGGCCGCCTTCAGGGCGGCGAGCGATGCCGGGTCCTCCGCCACGCACAGGACCTTCACGGCCCGGCACATCTCAGAGCCATCCTCGGCGCCTGAACATCACGTACAGGGCCGCCGCGGACGCGGCCATGAACCCAAGAGCGAGCGGGTAGCCGACCTGCCAGCTGAGCTCGGGCATGTTCTCGAAGTTCATGCCGTAGATCCCGGCGATCAGCGTAGGCACAAGGATGATCCCCGCCCAGGCGGTGAGCTTCTTCATCACCTCGTTCAGATGGTTCGCCACCTGGGCCACGCGGACCTCGAGCATCGAGGTCAACAGGTCCCGGATGTTGTCGACGAGCTCCACCGTGCGGATCACGTGGTCGACCACGTCCCGGTAGTACGGGGCGAGCGCCGGTGCCGCCAGCGCGGGCTGCTCCTGCAGCAGGTCGAGGCCTTGGCGCAAGGGCATCACTGCTCGACGCAGGCGCACGCACTCGCGCTTGAGCCTGAAGAGACGCTCCTGGACGGCGCCGACGTCCGCCGGGCCGTCGTCGGTCGCGAAGATCATGTCCTCCAGGTCGTCGGCGCGATCCTCCAGCCGCTCCACCAGGGTCAGGTAGTCGTCGACGACCTCGTCGATCATGACGTACACGGCGAAGCCGCCGCCGAGCGCGAGGAGATCGGCCTGCCGCTCCCACCGATGCACCGCCTCGGAGAGGTCGTAGCGCGCGTCGTAGCGGATCGAAACGAGGTGTCGCGGCCCCACCAGCGCATGCACCTCGAGCTTCTCCACCTCGTCGGCCTCGGGATCCAGGATCGGGCGCACGACGACGAAGGCCTGATCGCGATAGAGCTCCACCTTCGGACGCTGATGCCGGTGCCGCAGGTCTTCCACGACGAGGGGGTGGAGCGAGAACTCCCGCTCCAACATCGCCAGGTCCTCGGGCGTCGGCTCGAGGACGTCCAGCCACACGAAGGTGCGATCTTCGGCGATCAGATCCGAGATCGCCTCGAGGTCCACGCGCTCGTCGGACGGGAGGCCGTCGCGGTAGACGTGCGCCTCGATCATGGCGCGCAGCCTATCCCATCGACGTGGCTAGACTCGAGCGCGATGCCGGTTCCCGATCACCTGCTCCGATTCTGGCGCGCGTTGGACGCCCGTACCGGGCGCGTCCAGCCCGTGTGGTGGGGCGCCGTCGTCACCGATGCGCGCACCCCCGCGATCTGGGACGCGAACTACGCGCGGGTGGAAACCGACGACGGAGGGCTCACGGCCGAGGAGGTCGAGGACTCGCTCCTGCCGGCGCTGGCCGAGGCCGGAGCCCCCACGGTCCACGTCGTGGGGTTCAGGCCGGAGGCCCAGGCGCCCCTGTTCGCCGAGCTGGAGACCCGCGGCCACGTCCTCTCGTGGGACCTCGTGATGGATCTCGAGAGCGACGTTCCCGCCGTATCCACCGTCGCGGTCGAGGAGCTCGAGGATTCCGACGAGCTCTGGGCGGCGCGCCTGGAGTCCTTCGCGCTCTTCGGGATCGACGACCCGGAAGACCGTGCACAGCTCCTCGCGCTCGAGTGCCTCCAGGGCGCTTGCGGCGCGAAGCGATGGTTCGGCGTGCGGGACGACGAGGGGCTCGCCTCGACGGCTGCGCTGGCGGTGCTCGAGGGCGTGGGATTCATCGATGGCTTGGCGACCGCCGATCGCGCGCGGGGTCGCGGTTACGCGAGCGCGCTGACGGCGACGATGACGGGCGCGGCCCGAGCCGCCGGCGCGGGGCACGTCTGCCTGCTCGCCGATCCTGCCGCCAGACCCGTGATCGCCATGTACGAGCGACTGGGCTTCAAGGAGTCAGGACGGCTGCCGTCGACGAAGGCTCAGGCGTCGAGATCGGGCGGCGCCAGGTAGCGGGCCGCCGTGAACAGCCCCGCCTCACGCTCCAGCACCCAGGTCGACGCCTTCTTCCAGTCCGGGGAGTCGGACATCTCGAGGCCCCGCTCGGCGAGGTGCAGCACGACCGCGGGGATCAGGTCGCCGTGGCTGCTCAACACGACGGCGCCGCCGAGATCCCGGAGGAACACCATCGCCTCCGCGAAGGGCGTGCCCTCCGCGAGCAGCTCGGTCTCCTCCACAGGGAGGTGCCGCGCGATCGCGAGCGGCCGGACCGTCTGCACGCATCGGTCGTAGGGGCTCGAGATCACCCGGTCGATGCCCCGACCGTCGAAGCGCTCGACGAGCCCCTCGGCCTGCAGCCTCCCCTTCTTGCTGAGCGGGCGGAGCCGATCGTCCTCGGTCCATGCCTCGCGGTCGCCCGCCTTTGCGTGCCGCACCAGATAGAGGGGCCCGTCGAACGCGACGGCCCGTCGCACCACGTCGCGGTCGTGTCCGTACGTCAGCGCCGTCATCGCCTCGTCCGGCGTGATCCAACGC
This sequence comes from uncultured Actinomycetes bacterium, assembly GCA_963810915.1. GTDB lineage: Bacteria > Actinomycetota > UBA4738 > UBA4738 > HRBIN12 > JAOUEA01. Next base: position 25,919 of record CAWEPH010000001.1, on the reverse strand, counting down.
AGCCGGTCCACCTCGTCGTTGGGGACGAACCCACCTGCGGCCGGGTACATCAGCCAGTAGCGCACCACCTTGGGCCTGTCCAGGTGATCGCGGTAGCGCACCTCGGCGACCTCGGGGCCCAGCTCGCATCGCAGACCCGTCTCCTCGCGCACCTCGCGCAGGGCGGACGCCTCGTAGGATTCGCCGTGGTTCGCCTTGCCCTTCGGCAGCGTCCAGTCGTCGTAACGCGGGCGGTGCACCACGGCGATCTCCGGGCCCGCGGGACCCTGGCGCCGCACCACGCCGCCCCCGGCGCGCACCTCCACCTCGAACCCGGCCAGCTCGGACGCGGCCATCACACGTGCTCCCGCCAGAACCGTAGCTTCTTCGATCGCAACCGGCGCCAGGCGTCGGGCCATTCCGCGCGGGCCTCGTCCATCGCGCGGAGTTCGATGCCTGCGAGCTCACCCGCCACGAACGCGCCGCCCGCCGCCGCACCGCCGGCCTGCCCCCTCAGCCACGCGATCGCCATGACCGCGTCCTGATGTTCGCCGAGTACCGTCTGGAGGTCGGCCGCCCGATCGGCGAAGCGCACCGCGGGCTTCCCGAAGACCGGGATCAGGCCCTCGGCCGCGTAGCGCGCGCGCTTCGCCCGGATGCGAGCCTCGTGCAGCTCGGCATCGGACGAACCGGGGCCGAGCTGGCGGCAGATCCGCTGGAGATGACCCCACGGGCCTTCCATCAGCGCGCCCATCGTGTCTCCCGCGTGCGCGCCGACGACCTCGGGAAGGACCGCCGGCTCGGCCGAGGCCGCAACCACCCGATCCAGCAGCGCGAGGTATCGAGGCTCGCGCATCGCCGACATCAGGTCCGAGCGTGCCGACTCGCGTTCGGTGCGGACCCGATCGAGGAGCTTCGGCGCCCCCTCGACGTCGTCGTCCGGCAGCGCCTTGAGCCGTCCGCGCAATCGCTCCCCGAGCACGTCGAGGTCTCGCACCTTCCCCAGCTCGGCTCCGAGCCACCCGAGCTCCGCGCGCAGATCGGCCGTCCATCCGGGATCGAGCAGGCTCCGGAACGTGCGCAGATCGGACCGGATACGCCGGGAGGCGACGCGAGCCTGATGCACGGCCTCGGGGTCCTCCCCCAGCCGCACGCCGGCGTCGAACCGGATCATCCGCTCGGCCGAACGCGCGATGGATCCCCGCACCACGTCGAGCACCGTGCTCCGGCGACCCATGTCGGCTGCCACGACCTCCGGGGGTTCCGCGGACAGGGGCAGGAGCGCGCGCACGAATTTGGGGACCTCGCTCCGCGATTCCGCGCCGCCGGCTGCCAGCCGCCCGGTCACGGCGTCGAGGACCTTGTCCTCCGCGTCCGGCTTGAGCTCGACCTCGATCTCCCTGAACCTTCCCGCCACGCGCCTCCCGTCGAGGACGGACACCTCGTCGTCCACCACCTCCGCGACGTCGCCGTCTTCCGGCGTGGACACGACCACACTCCGGCGGACGGTCTGGAGCCGCACCGCGAGGCGGAGGGCCGACGTGCGGACGTAGCCGCGCACGAGATCCACGGCCGCCTCCGGGGGGCGGCCCGGGCCGGCGTCGAAGGTCCGCTCGTCGCGGTCGAACCGCCCGTCCTCGGCCGCGATCGGCAGCTTCACGGTCCAGCCTTCCCCGGTCCGGTAGCGGAGCGAGGATCCCCAGCGGGCGAGCCGGAGGTCGGGCGTGTCGTAGTAGCTCGCGACGAACCGCGTCGTCCCCTCGTCCCGGATCGTCGCCCCGGGGACGACCTCGTCCAGGTCGGGCATCTGGAACATCGGTCCGACGGAGAGCTTGACCTCGCGCTCGAGCGTCACCTGTCCCCCTCGGACCGCCGCACCGCGAGCTCCTGCAGGGACCGATGCGCGTTCACGCCCCGGACGGTGGGAACCCGGTGCCAGCGGGCGTCGGGGTCGAGTTCCCAGGCCAGCTCGTCGTCGTCGAGTTCCACGGCGATGAGCTCGTCGATGCGAGCCTGCAACGAGGGGTCCTGGACCGGCGTGAGCGCCTCCACCCGGCGGTCCAGGTTGCGCGGCATCAGATCCGCTGAACCGATCAGGTAGTCGTAGCCGCGGTCGAGGCTCCCGAACCGATAGACCCGCGAGTGCTCCAGGAACCGCCCCACGAGCGAACGCACACGGATCGAGCCCGACATCCCCTCGACACCCGGCCGCAGGCAGCAGATCCCGCGCACCAACAGGTCGATGCGCGTCTGCGACTGTGAGGCCTCGTAGAGCGCATCGATCAGATCGGCGTCGACCAGGCTGTTCATCTTCAAGACGATCGATCCGTCCTCGTGCTGGGCCTCGCGTCGGATCAGCTCCTCCAGGCCGGGGCGCATCGTGACGGGGGCGACCAGCAGCTTCCGGTACTCCCGTTGACGGCTGTAGCCCGTGAGCAGGTTGAACAGGTCCGTGAGGTCGGCCCCGAGGTCGGCGTCGGACGTGAGCAGCCCCATGTCCTCGTACAGGCGTGCGGTCTTGGGGTTGTAGTTGCCGGTGCCGATGTGCGCGTACCGGCGCACGCCCGTCTCCTCCCTGCGCACCACGAGGCAGGTCTTCGCGTGGGTCTTCAGCCCGACCACGCCGTAGACCACGTGCACGCCGGCGTGCTCGAGCGCCCGGGCGAACGTGATGTTCGCCTCCTCGTCGAACCGAGCCTTCAGCTCGACGAGGGCCACCACCTGCTTGCCCGCGCCCGCGGCGCGGATCAGGGAACGGATGATCGGACTGTCCGAGGAGGTGCGATAGAGCGTCTGCTTGATCGCGAGCACGTCGCGGTCGGCGGCCGCCTGCGCGACGAACGCCTCGACGGTCGCCGAGAACGACTCGTAGGGATGGTGGACGAGGACGTCCCGGTCACGCAGCACGGCGAAGATGTCCGGCGGGCCTTCGCTCGACTGCAGCTCGGCCGGCGTCACCGGCGTCCACGGGTCGTCCTTCAGCTCGGGCCGGTCCAGCTCCACGAAGAACCAGAGACCGGCGACGTCGATCAGCCCTTCGGTCACGTAGACCTGCGGCTCGTCGAGGCCCATCTCGCGCATCAGCAGGCTGCGCACCTCGTCGGTCATGGAGGGGTCGATCTCCAGCCGGATCGGCGTGGCGCCGCGCTGCCGCCGCTGCAGGACCGTCTCGATGGCCGCGAGGAGGTCGTCGGCTTCGTCCTCCTCGATCTCCACGTCGGCGTCGCGCGTGACCCGGAACACGTGATGGGTGACGAGGTCCATGCCCGGGAAGAGCTGTTCGAGGTTCGCCGCGATCACCTGCTCGAGCGGGACGAACCGCTCGCCGTCCGGCAGCGCCGTGAACCGTGGGGAGCAGCGGCGGGACCTTCACGCGCGCGAATCGCCGCACACCCGTGACGGGATCGCGCACGACCGCCGCGAGGTTGAGCGAGAGGTTCGAGATGTAGGGGAACGGGTGAGCCGGGTCCACGGAGAGCGGCGTGAGCACCGGGAAGATCCGTTCGCGGAACCGTCGACCGAGGAACCCCCTGTCGTCGTCGTCGAGCTGATCCCAGTCGACGATGCGGACCCGCTCCTTCTCGAGCGCAGGCTTGAGCTCGCCCAGCCAGACACGCTCGGCGCGCTCGCTCAGCTCGACCACCCGCCGTCGGACGGCCTCCAGCTGCTCGTGGGGCGTCATCCCGTCCGGGGTCGTGATGCTGACACCCGCCTCGACCTGCTCCTCCAACCCCGAGACGCGGATCTGGAAGAACTCGTCCAGGTTGCTGGCGAAGATCGAGAGGAACTTCACCCGCTCGAGGAGCGGTCGTTCGGGGTCTTCGGCGAGCGCTAGCACGCGCGCGTCGAACTCGAGCCACGAGAGCTCACGGTTGATGAAGCGGTTAGCCGCAGGTGCGGACGGCGCGGGGAAGGGCTCGTCAGTCATGGCAGGCCCCCTATCGTAGAGGGCCACCGGCCAGGCACGCAATGATGGATCTCCGGGGGTGACGAGCGGTCGCGGCTCTGCCAGGATGGCCGCCGGATGTGGCGGCAGCTGAGGAGGACCACGTGAAGCTCAAGGTATCGCAGCGACCCGACGTGTTCTTCGACCTCTTCGAGGAGTCAGGCGCCAACCTCCTGGCGGCCACCGGTGAGCTCCGGGCGATGGTGCACGACTACACGGACATCGAGCTCAAGGCGCGTCGCATCCAGGAGCGCGAGCACGAGGGCGACGAGGTGACCCACGCCATCATCCGCAAGCTCAACACCACCTTCGTCACGCCCATGGACCGCGAGGACATCTACCAGCTCGCGACGGCGCTGGACGACGTGATGGATTTCGTGGAGGCCGTCGCGGACATCTTCGTCCTGCACAACATCGATGCCCCGCTTCCCGAGATGCTGGAGCAGGTCGACGTCCTGCACCGTGCCGCGGAGCAGACGGCCCAGGCGCTCGGCGCGTTCCGCAACATGCGCCGAGAACAGCTCGAGCCCTACTGGGTCGAGATCAACTCCCTGGAGAACGAGGGCGACCAGCTGTTCCGCAGGGCGGTGGCCGGCCTGTTCTCCGGTGACTACCGCGCGATGGATGTCCTGCGCTGGAAAGAGGTCATCGAGACGCTCGAAGAGGCACTCGATGGGCTGGAGAACGTCGCGAACGTGATCGAGTCGGTCGTGCTCAAGCACGCCTGAGGGCGAGCGCCCTCAGTCCATCGGTGAACGAGGAGCCCGATCCTCCCTCTCGCCCGGCGCGGGTGGCGTGATCTTCGCGAACGAGCGCTCCTCGAGGAAGAGCATCACGGCCCAGAAGAAGCCGAGGCCTGCGCCGAGGAGGTTCACCCATCGGTACTGGGCCGGCGTCGGATCGAGCATGATGAGGCACAGCACCGCGAGCGCCGCGAAGAACAGCGGTCGTCGTCCGATCCTCATGGCACCCCCTTGAACGGAAGGTACACGAGGTAGCTGATCACGAAGGCGCCGGGGATCGTGAGGAGCCAGGCCCACACCACGCGCTGCGCGATGCCCCACCGCACGGCGGAGAGGCGCTGCGTGGTGCCGACGCCCACGATCGCTCCCGAGATCGTGTGAGTCGTCGACACGGGGATGCCCGCGAACGTGTTCGCCATGATGGTGACGGCTGCCGCGCTCTCGGCCGCCATCCCCTGGGCCGGCTGGAGCTTCGTGATCTTCGAGCCCATCGTGTGCACGATGCGCCAGCCGCCGAACAGCGTCCCTAGCGCGATCGCGGTGTGCGCGCTGAGGACCACCCAGATCGGCACACCCTCGGACTTCGTGGCCAGGCCGTTCGCGATCAGCAACGCGAAGATCACGCCCATCGTCTTCTGGGCGTCGTTGGCCCCGTGCGCGAGGCTGAACGCCGACGCCGAGAAGAGCTGGCCAACGCGGAAGCCGCGGTGGAGACGTTCCATCCTCTTAGCTCGGTGGAAGAGCCAGTAGATCGCCACCATGAACGTGAACGCGAGCAGCAGACCCAGGACCGGCGAGAGCACGATGAACACCGCGATCTTCTGGAACTCCGAGGCCACGAGCGCTCCCCACCCCGCCTTGGCGACCGCCGCTCCGGCCATTGCCCCCACCAGCGCGTGGGATGACGAGGTCGGTAGTCCGAAGTACCACGTGATGATGTCCCAGGCGATGGCCCCGATCAGGCCCGCGAAGATCACCTGGTTGTCGAAGACGCCCGGCTTGACCGTGCTCGCGATCGTGTCGGCCACCTTGGTCCCGAAGACCAGGAAGGCTGCGAAGTTGAAGAACGCCGCCCAGGCCACCGCCTGGCGAGGGGAGAGCACGCGGGTGGACACGACGGTGGCGATGGAGTTCGCGGCGTCGTGGAACCCGTTGAAGAAGTCGAACGCGAGGGCGATCGCGATGATGAGAGCGATGGCGATCGTCATGCGAACTTCAGCACCACGGACTCGAGGGTGTTGGCGATGTCCTCACAACGATCGACGGCGCCCTCGACCTCGTGCAAGAGGTCCTTCCACATAAGGACCTCGAGCGGTCGGTAATCCCCTGAGTACAACGCGGCCACACCGCGCCGATACACCCAATCACCTTCGTGCTCCAGGCGCTTCACCTCGCTGATCGCGCGCTCGAGCCCGCGGAAATGGCGGAGGTCGCGCACGGCCACCGCCACAGAGGTGCTCACGCGTCTGAGCACGTCGACCAACAGGACGAACTGGGGCAGCGGCTCATGCACGCGCAGGAGGACGAGCAGGTCGGCGAGCGCCTCTTCCGCGTCGAGGACGTCGTCCAGGGATGAGGCGAGCGTGTGGATGTCCTTGCGGTCGAACGGAACAACGAACGTCGTGTTGAGCAGGTTCAGAGATCTGATGGGTCAGGTCGTCCCCATGGTGCTCGAGATCGCGGATCCTGCCGGCATAACGCTCGGCGTTGGGGAGGTCGTTCAGCATGGCCGTGAGGTCGATCGCGCCCGTCACGACGCCATCGGCCAGGCGGTCGAACAGGTCGAAGAACGCCAATTCGCGTGGGATGACCTGGAACGGCACGTCTAGTCTCCTCGGACCCGGCGCATGGCCGAGCGAAGGTACCGGCCGAGACCTGAGATGTCCACCCGGTGAACGCCGGGTGAACGAGTGTCGTCCGTCAGTCGACGAACTTGTAGCCGAGCCCACGCACCGTCAGCAAGTGCGTCGGCTCGTGTGGATCGTCCTCGATCTTCTGGCGGATCCGCTTCACGTGGACGTCGAGCGTCTTCGTATCGCCCACGTAGTCGCTCCCCCAGACCTCCTCGATCAGGAACAGCCTGGTGAGGAGCCGGTCCTTGCGTCGCAGGAAGGCCTCGAGCAGTTCGAACTCCTTCGGAGGGAACGCCGACGAGCTCACCGCCGACGAGCACCTCATGGCGGCCGACATCCATCGCGACGGGGCCTCCCTTGATGACCTCGTCGGGCGGGAGCTGCGTGCCGAGCGCAGCCCGACGTAGCAGGGCGCGCACGCGCGAGACCAGCTCGCGCACCGAGAACGGCTTCGTGACGTAATCGTCGGCACCCAGCTCCAGGCCGGTGACCTTGTCGGCCTCGGCATCCTTGGCCGTCACCATGATGATGGGGACGTCGGATCTCCTGGCGGATCAGCCGGCAGACGTCGAGGCCGGACATCTCCGGGAGCATCAGGTCCAGAATGACGAGGGTAGGGGCGAAGTCCTTGAACCGCTCGATCGCCCGTCGACCGTCGGTCACCACCGCTACGTCGAACCCTTCGCGCTCGAGGTTGTACCGGACCGAGTCCGCCAACGACTCCTCGTCCTCGACGATCAGGATGCGAGGTACCGCGTCGTTCATGCGTCCGGGTGGGAGGCGTCCGTGAACTCACGGAACTCCCCCGTGATCAGGTAGGAGGCCTGCTCGCCGATGTCGACAGCGTTGTCCCCTACGCGCTCCAGCGCCCTCGCAGCCATGTTCATGTGCATCCCCCAGTCGAGCGCCGCCGGATCGTCGGCGAGCTTCAACGCCTCGAGATGGGTGGCCCGGTTCAGGCGATCGACCGGGTCGTCCATCCTCGTGAGGGTCCCGCATAGTTCGATGTCCCGACGCGCGAGCGCCTCCATCGCGGTACGCACCATCTTGACGACGATGGTTCCCATCTCGTCCAGCTGCTGACGCAGGGTGTCGCTCGCCGGCAGGTCGACGGTGGCGAGGTGCAGTTTCGCGACGTTCACGGCCTGGTCCCCGATCCGCTCGAGGTGGAGACAGCAGTGCATCAGCGCCGACACCAGGCGCAGGTCCGACGCCACCGGGGCCTGCAACGCGAGGAGCGCGAGCACGCCCTGATCGATCTCCAGGTAGAGCTCGTCGATCATGTCGTCGTCGTCGATCACCTTCTGCGAGCGCTCGGGGTCGTTCTCGACCAGCGCGGCGACGGCCTCGTGGACCGAGCTCGCGGCGAGCTCGCCGAGCCGTTGAAGGGCGGTTTCGAGGTCATCGAGCTCCTCGTGGAACTTCTTCCGAGTCTCCTGCATCATCCGAACCTTCCGGTCACGTAGTCCTCCGTTCGGTGGTCATCAGGATTCGTGAAGACCTTCTCGGTCGGTGCGAACTCGACGGCCTCTCCCAGCAGCATGAACAGCGTCCAATCCGAGACGCGGGACGCCTGCTGCATGTTGTGCGTCACGATGACGACCGTGTACGCCTCCTTCAGCTCGATCACGAGCTCCTCGATCCGGAGGGTCGAGGCGGGATCCAGTGCCGAGGCCGGCTCGTCCATGAGCAGCACCTCCGGCTCGACGGCCAGCGCCCGAGCAACGCAGAGCCGCTGCTGCTGGCCTCCCGAGAGCCGACCGCCCGGCGTCTGGAGCCGATCCTTCACCTCGCCCCACAGGCCGGCGGATCGCAAGGCTTTCTCGGCCCGCTCCTGGAGCTCGGACTTCGATATACGGCCGGCCCCGAGGCGCACCCCCGCCACGGCGTTGTCGAAGATGCTCATGGTCGGGAACGGGTTCGGGCGCTGGAAGACCATGCCGATCCTGCGTCGCACCTCGACCGGATCCACGTCCGCACCGTAGATATCCTGCCCGTCGAACAGCACCTTCCCCTCGACCCGCGCCCCCCGGATCTCTTCGTGCATGCGGTTCATGCAGCGGACCAAGGTCGACTTGCCGCAGCCGGACGGACCGATGATGGCGGTAACTGTCTTCGGTTCCGCCACGACGTTCACGTCCTTCAGAACGTGCGCGGCCCCGAACCAGGCGTTCAAGCCGGATGCTTCGATCCTTCTCACGAGAGCCTCTTCCGTTGTCGATGACTAACGTAGCGGGCCCCGATCGATAGGGCGAGCACGAGCGCGAGGAGCGTGATCGCGCCTCCCCACGCGATCGTGTGCAGCGCCTCGACGGGCGTCCGCGCATAGGTATACAGGCGCAACGTGACCGAGTCCGTCGCCTTCGCCGGATCCCAGTTGATGAAGTTGCTGCCCAGCGTGGTGAGCAGGAGTGGGGCGGTCTCGCCCAGCCCTCGCGCGACAGCGAGCATCACCGCCGTGAGGAGGCCCGCCCCCGCGGTGGGAAGCACCACCTTCACGATGACCTTCCACCGCGGCAGGCCGAGCGCGAGCCCCGCCTCCCGCAGCTCGTTCGGCACGAGCTTGAGGATCTCCTCCGAGGCGCGGGCGATGATCGGCCACATCAGGAAGGCGAGGGCGAGCGCGCCGGCGAAGGCGGAGAAGCTCCCCAACCACACGACGACGATGGCCCAGATGAAGGCTCCCGCGATGATCGATGGGGTGGACAAGAGCACCTCCGCCACGAAGCGCACGCTCGCCGCGAAGCGCCCCTTGCCGTACTCCGCCAGGTAGATCGCGGCGAGGATGCCGAGCGGGATCGAGATCGCCGCCGCCATCGCGGTGATCATGGCGGTGCCGATGAACGACTGCACGATGCCACCGGCCGACGGGGTGAGGGGGCCCGACGGCTCCTTCGTGAAGAAGTTCGACGGTGAGCGCCGACCACCCGCGCATCACGACGTAGCCGATGATCAGCGTCAGCGGGATCAGCGTGAGGATCGCGCAGGCGACCATGTAGACGCCCGAACGCCCGGTCCTTCGCTCGTCGCCCTCGGCTCACGTGGCCGCTGAGCGGCATCGTCGCGGCGCTCATCGGCGGTCATCTCCCGTAGCCGTCCTCGGCCTCCGCCACCGCGACCTCGACGGTGGCGCTCACCGAGATGTGCGGATCGCGCCCGACGAGGAGACGCGAGAGCGCAGCGAGGCCGAACGTGAGGGCGATCAGCACGAGCGCGAGCCCGAGCAGCGCCGACCGATGCAGCCCGACGCTGGTCGCGTCGCGGAAGCTGCTCGCGATCCAGGAGGGGATCGTGACGCCCGCCCCGAACAGCGTCGTGCTGATCGCGCGTCGTGTTCCCCACCAGCAACGAGACCGCGATCGTCTCGCCCAGCGCCCGTCCGAGGCCGAGCATCGTAGCGCCCACGATGCCGCTGCGCGCGTACGGCAGGACCGCGAGCCGGATCGTCTCGTAGCGGGTCGCACCGATCGCCTTGGCGGCCTCACGGAGCTCGCGTGGCACGGTGGCCACCACCTCGCGGGTCACCGCCGTGACGATCGGGACGATCATGATCGCGAGGATCACGCCCGCGCTGAACAGGTCCGGACCGACCGTGGTCCCGGAGAAGAGGTGGCCGATCACGGGGATCTTCCCGAGCGTGTCCTGCAGGGCCGGCTCGATGTACTTGTCGAGGAACGGCTTCAGGACGAAGAGGCCCCACAGGCCGTACACGATGCTCGGGATCGCCGCCAGCACGTCGACGAAGGTCGCGAGCGGGTTGCTCAGCCAGCCGGACCGGACCTCGTTCAGCAGGAGCGCCAATCCGACCGAAACGGGCACGGCCAGGAACACGGCCACGAACGAGGTGACCAACGTTCCGTAGATGAACGGCAATGCGCCGAACGACTCGCGCCCGGGAACCGTGTTCCAGTCGGTCCCCGTGAAGAACGAGAGCCCGAACGTCGAGAAGATCCTGGTGCTGCCGTCGATGAGGACGAGGATCAGCGCGACCAAGAGGAGGATGAGACCCGCCGCGGTCGCCGCCGTCACCCAGCGGAACCCCTTGTCCACAGCTTGGGAGCGCCGCCCGAAGGGCGGCGCTCCCTCTGCTGCGATGAGGCCGGGTGCTTCCACGCAGCCCCTAGCCCGTCACGGTCGACGACGCCTGGATCGGCGTCCCCTGGTACGAGACCTTGGCGAGCTGCTGGAGCCCCTGGGACGCGATGTCCGTCGGGAGCGGTGAATAGTTCAGCTGGGTCACGATGTCCTGCCCGGTCGTGAGGGCCCACGTGACGAAGTCGACGAGCGTCTGCCCCTTGGCCTGGTCCGTCTGATCCACGTAGATCAGCAGGTACGTCGTGCTCGCGATCGGGTACGCGCCCTTCGCCGAGGAGTTGAGGATGTTGGTGGTGGGGCTGATCGGGAACTTGAGAGCGCCGCCGGCGGCGCTGATGCTCTCGATCGACGGGGCGACGTAGGTGCCGTCGTCGCGCTTGATCGTCGCCACCTGCAGGTTGCTCTTCACAGCGAAGTCGAACGAGAGGTAGCCGATCGACCCCTGCGTCTGGGTCATCGCGGCCGCGACGCCGTCGTTCCCGTCGCCGCCCTGGCCGGTCGGCCACTGGACCGACTTGTCCGCGCCGACGTCCTTGTTCCACGAGGAGCTCTCGGCGGACAGCCACGACGTGAACACGAACGTCGTGCCGGATTCATCCGAGCGGTGCACGACCGAGATGTCCATGTCGGGCAGGTTGATACCGGAGTTCTGCTTGGCGATCGCCGGGTCGTTCCACTTCGTGATCTTGCCGGCGAAGATGTCCGCGACCGTCGTGCCGTCGAGCTTCAGCCCGTCGTCGACGTCCGGCACGTTGTAGGCGACCGCCACGCCGCCGAGCACGGTCGGGATCTCCACGGCCTCGGACGGGAGCGCCGAGATCTCGTCGGTCTGCATCGGCGCGTCCGACGCGCCGAAGTCGACCGTCTGCGCCGTGAACTGCTCGATCCCGCCGCCGGAGCCGATGGCCTGGTAGTTGATCTGGGCGCCCGACTCGACGCCCTGGAAGTCCTGGAACCACTGCTCGTAGATCGGATCGGGGAACGTCGCTCCAGCACCGGTGAGGGCCACGCCGGTCGAGCCACCGCCCGCCGACGCCGAGCCGCTGCTCGTGTCGTCGTTCTTGCTGCACGCTGCGCCGACCAGCGCGAGCGACAGGCCCGCGGCCAGCACCTTGGCCATGGTCCGCATCTTCATGTCGGTTCCAACCTCCCCTTCATGGGCGTCCGTCACGTCACGTCACGTCACGGCGCGACGCTAGGGGTAAGTGATGGACACTCGATGATCGTCAGATGAACACGAGATGAACGCGCGGCCGAGTCGCCATAGACTCAGCGCATGGATGCGTGGGGTTGGGTCCTCGCTGTGGCGATCGCCTTCGCGCTGCTCGCGATCGGCATCGGGCTCGGGCGCAGCTCGCAGGTCGTCGTCCTTCGAGGCGTGCAGGAGCGAGCGAGGACGGCCGAGGACGCCCTCGACCGCCGCAATCGCACGTCGGAGGAGGATCGGCAGGTCCAGGACCTGATCCTCACCACGATGCAGGAGGGGATCCTGCTGTTCGACGGCGGTTGGCGGCTCGCCTTCGCCAACGACGCGGTCACGCGTCACCTCGGCGGTCGTCCGGCGGCGATCCAGCAGCTGCTCCCGGTCGCGGCCAAGGAGCTCGTCGAACGCGTCGCCACGACGCGGCGTGGCAGAGAGCGGTGAGGTCGAATACGGCAGTCCCACGCGGTGGCTGAAGATCACCGCGCACACCCGCCGGCACCGATGGTTCGGTGTTGATGGTGGTGCGCGATGTCACCGAATCGCGGCGGATCGAGCAGGTCCGCCGCGACTTCGTGGCGAACGCCTCCCACGAGCTCAAGACCCCGGCCGCGTCGATCCAGGCGGCGGCGGAGACGCTCCATGACGCCGCGCAGGACGACCCGGCCGCCGTCCGAAGGTTCGCCGCGCAACTCGACCGGGACGCACAGCGCCTCTCGCGGATCGTGGCCGACCTCCTCGACCTCTCGCGTCTGGAGACGGGCAGCGAGCTCAATCGGAACATCGACCTGGACGACGATCGTCAGCGACGAGACCGGACGGTTCGAGAGCGGCCGCCCGCGAGTCCGGGCTCACGCTCGTCGTCGACGCCGACGGAGCGAGGTCGTGCGCGGGTCGGAACGGGACCTCTCGCTGCTGGTGCGCAACCTCGTGGACAACGCGATCCGGTACACCCGACCCGGGGGGACGATCCGGGTCGGGCTCAGTGGCGACGACGACACGGTGCGGCTCACGGTCACGGATACCGGGCTCGGGATCCCGACGAAGGACCTGCCTCGGGTCTTCGAGCGCTTCTACCGTGTGGACCGCGCGCGTTCCCGCGAGACCGGCGGCACGGGCCTCGGGCTCGCCATCGTGAAGCACGTCGCCGAGAACCACGGCGGATCCGTCGACGTCACGAGCGAGCTGGGGCGCGGCTCGACGTTCGTCGTCACCTTGCCCGCAGCGCACGACGCGTGAGCCACCGCCCGTATGCTGCTGCCTCGATGACCACCCTCTTCCTGATCCGCCACGGCCTCACCGCGCAGACGGGCAAGACGCTCTACGGGCAGACGCCCGGCATCGCGCTCGACCATCGGGGCGAGGCGCAGGCGCGCCAGTTCGTCGAGCGGTTCGGCGGGGTGCGCCTGACCGCGCTTTACTCGAGCCCGCTCGAACGCTGCGTGCAGACCGTCGAGCCGCTCGCCGCGGCGCAGCGCCTCATCCTGTCGGAACGGCCCGGGCTGATCGAGATGGATGCCGGGTCGTGGACGGGCAAGCCGCTCGCCCGCCTGCGCCGCACGAAGCGGTGGGCGGAGGTCCAGCGTTCCCCTTCCACCTTCCGGTTCCCCGACGGTGGCGAGGGGTTCGCCGACGCGCTCGCGCGCGTCACGGATGATGTCGATGCGATCGCCCGCCGTCACCGGCGCGGGCGCGTCGCGATCGCCACGCACGGTGACATCGTCCGCATCCTCATCAACCACTTCCTGGGCGCCCCCCTCGACGCCTTCCAGCGCATCGTGATCGACACCGCCTCCGTCTCGGTGGTGAGCCTCGGCACCCACGGCCGCACCCACGTGCACCTGGTCAACGACGCCGGTGGGCTGGCCCGCTTCGGCCCCGACGGCGCGCCGCCGCCGTGGGAAGAGGCGCCGACCGCCCCCGAGCCGCGCGCCCACGGGAACCTGCGAGGATAGGGCGATGGACCTCGGACCCGTCGATCGCATCACGGCCGACGCCGTCGGTGAGCCGGGGTTCCGCACCTTCTACCTGCAGGCGCGGCACGGCGTGGACGTCGTGAGCGTGGTGGTGGAGAAGCAGCAGGTCGAGCTCCTGGCGGCCTCCGTGCTGGACCTGCTCGCCGACCTCGAGGTGGAGACCGGCACGGGACCGGCGGACGAGGAGCTCGCGCTCGAGGAACCGCTCGACCCGCGCTGGCGCGCCGGCCGCCTGTCGATCGGGTACGACCAGGACCGCGACCTGTTCCTGCTCGAGGTCGAGGAGTTCCAGCCCGAGGTCGAGGAGGACGACCCCCGCTCGCTGCTCGCTCAGGAGCCCGAGACCATCCGTCTGTGGGCCTCGCGCGAGCAGATGCTGGCGCTCTCGCGCCACGGCGTGGAGGTGGCCGGTCGCGGCCGCCCCACCTGCCAGTTCTGCGGGAATCCCATGGACCCGGAAGGGCACGCGTGTCCCGCGATGAACGGGCACTCCAAGCGGGACTGAGCGACCCGGGCGTCCCCGAGGCCCTGGTGCGCGGGGACCTCCGGATCCTCGGGCTGATGCCGAACTCGTCCAACTACACCTTCCTGGCGGAGGCCACGATGCCCGACACGGAGCGGACCCTCGCCATCTACAAGCCCCGTCGCGGCGAGATCCCCCTGTGGGACTTCCCCGAGGGGACGCTGGCGCAGCGCGAGGTCGCCGCGTACGTCGTGGCGCGGGAACTCGGGTGGCCACACGTCCCGCCCACCGTGCTCCGCGACGGCCCCGAGGGGATCGGTTCCGCGCAGCTATTCGTCGAGTTCGACCCGTCGGAGCACTACTTCACGCTCCAGCAGACGCACGTCGGCGCATTCCGGGACGTGGCCCTCTTCGACGCCGTGATCAACAACGCGGACCGCAAGGGCGGGCACTGCCTGATCGCGGCCGACGGCACGATCTTCCTGATCGATCACGGCGTCTGCTTCAACGAGGACGAGAAGCTGCGCACGGTGATCTGGGAGTACGCGGGCGAGCCGATCGCACCCGCCCGGCTCGAGGACCTCGAACGTCTCCTCGCCGCGCTCGCATCCTCGCAGCGTCTGTGCGACACCCTTGAGGCTCTGCTGCTGCCGGAGGAGATCGAGGCGATGCGACGCCGCGTGCGACGACTGCTCGACACACGCACGCTGCCGGAGCCCGGCGAGGGGCGCCCGTTCCCCTGGCCCCCGATCTGATGACCGGGCTCGAGCAGCTGCGCCTCGTCGTCGCCGACACGCCGCTCGGTGCGCTCACCGTGGCGTGCTCCCCGCGCGGCGTCGTCGCCACGACGTTCATCGAGGAAGGCGAGGACCGGGCGCTCGCGGCCGCACGGCTGGAAGAGCGGTATGGCCGCCCGGTGCGCCGCGGCGCGGTCTCACTCGCTCCGGTCCGTGCCGAGATCGACGCCTACTTCTCGGGGAAGCTGCGCGACTTCTCCACGCCCGTCGATCTGGAGCGCGCTGCCCGACGGCTTCGGCCGGCGCGTGCTCGAGGTCACCACCACGATCCCGTTCGGTGAGCTCTGGACCTACGGCGACGTGGCCGGCATGGCGGGGAGCTCCCGCGGGCGGGCGTGCAGCGGGCAACGCTCTCAGTCACTGCCCGATCGAGTTGTTCGTCCCCTGCCATCGGGTCGTGCACGCGGGCGGGGGGATCGGCGGCTACGGGCGGCACGAGGAGCGCAAGCGATGGCTGATCGCGCACGAACGAACGCCAGCGGCCCGGGGCGTGAACGAACCGGACGGTCCCCGGCTCCGTACGAGAGGATGAGCCCATGAATGCCCGCCGCTCGCTCCTGGCCGTGGTCGCCCTGGCACTCGTGACTGCAGCGTGCTCATCCGGTGGGAGTGCGACCGGCGCATCCAGCTCCTCCGCGTCGGGTGCAACCTCATTCGCCGCCGAGGTGGCAACGTCCGATCTCTCCGTCGGCGCTCCGCAGCGGGTCGAGGTGGGCGTGTTCTCCAGCACGTCGGACGGCGGGGTGCAGCTGCTCAGCTTCGGCACCGTGCAGCTCGCCTTCGCGTTCGTCGGCACCGGAGCGTCCGCGACGCCGGGCCCCACCGCGATCGCCACCTACCTCCCGGCCCCCGGCACCCAGGCGAACGGCACCGGCCCCGCGCTCACGAGCCCCGGAACCGCGCGCGGCGTCTACCAGGCCGAGGACGTGTCGTTCGACCAGCCGGGCAACTGGCAGGTGGAGGTGACCGCGGACGTCCAGGGCGCGGGCACCCAGCACCTGACGGCGGCCTTCCCCGTCCTCGAGGAGCCACTGCTTCCGGCTCCGGGCCAGAAGGCCCTGAAGACCGAGAACCTCACCATGGCGTCCACGGGCGTGCCGCCCTCCGCGATCGATTCGCGCGCCCTCGACGGCGCGCCGATCCCCGACCCTGAGCTGCATCGCTGGACGATCGCGAAGGCTCTCACGGAGCACCGACCGATCGTCGTGGTCTTCGCCACACCCACCTACTGCATGAGCCAGTTCTGCGGACCCACCACGGACGCGGTCCAAGCATTGGCCGGCACGTACGGCGACAAGGCCGTCTTCATCCACGTGGAGATCTGGAAGGACTACCAGAACAGCGTCGTGAACCAGGGCGCGGCGGAATGGCTGTACCCGCCCGCGCTCCAGAAGGCGAACGGCGACCTCACCGAGCCCTGGATCTACCTGATCGGCGCCGACGGGGTGATCCAGGACCGCTGGGGACCGCTCTTCGACACCGACGAGCTGGCGAAGGATCTGCAGGCTCTTCCCCGCATGCACGGCTGAGCCTCGCGGCTCGTCGAGCGGCCTATCATCGTCGCGCGATGGCGCACGAGCACGACGGGGCAGGGCACCCGCACGAGCACTTCGGACCGTCCGACACGATCGCGATGTCGACGCGTCAGGGGGTCCGCGCCACATGGATCTCCCTCGCGGGTCTCCTGGTCACCGCGTTGCTCCAACTGCTGGTCGTGGGCGCCACCGGTTCGGTCGCGCTGCTCGCCGACACGATCCACAACTTCACCGACGCCCTCACCGCGATCCCGCTGCTGATCGCGTTCCGGCTGGCGCGGAAGCCGCCGACGCGCAGATACACGTACGGCTACCACCGCGCGGAGGATCTCGCCGGTGTCGTGATCGTCGCGATGATCTTCGTCTCCGCGGTCGTGGCCGCCGCCGAGGCGATCCAGCGCCTGATCCACCCGCAGCCCATCGACCATGTCGGTTGGGTCCTCGCGGCCGGCGTGATCGGAGCGCTCGGCAACGAGTCGGTCGCCGCCTACCGGATCCGCGTCGGCCGTCGGATCGGGTCGGCCGCGATGGTGGCCGACGGCTTGCACGCCCGCACGGACGGCCTCACGTCGCTCGCGGTGGTGGGCTCCGCGCTCGGCGTGATGGCCGGCATCCCCAGGGCCGATGCCGCGGTGGGGCTCGCCATCACGGTGGTGATCTTCGCGACCCTGATCCAAGCGGCCCGCGCCGTCCTGCACCGGGTGCTCGACGGCACGGACGAGCAGACCATCACCCTCATCGAGGAGGTCGCGGCGGCCGTGCCGGGCGTGGAGCACGTGGGGGACGCCAGGGCACGGTGGACCGGTCATCAGCTGTTGGCAGAGCTCAGCATCGACGTCGACCCGCACCTGAGCGTCCACGACGGGCACGAGGTGGCGGAGCGCGTCCGGCAGGGCCTCCTGGAGCAGGTGCCACGCCTGGCGGGCGCCACGGTGCACGTCGATCCCCACGAGCACGAGTCGCACACCCCCGCGTAGCCCCTCCCGACCCGTAGCATGGTGCGCATGGAAGCGCAGCCCGCCATGCCCCCCGCGCCGGCCACCGAGTACTGCTACCGGCATCCCTCGGTGGCCACGGGCATCCACTGCACCAGGTGCGATCGACCCATCTGCACCGAGTGCATGATCCCGGCGCCCGTCGGCTACCACTGTCCCGCGTGCGTGGAGGATGCGCGGCGGGAGTACCGCAAAGGCCCCGGACGCCGGGTCGCGGTGGCGAACGCCAAGGCCGTCTCCGTCACCAGCCTCCTCCTCGCGGCCATCGTGGGCATGTACGTCGTCGAGGTCGCCGTCGGCGGCGCGGGCTCGTTGTTCCAGGGGCCAACCTCTCCCCAGCTCGTGAAGCTGGGCGGCGCCGTGGCCGCCTGGCCGACCTCGACCGGAGTGGTCGGCATCGCCACGGGACAGTACTGGCGGCTGTTCACGTCGATGTTCCTGCACGCCGGCCTGATCCACCTCGCGTTCAACGCCTACGCGCTCTGGCTCTTCGGCACGATGATGGAGGCCGAGCTCGGGCGGACGCGCTTCGCCCTCATGTACCTCATCACGGGCCTGTTCGCGGGCGCGGTCTCCTACGCCTTCGTCGCATTCGTGGCCCAGCCCAACGGGCAGTTGCTGATCCCCCCTGTGGCGGTGGGGGCCTCGGGCGCGATCTTCGGCATCTTCGGCGCGTTCGTCGCGTACAACTGGCGCCGTCGTCACACGCCGGAGGCCGCCGCACGTCTGCGCATGGCCGTGATCTTGATCGTGATCAACGCCGTGATCGGATTCGGCTCCGGTGGCGCGATCGATTGGCACGCGCACGCGGGAGGCCTGGTCGCCGGACTGCTCCTGGGTTACGCGGCCGAGGGATTCGGCCGGTTGCGCGATGAGCGGCTCACCTTCGCGATCGGTTGCACCGCCCTGATCATCGCGACCGTCGTGATCGCGGTGTGGAAGACGGCACAGATCCACCAGCAGCTCCCCGGGATCTTCTAGAGCCATCCGGGCGCTCAGACCGAGCGCCGGTTCCGCGCTCCTCAGCCCGGTCGGAAGCCGGGGAGCCCGTCGTCGACGCCGGAGACCACCACGGCATCGGTCCCGAGCAGCCGGGCCAGGACGCGGGCGGCGCGGTTCGTGCCCTCCCGATCCCACGACTCGACCACGTCACGCACGGTCCGATCATCGTCCAGGACCACCAGCGTGGGGACGTGCTCGATGTCGAAGGCGTCGGAGATCGCGTACGGCTCGGTGTCGGACACGGAAGGGAACCGCGCGCCGTAGTCATCCGCGAACCGCTCGAGCAGAGGGGACGGGTCTTGGCCGACGCCCACGAGCGCTCCCGGGTACGCCGTGGCGAACATGTCGTACACGGGGGCCGCCATCTGGCACGTCGGACACGTCACCTTGTAGAAGACGAGCGCGTGCGGACCCGAGGGTCCCGCGCCCGGCACCGGAGGAGCCACGTCGCCGACCGCGATCGTCATGACGGCATCGTACGTCCGGTTACCTCGTGGGGGCGTCGGCGATGCCGAAGAGGTATCCCTCGCGGGTGCCGAAGTAGAGCCACCCGTTCCACACGGCAGGCGTGGATTCGATGCAGCCTTCGAGGTGCAGCTTCCAGATCAGCCCGGGGGCTTCGGTCGGGTCCGCGACGTTCCACGCGTAGAGATCGCCCTTGCAGTCGCCCTGGATCAACACGTCGTCCACCACGACGGGGGAGCCGATCGCGGGCGCGCCGACCTTGAGCTCCCAGACGATGTCGCCGCTCTCCCGATCCACCTCGAGCACGCGCCCCGCCGCGGTGGTGAAGTAGACGTACGCACCGTAGAGCGCCGGGGTGGACCAGCTCCCGCCCGCGCCTTCGAACCCGATCTCGCGCGCGGGGATCCCCCACACGAGCGGGTCGGTCGGGTTGGACGGATCGAGCTTCATCAGCTGTCCCGA
This sequence comes from uncultured Actinomycetes bacterium, assembly GCA_963810915.1. Classification (GTDB taxonomy): domain Bacteria; phylum Actinomycetota; class UBA4738; order UBA4738; family HRBIN12; genus JAOUEA01. The sequence continues at coordinate 6,407 of CAWEPH010000001.1, read as the reverse complement.
GCGTTTCGCCTGGTCGTTGAATCGCTGGTACTCGCTCGCGACGTACAGCATGCCCTGCTGGTCGATCACGACCGAGGCATCGGTATCGTCGCCGGTCCAGTAACGGAAGACCTCCTGGTAGCCCGTGCCGCCCTTGAGCAGATCGGAGATGTCCCAGCCCTGCACGAGCCCCCCGGAGTTGGCGAAGTACGCCACCCCGTCGCGGTAGGCCACCGAGCTCTCGATCGAGACCTCCCGGTCCCCGAGGTCGGAGAGAAGTTGGTCGTCGAAGCCCGGGATCGTGGCCACGATCTCCGGCGCGACCGTCACGAGCCCGGCCGCGTCGTACCCGCGGTTCAGACGGATCACGTAGAACCAGCCGTTCTCGCCTCCCTCCAGCAGGTAGTCGCCCACGATGAGCGGGGCGCCGTCCCAGTCGTTGTTGCGCAGCGGCCTGGGCACGGAGGTGTCTGCGTTCAACTCCCAGAGGACCGTGGGTTCCGGGCGATCGAGCGCTACCACCATGAGGTAGTTGTCGCGCGAGCCGGCGTAGTACAGCGGGTATCCGGCAGGATCCGACGTGGCGGACCCCTTCGCGAGGTCGCGCGTCACGAGGTCCGCACGCGTCGGCGCGCCCGTCGTACCGTCCACGAAGTGATACTTGCCGTCGTAGGCTCCCTCGCGGACCTCGACCGTCCCGTCCGCGTTCTCGATCACGTTCGGCTGACCCGTCCACCCCGTGCCGCACCATTCGCTGGAGTCGAGCCCGACGATCGAGGTTCTGCACATCTTCTGGACGGGCTCGCGCCACCGCACCACAGGATCGGCGGGCACCGGGCCCTCGCCGTAGTACGAGCGGGCGAGGTTGCCGCGGAAGGTCGTCAGGCCCGGGAACTTCTTGTTGACCGGTCCCGGCGTCTTCACGTCGCCCGGCGACGGGAGCGGTGCGCTGCCGGGTCCACCGGGGCGAACCACCGCGAACCCGACGCCGGCGACGAGGAGCGCCGAGGCCACGCCGAGGATCACCGCGACGGTGGCACGCGAGGGTCGGGGCATCGCGGGAAGACGGGAGGCCATGGCTCATGCTAGCCGCGGCCGACGCCCTGGGACGCTCAGATCGGTTCGGCCGCGGCGCGGTAGCTGCCCAAGACACGGAGCAGCGACGTGTGCCTCGCAACCTCCGCGAGCGCGGCCTCGACCTCGGGGTCCTCCGCGGCCGCCATCAGGTCCACATAGAACACGTATTCGAAGGGCTTGCCACGGCGCGGCCGCGACTCCAGCTTGTGCAGATTGATGTTGCGACCGGCGAACGGTTGCAGGGAGGCGAGGAGCGAGCCGGGCTCGTCAAGGACCGCCATCACGAGCGAGGTCTTGTCGGGGGCGCCGAGTGGGGCGTCTCCGAGACCGATCGCAGCGAACTTCGTGAAGTTCTCCTTCTCGGTCTGGATCCGCTCCGCGAGGACGCTCAGACCGAACCTGGTTCCTGCGCTCACGCTGGCGACGGCCGCATCCTGCGGATCGCCCCGCTCCGCGATCAGGCGCGCCGCACCGGCCGTGTCGTGCACGGGCACGGGCTCGATCCGCAACGAAGCGAGGAACTCCTCACACTGCGCGAGGGCCTGCCAGTGCGAGTGCGCCCGGCGCACGTCCTCGAGGCGCGCACCAGGGACGCCGAGCAGCGCGTGGTCCACCCGTACGAGCGCCTCCCCCACGATGCGCAGGAGGCTCGTGTGTTGCAGGAGTTCGTACGTCTCGTTCACGGACCCGGCCTGCGAGTTCTCGAGCGGCACCACGCCGAAGGGCGCCTCACCGCTCGTGACCCGGGAGAAGACGAGCCGCACCGAGTCGCACGGCAGCGGCTCCGCCTCGGGGAACAAGGCGCGCACCGCACGCTCGCTGTACGCGCCGGGTTCCCCCTGGTAGGCCACCTTGCTCATGGCCGCAGAGCCTAGCAGCGGCCCTTCAGCCGACCATGAGACGGCGTTGCGCGATGCTACGCTGACCGGTGTCCGCACGGCGGCAGCGCCGGCGGTGCCGGCCATTCCCTCGACCCCACGCGGAGCCATGGAGACACCTACCCGGGCCGATCCGCCCGAGCACCACAGCGCGACCTCGCGCCGTTCCGAGCACGCTCAACCCCCACGCCGCCGTGTGCTCCTCCGGGTCCTGGGCTGGGTCGCCGCGGCACTCCTCGTCGTGGTGCTGTTGGTGGGGACGATCACCGTGATCGCGGGGCTGGGCGCCAAGCGGAGCCTCGACACGGGACGTGCCGAACTCCAGGAAGGCAAGCGCGCGCTGGTCGCCGGAGATCTCGCGCACGCCACCGACGCCTTCTCGAAGGCCGAGGCTTCCTTCTCGGATGCAGAGGGGCGCGTCTCGGGGGGCCTCGCCGGTGTGGCATCCTCCATGCCCTGGGCCGGACGCACGCTGCGTGTGCTCGACGGCGTGGCCGTGGCCGGCCGCGAACTCGCCACCGCGGGAGGGCAACTCGGCGCGGCGGTTGGAGGGCTGCCCGACGGACTGGGATCGCTGTCTCCGGTGAACGGGCGGATCCCCGTCGAGGAGATCGCCTCGCTCTCCGACGACGTCCGGGCTGCCGCTGCCCACGCCGACGCGGCCCAGGCGGCGCTTGACGCCACCCCGTCCTCCCTGTTGGTGGGTCCGGTCGCCGATGCGCGCGACGAAGCCGTGGTCCAGGTGAGTGCGGCCGCGACCACCCTGCGTTCGGCCTCGGTCGCTGCTGGACGCCTTCCCCGCCTTCGCGGGCGCGGACGGTCCCCGCCGATACCTCCTGGTGGCCGAGAGCCCGTCGGAGCAACGGGGGACCGGCGGCATCTGGGGCGCCTACGCCGTCCTCGCCGCCGACGACGGACGGCTGACCGTCTCCCCGTTCAAGGGGGTACTGACGCTCAAGCAGCTCCCGCCGGACGTGGTCCCCGCGCCCAACCCCGACTACCGCCGCAACTACGATGCGTACGGTGGCGCCGGATCGTTCCGTGACCTGAACATGACCCCGGACTTCCCCTCGGCCGCCAAGGCAGCGCTCGGGAACTACGAGGTCAGCACCGGCGAGCGACTCGACGGCGTGATCAGCGTGGATCCCTTCGCGCTCCAGCGACTGCTCGCGGTGACGGGCCCCGCGGAGGTTCCCCACCTGGGCATCAACGTGGGCTCGGGCACGGTCGTCGATCTCCTCGCCAACGAGGCCTACATCCGGTTCGCGAACCAGGGCAAGGCGCGCAAGGCGGTCCTCGGAGCGGTCGCAGGGCTGGCGTTCGAGCGCTTCCTCGAGCAGCCGGGCCAGGCGCTTCCGAAGCTGAAGGCGGTGGGTCGCTCGGTGAGCGACGGCAACCTCAAGGTCTACAGCACGGACCCGAGGTTCGAGCGCGGACTCGCCACGGCCGGACGCGACGGCGCCCTCGCCGCGCCCGCGGGCGACGACCTGCTCTCGGTCGTGGTCAACAGCCTCTCGGGGAGCAAGATCGACTACTACGTGACACGCTCGCTCGACTACGACGTCAAGCTCGGGGGCGACGGCCAGGCGTTCGGCACCACCGAAGTGACGCTGCGGAACGATGCCCCCAGCTCGGGCATCCCCGGCGATGTGATCCACCCGACGGCGAAGGGCTACGAGAGCGGCGACGTCGCCTCGCTGGTGACCTCATCGTGTCCCGGGTCGTGCGACCTGGTGAGCGCGCAGCGCGAGGGTCGCGACGTCGAGCTCCGTGTGGGAGAAGAACTCGGGCACCACTGGTATCAGGACGTGATGGTTGTGCCCTCACGCACCTCCCGCTCACTGCAGATCGTGACCTCGCGCGCCGGCGTCTGGCAGGGGAACAGCACCGGCGGGACGTACGCACTGAGGATCCTCCCGCAGACGACCGTGAAGACGACCCACGTCCGGGTGACGATCCACGCTCCAGCCGGCACGCGGATCAGCTGGACGAGCGAACCGATGGACGTACAGGGAGGCACCGCGACCTGGGAGGGAGATCCTCGAGGCCCGCTCACCCTGGAGGTTCGCTTCGGCGCGCCGATCCCGCTCAGCTGGTGGCGGAACCTCACCCGTCCGCTGACCTGAGACCTCCCGGAACAGACAGAAGCGCCCCGGCTCGCACCGGGGCGCTTTTGAAGCTTGCGAGCGTGTGCGGGTTACGCCTGGCTGGCGGAGCGGCGCCGGGCCACGAAGAGCGCGGCCAAGCCAACCACCAGGAGCGCCACCGCGACGATCGCAGCCATGGAGACGTTCCCGCCCGTGAAGGCCGTACCGCCGCCGGTTCCCTTGACCACCGTGGTGGGTTTGGGGGCATTGGTGTAGGCCAGGGCGGAGCCCGCCATGGTGGTCACCAGCGCGAGTGCGCCTCCGACCACTGCGGCCATCCTCTTCATCGCCGTTCCCTTCTGTCGCCCTGACTCCGTGCGCACCGCGCACGTGTCCTACCGTTTACGTACGTCATGATAGGCCGTTCGGGCTACGAGCTGCAACCAGCCGAAGGGCCCAATTTACCGATAGTCCGTTCGGTCCTGTGTGCGGGCCTTCAGGAACGGCGGTCCGGGGCCGATATCGGAGCTATGAAGCTCCGTGCGTCCACCGGGGATCGCATGCTGCTGACGCTTGCCGCGACGCTGTTCGCGTCGTGGGCCTGGGGATTCACGCTGAATCGCGTCAGCCTGTTCGCGTTGATCTTCTCGATTGGGATCCTGGTCGACGACGCGATCGTGGTCGTCGAGAACATCCACCGGCACCGTGTGCTCGAGCCGGACGCGCCGCTCGCCTCGCTGATCCCGCGAGCGGTCGACGAGGTGGGCGGGCCGACGATTCTCGCGACGTTCACCGTGATCGCGGCGCTGCTGCCGATGGCGTTCGTGACGGGACTGAATGGCCGCGCACATCAGCCCGATCCCGATCAACGCGAGCATGGGGATGGTGATCTCCCTCGCGGTCGCGTTCATGATCACCCCGTGGCTCGCGCTGAAGCTTGCGCCGAAGGCCGGCCACGTGGTGCACGCCGAGAGCCGGCTCGACCGCTGGCTCGCGACGACGTTCGCCGCGCTGCTGACCCCATTCGTCGACGCACGGCGCGGCGGACGGCGGCGCGCGCTCCTCGGCGCGGGCATCGCGGTCGCCATCCTGCTGTCGGTGTCGCTCGCGTTCGTCGAGCTCGTCGTGCTGAAGATGCTGCCGTTCGACAACAAGAGCGAGTTCCAGGTCGTCGTCGACATGCCGGCCGGCGCGCCTGTCGAGGCTACCGCGGCCGTGCTGGCCGACCTCGGAGCGCATCTGGCGACCGTCGACGACGTCGTCGACTTCCAGGCGTACGCCGGGACGGCGTCGCCGATCAACTTCAACGGCCTCGTGCGCCAGTACGAGCTGCGGCAGATGCCGGAGCAGGGCGACCTTCAGGTCAACCTCGTTCTCGACCGCAAGCACCGCTCGCGCAAGAGCCACGGGATCGCGGCGGCAGTGCGTCCGGCACTCGAGGCGATCGGGGCGCGGCACAACGCGAAGGTCAAGGTCGTCGAGGTCCCGCCGGGTCCGCCGGTGCTCTCGCCGATCGTCGCCGAAATCTACGGGCCCGACGAGGCAGGACGACACGCGCTGGGCAAACGCGTGCGCGCCGCCCTCGGCGCGACCGACGGCATCATCGGCATCGACGACTCGATCGAGGACAATGCGCCGCGCGCGCTGGTCCGCGTCGACCAGCGCAAGGCCGCGCTCGCGGGCGTGACGCCGGCCGACATCGTCGCGGCCTTGCGCGTCGCGCTCGCCGGCGACGACGTGACCGCGCTGCACGACGGCCAGGCGAAGTACGGCGTGCCGTCCGGCTCACGATCGCCCCGGAGCAGCAGGGACGCCTCGACCCGCTGCTCGCGATGACGGTTCGTTCGGCTGGCGGCGCCAACGTGCCGCTGTCCGAGTTGGTGCAGGTGCGACCTGCGCTGCGCGAGAAGACGCGCTACCACAAGGACCTGCTGCCGGTGACCTACGTGATCGCCGACATGGCCGGCAAGACCGACAGCCCGCTGTACGGCATGTTCGGCGCGCGCGGAAAGGACGCGGAGGCCGAAGTGCCGAACGGCGGGACGCTGTCCGAATTTTTCATCGCGCGCAGCCGTCCGATCGCCGTACCGGGGCTACGCGCTCAAGTGGGATGGCGAGTGGCAGGTGACCTACGAGACGTTTCGCGACATGGGCATCGCGTACGGCGTCGGGCTCGTGCTGATCTATCTACTGGTCGTCGCGCAGTTCGGCTCGTACGTGACACCGCTCGTGATCATGGCGCCGATCCCGCTGACGATCATCGGCGTGATGCCCGGCCATGCGCTGCTGGGTGCGCCGTTCACCGCGACGTCGATGATCGGGATGATCGCGCTCGCCGGCATCATCGTGCGCAACTCGATCCTGCTCGTCGACTTCGTCAATTTGC